>NZ_MRDL01000018.1 GCF_002008365.1 Rhizobium leguminosarum bv. viciae USDA 2370
TCTCCTGTTCCTGGCATCTAAGCCGAAGTCAGGCAGAAATTCCACTTATCCCCGCTGTGCAGATTTCCCGAGCCAGCTCTGATTGCCGCGAAAAATCTCGTTGACCTGCGAGGGACCGGAGGTCATGCGATTTGAAGTCGAGAGAGTCATGACACGGAGTCGCGAAATTCGACTATTGAGCCGATGAATTCTGGCCGGAAGTGCGTTCGATTTCAGCCATCGCTTTGCGCAGTTTCATCTTGACGTCGCGTCCAGCAAGAAGGGCGCAATCGGCGACGGCCGTTGACAAGAGCGCCTCCCGTATCTCGTAGATCTGGCGGGCATCGTTCTATTCGGACATCGCGTGATCAATAACCCTTGGGCGGGACAGGGCCTCGTCGAGGATCTGAAGCCGGAAAATGTTGCCGCACGCGCCATTGCTCGGTGCTTTGCTGACGAAGATGATCCTCAGTGCGGTCGGTTCGGGAGAAATGGTCGAAGCCTATAGTGAATCGGCGGTCGGCGGCCTTGATGGCGAGATCGGGCATGCGTCGGCGCTCATCCATATGCTCCGCTTCGGCAATCACGGGGTTGTCACATTAAGTTGTCCTCTCTGAGAACGGGCCAACGCTCCCGGCTTTTCAGGCGACGCAGGCTGCAATTTTCCATGCATCGAAAGCTTCGAGCCGATGGTAGCGAAGCGTTTGCGCGGCGCGGCGACGGGACGGAACTGAAAAGCAATTGCGGGTCGCTGAGTGCATGGAGACGAACCGTTGCAACGTGCCTGGTGATCGGTGGCCTTGCATGGTGCGTTCCCGTTTTCGAAACGGCAGATGGCTGTTCTCAGCCCGATTATTGAGGCCCTTGTGCGACCAATGGTCAAGGCCGGGTGCCACTTCCGCCTTTGCTGCACCGTAGGAGCGGAGCTTATCGGTGATGATCCGTTTGGGAGCAAAGCCATAGCGCTTCATTAACGCCACCAGCACGCGCTTCGCTGCCCTTTTATCACGCCGCTTCTGCAATATCTCTTCGAGAACGGTGCCATGTTGATCGACCGCACGCCAGAGCCAGGATTTCTCTCCAGCGCATTTCACGACGACTTCGTCCAAATACCAAATATCGCCGGGGCGCGCCTGCCGCCTGAAACTGATATCTGATGTCTGCATTGCTAAAATTATGCGCAACCCGTTAGGCAGGCAACCGCAGCCCGGTTAACGTGACAACACCCTTTACAGTGCCTACGTGGGAATAGAACACCGCTTACCTTGATCCATCTCAACTGGAGCATTTTTCGCTGTAGCAGGAGTAGGCCATAAGGCCCACTCCTGTCGCCCTACCAATCAGGCGTCGACTTTTTGCTTGGCAAACAAGTTATAAGTTGCTTGCAATGACTGTATTGCAAGAGTTGCCGTCTGCGAATTTTGTGCACTGTCGGCGTTGACCCAAACCCACTGTGTTCCGTTGCCCTGAATTGGGTATTCATAGGTGTTGTAAGTTTTGCCGGTGACGGTGACCTGATTTTGTGTCGTGCCTGTGTAGGCAATCGTGTTGGAGGGGTCGGCTTGCTGATTGAGAATGACAACGTTGGCCTTGTTTTCAGTAAGTTGTACCGAAATGAACTGGTTGATGTTGCTCTTCAAGGTCACATCATACCAATGGCTTGCTGGCACACCGTAGAAACGCGTAAATTTCGTAAACGATGCTGTTGAGCCGACTGGTGCAGCAACGTTGTTGATGCCGGATGTGTTCGTCGGCATTTTTACGCTGGCAATATAAGCATCTATTTTTACGCCTGGATCGGCAGTGGTTAGTGAAATGCTGACGGAGGCCGTGTCGCTGCCTGAAACAAAGCATAGCGCCGCAAGGCCCTGATTACCAGTAGTGCCAGGCACAGTAACCTTTACGGGAGGCTGTGATTGACTCCAAATCACGTTCACAGTCGCGTTGGCATCGTTACCGGCCGAGTTGTAGAAAACCAGCGCGTATAGTTGCCCCTGATTCAAATTGCCGTTGCAGCTTGCTGTATCACCGCCGTTCAAGGTGATCAGACGTCCGTCATTCCAAGTAACTGCTGTCATCGTCTTTTCCTTTGATTGCAACCAGGATGTGTTTATTTACAGTATGCAATTTACGGTCCCCACGAGTTCAAGTCAACGTCACTTATATAATTTTTTGCTAAAACGATCTTAGGTTTAATTATTTTGGTGAAAACACCTTAAGTTGATAGGCGGGGCCCACGAGGGTCTGTCGCAAATTCCGCGGTTAGTGGCCCTATCGGCTCGAAGCTGGGATTTTGGCCAAGTTGAAGAACGATGGGTGAACGTCAGGGTTTGGCCTGAGCTTTGAGCAACCACTCTGCAAAGTTGCGCTCGCCACTTTCATCCCATGCTAGTTCCGGTGAGAGGCTGGAATCGTAGCGATATTGTCTTTGGCGACTTCTTATTTGAGAATTGCGCTTCGATGCCCACATCGGGACGATGAACAGCCTCCTTCTCGTGCTTATGCAAGGTGCTCCAGTTCATTACGTTGGGGGGATGATCCTGCCGCGTCGGCGGCGGTCCGCCGAGATCGACCTGCGAAAAAAATTCCATATGCAGCGAACTGAACTCGCCGCGAAGATTGGTCTCAGTGCGCCGAAAGCGAAAGTGCTGCGCGCCCATCTTGGCATTGATGATGATGATGCAAGTTGCTGTCACGTTTTTGAATTCGGTGCCCAGAAAATTCCGTGCTTTTCCGACAGCTGAATGAAGGAAGCGCTGCACATGTCTGAGCTGTGGGCGAACAGGAATAGGTAGTTGTTAGTCAGCGAGGACTACGAAGGCGTGGTCTGGGATTTGCGCAAACGCTTCGGCCGATCGCGGCGACGGGCGACCCTCATCGCTATGATCTAACGCTGTTCGACAGCTTCATCGTTGGGCACCGGTATCCTGAGCTTGGAAATCAGGTCACTGATACCAACGTGAGCGGTCTCTGACTCGTTTTGCGGTTTCCAAATCAGTTGAATTCTGAATCTATGTCGCAGACGGAGGTTTGCGGATGACATTGGGAATTCCACTGCGCGATGACTTCGACGGTTTTGCCCTGCGGGCATTGGCCAAGAGCACGAAGGATGCGGCACAGGCTCGGCGGCTTCTTGCCCTTGCCGAAATCTATGATGGTCATTCACGCAGCGACGCGGCCAGGATCGGAGGCGTGACCCTGCAGATTGTCCGCGATTGGGTTATGCGCTTCAATGCCCGCGGTCCGTCAGGGCTCATCAACGGCAAAGCGCCTGGCAATCAAGGAGAGCTTTCCGATGTGCATCGCCAGGCTTTGGCGAAGATTGTCGAAATCGGGCCGATACCAGCAGTGCATGGCGTCGTTCGCTGGCGGCGCAAGGATCTGGTTCAATGGCTTTTCCAGGAATACCGGATCTCTGTGGACGAGACGACCATTGGCCGCGAATTGAAGGCGCTCGGCTTTGCAAAGCTGTCTGCTCGTCCGCGCCATTACGCCCAGAACGAGGGTGACCTGGAGAGTTTTAAAAAAACTTCCCCGCCACACTGGCAACCATCAAAAGCAGGCTCCCCAAGAACATCGAGATCGAGCTCTGGTGGGCCGACGAAGCTCGGATAGGGCAGAAGAACAAGATCCCCCGACGATGGGCACGCAAGGGCACAAGGCCTTCGGCACCACTCGATCAACGCACGATGTGGACTTATACCTTCGGCGCCATCTGCCCCAAGAAGGGCAAAGCTGCGGGCCTTGTTCTTCCCTACTGCGACACCGACGCCATGAACCAGCATCTGCTCGAAATCAGCCAGGCGGTCGATGAAGGTGCTCATGCCGTGCTGATCGTTGATCAGGCTGGATGGCACGTCACGCCGAAACTCAAAGTACCCGACAACGTCACCCTGCTGTTCCTGCCGCCGCGGTCGCCCGAATTGAACCCTGTCGAGAACCTGTGGCGATGGGGTTGTCACATTAAGTTCCTCTGGCTGGAAAGGTCAGCGGCTCGTGGATATTCAGGCGACACAGGCCGCAATTTTCCATGCATCGAAAGCTTCGAGCCGATGGTAGCGAATTGTTTGCGCGGCGCGGCGACGGGACGGAACTGGAAAGCAATTGCGGGTCGCGAGTGCATGGAGACGAACCGTTGCAACGTGCCTGGTGATCGGTGGCCTTGCATGGTTCGTTCCCGTTTTCGAAACGGCAGATGGCTGTTCTCGGCCGATTATTGAGGCCCTTGTGCGACCAATGGTCAAGGCCGGGTGCCACTTCCGCCTTTGCTGCACCGTAGGAGCGGAGCTTATCGGTGATGATCCGTTTGGGAGCAAAGCCATAGCGCTTCATTAACGCCACCAGCACGCGCTTCGCTGCCCTTTTATCACGCCGCTTCTGCAATATCTCTTCGAGAACGGTGCCATGTTGATCGACCGCACGCCAGAGCCAGGATTTCTCTCCAGCGCATTTCACGACGACTTCGTCCAAATACCAAATATTGCCGGGGCTCGCCTGCCGCCGCCGCAAGTTGCGTGCGATCTGGGGTCCGAACTTGGCGATCCAGCGGCGGACTGTCTCGTATGACACGTCGATTCCACGCTCGAGCAGCATTTCCTCAACTTCACGCAGACTAAGGTTGAACCGCAAATAATGCCAGACCGCGTGAGAAACGATCCGTGGCGGAAAACGGTGACGCTTGAAGTTGAATCTCGTGTCTGCATCGCCGAAATCTACGCCCAACCCGTCAGGCAGGCAACCGCAACCCAGTTAACGTGACAATACCCTACAAACTTATCGAAGTTCCAGCTTTGACCTGCATCTTCGCTTCCAGCGTAAGGCCCAGGGCCGAAATCACCTTGAGTATTGTCACCAGCTCCGGATTGCCATCTTTGCCGAGCGCCCTGTAAAGGCTTTCTCTAGCTAAGCCGGTCTCCTTCGCTATCTGCGTCATCCCGCCTTTTTTCGCACGGGCAAGATGACCCAAAGCGTCGATGAATGATGAGGGATCGCCAGATGCCAGGGCAGCATTCACGTTGGCAGCCAGATCGGCCGCGGATGGAGGTTGTGTAGCGGGCGACGTCTTTACGTTCTGAACGCCTCGAGACGTTTCCAGTAGATCGGCTTGAGCACTGGGTTCATCAGTTTCCCACTCATCAGGTGTCGCGCGGTCGCGCAAATTTTCGCGCAAATCGGCGCTACATCTGGCTAAGAACTCGCTCCACTGTTCCCGGGTTTTAAACGTTACCGGTGATTCCTCAGGTACGTTCAAAAGGACGGCTTTTTTCCCAGCCCTAATTAACCGCAGGACGTTCAGGACTGTGCCCGGGCTCTTTCCGTCCCAGATCATGAACCCGAAATCAGCCTCTCGAGCCATCTCGCGGTCCTTCGCAGCATAAAACTGGAAGCCCTTCACATGTTTAGGCGGCGTGATATTTTGCGTTCGCCATTCACCGAGATTATTGCGAGGTTTGTCACCGGAGCAAAATACGGTCACCTTTTCATAGGCTGCGTCCAAAAAGTGCTTCTGGACAGCTTTATCCGCACCGTTGGCGTCGCCAACAACGACTTCATGTCCATTCTCAATAATGTTGTTCAAACGCTCTTTCGCCTGAGCAGGCAGCCGCGAAATATGTCGCGAGCCGCCGATGAAAACGGTGTTCATTGGTTGCTCCGTGTCTTGGTTATTGTGAGAACGCGTACGCTCGACGCCTGCCCTTGTTCGAGCAAAACTTTGGTGATCTCGTTTAGCGTGGTGCCGGATCGGAAAACATCGTCGAAGAGAAGGATGTTCTTCCCAGCTGTATGCTGGGGATCAACAGCATAAAGACAGGACGCAAGTTCCCTGCGCTTTGCCGGATCATTCTCGTTTTTCAGCTGAGCAGTCGGGCGAGTCGTGCCGACGCATTTTACGACGGGGATCTGGACGCTTGCGCCAATCCCGTCCGCCAGAACGTACACCGGCTGGATAGCGCGGGCGGTTGACGGAGGCGCGGGGATAAGAATGTCAAATTTTGCGCGGTGAGGCTGGATGAAGGCGGTGGCGGCTTCGATGATACCCAGCGCTGCCCCCTGGTTGTTCTTGTACTTCAACTGATAGAGAAGATCCGCGATCGGCGGCCTGACGGTGTCAAATTGCATGTGGCCGGCTTCGTTATAGCCAATGGGCGTGCTGTTTGTCGTATGGAGATCGAGTGCTACCCCAGACTGCCAATTACCGTTTACCTCTTGCCAGTGGATCTCGACCGCCATCTTTGTCTCCCGCTTGCATATATGTAGCCTATGGGTTACATCGCAGCAAGGGGCTTTATGGCTGATCGCTGAGCCGGCTGGCTTGATCCCGTGACAAGAACTCTGAATTTGCGTGCGAAAATTGATTGCGAAGCAGAGCTGATGGCGATGTCCGATAAGAGCGCTTACCAGGAAACCTATATACGGGCGGCGGGAGCAATAGCCTTTATCGCTATCATCAAGCCACAGTGCGACCGCGAGGCGATCCTTGGTAACCGGGCGAAAGCACGCCTGCAGGAGCTTGTCGCCACCGGCAGGACGCACGTCAGCAAGATTCAATGCTCTTGCCGTCCAGGCACGGAAGGAACGCCGCAGTGCAACTATGGCAGGTCCTGTGGTGTCCTTACGATCAACGGCCGAGACGTGGGCCAAATCCTGATTTCCGAAGGCCTTGCGGTTCCCTACCAGTGTGGACCGATCACCTGCCCGAGATCGCCGCGCCCATGGTGCGGATAAAGAGGATCGGGAATAATCTCAAGATCGCAGCGTAAGGAGTTCAGCGATGAAGAAGGCTATTACCTTGCATTGGAACCTGTCAGGCTTTGGCAAGGGTGAGGCCGTCGCTTTCCGCGTCGAGCTGGCCCAGGGACTTGATTCGGTAGAACATCAGATCGTTTCCTTGACCCTTGCTGCAGGCGGCTTTCTGCCGCGCCAGCACCGGGACGAGTGGATTGCGTGGTCCTACCCTGCCCTCTCCGCAATCCAGGTTCTCCCAAAACTGGTAGCAATCGGATTCGAGATCAAACATACAGGCGACGTTCCGGGCTACATCGAGCGAAAGGCAGCATGACATGACGAACGTAATTCTCACCTGGCTCGACGAGCCAACGACGGCCTTCAGGTTTGGCCTTGATCGCAGTATTCCCCTGCGCGACGTGGGCGTAATTCAGAAAGACATTCTCCCCCTCTTTCGCTCTACTCCCGGTCTTAATTTCGTTTTCGCAGGCGCAAAGTTTGAGATCGAGGACCGATCCGCGATCCTGGCCGTAGTCGATGCCTTGGAACGCGCAGGCCATACCGTCGAGAACAAAGGCGACATTCCGCCCGAGATCGAGGCCCCTGCCCCCAAGTTCTGACGCCAGCAACATTCAGCAAACAAAAACATAGTGGACGGGACCAGCAATTCCGGCCGCTATTTTTTTGACCTGTATCCGGCCGCCCGTCGGCTATTTTCCCATGCCGCAAGAGGCCGCACGCTGGGCCCATAGCGCATCCTTTGATTCGGAAGACAAGGATGCTCCATCGTAAGCGCTGTTTTAGTCCCACCTTCCGGATCGGCGTTCGATTGTTGATGTTATGCCCGAACAGGGCTTCGACATATGACGATTACAGGGTTTACGCCTAGCACCAAGACGGATGAGACGGTGCAGCGGTTTGAGGTTTTCACTGGAGCAGGCCGCCGTCGCGACTGGAGCGACGAGGAAAAGCTTCAGATTGTGGCCGAGAGCCATAGCGGTGAGATGTCGGTCAGTGCAGTTGCGCGACGGCATGGCTTGTCGCCTGGTCAGTTATTCACCTGGCGGCGGCAGTCGCGGAGCGAATCCGAGCCAACGTCACCGCCGATGTTCGTACCGGCGGTGATCGACACTCCGGCAAAGATGCATTCGCGACGGCGAAAGACGATAGCGAAGAATATACCTCCAACAGTCGCCATCGAGTTAGAGATCGACGGTGCGATACTCAGGATCGCATCTGGCACAGATGCCGCGACGATTGCAGCCAGAGCTGGCTCGGGAAATCTGCACAGCGGGGATAAGTGGAATTTCTGCCTGACTTCGGCTTAGATGCCAGGAACAGGAGA
>NZ_MRDL01000065.1 GCF_002008365.1 Rhizobium leguminosarum bv. viciae USDA 2370
GAAAGCCGTGACCGGCGCAACTGCCTGACGTCACAAACAAGCGCCTTGTTCAGGCGTCCATGAAACAACGTGACATCGCCGCTGGCGCGTCTTCTGGCGATGAGGACAAGTCGTCGCCCGACTAACCGCGTCGTGATGCTCGACAAGCGCCTTCGCATTGTCCAGTAGAACCTCACTGGGAACGCCGCCGAACCGAAGAAACGCGCCTTCCATGCCCCCGAACCAGTCGGTCTGTCCCTCTCGCAGTGAGGCACGTATATGGATGCGTCGGGAATAGCTCAGCGTGGCGACAAAGACGTTTACCCGGATTCGTTAGTCACCAATCCAGACACGCGTCTGCCCAAAGTCGATCTGTAGTTGACGGCCTGGCGGTGTCTCGAACCGGACTGTTGCCCGCTTCTGCGCTTTGAGTTCGCGCCGCCATTCCCGGACCCGAAGCTCTACCGAGCGCAAACCGATGGTAATTCCATGCTCGCTGGCCAACTCCTGCCGGATCACATCGGCATTGCCGTCATGCCGGAAGAAGCGTTCGCGGAGCCAATCATCCAAGCCATCGAAAGCACTGCGGCGAACCGGCTTTTTGAATGGCGCTGCTCCGCCCTCCCGCAGATATCGGCGGACAGTGTTGCGAGCGCAGCCAAACTCTTTCGATAAACGCTTGGCGCCCCAGCCAAGCTCGTGCAGCCGCAACATTGCCACCACCTCATCTGCCTGAAGCATATCTTCGCCCTGCATCGTTCGCGACAATGCAAGATGCTCTGAAATCAAGCTCGTCATCCATCTCTCCTCGTTGTGAAACGAGGGGGCACTTCTTCATTTCGTTAGGGGGTCAGTTTCTCATTTCGCCCTGACACCTTTCCCCGAACAGCCCTGCTTTACCTGCGGGCCACGTCACCATGCCAGTTGACGGCAGGTCACCGCCGCTTGAGCTCATGTCCCCTCGCAGCAGGGGACAGGCAAATCTCGAGACCTCCTTTCTCTTTGCATTCCAGTCATATGCCCCCCCGATTGGGGCGAGGCGCACTGTAGGTCAGGTCCATCGCCCAGACCTGATTGGGTCTGGTGACCGCCAGCTTGCGCAGGAGGTAGGGATAGACCTTGTGACCTGGTGCCGGTTTCGAGGTGTTCGGGCGACGGTAAATCGCCTCGATGCCCATCTTCTTCATCATGGTGGCGACGTGCAGCTGTCCGGTTTGCAGCCCTTCTGCCTTCAAAAGCCCTTGCAACATCCGGCTTCCGGCAAACGGGTAATCGAGATGCGGTTCGTCGATCCGGCGCATCAAAGCCAGATCGACGGTCCGACACGGGGACGTGGAGAATAATAGACGCTGCCACGGCTGAAGCCGAGAAGCTTCGCTTGGCGCACGACCGACAGTTTATGCTCGCGGTCGATCATTTCTTTCCGCCCAGCAATCCCGCTTTGCCGAGCGCACCGGATAAAAAATCGTTCTCCAGTGTCAGTTCGCCGATCTTGGCATGCAGGGTTTTGACATCGACGGTTGGTCCCGCCGGTTCCGCCTTGGTTTCATCACCGAAAACGCCTGTCGCCCCCTCAAGGAGCTGGTCTTTCCACTGTTTGATCTGGTNCGGCATCTAAGCCGAAGTCAGGCAGAAATTCCACTTATCCTGGCTGTTCAGATTTCCCGAGCCAGCTCTCAGAGACGGGCGAATGAAATGGCAGGTCTCCACCGGCTACGGCAAGCGCTCGCTGGTCGAGACTGCCATCGGCCGATACAAGTCCATCATCGGGCGGCGTCTGCGGGCTCGGTCGTTTCACGCTCAGCAGACGGACGTGGCCATCGGCTGCGCCGCCCTCAATCGTATGCTTACATGCGCACGCCCTAAATCCATCCGCCGCAATGGGCCGACCACATAGATAGCCCCATCACAGATCCAGATCCGCTCAAGTCCCGATCCATGCACCATGTGTAGACGCCCGTTTGGCAAGAGGAATCTTTAGTTGGCATTGCGCGTTGTCGGGTGCTGACATGTGTCCGGCCTGTGATGCGGCTTCACACATGCCGCGGGCCCGTATGGTGTTCGCAGGTCAGGTCCAAATCAACGCCGCGTGCTCTTGAGACACTTTGGTGCACACTGGTTTTTCTGATCCCGTCTCACGACCGTTGCGCCATACTTCCGATGACCTCTCTCGCTGCGACGCCCCCTCGGTTATGTTGGCTTTAGGCCGCAGCAACCGGAGCTCTGTATATTCCTCCCTTGGCCATGATAGCCCAGATCATTCGCGCCATCTTGTTGGCAAGCGCTGCCCTCACCAGCATCGGCGGCTTATGCGCGAGCATTTTCGCCAACCATGATCCCGTGGTAGCTCCCTTACGGGAGCGCCACACGACCACGCTATTTGCGCCCATGAGCAAGAGCCGCCGCAGAGATCGCTCTCCCATCTTCGTCGTGGACCCGAGGCGTTGTTTGCCTCCCGTCGTATGTTGTCGCGGGACGAGCCCCAGCCATGCGGCGAAGTCGCGTCCGCGTTGGAACGTTTCCGGTGGCGGGGCCAAAGCCACGAGTGCCGAGGCAATTAGTGGTCCTACACCAGGGATCGTCATCAACCGTCGCCCAATCTCATCTTCCCGGGCCCGGCGCACGATCTCCGCGTCCAGCGCCTGGATCTGATCGTTCAGTTGCGACAACGTTGCCGCCAGCACGACTTCACCAAATTCCGCCAGGTGGCCACGCAGCGCATTGATGATATGCGTGCGCTGCCGGATCAGCAGATCGCGGGTGCGCAACACCACTGCTGCGGCTTGTGTTACTTCGCTCTACGGCAACAAAGCGCATCGTTGGTCGTTGCGCTGCCTCGCAGATCGCCTCAGCATCAGCCATGTCGTTCTTCTGCCGCTTCAAAAAGGGCTTCACGTAGGCCGGTGGGATCATACGGACTTCGTGTCCCAAATGCCCTATCTCACGCGCCCAGAAATGCGAGCTTCCGCAGGCTTCCATCGCAACCAGGCACCGTGGCAGGCCACCAAAGAAATTTTAACCTGCCCGCGCCGCTTGCGAAACACAACAGCACCTGTTTCGTCAGCCCCGTGTACCTGAAACACGTTCTTGGCTAAATTCAAACCAATCGTGCGAACTTCGCTCATCATGCCCATCTCCAACGGTGGTTTAAACAATTCCACTTTGCCACACACTTGGGTCGTCGCCGACGCCCCTTACAAGCGTAACCACGTATCGCTTCAACAGGGCGTTTGCCGATGCTAGCTATGGTTGCGGTGAAGGGTTGACCTGACGTATAGCGGAATATAGTCCTCCCCTGTTTCGGACTTGCGATGCTGTCGGAGCGATTGGGTGGCGAAGAAGCTTTTCATTTCGG
>NZ_MRDL01000010.1 GCF_002008365.1 Rhizobium leguminosarum bv. viciae USDA 2370
ATGCCGGTCAAAACTTAACCGAACCCAAGGAAAAGCCGCCAAATGCTGGTGTTCTGCCCCTTGCGTTCTTTCATTGGAGAAGACCATGGCAAGGATCGCATTCATCGGGCTTGGCAATATGGGCGGGCCGATGGCGGCCAATCTGGTCAAATCAGGTCATGAAGTCTTTGGCTTCGATCTTGCGGCTTCGGTGCTGAAGGCGGCCGAGGAGAGCGGCGTCAAACCGGCAAGTCATGCCAGCCAGGCGGTCAAGGACGCGGAGATCATCATTACCATGCTGCCGCAGGGCAGGCACGTGCTGACGGCCTGGACCGATATCCTGCAGTCGGCCGCGCAAGGCACGCTGGTCATCGATTGTTCGACCATCGATGTCGACAGCAGCCGCAAGGCGCATGAGATGGCCAAGGCCGCGAGCTGCCTGTCGCTCGACGCCCCCGTCTCCGGCGGCACGGGCGGGGCAACCGCGGGCACGCTGACCTTCATGGCCGGCGGCTCGGAAGAGGCCTTCGCCAAGGCAAAACCGATCCTCGAGGCGATGGGAAAGAAGATCGTCCATTGCGGCGAGGCCGGCGCCGGCCAGGCGGCGAAGATCTGCAACAACATGATCCTCGGCATTTCGATGATCGGCGTCTGCGAGGCCTTCGTACTCGCCGAGAAACTTGGGCTCTCGCATCAGGCGCTGTTCGACGTTGCCTCGACCTCGTCGGGCCAGTGCTGGTCGATCAATACCTATTGCCCGGTGCCCGGACCAGTGCCGACTTCGCCTGCGAATAATGACTACAGGCCGGGCTTTGCCGCAGCCCTGATGCTGAAGGATCTCAGGCTTTCGCAGGAGGCGGCGCTGGCGAGTGGCGCGTCCACGCCGCTCGGCGCGGAAGCAGCGCAGCTTTTCGCGCTCTTCGAGAAGCAGGGTAATGGCGGAAGGGACTTTTCCGCCATCATCGAGATGTTCCGCGAGAAGGCTTAAGCGCCACGGGGTCAAGTCAACCCTTCGATACCGAGAAGCTGAGCCTGCTATTGCCGAGTTCGATGTCGATCTCGCCGGGTTCGGTCAGTTCGATCGCGCCGCTCAACGTGCCTGTGGTGATGAGCGCACCCGTCTTCAGCGATGTCTCGGGGCGCAAGCCATCATTGGCGTAATCGACGAGCCAGGTGAGAACGTCGCCCTTCGGATGCTGTGCCGGACCATCATAGATCGTGCGGCCGGCATGAGTGACCTTGAGCGGCGTTCCCCCGACGGTGTCGACAACGCTTTTTTCGAGCTTCGGACCGAGCACATAGCCGCTATTGCCGAGGCGGTCGGCGACGAACAGTAGAAAGGAAACGCTGCCGCTTTCCCTAACCGCGCTCACCAGCAGCTCGGCGCCGAGATGGACAGCGGAGATCGCCTTGACCACGTCGGCGCGGCTGTAGGGAACGCCTGTGCGGACCGGCAGATCACTGCCGAGACGGACGGCGATCTCGGTTTCGAATTTCAGGCCCGGATACCAGGGAATGTCAGCGCCCGAGACGGCTTCGGCATAGGGATGCAGCGGAGCGGTGACCGCCTGGCCCTGCGGCGAGACCGTCACCTTCCAGGCGTTGCTTGAAATACTGTCTGCAGCGGTGAGCAACTTCTGCGCCTCCATCGCCTGATGGAGATCGGCTGGCAGCGGGAAAGTGTCCGTTGCCTCCTGCCTGCCGGCCTGGCGCAGGCTGTGAAGCGTGGCTGCAACCGTGCGCGGATCGAATGTCTCTGTCATGCTATCTCCTCGACCTGATTTTCGAGGTGCCACACTAGAGCATGATGCCGAAAAGTGTGAGCGGTTTTCGGACGACATCATGCTCTAACTATATAATGTAGAACAGGATTCAGATTTTAGGCCGACCCGGCCTAAAATCATCCTGTTCTAGCGAGAAGGCAGGGACGAACAAGGCCGCTTTTGGAAAGACTCCTATTCCATCGCCGCGTACCAGCGGGTGCGATAGGCGGCCAGCCCCGGGATATCAGTCGGCGGAACATGCGTCTCGGCACCCGACACCGGCCGGATGCCGGTGAGAAGAGCGGCCCCCTGGCTGGTGCCGGTTGTGCCAGGAAGGGCCATGACCTCGCGGCCGGTTAGGGCGGCCAGCAGCGTGAGATAGGTCCCATTCAGGGCAAATGGGCCTTCGACGATAACAGGGCCTTTGGCGCCGATCAGTCCGAGGCAGGCATCGGTCATCAAGGCGAGATAGAGGCAGGCAGCGGCAGAGCGCTCCTCGCGGCTTGCCTCTTCAGCACCGATCCAGCGGCTTACCTTTCCGGGAAAAGGCCCGGAACCCGGCGCGATATTCGGCAGGAGCATCATGCCTTTGTCGATGACCGGGCCGATTGCCGCCTCGACGGCTTTTTCGTCGATAGGGCCGATCTCGGCAGAAAGAATTTCGAATTCCCGCCCGCCCATGAAACGCGAGGAGGGGACGGCCCGGCCATAGGCATCGACATTGGCGAGCGCATCGCGTTTCGGGTCGAGATGATCGAGATCGCCGCCGACGCCAAAATTGATGACCCATGTGCCGGTGGAGACGACCGCAAAGGGCGCTTCGCGACGCACCAGATGCGGCAGCAGCGAGGCATTGGAATCGTGAATGCCGCAATAGACCGGCACGGGTGCGGTAAGGCCGAGCTCTGCGGCGATGTCGGGAAGAACCGGGCCAAGCGCATCGAAGGCGGATCGGATCGGCGCCATGAGGTCGCGAATGCCAAGCCTGTCGACGAGCGAGGAATAGCTGCCGGCCCTCGGGTTCCAGAGGTCGGTATGACAGCCGAGCGAGGTCAGCTCATTGGCGGCAACACCCGTCAGCCGCGCCGTCCAATATTGCGCATATGTGAGGATGGTCGCAACCTCGGCGAATTCCTCGGGAAAGGCGGTCTTCTGGTAGTGCAGCTGCGCGCCGACGTTGAGGCCCATCGCGAGGTGCGGCGAGAAGGTTTCGTCGAAGGAGGGGCGCAGCCGCGTATAGGCGTCGCGGATTTCCTGCGGATATTCATGTTCATAGTCGATGACAGGCATGGCAAGCGTGCCGTCCCGGGCAAGGAGTGCTGCGGAGGCGCCATGGGTGGTGATCGAAATGGCGTCGAAGCCGGGCTCGCGCGCAAGGCTCTTCAGCGCATCGCGCGCAAAGGACCAGAGGGCCTCTACGTCGTAATGCGGATAGAGACCGGTTTTGATCGCGATATTCGGCCGTTTCAGGACGGCGACCTCGGCGCCCGTCTCGCTGTCGAGCACGACCACCTTGGCATTGGTCTTGCCGATGTCGAGGACGGCGATGCGGCGATAAGAGGTGGCGTTCATGGCATATGGAAGACGGTGACCAGGTCGCTCTGGACCGGCGAATTATCGGGATTGGTCGCCATGATATCGGCCATGTGCGCCCACCATTTTTTCATGACCGGATGGTCCGGCAGGCTTGCCATCCTATGGTCGGCGGGCCGCGTCAACACGCCGAACAGCGTGTTGGTCTCGCGGTCGAGATGAATGGAATAGTCGCTGGCGCCTGACTTGTGCAGGAGATCGACCAGTTCCGGCCAGATCTCGTCATGCCGCTTGCGGTATTCGGCTTCCATGCCCGGATTGAGCTGCATTTTGAAGGCGTGTTTTTCTAAAGTCATCGGGAGCTCATGACCTTGATGCGGCGGGCGATGATCGGGATGGCGATGGTGATGATCAGAAGCAGGCCGATGAAGATCGACATGACGATGCCTGGCACGTTCAGCAGGCCGAGGCCGAAGGTGACGAGACCCATGACGAAGGCGGCGATGACGACGCCGACGATGGTGCCGGAGCCGCCGAGGATCGAGATGCCGCCGAGCACGACCATGGTGACGACCTCAAGTTCCCAGCCCTGGGCGATTGACGGCCGGGTCGAGCCGAGGCGTGAGGTCAAGCAGACGGCGGCAACGCCGCTCATGACGCCGGTCAACAGGAAGAGGATGAATTTGACGCGCTCGACCGGAATGCCGGAGAAGCGGGCGGCGAAGTCGTTGTTGCCGATCGCATAGACCTGCCGGCCGAAATTCGTCGCATGCAGGAGGATGGCGAAGAGGATCGCCAGCACGATGAAGAGCACGAATTCGAAGGAGAATACCCAGACGACATAGCCCTGGCCGAAATAGGCGAAATCAGCCGGGTATTTGCCATAGGCCTGATCACCGAGGACGATATAGGAAATGCCGCGGAAAAGGCTCATCGTGCCGATGGTGACGACGATCGACGGCAGTTTCAGCACCGAGACCAGAACGCCGTTGAAGATGCCGCAGGCAAGGCCGGTGCCGATGCCGATCGCGACCAGGCCCGGTGTGCCGATGCCGACCTGCGCTGCCGCGCCCATTGCCGTCGAGGCGAGCGCGATGATCGCAGCGACCGAGAGGTCGATCTCGCCTGATATGACGAGCAGCGCCATGGCAAAGGCGATCATTGCCTTTTCGGTGAAGTTAAAGGTGGCGTCCGAGAGATTCCAGGCATCGAGGAAATAGGGCGAGGCGAGCGAATTGAAGATGAAGATCAGCACGGCGACGGCAAAGAGCAGCACTTCCCAGCTCGCGAGGATGCGGCGGAAGGGTGTGCCGAGGCGGTCGGGAATGACCCGCTTTTCGTGTGTGGACACGGTGCTCATGCTGCGGCCTCCGTTCTGATCTCGGCCGCGGCGCGGTCGCGCAGGATGATGCGGCCGCGGTTGCGCTCGCGCCTGGCGTTGAAGGCGACGGCGAGAATGATGACGGTTCCGGAGATCGCCATCTGCGTGAAGGGTGAAATGCCGATCACCGGCAATGCATTCTTGATGACGCCGAGGAAGAGCGCGCCGAGCACGGTGCCGGCGACCGAGCCGACGCCGCCGGCAATCGAGATGCCGCCGATGACGCAGGCCGCGACGCTGTCGAGTTCGAAGCCGTTGGCGATATCGACATAGGCAACAGCATAACGCGACACCCAGAGATAGCTCGCAAGGCCGGCGAGCGCGCCCGACAGGGCGAAGGCCAGGAATTTCGTCCAGCCCGTATCGATGCCGGCATAGACGGCCGCGGTCGGATTGCCGCCGGTCGCATAGGCCGAGCGGCCGAACTGGGTGTATCGGAGCAGGACATACATCAGGAGCACGATTATGATGCCCACCCAGCCGAGAACGGGCAGGCCGAGGATCGGCGTGCGCGGCACCGACAGAAAGACCGGCGTCATCTGGTGGGCGTTGACCCACGCCCCGCCCGACAGCACGAAGGCCATGCCGCGATAGATGGTGAGCGTGCCGAGTGTCACGACGATCGGCGGAATTTCGAGCGCCCAGACGAGAAGGCCGTTGATGGCGCCGAGGCAGGCGCCGATGACGATCGCGGCAAGGATGAGCACGACGAGCGGCAGATTGGGATAGGCGGCATTCATCATCGCGATCGCCATGCCGGTGAAGGCGAGGTTGGCGGCAACCGACAGGTCGATCGATTTCGTCAGGATGACCGTCATCTGCGCGAGCGCCAGGATGATCAGGATGGAGGTATCGTTGAAAATGCCGGCGAGATTCTCCGGCGTTGCGAAATCGGCAGCGCGCGTCGAAAAGATCGCGATCATCACGACGATGATGAGGAACAGCAGGGTTTCGCGTTTTCTGATCAGTCTTACCATGCTCTTACCTTATGAATTGCTGGGCCTTATGCATTGCGGGCCTCATGTATTGCCGGTGGCGGCGCGCACCAGCGCTTCCGGCGACAGCTCGGCGCGGTCGAAAATTCCGGCGGCGAGACCTTCCTTCATCACCAGGACGCGATCCGACATCCCGATGATTTCGGGCAGTTCGGACGAGACCATGATGATCGACAGGCCCTCGGCGGCGAGTTCGCTGATGAAGCCGTGCACGGCCGCCTTCGAACCGATGTCGATGCCTTTTGTGGGTTCATCGAGGATGATGACCTTCGGCGCCGTCGCCAGCCATTTGCCGATGACGACCTTCTGCTGATTGCCGCCGGAGAGCGTGCCGACCGGGACGGAAAGGGCAGCGGCGCGTAAGTCCAGCCGCTCGGCATATTTGCGCGCGAGCGCGAATTCGTTGGCCGCCCTAAGGAAGCCTCGGCGCGAGGTGCGGGCGAGCGAGGGCAGCGTCATGTTCTGGAAGATCGGCATCGGCAGCGCCAGCCCGTGGCGGCCGCGTTCCTCCGGCACATAGACGATGCCGGCCCGGATCGCATCCTGCGGCGAATGGATGGTGATCTCGCGGCCCTCGAGCATCATGGTGCCCGAGAGCGGCCTGGTGATGCCGAAGAGCGATTGGGACAGTTCCGAACGCCCGGCGCCGATCAGGCCGTAAATGCCGAGAATCTCGCCCTGGCGCAGGGTGAAGGAGATGTCGCGGAATTCGGTGCGGTGGCTGTAATTGCGGATCTCGAGAACCGGGCCGCCGATGGCGACATCGACCTTCGGAAAGGCATTCTCGACGTCGCGGCCGACCATCATGCGGACGATCTCGTCCTGCGGCGTTTCCTTGAGCCGGCCCTGGCCGACGGCGCGGCCGTCGCGGAAGACGACGAAATCGTCGGCGATCTCGTACACCTCGTCGAACTTGTGGCTGATGAAGAGGATCGCCTTGCCCTTTTCCTTCAGGCCCCGGACGATGCGGAAGAGATCGTCGATCTCCTTGCGGGAAAGGGCTGCCGTCGGTTCGTCCATGATGACGATGCGGGCCTCGATCGACAGAGCGCGCGCAATCGCCACCAGATGGCGCTGCGCGATCGAGAGGTCCTTCAGCCGGATCGTCGGATCGATATTGCTTTCGAGCGCGGTCAACAGCGCCTTCGCGCGGCTGTTCATCGCCTGCCAGTCGATGGTGCGCAAACGCGTGCGCGGCGCATGGCCGAGGAAAATGTTTTCGGCAACCGTCAGCTCGTCGAACAGCACGGTTTCCTGATGGATGGCGGTGACGCCGGCATCGATTGCGGCTTGGGCGCTGGCAAAGGTCACCGGCTGGCCGTCGACGAGGATCTCGCCTTCATTCGGCCTGTAGATGCCGGTCAGGATCTTGACCAGCGTCGATTTGCCGGCGCCGTTTTCGCCGATCAGCGCGGTCACCGTGCCGGGATGCAGCGCGATGCTGACATTGTCGAGCGCCTTCACGCCCGGGAAGATCTGGGAGATGCCGCGCATTTCCAGAATGGCGGGCGCATCACCGGTTTTGCTGTCCGTGGCGGTTTGTTGAAAGGCAGCGTTCATCGAGCTTCTACCAGTGTCGAATGAGAATCCCGGCGGCCATCAGGCCGCCGGGCTTTTATGCGTCGGCTTGGATCAGAAGACCTTGGAGAACTGGTCGATGTTCGTAGCGTTGTAGACGAAGGGATCGGCCATGGCGGCTTCGCCGTTGTCGCCGACCTTGATCTTGCCCATGCGGCCGGCCTCGATCTCGCTGCCCGGCTTGCCGTCGGTCTCGCCCTTGACGAGGCGATAGGCGATCTGCGTTGCGGAGTAGCCGAGATCGATCGGGTTCCAGATGGCGAATTCCTTCGTCGCGCCCGACTTGATCGCGCCGGCCATTTCGGACGGCAGGCCAAGACCGGTGACGTAGACCTTGCCGACAAGGCCCTTGTCTTCGACGACCTTCGACGCGGCGAGAACGCCGACCGTCGTCGGAGCGACGATGACCTTGATGTTCGGGTTCGCCTTCAGCAGGCCCTCGGCTTCACGGTAGGACTTGTCCGAGAGGTCGTCGCCATAGACCGTGGTGACGAGGTTGAGGCCCGGGAAATCCTTGAGCTGCTTCTTCATCTGGTCGATCCAGATGTTCTGGTTGGTCGAGGTGGTCGTTGCCGACAGGATCGCGAAGTCACCCTTGCCGCCGTCGAGATGGTCCTTGACGAGGGTCAGGCACATTTTGCCGATCAACTCGTTGGACGACGGGTTGAGCTGAAGGATACGGCCTTCAGGCGCGACGCCGGAATCCCAGGAGATGACCTTGATGCCGCGCTGTGTAGCCTTCTTCAGCGCCGGAACGAGCGCGTCGGGATCGTTGGCCGAAACGGCGATGGCGCTGACGCCCTGGGCGATCAGCGAGTTGATGACTTCGATCTGGCCTTCGGCCGTCGTCGTCGTCGGACCCGTATAGATGACCTCGACGCCGCCGAGTTCCTTGGCCGCTTCCTGCGCGCCCTTGTTGGCAGCATCGAAGAAGCCGTTGCCGAGCGACTTGACGACGAGACCGATCTTGATGTCGGCGGCACTTGCCGTGCCGGCCATCATGGCGACGGCAAATGCCACGCCGATTGCGAGTTTCTTTGCGAGTTTCATGCTTTCATCCTCCCACTTGATTGACACTCTTCACACCTGGCCGGCGCCTTATGCGACCGACGAGGAATCCTCCTTGATTGCCTGGGCGACCGGGCTCGCGACAATGAGCCTGATGCCGGCATTCTCGATCATCCTGACGGCTTCCTCTGGAATGCCGTCATCGGTGATGATCGTAGACACACGCTCGAGCGGGCACAGAATGAGGCTCGAGCGGCGATGGAACTTGCTGGAATCGGCCATGACGACCAGTTCGTCGGCCTGATGCATCAGCTTCTGCTCGCTCTGGATGATCAGCGCGTCGGCTTCCATGATGCCGAGCGGGCCGACGCCCTGCGCACCGATGAAGAAACGGCGGGCGTAGAAATTGCGGATCGCGTCGTTGTCGAAGGGGGAGAGGATCAGGCTCTGCTCGCGATAGATCGCGCCGCCCGGCACCGTCACCGTGTTCTTCGAATGCTTGACCAGATGTTCGGCAATCGCGAAGGAATTGGTCATCACCTGCAGGCGGTGGGCCGCCATGAAATGCACCATCTGGAAGGTGGTCGTGCCACCGTTGATGATGATCGCGTCGCCGGGATCGCAAAGCTCGACTGCCTGGCGGGCGATTGCGCGTTTCTTGTCGATATTGACCGATTCCGACACCCGGAAGGGACGCCCGGCGAGATTGCCGAGCTGCGGCGGATGCACCGCCTCGGCGCCGCCGCGCACGCGCCGGATCTTGCCCTGAACATGAAGAGCCGCGATGTCGCGCCGGATCGTCGCCTCGGAAGCCTCGGTCAGTTCGGAAATATCCTGAACCGTCACGACGGACTTTTCCTGAACGGCGCTCAGAATGATGCGATGGCGTTCGCGTTCGTGCATGGGGCTCCTCCTTTAATCGTTTATTTCGCACATATGACAATGTGTCAATCAAAAACGATCATAAATTTTCATATTGCGCTGCACAATAATCGAATTTGATCGTTTTCGATTGACAAGCTGCGTTTTGATGAGCGATACCGTCAGCGAAAAGGGCGCGAACTTTGCGTCCCGATGAAGATTTCATATGGGAGGATGACATGGCGGCGAACGTCCGGCTTCTGGAAAACCGGTGGGATGATGCTTACGCGGCAGGCCTCGATGAGCCTGGCAAGCTGCTCTATCGCTCCAACCTGCTCGGCGCCGACAAGCGCATCACCAATTATGGCGGCGGCAACACCTCGGCGAAGGTGCTGGAAACCGATCCGCTGACCGGCGGCAAGGTCAAGGTACTCTGGGTCAAGGGATCGGGCGGCGATGTCGGCACGATCAAGCTCGACGGTTTCGCGACGCTCTACCAGGACAAGCTGGAATCGCTGAAGAGCATCTACAAGGGCGTCGAGGACGAGGACCGCATGGTCGGCTTCCTGCCGCACTGCACCTTCAACCTGAACGCCCGCGCCGCCTCGATCGATACGCCGCTGCACGGTTTCGTGCCTTTCACCCATGTCGACCACATGCATCCTGATGCGATCATCGCGATCGCCGCGTCGAAGAATTCGAAGGAATTGACGCAGCAGATCTTCGGCGACGAGATAGGCTGGCTGCCCTGGCGTCGTCCGGGCTTCCAGCTCGGCCTCGACCTCGGTGCTTTCGTCGCCGCAAACCCGAATGCCAAGGGTGTCGTGCTCGAAAGCCACGGCCTCTTTACCTGGGCTGATGACGCCAAGGCCTGCTACGAGCTGACGCTCGATATCATCAACAAGGCGATCGTCTGGTTTGCCGAAAAGACCGAGGGAAAGACGATTTTCGGCGGTGCGCTCACTGAGAGCCTGGCCGCCGCCGAACGCCGCGCCATCGCCGCCCGGCTGATGCCGGAGATCCGGGGCCGCATCGGCAAGCAGGAGCGCAAGCTCGGACATTTCGACGATCAGGGCGCGGTGCTCGAATTCGTCAATTCCCGGGATTTGCGCCCGCTCGGCGCGCTCGGCACCAGCTGCCCGGATCATTTCCTGCGCACCAAGATCCGCCCGCTGATCGTCGATTTCGACCCGGCCAAGCCGGATGTCGACGCGATCGTTGCCGGTCTCGACAAGGCGCTGGAGGATTACCGCGCCGATTACGCCCGCTATTACAACGACTGCAAGCATGACAATTCGCCTGCCATCCGCGATGCCAATCCCGTCATCTTCCTCGTTCCTGGCGTCGGCATGCTGTCCTTTGCCCGCGACAAGGCGACGGCTCGTATTGCCAGCGAATTCTACGTCAACGCAATCAACGTCATGCGCGGCGCCTCGACGGTCTCGGAATATCAGGGCCTGCCCGAGCAGGAAGCCTTCGACATCGAATACTGGCTGCTCGAAGAGGCCAAGCTGCAGCGCATGCCGAAGCCGAAGAGCCTTGCCGGCCGCGTCGCCTTCGTCACCGGCGGCGCCGGCGGCATCGGCCGGGCGACGGCCGCGCGCCTCGTCGGTGAAGGCGCCTGCGTGGTGCTTGCCGATATTGACCAGGCAGCACTCGAGGGCACCGAAGCCGATTTCGTCAAGAGATATGGCGCTGACGCCGTACGCAGCGTCCGGCTTGACGTCACCAAGGAAGATGCCGTGATCGCCTCCTTCGCGGAAGCCTGCGTTGAATTCGGCGGCATCGATATCCTCGTCTCGAACGCCGGCATTGCCTCGTCCGCGCCGATCGAAGCCACCGAGCTGTCGACGTGGAACCGCAATATCGATATTCTGGCGACCGGCTATTTCCTCGTCTCGCGCGAAGCCTTCCGCCTGTTCCGCCGCCAGGCGCTCGGTGGCAACGTCGTCTTCGTCGCTTCGAAGAACGGTCTTGCCGCTTCGCCGAATGCGGCTGCCTATTGCACCGCCAAGGCTGCCGAAATCCATCTCGCCCGCTGCCTGGCGCTCGAAGGCGCGGATGCCGGCATCCGCGTCAACACCGTCAATCCGGATGCCGTCCTGCGCGGCTCGAAGATCTGGAGCGGAGAATGGCGCGAGCAGCGCGCCGCCTCGTCCAAGATCGAGGTGGACGATCTCGAGGAACATTACCGCAAGCGGTCGATGCTGAAACTCAACGTGTTTCCGGAAGATATCGCCGAGGCGATCTATTTCCTCGCATCGGACCTTTCTGCAAAATCGACCGGCAACATCATCAATGTCGATGCCGGCAATGTGCAGAGTTTTACGCGGTAAGAGGGACGCTCTTCTCCCCGGCGGGGGGAAGATGCCGGCAGGCAGATGAAGGGGGGCGCAGAGCGAAGCGATGCGTGTTCCGGGCAGGGCAGCGAAGGACCATTAATGTCCTACCCGGCCGCCCCCTCATCCGACCCTTCGGGCCACCTTCTCCCCGCTGGGGAGAAGGGGAGAAAGAAACAATCGGGAGGAAGAAATGGCCGAATTCAGGATCGCGCAGGATCTGGTTGCGACGGATAATGACAAGCGGGCAACAGCGCTGAAAGCCGATTACGAGGCACTGGGCGCGACGCTTGTCCGCCGTGGCGTCGATATCGCAGCAGTCACCCGGAAGGTTGCGGAATTCTTCGTCGCCGTTCCCTCTTGGGGCGTCGGCACCGGTGGCACGCGTTTTGCCCGTTTCCCCGGCACCGGCGAGCCGCGCGGCATCTTCGACAAGCTCGACGATTGCGCCGTCATCAACCAACTGACGCAGGCGACGCCGAATGTCTCGCTGCATATTCCCTGGGACAAGGCAGACGCCAGGGAGTTGAAGGCCAAGGGTGATGCGCTCGGCCTCGGCTTCGATGCGATGAATTCCAACACCTTTTCCGATGCGCCCGGCCAGGCCCATTCCTATAAATACGGCTCGCTCAGCCACACCGATGCGGCAACACGGGCGCAAGCGGTCGAGCACAATCTCGAATGCATCGAAATCGGCAAGGCGCTCGGCTCCAAGGCATTGACGGTGTGGATCGGCGACGGTTCGAACTTCCCCGGCCAGAGCCATTTCACCAAGGCTTTCGAGCGTTATCTCGCCTCGATGGCGGATATCTACAAGGCGCTGCCTGATGATTGGAAGCTGTTCTCCGAGCACAAGATGTACGAGCCGGCCTTCTATTCCACCATCGTGCAGGATTGGGGCACCAACTATCTGATCGCCCAGACGCTCGGCCCCAAGGCCTATTGCCTCGTCGATCTCGGTCACCATGCGCCGAACACCAATATCGAGATGATCGTCGCCCGCCTGATCCAGTTCGGCAAGCTCGGCGGTTTCCACTTCAATGATTCGAAATATGGCGACGACGATCTCGACGCCGGCGCGATCGATCCCTACCGGCTGTTCCTCGTCTTCAACGAACTGGTCGATGCCGAGCAGCGCGGCGTCAATGACTTCAACCCGGCCCATATGATCGACCAGTCGCACAATGTCACCGACCCGATCGAAAGCCTGATCAACAGCGCCAACGAAATCCGCCGTGCTTATGCACAGGCGCTGCTCGTCGACCGCAAGGCGCTCTCCGGTTACCAGGACGACAACGACGCGCTGATGGCATCGGAAACGTTGAAGCGCGCCTATCGCGCCGATGTCGAGCCGATCCTCGCCGAAGCCCGACGCAGGGCCGGCGGCGCGATCGACCCGATCGCCGTCTATCGCGCCAGCGGCTATCGCAGACAAGTGGCGGCCGAGCGCCCGGCATCCGCTGCCGGCGGCGGCGGCATCATCTGAACGACCGATTGTTTCGCATGGCCTGAAGCCATGCTGATTAGGGATGATGGTTGCCGGCAGCGCAGGGGTGACGCGCTGCCGGCGTCCCGCCGTTTACGGCTTCCAGGCCCCGGCGATCTGGCGGGTGGCGATGTTCAGCCGGTTCCAGACATTGATGTTGGCGATGGCGATGACGAGTGCCGCAAGGCTCCTGCCGTCATAATGCCGGGTCGCTTCGTCCCAGACATCGTCCGGCACAGGGTCGGCGCGGTCGCTGACACGGGTGACTGCCTCGGTCAGCGCAAGGGCTGCCCGCTCGGCGTCGCTGAAATAGGGCGAGTCGCGCCAGGCGCCGATGGCGAAGAGCCTTTCGTCGGTTTCGCCGAGCTTCTTTGCAATGCGGGGATGCCCGTCGACACAGACGCTGCAGCCGTTGATCTGGCTGGCGCGCAGGTTGACGAGTTCGAGCAGCTTCGGCGAAAGGCCGGTTTCGACCGGCACCTTGCTGAGCGCATTGAGCGCCTGCATGGCCGCGGGAAGGACGAGGGCGGGGTTTCCCATTCTCTCCTGCATGGTATGTCTCCTTGATGCGTTTACTGTTGTTCGACGATCCGCCGGCGCTGTCACATCGGCCGGGTTTCATTCGTCATGGCTTTGACGGAACGCAGCGGAGGAATGTGACAAATGGACGAGAAAAAATGGCTGGCCGATGAGTTCGAGGCGAACAGAGCGCATCTGAGGGCCGCAGCCTATCGCATGCTCGGCTCACGCAGCGAGGCTGATGATGCCGTTCAGGAGGCCTGGCTGCGGCTCAGCCGCACGGATACGACAGGGGTCGGCAATCTCGGCGGCTGGCTGACGACGGTGGTGGCGCGCATCTGCCTCGACATGCTGCGCGCCCGCAAGACCCGGCGCGAGGAACCGCTGGAGGTGCCCGTCCATGGCGGGATCGCCGATCCGACGGACGATCCCGAGCGCGAAGCCGCCTTTGCCGATTCGGTCGGTCTGGCACTGCTCGTCGTGCTGCAGACGCTGGCGCCCGCCGAACGCGTCGCCTTCGTGCTGCACGACATGTTCGACCTGCCCTTCGACGAGATCGCGCCGATCATCGGTCGCTCGTCCGCGGCCGCCCGCCAGCTCGCGAGCCGCGCACGCCGCCGGGTGCGGGGTTTGGACGAGGCACCTGATGTGGATCTCGGCCGCAAGCGGACGATCGCCGAGGCCTTTCTGACGGCGTCGCGCAACGGCGATCTGGAGGCGTTAATCGCGGTGCTTGCCCCTGACGTCGTCTTCCGGCCGGATGCCACGGCGGCCCGCTTCGGCACCATTGGCCAAATGCGCGGCGCAGCTCAGGTGGCTGAAGCCTTCAAGGGTCGGGCGCAGGCGGCAGAAATCGCCATTGTCGACGGCGAACTCGGATTCGTCGTGGAGATCCAGGGCCAGCTCCGCGTGGTGGTGGCGCTGACGATCGCCGATGGCAGGATCGCCGCGATCGACGCCATCGCCGATCCGGATCACCTGGAACGGCTTGACTATTCCATCCTTCGAGATTGAAAACAAACGCGAATTTATCGGATCTTCGAAACGGGCGTGCTTCGGAAGGAGCGCACCGCTTACGTTTCCTCAGTGGTGACGGCCACGTCATTTTTCTTGACAGCGGCGTCCTCAGCTTTATTCTATTATAAAGACTTATATAGCATTATTATGGAATTATGGCAATGCGGTGCCCTGAGGCGCCATCTCTAGCTTCCTCATTACTCTTCCAGAGCAACCCGCAGACGGATGACCGAGGAGCGATCCCGGTCCGAGACTTCGAAAGGAATGCATGTCATGCCCGGCGACCAGGCGAAGAAGCCGCTTCTCCTCACCAATGTCAAACCGATCGCTTTCGGTGCGGGCACATCCGAGGGGGCAATCGACATTCTCGTCAATGCCGGCGGCAGGATCGCCGAGATCGGTTCGTCCCTTTCAGTCTCGCAGGATGTGACGCGCATCGACGGCAAGGGCGCCTTCATTTCGCCCGGCTGGGTCGACCTGCACGTGCATATCTGGCATGGCGGCACTGATATTTCCATCCGTCCGTCCGAATGCGGCGTCGAGCGCGGCGTCACCACGCTGGTCGATGCCGGTTCGGCCGGTGAGGCAAATTTTCATGGCTTCCGCGAATATATCATCGAGCCCTCGCGCGAGCGCATCAAGGCCTTCCTCAATCTCGGCTCGATCGGTCTTGTGGCCTGCAACCGCGTTGCGGAATTGCGGGATATCCGCGATATCGATCTCGACCGCATCCTCGAAGTTTATGCCGAAAACAGCGAGCACATCGTCGGCATCAAGGTGCGCGCCAGCCATGTCATCACCGGATCCTGGGGCGTCACGCCGGTCAAGCTTGGCAAGAAGATCGCCAAGATTTTGAAAGTGCCGATGATGGTGCATGTCGGCGAGCCGCCGGCGCTTTATGACGAAGTGCTCGAGATCCTCGGCCCCGGCGACGTCGTCACCCACTGCTTCAACGGCAAGGCCGGGTCGAGCATCATGGAAGACGAGGACCTCTTCAATCTCGCCGAGCGCTGCGCCTCCGAGGGCATCCGTCTCGACATCGGCCATGGCGGCGCCTCCTTCTCCTTCAAGGTCGCCGAGGCGGCGATTGCGCGCGGGCTTCTGCCGTTCTCGATCTCGACCGACCTGCACGGCCATTCGATGAACTTCCCGGTCTGGGACCTGGCGACGACGATGTCGAAGCTGCTCAGCGTCGGCATGCCTTTCGACAAGGTGGTGGAAGCCGTCACCCATGCGCCGGCATCCGTCATCAAGCTGTCGATGGAGAACCGGCTTTCGGTCGGCTCGCAAGCGGAATTCACCGTTTTCGATCTGGTCGATTCCGATCTCGAGGCGACGGATTCCAACGGCGACGTCTCGGTCCTCACCAAGCTGTTCGAGCCGCGCTATGCCGTGATGGGCGCCGATGCCTTTGCCGCCAGCCGCTATGTGCCGCGGGCGCGCAAGCTGGTGCGCCACAGCCACGGCTATTCCTACAGGTAGGATCCGCTGAAAAGCGCAATGCTCAGCGGTTGCGCCAGCCCATCAGCTTTTCGATCCGTTCCGCTGAACTACGCACATGGGCCGTATAGTGGTTCTCGTCGGAAAAGGCCTTCTGTTCCGGCAGCACGATGGAAATGGTGGCGACGCACTGGCCATCGCGATCGCAGATCGGCGAGGCGATGCAGGCAACCGCATAATCGGATTCCCCCGCCTGGATCGACAAGCGCGACTCGAAGGCTTTGCCGGCGGCTTCCGACAGCGTACCCGGATCGATCTCGGCGCGGCCGGTCGGTGAAGAGCGGGCGCAGCGCTTGAACAGTTCGATGCGCTCCTGCTCGGGCAGGTGGCCGACGAGCAGGCGGCCGGAGGCCGTCCAGTTGAGCGGCACCCGGGTGCCAACGCGGGACGCGACCTGGAAGTGGCTCGGGCCGTCGGCCATGGCGAGCACCAGCATATAGTCGCCGTCGCGACCGCAGACCTGCACGGTTTCGCCGGCCTGGCGGCAGAGATCGTGCATTTCGTGGGTGGCGATGCTCATGAAATCCAATGACCGTGCGTAGGCAAGGCCGTAGTGGTAGAGCCGCGCGCCGAGCCAGATCGAGCCGTCCGTCTGCCGCGTCAGCATGTTCTTCTCGACGAGATCGTCGACGATGACGTAAACGGTCGAAAGCGGCGCCTTCACAGCCTTGGCGATCGCATAGACGCCGGCGGGCGATCCGGTCTCATAAAGATGATCGATCACCTGAAGCGCCCGGTCGATGCCGCTGACACGCGCGCGGCGTGCCCCCTTGCCATGGGCCTCGCTGGCAACGCCCTCATCTTCGGAGTAAACTGCGGATGATGTTTTTCCGTCCAATTCCACGCACCTCATGAAAACTGCGATCATGTTACATTACTATGGCATAGCGGTCGCTATGGCAAATCGCAACATTTTGCAGGTTGATCGTATGGGAGGCTGAGTGATACCCACGATATCGTCCACTTCATAACAGCCGATAATGCGCACCTACGATGCTGCAAGCTTTTGCCAGCCCCTTGTCCAGCGAGACGAGCGTGGCGTCGTTGCCGATCGCGACAGCGAGATGCAGAGCATCACCGGCGCGAAGACCGATATTAAATTGATCGGTCATTCGTGCCGCTTCGATGAAGTGCGACCGCGATATGGGCAGGAGCTCGAAGGACGTCGAACATAGCTCCTTGAACAGCGCCAAAGCCTTGCTGCGATCGTCCGGATCGAGTTGTCCGTTTCTCGCCTTAAGCGCGATGGCGCTCGAAAATTCGGTGATCGTCCAGCCGCTGACCGCGATCTCCTCGAATTGACGCGCTGCCAGCCATTGCTGCACGTCGTCCGTGCGGGTTTCGATCGTCCAGGCGGCGACGAGGACTGATGTGTCGATATAAAGCATCAGTAGCGATCATTGTCGCGCATGTCGCGGATGAAGGTCGCGGAATCGACCGGCTTGGCCGGCGGCTTCATCGAGGCGGTCAATGCCTTCAGCCGCGCGACATCGACCGGTTTTTTGCGCGTCTTGACGGGCACGAGTTGCGCCACCGGCTTGCCATGGCGCAAAATCTCGACGGTTTCGCCAGCTTCGACGCGATTGAGCAATTCGCTGAGATGGGCCTTGGCTTCCGCTAAATTAACACTCGCCATGACACCCTCTTGATGACCAATTTTCTAGTCATTTTAGTCCGAAAGCAAAACTGCCGCAAGACCGCTGGAACAACAAGTCTTAGCCTGAGTTTGCCCCCTGAACGCAGGAGGTCATGATGCCAAATTACCCGACACCCCCTTTTCCATCCCAGAAACAGCCGATGCCTGGTTTTACCACGCAGATGGACCCTATTCCCGATCACGGCGAGGAGAGTTATCGCGGCGCCGACAGGTTGAAAGGCAAGCGGGCGATCATCACCGGCGGCGATAGCGGCATCGGCCGCGCGGTGGCAATCGCTTACGCCAGGGAAGGTGCCGATCTGGTGATCTCCTATCTCGACGAGGATGAGGATGCCGATGAGACAAAACGGCTCGTCGAGCAGGCCGGACGCAAGGCTATCCTCGTCAGCGGCGACATCCAGGATCCGGCCCACTGCCGGCAGATCGTCGAGACGGCGGTCAAGGAACTTGGCGGTATCGACATTCTGGTCAACAACGCCGCGCATCAGGCAAGCTTCAAGAGCATTGACGAGATCAGCGACGAGGAATGGGAGCTGACCTTCAAGGTCAACATCCATTCGATGTTCTACCTGACCAAGGCAGCCGTCGCCCATATGAAACCCGGCAGCGCCATCATCAACACGGCCTCGATCAATTCGGACAGTCCAAACCCGACGCTGCTTGCCTATGCGACGACCAAGGGCGCGATCCAGAATTTCACCGCCGGCCTTGCCCAACTTCTGGCCGATAAAGGCATTCGCGCCAATGCGGTGGCGCCGGGGCCGATCTGGACGCCGCTCATCCCTTCGACACTGCCCGAAGAAAGCGTCAGCAATTTCGGCAAGCAGGTGCCGATGAAACGGCCCGGCCAGCCGGCCGAGCTGGCGACGGCTTATGTGATGCTGGCCGATCCCTTATCGAGCTACGTCTCCGGCACGACAATCGCGGTCACCGGCGGCAAGCCGATCCTCTAAAGCGGCAAGGGCCGCCGTCGGGTTATGACGGCAGCCCTTGACGGGGGCAGGGAGAGATCCCCAAGCTATTCAGGCGGCTTGTCAGCCGAAGCAGGGCATGGCCGGCAGATTGGCGCGGTTTGCGAGTGCTCCGATCATATTGCCCACCGAAGTCGAGCGCGGTTCGCGCTTGCGGGCGGCCGTCTCCAGGAGTTGCTTGAAATCTTCAAGCTTCACGCCGTCGGCGCGCAACACCATGGCAATCAGGGGGTCGCGAAGGGCTTCGGATATCGTCAGGTCATCTCTGGTCTTTGTCATGGTTGTCCTCCTTTCGTGGGCGGTCGCCCGTGTTCCACTTTCCGCTGCCATGCCCTCGGCATTGACTTTCGCGTTAGGTGGTGTTACCGGTAAGTAACAATGCATTTGTTACCGATCGGTCACATTGATGTCAAGGACTACGTCCGCAAAAAAATCAGAAACTTCGAATGAAATCTCCGCAGCCGTTCCAGAAGATCGCATCCCGCCGCGGGAGCGTATCGTCTCGACCGCCTCGGAGCTTTTCCGCGAGCGCGGCATCCGCGGCATCGGCGTCGACGCCATTGCCGACGCGGCTCTGACCAACAAGATGACGCTCTATCGGCATTTCGGCTCTAAGGACGAACTCGTCTGCGAAACGCTGCGCCGCGCCTCCGAAAAGGCGGGTACCATCTGGCGCGATCTGGATGCGGCCTATCCCGGCAATCCGCGCGCCCAGCTGGACGCCTGGGTGGAACTGCGGGCGCAGTGTCTGAACGGCGAGCCCGCCGGCTGCGATCTCGCCAATGCCGCCATCGAGCTGAAGGGCGAGGGCCATCCCGCCCACGAAATGATCGAGCGGCACAAGGCCGAACAGCGTGATCGCTTGGCCGCGCTCTGTTCGGCGGCCGGCGCGCGCGAACCCCAGCTTCTTGCCGATACGTTGACGCTGCTGCTCGAGGGTGCCCGCGTCAGCCGCCAGGCCATGGGCGCTGCCGGCTGCTGCGGTCATTTCGCCAAGGCCTGCCACGCGGCGATCGCTTCTTTCGCCTGACCGCCCTCTCTACAGCGCCGCGCGTCTTTTCAGACGCGCAAAGGACGCAGTAGCACTTTCAATCGCTGAATTATCAGCGGGGGGAACCTTACCGCTTCCATGCCGTTTTCCCCTCACCGGGGCGATGTGGAGGCAGGGAGATGAACTACGTCTATCTCAAGCGCCTATATGACAAACGCGCCGAGCTTGAAGCCAAGCTGGAGCTTCATGATGCGCGCTATTGCTTCGGCGAGGAAGAGGTCGATGATGGCACCGACATCGATCTACGTCAGCGGTTGAGCGAGATCTCCGAGGAGATTGCTACGCTGGAGAGCAGGCCGGGCCGTTAATCCGCGCCAAGGATCTCTATCGTCCGCTCGTCGAATTTTCCCTGATAGAAATGCTCGATCGCCCGGTGGAAGGGCGAACCATGGTCGCTGATCGCGGCAAACAAGGTCATCGACGAGCGTAGCTTGAGGTCGTCGGGTGAGCCCAGAATTTCATGCGCCGAGCGGCCGCCGACGGACAGAATCGCCTCGACACAGCGCAGCAGCCGGCTTGAGAGAATGGGATCGGCGAGATAGGCGCCGGCTTCCTCGGCCGAGCGGATCGCATATTTTTCGGCCATCGCCGACGTGCCGAGGCCGGCGATTTGCGGGAAGATGAACCACATCCAATGGGAGGTCTTGCGCCCGGCTTTCAGCTCTGAAAGCGCCTGTTCATAGACGCCATTCTGAGCATCGATGAAGCGATCGAGATTATAATCGACATCACCGGCCATGGTTCTTTTCCCTTCCCGCTGTCAATGCAGCCTGGGCTCAAGGTCTCCATGCCCGGCGATCTACAGCGCCGTGCGTCTTTTGAGACGCGCAAAGGACGCTGTAGCACTTTAAATTACCGCATAATTTTAGGAATTATGCGGTGGCTTTCCTGTTAGCAGACCCTCTCAGCGTAGGGGCTGCTGTCGCGGCAATGGCCGTAGGCCGGATGCTGCGGCATGTTATCGCCGGCCGGGGCGGCAATGGCCGATGTCGTCATCGGGTCTGTATTGCCGGAAGAATATGCGGCAAAACCCGCAAAGCTCAAGAGAACCAGCGCTCCGACCACGACAATGCGTTCGAAGGCCGAAAGTTTCTGTGCGCGGACATGTTCCACATAATCGCGCTCGCCTAAACCGGCGGTTTCGTCCTCTTTTACATGAAGGGTCACCATATCCTGGCGACGGCTTAAAGTTTCACAATCTGTCATTTTAATTACTCCTGCAACACATGCGGCGCCGGTCTCTCTAGAGCAAACTCTCACCCTCGTGCCGAACCGCTTCCGCATGCGTGCAGCATGTGTGTCTTCGATCGTGGCAATTGAAGGGGCGATATTCAAACGCAGTGTTCAAAAAATCGTACCAATAAACGCAAAATATCGTGAAGCTCTGGTTCACCGGAATGATCCGGGGTAGTCCAGAGAGGAACATCTTTCTTCTGGATAGTCCCATGAGCAAATCCTTCGGCGCGATGTCGGTCGCGCAACTTTCGGTCCTCATTCAAGGTGGCGCGGCCGACCCGGTCGAGGTGGCCGAGGCGGTTTTCGATTCCATCGCAAACCCTGCCTACAAGGCGGTTTTCACCACTCTGCTCGAAAGCCGGGGGATGGAGGAGGCGCGCGCTTCTTCGCGTCGTCTGCGGGAAGGGCGCTCGCTTGGATTGCTGGACGGCATTCCGATCGCCTGGAAAGATCTTTTCGACATCGAAGACTTGCCGACGACGGCGGGTTCCGTCGTTCTGGCAAAGGACATGCCGGCCAAGCGCGATGCGGCTGTTGTCGCTTTGCTCAAGCAGGCGGGCATGGTCGCTGTCGGGCGCACCAATATGAGCGAATTCGCCTTTTCCGGCCTCGGCATCAATCCGCATTACGGCACGCCCGTAAATCCGCGCGGCACCGATCTCCCACGCATTCCGGGCGGCTCGTCCTCGGGTGCCGGCGTCGTCGTCGCGGCCGGGTTGGTTCCGGTCGCCATGGGCACCGATACCGGCGGCTCGGTGCGTATTCCCGCCGCCTTCAACGGCATCGTCGGCTATAAGGCGACGCGCGGCCGCCACGCGATGGCAGGCGTCTATCCGCTGGCAAAGAGCCTGGATTCGCTGGGACCGCTCTGCCGCAGCGTCAGGGACGCGGTCTGGATCGATGCGGCGATGCGCGGCTTGACGGCGCCTGATGTTGTTGCGCGTCCCCTGCAAGGGCTGGAACTCATCGTGCCCGAAAACGTCGTCTTCGACGGAGCGGAAGCCGGCGTCGCCGCTGCGTTCGAGGCAGCTTTGGCACGTCTTCAAAAGGCCGGCGCCCAAGTCGCCCGCACCGTCATCCCCGCCTTTAACGAGATATTCGATCTGATGACGAGATATGGTCCGCTGGTGACGGCGGAGGCTTTCGCACTTCACCGCGAACGCTTGGCCGGACCGGACGCGGACAGGATGGATCATCGTGTCGTCATGCGTACCCGTCTCGGAAGCAAGACGACGCTGCCGGATTACTTGGCGATCCTCGAGGCGCGCCGCCGCCTGATCGCCGATGTCGAGCGCCTGGTCGGCGACCGGCTGCTCGCCTTTCCCACTGTTGCCCATGTCGCTCCACCGATCGGACCGCTGGAGCAGGATGACGAGCTGTTCTTCGCGACGAACAACAAGACGTTGCGCAACACTGCGCTCGGCAATTTCCTCGACTGGTGCGGCGTTTCCATTCCCTGCGGCACCGGCGAGGCTGGCATGCCGGTCGGCCTGCTGCTTTCGGCCACCGCCCATCGCGATGAAGCGCTGCTGGGGATTGCCCTTGCCGCCGAGCCGGTCATCCGCGACGATTTTGCCTGAATTGGCAATTGAACCGGCCGGATTTAGTTGCCATTGATGGCATGAGGAGATCCCGGAGGAAAGCAAGTGCAGGTTTTGCAAAACGGACGGTTCGCGGTTTCGACATGGTCGCTGCATCGGCTGCTCGGCGCCGTTTATGCCTATAGCCCCGATCCTGACAAAAGTGCTGCGGCGAAAGAACCCTATGGCCCCGGTGCGGCGGCGCTGATCGACGTGCCGGCGGCGCTCTCGGCACGCGGCGTCAACCGGCTGGAGGTCTGTTCCTTCCATCTACCGAGCCTCGATGCCGCCTATATAAGCGAATTGCGTGACGCAATGGCGGCCTCGAACGTGCTGTTCCAGACGCTGCTCGTCGAAGATGGCGACCCGAGCCATCCGGAGACGGCCGAACGCGACGTCAAATGGATGGAGGAGTGGATTGACATCGCCGCAGCCCTCGGGGCGCAGAGGATGCGCGTCATTGCCGGCAAGCAGAAGCCGACGGAAGAAAATCTTGCCCGCGCCGCCCATCATCTCAACTGGCTGGCCGGAAAGGCGGAAGGCAGCGGCGTGCGCATCGTCGTCGAGAACTGGTTCGATCTGCTGCCGTCGCCGGTCGAAATGAACTGGCTGCTGGACCGGCTGGACGACAAGGTCGGCCTCAACGGCGACCTCGGCAACTGGCCGGCGCCGGCCAAATATGAAGGCCTTGCCGACATCATGGGCCGGGCGGAAATCTGCCATGCCAAGGCCGATTACGGCGCTACCGGCCTCGATGCCGACGATTACCGCACGTGCCTGGAGATGTGCGAGAGGGCCGGTTACGCCGGTCCCTTCACGCTGATCTACGACTCGCCCTTCTTCCCGGATGAATGGGATGGCATCCTGCTGCAGAAGGCGTTCATCGAGGATTTCCTGGGCGAGGCGCGGGCGCGCAAGACGGCTTAAATCAGAAGCGATTCTTGCTCATTCCTGGCGAGGGAACCTTTGGTTTTCCTCCAGCACGTTCAGATCCATGTGGTTGCGCATGTAGCGCTCCGAGGCCTTCTGCAGCGGCTGATAGTCCCACGGATAATAGGCTCCATTGCGCAGCGCCGCATAGACCACCCAGCGGCGCGCCTGGCTTTCGCGCACGGCGGCGTCGAAATCAGCAAGGTTCCAGCGCCGACGTGCCTGTTCGACAAGCCGTGCCAGGGTGTCGGCGTGCGCCGGCTTTCCTGCCAGATTGTCGAGCTCCCGGGGATCGGCCTCGAGATCGAACAGCATCGGCGGATCCTTCTCGCAGAGCGAGAGCTTGTATCGTCCGTCCCGGATACAGACGAGCGGCGCTTCGGAACCCTCCGCGGCATATTCCATCGGCACAGGGCTGCGGCTGCCGGTGCCTTCGGCAAGCGCTGCGAGATCCTCGCCCTCGGTCCATGGCTTCAGCGAGGCGATATCGATCCCGGCAAGACCCGCCAGCGTCGGCGTCACGTCGAGGGTGGAGACGGGCTGGTCGATCCGTTTGGGCTTCCAGCCGGGTGCCGCGATCATCAGCGGAACGCGGGCCGATCCTTCGAAGAAGTTCATTTTGAACCAGAGGCCGCGATCGCCGAGCATGTCGCCATGGTCGGACGCGAACAGGATGATCGTGTTTTCGGCCATGCGGGTCCGTTCCAGGACGCCGAGAATGTCGCCGATCTTCTCGTCGACATAGGAGATATTGGCGAAATAGCCGCGCCTTGCCCGCCTGATCTGCTCATCGCTGATGTCGAAAGCATCGTGATCGCAGGCTTTCATCAAACGCTGCGAGTGCGGGTCCTGCTGCTCGAAGGCAATCGGAGCAACCGTAGGGTCAAGTGCCGGGCAATCCTCATAGAGGTCCCAGAATTTGCGGCGCGCGACATAAGGGTCATGCGGATGGGTGAAGCTGACGGTCAGGCACCAGGGGCGCTCGTCGTGTCCGCGCGAGAGATCGAACAGCTTGCGGGCGGCGTGGTAGGCGACCTCGTCGTCATACTCCATCTGGTTGGTGATCTCGGCAATCCCGGCACCGGTGACTGAACCCAGATTGTGATACCACCAGTCTATGCGTTCGCCGGGTTTGCTATAGTCCGGCGTCCAGCCGAAATCGGCCGGGTAGATGTCGGTCGTCAGGCGCTCCTCGAAGCCATGCAACTGGTCGGGGCCGACGAAATGCATCTTGCCGGAAAGCGCCGTCTGGTATCCGGCAGCGCGCAGATGATGCGCATAGGTCGGAATGTCAGAGGCGAATTCCGCCGCATTGTCATAGACGCGCGTTCGGCTCGGCAATTGTCCGGACATGAAGGAGGCCCGCGCCGGTGCGCAGAGCGGGCTTGCCGTATAGGCGTTGGTGAAACGCACGGAACGCTCGGCCAATGATTTCAGATGCGGTGCATGAAGAAAATCGGCCGGGCCATCGGGAAAGAAAGTGCCATTCAACTGATCGACCATCAGGATGAGGATATTCGGACGCGCCATGTGACATTGTCTCCTGGGATCTCAAAGGTCGGGAAAGGTCCTGCTGAGAGGTGCCCCTTGCTATTTGCAGATCTTATCAAAGCCAGTATCATCATGCTTGTAAAGCTGGCTTTTTTCGATCGTTGCCTAAAGGAATTTTTATGTCAGACCGCCGGCCTGAGCTTGGGTGGATGCGCATCTTCGCGGAGGTCGCAAGGCTCGGCAGCTTCTCGGCCGCGGCGGCAGCTCTCGGCCTTACGCAGCCTGCCGTCAGCTATCAGATCCGGCGGCTGGAAGAGCAGTTCGGCGTCAACCTGCTGCGCCGCCAGCATCGCGGCGTGGAACTGACCGGGGAGGGCGAGCGACTTTTCCAGGTCGCCGCCAAGGCGGTCGGTGACATCGATGCCCTGGCGCGCAGCTTCCGCACTGAGGCTCAAAGGCCGGTCGTCAGACTGAGAACCGACTATGCCTTTTCAGCGCTTTGGCTGATTCCGCGCATGCATGGCTTTCGCCAGCTTCACCCGGAAACGGATATACAGATCGTCGCGACCCAGAGGCTTGAGCCTGGCTTTCGTGACGATGGAGATGTGGTGGTGGTTTTCGGCACGCGGGCCGAATTCAGCGCCATCGGATCGCTTCTGCTGCAGGAAAAGGTCGTGCCCGTCTGCACTCGAGGATTTCTCGATCGCAACGGCCCGTTCGATGATCCGCAGCAGGTTGCCAGGGCGATCCTGATCCATCTCGATTCGCCGACGCCATCGCCCTGGTTCGATTGGCGAAGTTATCTTGCCGAATTCTCCGTTACTCGCGATCTCCATGCCGGCCGCGGCGATGTCAGCTTCAACACCTATTCGCTAGTCGTCCAGGCCGCTCTCAGCGAGCAGGGCGTGGCGATCGGCTGGATGGGGCTGGTCGATACGCTTCTCACTAAACATATGCTGGTGGAAGCCGGGCCGCCGCTCGAGGCACGCGACCGCGGTTACTGGCTGATACCGCCGCGATCGGCAAATATTCATAGCGAGAGGCTCAGCACCTGGCTTGTGGATGAAGTCGGCAGGACCTGACATTCAGACCGAGGCCGGCCCGTCATTGCATCCGGAATATGTTCGCGTTCAGGAGAGAAGTCTTGTCATGACCGACGCCGACCGACATTGTGGCATCGATTCATAGGGAAGGGCCGAAGCATGTCGCGAACCGTCGGATACGTCGTTGGACTGCTCATGATCCTCTTGGGACTGATCTGGATCGCGCAGGGAAGCGGTTATTTTCCCTATCCCTCATCCAGCTTCATGATCAACCAAAGCATCTGGGTTCTCTGGGGAAGCATCATGGCTGTCGCGGGGCTCGCCGTGACGGTCATCATTTCACGGCTGCGCCGGAGAGGATGAGCCGGCAACCCGTGCCTGGCTTTGAGGGAATTCGACATCGAAGAGTTCCCCGAGGTGAAATATCTGGCCGCTGGCGGCCTGTCGACTTGAGGAGAATGGCATGAGCGCAGGTGAAATCGACGGCTTTGCGGACCGGATCAGGCAACACCAGGGCGGGATGATCTCCGCCTGGATTGGTATTCCCGACGCCACGCTCGCCAATCACCTGGCGCAGGAGGCCTTCGACACCATCGTGCTGGATATGCAGCACGGCATGTGGGACATGCCCTCGGCAGCGAACGCCGTCGCCCAGGTGCGGCTTGCCGGCAAACCAGCGCTGGCCCGCATACCGGTCGGTGATTTCGCTTCCGCCTCGCGCCTGCTCGATGCCGGAGCCTCCGGCATCATCGCCCCGATGATCAATTCGGCCGAAGACGCGCAAGCCTTTGTCAAGACCACCAAATACCCGCCTCTTGGTGACCGCAGCTGGGGACCGTCGCTGGCGCTGAACCATACCGGCCTGTCGGCCGATGATTATCTGAAAAACGCCAACGCGCTCACCGTCGCCATCGCCATGGTCGAGACCCGGGCAGCACTCGAGGCGATCGACGACATTCTCGGCGTTGCCGGCATCGATGGCATCTTCATCGGTCCCTCCGATCTTTCGATCGCCCTGTCGAACGGCGACCAGGTTGCGCCGAACGCCGCCGAGATCGACAGCGCCATGCAGCATGCGGTTTCGCGCTGCCGCGCCCACGGCAAATTCGCCTGCGCCTTCGCCGGGGACGGCGAGCGGGCCGGCGAGCTGCTGAAATTCGGCTTCGATCTGGTCATTGCCGGTGCCGAGACAGCGCAGCTGCGCTCCGGCGCTCGCCGTGCCATCAATGCCGCCCGGAGGATTGCTTCTGCTTGAACTTCATTTCGCCGGTTTGACGGCCAGCCAGATGACGTGGCGGGCGCCGCCGCGTTTGCCGTTGGCACGTGTGTTGACCGCATCGACGGAAAAACCGCTGTCCTTGAGACGCCGCGTGAAATCGGGGTCCGGACCGGACGACCAGACGGCGAGCACGCCGCCGGCGCGCAACGCCTCGCGGGCGGCGCGAAGGCCGGCGAAATCGTAAAGCCGGTCGTTGGATTTGCGGGTCAGGCCATCAGGGCCGTTGTCGACATCGAGCAGGATCGCATCATAGGCGCCTTTACCGGAACGGATCGCCTCGCCGACATCGCCCTGATGGATGCCGACGCGCGGGTCGTCGAGGCAGCCCTGGAAAACCTCGGCCATCGGTCCGCGTGCCCAGGCGATCACGGCAGGCACCAGTTCGGCGACGGTGACGCCGGCATCTTCGGGAAGGACGGTGAGGGCGGCGCGCAGGGTAAAGCCCATGCCGAGCCCGCCGATCAATATCCTTGGCTTCGGGTGCGGCTTGATTCGTTCCCAGGAAAGCGTCGCCAGCGCTTCTTCCGAGCCGCTGAGACGACTGTTCATCAGCTCGTTGGCGCCGAGCATGATCGAAAATTCGCTGCCGCGCTGCTTCAGCCTGAGTTCGCCGCCTTCACCGGGAATGGTCGCGGAATCGAGCTGGATCCAGGGCAGCATGCGGTTTTGCCTCATATGAAAGAGACCGTCCCCTAGCATAGGGCACGCGAGGAGGCCAGCAAGCCGGCCTCAGATCATCCGCATGAAATGATCCTGCTCGAATTCGACGATGTCGTCCTGCGGCACGGCCGAACGGCGGCGGATGTCCTCCACCTCGTCGGGCCTCAGCCGGGCCTTCGGGTCGTCGAAGCGGACATCCGGATCGGGTACGGCCGAGAGCAGCAGACGGGTATAGGGGTGCAGCGGATTATCGATCACCTTGGCGACGCTGCCCCATTCGACAATCTGGCCGGCATACATCACGGCGATGTCCTCGGCGACGTAACGGGCGGTGGCGATATCATGGGTGATGTAGAGCAGACCGAGATTCATCTCCTGCTTCATCTCGTTCAATAGGTTCAGCACGCCGAGGCGCACCGAGACGTCGAGCATCGAGGTCGGTTCGTCGGCGACGATCACCTCCGGCTTGACGGCCAAGGCGCGAGCGATGTTGACGCGCTGGCGCTGGCCGCCGGAGAGTTCATGCGGATATTTTGGCGCGACGAGATCGGGATCGAGCCTGACGCGCTGCAGCAGTTCGCGGACCGCGACGTCGATCTCGGCCCCCTTGATCTCCGGACGATGCAGCTTCAGTGGCCGCCGGAGATGATGGGCGATGGTGTGGGCAGGGTTCAGCGAGGCGAAGGGGTCCTGGAAGATCATTTGCACCGAGCGGCGGTAACGGGCGATCTCAGCGGATTTCGCCGCCTCGACAGGCCGGCCCTTGTAGAGAATCCGGCCGGATGTTGGCAGATATTCGCGCATCGCCATGCGGGCGCAGGTGGTCTTGCCGCTGCCGGATTCGCCGACGAGCGCCAGCGCCCGCCCGGCATGCAGCGAAAACGAGATGGCGCGTGCCGCATGCACGGCTCCGGAACCATGGCCGAAGGTCTTCGTCACCCGGTCGAGTGCGAGAATGGCGTCTGTCATAGCAGCACTCCTCCGTGCAGTGAGGGGAAGGAGGCCCAGAGCTTTTTCGTGTAGTCATGCTTGGGCGTCCTGTAGATCGCCTCGGCCGTGTTCTGCTCCACCAGCTTGCCGGCGAGCATGATACCGATGCGGTCGCAGAACTGCACCATCAGCCCGAGATCATGGGTGATGAACAGCACGGAAAAGCCGAAGCTGCGACGCAGTTCGTTGATGCGCTGCAGGATTTCGCGCTGGACGACGACGTCGAGCGCCGTCGTCGGCTCATCCATGACGACGAGCTTCGGATCGAGCGCCATGCAGATGGCGATGACGATGCGCTGGCGCATGCCGCCGGAAAACTGGTGCGGATAGTCTCGCATGCGATCCGGCGCGATATCGACGAGCGTCAGCATCTCGGCGGTGCGCTCGCGGGCTTCCGCGCGGCTCATGTTCTTGTGAGTGCGTAGCATGTCGTAGAATTGCGTCTCGATGCGCAGCACCGGGTTCAGCGAGTTCATGGCGCTCTGGAAGACCATGGCGACCTCGCGCCAGCGGAACGCACTGAGCGCCTGCCGGTCGAGGCTGAGCACGTCGCGGCCATCGAGCAGGATGCGGCTTTCCTTGCGGATCAGCGCCGGTGGCTTGTGCAGGCGGCTGATGGCAAAAGCGATGGTGCTCTTGCCGCAGCCGGATTCGCCGGCGAGGCCGAAAACCTCGCCGGGTGCGACATCGAAGCTGACATCCTTGACGGCGCGGAAATCCTTTTCCTCGCCGATATAATCGATGGTGAGATTTCTCACCGAGAGCAGCGGCTGCGTCACAGGCGGCCCTCCCCGGAACGGACGAGCAGGGACCAGCGCTTCAGATGATTGCCGGTGCGCAGCCGTGGATTGGCGATCTCGTCGACGGCGAAGTTCAGCAATGACATGCCGATGCCGAGGAAGGCGAGCGCGAAGCAGGGGGTGAGAATATCCCACCAGGCGCCGACCGAAAGGGCCGAGGCCTTCTGCGCGTTGTAGAGCATGGTGCCCCAGGAGATCGCTCTCGGATCGCCGAGGCCGAGGAATTCCAGCGTCGCTTCGGTGATGATCGCGAAGATGACGCTGCCGATGAAATTGATGCCGACGATAGAAATCACGTTGGGAAAGATCTCGAATGTCATGATGCGCCATTGCGGCTCGCCCATCATCTCGGCCGATTTGACGAAATCCTTCTGCTTGACGGAGAGCGTTTCGGCACGGGTGACGCGTGCGCCCCAGGCCCAGGAGGTGGCGCCGAGGATGAGCGCGATGACGAGGGGACTTGCCTGGCCGATGAAGGCGGCAAGCACCAAGAGCAGCGGCAGGTTCGGAACGACCAGCACCATATTGGTGAAGAAGCTGATGATCTCGTCGGTCTTGCCGCCGCGATAGCCGGAGATGATGCCGAGTGCCGTGCCGACGAGCGTGATTAGCAGGCCGGCGCCGAAGCCGACGGCAAGCGAGGTGCGGGCACCGTAGATCAGCCGGGCAAAGACATCCTGGCCGATGCGCGTGGTGCCGAGGATATGGTCGAGTGACGGCGCCTGGTGCGGTCGTCCGGTGCGGGCGGCCGGGTCGTATTGCGTCAGGAGGGGCGCTGCGATCGCGACGAGGACGATGAAAGCGATGATGACGAGGCCGATCAGCGCCTTGCGGTTTTGAAGCAGGGTCTTCATCTCATGCTCCCTTCAGCCGCGGGTCGAGCAGCACATAGCTGACGTCGACGATAAAATTGGCGATCAGCATGGTCGCGGTCATGATGAGGAGCTGGCCCTGGATGACGGGATAGTCGCGGGCGAGGATCGCCTGATAGAGAATATTGCCGAGGCCGGGATAGTTATAGACGACCTCCGTCACCAGCGAACCGCCGAGGATGGTGCCGATGGCGATGGCAAGGCTGGAGACGGTCGGCAGCAGGGCGTTGCGCGCCGCATACCAGAGCATCACATGCCGGTCGGAAAGGCCCTTGGCGCGGGCCATGACGATATAGTCCTCGCCGAGCAGGTTGATCATGTTGTTGCGCATGGTGACGGTGAAGCCGCCGATCAGCACGGTGCAGAGCGTCACCATCGGCAGGATGCCATGATAGGCGAGGCTGCCGATATATTGCAGGCTGAAGGCCGGATCGAGTGATGGGTCGGCGGCATAACCGTTCGGAAACCAGCCGAGCGTGAAGCCGAAGATGAAGAGCACGATCAGCGAGGTGACGACGGCCGGCACCGAGGTGGCAAAGATCGCGCCGACGGAGACGACGACATCGAACTTGCTGCCGCGACGCCAGGCGGCGACGATGCCGAGGAAGGTGCCGAGCGCGAAGCTCACGATGGTGGCCGTGCCCATCAGCCCCACCGTCCAGATGAGCGCATGGCCGAGCACCGAGGTGACGGGCAGCGGGAAATACTTGATCGAGCGGCCGAGATCGCCGGTGAAGATGCTGCCGAGATAGGTGAGATATTGTTGCCAGAGCGGACCGTCGACGAAGCCGAAGGTGAGCTTCAACGCCTGCAGGCTTTCCGGCGGCAATTCGGTGCCGGCGCTGGAGAACATGATCTGCACCGGATCGCCCGGCATCAGCCGCGGCAGGAAGAAATTGATCGTCGCTGCCGCGATGAAGGCTGCCATGTAGAAGACGAGGCGGCGAAGCAGGAAAGCCATGGGGACTCCGTCGTGACGGAAGCGGCATTTCCTACGCCGCTTCCGGAGATCGTGATGCTTACTTGACCGGCTCGAGAGCGAGCAGATTCAGCAGGCGTGCCGGATTGGTCCGCGAGATCGACGGATTGACGAAGGGGTTTTCCTTGGTCGACCAGCCGGTGAAGCGCTTGGTGTTGTACTGATACCAGTTCGGATTGTTGAACACCGGAATCATCGGCATGTTTTCGGCGACGATGCGTTGCGCCTTGTTCATCGCGTCCTTCTGCTTGGCAAGATCGGCGGTCTGGGTGAACTCGGTGACGAGTTTCTCGACCTCCGGGTTGAACCAGCGCTGCGCGGTGAAGCGGGTCTTGCCCTTGTCCGAAGCGCTGAAGGCGCGCTTGTAGGGGTAATAGGGCGAGGCCGATGCCGGCAGGCTGTTGATCGCCGCATCGAAGGTGCCGTTGATGAGGTTGCCGGTCCAGACGGCTTCCTCCGGCGTTTCGATCTTGGCGTCGATGCCGACCGCCTGCATGCCTTCGACGGCGAGGTTGACGGTATCGATCCAGTCGGTCCAGGCGCTGGGGACGATGATCGAGAAGGAGATCTTGGTACCGTCGGGATTGTCGCGGAAACCGTCGCCGTCCTTGTCCTTGTAGCCCGCCTCGTCGAGCAGGGCCTTGGCGGCGTCGGCATTATAGGTTGCGAACTTGCCGAAGTCGGCCTTGACGGATGGGTCCGCCCAGCTCTTGTAGAGCTCGCCCATCAGGCCGGGGTCTTCGTTCAGCGTCGGATAGCCGTAGCCGGCGACGTCGATCATCGTCTTGCGGTCGAGCGCCATCGAGACGGCGCGGCGGAACTTCAGGTCGTTGAAGGCCTTCTTGTTGTTCTCGTTCGCCGTTTCCAAGTTGAACAGGAAGGCGACCATGCTGCTTGGCGAATACCAGTAGTGGAAATGCGCCGGATCTTTGGACACGTAGACATTGTCGATATCGGGAATGAAGGAGACACCCCAGTCGAGCGTGCCGTCGGCCGTTGCGGTCAGCATCTGGTTGTTGTCGGCAAGCTGCGGGAAGCGCATGCAATCGACCTTCAGATGCTCGTTATCCCAATAGTTCGGGTTGCGGCACTGGTCGTAGGTCTGGCCGGTGAAACGCGGCACTTCCGTCAGCGGGCCGCTGCCAACAGGGGTCTCGTTGGCGAAGGTGACCGGATCGGCGACATCCTTCCAGACATGTTCCGGAACGATCGGCAGCTGCGAGATCTGCTCGGCGGCAAGCGAGCTCGGGTTGGCGAGCGTGAAGCGCACCGTCTGGGCGTCGACCGCCTTGATATCGGTGATGAAGGTCCAGATGCTGACGAAGTCGAGCGCCGGAAACTTCTTCAGGTAATCATAGGTGAACTTGACGTCGGCTGCGGTCAACGGCTTGCCGTCCGACCATTTCAGGTTCGGGCGCAGCTTGAAATCGATGCTCTTCAGGTCGTCGGAGAGTTTGAAGCTTTCGGCCAGGCGATAGACCGGCTTGTTGCTGTCGAAGCGGTTGAAGATGACCAACGGCTCGTAGATGAAGTCGAGCGTGGACTGGCGCGACGAGGTCTGGTTGAACGGATTGAAGTTGCGAACCCAGGTCGTCGCCGGCTCGATATTCGCCGTCAGGATCGTCTGCGCCACGGCAGATCCCGAAAGCAGCGTCAGGGCGGCGGCGGCGAGAAGATATTTTTTCATGTGTTATTCCCCTTTTCTTATGTGGTGAGAGATGACGTGCCGGTCAGGAGACCAGCGCGCTTGCAAACATGTCTTCGACGTCTGCGTGGGCGGCGCGGACATCGACCTTGAGATTGCCGAGGCGGGCCTTGCCGGCGGCGATCCGCTGCAGGGCGGCTTCCGTCAGCGGACGGGCGGCTTTGGCGGCGGCTTCGCTTTCCGGAATGTCGCCATGGCTGTGGAGCGCAATGTCGAAGCCTGCGTCGAGCACCTGCTTGACGCGTTCCGGCAAGGTACCGGAGAGCGACTCCATGAAGATGCAGTCTGATATCAGCACGCCCTCATCCATCTCCTTGCGGATCACGTCGTGCATAACAGGCGAGACGGACGCCGGCAGCTCGGCGTCATAGGCCGAATAGACGACATGGGCGACCATGGCCCAGGGCGTATCCTTCAGCGCCACGAAGGGCTTGAAATCGGTCGCGGTGAGCGTCTCGCGGCTGGCGTCGACCACCGGACGCTCCTTGTGGGAGTCGAGCGTCGCGCGGCCATGGCCGGGAATATGCTTGATGACGGGCATGTTGCCGGTCTCGAGCAGGCCATCGACCACCTCGCGGCCGAGGGCAGCGATGAAATCGGGATCTGGGCCGAAGGAGCGGGCGCCGATGACCGCACTCGTCGTCTCGAAGACGAGGTCGAGAACGGGCGAGCAGCCGCTGGAAAGGCCGAGTTCCGTCATCATCGCGCCCATGGCCTGGGAGGAAAGGCGCAGTGCTTTTTTGCCGAGATCGAAATCGCGGCGCGCAAGTTCGGCAAACTGGCCGAAACTGCGGAAGAGCGGCCAGGGGCCGGCATCGAGATGCTGAACGCGGCCGCCTTCCTGGTCGGTGAAGACGGGCGCGTCGTCGCGGCCGACGGCCTCGCGGAAGCGGTCGATCAGCCGCTTCGTCTGTTCCGGCTCGCGCTGATTGCGCCGGCCGACGAACAGGCCGAGCGGATTGGTTTCGCGAAAGAGGGCGAATTCATCATCGGAAATAGTGGGATTCGGGAGGCCGACGAAAAGGGCGAGCGGGGTCGAGGACAATTCTGTAACTCCGGATCAGATGGTCATTTCGGCGTGCTTCTCAGCATGCCTTCGTAGATGCCCTTGTCGGGGGCGGGGATGACGATTGCGCCTGCCGTCTTGGCGTAGAAATCGACCGGGCCGGCATCGCCGATGAAGGCATAGGCGTGACCGAGCGTCTTCATGGCCTGAAGGCAGGCGGAAAAGAGGGCGAGCCCGATGCCCCTGCCACGCGCTTCGGGGTCGACGCCGGTCGGGCCGAAGAAGCCGCGCGCCGTCGTGTCATAGCAGGCAAAGCCCAGCAGCTTGCCGCCGTCGACGGCGATCAGGCAGGCAACGGGCTGACGGGAGAATGAGACTGTGACTTCGCTTGCCCAGTTCTCGCTGAACTGTTCGCGAACCCAGCTGACGATAAGATGCAGTTCCGGGGGGAGGGCCGGGCGGATGGAGACGCCGACATCGCCGGCCTTCTGTCTCAGGTCGGCGAGCTCAGTGGAATACAGGCTCACAAGCAGGTCTGGCACCTGTCACTCCTCCAGTTATTCCGTTATTGCGGAATGTATCCCCTTTTAGTGTCATAGATTTGGCCATCTGGCAGGGCTTGTCAACAAGGTTTTTCAACGAGAGAAAGGGACGCCCCGCCGCGGTCGCTGCGGTTTCAACGCAAAGTAGGTGCCGAACGAAAAAAGGCCCGGGAGGCCGGGCCGTTTTCGATTGGCGGCATGTTCGCTGAGCGAGTGCTTATATATCGTCTTTCCAGAGCGCATGAAAATGCTGCACCGGACCGTGGCCGGAGCCGACGGTGAGGTGTCCGGCAGCCGCGACCGCGCCGGCAAGGTATTCCTTCGCGATGGCGACCGCCTCCCGCGCCGAGGCGCCCTTGGCGAGCTCGGCCGCCAGGGCGCTGGAGAGCGTGCAGCCGGTGCCGTGGGTGTTCTTGGTCGGCACGCGCCTGGCTTCGAACCAGTGCAGGCCGGCGGCGGTGGCAAGCACGTCAGGGCTCTCGTCGCTGTCGAGATGGCCGCCCTTGACCAGCACTGCGGCCGGGCCAAGCGCGCGCAGGCGTTCGGCCTGCGCCGCCATGTCAGCGCGATTTGTCGCGACCGGCTGGTGCAGCAGCGCGGCGGCTTCGGGCAGGTTCGGGGTCAGCAGCGTGGCAAGCGGCAGCAGCCGATGGGTCAGCACGTCGACCGCTTCAGGCGCGAGCAGGGCGGCTCCACCCTTGGCGATCATGACAGGATCGATGACGATCGGAATGTCGCGGTGGTCAGTCAGCGCACCGGCAACGGCGTCGGCGATGCCGGCATTGGCGATCATGCCGATCTTGACGGCATCGACGCGGACATCGGCAAAGACGGCATTGATCTGGTCGGCGACGAATTGCGGCGGCACCAGATGCACACCGCTGACACCTTGCGTGTTCTGCGCCGTCAACGCGGTCAGCACCGCCATGCCGTAGACGCCGCGGGCGGAAAAGGCCTTGAGATCGGCCTGGATGCCGGCGCCACCGGAGGGATCGGAGCCGGCGATCGAGAGAACGTTGCGGATCATGCACGGGCCTTTCGGATTTCTGCGGCGATGCGGCGCGTGGCAGCTTCAGGGTCTGGCGTGCCGCAGATGGCGGAAACGACGGCAAGCCCTTTCGCGCCCGCGGCGAAGACTTGGGCGACATGATCCGCCTTGAGCCCGCCGATCGCGACCGATGGCACCGGCGAGGCCTTCACCAGCTTGGCAAGACCGTCAAAACCGATCGGCTGCTTGTGGTCGGCCTTGGTCGGTGTCGCAAACACCGGTCCGACGCCGGTATAATCGACCAGACCAGGATCAACGGCGGCGGCGAGCGGCGCGGTCTCGACCGAGAGGCCAAGGATCATGTCGGGGCCGATCATCGTCCGCGCTTTGTGTGCATCCATGTCTTCCTGGCCGATATGCAGACCGTCGGCGCCGATGGCGATTGCCGCCTCGACATCGTCGTTGACGATGAGCAGGGCGCCGGTCCCCTCCAATGCCTGTTTCAAGGCGCGGCCGGTCTCGATCATCCCGATGGTGGCGGCATGTTTGTCACGCAGTTGCACCATGGTCGCGCCGCCGGCAACGGCAAGTCGCGCCGTTTCGACCATGCCGATCCCGGCGCACAGATCGGGGTCGAGGACGAGATAGAGCGAAAGGTCGAAAGCTTTCATGCCGCCGATATCCTCGCCCTGGCGTCAAGCGTTTCGGGGTCGAGCGCAGCTAACGCATCGAGGAAACGCCATGAGAATGAACCGGGGCCGGCCGCCCCAAGTGCGGCCTCTTCGCCGGCGATGGCGAAGGTTGCTAGTGTCGCAACCGTCGCGCCGAAGATGTCTTCGGGTGCCGTCGCGGCAAAGGCGCCGACGAGGCAGGTGAGCGAGCAACCGAGCGCGGTGACTTGCGGCATCAGCGCCGATCCGCCTTCGATGCGCACGGCCTTCTCGCCGTCGGTGACGAAATCCACCGCACCGGTGACGGCGACGACCGCCCGCTGACGCTCAGCCAGCCATCGCGCAGAACCTTCCGCCTGTTCGACCGGGTCGCGGCTGTCGACGCCCTGGCCGCGGCTCTCTCCGCCAGCCAGGGCGATGATTTCGGAGGCGTTGCCGCGGATGATGGTCGGACGCAGCGCCAGGAGGTCGGCGACCGCGTTGCGGCGGAAAGCCGTCGCATAATGCGCGACCGGATCGAGCACCCAGGGCTTGCCGGCTGATGTCGCGGCCTTCGCCGCCGCCTGCATGCCGTCGATCCATTGCGTCGACAGCGTGCCGATATTGATTGTCAGCGCGCTGGCGATCCCGGCGAATTCGCCGGCTTCCTCAGCGGCGTGCACCATGGCGGGCGAGGCGCCGGATGCAAGCAGAACATTTGCGGCAATGTTCATGGCGACGTAATTGGTGATGCACTGAACGAGCGGCGGCTTTTCCCGCATCGCCTTCAGCATCGCTCCTGGTGTGGTCCTGGTCTGCATATGGCCCCTTTCAGGCGGGGGCGGGCACGGGGCGGTTCGTGCGGGCTAAGCCGCGACCCCGAGCGACTCCCTCCGCCGGCATTATCCGGTTCAGGTTCGAAGGGTGCTTCTCAGCCCGTCTTTCGACGAACGCCCCTGTCTCTCATCGCGCTCTTTTTCGCAGAGAACGGGCCTGATGTCACCTCGAAAATGACAATCATGCGACCGATGCGGCGCGACGATGGCTATGGATGATTTATGGGTCTGGATTGCCCTTCATAAGGACGAGAGATCGCCGCCGATTCGTGTCTTGACCAGGTTTTCCCGAATGTCGTCTGCGGGTTCTGTTCCGGGCTGCCCTCGTCGTTGCCGTTTTGCCATGCGGCTGTCCTCTCCTTTTCGAGAAGAATAACAGTAGCAACCGTGGGTGCAATGAATTTCTAAAATACATCTCTGTATTTGTGAGGAGCATCGAGAAAAACGCAGATGCCGGAGCGGCTCTTTTCTTCGAAGGAACGAGGCTCATCTTTTCAAGACTTCGCAGCAGTGTGGATAGTGCGGAATTATTCACCCTATCCGTTCATCTGTCGAATTTTCAATGCAAACGGGCAGGTGGACAGCTTCGCGTAAGTTGCGCGTCGTCTCATGGTCCTCGCCAATCGGTTTTATTCGAGCGTTGAAATCTCTTGGCGAATTCGTTGAGGGCGAGTCTCAGCCAAGGCAAGACTTAATCTCCCAGAACGTGAAGTAAATATCTAACGGAAACTTTACCGTGCTGACACGCTTAGGTTGACTAAATGACGGATTGTAGCGATACGGCTTTACACGCGAATAAAATCTTCCTGAAGTTGTATTTTCAATGAGAAAATTTTTGAGAATCGGCATGAAGCGGACTCGTCCGACTATCGCCCCTGTTTTGATATTCATTGCTTGTGCCAACCCGGCTTCTTCGCAATCACCTGTTCCGGCCGATCAAGGACCGGAACAGGTGCAGGCGCCCGCTCAACCGGCGCCGACCATGAAATCCCAGAAATTCGACGACTGGTATTATCGCTGCACCGGTTCGGCAGGCGCTGAGGCCTGCGAAGTCGCCCAGGTCGCGCAAGTCACCAAAGACGGCAAACCCATCAATATCCTGACGTTGGCGATCGCAGCTTCGCCGGCCGGTTCCCAGGGCAAGGGCGAAAAGGGCAAGGGCGACAAGGGCAAGCCGCGGCTGATGCTGACCGCCCTTCTGCCGCTCAACGTCTTCCTGCCCTCCGGCCTGTCAATCAAAGCCGATGGTAAGCCGGTCGCCAAACTCGACTATCGCAATTGCAACCAGTCCGGATGCTGGGCGCAGCAGGCGCTGGATACGAAGACGGCCGCGGCGCTGAAGAAAGGCTCTAGTGCTGAAGGGCTGGTGCGGCTGATGAACGGCCAGGACGTCAATATCCGTTTCTCGCTGAAAGGGCTGAAGCCGGCCCTCGACGAACTCCAGCCCACTGCCGTGAAGTAGCCGAATTTCAAGATGACGACAGACATTCGATCCTCCCTGGTTGTCGGCGCCGTCCTCATGATCGGTGCCGCTTCCGCCCACGCACAGTCGCCGGCCGACGATTTTAACCGCCGCCAGGAAGAGCAGACGCAGTCGCAGCGGCTGGATGCGCTTCGCCGTGCCACACCGGGCGGCAGCGCGGATGGGGAAAACGGATCTTTGCCCGCAGGCCCCGGAAATGGCGCCTGTTTCGACATCACGCGTGTCGAGATCGATGGGGCAAACCTGCTATCGGCACAGGAGATCGGCAAGGTGACCGCACCTTACGGCAACCAATGCGTCGGCCTTGCGGAGATAAATGCGGTGCTGCGCGATGTCACGCACCTTTATATCGATCATGGCTATGTGACCTCGCGGGCCTATGTGCCGCAGCAGGATATCGCCAAGACCAGGATCCTCCGCCTGCTCGTCGTCGAAGGCACGCTCTCGGACATCTATCTCAATGGCCAGAAAGTCGTCGGCAGCGGTTCGCTGGCGACAGCCTTTCCGGGCCTGATCGGCCGGGTCGTCAATATCCGCGATATCGAGCAGGGGCTCGACCAGATGAACCGGCTGCAGGCCAACGACGCCAAATCCGCCATGCTGCCCGGTCCCAACGACGGAACGTCGATCCTGAATATCGAAAACCGCCCGGGCCGACCCTGGCATGTCTCCCTCGGCAACAACAATATGGGGCAGGAAAGCACCGGTTTTTCCCGGAGCTCGGCATCGCTGGGCTTGGACGACCTGCTTGATATCAACGATCAGTGGAACTTTTCATACGAGCATAGCGGTCCGGACTATCCGTGGCGCAATGACGGAAAGGGATATGGCAACAGCTATTCTGGCAGCGTCAGCGTCCCCTACGGTTACTCCACTGTCTCGCTGAACGGCTCCTGGTACCAATATGAAAGTGCGGTCGAAGGAAATTTCTCATCGCTCGAAACCTCGGGCAACTCAGGGCAGGCAGGTCTCGGCATTGATCGCGTCGTCTTGCGCGACAAGGATTCGATTACGACTGTCCGCAGCAGCCTGACCTATAAACAGACGAACAACTTCCTGCTCGGCAATCTGATCGAGGTCGGCAGCCGCCGCTATACGGTCGGCGAGATCGGTATTTCCCATTCCCGCCGCATGTTCGGCGGCATCTGGGTGTTCGATGCCAGCTACGACAAGGGGCTCGGTCTCTTCGATGCCGTGGAACCGGGCGATCCCGGCGCCGGCAACGCCGATCCGCGATTTTCAAAGTTCAACGCTACGATCAGCGTGACGCAGCCGTTCACGCTGGCCGGTAGGCAGCTCGAGCTGACCTCGCTGCTCAGCGGTCAATATTCCCCCGACAATCTCCTTGGCGCGGAGCAGATCTCGCTTGGCAGCTACAGCAATGTCCGCGGCACGCGCGAAAGCGTGCTGTTCGGCAATAGCGGCATGTTCAGCCACAACGAGATCGTCTGGAGAACGAAATCCAACGAAAGCGGCGATGCAGTCGCGAAGGTCCTCGGCGAGCTGCGCCCTTACCTCGGCCTGGACTACGGCCATGTCTATTCGCAAAAACGCTTCGACATGACGGGGGGCGATCTCGCCAGCTGGACGGCCGGTATCCGCGCTGTCGGCGGCAATATCAGCGCCGACCTCGGCTATTCCGACATCGTTGCAAGCAGCCTCGACCAGGTCGACGGCGGGCTCTTTTATTTCAGCGCATCCACTCATTGGTAACGGAAGCAAAAATGACCACCGGCAATATTTCGAAGAATGATCTCACTCAGACCTTTTCAACATCGACAGCGCTGATTCTTGCCCTTTCCATCTCGCTTGCCGGCTGCGCCGGCCGGGATGCCCGGCCGGTCGCTTCGACCAACCCGACCGACAGCGCGTTCGATTGTGCCGGCATCGCACGTGAATTCGAGGCGAACGAACGGCAGATCACGTCGACAGTGAAGGAGCGGACGGACGCGCAGGGCAAGAATATCGTCCTCGGCGCGACCGGCGTCCTGCTGTTTCTGCCTGCGCTGTTTTTCATGGATCCGAAATCCCCCGAAAAGGTCGAGATCGATGCGTTGCGCAACAGGAACAATGTCCTGACCAGCATTGCCAAATCGAAAGGGTGCCCCGCGCCCAAGTCCCAGTTGACCGAGCTCTACAAGCATCTCGACGCCAAGGCCAAGCCTGCATCGTCGTCGGACAACAGGAACTGAATTTCGCTGACACTCGAACCCTATGCCTGAATCCCGGAGTTTCTCTATGCGTATCGTGCGTTTTCTAACCCTTCTCCTTCTGGCGGCGACACTTGCGTCCTGCGTCACCACCGACCCTCGGCTTGTCGCCGCGCTCAAGCAGACCTCGGTCTCGCAGATCCGGGTCGAGACGGCTCCGGATGTCACGATGGGCGGGTTCTTCGATCGCACGAAGCCGGACCCGCAGCTGCCGGCAGTCGTTCGCACATTGCAGAGCACCATGGCGCGCGAGCTGACCGGCTTGCCCGGCGGACCCGTCAAAGGTCGTCTGGTTGTGACCCTGCATACGGTCAACGTGTCGAGCAAGCCAGGACGCGTCATTGCCGGGACCGATAGCTACATCCAGGGAACGGTGCGGCTCGAAGATGTCAAGACAGGCCAGTTGATCGCCGAAGCCCAAAGCATTCGCGGCGACGATAAAGGCGTAAAGGGAGGTGGCGAAATCGGCATCGTCATTGCGATGGCCATTAACGCTGTGCAGTCCCAGGGAGAGGACGCGCTCGCCCAAAGGCTCTCCAATTCTTTCACCCGCAATGTGAAGACCTGGCTCAGCCAGAAATAAATCCTGCGATGAGGCCCAGCGCCGCCGCAGTGACGGCGGCGCCGAGCCACGATTGATATCGAGACACAAAACCAGTTGTGCGTTTGGGAAGACAAAACGATGCGTGAGAAAACCGGCCTTGGTTCTGAAGCAAGGGGGCTTGGCTGCCGGCTCGGCAGATTTGGCAATCGCTCGCTTGCCATCGTGCTCAGCACGCTCTTGGTCTTTCAGCCGATGCTTGCCAATGCGCAGTCGGTCTCTGCGAGCACCACGGCGCCCGCCGCCAACCAGCCGGGCGTCGGCGCCGCCCCGAACGGCGTGCCGCTGATCGACATCGTCACCCCGAATGCAACCGGCTTGTCGCATAACAAATACGACAATTTCAACGTCGGCACGCCGGGCCTCATCCTCAACAACTACAAGGGCGAGATCGGCAATTCCAATCTCGGCGGCGTCACGCCGGGCAATCCTAATCTGAATAATTCTGCTCCGGCATCGGTCATCCTCAACGAGGTGACCAGCGGCAATCGCTCGGCTTTGAACGGCCCGACCGAGGTGTTCGGCGGCCGCGCCGATGTCGTCATCGCCAATCCGAACGGCATCACCTGCGACGGCTGCGGCTTCATCAACACGCCGCATGCGACGCTGACCACAGGCGCGCCGCAGATTGGGGCCGATGGCAAGCTCAACGGCTTTATCGTCAATGGCGGGGATGTCACCATTGGACCGAACGGCGGCAACTTCGCTGCCGGGCCCGGCGCGGTCGATCTCTTCGACATCGTCTCGCGCGCGGTCCACGTCAACGGCCCGGTCTATGGCAAGGACCTGCGCGTGACGGCGGGTGCATCCAACTTCGACTACGCGACGGGCAATTCCCAGGCCCTCGCTCCGATCTCCGGCACACCGGAATATGCGATCGACGGCACAGCACTTGGCGCCATGCAGGCCGATCGCATCAAGATCGTCGTCACCGAAAAGGGCGCCGGCGTGCGCATGAGCGGCAATCTTGCGGCCAACACCAACGAATTGTCGCTGTCGGCCGACGGCAAGATCTCGCTCGGCAACGTCTCCGGCCAGCAGGGCGTTTCGATCTCCTCGAAGGCGAAGGTGACGGCCGCCAAGGTGGCGTCAAAAGCCAAGGTTGCCGTTCAGGCGGATCAGGGAATTACCCTCGATACGGTTGCCGCCGACGGCGACATCCTGCTTTCGAGCGGCAGCGGGTTGTTGAGTGTCGGCGCCGAGGTGAACAGCGCCGCCAACGTCCTGATGTCGTCGGATGCCGGCATTGCCGCCGGCAGCGTTATCGCCGGCAATGCGCTTACCCTGTCCAGCACGTCGGGTGACATTCAGGTCGCCGGTGCGGTAAAGGGCACCGGGGCGCTCTCCATCACCGCCACATCAGGCGCGATCTCGGCTGCCTCGCTCGTCAGCAGCAACAATATCGCGCTTTCCGCAGGCGCCGATATCGGCATCTCCGGCGATGTGCTGGCGCAGGGCAACGTCACGGCTTCAGGCCGTTCGATCTCGGCCGCTACGGTCGTCTCGGGTCTCGACATCGCTGCGACGAATGCGGCGGCAAACGGCAGCACAGTTCTATCAGGGGCCGGCGACATCCAGCTTGCCGCCAGCAGCGGCTCCGTCGATGTCGACGCGCTTCTGTCGGCCGGTGATACGTCGGTCACATCAGCGGCGCTGACAGCCCAGAGCGTCATTGCGCATGGCGCCATCGCGATCAACGCGGCCACTGACATCAGCGGTCAGATCCTCAGTGGCGGCAACATCGACCTCACCGGCTCGGCCATCGCAGCCGATGCGATCATCGCCGGCATCGACTTTGCGGGAACGGAAGCGGAGGGCGGCAATATCGTGCTGACGCAGAGCGGCGATCTCTCCCTTGCCGCCAGTGGTGACATCGATACCGGCACCCTGCTTGCGGCAGGCAACATCTCGGCTTCCGCCGCCAACCTCAGTGCCGCCGCCATCACCAGCCATGGCGCGATCGCGCTTTCCGGCAACACTGATATCACCGGCCAGCTCCTCGGCGCCGGCGATGTATCGATCAGCGGCGGTTCGATTGCAGCGGGCACGATCGTTGCCGGCATGGACTTTGCCGCCACCGCCGCCTCGCCGGGCGGTGCCATCGCCGTCGGTACGGCCGGCGACCTGATGCTTGATGCCGGCAGCAGCGGGAGCGTCGATATCGACACGCTGCTTGCCGCAGGCGCTCTCCTCATCGATGCCGGTCGTTTCCAGGCCGATAATGTCAGCGGCCACGGAGCCGTTACCATCAACGCCGATACATCGGTCACCGGCCAGCTCCTTGGAGCCGGCGACGTCTCGGTCACGGGTCCGGCAATTCAGGCCGGCGCCATCGTCTCCGGCGTCGATTTTGCCGCCACCGCGCAGTCGACCAATGGCGACATTGCCCTCGGGCAGACCGGCGATCTCACGCTCAAGGCGACGGCCACCGATATCAGCGCCGGCAACTTGCTTGCCGCCGGAAACGTCGACGCCAGCGCAGCGGGTGATGTCAGCGCCAACGTCGTTGCGCATCAGGACATGACGATCGCCGCCGGCGGCACGATCGACCTTACCGGCCAGTCGCTTGCCGCCGGCAACGCCAGCCTCTCGGCGCGGGATATCACCGTCGATACTCTCGTTTCCGGCCTCGACTTCGCCGCCACCGCTGCATCCGCCGACACGCTGAAGCTCCAGCAGACCGGCAGCATGAGCCTTGCGGCCACAAGCGGTTCGATCACGGCCGGCGACGCCCTACTGAGCAGCGGCGCTCTTTCGGCCAGCGCCGGCCAGAATATTGCCTATAACAAGCTCCAGAGCCTCAGCAGCGCTGCGCTCACTGCGTCTGGCGGCCAGATCAGCTACGGCAATCCCACCCGCACAGCCGGCAACCTGACGCTCACCACGACGAATATCGATCTCTCCAATGGCCGGGCGAGCAACATTGCTGCCGGCGGTACGCTGACGCTCAATGCCGCAAGCGCTAACCTCGCCAACAGCAGCCTCACTCTCGGCGGCCTGGCTCTCAATCTCTCCGGCACGGCCGATCTCAGCGGCGCCCGGGTCAATGCCATTACCACCGCCGGCGGTTCGGGCGATATCGCCATCGATGCGACCGGTCTTACGACGACGGCCGGCACCGCGCTGCTCGCCGCCAACGACCTGACGCTGACGCTGCCGTCGCTGATCAATGCCGGGCAATTGGCCGCCGGCAACGATCTCACCTTCAATGTTTCCGGCAACCTCACCAACAACGCCACGGGCCTCGCCTATGCCGGCAAAGACGCCAGCCTCTTCGTCGGCGGCGTGCTCACCAACAATCAGGGCGCCATCCTCGCCAACCATGACCTTCAGATCGCCGGGGTGGCGGCCGGGCTGAGAAACACTGAGTTCACCAATATTTCCGGCCTGATCCAGGCCGGAAACGACATGTCGATCCTGACCAGCAACCTGACCAACAGGCGGGTTGCCACGCCGCAATGGACGACCGGGACGCTGGTGTCTTCAGGCGTCGTCAGCGGTTTCACGCTGAATCCCGTTGCCGCCGGCCTGCCGTTCGGTTACCTCGAGACCGCAGATCAGAACATGTACCAGCTCTATGCGGGCGTCGATCCGGGCTTGTGGCAGGATTATCAGCCGCTGCTCTGGTCGAAGGCGACGCTTGCCGACGGCACGACTTACCGCGCCTGGACCTGGATCTCGGCCGACGGACCGGAGAAGGTCGGGCCGATCATCGACTGGATCAGGGACCGGGTGCCGAGGGACGCGAACGGCAATCCGGTTGCCGATCCCAACAATCCGTCGCGATACTTCATCGTCGACGAGGTGAATTTCAGCGGCTCGGACGAAAGCACCACCTACTCCTGGGATTGGTCGTCCCATCTCAGTCAGTCGGTCTACGAGGACCGCATGGTCGGCACGCTCAGCCCGGAAGCGACGATCCGGGCGAGCCGCAACCTTTCGATCGACGCCACGAATCTCACCAACTCCTACAGCTCGATCGAGGCCGGCGGCGACGCGACGCTGGAGGGCTCAACGCTGACCAATACCGGCGTCACCCTCTTTCGCACGACGACGACAACCTGCAACGCGCAGGGCGCCTGCACGGCCTATGATGCCAATGGCAACGCCAATCCCTCGAAGAACATCGCCAACGGCACGACGATCGTCAGCTCCGTCCAGGCGATCGGCGGCGTATCGGCCAACATCAAGGCCGGCGGCGCCCTCTCCGTCAATTTCGGCAGCGTCAACAACACCTCGGCGGCCGGCTCGATGGCAGGCGGCGCCAGCCTGGCGGCATCAAGCAATCCCGGCGATCCGCTTTCAGCGCTCGACGGCCTGACCGCCGGCGGCGCGTTGTTCAATGTCAACTCGGCGCTCGGCGGCGTCACCGCCAATGGCGGCAGCCTGCGTGCCGGGCTCGGCAATATTGCCGACCGCATCCGCGTCGACGGCGCGGCCCTTGCGGCCGCCGCCAAGCCGAAATCGGGCGGCGTCGGCGGCACCATACCCGGACAGATCTTCCTGTTCGAAACCCGCGCAGCCTATCTCGATGTCGGCAAGTTCTATGGCTCCGGCTATTTCATGAACAAAATCGGCTACGTGCCGGAGACGACAGTTCCGTTCCTCGGCGATGCCTATTTCGAGAACCAGCTGATCGACACGCAGTTGCGGCAGCTTGTCGGCGAAGGCCTCGGCAGAAGCACCTTCATCGCCGGCAATGACGCCATCGAGCAGATGAAGACGTTGCTCGACAACGGTGCCGACTATGCCAGGGATAACGGCCTAGTTGTCGGCCAAGGGCTTACTCCGGAGCAGGCGGCGGCCCTCACCAAGTCGATCGTCCTCTACCAGTGGCAGACTGTCGACGGCGTCCAGGTGCTTGCTCCTGTCGTCTACGTCGCCGCCGCCGACCGGCAGAAGCTTAGCGGCGCCGGCGCCGTCATGGCGGGCGGCTCGGTCGATATGAATGTCGGCAATCTGGACAATTCCAGTCTGATCGCATCCGCTGGCGGCCTTACCGTCTCCGGCAGCTCCATCCAGGGCAGCGGCACGTTCCTGTCGCGCGGCGACACGACGCTCAATGCCACCAACGGCATCACGCTGGCGGCCCAGACGATGACGATCGGCGGCCAGAACCTCGTCAATGCCAATGCAGGCGTGACGGCAGGCGGCAATCTGCTGCTTGCCGGCGGCAGCGGCGATCTGGCGCTGAAGGGCGTCAAGGTCAATGCAACGCGCGACGCCTCGCTCACCGGCAACAACGTGACGCTGGCTGCGGCCAAGGTTGACAACGCAGGCCAGCAGAATGCCACCGGCACCCAGGTCGCCAGTGGTAAGGCTCTGTCGATCAAGGCAACCGACAATGCCAACGTCATCGGCAGTTCCGCCAAGGCGGGAACGACGCTTGACGTGACCGCCGACAAGGGCTCGGTGGCCGTGGTGTCGACCGATGTCGCCCGCAACAACCAATCCGGCTACACCAAGACCCTCTCCACCGACCAGCAGCAATCGCAGCTATCCGCCGGCACGAATGCGACGATCAAGGCCGGCGACGACATCCTGCTCTCCGGCTCCTCCATCAAGGGTGGTGACAATGTCGCGCTGAATGCCGGCGACGATATCAATATCACTGCCGCTCAGGAAACATCCGCCAGCTCCTTCGGCAAGAAATCCGCCTCGTCGATCACCAATGTCGGCTCGGAGATATCCGCCGGCGGCGATCTCTCGGTGACGGCAGGCAACGGCAGCGGCGATCACGACCTCAACATCGTCGGCAGCAAGCTCGCCGCCGACGGCAAGCTTTCTCTCAAGGCCGATGGCGACGTAACCATCGCCGAAGCCACCGACACCGCCACCCTCGACACCAAGCTCAGCACCAAGGGCGGTTTCCTCGGCAGCAGCGAGAAGACGACTACGCATCTGGAAACGACGACGGCCGTCGGTTCCGCCATCACAGGCGGTGGCGGCGTCGATATCTCTTCGGGCAAGGACACGGTCATCTCGGCCTCGAAGATCGAAGCCGGCAACGAGGCCGGCGCCGACCCGGCGGACCTCAACATCAGCGCCGGCGGTGACCTGATCATCGCCTCCGGAATGGATACCAGCGCCAAGGACGACAAGAGCTCGCGTAGCGGCTTCCTGTCCAAGGGTTCGTCCAGCCACAAGAGCTACGATGAGACGACCGTCGCCTCCGAGCTCGGCGCATCGGGCAATATCAATCTGACCGCCGAAGGCGCGGCGGTGATATCGGGCTCGAAGGCCAATGCCGACGGATCGATTTCCGTCACGGGCGACAGCGTCTCGATCATCGGGGCGCAGGAAACCCACGAGCTAGAGGAGCAGCGCAAGAAATCCGGCTTCGGCGTCGGCGGCGGTGGCGGCTTCATTTCGATCTATGGCAGCCAGCAGAACAAGGGCGCCCAGGCGTCGACACTGAATGTCGGTTCGGCACTTTCGGCCGGCGAGGACGTCAATCTCAAAGCTCGAACAACCGACCTGAACATCATGGGTTCGTCCGTCGATGCCGAGAACGACATCAACCTGTCGGCTAAGCGTGACGTCAACGTGACGCCGGGTGCGGAAAGCTTCTCGCAGTCCGAACAGGAGAAGAAGTCTGGCTTCGGCATTTCCTTCGGTTCGAGCGGGGGCGGCTTCTCGGTAGGCATCGGCGCGCAGACGAGCAAGGACAGCTCGGCACAACAATCCGACACCAATGCGGCCTCGATGCTGTCTGCCGGCCGCGACCTCAACATCTCCGCCGGCAACAACGTCAATCTGCAAGCCGCGGGGGCCTCGGCCGAACGCGATGTCAACCTGTTTGCCGGCAAGGACATTAATCTTCTCTCGGCCAACGACGTCACCAATTACCAGGAGGTGCATGAGAAGACATTCGCCGGCGTGACGCTTAGCGTCTCCAGCCAGTTGGGAAGTGCAGCCCAGAGCATTATGAACGGGGCAGAGCGCTTGTCCGATCCGGGCGGCGTTAATGGACTGACCAACAGTGCGATTGCCGGCCTCAGCTTCTATCAGGGCATCAAAAACCTTCAGGGCGTTTATGACGGTCTGACCAGCGCAGATCCGAACGTCGCAACGGGGCTATCGTTCAACATCGGCATCAATGCCGGCGTCAGCCATCAGGAAAGCAGCTCGTCTTCGTCATCTTCGACGCCCGTCGTGACCGCTATCGGCGCCGGCCGCTCGATCACTATGGAGGCCGAGAATGGTTCGATCACCAGCGACGGGGCGCAGATCGTCGCCGGTTACGACAAGTTCGGACTGCCGACCATCTCCGACGATCCTCTGGCTGGCGATATCTTCCTGTCGGCGCAGAATGGCAATATCAATCTGAATGCGGCAACCGGCACGTCGGATACGTCAAGCAAGAACTCATCCTTTAGCGCCGGCGTCGGCGTCAATTTCGGCTGCACCACGAAGACAGGGTGCAGCGCAGATGTCGGCGCCAGCGGCTCCTACGGCAAGGGCGGTTCCGACACCGTCGGCACCAGCCATACGAACTCCCATGTCAGCGGCACCGGCGACGTCACCATCCTCACGAACGATCTGGCGTTGAGAGGGGCGTCTGTTACCGGCAATTCCGTGACGGCCGACGTCAGAAATCTGATGGTCGAAAGCCTGGTGGATACGACGAAGGCCCATGCCGATCAGCTCAGCCTCTCGGGCCAGATTGGCCTTGGCTCCACCGGCGTCTCCGGCGCGACGCAGAAGGCGACGGGCGACGCCGCCGTCGTCGCCGAACAATCCGGCATCCATGCAGCCGCCGGCGGTCTCAATCTCACCGTTGAAAAGCAGACGACGCTCGTCGGTGGCCTGATCACCAGCCAGGCTTCAGCGGAGCTGAACCACTTCGAAACCGGCACGCTCGATGTCGCCGATGTCGATACGCATTCTTCCTGGAAGGCCGACACCTACGGCGGCTCGATCGGCGCCGGCGGCTTGAGCTTCGCCAAGGTCAACGACGGGGAAAGCGCCAGCGGCAAGGCCTATTCGGCCATCGGCGGCAACATCGGCATCACCATCACCGACCCCGAGCACCAGACGCAGGACATCGGCACAATTCGCCGGGACACCGACAACACCAACACCTCGCTGCCCGGCCTGCCGGATCTGCAGAACATCCTGCGCGACCAGTATAAGACACAGGCCGATCTACAGGAAGCGCAGAAGACCATGGCGGGGTTAGTCGGGGACATCGGCAGTGAGCTCTACAAACAGGCTGCTCTGAACCAAGACCAAGTCGGAATGGATTACTGGAAGGAAGGTGGTGCTGGCCGTGCACTGCTGCACGCCATAGGCGGCGGCATCCTTGGTGGCGTTAACGGTTGGGAGGGAGCGATCAAAGCTGCTCTCGGTGGGGCTGCCACGACCTTAATGGCGCCGGCCATCGCCGAACTCGTCAAGGGCATGCTCAAGGGCACAAAATACGAAGGAACGCCGGAAGGCGACGCGCTCGCCAAGCTGATTGGTGCAACCCTTGCTGCTGGTGTAGGCGGAGCTGTGGGTGGCGCTGAAGGCGCTGGGTATGGCGCTGCTAACTATCAGTACAACTATCTCGATCACGCCGACAATGATGCGCTGAATGCTGCCAAAGCAGCGTGTGATGCCTCAAAGCGTACGGACACTAAAGCCTGCGGTGAGCAGACGCGCCTGGAGGCAAAGGATAAGCAACAGCAGGATGCTTACGTAGCTTGCCAGCCAGGCGGGTTCCAAGCAGCCGGCTGCGATGCTGTGTTCGCCAATATGGTGGCAGCGCTTTCCAGCTATAGTGGCACGGCCTCATGGCTTCTTCCCGAAGATCAGTATCAAGCTGCTCTCAAAGAGCTGCAAGACAATGGTGGCCTGGAACAAATCTGGAAAATCATGGCGCCTAACGGGCTCGATAAGCTTTCCGAACAAGAAAAACGCGACGGGTCAAAGCTTATCTATCTTCTCATTCGCGATCCTTCTGGCTTTACCGCCATCCCATCGCTTATCGCGAAAGCTAACAACGGCGACCTTCTCGCCCTCCTGCAGGTGTTGACGCTCTTCGCGAAGTTCAAGGCCTCCGGTGTAAATGTCGACGGGCTTCCTACCAATGCTGACAACGAAGCCGATGAAGTCGGTGAGTGCGTTGGAGGCTCATGCTCTGCTTGTTCATTTGACGGCTCAACCCTTGTGAAGACCGATCAAGGTTTTACCGCAATCCGCAATATTCAGCCGGGGAGCACCCAAGTTTGGTCACGAGATGAGCTTGGGCATGAGGGATTTAAACCCGTGCTTGCGCAATTCGGTAACAGACATTCTAAGACGGTATATCTGACACTTCGGATGGAAAAAGGAGGTCATCGGCAAACCATAACCACGACGCTGACGCATCCTTTCTTCGCGATCTCGAAGCAAAGATTGGCAAGTAACGCAGCATTCTCGGAGGGTCGCGATGTAATGGCGCGATTTGTCAACGGTTCGTGGGTTACGGCGCGTGATCTTAAGATTGGTCAGCAACTGTTCGATGCGGACGGCGGCTGGAGCGAGGTCGTTGGAGTTCGTACCGAAAACAAGCAGCTCGATGCCTACAATCTGACGATTGCGGACTTTCATACCTACTTCGTAAAGCAAGCGGACAACGACAATGCCCAGCCAGTGTGGGTGCACAACGCCTGCGGACCGGATATCAATAAGTTTATTCAGCAGAGCACGAAAACCCGCGCTTCCGAAGTGTTCGAGGCGGCGCAGTCTGAGTTCGACGTCTTGGCCAAGGGCGAAAGTGTCGGTACAAACGGCGGTTCTGTTTTTGCAGCATCCCTGAAGAGTGTTTCCCAAGAAGAGATACAATTTGCATATGATTCTGCGAATTCGGGAAACAAGGTCGTTATTCTTGGCGGATCCAAGAACGGAGGCCTGGACTTCATAATAAACGACCAGCGTTTCGAGTTGGCGACCGTATCAAAGAATAGCACCGTCACGGTGCAACGTTCTATCCTGGAAAAAATTGACTCTAAAACCCGGGTGGCCTCGGGGGCTTCGATTGTCATAGACGGCCGCGCCGCTAATCTGAGCCGCGGGACAGCCGAACAGGCCATGAAAAATGTCATGTCGGATGCCCTGTACGACCAGAACGCGCCAACTATAACGATTTACACGGCACAGGGTAAACTTGTGTATTCCTATCCAAAGTAGAGGTCGAAATGTCGGTTGATTACATGCTTTTGAATCTCGATACCGGGGACATGATCGCTGTTGGTAAGCAAAGGACCCATCCTGCTGTCCCGGAAATCGGGATCTTGGAAGATCATACGTTTTTTGACGGTATTCCTCACTGCGATCAGTCAGAGGATCGGGAGGAATTATACAGGCGATCGGGGCATATTCTAAATTTTTTCCTGGCTCACTCGAGAGGGTGCCGGATAATAGTCATGGCTACGCAAGATATTCTAGATATACTTGATGAAATGGATGAAGAGCCAGGTGAACCTATCATGCATGGCGGGTCCATGCATATTCAAAACGAAAGAGTTGGAGCGCCATACTTTCAAAGACGACTTCAGCATACCAAATCGCGACAGCCGAAATCGGACGCCGAAAAAGAGGTGCAAGAGAAAAGGGCTCTGCAATATCGTGATGAAATCAAACAGCTTATCAGGGCGAATGTAGTGAAGATACCGAACAAGATCGGCGAGCTTGTGCCGACCTTCCAAGCCGGTGATATGGATCCCGATCCCGTTTTCGTGCCTTGGGATGATCGTCGTAGATCGCGTTGATTCATTGTAGGCCGCGCCAGCGCGATGTCGCTCAAAGGAATGCTATGACACCAGCTGTCTGCGTGGCATTTACAGCGGGGGCGGCTTTCAAATTTAGGCAGCTTGAAGATGTATTTCCGAACATTTGAAAGACAATGACGGTGAAATCTTACCTCATTTATTAATGGCAGATTATTGCCGCCTTGTTGAACGAGTTCCTGACGATGAGTGGGTGAGAAGCTTCCTCGCCTACTTGGAGGATAATTTCTTGGGCCAAAGTGAATGGTTGACAGAATTGATCTCGGTTTCATTTGTCGAGCATCTTCTGCCAGACGAGTCTTTATGTGGCCCCGTCGTCAAACTTCTCGGCAAACGAATGCGGGAGGAACATCGACATATTTTCGGAATTGAATAGCCCCAAATAGAGCAGTCACGCGGTATTCCGATGGTATTTGCAGTGTGTCGTCTCCGCATTCGGCGAGTAAGAGAAATATCCTCTGCTGGCAGCATCGAATTTGATAAGATTTACAATGCAAACGGCTGGGAACTGATTTTCAGCAAAAGACCAGAGGACCTCCTCCCTGTGATCAAGCATGCCCTGTATGTCCATGACTGATGTGATTTTTGAATCGGAAAGCCTTTCCTTGGAGCTGGGGTTTTTAGAGCTGGATCCAAACGATCATCGCTCAACGCGTTGGAGCGTCCGGTTGAGCATAAAGCATTCGACTGGGTGTTTTTCCTACCTGGCGACAGATGTTTGGTTCGATACGGACGTGTGGGATGAATTTACAACCGGCCTTTCATCGCAAGAACCGAAAATCCTCAGGCTTGTGGACATGAGCGAAAACTTCCGTTTTGTCATCGAGCGAACTGCAACATCCTTTGAAACCACAATTCAAGTACTTGAACCAATCATTTCACAAGGGATGATACGCCTTGAAGCGCGCTTGGAAAGCGATCTCGATTGGCCGTTGCTGCGCAGCCTAAGGGGTTCTTTCGCCGCCTGCCCCAAGTTTTGGTAGGTCTACCGAATTGAGAGATGACAGGGGCCTAACTCAAATTATAACGAACATCAAAGACGTTGTTGTAATTGGGACGTAAACAATGCCGTCGATTGTTTGTAAGTGCGGAAACCGCCTGAGTTTTGGCGAAATACCGAACTCATGCGCGAAGTCCTGACAGCCGCTATCATCCTCCCCGCGATTGACTAAAAGCGTTTGGCGCCGGGATTTCGCCTCAACTTGCCGACGAGGAGCGTATCATCGGTGAGAATCACCCGCCCGTTCCGACAATTTATCGTGGTCCTTACCGGCCAGGTTTATTCGATGATTTGGCAAAAACGCTGGATCTGAATAAGCAAGAGGGCTTTGTGGCAAGGACTGCGGGCGCGTTCGCGGAGAATGCCATGCCTGAATGCGTGGGGGAATATGTCAGGGAAGGACATGTCCACACAGAGACCCATTGGATGAAGGCGGAACTCATCGCAAACCGCTTGGCTGAAATCTAACGACGGCTTCTGGCAAAGTTGCCTGCCATCAAATCGAAAGTCTACCCGACAACGTGCGAGTGGCACACCGCTTCGTTGCACTTCAATCTAGCTTTGCATCAGAGTCATCTGAGTACATGATGAGGCCTTCAAGATAGGGGCGATTCATGAAGTGCATCTCTGAACTTTTGATGGGATTGGCGGGGGCGACCTTGGTCGTTATTAGCGCAGTTCAACCGGCGGAAGCTAACAGTGACAATGGCGAAGACCCATCTTGTGAAATCGTCAACTTTGCATACGCGGCAACCATGAACGCTACCCGGTCGAGCGTGACGGCTTATGCCGAGCAGGACGATGGATCTTTAGTGTTTACTGCCGATTTGCGAACCCAGTTAGGTACTAATTATCTGAAAGATTCAACGCGAAAGCAATGGATCCGTTACCCACAGACAAAGTGGGTTCCAGCGGACGGATTTGGTCCAAAAATAACTGACTGTGTATTTAAGGGTGATGAAAGTCACCTGGATCTCGCAGCAAAGCACTATTCAGCTATCCGTCATGAGGGACCGCAGGTCTCTAAAGTGGATTTTTGGATTACGCATCACGATGGACGAATTGTTAAAATTCGAATTGGGCCGTGGGGAGTCAAGCTTAAGTCCGGACTAGGAGTAATTGAAATCCGGAAGTTCGATGATGAGGCATTGACCCCTCCGCTTTGATCAGCAGCCGCAACAGACTTGCGCTTCCATTCGAACGGTATGTCCGATGCTTTTGTCGAAATCCTGAAGCGGAATTACATGCGATAAAACTTGGGGGCAAGGTCAGCGGGAATAGCTTTTGGAAAATGCTAAATGGAGATCCAATGGATAAAACGATAAGGTCAATAAATTGATATATTCTGCGCTAATCGAGAAAATAGGAGATGATATCGAAGAAGAGGTTTCAGTGCTAATTTGTGAGGAGAGGCTAACTTGCTTCGCGAGTTATATGCCGTATCCAGTACATGTCGGAGAAGTATACGAAGTAGAACTGGTTGCTGTTGTGTTGAATGAGTATTTTATTGAAGAATCTAACGATGAATTGCCGTCAATTTTTCGGACGGGAACAGACTACTCATACTTATTGACTGGCATGTTGGACGAGGGAAATATTAACTGTGGAGCAATAGCTTTTTTTGATGACGTTCTCTCTGAGGATTTTGGGTTTCTCCGCGGAAAAATGGTTTCGTGGAAAGTGGATCGACTGGATATCTGTTTCTTGGAATAATATAGTACTCGCTACAAAGGCTACGGCGATCTCGACAATCCCGGCCTGATCGCCTCCGCCCAGCGGGCTTATCAATGGGCCAGAGCTTACTTCAAAATGGATTATTTCAACGGGGCAAGGTCAGACAAATTGAAAAGGATGCCCCTATCCGAGCAGGGCTGTTCACGCCGAAGGGGAGACCTATTGGATGAGATATGAAGCACCGGAAAGGAAAGGCGAGGAAGACATCGTTGAAACGCTTTCAAGAACGGATAACAGCCCTGAGGAGCGTATAGGAGCAGTACTTTCAGCGCTTTACTATGGTAAAAGCCTTGAATTTTCAGGCGACACACTGATTGGAGAGTTTTCCAGGGCGAAATACTCGGAAAGACGATCGTTGAAGAACTTATTTGAAACTTTCTATGGCATGTGCAGGACAAGCTATCGGGTTGACGACAGCATTGCACTTCTGGAAGCCTACCGGCGGGAAGTCCCAGAGTATGCGCCAGAAATCGATGCGACCCTCGAAGCGCTAAGCGAATATAAAGCAATGTTAAAGAATGTTTGACGTTTGGTTTGGGCGCCCCCGGTATGGTGACATGAGACGACATTGTTACTCTCAACCGTAAAAGGCCAGTTGATCAGTAGGAATTTTTACACTGCTGGATCGCTCGGGCTGCTTGAGATTGGTGTACTTGAATGCGCGATCAAGGAGGAGGCGTGGGAAGTGAACTAGACAGGCTGGAAAGAATATGGAGGCAAGATCGAACGAGATGACGCACGCGTCATTCCAGGTGTCGATCACGTCGATGGGGTCGAAATCGTCTATTTCTCCGATGATGGAAAAAGTAATTTTCGTAAGCAATTTCGAAGTCTCACTTCTTCTGTTGCCCAAGGGCAGCAACACGCGGTGGAATGAATGAACGAGGATGTAGGATCACACCGCCGAATGGCCCTTTGTTCCATGCGGTTGGATACCACGGCGACGTTGAAGGCTGGAGAAAGGATGTTCAAGCCGGGGCTAAGGCACGCGGCTTGTTGTTGGCAGCACCGCCAGACTTCTATACTCAACGGACGGCAGTATCTGGTTCAGTCCGAATCACTATGGAAGCTTTGAGGATCTATGAAATGATCTACTACAATAAAGCGCCAGACCCGACGGTTGGATACGATTTAGTGGTCCGGCTCGATAGAATTGTGGAGCGCGACGAAGATTTATTTCAGATGTTTTGGGGCCAGGGGGTGCTACCTGATTATTTTGGATGGAACGTAGATGCTCTCCTTGATAGTATATTTCTTTGGAAGACGAAGCTTAATAGAAAGAATATTCTCGTTGATTTCGTAGTTAATCTCGCGACTCCGTCACGGACGAACAAGGCTCTGTACCAGTGTTTGCGACGCCAAATCGAAATTTGGCGGGATGAGGACGGCGTTTTTGACGTCTATTTCAGAAGCGATCCCGACGGGGACGTTCGAAAGAAGGTTGAAAATTCAGGAAGGGTTATCACGCAAGCAGAATGGAATGAGAGGATGTCCAGTCGAAGCAAAAAGCGTAGCTAAACGTTCTTCAATGAATTTGACAGAAATTGATCACGAATTACGCAAAGCTCTGGTTTCAAGGGAGCAGTGTGTAGGTTTTGTCGTCCATCGAGGTGAAGCTATTTGGCTGATAGATCAGGTTGATTACTTTACCCCTGATCAACAGAAAAACATTGATGCCATGTGTACTGAGCAACGGTATCGCAGATTTATGCCCGCTGGTTTAACAGCCCAACAGTGGAGCAAGAAATTGCAGAGTGAATTTCGCAACGGCATTCCGCAGCTCACCGCGGATCTCTTTCCCCGATATAGGGATGGTGAAACCGCGAAGGTTGACTCAGCGGACTTTGCTGCGCCGGGAGCTCTTCTCGGAAGACGAAGGCCAGTATGCTGAGTTGGAGACGGAGCTTTTATTCAACACGCCGATGCGAGAAGAACTGGTTCAGCTGCGGATACGGCTGTTTTCGAAGCGGCCGAAGTTCTACATTAATTACGACCGCAAAATATTTATGCATATGGTGCATGGTCGTTCCTATGAAGCGGTCGTGCTTGATGGTTGGTGGGGGGCTGAAGGCGATTTTGAGCATATGATCCCGACATACCATCGTTATTGGGTTAGAAGCACCTCTGAAGACTTCTGGGCTGTTACCAATTTCTCAAACGGCTAGGCAGGGTGGGCGATGTATGAGGCATCTGCCGAATTGTCGAACCACGCGACCATATGTTTTGTGAAGTTTACGCGTTTCCGCCGGTTGCTATCACCTGTGCCAATTGGAGCATCCAAAATCGTCGAGGTTCCAATCGCCGCCGGATGAAACTTCGGGGTCTAAGGTAGCAGCATGGCGAAAAGGGCAGAGATAGAGAACCGCTTCCTGGAGGTCGCGCAAAAAATTAGGCTGCCTACCGGAAAAATGACCTGCCACTGAACTTTCATCCAGCGGCGGTTAGAGCCTCGGCGGCTTTGAATACGCCAAATGGCGCGGTGTGAGCAAC
>NZ_MRDL01000007.1 GCF_002008365.1 Rhizobium leguminosarum bv. viciae USDA 2370
AGCAACTGCTTCCATGGAACTGGACACCGCCGACCATCGACGCTCAAGCGGCGTGACCAGCGGCCTTCACCGTATGCTTACTTTGTATTTGGCTGGCGTCGTGATGCTAGTCACGGACAACGATCCTCCTCGCAAGATCGGGCTGGTCTGGCAGGGACCAGGACGATTGGCACACGTGCGATGATCGAGTTCGTCATCGGCGACGTCGTTATCCGGGCCGACAGTTTGTGAATCGTCTGTCCGCAATACAGCGGCCAACGCTACCGACGCCAGATGGGGTCAGCTTGTCGCTTACGAAGTACGCTAAGCTCGACGCGTTTATCGACGCGATCGAGAAGGAAACGCCTACCAGCAATGACGCTCGTCACACAGGTCATGCCGAAGGACACCGTCTATGTGCGGACTGGGGGGACGGGGCTAGCTCCGCTTTTGGTTGGCAGCTGGGCAGGGGGCCTCAGGCGGCCTCACTTGAGAGCGAAATTGATGTCGCAAACCACGCTGATAGGCTGTACTTCGTATATTCCGCTAATTAGCTTTGAAGCGTCAGGCAGGGTCTGGTGGTACTGCCTGTAGATATAGTTACCGCGATGTCCCCCCGCACTTTCGGCCAAGTAGTTGATAATTTCAGCATGGCTGTCGTACTGGCAGCCCGTTGTGTCTATCACGGACCTTCTAAAAGTAAGGGTACCGCCGAAATAGTTTCGATCAGAACGATGCGCGGCGAGCCTTTTTCCGTGCTCGTCGAGGACTGGGAGGAGAGAGGCCTTACCATCCGAATCAATCTTACTTAGCGTGAACCAATTCTCCGCGAGCCCTAAGTCATAGTGGTTGAACACGTTGATAGGTGTGATCCCATAGACGTGGGCGGCATCGCCGAACGGGGCCAAAACGGAGAGGGAAGATTGTATAAGCTTCGGAGCTGACAGAAAGATCCAAGGAGTTGGGATTGTCGTCACATAGCAAATTGTTAGAAACGCCACGTGAAGAAAAAATGGCGTTATGGGATCTCTGAAAGAAATCTTAGCTTCTACCGTCTGGCCTTCAGGAAGCAGGACATAGTCCTTCTTGGGAGTCGGAAGGTGGCAAACCCCAAATAGCTTCGTGCGGCGGTCGGCGATGAAACGATAGATGGCCCTACCACCCACGAAACTTGCTGCAAGTAAAATAGGGTAGAAGGGGATGAGCAACGCAACCTTCTTGGTCAGCAACAGATAAAAGTCATATCCCTTCGTAGCCACCATCTCGTTGCTGGCATCGATGCCGTATAGGTCCTTTTGAGCTTCACTCGGGTCGATACCATGCGCTGTGAGCCATTTAGTATTCTTCGAGAGCGGCCTTAGCTGCACCCGATTGAATATATCCGTCGCTTTAATGAAATTCACCGTCCGGTCGCAGAGGTTGCATCGGTCGTCGTAGGCGACATTCAAGGTCTTGGCTCCGGAGATGAAAGCCCGCTGCCAAAATAGACCTGCAAAGAACAGAAACTCGAATTCAGCCAGCATGCCTAGGCTCAAGACGAACTTGCTGAGACAGAAGAATAAAAATGCCCAGATGAGCGCGTAAGTCCTTGGCCATCCGCCCCACACAACGCATGCTACGACGAGAAGATACCAAGGCAACATCCCCCACAATGCGACACGGGCGAGCATTACGAACACACTGGAGTAAGTGAACAACTGAGTGAACTCATCGCCGAAAATCGACATGAAGTTGTTTGTCAGAAGTTGTGGCCCAGCATAACCCTGCATCCAAGCAGGCTCCCCAAGATGCATTCCAAGTGAATAGAGACAGACAGCACCATACCCCAGAAGCGCAAGGAACTTTGCCGCCTGCAAGGTGGCTGTGGGCGCGAGGCCGTTGCGGTAATAGCCAGCGGCAATGAGGCGTCCGAAGCGGTGCGGCCGGCGTCGCAACCTTCCATCAACCGAAAAATGAGCGCCGGCATTGGCGAATATCAGCAACAAGCCGAAGAGCGCAGCGATATCATTACCAAGCGTCGAAGTTCTAAGCGAGGTGTCGCCAACCTGCCATTGGAAGACAATCAGGACGACCAAGGCGAGCTGTGTGAACAGGCCAAAAGCCACCATCAAACCGCCAACGATGCTTACGAACGCCGGAACGAATACCCGATAGTCGCTCCAATCTGAAGGGGTGAGGTAGTACAGCAGCCAGTAGGCGCGATAAATCATGACGAGCCCGAAGCCCATCCGGAGAAGCGCGAATTTCGGCGCCTCGTTCACTGGATTTGATATAAATGCACCACGTCGTTCAAGAAAAGCGGAAAATGAATTTAGGCGTTCGTAGACCCGCTCAGCCGGTCCATATCTTACGGCAATAATTATGACCGCCAATGACCCGAAAAAGGCACTGAACCTTGTGATGTATCCTTCGGTTTCGAAAGCCGAGCACATCAACAGCGTGAACGCATAGAAAACACTAAGCAACACCAGCCTCCGGCCTGCGCTGGACAAGTGAAACGCTGATTTATCATTCGTAGAAACGTCGAATGTGCTCATAAATGGGGCTCCGGCTGTGCGGCGACGGTCTTTAGCTCGTGGAACTAGCAAAAATTAGGGAAGCGGAACAGGTCCAATTATCGAGACGCACTCCTTTTTAGGTGAACGCTAGACGTTCTTACCATGTTCTGGAAAGTTTTCCGGCTCGTGCCGTTCTCGGTCGAGGTCCATCCCTTCTGGGACGCCGTTTACAGTCGAGTAGAACAAGAGCAACGCAAGGAATTGATGCGCCACGACCTAGACAGCAGCTGGAGGCAGCTATTTCGCGACTATTCGGTGAAGAGGCCAGGACATTTCGCCGATGGTGTTGGTCGGCAGCGGGATGATCTCGTCGGGTGGTCCTTGCTTATCTCCGTCAGTGCTTTTTGAAGGCTAGCCTCTCCTGTAAGCGACCCGCGCTACGGACTCGACAGCATGAATGCTTTCCCTAACACTGTCTGCGTATTCACCCGCTGTGAGCGACGAGCCCGCCTTCAGTAAATGTGTCCGTGCGCCTCCCAGTCCCGGACGGCTCCCGACCTGTGTTGCCGACTCCGAAGTGTGCGGAACACCGCTTACCCAGAAATCAGCGAGCTGCCCGAATATTGTCAGTGGGCTCACTCTGGCGCCTTCGGTAGTCGCCCCTCTTTCTTTCCAGCAACTATAAAGTGCATAAGGAGCCCCATTCCGCTTTCAACCACGTCGGGATAGCTTGCGGCATAGAAAGATGGATCAAATAATGAGGATGGCGCCAATCCTGCCTGCTCACCGCGAAGGACATAATCCTTTAAGAGTTGCGATTTCCACAATCCCACTTTGCCGGATTGAGAACCGTAGAACTTCGAGTCGAACAGCCCGCTCTTCGCGATGACATTTAGGTGCTTGAGTTGGTTGGCCAAGCCGCGCTCTGTCCGCATCTTCACCACTTCGCTCTTGAGAGGACCAAATTCGGCGAGAACCGCGTCTAGATGGCCCCGAATCCGTTCCATCTCCTTCCTAGTTGCGGTCAGTTCGTCTTTCAGTTGCCAATAGACGTCATAGTGTTCGCTTAGAAGAATGGATGCCTGTCTCAGAGTTAAGGTGTTTTCGCTGTGAGCAGCGACAGCAATGAAATACATACTCTGGGGTGCTTCCCGGGTAACCCTCCTTACCTCTCCGTCATCCACCAACAGCTCCACGCCTGATGTGGATACTTCCGCCGGTAAAATGGCCGAAGCAACTAGCATGCGCTGACCGAATATTCGAACTGCACCGAACTGAGTTTTTAGGAGATCGATGAAGTCCTTACGGTTTAGTTCTTTCGTATGGAACGGGTTGTCGTAATCTTGCCTGGTCGAGTAAATATCTACGTTCGGCGAGGAGATGACCAAAAGCCCGTCCGGACGCAAGAGGCGGGAGAATTCAGCGATCGCACTCTCCTGATTTGAGACATGCTCGATTGTTTCAAACGATACAACCAAATCGGCGCTTCCATCCGGCAACGGGACCGCTGCAGCGTCGCCTTGCTTAAACGTCAGGTTCTCGCGCGTGTAACGACGCGATGCATGCGTGACAGCCTCGCCGGAAACATCGACACCAATGACCGACGCCGCCTGCTCAGCCAGCATGGCCGAACCAAAACCCTCTCCTGACGCAACGTCAATTACGTCCTTGCCTGCTGCTAGCTCCCGGCACCATGCATAACGGTGCATATGCTCCTGCCGGATTTCGCCGTTGAGTTCCGGGTGAAAGCGCTCACCGGTGAACTCCAGCGATTTCATTGCCTCTTCTTGCATTTCGTGCAATCCCTGTTCCGAAATCCCTAACTTGCTGCACGCAGTAGCTTCATCAGCGAATCGCTACAAACGATATCGCTGCGGGATACTCAACCGCAAAAATACGGAGCTGTGAAAATCCGGCCCGCATTATGTAAGTCCAAGCATCTGCCCCGAATTCCGTGTGGACGAGATAGTCGCTTGCGTTGAGAGCTGGATCGCCATGATAGGAGGGTTTAAGACCGTCGCGCGAACGCGACATTCGACCGACAATGATAGGGATGGTGAAGCAAAGGGCTCCGCCGGTTTTTAATACTCTGCCGCATTCCTGCAAGGCATGGACAGGATTTTTAACATGCTCCAGCGTGTCAGAATGGACGACCACATCGAAACTCTCGGCATCGAAGGGAAGTGCGTGCATATCTACACGGGGGTATTCGGCAAACACATGCCCCGGCAATTTCATAAGTAGGGAATGCAATGTTCCTGCTTCGTTAATTTCGAGAATAGAAGCCTTCGAACTAGCGGACGCGACAAAATCCGAGAGGGTTTTATCCGTCGAAAATACGTTTCGCAGCCCATCAGCGAGCGCTATCGACCGTAGGTTTGATCCGCATCTGATACATTGCTCGCCCTGCTGCCTGTCGATATAGCGCCGTTCTTCCTCACAAATCTGCCACTCGTCCGTCAGCCCATCCCACAGTACTTCACTAAATTTAAATTCCCTTGATCCGCAAACCGAGCAGCAGAATTGCCCTATGGCCATTTCCTAGTTCCCGTAAATTAAGTTAATTTCGGACATCGGCAGCCCTATCAAGCCGTGCGTTACGTGACTACTCTCGCAATGAAAAATCAGAGCCTCATCTACCCAGTGATGTTGGCGATGATCCGCCTGCGTCCCTTCTGCCAAGGCCGTCGCTATAGCGTAATCGCCACTTGGCAAATAAGGCATCTGGAACGCAAACCGAGCTCGAAATTCGCTACCGGCTGGAATATGCAGTGGCGAAGCCGCCTGCGTCAAAAACGTATTGTCACCGAATATGCTCTGACCTAGCCGGTCTCGAACGAGGAATCCAACAATTGGCCCATGGAGCGCATTATCGGCTCTACAGCTCACTTCGATAACTAGCTCCTCTCCACCTTCAATAACGGGAAGCAATTTACCTTCGTTATCCAGGATACGAACACCCGTGATTTTTCCGCCACCTGCGCCAAAAGACGGCGCTGCCGGATCAAATTCAAAAACATGTATCTCGTTGCGTTTGTCGGAGTTGCGGATCAAATCGCGGCGCGTATCCCTTTTAATGTCGGCCACGTCTCTCCGACGGCCTTCTATTGACAGCGTTTGCCCATCTGCTTCTTCCTGGAGCGATGCTTGGTACTGGAGGCTGACATCTCTAGCCGAGCCCTCGGCACGTATTCGACCCTTGTCCATCCAAATGGCGCGATCACACAGTGCAGTCACAGCGGAGGTGTCATGCGAAACAAATAGGATTGTACCATGTTCACGGAACTTCCTAATGTAGCGCATACATTTTTGCGCAAAGGCCGCGTCCCCGACGGCAAGGATTTCGTCGACGATGAGGATGTCGGCATCCACATGCGCTGCAACAGCAAACGCAAGTCTTGCATACATTCCAGACGAATAGGTCTTAACCGGCTGATCGACAAAATCGCTGATTCCGGAGAATTCAACAATCGACTCTTCCCGTTCTCTAATCTCTCGATCAGTAAGGCCGAGAATGAAGGCTGATAGACGAATGTTCTCTCTTCCCGTGAATTCGGGATTGAACCCTGCGCCAAGTTCAAGCAGCGGGGCCACACGACCATGAACACGCAGCGACCCTCCATTTGGTTGCAAGGTGCCCGCGATCATTTGCAACAGCGTCGATTTACCTGAGCCGTTTCTACCCACGATCGCGACTGTCTCACCTCTTCTAATTGAGAGATCTACGTTTTGGACGGCCCAGTACTCCTGGTAGTACTTGCGCCACCGGAGAAACATTTGCTTCAAGCGATCCTGCGGCTTGCTATAGATCAAGTATGCTTTGCTCAGCGATGTGGCTTCAATCACAATTTCAGATAACATCAGCAAAGGCCTTATGGGTTCGTTGGAACCATGCGGAGCCAAGCGCATAAATCAGCAAGGCCACCACCATATATGCGCCCCATTCCAACGGGCTTGGTGCTCTACCCCAGAAGATGACGTCTCGTGCCTGAATAACGACCGGCGTCACTGGGTTGAGATAAAGCAATTGTCTGTAATTCTCAGGTAGATTGTCGGGGGCGTAAAAAACCGGAGAAAGAAACATGAGTGCGGTCGTAATAGGGCCTGTAACGTGTTTCATGTCTCTCAGAAAGACACCGAGCGAAGCTAGGAAATAGGAAGCTCCCAGACAGAGTAGAACAAAGGGAAAAATGACCGCAGGTAAATATAGAACGCTTAAGTTCGGCAATCCGTACATCAATAAATAAAATATAAAAAATATTGTCAATGATACTCCCGCGTTAATCAGGGTTGAAAGCAATGCGACGACCGGCAATATCTGCAGAGGAAATGTCACTTTCTTAACATAAGACGGGTTCTCCAAAATAAGTGAAGGAGATCGGTTTATTGTTTCTGCGAGCACTCCGAAAAGGGTTAGGCCGATGAAAATTAGCATGGGAAAACTGAACTCTTGGGCCTGTCCAGTGGTGGGAGAGTGCCAACCCGCCTTCAGAATAGATCCAAAAACCAAACTGTATACTGCAAGCATTATGAGCGGCACGAGTGCCACCCAAATTATTCCCAACAATGATCCACGGAAGCGGGCTTCAGTTTCACGTTGTGCCAGCCTCCAAATGAGAGTTCTGTGGCGCCATATGACGCGCAACGTTTCAATCATTGGATCGGCCTTATACTTTCAATTGCGCGCACAAAACTGCACGATAATCTGCGCCCGCAAAAAACGGGCAATAGCGTTGAACCCAGGAGGTTAAGCTCATCCCAACCACACATCGCCAAGCCAAATGCATGCGGATGTCGACCTACGAGTTCACCTGTCGAAAAGCAGCCTGTTCTCAACTTAACCTTCGCCCTGCCCGGGTGCGATCCGCCGTGCGTCAACGCCAAGTGAAGACTCGAGTTACGGCGTAATTAAACACCGAACTCATCAGCGCCCCAGCAAGTCCGGCGATGGATGCCTGTTGGCGGAAATCATATATCGCGCTTGCTACAGAAATGTTCGCTATCCCTCCTAGAGAGCAGATTGCGCAGAAGCCAACAAGGCCGATCCACAAATTTCGACCTTTCAGTTTTTTGTCTGAATAAGTCAGTATGTTGTTAAGGAAAAAATTCCAGGTCATAGCTGCGAGCGTCGCGACAATCTGGCTTATAACGAATCCCTCGGCTAAGAACGCTGTGAATATTGCGAGCACAGTCATATGGACGACGACGCCGCTTGCACCAACCATGGCAAACAACAGGAAACTCGTAGGCAGTAAGCCGCCGGTCAGCTGAGAAAACCAAAGGCCCAAGAATTGCACGACTACGAGAGAGCTCATTTTGCTCTCACCCGCGTGACGCGAACGGAATATGTACGGCACTTCTGCGATTTCAAGCTCTCGTCCTTGGCGTCTCGAAATAACAACCATGTCAAGCAGGATCTTGAAACCCTCTTTGCTTAGCATGGGCGCGATGGCGTCGAAGAGATCTCTTCGCACCATAAAGAAGCCACTCATCGGGTCGGAGATCGTTTGTCCAGTTACCATCGAAGACAGACGCGTCGCAAGCTGGCTACCCTTTAGTCGAGTCCCAGACAATCCGTCCCCGGCCGACCCCGCCGCTGCGTAGCGCGAACCTATCGCTAAGTCTGCTCCCCCAATGATTTCCTGGAGCATTTGGGGAATGATGCGTTCGTCATGTTGATGATCCGCGTCTATCACCGCAACGTAGGGCGTAGATGCTGATGCTATTCCCTCTACACATGCGGACGAAAGCCCCCTGCGGCCAAAACGGCGCAAGCATCGTATATTACTATGCTTTCCTGCTAATTCCTTTGTAAAGTCAGCAGTCCCATCAGGGCTGTTATCATCAACCACAATCATTTCGAAGGGCGTATCGCGCAGCGCTAATGAAAGTTTTTTGTACAGAAGCTCGATATTATCTCGCTCGTTGAAGCTGGGCACAACTATCGACAGGACCGGAGCCAGCCACCCTTGATGAGGCTCATCGTTCGCAGCGAACTTTGGATCGTTGGAAAGCATTGAATACTCCATTTTGGACGCTCCCATATCCCAAAGGGTGCCCACCATTCAAGCGGAAGTAGCCAGGCACGCGACAGAGGCCATTATATGCTTTGGACCACCGCCATTTATCGAAGACGTGTTGCTCCTATGTCGCAAACAGCCCCTGCGCGCATTTCTATGACGGTCGAGTAGCTGCCACAGCCCGTCATACACAAATGCAAGATCTGCTCGATCCGCGCGAAGACGAAGGCTGCTACGATCGGCGTTCCTCAGCAAGGCCGCCTCCAAATTGTCACAACCCTTCCGCTTGGCATGCTTAAGGTTTGAGCCGCGACAAAGCCGGATTGTTTTGCCGCGGACTCAACCAGCACTGTATTGACGTAGGGGGGAAACTCGCCTTTTTCACCGGGCGACGATAGGAGCACACATGCAGGTGCGGCGGGTCCAGACGCAAACCAAGCGAGATATCCTTCAGCGCTTTCGCCCGTTATCAATGGCTCTATTTGAGATAAATTCAGGGGCGGTTGGCCCCGAAGGCTATTGGTCAAGCCGAGCGTGTTCACATTATACACCGCATTTCTGAAACCGAATGCGACAGCTCTCGTTGCCCCTATGAAGGGCTTGATCGCATCAAGCGTGTCCTGATTTATCTGATTCCACGCTTCCGCTGTCTCCGGGGGCAATGCTTTACCCGGTTCCGCCGTGTTTATTCCGAAGGCTGCCTCGTAGCCTTGCATCGTTCCACTCCCGTCCGAGTAGACGACTTTTCCGTAGAAAGGGAGCCAATGCGTCGTACGGGTAGATGTCTCGGAGTTCAAGTCGACCATCGGTATAAATGCATACATGGAGATGAAAGCCAAAGCGCTAGCTACTGCAATTCCATAGAAGCGATTGTCGTTGAGCCTGAAAATCGCCCATGTCGAAAGAAAAATCGTTGGCGGGAGGAGCGGTGCAATAAATGCCGTGCCTTTATTTTGCGAGGACGATAAAATTAGAAAGGAAAAGAATACAAAGATTGACACGGGAGTTATTGGAGAGCTGGCGTATTTTGAAAGCCATTCGTTCCGGTCCGCGCACAGCAGATTCTTCAAAAACAGAAAAATGGATATTGTGATGCCGACTGAAATTACGATGAAGTGTGGCGCGTAAACTTGATCAAGAAATATTTGGATCATGTAAATGACGCTGCCAACAAATGACAATTTGGGACCGAATTCCGCTGCTCTTGCTCCATATCCGAAGTTGAACAAATATTCGGCTACATACTTTCCGTTTAAAAGCAACCACGTAAGAGCTGTCGCGGAAGCGACTGCGCCAGCCACAAGTAGCCGTCCAATACGTGCAAGACGTTCATCTGGAGAAGCAGCCACGTATACAAACGCAGCTAAACCCAAGCATGGGATGAATGCGAGCGTCATCGTGCGTGCAAGCGGCATTAGGCCGACAAAAAAACCAAAAGCGATAATCCAGGGCCAACGCTTAGCCTGCTGAGATTTTATTAGGCAAAGCAATGCCACAGTTGTGCAGGCTGTTGCCGGGATCGCGAAGTGAAAGCTGCGTGAATAATTCACCAGAAGCGGTGTCGTGGCTACGACTAACGCGCTTATCTCCGCAACTCGTTGGATGCTGCTTTGTTTGGCGATATAGTATACCGCGACTACGGTTGCTAAGCATGCGAGCAGCGGTATGTATATGCCGAACGCGACGCGCGGACCTGTTACTATGAATAAAAGTGACGCAAGGGCTGAGGTTAAAGGTGAAGCCGCGTTGGGTGCTTCTACTGAAGAGAACCACAGTCGCAATCCACCGTGGACGTAAGCATAATAGTTCTTGACCGCCATCATAAGGTATGCTGACTCGTCGATGTCAAACAGTCCCTCATTTCTATAAACAAATATCCACCTCGAATTTATCGAAATGTAAATTATCAAAAAAAGCAAAAACAATGTCTTCGATAAGTTCTTTTGTATCGTCGAGGCAATCAACGTTAGTCCCTCTAATTCGCTTTGAGTTCGGGATTTTGGTAGTGCGTCGTTCTTAAATTTCCTGGGTTCATATGGCAATGCCGGGACACAGGGCTCAATAGATCGAAAGCAAAAAGACGATAAACGCAGATGGCGTCTCGACGGTTTAAATTGAGATTAGGCAGCCAAAGTGACCTGCCCCCGTCGAATTAGGCCATTCAGACCTGGAATTTTCCACTTATGATCCCTGTTGGGCAGAAGAGGAGAATTCGATGAAGGCCTCGAAGTTTTCGGAAGCGCAGATCGCCTTTGTTCTGAAGCAGGCGGAGGACGGGACGCCGATCGGTGAGGTATGCCGCAAGGCAGGAATTTCGGACGCGACCTTCTACAATTGGCGCAAAAAATATGCCGGTCTGATGCCGTCAGAGATGAAGCGGCTGCGGCAACTGGAGGAGGAGAACGCCAAGCTGAAGCGGGTTGTTGCCGCCCTGTCGCTGGACAAGGCGATGCTTCAGGACGTGCTGTCAAAAAAGCTCTGAAGCCTGCCCGCAAGCGCAAGCTTGTCGACACGATCAAGGCAGACTGGAAGGTTTCTATCCGGCGCGCATGTTCGGTGCTGAATGACCGGTCGCTTTATGTCTACAAGTCCAGGCGCGGCGAGCAGGCCGAACTGAAGCTGAAGATCAAAGACATCTGCCAGACGCGGGTGCGCTATGGCTATCGACGTGTGCACGTCCTGCTCAAGCGTGACGGGTGGCCCGTCAATCGGAAGCGAATCTGCGCAACGATGCGATCGATTTCGGCGACCGATCCGGCCCTGGCGTCGATGTTGGAACGCCGCAGCTTGGCCGATGCAGCGGATCGTCGGTGGCGTCGAGAACGAGCACGATCTCGACCCGCGGCTTAGCGTGGGCCTCCAGAAACAGCTCGACAAATAAGGCTTCCAACGCTAGCCCTATAACCGATCTTATGCCGCTTCGGCGTCAGGCTCTGCGACAGAAGCCGAAGAACCGGGTCATGGCGCAGCCTGTCATGGTCGTCGACGCCTCAGGCGATCGCCGCGATGCGCGGCCCGACCAGCGCGCGCACACTGTTGACCGTGCAAGCCGCAGCGCGGCGCAACAAAGCACGCCGCCATCCGCTCGAACAGGCCAATTACTTTGTCGACATGGCGAAGCAAAAGCGCGCCGGCATCCGAGGTGATCGCGCCGCCATCGAAACCAGCCACAACTTTGTGGGCGTCGAAGCCTTCAAATTCGAGCTGCGTGGAGATACAGTATGGTTGCATCGGAACCCGTCTTGCAGTCTGATCATCTTTGTTCCAAAAGCAGTTCTCCGATTCTTGGGGCCGATTCACTTCTTACTTTGAGATAATTCAGGCTAGGCATGAGCTGGAGTGATACTTCGAATGCCAAATTTGCTTGCGCAGATTCATAAAATCATCTACCGCCGCATCAGATATACCGTGACAAGGCCCAAGCCTCCGAAAACCAGTGTACCATTTGCCGGCCCTGTCGTGGTCGTCGGATCGGCACCCGTTTCCCACAAGCCCGTCGGCTTCGATGAAACATATCGCATCATTTCGGTGAACGCCTCGCAAATAGCTGTCCATGCCTGGGGCATCGATGCGCCCGACATCACCCTGATGGGCTTCAACGAGCTCCAGGGCGGCAATACGGCAGCCGTGGAGACAAGGCGCGTTCTCACCGGGCACCGCACCGGCGCTCTCTACGTTCTCACCTGGCGGCGGGGTCAGAAACGCCAGGCGCGCGTGAAAAACAATCTGAACTCGTTCAGCTATTGCTACCGGGATCTCCATGTCGTGGGCCGCTATCAGCGCATAGCGTTGATGCATAAAGCCAGCGGACTGGTGAACCTTGAGCTCGATGCCGAAACCAAGTGCTCGAACGGAATGATCGCAGTGTTGTTTGCATTATACAACGATGCCAGCGCGGTCATCATAACCGGCATCAATCCTCATTCGAACGGCCACATATACAACAGCGCCAATCTGACCCGCAAACATACCCGTTTCGACCGGGAAATCCTGATAAGGCTGCTCAGGCAAGGCTATCCCATCTACACAGCCGATCCGCAGGTCGCGGAAGAAGTCGGTCTGCCGCTCTGGCAGGGCGACAAAGAACCGAAGTTCAAGGCGGCGCAATAAGCAACCGACAATTCACAACAGCGATCTTCCCCGGCTGGTCAATCGAGATGACCGGTTCGAGATGGCCGGCAGGGATGACGCAACCATATTCTGAAGATCTTCGAGAACGGGGATGGCGCGCTTGAATGCCGGAGAAACGATACGATCGATCGCAGCCGCACTTGCGATCGCTCCCTCCTGTGTTTCGAAGTGGAAGAAGCGGCTTGCCGAGACCGGCGCTCTGACGCGGGGTCGCGTCGGCGGGCGCAAGCATCTGACCTGTCCGGCGAGCGGGCCGACAGGCTGCGCCAACGCTGCCAATCAGGCCCGTTCACGACGCGGGGCCTTGTGGCGGAACTGGCCGAGCGCGGCATCAAAACCTGAGCGACGCGCCGTTTGAGTGTTCGTGCGGGCCGAGGGTCTGGTTTTCAAAAAAGGGTTCTGCCGACCGAGCAGATGGCGAAGGGCAGCATGCCGTTGCAGCCGCTGAGAAGACCGATCGGCAGGAAATGTTTGGCATCGCCGGCGCCAAAGAGGCCGACGGTCCAGAGGCCGATAACAAGGGCGAAGAGCAGGCGGCCGCCCCCGACGTCGCCCCCAATCCCAGCAAAAAAAGAGCGCCGCCCGGTCTCAAAAATCGTGAGCATCACCTGTGGGCTACAGTTCTGGGCATCGGGTCGCCAATGATGCCAAAACGAGATCCGGCACGACCGGAAATCAAGGAAATAAGGGGTTTTGCTGAGAATTGGCTGGGGAACCTGGATTCGAACCAAGATTAACGGAGTCAGAGTCCGTCGTTCTACCATTGAACTATTCCCCAGCAGTTGCCGCCGAAGCATAGCTTGGCTGCTGTGCGGCGCTTATAACCAAAAGCGGGCGGATTGCAAATAGCCGTTTTGAAAAAATTCGGTGCTGCCGCCCACGAGGTGAAACCACCCGCAAACCCCCGTCCAAAAAAGAATTTGGCGATTTCGGCGGGCGCTGATATTCTTGCGGCAACGCAAAAATCGAATGAGCGCCTGCTGCATATCTCAAGACTTGCGCGGCGCGGTGGAAAAACAACGTGGAAGACCCCGAAGGCGGCGCAAAGCCGCAATTTGACGGGGCGTCGGCGGCAGGGCGCAAGGACGGCAAGAAGTCCAGGCGCCGCAAGGGCAAACGTGGCGGGCAATCCCGCAACGCGGCTCATCCCGCTTCGCATGAGCCTTCCGGCGGTGCCGGACAGCCAGCGCGCCCGATGGAAGATGCAGCCGGTAATCCGGCCCGCAAGCGCAAGCGTCGCCGTCGTGGCGGCCATGGTGCTGCGCAGGATAGTTCACTTCAACCTCATGTGATGGAACAGGCTGGAGCGGCAGATCATGCCGCCCGGTCCGATGGCGATTCGGCGCCGAGCCGCCGCAACCGCCGCAAGCATCGCGGCAAGCGCGGTCTTCAGGGCCGGCCGCTGACATCGGCAAAACCATCAGGTGTCTCGCAGCAGGAACGCCGCGCGGAAGAGACGGCGCTCGGTGCCGAACTGCGTGAAACATCGAATGGCGCCAGCGCCAACCGCCGGGGCCGCCAGGAAAGCCATATCTATCCCGCGCATCAGGGAGATCGCCAGGGCGGCGAGCATGCTTGGCCGGAGGAGCTCTATGCCGCTCTCGATCTCGGCACCAACAATTGCCGTCTCCTCATTGCCCAGCCGACCCGTCCGGGACAATTTCGCGTCGTCGACGCCTTTTCCCGCATCGTGCGCCTCGGCGAAGGCCTTGCTGCCAGCGGTCGCCTGTCCGACGAGGCGATGGAGAGGGCGATCGAGGCGTTGAGGATCTGCGCCTCCAAGCTCAGGAACCGGGAGATCCGCCGCATGCGGCTGATCGCTACCGAAGCCTGCCGCCAGGCCGTCAATGGCGAGGAATTCCTCAGCCGGGTCGTTGCCGAAACCGGCCTTGCGCTCGAGATCATCGATCGCGAGACCGAAGCGCGGCTTGCCGTGTCCGGCTGCTCCTCGTTGGTCGGTCGCGAGACGCGCTCCGTCGTGCTCTTTGATATCGGCGGCGGCTCGTCGGAGATCGCCGTCATCCGCATCGGCGACAATCGCTTCAGCCGCCTTGCCAATCACATCACCCACTGGACCTCGCTTCCCGTCGGCGTCGTGACGCTGTCGGAGCGCCATGGCGGGCACGACGTCACGCCCGAGGCTTTTGAAGGCATGGTGCGCGAAGTCGAAGGCATGCTCGGACACTTCGATTGCCCGGAGATCGAGGTCGCCCAGACCGGCGACTTCCACCTGATAGGCACATCGGGCACGGTGACGACGCTTGCCGGCGTCCATCTCGACCTGCCGCGTTATGACCGGCGGAAGGTCGATGGCATCTGGCTGTCCGATGACGAGGTCTCCGCGATGCAGGCAAAGCTTCTCTCCTGGGATTTCGCAAGCCGCGCCGCCAATCCCTGCATCGGGCCTGATCGGGCCGATCTGGTGCTTGCTGGCTGCGCCATTCTCGAGGCGATCCGCCGCCGCTGGCCGAGCCCGCGCATGCGCGTTGCCGATCGCGGCTTGAGGGAAGGCCTGCTCACAGACATGATGGCCGATGACGGCGTGTGGCGACGCAACCGCAACCGACGCGGCCAGCGCGCGAGATAGGAAAAAGGCATGACCAAGGCACCGATCGCGGGAAACCGCACCGGCCGCAAGCTCGGCCAGCGCGTCAAAAACAAGAAGATGAAGGCCTCCTCCCGCCAATGGCTGGAGCGCCACCTCAACGATCCCTATGTGCAGCGCGCCCAGCTCGAAGGCTATCGCGCCCGTGCCGCCTTTAAGCTGCTGGAGATCGACGAGAAACATCATATCCTGCGCGGCGCCAAGCGCATCATCGATCTCGGAGCTGCGCCGGGCAGCTGGTCGCAGATCGCAGCCAAGGTCACCGGCTCGACAGATGATGATATTCGTGTGGCCGCGATCGATTTCCTTGAGATGACCCAGCTGCCGGGGGTCAAGATCCTGCAGCTCGATTTCCTCGATCCCAGTGCGCCGGAAAAGCTGCTGGAGGCGGTCGGCGGCACGCCCGATCTCGTCATATCGGACATGGCGGCTCCCACCACCGGCCACCATCGCACCGACCATCTGCGCACCATGCATCTCTGCGAAGTCGCGGCACATTTCGCCGTCGAAGTGCTCCAGGAAGGCGGACATTTTCTCACCAAGACCTTCCAGGGCGGCACCGAGCGTGAGCTGCTTGCCATGCTGAAGCAGAACTTTCGCCAGGTCGTCCATGTCAAGCCGAACTCGTCGCGCGCCGAATCGGTCGAGATGTTCCTGCTGGCCAAGGGCTTCAAAGGGCGCAAGGCCGAAGTTGAATAGCAAGCTTGATCTTCGGCCACTCTTTTCCGATGATAGCGATCCTAATTAGATCCGGATGATCTCAAGTCGATCCAAGTCCTGTGGGGGCCTGCCCTAGCGGTGCATTCGGTCGTGTCCATACAGTTCCAGGCAAGAACAGCTGCTAACCGCGCTCGAACAACGGTGTCTCGCATGCAAGCCATGCCGATCAGAGATCAAATCAGCCTGCACCTCAGCCGTGTTTTTCTGCCGATCAACTTGATCCTCGCGTCGCATCGTGGACCTTTGTTTAGATAGGGCTATGGCGGCTCGGAATGCTGTTGCCTGAATGCCGCATTGAATAAGACCATGGATTTCGACCGTTATCACGGCTTGACAGCCGACTTCGCGATCCATAGCGAGTCAGCACCGATACGGTCAGGCCGGTAAAATGAAATATTTCAAACAACTCATGATAGAAGCGCTTTATCCCGGGACGGAGGCCGGAAGTGCGCTCGATCGAAACAACCGCATTACGGTCTTTGCCTTTGCAATCCTACCAGGACTTTCGCCGAATTTTAACTCCTTCATCCTCCTCGCGTCGATGCTGTGGGGCCTCTACTGTCTGGCGACAGGCCGCCTTGCATTGAACCTGTCGAGATCCGACCGGCTGGTTGCCATCGGTATGTCGATATACCCGTTGGTGATGATCGCCAGCATATTCATCAATCCGCCTTACTCCGAAGAACTGGACTGGATACTCCGGCTCCTGCCGTTCTTTTCGATCTGGCTGGTATTGCCGCGGATGCGCCAATCTCCCGATGGCCGTCTGGTGCCGCTCTTCATCCTCGGCGCAGGGATTGGCATGATCGCTACTTTTCTGCTCAGTCTCGTGCAGATCGCGTTTCTTATGGACCGGGCAGAGGGCGGGGCTACGAACGCTGCCCTGCTCGGGATCATAGGCGTTCTCTTCGGCGGCATTGCGCTCCTCAACCTTCAATCTCCCAAAAGCGTGGAGCAAAGGATTGCGATTTTGGGATATGCCGCCGGTCTCGGCTGCGTTCTGCTGTCGGGAACGCGCTCGGCTTGGCTGGTCATTCCCGTCCATGTCCTCATCTTTATCTGGTTTTTTCGCAAACGCGGCTTCCATCTGAGCTTGCGCAGCCTCGCCATTACCGGCTCCTTGCTGTTTGTGGGCCTTGTTGCCTTAGGTAGCGGCCCGGTTTTTCATCGCATTCAGGAGCTTCAGGAAAATCTGACATCGGTCGAACGCACCGACGGTGAGATCACCTCGCTCAGCGCGNCCCCTTGACTGGTTATGGCCCGCAAAACCGGATGACTTCGGTTTTGGCAGAGCTGCCCGATAGTATAAGGCCGCAGCTGTCCTTCACGCATGTCCACAACGGTTTTTTGACCGCGGGAATCGATGCCGGCGTTTTCGGCATCGCGGCGCTTTCGCTGATGCTGCTCACCCCGGTGATCGGCGCGTGGAGAAAAGAAGCCGGGCCGGGCCGCGATCTGGCGATTGCGCTCGCTCTTCTGCTCTTCAGCAGCTACGTCATAACCGGCAGCTTTGGCATCATGTTTAACCAGAAGGCTCTGGATCCGATCTTCGCCTATATGGTCGCCCTGATCTGCACGGATCGAGGCAGCACACTCTTTGCGCCCGTTGTTTCGAGCTGACGGTTGCACATGGGCGGCTGGCCAAGGGCTTCAAAGGGCGCAAGGCGGAAACCGGAACAGCAAGCTTGATCTTTGGGCCGATTATGTCGGATGATAGCCGGCTTGAGAATTGTGGGCTGCTGATCCAATGCTTCTCTACGTCACGCTCGGAACCAACGACCTTTATCGCGCAGGGCATTTTTATGACGCCGTGCTGCCGGTGCTCGGCTATCGCCGCCAGCGCTCTTCCGAAGAGGAAATCGGCTATGGCGCCGAGGGCGATACGCGCTGCCGCTTCTGGCTGGTGACGCCCTTCAATCGCCGCCGGGCGACCTCGGGCAATGGCGCCATGGTGGCACTTGCGGCCGAAACACGGGCCGATGTCGACGCCTTCCATGCTGCGGCGATCGCGGCAGGCGCCGTGGATGAGGGCGAGCCCGGCCTGCGCTCCTACCATGCCCATTTCTATGCCGCCTATGTCCGTGATCTCGACGGCAATAAGCTCTCTGCCGTCTGCGAAAACCCGCAGTAACGGCGGCCTAAAGAGCGTTGCAATCTTTCAGATTCGCTCCTCGCGCTTTAGGTCTTTGTTTCCACGCATGTCGGTACCGCAAAACGCTGCACACTTTTGCGCGACATGCTTTATTTCACCGCGTGCTGCTCGGCTTCAACAGTTGCTGCCGTCATCGTCTTCAAACGGTGGCCGGAAACGAGCGCACCGGCATTGCGGTCCATCCGGATGAAGGGAATGGTCGCAATGACCGTCAGTCCGGCGATGATGTAGAAGGCAAGGTGGAAATCGGCCACCTGCAGCGCTTCGCCGCTGATATAGATCGAGCTCTCCAGGATCGCGGCGGCGACCGCAACACCGAGCGCCAGGCTGACCTGTTGCATCACCGAGCTCATCGATGTCGCCTGGCTGGCTTCGGCATCATCGATATCGGCGAAGGCAAGCGCATTGACGCCGGTGAACATGAAGGAGCGGGAGAAGCCGCCGAGCAGCAGTACGCCGATGATGACGAGGTGCGGCGTCGACGGCGTGAACAGGCCGGTGATGACAGTCACCAGGGTCGTTACCCCGGCGGCGCCGAGAAGCGTGGTGCGGAAGCCGGCGGCGGCAAAGACGCGCTTTGCCATGAACTTGGTGGTGATCGCCCCGATCGCGCCAGCAAAGGTGATGAGACCGGATTGGAACGGCGTCAGCCCGAAGCCGAGCTGCAGCATCAGCGGCGTCAGGAAGGGCATGGCGCCGACGCAAATGCGAAACAGCGTGCCGCCCAAGGTGGAGGCGCGGAACGTCGGGTTCTTGAACAGGTTGAGGTTGAGGATCGGCGCCGGGTGCCGCTTGGCATGGCGCACATAGAGGACGCCGCAGCTGAAGCCGATCAAGGTGGCGGTGACGCCGATGATCGGGGGCAGGGCCGGCAGACTGACCACCGACAGGCCGAAGACGACGCCCGCAGCCGATAGCGAGGTCAGCACGAAACCGGTGAAATCGAGCCGCGGCGGCGCCGTCGCTTCCACCTCCGGCAGGAAGATCGTCGCAAGCCAGATACCGATGATGCCGACCGGCACGTTGATCAGGAAGATCCAGTGCCAGCTGAAATAGGTGGTGATGAAGCCGCCGAGCGGCGGTCCGGTGAGCGGGCCGACAAGGGCGGGGATGGTGAGCAGCGCCATGGCCGAGACCAGATCGCTGCGCTTCGTGGTGCGCACCAGCACGAGACGGCCGACCGGGGTCATCATCGCGCCGCCCATGCCCTGCAGGAAGCGGGCAAACACGAATTCGACGAGGTTGGACGAGATTGCGCAGAAGATCGAGCCGATGACGAAGACGGAGATGGCAAGCCGGAAGATCTTCTTGGCGCCGAACCTGTCGGCCATCCAGCCGCTGACGGGGATGAACACCGCCAGCGCCACCATGTAGGAGGTCAGTGCCAGCTTCAGCGTGATCGGCCCGACATGCAAATCGCTAGCGATCGCCGGCAGCGCCGTCGCAATGACGGTCGAGTCCATCTGTTCCATGAAAAGGGCGACGGCAAGGATCAGCGGGACGATGCGATTCATAGGCGGGAGCCTTGATGGGGCAGCGGATTGAAGCTGGAAAGGCCCGTGCTGTTTAGTCCCAGCTGTGGGTTATGCCAATCCCCAAATCCGGGTCGACGACACGTTTGCTTCACGTCTGCGTGAGACGGCTTGCGCATCAACGTCGCGTGTCAAGATTGAGATATGTCGACTCCGCCGGGCATGAAAACCCGGCGGAACTGACATCGGGGGCCGTGCGGCGACGCACCGCACGTCATAAGAGGATGGACATATGGCAATTTCATCGGGAATAAAGCGGCGCACCCTTTTTGCCGCGGGCCTTGGCCTGCTGGCAGCGCCGGCAATTTTTAAAGAGAGGGCCGAAGCGGCCGCAACTGGAGACAGCAATCATATGGATGGAACGCCTTTGCCCGAGGTCAATCAATTCAAGCTCGGTTCCTATAAGTTCACCGTCGTCCGCGATGGCACCAGCATTGTCGAAAAGCCCTATGAAACCTTCGGCACCAATCAGGACCCCGAAACCGTCAAGACGTTGCTGACCGCAAACTTCCTGCCGGCCGACAAGTTCATGAATGGCTATACGCCGGCCCTTATCGATACCGGTTCGGATGTCATCCTCGTCGATACCGGCTTCGGCGCCAGCGGCCGCGCACGTGGCGCCGGTCAACTGACCGAAGGCCTGAAGGCGGCGGGATATTCAACCGACGACGTCACCCTGGTGGCGCTCACCCATCTGCACGGCGATCATATTGGCGGTCTGATGGAAGACGGTGCGGCTGCCTTCAAGAATGCCCGCTATGTCGTCGGCCAGGCCGAATATGATTTCTGGTCGGACAAGGCACGTGAGGGCACGCCGGCCGAAGGCGGTCACAAGGCGGTGCTTGCCAATGTGGTGCCGCTCGCCGAAAAGACCACTTTCATTAAGGAAGGGGACAGTTTCGCGCCCGGCATAACGGCGATGCTGGCGGCCGGCCACTCACCGGGGCATATGGTGTTCCACGTCGAATCCGCGGGCAAGCGCCTTGTACTCACGGGTGATACGGCCAATCACTATATCCTGTCGCTGCTGCGGCCGGATTGGGAAGTGCGCTTCGACATGGACAAGACGCAGGCGGCGGCCACGCGCCGCAAGGTCTTCGAGATGATTGCGAGCGAGAAGATCGCCTTCCTTGGCTATCACATGCCGTTCCCGGCGGTCGGCTTCGTCGAAAGGCAGGATGGCGGTTATCGCTTCGTGCCGAAGACCTATCAGTTCAACATCTGATCCGAACCGGTTCAGCCTTTCACGGAAGCGCTGGACCGCTCTAACGTCTTGTTTTTATGCAATTCCGAACCGAAAAGCGCTTAGCGCTTTTCCTGCAATGCTCTTGGCGCATGGCACCCATGACGAGCCCGGCGGACATGCCGGGCTTTTTGCTATTTCCTTCCTGTCATAGACGTGTTACCAGCCCTCGCCAACTTCCAAGCAACCCATGCAGACCGCCGGGGCGGACGATTCGTTTCCGGACAGGGTCGCATTTTTATTAAATGAAGGAATTTGGCCATGGCACGCATCATTGAAACGGCAACCGGCGCAGACGCGCTTACCTTCGACGACGTGCTGCTGCAGCCGGGACATTCCGAGGTCATGCCGGGCCAGACGAATATCTCCACCCGCATCGCCCGGGATTTCGAACTCAACATCCCGATCATCTCATCAGCCATGGATACCGTCACCGAGAGCCGCCTGGCGATCGCCATGGCCCAGGCCGGCGGCCTTGGCGTCATTCATCGCAACCTGACGCCGATCGAGCAGGCCGAGCAGGTCCGGCAAGTGAAGAAATTCGAAAGCGGCATGGTCGTCAATCCGGTGACGATCGGCCCCGATGCGACGCTTGCCGATGCGCTCGGGCTCATGAAATCCTACAGCATTTCCGGCATCCCTGTCGTGGAGAAGTCCGGCCGCCTCGTCGGGATCCTGACCAACCGCGACGTCCGCTTCGCTACCGATCAGGAACAGAAGATCCATGAGCTGATGACCAAGGACAAACTGGTCACCGTCAAGGAAAACGTCGATCAGCAGGAGGCCAAGCGCCTGCTGCATTCGCATCGCATCGAGAAGCTGCTGGTGGTCGATACCGAAGGCCGTTGCGTCGGCCTCATCACCGTCAAGGATATCGAGAAGTCGCAGCTGAACCCGAACGCTTCCAAGGATGCTCAGGGCAGGCTTCGCGCTGCCGCCGCCATCAGCGTCGGCGATGATGGGTTCGAGCGCGCGGAGCGGCTGATCGAGGCCGGCGTCGACCTTCTGGTCGTCGATACCGCCCATGGCCACTCGCAGCGCGTCCTTGATGCCGTCACGCGCGTCAAGAAGCTTTCCAACTCGGTGCGGATCATGGCCGGCAACGTCGCCACCTATGACGGCACCAGGGCGCTGATCGATGCCGGCGCCGATGCCGTCAAGGTCGGTATCGGTCCGGGTTCGATCTGCACGACGCGCATCGTCGCAGGCGTCGGTGTGCCGCAGCTCGCCGCCATCATGTCGGCGGTGCAGGCCGCGAATGATCAGGACGTGCCGGTTATCGCCGATGGAGGCATCAAGTTCTCCGGCGATCTTGCCAAGGCGATTGCCGCCGGCGCTTCAGCCGTCATGATCGGCTCGCTGCTTGCCGGCACCGATGAGAGCCCGGGTGAGGTCTATCTCTATCAGGGACGCTCCTTCAAGGCCTATCGCGGCATGGGCTCCGTCGGGGCCATGGCCCGTGGTTCGGCCGACCGTTACTTCCAGGCCGAGGTGCGAGACACGCTGAAGCTCGTGCCTGAGGGCATCGAAGGTCAGGTGCCGTACAAGGGACCGGTTTCGGGTGTTATCCACCAGCTCGCCGGCGGCCTCAAAGCGGCCATGGGCTATGTCGGCGGCAAGGACCTCAAGGATTTCCAGGACCGCGCCACGTTCGTGCGCATCTCCGGTGCCGGTCTTCGCGAAAGCCACGCCCATGACGTGACGATCACGCGCGAGAGCCCGAACTATCCGGGCGCCGGCCTCTGATCATGAAGGCGGGCAGCCGGATTCCTCTCTGGATCGTCGCGCTGCTCGCAGCCCTCTGTCTTGCCGTGCTCGCCTGGACGACCTTCGGCTTCGTCGTTCCGTTCAAGCACGAAACCGGCCAGGCGGTGCTCGATACCTATTTCGCCGGTTACGACGAGTCGGCGGTCTTCCACATGCAGAAGCTGCTCGATGAGAACGAGACGGCGACCCGGTTGTTGCGCGCCATGTATTTCGGGCCGGAGCTGATCTTTCCGGCATTGCTAACAGCGCTGCTGTTCCTCGCCTTCCTCAAGCTCGGTTCCGGCGGCGCATGGTTCGGCCGATCGGCGCATCCGCTCGTCGGCAAGGCGGTCTACCTGCTGCCGTTCATCTACGGCATCGCCGATTACGGCGAGAACATCTCGAGCCTGATCGCCTTCGGCGATGGTACGCCCTCAGGCCTTGCAACACAGCTGCTGCCGTGGATGACGCGGCTGAAATTCGCAAGCCTTGCCATCTGCTTCATCCTCATCGCCCGGCTCGCCATCGCCCGCTGGCTCTCGCCGCGCCAAGACTAGGGTGCTATCAGCCTGTCCACCGCCACGTCGGATTTGATAGCCGCGCCACCATGAAATCCGAGAGCACCTCCACCTTCGCAGGCCGAGCCCGGGCAGAGGGCGTGACGAAATAGAGTGCTCCGCTCGGCAGCGTCCAGTCGGCGAGGATCGCTTTCAACCTGCCATCGGCGAGATATTCATGCGCCATGAATTCCGGCAGCTCTACAATCCCAAGGCCGTGCAACGCCATCGGAATCAAGGCTTGCGAATTGGTGGAGCGCAACGGACCGGCCGGCACGACAACTTCCTCTTCGCCTGCCTTATTGCGAAAGCGCCAGACGTCCTGGCGCGGCCGATAGGCGTACCCTAGGCAATGGTCGGCCTTAAGCTCGCGCGGATGTCGCGGCGTGCCGTATCTATCGAGGTACGCAGGTGCAGCGAGAATGAAAGGAGCGACCGCTGTCAGCCTCCGGGCGACCAATGAGGAATCCGGCAGAACGGCAATTCTCAGCGCAGCATCGAAACCGTCTCCCACCAGGTCGACGGTGGCGTCGCTCATATGCAGGTCGATAGAAATATCGGGATAGAGGTCGAAAAAGTCGGGCAGGATCGGCGCCAGCCAGCGTGTGCCGAAGGCCATCGGCACGGCAAGCCGGATGAGCCCCCGCGGTTGGCTGGACAGCTCGCGCGCTGCATTTTCCGCAGCCTCTGCCTCCGCATAGAGCCGCGAGGCACTGTCGACCAATCGCAAGCCGAAATCGGTCAGCGCCAGTTGCCGCGAGGTGCGGTTGAAGAGCCGTGCGCCAAGTCTCTCCTCCAGCCGGCTGACAGCCCGCGAAACGGTAGGCACCGACACACCGAGCGTCCTAGCGGCGCGGGCGAAAGAACGCTCTTCGGCGACCTTGGCGAACATTGCGAGGCCTTCGAAATCCGGAAATTTCGTCATTTCATTCCTGTAATAATAGCTTTCATTTCTTTCTATTTCGAAACGTTCGTCGCGTCCATATCTCAGCATTGGTCGAACAACAGGAGACGACAATGACACAGAGGTTGAGTGGAAAGATTGCAGTGATTACTGGCGCAACGTCGGGCATCGGTCTTGCGACTGCCAAGCGTTTCGCCGCCGAAGGCGCCCAGCTTTTCGTGACCGGCCGGCGCAGGGACGTGCTCGACGCGGCCGTTGCGGAGATAGGGGGTAAGGTTGTTGGCATCCAGGCGGACTCGGCAAAGCTGGCGGACCTTGACCGGCTCTATGACCGCGTGAAAGCCGAAGCCGGCCGGATAGATGTGTTGTTCGTCAATGCCGGCGGTGGTTCGATGCTGCCACTCGGCGAAATTACCGAAGAGCAGTATGACGACACGTTCGACAGAAATGTGAAAGGTGTTCTTTTCACCGTGCAAAAGGCCCTGCCGCTCCTCGGTCAGGGCTCATCGGTTATCTTGACGGGATCGACGGCGGGCTCGACGGGCACTCCGGCCTTCAGCGTCTACGCCGCCTCGAAGGCCGCGCTACGAAGCTTCGCTCGCAACTGGATCCTTGATCTCAAGGATCGCGGCATTCGTATCAATACGCTGAGCCCCGGTCCGACAAAGACAACCGGTCTCGTCGAACTCGCCGGCAAGGATGAGGTGCAACAGCAGGGCCTGCTCGATTATCTCGCAACGCAAGTGCCAATGGGGCGCGTCGGCCGCGCCGAAGAGATCGCCGCCGCCGCACTCTTTCTCGCTTCCGACGATTCGAGCTTCGTCACCGGTACCGAACTCTTCGCCGACGGCGGCGCCGCGCAGGTGTGATGAAATCCGGTGGCCCGCCAATTTTCTGATGGCGGGCCGCCGATGCTGGTATCCCGATCGTCTTTCGACTAATGCTCGCGTCGAAATCGGAAGCGGAAAGGAAACGGCCACACATGACCGGTTATCAAATCTTCTGGCCACTCCTCGCCCATGTGGCCCTGGTCTATGGTCTTTATGCGCTTCTTGGGTTTCGGCGCGCAAAAATGGTCCGCGTCGGCACCATCGCGAAATCGGATTATCGCGAAAATCGTGACGAGCCGGCCGAAAGCCTTGTCGTCAAGAACTGCCTCGCCAACCAGTTCGAACTGCCTGTGCTGTTCTACGCCTGCTGCATTCTTCTCTATGTCACCGAGGCCGACAATCTCGTCGCCCTCGGCCTCGCCTGGGCCTTCGTCGCCCTGCGCTACGCACACGCCGCCATCCATGTTACCAGCAACGACTTGCGTTATCGCAGCCCGATCTTCGCCGCCGGTTATTTGGCTCTGGCCGCCATGTGGGTCTGGCTCGGCGCATGGATGGTGATGAGCTGAGGCGGCGGGCGGGTTTGCCTATCAACGATCGTGCGGACGAGACCGCTTGGATCTGGTTGTGTGGCGATAAAACCGCAGCCTGAAATCGCGATTGCACACGCTTTTCCCGGCCGTTAAAATGCGAACGTTTCCATTTACGGCGGATGAAGACCTGCATGTCATATCGACCCGACGCGGTGATTTGGCACATGCCTTCCGCCGCGAACAAAAAGAATGGGAACGACATGGGCGCGGAAAGCATGGATCGGATAGGCCTGCGAAGGAAGCCGAAGCAGGAACGCAGCATCCAGAGGCTGGACCTCATTCTCGCCGCCGCCGCCAAGATCATCGCCGAAAAGGGCGTCAGCGCCATGCGGATGACGGAGCTCGCCGCCGCCGCCAAGGTGCCGATCGGTTCGGTTTACCAGTATTTCCCGGAGAAGGCGGCGATCGTCAAAGCCCTGTTCGACCAGCACGCCTCGGCGATCCAGGCGAAGATGGCGGCGATGTTCACCGGCGTACAGTCACTTGATCAGGCGCTGGATGTCGTCTGCGCCACCATCGACTGGTATTACGATTCCTACCACAACGATCCCGTCTATCTCGGCGTCTGGATGGGAACGGAGACCGATCAGGATCTGTTACAGCTGAATATCGAGCATAGCGGTCACGTCGCCGGCATCTTCCGTGACGCCGTGCGCCAGCTGGCTCCCGACCTTTGCGACGAAGAAATGTATGCGCGCACTTACCTGTTCAGCCACCTGATCGGCGCCGTCATCCGGCTTGCCGCGGTGAGCGAGGAGGGCCTAGCGCGGCGTATGCTCGATGAGTGGAAGCGCGTCATCCGCGCCTCCCTTTTCACCACGACCGTGTCGCGCGCCGCCTGAGAGCTCTTACCAGCTTGGGACCATATTGGCCGCCTTCAGCCGCGGATAAAGACGCGCCTGAGCAGATTTGACGTCCGCCTCGAGGCTGTCGTCAACGACAGTGGGCGTGATATTGTCGAGGCAGGCGGTGATATGCGCCGTGATCGCGTTCATCAGCGAGAGCGAAACGCCAGGTCGCTTCATGATGCCGATCTGCACCGGCGGCAGCGCCGGAAAGCCGTCCGCCTGGCTCAGCACCTTCATGCCCGTTCGCAGCGCCGATTCCGGCATCACCGAAACCGCCATGCCGGCAAGCACGGCGGCGGCAACGACGGTGCAGGACCAGCTCGTGAACAGGATCTGGTGCTCGCGTCCCACAGCATCGAGCGCTGAGCAGGCGAGCTGGCGCCACTGGCAGTCGCGCCGGCCGACGGCAAGCGGCACCGGCGCGTCGTCACGGATCGGATGGTTGGCCGAACCCACCCAGCAGAGCGGCTCGGTTCTCACCACATCGGACATGCGCTCGCGCGGATTGTGGGTGACGAGCGCGATGTCGAGCTCGCCCTTATGCATGCGTTCGGCAAGATCTACCGAGGGCTCACAGACGATATAGAGCTCGACATTCGGATGTGTCTTGGCGAAGCGGCCGATGATTTCGGGCATGTAGCGGTCGGCATAGTCGTCCGGCGTGCCGATCCGCAGCATCCCCTCCAGCCTGTTGTCGTCGAAGGCCGCGATCGCCTCGTTGTTGAGGCGGATGATGCGCCGGGCATAGTTGAGCAGCTTTTCGCCCTCGACCGTCAGCCGGTTGCCGCGCCCGTCCTTGACGAATAGCTGCTTGCCGATGCGTTCCTCGAGACGGCGCATCTGCATGGAGACGGCGGATTGGGTCTTGTAGACCCGGTCGGCGGCCTTGGTGAAGCTGCCGGAATCGACGATGGCTATGAAAGTCTGCAATTGGTCGAGATCAAGAGGCGCGGACATATTGTCACCCATAAAGATAGCTGATGATAATCATTAGAAACATTCGTTGGACTGATCAATAGGTCTTTGGCATCTTCGGGATGCAAATCAAGCAAAGTGAAGGACAGACACCTGCCTGTCCGAGCCCAATTCAGCGTTGCTCCTTCCCGTGCGACCTCGCGGGAGGGGTGGGTTGTTGCGCGCCTAAAAGAAAATCGAAAGAAAGGAGAGTCCCATGCGGATGACAGACAGAACAATAGAACTCGACTGCGGCAAGCTCACCCCGACGTTTTCCCAGCGTCTGGCAGCAGGCCTCACACCGTTGACCTCCTTCTTTCGCGTGTTCCGCAATCGCATGGAGATAAACGGTCTAAACGATCTGAACGACACTCAGCTGAGGGATATCGGTCTCACCCGGACTGACCTGACCTCTGCGTTCCTGGCGTCGACCTTCTTCGAGGACCCGTCGGAACATCTGACGCGCTCAGCGCGCAATCGCTGGCGCCTGTCGCTCTTTCGCTCCCACGAAGAGTAGGAGCGACGAGTTTCCCCGCAGGGTGATAGCCAATTAGCCCTGCCGCTTGACCCGGTGATCGGCTTTCCCAAGCCATCTCCGGGTTTTTTTATGCCCTGTTGCGTCCTTTGTGCATCTTTCCAGACGCGCAAAGGACGCTGCAATATTATGGATTTGCGCGAATTCCTTTCCGAAAATCGATTCCGACTTTCGGGGTTATTCGCTGGTCTCAGAGGAGGACTTCGGCCGATAGGTTTCGAAGATCGCTTCCAGGTTCCTCTGATAGTTCTTCTGCACCTCCAGCCCGCTGTCGAACATGGCGTTCAGCATTTCGGTGTAGCTGTCGGTATTGACCTTCGCCTCTTCCTTCGGCGCCTCCGGTGCCTTGGTCTTAGTCTGGGCCGCCGGCTGCTGGCCAAGCCCGCCCATCATCTCCTGGAAGGCCTTGGCGAAGGGATTGTCGAGGAAGGGGTTCGGCTGAGATGTCGCTTCCGGCTTCGGCACCGAAAACATCAACTGCATCGCCTGCGTGAAGGGATTGTCGAAGATGCCGGGCTCTGGGGCCGTCTTCGGCTTCGGCGCAGAGCCGGTGCTTTCCAGCCATTTCTGGATGGTCTCGTTCATCGCGGTGTTGACGAAGGGGTTGACCGGCGAGGCCATCTGGCCGGTCGTCTGCTTGAAGAGCCCGCCCATCAACGTATCGGCCAGCACTGGCAGCATGCGTTTGTAGATATCCTGGCCGATGCCGGTCATCTGTGCGGCCTGGGCGGCGACCGCGCGCGAAACCTCCTTCGAGCCGAAGAGTTGGGCAAGGATGTTGTTGCCGTCGGAAATACCCTCCGGCGTGAAAGCCCGGCTCATATCCTCGAAATATCGCGCGTAATTGCCGGAGGAGACCGCCTGCATCAGTCCGACGAAATCATAGGGATTGCTGGTGCTGCGTTTCAGCCCGGCGGAAAAGGCCGGCATCAGCGCCGCCATCGCCTTCGTCGCCTGTTCCTGCGCGAGGTTGAACTGCCGGGCGATCGCCTCCATCGCCGCGCCGTTCTGCGCCTGCATCATCATGTCGAAGAGTGGCAGCATGGAAGTTCCTTTCCCCGGGTCGTGACGCGTTGTAACGCCACTATAACCGGAAATGGCAATGCGCAAACTGCTTTTTGCCATAAGAACTTAGGGAGGAATTTATCGAGAGCATGCGACCAAGGCTCCAGCCGCCGGTCGGTGGAGCACCACGTTGCCGGCCTTCATTTCCGCCGCTCGGAGACAGTCGAAAATAGGGGCTGTCAGAGCAATTCCGGCAAAGCCGCAACCGCTTTGGGTCGGCCTCAGTACTGATAGTCCTCGAAGACCGGCTCCACGGAACCGTGCCAGCGGCCATGATAGAGCGAAAGCAGATCCTCGGCGAGCGTCGCCTTCTTGGCGAGCACCTCGTCGAGCGGCGCCAGGAAGATGCTCTCGTCCTGGCCTTCCCGGTTGAGCTTGCCGCGCGCCTTGAGACCGGCCCTTGATATGCCGACCACCTCGCGCGCCATGTCGAAGAGCGGATGTCCGCGAAATTGTGCCTTCAGCCCTTCGGCAGGAACGGCATTGCGCAGGGCGCCGATCTCAGCAAAGCTCCAATCCTTCGTCAGCTCGTCGGCGGCCTCGAGTGCCGCATCGTCGTATAGCAGGCCGACCCAGAAGGCCGGCAGCGCACAGATGCGTCGCCACGGGCCGCCGTCGGCGCCGCGCATTTCGAGGAAACGCTTCAGCCGCACGTCGGGGAAAAGTGTCGAAAGATGGTTCGTCCAGTCACCCATCGTCGGCGCCGGATCGGCAACCTCACCCTTCAATGCGCCGTTCATGAACTGGCGGAAGGTGACATGGGTACAGTCGTGATAGTGGCCGTCGCGGACGATGAAATACATCGGCGCGTCGAGCGCCCATTCGGCATAGTCGCGGAAGCCGAAGTCGTCGCGGAAGGTGAAGTCGAGAAGGCCGGCGCGCCGGTTGTCGACGTCGCGCCAGATATCGCCGCGCCAGGAGAGCAGCCCGTTCGGCTTGCCCTCGGTGAAGGGCGAGGACGCAAACAGAGCGGTCGCCAGCGACTGCAGCTTCATCGAGACGCGCATTTTCTGGCGCATGTCGGCTTCCGAGGAGAAGTCGAGGTTCACCTGGATCGTGCAGGTGCGGTACATCATGTCGAGACCCTGGGTGCCGACCTTCGGCATATAGCGGGTCATGATCTCGTAGCGTGATTTCGGCATCTGCGGGGTTTCCGCATAGGTCCATTTCGGACTGCCGCCGATGCCGAGGAAGCGGATACCCATCGGCTCGGCGATTTCGCGCAGCGTCGCCAGATGCTGGTTCGATTCCTTGCAGGTCTCGTGGATCGTCTCCAGCGGTGCGCCGGAGAGTTCGAACTGGCCGCCAGGCTCGATCGAGATCGCGCCCATGCCGTGCTGCTCGGCAAGGCCGATGATGTTGCCGCCGTCGGTGATCGGCTCCCAGCCGCTTTTTTTCTGCAGGCCGCTCAAAAGGGCCGAAATGCTGGCATCGCCGAAATAGGGAACCGGGCTGTTGTCGGCGCGGAAGAAGGCGAATTTCTCGTGTTCGGTGCCGATCCGGAAGCGCTCCCGCGGCTTGTTGCCCGCGGCGATATAATCGGTCAAATCCTGGACCGAAGAGAGCGGTGTCTGGTCGGTAGTGTCGCGGGCCATGCGGGATACCTGTATTCAAAAAGGCGCCCAGGGGGCCGGGCAGTTGGAAGGGTGATTAGGACCCAAGCCACCCATGTTGCAAGTGAAATTGTTTCAACGACGCATCAAAAAAATAACAGCGATTTCCATGTCAACCCGTTTTCGACCTTAGTTCCAGTCGCCGATCGCCGCCTGGACCACCGCCAAGGCCGCAACGGCCGCCGTATCGGCCCGCAGGATGCGCGGTCCGAGCGGAATGGCGGTGACGAAATCGAGGCTTCGAAGCCGCGCCCGTTCCTCTTCCGAAAAGCCGCCTTCCGGCCCGACGAGCAGAGCGAGATGTCTTTCCCTGATCGCTGACAGCACTGGCAGCGGGTTCTGCCCGGCATCGCCCTCGTCGCAATAGATGATGCGGCGCTCGCTTGGCCAGCGGGCGAGCAGGTCGAGAAGTCTCACCGGCTCGGCCACATCGGGAATGCCGAGAATGCCGCATTGCTCAGCCGCTTCGACGACATTGGCGCGCAGCTTGTCGAGACTGGTGATCTTGCCCTGGACGTGCTGGGTCATGACCGGCTGGAGCAGGCCCGCCCCCATTTCGACCGCCTTCTGCACGAGGTAATCCATGCGGCCGACCTTGAGCGGCGCAAAGAGATAATGCAGGTCGCAAGGCTGCGGCTGCGGCCGCGTCTCTTCGGTGGCCGTCAGCTGAATGCGTTTGCGCGTGGGGAAGGAGAGGCTAGCCTTCCACTCGCCGTCACGGCCGTTGAAGAGCAGGATCGCCCCACCTTCCTCCATCCTCAGCACATTGGCGAGATAGTTGAACTGATCGGCATTTGCCTCCACGATGGCACCGCTGGAAAGCGGCGCCTCGACGAAAAGCCGTTGCATACGGAAATTGGCGCGCATTCGAAAACTCGAGACCTCAGACGAAGAGCGCGAACATAACCCAATAAATCATTGCCGCAAGCGCTGCCGAAACCGGCACTGTAACGATCCAGGCGGCGACGATCGTCATGAAATGCGAGCGGCGCACGAGATAGCGCCGTCGCGTCTCGTGGATATTAGGCTCCTCCGGCTCGTCGATATCAAAGCTCTCGGCCTTGCGCCTGATATAGGCAATGCGGCGCTTCGAATGGCGGGTGTACCATTCGCGAAAGAACCCGACGCCGAAGACCGAGCCGACGGCGATATGTGTGGTGCTGACCGGCAGGCCGAGCCAGGAGGCGACGATGACGGTAAAGGCGGTCGACAGCGCGACACAATAGGCCCGCATCGGATTGAGCTTCGTGATCTCCTCGCCGACCAGGCGGATGAGGCGAGGCCCGAAGAGCAGCAGGCCGACGGAGATGCCGAAGGCGCCGATCAGCATCACCCAGAGCGGCGGATGCCCGATGCCGCCGCCGCCAATGCCGACCGAATGGACGATCGCCGACAGCGGCCCGACCGCGTTCGAAACGTCGTTTGCGCCATGCGCGAAGGACAGCAGCGCCGCAGAGCCGATGAGCGGCAGCCGAAACAGCGTCCGCAACGAGCTATTGCGGTTTTCGAGAGCCCGCGCTTGGGCGAGAACGAGTGGTCGGGCGGCAAGCCAGCTTACCAGCCCGATGCCGATCCCGATGAAGAGGACGGTCAGCGGCGGGAACCTGCCCGGGGGCGACAGCTGCAGCACCATGTAGGCCATGAAGCCGCCGGCCATCACCGCGACCAGCACCGGCACCCAGCGTTGCGCCGCCGCGACCTTGTCATCGCGATAGATAATGAGGGTCTTGACGAGATAAAGCAGCCCGGCTGCAATCAGCCCGCCGATCAGCGGCGAGGTGATCCAGCTCGAGGTGATTTCCAGCATCACCTGCCAGTTCACCGGCTCCGGCCCGACCGCTGAGATGCCGGCCCCGATCACCGCGCCGACGATCGCATGGGTAGTGGAAACCGGCGCATTCATCCAGGTTGCGAGGTTGATCCAGAGGGCCGCCGCCATCAGCGCCGCCATCATGATCCAGCCAAGCAGCACCGGCGACACCTGGACGGCGTCGACGATGTTTGCGGAAATCGTCTTGACGACCTCGCCGCCGGCGACCGTGGCGCCAAGAACTTCGAAAATCGCAGCGATGACCAGTGCCTGGCCCATCGTCATGGCACGCGCGCCGACGGCGGCACCAACGTTGTTGGTCACGTCATTGGCGCCGATGTTCATCGCCATGTAGCCGGCAAGGGCCGCCGCTGCCACGACGAGCATCGCTCCCGGCCGGTCGAACACATAGACGCCAGCAAAGAGCATGGCGAGACCGACGAAAATCAATCCGAGGCCAGGCGCCACCAGCCGTCGCAAAACATGCTTCGCCACGTCCTCGGCATGGGTGATCTTGTCGAGGTCCTTGTCGAGCGTACGTTTCGTGAGGACTGCGGGACGTGGCGGCATTCTTTTTCCTGAGGATGACTCTGCTTCTACCCTGCTTTCCTAGCAGTGCAAGATGGCAGGATTCATTCCGCCGGAATTTGCTTTGCCGCTCCGGCCGAAAGCCGGTCGGTCATCGTCCGCTTGAAGGCGAGCAAGAGGTGCCGGAGCTCCGGTTCACGCACACGCCCGGCCGCCTCGTCGAACGAGACCCATTCAATGCGGCGCTCGCCTTTTTCCTTGAAGTTCTTTGCCATGTCGGTGACTTCGAGCGCATAGACCTGCACCTTGCAGATCACCTGTACCCCGTCGCGCAGCACCTTCGAATAACTGTAGGCGCCAAGCGTTTCCGTTTCGACCACGCCGCGGACGCCGGCTTCCTCGAAGGCCTCCTGCATCGCGACCTCATGGGCGCATTTGCGCGTCATCGGCCAGCCCTTGGGAATGACCCAGCGGCCGGTGTCGCGGCTCGTCATCAACAGCACCTCGACCTCGCCGCTCTTCTTCTTTACCCGGTAGCAGAGCGCACCATATTGCTGTCGCGGCGGGCGCCGGAACATCAGTTGCACATCGGAAGCCAGTCGGGCGAAAAGAGTCAATGGTCGGGTCACCTTCACAGTCGTCGTTAGGAATCACTCATATACGTATATCACGGAAAGCTTACGCAATTCAAAAAGGCGCAGCACGACTCGAAACGCGATTTGATCGCCGTTCATAGGGGAAATCGAGGTGGGACAGGTTCGGAAAATCCGTCACACCCTGTCTCGAATGCGTCACATTGCACAGCTGTACAATATGGCGTGATCTTGCCTTTCGTTCAATGGCGAGATTTAGTGATCCACTATGATCTGGTGAATGTCGTCCTCATGCGTCTTCCATCGCTCAATGCCATCCGCGCCTTCGAGGCCGTCTGCCGTCATGGCAGTATTCTGAAGGCTGCCGAAGAGCTGAATGTGGTGCGCGGCGCCGTACGCCAGCAGATCGCCACGCTGGAGAACCACTTCGGCCGCAAGCTCTTCACACGTGACGGCCGCAGGCTCGTCCCGACCCTGCAGGCTCGGGCTTTTGCCGAAGCTTCGGCTGCGGCTTTCGACATCCTGCAGCGTGCTGCTTTTGAGCTCGAAGGGACCGCGGCGAACCGCATCCGTCTCGGCGTGCCCTCCGCCTTCGCAGTCTGGTGGCTGATGCCGCGTGTCGCAGCGATGCAGGCAAGTCTCGGCGACGCGGCGGTCGACATCGTGCCGATGACCATCGTCGAACCGTTGCAGATGCACCCAGAATTGGACGCTGTGATCATGGGCGGTGAATATCGTCCGGCCGCGGGCATCACCGCCCTGCGATTCATGGAGGACGAGTTCGGCCCGGTCGCCACGCCTTCGCTTGCCGCGACACTATCGCGCGACCCGGTGGCGATGGGCGCGCTGACGATGCTCGCCAGCCGCAGCGTTCCGAAGCTCTGGGACGAATGGTTTGCCGAAAGCGGCACGCCGCCGGTCGTCTTTTCCCGCGCCCAAGAATTCGAGGATCTGCTGCTGGCCCTGGCTGCCGCCCGCTCCGGGCTTGGCATCGCACTTGCCCCGCGTGCCTCGATCGAGGACGATCTCAAGCGCGGGCATCTGGTCGCGCCCTACGGCTTCATTTCCCGGCCATCGGGTTACAGCTTCTGCTGCCGCATGCCGGATGCGAAACGGCCAGCCTTCGCGGCCCTGTCCGGTTGGCTGCTTCGCTGCGGGACACCGGCCTGAAAGAGCAGATTTTCTGCCCCTTCGCCAGAATTACTTCCATATCGGCCGCCTCGTCGCTCCGCTAAAGCAATTCCAGCAAAAGTGTGCAGCGGTTTTGCGTCCGGAATTGCGCAAACCCCAGAAACCGCACGAACACGGAATTGGGAAGAGAGATGATTGAAAAGAGCGCAACCCGCATCGACTGGATCGGCAACAGCTGCAGGCTGCTCAAGGCGACGGCCGCCGAATTCGAGCGGACGCGTCCTTTCGAGGGCCTGTCGATCGGCACCGGCATTCATCTGGAGCCGAAGACGGTGGCGCTGTTGACGACGCTTCGCGCCGGCGGCGCGCGTCTTGTCTGCACCGGCAATCTCAACAGCACCCAGCCTTCGACAGTCGAGTTCCTGCGCTCGCAGGGCATCACGGTTTTCGCGACGCAGACGACGGATCCGGCCGCTCACCATCAGAACCTCGAAGCGGTCATTGCCGAAAAGCCGGATCTGCTGCTCGACAATGGCGGTGATCTCTTCGCCATCGCGGCGGAAAAACTCTACGCCAATCTCCGCGGCGGCACCGAGGAGACCACCTCGGGCCGTACGCGCCTGCTGCCGCTGCGCGCGCGGCTGAACATGCCGATCCTCGTCATCAACGACAGCCCGATCAAACAATTCGCCGAAAACAGGCATGCCGTCGGCCAGAGCCTGTTCGAAAGCTATCTGCGCTTCACCAACCGCTCCACCAACGGCAAACGCGTGACGGTGTTCGGCTACGGTGCTTGCGGCAAGGGCACGGCCACCTGTTTCCGCAATGCCTTTTCAACCGTCAGTGTCGTCGATATCAATCCGGTGACGACGCTCGAAGCCCATCTCGATGGTTTCGTCACGCCGCTGCGCAATGCAGCGATCCGCTCGGCCGATATCATCGTCACCGTCACAGGTTTTGCCGGCATCGTGACGGCAGCCGACCTGCCGCTCGTCAAGGACGGCGCGATCCTGATGAATGGCGGCCATTTCCCGCATGAGATCGATGTCGAAGCCTTCCGTCGCCATCCCGATGTCACCGGCACCGACCGCTACGAGGCCGATCATATCGAGACCTTCCATCTGAGCGACGGCCGCTCCTTCCATGTGCTGGGCGGCGGTCACATGACCAATCTCGCCGGTCCTCGGCCGCTCGGCAATACGGTCGAGTCGATGGATCTCGGCTTCACCCTTCAGGCCCGCTGTCTGGAACGTATCGCCAGGGGCGAAGCCGGTCCCCAATCCTGCCTCGTGCCTGTGCCCGCCGATATTGATGCGTTGGTAGCAAACGCCTATCTCGATCTGGCGCGCTAATTCTGCCGACGGATTGAGATCAGTCGATCTCGACGACGAGCTTCCCGTCTGCCTGCCGGTCTTCGATCAGCCGATGTGCCTCATCTGTATCGGCAAGGGTGAAGCGGCGCGGGTCGAGCTTCGGCATCACCTTGCGGGCTTCGACGAGCTTCGTCATCTCCCGCATGATCTCACCATGATGGGCGCGTCCTTCGCCGGTCAGAAGCGGCAGCAGCGTGAAGACGCCGGAATAGGTGGCGGCCTTGAAGGACAGCGGCGCCAGCGCATGGCTTCCCCAGCCAAGGCAGCTCACAACGTGGCCAAACTGGCTGACGGCTCGGAATGCCGTATCGAGCCCCTGGCCGCCGACCGTATCGTAGACCAGATCGAAACCCTTGCCGCCGGTGTGTCTTGCGACATAGGTTTCAACCGTTTCCGCGTCACGATCGATCGGCGTTGCGCCAAGGCCGGTGAGATAATCCGTTTTCGAAGCGCCGTCGACCACATAGACCGCGGCTCCGGCAGCCTTGGCGATCTGTGCGACGATATGGCCGACACCGCCGCCGCCAATCACAAGAACCTTCTGGCCGGCCTTGACCCCGGCGCGGTCGACCAACCCTTCCCAGGCGGTAATTGAGATCAGCGGCAGGGCGGCTGCCTCGCGCATCGACAGGTTTTGCGGCTTCAGCGCCAGCAGACCGGCGTCGACAGCTGCAAATTCGGCAAGCGATCCCTGAATGCCGCCGACCCCGCCGGTCATGCCGTAGACCGAGTCGCTGCGGCGGAAACCGCTGACGCCAGTTCCGATCTCTTCGACGACACCGGCCATATCGATGCCGACAATGGCGGGAAGCGGATGGCGGGCATGGGCCGCGTTGCCGGCCCGGATCTTGAGATCGAGCGGATTGACGCCGCTTGCCTTAATGCGCACCAGAACCTGGCCTTCGCCGGGCACCGGCTTTGCAATATCGGCGATGCGCAATGGCGAATTCGGCATTTGCGCCAGGAGCGCTTTCATCGTTGATTCTACAGGCATGGAACTCTCCTTCGTTCGCGGTGCGGCGTCTGCAGGGGCACCGCAATTGGCGTGGAAGAAAGATGGTTCATTGAAACGCGAATGAAAATGAAAGATAACGACTGAAGCCCATGCATTTTTGTTTGACGGATGCGAGCGATGGAATGGAGCGACCTCAAGCTGTTTCTGGCCATCGCCCGGTTCGGCACGCTGGGGGCAGCAGCCCGCAGCCTCGGGCTGACGCAGCCGACTGGGCAGGCGGCTGCGTGTCCTTGAAGCCTCTCTCGGCCAGACGCTTTTTCAGCGCACGGCCGATGGCTTCGTGCTGACCGACGAAGGCACAGCGGTGTTCGCCGGCGCTGAACGCATCGAGGAGGAGGCGCTCGCCATGGAGCGCGTCCTTGCCGGCGGCAGCCGTCAGCTCGATGGATTTCTCAGGCTATCCTCATCCGACTGGTTCGGCGCGCATGTGCTTTCGCCGGTGCTGGCGGAATTCTCACAAGTCCATCCGAAGGTAGAGATCGAATTGCTGACCGACAGCCGGCTTCTCAACCTGTCGCGACGCGAAGCCGACCTCGTCTTCCGCATCCGACCTTTCACGGAAGCGGAGATCATATCGCGCAAGCTCATCCATATCGAATACGGCCTTTACATCAGACGCGGCGCGCAGCACCCCGAAGCCGGCGACGGCACGGGCGCCCGCCTCATCACCATGGACGAGGCTTTTGGCGACATGCCGGATGTCGGCTGGCTGCAACGCCTGTTGCCGCGGGCCGACATCGTCATGCGCAGCAACAGCCGCGACGTGCAGGCGGCGCTCTGTGCCAATGGAGCCGGGCTCGCCGTCCTGCCGCGGCCGCTTGGCGATTCGCATGCCGCCATCGAACTGGTCGATCTCGGTGAACCGACGCCGGGCCGCGACACCTGGGTCGGCTATCACCGCGACATGAAGCGCCTGGCGCGGCTGCGCGCCCTGCTGGATCTCGTCATCGAGAGATTGGCGCGCTGAACCGGCGCTGCCATCAGCGCTCCCAATAGGGGACGGGACCGTAAAGCTCTGCCAGATAGTCGATGAACAGCCGCACCTTGGCCGGCAGGAACTGCCGGCTGGGATAGACGGCCGACAGCGCGACATTGTGCGAGCCCTCATAGGCCGGCAGCACCTGCACCAGCCGGCCTGCCTTGAGCTCTTCGCCGATATCCCAGGTGGAGCGCAACGCGATCCCGAGGCCGGCGATGACAGCCTCGCGGATCACCTCGCTGGAATTGGTGATCAGCATGCCTTCCGGCCTGAGACTCAGCGCCCCGTCCGGCCCGTTCAGCCGCCAGGTGTCGTTATTGTGGGCCGGTAGGCAGCGGTGGTGTTTCAGCTCTTCGATATGCTTCGGCTCGCCATGCGCTGCAAGGTAGTCCGGTGAAGCGCAGAGCAGCCGGCGTACCGGCGCCAGACGGCGGGCAACGAGGCTCGAATCGGTAAGTTCGGCGATGCGGATCGCCAGATCGAAGCCGCCGCCGACGATGTCGCTGAATTCGTCGGTCAGCACCAGGTTGATCGCAAGCTCCGGATGCGCCTCCATGAAATCTTTCAGATGCGGCGCGATATGCATGCGCCCGAAGGAGGTCGGGGCCGAGATCTTCAGCGTGCCGTGCATCTGCGCCGAGCGGCCTGAGATATAAAATTCTGCCTCCTCCAGCCCGGCGAGAATGCCGAGAACGCGGTCGTAGAAGCCCTGTCCGGCTTCCGTCAGCGAGATCTGCCGCGTCGTGCGCTGTAAAAGCCGGGTACCCAGCCGGTCTTCCAGCCGCTTGATCCGTTTGGAGACGACGGCTGGGGAAAAGCCGAGCGCACGCCCGGCGAGCGACATGCTGCCTGTCGAAACGACCTTGGCAAAGATTTCGAGATCACCCAGATTGGTCATAAGGTTTTGTGACTTTTTCCCCTTTTGGCATAAGTGCTTAGCATTTGCGCCACTTTCGGGAAAGTGCTAAGCCGGTCTATCGGCGGCAGGGAGGTTCGCGGCCGGTTTCCGCTGTCATCTTCCCGCTGCCATTCCCCCTCGTCAGGGCCAGGGAGAGCGCCATGTCCGACGCCATTTCGTTTCTCGCCCCGCGCGCCGACGTGCTGGCGCGCCGAGCCCAGATCGTTTCCGATCTGACCGATCTTCTGCCGCCGGAATGCCTGGTGCATGAGGCGCGCGAGCTGGTGCCGTTCGAGACCGACGCCTTCGTGTCCTACCGCCGCTTGCCGCTCGCCGTCGCCCTGCCGCGCACCACGGCCGAGGTTTCGGCCATCATGCGCTATTGCCATCGCTACGGCATTCCCGTCGTGCCGCGCGGCGCCGGCACCTCGCTCTCCGGCGGCGCCATCCCGCAGGAGGATGCCGTCGTGCTCGGCCTGTCGAAGATGAACAGCATCCTCGAAATCGATCTGCCGAACCGCGTTGCCGTTGTCCAGGCCGGCGTGACCAATCTCAATATCTCCGAATCCGTCTCCGCGGACGGCTTTTTCTATGCGCCTGATCCGAGTTCGCAGCTTGCCTGCACGATCGGCGGCAATATCGGCATGAATTCCGGCGGCGCTCACTGTCTGAAATATGGCGTCACCACCAACAATCTGCTCGGCGTCAGGATGGTGCTGGTCGACGGCACGGTGATCGAGCTTGGCGGCAAGGCGCTGGATGCGGCAGGCTACGATCTGCTCGGCCTCGTCTGCGGCCACGAGGGCCAACTCGGCATCGTCACCGAGGCGACGGTGCGGTTGATCGCCAAGCCGGAAGGCGCGCGCCCGGTGCTCTTCGGCTTCGAGAACTCGGAAGAGGCCGGCGCCTGCGTTGCCGATGTCATTGCCGCTGGCATTATCCCGGTGGCGATCGAATTCATGGACAAGCCGGCGATCGAGATCTGCGAAGCCTTCGCCCATGCCGGCTATCCCCTCGATGTCGGCGCGCTTTTGATCGTCGAGGTCGAGGGGTCGGAAGCGGAGATGGACGCCACGCTGAAGGACATCGTCGAGATCGCCCGTCGGCATGCTGTCAAGACCGTGCGCGAATGCCAGTCGGCGACCGAGGCGGCATTGATCTGGAAGGGCCGCAAATCCGCCTTTGGCGCCACCGGCCGCATCGCCGACTATATCTGCATGGACGGCACCGTGCCGCTCAGCCAGCTCTCCCACGTGCTGAAAAGAACCGCCGAGATCGTCGATCATTACGGCCTGCGTGTCGCCAATGTCTTCCATGCCGGCGACGGCAATATGCACCCGCTGATCCTCTTCAACGCCAACGATCCCGAAGATGCCGCCCGTGCCGAGGCGGCCGGCAACGATATTCTGAGGCTCTGCGTCGATGCCGGCGGCTGCCTTACCGGCGAACATGGCGTCGGCATCGAGAAGCGCGACCTGATGCGCCATCAATATTCGGAGACCGACCTCGCCCAACAGATGGCAGCGCGTGCCGCCTTCGATCCGGGCTGGCTCCTCAATCCGTCGAAGGTCTTCCCGCTCGAAGGGCGCCCCGCTGCATGATCGATCTGATGCCGACGAGCGAGGAAGAGGCAGCAGGGATCGTCCGCGCCCATGCGCAGAGCGGCCGGCCGCTCGTGATCTGCGGCGGTAATACCCGCTCGGGCTTCGGCAATGCCGTTGCTGCCGAGGACCGGCTGCGCTCGACCGGGCTTACCGGCATCGTCGCCTATAATCCCGGCGAAATGGTCATGACGGTCCGATCCGGCACGCCACTTGCCGAGGTCGAAGCGGCACTTCAGGACAGTGGCCAGATGCTCGCCTTCGAGCCGATGGATCATCGCCCTGTGATGGGCACATCCGGTGAGCCGACCATCGGCGGCGTCTTCGCCGCCAATGTCTCCGGTCCGCGCCGGCTGATCGCGGGTGCTGGCCGCGACAGCCTGCTCGGGGTGCGCTTCGTCAACGGCAGGGGTGAGATCATCAAGGCCGGCGGCCGGGTGATGAAGAATGTCACCGGCCTCGATCTCGCCAAGCTGGTCGCCGGCTCGCATGGCACGTTGGGTTTCCTCACCGAAGTCACCTTCCGTGTGCCGCCGCGCCCGAAGACGGAGCGGACGGTGGTGCTATCGGGTCTCAACGACGCCGAGGCGGCAAACGCCATGGCGGCGGCGATGGCGCTGCCGGTCGAAGTCTCGGGTGCGGCGCATCTGCCCTTGACGGTGACGTGGAAATTCCTCGCCGGCAAATTGCCCGAGGGCGAAGCGACGGTTCTGCGCATCGAAGGCCTGCCGGGCTCGGTCGACGTACGCATCGAAAAGCTTGCCGCGGCAATGTCGGCCTTCGCCACGGTCACGCGGCTGGAGCAGCCGGAAAGTCATAAACTCTGGCAGGAAATTCGTGACGTGCTGCCTTATGCCGACGGCACGGCGCGGCCGGTCTGGCGCGTCTCGGTCGCCCCCGGCACCGGCCATCAGTTGGTCGCCGCACTCCGCCTCGAAGCCGCCGTCGACGCCTTCTACGACTGGCAGGGTGGTCTTGTCTGGATGCGCATGGAGGCAGGCCCAGAAGCCGAACTGGTTCGTCGCTATATCAAGGCGCTCGGCGGCGGCCATGCGACGCTGATCCGTGCATCGGATGAGGCGAGGGCGGTCACATCAGCCTTCCACCCCGAGCTCGAGGCGGTGGTGATGCTGTCGCGGCGGGTAAAGGAAAAATTCGATCCGGCCGGCATATTCAATCCGGGGAAGATGGGGTGAGGGACAAGATGGATCCGTGTCTGCATATCTCCAGCAAAACCTCCAAGACCCATGGGGGATCCCGCTAGATGCAAACCAACTTCAACCTGACCCAGCTCCTCGATCCCGATGTCGCCGAATCCGAGCAGATCCTGCGCAAATGTGTCCATTGCGGTTTCTGCACCGCCACCTGTCCCACCTATGTGACGCTCGGCAATGAGCTCGACAGCCCGCGCGGCCGCATCTACCTGATCAAGGACATGCTGGAAAACGGCCGCCCCGCCGATACCGAGGTCGTCACCCATATCGACCGCTGTCTCTCCTGCCTTGCCTGCGTCACTACCTGTCCCTCCGGCGTCGATTACATGCATCTGGTCGATCACGCCCGCGCCCATATCGAAAAGACCTACAAACGGCCGTTCATGAACCGGCTGACGCGCGCCATCCTTGCCGCCGTGCTGCCCTATCCCGGCCGCTTCCGCCTGGCGCTCAATCTCGCCCGCCTCGGCCGGCCCTTCGCCGGCCTGATGCGGGGCGGCGCGCTGAAACCCTTCGCCGCCATGCTGTCACTTGCGCCGCGCCGCATCCCCGCCGCTTCGGACTTCGCAAAACCCGGCACGCATCGGCCCGAGACGGAACGGCGCGGCCGAGTGGCGATCCTTTCCGGCTGCGCCCAGCCGGTGCTTGATCCCGGCATCAACGCGGCGGCGATCCGGCTGTTGACGCGGCTCGGCGTCGAGGTCGTGGTGCCGGAAGGCGAGGTCTGTTGCGGCTCGCTGGTCCATCACATGGGTCGCGCCGAACAGGCGCTCGCCAGTGCGCGCGCCAATGTCGATATCTGGACGCGCGAGATCGACGGGCAGGGCCTCGATGCGATCATCATCACCGCCTCGGGCTGCGGCACGACGATCAAGGATTACGGCCACATGCTGCGCCTCGACCCCGCCTATGCTGCAAAGGCGGCCAGGGTCTCGGCGCTCGCCAAGGACGTCACCGAATATCTCGCAACCCTCGATCTGCCGGCGCATATGCCGAACGGCGTCACGGTCGCCTATCATTCCGCCTGTTCCATGCAGCACGGGCAACGGATCACGCTTGCGCCGAAGCAATTGCTGAAAGCGGCGGGCTTTACGGTGCGCGATCCCGCCGAAGGCCATCTTTGCTGCGGCTCTGCCGGCACCTACAACATCATGCAGCCGGAGATCTCGGCTACGCTGAAGGCACGCAAGGTCAAAAATATCGAGGCCACCAAGGCCGATGTCATCGCCACCGGCAATATCGGCTGCATCACCCAGATCGCCACCGGCACCGGCATGCCGATCCTGCATACGGTCGAACTGCTCGATTGGGCCTATGGTGGCGCTGTGCCGGAAAAATTAACAGGTTTGCCGTTAGGCTGAAGCTTGCGAAGGCCCGTCGGGCCGGTCTCGGGAGTTTAGACGATGTGGCGGGGAATGATTGTGCTTGCGGGACTGCTCGGTGTGGCAGGCACCGCCCATGCAAATAGCCGTTATTTCTGTTCCGCCGATGACAAGGAAGCACGCTTCACGCTCGAAAGCGGTTTCGAAAGCGATGCCGGCCACAAGCTGAACCATTTCCGCGGCGCGTTGATCGTCAAGGATGAGGTCCAATCGACAGTATTCGGAAAGCGTGTTTTCGAATCGCAGCACCTGACCAACCACTGGTCGCGCGACGGCGAACTGCTTATGGAAGTCTTTGACGGCGGCGGCGACGATACCGACGGAGCAACGCTGGATCTGGTGGTCGTCGCCGGTGAGCGCGGCAAGCCGTCGGCAAATTTCAGCGGCACCTATTCCCTGACGATCGAAGGCGGTGAAAAACCCTATGCCGTCGAGGGCAAGGTCAGCTGCGGCACGAAATAGCACCGCAGCCGAAATTTATTTACCAGTGGAACGATACGCCGACGTTGACGGCATTCGTGAAGATGTTGGTCTTCAGGTCCACGCCGCTGTCGATCGGAACGTCGATGCGCGAATAAGTGCCCTTGTATTCGACGAAGGTCGACCAGCGCTCGGTCACCTTGAAGTCGACGCCGGCCTGGGCCTGCAGCGTCACGCCGCCGAATTCATAAGCCCAGGTCTTACCCTCGGGGCGAATCACTTCAACATGCGGAATGTTCACGCCGATACCGGCGCCGAGATAGGGGGTCCAGCGGCGTGTCGGATCCTGGAAACGGTAGAGACCGTTCACCGTGATCAGGTTCAGGCCGTCGGTGAATTCGAAATGCGACCAGCCGGTCTTGGCCAGCGTATCGTCGTCGGCATAGACTTTGTCATGGGTATAATCGAGCGAAATACCCCAGTTCGGCTTGTTGAAGTTCTCGAGCCACCAGGTGACGCGGCCTCCGTAATAAGGCGGGCTGCCGAAGGACTTGCCTTCCCAGCCGGCGGTGAAGTGCGTGCCGTCGGAAAGATCGACGCCGCTATGCGGCGCGGTCTGGTAGCCGCCGTAGATGGAGAATTGCAGGTCTTCCGCCGAGGCGGAAACTGCCGAACAGATTGTGAAAAACGCGATGCCCGCAAGTACGGAAGCGGAGGAACGCAGCGCATATGTCATTGAATAGCCCCGATATTGCAAATGTGTCGACTCTTAGGCAGGTTTGCCAGCTTTCGGCCTGAAAGTCTAAGCAAAATAAAAGGCGCGTCAAAAAGCGCCTTTCGTTTTTTTTGAAAGTGTTGCTCAGCCGCCAAACATCGTGCGCAGCACGTCGATGCCCCGGTCCTCAAACGCCACATTGCCCTGCCGGTTGCCGGGGCCGATGACGATCACCTTGGTGCCGACAGGCGCGCGATCGTAGAGATGCGTCACATCCTCGTTCATCATCCGGATGCAGCCCGAAGACATGTTGAGGCCGATCGTCCAGGGCTGATTGGTGCCGTGAATACGGAAGATCGTGTCGCGGCCACCCTGGTAGAGATACATGGCGCGGGCGCCGAGCGGATTGTCCTCGCCGCCTTCCTGGAAAGCAGGGATCATGTGTCCCTTGGCGGCTTCGCGGCGGCGCATCTCTGCCGGCGGCGTCCAGGCGGGCCATTCAGCCTTGCGGCCGATCTTGACCACCCCCGACCAGCCGAAGCCGTCGCGGCCGACGCCGATGCCATAGCGGGTGGCGCGGTTGTTGCCCTCGACGAGGTAGAGATATTTGTTGTTGGTATCGATGATGACGGTGCCGGCGGCTTCCGTCGTTACCAGGCGCACTTTTTTGCGCTTGAACTGCGGCTTCACGTATTTCGGCATCTGCGCCACGCGCACGATCTGCGCCGGGCGTCGTGCATTGTCGGACGCGGAGCCCGCGGGTGCAGCAAAGGCAGACGTAGACATCAAGGACAGGACAAGTCCGGCAGCAGCCAGACCCGGCATTAGTTTGATCATGATCGATTCCCCTCAAGCAAATCCGCCCGAAGCTACATGAACTTCTGCCCGATTCAAGATCGGCGTGGCCGGATACAGCAATTTTGGAGAAGGGGAGCAGGCTGTTCTTGCGGCTCCTACTGCATAATTGATCCTCAAATCGGAATCGACTTAAGGAAAAATTATGCAGCAATTTAAAGGGTCACAGCGCCCTTTGCGGCTCTCGAAAAGACGCGCGGCGCTGTAAGTATTGCGCCGCCGTTACATGACGATGACGCGGGTTCCCACACTGACGCGATCGTAGAGGTCGATGACGTCTTCGTTGCGCAGGCGAATGCAGCCGGAGGAGACGGCGCTGCCGATCGACCAGGGCGCGTTGGTGCCGTGGATGCGGTAAAGCGTCGAGCCGAGATACATGGCGCGCGCGCCGAGCGGGTTTTCCGCCCCGCCGTCCATGCGCGCCGGCAGGTAATGACCCTTGGCGGCCTCGCGGCTAATCATCTCGGAAGGCGGCGTCCAGTCCGGCCATTCGGTCTTGCGGGTGATCTTGTGGGCGCCCGCCCATTCGAAGCCCGGCTTGCCGACGCCGACGCCATAGCGGCGCGCCTTGCCGCCTTGCATCACCAGATAGAGGAAGCGGTTGTTGGTATCGATGACGATCGTGCCCGGCTTTTCCTGCGTGTCGTAGTCGACCATCTGCGGCAGGTATTGCGGTTCGATCGGATGGCGGATCGACGGGATGCCGGGATTGATCGCCGAAACGGTCTGCGGTGCGGCCTGCGGCGCCTGGCGCAGCACGCGACGCTGGAAAAGGCCGCGCTGTTGCTGGCGGACGATCGGCCGCTGATAGACGACGGGACGAACGGTGCCGCCGCCCAGCTGGTTGATCCAGGGCGCAGTCAGATCGGGGCTGAGCACGACGGGCGGGCGAGTGGCATAACGGTCGTCTGCAAGGGCGGCCGTGGAGAAAATGCCGAAGAGGGCTGCGGCAAGAACAAGCTGTTTCATCATCGGACGAACTCTCTACAAATGACCGAAAATGCGCTGGCGGGACATGTCCGCCCGGGCGGAGATGTTCCGCCCGGCAAAGACGCTGCCACCCAATCCGACAGCGAATGGTAAAGATCGATTCATGAAAAGCCGACCGTTGGGATAAACTTTTCGTCAGGGTTACCGTTCGGTTTGGAAAGACGGTTTGCAAATGGTAAAGCCGGAATCAAAGACCGGAGAACGAAGCGGACCCCCGCAGAATGAAGGACCATGAGCGCGACAGGCATCATCATCGGCGAGGACGGCAGGAGCCGCTGCTACTGGCACGCCAATCTGCCCGATTATCTCCGGTATCATGACGAGGAATGGGGCCGCCCTGTCACCGATGACATCCGCCTCTTCGAGAAGATCTGCCTCGAAGGTTTCCAGTCCGGCCTTTCCTGGCTGACGATCCTGCGCAAGCGGGAGAATTTCCGCGCCGCCTTCGCAGGTTTCGATTTCCACAAGGTCGCCCTCTTCGGCGAAGGGGATGTCGCTCGCTGCCTTGCCGATGCCGGCATCATCCGCCATCGCGGCAAGATCGTCTCGACCATCAACAATGCCAAGCGTGCGATCGAGCTTAGGGACGAATTCGGCTCGCTCGCCCATTATTTCTGGCGCTACGAACCCGGCCACAACGAGCGGCCGGCAGTGGTCGACCGTGATCACATCGTCGCCAATCCGACGACGCCGACATCCGTGGTCATTTCGAAGGATCTGAAGAAACGCGGCTGGACCTTTGTCGGCCCGACCACAGTTTATGCTTTCATGCAGGCGATGGGTCTCGTCAACGATCATCTGGAAGGTTGCTTCTGCCGGCCCGAGGTCGAGGCGATGCGCACCGCTCTGGTCCGCCCATGAAAGATCTATCCGTGAGAACAATTATCGCCGCCGCTGCCCTTTTCCTCCTGACGGTCTCCGCCATGGCGCAGACGCCGCAGCTCGATCCCGGCGAGAAGCTGGAGAAGCTGCAGTTCCCGGCCGTCACCATGCAGTTGAAGGGCTGGACGAAGTTCGGCAATAGCCATGTCTATACGCTGCCGGTGCGCGCCGGCCAGCATATGAAGATCAGTTTTTCCAGTAAGAGCAAATTTGCCTTCCTGGCGATTTTCGACCTGTCGAAACCGGATGACGAGGCCTTCTTCGGCACCGACGAGGACGGCATGAGCTTCGAGACAACGGTCAAGGAGAACGCCACCTGGCTGCTGCGCCCCTATTATTCCAAGGTCTCGCCGCGCCGTGGCCTCGGCGCTCCCTTCAGCATCCTGATCGAGCCGTTGGCGGCTGCCCCGCAGCAGCCGAAACCGGCCGCCGAGCCGGAGCGCCCGTCGCTGTTTCCAAAGGCGCCAGCCAAGCAGTGAGCCAAGAGCTACAAGCGCAGCTTGGCAGCTTATGAGAGCCGGTCGATCAGGTCGCGCAATTCGCCGAGGTGGTCGATCTTGCGGAAACGCGGCGCCTCTTTCGGCTCGTCCACATGTTCCAGCACCCAGGTCAGTTCGTGCGGCACGAAAACGCCGTAGCTGCCGGCGGCAATTGCCGGCACGATGTCCGATTTCAGCGAATTGCCGACCATCATCGCCCGCTCCGGCCCGTCGCCGACCTTGGCGAAGATGCGGCGATAGGTGACGGCCGTCTTGTCGGAGACGATCTCGATGGCGTCGAAGAAGTCGCCGAGCCCGGATTGCGCAAGCTTGCGCTCCTGATCGAAGAGATCGCCCTTGGTGATCATCACGAGCAGGTATTTGCCGGCAAGCGCTTCCAGCGTGTCGCGCACATGCGGCATGGTTTCGACGGGATGAGAGAGGAGCTCGCGGCCGGTATCGAGGATCTTGGCGATCACGCCGGCCGGAATCTTGCCCTCGGTGATTTCGATCGCCGTCTCGATCATCGACAGCGTGAAACCCTTTATGCCGAAGCCGTAGTGGCGAAGGTTCCGTTTCTCCGCTTCCAGCAGCCGTTCGGAAATCTTCGGTCCTTCGGCGAAATCGGCAAGAAGCCCGGTGAAATGCGCTTCCGTCAGTCGGTAATATTGTTCGTTCTGCCAGAGTGTATCATCGGCATCGAAGCCGATCGTGGTCAGTGGTCGCGTCGCCATATGCGCACCCTAGAGCATGATGCCGAAAAGTGTGAGCGGTTTTCGGACGACATTAATGCTCTCACAATTTAACTGAGAACAGGATTCAGATTTTAGGCCGACCCGGCCTAAAATCATCCTGTTCTTAAAATATGGCCGGCAATCTATCGGATGCCTGTGTCGAGACAAGGGCATCCGCCTTTACAGCGCCGCGCGTCGGCGTTGAAAAGCGCCGCCGCCGCACTACATGAAAATCGCCTCACCTTGCAGCCAGCCACGGCTGTGCCTGTCATATGCAGGCCAATAATCAAAAAATGAAGTTCAGCAGTTCGCAAGCCCCTCTTGCGGCAGACACAAAGGAATTTTTCGACCATGCGTTACAATCAACTCGGAAATACGGGACTTTTCGTCTCGGAAATCTGCCTGGGCACGATGACCTTCGGCGAAGCCAAACAAGGCAGTATGTGGGGCGCCATCGCCGACGTCGACCAGAATGCCGCCGACCGGATCGTCGAGCGCTCGCTTGCATCAGGCGTCAATTTCATCGACACGGCCGACGTCTATTCATCCGGCGAGTCCGAAAGGCTGCTCGGCCAGGCGCTGAAGAACCTCGACATCCCCCGCAAGGACGTCGTCATCGCCACCAAGGTCTACGGCGTCATGGGCGACAAGCCGAACGACCGCGGTGCCTCGCGCGGCCACATCATGGATTCCGTCGAGGCGAGCCTCAAGCGCCTGCAGACGGATCATATCGACCTCTATCAGATCCACGCGACCGATACGGTGACGCCGATCGAGGAGACGCTGCGCGCTCTTGACGATCTCGTTTCCCGCGGTCTCGTGCGCTATATCGGCGTCTCCAACTGGCAGGCCTGGCGCATTTCCAAGGCGCTCGGCCTCTCCGAACGCCGCGGCTTTGCCCGCTTTGAAACCGTGCAGGCCTATTACTCCATCGCCGGCCGCGATCTCGAGCGTGACATCGTGCCGATGATGCAGGAGGAAAAGCTCGGCCTGATGGTCTGGTCGCCGCTCGCCGGCGGTCTGCTCTCCGGCAAGTATGGTCCAGGCGCGCCCGGCAACGGCGAAGGCCGCCGCGCCAGTTTCGATTTCCCGCCCGTCGACAAGGACAAGGCCTGGGCCTGCGTCGCCATCATGCGCGAAGTCGCCGAAAAGCACGGCGTCAGCGTCGCCACTGTGGCGCTCGCCTATATCCTCGCCAAGCCCTTCGTCACCACAGTCATCATCGGCGCCAAGCGTGTCGACCAGCTCGACCAGAACCTTGCCGCCGTCAAGCTGAAGCTCGATGAAGACGATATGAAAAAGCTCGACGAGGTGAGCGCGCTTGCTCCGGAATATCCGGGCTGGATGCTGGCGCGACAGGGCGCCGGCCGCCGCCCGGCCGATTTCGAGCCGAAAGACTGACCTCGCCAACATAAGTCCTGGGGAACGCCGGACATTTCCGGCGTTCCCCTTTTCATAACGATCGATTATTTGCCGTGGGCTTTGAGCCAGGCGTTCATCTCGGCGATCTCGGCTTCCTGCGCCTTGATGACGGCTTCGGCGAGCTTGCGGATATCGGGATCTTTTCCATATTGCAGCTCGATCCGGGCCATATCGATCGCGCCCTGATGGTGCGGGATCATGCCGCGCACGAAATCCGCATCAGCATCGCCGCTGTACTCGATCATCATATCCTTGTGCATCTTGGCGTTGGCCTCGCTGAAGGCGTGGCTTGCCGCATCGTGGTTGCCCATCGGCTTGCTCATATCCATCGGTTTGTCTTCGGCAAGGACAGGAGCGGCAATGATGGCGAGCATTGCGGTGAGGGCGATGATTTTCAAAGACATGAGAGTTCCTTCCTCTGTCTGACAATAGGTTTGCCGGGCAGCTGGGCCACCCGATTGGCATGGATTGCTGTGGTGTCAGGACAGTCGGGGAGGCGGCGACTGCGGTGTCGGTTTGTTGTCATCGAGGGCGCGGGCAAGCGCCGGGGCGGGATAGCCGAAGATGGACTTCCCGCTGGCCATGACCATCACCGCCGGTGGCAGCAGCAGACAGGCGGCGCAAAGCGGCATATGCGCGGAATTACCGGTGGCGCAAGGGTCTTTCAACGGATCGGCCTTATCAGCCGCCCCCGGCATATTCATGCGTGATATCTCATGGTGCATACCGCCGGTTTCGACGGCGACCGGTGCGTTCATCGACGCACATGTCGGACAGCCCGCCCATGCAGACATGGCGCTGTAGACCAGCCAGCCGAGAAACATCGTGATGAGGGCGAGCATGCGCATGCTGTTTTATAGGCGAAGGCCGGATGCAAGCCAAGCCGACCGGCGATCACATCCTGATCACTACAGCGCCGCGCGTCTTTTCCGACGCGCAAAGGACGCTGTAACACTTTCAATCCTCGCATCGTGCTTTCCGAAAATCGATTCCGATTTTCGGAAAGCACGATGCGCTAGGCGGCAATGACCTTGTGCTCGACCCGGTAATCCTTGCTCTCTTCGCCGAGCGGCGCCACCGGCCATGTCCAGCTAGCTTTTGCCGGTGGCGGCAAAACGCCATGCAGCAGGTCGGCCTCCTCATGCGTCTTGCCGTTGCGATCGATGACGGCATAGGCGATATCGGTCACCAGGCAACTGCGGCAGGAAAGCCCGGAAAGCCCGGCCAGATGTGCCGCGATCAGCCTTTCCACCGTGTCCTCAGGCATTCGCCCGGCGTCAGTTTCATGGCGCCGTTTCACGCCGCGACCGATCTGTGACAAGAGGTTGGCGGAAACCACCAGATCGAGATAGGGCACAGCGCGCAGGAAGCCGAGCGGTTCGGGCTCGCGGCCGGCGGCAAGTTCATCGTAGCCGGAGAGATCGCGCTCGATCAGCCGGACATTGCGATAGCCCTTGGCCGACAGCCACAGGCGCACCGAGGCGAGATGAACGAGATCGACCAGCACGACGGTGTCGAAATCTCGCGCCAGCACCCCGATCGGTACATCGCGCAACAGGCCGGAACCGAGCACGACGGCGGTCCGCTTCTGCCTGAGATCGGCGGTCGCCGCCAGGATCGCCTTCCGGCTCATCTCCTCATGTTCGGCCCAATCCCCGGCGCAGCGCCCGGCGCGCGACCAAAGATTGACGGAATAGCGGATGAACTTTCGATGCGGCTTGCCGGTCAGCGGCAAGGTCGCGGCATAGAGAAGCGCCTCAGTGATCATGAGCATATCCGCATTTCTGATGGATGCCTCTTCGTTCAATCGATTCTCGCAGCCACATCAAGACCCTTCGCCCTTGCCGCTCCCCGCCCAATCCGCTAGGAAACCGCCACTGTCACAGTCAGTGGAATTCCCGGAAATGAACGACAAGCAGAAGAAACCACAAAAGCTCAAGGCCCGCCTGCCGCGCGGCTTCGTCGACCGGACGGCCGGCGATATCCGCGCCGTCAACGAGATGACGGCAAAGATCAGGGAAGTCTATGAGCATTATGGTTTCGATCCGCTCGAAACGCCGCTGTTCGAATATACCGATGCGCTCGGCAAGTTCCTGCCTGACAGCGACCGGCCGAACGAGGGCGTCTTTTCGCTGCAGGACGATGACGAACAATGGATGTCGCTGCGTTACGACCTGACGGCGCCGCTCGCCCGTCATGTCGCCGAGAATTTCAACGAGATCCAGTTGCCCTACCGCACCTATCGCGCCGGTTACGTCTTCCGCAACGAGAAGCCAGGCCCCGGCCGCTTCCGTCAGTTCATGCAGTTCGATGCCGATACCGTCGGCGCGCCCGGCGTCCAGGCCGATGCCGAAATGTGCATGATGATGGCCGATACGCTGGAAGCCCTCGGCATCAAACGTGGCGACTATGTCATCCGCGTCAACAACCGCAAGGTCCTGGATGGCGTGCTCGAGGCGATCGGTCTCGGCGGCGACGACAAGGCCGGCCAGCGGCTGAACGTGCTGCGCGCCATCGACAAGCTCGACAAGTTCGGCCCGGAGGGCGTGGCATTGCTGCTCGGCCCCGGCCGCAAGGATGAATCCGGCGACTTCACCAAGGGCGCCGGGCTTAACCAGGAGCAGATCGACAAGGTGCTGTTCTTCGTCGGCATCAAGGACTATGCCGAAAGTGCCGCCCGCCTCGCCGAGCTCGTTGCCGGAACCTCCAGGGGTGGCGAAGGCGTCGAGGAGCTGAATTTCATCGGGGCTCTCGTCGCGAGCGCCGGCTATGGCCCTGACCGCATCAAGATCGACCCCTCCGTCGTCCGCGGCCTCGAATATTATACCGGCCCGGTCTATGAGGCCGAACTGAGCTTCGACGTCACCAATGAAAAGGGCGAAAAGGTCGTCTTCGGTTCGGTCGGCGGCGGCGGTCGTTATGATGGCCTCGTCTCGCGCTTCATGGGTCAGCCGGTTCCGGCGACCGGCTTTTCGATCGGCGTCTCCAGGCTGATGACGGCGCTGAAGAACCTCGGCAAGCTCGGCGCCAGTGAGGTCATCGAGCCGGTGCTGGTGACCGTCATGGACGGCGATGTCGAGGCGATGGGGCGCTATCAGAAGATGACGCAGGAACTGCGCGCCGCCGGCATTCGCGCCGAGATGTTCCAGGGCAACTGGAAGAAGTTCGGCAACCAGCTGAAATATGCCGATCGCCGCGGCTGCCCTGTCGCCATCATCCAGGGCGGCGACGAGCGCGCCGAAGGCGTCGTGCAGATCAAGGATCTGATCGAAGGCAAGCGGCTCTCCGGCGAGATCGAAGACAATGCCAGCTGGCGCGAAGCGCGCGTGGCGCAGGAGACGGCGCCGGAAGCCGACCTCGTCGCCAAGGTGAAGGAGATCCTTGCTGCGCAGGCCGAGGATCGAAAGAGGGCGGGCGGCAATGTCTGAGGCATTTCCGACACGCTCTTTGCCTATCGTTCGGAGGCCCGCATGCCTCTGATCAACCTCCCCGAATTCTCCAACGACCTGCTTGCCGAATTTGTCGCGCGCAATGCCGAGCGCATCGATACGCCTGTCATTCAGCCGGCCGAACCTTTCCTTGATATCGCCGGCGAGGATCTGCGCCGCCGCATCTTCATGACCGAGAGCGAAACCGGCGCCAGCCTCTGCCTGCGTCCCGAATTCACCATCCCCGTCTGTCTGCGCCACATCGAGACGGCGACCGGCACGCCGAAGCGTTATGCCTATCTCGGCGAGGTTTTCCGCCAGCGCCGCGACGGCGCCAACGAATTCTATCAGGCCGGCATCGAGGATCTTGGCGATATCGACCTGTCAAACGCCGACGCCCGCGCCATCGGCGATGCCACCGGCATTCTCGCCCGCCTGCTGCCGGGCCGCCGCCTGGCGGTGACGCTGGGCGACCAGGCGGTGTTCGAGGCGGTCGTCCAGGCGCTCGGCCTGCCGCTCGGCTGGCAGAAGCGGCTGATCCACGCCTTCGGCAATATGACCCAGCTGGAAGCGCTGCTTGCCAGCCTCGTCAGCCCGCAATTCGTCACCGGGCTGGACGACGATATTGCCAGGCTTGTCGCATCGGGCGACGAGCAGGCGCTGGTCGCCCATCTCGAGCGGGAGATGCAGAAGACTGGCTATTCGACGAATGCCGGCCGTTCGGCCCTGGAGATTGCCCGACGGCTCAAGGAAAAGCTTATCCTGTCCGAAACGCGCCTCGACGACGCGGCCTTCCACGTGCTGGAAGAGTTCCTGTCGCTTGACGTGCCGCTCGTCAATGCGTCCGCGGCCCTTGCCGGTTTCGCCGATGCTGCCGGGCTGAAACTCGGCAACGCCCTCGCGCGCTTCAATGGCCGGGTCGCAGCACTTTCCAATGCCGGCGTCGATCTTTCCTGTCTCGACTATCGCGCCGCCTTCGGACGGCCGCTCGATTATTACACCGGCCTCGTCTTCGAGGTGACGGTGGAAGGCTCGACCGCGGTGCTCGCCGGCGGCGGCCGCTTCGATCGGCTCCTGACTTTCCTCGGCGCAACGGACCGCATTCCGGCCGTCGGCTTCTCCTTCTGGCTCGACCGTATCGAAACCGAAAGGGCAGCCGCATGACCATCACCATCGCGCTTCCCTCCAAGGGCCGGATGAAGGAGGACGCTTCGGCGATCTTCGAACGTGCCGGCATGACGATCTCGGCGGTTGGCAACGATCGCTCCTACCGCGGCCGCGTCGAAGGCTGGGATGATGTGGAGATCGCCTTCCTCTCGGCTTCCGAAATCTCCCGTGAAATCGGCAACGGCACCGTCGATTTCGGTGTCACCGGCGAGGATCTGATGCGGGAAGGTTTTGCCGAGGTCGATAAGCGCGTCGAATTCTGCGCCCGGCTCGGCTTCGGCCATGCCGATGTCGTCGTTGCCGTGCCGGAGATCTGGCTCGATGTCGACACCATGGCCGATCTCGTCGATGTCGCCGCCGATTTCCGCGCCCGCCACTCCAGGCGCCTTGCCATCGCCACCAAATACTGGCGGCTGACCCAGCAGTTCTTTTCGAGCCAGCACGGCATCCAGCTTTATCGCATCGTCGAAAGCCTGGGCGCCACCGAGGGGGCCCCCGCGTCCGGCTCGGCCGATATCATCGTCGATATCACCTCCACCGGCTCGACGCTGCGCGCCAACCATCTGAAGGTGCTCCAGGACGGCGTCATCCTGCATTCGCAGGCCTGCCTAGTACGCGCCCGCAAGGAAAGCCATGCCGGCGAACCGGCTGTGCAGGCAATCATCGAGGCAGTGCGCGACGCCCTCTAGCTAGTGCCATTCGAAAAGCATGCAAAAACCCGCCGTCGGATGACGGCGGGTTTTCGCATTTATGGGAGGATGTCTGCTGGTATCAGGCGGCTGCGTAGGAGCCGCGGCGTGCGTCGATCGAATAGGCGCCGGCACCGACGGTGGCGAGTAGTATGTACGCGCCGGCCAGCGTGATATTCTTCATGACCATGATCTGGTTGAGAATGTTCACGAGTTCCGTACCACTCGCGTAGGGCAGGTGGAAGGCAATGCCCGTGAAGACACAGAAGGCGGCGAGCAGCCAGCCGGCAATGCGGACCTGGAAGCCTGTGAGAACCGCAAGCCCGGCCAGCAGTTCGAAAAGGCCTGCGACATAGGCCAGCAGGGTTGCTGCCGGTAGGCCGGCACCAGCGATCATGCCCGCAGTACCGGCAGGATCGGTGAGCTTCATGAAGCCGGAAAGAATGAACATGAAAGACAGAAGAATGCGGGCAATCAGGATGATGACGTTGGACATGGATGTTGTCTCCGTTTGAAGGACTCTGGAGATCTGGGTGCCCCGGCACCGGATGGACCTCGGATGTCACCTATGTCGCCTTTTTCTTGCTTTATGGAAAGATAAACGGAAGCGGACAGTTCGTTCAATAATATGGAACGATGATCGGCCATCGCTTGCCTTTGTGAAGCCTCGTCTCCTATGGTCGGCTGATAACATGGAGGCTCCGATGGCAGATCTTTCCGCATTTCCGATCACGACGCGCTGGCCGGCTAGAAATTCCGATATCATCCAGCTCTATTCCCTGCAGACGCCGAATGGGGTGAAGGTCTCCGTCGCCCTCGAAGAGCTCGCTCTCGCCTATGAGCCGCATTATATTTCCTTCGCCGCCAACGAGCAGAAGTCGCCAGAATTCGAATCTCTCAATCCGAACGGCCGCATTCCGGCGATCATCGATCCAAACGGTCCCGACGGGAAGCCGATCGGTCTTTTCGAATCCGGCGCCATCCTGCTTTATCTCGCGGAAAAAACCGGCAAGCTCATCCCTGCTGATGCTGCCGGTCGCTACGAAACCATCCAGTGGGTGTTTTTCCAGATGGCGGGTATCGGCCCGATGTTCGGCCAGTTCGGACATTTCCACAAATTCGCTGCCGACAAGGTCGCCAACAACGCCTACCCGGTGGAGCGCTATCGCGATGAATCCAAACGCTTGCTCGGCGTGCTCGAGGGCCGGCTGAAGGGTCGTCAGTGGATCATGGGCGATCAGTATACGATCGCCGACATCACCACCTTCACCTGGGTTCGCGGCGCCGATGTCTTCTATGGCGGTCGCGAGGTGCTCGAATATGCGAAATTCCCCGCCGTCTCGGACTGGCTGGAGCGCTGCATCGCCCGTCCGGCAAGTGCCAGGGGCCTCAACATCCCGGTCAAGCCGGAGTAACCAACAGATCGCTGGAAAGTAGAAAGGCCGCCCTCGAAGACGTCGGGAGCGGCCGTTGATTTTGCTCTTCCGGCCTATCGCCGGCTCCTGCACAACTCTTTAGATCGGAACCGATTTAAGGAGTTTGCAGCAATTTGCGGGCTACAGCGACTTTTGCGCATCTGAAAAGACCCGCGGCGCTGTCGTGATCTGGCTTGCCCCTTCCAGCTTGAAGCGTGGAAAGATGAAGACGCCAACCATGCTGCCGCTGTATTTCTGCTCAAGCCCGTTCGACTCGCCCATGCAGAACAGCGGCTGGCGGAAGCCGTTCGGCATGATGATCGTCGTCGAAAAACAGAAGGAGGAGCAGAGCGTCGCCGCCTGCTCAAACAGCTCCAATATGTGGCTGCGCTCCTTGGCGTCGTAGCAGCGGATCAGGCTTAAGAGTCCACATTCCTGTGCGGCAAGGCCGTGCAGCATCGCGCTCCATTCGCCGAGACGGAGCATCCCGCTCGAAAAATCTCCAGTCCAGGCTTCGGAAACGGAAAACTGCGCCAACATCTCGTGATTTTGATTGGCGTCATCAAGCGAGCCGGGCGTCAAGGGTGCGGCTGCATTGGCTCTGGCGATCTTAAACAAGGCGTTCCCCAGTTCGGATGCGGCTATTCCGCCGCACGCTCGGCAAACACAAAGAAACAGGATCACGCAGCAGCGGGCATGATGCCCGCGCTTACCTCCGGCGATGATTGCCACGGCCATCTGGCCTCCGTAACCGGAGCCCTTCGAAGCCGAACGTTCACGCATCGCCTTCCGCGCTCCGGTCTCGTCTATTGGCGAAAAATTATCGCCGGGCGCGCTTTAATTGCAGCGCGGATTTATAGGGGCTTTTGGACAAACGGCAACGGCTTTTTAAGGGGTATTCGGATTCGCATCCTTTCACGGGATGTCTGCATTTGCGCGCGATTTCGCGAGAAACAGCATCGGAAGATCATCCTTGAGGGTTTTGGAAGCGTTTTCACTCCGCGTCAGGCCGGAAATCTTGCCGCAACACTGTGTTCTCTCGCATGTTGGCAAGCTGAGAAAGACGCGGGCAGCGCAAGCCTGGCGCAAGCTTCGCGCCGCGGAGTCGGCAATAGGAGCCAGGCAAACGTTTCATCGCTATGCCAATTGGGCCGGGCGTCGAATCGCTTTGGACAAAAGAAAGGGCGACCCGAGGGCCGCCCTTCCTGTTCCGGATACCGGAATGGTGGTCAGTGATGGCTTTCGCCGATCACATCATGTCCATACCGCCCATGCCGCCCATGCCGCCCGGCATGCCAGCTGGGGCATCCTTCTTCGGCAGTTCGGCGATCATGGCTTCGGTGGTGATCAGCAGCGATGCGACAGAAGCGGCGTTCTGCAGCGCCGTGCGAACGACCTTGAGCGGGTCGACGATACCCATGGCGATCATGTCGCCATATTCGGATGTCTGGGCGTTGTAGCCGAAGTTGTCTTCGTTCTTGTCGAGGACCTTGCCGACAACGATCGAGGCTTCGTCGCCTGCGTTTTCAGCGATCTGACGAACGAGCGACTGCAGGGCGCGGCGAACGATGTTGATGCCGGCTTCCTGGTCGTCGTTTGCACCCTTGACGGTGATCTTCGTGGAGGAGCGGAGCAGAGCGATACCGCCGCCGGGGACGATGCCTTCCTGAACAGCAGCGCGGGTCGCGTTGAGCGCGTCGTCGATGCGGTCCTTCTTTTCCTTCACTTCAACTTCCGTCGAGCCGCCGACGCGGATGACGGCAACGCCGCCAGCGAGCTTGGCAAGGCGTTCCTGCAGCTTCTCGCGGTCGTAGTCGGAGGTGGTTTCTTCGATCTGAGCCTTGATCTGGGCAACACGGCCTTCGATGTCGGTCTTGGCGCCCGAACCGTCGACGATCGTGGTGTTTTCCTTGGAGATCGAAACCTTCTTGGCACGGCCGAGCATGTCGAGCGTGACGGATTCGAGCTTGATGCCGAGATCTTCAGAGATGACAGTGCCGCCCGTCAGGATGGCGATGTCTTCGAGCATGGCCTTGCGGCGATCGCCGAAGCCGGGCGCCTTGACGGCAGCGATCTTGAGGCCACCGCGCAGCTTGTTGACGACGAGCGTTGCGAGGGCTTCGCCTTCTACGTCTTCAGCGACGATGAGGAGCGGCTTGCCGGTCTGGACGACAGCTTCGAGAACCGGGAGCATCGACTGCAGGTTCGAGAGCTTCTTCTCGTGAAGGAGAATGAAGACATCTTCGAGGTCTGCGATCATCTTTTCCGGGTTGGTCACGAAGTAGGGGCTGAGGTAGCCGCGGTCGAACTGCATGCCTTCGACGACTTCGAGTTCGGTTTCGGCGGTCTTGGCTTCTTCAACCGTGATGACGCCTTCGTTGCCGACCTTCTGCATGGCTTCAGCAATGTCGAGACCGACCTGCTTGTCGCCATTGGCCGAAATCGTGCCGACCTGTGCAACTTCTTCCGAGGTGGAGATCTTCTTGGCCTTGGCCTGGAGATCCTTCACGACGTCAGCAACAGCAAGATCGATGCCGCGCTTCAGGTCCATCGGGTTCATGCCGGCGGCAACGGCCTTGTTGCCTTCGCGAACGATCGCCTGGGCAAGAACGGTTGCAGTCGTGGTGCCGTCGCCGGCGATGTCGTTGGTCTTCGAAGCAACTTCGCGGACCATCTGGGCGCCCATGTTTTCGAACTTGTCTTCGAGTTCGATCTCCTTGGCGACCGAAACGCCGTCCTTGGTGATGCGCGGAGCGCCGAAGGACTTGTCGATGATGACGTTACGGCCCTTCGGGCCGAGCGTGACCTTCACTGCATCGGCGAGAATGTCGACGCCACGCAGCATCTTTTCGCGCGCGGTGCGGCCAAACTTGATTTCTTTAGATGCCATATTCTTAACTCCTGAATTCGAGTTGTTCGGGCAAAGAGCCCGTCAGCCATTTCGGGAAAGCAGGTCGGCCGATCAGCCGATAATGCCCATAATGTCGGCTTCCTTCATGATCAGAAGGTCTTCGCCGTCGATCTTGACTTCGGTGCCGGACCACTTGCCGAACAGGATGCGGTCGCCAGCCTTGACGTCGAGTGCGACAACCTTGCCGGACTCATCGCGCGCGCCGGAGCCGACGGCGACGATTTCGCCTTCCTGCGGCTTTTCCTTGGCGGTATCGGGAATGATGATGCCACCCTTGGTCTTGGCTTCGGACTCAACGCGGCGAACAACGACGCGGTCGTGAAGGGGGCGGAAGTTGGTGCTTGCCATTGTCTAATCCCTCGATCGAATGACATTCGCGGACCGGAGTGGCCCACATGGATAGGTGTTAGCACTCCCTTGCGGTGAGTGCTAGCGACGAGCATTTAGGGATGGCTCCGAAAGGAGTCAATGAGAGCAATCACGAATTTTTGCGCCGGAATTGTGAAGAGGCCGGAGAATAGTCGGAGATTGCGGCCGAAACCCGGCGCAGCCGTACCCCTCCGCCTCGGGATGGGATCGTCAAGCTTTGCCCATCCACTCCCGCCGATCGCCGGTCGAAATCTTCCCATTGGCCGGCAGCAAAGAAAATGCCTTGCCATCGCCTTGCGCCTTTGCAATGTCACCGGTGACTGAAGCAAATCGGGAAATCGGAATGGCGAAGCGGATAGAAAACTTCTCGGAGATAACAAGTCACTATGATGTGGTGCTCTGTGATGTCTGGGGCGTCGTTCACAACGGCGTCGATCCGTTCCCGAAGGCGGCAGCCGCCCTTGAAGCGGCACGCGAGAGTGGCGTCGCCGTCGTCCTCATCACCAATTCGCCGCGTCTTTCCTGGCAGGTGGTCGAGCAGCTGCGCCAGATCGGCGTTCCCGACAGCGCCTATGACAGGATCGTCAGTTCAGGCGACGTCACTCGCGGTCTGATCTCCGAAGGGCCGAAGACGGTCTTTCTGCTCGGTCCCGAGCGCGACACCCCGCTCCTCGACGGCCTCGACGTCGAGCATAAGCCCGCGGGCGAAGCGCAATCGCTGGTCTGCACCGGCTTTTACGACGACGAGACCGAGAAGCCGGAGGATTACACCGATATGCTTCTCGACTTTAAAGCCCGCGACGTGCCGATGATCTGCGCCAATCCCGACCTCATCGTCGAGCGCGGCCATCGCATCATCCCCTGCGCCGGCGCCATGGCCGCCTATTACGAACAGCTCGGCGGCAGCACCCGCATCGCCGGCAAGCCGCACCGGCCGATCTACGAGGCGACGCTGGCCGCTGCCCGCGAGCTTCGCGGTGATTTCCCCGTCGACCGAGTGCTGGCGATCGGCGACGGCATGCCGACCGATGTGCGCGGTGCCTTGAATTATGGCCTCGACCTTCTTTACATCAGCGGCGGTATCCACGCCAAGGAATACACCCTCAACGGCGAAACAGACGAGGCGATCCTCAACGCCTATCTCGAACGGGAAAAAGCCGCGCCGAAGTGGTGGATGCCACGCCTTGCATGAAGAGAAGCCAGCCGATGACCGTCTTCCACCGCAATGAAACCCGGGAACCCTTGCCCGCCCATCTGAAGGGCGGCGTCATTGCCATCGGTAATTTCGACGGCGTGCACCGCGGCCATCAATCGGTGCTGAGCCGCGCGCTCGAAATCTCCAAGGCGCGCGGTATCCCCGCTTTGGTGCTGACCTTCGAGCCGCATCCGCGCACGGTCTTTCGGCCGCAGGCGCCGGTCTTCCGCCTGACGCCCGCGCCGCTGAAGGCCCGCATCCTGGAAACGCTGGGTTTCAGCGCCGTCATCGAGTATCCCTTCGACTACGAATTCTCGCAGCGCTCGGCCGATGATTTCATCCATTCGATCCTGAAGGATTGGCTCGGCGCCTCCGAAGTCGTCACCGGCTTCGATTTCCATTTCGGCCGCGGCCGCGAGGGCGGTCCCGCCTTCCTGATGAATGCCGGCCATAGCTACGGCTTCGGCGTCACCTTGATCGATGCCTTCCGCGACGAAAACGCCGATGTCGTCTCTTCAAGCCATATCCGCGCGCTCCTGAAGGAGGGCAGCGTCAGCGAAGTCGCCGGCATGCTGGGCTACCGCTACACGGTGGAAGCCGAGGTGATCGACGGCGAAAAGCTCGGCCGCCAGCTCGGTTTTCCAACAGCCAACATGCGCCTGCCGCCGGAGGTCGATCTTGCCGCCGGCATCTACGCCGTCCGCTTCCGCCGTCAGGACGGCACGCTCCACGATGCCGTCGCAAGCTACGGCCGCCGGCCGACGGTGACGGAAAACGGCGCGCCGCTGCTCGAAACCTATCTTTTCGATTTCAGCGGCGATCTCTACGGCCAGCTCTGCTCAGTCTCCTTCTTCGGCTATATTAGACCCGAGCTGAAATTCGACGGCCTCGATCCGCTCGTCGCCCAGATCAAACGCGATGAGGAAGAGGCGAGGGCGCTGCTTGCGGGTGTTACGCCGCTCAGTGCGCTTGATGGGAAACTGTGCTTTTCCTAAGGTCGCCTTGAGTGCGGCTGTCGCTGGCATACCGTCAATTTCAGCCGTTGATGCCGATTGCTAGCCGCCAATTCTTCTCTTCCTTTTCCCGGCAAAAACGCCTATGAACCGGCGCGATGACGAAATTTCGGCTGGCAATGATGATGCGAATTATCGGCCCGGCCTTCCGCGCGCGCTAAGCGGCCGGAAGGTCCGGGTTTTCAGCGCTTGGAAACGAGCGCTTCCGCCACCAGCTATTTCACGCCCGCTGCGCCCTTTCCGGGCCGCCAGAAACGATTGCCAGACATGACCGACACAGCCGAAAAGATCGACTATTCGAAGACCCTCTATTTGCCCGAGACTGATTTCCCCATGCGCGCCGGCCTGCCGCAGAAGGAGCCGGAACTCGTCAAGCGCTGGCAGGAGATGGGTCTCTACAAGAAACTGCGCGCTTCCGCCGCTGGCCGCGAGAAATTCGTCCTTCACGACGGTCCGCCCTATGCCAACGGCAACATCCATATCGGCCACGCGCTGAACAAGATCCTCAAGGACGTCATCAACCGCTCGTTCCAGATGCGCGGCTACGACGCCAATTACGTGCCCGGCTGGGATTGCCACGGCCTGCCGATCGAATGGAAGATCGAAGAGAAGTACCGCGAGAAGGGCAAGAACAAGGACGAGGTCCCGGTCAACGAATTCCGCCGGGAATGCCGTGAATTTGCCGCCGGCTGGATCAAGGTCCAGGCGGAAGAGTTCAAGCGTCTCGGCATCGAGGGTGACTTCGACAATCCCTATACGACGATGAACTTCCACGCGGAGTCGCGCATCGCCGGCGAACTGTTGAAGATCGCCGCAAGCGGTCAGCTTTATCGCGGCTCCAAGCCGATCATGTGGTCGGTCGTCGAGCGCACCGCGCTGGCCGAGGCCGAGGTCGAATACCAGGACTATGAGAGCGATACGATCTGGGTGAAATTCCCCGTCGTCGAAGGTCCGGCTGCGCTCAAGGATGCATTCGTCGTCATCTGGACGACCACGCCCTGGACGATCCCCGGCAACCGCGCGGTCTCCTTTTCCGAGCGTGTTTCCTACGGCCTCTATGAGGTGACGGCCGCCGAGAACGATTTTGGCCCGCGCCCGGGCGAAAAGCTGATCTTTGCCGATAAGCTGGCCGAGGAATCCTTTGCCAAGTCCAAGCTGCAGTACAAGCGCTTGAGCGATGTCTCTTCGGCTGACTTCGCAGCGATGACCTGTGCGCATCCCTTCAAGGGTCTCGGCGGTGGCTATGAATTCCTCGTGCCGCTGCTCGATGGCGATCACGTCACCGACGATGCTGGCACCGGTTTCGTGCACACGGCGCCAAGCCACGGTCGCGAAGACTTTGATGCCTGGATGTCGGCTGTCCGCACGCTTGAGGCCCGCGGCGTCGAGACCAAGATCCCGTTCCCGGTCGACGACGGCGGCTTCTACACATCAGACGCCCCCGGCTTCGAAGGCGCCCGCGTCATCGACGACAACGGCAAGAAGGGCGATGCCAACGACCGCGTCATCAAGGAGCTGATCGCCCGCGGCGCGCTCTTTGCCCGCGGCCGGCTGAAGCACCAGTATCCGCATTCCTGGCGCTCGAAGAAGCCGGTCATCTTCCGCAACACGCCGCAATGGTTCGTCTATATGGACAAGACCCTTGCCGACGGCACGACGCTGCGTTCGCGCGCGCTCGGTGCAATCGACGATACGCGCTTCGTGCCCGCCGCCGGCCAGAACCGCCTGCGCGCCATGATCGAAGGTCGCCCGGACTGGGTGCTCTCGCGCCAGCGCGCCTGGGGCGTGCCGATCGCCGTCTTTGCCGACGAGCAGGGCGAGGTCCTGGTCGATGAAGCCGTCAACGCCCGCATCCTCGAAGCCTTCGAACATGAGGGCGCCGACGCCTGGTTTGCCGAAGGCGCCAAGGAGCGATTCCTCGGGAATGATCATGACCATTCCCGCTGGACGCAGGTCATGGATATTCTCGACGTCTGGTTCGATTCTGGCTCGACGCACACCTTCACGCTCGAAGACCGTCCGGATCTGAAGTGGCCGGCCGATCTTTATCTCGAAGGTTCCGATCAGCATCGAGGCTGGTTCCATTCGTCGCTGCTGGAATCGGCTGCCACCCGTGGCCGTGCGCCTTACGACGCCGTCCTCACCCATGGCTTCACCATGGACGAGAAGGGCGAGAAGATGTCCAAGTCGAAGGGCAACGTGACCGCACCGCAGGAGGTGATGAAGGATGCCGGCGCCGATATCCTGCGCCTCTGGGTCATGACCTCGGATTATGCCGACGACCTGCGTGTCGGCAAGACGATCATCCAGACCAATGTCGACGCCTATCGCAAGCTGCGCAACACCATTCGCTGGATGCTCGGCACGCTCGCCCACGACAAGGGCGAGGAGATCGCGTTTTCCAATCTGCCAGAGCTGGAGCAGCTGATGCTGCACCGGCTTGCCGAGCTCGACGAGCTGGTGCGCGAGAACTACGATGCCTTCGACTTCAAGAAGATCGCCCGCGCGCTGATCGATTTCGCCAATGTCGAGCTTTCGGCCTTCTATTTCGATGTCCGCAAGGATGCGCTCTATTGCGATGCGCCGTCGAGCCTGCGCCGGCGTGCCAGCCTGCACGTCATCCGCCAGATCTTCGATTGCATGGTGACCTGGCTCGCCCCGATGCTGCCCTTCACCACCGAGGAGGCCTGGCTGTCGCGCAACCCGTCCGCCGTGTCCGTGCATCTTGAGCAGTTTGCTCCGGTCGCAAAGGAATGGCGCAACGACGCCTTGGCCGAGAAGTGGAAGAAGATCCGTACAGTGCGTTCGGTTGTGACCGGCGCCCTGGAAATCGAGCGCAAGGACAAGCGCATCGGCTCCTCGCTGGAAGCGGCTCCGCTTGTCCACATTGCCGATCCGGAGCTGTTAAAGGCGCTGGAAGGCCAGGACTTCACCGAGGTCTGCATCACCTCGGCAATCGAGATCAAGGCCGGCGAAGGACCGTCGGATGCTTTCCGCCTTGCCGAGGTGCCTGAGGTTAGCGTCGTGCCGAAGCTTGCAGAGGGTGAAAAATGCGCTCGGTCATGGCGCATCACCAGGGATGTCGGCTCCGATCCGGAATATCCCGATGTTTCGGCCCGCGACGCTGCTGCCCTTCGCGAGCTTGCCGCGCTCAAGTGAAGAATATTGCCGGATGAATTGCGCTTTCGCGGTTCATCCGGTAAAAGCTGCCTGAAAATGGCCGGATTTTTGCGTCAGGGGGACGGTTGTCCGGTTGGGCGAGGATTGCACCGGCAGGGCTGGAAGGGTTTTCATGTTAGCAACGCATTGGTTCCGTATGGGCGCCTGCCTGTCTGTTGTAGTGGCGGGATGCTCCCTGGTGTCCAGTTGCGCCAGCAGCCCGACCTACGGCACGGACAAGACCGCCATGGAACAGCTGACCGACGATCTCGGCCAGTCCGTGTCGTTGACCGGACCGGACCCGAAGAACAAAGGCGTCAAGTACACGCCGCGGCCGACGCTGGTGCTGCCGGCACAGGCGCAGAAAGAGACCCTCGTTGCGCCGCAGCAGACCGTCGCCAACAAGGACAATCCGCAATGGCTTGAATCGCCGGAGGAGACCCGCGCCCGTCTCGTTTCGGAAGCCGACGAGAATTCGGACAATCCGAATTACCGCTCGCCGCTCGCAAGCTCTGCGATCGAAGGCGGCCGACGGACGACGGAAGCCCAGACCAAGGCCTATCGTGAAGCCCGTGCCCTGCAGAAGGGCTCCTATGTCGATCAGCGCCGCTATATATCAGATCCGCCGCCCGGCTACCGCACCGTCGACGATCCGGCAAAGCTCGATGATGTCGGCGAGCCCGAGCTCAAGAAGCAGAAGAAGCGTAAGAAGGATGCAGCTGTCGCCAACACCGGCAAGCAGTGGTGGAACCTCCTGCAGTAGCTTTTTCGGCGCGCCGGCAAGGATGACGGCGCTGCGTACCGGCGCTGGAGACTAGGGCGCCTCTCTCCTTTGCGAAAAGAACTTTCGCAGCATATCGGCCGATTGGACCTCGTTGAAACCGGAATAGACCTCCGGGGCGTGGTGGCAGGTCGACTGCCCATAGAATCGCACGCCATTGTCGACGGCGCCGCCCTTCGGGTCCTCGGCGCCGTAATAGAGCCTGCGGATACGCGCAAACGAGATGGCTGCTGCGCACATGGTGCAAGGCTCCAGCGTCACGTAGAGATCGGCACCGGTAAGACGTTCCTGTCCGAGCGCTTCGCAAGCGAGCCGGATCGCGGCGATTTCGGCATGCGCGGTGACGTCTTTGAGCTCGCGCGTACGGTTTCCCGAGCGTGAAACGGCAATATCGTCGATAACGACGACGGCGCCGATCGGCACCTCACCGCGTTTTCCGGCCGCGCGCGCTTCTTCAAGCGCCATCTCCATGAAACGATTTGTCTTCACGATCGCAAGAATTTCCACTTAACCGCAGATGCGTGACCTGATAGACAGGCCCAAAAGGCAGGCAAACAACAAATGACACCCAAAGACAAGCCAAAACGCCCGGGCGCAAAGCCCCTTTCACGGGATATCAGGTCGAAAGCCGGCCCGAAGGCGGACGGCGAGAAGCCGGCAAAGCCTGCGGCCGCACGCGCGATCGCCGCCGAGACCGATGGTGAGGCCAAGGCCGAACGCATTTCCAAGGTGATGGCGCGCGCCGGCGTTGCCTCCCGCCGCGACATCGAACGCATGATTATGGAAGGCCGTGTGACGCTGAACGGCAGGGTGCTCGAAACCCCCGTCGTCAACGTCACGCTAGCCGATCGGATCGAAGTCGACGGCGTGCCGATCCGCGGCATCGAGCGCACCAGGCTGTGGCTCTATCACAAGCCCGCCGGTCTCGTGACCACCAATGCCGATCCGGAAGGCCGCTCGACCGTGTTCGACAACCTGCCGGAAGAGCTGCCGCGCGTCATGTCGATCGGCCGCCTCGACATCAATACCGAAGGCCTGCTGCTGCTGACCAATGATGGTGGTCTCGCCCGGGCGCTCGAGCTGCCGGCGACCGGCTGGCTGCGGCGCTACCGCGTCCGCGCCCATGGCGAGATCGATCAGGACGCGCTCGACAAGTTGAAGGACGGCATCGCCGTCGACGGAGTGCTCTATGGCTCGATCGAGGCGACGCTCGACCGCACGCAAGGCTCGAACGTCTGGATCACCATGGGCCTTCGCGAAGGCAAGAACCGCGAAATCAAGAACGTGCTCGGCGCGCTCGGCCTCGACGTCAATCGCCTGATCCGCATTTCCTATGGCCCGTTCCAGCTCGGCGACCTGCCGGAAGGCCATGTGATCGAAGTGCGCGGCCGGACACTGCGCGACCAGCTCGGCCCGCGCCTCATCGAGGAGGCCAAGGCGAATTTCGACGCGCCGATCTACAATGCGCCGGCCGTCGCTGCCGAGGAAGAGGCAGAGCCAGCAGCACCGGAAAAACGCGAGCGTCCGCGCCGCGACGAGGACAAGCGCGAACGGGCGCTGAGCCGCCTCGACACCAAGCGCGACGACCGCCACGGTGGCGCGCGCAAAGAGGACGACCGCCGCGATGGCGGGCGCCGGGACGATGAAAGGCCAAAGCGTCCGCAGCCGCTCGGTCAGCGCCGCAGCGCCAATGTCTGGATGGCGCCGGGCGCCCGGCCGCTCGGCGAAAAAGCAGCTGCAAAAGCTGCCAAGAATGCGCAGACCGCGCGCCGGCGTGGCGAGCCGGCGCCGGCAAAGAATGATCGCATCGAGGATCGCCCGCGCACACAGGTGAACCGCGTGCGCGAAGAGGATGGCGAATGGATCCGCTCGAGCGAGCAGCCCCGTCGCAAGGATGAGGGCGAGGGCTTCGGCCGCAAGCGTTCCTTCGGGGATCGCCCCGCCCGCGAAGACCGCGGTTTTGGCGACCGCCCGGCGCGCGGCGAACGGCCGTTCAGTGATCGTCCCTCGCGTGGGGATCGGCCCTTCGGCGACAAACCGCGCGGTGATCGCAAGCCGCGTGCGGAAGGTGTCGAGCGTCCTCGTGCCGCCAGAACCTCCGCCGGCGAAGGCCGTTCTGCGCGTCCGCGCGGCGAACGGCCGTTCGGTGATCGCCCCTCGCGTGGGGATCGGCCCTTCGCCGACAAACCGCGCGGTGATCGCAAGCCGCGTACGGACGGCGACGAGCGTCCTCGTGCCGCCAGAACCTCCGCCGGCGAAGGCCGTTCTGCGCGTCCGCGCGGCGACCGGCCGTTCGGTGATCGCCCCTCGCGTGGAGACCGGCCCTTCGGCGACAAGCCTCGTGGCGATCGCAAGCCGCGCGAGGACGGTGATGAGCGTCCGCGGGCAGCCAGAAGCTTTGCCGGCGAGGGGCGCTCCGAGCGTCCGCGCGGTGAAAGACAGTTCGGCGACAAGCCCTCGGGTGACAGGCCTTCTGGTGACAGGCCGCGCGGCAAGGGCTTTGCGGCCAAGCCCGGTGGGGCCAAGCCTGGTGGGGCCAAGAGTTTTTCCGGCAAGCCGAAAGGCGCCAAGCCGGGCGGTGACAGGCCGGGCGGCGACAGGCCTGCAGGCGGGCCGTCCAGAGGTGGTGCTAAAGGAAAGGGAATGACGCGCGGTGCGGATCGTCGGCGGTGAGTTTCGCGGACGGCCTCTCGCCGTGCCAAAATCCAACGAGATCCGGCCGACTGCCGACCGGACGCGCGAGAGCCTGTTCAATATATTGAGCCATGCCTATCCGGAATGCGTCGATGGCACCCGGATCCTCGACCTTTTTGCCGGCACCGGCGCCGTCGGCCTCGAAGCCGTTTCACGCGGCTGTCGCCATGCGCTCTTCGTCGAAAACAGTGTCGAGGGCAGGGCGCTGCTCTGGGAGAACATCGATGCGCTCGGCTTGCACGGCCGCACGCGCATCCTGCGCCGGGATGCGACCGATCTCGGCAGCGTCGGCAATCTCGAACCCTTCGACGTGCTCTTTGCCGACCCGCCCTATGGCAAGGGTCTCGGTGAGAAGGCGATGGCGGCGGCGGCCGAAGGCGGCTGGCTACGGCCTGGCGCAATCGCCGTGCTCGAAGAACGCGCCGATATTGTCGTTTCCGTCCATCCTTCCTATGTTTTCCTCGAAAGCCGCATCTTTGGCGATACGAGGGTGCATTTCTTCCGATATCAGCCGCAATAAGCGGGGGCGGGCGTGCAGCAGGCAGAGATCATCAGCCCGAAATTGCCCGCGATCAGCGATCTGCCAACGGTTGCGGTCGCTTTCGGCGGCGGCGGCGCGCGCGGGCTTTCTCATATCCACATCATCGAGACGCTGGATGAACTCGGCATCCGCCCGGTGGCGGTATCGGGCTCGTCGATGGGCGCGATCATGGGCGCCGGCATGGCTGCCGGCATGTCCGGCGCCGAAATCCGCGAACATGCGCTGACGACCGTCGGCAACAAGACGGCGGTCGTCGCCCGCATCTGGGGGCTGAGGCCGGCGACGGTGCGCGATGCGGTGGCCAAGGGTATCCGCATCGGCCAGTTCAATCTGGAGCGGATCCTCAAAGCCTTCCTGCCGTCCGAACTGCCGGCCCGCTTCGAGGACCTGCTGGTCCCGATGAAGGTCATCACTACTGATTATTACGGGCAGTGCGAAGTCATCATCGAGCAGGGCGAACTGTTTCCGGCGCTGGCCGCCTCGTCCGCCATCCCCGCCGTCTTCATGCCGGTGCGCCTGCGCGACCGCGTGATGATCGACGGCGGCATCAGCAATCCGGTGCCCTATGAATGCCTGATGGATCTTGCCGACATCGTCGTCGGCATCGATGTCGTCGGCGCGCCGGAAGGCGACGGCACCCATATTCCGAACCGCATGGAAAGCATTTTCGGCTCCGGCCAGCTGATGATGCAGACGGCGATCTCGCTGAAGCTCAAGCTTCGCCCGCCGCATATCTTCCTGCGCCCGACGGTCGGCCGCACCGGCGTTATGGATTTCCTCAAGGCCCGCGAAGTCCTCGCCATGTCCGTCGGCGTCAAGGACGATTTGAAATTCGCCCTCGACCGGGAAATCGAGGCGCGGCTGAAGCGCTAGAGCAATTCCAGGAAAAGTGCGAAGCGGTTTTCCGCCCGGAATTGCGTAAGAATAAAAAGTTAGAGCGGCTCTGCGCTTCAATGAAAAGCTGAACCGCTCTGTCGGTCGGATTGACCGTTGGTCCACGGATGAAGGCTTGGTCAGCCGATGTTCGGTGCGATGGGCCGTGTAGAACCGCGCGAAGATGGACGGGTCAAGGAAGCAGAGGCTGGGGCCTGTGCTGTTTTTCGGGAGGTTCCAAACCGGTCGGGCAGCCCAAATTCCGCGGGCGTTTCACCGAGCATCGCTTCGGCTATCAGCTCGGCATCGTCATTGTCGATCTCGAAGAGGCCAAAGCGCAGTTGATAGCCCCAGCTTGCCCGACCGCTTGTGAAGGATAGTCGGTCGAGCAGTGGCCGGATAGGCGTTTCGATGGCCGGCCACCAGGCGACATCCCGCCTCCAGGGGCGGAAGTCGGGATGAACTTCCACCTGATATGCATCAGTTTCCTTGACCATGCCAATTGCAGTCAACGCTTGCAGCCGATCCCTGCCGCCAAATGTTTCGGTCGGCGAATAGTAGATCACGCGGTCACCAGGCGCGCTCCGCCTAAGCGGAGCGGCCTTTCCGTGACAAACCTGCATGAAACCCGCTTCCCGCCCGATGCGCACATGGTTTGCCGATGCCACTGCGATCCAGTTGCGGGACATGTTTCAGCCTTCCGCCACGTTATAGACGCGCAGGCGATGCCCGTCGGGATCCGCCGCGACAAAGCTACGGCCGAAATCGAGGTCGGTCGGCGGCAAAAGGATGGTCGCGCCCTTGCCTTGCCATTCGGTGTGAAGCGTATCGACGAGGTCTGCTGTCGCGACCTTGAAACCGAGGTCGCAGCCGCCGCCCGTGGGAGCTGGCGCCGGCTCAACGCCCTTCTCGCCCCAGAGTCCAAGTGCCAGACCCGAAGGCAGGATGAACATGGCGAAGGTCGGGCTGGCCTCAACGGCGTCCAGCCCGAGCAGTCGGGTATAGAAGCTGGCGCTCTTTGGCGCGTCGACGACGAAGAGTAGAATGCTGTTGCTGTCGATCACGGTAAGCTCCTGTTTGTCAGTCAGGAGGACATTTACAGAAACATGCTGACAGATTCTGGCAGTAGCGAGTCCCCGGCGGCGAGTTCGCCACGCTCAAGCTTCGCACGTCCTGGAGTTGATCTAAGCGTCCGCCGTCGCATCCGCCGTTCCGGCCAGCGGATCGTCCTCGAAGGGATCGGCAGCACGCTTCGGCTTGACCAGCGGTTCGGGGCGGACGGGGTGGGAAAACAGCATGTCGCGCCCGGCCTGCAGCCCTTCGGACACCTGCAGCACCAGACGCGCCTCGTCGCGCTTGCGGATATCCTCGCCGATTTCATAGGCGTCGACCTCGGAAACGCCAAGCGCCTCCAGTGTTCGCCGCCCGAAGAGCAGGCCCGATTCCAGCGTTTCACGCAGCTCGTAGTCGACACCCTTGTTGCGCAGTTCGATCGAATGGATGCGGTCGTAGGAGCGCACGTAGAGCCGCGTCTGCGGATAGTCGGCCTGCACCAGCTCCACCACCTTGTCGGTGATTTCCTTCTTCTGGGTGCAGACGAGCACGATCTTCGCCCGGTCGATGCCGGCCGAGCGTAGCACGTCCTTGCGGGCGCCGTCGCCGAAATAGATGCGGAAGCCGAAGGAGGAGGCCTGGCGGATGCGGTCGGCCGAAAAATCGATGACGGTGACGCTGCGCCCTCCGGCAAGCAGGATCTGGGCGGCGATCTGGCCGAAACGCGAGAAGCCGACCATCAGTACGTCGGCGCTGGCGCCCTCGAAATCCTCGTCCAGCTCCTCCTGCTCGTCGCCGCGCAGCAGCCGCTTCGAAAGGGCCGATCCGATCGGCGTCAGCGCCATGGACAGCGTGACGACCGCGACCAGCAGCGAGGCCGTACTCGTCGACATCAGCCCGACCGTACCCGCCGTGGTGAACAGCACGAAGCCGAATTCGCCGCCCTGCGGCAGCAGGAAGGCGATGCGGATCGCATCGTCGTGCAGGGAGCCCGAGATCCGGCAGAGCCCATAGATGACGATCGCCTTGACGGCCATGACGATCGGCACGGCGACAATGACGAAGAGCGCGTTGTCGGCGAGAACGTCGAGTTCCAGCGACAGGCCGACGGCGATGAAGAAGATAGCGAGCAACACGCCGCGGAAGGGCTCGATATCCGCCTCCAGCTCGTGCCGGTACGAGGATTCGGCAAGCATCACGCCGGATAAGAAGGCGCCCATCGCCATCGAAAGCCCGGCAAGTTGCATCAGGCTCGCCGATCCCATGACGACGAAGAGGGCGGCGGCAATCATTGCCTCGCGCGCGCCGGTCCGGGCGATGATCTGGAAAAGCGGCGTCAGCAGGTAGCGTCCCATGACGATCATCGCCGCAACCGCACCGACGGCGACCGCGAAATCCAACAGCGGTGCGTTGTTGCCCTTGTCGCCGCCATCGAGGATGGTGATCAGCGCCAGCAGCGGCACGATTGCCAGGTCCTGGAACAGCAGCATCGAAAAGGAACGTTGCCCGTATCTGGTGTTGACGTCGCCGTCGCCCTCGAGGATCTGCATGGCAAAGGCGGTCGAAGACAGCGCCAGGCCAAATCCGGCAACGATGCTGCCGCGCCAGTCGAGAACTTGGGAAAACCAGGCAAGTGCGGTCAGCGCCAGCCCCGTCACCACCACCTGCGCCGTGCCGAGGCCGAAGATGTCGCGCCGCATCTGCCACAGACGGGTGGGCTTCAGCTCCAGTCCGATGATGAAGAGCAGGAAGACGACGCCGAGTTCGGCGACGGCGAGGATCTGTTCGCCATCGGTGATGCCGTGGAAGACCGGGCCGATGACGATGCCGGCGGCGAGGTAGCCGAGCACCGTGCCGAGCCCGAGCTTCTTGAAGATCGGAGCGGCGACCACCGCGCCGCCAAGCAGCAGGATCGTTTCGGAAAAAAGGGCATTGGGCGCTGACATGCTGACAATTTCTTTCAACGGCAGGGAGCACGCAGGCAGCCCCGATAAAGAATCGGCGGCGGCGGCCTTGATGCTTGGGAGAGTGCACAATAAATGGAAGCCGAAGGAAAGGCCAAATCATGTCCTCTGAAATTGATTCCTCGACACTTCTTTCCCGCGCAACTCAATTGATCGATCTGGCAAGGAAGGCAGGGGCTGATGCCGCCGATGCCGTCGTCGTCCGGTCGCGCTCGCAATCGGTCAGCGTGCGCCTCGGCAAGGTCGAGGGCACGGAATCCTCCGAAAGCGACGATTTTTCCCTACGCGTCTTCATCGGCAAGCGCGTCGCCAGCGTTTCGGCCAATCCGGGCTTCGATCTTCAGGCGCTTGCCGAACGCGCCGTTGCCATGGCCAAGGTTTCCCCGGAAGACCCCTTCGCCTGCCTGGCGGATGAGGCGAGCCTTTCGAGATCCTATCCCGACCTGCAATTGCTCGATACCACGGAGGTCTCCTCCGAAATGCTGCGCGAGGCGGGTCTTGCGGCTGAAGCGGCCGCGCTTGCGGTCAAGGGTGTCACCAATTCCTCCGGCGCCGGCGCCTCAGCCGGCATGGGCGGCCTCGTTCTTGCCACCTCGCACGGATTCGAAGGTAGTTACATGGCCTCGCGTTTCGGCCATTCCGTCAGCGTCATCGCCGGTGAAGGCACCGGCATGGAGCGCGATTATGATTTCGACAGCCGTCTCTATTATGCCGAGCTCGACGACCCCGCTGAAATTGGCCGTCGCGCCGGCGAACGGGTGATCAAGCGCGTCAATCCGCGCCAGGTGCCGACCGGCAAGGACGTCACGGTGATCTTCGACCCGCGTGTCGCCCGCGGCTTCGTCGGCCATATCGCCGGTGCGATCAATGGTGCTTCCGTCGCCCGCAAGTCCAGCTTCCTGCGCGACAGAATGGGTCAGCAGGTGCTGAAGTCGGGCCTGTCGATCACCGATGATCCGCTTATCGTGCGTGGGCCCTCCTCGCGGCCCTTCGATGGCGAGGGTGTGTCCGGCGAGCGGCTTGTCATGATCGAGGATGGTGTTTTGAAGCACTGGTTCCTCTCGACCTCGACCGCGCGCGAGCTCGGCCTTGAGACCAACGGCCGCGGCGTACGCGGCGGCACTGCCGTCTCGCCTTCCTCCACCAACCTTGCGTTGGAACCCGGCGACATTTCGCCGGAGGATTTGATCCGCAGCGTCGGCAACGGTTTTTATGTCACCGAATTGATCGGCCACGGCGTCAACATGATCACCGGCGAATACAGCCGCGGCGCCACCGGCTTCTGGATCGAGAACGGCGAACTCACCTTCCCGGTCTCCGAGGTGACGATCGCCTCGAACCTCAAGGAGATGTTCATGCGCCTGACGCCGGCAAACGACATCGATCGCAAGTTCGGCGTCGCGGCCCCCACCTTCGCCATCGAAGGCATGACGCTTGCCGGACGCTAGAGCATGATGCCGAAAAGTGTGCGCGGTTTTCGGACGACATCATGCTCCAACTGTAGTTCAGAAATGGATTGATCTGATGAGCGACATGGAGAAAGCCCGGTGGCAGAGCGATCTCACGCTGATCGCCGATGCTGCGAGAGAGGCGGGCGCCGTCGCTTTCGGCTTCTTCAACCAGTCTCCCGAGGTCTGGTGGAAGAATGAGGATCGTTCTCCCGTCAGCGCTGCCGATTTCGCTGCAAACAAGACGCTCGAGACCTTCCTGCGCAAGGCCCGGCCGGATTATGGCTGGCTGTCGGAGGAAACCGACGACGATGCCGACCGTCTCTCACGCGAGACGCTGTTCATCGTCGATCCGATCGACGGCACGCGCGCCTTCCTCGGCGGGCAGAAGGTCTGGTGCGTCAGCGTTGCGGTGGTTCATCGCGGCCGGCCGGTGGCCGGCGTGCTCTATGCCCCGGCGCTTGAGGAGCTCTATGAGGCGGTTGAGGGCGGCGTGGCGCTGAAGAATGGCGTGCCCTTCACCGTCTCGGCCGCCGGACCGGAAGAGATGAGCCGCCTTGCGATCGGCGATGACCTGCTGAAGACCTTTCCGACGGCGTTCCGCGACCGGGTGACGCGCGAGAAATACATTCCCTCGCTCGCCTATCGCATCGCCATGGTGGCGGACGGTCGTCTCGAAGGCACCTTCGTCAAGGGCAATTCCCATGATTGGGACCTTGCCGCCGCCGATCTGATCCTTGTCTGCGCCGGCGGCGGCCTCGTCGACATCGAAGGCCAGCCGATCGTCTACAACCGTGCCGAAGTCACCCACAAGGTCCTCTGCGCGGCCCCAACACCCCGCCTCGGCGAATTCCTCGCGGCCTTTGCGGAGCGACGAGACAGTTGACGTTTCCGTCAAAATCCCGCAGATGGGTGGCGGAGGAGAATAGGCAGAAAGAGAACAAAAAATGACTGAATCCGGTGACAAGAAGCAACTTCTGCATCTCGTTTTTGGCGGTGAACTGGAAAGCCTCGATGACGTCCAGTTCCGTGATCTGCAGGGTCTCGATATCGTCGGCATTTTCCCGGATTATGCCACGGCGCTGACGGCCTGGAAGGCGAAGGCGCAGCAGACGGTCGACAATGCGCATATGCGCTACTTCATCGTCCACATGCATCGTTTGCTTGATCCGCAGGAAAAGGCCAGGGGCAACTGACCTTGGCAAGTGCTGCCGGCCGGCCTCGTCGAGCGGGGCTTTGGTGCATCGGGCGCCCGTCGATCCGGATTGTTGGACGCATTCTGAACAAATTAATCGGCCATTGCGGCCGCAACGATAATTAGGGAATGGGTTTGATGTCGATCGGTTTTGATCGGAGGCTGGCGCAATGAGCTCCCGGATGGCGCGCTTCGGTCTGAACGCATACCGTCTGGCGGGAACCGTGGCCTCTCCTGTGGTCGGCCTCTACATCACCTACCGCACGGCCAAGGGCAAGGAAGACCGGGCCCGCCGCCTGGAACGTTTCGGCTATCCGAGCGCCAACCGGCCGCAAGGCCCGCTCGTCTGGTTCCATGCCGCAAGCGTCGGTGAAACCAACGCCGTCATCCCGCTGATCCGCGAAATCCGCCGCCGCGACATCCATGTCATCCTGACGACCGGCACCATCACCTCCGCCAAGCTCGCCGCCGAGCGCCTCGGCCAGGAAGCGATCCATCAATATGTGCCGCTCGACCTGAAGCCCTCCGTCAGCCGCTTCCTCGATTATTGGCAGCCCGATTGCGCCATCATCGCCGAATCCGAGATCTGGCCGGCAACGGTGTTGGAACTCGGCCACCGCCGCATTCCGCAGATCCTGATCAATGCCCGCATGTCGGACCGCTCCTTTGCCCGCTGGCGCCGGCGCCCGGCGATCGCCGAAGCCTTGTTCGAGAATCTTGCCCTCGTCATCGCCCAGTCGGATGTCGATGCCGAACGTTTCCGCGATCTCGGCGCTGTCCCTGTCCTCACCTCGGGCAATCTGAAGGTCGATACCGACGCACCGCCTTATGACAGCGCTGTCCTCGCCCGCTATAAGAAGCAGATCGGCGAGCGCAAGACCTGGGCGGCGATCTCGACCTTCGACGGCGAGGAGAATGCCGCCGCCATCGTTCATCGGGCGCTGAGGGAGCGCGACCATCAATTGACGATCATCGTGCCGCGCCATCCCGAGCGCAGCGACGAGATCGAAGCGGCCCTGGTCAAGCAGGGGCTGAAGGTCGCCCGCCGCACCCGCGACGATGTCTTGTCCGCCGATGTCGATATCTTCCTTGGCGATACGATCGGCGAAATGGGCCTCTATTTGAGACTGACGGAAATCGCTTTCGTCGGCCGCTCGCTCTTTGCCGAAGGCGGCCAGAACCCGCTGGAGCCTGCCATGCTCGGCTGCGCTATTCTCTCCGGCGGCCATGTGCAGAATTTCCGCGATGCCTATCAGAAGCTTGCCCGCAGCGGCAGCGCCCGCATGGTGCGCGATACCGAAATGCTGGCCAAGGGCGTGCATTACCTGCTGATCAATGACGACGCCCGCCGCAACATGATCGAGGCCGGCATCACTGCCGTGCACGAGATGCGCGGCGCGCTGACGGCGACAGTGAAGGGGCTGGAACCCTATATCAATCCGCTGACGGTGAAGGCGCGGCTGTTGCCCAAGGCCGTGGCCCAGGTCTAAGGAGATATGATGTCGGTAGCGTCCCCTATCAAAGGCATTCTCTTCGACAAGGACGGCACGCTGCTCGACTATGATGAGAGCTGGCTGCCGGTCAACCGCGAGCTTGCCCGCATCGCAGCCCAGGGGGATGAGCTTCTCGCCGACCGGCTGCTTTCCGCTTGCGGCATGGATCCGGTGACCGGCCATATCGTTCCCGACAGCCTGCTTGCCGCCGGCAATACCCGCCAGATCGCCGAGGGTCTCGTTGCCGCGGGCTCGATGGTCGATGTCGGCGAACTGACGGTCCGCCTTGACGAGCTCTTTTCCAGCGCTGCCGAATTTTCCGTGCCGGTGACCGATCTTGCCGGTTTCTTCGCCCGGCTGCATCGGCGCGGCTTCAAGCTCGGTGTCGCCTCCAGCGACAATGAACGATCGATCCGCCAGACGGCGGAACGTTTCGGTTTTGCCCCCTATGTCGATTACATCGCCGGCTACGACAGCGGCTTCGGCGTCAAGCCGGAGCCGGGCATGGTGCTCGGCTTCTGCGCTGCAACCGGTCTTTCGCCTGAAGAGGTCGCCATGGTCGGCGACAACAACCACGATCTGCATATGGGTCTGAATGCCGGGACGGGGCTGCGGATCGCGGTGCTGACCGGCACCGGTTCGCGGGATTCGCTTGCTGCCGCAGCCGATCACGTGCTTGACGATATCACCGCCATCGAGACCCTGCTGCCCGATCTGCAGCTCGCCTGACCGCCGGCACTTAACCCCGAAATTCGGAATCGATTTTCGCGGTTAAGTGCCGGTTCAAAATCATAGAGCGTCCTTGACGCGTCCTGTCGGAGGCGCAGTGCTGTAAGGGCTTGCATTTTTTCAGGTTTTGGCTTCTCAATCCGGCCGGTCGAAAAGCAAGGGGCTGGCTGTGGCTAAAGCAATTCCAGCAAAAGTGCACAGCGGTTTTGCCGGGAAAAGCGCGCAGCGACTTTCCCAAGGGATTGCGTGAGAACAAGCCGGGCAGGGGAGCGGGACGGCAAGATGATATCCGAAGCGCCACCGTTCTGGTGGAGGAAAGCCGATTGGCGGGCCTGGCTGCTGCTGCCGCTTTCTTTTCTGTATGGCCGTATCGCGGGCCACCGCATGGCCCATGCGCGCCGCGCCTCCGTTCCGGTTCCCGTCATCTGCGTTGGCAATTTCACCGTCGGCGGCGCCGGCAAGACGCCGACGGCGCTAACGATCGCCCGCGCCGCCAAGGCGAAGGGGCTGAAACCCGGCTTTCTCAGCAGGGGTTACGGCGGTTCGCTCGATGTGACGACGGTGGTCGACCCTGATCATCACCGGGCGGGCGCCGTCGGCGACGAGCCGTTGCTGCTTGCCCAGGAAGCGCTGACGGTGATTTCCCGCCGGCGCGTCGAAGGGGCTGCGCGCCTGGTGGCGGAGGGTGCCGATCTCATCATCATGGACGATGGCTTCCAGAGCGCCCGGCTGGCGATCGACTATGCCCTGCTCGTCATCGATGCGACCCGCGGCCTCGGCAACGGCCATATCGTGCCGGGCGGGCCGGTCCGCGCGCCGATCCGTCAGCAGCTGCGTTCTGCGACGGCCTTGCTCAAGGTCGGCGGCGGCAATGCCGCCGACAGGATCGTCCGGATGGCGGCGCGCGCGGCAAAGCCCTATTTCACCGCATCGCTGAAAGTGCGCGGCGACAATACGCTTGCCGGCACGAAGGTACTCGCCTTCGCAGGCATCGCCGATCCCGCCAAATTTTTCCGCACCGTTGAATCACGCGGCGCCGAGATCGTCGTCGCCAAGTCCTTCGGCGATCACGAGCACCTGACCGAGGAGGAGATCGACGACATCCTGACGACTGCCGAGCGTCAAGGTCTCTTGATCGTCACCACGTCCAAGGATTTCGTCCGCCTCTCCGGCCATCAGGGCAAGGCGGCACGGCTCGTCGAAAAGAGCCGGGTGATCGAGGTCGACATGGTCTTCGAGGATCACCTCGCCCCCAGCTTAATCATTGACCGGGCGATCGTCGCCTGCCGCGAGCGGAGGCTGCGGGAGATGAAGGCCGGAGTTAAAACGATTCCAAGAAAGGCTGAACGGCTCTAACAGGCAGCTGCAAACGCCTCGTCCTGCGTACATCTCCACATGCAACGCTATCACGCGATCGAGTGAAGCAAAGTTTCGCGGGCGGAAGTCAGATGCAACCGGCATGCGCGATCGATCAAGGCGATATTGCGGCTTTCGAGGGCTTCGATCAGGGCGAGATGTTCCTTGATGGCGACCTCATTCCGGGCGCGTTCATCACGCTTGTTCCACTGATAATGATAGTGGAAGACCATGGCTATCACGTCTTGGAAGCTTTCGATAAAGCGGTTTGGCGCGACTGCGGTAATTAGCCGGTGGAACCGGCTGTCCAGCTCCGAGAAATCCTGAAACCGGGCGTCGATATCCGCGAGCAGTTCCAAATGTGCCGCCCGCATAGATTGGATCTGTTTCCAGACGGGCGACCCGTCGGGCAGGGCAGCGAAAAGCCGTGCGGAGCGCATTTCGAACATCTCTCTGATCTCGAACAGCTCGAGTGCGAAACTGGCTGTGAACCCTTTAAAAACCCAGCCTGCATTCTGACGCTTCTCGATCAGCCCATATTTCTGAAATCGATTGAGAAACTCACGGACAATCGTTGTCGCGACGCCGAATTTCCGAGCTAGTTCCGCCTCGTTGATTTCTGTGCCCGGACAGGCATCGCCGCGCAGCATCCATTCCATGAAGCTCGTCTCGACCTGTTCCGAAATTGCCAAGGTCTCTTTCTTCGGATAGCGCTCTTTCTGTCGTGGCTGCTCACGTATGATCCGCCTGTGTGCTTCAGATATGATGATCCCACGTGCGGACATCCCCGCCAGCACCTTCCGCACCGTTGTTCTGCTCACGCCAAGCTGGGCGCGCAGTGCATTTTCGGACGGCAATTCCGCCCCAAGATCGAGCGTGCGAATGATATCGATCATATCATTGAATGCCCGCTTGAAAGTCGTATCCGTTCTAATAGTGCAACTCGTGATATGATTAGATATCCATAAAAAACAATTTGACGCACGTGTATCATATGTTTCTTATGTATAAAAAACGGGGGAGGCTAGGGGAATTTGGAAGACTCCGGGATTCTGCCTCAGAATTCGTCCCGGCCTGGTGGTTCGCACGATGCAACCTTCCAGCCGAGACAATCTGGCATCACATTCGCACTGAAGCTATTGAGCCTTGGCCCTCTATTGATCCTGATTATGCTCATCGCCGTCGTCAGTTTGATCACACCGGCTTTTCTAAAGCCGGTTAACCTGGGGAACATCCTGGCGCAGACTGCAGTGATTGCTGTTGTAGCAATGGGGCAGCAACTCGTTATCCTGACGCGCGGCATCGACCTGTCTGTCGGCTCGAATCTTGCGCTGGCAACAGTCATCGGCGGACTTGTCTATCAGCAGGTTGATTCTTCAGTCGTCGTCATTATGGCCATGCTGCTTGCCGGCGCTGCCATTGGTGCGGTCAACGGCCTGGTCTTTGTCTACGGTCGGCTGCCACACCCCTTTATCATTACACTTGCGACCTTGAGTATCTGCCGCGGTCTGGCACTTGCATTGGCGCCCGGCCACACCACCATGCGCGGGATGCCCGATGCAGTGACCGCGATCGGTGGCGGTACGACGCTTGGTGTGCCCAATTCCTTCTTTGCCGTTGCGATGTTCGCGCTTCTTTTTCTGATCCTGACGAAGTCGATTGTCTTTGGCCGTTGGATCTATGCGGTCGGCGGCGCGCCGAATGCCGCCAGAAGCATGGGTATCCCGGTAAAGGGCGTTCTGCTCGCAACCTACATTATTTGCGGCTTTTGTGCAGGTGTCGGCGCGGTGCTGCTCGCAGGACGGACCGCCGCCGCCTCGCCAATCTACGGCAATCTTTTGGAACTCGACACGATTGCTGCGGTGATTATCGGTGGCGCCAGCTTCCTTGGCGGACGAGGCCATCTCGGCCACGCCCTGATCGGCGCGGTGCTGATCGGCGTCATCCGCAACGCCCTTAACCTTCTAGGGGTCGACGTGTTCTTTCAAATGATCGCGATTGGGCTCGTCATCGTCATCGCCGTAGAGGCCGACGTGCTTCGTAACCATCTCGAGGCGCGCGCGCGTGTGCTTCAATCGGCGAGAGTGCAATGAACACTGCATCCACCACACCGGCACTTTCGGTTCGAAACGCCCAGAAGCGCTTTGGCGCCATCCATGCCCTGAAAAATGTAAGCTTTGATGCCTATGCAGGTGAGGTAACCGCTCTCTTGGGTGACAACGGCGCCGGCAAGTCGACGCTCGTCAAATGCATCAGTGGGCTTCATAGTCTCGACGAAGGAGAAATCCTCGTGGATGGTGCGCCCGTATCGCTCCATTCAACGGCCGCCGCCCGCCGCGCCGGTATTGAAACCGTCTATCAGGATCTGGCGCTTTTCGACAACCTGACCCCCGTACAGAATTTCTATTGCGGACGAGAAATCTCTTTCCCCTCCTGGCTGCCGCGTCCGCTCCGCATCCTCAACACGGGCCTGATGAAGCGGGAAGCAGCGAGCGTCATCGATCGCCTGAAGGTTAAGCTGCCGAGATTCGATGCGCCGGTCGCGCTGATGTCTGGGGGACAGCGACAGGCGATCGCGGTCGCGCGCGCCATTGTTTTTGCGCGCAAGCTGGTAATCCTTGACGAACCAACCGCCGCCCTCGGTCTTCGCGAGTCTCGCCAGGTTCTTGACCTTATCCATCAGCTCAAAGCCGACGGCAATGCCGTGATCATCATCACGCACAATATGGAGCATGTCGTCGAAATCGCCGATCGGGCGGTTGTGCTGCGGCAGGGGCGCAAGGTGGGTGAACTGAAGCCAACGCAAGCGAACAAGCAGGACCTTGTCGCGATGATTGTCGGCGCCGAGGCTTAAAAGGAGATCGCTGCTTCTTTGGGGCAGCGGACAACGAGATCGCTCTAGAGGAGGGCGGTCGAAACATGGGAGGTCTATCATGAAACTGCAATCCCTGCTGGGCGCTCTTGCGCTCCTGGCCGTCGCTATAGTCCCGTCCTGGGCGCAGGAGCCGGTCAAGCTCGGCTTTATAACCAAATTCCCTGTACCGTTCTTCGCAACAATGGAGAACGCAGCCAAAGATTATGCAAAGAGAAATCCCGGCGTCGAGATCATCTACGGGCAAGGTACATCGGCAACCGACATCGAGGGCCAGATTGCACAGATCGAGTCCATGGTGACACGAGGCGTGCAGGGCATTGCCCTCACGCCCGTCGATCCCACCGTGTCCACTGCGCTGGACAAGGCGGTGGCGGCCGGTGTCAAGATCGTGCTGATGGATAACAACATTCCGGATTGGAAAGGCAGGACGGCACTTGCCACGACCAATAATTTCGCTGCGGGCAAAATCGCTGGCGAATATCTCAAAACCGTTCTTAAAGCCGGCGACACGCTCGGGATTCTCGAGGGCGTGCCCGGTGTGCCGGCGCTTGATGACCGCGTGAACGGTATGCTTGAAGGGCTGAACGGCCTTGATGTCAAGATCGTCGGGAAAGGCGCAACAAACTGCACCGAGGAGCTCGGGATCAGTGTCGCCGAGGATCTGCTCACGAAGAACCCGGATCTCAAGGCCATTTATGCCGCTTGCGGCCCGCCCGCTGCTGGCGCGGCGCGCGCAATCAAGAACGCTGGCACTGCCAATGACAAGATTGTGCTGGTCGGTTTCGATTTCTGCTGCGGCGAAGAGGAAGCGCTGAAGAGTGGAGTCGAGGATGCGTCGGTTGCGCAGTTCCCCACCAAGATGGCTGAACTCGGTGTGGATGCGCTGGTAAAATCGATTCGCGGAGAGAAGGTTGAGTCCTTGATTGACTCCGGCGCTGCGCTCGTGACGCCGGAGAATATGGCGAAATTCAAGTGAACCGTCGCCCCTGTGGGGATCGGATCACGCAAACGGTCCGTCCTTCGCTGGGCGGGCCGGCGGGTGACCGCTCGTTGTGCCCAGATTTCAATCTTTTATCGGGACGGCCAGCACGCCTTCAGCAAAGCCTTGGCTGATCGTTATCGATGGTGAGGCGCGCGACGCTTTAGCGCCGCTGGTTCGGCAGCACGCCGGCGCGTTTGTCGGCCTCGATCGCCGAGATCACGTCGGCATAGGGCTCCTGCCGGGCAACACTCCAGTAGCGCAATTCATCGAGCGGGATCTGTTTTCCCGTCATCGCGCAGACGACATAGGAGCCGGGCGAGAGAATCTGGAAATCGCCATCGAGATACCGGATCTTCGCTTCGCGGTTTCCGTGTCCTTCGAACAAATTCATGCGCTCCGTTCCCTGCAGTCTGTCATTAAAGCATGTTGCGCAAAAGTGTGCCGCGGTTTTGCGATCACGACATGCGGAACACCAAAGACCTAAAGCGTGGCAAGCGAATCTGAAAGATCGCGACACGCTTTAGTCTGCCATACTCCCGAAAGGGTTGCTTTTCCAGCTTTTTTAGCTTCTGCCGAAAAGCCGCTCGATATCGCTGAGCTTCAATTCGATATAGGTCGGCCGGCCGTGATTGCACTGGCCGGAGCCGGGCGTCACTTCCATTTCCCGCAGCAGCGCGTTCATTTCCTCCGGTCGCAGCCGCCGTCCGGAGCGCACCGAGCCGTGGCAGGCCATGGTCGCCGCCACATATTCGAGCTTGGCCGATAGGCCCGACGCCGTGTCCCATTCGGCAATCTCGTCGGCAAGCTGGCGGATCAGCCCATGCGCATCGACCTCGCCGAGCATTGCCGGCGTCTCGCGCACGGCAATAGCGCCTGGGCCGAAACGCTCGATCGCAAGGCCGAGTTCGGAAAGCTCGGCCGCATGCTGCATCAACCGGTCGCAATCCTCTTCCGGAATGTCGATGATTTCGGGGATGAGCAGCACCTGAGAGGCCAGCCGCTTGGAGTGCAGCGCCTTGCGCATTGCTTCGAAGACCAGCCGCTCATGCGCGGCATGCTGGTCGACGATGACGAGCCCGTCCTCGGTCTGGGCGACGATATAGTTGGCGTGGATCTGCGCCCGCGCCGCGCCGAGCGGATACCGTGCGTTTGGTTCGGGGGCTGACGGCGGCGAAAACTGTGGCTCGGCCCGCGCCGTCGGCATCGAAAGTCCGTCGAAGGACGCCTGTGGTCGCTCGCCGAAACCCGTTGTCGGCTGAAAGGGCCGGGAGGGCGATGTCTCGGCCGACCATCCGCCCTGCGGCCGCTGGCTATTCGGCTGGAAGCCGGGGCGGAAGGAACGCAGCATGTCGCTCGCACCGGTCGTTGCCGCTCGGCTGCCGTCGCGCGCCAAGGCCTCGCGGATGGCGCCGACGATCAGACCGCGCACCAGGCCAGGATCGCGGAACCGCACGTCGGATTTTGCCGGATGCACATTGACGTCGACGAGAGCGGGATCGAGCGTGATCGACAGCACCGCCACCGGATAGCGTCCGGATGGGATCGTCTCGGCATAGGCGCCGCGGATCGCCGAGAGGATCAGCTTGTCCTGCACCGGCCGGCCGTTGACGAAGGCATATTGATGAGCGGAGTTGCCACGGTTGAAGGTCGGCACGCCGGCAAAGCCGGTCAGCGAGATCTCTTCGCGCACGGCGTCGAGCGCAATCGCATTGTCCCGGAATTCCTTGCCGAGCACCTGCGCCATGCGCGCCAGATGATCGTCGGCGGTCGCCGGGAATTCCAGCGTCGTACGGTCCGAACCCGACAGCACGAAGCGCACCGCCGGAAAGGCGATCGCCATGCGCTTGACGATCTCGGTAATGGCGCCGGCCTCGGCCTTCTCCGTCTTCAGGAATTTGAGCCGGGCCGGTGTGGCAAAGAACAGGTCGCGCACTTCGACGATCGTCCCGGGATTGGCGGCAGCCGGCCGCATATGCGCGATTTTGCCGCCGATCACGGCGATCTCGTGGCCGCCGGTGCTGTCGCGCTTGCGGCTTGCGATGCTGAGCCTCGCGACCGAGCCGATCGAGGGCAGCGCCTCGCCGCGGAAGCCGAGCGTACGGATATCTTCGAGCGTCTCCGATATCTTCGAGGTGCAGTGGCGCCTGACCGCCAGTTCCAGATCGGCCGCGTCCATGCCCGACCCGTTGTCGCTGACGCGCAGCAGCGCCTTGCCGCCGCCAGCCGTGGCGATTTCGATGCGCGTCGCGCCCGCGTCGAGCGCGTTTTCGATCAGTTCCTTGGCAGCGCTCGCCGGCCGTTCGATGACTTCGCCGGCGGCGATCTGGTTGATGAGAGTTTCGGAAAGCTGTCTGATGGCCATGGGCTATTTTCGGGGATTCGCGGGCCGGAGGGAAGGGCTTTCGATGCGCTTTCCCAAAGCGTGATCACCGCCGTCTCCGAATTTGGGGGTGGCTAGTGTTAAGCCGGTTTTAACATAAAAATGGCATTTCTAATCACATACTTCCGGAAGCTGTGAAATCGAACAGATGTGGGACGCAATGGAATGAGTGCCGGCTTCGAAAAGGCGGACACATCATCAGAAATCGATGGGTCTCCCGCCGAGGCCGATCTGCAGACGGCGCTTTTCGATGTGGTGTGCGACAGCCTTTCCGCAGCTTTCATCATCTACGACAAGAACGATCACCTGATCTTCGCAAGCCGCCAGACCCTCGAATTCTTTCCGCTGCCCGCCGAAATGCTGAAGCCGGGCACGCGGCTTCGCGATTTCCTCGGTGCGATGTACGACACCGGCATTCGCCAGCAATATGATGTCAGGCAGGGCGGCTCGCTGAGCCGCGAGGACTGGCTGTCGCAGAAAATCGCCTCGCATTGGCGTGAGCGCTTCGACGCCGTCGAGCGCCACGGCGCCGATAGCTGGGTCCGCTTCGTCAAGCGCAGGCTGCCGGGTGGTTACGGCGTCACCATCATCTCCGACATTTCCGAAAACAAGAAGCGCGAAGAGCAATGGCGCTCCGATCTGGAGCGCGTGCAGCTGACCGAGGACATTCTCGACAATCTGCCGTTTCCGCTTTTCGTCAAGGACCGCAACCTCACCTATGTCGCGGTCAATCTCGCCTTCTGCGAGAAATATCAAACGAGCGCCGACGAGGTGCTCGGGCGCAAGAGTGGTGATCTTTTTTCAGAGGAGATCGCCAAGCGTTTCGAGGAGAGCGACCGCCACGTACTGGAGACCGGCGAGATGTCCGTCTCTCGCCAGCGTCAGATCTCCCGCGACGGCATCGAGCGCGACATCGTCAGCCGCAAGCACCGCATCGGCAAACCCGGCCGCTATTTCCTGGTATCGACCATGCAGGACCTGCCGCGCGACGGCGCCGATCTCGACGAGTTCGGCCAAGCGTCCGCGATCACCGCCTCCAGCAATCAAAGCTACCGCCGGGCCTATGTGCCGGTACCAACCGGCGTCGAGCGGCGCGAACCGGCGGCGATGGAAGCGATCGTTCCGGAGAATTTCTCCGGCCGCAAGGTCCTCGTCGTCACTGCCGACCTCGCAGCCGAGACCGCCGCGTTGCGGACGCTGACGAAATACGGCTTCGAATCCTGCTCGGTCCGCGGCGAGGACGAAGAGGAGCGGTTCCTGGAGATCGCCACCTCCTCCGGCATCTCGCTCGATCTCTTGATCATCGACAACCAGATGGGCATGCGCTGCCTCGAGCTCGCCGAGCAATGCGGCATCCCGGCGCTCGTCATGGACGGTTTCCAGATCGCCAACGAGCTCACATTCCAGATCGCCCGCCATTTCAATCGCAACAGCCGCAGTGCTGCCGGTTCGGATACCGATTGGGAAATCAGCATTTCCGACGATGTGGTCGGCCTGCAGGTTCTCGTGGCCGAAGACAACGACATCAACCAGATCGTCTTCTCGCAGATCCTCGAAGGCCTCGGCTACCGCCATATGCTGGCAGCGACCGGCGACGAGGCCGTGCGCCTCTGGGCCGAGCACCGGCCACAGATCGTGCTGATGGATATTTCCCTGCCCGGTTTTAACGGCTTCGAGGCCGCGCGCCTCATCCGGCAGATGGAGGAAACCGGCGGCGGCACCCGCACTCCGATCATCGGCGTGCTCACCCAGGCCTTCGAGCGCGACCGCGCCGAATGCGTCAAATCAGGCATGGACGACGTCATCATGAAACCCGTCAGCCCCGATATGCTTGAGACGGTGTTTCAGAAGTACCTGATGGACGAACCTATGCGGGCGCGAAACTAGAAGGCGATACCCGTCAACTCCCTAGAATTTGGGCGTTTCAGGCGGCAGAGGCCGCTGATTTCCTATCGAATTGTTAAGACATGCCGGTCATTCTTTTGCATGGCTGCGGGGGAAGCTCGGGTTTGCATGATGAAATCGGCGGAAATAGCTTTCTTGACCGTGGGTCAGAATGAGCTTCAGGCGATGGCCTATACCGATCCGCTGACCGGATTGGGAAACCGCAATCGCATGCGGGAGAAGGTCCTGCAAATCTCTTCCGAGCGCGCCAGCGATCCGGCCCCCTTCACCATCGGCATCGTCAACCTCGACAGTTTCAAGCCGATCAACGATCTGTTCGGCTCGACAGCCGGCGATGAAATCCTCTGCCAGGTCGCCCATCGTCTCAGGGCCTGTATTCCTGATGGTGCGCTTGTGACCCGCCATGACGGCGACGAATTTGCCTTCGTGCTGCCGTTGATCTTCGAGCGGGCGAGCGCCGAGAAATTCGGCCAGATGATCCGCGAGGTGCTATCGGCCCCTTATGACCTCGGCGACCGCAACGTCCGTCTCTCCGCTTCCCTCGGCTTCTCCATCTATCCGTTCGCCGGAGAGGATTGCGAGGAACTGCTGAAGAGCGCCGAGACCGCCCTTTACCGTTCCAAGCGCCGCGGTCGCGGCCAGATCACCGTCTATTCGCGCGAGATCGCGCAGGAAATGAAGCGCGCCACGCAGCTGGAGCAGGCGCTCAGAAACGCCATCATCTCGGATGCGATCGACGTGCATTTCCAGCCGATCGTCTCGCTGTCCAACAATCAGGTCGTCGGCTTCGAGGCGCTTGCCCGCTGGAACGATCCCGATCTCGGCTTCGTGTCGCCCGGCGTCTTCGTGCCGCTCGCCGAAGAGCGCGGCTTCATCGACGCGCTGTCGGAGGCGTTGCTGCGTAAAGCTGCCGAAGCAGCACTTTCCTGGCCGCGCGAACTCTTTCTGTCGTTCAATCTTTCCTCGGCCCAAATGATGGATCCGGGCACGAGCAGCAGCGTCCTGTCGATCCTTGGGCGCGTCGGCTTCGATCCGCATCGCCTGGAGCTGGAGATCACCGAGACCGCGGTGATGAGTTCGGCCGATACAGCTCATCGCATCATCGCTGATCTGCGTGCCGCCGGTGTGCGCATCTCGCTGGACGATTTCGGCACCGGTCAGTCGAGCCTCGGGCGCCTGCGCGACTTCATCTTCGACAAGATCAAGATCGACCGTGCCTTCGTCTCGCGCATCAATTCCGATCGCGCCTCCGAACACATCATCAAAGCGATCCTTACCATGTGCGAGGGCCTGGAGCTGGAAGTTGTGGCGGAAGGTATCGAGGATTATGCCGAGGCGGTGAAGTTGCGCACGCTCGGCTGCGGCATGGGCCAGGGCTATCATTTCGGCCGTCCGGCGGACGGTATCGCGACGCTGCGCTTCCTGCACGAGAATTATTATGATCCGACCGTGATGGAGCGTGTCAGCGCGTAAAACGATGGCGCCCCTGGGAGCGCCATCGCCTACGCTATACTACCGCGCACGGATTACTTAGGCGTGGTCGAGCCGGTTGCCGTGGTGTCGGTACCGGTCGCAGCCGGAGCCTTTTCGGCCGCCAGCATTGCCAGCGTCTTGAACTCAGGTGCGGCCTTCAGCGATTCAGACGTTTCGCTGGTCGTCAGCTTGACGCTGCCGTCCTGGGTGTTCTGCGCGACGGTAATCTTTTCCATCGGCACGGCGACGTTCTTTTCGCCAATGCCGAGGAAGCCGCCGACACCAACGATTGCAGCAACAAACCCGCCGTCCTTCTTCAGGATCAGGTCGTTGACGCTGCCGATGCTTTCATTGTTGCCGTTATAGACCGACTGGCCGATATAGGTGTTGGCGCTGACCTGGTCCGGAGACTGTTCCGTCAGATAGCCGGCCTGAGCCGTATCTGCCGTCGGTGCTGCGGCCGGAGCCTGTGCGGCATCGCCTGCGGGCTTGGTGACGTCAGGCGTCATCGGCTTCGGTGCTGCCGGATCGGCGGGGGCCGCCTGGGTCGGAGCAGCGGGATCCGCAGGCTGCGGGGCTGTCTGCGAGAATGCCGCCGGTACGAAAGCCGTGGCAAACAGTGCGCCAGCGGCAACGGTCGTCAGAAGTTTGCGTGTCATTTCGAACCTACCTTTGTTTTTCCCTAGAGTGTTCGCTGGCGCGGCAACACCTGTTTCTCAGGTCTCGTTGCCGCGCCGGTTCGAAGGGAAAATGACTGGTGGAGCGATTGGTTCCGGTTGAAAACACGGAAAATTTCTCGATTTTCACGGAACATTTATCGAAGAACCGCCGCTAAAACGAGAAAAGGCGCCCCGGTCGGGAGCGCCTCTGATGGCCTCTGATCACCCCGTGATCAGATCACGTAGACGGGATCGAACACGCCTTTGACCTCGATGCCGAGTTCCAACAGCGCGCCGGCACTGGGCTGCGCCGAACGGGCATCCTCATCCAGCCCTTCCCAGGCGGTCGTTACCGCCAGGCGGTCGGCATTGACGCCGATGAAGGCAGGGCAGGATGGTTGGACGGCAGGAACCTTGTAGCGCGAGATGCGCAGGCCGTCCGGACTGTAGCGGTCGACGACGCCGGCGCCCCAGCGCGCATTCCACAAATAGCCGTCGGCATCGACCACCGAGCCGTCGATGTCGCCGGGGTCGTCCATGCTGTCGACAAGCACGATCGGCTCGCCCGAAGGCAGGCCGGTCAATGGATCGACCATGACGCGCATCAGCCGATTGATGCGGGAATCCGTATAATAACCGATCGTGCCGTCAGGCGAGAAGCAGATTGAATTCGGGATGCTGATGCCGTTGAAGATCTTCGTCACCTTGCCGCTAGCGACGTGATAAATGGCGCCGGCCTGGTTTTCCGCCCGCTTGCTCATCGTGCCGATCCAGAGTGCACCGGAAGGATGCGTGCGGCCGTCGTTCGAACGGTTTTCCGGCCTGTCGTTTTCGAGCGCGGCGTAGAAGGTGAGGTTGCCGCTTGCGACGTCGCGCACGAAAAGCCCTTCTTCCGTCGCGATCAGCTGCCGCCCGGCGTCGATGCGGGCAAGCACGCTCGCCATGACAGGCAGCGGATGCACCTTTTTCGCGCCCGTCGAAAGATTGAGCTCGTGCAGTTCCTTGCCGAGGATGTTGAACCACCAGACGGTATTGCTGTCCGGATCATAGGTCGGGCCTTCACCGAGAACGGAATTGGTATTGCAAAGTGTCTTGCCCTCGAACTCATAAATATCGGTCATACGTTCACGCTCCCAATGGCTGCATCATAGGCGTAAATGGTCGCCTTGGCGCGCTCGGCAACCTCTGATGCGGTCATTCCTGGCTTGTAGATGCTGGTGCCGAGGCCGAAGGCGAAGATGCCGGCCTTGGTATAATCGCCGAAATTCTTATCCGACACACCACCGACGGCGGCAATCATCAGCTCCGGCGGCAGGATTGCCCGGATCGCCGTGATGCCGGAAGGGCCGAGCACGCTGGCCGGAAAGAATTTGAGACCGGTGGCCCCGGCGCGCGCTGCTGCCAGCGCCTCGGTCGGCGTAAAGACGCCCGGCATCGTCACCATGCCGTAGTCGCGCGCCCGGATGATCACCTCGGGCTCGACATTCGGGGTGACGAGCAGCTTGCCGCCGGCCGCATGCAGGCTGTCGACCGCCTCGACGGTTAGCACCGTGCCGGCGCCGATCAGCACGTCGGCCGGTGCCATCTTCGCGGCGATCTCGATGGATTTGAACGGCTCCGGCGAGTTGAGCGGGATCTCGATCGCCGTCAGGCCATTTTCGATCAGAGCACCGACGACGCTTTCGGTCTCGTCAGGCCGGATGCCGCGAAGGATGGCGATCAGCGGGCGCTTCATGTCGGGGAAGGGGATACGGTTCATCGTGTCAGCTTTCTCAATTCGGCCAGATGGCTTCGGCGGCAGCCGAAAGCCCGCGGCGCACGGCGGCGTCGGCGTCGATGGCGGTGAAGGCAAGGGAGAGGGTTTTGAAGGCCTGCTCGTAGAGCGCCTGCAGGCGCCCTGAGGCGACGAGGGTGATGTCGGTGCCGTTTGCCGCATCTTGCAGCGCGCCGGCGATTTCGAGGCCGATCAGCGTGCCGGATAGCCGGGCTTGCGCCGCTGCGGCAGAAATCCCGTGCAGGAGCTGGCCGGAGCGGGCGGTAAACAGCAGGTTGGAGGCAAGGGCCGGGCGCGCGAAAGCGGCCGAGACGGCGGCCTCGAAGGCTGCCGCATCCGCCGGCTGCTCTGCCGCACCGGCAACGGCATGCGAAAGGATCGTGTGTTTGCTGATGACGTCGAACAGCTCGCCGGTCATGAAGGTCGAAAAGCCGGTCACCTTGCTGTCCGTCACATGCACCCATTTCGAATGCGTGCCGGGCATGCAGACCGCCTGCGCTCCGGAGCTTGCGCGGCCGAGCGCGCCGAGAAGCTGGGTTTCTTCGCCGCGCATGACGTCGGGCGTCGCCATGTCCCGCTGGGCAAGGCCCGGCAGGATGCGGATGTCGCGGCTTTCGCCTGGTACGGAGACCGCCCCGGTCAGGATCGAGGCAAGCGGCGCCGGCACGTCGATATAACCGGCCTCGACCCAGCCCTGCCGTGCGCCGGCCATGCCGCAGATGATCACCGGCAGGTTTTCCGGCGCCTCGATGGCTGAGAGATGGCCGGTAAGCACCGTGGAAAAGCCGGTCTTTGCCGCGCTCGTCATGCCTTCGCCGCTGCGGCGTTCGGCAAGGACGGTGCCGTCCCTACCCATCAGCCACAAGCGGAAGCTGCTGGTGCCCCAGTCCACCGCGACATAAGCGGGATTTGCCATTACAGAACGCCTCCATCGACAATCAGGGACTGGGCGGTCATTCCAGCCGCACAGTCGGATGCAAGAAACAGGCAGGGACCGACGATCGCATCGGGTTTGAGCGCGACCTTCAGGCACTGGTCCTCGACCGAGCGAGCAATGCTCTCCTCGGTGAGCCAGTGCTGCATCTGCCGCTCGGTGACGACCATGCCGGGCAGAATACAGTTGACCCGGATGTTCTCCGGCCCGAGCCTGCCCGCCAGGCTCTTCGTCAGCCCGACGACCGCCGCCTTGGCTGCCGCATAGGCGGGAAAGCCGCCCATGTTCAGCTTGAAGGCAATCGACGACATATTGATGATCGCCCCGCCGCCGGCCACCCGCATCGACGGCACGACTGCCTGCGAGGTGAAGAACACATGCTTGAGGTTGACCGCCTGGTTGTTGTCCCAATAGGCCTCGGTCACCGCGTCGAATTCATGGCGGTCGTCCCAGGCGGCATTGTTGACCAGCACGCGGATCGGCCCTGAGCTGGCAATGACGCTATCGACCGTGCGCCGGATCGCCTCGATGTCGCGCAGATCGGCATGGTGAAAGGAGACCGGATGCGTGGTCTCTCGCGACAGCCTTTCGGCGAGTTCGCGGCCGGCAGCCTCGGCGATATCGATGAACGAGACCTTGGCGCCTTGGCGCGCGAAACCTTCGACGATCGCAGCACCGATGCCCGATCCGCCGCCGGTCACCAGCACGGCTCGGTCTTTGAACTCGGGAAATTGTGCTGCTGGCATCATGGTCACCGTCGCCTCCCGACCGTATCGTTGTTCCATTATTTGGAACTTAATTTGACTATATGGAATTATCGAATTACAGTGGCCTTTCTGTCAAGGGTGGATGAGGCAATGGATTCAAACGGCGGCGGCGCAGCACAGGCACGTGAGACCGGCACGCTCGGCAAACTGATGGTTCTGCTCGATCTCGTCACCCACGCGGATGCGCCGCTGCGTTTTACTGATGTTCTGGCTCTCGCCGGCCAGCCGCGCGGCACGCTGCATCGCCAGCTCAGCCATCTGGTCGAGGAAGGGCTGCTCGAGCTCGATGGCGACGGCCGTTATGCGCCCGGCCTGCGCCTGCTCGATTTCGCCGCGCGCAGCTGGGCGCGCAACGAATTCCGCATGATCGCCGAGCCGCACCTTGCCGATCTGCAGCGGGCAACCGGCGAGACGGTGCATCTCGGCGTTCTGAGAGGCCAGTCGATCATCTATCTCGACAAGGTCGAAGGCCGACAGCCGGTGCGCATGTATTCTCAGATCGGCAATGCCTCGCCTTGCTACTGCACCGGCGTCGGCAAGGCCGCCCTTTCGCTGCTTCCGGCCGAAAGCCTCGTCGATCTCGTCGCCGGCCTGAGCTTCACCAGCTTTACCGCCTCGACCCATGTCTCGGCCGAAACGCTGCTTGCCGAAATCCGCGAGATTGCCGATCAGGGCTATGCTTTCGACCGCGAGGAGCATGAGGCCGGCATCCGCTGCGTCGCCGCACCGGTCTGGTCGGAGGATCGGACCTTTATGGGGGGTATTTCGATTACCGGCCCGGCCTATCGGTTGTCGATGGAACTTCTGCACCAATGGGCCGTTCCGGTTCAACTGGCGGCTGCGAGGATCATGGAAGGCATGCGCGTCCGTCTCGGTCCGCGCCGTTGAGAGAAAATTGCAATCAGCCCGCTGCTGGACGCAATCGCAGAGCATGCTTATGATGAGCGCGATATTGAGATTTGCCGACGAATCACCACAACTAGAACGGTCCGCGAAATCTACAACCAGTCACCGGCCGAACGCTCAACGCTGAAGCCGATTCCAACCAGCGATCGTCGTTCCCCGATGCAATCGAAACACCCATAGCGGGCAGGTTTCGCAAACGGTTTGCCGGCCGCTGTGCCGAAGATGAAGAAATGTGATGGCACCCTTGTCGCAAACATCCACGGAAGAAGACGATTATATCAAGGAAATAGCGGGCCTGAAGACCCAGTTCGATATTTTCCGTTTCATGAAACGGGTGACGGAAGCCTATCGCAGCCGTGCCTTCATGGTCCTCAACCTGCCGCCGATCACCTCCTTCGATCTTCAGGGCAGCACTGTCATCACCAGCTGGCCGGCCGAGCTTCTGGCTCTCTACGACCAGGAAGGCCTGATGGTGAACAGCCCGGTCCTCAGACGCCTCAGAACATCTGCGCGGCCCTTCTTCTACGACATGTCAAGACAGAACTGGTCGCGGGACGACGGCAAGTCCATCCTCGTCGCCTCCCTGTTCGAGCGCTTCAAGATGATGCGCGGCGCCTATTTTCCGACGCACGAGCCCTCCGGACTGCGCGGCGCCGTCTCTTTCGCCGGCGACCGCGAACCCTTCAGCCCGGCCGAGATGCGCGAACTCTGCTATATCGCCATCCATGTGTTCGACAGGCTTGCCGAGATCCGCAACCTCGATACGCGCATCACCGACACGCTGACCGACCGCGAGATCGATTGCCTCAACTGGACGGCGGCCGGCAAGACCAGTGCCGAAATCGCCGAAATCCTCACCCTGTCCGAGCACACGGTCAATCACTACCTCAACCGCGCCACCAAGAAGCTCGACACGGTGAACCGCACCCAGGCCGTCGCCAAGGCGCTGCGCATTGGCTTGATCAAATAAGTTGCAAAAAACAACCGAATGCTTTCGAAGCCGCCCAGCGCATAGGCAAGTCCTTCCCGGTGGCGAGCTGTCCCAAGCGCTTTTGCGCTGATTTTCCATCTGGCACGCTTTCTGCATCTCGTTTTGCGAGAGGTCCAGAGGGGACTTTGAGACCAGCGCCAGGAAATGGCGCGGCCGACACACCGCTGCCCGACGCCGATGCCGCTTTCTCCCGGCCCTTCGGTGTCGGCGGCGGTTGTTGCGTTTTGGCACCGCTTCTTTCGCAGCTGTTTGCGATTTCCTCTTCCCGGTTCACTTTTCACTGGCCTTTTGCTCGGCTTGCTCTAGTTCGCCCCGGATTGCGCCGGTTCTCGGGGAGACCGTTGCGGCCATCAGGGCGAAAGCCCGGCGGACTTGATGGCCGCAACGGATTGCCAATTCCCCGGCGCTCTTTTGGCACGCCGTCAAATCGATTTTCTTCCCGATGATTTTGTTTGGCGAAGGCTTCCGTCTCCACTATCTCTACTGCATGATTTCAGCCTTGATCGATTTCGATCAAGGCTGAAATCATGCAGCAATTCAAAGTGCTACAGCGTCCTTTGCGCGTCTTGAAAGACGCGCGGCGCTGTAGTCTGCAAGAAAAAGCAGTGAGGGTGGAATGACCGACGTCACCAAGGAACAGGTTCTCGAAACGCTGAAGACCGTGCGTGGACCGGATCTCGAGCACGATATCGTCGCGCTCGGCATGGTCTCCGACGTCTTCATCTCCGACGGAAAGGTTTATTTCTCGATCACAGTTCCGGCCGACCGCGCCAAGGAGCTTGAGCCGATGCGGCTCGCTGCCGAGCGCGTCATCAAGGAAATGCCGGGCGTCAAGGGCGCCCTCGTCACACTGACCGCGGACAAGAAGGCGGCCGCCGCCGCTCCGGCTGCCCGCCCTGCGCCGAACCCGCCGCACGGTCATCCCGGCCACGATCATGGGAGCCATGCCCACGCCCCTCGACAGCCGCCGCGCGCCGGCAAGATCGGTGTGCCTGGCATCGGCGCCATCATCGCCGTCGCCTCGGGCAAGGGTGGGGTTGGCAAATCGACCACCGCCGTCAATCTCGCGCTCGGGCTGCTCGCCAACGGTCTTCGCGTCGGCATTCTCGATGCCGATATCTATGGTCCCTCGATGCCGCGACTGCTGAAGATATCCGGCCGCCCGACGCAGATCGACGGCCGCATCATCAATCCCATGGAGAATTATGGCCTCAAGGTCATGTCGATGGGCTTCCTTGTCGATGAGGAGACGGCGATGATCTGGCGCGGGCCGATGGTCCAGTCGGCGCTGTTGCAGATGCTGCGCGAAGTCGCCTGGGGCGAACTTGATGTCCTCGTCGTCGACATGCCGCCCGGCACCGGCGACGCGCAATTGACCATGGCCCAGCAGGTTCCGCTTGCCGGCGCCGTCATCGTCTCGACGCCGCAGGATCTCGCTCTGATCGATGCCCGCAAGGGCCTCAACATGTTCCGCAAGGTCGAGGTGCCGGTGCTCGGCATCGTAGAGAATATGAGCTATTTCATCGCTCCTGATACCGGCACCCGCTACGACATCTTCGGCCATGGCGGCGCCCGCAGGGAGGCCGAGCGCATCGGCGTGCCCTTCCTCGGCGAAGTGCCGCTGACGATGAACATTCGCGAAACCTCCGACGCCGGCACGCCGCTGGTCGCCTCCGAGCCGAACGGCGTCGTCGCCGGCATCTATCGCGGCATCGCCGCCAAGGTCTGGGATCAGATCGCCGGCCAGTCCCAGCGCCCGGCGCCGATGATCGTCTTCGAATAATGCATGTCGCCCGGAAGTGTGCAGCGGTTCCGGGATAACGACATGCATAAGGAATAATGCATGTCGCCCGGAAGTGTGCAGCGGTTCCGGGATAACGACGGTGCTTGAGCGAGCCGAATCACCGCGGCGGATACCCCAAATTGTGGGGGAAACGTGGTGAAAAGCCGCGCTTCACGGAAGATGTCTTGATTATTTCACGGCTTTGCTTCATATGCCGCGGCGCCATGATGGCGTTTTGCTGCAGATGCTCAATGACGGTCGTCTTCGTTTCGAAGAGGCGGCCCGCCTGCAAGTTCGGAGTTGTCTTGTCGATCGAAGGATTGGGAACTGCGATGCGGTTGAGCACAATGCGCATGCCGGCCTTTGAGGTTGGATGCAGCCGGAGAGACTACCGGTGATTACCGCTTACTGTTCGAATTGCAAGTCGGTCGAGATCCGCGATCTGTCGCATGCCGCCTCCTTTCCCGAGGATGTCGTCTGGATCGACATGATCGAGCCGACCCGCGACGAGGAGCTCTATGTCGAAAAAATTCTCGGCATCGAGGTCCCGACCCGCGACGATCTCAAGGATATCGAGCCTTCCGCCCGTCTCTATGTCGAAAACGACGCCGTCTTCATGACCGCCTCGCTGCTCTGGAAGGCTGACACCGACGTACCGACTCTGACCGATGTCGCCTTCATCCTGGCCGGAAACCGCCTGGTCACCATTCGCTACGCTCATCCCAAATCCTTTGCGCTGTTCATTGCCGCGCTCCACCGGCTGCCGGAAAACTGGCGCAGTGGTGCCGCCCTTCTCGCCAAGCTCTTGGAGACGATCGTCGACCGCACCGCCGAGATCCTCGAAATCTCCGTTTCGCGCCTCGACATCTTGTCGACACATGTCTTCGGCGACCGGGCAAGGAAGGTGCGCAAGCCCTCGAACTACCTCGAGGAGAAGCTGCGCGATATTGCCGGCCATCACCGGATGATCAGCAAGGTGCGCGACAGTCTCGGTTCGCTTGCGCGCCTGCTGACGTTCTTTCACACGATCCCGGCGATCCAGCAGGACCGCGAGGCGAAGGAGCTCTGCCGCACCGTCTCGCGCGATATCCAGTCGCTGTCGGAGCATGCTTCCTTCGTCGCCGCCAACATCACCTTCCTGCTCGATGCTTCGCTCGGGCTGATCAACATCGAGCAGAACTCGATCATCAAGATTTTCTCGATTGCCTCGGTGGTGTTCTTGCCGCCGACATTGGTCGCCTCCATCTATGGTATGAACTTTCAGATCATGCCGGAGCTGACCTGGGTCGCGGGTTATCCCTACTCGCTGGCCCTGATGGTGATATCCGCCGTCATCCCCTTCTTCTTTTTCCGCTGGAAAGGCTGGCTCTAAGGAGCCTGTTGCAACTTCATGTCCGAAGAGAGCCATCCGAACGAACGCCATATGACGCCGCGAAAGCTGTTCTATCTCGGGCTGGGTTCCGTCGGTGTCGTCTACGGCGATATCGGTACCAGCCCGCTCTATGCCTTTCGCGAGGCGTTGAAGCCGGTGGCCCATGACGGCGTCACCCGTTTTGAAGTCATCAGCCTGATCTCGCTGATGATCTGGGCACTGACGATCATCGTCACCATCAAATATGTGCTCTTCCTGCTGCGCGCCGACAACGACGGCGAGGGCGGCACGCTGTCGCTGCTTGCCCTGCTGATGAAGACCGCCAACGGCCATACCGCCATCCTGATGCTGCTCGGCCTGATGGGTGCTGCCCTCTTCCTCGGCGATGCGATGATCACGCCGGCGCTTTCAGTGCTGTCGGCCGTCGAGGGTCTGAAGCTCGTCACACCCAGCCTCGCGGAATATATCGTGCCGATCTCGGTGGTGATCCTGGCGCTGCTCTTCGTCGTGCAATCGCGCGGCACCGGCGCCGTCGCGAAGTTCTTCGGCCCGATCACCGCCGTCTGGTTCCTCGTCATGGCTGCCGCCGGCATTTCCCATATCTCGGACGATTACGGCATCCTGGCCGCCTTCAATCCCTATTATGCCGTCAGCTTCCTGCTGCATGAGGGCTTCTACGGCGTCGTCGTGCTCGGCGCCGTCTTCCTGACGGTGACGGGTGCCGAGGCGCTCTATGCCGATCTCGGCCATTTCGGCCGCCGCCCGATCCAGTGGGCCTGGTTCCTGCTGGTTTTCCCGGCGCTGACGCTGAACTATCTCGGGCAGGGGGCGCTCGTTCTCGGCAATCCGATGACGATGTCCGATCCCTTCTATCTGATGTATCCGAAATGGGCGCTGCTGCCGGTCGTTATCCTGGCGACCGCTGCGACGATCATCGCCAGCCAGGCGGTCATCACCGGCGCCTTCTCGATGGTGCGTCAGGGCATCAACCTCGGCTTCCTGCCGCGGATGGAAATCCTCTTCACTTCGGAAACCAATACCGGGCAGATCTTCGTGCCGTCGGTCAATGCCGTGCTGTTCATCGGCGTCATCTTCCTGGTGCTGAGTTTCAAGACTTCGGACGCGCTGGCGACCGCCTATGGCATCTCCGTCACCGGCGCCATGGTCGTCACCTCGATCATGGCCTTCGAATTCGTCCGCGCCCGCTGGAACTGGTCGCTTCCCGTCGCGGTGATCGCGCTTGCGCCGCTGGTCGTGCTCGAAATGATCTTCCTCGGCGCCAACCTTTTGAAGATCCACGACGGCGGCTATATCCCGATCATGATCGCCACCGCCTTTACGGTCGTCATGTGGACCTGGCGTCGCGGCACGGCGATCCTGATGGAGAAGACCCGCCATACCGATATTCCGCTCGCCTCCTTCGTCAGCTCGATCGAGCGCAAGAGCGAACATTCGCCGGCCCAGGTCCCGGGTACGGCGATCTTCCTGACCAGCGATCCGGAATCCGCCCCCGCCGCCTTGTTGCACAATCTCAAGCACAACCATGTGCTCCACGACCGCAACGTCATCCTAACGATCCGCACGATCAACAAGCCGCGCGTCCCAAGCCACGACCGCTACAAGGTCGAGCAGATTTCCGAGCGTTTCTCCCGCGTCGAGCTGCTGTTCGGCTTCATGGAATCGCAGAACGTCTCGCAGGCCTTGGCGACGCTGCGCAAAACAGGACTGAAGTTCGACATCATGTCGACCTCCTTCTATCTCGGCCGCCGCAAGCTGGTGCCGGACGCCAAGTCGGGCATGCCCTATTGGCAGGACCGGCTCTACATCGCCCTCGCCAACGCCGCTGCCAATCCCTCGGACTACTTCCGTCTGCCGGCCAACCGCGTGGTGGAACTGGGCTCGCACGTTATTATTTGATTGCGCTTCGCCGCCGGCCTTTCTCCCCGTGTCGACGGGGAGAAGCCGCGGGTATTTCGACAGCACGCATCCCTTCGGGTTGTGCTGATCTGCCCCTAGGCACATTCCGGCACGGCCTGTTAACCGGACGTCAAGGTTAATGCGAGATTTTCAATGGAATGTTCCCGCGTTCCATGCCCGGAGTCCGTGTTGCGTCGAAAGAGCCCTTCCCGTAGCAAGCTGCGTCTCATTCCCGAGAATTGGGTGTCGCCCGTAATCTTCGGTCTTGCCGGCTGGCTGATTTTCCCGAGCGTCGCATCTCATGCCGATCTGGCCGCCATGCTCGCCGGCCTCGATCATGAGGGGGAGAACTGGCGCATGGTGCTGACCAATTCGCCGGCCGGCTCCATCCACCAGGCCGAACTCGCCTTCGCCGAGCCGATGGTGACGGGTTCGATCTCCGCCGGTGCCGGCATGGTGCTGCCCGATGGCCGCAAGGTCGCTTTTACCACCAAGGACAAGGGCCACGAGGACACGCCGGACGAGGATCGGGTCAATCGCAGCACCAAGAAGGGCCGCGTCGTCGCTGTCGAGAAGATGCAGCCGCCGAAGGACTTTTCCGCCGGCTCGATCCTCGAGCGCACCAAGATGCTCTTCACCCCGAGCTTCGATCTCAAGGACAGGTCGGCCTTCGTCAAGCCGAAGATCCAGGGCAAGGAAATCCAGATCGCCACATCTTTCTATAAGACGCAGCCTGTTGTGACCGATAATGGCGTGCCGGCAATGCTCGCAAGCCTCGTCACCAGCAACAAGGCCGATGTGCTGGCCACGGCCTATGCGCCGGCAACACCTGACTATGCCCGCCAATCGCCCTTCGATTCCATCCTGGCCGAGCCGGACAGCGGCCGCTTCGTTCCGGAGATCGGCCCGCGCGATCATGCCTGGGCCGCAAGCGTGCTGGCACCGAGCGTCTTTTCTGCCCGCGAACAGCAGTGCCTCGCCTCCGGCATCTATTTCGAGGCACGGGGAGAATCGGTGAAGGGCCAGGCGGCCGTCGCCCAGGTCATCCTCAACCGCGTCCGCAACCCTTCTTATCCGAAGACCATCTGCGGCGTCGTCTACCAGAACGAGGACTGGCGCAATCGCTGCCAGTTTTCCTTCGCCTGCGACAGCATCAAGGACAGGGTGAACTCGGAATATCACTGGCGAGTCGCCCGCGATGTGGCGATGGCGGTGACATCAGGCAAGATCTGGCTGCCGCAGGTGGGCTCGGCGACGCACTATCATGCCGTCTATGTCAGACCGAAATGGGCAAAGACCATGGAAAAGGTCGGTCGCATCGGTCTTCACGTCTTCTATCGCACCTATGGCGGCGGCTGGAGTTGAGATAAATCGCTTGGGCAAGCAGATTTCCGGCCCGGAAAAGCGGATTCTTTCCGTCGAATTTGCGCGATCGATCCGGAGTCGATTTATCTCTTTGATTTGATAGAATTATTTTCTCGCTGGACAGAAGCTGTCTACGCCTTGACTATGCTAATCCCTAAAACTATGTTGCGCGCGACTTCAGAACGGGCCGGAAGGGTCTCAACCTTCGTGTCCGGGGTCCGAATGACCGGGGTAGCGGGAGTGCGGGCGACGGGCAGACGAGGAGAGATCCATGGCGGACGACCGCGAGGAAAGTCTTGAAAAGCGCCGTGCGCAATTGGGAGCGAAACTCGCGACCAAGGGCGTCGAGACGGGAGAAGATGAGGCTAGGGAAGCCCGCGCCGAGGTAAGCCGCAAAGGTTATGCCCAGGCGATGAAGCTTTCCAGCGAGTTCATTTCCGCAATCGTCGTCGGTGCTCTCCTTGGCTATCTCCTCGACCGTTTTGTTGGCACGGCGCCTTGGGGTTTGATTGTTCTTCTGCTTCTCGGATTTTGTGCCGGCGTTCTGAACGTGCTGCGTTCTGCGGGGGTGGTGGCCCATCCCCTGGACGACAAGGACGACAAGAAATAAGGACCGGTTCCGGTCCAGTGCAATGACCCCGCGTCCTGCGGGCCAAAGAGAGAGAACAAGCGGTGTCTAACGATCCGACTCATCAGTTCCTGATCCAGAAGATTGTGCCGATCGAAATCGGCGGAATTGATTTTTCGTTCACCAATGCATCGCTCTTCATGGCCGCTTCGGCTGCCGTTGCCGTAGGCTTCCTCTATTTCGCGACCTCGAACCGCGCCATCGTGCCGGGCCGTTCGCAGTCGGTCGCGGAAATGTCCTATGAGTTTATCGCCAACATGCTGAAGGAAGGCGCGGGCAAGCAGGGAATGAAGTTCTTCCCGCTGGTCTTTTCGCTCTTCACCTTCGTTCTGACGGCGAACCTGCTCGGTATGTTCCCGTATTTCTTCACGGTCACCAGCCAGATCATCGTCACGTTCGCGCTGGCGCTCTTGGTTATCGGTACGGTTCTCGTCTACGGTTTCTATAAGCACGGCTTCCACTTCCTGAATGTCTTCGTGCCCTCGGGCGTGCCGGGCGTTCTGCTGCCGCTGGTCGTCACGATCGAAATCATCTCCTTCCTGTCCCGTCCGATTTCACTCTCTGTTCGTCTTTTTGCGAACATGCTCGCCGGTCACATCACACTGAAAGTGTTCGCAGGCTTCGTCGCCTCGCTCGGAGCCCTTGGTGCTGTCGGTGTCGGCGGCGCCGTTCTTCCCCTCATCATGACCGTCGCCCTGACCGGTCTCGAGTTCCTCGTCGCCTTCCTTCAGGCTTACGTCTTTGCGGTGCTGACTTGCATGTACCTCAACGACGCAATCCATCCGGGCGGGCACTAAGGATAACGACATCGACGTCAAAGGGCGTCAGTCATTCGCCGCAACAACCATTTCAAAGGAGTTCAACATGGAAGCGGAAGCAGCAAAGTACATCGGTGCAGGCCTGGCTTGCTTTGGTATGGCCGGTACGGCTCTCGGCCTCGGCAATATTTTCGGCAGCTACCTCTCCGGCGCTCTGCGCAATCCGTCTGCCGCTGACAGCCAGTTCGGCCGTCTGGTATTCGGCTTCGCCGTTACGGAAGCTCTGGGCATCTTCTCGCTGCTCGTCGCTCTCCTCCTCCTCTTCGCCGTCTGATATCGGCGAATAGATGGATCACGGCCTGCGACCGCAAGCCGTGATCCTTTGCATTTGCAGTCCACCTGGAGGTGAGCATGTTTTTTGTGACCCCGGCTTACGCTGAGGAAGCACCGGCGGCAGCGACGGGTACGGATGCGCACGCCGCTCCGGCCGCAGGCGAGGTCCATACCGAGACTGGTGTTGCCGAAGGCGAACACGCCCGCGGCCCTTTCCCGCCTTTCGATTCGACGACCTTCGCGTCCCAGCTGCTCTGGCTGGTGATTACGTTCGGCGTCTTCTATTTGCTCATGCAAAAGGTCATCGCGCCGCGCATCGGGGCCATCCTTGATCAGCGTCACACGCGTATTTCCCAGGATCTGGAAGAGGCAGCCCGCCTGAAGGCGGAAGCCGACGCCGCCGTCCGGACCTATGAAGGTGAACTGGCCGCTGCCCGCGCCAAATCCAACGCGATCGGCGCCGCCGCCCGCGACGCCGCCAAGGCCAAGGCCGAAGAGGATCGTCGCGCTGTCGAGGCGAGCCTGTCGGAAAAGATCAAGGCTGCCGAACTCCGCATCGGCGAGATCAAGGCCAAGGCCTTCGCCGACGTCGGCACCATTGCCGAGGAAACGGCGGCTGCCGTTGTCGATCAGTTGATCGGCGGCACCGTTGCCAAGGCCGATGTCGCTGCCGCCGTCGCGGCTGCCAAGAAGGAGGCTTGATCGATGGAATTTGCCTTTGACGCGACTTTCTTCGCCTTTGTCGGCCTCGTCCTCTTCCTGGCGCTGGTCGTTTACCTGAAGGTTCCGGGCATGATGGCACGGTCGCTCGACGACCGCGCCGACCAGATCCGCAACGAATTGGCCGAAGCCAAGCGTCTGCGCGAAGAGGCCCAGCACCTGCTCGCCGAATACCAGCGCAAGCGCAAGGAAGCGGAAGCCGAGGCGGCCCATATCGTTGCCGCCGCGGAGCGTGAAGCCCAAATGCTGACTGCTGAAGCGAAGAAGAAGACGGAAGAATTCGTCACCAATCGCACGGCGCTCTCCGAGCAGAAGATCAAGCAGGCCGAGGCCGAAGCGATGAAGGCGGTACGTTCCGCTGCTGTCGATCTGGCGATCGCCGCCGCAGAAACCGTGCTTGCCAAGCAGGCCGATGCCAAGGTTCAGTCCGAGCTCTTCGGCAATGCCGTCGGCCAGGTCAAGACGCGGCTCAACTGAGCGCTTCGAAAAAGATTGAGAGGAAAGGCCGGGCATGTCCCGGCCTTTCCGTTTGAGCGGTTTTTTCTTCTGCTTGGCTTTTTTTGAATGGCCTATTGGGAAAGCAGCTCGTCCGTCTCAGGACCGTCCTCGACCTTTCGCAACGGCCTGAAGCTCATCCGGTGCAGGGAACAGGGGCCGTGCCTCTCGATGCCGGCGCGGTGCTGCGCCGTGCCATAGCCAACATGCGCGGCAAAACCGTAATCCGGAAATACATTATGCGCTCGTGCCATCATCCGGTCGCGCGTCACCTTGGCGACGATCGAGGCGGCGGCGATCGAGACCGAGCGGGCATCACCCTTGACCACGGCCTGCCCGGGGCAATCAAGGCCGGGCGGCACATCGAGCCCGTCGGTCAGCACGTAGCTTGCTGGAATGGCGAGGCTGCAGATGGCTCGGCGCATGGCGTCGAGGCTTGCCTTGCGGATATCCGTCTCGTCGATGCGCGTCGAGCTGGAGGAGGCGATCGAGACGGTCGCCGTCGCCAGAATCTGCACGAACAGTTCCTCGCGCCGTTGCGCCGAAAGCTGCTTGGAATCGTTCAGACCCTCAGGGATGCGCCGCGGATCAAGGATGACCGCAGCAGCAACGACCGGTCCCGCCAGCGGCCCGCGTCCTGCCTCGTCGGCACCGGCAACCGGCCAGTGGCCGGCCTTGCGGGCTTTGAGTTCCAGCCGGAAATCCGGCACGAGCGGAACCGTGTCGAAAAGCAGGGGAGAATCGGGTGACGTGCGAGGTTTCATGCGGCTGAACCTCGCACGCCAACCCGATTGCCCGCAAGTCCCCGGATCAGGGCGGCGGCCGGGGACGCTCCGGCGGATGGTGGCGGTCAGGGCCATCCGCGGGAATTGCGCTCGGGCTCGAAAACAGGCGGTTTTCTCGAGAGCCGATGCGCAAGCTCGAAGCAATTCCAGGAAAAGTGCCGCGCGGTTTTCCGTCCGGAATTGCGTAAAAGGTTAGAGGCAATTCCAGGAAAAGTGTGGCGCGGTCTTCCGTCCGGAATTGCGTAAAAACAAAAGGTTAGAGCAGCGACAACTGCACGCCGCTGCCATCGGGCGGCACGAACAGATCGTCGCGCAGCGGCACGCTGCGGCGTGTCAGGCCGAAACGTCGGGCTGCCATTTCAAAACGCCGGGCGATCTGCCAGGCATAGGGGCCGGCGCCCTTCATGCGCTTGCCGAATTCGGCATCATAATCCTTGCCGCCGCGCATCGAGCGCACCAGCGACATCACATGCCGGTAACGATCGGGGTAATGCTGCAGCAACCAGTCGCGAAACAGCGGGCTGACCTCGAGCGGCAGCCTGAGGATGACATAGCTCGCCTCTGCGGCGCCGGCAGCCTTTGCCGATTCGAGGATGCGCTCAAGTTCGTGGTCGTTCAGCGCCGGGATGAGCGGGGCGGCCATGACAGCCGTCTGCACGCCTGCTTCGGCAAGGGTGCGGATCGTCTCCAGCCGCCGCGGCGGCGTGGCGGCACGCGGCTCCATCGTCCGGGCAAGCTTGCGATCCAGCGTGGTCACCGAGATGCCGACGCGCACCAGGTTCTTAGCTGCCATCTCCTGCAGAATGTCGAGATCACGCAGGATCATCGCCGACTTGGTGACGATGGATACCGGATGGTTCGCCTTGTTCAACACCTCGAGAATGCCGCGCATGATGCGCCATTCCTTTTCGATCGGCTGATAGGGATCGGTATTGGTGCCGATCGCAATCACCCGCACCTTGTAGCCGGGCTTGGCGAGTTCCCGCTCCAGGAGTTTTGCTGCATCGGGCTTGGCAAAAAGCTTCGTCTCGAAATCGAGCCCTGCAGAAAGCCCCATATAGGCGTGTGTCGGCCGGGCGAAACAATAGATGCAGCCGTGCTCGCAGCCGCGATAGGGATTGATCGAGCGGTCGAACGGAATGTCCGGCGATTCGTTGCGGGTGATTGCCGTGCGCGGCTTCTCGACCTGCACTTCGGTCTTGAAGGGCGGTAGCTCTTCCCACGTCTGCCAGCCATCGTCGACGGTCTCCCGCTGCAGCGCCTCGAACCGACCTGTCGGGTTCAGCCCGGCCCCACGTCCACGCCGCCGATCGACCTCGACTCTCAGCCCGGAGGAAACGATCATCGCATCGGCAATATCTGCCGTATTGGCAGGCGCGAATGCGGCCTGCCCTGCCAGGGACTGCTCTCTCATCGGATTCTCCCGTGGCGGAAAGCCATCGCCTCCGCCCGTTCTGCTGATTAAATTCCTATCTGCAAAACGAGAACAATGCAAGAACAAAATGAGGAAAACGGTGCTGGCAAAAATTTGTGCGGCGCATTATAAATGGTCAATGTTGACGGTTGTTCTCGAATGTCAGGATCAGGAATCTGAGCTGGCGCAGACCTTATCGGTATTGGTGGCAGGCGCGGTGGAGGGGCTGGTGAGCGATGTGGTCGTGCTCGATCACGGCTCGCGCGACGGCACCTCGCGGGTGGCCGACGCCGCCGGCTGCCGCTTCCATTCGCAGTGGGATATCAAGGACATCGTCCGCTCCGCCCGCGGCGAATGGCTGCTCTTCGTCGAGCCGGGCGCGAGACCCCAGGCCGGCTGGATCGATGAGATCGCCGAATATGTCGCGCTGAACAAGCTGCCGGCGCGCTTCACCGCCTCGCGTGGTTACAGGCGCCCGTTCTTCCAGCGTGTCGGCCGTGCCGTGCCGCCGCTGGAACTCGGCTTTCTCCTGCCGAAGAAGCAGGCGCTCGCCATCGCCAAAAGCGGGATGCGGCTTACCGAATTCGTCAAGGGCCAGAAGCCGCGCAAGCTCGCGAGCGAACTGATTCCCTCCTGGGTCGCCCGCGCTGCACGATAGGTGCCGCAATCCTCTCCATGAGCAAAAGATGGCGCCCAATAGGATTTCGCGCTATAATTCGAACATGGCGCCGTCGAAGCGCCGCGCTTCGCAACGGAATGGCCATGGAATGCCGGTGAACGGCAGAACAGGTCAGCGAAAATCTCCTCTTCTGCCGGGTTTCCGGCGAAAGGAGGTGCGTCATGGTACGCAATATGATCTACGGCCTCATAGCCGTCATATTGCCGACATTGGTGATCGCGCATCCGCATTCGGCAGCATCGCAGATGATGCGCAGTTGCGCAGGCCGACCCGAAATCGTCAATTTCCTGGACAAAAACTTCGCCGAAAAGCTCACGGCAGTCGGACTGATCAACGAGAACGCCATTCTTGAGGTCTATGCCGCCGAAAGCGGCACCTGGACCCTCATCGTCACGGATGTTCACGGCATAAGCTGCGTTCTGCTGTCGGGTGATAGCTGGGACACCATGCCCGTCTTGCCGGGCCTGGCCACATAGTGAATGCCCCTGGTTCGCCAGGGGCAACCATGCCCTACTTCGTCGCGCCGCGTTTCAGGTGTTCGTCCAGACGCGGCATGATCTCGACGAAATTGCACGGCGCGCTGCGGTAGTCGAGCTGTCCTTTCAGAATGCCGTCCCAGGCATCCCGGCAGGCACCGGGCGAGCCCGGCAGCACGAAGATGAAGGTGGAGTTGGCAACACCTGCCGTGGCGCGCGACTGGATCGTCGCCGTGCCGATCTTCTCGTAGGAGATCCGGTGGAAGATGGCGGAAAAGCCGTCCATCCGCTTTTCGAACAAAGGCTCCAGCGCCTCTGGCGTCACGTCGCGGCCGGTAAAGCCGGTGCCGCCGGTGGTGATGACAACGTCTATGTCTTCTCTGTCAGTCCAGGCCTTCACCCGCGCGGCAATCTCCGCGCGATCATCAGGCACGATCCCCCGGTCGACCAACCTATGGCCCGCCTCTGTAATCCGCGCCGCCAGCGTGTCGCCTGACTTGTCTGTCTCCGGCGTGCGGGTATCCGAGATCGTCAGAACCGCAATGCCGACCGCGATGAAGGGCCGCTTTTCGTCCAGACCTGCCATCATGCGCCTCCCGAAACCGTTTCCGTCGCCTGGAAATACCAGTCGGGCCGCTCGTCGTGAAGAGCTGCCGCCGCATCTTCGGCAGCAGCCATGGTCGCAAAGATGCCGAAACAGGTGGCGCCGGAACCGGACATGCGGGTCAAAAGCGCGCCGTTAGCCTGCAGCATCGCCGAGATCGCCGCAATCTCCGGCACGAGTTCGCGCGCCGGCGGCTCCAGGTCGTTGCGGGCAGCGGCAATCGCCGCGAGCCAGTCGGCAGCTAGAGGCCGGCTCGGTGGCAGGCTCAGGGCCGGATTGTTCTTTGTCGCCAGTTGGCGGAAAACCTCGGGCGTGGAGACGCCCTTCAGCGGATTGGCGAGCACCATGGCAAGGACGGGCAGCTCCGGCACGGGTTCGATCTTTTCGCCGATGCCGCGGGCAATCAGCGGCCGGCTCGCAAGGCACATCGGCACGTCGGCGCCGAGCTTCAGGGCGAGAGCTGCGAGCGCCTCCTCGGGCAAGCTCGTGCCCCAGAGCCGCATCAGCCCACGCAGCGTCGCGGCCGCATCGGCCGAGCCGCCGCCGATGCCGGAGGCAACCGGCAGATTCTTTTCGAGCTGGATACGGACGGGAAAGGCGAGGGGACCGATCGCCTCGCGCAGGAGATCGCGCGCCTTCAGCACCAGGTTGGTGCCGCCGTCGCCGGCAAGTGTTTCGCCGAAACGGCCAGACAGGGTAAATTCGTCGGTCGGCGACCGCATGAAGTCCAGCCGGTCGCCATGATCTGTGAAGGTCACCAGCATATCGAGCAGATGATAGCCATCCGGCCGCTGGCCCGTCACATGCAGGGCCAGGTTGATTTTCGCACGAGCTTCCTCGGAGATGCTGGAGCATGATGCCGAAAAGTCTGAGCGGTTTTCGGACGACATCATGCTCTACTTCTTTGATCTCGAAGCGGCCAAGCCCTCTTCAGGGCCCTCTTCAGGCAAACGTCCCGCCCGTCAGGATTTCTTGTCGACCGGCGGCGGGATGACGGGTGCCGGATCCGGCTGCTTCTTGTCGGCCGCCTTGGCATCGTCGCTGGCGGGAGGCAGGCCGTTGGCGACCTTGTCCTTGATCTTCGGAATTTCGGCGGCTTCAGGCTCCGAGCTGAGCGCCCGGTTCCACTGGTAGACGGCCTCGAGCTTGCGCCCGACGCGCCAGTAGGCATCGCCGAGATGGTCGTTGATCGTCGCGTCGCCGGCCTTGATCTGTGCGGCCCGTTCCAGCTCGTCGACGGCATCGTCGAAGCGGTTGAGGCGGAAATAGGCCCAGCCGAGCGAATCGATGATGTAACCATCGTCAGGGCGAAGATCGACGGCCTTCTTGATCATGCCGAGACCTTCGTCGAGGTTCCGGTTCATGTCGATCCAGGAATAACCGAGATAGTTCAGCACCTGCGGCTGGTCGGGATTGAGCTCCAGCGCCTTGCGGAAGTTCGGTTCCGCCTGGTCCCACTTCTTCAGCCGCTCATAGGCGATGCCGCGTTGGAAGAAGACGCTCCAGTTGGCGCGGCCGGGAATGGGGCCGATCGCATCGACGGCCTTGTCGTAATTGGTGGCCATCGCCTGGTAGTCCTTGGCGTCGGAGAGCACGCTGCCATAGGCGAGGTAACTGCGGATGTCCTTCGGGTCGGAGGCGATCAGCGCCTGCAGGTGCTTGCGCGCCTCATCCACCTTGCCGCCCTGGGCAAGGGCAAGGCCGAGCTGCAGCTCGGAGATGCGCCGCATCGGTGAATTCTCGGGCACCTTCTTGTAGAGCGCGATGGCGCGGTCCATCTGGTTCTGCTTCTCGGCAATGCCGCCGAGCAGCACCAGCGTATCGGCGCTGTTCGGATCGAGCGCATTGGCCGTCTGCAGGTAAAGCGAGACGATATCCTCGGCGCCGTCGCGGTTCAGCGCGCCGCCGACGGAGAAGAGCACGCCGGCAGCCCCTTCTTCGGCCGTCTTGACCTGCTGTTCCTGCTTCTCGTTCTTTTCGACGCTGTCGCGCAGCGCATTCAGCGGCGCATAGTTCGGCAGCAGGTTGTCGCCGACGGAAACGGCGTCGAGCGCCTTCTGCTTGTTGCCTTGTGTTGCTTCGAGGCGGGCAAGCGCCATCACCGCGCGCATGAAGGTATCGGGCGCCGTCGCTCCGCCTTCCTTGTCGAGCACGGCATCGTTCAGATGCTGGCGGGCGGATTTCACGTCGCCGATGGCGATGGCGATCGCGCCGGCATTGTAATTCTGGAAGATGCGGAACCAGTCCGGCCCCTTCATCTTCTCGACCATAGCAAGCGCCTCCTTGCCGCGGCCGGCGCCGACACGAGCCCAGGCGAGCAGCAGGTCGTTCATCATCCGGTCGAGATCGTTCGGCCCCTTATATTTCAGGATGGACTCGGCGGTCTTGTAGTCGTCGCGGCGCACGGCATCCATGCCGCGCACAATCGTGGTGATGCGCTCGACGGAAGGATCGCCTTTCAGGTCGTTGGCGTATTTGACGCCCTCCTTGATGTCGCCATTGAGCAGCAGCGAGATCATCAGCCGCTGGCGAATCTCGGGATTGCCGGGCTCGATCTGCAGCGCCTTCTTGTAGAGCTCGATCGCCGTTTCGTAGTCATGATCGACATCGGCCGTGCGCGCGGCAAGGAAGGCTCCGGAGAAGCTGGTAACGCTATCGGCATCAAAGTGAGCGGCCGTACCGGCATCGTCTGCCTTGGCCGCATCCTCGGCGTTCACGCCGCCGACACTGCCCAGCGAAAGGACAGCTGCAAGCGCTGCGCTCGTAAGAAGACGGATGGCAAGTCTCTGCCGCATTAGGAAACCTTTCTTCGACAGCGTCCCGACAATGGTGCCGGCCGCAAAACAAGTTGCGATCACTGATTCATAACAGGATGGCTTTTTTGAAGCGGCGCCGCAAGAAAATCAGCCTGCGATCAAGGACGTTTGATCAATTGACGCGCTCGATGCAGAAGTCGATCACTTCCATCAGGGCGGATTTCCACACCGTATCGGGAAGCGGCGCAAGCGCGTCCCGCGCGATCGTGCCATAATGGATCGCGCGGCCGATCGTGTCGCTGAGCGTGCCATATTTGGTGATCAGCCCCAGCGCTTTTTCGAGGTTGGCGTCGGTGCTGTTGCCGGCTTCGATCGCATCGCGCCAGAAGGCGCGCTCGTCCTCGGTGCCGCGGCGATAGGCGAGAATAACAGGGAGGGTGATCTTGCCCTCGCGGAAATCGTCGCCGACATTCTTGCCGAGATCGGCAGCCTTGCCGCCGTAGTCGAGCGCATCGTCGACGAGCTGGAAGGCGAGCCCCAGATTCATGCCGTAGGATTTCAGCGCATTGCGGCCGGAGCGGCCGGCCTCTGCGACGATCGGCCCGACTTCGGCGGCGGCAGCAAAGAGAGCCGCCGTCTTGGCGCGAATGACGGAGAGATAATCGTCCTCGGTCGTCTCCATGTTCTTGGCGACCGAAAGCTGCAGCACTTCGCCTTCGGCAATCACGCAGGCGGCGGAAGACAACACGTCGAGCGCATCGAGCGAGCCGACATCGACCATCATGCGGAAGGCCTGGCCGAGCAGGAAGTCGCCGACCAGCACGCTTGCCTGGTTGCCCCAGATCATCCGCGCCGTCGGCTTGCTGCGGCGCAGATCGCTTTCGTCGACGACGTCGTCATGCAGCAGTGTCGCCGTGTGCATGAATTCGACCGATGTGGCGAGCTTGACGTGGTTTTCGCCCCTGTAGTCGAACAGCGAGGCGGAAGCCAGCGTCAGCATCGGCCGCAGCCGCTTGCCGCCGGACGAGATCAGATGGTTCGCCACTTCGGGGATCATCTGCACGTCGGAGCCGGCCTTGGACAGAATGAGCTGGTTCACTCGCTCCATGTCCGCCCTGGTGAGATCGACCAATGGCTTGATGGATGCCAGTTTGTTTTTGCTTTCTTCAAGCGGTATGACCACGCCCAACGACCCGGACTCCTGTTCATTCTTTGCACCTGACAATAGAAAGGGGCGATGGACGCGGCAAGGGGTGAATTGTCGCGCTGAGCGAAATTGGAAGGAAAACGACGGCAAATGCATGAGCTTATCCGCGCCAACGACCCCGTTCTGCTCTCTTATGCCGAGAGTTTGATGAAGGATGCCGGAATTCACTGCTTCATCGCCGACCAGGGCATGAGCGTGCTGGAAGGCTCGCTCGGCATGCTGTCGCGTCGCCTGCTGGTGGATGAGGAGATGGCCGATCAGGCGCGCCGCATCCTCACCGATGCCGGTCTCGGCGGCGAGTTGCGCGAGCGGAAGTGAGCTCCGATGACCGGGGAAACCGCTGACACCATCGATGCCTTTCATCGCGGCGCCTTTCATGTGGTGCAGCCGAAGGGCAGGGGCCATCGCTCCGGCATGGATGCGATGCTGCTTGCGGCTCTGGTCGCCGACGATCGCCCGGTCAGGGTTGCCGATCTCGGCGCCGGCGCCGGTGCTGCCGGCCTTGCCGTCGCCTCGCGGCTTGCAGATTCACAAGTGGTGCTTTTCGAGCGCTCGGCCGAGATGGCCGATTATGCCCGCCGCAGCATCCTCTTGCCCGACAATGCCCATATCGCCAACCGCGTCAGCGTCGTCGAGGCCGATGTGACGCTGACCGCCAAGGCGCGCAACGATGCCGGGCTCACCGATGAAAGCTTCCACCACGTCATCATGAACCCGCCCTTTAACGACGCCGGCGACCGGCGCACGCCGGATGCGCTGAAGGCCGAAGCCCATGCGATGACCGACGGCCTGTTCGAAAGCTGGATACGCACCGCCGGCGCGATCATGATCCCAGGCGGGCAAATGTCGCTGATCGCCAGGCCCCAGTCGATCGCCGAGATCGTTGCCGCCTGCGGCCGGCGCTTCGGCGGCATCGAGATCACCGCTATCCACCCGCGTCCGGGCGAAAACGCCGTCCGTATCCTGGTGACTGGTATCAAGGGATCGCGGGCGCGGCTGTCGCTGCGCGCCCCTCTGATCATGCACGAAGAGGGGAGCCACAAGTTCTCCCCTCTCGTCGATGATTTCAACAATGGCCGGGCGGCCTACGCCAGGCTTTAGAGTGGTAAGTTCACGCTTTAGCCGGTGACAAAGTCGAAGAGCAGCTTGACGTTCAGCCCGGCGATGACGACCGCGATCAGATAGGCGATGCCGCTCAGCCAGCGGGGCGCCACCAGTTCGCCCATCTTCGCCTTGCTGGCGGTGAACATGACAAGCGGGAAGACGGCGAAGGAAAGCTGCAGGCTGAGCACCACCTGGGTGAGGATCAAAAGCTGCGCCGTGCCCTGGTCGCCGTACCAGATGGTGACGATCGCCGCCGGCACGATGGCGATGGCGCGGGTGATCAGCCGGCGTATCCAGGGCTTCAGCCGGATCTTCAGGAAGCCTTCCATGACGATCTGGCCGGCAAGCGTTGCCGTCACCGTCGAGTTGAGGCCGCAGCAGAGAAGCGCGATGCCGAAGAGCGTCGGCGCGATAGCGAGGCCGAGCAGCGGCGACAGCAGTGAATGGGCCTCGCCGAGTTCGACGACGTCGGTCTTGCCGTGCGCATTGAAGGCGGCCGCCGCAAGGATGAGGATCGAGGCGTTGATCAGGAGCGCGAAACACAGCGCCACCGTCGAGTCGATCGTCGCAAAGGTCAGCGCCTCCTTCTTTTCGGGAACAGTATGGCCGTAGGCCCGCGTCTGCACGATGCCGGAGTGAAGGTAGAGATTGTGCGGCATGACGGTCGCGCCGAGAATGCCGAGCGCCAGATAGAGCATCTCCGGATTGGTGACGATGTCGGTGGTCGGGAAGAAGCCGGTGAGGACGGCGCCCCACTGTGGGTCGGCAAGCAGGATCTGCACGCCGAAGCAGACCGCGATGACGCCGAGCATCGCGATGATGAAGGCCTCCACCCAGCGGAAGCCGAGCTTTTGCAGGAAGAGGATCACGAAGACGTCGAGCGCGGTGATCAGCACGCCGAGTTCGAGCGGGATGCCCATCAACAGATTGAGGCCGATCGCCGTGCCGATCACCTCGGCGATATCGGTGGCGATGATGGCGATTTCCGCAAGGGCCCAGAGCGGTACCGAGACATATCTCGGAAAAGCGTCGCGGCAGGCCTGCGCAAGATCGCGCCCGGAAGCGATCGCGAGACGCGCACAGAGCGCTTGCAGCACAATCGCCATCAGGTTGGAAAGCAGTGCGACGGTGAGCAGCGCGTATCCGAATTTCGAGCCGCCGGCGAGCGAGGTCGCCCAGTTGCCCGGGTCCATGTAACCGACGGCGACCATGTAGCCCGGCCCGGCGAAGGCTGCTGCCCTGCGCCACCTCGAGCTGTGACGCCCGGTTCCGACGGTGCGGTAGACATCGGAGAGCGATCCCTCTCCGCGTTCGTGCCGCCAGCCGCTCTTTGCATTCGGATTGAGGACGTCCATGCGATTTCCACCTGTTTTATCGTCAGGGCACTATGACGAATTAGAATGATAATGCAAGTCATTCGCAACAACAAAATCAAACCTGCTATTTTCAGGAACGCGGCCATTGCGTTTGCCGTTCCAGCGCATACATGGATGCCGATCGTAAACTGCGATCGTGCGACCCGAAGCGAAGGATGGGAAATGGCCGGATTCTTGAGAAAACTGCTGCCGAAACGGTTCCGCAAGGACGGCATCACCATCCCGGTCGTCCGGCTGCAGGGGGCGATCATCAGCGGCGGCGGCCAGTTCCGGCCGACCCTCAATCTCGCCAATGTCTCTCCGGTTCTGGAAAAAGCCTTCGCCATGAAGGACGCGCCGGCGGTTGCCATCTCCATCAATTCGCCGGGCGGCTCGCCTGTCCAGTCGCGCCTGATCTTCACCCGCATTCGCGAGCTCGCTCGCGAGAAGCAGAAGAAGGTGCTGGTCTTCGTTGAGGATGTCGCCGCCTCCGGCGGTTACATGATCGCCCTTGCCGGTGACGAGATCATTGCCGATGCCACCTCCATCGTCGGCTCGATCGGCGTCGTCTCCGGCGGCTTCGGTTTTCCCGAACTCCTGAAGAAGATCGGCGTCGAACGCCGCGTCTATACGGCGGGCGAAAACAAGGTGATCCTCGATCCTTTCCAGCCGGAAAAGGAAAAGGATATCGAGTATCTGAAGAGCCTGCAGCTCGAAATCCATCAGGTCTTCATCTCAATGGTGCGCGAACGTCGCGCCGGCAAGCTGAGGGACGATGCGGCGGTGTTTTCCGGCCTGTTCTGGAGCGGCACACGCGGCCTCGAACTCGGCCTCATCGATGGCCTCGGCGACATGCGCCAGGAACTGAAGAGGCGCTACGGCCAGAAGACCAAGCTGGAGCTCGTCACCGCCGGCCGCGGCCTGTTCGGTCGCCGGATTCCAGGCGTGTCGCCGGTCTCACTCGAGGGTGCTGCATCCGGTCTCGCAACGGGGCTTGTCGAAGCGGCGGAAGAGAGAGCATTGTGGAGTCGTTTCGGGCTTTGAAGGGAGCAAGAGAGGGGCATGCCGCAGTTAATTACCATTCTGATCCTGGTTTTCTCAGCCTGGTGGCTTTACCGCCGCTTCGTCTCCGATGCCCGTAAGCTCGCCGAAAAGTCGCGCCGCGCTGAAAAGGAGCGCCAGACCGGCGCAATCGGCACGCTGGTCAAGGATCCGGCGACGGGAGAATACCGGCTGAAGCGCGAGGGCGAATAAGAGGCGTCGCCACGCACTGCCGCTCACCCGGTTGGTGAGGGGGAGGGGCAGCGGAATTCCTCTTCCCCATCGGCATTCGACGCCTCTTCAGTGCTGCAAAAGTCTTGACCCCCGCCGCCCTCCATGGCACCTGTCGCGCCGATAATTCCCAAGCAATCGGTGCCGTTCGATGTCAGCTATTCCAGACCATATGAACCCGAAGCGCTCTTTCCAGGCGCTGATCCTGACCCTGCATAGCTATTGGGCGGACAAGGGTTGCGCGGTGCTGCAGCCCTACGACATGGAAGTCGGCGCCGGCACCTTCCACCCGGCCACCACGCTGCGCGCCCTCGGCCCCAAGCCATGGAAGGCGGCTTACGTTCAGCCGTCTCGCCGCCCGTCCGACGGCCGCTATGGCGAAAACCCGAACCGGCTGCAGCATTACTACCAGTACCAGGTCATCCTGAAGCCGAACCCTGCAAATCTGCAGGAGCTTTATCTCGGCTCGCTGGCGGCGATCGGTCTCGATCCGCTGCTGCATGATATCCGCTTCGTCGAGGACGACTGGGAAAGCCCGACGCTCGGCGCCTGGGGCCTCGGCTGGGAATGCTGGTGCGACGGCATGGAAGTCTCGCAGTTCACCTATTTCCAGCAGGTCTGCGGCATCGAATGCTCGCCCGTCGCCGGCGAACTCACCTATGGTCTCGAACGCCTCGCCATGTATGTCCAGGGCGTCGACAATGTCTACGATCTGAACTTCAACGGTCGCGACGGCGACGAGAAGATCAGCTATGGCGACGTCTTCCTGCAGGCCGAGCAGGAATATTCGCGTCATAATTTCGAGTTCGCCAATACCGAGATGTTGCATCGCCATTTTGTCGATGCTGAGAAGGAATGCCGCGCGCTGCTCGATGCCGGCGCCCCCGGCGACAACGCCAACCAGCGCCTGCACAAATGCGTCTTCCCGGCCTATGACCAGTGCATCAAGGCAAGCCATGTCTTCAACCTGCTCGATGCCCGCGGCGTCATTTCGGTCACCGAGCGCCAGAGCTATATCCTGCGCGTTCGCACGCTCGCAAAGGCCTGCGGCGAAGCCTTCCTGCTGACCGATGCCGGCGGCGTCAACCTGGGCAAAGAGGCGGCGTAACGCAACAGCCTGCCAGCCGTATCGTCGATATCGACGGCTGGTCGGGCACCCCGAATCGTCGCGGATATCGGCGTTTGACGGCAGCCGGCAAACCCGCGTAGTCTCCGCGCGGACATTACTTCGCTGCGGGGGAATTCGCGATGTTTATTGCGCTTGGCGTCATCGTTCTGGTCGCGCTCTATCTCATCTTCATCTACAACGGCCTGGTTCGCGCGCGGCAGATGGCGGAAGAGGCCTGGTCGGGCATCGACGTCCAGCTCAAGCGCCGCGCCGATCTGATCCCGAACCTGATCGAGACGGTCAAGGGTTATGCCGCCCATGAAAAGTCGACGCTTGAAGAGGTGGTTGAGCTCCGCAACAAGGCGCAGGCCGTTCCATCAGGCGATGTCGCCGGCAGGGCGCAGGCGGAAGGCCTGCTCGGCCAGGCGCTCGGTCGTGTCATCGCGCTCGCCGAGGCCTATCCCGATCTCAAGGCCAACCAGAATTTTGCCGAGCTCCAGGCTTCGCTGGAAACCATGGAAGGCGAGTTGCAGATGGCGCGGCGTTACTACAATGGCGCGGCCCGCGACCTGAACGTCAAGGTCGAAAGCTTCCCGTCCAATCTCGTCGCCGGCCAGTTCGGATTTTCGAAACGGGAATATTTCGAAATCACCAACGAGGCCGATCGCGCCGTCCCCACCGTGAAATTCTGACGATCCGGCATTTTGCCTTTGCCCGAAAGCGATTAAGAGCAAGGGCAGATTTGCGGCCGGCTAGAGCATTTCGCGCTTTAAGGTCGCCCCATGGACGGAAGAAACAGCATGACACGCACAGCCAAACTCACGATCATCCCGCCTGGCAGGCCGCTTTCCGGCCGCGCCATGCCGCCGGGCTCCAAGTCGATCACCAATCGCGCCCTGCTGCTCGCCGGCCTTGCGAAGGGCACCAGCCGGCTGACCGGGGCCCTGAAGAGCGACGATACGCGTTATATGGCCGAAGCGCTGCGTGCCATGGGTGTCGCAATCGACGAGCCTGACGATACCAGTTTCGTCGTCACCGGCAGCGGCAGGCTGGTGCCGCCCAAGGCGCCGCTCTTCCTCGGCAATGCCGGTACGGCGACACGCTTCCTGACAGCGGCCGCGGCTCTGGTCGACGGCACCGTCATCGTCGATGGCGACGAACATATGCGCAAGCGCCCGATCGGCCCGCTGGTCGAGGCGATGCGCACGCTCGGCATCGATGCGACCGCCGAGACCGGCTGCCCGCCGGTCACCGTCAGGGGCACCGGCCGCTTCCAGGCCGACCGCATCCGAATCGATGGCGGCCTGTCCAGCCAGTATGTCTCCGCGCTGCTGATGATGGCGGCCGGCGGCGACCGGCCGGTCGACATCGAACTCGTCGGCGAGGATATCGGTGCACTCGGCTATATCGATCTGACCACGGCGGCGATGAAGGCTTTCGGCGCCAAGGTCGAGAAGACCAGCCCGGTCACCTGGCGTGTCGAGCCCACCGGCTACCGCGCTGCCGATTTCATCGTCGAGCCCGATGCCTCGGCTGCGACCTATCTCTGGGCGGCCGAAGTCCTCACTGGCGGCGCGATCGATCTCGGTGTTCCCTCCGATGCCTTCTCGCAGCCCGATGCGCGCGCCTATGACATCATCGCCAAATTCCCGCATCTGCCGGCAGAGATCGACGGCTCGCAGATGCAGGATGCCGTTCCGACGCTTGCCGTGCTTGCCGCCTTCAACGAGACGCCGGTTCGCTTCGTCGGCATCGCCAATCTGCGCGTCAAGGAATGCGACCGCATCCGGGCGCTCTCGACCGGCCTCAACTGCATTGTTTCAGGGCTCGCCCGCGAAGACGGCGACGATCTGATCGTGCAGTCGGATCCCGCACTTGCCGGCAAGCGTCTGCCGGCGGATATCGACAGCTTCGCCGATCATCGCATCGCCATGAGTTTCGCGCTCGCCGGGCTGAAGATCGACGGCATCACCATTCTCGATCCCGATTGCGTCGGCAAGACCTTCCCCGCCTATTGGCGGACGCTGGCGGCACTCGGCGTGACCTATCAGGACAACGATTGACGAAACGCGCAGCCGAGGCTGCCGGCGGGAGACAGGGATGGGGCGTCGGTTTTTCGGATTTTGCTTTGCACTGCTGTTGATGCTCGCCGCCCCGGCGGCCTTTGCCGCCGAGGTGATCGACAGTTTTGCCTCCGACATTACGCTCGAAAAGAGCGGCGCGATGACGGTGACGGAAACGATCACCGTCAATGCCGAGGGCAATCAGATCAACCACGGCATCTTCCGTGATTTCCCGCTCTATTTCACCGATGCCGCGGGCCGCCGCCGCAGCGTCGATTTCGATATGGTGTCGGTCCAGCGCGATGGCGATAACGAGCCCTGGCACACCGAATCGATATCAGGCGGCATCCGCATCTATGCCGGTTCTGCCGACGTGACCGTGACGCCGGGCCGTCATCGATACGTCTTCACCTACAGGACCAATCGCCAGATCCGCTATTTCGACGATCACGACGAACTCTATTGGAACGTCACCGGCAATGGCTGGATCTTCCCGATCCGCTTGGCCACCGCGACGGTGAAGCTGCCGCCCGGCGTCGGCGCGACGGAGACGGCCTTCTTCACCGGCCCCCAAGGCGCGACGGAAAAGAATGCCCGCGTCAGCGAGAGCGGCGCTGGCCTGGTCTTTTCCACCACCGCGCCGCTTGATGCCCACGAAGGCCTGACCTTCGCGATCCGCTTGCCGAAGGGGTCGATCGATCCGCCGAGCGCGGATATGGAAAGCACCTGGTGGTTGAAGGACAACCGCAATTATTTCATCGGCTTCGGCGGCCTGATCCTCGTTTTCGCCTATTACACGCGCTCCTGGCTGAAGGTCGGCCGTGATCCCGCCCGCGGCGTCGTCGTGCCGCGCTGGGACGCGCCCGATGGTATCTCGCCGGCGCTGGTCAATTATATCGACAATAAGGGCTTCTCCGGCGAGGGCTGGACGGCGCTGTCCGCCACCGCGCTCAATCTTGCCGTCCGCGGCTACGTCAAGCTCGAAGACCTGAAGAATTCGATCGTCATCCAAGGCACCGGCAAGCCGCTCGGCAAGGAGAAATTCCAGGCCGGCGAAATCGAATTGCTCAAGGTTGCCGGCGGTGCCGGCTCGACGCTGACGATCGACAAGGCGAATGGCGAGCGGGTGAAATCCGTCGGCCAGGCCTTCCGTTCGGCGATCGAAAAAGAGCATCGCGGCAAATATTACAATTCCAACCTGGCTTATACCGCAGGCGGCATCGCGCTCAGCGCCGCGGCCCTGGTGATCCTGTTCGTCTTCGGTTCGCTGGCGCCGGACACCATCGCGCTGATGCTGATCCCGAGCGCCATCTCGGTCTTCGTCGCGGTGTTCGCCGCCGGCCTCGTCAGGTCGTTGCATCGCGGCAAGTCACTGTTCGGCAAGATCATCGCCATCATCGCCGCCGCGGTCGGCGTTTTCGTCGGCATCAGCATTCTGGCGACCATGGTTCTGGCGCTTGCCTCCTCGCTGGTGGAACTGCACGAAACGCCGATGCTCTTTGCCGTCGGCGGCATCGTGCTTTTGAACATCCTCTATTTCTTCATCATGGGCGCGCCGACCCCCCTCGGCGCCAAGATGATGGATGGCATAGACGGCCTGCGCCAATATCTGACGCTTGCCGAGAAGGACCGGATGAACACGGCAGGCGCTCCGGAAATGTCGCCGCGGCATTTCGAGACGCTGTTGCCCTATGCGGTGGCGCTCGGCGTCGAAAAGCCTTGGTCGCGCACTTTCGAAACCTGGCTTGCGGCGGCCGCTGCCGGCGCGGCTGCTGCCTATGCGCCCGCCTGGTATTCCGGCAACTTCAACAGCGGCAGCTTTTCCGATCGCATCGGCGGCTTTTCCTCGTCCATGGCCTCGACCATCGCGTCGACGATTCCCGCGCCGCCGCCATCGAGTTCCTCCTCCGGTTTTTCCGGCGGCGGCTCGTCGGGAGGCGGCGGCGGAGGCGGCGGAGGCGGGGGCTGGTAAGCTTTCCCGCTTGACCTTTTAGCCCTTGGCCCTTAACCGCCAGACAGAAAAGGAAAGGGTCGCGCATGAAGGTTCTGTTGATCGGATCGGGCGGACGCGAGCATGCGCTCGCCTGGAAGCTGGCGCAATCGCCGTTGATGACGGAATTCTACGCCGCACCCGGCAATCCCGGCATTGCCGAACACGCCGTCCTCGTGCCGGTTGACATCGAGGATCACGAAGCGGTCGCGGCCTTCTGCAAGGACAAGGCGATCGATTTCGTCGTTGTCGGCCCGGAGGCGCCGCTGGTTGCCGGCCTCGCCGACCGGCTGCGCGCCGATGGCCTTGTGGTTTTCGGTCCTTCCGCTGCTGCAGCCCAGCTCGAGGGCTCCAAAGGCTTCACCAAGGATATCTGCGCCCGCTACGACATTCCGACAGGCGCCTACCAGCGTTTCAACAATGGACCGAAGGCCAAAGCCTATATCCGCGCCGAGGGCGCGCCGATCGTCGTCAAGGCCGATGGTCTTGCCGCCGGCAAGGGCGTGACGGTTGCGATGACGCTGGACGAGGCGCTGGCGGCGGTCGACGACTGTTTCGAGGGCGCCTTTGGCGCTGCCGGCGCCGAAGTCGTCGTCGAAGCCTATCTCGATGGCGAGGAAGCGAGCTTCTTCTGCCTCTGCGATGGCAAACATGCGCTGCCGCTTGCAACCGCCCAGGATCACAAGCGGGTGGGCGAGGGCGATACCGGCGTCAATACCGGCGGCATGGGCGCCTATTCGCCGGCGCCTGTTATGACCGCCGAAATGGTCGAGCGGACCATGAAGGAGATCATCGAGCCGACGATGCGTGGCATGGCCGAGAGCGGTCATCCCTTCTCCGGCGTCTTTTTCGCCGGGCTGATGATCACCAAGAAGGGGCCGGAGCTGATCGAATACAATGTCCGCTTCGGCGATCCCGAATGCCAGGTGATGATGATGCGGTTGAAGAGCGATCTCCTGCCGCTGCTGCTCGCCACCGCCAATGGCACGCTCGATCAGGTCAAGGCCGAATGGAACGACGATCCGGCACTGACGGTGGTCATGGCCTCCAAGGGTTATCCCGGCGCCTACGAGAAGAACACGCCGATTCTTTCCGTGCCGGATGCAGGCGAGGGCGAGAAGGTGTTTCATGCCGGCACGGGTCTGAAAGACGGTGCACTGGTTGCGACCGGCGGCCGCGTGCTGAACGTCACCGCGTCAGGCGGCACGGTCGCCGAGGCCAAGAACCGCGCCTACGCGCTGCTCGACAGGGTGAGATGGGAAAACGGCTTCTGCCGGCGCGACATCGGCTGGCGGGCGATCGAACGCGAAACGGGCTCGGAGTGAGTATAAACCGGCCCGTTCTTTAAATTTTTACCCTTTCCCCTGACGGGATGGAAACAAAGCTGCGCTATACCGCTCCCAAGATGAGACGGAGTGGCATTGATGCGTCAGATTTTCCTCGGTGCGGCAATCCTGCTGATGGCAGGCCCTGTGATGGCGTCCTCGATAGAAGTGGTCGGCAAGATTGCGCCGCGCGCTGAAGGCAGCATCGTCACCGAAAGCTGTGCCGATTGCCCGCCGCTCCAGGCCGAACTGACCAAGAAAGACTATACGGTGCCGGAGCTGAAGCCCGGCGCTTTCCAGGCAAGTGAAGTCCGCGACGTCGGCGGCGAAAAGAAGGTCTATCGCACCGAAGGCTGGATGGGCGGCTCGCCCGTCGTCTTCGTCAGCAAGGCGACGCCTGAATCCATGATTGCGGCCGCGCCGCCAGCGGCGCCGGTAGACGGCATCGACATGAATGCAACCACCGCGGCCGTCATTGGCGGCGACGCCAGGCCCGTTGCGGCAGGTATGGCGGAACAACCAGCAGCGATTAACGTTTCCGAGTTTAAGCTGCGTTTCTAAAAAAGTTCCCTGCCCCTGCCTGATCAAGGTTTCGATCGCTTGGGGTTCCACCACCGGTGGACGAATGCACCCTCGATGAGCAGCGGGGGTGCATTCCTGTTTTGAAGTGCAATTATAAGCGGCATCGAGAAGTCGTCGTCGGAAATTACCAAGATCATCGGCGTCATCGACGAGATCGCCTTCCAGACCAATCTGCTGGCGCTGAATGCCGGCGTCGGGGCAGCCCGCGCCGGCGAATCCGGCAAGGGTCTTGCGGTCGTCGCCCAGGAAGTCCGCGAGCTTGCCCAGCGCTCGGCTGTTGCGGCCAAGGAGATCAAGGATCAGATCGCCCGCTCCTCCAGCCAGGTCGACCATGGCGTCCGTCTGGTCGGCGAGGCAGGCGAGGCGCTGAAGCGCATCTCCGACCAGATCGAGGCCGCCAACGAGATCGTCGCCAAGATCGCCCACAGCGCCCCCGAACAGGATACGACGCTGCGCTCGATCTCCTCGTCGATGAATCAGCTCGACGCCGCCACCCAGCAGAACGCCGCCATGGCCGAGGAGACCACGGCATCGGCCGAAACGCTGGCCAGCGATACTGACGAGCTGATCGATCTCATCCGCGGCTTCCGTGTCGGTGCGCCACAGCACCGCCAGGCCGAACCGATGCGCCGGGCCAGCTGAGAACTTTAGAAGCAAATGATATGGACCGCCGGATGAAAATCCGGCGGTGTGCCTTGTAACTCTACCCCTTGATTTTGAGGGAAGTTCGCATCGCATTCAATAAAGTTAAAGCTTTTTTATAGGGTGGGCATCAATTGTTACTTACCCGGTCGCAGCATGTTTATTTTAGCAGCGGTAGACGCGTCGTCTTGTTTGGCGCGCTCGCACAGGCGGTAGAAAACCGCACCGGAATGCAGCTATCCATTCCCGTTGCGAGGCGTCATGAAAAATTTGAAGATATCGAAGCAGCTCATATTGCTGGTCGTCGGCCTGATGATCGCCTTTGCGATCGCCACCTCCCTGCAGATCCGATCCTCGGTCGATGCGATCTACAAGGAGCGTTATGACATGCTCCGCGCCGAGGTTCAGTCGGCGGTCTCGGTTCTCAAGCTTTACCAGGCCAAGGTAACCGTGGGCGAAATGACGCTCGAGGATGCCCAGAAGCAGGCCTACGCCACCGTCAACGGGATGAAATACGATCCGGACGGCTATTTCTTCGGTTATAGCTACGACGTCCAGATGGTATTCCACTACGACGCCTCGAAAGTCGGGCAGATCAACAAGGGCCAGCCGGACAGCAAAGGCAAGCTCTATCGCGATGAGCTGGTCAAGCTCGGGCAGCAGGGCGGCGGTCTCGTCGAATATTATTCCACGGTCAAACCGGGCCAGCCGGCCGGCGATTACCGCAAGACGGCCTATGGCCAGGCCTTCGATCCCTGGAAGGTCGTCGTCGTCACCGGTGTCTACATGGACGATCTCGATGCGCAGATAAACAGCACGATCCTCACCGCGCTCTCCGGCAGCATCGTTCTGTTCTTCCTTGCCATGACGGCCGCCTACATCGTCATCCGCGGCATATCGGGACCTCTCAACAACGTCCATGCCGCCCTGAAGGCTGTCGCCGAAGAGGATGTTTCGATCGCCATCCCGCATACCAGCATGAACAACGAAGTCGGCATGATGGCGAAGGCGACGCAGTCGCTGCAGGAAAAGATCAGGGAACGTCATGCGATGTCCGATCGTGAGGCGGCCCAGCAGCTGGCGCTGGAAAACGAGCGCGAAACCAATCTGCGCCAGCAGCAGGATGAAGCCACGCTGCAGGCGCGGGTGGTGACGACGATCGGCCAGGCGCTGGAGATGATCGCCCGCGGCGACCTCACTGTCCGCTGCGCCGATCTCGGCCAGAAATACGCCGCCCTTCGCGACAACTTCAACGATGCGCTGTCGCATCTCGAAGCCGCCATGGCCAAGGTCAGCGCCAAGGGCACCGACATCGGCACCAGCAAGGAAGAGATCCGCCGCGCCTCCAACGAGCTGTCGCAGCGCACCGAGCGCCAGGCCGCCAGCCTCGAGGAAACCTCGGCCGCGCTCGACGAACTCACCGTCGCCGTCCGCCAGACAGCCGATGGCGCCCATGAAGCCAGCAAGCGTGTCCACGCGGTCAGCACCGAAGCCACCCATAGCGATGCGATCGTCACCCAGGCGATCGAAGCGATGAGCGGCATCGAGAAGTCGTCGTCGGAAATTACCAAGATCATCGGCGTCATCGACGAGATCGCCTTCCAGACCAACCTCTTGGCGCTGAATGCCGGCGTCGAGGCGGCCCGCGCCGGCGAATCCGGCAAGGGTTTTGCGGTCGTCGCCCAGGAAGTCCGCGAACTTGCCCAGCGTTCCGCCGCGGCCGCCAAGGAGATCAAGGACCAGATCGCCCGCTCCTCCAGCCAGGTCGACCACGGCGTCCGTCTGGTCGGTGAGGCAGGCGAGGCGCTGAAGCGCATCTCCGACCAGATCAAGGCCGCCAACGAGATCGTCGCCAAGATCGCCCACAGCGCCTCCGAACAGGATACGACGCTGCGCTCGATCTCCTCGTCGATGAACCAGCTCGACGCCGCCACCCAGCAGAACGCCGCCATGGCCGAGGAGACCACGGCATCGGCCGAAACGCTGGCCAGCGATACTGACGAGTTGATCGACCTCATCCGCGGCTTCCGGGTCAGTGGCGAAAGCGCCGCTCCGGCCATGCATCAAGGTCGCCGCGCCGCTTAAACGGCGCGGGGACAAAAGCGTTTTTATCACCAAATTTTTAGCGGCCGTCGGTTCTCCGGCGGCCGTGCCATTTGAGGCTCAATGCGCGATACGGTCGATCAGTTCCTCGATCTGGTGATCGGAAAACACCTCGACGCCATCAGCTTTCAGCGCCGCCGCCGTCACGCCGTGGCCGGCCTGCTTGCGGCCGGAAAACGTGCCGTCATAAATGAAAGCCGAACCGCAGGACGGGCTGCCGTCGATGAGCAGCGCATAGCGGCAGCCTGCCTGTCGTGCGAGCGCCACGGCATTTTCCGCCGCCTGCAAGAACTCTTCCGTCACGTCGGCGCCCGTCAGCTCGACAACCCGCGCCGTGCCGGCCAGCACCTCTTCGCCGGTTGCGGCATTTGCGATCTCGGCCGGCGGCCGCGGCACCTTCATGCCTGCCGACATCTCCGGACAGATCGTCACCAGCCGGCCCTCGGCCTGCCATGTCTCGATCACAGGATGAAGCAACCGCTTCGCCCGGCCGTCATAGCGGACGGCCTGGCCCATAAGACAGGCGCTGACAAGAATCTTGCTCTGCATGTCTCTTGAATAACGCGATGACGGCGGCAATGCCAGACCGCCGATGGCGGCCGAATATCACCCCGAGATCTTCGAGAAATCCGCAACCGTTCCCGTCGCTTCGCGGATCAGCCGCAGCAGGGCGAGACGGTTGGCGCGGATGGCGGCGTCCTCGTCGTTGACGAGCACGTCTTCGAAGAAGCGGTCGACCGGGCCGCGCAGCTTGGAAAGCGCTTCCATTGCCGAGCGGAAGTCTTCCCCGGCGACGGCGTCCGAGGCATCCTTCGAGGCGCTGGAGATTGCGGCGAACAGTTCCTTCTCAGCATCGAGCTTCAGAAGCGCTTCCGAAACGCCATCGGCGATCACGGTGCCCTTCTTTTCCTCGGCGGCGAGCAGCTGCGTCGCGCGCTTGGTGCCGGCGAGCAGGTTCTTGCCGTCCTCCGAGGTGATGAAGGCCGTCAGCGCTTCGACGCGGCGCGCCACCATCAACAGGTCGTCGGCATCTGAAGTCAGCACGGCGTCGATGAGATCGTGGCGGGCGCCCTGGTCGCGCAGATAGACCTTGAGACGGTCGTGGAAGAAGGAGAGCAAGTCGCCATCCCTTGTCGTTGCCAACAGCGGCAGGCGGATCTTTCGCTCGAGCAGGATCCTGACCACACCGAGTGCTGCCCGCCGCAGCGCAAACGGATCCTTCGATCCCGTCGGCTTTTCATCGATCGCCCAGAAGCCGATCAGCGTATCGAGCTTGTCGGCAAGCGCGATCGTGATCGCCACTCTGTCCTCCGGCACGCGGTCCGACGGACCCTGCGGCTTGTAGTGGTCCTCGATCGCGGCGGCAACGGAGGCATCCTCGCCCTGCAGCGCCGCATATTTGCGGCCCATCAATCCCTGCAGTTCCGGGAATTCGCCGACGGCTTCGGTGCGCAGATCGGCCTTGGCGAGCACGGCGGCGCGATCGACCAGAGCCGCGTCGGCACCGGTGATCTTTGCCAGCTCCTTGGCCAGCGCCTGGATGCGAGCGACGCGCGCTCCCTGTGTGCCGAGCTTGGCATGGAACGTCACGTCAAGCGCATCGAGCTTGGCCATGCGCTGGTCGAGCGGCTTCTTGATGTCGAGGCCGAACTTTGCCGCCGAAGCCGTGAGCGTCTCGAGATCCGGCAGATTGCCCTGGTCGCGTTTCCAGAAATGCAGCGCATCCGAAAGCCGGGCCCGCACCACCTTGCCGTTGCCGTGGACGATTTCCTTGCCGCCGTCGCTTGCCTGGATGTTGGAGACGAGGATGAACTTGTTCGAAAGCGTCTCTTCACCCTGTTTGCGAGTGACAAAACACTTCTGGTTGGTCTTGATCGTCAACCGGATGATCTCGGAGGGGATCGAGAGATAATCCTCCTCGAAACTGCCCATCAGCACCTGCGGCCATTCGACGAGGCCGGAGACTTCCTCCAGCAGGCCTTCGTCTTCCACCAGCTCCAGCCCGTTGGCAAAGGCGATGTCGCGGGCGTCGTGCAGGATGATGTCCTTGCGCCGCTCGGCGTCGAGGATGACCTTGGCCTTTTCCAAGTTCGCCGCATAATCGTCGAAGCGCCGGACGGTGATCGCATCGGGCGCATGGAAGCGATGGCCGTAGGTGATGTTGGAAGCGGTAATGCCGTCGATCTCGAAGGGGATGACGGTGGTCTCCTCATGCTCCGGGCCGAAGGTGCAGACGATCGACTGCAGCGGCCGCACCCAGCGCAGCGCACCGGGCTTCGACGAGGCCTTGCCCCAGCGCATCGATTTCGGCCAGGGAAAATCGCGGATGATGCCGGGCATGACATCGGTGACGATCTCTTCCGTCGCGCGGCCGGGCTTGGAGATGACCGCGACGTAGAAATCGCCCTTCTTCGGATCGCTCACCACCTGCGCCTCGGAGACCGAGGAAAGGCCGGCGCCGCGCAGAAAACCCTCGATCGCCTTCTCGTTGGCGTCGGTGCGCGGCCCCTTGCGTTCCTCGCGCACATCGGCGGAGCGGGCCGTCAGGCCGTGAATGTCGAGCGCAAGCCGCCGCGGTGTCCAGTATTCGCGCGCCCCCTCGTAGGACAGACCCGCTTCGACAAGCGCATCGGTGACGAGCTTCTTGAGGTCGCCGGCAGCCTTGCGCTGCATGCGGGCCGGAATCTCTTCGGAGCGGAGTTCGAGAAGAAGGTTTGGCATGTCGAATTTCCTTGCCTCCCGCGACAGGGGAGGGATGGCATGGGCGCCGGGTCAAAACGTTGCTTCTGCTAGCAAAGAATGGCGCATCTGCACAACCGCAAAATCGCCGCCTTTCCGGCATGCTTATCCTGTGGATCGGCGCCTAGCCGTAAACTCCAACATTGCCTTGCCGCTTTTCGCCGCTATGGTCCCGCCACCTCTGACGAAACAGGAAATCCCATGGCCGCAGACCTCCGTTTTCTCGCAGCCCGCATCTCCGCCGAAATCAACGCCCGGCCCGAACAGGCCAAAGCCGCCATCGAGTTGCTAGATGAGGGTGCCACCGTGCCCTTCATCGCCCGCTACCGCAAGGAAGTGACGGGCGGGCTGGACGATACGCAGCTGCGCAATCTCGCCGAGCGGCTGGTCTATCTGCGCGAGCTCGAAGCCCGGCGCGACGCGATCGTCGAATCGATCACCGGCCAGGGCAAGATGACCGACGAGCTGATGACCAAGGTCACTGGGGCCGAAACCAAGGCCGAGCTCGAGGATCTCTACCTGCCCTATAAGCCGAAGCGCCGCACGCGGGCCGAAATCGCCCGTGAACGCGGCCTCGGCCCGCTCGCCGAGACGATCCTCGCCGACCGCGCCAGGGAACCGGCGGTCTTGGCCGAAGGCTTCGTCACAGCTGACGTGCCCGATGTGAAGACGGCGCTCGAAGGCGCGCGCGATATCATCGCCGAAGGCATTGCCGAAAATGCCGACCTGCTCGGCAAGTTGCGCGCCCATATGCGCCAGGCCTCGTTGCTGAAGGCGAAAGTCGTCGACGGCAAGCAGGCGACCGGCGAGAAGTTTTCCGACTATTTCGACCATTCCGAACGCTGGGCGACGGCGCCGGGCCACCGCGCGCTCGCCATGTTGCGCGGCTGGAACGAGGAGGTGCTGACGCTGACGATCGAGGCCGACGCCGAAACCGCCTCTCCGAACAAGCCGGTCGAACGCATGATCGTGGCGGCCTACGAGATCGGTACCAGCCGTCCCGGCGACCGCTGGCTGATGGAGGTCGCAAGCTGGACCTGGCGCGTCAAGCTTTCCATGTCGCTCTCGCTCGACCTGATGCGGGAACTGCGCGAAAGGGCCGAGGAAGAGGCGATCCATGTCTTCGCCCGCAATCTCAAGGACCTGCTTTTGGCCGCGCCCGCCGGCTCGCGCGCGACGATGGGCCTCGATCCCGGCATCCGCACCGGCGTCAAGGTCGCCGTCGTCGACGGCACCGGCAAGGTGGTGGCGACATCGACCGTCTATCCCTTCCAGCCGAGGAACGACGTGCGTGGCGCCCAGGTCGAGCTCGCATCGCTGATCCGCAAGCACAATGTCGAGCTGATCTCGATCGGCAACGGCACCGGCAGCCGCGAAACCGAAAAGCTGGTGGCCGACATGCTGGCCGAGTTGCCGGCGCCGAAGCCGACCAAGGTCATCGTGTCGGAAGCCGGCGCCTCGGTCTATTCCGCCTCGGCAACCGCAGCAGCGGAGTTTCCCGATCTCGACGTGTCGCTGCGCGGCGCCGTCTCCATCGCGCGGCGCCTGCAGGATCCACTGGCCGAACTCGTCAAGATCGAGCCGAAGTCGATCGGCGTCGGCCAGTATCAGCACGATGTCGACCAGCAGAAGCTGTCGCGTTCGCTCGATGCCGTGGTGGAAGACGCGGTGAATGCCGTCGGCGTCGATCTCAACACTGCGTCTGCGCCGCTGCTGTCGCGCGTCTCCGGCCTCGGCCCGTCGATCGCCGACGCCATCGTCCGCCACCGCGACAGCGAAGGCCGTTTCGAGACGCGAAAGGATCTCCTGAAGGTCGCCCGCCTCGGCGGCCGCACCTTCGAGCAATGCGCCGGCTTCCTGCGCATTCCCAACGGCAAGGAGCCGCTCGATTCCTCCTCGGTGCACCCGGAGGCCTACGGTGTCGCCAAGAAGATCGTCGCCGCTTGTGGCCGCGATCTGCGCGCGCTGATGGGCGATAGCGCGGTGTTGAAATCGGTTGATCCGCGCCAGTTCATCGACGAGAAATTCGGTCTGCCGACGGTGAAAGACATCATCGCGGAGCTGGAAAAGCCCGGCCGCGACCCGCGTCCGAGCTTCAAGACCGCGACCTTCGCCGAGGGCGTCAACGAAATTTCCGACCTCCAGCCCGGCATGGTGCTGGAAGGCACGGTGACCAATGTCGCCGCCTTCGGCGCCTTCGTCGATATCGGCGTGCACCAGGATGGTCTGGTGCATGTGTCCCAGCTTGCCGACCGCTTCGTCAAGGATCCCCACGAGGTCGTCAAGGCGGGTGATGTCGTCAAGGTGCGGGTTGTCGAAGTCGATGCCAAGCGCAAGCGCATCGGTCTTTCCATGCGACGCGATGACGGCTCATCAGCGCCGCCGCCGCGTGGTGATTCTCGCCCAAGCCAAGGGTCGCGGCCGCAGAACGAGCGCCGGCCCGCGGCTCAGAAACCGGAGAGCCAGGGCGCATTCGGCGCGGCACTTGCCGAAGCCATGAAGCGAAAATAAGGGTTTAACCGGCATTTCGGCAAAAATGCAACAGTTTGGCAGCGTTCTGAACGGAGTGCTAAATCCGGCGCTTGTAAGGCGAAAGAGAGCTACTAAGTTGATGTGACCATCCTGTCACATTTGCGAGGCGTCCATGGCGTCGGCATTCTTATCGATCGTCCAGCAAATCGTCCGCAAGGGTTCATTGAAACTTACCCTTGCCAATGGCGAAACCCATACTATCGGCGACGGCACGGGTGAAACCGTTGTCGCCCGCCTTGCCGATCAGGAGGCCGAGGACGCCATCCGGCGCGACCCGACCATGAAGCTCGGCGAAATGTATATGCAGGGCCGGTTCATTCTCGAACAGGGCAACATTTACGATTTCCTGTCGCTGGTGAAACAGAACACCACCAACGAAATCTTCGATTTCAAGATGGCGGCTCTGCTCCTCGGCCGCATTGCCTGGCAGCAGCTGAAGAGCCGCGTGCCGGTCAATCGCAACAAGCACAATGTCGCCCATCATTACGACCTGTCGGCCAAGCTCTTCGATCTTTTCCTCGACGAGGACTGGCAATATTCCTGCGCCTATTTCGAGCCGCCGGGCATTGGTCTCGACGAGGCGCAGCTCGCCAAGAAGCGCCATATCGCTGCCAAGCTTCTGCTCGAGCCGAATCAGCATATCCTGGAGATCGGCTCCGGCTGGGGCGGCATGGGCATGTATCTGACGGAAGCGACCGACGGTGCCGATTTCACCGGCATCACGCTGAGCGAGGAACAGCTCAAGGTCTCGCGTTTGCGCGCCGAAAAGCGCGGCCTTGCCGACCGTGTGCGATTCGAACTGCAGGACTACCGCACCATGACGGGCAGGAAGTTCGACCGCATCGTCTCGGTCGGCATGTTCGAACATGTCGGTATCGGCAACTACGGCAATTTCTTCCGCAAGGTATCGGATCTGCTCGATGACAACGGCGTCATGGTGCTGCATTCGATTGGCCGTCCGAAGCCAAGCTTCGGCACCAATGCCTTCATCGAGAAGTACATCTTCCCCGGCGGCTACATCCCCTCCGTCGGCGAGGTCGTGCCACCGCTCGAAAAAGCCGGGCTGCTGGTCAAGGATATCGAAATCCTGCCGATGCATTATGCCTATACGCTGCGCCACTGGCGCGAGCGTTTCGTGACGCGCAAGGCTGAAGCGGTGGCGCTTTACGACGAGCAGTTCTTCCGCATGTGGGAATTCTATCTGGCTGGTTCCGAAATGGGCTTCCGCTGGGACGAGCTCTTTATCCTGCAGATCCAGGTCGCCAAGAACCAGTTTGCCGTTCCCGACAATCGCAACTACATCGCCCGCAACGAAGCCAAGCTGAAGGAGTTCGAGGCGAGGCGCGCACCGTTGGAAAAGGTGACGTTCTGATCCCGCGGAGGGGCCGCTTCCGCTGGCGGTTTTGCCGAGGGACCGCTTCCAATGAAAGGACGTGCCGATGAGCAGTGCGTTTCCCGAGATCTACCTGGTCCGCCACGGTGAAACCGAATGGAGCCTGTCCGGGCGCCATACCGGACGCAGCGATATTCCCCTGACGGCGAACGGCGAGGAGGCCGCCCGCAAACTCGCCGACCGGCTGGCGGGCCCTACCTTCTCCGCCGTCTGGTCGAGCCCGTCCGCGCGGGCCCGCAAGACCTGCACGCTCGCCGGATTCGGATCGGGCGCGGTGATCAAGGACGATCTCGCCGAATGGGACTACGGCGCTTATGAAGGTATCACCACCAAGGCGATCCTTGCCGACCGTCCCGGCTGGCAGCTCTTTCGCGACGGCTGCCCGAATGGCGAGTTCGCCGCCGATGTCGGTGCCCGCGTAGACGCCGTCATCCATGCGCTTCGCGAAACGGCCGGCACCATTTTGATCTTTTCGAGCTCGCATTTCCTGCGCGTCCTTGCCGCCCGCTGGCTTGGCCTGCCGCCGGAAGACGGCGCGCGCTTCGTGCTCGATACGGCCAGCATCAGCGTGCTCGGCTACGAACACGATCTGACCGAACCGGTCATCCGCCGCTGGAACCAGCGTTAGCTACAATCGTCTCCCTCACCGCCGTGGTTAACATTGGGGTAACGAGATCGGGATAAATGTAGCGGCCGCCGCCCTCCGCGGCTTTGTTTTTGCGTTTTCTGGAGTGCGGACGTGTCTCATCGATCAGTCGTATCGATCCCTTTGGCTATTGCCCTTTTATCTGCCAGTTCGGCCGCCGCCCAGGAAAGCGGCCAGCACTTCTGGTCCGGCGACTGGTATCTGAGCGTCGGCGTCGCCGGCTTTTCCGCCCCGAAATTCGAGGGCTCGTCGCATAATGAATTCAAGTTCAGCCCGCTGATCTCGGTCGGCCGCCAAGGCGCCGGCCCGCGTTTTTCGTCGCGCAATGACAATCCGTCCTTCGCCCTCATCGACAAGGGCGCCTTCCGTGCCGGCATCGTCGGCAGGTTCGTCCCGTCGCGCGATGACGGCGACGGCAGCGAGCTGAAGGGCTTGAAGAAGGTCAAATGGGGGGCGGAAGCCGGCGGTTTTGTCGAAGTTTACCCGACCGATTTCCTTCGCGCCCGCGCCGAAGTCCGCCAGGGCATCCGCTCGCATGACGGTATCGTTGCCGATCTCGCGGTCGATGCCTTCACCGATATCGCGCCCGACCTGCAACTGTCAGGCGGCCCGCGCGCGACCTTCGCCACCAGCGGCTATTACGACGCCTATTATGGCGTCAACGCCAAGCAGGCGGCGGCAAGCGGCCTTGATCCCTATAAGCCCTCGTCGGGCATCCAGTCCTATGGCGCCGGCACGGCGCTCACCTGGAAGGCGACGGAAAACCTCTCGGCCAGTTCCTTCCTCGAATATAAGCGGCTGGCAGGTCCTGCCGCCGACAGCAGCCTCGTGCGCGAGCGCGGCTCGAAGAACCAGGTCCTGATCGGCGTCTCGGCGACCTACAAGTTCAATTTCTCACTGCAGTGATTGACGGCGCTGCGGGTCCTTTCAGGCGCGCGGCGCTGCAACACTTTGAATTTACGTATATTTTATCCTTAAATCGATTCCGATCGAAGGAATGATGCAACTGGCAATACAATGATCGCTTCTTGACCGGATCGGCGGCCCGCCGCTAGATGAGCGGCATGCACGATACTGGCGACTTCAACGATCGCGTCTCCGACGCACCTTCCGATAACTGGGTCTACCGGATCCTGCCGCCATGGCTTTGGCCCTATGCGCAGCTCGCGCGCTGGGATCGCCCGATCGGCTGGCAGCTCTTGATGTGGCCGTGCTTCTGGTCGGCGACCCTTGCCGCCAACGCGGCGATCGGCGAGGGGATCTATTCCGGCAGCCTGCTGGTATCTCACCTGTTCCTCTATTTCATCGGCGCGGTCGCCATGCGCGGCGCCGGCTGCACCTACAATGATCTCGTCGACCACGAGATCGATATGGAAGTGGCGCGCACGCGGTCACGTCCGCTCCCCTCCGGCCGCGTCACCCGCCGTCGGGCAAAGATCTTCATCGGCTTGCAGGCGCTGGTCGGCCTCTTCGTGCTGCTGCAGTTCAACTGGCTCAACGTCTTCCTCGGCGTGCTCTCGCTCGGGATCGTGGCGTTTTATCCCTTTGCCAAACGCTTCACCGACTGGCCGCAATTCTACCTGGGGCTTGCCTTTTCCTGGGGTGCGCTGATGGGGTGGGCCGGAATTTTCGGCGGCCTCTCCTTTGCAGCCATCCTGCTCTACGCCGCCTCCGTCGCCTGGACGATCGGTTACGACACGATCTATGCGCATCAAGACAAGGAGGATGACGAGCTGATCGGCGTCCGGTCCACTGCGCGCCTGTTCGGCGACAGGACGCGGCAATGGCTGATCGGCCTTTATGGACTGACGCTGGTGCTGATGTTCATCGCTTTCGCTCTCGCCGGCGCCAATCTCATCGCATTTCTGGGTCTGCTCGGTGCGGCCGGCATGTTCGCCTGGCAGATCGTCCGGCTCGATATCGATGATGCCGACCAGTGCCTGGCGCTCTTCAAGTCAAACAACCGCGTCGGCCTGATCATCTTCTTCGGCCTCTTCATCTCGCTGTTGTTTGCCATTCCCTGATTGGGACGACGAATGAAACGATAAACCCGGCGCGGGCGCCGGGTTTCAAAATGGTTCCGAAGCGACGTCGCCAAATGGAACTGTCGCGTTTTTGTTCAGTTGCGGGCGATGATTTCCTTACCTTCGATCTTCATCGCGACGCCCAGCCGGCCGGTTGTACGGCGCACGAGGAAGCGCGGACGGCGATTGGCGAAGTAGGAATGACGGCGGCGAGGCTTGAGGTCGCTGGTGCGCAAGGCACCGATATGGTCTTCGAGCGGCCGGGCGACGCCGTCGGCCTCGACCATCAGCATCGGAATGCGGAAGGCTTCGGACCAGCTGCGCCAGTCGGCGGCGATGTCGCTGAGATCATGGGCGACGAGCAGCGGAATGCAGAGCTCCGGATCGGAGTGATGGAGTTCGAGGGTTACGGTGACATCGCCGTCGCCATGGTCGATGGCGCGGGCGGCGACGCCCTTGAAAACGCGCTTCGGCAGCGCAATCGATAGCGGCAGGCCGCTGGAGGGGAGGACCTTGCGCAGGACCGCACCGCGTTCGTCTATCGTGATATTGACGTCATCCGAACAATCGTGGATGGCGTAGCTGACCTGCTGGGGAAAGCGGGACGGATCGAGGCGCAACGTCGTGCCAGCCCAAGCGGGCTTCATAACGGGATTGTTCATTTCATTCTACCCTTGTCTTACCTGAGAGCCGATTTCCGGTCTTCTCCTTGGGACTTTTCGTCCTCTATGGCCGACAATAGGCAGCCGCCCTTCCGTACAGCTTAAAAATTGCGGTTAAGAAAACTTTGCCTCCTCTGATGGTTATCAAAACCGAATCCGGCAGGGTTTCCGGAAGGTGAACGGCGTGGTGTCCTGAAATGATGCATCCAGAGGTAAGCCTCAGGTAAGTTTTCCATGGCAAAATGTGCTCACCAGCAGTTCGTCGTTCTTTTAGAGATTTTGCCGAAAAGGGCGCTTTTTATGATCACGGCTTCCCTCGCTTACACGATCCTGTCGCGAGATATGACGTCCAGCCTCAACAAGGTTGCGTCGCAAGCGACGGTCAAGAAGGATGCCCAGTATTACGCTGACCATATCAACAAGGTCACGTCAGTCGACGACTTCCTTGGTGACTACAAGCTCTACAGCTATGCGATGAAGGCCTATGGTCTCGAGGACATGACCTACGCCAAGGCCTTCATGAAGAAGGTGCTCGAGAGCGATCTCACCGATCCCAACAGCTACGCCAACAAGCTTTCCGATACGCGCTACCGCGAGTTCGCCGCCGCCTTCAATTTCAACGAGCCGGCCAAGGACGTGCAGACGGACGCGCAGGAGGACGACCTCATCGGCCTCTACAAGCAGTCCTTCATCGATGCCGACAAGGCCGCGACCGCCGAGAGCACCTATTACAGCAACAATATCGATAGCGTGCAGACCGTCGACGACCTGGTCAACAACACCCGGCTGCGCACCTATGTGCTGAAGACCTTCAAGATCGATCCGACCTATGCGTCGAAGGATTTTCTGCGGCAGGTGCTGACGAGCGATCTCAGCGACCCCACGAGCGTCGTCAACACCCAAGGCGGCGACAAGTACAAGGCGCTTGCCGCCCAGTTCAGCTTCAATGCGGATGGCACTGTCAACGGCACGGCGCAGACCGCCGCGCAGAAGGCCTCGGTCATCGAGTCCTACACCCTGAATTCCCAGTCCCTCATCATCGACAATTCGGTCGGTTCGGATGTCTACTACGTCGGCCAGACGGCGGCGGACTACAACAAGGCCTATTACACCGCGAAGATCGGCACGATCACCAATGTCGACGATCTGGTCGCCGACAAGCGACTGACCTCCTACATCACGACGGCCTATAGCATGGGCGCCGACTTCACCGCGGCAGCGCTGCGCGCGGTGTTGACCGATCCCGGTTATGCCCAGCTGATGGGCTTTACCAATGTCTACAATGCTTTCAACTTCAAGGCTGACGGGTCGACCTCCAACACGGCGCGCGTCCAGTCGGTCGATCAGGCAAACAGCCTGAAGGCAGCGGCATCGAGCACCAACAACTATTATACCGTCACCTCGCAGTCGACCGGGATCACCAATGTCGACGACCTGCTCGCCGACAGTGTGCTGGCCCGCTACATCAAGGATGCCTATGGGCTCGGCACGAGTTTCAGCAATGCCGACCTGAAGAACATCCTGACCGATTCCGCCTATGCAGCGGCCCAGGGGCATGCCGATCTCAATGCCGACTTCAACTTCCAGGCAGACGGCTCGATCAATGGTTCCGTGATCCAGACCGCGGCGCAGCGGAAGTCGACCACCGACAAGTCGGCGGCGAACGCAGCGCATTTCAACAGCATGATCGGCAATGTCACCAATGTCGATGACATCATGTCCGATGCTGTTGCGGTCAGCTATATCAGAAACAGCATGCAGATCGCCGACAGCGTCTCCGATGCGACGTTGAGGACTTTCCTCGTCGACCGCACGGCTGCCAGCGCCCAGGGCTACAGCGACGTTCACGACCTCTTCAATTTCAAAGCGGACGGTTCGGTCGCGACCCTTTACGCCTCGCAGACGGCAACCCAAAGTGCCAGCACTGCCAGCAAGGCCGACAATGCGGCAGTCTACTACCAGTCGACCATTGCGGGCATCTCAAACGTCGATCAGTTGCTGACGGACCAGAAGCTGAACAATTTTGTGCGCAACGCCTACGGCATCCCGTCGACGGTCAGCGACGTCGCTCTTCGCAATATCCTGACCGATCAGAGCGGCACCGGCACCTATGCCGACGTTGCCGCCGCCTTCAACTTCAAGGCGGACGGCACGCTTGAGGACGGTATGGCGGCGCAGACGGCCAGCCAGATCAGCAGCACGAAATTTACTGCCTCAGCGCGGACGGACGACTATTCCGCCCGGATGGCGACGATCGGCAATGTCGATGATCTCATCGCCGATGGCACGATCACCAATTTCCTGAAGAGCACCTACAATCTGCCGTTCGATATCTCGGACGCCGATCTGAAGAGCATCCTGACCGATGCGACGGCGGCTGCCGCAGCCGGCCACGCCGATCTCAACGCCGACTTCAACTTCGCCGCCGACGGATCGCTTCCTGTCGTCAGTTCGGTCCAGACGGCCGACCAGGCGCAGACCACCAACGACAATTATGCGGCGCGTTATGACGACGAACGCGACGAGGCGATCGACGAGGTCGCATCCAACTACCAGAAGCTTATGGCCGACAGCAGCAGCCTGCTGAATTTCTCCGACGTCAAGGCCGTCAATGATTTCCTGCGCAGCAATTCGTCCGCCGATTTCAGCAAGGGCAATGACAATCTGCCGGATCTCTACCATGTGGCGCTGCAGGCTTTCGGGCTGACCGACCAGGATGTCCCGCGCTCGATGATGCGCAAGATCCTGACGAGCGATGCCTATGATCCGGATGGCTATATCGCCTCGCTCAAGGATGAACGCATCACCAACCTTGCCCGCGCCTTCAACTTCGGCCCCGACGGCAAGGCGGCATCACCCTTCCAGGCGCTTCCCGACGCGACCATGGCCAAATACGCCACCGACTATAAATCGCATATCACCATGCTGATGAAGGACGGTCCGGTGAAGGACAAGGCCTCGAAAGATGCGACGGCCGAAGTCGACTATTTCGCCAAGGGCATGGCGAAGGTGAAGTCGCTCGACGATTTCCTGGATGACAGCCGCCTGACCGACCTGGTGCTGAAGGCGAACAATCTTGACCCGAAGGATTACGACAAGGCCACGCTGAAGAAGATCTTCACCTCGGATCCCGACGACAAGAAGAGCTACCTCAACACCAAGGCCGATGCGCGTTTCCAGGATATCGTCGCCGCCTTCAACTTCGACAAGGACGGCAATCTGACCCGCGCCAAGATCGGCACGATCCAGAACAAGGCGGCCGAGGACCACACCCAGGAACTTTACGTCCAGCAGACGATGGAAGCCCAGCAAGGCGAAACCAACGACGGCGTGCGCCTGGCGCTCTATTTCAGCCGCAAGGCCTCGAGCATCACTTCGATCTATTCGATCCTCGGCGACAAGGCGCTTTATCAGGTCATCACCACGGCCTACAGCCTGCCATCGCAGATCTCGGGCATGGATGTCGCCAAGCAGGCCGATCTGATCAACCGCTTCGTCAAGCTCGAGGATCTCCAGGATCCGAAGAAGGTCGACAAGCTGCTGCGCCGGTTCACCGCCATGTACGATGTCCAGAACGCTGCCCAGCAGTCGCCGGCGCTGATGATCCTGAACGGCGGCGGCACGCAGCAAAGCTGATCGCCCTGACCTGCTGCACGCAGCAGGCCTGATCGCTCTGACCGTCGGCCTCAAGGATCGAGGCTGACAACCTTTTCCGGGTTCATGATATTGGCGGGATCGAAGGCGCGCTTGATGCGGCGCATCAGCTCGATTTCGATCGCCGGCCGGATCGCCGCCAACTCGTCGCGCTTCAGCTGGCCGATGCCGTGCTCGGCTGAGATCGAACCGCCATGCGCCAGCACCAACCCATGCACGATATGGTTCATTTCGCGCCAGCGGGCGATGAAGGCGGCCTTGTCAGCGCCAACCGGCTGGGAAATATTATAATGAATATTGCCGTCGCCCATATGGCCGAAGGCGCAGATGCGGGCGCCCGGCATCGCCGCCATCACAGCTTCTTCAGCCTCGGCCATGAAATGCGGGATGTTCGATACCGGCACGGAAACATCGTGCTTGATCGACCCGCCTTCCGGCTTCTGAGCATCCGACATGCTCTCGCGCATGTGCCAGATCGCTTTCTGCTGGGCCACGGATGCGGCGATCGCGGCATCCAGCACCAGCCCGGCCTCGAAGCCCTGTTCCAGCACGCCATTCATCATCCGCTCCGCCGTCTCGGCCGAATCCGAGGTCGAAATGTCGATCAGCACGTACCAGGGATAGGCCGCGTCCAGCGGATCGCGCACGCCGTCGATGTGGCGGGTGGTGATCTCGACACCGAAACGCGGCATCAGCTCGAAACCGGTGAGCGAGGCGCCGCAGAGGCTGGAGGCCAGGTTGAACAGAGCAAGCGCATCCACCACCGAATTCAGGCCGGCGAAGGCCACCTGATGGCCGAGCGGCTGAGGAAAGAGCTTCAGCACCGCGCCGGTGATGATGCCAAGCGTGCCCTCGGCGCCGATGAAGAGATCGCGCAGATCATAGCCGGTATTGTCCTTCTTCAGGCGGCGTAAGCCGTCCCAGATCTCGCCGGTCGGCAGCACCACTTCGAGGCCGAGGCAGAGCTGGCGCATATTGCCATAGGCAAGCACGGCGGTGCCGCCGGCATTGGTGGAAAGATTGCCGCCGATGCGGCAGGAACCCTCCGAGCCGAGCGACAGCGGAAACAACCGCCCATGCGCCTCGGCTGCCTTCTGCACCTCGGCCAGGATGGCGCCGCCATCGGCCACCAGCACGTTGGCCACCGGATCGACATCACGGATCTTGTTCATGCGCTCGAGCGACAGGATGATATCGGACTTGCCCTGACGCGGCGTCTGGCCGCCGACGAGACCGGTATTGCCGGTCTGCGGCACGATCGCCGTTCCGGTCTCCGTCGCAAGCTTCATGATATCAGAGACTTCCTCGACCGAGCCGGGTTTCAAGAGGAGAGGGGAGGAGCCGTGATAGAGCCCGCGGTTTTCGATCAGATGCGGCGCAAGATCGGCTTCGCTGCGAAGCGCGTATTTTTCGCCGACGATTGCGGCGAAGCGGTTGAGGAGTTCGGTGGAAATGCTGGAATTGCTCATTCGGACTCGGTCCTCCATCGTCATGCGCAGTCTTTTCAGTCGCGGGGTGCCGCCGCCCGCTGCAGCCGGTCGTTGATCGCTTCGCCCAGCCCCTCTTCGGGAATCGGCGAAAAGGCGATGCTCTGAGCGCCGCTGGCATCGGCCCGCTTCATGTAGTCGAAGAGATTGGCCGCCGCCTCTGCCAGGTCGCCGCGCGGGCTGAGATCAAGCACGATCCGTGCACTGTTTGCGCCGGAGACCGCAGCGCTGCCGAAGGCAATCAGTGCCTCGCCCGGTTCCACCGCCGTCGCATTGAGGCGCACGGAAGCGCCCGGCGCGTAATGCGAGGCGAGCATGCCTGGCGCCTCGATTGCCGCCGATGCCGTTTTCGCCCGCAGCAGCGGTTGGCCTGCGATGCGCTCGATCTCGCGCGCCGCCAGTCCACCCGGCCGAAGCAGCCTCAGGCGGCCGCCCTCTGCCTTGACGATCGTCGATTCGACGCCGACAGCGCTTGGACCCGCATCGAGGATCAATGGGATCCTGGCCCCGAGATCGGCTTCGACATGGGCGGCACTCGTGGCGCTTACCCCGCCCGAGGTGTTGGCGCTGGGGGCTGCGAGCGGCCGTCCGAAGGCGCCGATCAACGCGCCCGCGAAACCCTTCGGCACACGGATGCCGACGCTGTCGAGTCCGGCGGTCGCCAGCGAATGGATCGAACTCTGAGGCTTCAGCGGCAGCACGAGGGTCAGCGGGCCGGGCCAGAAGGCTCTGGCGAGCGCCCGCGAGACCGGGTCGAATTCGGCATGCTCTTCGGCCATGGCGAGGTCGGCCATATGGCAGATCAGCGGATTGAAGCGCGGCCGTCCCTTTGTCTCGTAGATGCGGGTGATGGCTGCGGGATTGGTGGCGTCGGCCGCAAGGCCGTAGACGGTCTCAGTCGGGATGGCGATGGCAAAGCCGTCGGCAAGAGCGGCTGAGGCCGCCTCGAGCGCTGCTTGCCTGTCGGTCCTTATGTCGATCGTGCGTGCCATGTTCTGCCCAGCAATCCAAAGTGCCACAGCGTCCTTTGCGCGTCTGGAAAGACGCACGGCGCTGTAGGTCGGCAGTCATTAGGCTTTCCGCCGCCGGCGATCAATCGCTTTAGAGCTGCCGGATGATTTCGCGCAGCTGTTCGTTGCGGGCGCCGAGCAAGAGGATGTTGCGGATCGCAGCCTGCGGATCATGGGTGCGGAAGAGCAGGCCGTTGCCGCGCACCGAGCGGTCGATGGTCATCTTTTCCGCGGAGTTCTCGCCGGGTTTGATCGCGACGGCGAAATACATGCGGGAATAACCGACATCGATGCGCTCGAAGAAATTATCGTTCTCGCCGATGTCGGAATAGAAATTGGAGATGTAGAAGGCCCAGCTTACCTCTTCGTAATGGGCGAATTTCGTCCGCGCGGCGGTGACGTGGCAGTAACCGAGATGTGGGCTGTCCTCCAGCGTCCGGTGGAAGATCATCTTCGGAAACTGGATCGAGTGGTGAAAGCCGTTGATGTGCTGATGGGTCTTTTCGCCGGCAACTTGCAGCTTGCGGCCGGTCTTTGCCGCGACCTCATCATGGGTGAAATACCGTTTTTCCTCGGCCAGCCAGTGCCGCCGCTCGCGGGGGATGCGACCAGTGCGCAAAAATTCGGAATGCGCGGCAATCAGCTGCGGCTCTTGCAGTTTACTTGCTTCTTTCGCGTCGAAATAACGGAGTTTGGCCATGGTTCGCGTTCTTCGGTCGGTCTGAATCAGCAGCAGGATAGGGCGGTATGCTTAAGGCGATGTTAAAAAATCGCCATGGCAGCCGGCCGGCTGAAAGGCAAATGCCGGGAGATGTCGCAAACGCGACTGACCTCGATACCAGGCAGCCGACCTCTTTGCGCAACGGGTCTTTACGCCATGTCGCAATTGACGATAATTGCCGGGAGAGTCGGGCAATGTCATCGACCGGGATGGGCAGCCTGTGGCTTGCTGCATCCTGTCGTCAATGTCGAAGCCGATGTCGCATTACAACCAAGCGGCAGCCATGCTCGGTGATTAAATGGCGCCATGAACAATTCTCCCGAAGGAGAAGGAAGCGGGCGCGCTTCCGCCGGCCTTCCCACGCGAGGGTGGCAACCGGATGCACGAGGACATGAAGATGGATATTCGCAGCAACGTTTTGCGTCAGCTCAAGAGCCGCCGTGAGGGCTTCAGCCTCGAACAGCCGTTCTATATCGACGAGGATTATTTCCAGCTCGACATGGAGATGATCTATTATCGCGACTGGCTGTTCATCGGCCATGATTGCGAGCTGCCGAAGCCGGGCGCCTATTTCACCGTCCAGATCGGCAACTATCCCGTCGTCGTCGTCCGCGGCCGCGACAATATCATCCGCGCCTTCCACAACAGCTGTCGCCATCGCGGCTCACGCGTCTGCACCAAGGAGCACGGCTCCTCCGTGCGTCTTGTCTGCCCCTACCATCAGTGGACCTATGATCTCGAAGGCAAGCTCGCCTTTGCCCGCCACATGGGCGATGATTTCGACAAGACCGGCTTCAACCTGAAACCCGTCCATTGCGAAACCGTCGCAGGCTATGTCTTCATCTGCCTTGCCAATACCGCCCCGGATTTCCAGCCGGTGCGCGACAAGATCGAACCCTATGTCGCGCCGCACCGGATCAGTGAGAGCAAGGTCGCCTTCCAGAGCACGATCATCGAGAAGGGCAACTGGAAGCTTGTCTGGGAAAACAACCGCGAGTGTTATCACTGCGCCGCCAATCACCCCGAACTCTGCCGCACCTATCCCGAAGCCCCGAGTGTCACCGGCACGGATGGCGGCGCCGACGATCCTGAGATCGCCGGCCATTGGGCGCGCTGCGAGGCTGCCGGCCTGCCGAGCAAGTTCCAGATTTCGCCGGACGGTCAGTTCCGCACCGCCCGCATGCCGCTGATCGAAGATGCCGAGAGCTACACCATGTCGGGCAAGCGCGCTGTCCAGCGTCAGCTCTCCGACGATATCTCGATCAGCCATATCGGCACCATGTTGCTCTTCCACTACCCGACGACGTGGAACCATCTGCTTGGTGACCACGCCATCTCCTTCCGCGTGCTGCCGCTCAGCGCCAACGAGACGGCGGTGACGACCAAGTGGCTCGTCCACAAGGATGCCGTCGAAGGCGTGGATTACAATCTCGAGGAACTGACCCACGTCTGGACCGAGACCAACGATCAGGATCGCCGCATCGTCGAGGAAAACGCCTTCGGCATTCACTCACCCGCCTATGAGCCCGGCCCCTATTCCGCCTTGCACGAGGGCGGCGTCATGCAGTTCCTCGAATGGTATTCGAACTTCATGGTGAACCGCCTGCAGGGTGACCAGGCGAAGTTCTCCGTCGTTGCCTGATAGCGCTTTGCCGCACCGGTTAATGTCCGGTTCAGTTCAGCTGACCTAAAAGGGAGAGTAGCCGGCCCCGGCTGCTTTTGGAACCATTCAGGCGAAAAGGCGTTGCTAGGCAGGCGGTGATCGCTGTTGTATGGGAGTTGAAGCAATGATCGGGCTGAGAAACAAGATCGCGACCGCAGTGCTGGCTGCCGCCGTGGTCCTGACGGGCTTTGCGCCGTCGCAGGCAATCCAGATGCCCACCGCCCCGCAGGTGGAAAAATCCTCCGCAGTTGAGAATGTCCAGTACCGCCGTTATTATCGCCCCGGCTATCGTCCGGGCGCCTATTACCGGCCTGGCTATCGTCCCGGCGCCTACTACCGGCCCGGCTATTATGGCGGCTATCGCGGATATTCCTATTACCGCCCGGGCTATCGCCATTATAACGGCTACTGGTATCCGCTTGCCGCCTTCGGCGCCGGCGCAGTGATCGGCGGCGCGATTGTCGCGCAGCCGCGTTACGTCGACCCTGCGCCCCGCATGGGTTCGAGCCACGTCGCATGGTGCGCAAACCGCTACCGGTCCTATCGCGCCTACGACAACACCTTCCAGCCCTATAACGGCCCGCGTCAGCAGTGCTATTCGCCCTACTGACGTCACCCCAAACCGCGTAGCGGTTTTGGCATGTCGTGATATCGAGCTAAGATAAGAACCAGGCGCCCGGCAGTCATGCCGGGCGTTTCGCGTTCAAAGAATATCCACACGCCGCAGCAGCCACCAGGCAAAGGCGATGGAGGCGACGATGAGGGCGACGGCGTATTCGGTGCCGTAGTCGCCGACGGCGAAGGGCAGGTTTGCCGTGTTCATGCCGAAGAAACCCGTCACCAGCGTCGGCGGCAGCAGGAAGGCCGTCATGATCGACAGCAGATAGAGGTGGCGGTTGGTTTCGGAGGATTGTTTCGAATCGATTTCTTCGTGCAGCAGGCGTGCCCGGTCCTGCAGCGCATAGATATCGTGGTCGACCGTTTCCAGCCGGCTCGTCAGCCGCCGCGCCACATCGTCGAAGCCGAAGGGCATCTCGTCGTCGTCGGCCGCCGCCGCCCGGCGCATCAGCGCCAGTACGGTGCGCAGGTGCCGATGCAGCCTGACCACGGTGCGCCGGACCGGCGCCAGGCGCCGGCGCTCGTCGCGCTGCGCACTGTCGTAGACGATATCCTCGATCTGGTTCAGCTCTTCGGTGAGTTCGATGACGATCGCGATCAGCGTGCGCTGGAACTCGATCACCAGCAGTTCGAAGAGATCGACCGGTCGGGAGAATTTGCCCGGGTTTTTCTCGATCAGCGCCCGAGCCCGTTCGACGCTGCGTAGCGGCTGCAGCCTCGTGGTGATGAGGAAGCGGTCGGACATCGCGAAATGCAGCCAGCCGAGATTGTTGGTATCCTGGGCAAAATCGCGCTGGCAATCGACGAGCGTCCCATAGAGCATCTGCTCGTCGACGGTGATGGCCGCATGTGTATCGCGCGTCGTCAGCGCCGATTTCGCGTCCTCTGTCAGTCCGTCCAGCGTATCGAGCAAGGCCGGCACGCGAGCGTCGACAAGGTTGAGGTGCAGCCAGTAGAAACAGTTGTCGGCGGTCAGTTCCGCTACCGTCGCACTATTGTTCAGTCGCACCGCGGTCTTTTCTTCGGGCGAAAAGCGATAGGCCCAGACGAAACCGGGTATGTTGACGGGCAATGTATCCATTGTTCGCCGGTCCTTTGCGAAGGCGATGTCTTCCCTTAGAGATTGTTCATGACGTCCATTTATCCAAAGGTGCAAGAGCAAAGCGCCCTGTCAGGCGATTTATCGCATGGCGGCCGAGGAAATCGAAATTGACGTTTACGTAAAAATCAATTAGCCCTTGCCTCGGAGGGGCTTGCCCAAGTGCAGGCCGGTCTGCGGAGGAAAAACCATGTACAAGGCGCCCGTCGAGGAAATCGCGTTCACATTGAAGCACGTAGCGGGCATGGACGAGGCGATTTCAAGAGGGCTGCTCGGCGATCTCGGCGAAGATCTGGTCGATGCGATCCTCGCCGAAGCGGGACGTTTTGCCACAGAAGAAGTGGCGCCTCTCGCCGAAATCGGCGACCGCCAGGGCGCCCGCCTGATCGATGGCGAGGTCAGGCTGCCGGATGGCTGGCGCGATCTCTATCGCCACTGGATCGCCGGCGGCTGGAACGGCCTGACGGCGCCGGAGGCCTTCGGCGGCCAGGCCTTGCCGCATATGCTGAATGTCGCGGCGCTTGAAATGTGGAATTCCGGCTCCATGGCCTTCGCGCTTGCCCCGACGCTGACGATGGGCGCCATCGAAGCGGTCAGCACCCATGGCAGTGCCGCGCTGAAAGACAAATATCTGGAAAAGATGGTCTCCGGTGAATGGACCGGCACCATGAACCTGACCGAGCCGCATGCCGGCTCCGATCTCGGCGTGCTGAAGGCTCGCGCCGAGCGCCGCGATGACGGCAGCTACCGTCTCTTCGGCCAGAAAATCTTCATCACCTGGGGCGAGCATGACGCGGCCGACAATATCATCCATCTGGTGCTTGCCCGCCTGCCGGATGCACCGGCCGGCACCCGCGGCATCTCGCTGTTCCTGGTGCCGAAATTCCTGGTGAACGACGACGGTTCGCTTGGGCCCCGCAACGATCTGTTCTGCCACTCGCTGGAGCACAAGCTCGGCATCCATGGTTCGCCGACCTGCACGATGATCTACGGCGACGGAAAATTCGGCGGTGAAAAGGGTGCCGTGGGATGGCTGGTCGGCGAGGAGAACAAGGGGCTGGCCTGCATGTTCACGATGATGAACAATGCCCGCCTTGCCGTCGGCATGCAGGGCGTGGCGATCGCGGAAGCCGCCACCCAGAAGGCGCTCGCCTATGCCAGGGAACGCACCCAGGGCAGGGCGCCGGGCGCAAGCGGCGCCGGCATGAGCCCGATCGTCGAACATCCCGATGTCGCCCGCATGCTCCTCACCATGAAGGCGCTGACTCAAGGGGCGCGCGCCATCTCATATGCGTGCGCCCATGCGATCGACATGTCGCATCGGGCAGGTGACGCCAGCCGCCAATGGCAGGAGCGCGCCGCTTTGCTGACGCCGATCGCCAAATCCTTTTCGACCGATGCCGGCGTCGACGTCGCCTCGCTCGGTATTCAGGTGCATGGTGGCATGGGCTTCATCGAGGAGACGGGTGCGGCGCGTTATCTCCGCGATGCCCGCATCGCCCCGATCTATGAGGGCACCAATGGTATCCAGGCGATCGACCTCGTCACCCGCAAGCTGCCGCTCTCCGGCGGCGATCAGGTGAAGGGCTTCATCGCCGAGCTCAGAGAGATCGCCGATGGCGTCCGCCGCTCCAATCTCGACGGTTTCGGCGAAACCGCTGCGAGGCTCGACGCTGCGATCGCCGATCTCGAGCAGGCGACCGCCTGGCTGATGAAGACGCTTGCCGAGAACAGCACCGCCGAGGCGCTCTCGGGTGCCACGCCCTATCAGCGGCTGTTCGGCCTCGTGCTCACCGGCTGTTACCTCGCCAAGGGCGGACTTGCCGAAAGTGCCGATGGCGCGGCCGAAAACCGTATCGCGCTCTGCCGCTTCGCCGCCGAAAACCTGCTCGCCGAAACCGCAGCCCTTCGCGACCGGGTGGTCAATGGCGCGGCAAGCCTTGCCGCCGCCCGCATCCTGCTAGCCTGAGGAGACCTTATGACCGATTACATCATCGTCGAGCAGCCTTCCGCCTATCCCGGCGTCCAGTCCATCCGCTTCAATCGGCCGGAAAAGAAGAACGCCATCACCCGCGCCATGTATCGGACGATGGCCGATGCGCTGAATGCGGCCAACACAAGCCCCGACATCCGCGCCACCGCTTTCCTCGGCACCGAAGGCTGCTTCTCGGCCGGCAACGACCTGAACGATTTTCTGGCTGCCGCAATGGGCGGCCGCGGCCTGGAGCAGGAGATCCTCGATTTCCTCTATGCGCTGGTGAATGCCGAAAAACCCGTCGTCTCCGGCGTCGACGGTCTGGCGGTCGGCATCGGCACGACGATCCATCTCCATTGCGACCTGACCATCGCCTCCAGCCGCAGCCAGTTCCGCACACCCTTCGTCGATCTGGCGCTGGTGCCGGAGGCAGGTTCCAGCCTCGTCGCGCCGCGCCTGATGGGACATCAGCGCGCCTTCGCCATGCTTGCCGCCGGCGAAGCATTCTCTGCGGACGAGGCGAAGGAAGCCGGCCTGGTCTGGAAGGTCGTTGAAAGTGGCGAGGTCGATTCACTGACGCTTGGCCTCGCCGCAAAGCTCGCCGCCAAGCCGCCGGAGGCGTTGCGCATCGCCCGTGACCTCATTCGCGGCAACCGCGGCGAGATCATCGCCCGCATCGACGAGGAGGCCCGCCATTTCTCCGCGCGGCTGAAAAGCGCCGAGGCCCGGGCGGCCTTCGAAGCCTTCATGCGCCGCTGAGCGGCGATCTCGGTCGTTTCCGAAGTATCTATGGCAAGCAGGCCGACACCAACACCAGTCCGGGAGCAAACGGATACCGATTAGACCGCCGGCACATTGAATACCTCGCCGGCCCTGAGCGGCCGGAACCGCTCCGGGGGAATATCATGCTCGCTCATTGCGTCTTGCAACGCTCTTGCCGGCGCGTCGACCGCTTCATTCGTCAGTTGGAACGTGGCGAAGTGATGCCCGGCCACATAGGCAGCATTTGCCAACTTCATCCCGATCACCGCTTCCTGCGGATTCTGGTGCTGCCCTTTCATGAACCAGCGCGGCTCATATGCGCCGAAGGGTAAAATGGCCAAACGAAAGCCGCCATGCTTCTGCTGTGCCGCTTGGTAATTGATGCCGTGGTGAAAGCCCGTATCTCCGACGTGATAAATTTTTCCGGCTGGAGTCGACAAAACGAACGACGCCCAGAGTGCCATCCGGCGATCGGCGGTTCCGCGCGCGGACCAATGGTGTGCAGGCTCCGCATCAATGCTTATTCCGGCGTGCGAAATCCGCTCGCCCCAGTCCATCGATGTCGTCCGTATATCGGGCACGGCACGGCGAATGATCGTGTCATTGCCGAGTGGCGTCACGACACGCGGCCGATGCTTCGCACCCAACCGCCTGAGCGTTGCGATATCGAGATGATCATAATGATTGTGCGACACCAGCACGAGATCAATTGGCGGCAAATCATCGAACGCGATGCCTGGTTGGACGACGCGCTTGGGTCCGGCAAAAGCGAAGGGACTCACGCGCTCCGACCACACCGGGTCGGTGAGGATATTGAGCCCAGCGACCTGCACGAGCATTGTTGCATGACCAACCATGGTCACCCTTAGATCCTCGCCGTCGACGCATGGATCCGGCTTGGCCGCCGGGTATGGACTTGGGACCGACTGCGGCCAGCGCTCACGGCCACCGCCGAATTGCCACCGCAGCAGATCGCGGAAACCAAGGGGCTCGATACCATCGGGATTGAAGAAATGTGTGCCGTCGAAGTGATCGGACACCGGGCCGTGATAGTAGGGGTTGCGTCTTTTGGTCTTTCCGACAGGCACGCCTATTTCTCCAGCGTCGCCACCACCTCGACATGCGAGGTCCAGAGGAACTGGTCGATCGGCGTCACTTGCGTGATCCGGTAGCCGCCCTCGACGAGGATCGCGAGGTCCCGCGCCAGCGTCAGCGGATTGCAGCTGACGGCCACGATCTTCTTCACCGCCGAACGGGCAAGCTCCTGGCACTGGAACTCGGCACCGGCGCGCGGCGGATCGAAGACGACGGCGTCATAGGGCTTGAACTCCTGCGTCATCAAAGGACGGCGAAAGAGATCGCGCTTTTCGACGGTGACCGGCTTCAGTCCTTGCGTGTTGCGGGCGGCATGATCGAGTGCGGCGAGCGCCTTTGCTTCGGCTTCGACGGCGTGCACGCGGCCGATCCGCGCCAGCCGCAGTGAAAACGTGCCGGAGCCGGCAAAGAGATCGGCGATCCGCTTCGCCTTACCGGCATGGGCAATGACCAGCTCCGCCATCGCCTCTTCCGCCGGCTTGGTCGCCTGGGTGAAACTGCCCGGCGGCGGCGAAACCTGGACGCCGCCGAATTCGACCATCGGCTTCGACGGCTCGACGAGGATTTCGCCGTTCAGCGAAACACGGGCGATGCCGCGCAGGCCAAGCGCGGTCTCGATTGCCTTGCGCCGCTGCGGGTCGGAGAGTTTCTTCACCTCGTCGACGGAGATGTCGAGGCCGGAAAGCGTTTCGAGCACCGCGACGCGGAAGGGTTCGGCGCTGGTCGCCAGCGAAGCCGCAATCGCCCTGATCGCCGGCAGCCGGGCGATGATCCCTGCCGACGAGATCGGACATTCCTCGATGGCGACGATATGGTGGCTTTCGGCCTGGTTGAATCCAACAAGCATGTCCTTCTCGGTCTTGCGCGCCGCAAACACCACGCGCCGGCGTTCGCCCGGCCGGGCCGGAACGATCTCGCCGACCTCGGGTGTCAGCCCCTTCGATTTCAGCGCGTCGATGACCAGCTGGCGCTTGAAGGCGCGGTAGGGCGTATCCGCCATATGCTGCAGCGTGCAGCCGCCGCAGGTGCCGTTGACGCCATCAGGGCCGAAATGCCGGCAGGGCGGCTCCTGCCGGTCGGGCGAGGGCGTTGTGATCGACATGATCGTGCCCTGGCTCTTGACCCGGGCAATCGCCACCGTTTCCCCGGGCAGGGAAAAGGGCACATAGACAGGTCCGCCGGCGCTGCTGGCGATGCCGTCGCCCTGGGCGCCGAGCTTCTCGATCGTGACGGTTTCGGTGCTCACGGTTTCAATCCTGCCAGAAGAAATTCCTGATTGCCGTCGCCGCCGGAAATCGGAGAGGGGATGAGGCCGAGGCTTTTCCAGCCCATGTCCTCGATGAACCAGCGCTCCAGTTCTGCAGCGACGGCGGGAGCAGACGAGGGGTCCTTCAGCATCCCACCCTTGCCGATCGCCTCGCGGCCGGCCTCGAACTGCGGCTTGACCAGCAAGATGGCGACAGCGCCCGGTTCGGCGATCTCAAGAGCCGGCGCGAGCGCCAGCTTCAGCGTGATGAAGGAGACGTCGGAAACGATGAAGGTGGCGGGATGGCCGATATCCTCTGCCGTCATGTTGCGGGCATTGAGGCCTTCCCTGTTCGTCACCCGCGGATCGCCTGATATGCGCGGATGCATCTGCCCATGGCCGACATCGATCGCGGTGACATGCTGGGCACCGCGCAGCAGCAGCACCTCGGTAAAGCCGCCGGTGGAGGCACCGACATCGAGACAGTGATGGCCGGCAGGATCGAGCCGGAAATGGTCAAGTGCTGCGGCAAGCTTCAGTGCGGCGCGCGAGACATAATCCTGCGCCGGATCGTCGATCTCGATTGCCGCGTCTGCGTTAAACAGCGCGCCGGCCTTGGTGACCACCTGGCCGCCGATCCTGACGGTGCCGCGCTGCACGGCGTCGCGGGCGCGTGAACGGCTGGCAAAGAGGCCGAGGGAGACGAGAAGCTGGTCGAGGCGTTGGGTGTTTTGATCTGACATCGGCTGTGCATGACCGGCAAAGCCGCCGGTTGCAAGCATTTTGTTCCCAAGACCGTCATTGACCCTCAAAAGCTTTCGGCGATAATCCTGCCGCGGCGATCGCGGGGCGGGCCGCAGACACGGGGGTGTTCCATGCTGAAGCTCTTCACTCTGATTGTCGCGGCAGTCATCGCATCGCCCGCGCTCGCGAACGACACCATGGCCGAGGTCAAGACCGGCGGGCTGATCTTTGCCCAATCCGATGATGTCAGCATGGCGGAAGAGGATCTCTTCATCTCCGCTTCGGAAGTGCGTGTCGACTATATCTTCGAGAATAGCTCCGACAAGGATGTCGAAAGCCTGGTCGCCTTTCCGATGCCTGACATATCAGGCCAGGTCGACAACAATTCCGCCATCTCCGATTACGACAGCGACAATTTCCTGCATTTCTCCACCGTGCAGGATGGCAGGCCGATTACCGCCAAGCTGCAGCAACGCGTCGTTTCGCTCGGCATCGACGTGACCGACGAATTCGCCAAGTTGGGCATTCCCGTCCTGCCCTATAGCCAGAAGACGACCGAGGCACTTGCCAAGCTTCCCGAAACCGTCCGCAAGGACTGGATCTCCCGCGGCGTCGTCTATCCCATGGGCGCAGGCGATGCCGCCGCCGGGGTCGACCTCGTGCCGCTCTGGACGCTGCGCTCGACCTATTGGTGGCGTACCACCTTCCCGGCAAAGAAGAAGGTCAGCGTCGAGCATCGCTACAAGCCGGCCGTCGGCGGCACCGTCGCCATCAGCTTTCTCGAAGGTGGCGAGCCGAAGGGTGATCGTTTCGAGGAATATTCGCGCAAATATTGCCTCGACGGAGATTTCGTCCGGGTTGCCCAGCAGCGTGCTCGGGAAGCCGAGGCGGGAGGCGCCAACTATACCGAAAGCTGGATCTCCTATGTGCTGTCGACCGGCGCCAACTGGGCGGGGCCGATCAAGCGCTTTCAGCTGACGATCGACAAGGGCAAGCCCGGCAGCCTCATCAGCTTCTGCGGCAGCAACGTTCAGAAGATCGGCCCGACGACCTTCCGGATGACATCAGAGGATTTCGATCCCACTAGGGATTTCGACATCCTGATCCTCAATCCTCCCGAAACGGCACAATAATCCGCAGGCTCTGCCGCTGTTGCGGTGCACAAATTTAAACAAATTTAAAGCCTGCCCATATAGGTTCGGCGTGATTGCAGCGGTTCATCTGAACTGCTCGGCGCCATGAGGGCGCAAGCGTTTCCACGCCGATCATGTTCTCAGGTTCAAACATCCCGGCGGTTGCGTCTCGCGCGACCTGCCTCTCGCCGCGTCGACTGTCGTCAGGAGAAATCACCGATGTCCGCCAAAAACATATCCTTGAACGGTAAACTTGCGGCCACGTTCGCAGCCCTCATTCTTATTTTCGTCGCCATATCAGCTTTCGTTTATTCCAAGGCGACGGCGTCCGCGGCCGCTTCTGCCGAGCAGGAAAAGTCCGAGCTGCTCGTCAACCAGATCGACGATGCGCTGCAGGCAATGCTCGAGCAAGCGGTCAACCTGCGCGGCTTCATCCTCTTCCGCAGCGACAGCACCTATGGCGATGTCTTCGCCAACCGCGAGCGCATGTTGAAAGCGATTGCCGCCGCCAAGCAGACGGCGACGGGCGAGCCGCAGCTGGTCGAGATGATCGACGGCATGCAGAAGGCCGCCGACCTCTATTTCCATGAACTCGCCGAGCCGCAGACCAAGGCGCGCAAGGAAACCGACATGCCGATCGAAGAGGTCGTCAAGATCGGCGTCAACGCCACCAAGGGCCAGCTCGACGGGTTCCGCCAAGCCTCTGCCAAGATCAAGGCCACCGCGCGTGAAAAGTCGAACGCGCTTGCCGCCATCCGGGCCGATGCCAACAGCGATCTGAAGACGACGCTGCTTGCCGGCGGCATCCTCGCCTCGCTTGCGGCCGCCGTTCTCGCCTGGCTGATGTCGCGCACCATCGTCCGGCCGGTGGTCGGCATGACTGCGGCCATGGATCGCCTTGCCGGCGGTCAGAACGACATCGAAGTCCCGGCTGTCGAGCGCGGCGACGAAATTGGCCGCATGGCCCAGTCGGTCTTGGTCTTCAAGCAGGCGGCGATCGAGAAGCTGCGCCTTGCCGGCGAGACCGACCGCATGCGCGACGACGCCGAGCGCCAGCGCCGGGCAGGCGACGAGCAGAAGGCGCGCGAGGAAGGCGAGATCCGCTATGCCATCGACGCCTTGGCGGGCGGCCTTGCCGAGCTTGCCAATGGCGATATGGCCGGCCGTATCCAGACGCCGTTCGCCTCGCAATATGACAGCCTGCGCAATGACTTCAACCATGCCGTCGAAAAGCTGCAGGCGGCGCTGCAATCGGTCGGCCGTAACGCTTCGGCGATCAATGCCGGCGCCGGCGAAATCCGCTCGGCCGCCGACGATCTTGCCCACCGCACCGAGCAGCAGGCTGCCGCCGTCGAACAGACCGCCGCAGCGCTCGAAGAAGTGACGACGACCGTCCGCGACAGCGCCAAGCGCGCCGAGGATGTCGGCAATCTCGTCGAGCGCACCCGCCTCGGCGCCGAGAAATCAGGCGAGGTCGTCCGCAAGGCGGTCTCCGCCATGCAGCAGATCGAGAAGTCCTCGGGCGAAATCTCCAACATTATCGGCGTCATCGATGACATCGCCTTCCAGACCAACCTGCTGGCGCTGAACGCAGGCGTCGAAGCGGCGCGTGCCGGCGATGCCGGTAAGGGTTTTGCCGTCGTAGCCCAGGAAGTGCGCGAGCTCGCCCAGCGCTCGGCCAAGGCGGCCAAGGAGATCAAGGCGCTGATCACCACATCGGGCGAACAGGTCGTTGCCGGTGTCGGCCTCGTCGGCGAGACCGGCAAGGCGCTGGAGGTCATCGTCTCCGAGGTGCAGGAGATCAACCACCACGTCAACGCCATCGTCACCGCCACCCGCGAACAGTCGATCGGCCTGCAGGAGATCAACACCGCCGTCAACAACATGGACCAGGGCACGCAGCAGAACGCGGCCATGGTCGAGGAGCAGACCGCGGCCAGCCATGCGCTCGCCCAGGAGGCAAACGCCCTCGACGAATTGCTGCGCCAGTTCAAGCTCGGCCAGGCGGCCCCGGCGCCGCGCGCTGCCGTCGTCGGTACGAGCTCGCGGCCGGTCGCCTCACCGGCCCACGCCCTGACCCGCACCGTCGCCAAGGCCTTCGGCGGAAGACAGGCAGCCGCTACGGCTACCGTTCAGGAGGAATGGACGGAGTTCTGAGAGGGCCCTTCGCAGGGACGTTAAATGAAGAGGGCGGTGCAATGATGCGCCGCCCTTTTTTATTGGGCGGAACGGCATAAGTGGGAGCAAGTGGCTGCCCCTCACCCTAACCCTCTCCCCGCTCGCGGGGCGAGGGGACGTGCCCTGCGAGAGGTTGGTGGGGAACGGAGAGGGCCGCGACAGGTCCCCTTCGCCCCGTTTACGGGGAGAAGGTGCCGGCAGGCGGATGAGGGGCCCTCACACGGCAAGCCCTCACATAATCTTATCCCGCAACCCCAACCGCAACACCGCGTCCCAGCGCCCTGAACACCGTCGAGACGATGCCGGCGCGGTCGAGGCCGGCGTGGGCGTTCATGGCTTCGGGCTTGGCCTGTTCCATCCAGATGTCGGGCATGACGAGCGAGCGCAGCTTCAGGCCGTTGTCGAGCAGGCCTTCGGTGGCAAGGAAATGCATCACATGGCTGCTGAAACCGCCGATCGAGCCTTCCTCGACGGTGATCACCATCTCGTGGTGGCGGGCAAGCTGGCGGATCAGGTCGTGGTCGAGCGGCTTGGCGAAACGTGCATCGGCGACCGTCGTCGAAAGCCCCGCAGCATCGAGATCCTCGGCGGCCAGCAGACAATCGGCAAGCCGGGTGCCGAAGGAGAGCAGCGCCACCTTGGTGCCTTCCTTGACGATGCGGCCCTTGCCGATCTGCAGGATTTCGCCGCGCGCCGGCATGTCGACGCCGACACCTTCGCCGCGCGGATAGCGGAACGAGATCGGCCCGCCATCATAGGCGACAGCCGTGCGCACCATATGCTTGAGTTCGGCCTCGTCGGCCGCCGCCATCACCACGAAGCCAGGCAGGGTGGTGAGAAAGGCGGTGTCGAAGGAGCCGGCATGGGTCGGCCCGTCGGCGCCGACGAAGCCGGCACGGTCGATCGGGAAACGCACCGGCAGTCCCTGGATCGCCACGTCATGCACGACCTGATCGTAGGCGCGCTGCAGGAAGGTGGAATAGAGGGCGGCGAACGGCTTGTAGCCTTCCGCCGCAAGGCCGGCGGCGAAAGTGACGGCATGCTGTTCGGCAATACCGACGTCGAAACAGCGCGACGGAAAGGCCTCGGCGAGCTTGTCGAGGCCGGTACCATTAGGCATGGCGGCGGTGATGCCGACGATCTTATCGTCGAGAGCGGCTTCCTGCACCAGCGCTTCGGCAAAGACGCTGGTATAGCTCGGCGCATTCGGCTTGACCCTTGCCTGGGCGCCGGTGATGACGTCGAACTTGTTGACGCCGTGATATTTGTCGGCCGCGGCTTCCGCCGGCGGATAGCCCTTGCCCTTCTGGGTGACGACATGGATCAGCACCGGTCCGCGACCATTGTCGCGCACGTTGCGCAACACAGGCAGCAGGTGGTCGAAGGAATGCCCGTCGATCGGGCCGATATGGTAGAAGCCCATCTCCTCGAACATCGTGCCGCCGGTGACGTAGCCGCGCGCATGCTCGACGGCGCGGGTGATCGCCCGGTCGATGTTCTTGCCGAGATAGGCCGTCAGCTTCTTGCCGAAGTCACGGAAGCCCATATAGGTGCGCCCCGAAGCGAGACGGGCAAGATAGGCGCTCATTGCGCCCGTCGGCGGCGCGATCGACATATCGTTGTCGTTGAGGATGACGATAAGGCGGGCGTCGAGGGCGCCGGCATTGTTCAGTGCCTCATAGGCCATGCCGGCCGACATCGCCCCGTCGCCGATGACGGCGATGACGCGGCGGTCTGATTTGTCGAGGTCGGCGGCAATCGCCATGCCGAGGCCGGCGGAGATCGAGGTCGAGGAATGCGCGGCGCCGAACGGATCGTATTCGCTCTCCGCCCGGCGGGTGAAGCCGGACAGCCCGTCTTCCTGGCGCAGCGTTCGGATGCGGTCACGCCGGCCGGTGAGAATCTTGTGCGGATAACATTGATGGCCGACATCGAAGATCAGCCGATCATCAGGTGTGTCGAAGACGCTGTGGATGGCGATCGTCAATTCGACGACGCCGAGACCGGCGCCCAGATGGCCGCCGGTGCGCGACACCGCATCGATCATTTCGTCCCGGACTTCGCGGGCAAGCTGCGGCAGGTCGCGATCCTCGAGCTTGCGCAGGTCGGCGGGATAGATGACCTGGTCGAGCAGGGGGGTCTTCGGCAGTTGTGTCACGGGCGGGCGCTCTTTCTTGCTTTTCCTTGTTCCGCTTTATTCGATTAGATTGCGGCAAAACAAGTGCATTTCAGGAACCGAAGCTTTTCACCTTAGAGCATGATGCCGAAAAGTGTGAGCGGTTTTCGGGCAACATCATGCTCCCACTATTAAAGCATGGTGCCGGAAAGTGTGAGCGGTTTTAGGCGGATATCCTGGTCTATTTCGTTCATTTCGTGTCGTTCAGCCTTCCGGCAAAGGCACGAATTCCTCTTCGTCACCGGGAACGATATCGAACCGGCCGGTGCGCCATTCCTCCTTGGCCTGTTCGATCCGCTCCTTCGAGGAGGACACGAAATTCCACCAGATATAACGTTTCGAATTGAGCGCTGCCCCTCCGAAGAGCATCAGGTGACAGCCATCGCGGCCGGCTTCCAGCGTGATCGCATCACCCGGCCGGAAGACCAGCAGCTGGTCGGCAGCGAAACGGTCGCCTGATATGACGACCTCGCCCGACAGCACATAGACGGCGCGCTCCTCGTGGCCCGCGCCGAAGGGAAATTTGGCGCCCGGCTGCAGGTCGAGATCGACATAGAGCGTGTCGGAGAAAACACCGACGGGCGATGTCATGCCTTCGAACGAGCCGATGACCACACGCCCGCGCACGCCTGCCGTCTCGATCAGCGGCATGGCGGACTTTTCCGTATGGGCGAAGGAGGGATCGATTTCCTCTTTGTCGTTGGGCAGCGCCAGCCAGGTCTGCAGCCCCGACATCAGCAGCGGATGGCCGCGCAGATTGTCCGGGGTGCGCTCGGAATGCACGATGCCGCGGCCGGCCGTCATCAGGTTGATATCGCCGGGACGGATGACCTTTTCGGTGCCGAGGCTGTCGCGATGGCGGATCTCGCCGTCGAACAGATAGGTGACCGTCGACAGCCCGATATGCGGATGCGGCTTGACGTCAAGCGCCTCGTCCGGCTTCAGGATCGCCGGCCCCATGCGGTCGAAGAAGATGAACGGCCCGACCAGCCGTCGCTGCCGACTGGGAAGCGCGCGGCGCACCTGAAAACCGCCGATATCGCTGGTGCGCGGGATGATCAGGTTCTCGATCGCGTCGCAGGCGAAGGCATCGCCGGGCAGAGGATCTTTACCGGGAAAGAAGGACATCAGGGATCTCCGATCACTACAGTGCCGCGCGTCTTTCAGACGCGCAAAGGATGCTATAGTTTTGAATTGCTGCATAATTTGTCCTTAAATCGATGTCGATTTAAGGAATGAGGCAGTCGCGCATCGACCAGGGATAGCAATTAGCGCGCCGCACGTCCAACGGGACGTGCCAAGGACGCCCTAACTTTGAAGCGCGCCGCACGGATGGCTCAGATTGCGGTGAAGCCATTATCGACGAAGAGATGGGCGCCGTTGACGAAACTCGACTCATCGCTGGCGAGATAAAGGGCAGCCCGCGCGACGTCTTCGGGCTCGCCGATCCGCCCCTGCTGCGCGGCAATGGCGGCATCCGAAACGTCGACGCCGAGCGCCTGCAGATCGGCCACCTCGCGCAGGCCATGCGGCGTGCGGATGAAGCCCGGGCAAACGGCATTGCAGCGGATGTTGCGGTCACGGAATTCCACCGCGATGGCGCGGGCAAACATATGCACGGCACCCTTGGTCGTGTCGTAAAGCACTTCCATCGGCGTGGCGGCGACCGCCGAGATCGACGAGGTGCAGACGATCGATCCGCCGCCGCTCTCAATCATCTTCGGCAGCACGGCCTTGGTCATCAGAAACATCGAGCGCACATTGACGGCGTGCAGCCAATCCCATTCCTGAAGCGTCGTTTCCAGGAAAGGTTTGATGACGATGGTGCCGGCATGGTTGAAAAGCACGGTCACTGCGCCGTAACGTTCTTCGACACCGGCGACGGCGGCAATGACGGCTGCTTCGTCCGAGACGTCGGCCGTCCAGTATTCGGCCTCGCCGCCGGCATCACGGATGGCTTGGACGGTCTCGGCTGCTGCTTGGCCATTGCGATCGATGATCGCAACGCGCGCGCCTTCCGCCGCAAAAAGCTTCGAGGCGGCACCGCCCATGCCGGTCGCGCCGCCCGAGATAATGGCGACCTTGCCCTTCAACCTGTCTGTCATTTCCTCGTCCCCTCATCGTTTTGGATGGGGATCATAGATCGGTCTGAAGCCGATAGCCAAGCGCCTTCGAAAGGGGGTTTTGCTGTGCCTCAGGCGCCGTCCAGCGGCTCGACACCTTGCGGCTTGCCGGCGCGGTCGAGCCGGATCTTCTCGATGCGGTTCTCGGCGGCCGAAAGCAGCGTCTCGCAATGTTTCTTCAGCGCTTCGCCGCGCTCGTAGATCTCGATCGATTCATCCAGCGCCACATCGCCACGTTCCAGCCGGGCGACGATGCTTTCGAGTTCGGCGACCGCCTTTTCGAAGGAAAGGCCGGACACCTCCGGCTTGGCGCTGTCAGTCATTCTCAACCCTTCATCATTCTCAGAATATGCATGCCCGCCGATTCGGCGAGTCCCTCGAGATCATAACCGCCTTCGAGCAGGCTGACGACCCGGTTCTTCGCGTGCCGGTCCGCCAGTTCGAGCACGCGCCCGGTCGCCCAGTCGAAATCCTCACCGGTCAGATTGATCTGCGCCAGCGGATCGCGGTGATGCGCGTCGAAGCCGGCGGAGATGATGATGAGGTCCGGCCGGAAATCGTCAAGCGCGGGCAGCACGCGCGATTTGAACGCCTCGCGGAAGTGGTCGCTGCCGACATTCGGCGAAAGTGGCGCGTTGACGATGGTGTTGTGCGTACCCTTCTCGTCCTTGGCGCCGGTGCCGGGATAAAGCGGCATCTGATGCGTCGAGCAGAACAGCACCGAGGCATCGTCCCAGAAGATATCCTGCGTGCCGTTGCCGTGATGCACGTCCCAGTCGACGATGGCGATGCGCTCGGCGCCATGCGCCCTTTGCGCATGCCGGGCGGCGATTGCCGCATTGTTGAAGAAGCAGAAGCCCATCGCCGTCATCTTCTCGGCATGGTGCCCCGGCGGGCGGGCGGCGACGAAGACATTGTCGGCCCGGCCGGTAAAGACGTCGTCGACCGCCGCCATCGCCCCGCCGATGCCGGTCAGCGCCGCCTGCAGGCTCTTGCTGCTGGCATAGGTATCGGCTTCGATCTGGTTGATCTCACCCTCTTCCTCGGGAATCTCCCGCATGACGGCGATGAGATGTTCTTCAGGATGGGCAAGCAGCACCGCATCCTCGTTCGCCTGCGGCGCCTGCCGGCGCTCCAGGCGCTCGAAATTCGGATGTTCCAGCGCGACGTTGATGGCGCGGATCCTGTCCGATCGCTCCGGATGACCAGCGGGCGTCACATGTTCCAGGAAGATCGGGTGTTCATAAAGACGGGTGCTCATGAAGACACTCTATCGGTCGCTTATGTCATGTGCCACAGCAGATGGGGCATCATCGGTCGATTTCAACAAGCGCTCTGCCGCCGTCCAACCGTTCGCCTGTCACAACCGTCTCAGTTACGCCGTTTCCGTCGAACAGCTCCATTGCAACGGAGCCGCGCCTTTCCGGTGCGTGAAGGACACTGTAACACTTTGAACTATTGCGTAATTTTATCCTTAAGCCAGTTCCGATATAAGCTATTATGAAGTAGTGTTGCCATGGGAACTCTGTAAGGCAGATCTGTTGATGAGTCAGTCGAAACGTCCTGATGTGGCGGAAATACGTGTGCCGTTTCGCGATGTCGATATGACCGGCCAGATGTTTCTGGCCTCCTATATTTCCTATGCCGAGTCCGTCCTTGCGAGCTTCTGGTCCTCACGGCCCGATGTCGATGACGAACCGGTCTATAGCCCTAGCAAGGTTTCCTGCATGCTGCACCGTCCGCTGCACTACGATGAGCTGGCAACCTTCACCGCCACCGTCGACAAGATCGGCATGCATTCCATCGGCCTCCTCGTTGCGATCGACACCGGGGAGGAGCGTGCCGCCGAGGTCGAGATCATCTGGCAGGCCCGCACCCGCGAGGACCAGTCGCCGGCCTCGCTGCCGGAGGAAACGCGCGACTGGCTTTATCGGTTTTTGGATTAGGGGCAAAGCAGAGCCGATCGACCAGCCAGAATTGCCACTAGGTGCTTTTGCCTCGGAGGAGTGGCTCGCTGAGTATATTGATCTCGACGCTTGGATAAACGCGCTCTTCCAGCAATTTAAGGGATCCAACCTTCAGTCCCGTGGGCAATAAGCCTGCGTCGAAGTTGACTGCTGGTAGCCTGTCTTCTGCAAAAAATCTGAACAGTGTTATGTGCGCTATTCGGGGCGGGGTTGGACACCACTGTTCGAAGCAGATGGCATGTGAAATGGCCGAACGAAGCCTGCGCAATTCCGGCGGCTCCTCTGCCTTTACGAAGACAGCGGCTTCCGAAGCAGCCACCTCATGAAAATGGAGCTCAAATGGCGGGGTCTCTTCGACCAGTCTCTCCACAATCTCCTTCCATCTTTCCCCATTCAGCTTCCAGACCTCGTCGTTTGGAATACTGAATTGGGCCGCGGCGTTGACCAGGGTGACGACCGTCATGTGTAGGCTCTTAGCCGGGACGCGTGAGAGCGGCGCGTCGCTGTCTCGCTCGATCCTGTCCTGCAAGTTGCAGAGCTTTGACAGAGCTTCGCCATCGGGAAAAAACTGCAGGTGAAACGCGCAGCACTGCTTAAACAGCGTATCGACCTTCGTGCGGATCACAGCAGCAGGTCCTTCTATCCAACACGGGCACGCCGCGAGCGTGCAATTCCCATGCCTTGCTATCACATCACGAAACCGCTCGCCAATGATGGCAGGCGCCTGCCAGGCATTCGCGATGGTGATGGAAGTCTTGGAGACATTCGTTAAGATGGCGGCACTATCCGCCATCATGGACAGCAAACCAACGCGATCCGGCTTCGACAGCGTCTTCAGGATTCACCTCGCCCTCACAAGCCCAGGCGACAATTCCATCCGGACGGACAAGCAGGGCGGTCAGTCCCAGCCGGTCCTTCACCTCACCCTCGACATATTTGACCCGGTCATCCCAACGGCGTGCGATCGACCGGAGCGGTGCGCGGTCGCCGAAGTCGATCAGCAGACCGGTTCCGTCGGCGAGCAGGGCGGCGAGCCTGGTACCGTCGGTCCATTCGAAGTCCGGGACGCTGCGGCCGACCAGTGCGTGGCCGTCGCCGAGATCGTAGCGCATCGACGCATTCCAGACCCGGTCGGCGAAATAGGTGGCCCCGTCGCGGGTGGCGATGAGATCGCGGATGATGGATTCCATCGCCCGGGCGTGGGGGCTTGGCCGCATGATCGAGACCTGCGCCCGCGACCAGGCGAGAATCTGTTCACCGATCGGATGCCGTTCGCTGAAATAGCTGTCGAGCAGTCCGTCCGGCGCTTCACCGCGGACGGTGGCGGCCAGTTTCCATCCAAGGTTCATGGCGTCACCAAGTCCGAGATTGAGCCCTTGCCCGCCGAGCGGCGAATGAATATGGGCCGCGTCACCGGCAAGCAGCACCCGGCCCTTGCGGTATTCTGTCGCCTGCTGGGCGCGGTCGGTCCAACTGGTGGCGACGCGCAGCGCGGTCAGCGTGACATCGGTCTGCGATATCCGCCGCAGCACCGCTTGCACATGCGCAAGCGTGATCGGTCCGGTGCGGTGAGATGCGCCGCTGTCAAACTCCACCATGCCGAAATGGCCGGGCTGCGTCTGGAAATACATGCCGGTCGGCGTCAGCTGTCGGCCGAGCTTCAGCTTTTCCGGGTCAGCCAGATCGACCTGCACGGAATAGCCGGTAAACTCGGGATCGGTTCCGACGAAGGAAAAGCCGCCCCCCTTGCGCACCATGCTGCGGCCACCGTCGCAGCCGACCAGCCAACGGCCCTCAAAACTCTGATCTCCAGCTTGGATCATGACCCCGTCGGCTGATTGTGCCAAACCTTCGACGCGCACACCCCGTCTGATCTCGACGCCGATGGACTGCGCGCGGTCGGCAAGGACGGTCTCGACCCGTTCCATTTCTGCCGCCATATTGCTGTCGGCGGGGCTCGGCAGTCGATAGGCCCAGTCCGAGGGATTGATCCTGTCATAATCGAAGGGGATGCCGGCGAAGTGTCCGGCCTGCTTGCGCGGTTTTCCCTCTGGCTTTGCCTGACGCCCGGGCGCTTCAAGGGAATCGAGCAGGCCGCGCCGGTAGAACGCTTCAATCGTCGGCAGCGTCAGGCCGCGCATGCCGAAGGGCAGCTTTTTCAACGGCGAGTGCGGGCTTTCCGCCTGCTCCAGCACCAGCACGGAGACACCTGCAAGCCTGAGCTCGCAGGCCAGCAACAAGCCGACCGGCCCGGCGCCTGCAATCACGACATCGAAGAGAAAAGACGTTGGGTGGCGATTATTCATGAACGGCTCCTTTTGGTCGTTCGACCGGAGCAGTTCGTCGTTCTGACAACCACACGGACGAACGGGTGGGCGCTCTCAGCGTCCGACGTTCGTCGCGGGGTCTCATGCCTGGGGCAGGGGACAGAGCTTCCGTTTCCAGAAGGACTTGGGCTTACCAAACCAAGTCTGCCTTTTCCGACACCGGCAGCATATCGGCATGCCGCTCGATCGGCAACGGGTCTGTAACAATCCGCGCCTAGAGCCAGTCCTTTCTCAAGGGGCAGCGCGGTCCGAAAGCGAGTGCAGATCGAGCACCGCCTCGGACGGTGCTTCCTCCTTCAATTGAACCACCCTCAAATTGTTTGTCGTTCCCGGTCGGCCGAAGGGGATGCCGGCAACCACGACGATATTGTCATGGGGTGAGGATAATCCGGATCTGCTCGCCATCTGCCGGGCGTAGTCGATCGTGTCTTCGTAGGTAACGATCTCCTTGGAATGGATACTGACAGCCCCCCAAAGAAGACAAAGTTGCCTGGAGACCAGCTCGTCAGGCGTAATGGCAAGAATGGGCAACGATGGTCGCTTGCGGGCAATTCGGGCGGCGGTTGTGCCGCTGGATGTAAAGGCCGCGATCAATGGCGCGTTGATGGCGGTTGCCAGGTCGGCAGCGGCGGACGCCACGGCGTGGGGCGGTGACGGTTCGATCTCCGGCTCCGACGCGGCTATCAGCGAGCGGTAGAGCTTGTGGCCCTCGGTACTCCGGATGATGCGGTCCATGATCTCCACCGTCTCGCGGGGAAATCTGCCAGTCGCGGATTCGGCAGACAGCATCACCGCATCTGCTCCGTCATAAATCGCCATGGCGACGTCGGAGGCTTCCGCCCGTGTCGGCGTCGGCGCGGCCACCATCGAATCCAGCATCTGGGTGGCGACAATGACGGGTTTGACGGCAAGGCGGCAGGCGCGAATGAGTTCCTTCTGACGACCGGGAACCTCCTCTGGCGGAATTTCGACGCCGAGATCGCCGCGCGCCACCATGATGCCGTCCGAAAGACGAATGATATCGTCGATCTGATCGAGCGCCGAAGGCTTCTCGATCTTGGCGATCAGCCCGGCCCGCTGACTGACGAGCGCGCGCGCCTCGATCATGTCGCTGGCCTTTTGAACGAAGGAGAGGGCGACCCAGTCGACCCCGAGTTCCAGCCCGTACTCCAAGTCGCGCCTGTCCTTCTCAGTCAAAGGCGAGATATCGAGAATTGCCCCGGGAATATTGACGCCCTTGCGGTCGGAAATCACCCCGCCGACCACGACCTCCGCCGTTATCGTTTCAGCTCCGACGCCATCGATCCGAACCCTGACGCGGCCGTCATCAATCAGCAGGTCATCGCCCGGCTTGACGGCTGCGAATATCTCACGATGGGGGAGGGGAATGGAATCCGCTATGCCCTCGTCTGTTCCTAGAACGAAGCGGATCCGATCGCCTTTCGAAACCGAAATTGCGCCGTTTCGAATTCGTCCGACACGGATTTTCGGACCCTGAAGATCCTGCAGGATACCGATCGGTCTTCCCGTTTCTCTTTCCAAGGCGCGGATCGATCTGAAGACAGCCGCATGATCCTCGTGTGAGCCGTGGCTGAAGTTGAGGCGAAACGTGTCGACGCCCGCTTCGAACAGTGACTTCAGCATGTCGGGAGACGCGCTTGCCGGCCCGACAGTCGCCACGATCTTGGCCCTGCGATTGCGATGCATCGAAATTTCCTCAGGCTTGGTCGCCGTTTCAGACGATGAGTATGGCTCGGATATCGTTGACATTGGTCAGGGTCGGCCCGGTTTTGACCAGATCCCCGATCTCGTCGAAGAATGAATAGCTGTCGTGCGAAGCGAGATAGGCTCGGGCATCAAGGCCCTTCTTACGGCCGCGCTCCAACGTGTCGGGCGTGACGACGGCCCCCGCTGCATCTTCGGTGCCATCGATGCCGTCGGTATCGCCAGCAATCGCCCATATTCCGGCATGTCCCTTGAGGGCCACCGCAAGGCCGAGAAGGAATTCGGTGTTGCGGCCACCGCGCCCCGCGGCCTCGCAGCCGATCGTAACCGTCCCTTCGCCGCCCGACAGAAGGACGGCGGGCCCGCGAACCGGAAGCCCCTTGGTCTTTGCGGATAAGGCGATGCCCGCCATCACCGTACCGAGCTCGCGCGCCTCTCCCTCGATGGCGTCGCCGAGGACAAGTGTTTGCAGGCCCGCGTTGGCGGCGGCTTTCGCTGCACTATCCAGGGCGAGCGAGGGGGCAGCGATGATGCGGACATCGCTTGCGAGATCCGCGGGTTTCGGCGTCTCGTCGCCGCTTTCGAGGACGGAGCGTGCCGTGTCGGGCAGAACGATCCTGTAGCGGGATATGATGCCGCGAACCTCGTCGATCGTGCTTTCATCGGCGATCGTCGGGCCGGATGCGATGGATGCAGGATCATCGCCCGGCACATCGGAAATGACCAGGGTAACGACTTTCGCGGGCTGGGCGGCCAGCGCGAGACGGCCTCCCTTGATACGCGAGAGGTGCTTGCGAACGGCGTTCATCTCGGTGATCGTCGCGCCGCTTGCCAGAAGCGCGCGATTGACGCTCTGCTTGTCCGCCAAGGTCATGCCGCCCGCCGGAGCGACCAGAAGCGCCGAGCCGCCGCCGGAGACGAGAGCAACAACGAGATCGTCCGGTGTCAGCCCGCGAACGGCTTGCAAGACATCGGCAGCCGCCCTTTCGCTCATCGCATCCGGAACGGGGTGCGATGCCTCGATGATGCGGATGCGACCGGCAGGCACCGCGTGACCATAGCGTGTCACGACAACACCGGAGAGATCGACATTCGGCCAGGCGCTATCCAGCGCGGCCGCCATGGCCGCCGATGCCTTACCGGCGCCGACGACGATGCATCGGCCCTTTGGCTTGTCCGGGAGGTTTTCGAGAACCGCCCGCTGGGGACTGGCGCTTTCGACCGCTGCATCAAAGATCTGGTGCAGCGTTTCCCGTGCTTTCTGATCGGTCCAGGACATCGTCGTTCAGACGTTCGATGTGTGGATCTCATCGACGACCGCGTCGGTGACTTCCTTGGTGTTGGCCGTTCCACCGACGTCAGGCGTCAATATGCCGGCCCCGGTCACGCGTTCGACGGCCCGCATCAGGCGTGCGGATGCATCTGTTTCACCGAGATGGTCGAGCATCTGCGCCGCCGTCCAGAAGGTCGCCACCGGGTTTGCAATGCCTTTGCCGGTGATGTCGAAAGCAGAACCATGGATCGGCTCGAACATCGACGGGAAGCGGCGTTCCGGATCGATGTTGGCGGTCGGCGCGACGCCGAGGCTGCCTGCGAGCGCGCCTGCAAGGTCCGAGAGGATGTCGGCATGAAGATTGGTGGCGACGATGGTGTCGAGGCTCCTCGGGTTCAGGGTCATGCGGACGGTCATGGCGTCGACGAGCATCTTGTCCCAGGTGACATCGGGGAATTCCTCGGCCACCTCAGCCGCGATTTCATCCCACATCACCATGCCGTGCCGCTGGGCATTGGACTTGGTGACGACGGTCAGGAACTTGCGCGGCCGGGACTGGGCGAGCTTGAACGCATAGCGCATGATGCGGGTGACGCCGACGCGGGTGAAGATGGCGACCTCAGTGCCCACCTCTTCCGGCAGCCCCCTGTGCGCACGGCCGCCGTGACCGGAATATTCGCCTTCGGAGTTTTCGCGGACGATAACCCAGTCCAGATCGCCCGGGCCGCAGTTGCGCAGCGGCGGCGTGATCCCGGGCAAAATTTTCGTGGGGCGAACATTCGCATACTGGTCGAAGCCCTGGCAGATAGGCAGCCGCAGTCCCCAGAGCGTGACGTGGTCGGGAACATCAGGCGCTCCGACGGCGCCGAAGTAGATGGCGTCGAACTTCTTCAGCTGCTTCAAGCCATCGGTCGGCATCATGACGCCGTGCTTTTTGTAGTAGTCGGATCCCCAGTCGAAATTCTCGAGATTGAACTTGATCCCGCCTTCGCGCTTCTCGATTGCAGCCAGGACACGTGTGCCGGCAGCGATGACTTCAGGGCCGATGCCGTCGGCGGGGATGGTGGCGATTGCATATTCACGCATTGGTATTCTCCGATTGGGTCAGCTCTGGTCAGTGTTGACTGGCGGCGCGGGTATCAGCCGCTTTGGGGCCGGACCGTGCCAGGACGAGGGTGAGGATTGCCGAGATCAGCAGAAGCCCGGCGACGAAGTAGAGGCCACCGGTGAAACTCCCGGTCGTATCCTTGATCCACCCGATCATCGACGGACCGACGAAGCCGCCGAGGTTGCCGATGGAGTTGATGGTGGCGATGCCGGCCGCCGCAGCCGGGCCGGAAAGGAAGAGGGTCGGCATGCTCCAGAGCGGCGGCTTCGACGAGCTGATGCCGATATTGACGAGGGTGAGAGCGATGAGGACAGTGAATACGCTGGTCGCACCCGTTGCGAAGGCCAGTCCTGCGGCTGCCAGCAGGCAGGCTCCGACGACGTGCCATGTCCGTTCGCCGGTCTTGTCGGAATGACGTGCCCAAAGAACCATGGCAATGACGGCGAAGATACCGGGAATAGCATTGATGAAGCCGACCTGGAGTGCCGATAGGCCGAACTGCTTGATGATCTGCGGAGCCCAGATGCCGAGGGTGTAAAGCCCGGCAGAGGTGCCGAAATAAACCAGGGCGAGGGCAATCACGCGGATGTCGGCCAGTCCTGCCAGGATGCTGTGGCTGGCCTTGCTTTTGCCTGCCTGCTCCGCATTCATCGTTTTGACGAGCCAGCTGCGCTCTTCGTCCGTCAGCCATTTCGCCTTTTCCGGACGATCGGTGAGATAGAACAGGACGACGACACCAAGGATGATGGCTGGGGCTGCCTCGATCAGGAACATCCACTGCCAGCCGGCAAGGCCGAGAAGGCCGTGCATTTCCATCAGCGCGCCGGAGATCGGCGAGCCGAGGACCGTGGAGAGCGGTGCTGCGGCCATGAAGATCGCGGTCACCGCGGCGCGGCGGCGGGCCGGGAACCAGAAGCTGAGATAGAGGATGATGCCGGGGAAAAAGCCCGCTTCGGCGACGCCGAGAAGGAAGCGCAGGATGTAGAAGCTGGTGGTCCCCTGCACCAGAGCCATGAGGCCCGAGACGATCCCCCAGGTGATCATCACCCGGGCGATCCAGATGCGGGCACCGACCTTGTTGAGGATGAGGTTCGAGGGAACTTCGAAGAGGAAGTAGCCGACGAAGAAGATGCCTGCACCGATGCCGAAGACGGTCGACGAGAAGCCGAGGTCCTGGTTCATCGTCAGGGCGGCAAAGCCGATATTCACGCGGTCGAGAAACGCGATGAAATACAGCAGCATGATGAACGGTACGATGCGGAATGTGATTTTGCGCAAGACGCGCGTTTCCAAGTCGTGAGTCACGACGGTCTCCTCCCAGATTGGACGATAAACGAAGCGCACCTCCTGCGCTTGCGAATATCTATGACCACCGCCGGCTTGATCCTCAAGCGACACAGGAATATATAAAAATTTGATATAATCGAACTCTGGAGCAGACGTTCGTGGACCTGAACCAGCTTCGATGTTTCGTGTCGGTAGCGGACGAGCTTCATTTCGGGCGGGCTGCTCAAAAGCTTGGCCTCCTGCCGGCGTCGCTATCTCGGCACATACGCCTGCTTGAAGAATCCCTCGGGACGCGGCTGATGGCGCGAACGACACGCAGCGTGTCGCTGACGGAAGACGGTCTCGTCTTCCTGGAAGGCGCGCGGGAGATCCTCGCCAAGACCGAAGCTCTTCAGCAACGGTTCCACACTTCCCGCCAGGCAAAAGCGGATGTGCTGCGGATCGGGGCGATCGACAGCGCGGCAGCAGGGCTCGTCCCCATGCTGTTGCACGATTTCCGCCAGCAGTGTCCCGACGTCTCGACGCAGTTGTCGGAAGACAAGACGATCAGGCTGATCCCGAAACTCCTGTCGGGTTCATTGGATTTGGCATTCATCCGCGCCCCCGATATCGTCGACCCCAAGCTGAAGACGATGTTTCTCTTCCATGAGACCGCGGTCGTCGCCATGTCCGAGAACCATCGACTGGCTTCGAGAGCCAGCGTGAGAATCGAAGACCTCGCCGACGAACCGTTGATTGTCCCGGAACGTCGATCGCGGCCGCATAGCCATGACCTGACGATGAAGCTGTTCATCGAGGCGGGACTGCAGGCGCGGGTGGCCCAGCTTGCTGAAGAAAAGCAGACGATTGTCAATCTCGTGGCCGCAGAGATCGGGCTGGCGATCGTTCCTCAATGGACATCGCGGCTCGCCGTCAGCGGCGTCCGTTACATCGCTCTCGATATGGGAGGGACGGCGGCCATGAACAAGCTTCCCCTATCGGTCGCGTGGTTGAAGGGCGTCCGCGACCCGGGACGGGATCGCATTCTCGCCATGCTTCAAGACAAGCTGGCCCACTATGCCGAGCTTGCCTGACAATCGAATTCAATTGCCGCCGCGTGGTTTGACGATGGGCGCCAACGAGCACGCTTGTTCGAAACTGCTCTTGATGATAGGAAAATCGCATGGACAACACCGTGATCAGCACCTTCGTGATGATGATGCCGCGCTCATAGCGTGGCGGGTTTCGTGCGTCCAGAATGCACCAGCGACCGCCCTCGAGGCGGTCTTTTCATGGGTCGATCCGTCTCGCGGGCATTAACAGCCTTCGAAAGGAAACGCCGATGAACAAGATCTACATCACCACCTCCATCCCCTACGTGAATGCCGCGCCGCATGTGGGCTTCGCTCTCGAGCTCGTCCAGGCCGATGCCTATGCCCGCCATTTCCGGCTTCTCGGCCATGACGTGCGCTTCCAATGCGGAACCGACGATAACAGCCTGAAGAATGTCCGGTCGGCGGAAGCCGCGGGACTGGAGGTGAGGGACTTCGTCAATGCCAACGCCGACAGGTTCGAGCGCCTTGGCGGCCTGCTCGATATATCCAACGAGGAATTCGTCCGCACGTCGCGCGATCCGAGGCATATTGCCTGCGTCCACGCCTTGTGGAGGGCATGCGCTGAAAATGGCGACCTCTATCGCAAGGCCTATGAGGGCCTCTATTGCGTCGGTTGCGAGCAATTCTACGAGCCGTCGGAACTCGATGACGGGCGCTGCCCGGAACACGGCATTGCCCTTGAGACCATCCGTGAGGAGAACTGGTTCTTCAGTCTCTCGCGATACGGCGACCGGCTGCGTGAGCTCGTCGAGACCGGGGGGCTTCGGATCGTTCCCGCCCATCGGCGCAACGAGGTCCTTGCCCTTTTGCGGCACGGCCTGAGCGACATCAGCGTGTCGCGCAGCGCCGAACGGGCGCGCGGCTGGGGTGTGCCCGTCCCCGATGGAGATGAGGTCGTCTACGTCTGGTTCGATGCCCTGGCGAACTATCTCACAGGCCTCAGCCACGGGTCCGACCCAACCCTGCTGCAGCACTATTGGAACGGCGGCCAACGCATCCACGTCGTCGGCAAGGGCATCTCCAAGTTCCACGCCATCTACTGGCCGGCCATCCTGCTTTCCGCAGGCCTGCCGCCACCTTCGTCGATCCTGGTGCACGGCTACGTCACGGTGGCCGGAAGATCGGCAAGTCGGCCGGCAACGGCATCGATCCGGAACGCATCATCCAATCCTACGAAACGCCCGACGCACTGCGATATTACCTGCTCCGGCATATACGCTCGGGTGACGATGGCGATTTCTCAGACGAGCGTCTGGAAGCCGCCTGGTCGGGAGAGTTGGCAGGGCAGCTCGGAAATCTCGCCAACCGGGTCCTTGCCCTTCTGTCGACCTCGTTCAACGGCATCGTTCCGCCAGTGCCAGACAGCGAGCTTGTGGAGGAGGCTGCCCGCCTTCCGGAGAAGGTGGCTCGAGCCTTCGCTGCCTACGAGCTCCATGTCGGCCTCGCGGATATTTTCGAGTTCATCGGTGCGGCGAACAGGCGGTTTGCACAACGCGCGCCATGGGCCGATGCGAAAGCCCTGCTTGCCGATCTCACGCCGGGCGATCGGAAGGCGACCGCTACTCGTCTTGGCGCTTCCCTGGCCGAGCAGGTCCACGGCCTTGCGATCATCGCCCGCTGCCTCCTGCCGTTCCTGCCAAGCTCGGCCGCAAAGCTGCATTCCAGGCTCGGAATACCGTCTCCTCGCCTCTATCGGGACCCCTTGATCGTGGCTGGAGTCAAAGCCGCCCCGCAAGCCGTCCTCTTTCCGCAAAGAGCGGCGGCTTGAAGGGGAACCAGCCCGAGATGCTCTGCGCTGCAACTAGCCAGCGCAGGGTTTTGACGTGATCCAGAGTGTCATGAAAGTTTCATATTCAGGCTATTTCCGAGAGCGGGAAAATAATCTACTATTTTAGTCAGGAAACGAGATTTCCTGAAACAACGAAAAGGATACTGATTGGAGATATTTCTTGTGGTTACCGTGCTCGTTGGAGGCTTCGCACTGATCTTTGCGCTGATCGCAAGGGCAGAAAGAGGCGCCACCACCCAGACCACCGCAAACACCAAGCGCAGGTGGGGCAATTCGGAAGGCTCCGGCGATGGAGGTGGAGGCTGGTTCGATGCCTCAGGCGACGGCGGCTGTGATGGCGGTGGCGGAGATGGCGGAGGAGGAGACTAAATCAAACTGAAATCGATAGAATGCCCGACCGCCTCAAGGCGGTTTTTTGTTGCCCGGATTCCAGGCCGTATCGAGACGGCCATACCGCGGGACCATCAGACGGAGCTGTCGAAGGCTATTTGACGGGCAAGTGGACCAACTGACCCACAATCATTATTCCTACGCCAACTGCGAGTATCTTGCGCCAAAATCCAAGTCCAGGTAGTACTGGATTTGATTTTGGGGGAAATCGCTATGGTAAAATCTGAAGCCGGCAGCCCGTATATTTACGGCGTCGACGCACTACGATTTGTATGTGCACTCATGGTAACGATGTTTCATCTTGGATTTGCTTCCTGGGCTTCGCCCTTATATCTAAGACCTTACAAAATGCCCCTGATAGAGAATATCGCCCAACCTGGATGGGTTGGTGTCGAATTGTTTTTCGTCATATCAGGGCTCGTCATCGTCAACTCTGCCGCTGCAGCCACTGCGATGTCGTTTCTCAGGGGGCGAATTCTGCGGCTCTATCCAGCAGTATGGATATGTGCGTCACTGACGCTGATCGTCATTGCAACTCAAGACGTTAATCGCCGCATCATCAAGAACTATCTGCGGTCGATCACCCTCTACCCTGGCGGGCCATGGATCGATGGCCAATATTGGACCCTGGCATGTGAGATCTGTTTCTACGCCCTTGTCTTCATCATGTGTGCGATGGGTCAGAAGGCAAGGATGCCTGCTCTGGCGCTCGGCTTGTCACTGGCCAGCACGGTGTTTATCGCTCTGTTATACGCCCTTCCCGATTCAGACATCCTGGCCACATTCACGGAGACCGCCTGGCGGGCCATCCCTTTTTACTATGGCTGCCAATTTGCCATTGGCATCTACATCTGGCTTTTGTCTCAAGCTCGGATGAGCCGAATTTCCTGGGTGGGTTTGATCTGCGCCTTGGTGACGGGGGCGGCTCAGATATACATGGCAGGCGAAAATACCAGCGAGCGCACTCTTGCCGCAGCCGGTCATTCCTTCTCGCCGCTTCCCGCAGTCGCAATCTGGGTGGCGGGGCTGATATCAATCGTTGCAAGCGTGACCTATGCCAAGCAGATCAGTCGTCTGCCGACCGCCCTCCTTCAATCGGTCAAAACCCTCGGCTCGATGACCTACCCGCTCTATCTGCTGCATTTCGCGATCGGCGTCCAACTTCTCGACTGGCTGACTGATCTGGAGATGACACCGCTGTTGGCGCTGGCCTTGGCCGTTGCGATCGTCTGTGTAATGTCGCTGGCGGTGTGCAAATGGGGAGAGCCTCCCATCCGCAGCGTTTTGCGATTGGTCTTCGACAGGCTTGGGCAACGCGTTGCGGGTCTTCAGGCGAAAGAGTCTCGGGTTTAGGTGCCCGAGCCCTTCATAGCGTCTGCGCTGTGAATGTGTCTTTCCGCCCACGTCGGCGCAGCTGTGCGGTCGGGTTCAATCCAAGGGCATCACAAAGGTGAAGCGTGTCTCGTTGTCACCGGAACTGACCGTGATGGCCCCGCCATGGGCGCGGGCGATTTCCGAAGCGATATACAAACCCAGCCCCAATCCTCTTTGACTTGTGCCGGCTTCGCCTTTGAAGAAAGGCTGGAAAAGCCGTGTCATCGCATCGCTGGAAATAGGAGCGCCGCCGTTGGCGATCCAGAGCTCCAGTCTTCCGTCGACGGTTGCCGCAGATAGCCGCACCGGTTCGTCCGGCGTCCCATGGGTCAGGGCATTTCCCAAGAGATTGGACACCAGCTGGCCAATCCGGCTGCTGTCGCAACTTATAGGGCCGTCTAATTCGATGCTCACCTCAATCCTGCGGTCGAGGTGACTATAGCGGAGTTCTTCGATGACCTGCCGCAGGATCGGCTCGAGCTCCTCCGCTCGCCTGTCGAGCACGATGCCGCCACCCAATCGTGCACGCGCGAAGTCGAGGACGTTGTCGATCAGGCCAGACATGCGAACGACGCTGCCCTGCATCAAATCGAGAACTTTAGTCGAGCGATCGGTCTGCTCTTCCTTTCGCAACATACGCCCCGCAGCGGCAATCGAGGCAAGCGGGTTGCGCAGGTCATGGCCAAGGATGGCGATGAACTGCTCCCGCAACTCGGCGGTTTGCTGTTCGAAGTCGAGCTGGGATTTGACGATGGCACCGGCCGTGTCCGCCGCCGCGCGCGCTTCGACCAGCTCCCGTTCATAACGGCGACGCTCGGCAGCCTGGAACATCGTCACACGGGTGAAAAGCAGGGCACCGTCTTCTGCACGTCTTTCCATGGCATTGGCGAGCACAGGCAGTTTTCTACCGTCCGCCGCCACAAGATCGAGGGCAACCTCGTTGAAAAACCCTTGCATGCGCAGCAAAGGCGCAAAATGGGTTTCGTAGAATATACGGCCCGAGGTGTTGAGCAGATCGTGAAGTCGTTTGCCGAGGAGTTGCTCGGCAGGGATGCCGATCCAGGTCGACAGCGTTTTGTTCACCTTGACGATGCGCCCGTCCGGCTGCAGCGAAAGATAGCCGCATGGCGCGTTTTCGTATAAGTCCTCAAGGTCTTCCGCCGGCATGGAGATCTGCGTGTCGGGACCGCTCATCAGACGAACCGCCGGATTGCAGAGATGACCTCGTCGGGAGCGCTGAGGTTAGGGCAGTGGCCACTTGCGTTCAGCACGACCAATTGACTATTCGGGACCTGCTGATGGACGAATTCGCCGACCTCTTCGGAGGCGATGATATCGTCGCGGCATTGAAGGATCAGCGTTCTGGCGGTGACGCGCGGAAGGTCGCGGCGATTGTCTGAGGTGAAGGTCACCCGTGCGAATGCCTTGGCGATCTCAGGATCGGTGCGGCAGAAACTGTTTGTCAGCTCTTCGCTAAGTTCCGGTCGATCCGGATTGCCCATGATGGCGGGTGCCATGGCGGCAGACCACCCCAAGTGATTGTCGTCCAACGATTTCAGGAGTTCGTCTATCTCGGCCGCGCTGAAGCCGCCGATATAGTCATCGTCGTTGATATAGCGCGGCGACGGCCCGACAAGGATCAGGCTTTCAAACAGTTCCGGTGCCTCCAGCGACGCGATGACGCCAATCATCGCGCTGACGGAGTGCCCGACGAAGACTGTTTGCGTCAGGCCAAGCGCGCGGCAAATTTCCACGAGGTCATCGGCATAACCAGACAATGAAGAATACTTTCCGGCATCATAAGCTGTGAGATCGGATCGTCCCGCGCCAACATGATCGAACAGCACTGTCTTGAAGTCGCCTTCAAAAGCCGGAGCCACGAAGCGCCACATATTCTGGTCGCACCCGAATCCATGCGAAAAGATCATCGCACGCTGGCCATCGCCCCGGACTTGAACATGATTTCGATCGATGACGGTCATCTCGTCCTCTTCCCTGCTTTCATAGCATGTTCAGCCTGTTTTGGATTGAGGAAAGATTATCCAGGCGCCAGCCGTTTGCTGCATACCTCAGTCCGTCACTTTCCGGAGCTTGAAGAAGAATCGCCGAGGGTCGTCGCGCACACACATCATTCCGGCAATCTCGTCATCGTCAATCCTCCGGAAGTAGTCCACGATCGGCTGTTTGTCGTAGATCATCGCAGCCGTTTCGATGCCGTCGACGGCCTGAAGCCGTAACGAAGCGGTCGTGCCTCTCGCTCGAAGCATCTTCTGCAGGTATGAGAACCAGCTGCGCGCGACGAACGTCCGGCCAAAGGGCGCTATCTTGATCGCCAGCCTGATGGGTAAGAAGCTTGGCTCGAGCGCCACCAGTCGGCCCGGTCTCCACGTGAAGAGCAGGGCGTCCGCCCGCATGTCGGAATGGAAGCGCTTGCCGAACCAGTTGAGATTCTCGAGCACGCCGTCCAGTGGATGATCCGACGGAATGCCGACGCCGCTCCAGAGGCCGACCATGTCCTTCGGCTGGACAGGATCCAGCGACCGGAACCAGGCAGCCATCTCCTCCTGCTGGTCGCCTCGCATGATTTCTCCTTCAGGGATGTTCGTTGCGACAAATGAAAAGAAGGTTTGGAAGGTCCCGTTCATGCGGACCAGGCGGAACGCCTGGTGCAGGCTTTCGCATAGGCTCTATGTCTTTAAGCGCAACGGCCCCCGAAGGGGCCGTTGGGGTATTCACCAGACAAGACCGGTCTATGCGTCAGGCGCGCGACGGCAGCAGGGGATAGCCGACCATGACGGCGCGGCCAAGCAGGGCTGCGACGAAGGCCTTGATCACGTCGCCGGGAATGAAGGCCATCGAGCCAACGAAGGCTTTCGTGAAGCCGAAGCCGGCGACGGTGGCGAGATAGGTGATGCCGAAAGCGTAGAGCACGACGATGCCGCCGGCCATGGCGGTGAGGAAGAAGCTCACCGTCTGCACCAGGCCGGATTGCTGTTCGTTGACCAGCCGTTCGCTGAGATAGCCGGTGACGAAGGCGGCAAAGATCCAGCCGATCAGGAAGCCGGCCGTTGGCGACGCGAAGATCGCAAGCCCGCCGCGGCCACCGGAAAGCACCGGCAGGCCGATCGCGACCAGAACCAGCACGATCAGCACGGCAATCGCGCCGCGCCGGGCGCCGAGCACGACACCGGCCATCATGACGCCGAGGGATTGGGCGGTGATCGGCACCGGAATGAAGCCGAGCGAGATCGGCGGCAGCAGGCCAAGCGCCACGATGATCGCGGCAAAGAGGGCGGTAAGAACGAGGTCGCGAGTGCTCATCATGAATTCCGTGTTTATCAATCGTTAACTCACATGCCGCCGAATTCCGCGCGCGTCAATCGCCGCGGCGATATTATCCGCATCCTTAAGGGTCAGGATGATCAGCGGCGCAAGCAGCGTCGTCGGCCGGACCTTCAGCCCGCGTGCCTTATGCGCCTCGCGGATCGCCTGATAACGGCCGACGATCTCCGGCACGAAACGCAGCACCAGCCCCAGCGCCAGGCCGATATCGTCGGCCTGCACCCAGCCGGTGCGTTCGAGCGGGCGGGCAAGCGCCGTCACTTCGTCGATGAACTCGGTGATCGACGTCGTCGCCGTCACGGTGGCGGCAAGCAGCATCAATGCCGTCAGCCGCAGCAGCGGCACGAGCGCCTCCTGCCAGGGATTGAAGATGAGGTTGAAAAGCGCCACGACCGCGATCGTCAGGAAGACCGGCCGCAGCCGCCTGAGCCCATTGGCAAACGGCAGGCCGATCATCCGGTAGAGAACCGCCGTCAGCAGCACGGCGATCGAAAGCAGCAGGATGTTGCCGCTGATGAACAGCACGACGCCGAAGACCGTCAGCGACAACAGCTTTACCCGCGGCGAAAGCCGGTGCATCACGCTGTTGCCTTCGACATAGAGCGATTGCATCAGGCGGCGATCTCCTTGTAGCGGGCGATCGCCTCGGCAGCCGGCGCATCGGCGGCAAGCCGCCCTTCATGAAACAGCAGCACCCGCTCGAAACCGGCGATCAGCTCCAGATCATGCGTGATGATGATGGCGCTTTCCGGGAGCCCGGCGATAATCCCTTCGACCAACGCCCGGTTCTTGAGGTCGAGCTGGTTGGTCGGTTCATCGAGGATGAGAATGCCCGGTCCCGTCGCCAGCACCGAGCAGAGGGCCGCCACCTGCAGCTCGCCGCCGGAAAGCTCGTGCGCGCGGCGCTCGCCCAGCGCCTCAGCGCCGAAGCGGGCCAGCACGCCCTCGACCTTTGCCTCGATTTCCGCCTTGGTTAAGCCGCGCCGCTTCAGCCCGAAGGCGATGTCGTCTTTGACGATCGGCAGGATGATCTGGTTCTGCGGCGACTGGAAGATGAAACCGACATCGGCCACAGCAGCCTTCTCATCGCTCGTGTCGCGGCCGTTGACGGTGACGCGGCCGACCGATGGCTTGGTCAATCCGTTGATCAGCCGCGCGAAAGTGGTCTTGCCCGAACCGTTCAGCCCGATGACGCCGATGCGTTTTCCACTGATGCCAAGCGTCAGCGGCTGCAGCGCCACCCGTGCCCCGAAACTGACCCCGGCGCCTTCGAAACGAATATCCAAACCCATCCCTCGCATCCTCGCGATCCCGCTTCTATACGGGGAATCTCGGGTGATGAAAGAGTAAATCTCCTTGTCGATATCGGGTGGCTAGGAAGATTTTCCGGATTATGATGCAGTCATGACGAATCTGCTTTCCAATTCCGACGCCCGCCGTGTCTTTCTTGCCAAGCAGGGCCTCAGCGCCCCGCCGAACCGCGCCCTGACCAAGGCCGGCCTGCTGCAGCTCATCCATGAACTGGGTTTCGTCCAGGTGGACAGTATCCAGACGGTGGAGCGGGCGCATCATCAGATCCTGTTTTCCCGCAACCAGACCTACAGGCGCGAGCATCTGACCGCGCTGCTCGAAAAGGACGGCGCGCTGTTCGAGCACTGGACACATGACGCTTCCATCCTGCCGAGCGCCTTTTTCGTCTATTGGAAGCACAAGTTCCGCCATCAGGAGAAGGTGATCGTCGAGCGCTGGCGCAAATGGCGCGGCGAGGGCTTCGAGGCGGCGTTCGCGGAGACCTATGAGCGCGTTGAGCGCGACGGCGCGATCCTGGCGCGCGACATCAAGGCCGACGGCCACGTTTCCGGCGGCTGGTGGAACTGGCATCCGAACAAGACGGCGCTCGAATATTTCTGGCACACCGGCAAGTTCGCCATCGCCGGCCGCTCGAATTTCCAGAAGATCTATGACCTGGCGGAACGCGTCATCCCGGCCGAGTTCCGCGAGCCGGAGGTGAGTCGCGAGGAGTTCGTCGACTGGGCCTGCCGCAGCGCGCTTACCCGGCTCGGCTTCGCCACCCATGGCGAGATATCAGCCTTCTGGAACCTGGTCTCGCCCGATGAGGCCAAGGCCTGGGTATCAGCCCATCGCGACGAACTGATCGAAGTGTTGATCGAACCGGCGCTTGGCGGCAAGGCGCGCCCATCCTGGGCTTTTACCGATTTCCTGTCGACACTCGACACTTACCCCGGCGCTCCGCCGCGCGTCCGCGTGCTCAGCCCCTTCGACCCGATGATCCGCGACCGCAACCGCACCGAACGCCTGTTCGGCTTCTTCTACCGCATCGAGATCTTCGTGCCCGAGCCGAAGCGCGAGTATGGCTATTACGTCTTCCCGCTGCTCGAAGGCGACAGGCTGATCGGCCGCATCGACATGAAGGCGGATCGGAAGAAGTCGACGCTCGACGTCAAGCGGCTCTGGCTGGAGCCGGGCGTCAAGCTGTCAGCCGGGCGGCTGGAGAGACTGGAAGCCGAGCTGGACCGGGTCGCGCGGTTTGCCGGTGTGGAGAAAGTCGTGCTTCTCGAGGGCTGGAGAGGGTAGGCGAATCTCGTCCGATATATCTTGCTCCTACCGAGGTGAAAGGACCGAGACGTTGCTACGTATCCCTTCGCCCCAGCGGGGAGAAGATGCCGGTAGGCAGATGAGGGGGTGAGCGGCAAAGCCGCGAATGCACTGAGCGTAAGCGAAGAGCAATAAATGGCGTGCCGTGTGGCCCCCTCATCCGACCCTTCGGGCCACCTTCTCCCCGCTGGGGAGAAGGGAAAAGCCTTTAGCAGATCTCCGTCGTGCTGATCTTGATGCCGAAACCTTCGAGGCCGACATAGTGGCGCTCGCGGCTGGTGAGCAGTTTGATCGAGCTGACGCCGAGATCCCTGAGGATCTGGGCGCCGAGGCCGATTTCCAGCCACTCGCTGTCGCGCGTCTGGGCTTCGGCATGGGCTTCGCGGCCCTGGTTGCGGGCCTTGCGGCCGTTGTCGTGGTGGCCGACGCCGACCGAGCCTTCGCGCAGATAGACGATGACGCCGCGGCCTTGCTCGGCAATCTTCTGCATGTAGAAATCGACCGGGCTGTTCTTGCCGAAGAGATCATCGGCGACATTCTCCGGATGCAGGCGCACCGGGATGTCGACACCGTCGCGGATGTCGCCGAAGACGACGGCGAGATGCTGCATCGGGTCCCAGGGCAGGGAATAGGTATGGGCCTTGGCTTTGCCGAACGGCGTCTCGATGTCGAAGCTGGTGCCGAGCTCGATCAGCGTTTCCTTGCGCTGGCGATAGGCGATCAGATCGGCGACGGAAACAAGCTTCAGCCCGTGCTGTTCGGCAAAGTCCACCACCTCCGGGCCGCGGGTGACGGTGCCGTCGTCGTTGACGAGTTCTGAGATAACGCCGATCAGCGGCAGGCCGGCGAGCTTGCAGAGGTCGACGGCAGCTTCCGTATGGCCGGAGCGCATCAGCACGCCGCCTTCGCGGGAAACCAGCGGGAAAATGTGGCCGGGACGGACGAAATCGGAAGCGCCGACATTCGGATTGGCGAGGTTGCGCACCGTCAGCGTCCGGTCGTCGGCGGAGATGCCGGTCGTCGTGCCGTGCTTGAAATCGACCGAGACGGTGAAGGCCGTCGTATGGGCCGAATCGTTTTCCGCCACCATGGCGTTGAGGTTGAGGCGCTTGGCCTCTTCCTTCGGCATCGGCGCGCAGACGATGCCGGAGGTGTGGCGCACGATGAAGGCCATCTTCTCAGGTGTGCAATGCACGGCAGCGACGATCAGGTCGCCTTCGTTCTCGCGGTCATTGTCGTCCATGACGACGACGATCTCGCCGGCCTCGAAGGCCCGGATGGCGTCGACGACACGCTTCTGGTCATAAGACATGGGACGAGCGCTCCTATTTCAGACGGCCGGTCTGGCCGCGGTCGCGAAGATAATGATCGGCGACGGCGCAGGCGACCATCGCCTCGCCGATCGGCACGGCGCGGATGCCGACGCAAGGGTCGTGTCGGCCCTTGGTGCGGATATCGACATTCTTGCCCTCCGCATCGATCGACTGGCGTTCGGTCAGGATCGAGGAGGTCGGCTTGACGGCGAAACGCGCCACCACCGGCTGCCCGGTGGAGATGCCGCCGAGAATACCGCCGGCATTGTTGGAAAGGAAGATCGGCGTGCCGTCATTGCCCATGCGCATCTCGTCGGCATTGTCTTCGCCTGACGTTTCGGCGGCGGCAAAACCATTGCCGATTTCGACGCCCTTGACGGCGTTGATCGACATCAGCAGCGAGGCGATATCCTGGTCGAGCTTGGCATAGATCGGCGCGCCGAGGCCGGCCGGCACACCTTCGGCGATCACCTCGATGACTGCGCCGATCGAGGAGCCGTTCTTGCGGATGCCGTCGAGATATTCCTCCCAGACCGGCACGATCGCGGCATCGGGCGAGAAGAACGGGTTCTGATCGACCTGGTCCCAATCCCAGTTGCGGCGATTGATCTTGTGTTTGCCGATCTGCACCAGCGCGCCGCGCACGGTAACGCCTGGCACGACAAGGCGGGCGATGCCGCCGGCGGCAACCCGCGCAGCGGTTTCGCGCGCCGAGGAGCGGCCGCCGCCGCGATAGTCGCGAATGCCGTATTTGAGGTCATAGGTATAATCGGCATGGCCGGGGCGATATTGCTTGGCGATCTCGCCGTAATCCTTGGAGCGCTGGTCGGTGTTTTCGATCAGCATGGAGATCGGCGTGCCGGTGGTCGTCATCGTCTCGCCGTCGGCGTCCAGCATGACGCCGGACAGAACCTTCACCAGATCGTCCTCGCGCCGCTGCGTCACGAAGCGGGATTGTCCGGGCTTGCGCTTGTCGAGCCAGACCTGCAGGTCTTCGAGCTTGAAGCGCAGCCCCGGAGGGCAGCCGTCGACGACGCAGCCGAGCGCCGGACCATGGCTTTCGCCCCAGGTGGTTACGCGGAAAAGGTGACCGAATGTATTGTGCGACATGTGTTCCCACGGTGGCGCGCCAAAACCGGTCGCTGCCGGCCGCGCCATTGCTTGAAAAGGCGCGACACTCATAGGCCAAAAACCCGCCGAGGCAAAAGCCTTTCTTTGCGCCAAACCACCAGCTCAGGAAATGCTGTTTCCGTTCGTTGTCGGGGATGGACGGCGCATCCTGCCGCCACTCTCTCTGCGCGGGCGGGGAGGGGTTAGGACGAGGCCGATCGGCAGGCGGCGATCACGAGGCCAGCCGCCACCCCGTTCCTGTGGCTTCTGCGGTGAAATCGTCAAAGGAGAGCGGCCGCGAGAAGGCATAGCCCTGCAGGATGTCGCAGCCGAGATCGCGCAGCAGTGCGGCATGTGCTGCCGTCTCCACTCCTTCGGCCACCGTCTCGACGCCGAGCGAGCGGGCGATCTCGATGATCGAGCTGACGAGTGCGCGCTCCTGCGAGGCATTGACGATCGGCTGCACCAGCTGCCGGTCGATCTTCAGCCGTTTGGGCTTCAGCTTCAACAGGCTGACGATCGAGGTATGACCGGTGCCGAAATCGTCGATCTCGATATCGATGCCGAGCGCCTTGATGCGCTCGAGATTCTGCGAGACGACGTCCTCGCTCTCGTCGAGGAAGATCGATTCCACGAGTTCGAAGGAGATTTCGCCTGGACGGATATGCAGGTCGGCGAGCGATTCCAGCAGGCTGCCGTCATGCAGCCGCCGGGCCGAAACATTGACCGAGACCTTGGGCACGGCAATGCCGCGCGCGGTCCAGCGCATCTTGTCGTGCAGCGCCGTTTCCAGCACGATCCGGTCGAGCATCTGCACGACATTGATCTCGTCGGCGATGCGCAGGAACTTGTCGGGCGTCAGCAGTCCCTTGGACGGATGCTTCCAGCGCACCAGCGCCTCGACGCCGGTCAGTTCCATCGTCCGGGCGCAGAATTGCGGCTGATACCAGGCGGTGAATTCGCCATTGTCGATGCCGGCGAGGATCTCGTCGGCCGTGCGCTTGGTGTTGATGATATCGGCCTGGAGATTGTGATTGAAGAATTCGAAGCGGTTGCGGCCCATGCTCTTGGCGCGGTAGAGCGCGATGTCGGCATTGATCAGCACCTTGCGCGCATCGACATGGATGCCGTTGGCGAGCGCAATGCCGATCGACACGCCGCAGCGGCAGGAAAAGCCCTGGAAATCGATCGGCTGGCGCATCTCCTCGATGATCCGCGTCGAAAGCTGCGCCATCTCCTTGTCGCCGACGTCGAGGGCGAGGATGACGAACTCGTCGCCGCCGATGCGGGCGACGATATCGCTGCCGCGGACATTCTTGGCGAGCACCTTCGAGGCGTGCACCAGCATCGCATCGCCGGCGGCATGGCCAAGCGTGTCGTTGATGTCCTTGAAGCGGTCGAGATCGATGTGCAGGATCGAGAATTTCTGCCGCTGCTGCCGGCCGTCATGGGTGAGATTTTCGAGTGCGATGTCGAGCTTGCGGCGGTTGGCGAGTGCGGTCAGCGGGTCGTGCAGCGAATTGTGCTCGATCCTGTTCTTGACAAGTTCGAGCTCGATATTCTTGGCGACCGCCTCGTCCTTGGCGGCCTTCAGCCGGATCGTCATCAGCACGTCTTCGGTGGCATCGAAGGCGATGCCCATGATCTTCATCTCGCCGGTCCCCGTCTGGTGGACCTTGCCGACCGAGCGCACATAGCGCACCGAGCCGTCGTCGACGATCACCCGGCAGACGAGGGTGTGCGTATCGCCGTTGCGCTTGAAGTGACGCGCGCTTTCGAGCGCCAGGCTCCGGTCCTCGGGGTGGATGCGGCTAAGCCAGATCTCCTCGGTCATGAAGCCGTTGCGCGGCGCAAGCCCGTAGAGCTCGTGCATCCGCTCGTTCCAGATCGATCCGCCGAGGCCGGGCCGCGCCTCCCATATGCCGCACTGATAGGAGTTGAGCGCCAGGTCGAGCCGGCTGGAAAGCTCGGCGAGCTGCCCCTCGCGGCTTGAGAGCTCTTCAAGCGCCAGCTCCAGCTCGGCATTCTTGACCTCGCTCATATCCTTGGCCTTGCGCAGCGTGTCGGTGGTCACCGCATCGGCGGTCACGTCCCAGACGATGCCGATCGTCTTGCTGACGCCACCGGCATCCGTATAGAAGGCGCCGACCGAGCGCAGGTGGCGGATGCCACCGTCGCCAAGCAGGATGCGGTACTGCGCCGTGCAGGCAGCGCCGGCAATGCTGCAGCTGAAGAAATGCACTTCGGCGGTTTCACGATCCTCGGGCAGGATCGACGCCAGCCATTCGTCGAGCGGCCGGCTTCCTTCTGCCGCCGCTTTGCCGTGCAGAGCCGCGGCGCGGGCGTCCCAGAGCAGGCTGCTCGAATGATCCTCCAGCTCCCAGATGCCGATATTGGAGGATTCCAGCGCCAGATTGAGCCGCTGCGACAGTTCCAGCAATTTCGCCTCGCGCCTCTCCAGCGCGGTAATATTGCGATTGCGCTCGCCGAGCAAAAGGGTCGCGAAGAAGATCGGCACGATGATGATGAAGCCGGCGGCAAGGATGATCAGACGCAACTCGGTGCGGTTTTCGGGTATCGCGTTCCAGCCGCTGTTCGGGACCGCGGAAAGCTCCCACTTGCCGCCGGCAAAGCCGATCTTCTGGCGCATCGGATGCTTGTCATCGATATCGGACGAACCGAAGAACGGCGGCGGCAGAGCCGCATTGGTCGCGGCCGCCGCGCCGATATCGCGGATGGCGATCGAAAGATGGTCGAGATGCGGATAGCGTTCCCGGTTCTCGCGGTCGCGTGCCGGCATCAGCCCGGTCGCCTGGTAGAACATCGTCTGGTCGATGGCGACCTCGACTGCCCCCCAGAGCCGCCGCTCGCCGTTCTCCCTGACGAAAACCGGGAAGAAGATGGCAAAGGCGTCGCGGCTATCAATGCTGATCGGGCCGTAGAAGCGCGCCGACTGGTCGCCGGCCGCGCTGGTCATCACCTGGCGGAAGAAGAGAGTTTCGCGCACGTCGCGGCCGATCCGCTCATTGCCGGATTGCGGCGGGTGGATGTCGCGGACGATGAAATCAGGGGCGACGGCGATATGAATGAAGGACGGGTTCTGGATCAGCAGCCAGTTGATCTGGCGCTCCATCTCCTCTCCGTTCGCCGCGCTGAGGGAGATCAGGTTCGTAAGGTCGCGGACGACGCTGAGGTCCAAATTGATCTCGGCCATGACCCGGGCGCGGATCAGATTCGTCTCGTTTTCGGTGCGGATATGAAGTTCGCGCACATAAGACGCAGTATTGGCCCGGTCGAGGCCGAAGCCGACCATGATGACGACGAGGGCGACAAGCGACGAAACCAGAAACGAAACGCGAGTATTCTTCAACACGCGCCGCAACTGCTTGCTGTCGCTGAGCCTGGATAGCAAAATGAAACTCCCCTGTTGGCGAGCAACTGTAGGACGCGCGGGTTAATTTACGATTGCCCGCCGGCGATGCCGAAAAATCGTGTGAAGGGAAAAACCGCGGGTTAACGCGGTATCTTGATTATATTTAAAATCCTATTCATCAATTGGGCGGGAAAAGCCATTCTTACGGGCAATTTTCGCCATATTCAGGAGCTTATCTGTGGCCAGTCATGTTCTCGTGCAGCGTCTTAAAAGGATTGTCGCCATGCGTTTCGTCGTCGCCACGCTTTTGGCAACAGCAAGCTTCCTGTCACCGATGAGCGGTTTTGCCGAGAGCGCCGATGTCGAGGCGACGATCAAAAAGGTCGACACAACAAACCTCGTGCTGACGCTCGATGACGGCAAGACCTATCAGGCGCCTGAGGAATTCAATTTCGACGGCCTCGAAGCCGGCGTGAAGGTGATCGTCTTCTATACCGAGGTCGACGGCAAACGCGTCATCAACGATCTCGACATCGTCAAATAGGCAGTTCTCTGGAGACCGATCAGGTGAGGTAAGCGCCGATCGCTGCAACCTCCCTGGACCGCACAGGCCAAACAGCTCGTTCGCATCCCAATCCGACCTGTTGAGCGCATCGCTGACTGGCACTGCCTAGAGCCAGACGATCGTCCGCTCCGAGGTTTCGATCCGGATGATTCGATCCTGCGGGATCGCGCCTTCCGCAGCAGTGCTTTTCGGCAGGTCGGCGATTGTCTGGAAAAGCGTGCGGATGACGCCGCCATGGGTGACGCAAACCGTCGGGCGATCGACGGAGTTCAGCCACGAGCCGGTCCGCCAGGAGAGAATTTCATAGCTTTCCGCATCATCGCCGGGCGGAATGAAATCCCATTTCGAGGCGTTGCGTTCTGCCACCCGCTCGCGCTGCGTCGCCTTCAGCTCCTTGATCGTCGAGCCCTCCCAGTCGCCGAAGGAAATTTCCACCAGCCTCGGATCGGTGCGATAGGCAAGCGGTGGCAGGCCCATGGCGGTGCGCATGATCTCCATGGTCGCGCGTGTGCGTCCGAGCGGGCTGGCGACGAAATCGAATTGGTCGATCGTGTCGCCGAGAATCCCGGCAAGCGCGATGCCGTTCTGCCGGGCCTGTTCCAGGCCCGTGGCATTCATCGGGATATCCTTCTGACCCTGCAGGCGGCGCTCGGCATTCCAGGCGGTCTGGCCGTGTCTGATCACGTAGATAAGCACGGTCTCAGCTCCGCTCGAAATGCTCTAGTCCTTGATGACGGAAATGTCGGGCGCGTCGACCGCCTTCATGCCGATGACATGATAGCCGCTGTCGGCATGGTGCACTTCGCCGGTGACGGAGCGCGACAGGTCCGACAGGAGATAGAGGCCGACATCGCCGACTTCCTCGATGGTGACGGTACGGCGCAGCGGCGCGTTATATTCGTTCCACTTCAGAATGTAGCGGAAATCGCCAATGCCTGAGGCGGCAAGCGTCTTGATCGGTCCGGCCGAGACGGCGTTGACGCGGATGTTCTGCGGCCCGAGGTCGACGGCGAGATACTTGACGCTCGCTTCGAGCGCGGCCTTGGCCACACCCATGACGTTATAGTTCGGCATCACCTTTTCGGCACCGTAATAGGTCAGCGTCAGCATGGCGCCGCCATCCGTCATCAGCTTCTCGGCGCGGCGTGCGACCGAAGTGAAGGAATAGACGGAGATCTGCATCGTCTTGGCGAAGTTGTCGGCCGAGGTGTCGACGTAGCGGCCGGTCAGCTCGTCCTTGTCGGAAAAGCCGATCGCATGCACGAGGAAATCGATCTTGCCCCACAGCTTTTCGACGTTCCCGAAAACCTCGTCGATGGTGGCTTCGTCGGCGACGTCACAGTGGCCGACCAGCGTCGCGCCGATTTCGGCGGCGAGCGGCTCGACACGCTTCTTCAGCGCATCGCCCTGATAGGTGAACGCGACTTCCCCACCCTGCGCATGAATGGCCTTGGCAATACCCCACGCAATCGAACGATTGTTGGCGACACCCATGATGACGCCGCGTTTGCCTGCCATGAGGCCGGATGCTTGAGCCATATTTCGCTCCCTAGGATTCTGATCGATCCTGCCTATGGCATAGGCCGTTAATCGGTTCAAGCTTGGCCGGGATCATCAACTGTTAGGGATCGTAATAAAGGGTGCGAATGTCATAAAAATTTCATAGGAACAGGCCTTCGCGCATGCTCCGCATGAGATCGGTGATTTTATCGTCGGGTTTTTCCCACAAGATAATGCGCAATTCGACGACGAGATCGCCTCTGCCGCCCTCTTCGCGGGGCAATCCCTGGCCGGGAATTCTAATCATCTTGTCCGAGCCGGACCATGCCGGGATGGTCACGTTCAGCGGCCCGCTCGGTCCCTCGATGCGGGCTTCGGTGCCGAGCACGGCATTTTCGATACTGAGCGGCAGCACGGCGTGCAGATCGAAACCGTCGACCGTGAAGCGCGGATCTGGCGCGATGCGAATGTTGATGACGGCGTCGCCGCGCTGCAGGCCCGGCAGTTTGAAGCCCTGTCCCTTGAGCCTGATCTCGTGACCGTCGGTCGTACCTGCCGGCAATGCGAAGCCGATTTCGCGGCCCTCCGGCAACGATGCAGTGATCCAGCCGCTCTTCAACACGTCGTCGATCGTCACCGTCGCCGTCGTCACCTCATCCGGTGCCTTTTCGAGGCTCGTATCCTTGGCGCCGGTGAAACGGCGCACCAGTGATGTCAGGATGCTGAGCGGCAGCGACAGGTTGGCGGCGGCATTTGCCGCAGCTTCGCCGGCTTCCTCGTCGCCCTTGCTGTCGGCCTCGGCGGCATCGCCGTCCATACGCTTGCCGGCGTCGCCCTGGGCGTTTTGTGTCTGCTGATTTTGGGCCTGCTGGTATTGCGTCTGCTGGGCGCGACCCTGCGCTTGGCCACTGGCAGCTGCGCGGGCCTGGGCGCCGAAAATGCGATCCACCATCTCGTCGGCGGCCTCAGCGGAACCTGCCTGTTGCCTGGAGCCGTCGGCGGCAGCCTTCTGGGCGGCGCGCGCCAATTCTTCCATCACGCGCTCGGCATTGGCCTGCGCCGCCTTGGCGCGCACGGCCGCCTCGCGGGCGGCCTGGCGCTGCTGCATGATCGTCTGTTCGTGTTTCTTGGCTTCGGCCATCCGCAGGGCATTGTCGAACAGGCTGCGCTTGCGCGGATCCTTCAGCGTTTCATAGGCGCGGCCGATCTCGGCGAACCGGGCCGTCGCTGTCGGATCGTCCTGATTGTGATCGGGATGGGCTGATTTGGCCATGTTGCGCCAAGCCGCCTTGATCTCGTCTACTGCCGCGTCGCGCTTGACGCCCAGAATTTTATAAGGATCGCGCATGTCAAAACCGCCGGTGTTGCGATGCGGCAAGCCTCGTCCTTGCCCGGCATCCCCGTCCAATAAAACGTGTGTGGCGCCACCTGCCACAAAGGCAGGAAGAACCACTCTCAACGCCGATCCTGCGGCGGAGTTGCTAATCACTTGTTATTTCTGTGCAGACATGTGGGGTGTTTCGCGGCGAATGGTTAGCTCTTTGCTAAGCATTGGGCAGAAAGCGGCCGCGCGTTAACCTGTTGGCGACGGCGCCGCGCGTCTTTTCGAACGCGCAAAGGGACGCTGTAATATTTTGAACTACCGTAGAGCCTTTCCGGGTTAGATTGAAGCATTCTGTTGGTTCAAACGGAGTCGGATGATCGACCGGTCGGCGCGCGTCGTAGCCAAGCCCTACGGCCAAGCCGGCCGGTCGATCAGCCGGCCCGTTTCAGCCAACCCTCCCGCAGATTTGCCGGGCAAATCTGCAAGACTTTAGAATCGCCGGACGCACCTATTGCTTCGCATGGCGAAGCAGTGCGGCCGGTGGGCCGGGCATCTTTCCGCCAGGATCAAAGGCGATCGGCTCGGACGTACCAGGAGGTATGCCCTTCGCCAATCGCCTTTGCCCTGACGAAAACCTGCTCCGGCAGAATGCTTCAATCTAACCCGGAAAGGCTCTAGGAGGATCAGCTCTCCGGCTGGAAACTCAGAAGCTGCCAGTTGCCGCCACCGACGAGGCAGGTCTTGCCGTAGAATTTGGCGATGCCGACATAGGAATGCCGGGTCGTGCGGAACTGGCGGCAGACCTGGCCGGACTCGTTGTTCTCGACGATCGTATCGATGACGCCGGCACTGCCCGTCGATGCATTTGCCCAGGGAAGCGGCTGGCCCTCGAGCCTTTGCACATCGGCCGAGGTGACGGCATTGCGCACGGTCATTTCGTCGGAAAGCGTGTCGGTGCTCGGCGGCGTCTGCGGCACGGTGCCGGTTGCCACCGACCGGTCGACCTTGGCGTCACTCAAGAAATCCATACCGCCGCCGACGCAGCCGGAAAGCGATAACATCGCGGTGCTGATGACGAAGAACGCGCGGCTGCGTCGCCGCAGGCCCTTTGTATGGCGAGATGACTTTGTTATGACTTCCACCCTGCATCCTGTCCAGTTATCAAAAGCTGGGCGAGTTTTGAATAATCCGGGGCATTTGAACCAATATGTCGGCAAACGAGTTAACAAGCGGTGACTTTACCGAAAGTGGCGAACCCTTCAAGCTCTTTGCCGAATGGCTGAAAGAAGCCGAGGCGTCCGAGCCCAACGACCCGAATGCGGTGGCGCTGGCAACGGTCGATGAGGATGGTCTTCCCAATGTCCGCATGGTTCTCCTGAAGGGATTCGACGACAACGGTTTCGTCTTCTACACCAATTTCGAGAGCCAGAAAGGCCGCGAAATTCTTGGACAGAAAAAGGCTGCCATGTGCTTTCACTGGAAAAGCCTGCGCCGCCAAGTGAGGCTGCGCGGCCCCGTCGAGATCGTCACCGATGCCGAAGCGGACGACTATTTCAAGACACGCGCGCGCGGCAGCCGCATTGGCGCCTGGGCCTCCAAACAATCCCGTCCGCTCGAAAGCCGATTCGCGCTGGAAAAGGCGGTGGCCGAATATACCGCCCGCTATGCTATCGGCGAGATTCCGCGCCCCGCCCACTGGTCGGGGTTCCGCATCCGGCCGACCTCGATCGAATTCTGGAAGGACCAGAAATTCCGCCTGCATGACCGGGTCGAATTCCGCCGGCCATCACCGGAAGGCGAATGGGACAAGGTGCGGATGTATCCGTAACGGGCTTATCGGCCCATCAGCTTCAGCGGGATGCCGGAGGCAAGCGCCGAGACATAGCGTCGCTTCTGGTAGAAGCCGTTGAGCGAAATGCGTGGGAGATAGCCGGTCAGCTTCGCTGCCGGCCGCCCGGGTTGCGTGGTAACCGCGAGGGTAAAGCCGAGATTGCGAGCGATGCGCGCCTCGCGGGCGGTCGCAGCGTCCGGCGTGCCATAGGGATAGGCGATCGTCTCGGGACGGATACCGGTCACCGCTTCGAGGTAATCGGCCGAAGCCTGCATTTCTATTCGTGCTTCGGCTTCCGGCAGCCGGGCCAGCGCGCGGTGGCTGATCGTATGGGCGCCGAGCGTTGCGAGCGGATGTGCCGCCAGCCATTGCAATTCGCCGGGTCCCATCACCAGTTCGCGGACGATATCCGTCGGCTCGATGCCGTTTTCCCGCGCCAGCAGATCGATGGCGGCGACGGCGCCCGCCTCGTCGGAGCGATGGATATAAGCGGCGAAGCGGTCGAAGGCATGCCATTGCTGCTGCGGGCTGTCGAGCGTGAGCCGCTCCATGCCGCGGCCGAAATCGAAACGGATTTCCGTCACTTGGCGCAAGAGGATCGCCAGCGTCTCCCACCAGATGCTGTGGGAGCCCTCGGCAAAACCCTTGGCGACGAATACCGTGAACGGCGCTTGATGCCGCTCGAATACCGGCAGCGCATGCTCCAGATTGTTGCTGTATCCGTCGTCGAGCGTGAAGGCAGCAAACGGCGCTCCACCCTCGGGCTCCGCCAGCAGCGCCGGCACCTCGCCGAGCGGGACGAAACGATAACCCTCCCGCCGCAGCCGCCGCAGCGCCGCATCGAGAAAACGGGGGGTGATTTCGAGATGCGCATTCGGCTCGAAGGCCTCTGGCACGTGCGGGCGGACATGATGCAGCGTGAAGACGACGCCGCGCCCGCGCGCTTCCCGCATCAGCCCGGCCGAGGCGAGCAGCCAGGAAACCTCGAGCCCGGCGCCGATCGCTGCGCGTTTTGCCAGTCGCTTGAATTGTCCCGTCATGCGGCGCCCGTCCCTTGCCTTTGCTGGAAACTAGCAAGTGCGACTTAAGCCTTGCTGAATCCTTGTTCGGAACAGGTCTTTGATTTCCTGTTAACCAAGGCAATGAAAAGACTAGAAAAATGATAGGCGTTGCCTCAAAGTCGCGCCAAACTTGCGGCTTCTGTCACATTACGGCACAAATGCCGGTCTGACCGGGAGCCCGCATCAAGGGCTGCGCATCAGGGGCCAGCGTATGAGGGGCCAGCGTATGAGGGGCCAGCGTATGAGGGGCCAGGGTATGAGGGGAAAGTGCATGAGAAAGCTTTTGGCGGCTGTTTTGACCGTAACGCTTGCCGTTTCGGCGCCTCTTGCGGCCCTTGCCGGCAATGCTTCGCTGATCCTCGATGCCCGCACAGGCAAGGTTCTCGCCGCCGAAAACGCCGATACGCTGAACCATCCGGCCTCGCTGACGAAGATGATGACGCTCTATCTCACCTTTGAGGCGTTGAAACGCGGCAAGATCGCCTGGGACACCCCGATCAGGATTTCGAAATACGCCGCCGCACGGCCGCCGACCAAGCTTGGTGTCAAGGCGGGTGGCACGATCACCGTGCGCGAGGCGGTCTATGGCATGATCGTCAAATCCGCCAATGATGCCGCCTCCGCCATGGGCGAAAAGCTCGCCGGCTCGGAAAGCGGATTTGCCCGGGTGATGACGGCCAAAGCCCGCCAGCTCGGCATGAGCCGCACCGTCTTCGTCAACGCATCCGGCCTGCCGGACGGCCGCCAGGTTACGACGGCGCGTGACATGTCGACGCTCGCTGTCGCATTGATGAAGAATTATCCGAACGAATACCGGCTGTTTTCGACGGCAAGCTTCAATTTCCGCGGCCGAACCGTGCGCGGCCACAACAATCTCATGTACCGCTACCAGGGCATGGACGGCATCAAGACGGGGTATACCAACGCTTCCGGCTTCAACCTCGTCAGTGCCGTCAGGGACGGCAACCGCCGCGTGGTCGGCGTCGTGCTCGGCGGCCGCACCGCCCGCAGCCGCGACGACAAGATGGCTGGTTTGCTCGACCGTTATCTCGGCCGTGCCTCGTCTTCCGGCGGCGCAAAGCTGGTGGCGAGCGTCGGCGCGAAGGAAACTGTCGAAGTCGCGTCCGCCGCTGACGCGTCCGATGTTCCGGTGCCGCTCAACGCACCACGCCCGGCCGACGATCTCGGAGCCAAGAGCCTGGCCTATGCCGATGACGCCGTCGTGCCCCTGGATCGTCCCGTCGCGATGGACGAGATCCTGAACGCCGGCAAGACGCCAAAGACAACAGCAGAGAAGGCCAATGGCGACTGGCAGATCCAGATCTCGGCCGCCCCTAGCGCCGATGCGGCGCGCGCGCTTCTCGCCCAGGCGAAGTCGGAAGCCGGTGCGCCGCTCGTTTCTGCCTCGCCCTATACCGAGGCGGTCGGGCAGGGTGCCAACAAGATCTATCGCGCCCGCTTCGTCGGCTTCGCCAGCAAGGATGCCGCCGTCTCGGCCTGCGATGCGCTGAAGCAGCGCTCCTATGACTGCATGCTGCTGCCGGATCGCGGCTGATCGTCGCCCGGCACTCTGGGCAATCCCGTTCTGGACAATTGTTGGGAATCAGCGTCTCCTCCATAAACAAAAGGAGAACGTCCATGCTACGCCGTCTCGCCGATCAATTCGAAACCTCATCCGCGGCCTATGCCGCAGCCAATGGCATCGAGCGTGACCCCGACTGGTTTCTCTTGAAGCTGCAGGAAGAGGTGGGTGAGCTCACCCAGGCCTGGAACCGCCTGACCGGCCGCGGACGCCGCAGGGACCGGACGCCGGAAGAACTCGACCGCGATCTCGCCGACGAAACCGCCGACCTGCTCGGCCACATCCTGCTCTTTGCCCGCCGCAACGATATCGATCTTGCCGCCGCCATCGAGCGGAAGTGGCGGTTCCAGCCGGCGCTGACGTCGAAGAGCTGATGCATGTTGCCCCACGTTTACGTGCGGCCGTCAGTCTTCCCAAAGCTTAAGTCAGCCGACCTTATAGCGGTAGAATTTGCTGTCCACCGCCATCAGCGGGAAGGAGCGGGGCAGGGCGCTCTTGGCAATCTCGGTAAAGCCGTTCTTCTCGTAGAAGCGATGCGCGGCGACGAACTTGTCGGTCGTGCCGAGGAAGATATCGGTGAGGCCGGCATCCCTGGCATGGGCAAACAGCCGATCGAGAAGCCGCGCCGCCACGCCATGCTCGCGGCCGCGAACCTCGGCGGCGACGAACATCTTGCGCAGCGCCGCCTGGTTGTTGCCGATATCCTTGAGCCCGACCGTGCCGACGATGGCGCCATCCTTGACGGCGACCCAGAACTGCCCCTTGCCGGACTGATAGAAATCCGGGATGACCCTGAGATCCGGCTGCGCATCCACGGTGATATCGATGCCGAATTCTTCGCGCTGGATCGGCAGGATCACCGAAAGCACGGCATCGGCGTCATCGGCGGTGAAGGTTCTGATTTCGACGTCCGCCATGACGGGTCCTTTCGCCTCAGGTCTGCGTGCCGCCGACCGTCACCTGATCCATGCGCAGATGCGGCTGGCCGACGCCGACGGGAACCCACTGGCCGGCCTTGCCGCAATTGCCGATGCCGGTATCGAGCTTCATGTCATTGCCGATCATCGACACCCGCTTCATCGCATCCGGACCGTTGCCGATCAGCATCGCGCCCTTGATCGGCGCGCCGACCTTGCCGTTCTCGATCAGATAGGCCTCGGTGCAGCCGAAGACGAACTTGCCGGAGGTGATATCCACCTGGCCGCCGCCGAAGGAGACGGCATAAATGCCCTTCTTCACCGAGGCGATGATTTCCTCGGGCGTCTTGTCACCGCCGAGCATATAGGTGTTGGTCATGCGCGGCATCGGCACATGGGAATAGCCCTGGCGGCGGCCGTTGCCGGTGGGCGCCATGCCCATCAGCCGGGCATTCTGCCGATCCTGCATATAGCCGACGAGCTTGCCGTTTTCGATCAGCACGTTATAGGCAGACGGCGTGCCCTCGTCGTCGATGGTGATCGAGCCGCGGCGATTGTCGATCGTGCCGTCATCGACGACGGTGACGCCGGGAGCGGCGACCATCTGGCCGAGAAGGCCGGCAAAAGCCGACGTCTTCTTGCGGTTGAAATCGCCTTCCAGCCCGTGACCAACAGCCTCGTGCAGCATCACGCCCGGCCAGCCGGAGCCGAGCACCACGTCCATCGTGCCCGCCGGCGCATCGATCGCCTCGAGATTGACGAGCGCCTGGCGCAGAGCCTCGTCGGCGCCGTATTGCCAGCTGCCTTCGGCAATGAAATCGCCGAAGCCGATGCGCCCGCCGCTGCCATAGGAGCCGCTCTCCTGCCGATCGCCTTCGCCGACCATGACCGAGATGTTGATGCGCGTCATCGGTCTGATGTCGCGGACGCGGTGTCCGTCGGCACGCAGGATATCGACGACCTGCCAGCTTGCGGCGACCGAGGCCGTCACCTGCCGCACCTTGTCATCCTTGCCCCTGAGATAGGCGTCGATGTCCTGCAGGACCTTGACCTTCTCCTCGAAGCTCGGCTGCCCGATCGGGTTCTCGTCGCTGTAGAATTTCTTGTTGGTGCCCTGGGGCGCTGCCGCATAGGAGCCGGAATAGCCGCGCGTCACCGCGCCGACGGCATCGGCCGCCCGCTTCAACGCCGCCACCGAGAGATCGCCGGCATGGGCATAGCCGACCGCTTCGCCGGCAACGGCGCGCAGGCCGAAACCCTGTTCGGTGTTGAAGCTGCCGCCCTTCAGCCGGCCATTGTCGAAGGTCAGCGCTTCCGCCTGCGCATGCTCGATGAACAGTTCGCCATCATCGGCGCCGGACAGAGCCTCGGCCACGTGCTTGCGCATCGTGGCTTCATCGGCATCGAAAAGCGTCAGGAGATCGGTGGTCATGGTATGGCTCCAAGCATGCGTTCAGGAGTGCACTTACTCCCTAGATAGGGCTCCACATAATAAGGAGTGAAGCCCCGCCGTCGAATTATTCTTTTTTAAAGGGATGGGAGCGGCAAAACGCGCCCTCCGTCATCCTCGGCTTGTGTCGAGGATCTGCTGCATATCAGCCGGCTGCAGATGCTCGGGACAGGCCCGAGCATGACGGAGTATAGGTTGAGCTTCTGGAGCAAGGACGGCGATGGGCGACGGAATAGGAGCGTAGCTGCACTCTACGCTCGACGCCGTCGGAGCCCGCATCACGGCAGGGCGTCGAAGCCTTCGGCGAAGCCCTTGAGGTCGACGGGGATGCCGATGCCTTCTTCCGGCGTCTGGAAGACGATGAAGGTTGCCTGGGCGCCGCTGCGGAAGGTCTTGAGCAACTCGTCCTCGAGCACGACCTCGGCGTAGCAGCCATCGGCAAAGCAGCGGACGAAATAGGCGCGGCCGATATCCTTGCCGTCGACATTGAGCCCGAGGCCGTTCGGCAGCAGCACGCCGAGCGGCGCGAGCACGCGCAGGATCTTCGACTTGCGGTCGGCCGTCTTCAAGACGACGACGGAAAGCCCGACCTCAGGCCGATCCTCGGCGATGACGTTCTGCATCAGCGCGCATTGTTCGGTCGCAGCCCCGGCCGGCTTGTCGCAGACGACAGACCATGCGCCATGATTGGACTTTACCGTGCCGGGCGCCGGCGGCTGCGTCTGGCCGGGCGTCACCTGTTCGACATTCGGTTTGGCGGCGCTCGGCTGCTGCGGCGCCGGAGCAGGGGTCGGCGCCGGCGCGGCAGCGGGGGGCTTGGCCTGTGACGGCGTGGGTTGCTGCTGTGCGAAAACGGGCGTCGTCGCTGCGGCCGCGATGCTGGCAGTCAGGAGAAGCGACTGCGCGAGGGAACGGAAACCCATGGAAACCTCTGGATATCGAATCATTGCGGCTATTGTTGAAGCTGCCCACCAAAAATGAAAAGCCCCACCCCGTGAAAACCGGGGGACTGCGGCGGAAATTGGACCTTTGCGAAATAATGTGTCGCGCTCGGATTGGCCGGAAAGCCGATTTTTCATATGCTGATGAAAAACTTGGGATGTTTTGCCGTTCTGACCTGCCTATGCTTTGAGCAAAAATGCCGCATAGACAATTGCTCTGACCTGTTGCGGCAAATGCCAAACTGTGGTTTGAAGCGCTGAAGATGGCAAGGATTCTGCGTTCTATTTTGCAGGTCAAGCGCTCGAGGGAGATAATAAGGTGATGAAGAAGGCTTATGCAGCCCTGACCACGCTGGTCTGTCTGCTTTTTGCTTCCGGCACATATGCCGACCAGCCCATGCCGTGGCAGGCAACGCTGCAGCCGGCGGCAACGCCGATCATGCGGGAAATCCATTGGTTCGAACAGTATACCCTCTGGTTTATCGTTCCGATCACGCTTTTCGTTCTGGTCCTGCTCATCGTCGTCTGTTTCAAGTTCCGCGCCAGCGCGAACCCGGTTCCCTCGAAGACGAGCCACAACACGCTGATCGAGATTGCCTGGACCGTGGGGCCGGTCCTGGTGCTTCTTCTTCTCGCCATTCCTTCGTTCAACCTGCTGACGGCGCAGCTGACGCTGCCTGAAAACCCCGACGTCACGATCAAGGCGACCGCCACCCAGTGGCAGTGGAACTACGAATATGAAGGTTCGGGCGAAAGCCCGCTGGCTTTCGATTCCTACCTCCTGAAGGATCAGGACCGCGCAGCCGCCGGCAAGGAAGACAAGTCGATCTATCCCAGACTTCTCGCCGTCGATAACGAACTGGTCCTGCCGGTCAACAAGACGGTCCGCGTTCTCGTGACCTCTGCGCCGACCGACGTCATCCACGCTTTCGCCATGCCGTCCTTCGGCGTCAAGATCGATGCCGTGCCGGGCCGCCTGAACGAGACCTGGTTCAGGGCCGAGCGCGAAGGCCTGTTCTACGGCCAGTGTTCCGAGCTCTGCGGCAAGGACCATGCGTTCATGCCGATCGCCATCCGCGTCGTCTCCGAGGACAAGTACAAGCAGTGGCTGACCGCAGCCGCCAGCGACCTGCCCGGCGCCTACAAGACACTCATGGCTGCAACCGATGGTCCCGCAAAGACCGTCAACGTCGCCGAAGCACAGTAATTAAGGGGATCGGGACAATGGCTGGACCTTCCGCTCACGACGATCATTCTCATGATCACGCCCATCATGACCATGCGCATGACGATCACCATGATCACGCGCACAAGCCGAGCTTTGCCAATCGCTGGCTGTTCTCGACCAACCACAAGGACATCGGCACGCTCTATCTGATCTTCGCGATCATTGCCGGCATCATCGGCGGCGCGCTGTCGGTTGCCATGCGTATGGAGCTGCAGGAGCCGGGCATCCAGATCTTCCACGGCCTGGCCTCGATGGTCTACGGCTATGAGGGCGATGCCGCAATCGACGGCGCCAAGCAGATGTTCAACATGTTCACGACTGCGCACGCGCTGATCATGATCTTCTTCATGGTCATGCCGGCGATGATCGGCGGTTTTGCCAACTGGATGGTGCCGATCATGATCGGCGCGCCGGATATGGCTTTCCCGCGCCTGAACAACATCTCCTTCTGGCTGATCGTTCCGGCCTTCGCGCTGCTGCTGCTGTCGATGTTCGTCGAAGGCCCGGCAGGCGCTTATGGCACGGGTGGCGGCTGGACGATGTATCCGCCGCTGGCAACGAGCGGCACGCCGGGACCGGCGGTCGATCTTGCGATCTTCGCGCTCCACATTGCCGGCGCCTCGTCGATCCTTGGTGCGATCAACTTCATCACCACGATCCTCAACATGCGCGCTCCCGGCATGACGCTGCACAAGATGCCGCTGTTTGCCTGGTCCGTGCTCATCACAGCCTTCCTGCTGCTGCTGTCGCTGCCGGTTCTGGCAGGCGGCATCACCATGCTGCTCACCGACCGCAACTTCGGCACCTCCTTCTTCTCTCCGGAAGGCGGCGGCGACCCGATCCTTTACCAGCACCTGTTCTGGTTCTTCGGTCACCCCGAGGTCTACATCCTCATCCTGCCGGGCTTCGGCATGGTCAGCCACATCATCTCGACCTTCTCGAAGAAGCCGATCTTCGGCTATCTCGGCATGGCCTACGCCATGGTCGCGATCGGCGCCGTCGGCTTCGTCGTCTGGGCCCACCACATGTACACGGTCGGCCTGTCGCTCGACGCGCAGCGCTACTTCGTCTTCGCGACGATGGTCATCGCCGTTCCGACGGGCGTGAAGATCTTCTCCTGGATTGCGACGATGTGGGGCGGCTCGATCTCGTTCCGCACGCCGATGCTCTGGGCGATCGGCTTCATCTTCCTGTTCACGGTCGGCGGCGTCACCGGCGTCCAGCTTGCCAATGCCGGTCTCGACCGCTCGCTGCATGACACCTATTACGTCGTGGCCCACTTCCACTACGTTCTGTCGCTCGGCGCCGTCTTCGCGATCTTCGCCGGCTGGTACTACTGGTTCCCGAAGATGACCGGCTACATGTATAACGAGCTGGTCGGCAAGCTGCATTTCTGGATCATGTTCATCGGCGTCAACCTGGTGTTCTTCCCGCAGCACTTCCTTGGCCTCGCCGGCATGCCGCGCCGCTACATCGATTATCCGGATGCCTTTGCCGGCTGGAACTATGTTTCCTCGATCGGCTCCTACATCTCGGCCTTCGGTGTGCTGATCTTCCTCTATGGCGTCTTCGAAGCCTTCGCCAAGAAGCGCGTCGCCGGCGACAATCCGTGGGGTGAGGGTGCAACGACGCTCGAATGGCAGCTGCCTTCGCCGCCGCCCTATCACCAGTGGGAACAGCTTCCGCGCATCAAGTAATTTGCGCGGACATCAGGACGCCGCCTTCGATACGGCGTCCTGATGGTAAGACATTCAGGACGGAATGATGACGGTCATCGACAATCACGAGGTGCTTGCAAAGGACGGCGAATTGTCGGAAGCGAGTGCGCGCGATTATTTCGAATTGTTGAAGCCACGGGTCATGTCGCTCGTGGTCTTCACTGCCTTTGCCGGTCTCGTGCTGGCGCCGGGCCACATCCATCCTGTCCTCGGCCTGATCGCCATTCTCTGTATCGCCGTTGGGGCCGGCGCCTCCGGCGCGCTGAACATGTGGTATGACGCCGATATCGATGCGATCATGAGCCGCACCGCCAACCGCCCGATCCCGGCCGGCCGCATTGCGCCTTCCGAGGCTCTGGCCTTCGGCCTGGTGCTTTCGGGCTTCTCGGTGGTGATCCTCGGCCTGGCCGTCAACTGGCTCTCGGCCGGCATCCTCGCCTTCACCATCTTCTTCTATGCCGTCGTCTACACCATGTGGCTGAAGCGCTCGACGCCGCAGAACATCGTCATCGGCGGTGCCGCCGGCGCCTTCCCGCCGATGATCGGCTGGGCTTGCGTGACCAACAGCGTGACGATCGAGAGCACGGTTCTCTTCCTCATCATCTTCCTGTGGACACCGGCGCATTTCTGGGCGCTTGCCCTCTTCAAGATGCGCGACTACGAGGCCGTCGGCGTGCCGATGCTGCCGAACGTCGCCGGCGAACGGGTGACCAAGCATCAGATCGTCGCCTATGCGGTGCTGACCGCCGTCTGCGCGGTATTGCCGTCCTTCCTCGGTTTCGCGAGCCTGGGTTATGGCCTCGTCGCTGCCGCTCTCGGCGCGATCTTCATATACTGTTCCATCGCCGTCTGGCGCATGCCCGACGGCGATCTGAAGATGATCCCGGCGAAGAAGCTCTTCGGCTTCTCGATCTTCTATCTCTTCGCCGTGTTCTCCGCCTTGATGATCGACCGGCTGGCCTCGCTGCTGGTCTCGCATGCGGGAGGTTGGTTCTGATGGAATTGATCAAGCTCACGGAAGCGCAGCGCAAGTCGCGCCGCAACCGCAACGTCGCCCTCGGGCTGGTGCTCGCCGGCCTCGTTATTCTCTTCTACGCGATCACCATCGTGAAGATCGGCGGGGGGATGGCTGGATGAGCGAAAACGCCGGTACACCGAAGAAGCAGGGCCGCAACAACGGCGCCGTCGTGATGATGTGCCTGAGCTTCGTCTTCGGCATGGGGGCGATGAGCTATGCCGCCGTGCCGCTCTACCGCATCTTCTGCCAGGTGACCGGCTATAACGGCACGACGCAGCGCGTCGACCAGGTGTCGAGCGTCGTGCTTGATCGCACGATGCGCGTCACTTTCGACGCCAATGTCGCGCCCGGCCTGCAATGGGAATTCAAGCCGGTCGAGCGCGAGGTCAATCCGAAGATCGGCGAGACGATCCAGGTCAATTTCACCGCCGAGAATCGTTCGAACGAAACCCAGCGCGGCCAGGCGGTTTTCAACGTCACGCCGGGCGAAGCGGGTGTCTATTTCAACAAGGTGCAATGTTTCTGCTTTACGGAAACGGACCTGAAGCCGGGCGAGAAGCTCGACATGCCTGTCGTGTTCTACATCGATCCGGAAATCGTCAAGGCCGTGGAATCCAAGGATATCCACACGGTCACGCTGTCATATACGTTCTACCCGAAAGAGGGTCCGAAGCCGGTGGCTTCGAATGAGGGTGGAGCGGAGAAGATTGAAAAGAAACTTTGATCAAGGCTCGTTTCCGGCTATGCCGGGAACGGAGTGAAGGAAGACATCCGGGGATAGCTACATGGCCGATGCTCACCAGAAGAATCACGACTATCACATCATCGATCCGAGCCCGTGGCCGATTCTCGCCTCGCTCGGCGCCTTCATCATGGCGATCGGCGGCGTCTGCTACATGCGCTACCTGAACGGCGGTTCCTTCAAGGTTGCCGGCGCGGAACTCGCCAATCCCTGGCTCTTCTACATCGGCTTCGCGCTGGTGCTCTACGTCATGTACGGCTGGTGGGCCGATACGGTGAAGGAAGCCCATGAGGGTTCCCATACCCGCGTCGTCTCGCTGCACCTGCGCTACGGCATGATCATGTTCATCGCTTCGGAAGTGATGTTCTTCGTCGCCTGGTTCTGGGCCTATTTCGACGCCAGCCTCTATCCGAACGAAGCGATCCAGGCCTCGCGCCTGCTCTATACCGGCGGCACCTGGCCGCCGAAGGGCATCGAGGTCCTCGATCCCTGGCACCTGCCGATCTACAACACCGTCATCCTGCTCCTGTCGGGCACGACGGTGACCTGGGCGCACCATGCGTTGCTGCACAACGACCGCAAGGGCCTGATCCAGGGCCTGACGCTGACGGTGCTGCTCGGCGTGTTGTTCTCCAGCGTCCAGGCCTATGAATATGCCCACGCGCCCTTCGCCTTCAAGAATTCGATCTACGGCGCGACCTTCTTCATGGCGACCGGCTTCCACGGTTTCCACGTCCTCGTCGGCACGATCTTCCTGGGTGTCTGCCTGATCCGTGCGCTGCGCGGCGACTTCACCCCGAAGCAGCATTTTGGCTTCGAGGCGGCAGCCTGGTACTGGCATTTCGTCGACGTCGTCTGGTTGTTCCTGTTCTTCTGCATCTACGTCTGGGGCGGCTGGGGCGCACCCCTCGCAGCCGGCTGACCGGAACCATAGTCAAGCAAAAGGCGGGCCTCGTGCCCGCCTTTTTTTGTTCACAAATCTCGCTCTCTACTCGGCGTCATCCTCGGCCTTGTGCCGAGGATCTGCTACATATCAACCGGGCGTAGATGCCCGGGACAAGCCCGAGCATGACGAAAGAGGAGTTGGCCGACTTCGTCCGCAGTCTAAGGCTGGCCCGTGCCCGCTTTTTTCGCCTCAGCGCGCTCCGGCGATCCGTTCGAAGGCCGATGGCCCGGGAATGCCGAGATCAAGCTGGTGGCGGATCGCCTCGGCACATTCGAGCGCCGTAAGCACTGACGTATCGACCTCCATGTCATAGATACCGGGACGATGAACCTCGTCCTGCCAGCGCTGCACCGGTTCGGGAACCGGTGTCTCCTCGCTGCCGCGCACGTAAAGGGTCTCGCGCCCTTCCTGTACGACCTCCCGCCGTTGCATGATCGTCTCGATCGGACAGCGCACGCCGACGAACAGCACGGAAAAGTCTTGCAGCCGCCGGGCGCAGTCGCCGAGAATGCCGAGCGGCTGCGAATAGCTGTCGTGATGACCGAGATCGGCCGCGACATTGAGTCCTAATCCGGCATGGATGGCGATCGATTCATAAAGCGCCGCATAGAGGAACGGCACCAGTTCCTCCAGCTCCCGCCGCTCGCCGCCGGGCCTGAGCCCAATACCGGGCAGGTAGCGCTTCGGTGTCATGGCATTGTAGCTGTCGACGCCGAGGTTGATCCAAGGTCCCTCGAATCCTTCCTGAATTGCGCGCGCAATACTGGATTTGCCGCTTCGCGGCGCGCCGTTCAGGATAATGATCTGTCCGCTATGGCTATCGTTGCTCATCAGTCTTCTTCTTTTGTTTGGCGCGAATCGCTGAGACGAAACCGCGCAGGCCTTTCCATTCGGGATGCGAATACTTTATGGGAGATGTAAGGCAGCATTGAAGAAGCCGCGACCGCGAATGCATCTGCGGGAAGGAATGCCATGAACGAGGACAGCGCCCATTTTCCCCCCGTCGATCCGGTGAAGACCGGCATCAAAGGCTGCTGCCCGCGTTGCGGCCAGGGCAAGCTGTTCGATGGCCTGCTCGGCTTAAAGCCGCGCTGCGCTTCTTGCGGCCTCGATTATTCCTTTGCCGATTCCGGTGACGGCCCCGCCGTCTTCGTCATCCTCATCGTCGGCTTCATCGTCATCGGCATGGTGTTGTGGCTGCAGGTGAATTACGGGCCGCCGATCTGGGTGCACATCCTGCTCTTTGCTCCGTTGACGATCGTCCTGTCGCTGCTGACGCTGCGCTGGTTCAAGGGCATCCTGATCGCCATGCAATACCGTCATAATGCCCGCGAAGGACGCCTGAGTGACTGAAATGGTGCATGTAACGCCGCGCCGGCGGCTGCCTGTCTTGACCGGTATCCTGGTGCTGATCGCCCTTGCCATCCTGATTTCGCTCGGCACCTGGCAGGTGGAGCGCCTGCACTGGAAGGAAGGCCTGCTCGCCGATATCGCTGCGCGGCAGGCAGCAAGCCCCGTGCCGCTTGCCGAGATCGAGGCGATGGCAGCTGCAGGCGGCGACATCGAATACCGCAAGGTCACCGCCACCGGCCGCTATATCAACAACAAGGAGCGGCACTTCTTCGCCACCTGGCGCGGTCAGACCGGCTATTACATCTATACCCCGCTGGAGCTCGCCGACGGGCGCATTCTCTTCGTCAATCGCGGCTTCGTTCCCTTTGACAACAAGGAGCCGGAAATGCGCATGCAGGGCCAACTGACGGATCAGCAGACCGTCACCGGCCTGGCGCGCGAAAAGCTTCCCGGCAAGCCCTCCTGGGTGGTGCCCGATAACGACGTCGCCAAGAACATCTTCTACTGGAAGGATCTCGACGTCATGGCCGAGAGCGTCGGGCTGGAGAAAGCGCGCGTCATTCCCTTCTTCGTCGACGCCGATTCCACCCCCAATCCGGCGGGCTTGCCGATCGGCGGCGTCACCCAGGTGGATCTGCCGAACGACCATCTGCAATATGCTTTCACCTGGTACGGGCTGGCCGCCGTGCTTATCGTCGTCGTGGCGATCTCCTGGTTCCGCAAGGGCGCCAAGACATCTCAGCAATAGTATCACTTCAATTCTCGACCATATTGGGCTAGAGGTCCCTAAATCTCTCAACCCGGAACTGACATGAATATTGCGGCGAAACCTCCTTTGACGATCAGGCTCTGCGGTCCGCGCGGCTTCTGCGCCGGCGTCGACCGCGCCATCCAGATCGTCGTGCTGGCGCTGAAATCCTATGGCGCGCCGGTCTATGTGCGCCACGAGATCGTCCACAATCGTTATGTCGTCGAGGGGCTGGAGGCCAAGGGCGCCGTCTTCGTCGAGGAGTTGGACGAAATCCCGGCCGAACATCGCGCCCAGCCGGTGGTCTTCTCCGCCCATGGCGTGCCGAAATCCGTGCCGGAGGATGCGGCAAGCCGTAACCTCTTCTATCTCGACGCCACCTGCCCGCTGGTCTCCAAGGTTCACAAGCAGGCGATGCGCCACAATCGCCTCGGCCGCCATGTCGTCCTCATCGGCCATGCCGGCCATCCCGAGGTGATCGGCACCATGGGGCAACTGCCGGAGGGTTCCGTTTCGTTGATCGAGACGATCGAAGATGCCGACGCCTACGTCCCTGTTGATCCCGATAATCTCGGCTATGTCACCCAGACAACGCTGTCGGTCGACGATACGGCCGGCGTCATCACCCGCCTGCACGAACGCTTCCCGAACCTGACGGCGCCGGCAGCGGACTCGATCTGTTATGCGACGACCAACCGCCAGGAAGTGGTCAAGCAGGCAGCCCCGGGCTGCGATCTCTTCATCATCGTCGGCGCGCCGAATTCATCCAATTCCAAGCGCCTCGTCGAAGTGGCGCTCAGGGCAGGGGCGAAGAAATCGATCCTCGTGCAGCGCGCCGCCGAGCTCGACTGGGACGAGATCGGCGCGATTTCGACGCTCGGCCTTTCCGCCGGCGCTTCCGCCCCCGAGGTCATCGTCAACGAGATCATCGAGGCTTTCCGCGCCCGCTTCGACGCTCGCGTCGAACTGGCCGAAACGGTGCAGGAAACCGAAAACTTCCTCGTCAACCGCGAACTGCGCAATATCGAGCTGACGGCGGCCGACATGGCTTTCGTCAACGGCTAGATCGGCCTTTCGGCCTAGCGTCCACTCCGGCAAATCCAATATCAACAAGGCATGAAGGGCGAGACCTCACTTGGCAGTCTATACCGATATCGCCGAAGACGATCTGAAGTGGTTCCTGACGGAATATGACGCAGGCACGTTGCTCTCCTACAAGGGCATCGCCGAAGGCGTCGAAAACTCCAACTTCCTGCTGCACACCTCCAAGGATCCGCTGATCCTGACGCTCTATGAAAAGCGCGTGGAAAAGAGCGATCTGCCTTTCTTCCTCGGCCTGATGCAGCATCTCGCCGCCCGCGGTCTGTCCTGCCCGCTGCCGCTGCCGCGCCGGGATGGCGCGCTGCTCGGCTCGCTCTCCGGCCGCCCGGCAGCACTCATCTCCTTCCTCGAAGGCATGTGGCTGAGAAAGCCGGAGGCCAGGCACTGCCGCGAAGTCGGCAAGGCACTGGCCGAGATGCATGTGGCCGGCGATGGTTTTGAGCTGAAGCGGGCGAATGCGCTGTCGATCGACGGCTGGCGGGGACTGTGGGAAAAATCCGAGCCGCGCGCCGGCGAGGTCGAGCCCGGCCTGCAGACCGAGATCCGCAGCGAACTCGACTTCCTCTCCACTGCCTGGCCGAGCGGCCTGCCGGCCGGCGTCATCCACGCCGACCTCTTCCCCGACAACGTCTTTTTCCTCGGCGACCAGCTCTCCGGCCTGATCGATTTCTATTTCGCCTGCAACGACCTGCTCGCCTATGACGTCTCGATCTGCCTGAATGCCTGGTGCTTCGAGAAGGACGGCGCCTACAACATTACCAAGGGCACGGCGATGCTCGAGGGTTACCAGAGCGTCCGGCCGTTGAGCGATGCGGAAATCGCTGCCCTGCCGGTGCTGTCGCGTGGGTCGGCGCTGCGGTTCTTCCTGACCCGGCTCTATGACTGGCTGACGACGCCGGAAGGCGCCATGGTCACCAAGAAGGACCCGCTCGAATATCTCCGCAAGCTGCGGTTCCACCGCCAGATCAAATCGCCCGCCGAATACGGATTGAGCCTATGAAACACGTCGATATCTTCACCGACGGCGCGTGCTCCGGCAATCCCGGCCCTGGCGGCTGGGGCGCGGTGCTGCGTTATGGCGATGTCGAAAAGGAGCTTTGCGGCGGCGAGGCGGATACGACCAACAATCGTATGGAACTGCTGGCGGCGATCTCGGCGCTATCGGCCTTGAAGAGCCCTTGCGAGGTCGATCTCTATACCGACAGCGCCTATGTCAAGGACGGCATCTCCAAGTGGATATTCGGCTGGAAGAAAAACGGCTGGAAGACCGCAGACAAGAAGCCGGTGAAGAATGCCGAGCTCTGGCAGGCGCTGGAGGCGGCCCGTGACCGCCACAAGGTGACGCTGCACTGGGTCAAGGGCCACGCCGGCCACCCGGAAAACGAACGCGCCGATGAACTTGCGCGCCGGGGCATGGAGCCGTTCAAGAAGGGCAAGGCGGTTTCGTTTTAAAGAAGGTGCACATGTCACTCAGCTTTAGGAGTCCGATCTATACCATTGCTATTTTCTGCCTTTTGATTGCGTTTGGCATGTATTGTGGTGCGAGCAGAGCTGTTGCGACCGAAAAACCGGTGCATAAACCCTTCGACGACCGGCCGATGTTGTGTGCCGCTTACTACGGCCATCTCGCTCAGGGATTCAAAGACAAGCGCGAGCCCAAGAAAGCGCAAGCGTATCAAGCCAAGTTTCGCATCTTATACGAGCGCGGCATCAAGAACATGATCGCTGGTGGGAGCACCAGAGATGAGGCACATACCATGACACAGAAATACGCAGATCTGCTTGGCGAACTGGCGCTCAAACAGGCTGCCGAGGTCCGTTCAATCGCTTCTATGTGTCAGCGCGAGTTTCCCGTCCCGACCATATGGAACTAGATGCGATTGAGTCCTGCAGCATGTTAGATCCGGGACGAGAGCCGACGACATAGCTTTCGAGAGGTGCACGTCGGCCAAATTAGTTCCGCGCCGAGCCGAAATTTTTGCAAGCTCCAGCAAAGCACCTCCCGCCAAAAATCTTGGTCGCCTTGAAAGCAGTCGAACTCGTAACCCGGTTCGGTAGCTTTCCAGCTCCTCAAGCCGCCTGCTGCTGCGGCGGCGCCGTCGCGGCGCCCTGGATCAGCCGGTGCAGATATTCGAGTTTTGCCACGACGGGTGAGGACAACACGAAGGGGTAGGAGTCCGGCTGCCCCATGCTGCGCTGGATGGCGTTGATCGCCAGGCTGAGCGGCACCCAGGCGCTGACCAGCTGTTCGGCGCTTCTTGCCCGGTAAGGGATGAAATCCACCTCGCCTGATATTTCCTCATGGCCGCGCGGATCGATGGCGATGCCGAAGGCACGCGCCGTTTCGAGCGTATCGACGATGTGGAGGTAATGCGCGAAGCATTCGGCGAAATCCTCCCAGGGGTGCGACGCCGCATAGGCGCTGATGAAATTGTCCGGCCATCCCAAGGGCGCACCGCCGGCATAATGGTTCTGGAGGGCTGTCGCATAGTCCTGCCGTTCGTCGCCGAAGACGGCGCGGAAATCGGCAAGGCCGCCCCGATCGCGCACCAGCTTGTTCCAGATGAAATGGCCGGCCTCGTGGCGGAAATGGCCAAGCAGCGTGCGATAGGGTTCGTTCATCGAGCTGCGCGCCTGTTCGCGCGTCGCATCGTCGGCCTCTGCGGCGCGGATGGTGATCAGGCCTTCCTCATGGCCGGTCATGGCCGGCACGATATAACCGTTGCTCTCTATCGAATCCTCGAGAAAATCGAAGACCAGGCCGCCTTGCGGGTCTTGCTCCCGATCGGGATGCGGCAGCTTCCAGCGCAGCAGCGAATAAAACAGATGACGTTGCGCCTGGCTGATGCGCCGCCAGCGATCGATTCCGTCCTGGGTATCGGTGTTCGGAACCAGCCGGTTATGGCGGCAGGCAACGCAGAATTCACTCTTGCCGTCACCGTCCACCAGCCAGTTGCAGATGTCGAGGCCGGCATTGGCGCAGAAGCGGACGTCGCGATCGGGATTGGAAACGAGCTGCCAGAGTGTCTCGTCGCGCGGCTCCAGCGCATGCATCGCCAGATCGCCGGGCAGGAAGCCGAGGCGATGGTTGCAGCGCACGCATCGCCGGTTGTCGAAGTGGACGACCTGATCGCAATTGTCGCAGGCAAAAAGTTTCATCGTATCTATCTCTGCAGAGCATGAGGGTGACGGATTAAAAATGCCTGCCGCGCGAGGGCGCAGCAGGCATGGTGATAAAGGATGAGCGTCTACTGCGCATTCCTTAAATCGGAAGCACAGCGTCCTTTGCGCGTCTTAGTGCTGTCGCTCAGAGCCGATCGACGGCGCCCTTGAGCTTGTCCTTGACCTTGCCGGTTGCGACTTGTCCCTTGCCCTTGGCTTCCTGGACGGCGCCCTTGGCTTGCATCTCGCGATCGTCCGTCGCCTTGCCGACGGCCTGCTTGGTCTTGCCGGCAATTTCGTTTGCCTTACCGGAAATCTTGTCGCTGGTGCTACCCATAAGTGATGTCTCCTTGGTCGGCATGGGCCTTTTGTCCATGCTTGCCGAAATGAAACGTCACTCTTGGCTATTCGTTCCCGCTGCCGTCAGGCCAGCCTTTCAGGCATGGCCGGCTTCGGCCGACAGCATCGCAGCGGTCACGCCCATGCCGGCGAGCGCCCGCTCGTATTTGTCGTCGAGGCTGCGGTCGAAGATCAGTTCCTCATTGGCCGGGCAGGTGAGCCAGCCATTGTTGACGACCTCGCTTTCGAGCTGGCCGGCCGACCAGGAGGAATAGCCGAGCAGCATCGTCGCCCGCGTCGGCCCATTGCCCTTGGAGATGGCGCGCACGATATCGAGCGTCGCTGTCAGGCAGATGTCGTCGCTGACGGGAATGCTGGAGTCGCTGGAATAATCGTCCGAATGCAGCACGAAACCACGGCCGCTTTCCACCGGGCCGCCGGTCTGGATCGGAAAGTCGCGCGCCCGCTTCGGCAGCACGATCGAATCTTCCTGCTTGATCATGTCGAGATGCAGCAGCACATCGGTGAAGGTGAGGCTCTGTGGCCGGTTGATGACGAAGCCCATGGCCCCGGCATCCGAATGCGCGCAGATGTAGATGACGGTGCGCGCAAAATTGCGGTCTTCCATGCCCGGCATGGCGATGAGGAACTGGCCATCGAAGAAGCCACGTTCCCGTCTGTTCTTCAGCGTCAATAAGGACATCGTTCCTCCTGCTGCTAGACCGCACCAAGGCCTCGACAAAAGAAACATGGGCCAATGTCACACATCAATCAACTGAAAATGAAGATTTATATCGCCGCGGCTTCTGGCGGCGAAACAGCACATTCGGTAAACCTTTGTTCCATGATGATTATTTCCTCAGGCCCGCGCAGGCTTTTAATCGCGGTTGTGTCGGTGGTCGCAGCCCTTGTGCCGTTTTATTCCGCCCATGCGGAAATGAGCGCCTGGGCGGACAACGAGGGCGGCCGCATGCGCCTCGTGGCGCTCGCGCCCGATGCCGGCGGCAAAATCCGCGCCGCCCTTCAGATCGAGCCGAAACCCGGCTGGATCACCTATTGGAAAGAGCCCGGCGGCAATGGCATTCCGCCCCAGATCACCATCGCGGCGGGCAGTGGCGTCACGCTCGATGCCATCGCCTATCCCGTTCCGAAGCATTTTTTCAACGGCACGGTCGAGGATATCGCCTATGACACGCCGGTGACGCTGCCGCTGTCACTGACGGCGGCCGGCAAAGGCCCGGTTACGATCGACGCTGCCGCCTTCATCGGTATCTGCAAGGATATCTGCATTCCCTTCCAGGCGAATTTTCAACTGAAGCTTGGCCCCGCCATCCAGTCGCACCCGCAAGAGGAGGCGATCCTTCAGGCCGCCGATGCGAAGCTGCCGAAGCCGCCGTCGCAGGATTTCGGCGTGACGGCGCATGCGATCTCGCCCGATAGGAAGACGCTGTCTTTGACACTCGCTCTGCCGGGCGGAGGGTTGGGCGAGGGCAAGGGCGCCCCGGATATCATCGTCACCGGCCCGAGCGGCCACGCCTTCACCAAGCAGATCGGCGGCAAGCGCGACGGCGCCACTTTCAAGGTCGACGTCGCTATCGGCAAACTGCCTGAGAATTACGACATATCCGGCAAGCGCTGGGGCGTACTGGTCATCGACGGCGAAAGGGCGATGGAGACCACTCTTGCCTTTCAATGACCGGGTCTTATAGTCGCCGCAGATCCCCTGCGGCGCCTGCCGCCAAGCAGAACCCCCAAAGCCGGAAACCCCCAAGCCAGAACCAAGGAGAAGACCATGACCATCGCGATCGGCGACAAGCTTCCTGCCGCCACCTTCAAGGAAAAGACGGCTGACGGCCCGGTTGAAATCACCACCGATCAGCTCTTCGCCGGCAAACGCGTCGTGCTCTTTGCCGTGCCGGGCGCCTTTACGCCCACCTGCTCGCTGAACCACCTGCCGGGTTATCTCGAAAACCGCGACACCATCCTTGGCAAGGGCGTCGACGATATCGCCGTTGTATCAGTCAACGACTGGCACGTGATGGGCGCCTGGGCGCAATCATCCGGCGGCATGGGCAAGATCCACTTCCTCGCCGATTGGGATGCCGGCTTCACCAAGGCCGTCGGCCTCGACGCCGACCTCTCCGCCGGCGGCCTCGGCCTGCGCTCCAAGCGCTATTCGATGCTGGTGGAAGACGGCGTGGTGAAGGCCCTCAACGTCGAGGAAAGCCCCGGCCAGGCAACGGTCTCGGGTGCTGCCGCGATGCTGGAACAGCTCTGAGCGTTCATCGCTGACGTTATGAAGGGGCGGCCGTTCGGTCGCCCCTTTTCAGTTGTGTCGGTGCTCAACGATGGGCCAGGTTATGCCAGGGCGTGCAAAACGGTCTTAGAACCGACCGGCGCGCAAAAATCGACATGCTTCCCTTCGCCTTTCCGAACTATCAATCGTCGAGAAACTCGCTCAGTGCAGCATTGAACGCCGATGCCGACTCCAGGTTGACGATATGCCGCCCAGGCAAGGACAGATGACGGCCCTGCCGCACACGAACGGCGATGCACTCCAAATCGGACGGCGGACAGACCGGGTCTTCTTCACCGGAGACGGCAAGCAAGGGGTTGGCGATCCGTGCGATGTCTACCTGCAAATCGGTGTTGGCCAGCGCCGCGCAGCAGCCGATATAGCCATCAACCGTTGTCGCGGTGAAACGGTCGAGAATGTCGCGCACCATGCCGGGTTGGCTGGCGTTGAACGCCGGGCTGAACCAGCGTTCTGCGGCGGCAGCGGTGAGCCCGCCAAGGCCGTATTCCCGCACGGCCGCCATGCGCGCGCCCCAGCTTTCGGCGGTGCCGATCTTGGCGGACGTCGCACACAAAAGAATTTTGTCCAGACGTTGTCCGGCATGAATGCCCAGCCACTGTCCGGTCAGGCCGCCGATCGACAGACCGCAGAAATGCGTCCGCTCTATCTCCAGCGCATCGAGCAGCGCAAGGACATCATTGCCGAGGTCTGACAGCGCATAGGGCGGCGGCGGTGCCGACGACAGGCCGTGGCCGCAGCGGTCATAACGCAGCACGCGGTAATGCTGGGACAATGCGGCCGCCTGCGCATCCCACATGTGCAGGTCGGTTCCGAGCGAATTGCAGAACATGAGCCACGGTTTGCCGGCCGCACTCCTGTCGCCGTCGATGCGATAGTGCAGGCGGTGGCTTGCGAGATCGAGATAGGGCATGGCTTGAGGACTCTCGGTTTTTGAAAATGGCTGGAGGCAATGTCCCGACGATCCGGCCGAACCCTCCTATCCCGATGACGAAGGTCGCCGCAGTCGCGACGCGAAGGCACCGACGGCCACATCGGGATGGCCGTCGGCGGAAGCATGACGCTGACCTGCGAGTGTGTTCTGTCCGCCCGCCGTCAACGTACCGACCCTCATGCTGCGGCGAGCAGAACGGCGTCGACGCGGCGGGCGTTGCTGATCGCGAAGACCAGCATGGCGAGCGCCGAGACGGCCGCGGGGATCGCGAAGATCAGGAAGTTCTGCTGCAGCGGCAGCTGTTGGGCCAGAAGCACACCGCCGAGGGTCGGACCGACAATGGCGCCGATACGGCCCACACCGGAAGCCCAGCCCAGCCCCGTCGACCGGACGGAGAGGTTATAGAGCTGCGCGACGCTCGCATAGAGCAGGATCTGCGTGCCGATGGTGGTGGCGCCGGCGATGAAGATCGTCAGGAACAGCAGCCCAGCCGGCAGGTTGAAACCAATCAGCGCGATCGACAGGGCGGCAGCCACGAAGAAGCCGACGACAACCTTCGGCAGGCCGAACCGGTCGCCCAGCCAACCGCCGGCGATGGCCCCGACCATGCCGCCAAAATTGAGCGAGAACAGGCTCACGAGGCTGGCTCTTTCGGCATAGCCGGCTTCCTGCAGCACTTTCGGCAGCCACGACGACAGCAGATAAACAAGCAGCAGGCAGCAGAAGAACGCCACCCAGAGCATCAGCGTGCGCAACGTGCGCTGGTGGCGGAACAGTTCGGCGACCGATGCGGACGCACCCTTGGTTTCAGTGAAGACCAGCATGTCGTCGTTGCCAAGGCGGGCAGACGGATCGATCTTCGCATAGATCCGTCTGGCTTTCTCCTGTTGCCCCTGGCGGATCAGAAAGCCAAGGGATTCGGGCAACTTCCAGAGCACCAGCGGCAGCATCAGCAACGGCAGGGCGGCGATGAAGAACATGGGCTTCCAGCCATATTGCGGGATCATGCCGATGCCGAGCCCGGCGGCAACCATGCCGCCGACCGAGTAGCCGGAGAACATCAGCGCGACGATGGTGCTGCGGAGGCGCTTGGGGGCATATTCGTTCATAAGCGCCACCGCGTTGGGCATCAGTCCGCCGCAGCCGAGACCGGCAATGAAGCGAAAGACTTTGAACTGGTCGGGCGAACTGGCGAAACCGGTCAGAAGGGTGGAAGCAGTGAACAGCACGAAGCTGATCGCAATGCCCTTCTTGCGCCCGATCCTGTCGGCCAGGGAGCCAAAAGCCAGGGCGCCGAACATCATCCCGAACAGCGCCCAGGCCTGCAGCGCGCCGGCCTGCGGTTTGGTCAGGCCCCATTCCGCAATCAGCGTCGGCAGCACGGTGCCGGCGACGAAGACGTCATAACCGTCGACGATCAGCAGCAGCGCGCAGAGCGCCACCACCGACCACTGAAACCTTCCGAATGGATTGTTGTCTATCGCTTCATTCACATCGATAGTGCGCATCATGGCTCCTCCCTGAGTTTCTACGCAGTCAGTATTGAGATGTCAGCCGGTATCGCCGCCGGCCACCGGCAGCACGCTGCCGGTGATGTAGGACGCTTCATCCGAGGCGAGGAACAGGATTGGCGCTGCCTGTTCCTCGATGGTCCCGTACCGCTTCATGAAACTGGATTGTTTCACCTGGCCGACGACGTCGGTCATCCAGGCCTTCTCGGCGTCCGTATCGCCCGCGACATTGCGCGGAATCCGACGCGGCGGCGCTTCCGTGCCGCCTGGTGCGGTGGCGACCACGCGGATGTTGCGCTCCGCCAGTTCCATGGCAAGCGACTGGGTGATGGCGTTCACGCCGCCCTTGGCTGCCGAATAAGGCACACGATGGATGCCGCGCGTTGCATTCGAGGATACGTTGACGATGGTGCCGCCGCCGCGCGCGAACAGATGCGGCAGGACGGCGTGGCAGCAATAGAGTGTCGGCATCAGCGAGCGGCGGATCTCCGCGTCGATCTGCTGCGATCCGAATTCCGCAAAGGGGCGCATCCGGATGGCGCCGCCGACATTGTTGATCAGGATGTCGATGCCACCGAAGCGTTGCTCGGCGAAGCGCATCGCCGAAGCCGCGCCTTCATAGGTCTCCAGATCGGCATTGAAGGCGGCGGTTTCGGCGTCTCTGGCTTCGGCTGCAATCTCCGTCACGAAATCGGCGCGGTCGACGAACAGCACCTTGCCACCCTCTGCCGCGGCGCGGATGGCCACGGCGCGGCCGATGCCCTGCGCGGCGCCGGTGACGACCAGCACCTTGCCGTCAAACCGACCGGCGAAGCGCGGCGCGCTCATGCAGCCTCCTTCGCCGCCGCATTGGGCGTGAACTTTTCGTATTGGAAGCTGTTGGGCTTCACGCCGTTGTCGTCGAAATGCTTGCGCACCGCATCGACCATTGGCGGGGGGCCGCAGAGATAGACGTCGACATCGCCGCCATGAAGCAGCTCGGCCGGCATATGTTGCGTAACCCATCCCTTACGCGGATGGCTCGAGGCCTCCTCGGCCACCACCGTGGTGAAGCTGAAGTTGGGCAGGCGCGTGGCATAGGCCGCGAACTCGTCGACGAGAACCAGATCGAGATCGCGCGTCACGCCATAGATCAGATGGATTTTCTGTTCCGATCCAGCGCGGGCAAGAACCTCCAGCATCGAGAGGAACGGTGCAAGGCCGGTGCCTCCGGCTAAAAACAAAAGCGGCCTGCGCACATCCCGCAGATAAAAGCTGCCGAGCGGGCCAGTCAGATTGAGCCTGTCGCCGGCCTGTGCGTCGGCGAGCCAGCCGCTCATCAACCCACCCGGGATCTTCTTGATCAGGAAGCCGATGCGTTGCTCGCCGGGCGCCGTGCTGAACGAATAGGAACGGCTCTGGCCGCTGGCCGGCACATCGATGTTGACATACTGGCCGGGCAGGAACGAGGGAGACGCCCCAGTGTCCACGTCCAGTTCCAATACGATCGCCGCATCGTTGTGCGGCGTCACCTTCGCCACAGTGGCGGCGAATTTCTGCTGCCCGGTTTTGCAGGCCGTCGATGTCGTCGGCACAGCGATGACGCAGTCCGACGTCGGCTTCATCTGGCAGGTCAGCACGAGGCCGCGCTCCGCCTCGTCGGCCGTCAGCGCATCATCGATATAGTCGTCGCCGAGATCGTAGAAGCCGCTTTCGGCGCGACATTTGCAGGTCCCGCACACGCCGTCGGAGCAATCCATCGGCAGGTTGATCTTGTTGCGGAAGGCGGCATCGAGAACCTTCTCGCCGTCCTTGCATTCGACGAACCGGGTGACCCCGTCCTCGAAGTTCAATGCGATCCTGTAGCTGGCCATGGAGCCCTCCTCATCAATCCCCTGCCGGCCGGCGACGCCTGTCAAACGTGATAGACGTCAATAACCTGGCGGATGTAGTCGTTCTTCAACACGATCTTCTTGCGCGCGATCAGCAGTGCGTCGTCGTCCTTGCGCAGCGTGGCGAACATGGTGCCGAAGAAGTGGTCGGTTACCTTGTAGCGGTGGTTCAACGTGTGGAAGTTGTAGCGCACGTCGACTTCGTCGCCCCGATGCGCCAGCACTTCGACATTGGTGACATTGTGGCTCGTGCGCGGTTCCGGCGTGGAAGCGCCGGAGCGCTCGGTCTTGATGCGGAATACCCGGTCTTCCAGGCCGTCGCGGTTCGGATAATAGATCAGCGAAATCTGCGACTGCGGGTCTTCGGTAATCCGGTCGTCGTCATCCCAGGCCGGCATCCAGTAGGTCACGTCGGGTGCATAGCAGGTCAGCCATTCGTCCCACTCGCGATCGTCCAGGAGCCGCGCTTCCCGATAGAAGAACGCGCAGATGGCGTCATAGGAAATGCTCATGCGACAACTCCGTTCTTTTCAGCGGACAGCGCCTGGCGCATCACCTTGGCCCAGTATTCGTGCTGGCGGACGAACAGGCCTTCGTCCTCGCTGCGCTCGCCGGACAGCAGCGGCTCGATGCCCATCTGCTTGGCGTTTTCGTCCGGACCATCGATCCACAGCGGCGCGCCCCGCGACAGGTCGTTCCAGAGCGCCGCGGTGCCGGCATAGCCGGCCTGGCAGGCGCGGAATTCCTCCAGGTCGTCAGCAGTGCCCATGCCGGACACGTTGAAGAAATCCTCATATTGGCGGATACGGAGCTGGCGATCAGCCTCGCTTTCGCCCTTCGGCGCAAAGCAGAAGATGTTGATTTCGGTCTTGTCGACACTGATCGGGCGGGTCACGCGGATCTGCGTGCTGAACTGGTCCATCAGGAATACATTCGGGTAAAGGCAGAGGTTGCGGGTCTGGTTGACGATGAAATTCGCCTTCTCGGCACCGACGCGCGCCGCGATCTCGTCTCGCTGGTCGTAGACCGGACGCACCTCGGGGTTCATGGTGTTGGTCCACAGCAGGATGTGACCGTTCTCGAAACCATAGACACCCGCGACGGAACGGCTCCAGCTGTTGGCGTCGACCGCCTTCGTGCCCTCTTCCTTGCGCCGCCCCATCGTCGCGGCATAGTTCCAGTGGACGGAGCTGACGTGATAACCGTCGCAGCCGTTTTCCATCTGCAGCTTCCAGTTTCCGTCGTAGATGTAGGACGAATTGCCCCGCAGCACTTCAAGCCCGTTCGGCGCCTGGTCGACGATCTGGTCGATGATAACCTTCGTCTCGCCGAGATAGTCCTCGAGCGTCGCGACCGCATCATTCAGGCTGCCGAACAGAAAGCCTCGATAGTTCTCGAACCGGGGAACGCGCTTGAGGTCGTGCGAACCGTTCTGCGCGAACTGAGGCGGATACTGGGTGGTTTTCTCGTCCTTGACCTTGAGCAGCTTGCCGGTGTTGGAAAAGGTCCAGCCGTGGAAGGGGCAGGTGAAGCTGCCCTTGTTGCCGTGCTTGCGGCGGCACAGCATCGCGCCGCGGTGGGCGCAGGCGTTGATGACCGCGTGCAGTTCGCCGTTCTTGTCGCGGGTGATGACGACCGGCTGCCGGCCGATATAGGTCGTGTAATAATCGTTGTTCTCTGGGATTTGACTCTCATGGGCCAGATAAACCCAGTTGCCTTCGAAGATATGCTTTATCTCCAGCTCGAAGAGGTCTTCGTCGGTGAAGATGTCCCGGCGGCAACGGAATAGACCGGCTTCCTTGTCGTCCTGCACGGCAGTGGCGAGCAGATGATCGAGTTCTCTTGCTTTGTCGATGATCGCAGACATGGCTTCTCTCCCGCAAAGTGCGCGGTAACCGGCGCAACCCTTGCAACAGTGTCGATGGTGACGATGATATGCGGGCTGGCGGCCATTCAGCCGCCGCCCTTGCCGTTTACGCGGCGGCGCGTTTGCGCTGTTCGTTGATCTGGTTGTCGATGCCATCGACCAGAGCGGTCAGATGGATGTCGAACGTGATCTCGGCGAACGGGCCGCTCAGACCATTGGCCTTGATGCTGGCTTCGTCGCTGCGCTCGATCACGGCCGGAACCAGGCCGTCTCGCGTCGCATAGGCAAAATCGTCATTGACCAGCGGATCGCCTTCAATGTTGATCTGGGTCGTCAGCTTGCGATGGCCGTCGGCGCTGATGAAGAGGTGGATATGCGCCGGGCGCTGGCCATGGCGGCCGAGGGCGGAAAGCAACTGTTCCGTCGGGCTGCCCGGTGGCACGCCATATCCGTGCGGCACGATGCTCTGGAATTTGTAACAGCCCTTTTCGTCAGTCACGATCGTGCGGCGCATGTTGAACGGCGCCTGCTTGCCGGTCGGGTCGAAGTGCGAATAGAACCCGCGGGTGTCACAATGCCAGACTTCGACAGTCGCACCCGGCTGCGGCTTGCCGTCAGAACCATAGACGGTGCCGTGCATGATCAGTGTGTGACCATTGGCGTCGGTGCCGTCATCGAGACGGGCAAAGCCATGACTGACCGGTGCGCCGGCCACATAGAGCGGCCCCTCGATCGTGCGCGGCGTCGGGTTTTCGATGCCGAGCGCCTCATCGATCGCGTCGAGGCGTTCGTCGAGGAAATGATCGAGACCGAGACCGGGCGAGATCAGGCCGGCCTGGCCGGCGGCGCCGATCTCATTGAGCCAGGCAATGCCGGTCCAGTATTCGTCGGGGGTGATGTCGAGATCATCGATCGCCTTGAACAGGTCGGACATGATCCGATGGACGATGAGTTTGACGCGCGGATTGCCGCCGTCCTTGTCGAGGCCGCTCAGGACGCTCAGAAAATCCTGAATGTCGGGCCTGCCGAAAATCTTCACGCTCATTTTTTCCTCCTCTTGCATTGTTCAGAAAGTCGATGCGGCTCCCGTTCCCGCGCCGAACACGGCGCTAGGTATCGTCCTCGCGGATCGCCGAGGGATGCCGCAGCAGCGGCGTTACTTCGATGTCCATGAACTTGAACAATGGCAGCCCCGACAGGATCTCGTGCAACTCCGTATTGTCCTTCACGTCGAAGATGCTGTAGTTCGCGTATTCACCGGCGATGCGCCAGATATGCCGCCATTTGCGGCTGCGCTGCAGTTCGTGCGAATAGGCCTTTTCCCGAGCGATGATCTCCGCCGCCTCCGCCGAGGGGAGATCATGGGGAATATTCACATCCATCCTCACATGGAAAAGCATGGTCGCCTCCCTTATCCGGCAATGCTGATCGTCTTGCGCATCCTGCCTCGAACAAAGAACGCCACACGATCCTCGTCCAGTTCGATCCCCAGTCCCGGTCCCTGGGGAACGGTCAGTTCGAAATCGCTGTAATCCAAGGGCGTGGCGAGGATCTCTTCCGTCAGCAGCAGCGGACCAAAGAACTCCGTGCCCCATTGCAGATCCTTCACGCCGGCCATCAACTGCGCGGCAGCGATCGTGCCGATCGGCCCTTCGAGCATAGTGCCGCCATAGACACCGATGCCGGCCGTCTCGGCGATGGCGATGACCTTGGCGGCGGCGAACAGGCCGCCCGCCTGCTCGATCTTGATCGAGAATACGTCGGCTGCGTGCGCCGTCACCGCTTCGAGGGCGCTTTCGGGACCGACAAGCACTTCATCGGCCATCATCGCGATCGGTGACACTCGCGTCAGCCGGGCAAGCGGCGCGACGCCGCACACCGGCTGCTCCACCAATACGCAACCCGCATCGCCGAGTGCCGCAATCGCATTGCGCGCCTCGCGCTCCCGCCATGCCATGTTCACGTCGACACGAACCGAGGCCATGTCCGGCAGCGCCTTGCGTATGGCAGCCACGTGGCGGATATCCTCCTTGATCGACTTGACGCCGATCTTCAGTTTGAAGTCCTTGTGGCGACGTCGGTCGAGCAGCGCCTGCGCCTCATCGATGTCCTTTGCGGTATCTCCGGATGCGAGCGTCCAGGCAACCGGCAGTTTCTCACGACGTCGGCCGCCGAGCAGTTCCGACATCGGCACGCCGAGCCGGCGGGCCTGGCCATCCAGCAACGCGGATTCGACGGCGCATTTGGCAAAGTGATTGCCCTTTACCGCCTTCCGGACGAGATCCATCGTCGCCTGTACGCGCGTCGGATCGCAGCCGAGGAGCAGGGGCGCGATATATTCGTCGATGGTGAGTTTCATGCCTTCCGGGCTCTCCGGTCCGTAGGCAAGTCCGCCAATGGTCGTGCCTTCACCGAGGCCTTCGATCCCATCGGAGCAGCGAACGCGCACGATCGTCATGCTCTGGCGGTTCATGGTGACCATCGAGAGCGTGTGCGGCCGGATGGTCGGCAGATCGAGTATAGTAGCCTCGATGGAAACGATCCGAATTTCCGCACGCACTGCGCTTCCTCCCTTTATTTGCAGGAAGGTTAGCCCTCGTTTAAGGTAAGGTCCAAGACCATATTAGTCGAAATCTATACCTAGGAGGTATAATAGGAATGGAGCTGCGCCAACTCCGCTACTTCGTGGCGGTCGCCACCGAGCGCAATTTCTCGCGCGCGGCGGAAATTCTCCACATCGCGCAGCCACCGCTCAGCCGGCAAATCCAGCAGCTGGAGGAGGAACTGGGCGTCAACCTGATCGACAGGTCCAAGCGGCCGTTGAGCTTGACGGAGGCGGGACGGTTCTTCTTCGATCAGGCCTCGCAGATCATGGCCCGGCTCGAGCATATCCGTGATCAGACCCAGAGAATAGGAAAGGCCCAGCGCGAACGGTTCGTCATCGGCTGCGTCGGCTCCACCCTCTATGGAGGTATGCCGGACCTCGTCAGGCGCATGCGGCAGCGCTGGCCTGATCTCGATATCGAGATCCGGGAAATGATGTCGACGGAACAGGTGACGGCGCTCAAGGAGCGACGCATCGATCTGGGTTTCGGCCGGGTGCGCTTCAACGACAGGGAAGTCGAACGGCTGACGCTCCGAGAGGAGCGGCTTGTCGTCGCCTTCCCGAAGAGCCATGCCAAATCCACCGCCAAGGAGCCCATAGGGCTTTGCGAGCTGGAGGGGGAATCCCTGATCATCTATCCCTCGACGCCCCGGCCAAGCTTTGCGGACGAGACGCTGAACCTGCTCGGCGAGATCAACGTCAATCCCGGGCATGTCGAGGAGGTTCGCGAAATCCAGACGGCGCTGGGCATGGTCGCAGCCGGCGCCGGCCTGTGCATCATTCCCGCGGCCTCGCAGCGCCAGCGACCGGACGATGTCTGCTATCGCATGATTGCCGACGAGAGGGCGACCTCACCCATCATCATGAGCTACCGGCGCAACGAAGCCGGCGGCCGGATCGAATTGATAAAGCAGATTATCCGCGAAATGTATGCCGACAATCCCCCCTGGCTCCAGCTCTCCAATGTCCGTCTGGACGCGCTCGAGAGTTGAGGCAGGCCTGCGCTTCGGCCTACTGCCATCCACTCACTTCCGGGTGCAGCACTTCGACCCCCAGGGAGGCGCGCCCGACTGGCATGCCGGACCGAACGATCTGTTGGCAGAAGGCGGCAAACAGTTCCTTGACGCCGTTATGAGGCGCGTCATTTGCCAGCCAGCGTGCGATATCTTCCATCCTCTCCGGCCTCGCTTCGCAAGGTTAAGTTCGGATTTCGAACCAGCCCGCCGTGGCACGAATAATGTTCCAGAGTTTGACTGGAAGCGTGATCTCCGAAACCGTGAGTGGGCTGAGCGCAATGTCGATTTCATGACTTCTTTGGTTCTGGGCGAGTTCAACCCATTCCGGATTCATCACCAGCCCCTGGCCGACGGCGACGAGCGACAGGCCAAATTCGAGGGCCTTTTCGGCCTCATCGGGTTTTCTGATTTGGCCGGCGGCGACGACGGGTATGCGGCCCTCGACGTGCTCGGCAATGAGCTCAGCGATGGAACGGCCGCCGGCATCGTGGATAGGTTTGGCATGAAGCACGCTCGAGAGCGACACGTGCATGTAGTCCACACCGGCCACGACGAGGCGATCAATCAGTTCGCAGGTGTCACCGAGCCGAAGGCCGCCTTCATCAGATTCCTCAGGCGAGATCCGGTAGCCCAACAAGAAGGGCCGCTTCGCGTGCGTATCGACGATCCGCTTGACCTCTTGAGCGACGGCGAGCGGAAAGCGCATGCGGTTCTCCAGCGAACCGCCCCATTCGTCCTCTCGCTGGTTAGATAGCGGTGAGAAGAAATTCTGAATCAGGAACCCGTGCGCCCCATGCAACTCGATGCCGTCGAAGCCTGCCTCGATTGCGCGGCGTGTGGCCTCGCCGAAAGCAGCCACGACAGCCAGGATTTCATCGTGAGTCAGCGCGCGCGCTGTCATGTTGCCATTGTTGAACGCACCCGCAGCAGCCTTGACGGCGCTCGCGCTGACGATCTCGCCCCCTGGAACCAGTTCGGGCACGGCTTTGTTGCCGGCATGGAAGATCTGGAGGATCGCCGGCGCGCCGCCACTCTTGGCCGCCCCTGCCAGGCGGCGCAGGCTCGGCGTGAAGCTATCGTCGCAAGAGGCAAACTCGCCCGTGAAGCCGACGCCGTTCGGCATGACGTGGGTGCAACCGGTAATCACCAGGCCGACGTCCTTTGCTCTGCGACGGTAATACGCGACCTCTTCGTCAGAGACCGTTCCGTCCTCATTGCCCGACCATGTCGTCATGGGGGCCATGACAATCCGGTTGCGAAGGGTGATCCCCTTGGCGAAAGCGAACGCGTCGAAGAGTTTCGGTTGTGTCTTGCTCATGATCTCGTCGTCCTCGCGCTGCTCTATGAGCCAATAAATAATGGAGGACAGGCATTCCGATTAGCCGCTATAATCTGCATGAACTTAGAAATGGGGTTTATGAATGAGAAAAGGTGATTTCAGCGAGCTGGCGGCATTCATCACCGTCGTGGAGGAGGGAAGTTTCACGCGCGCGGCCGCAAAGCTTGGCCTCTCTCAGTCCGCACTCAGCTATGCTGTTCGAATGCTCGAGCGACGTCTGGATGTGCGGTTGATTTCACGGACGACCCGCAGCCTTTCGACGACAGAGGCGGGAGAACGGCTGTTTCACAGCCTGCGTCCCGCATTTGATCACATCGACAGCGAGATTGCCGCGCTCACCGCCCTTCGCGATAAGCCTGCAGGCACGATTCGCATCACCACCTTTCGCCATGCCGCCCGAATGGTGCTCTGGCCCGCATTGCTGAAACTCGCGCCCGAGTATCCGGACATCATCGTTGAGATCAATGTCGACGAAGGGCTCACGGACATTGTCGCTGGCCGATTTGACGCGGGCATAAGGCTCGGCGAACAGGTCGAGAAGGACATGGTCTCGGTGCGGGTGAGCCCCGAGGTTCGAATGGCGGTTGTCGGATCGCCCTCTTATTTTGCCAACCGTAAGCGCCCGGAAACGCCACGTGACCTGAACAGTCACGCTTGCGTAAGCTATCGGCAGAGCAGGGGAGGCGGTCTCTATGCCTGGGAATTCGAGCGCGACGGCATCGAGCTGGAGGCGCGCGTCAGCGGATCGCTTATTCTTAATGACAATGAGATGCTCGAAAACGCGGCCCTTGATGGACTGGGGCTTGTTTATGTCTTCGAAAGTCAGGTTTCTCACCATGTGGCCGAGGGACGTTTGATCCGAGTTCTGGAAGACTGGTGTCCGCAATTCCCGGGCTATCACCTCTACTATCCAAGCCGGCGGCAACACACCCCGGCCTTCTCCCTCCTGGTCGAGGCACTCCGTTACCGGGGACCGTAACGGCATTCATCAATCCCATTTCTAACCCCATGCAGAAAATGGGGCCTAATCGCTGGTGCTGCGCTGCTTATCTCACCTCACGAGGACGGGCGCAAAATCACTGTGCCGGCGAGGTGATCGAGATCGCCACGGCTCGTCCCTCCTTCGATGAAAAGACGGCTCTGCCGCTAAAGTTCAGGAGACGACCTATGGACAAAAACAAGCCAAATGCGGGTTCCAATGCCAACGAACATCCGGGCGTTGCTCGCCGCGACTTCTTGATCAACTCGGCGCTCGCCGGGGCAATGTTGACCGTCGCATCGCCGGCCTGGGCCGCTTCGTCGGATCAGCCCCAGGTAACCAAAAGCACTCCCCAGGCAGGACAAGCCCAGATGAAAACCCGGAAGCTCGGAACACTGGAAGTCTCGGAAATGGGAGCTGGATGCATGAGCATCAGCGCCAATTATGGACCGGCCGCCTCGACTGCCCAAGGCATCGACACCATCCGCGCCGCCCACGAAAAGGGCGTTACATTTTTTGATACCGCCGAAGTCTATGGGCCGTATACGAGCGAAGAGCTTGTCGGAGAAGCGTTGGCACCGATACGCGATCAGGTGAAAATCGCCACCAAGTTCGGCTTTGCAATTGACGGCACTGCTGGGCTGAACAGTCGTCCGGAACGGATCAAGCAGGTGGCGGAGGCTTCGCTCAAACGCCTGAAGACCGATCGCATCGATCTCTTCTATCAGCATCGCGTCGACCCCAATGTACCGATCGAAGATGTGGCTGGTGCTATCAAGGAGTTGATCCAGGAAGGCAAGGTTCTGCACTTCGGTCTCTCGGAGCCGAGCGCCGGGACAATTCGCCGGGCACATGCCATCCAGCCTGTGACGGCGGTCCAGACCGAATACTCCGTGATGGAAAGGAGCCCGGAACGCAATGGCGTTCTCGCAGCATGTGAGGAGCTTGGCATCGGCTTCGTCCCGTGGGGTCCCATGGGAATGGGTTATCTCACAGGCAAAATCGACGCGAGCACACGGTTCGACCCGAAGACCGATCTGCGCTCGACATTCGACCGCTTCAGCCCTGAAAACCTGGCAGCCAATATGCCGTTCGTCGCGTTGTTGAAGCAACTCGCCGAAAAGAAAGGGGCAACACCCTCTCAGATTGCCCTGGCGTGGCTGCTGGCGCAGAAGCCGTTCATCGTTCCCATCCCAGGCACGCGCAATATCGATCATCTGAATGAGAACCTGGGTGCGCTTCGGGTCGAGTTGACACCTGACGACCTCCGCGAGTTCGGGACTGCCCTCGCGGCGCTGACCGTGCATGGCGGACGCATGAACGAAATGCAAATGGGTCTGGTTGACCAAACAACCTAAAGCGCGTCGCGATCTTTCCGACCTCCAGGCGCCGCGCGTTTTTCAGACGCGCGACGCTGCAGCACTTTGAATTGCTGCAGCAATTTGGCGGATTAAGAAGCCCGCTTTCTAAGCCCATGCAAATACCGCCGCCTAATCTGATCGGCTTCGCCGGACTACGGTGTCGTCGATTGTCCGTGTCAAATCCCGCTCCGGTAAACCAAGGGAATCCTCTATGGCTGACGCCAGATCCAAAAAATCCAATCAACCATTCGCCGCAATCCAACGTCTTGTCGTGACCGTGGCCGCTATCGTCTTCAGCGTCTTCGGCCCATTCAGCTCTTCGGCAATGGCGCAGGCAACCGGAAACCGAGCAACCTTCCCAAAGAATTTCGATGAGTATGTCCACTATGCGACCTACGACCGTGGCTCTTCCAGGGAGGAGGCGTTTGCAACGCGCGAAACTCTGGAGATCGCGAAGTCCGGCCGACCGCTGCCGCCCGGCACGCAATTGGTCCTGGGCATCTGGGCTGACTACAAACTCACCGGCTATTTCGTCATGGAGAAAGGTGTGGACTGGGGTCTCAGCGTCCCGGAGGAGCAGCGCACCGGAGACTGGCATTTTCAGCAGTTCGATACCAACATGCAGGTCAGTCGGACCGCGTTCGCCGAGCGATGCCAATCGTGCCACGGGTCTCAGGCAGATAACGACTTCATGTTCACGACCGACAGAATGCGGGCTTACGTCCCTTGAAGCCGCTGTTTCTCTTGCGGTTGATCCTCGATGTCTTGGCGGCCGGCTTGTTGCTGGCCGCTCTGGCTTACAACTGGCTCGGCAATGCGGCACATGAGATAATCGGCATGGGGATGTTCCTGCTGCTGATCAGCCACAACATTTTCAACCGCCGTTGGTACGGCATGATCACGAAGGGCTGGCGCGAACCGCGCGGTATCGTCACCAGGGTGATCAATCTCTCGCTGCTGATCACCATGCTGACCTTGCTGGCAACCAGCATAATCATCTCACAGACTGTCTTTGGCTTCCTGTCTTTGACCGGCACCTTCACCTTGCGCCAGATCCACGCGTCGGCGGCATATCTGGCGCTGCTCATGGCTTCCATTCACCTGGGTCTGCACTGGTCGATGATCATCGGCGTGGTGAGCAGCAGGTTCGGCATGACGGCCGAGGGCAGACTGCGGACGCTTGTTTTGCGTGTGGTCGCCATCACCATCGCCGTCTATGGCGTTCAGGGCTTGCTCACGATCGATGTCGGATCGAAATTGTTCATGCAAATGAGCTTCGACTTTTGGGATTTCCAGACTGCGGCGTCGGCCTTTTTCCTGCATCACATGGCGATCATTGGGCTTTTCGTGTTTCTCGCCCACTATGGCCTTAAGCTGATCAGGGGCCGAAAGCGCCGGACGCGTACTCTCGGCCATAAAGCAGTTAAACGCGGGTCTATTTAGAAACCCGCTTTCTAGCTTCATGCAAATTATGCATTCTAATCAAATAGACCGAGCGCATCTATCTTCCTGTCTGTCGAAACAGGGAGTTAAGCGTGAGCAAAGTTTGGTTCATCACAGGCGTGAGCAGCGGCATCGGCGCCGGGGTCGCCAGAGCGGCATTGAAGGCTGGCGACAAGGTCGTTGCCACCTCCAGAAATCTCGACAAGGCCCGTGATGCCTTGCGCGACGTTGCTGGTGACGATCTTGCGTTCATCAAGTTGGACGTGACCAGCGAAGTACAGGTCAATGCTGCTGCAGAAGACGCCGCCGCGCGGTTCGGACGCATCGACGTCGCGGTGAACAATGCTGGCTATTGCCTGCTCGGCAACTTCGAAGAGCAGAGCCTTCCCCAGATCGAAGCCCAGTTTGCCACTAATTTCTATGGCGTTGTGCATGTCGTGCGCGCCGTGCTTCCGGTCATGCGCAAGCAGCGGTCGGGTCACATCATCAACATCGGCGCCGCAGCCGGCGTCATCGGCCTGAAACACTGCGGTGCCTATTCCGCCACCAAGTTCGCGATCGAGGGTCTGGCGTTTTCCGTCGGGATCGAGGTCGAGCCATTCGGCGTCAAGTTCACGACCGTCGAACCTGGAGCCTTCCGCACGGATCTGCTGGACAGCCAGAATGTTCGTTACGTTCCCAGAAGCGGCATCGAAGACTATGCCGGCGATGCAACATCCGAGGTCACCTGGTCGAGCTTCCATGGCGTGCAACCTGGCGATCCCGACAAGCTCGGCACGGCCGTTGTCACCGTCGCCGCCATGGAAAATCCGCCGAAGATATTCGTCGCCGGAACGGATGCGATCGCCATGATCGCGCCCGGCATAGAAAGCCGTCTCAGCGACATGCGAACCCATGACGAACTGTCCAGATCGACGGACGGATCACTCTGATCATCCTCAACTCAAAAACCAAAGGACCCGACACAATGAAGAAGATCGCTTTCGGAGTGGCTGCCGCCATCGCCTTGACCCTCACCACGACCGCCTTTGCCCAGGATTCGCAGGCCCCCGGCTACATGATTGCGAATTATACGATCAAGGATCAGGCCGGCTACAACAAATACATGGAAGAGGCCGGTCCGCTCGCTCCGAAATTCGGCGGCAAGATCATCGTGTTCAATCTGAATGCGACGGCGGTGGAAGGCGAACCGAAAAAGGTCATGGCCATCGCCGAGTTCCCAAGCGTGGCTGACGCGCAGCGCTTCTACAATTCTCCGCAGTACACGGCCGCGCGGAAATTTCGCGTCGCGTCGACCGAAGGCTCGGTGATCATCACCGAAGGCTTCGTTCCTCCCAAGCAGTGAACGCGGACGGTGGCAGAGGGTGCCGACACCCCTATCCGGTGCCCTCTGCCTCGATTGTCCCGATAACGCAACGTCTCAAGCAAACAGGAGCCTGATATGGCCAAGCAAACTGATACGATCGTTTCACAGGAAGGTGCTTTCAACAGCCGCCGCCAACTTCTGAAAGCCAGTGCGGCGCTCGCGACGCTGCCTCTCATGGCAGCGGCCGCGACCAGCGCACAGGCCGCAGATACCAAGGCGGCCATGGCTGCGACAGCGCCGGATGCAAACTCCGAAGCGTTCATCAACGGCATGGCCGACCTGATGGCGCATTCGACGCGCACACCGGTTCTGCGGTGGCCGAACGAATACGGCATGGACTATGAGGAAATCTTCTTCCCGGCGATGGACGGCATCACGATCGAGGGCTGGTTCATTCCAGCCGCCGGCTCCGACAAGTTGCTCATCATGAACCACCCGATGCCCTGCAATCGCTACGGCTATCCGGGGCATCTGGCGCCCTGGCAGGACTTTGGCGGCTTCGAGGTGAACTTCCTGCCGGAATACAAGATCCTGCATGACGCAGGTTACAACATCATCACCTATGACATGCGCAACCATGGCCGCAGCGGCACCGGAAGCGGTGGCATCAATGCCCATGGTACCCTGGAATATCGTGACGTGATCGGATCGCTGCGTTACGCCAAATCGCGGCCCGACACCAAGGACATGAAGACGGCCCTCTACAGCCGTTGCCTGGGCGCCAACTCTACCATCGTCGGCATGCACAAGCACCCGGAAGAGTTCACCCACATCAAGGCGATGATTGCATTGCAGCCGGTAACGCCTGCCGTCTTTGTCCAGACAGCGATGGAAAATCAAAAAATCGCCAACGGTGTCGAGCTGTTTGATGCCGCCTACTTCAAGCGGACCGGCTATCATCTCTCCGACGTCTGGCCGATGGAATATGCCAAGTCGGTGACGGTTCCGACATTGGTCGCGCAGGTCCGCGACGACTTCTTGACCAAGCCGTCTAATGTTCAGGAGATCTACGACACGATTTCCTCAAAGGATAAGAAGCTTTTCTGGATAGAAGGCACGGACCAGCGTTTCCAAGGCTACAATTATTTCGCGAAGAACCCGCAACTGGTGCTGGACTGGTTCGCCACTCACATCAACGTCGCCTAAACGCAGACGTCTTCACCTTTAAACAGGATCCCGTCTTTGGGGACGGGATGGTTCAATCCTCCTTCACAAGGAGGATTGAACACCAGTGGGGTTTAATTGGGCGCGGGACGTCAGCATGTCCGTTCTCCCGGCGCATTCATAAATCTCATTTCTAAGTTCATGCCGATAATACCATCTAATCGTGCCTCGCTAGGCGATCTATCCTCCGGTTCATCAGGAAGAGGAGTGAGATATGAGCAAGGTTTGGTTTATCACGGGTGCAGGCAGCGGTATCGGTGCTGCCAGTGCCAAAGCGGCCCTGAGGGCAGGCGACCGCGTCGTCGCGACCGGCCGCAACCTCGACAAGGTACGCAATGCCCTGAGCGACGTCGCAGGCGACCGCCTTCTATTCGTCCAGCTGGACGTCGCCAATGAGGAACAGGCCAGAACTGCGGTAGACGAAGCTGTGAAGGCGTTCGGTCGCATCGACGTTCTGCTCAACAATGCGGGCTACAGCCTGCTCGGCAACTTCGAAGAGTTGAGCACCGCCGAAATCGAAGGGCTGATGTCGACCAATTTCTACGGGGTCATGTATGCGATGCGCGCGGTTCTTCCGGTCATGCGCAAGCAGCGGTCGGGCCGGATCATCAATATCAGTTCGCTTGCCGGGATCGTCGGCTTCAAGCACTGCGGGGCATACAGCGCCTCGAAATTCGCGGTCGAAGGCCTCTCGCAGGCGGTTGCTCAGGAAGTCGAACAATTCGGCATCAAGATCACCGCCGTCGCACCTGGCTTCTTCCGGACAGATCTGCTCGACGCCCAGAATGCGAAGTACGCCGCCAGCACCATCGAGGACTACGCCGCCGAAGGCAGCGCTGAAGACATGTGGTCAGGCTACAACGGCAAACAGGGTGGTGATCCCGCAAAGCTGGCCGACGTCCTTGTCAAGTTCGTCGGCATGGAAAATCCGCCAAAGCAATTTCTGGCTGGAAGCGATGCTCTTGCGGCCTACCAGCCGACCCTCGAAGGACAGCTCGACGCGCTGCGCGCATACGAGCAATTGTCCAAGTCGACAGATGGTTCCTTCTGAGGATAAGAGTGGGGTGGCCGTGGCAAAGAACCATGACGACACTCCGAAAAGACGCGGCGCTATCGTGAGTTGGTCTCGTGGGTCCCGCTTTTCATGCCCCGCCGATTTCCCCAGAGCGCCGCATGAAATTCACCGCCGCCGTTTCGACAAGCCGAAACTCATCGTCGATCGATCGCAACCATCCAGCTTGAAACAGTGCTTGAAGGAGAACAGGAATGGCAATGGAACGCAACAAAATGGCAATGCGCCGGTTTGTCGAGTTTATAAATACAGCTAGCGAACAACTCGCCGCGGAGTTGATTGCTCCGGAGGCGATTTTCCATGTCCCTGGGCGGCAAGAGCCTCTGCGCGGCCCGGATGGTTACCTCGAGATCATTGGAATGATGCGAGGCGGCTTTCCCGACATCCAATGGACTTTGGAAGAAATCATCGCTGAAGACGATAAGATAGCCGCACGCTTCACAATGCGCGGCACGCACCACGGTCCGTTCCTTGGCGTTGAGCCGACAGGTAAGTCGATCACGGTCCAGGCCGTGAACTTTTACCGCCTCGCTGATGGAAAATTTGTCGAAGAGCGTGGTCAACCCGACTTGCTGAGCTTGTTGCAACAAATCGGCGCGGTTGCGGGTTAGTGCGGGGCTGAAGCTCTGAGCGCTCATTCCGGACAGATGAAGGGCGGCCATTCGGTCGCCCTTTTCGCTTGTGTGATCGGCTCGCTCTCGGGTCGCCGGTTGCAGCACGATTGCGACGCGCTTTAGTCCTTCATCGGCTCGCCGAGCGTATGCATCAGGCGGTTCGCCCAGCCGAAGATGGCCGATGAGAGGACGAGATCGAGAGCCTCCAACTCGTCGAGCCCGACATCTGCCAGCGACTGCGCGTCGGCCACGACCGCCTCGGGCGGTGTGGTAGACAGTCGGGCTGAAAAGTCGAAGATTGCCTGGAGGTGCTCGTCGAGCGTCGCCTCGAGACCATCGGCGAATACGGCTTCGATGACATCAGTGCGTTTTGTCAGATTGTTGAATCGGGATGCATGGACGGCGGCGCAGTAGACGCAGCGGTTGACGACGGAGGCGGCGACCGCGCCCAATTCGCGCTCGCTCCCCGCCAGTCCGTCCTTGCCGTACATGATCAGGTTGAACAGCGGCGAGCGGACCGCGAGCGTCTCGGGATCATGCGCCAGGGTCAGCACATAGGGCGAGATGCCCTTGTTCGATGGCGTCGTCTGCATCGCTGCATGCTGCTCGTCGGTGGCGGTCGCGAAATCGACCGGAATGACATAGGGCTGCCAGCGCGGCACCGTGGTGGTGAAGGTGTGGACGACCTCGCTCATCGCATTTCTCCCAGCAGCTTCAGGCCGGCGAGAACCCGCACCTGGTAATTGACGAAAGCCGCAAGCTCCGCGAGCCGGACGATGTCAGCGTCGGTGACGCCGACCTGACGCAATGCCTCGACATGGGCGCGCGTGGCATCGCGCGGCGCGAGCGTCAGCCGGTCGGCATGACGAACGATCTCCGCAGTCCGCGGGTCCGTCACCTTCGTGTCCGGCTCGGCGAGCAAGGCTGTCGCCGCTTCGCCGGCGCGGGCAACGAGCGTGTCGTAGTGGCTTGCGAGCGCCGGGCTGCGGTTGTGGCGCGCCATGCGGGCGGCAAGCGCGGCCCTCAGGCCGTGCGACAGTCCGCCGGGATCGCGGGGCAGAAGCACGGCGTCGTGGGCCGCTTCACTGAGGCGCAGGATTTCCGCGCGTTTCCCCATGGCTTCCGCGAGGGCTGAACCCGGGCTCACAGAGGCAAGAGTTTCGATGAGTGTCAAAACAAGCTCCTCAAGACGTCAAAGGACATAAGCCCTAGGTAGGCCTGACGCCTCATTATGTCAAACTGGAATGATAACGAGCATTCGATGTGAATTTTTTATCTACTGCCAGTCGTCAAATGAGAATTGTCATGCTTTACTGACATGAAGGAGAGTGTTTGATGTCCATTATGCATTCTAACTCTTTCGATATAAGGCAACTTGAAGCCTTCGCAGCGGTGATGTCCGCCGGCAGCGTGACCGGGGCGGCAAGGCTGCTGGGACGATCGCAGCCGGCGGTCACGCGGCTGATTCAGGATCTGGAAGCCGATATCGGCTATGCGCTGCTGCATCGAAGCGGCCCGCGCATCAGCCCGACCGCGCGCGGTCTGCAATTTCATGCCGAAGTGGAACGCCATCTTGCCAGCCTTGCCCATATCCGCGAGCGGGCGAACGCCATCGGTCTCGATGAACCGCCGTCGCTGACGATCGCGGCCACGCCTTCACTTGCGGCCGGCGTTCTGCCCCAGGCGATCGCAGCCGTCGCGCCGGACCTCATACCGCGTCATCTCCATGTGCAGGCGCTGGCGGCAGAGAACGTCGTGCAGGCGGTGCTCGCCCGCTCGGCGGACTTCGGCATATCAAGCCTGCCGCTGGAACATCCCGGCCTCGACGTGCACTGGATTGCCGAAGCGCCCTGTGTCGTTGCGCTCGCCGCCAACGACCCACTCGCCAGCAATGACGTGGTGCGTCTTTCCGATCTCGCCGAGCGCCGCATCATCACGCTCGCCAATCCCTATCGCCTTCGGCACCGCATCGACGAGGCTTTGGAACGGGCAGGCGTCGCGCTGCAACAGATGATCGACGTCAACGCCTCGCTGACGGCCCTCACCATGGTTCGGGCCGGACTGGGAGCGGCCATCGTCGAGCCGGCAACCGTCTGCGGCGTTCCGCTCGAGGGGATCGTGATGCGCGTCCTTGACCACACCATCCCCTTCCTGTTCGGCGCCATCTCGCCGGCCGCGATGCCGCTGACCCCGACGGTCGCCGCCGTCATCGATGCGGCGCGCGCGGTGGCCCTGGCGATGCCCGGGTGCCGGCTGCATGACGCAGGCGGCGTTGAAGCCTTGGCCGACACCGTCTATGGCGGTAGCCCGATGACCGAGGAGGTGCCGTCATGAGCGACCTCTCGGCGTTTCCGAACAGTCTCGAAGCGCTCGAGGCACGCCTGCGGCAGGACCTCGCCTGGCTGGAGCTGCCGGCCAAGTCCTGGGTTCCGCCCCGCGTCGTCGATGGCCAAGGGGTGGTCGACGTCGTGATCATCGGTGCGGGCATGGCCGGGCTCGTCGCCTCCGCCATGCTGAAGCGGCTCGGCGTCGCCAACCACGTCGTTCTCGACAAGGCGCCTGCCGGAAGCGAGGGGCCATGGGTCACCTTCGCCAGGATGCGAACCCTACGCTCTCCCAAGCAACTGACCGGGCCGGCGATGGGCCTGCCGGCGCTGACCTTCCGCGCCTATTACGAGGCGCTGCACGGCCGCGATGCCTGGGTCGCGCTCGACAGGGCGCCGCGTCAGACATGGATGGATTACCTGGTCTGGTACCGGCGTGTGCTTGACCTGCCGGTGCGCAATGGGGTCGCCGTCGAGGCCATTCGTCCGCGCGCCGACGGCCTGCTCGATGTCGTCTGCCGTCACGATGGCCGGACCGAAACGAAGATCGCGCGCCATGTGGTGCTGGCGACGGGCCGCGACGGCCTGGGCGGCCCCTTCGTGCCGCCGATCGCCGATGACGTCGATCGCAAGTTCTGGGCTCACACCGCCGACGAAATCGATTTCGCCGCATTGCGCGGCAAACGGGTTGGCGTCGTCGGCGCCGGGGCCTCGGCGATGGACAACGCCGCCACCGCGCTCGAGGCAGGCGCCGCCCGGCTTGACCTGTTCGTGCGCAGGGCCGACCTGCCACGGATCAACAAATTCACCGGCATCGGCAGCCAGGGCGTGGTGCACGGCTTCGCCGGTCTGCCGGATGACTGGAAGTGGCGGTTTCTCGACTACGCCATGCGCTCGCAGACGCCGCCGCCGCGTCCGAGCGTCTTGCGTGTCAGCGCATTCCCGCAGGCCCATCTCCATCTCGCAAGCCCGATCAACCGGCTGCAACGGGAAGGCGATCATATCGTCGTGACGACGCCGAAAGGCAGCTATCCCGTCGATTTCCTGATCTTCGGCACCGGCTTCAAGGTCGACCTGACGAACCGGCCGGAACTTGGCCCCGTCGCATCGCATATCCGTCTGTGGCGCGACCGCTTTCCCGTGCCCGCCGACATGCGAAACGACGAGCTTGAAACCTCGCCGGACCTCGGCGACGCGTTCGAGTTCCTCGAGGTTGAGCCGGGCGCCTGCCCGGCGCTGGCCCGCATCCACTGCTTCAATTTCCCCGCCACGCTCAGCCACGGCAAGCTCACGGGCGACATTCCCGCAATCAGCGAAGGCGCCGACCGGCTTGCCCGCGGCATCGTCAGGGCGTTGTTCGTCGCCGACCGCGAGCGTCATTTCGCCGATCTCCAGGCGTTCGACACGCCCGAATTGCTCGGAGACGAGTGGGCCGACGACGAGACCACGACGCTTTCCGACCTCTCTGTCGAAAGGACACCGACCCGAAATGCTTGAGCTCAAAGATCTAAAGCTGTCCTACGGCAACACCCAGGTCCTGAACGGTGTCGATCTCTCGGTGAACCGCGGCGACGTGGTGTCGATCATCGGCCCCAGCGGCACCGGCAAGACAACATTGCTGAAGTGCATCAACTATCTGGCCAAGCCGGCCTCCGGCACGATCGCCTTCGATCAGGTCAGGATGGACTACCGGAAGCCGGACAGCACCGCGGTCCAGGCGATCCGGCTGCGGACGGCGATGGTCTTCCAGCAGTTCAACGTCTTCAAGAACATGACCGTCATTCAGAACGTGATGGATCCGCTCGTCGTCGTGCAGCGCAAGTCGAAGGACGAGGCGCGTTCGATCGCTTTGCAGGAGCTTGAGCGGGTGGGCCTTTCGAACAAGATCGACAGCTACCCGTCCCAGCTTTCCGGCGGCCAGCTGCAGCGAACCGGCATTGCGCGTGCGCTGGCCGTCAAGCCTGATGTCATGCTCTTCGACGAACCGACGTCGTCGCTCGACCCCGAACTCGTCGGCGAGGTTTTGAAGGTGATCAGGGACGTCACGTCATCAGGCATCACCTCGCTCCTCGTCACCCACGAGATGCAGTTCGCAAAGAACATCTCGAACCGCATCGTCTTCATGGATCGGGGCGTCGTCGCCGCTCAAGGCAGCCCTGCCGAGATCTTCGACACGCCCTCCAACCCGCGCCTTGCCCAGTTCCTGAATTCCGAACACTCCATCCAGTAAAGAAAGGATGCCTGACATGTCTTCCATCAAGTCGACTTCCCGCCGCACCTTCGGCCTCGCTGTCGCCGGCGTTGCCTTTGCCCTCGCAACCGCGGGCCTATCCCATGCCGAGGACGTGCGCACCATCAAGATCGCCACGGCTGCCGAATCCAAGCCGCTCTCGTGGGGTGCCATCGGCGTCGAGCCGCAGGGTTACGAACCCGATGTCCTGAAGGCGATCAACGCCAAGCTGCCCCAGTACAAATTCGTGATGGAGGGTGCTGCCGACATCGCTCAGGAGACCGGCCTTGCGACCGGCAAGTACGACATCGCGACCGGCGGCTACTACCGGGCGCCCGCTCGCGAAAAGCAGTTCCTCATTCCCGAGAGCCCGATCGGCGCCAGCCTGATCAAGATCTACAGCCGCAAGGATAGCGGCATCAACGAGATGAAGGATCTGGTCGGCAAGAAGATCGTGCCGGTGACGGCCGGCGGCGGCATCTACAAATTCGCCACCGCCTGGCAGGAAAAGAATCCCGACTTCAAGATCGAGATCACCGCCTCCAGCGCCGGCATTCCCTATCCGGATCGCCTGAAAGAGGTCGAGAACGGCAAATACGACGCGCTGGTTTTGCCGTCGAACCTTGGCGAGCAGACGGTCATCGACCAGCAGAAGCTCAACGTCAAGGCAAGCGAGCCGGTCGCGATCAACAACACATTCGTGCTGATCCATCGCTCCGAGGAGAACAAGGCGCTCTCCGCAGACATCGACAAGGCTCTGAAGGAGCTCAAGGCCGACGGCACGCTCGCCAAACTCTCGCAGAAATGGTTCGGCGAGGACATTACCACCTACATGAAGTAACGCCCAAGGCAGGGCCGACGATCAAGGCTGAATTTGAAACAAGGAGTGTTCCCAAGTGGACCTTTCCATCATGATCCCCGAGCTGCTCAAGGCATTGCCGCTGACGCTTGCGATCACGTTCACGGCCATGATCGCCGGCTTCCTGCTGGCCCTGATTGCGACGACGTTCCGGGTACGCAGGATACCGGTTCTCAGCCAGCTGGCCGACCTCTACGTGTCCTATGCCCGGAGCGTCCCCGTCGTGCTGCAACTGTTCGTCGCCTTCTACGGACTGCCGCTGGTCGTCGCTCTGTTCGAGGTCGAGGACTTCGTGTCCCCGAATGTCGCGGCGATCGTCGGCCTCAGCCTCTACCATGGAGGCTATCTTTCCGAGGTTCTGCGGCCAGCCTACCTCGCCGTAGAACGCGGTCAGCACGACGCCGCCGACAGTCTCGGATACACCTTCCTTCAGAAGATCCTTCGTGTCGTCGGACCCCAGGCGGTGCACATCGCCCTGCCAGGCTACGGCAACTCGATCATCTACCTCATCCACAACGTCGCACTCGTGATGTACATCGGCGCCGCGGATGTCATGGCGACCGCCCATCTCGTCATGGAGCGCGACTACAATCAGTACCAGTTCGAGACCTACCTTGTGCTGGCGGTGATCTATTCGCTGCTATGCCTCGTGGCATGGATGGTCGTGCGCTTTTTCGAAACGCGAAACGCAAAGTTTGCGCCCAATACCGCACCGGCCAAGGCCACCATGATGGCAAGCGTCTGATCGAATAGGAGGTCATCACATGTTCGATTCCGAAGTCCTTCTGCCCGATCTCTGGGACATCCTGGGCGCGGTCCCGGTGACGCTCGCCATGGCGCTTGGCATCTTTGTCTTTTCTACGATCGTCGGCAGCCTTTTTGCGATGGTGGAATACCGGCGGGTCCCGCTGCTTCGGGAACTGGTCGTCGCCTACAAGGTCGTCTTCAAGGGCGTTCCGATGGTGATCGTGATCTTCCTTGCCTATTACGGCTTGCCGCCGACGCTGCAGTTCCTGACCTCGCTCGTCGGCATCGATTACAACGGCCACTCGACGCCGAACTGGATCACGCTCATCGTCGCCCTGACCGCCTGCGTCGCAGCCTTCCAGGCGGAAGTCGTGAAGGGCGCCCTCAACTCCTTCGACAACGGTCAGGCCGATGCGGCCTACTCCCTGGGCTACAAGCGCAGCCAGGTGTTCCGCCGGGTGATGCTGCCGCAGGTCATCGTCGCGGCCATCCCCGATCTTGCCAACTCTATCATGGTGATCATGAAGGCACTGTCGCTGGGATTTGCCATCGAGGTCGTCGACATCTTCGCGCAGTCACAGCTGACCGCGGCGCTGAACTTCTACTATCTCGAAGCCTTCCTGATCGCCGTCGTCATCTACATGGTGATCGCCTATCTCGTCACATATGCCGCCGACCGGATGGAACGGGCGCTGAGGGTATGGGCCTAGGGTAGTTTGCCCTTCCTCGAGCACGATGCAGGGGTCAGGATACACTCGTTTCGGCCTATAGCGGCCAGAGGCTTGGGCTTTGGTTGAAGGGCGGCATAGGCCGATCTCCGCCAAATGTCAGAGACCGCCCCGAATGCGGAGATCGGACGCGTCGCAACAATGTCGCCTTCATCGCGAGTTTCGCGAATGGAAAGTATTATGGGACACAGTTACATTTCGTCACTTTAGGAATGATGGACCGAGGGTTTCATGGGCATCCCATTCCTCGTTCAGCGCCTGGAGCGTCTCTGTTGGAAATCCCTGCTGCCGATCCTTTTGAAACGAAGGTTCAAGCAAGAAGCGACCAACTTTCCACAGTTCCGCCATGAGCAGCCCGAGCAGTTGCTTGCGTTTAACCCGGATTGAGATGATGGTTTTCTCATCGCCAGTGAGCTCATAGGCCCCATGACACAGCGGGAACTCTTGGATCATAAGCAGCATCGTATGTTGTTGCCGAGCGTCCGGGGTCACTGACAGGGCATGGCCGCCGGGTTCATCATAGAGCGCAATGGACACGACCTCGTTGGCTAAGACGCCACGGCACAGTTTCAGAAGCTCTGATGCTGGATCCGAGAACACGTCACTGATGCGGCACCTCACTATTCCGCCATTGCAAGAGATGAGAAGATCGCTCCAACCGTGTCGATCGAGCGTGAAGCAGAAACCCAGAGCATCGCAAACGTCAGGAGGCGATCTGGTCAACTTTTCATTTCCCTTTGCGTAACGCTGGTTGGCTAATTGAAGGCGGGATGGGCCGGTGCGAGTTTGGATGGCCAGGCCGCAAAATCTTAGTTCGGGATGGCAGCAAAGCTGTCAGGACCTGAAACCCAATGAAGTTGGCCCAAGAAGGTCCTAAGCCTTTGAACAGCTCGTTCTGGCGTTTCCGTCCGCGTCCATTGCCGGCGTTCCACATGCGTGTCGATATAGCGAAACTCTATCAGGCCCGATGATTGCGCTGAAATCCGAAGGTAGGGCACCGAGGGAGGGGCATGGTCGGTTTGTTGGACGCATAGATCAGCCATCGATGTCCATCCGAACAGCGCACTCCGAAGCGAACTTCGAGCGATGAAATCGGCAAGTTGCTCAATGCCCTGCAAGGCAGACGAGAATTTTTCGTCTTCCGAATGTCCTCGCACGTTGCGAATATGGTCAACAAGTAGGGGCCATGGCCTGATCATGTGTCAAGTCTGGCCCGGCAGCACATGGCTGTCAAATGGGTGCACGCACGCGATCATCTCATGTCGAATGCTGCCCGTATTTAGCTTAGCGATGAATCTGGGATTGGCCTTCGCCTCAATCTCGCCGCAATCGTTATAACATAACCGTAATGTTATTACATTGTAGGATGCGCCATGCCCCCGAGCCCCGATCGCCCCTCCGTCAGCCTGCTGGGACAGTCGGCTTTATCCAGGATGATCGGCATGGCGCTGGTCCTTGCCGTGCTCTGGCTGGCGATCCACTGGGCGGTTCTCTTGCCATGACGCCGCTGATCCGTCTGGAGAATTTGACCGTCGCCTATAACAGGCACCCCGCCGTCCATCATGTCTCCGGCGCCTTCGCCTCGGGCAGCCTGACGGCGATCGCCGGGCCGAACGGGGCGGGCAAGTCGACGCTTTTGAAGGCGATCATGGGCGAGCTTCGCCCCGCCGAAGGCAGGGTCGAGCACCGGCTGGGGCGGGCGGAATTCGGTTACCTCCCGCAGGCGGCCGAGATCGACCGCCGCTTTCCGATCTCGGTCATCGACACCGTCATGCTCGGCGCCTGGAAGAAGACGGGAGCCTTCGGCCGCATCGCGCCCGCCGAGATGAAAAGGGCAGGCGAGGCGCTGTCGGCAGTCGGCCTCGAAGGTTTCGGCCGGCGCCATGTCGGGTCGCTGTCGGCCGGCCAGTTCCAGCGCGTGCTCTTTGCCCGCCTGCTGCTGCAGGATGCCGGCATCATCCTGCTCGACGAGCCGTTTACGGCAATCGATGCCCGCACGACCAGGGACCTCATCGATATCGTCACCCGCTGGCACGGCGAGGGCCGCACCGTGATTGCCGTGCTGCACGATTTCGAGCTCGTCTGCGCCCATTTCCCGCAAACCCTGCTGCTTGCCCGCGAACTGGTCGGCTGGGGTGCGACTGCAGACGTCATGTCCTCCGTCAATCTCCTGAAGGCGCGAGCCATGGCCGAGCGCTGGGACGAGGATGCGAATGCCTGCGCACCTGAAGAGGCGCCGGCGGCATGACGGCCTACGATCTCTTCCTGGCGCCCTTTGCCGATTACGGTTTCATGCGCCGCGCGCTCGTCGCCTGCCTCTGCCTCGGGCTCGGCTCCGGACCGATCGGCGTCTTCCTGATGCTGCGGCGCATGAGCCTGATGGGCGACGCCATGAGCCATGCCGTGCTGCCGGGGGCTGCCATCGGTTACCTCGTCGCCGGCTCGCTGTCGCTGACGGCTATGGGCCTCGGCGGCCTCATCGCCGGCCTGTCGGTGGCGCTGCTTTCCGGCGCCGTCAGCCGGATGACCGTGCTGCAGGAAGATGCAAGCTTTGCCAGCTTCTATCTCGCCTCGCTGGCGCTCGGCGTGCTGATTGTCTCGCTACGCGGCTCGAATATCGATCTCCTGCATGTGCTCTTCGGCACCATCCTGGCGATCGATGCGCCCGCCCTTTATCTGATCGGCGCGATCACCTCGATGACCCTCGTCATCCTCGCCTTCATCTACCGGCCGCTGGTGGCGGAATGCTTCGATCCGGGGTTCCTGCGCGCCGTCGGCGGGCGTGGGCCGGCCTATCACGTGCTCTTCCTGCTGCTCGTGGTGCTGAACCTCGTCGCCAGCTTCCAGGCGCTCGGCACGCTGATGGCGGTCGGCCTGATGATGCTGCCGGCAGCCGTCGCCCAGCTCTGGTCGCGCAGCCTGCCGGTGATGATGGCGATATCAGCCGCAAGTGCCGCCGCATCCGGTTATCTCGGCCTGATCGCCTCCTACCATCTCGAGCTCGCCTCCGGCCCGACGATCATCATGACGGCGGCGATCCTCTACGGCCTTTCTATTCTTTTCGCGCCCTCCGGCCTGGCCCGGCGCTTCTTTCCCCGCCCGCATTTGAAGGGCTGATCCCAAGGAGACTTCGATGACATCGCACAGACTGCTTCTCTCCGCAGCAATCCCCGCTTTGATGGCGCTGTCGGCCATGCCCGCCTCCGCCGAAACGCTGAAGGTTGTGGCGTCCTTCACCGTGCTTGCCGATGTTGTGAAACAGGTCGGCGGCGAGCACGTCAAGGTGACGAGCCTCGTCGGGCCGAACGGCGATCCCCACGAATTCGAGCCGTCGCCGGCCGATGCGAAGAATTTGAACGCGGCGCAGGTTACCTTCGTCAGCGGCGAGGGGCTGGAGGGCTGGATGGACCGGCTGATCACCGCCTCGGGCTATAAGGGCAAGCCGGTCACCGTTTCCGAAGGCATCAACACCCGCACCATGGAAGAGGACGGCGAAAAAATCACCGATCCGCATGTCTGGAACAGCCCCGTCAACGTCAAGGTCTGGGTCGCCAATATCGAAAAGGCGCTGTCATCGGCCGATCCCACCGACGCCGCCGCCTTCAAGGCCAATGCCGAGAAGTACACAAAGACGTTGGATGAATTGAACGCCTACGCCCACGCGAAATTCGACAAGGTGGCCGAGGATCGCCGTAAGGTGCTGACCAGCCACGATGCCTTCGGTTATTTCGGCCGCGAATATAATGTCAGCTTCCTCGCCCCGCTTGGTCTGTCCACCGAAAGCGAGGCCTCGGCCGCCGACGTCGCCAAGCTGATCGAGCAGATCAAGGGCGAGCATGTGAAAGCCTATTTCTTCGAGAATTCCAACGATCCGCGCCTGGTCAAGCAGGTCGCCAAGGCAACCGGTGCCGAGCCCGGCGGCGAGCTCTATGTCGAATCCCTGTCCGACGCCAAGGGGCCGGCGCCGACCTATGAGAAAATGTTCAAATACAATGTCGACCAGCTCGCCGCCGCCATGGCGAAATCGAGCTGAGGATCGAGAGGGCTGCGGGGTTTGACCCCGCAGTCTTTACAAATTGAGGTCGAAGACCAGGATGCCGGCAAGGCCTCCATCCGTCGACGAGACGATGCGCTCGCCAACAGCCACATGTTCGGGATGGATGAGATAAGCGTCGCGGGCCTCGGCGCTTTCAAAGGTCACGGCAAACCCGTCGACGAAGCCGCCATGCAGTCCCTCGGGCGAAACATTCGGCCCGTATTTGATGTCCAATATGCCGGGAATGACCTGTTTCAGGGCGACGATTGCCGCAAACAGCGACTGCTTGTCGTCGGTCGTCACCGCGGTTTTCAGCCGCAGGAATACGCAGTGCAGGATCATCCGTGGTCCTCCCGATTTTCTTTGAGAGGACAATAGCGGCGAAAGCCGGGAGAGCAATGAGATTTATTTTCACGCAGGCGTTGCGCCGCGAGCCGGCACCCCAACCGATTACATCTGGTCGGTCTTAGCCAGAGGCCGCTTGTAGATCTTCTGGACGAGATCGCTCGCCAGCGCGCGGGCTTCGTCTTTCTCAGCCGCCGTCATCGGCCGGCAGGTGATCCTGGTGTTCGAACTGTCAAGCACTGTTGTAGTACCGGAATTGGCGATGACGAGATGCCAGCTGCAGGAGGCGACCTTGTCGATGGCGACGGCACCATGGCAACCTGTGGACAGGCAGAAGGCAACGGTCGCCTGCGCCCCGTGATCGCCTTTATACGCCAGCTCGACGGCTTTCTTAATATCTGTGACCCATCGCTCGCATTGCGCCTGTTTTGCCCCCGGCTGGCAGCTCTTGGTAACGGGAGTGACGTCGCCGGCCTGAAGCGGCGATACGCAAAAAACACCCATCGAGAGGGCGAGCAGAAACTTGAGCATGGGATTTTCCTTGTACAAGGAATGAGTGGCGCACATCGCAGGCGATTGGTCAATGGCCACCCACAAAAGCGCAGGTGGCACGCCAAGCAGATGTTGGCGCGCCACCGGGAAAATCCGAAATTGTGTAGATCCGGCGCCGCCGCTATTCCAGAACGACGGTGGCTTCGACCTCGAAGAGCATGGGATCGATGGCCAGCTTGGGAACGGGAATCAACGTCTGCGCCGGCAGCGACGCGCCGAACATGTCCTTGACGTTCTTGGTCAGCACCTCGAGCTTGGACATATCGTGATCGACCACGAAGACCGTGAGCTTGGCGACCTGATCCGGCCTGGCGCCGAGCGCATCGAGGGCGGTGCGCAAATTCGCATAGGCCTGCTTCACCTGGACGGCGAAATCGGGCGACAAGGCTCCCGTGCTGTCCTGGCCGCCCTGTCCGGAGATGTAGGCCAGCCGGCCTTGGCGGGGCACGATCACCGCCGTGCTGTAGCCATTCGGCGAGGGGTCGTAGAGGTTTTTTGGATTGACGATATCAAGCTTGAGATCGTCCTCATTGGCTGGCGCCGCAGTGGGAACGCTGATGGTCATGATGATGAGTCCTCCGATAATGAGATGTTTGATTGACACGATTTTCTCTCGGCTTCTCAGGACTGCGAGCAACGGATCCTCGCGGCCTGCAGGATGGAACTTTGTCGCTATAGAATTGACTCGTACGTGGTACGATTAAATTGCATCGTACGACGTACGAGTCAATCGGTCAGGATCGACATTCCCAGCATTGTCGGCTTAGATCGACATCTGATGAGTAAAGGGAGACGAATGGCAGCCAAACGCAGCGGCGCTGAGAGCAAAGGGTCCGGGCGGACAGGTGAGTCACCCCAGTCCGGGCAGGAGCCGCGCAATGAACCGCCTCTCTCGCTGGAACGGATCGTGGCGACCGCGGTGGAACTGCTGGACGCCGAGGGCATCGACGGATTGAAGATGCGTCGGCTGGCCGATCGCCTCGGCGCGGGCGCGATGAGTCTCTATTGGCACGTCGACAACAAGGAAAAGGTCTTCGATCTGGCGCTCGATTCGGTGCTCGAATATCGCGGCCCGCCTGAGGTCGATGCGTCCCGAGACTGGCGCGGCGACGTCGTTCATATGCTCGAAGACTGGCGCGCCAGCATGCTGCGCCATCCCTGGTCGGCATCGCTGCTGCCACGCCGGGCGCTCGGCCCGAACATCCTCGGCCGCCTGGAACTGCTGAGCAAGACCTTGTCCGGAGCCGGTGTCGCCGATGCTGATTTGAACGTCGCGATCTGGTCGCTCTGGAATTTTGTGATCGGCGCGACCACCACCCGGGCGAACTTCGACCTCTCGGACGACGACAGGACCGCCGCGCAACAGCGCCTGACAGGTCTCAGCCAAGACTACCCGACGATCGAGCGCTCTCGTCTGCTGCTGGACAATGATTGGGACGGCGCTTTCAGGAAGGGCCTCGACTTCCTGCTCGATGGCCTTGCCCCGCGACAATGAACATTCGTCATTCCTGGACGAGGCGGTGCCGGATTCTGCGCCCGTGCCTTGGGTGAGCTCATGCAAACCTGACTGGCTATTTCCGCAGGATTTTCTCCATCGCTTTCCCCTTGGCGAGTTCGTCGATCAATTTGTCCAGATAGCGGATTTCCCGCATCGTCGTTTCCTGGATATCTTCAACGCGGACGCCGCAGATCACGCCTGTAATCAACGATCGAGAGGGATTCATCCGAGGCGCTTGCGCAAAGAAATCCTCGAAGTTGGTCTTCTCCGCCAATTGATCGTCCAGGCTCTGCTGGCTATGCCCCGTCAGCCAAAAGATGATTTCATCGACCTCTGCCTTCGTGCGCCCCTTCTTCTCTGCCTTGGCGAGATAGTGGGGATAGACGCTGGCGACGCTGACTGAATAGATGCGATGCTTCGTCATGCGTGCTCCTCAACGTTCCGGATATTTTCCGGCTTGAGATAGCTGACTTCAAGACCTCAACAAGTGGCCGACAACGGTACCAGCGTAGGGGAAACCTTCGGCTTCCGTCCACGTCGCATCAGGTGCCAAGGCCGCAAGTAGATTGCGGCCATTGTCTTCCGATGAGCCCTCATAGGTGGCCCGGATGAAGATTAGCGCTCATGGCGATCAGCCCCACTTCATTTCGCCGGTCGCGACCTTGGAGCCAATATCGAGCGCAACACCCATGCCGAGGTTGGGGAAACGGCCTTCCATGGCGGCCTTCAGCGATGCGGAGTCCTTGGCCTTGGCCAGTTCTTCCTCGAAGGCCTTCAGGTAGGCGATGGTATGTTCCACACCCGCGAGGTCGGTCTTGGCGTCGGACGTCATGTGTCCGGCCACGACGACGGCCGGCTTGCGCGCCGCGAGCTTTTCGAGATTGGCAACCCAGGCGGCGCGCAGTTCCGCGCTGTTGGTATCTGCCGTCCAGACGTGGACGCCGTTGAAGATCATCACGCCGCCGAACACGGCATTCAGCGATGGAACGAAGAGGTAGCGACGATTGGCCATGCCTTCCGCATCGACAATCTCGATGGTCTCGCCATCAACAGTCAGCCTCTTTCCGTCAAAGGTTTCCGGCATGACGATGTCAGCCAGAGTCTGGGGACCGTTTTCCTTGAGCTGCGGCCCCCAGACGGCCAGCTTCTTTTCGACGCTCGCCTTGATCGCATCGACTGTCGCCGAGGCAGCGATCACCTTGGCATCGGGGAAAGCTACCTTGATCGGGCCGAGGCTGAAGTAATAGTCCGGATCGGACTGGCTGATGTAAATCGTGGTCAGCTTTTTGCCCGTCGCCTTGATGGCGTCGGCGAGCGCCTTTCCATCGGGCAGCGTGAAGCCGCCATCGATCAGCACAGCTTCGTTCGCGCTGGAAACCAGAACGGGCGCGCGGAAGAAGCCATTCTGCCCTGCAGGGAAATGCTTCCAAGTGAGGCTTCCTGCTGCGTGGCCGAGGCCTGCGGGTGCAAGTACGGCGGTCACGCCAGCGGCGAGAGTGGTTTTCATGATGGTTCTCCTGGTGAACATGGTCCTGGTGTCCTGTCTTGGTTCATTCATGCGTCATATCAATGTGGATCGGCGGTCGGGCTAGAGCGCCTTCGCGCCGGTATTGGCGATTGCGCCATCATCTGCGGGCATGCCGCCACTGACGCCGATCGCACCGATTACCTGGCCATCGGCGACGAGAGGCACTCCGCCTTCGACCGGAAAAGCTCCCGGCACGGCAAGCAGATTGCTCTGGTTGTTATGAAGGATCACATCCTCGATCGCCTTGGTCGGCGTCTTGATACCGTTTGCGGCCTTCGCCTTACCGAGCGCGGCGTCGATCGTGCCGATACCCGCCTGATTGGAGCGTTCGAGATAGACGAGGTTACTGCCGGAATCGACGATGGCGACCGTCATCTCAAAGCCTTTCTTGCGCATTTCCGCGAGGGCGGCCGCGGCGACCTGCTTGGCGCGCTCGATGCTGATCGGCGCGCCGTAGGGTGGCACACTCTGGGCGAAACCGGGCGTCGCCGATGCTGCCGCGAGCATGAAGACAGCCAGTGCTGTATAGGTCGTGCGCTTGATCATCATCGGGTTATCCTTTCATCGGATGGCTATTGCGACCGAGACGTGCAGGTGAAGCGCCTGTGTTGGACAGCCTGGCGAGGAGATCGCCGCCGCTGAATAGGTCCTGCGCCTTGAGCAAAGTCCGGTCCGCGCCGTCATCCACGATCAATCCCGGTACGCCATCGACTGCGAACTCACGCGTCAGGGCGCGCGCCGAGGCCATGCGCGCGCGATTGGCGGCCAGCAGGTCGGAATCGGGAGAAGCGAGGCGGGAGGCTGCCGCATCAAGTCCAACACTGACCAGCACGCTCTGCAGTTCGGACATGTCCGTGACATCGCGGCCCGAAACATAGCGCGCCTCCTGGATGAACCGGAGCGCATCGAGTTCGTGCTGCCCCGCCGTCAGGGCAACGGCAGTTAGTGCCAGCGTGGCCGGACCAGAATCCAGCATGCCGCCTTTTGCCAGAACCTGGCTCCGGTAGACATCGCTAAACCGCTGCCCCGTGAGGCTCCCAATGCGCTGGTCGTTTGACCAAGCGAAGGCGGCGAACTGTTCGTCCATCGCCCTGGCCCCGGAGTCGGAAAACAGACCGGTCGGGGCGAGCGACACTGTCAGATCAGGTGCCGCGGCGAGCTGTGCGAGCAGCGGCGATGCGCCATAACACCAGCCGCAAAGGGGATCGAAGAGATAGGTGATGTGGGTCTTGCCAGTCATGTCGGCTCCTTCTTGAGCCATAGATGACATGAGCCGATTGGAACGAGAAGATCGAGAAAAATGACAGAATGTATGCTAGAGGCTGACAATAAAATCGGAGAATACTATGCAGGAAGCGACCAATCTCAATCGGCTGGCTTATTTCGCGGCCGTCGTTGACGCGGGATCGTTCACGAGAGCTGCGGAATATTTGGGCATCACCAAGGCGGTTGTCAGCCAGCAGGTCGCAAGGCTTGAACAGGAGGTCGGCACCACATTGCTGATGCGCACGACGCGGCGGGTGCAGGCGACCGAAGCCGGGCTGTTGTTTCACGCCCGATGCGTCTCGATCCTGCGCGACGCAGAGGATGCCCTGGGAGAGTTGGCTCAGCGCAGGACGGAACCCAAGGGCCTTCTGAGGATCACCGCCCCCTACGACTACGGTACCTCGGTTGTCGTGCCCTTGGTCGCCGCCTTCCGCCGACGCTATAATGATTGCAAGGTGGAACTGAACCTCAGCGACAAGATGGTTGATCTGGTTGCCGACAACATGGACCTTGCCATCCGCGTCGGCTGGCTGGCTGATTCCAGCATGCAGGCACGACGAATCGGATCGTTCCGCCAACTCTTGGTGGGATCGCAAGCCTTTGCCGCGGAGATAGCGGCAATGAGCGAGCCGATTGACTGCACGCCTCTACCCTTCGTGGCCAACAACGCTTTGAGAGAGCCGCTTATATGGACGTTCACTCGCAGCGATGGAGACGCCAGGAGCGTCCGTTTTAAAGCGGACATCGCGATCAATACCACGCCAGCGGTCATGGAGGCGGTCCGACAAGGCGCAGGTCTGTCGGTTCTGCCCGATTTTCTCGCGACCGCCGGCATATTGGCGGGAGACCTCATTCCAGTCCTGCCTGAATGGCAACTCCCATCCGGCGGCGTTTACACGGTCTATCCCGCCGGGCGATTTCGGCCGCCCAAAGTTTCCGTGTTTGTCGACATGCTGATCGCAGCGTTGAAGGCGTGAAGCTATCGAATGTCGCGTAAACGATCGGAAATTGACATCGGATGTTGATATGGAGACGAAACCGGATACCAGCGCCTTGGTAAAGCCCCGCGAAATTCAGTCTGCCAAGCGTCCTCCAACATGTCTTGGTCTGGCGCTTTCCGGGCGCGACCGCTGGCGAAGCAGACCGACGGCTTCCAGTAGCTCGCGCGGGTGGTGTGAGTGACCAAAATGAAGGCGCATTGCCGCCCGGCAGCATTGGCTCGGTCTGTGGTGTCTCTGACCGCATTTCTGCTAAAGCTCGGAAGCAAATCGCCCGCGATGTCACCAACTGCCGAAGTGTGAACGGCGCAACGGGCTGATGGGCCTCTCGCTCATCAGGCCTCTTGTCTTGAAGGAGGAGCGCTAGGATGAGCACCGACCTGGATACCGTGCGGTCCTATGATACGGTCGCGGCGGAGTACGCTGCGGAGGCCGCGGCGATGCCCGAATGGGTCGCGACAGAGATCGATACGTTCGTGACCGAACTGGGCGGCTCGGGCAGGGTGCTGGAAATCGGAAGCGGTGGTGGGCGAGATGCACTTGAGCTGGAGAAGCGGGGAATTAGCGTCCGGCGCACCGATATTTCAAAGGGTTTCGTCGAACTGCTTCGCGAAAATGGCTTCGAGGCCGACCTGTTGGACCCGCTGACCGAAGACTTGGCCGACCCGCAGCGTCCCGGCACGCCATACGACGGGATCTGGGCCTGTGCCTGCCTGATTCATGTCGCGCGCGAGGATTTCGGCACGGTGCTTGGACGGCTTGCCGAGGCGACCCGGACCGGTGGCCGATTGCACGCCTCGGTTAGAGAGGGCGAAGGCGAGGATGTGTCCACACACGGCAGTGCTGCAGCGCCTCGGCGCTACGTCGAGACGTACTGGCGCGAGTCTGCCCTGCGGTCCGCACTCACAGACGCCGGCTGGATCGTTAGCGAGGTACGTCGGTGCGTCGGAAAGCCCCATGATCGGTGGCTGAGCGTTCGGGCGAGTCGGGCGTGACGCACACAGAACTTGCGGAAGTGGCCGGTTGTGGCGCGACTATGAACTCTAGGTGATCACCGCAATGTCGGCTTCTGGGCGAAGGCAAAGATCCCCTCTGTGGCCGACATGGGGGCGCATTGCTGCCGTGGTCGGTCGCATATCGGCCCAAAACGCACAAGAGGTTGCTCTGTCGTCCCTGCTGGCGGGGCTCGTCCATTCGAATTCTGGACGTCAAACTAACCACCTAGCCTATGATTCCGCGGAGTTCGTCGTTGCGCCAGGCGCTAGAAAATCTTCTCGGTGGGAAGTCCGAGCGCGAATGAACCCGCGTATTGCGCCTGGGCTCCGGGCTGCATCGGATGATAGCGAGCGCCCTGTATGTCACGGAAGCAGCGCTCCAGCCCGTTCTCTCGATAGAATGCCGCGCCGCCTGCGACCTCCATTGCAAGCTCCGTCACCTCGATAGCGTGCCGTGCGACCAAGGAACGGCCGATCATAACCTCGTTGACGGTTTCCGCGGACGGTTCGTTTCGAGCAACTACCTCTAACATCCAGCGATGCGCGATCTGTGCGGCCCTCAGAGACGTTTCCATGCGCCCGACCAACCCGATCACATGATCGTTGTTGGCCTTGCTACGGACCATCTTGACTGCGATGTCGCGGGCGCTCTCGGCGACGCCAAGATAGACCGCGTAGATCAGAGGAAACGCGATCGTGCCGATGACTTGAAATACTGGATGCCATTGCCCCGCGCTTCTGGAAAATGCGACACTGGCATCCGGCACGAAGAGGTTTTCGATGATGACATCGTTTGACCCGGTTCCCCTCATTCCGAGTGTTCGCCACGTATCCTCTATCGAAACCTCTGGCGATGCCATCGGAACGCCGAAATGGATGACGGAGCCCGCGCCATCCGGTTCTTCATAAACAGCACCGGTCATCAGGATGTTTCCTGCCGCCGCGCCGGAAGTGAAGCGTTTACGCGCGGTGATCCGGTATCCGCCATCAACTTTCATGGCCTTGCCCGATCCGCCGATCCAGTCCGATCCGCCGCTCGAGAGCAATATGATTTGCTCCGATGCAACACGTCTCAGGAGCGGCTCCACCGCGGCCACCTTTTGATGCCGCCAGCGCCAGGCGGGGATGGCGACTTGATGGGTATGCATGGAAAAGGCAAGCGCAGTGGACCCACATGCACGAGCAATGGATTTGAGCATCTCAGAAAGTTCGGGCACTTCCGCGCCCAGCCCGCCCAATTCGATTGGAACGCCTGCCCGCACGAGTCCAGATTCCTTTAGAAGCGCGTAATTCTCGCCGACGAAGGTGTCGCTCTCGTCGATCGATGCGGCGCGTTGCGCGATGGTGGGCAGGACCGAATTGGTTAGTTCGACAATGGTCCGACCGCCGGCAAGGTTCTGTTTTGGTTCTGTAAGCCCGAGCATATCAATGCCTCCTATCTCGTGAGGATTGAGACTCTGCGCTCGTTTCACAATTGCGGCTAGTACACGAACTGTACTGAACGCCGCCCCCGTATGGCTGGGCAAGGAGCATTTGGCGGACCGGTTGTTTTACAATATTGTGCCTGATCCAGACCGGTGGAGGTCCTTATGGTAGAGCGTGACGGCTACGGGCAATTCTGTCCAGTATCAATGGCGTCGGAAATCCTCTGCTCGCGGTGGACGACCTTGGTCGTCCGCGAATTCCTTTGCGGATCGACGCGCTTTAATGAGTTGCGTCGCGGTCTACCGAAAATGTCTCCGGCACTCCTGTCAAAACGCCTGAAAGAACTGGAACAATCGGGCGTCATCACGGTGACAAGGAGTGCGAACGGCATTGCCGATTACCAACTCACGGCAGCGGGCGAAGAATTGAGACCTCTGATTATAGGTCTCGGAAATTGGGCTCAACGGTGGATGGAATCGCGACTTTCCTTGAAGAATCTCGACCCTTCTCTGCTCATGTGGGACATGCGGCGGAGCCTCGATACAAGAAGACTTCCGACCCGCCGTTGTACGATACAGTTTCTGTACCCGGAACTTTCGGCCGCGCAAAAGAGCTGGTGGCTTGTGGTCGAAAACGGAAAAGTCGATCTCTGCAACTTCGATCCGGGCTATGATGTAGACCTTCTCGTTGAAGGGTCGCTCCGTTCGATGACCGCAATTTGGATGGGCCTCACGACCATACGTCAGGAAACCGATGCAGAAACGCTGAAACTTGAAGGGGACAGGGTCCTCGCGCGCGACATGCAGGAATGGCTCGGTCTTAGTGTGTTTGCCAAAACCCCCCGGATGAGGGCTTGAACCATCGAAGGCGAGTGGTTCTGACGGATACAGCCCAGCAACGAAGACCCGTCACCCAGCCGGAAAGGCTCTAGTTCCAGTGCATCCTCAATATCCACCCCCCGGGTACCTGAAGTGTTGTCGATCTTGGTATGATCTAAGAGGATCTGGTCGGCCAAGGATTGGCCGCTCGGAAAACATACGTGAGCAGTGAGAGGGGCTGCCATTTCTTTGGCGACGCGTGCTTAGGGAGAGTGTCTTTTCACCAGATCGAAGTCCATGATAAGCGGCGCCTATGGGAATCAAGAACTATTTGATCGAAGGCGGTTCCGGCACTGGGAAAACGTCTGTCGCTACCGAACTGGAGCGGCGGGGCTACCATGTCGTCCATGGTGACCGGGTCTTGGCCTATGTCGGCGACCCCGAGACGGGCCAGGCACTCGCACGACCACCCGAAGGCGCGGACCGCATCATTTGGGGATACGCCCACTGGATCTGGCGTGTCGACAAGGTCAGCGCTATTGCTGCCGACACCACCCATCCTGCCACTTTCTTCTGTGGCGGCTCGCGCAATTTCCACAAATTCCTCGACCTTTTCGATAAGGTTTTCGTGCTCGACATAGACGTTGAGACTTTAAACCGACGATTGGATGGGCGGCCAAATGAGCCGGGCTTCGAGCCGGCCGAGCGGACGCTGGTGCTCCGCTATCATCATACCCGGGAATATCTTCCCATCGGCATCAATATCGACACGACGGGTACTGTCCCAAGTGTCGTCGACGATATCCTCGCTCAACTCACCTGACGCTCTGAAAGTAATGAGAATGGGATGGGAGGCACTCGATTATTGCGGGAACGCGAGTCGCCTGAACGACTCACAGGCGGCATTATCGCTTTCGTAGTCGACCGGCAGCTCTCAGAACGAGAAACCCGGTGTCTTAACGACCAACAAGACGGCGCAAAGTACCCGCATCCCTCAACAACAAACAGATGTCCGCCTCGGGCTGAAGCCGGCCTTTGGTTGCTACCGAGGAAACCGACGAGACCGGCCGCTCCGCTTACGCCCGTTTCGTCAGCGGAAAGCGGTCGCGCAGCAGCCGCAGCACCGATTCCGACGGGATCGGCGGGCCGAAAAGGTAGCTCTGGCCGTAGTTGCAGCCCATCTTGGCGAGTTCGATCGCATCCTCGTTGGATTCGATCCCCTCCGCCACCACCTTCATCTCAAGTTCGCGCGCCATTGATATCACCGACCGGAGCACGGTCGCCTTCTTGTCGCTGCCGTCGCGCACCAGCGCCTTGTCGAGCTTGATCATGTCGAAGGGGAAGCGGGTGAGATAGGCGAGCGACGAATATCCGGTGCCGAAATCGTCGAGCGCCAGCCCGATGCCGGCTTCCTTCAGCTTCTGCAGCACCAGCCGGGCCTGTTCCGGATTTTCCATCACCATGGATTCCGTCAGTTCGAGCTTGAGGCGCGAGGGCTGGCAATGCGTCTTGGCGAGAACCGAACGCACGTCGTCATAGAGCTCGTTGTTGAGCAGCTGCACGCTCGACAGGTTGATCGACACGAAGATCGGCAGTTCGCCGGTCTGGTGCTGCCAGCTCATCAGGTCGTTGGTCGCCTGTTCCAGCGCGAACATGCCGAGCGGGCCGATAAGATCGGAGGCCTCGGCGATCGGGATGAATTCGGACGGCGGGATATTGCCGCGCTTGGGATGTTCCCAGCGCATCAATGCCTCGAAACCGGCGACCTCGACATCCTCCAGCCGGGCGATCGGCTGGTAGACCATCGACAATTCCTTGCGTTCGATGGCGCGGCGCAGATCCGTTTCGAGCTGCAGCCGGTCGGTGCCGAAGTCGCGGAAGGCCGGCTGGAACGGTTCGACACGGTTGCCGCCGGCCCGTTTTGCCCGGTACATCGCAAGCTCGGCGTCGCTGAGCAGGCCGGTGGCGCTCTCCTGCCGGTCGACCCAGGAGGCGAGGCCGACCGAGGCGGTCAGGATGATCTCGCGATTGGCGAAGTTGATCGGCACCATGATCGCCTTGCTGATCGCATCGGCGAAATCGGCGACCTTGGCCGGATTGTGCTCGGAAACCAGGATGAGGCCGAACTGGTCGCCGGCAAGCCGCGCCAGCGTGTCCTGCGGTTTCAACAGCCGGCGCAGGCGCCGCGTCAGTGCGATGAGGATGTTGTCGCCGGCGGCAACGCCGAGCGAATCATTGACCAGCTTGTAGCGGTCGATGTCGATCACCATGACAGTCGGGCGCAGCGTGTCGCCGCCCGGCGCCAGCGCCAGCACCGACTGCAGCCGGTCGAGGAAGACCTGCCGGTTCGGCAGGCCGGTCAGATTGTCGTGCAGCGCATCATGCAGCAGCCGCTCGATGGAATTCTTCTGTTCGGTCACGTCGACGATCGTGCCGACGCAGCGGATGATTTCGCCGTTCGAGCCGAGCACCGGCCGGGCGCGGATCAAGAGCCAGTGGAAATGCCCGTCCTCGGCGCGGATGCGGAACTCGTGGTTCAGCCGCCCGCGGCGATGTTCGAGCAGCACGTCGAGCGTGGCGCGGAAGCGGTCGCGGTCGTCGGGATGCAGCCGCGGCAACCAGTTGCGCGCCGCGCCATGCATGGCGCCCGGCGACAGGCCGAGCTTGATCGAGACGTCGGGAATGGTGACGACGCGGTCGCGCGCCACGTCCCAGTCCCACACCATGTCGCCGGAGCCGGTCAGCGCCAGCGATTGCCGCTCGAGATCGGAAAACAACCCCTGCTGGAAGGCGCCGCCGGCAAAAGCGTGCTGCATGACGGTGAAGCCGATCAGAAGCACGATGAGCACCAGGCCGCCGCCGAGTGCGGGCTGGATGATGTCGTTGTCGAGCCGTCCGGTGACCGTCAGCCACGCCCCGAACAGCCAGACGAGGATCAGCGCCCAGGCCGGGACCAGCAGGATGGCGCGGTCATAGCGGTTGAAGCCGAGATAGATGATCAAAAGCAGCCCCATCGTCGCCGTCAGCGCGAAGGAAAGCCTGGCGATGCCGGCGGCAATCGACGGATCGTAGATCGCCACGCCAAAGAGCAGGGCAAGGCCAAGCACCCAGGCAAGTGTCGCGTAACCGAGATGCGCATGCCAGCGGTTGAGGTTGAGATAAGTGAACAGGAAGATGACGAAACTCGACGCCAGCGCCACCTCCGCACAGGCGCGCCATATTCGCTGATCGGCCGAAGCGACGCTGATCAGCTTGCCGAGGAAACCGAAGTCGACGCAGATATAGCCGAGCACCGCCCAGGCAAGGGCCGCCGTCGCCGGCAGCATCGAGGTGCCCTTGACGACGAAGAGGATGGTCAGGAACACGGCGAGCAGGCCGGCAATGCCGAGCACGATACCGCGATAGAGCGTGAAGGCGTTGATCGTGTCCTTGTAGGCGTCCGGTTCCCAGAGATAGATCTGCGGCAGCTCCGGCGTCGACAGTTCGGCGACGAAGGTGATGACGGCGCCGGGGTTCAGCGTGATGCGAAAGACGTCGGCCTCGTCGCTTGGCTGCCGATCGAGCGCAAAACCTTCGCTCGGGGTAATCGCGCTGATGCGCTGCGAGCCGAGATCCGGCCAGAACAGTTTGGAATTGACCAGACGGAAATGCGGCGCGACGATGACGCGCTCAAGCTGTTCTTCCGAAACGTTGGCGAGCGCAAACACCGCCCAGTCGCCCTGATGGTTCTCCGAGCTTGCCCTGACCTCGATGCGGCGGCGGATGCCGTCGGCGCCGGCCGCCGTCGAAACCTGGAAGGCCTCGCCCTGGTTGGCGTAGATCTCGGTCGTCGCCGTCAGATCGAGTGCGGTATCGTCACGGGAAATTTTTACAGGTTCGGCCGCCTGGGCAACACCCGCCGCGAAGGCGAAGGCCGCCAGGAAAAGGGCTGCGATCACCGCGATCACTCGTCCGGACGGTGACTTGGGCAGCATGCGGTCTCTTGTCATCGGCTGTCGGTTTTCCTGCCTTTATCCGTATCGGTGGCGAGACGTGAAAACATCACATGGTCATGCCACTGACCGTTGATCTTTAAATATCCGCGCAGATAGCCTTCCTGTTGAAACCCGGCTTTTTCAAGCAGACGAATGCTGCGCGCGTTATCTGGAATACAGGCTGCTTCGATACGGTGCAACTCAAGCCCGGCGAAGATGTAAGGAATAACCAATTGAAGGGCGGCGAACATATGTCCCTGGCCGGCATGGCGCTCGCCCATCCAGTAGCCGATCATGCAGCTTTGTGCCGCACCCCTTCTGATGTAGCCGATGGTGACGCCGCCGACGAGCGTCATGTCGCCTTTCAGGAAAATGAACAGCGGTACCGCCTGGCCCGAGGCATATTCCTGCTTGCCACGTACGACGCGGGCGCGGTAGGCGCCCTCCGTCAGCTCGTCGCGCCGCCAGGTCGGCTCCCAGGGTTCCAGGAACTTGCGGCTTTCGGCGCGCAGCCGGTGCCACTGGTTGAAATCCTGATAGCGCGGCAGGCGCAGGAGATATCTGTCGTTCTCCAGCTCCACCGCTTCCGGCTGCCGCGACAGGAACCGAAAAACCGATTTTGGCATCGATCACTCCCGGCAGGACAGACGTCGGCTCAGCGGCTTGCCTGCAGCGTCTTCGACGCCGGGACCGAAAGCGAGGCGGTGATGTCTTCCATCGGCGCGAGCTGTTCCAACGGACCGATCGCCGAAAGCGTCGGCACCGTGTCATAGAACAGCCGGCCGGCGAGGTCGGTCAGCCGCTCGATGGTGATGCCCTCCAGCCGCTCCATCATCTCCGGATTGGAGATCGGCCGGCCGTAAAGCATCATCTGCCTTGCGATCTGGCCGGCGCGGGCCGCCGGGCTTTCCGCACCCATCAACAGCTGGGCGCGGATCTGGGCGCGGGCGCGCTCGATTTCCTTCTGGTGGATCTGATCGGCTGATTTGTGCAGCTCGTCGATGATGACGGGCACCAGCTCCGGCAGGTTTTCACCGCCGGTCGCGGCATGAATGCCGAAGATGCCGGTGTCGGAAAAGCCCCAGTGGAAGGCATAGACGGAATAACAGAGGCCGCGGAACTCGCGCACTTCCTGGAAGAGCCTGGAGGACATGCCGCCGCCAAGGATATTGGCGAGGATCTGCGAGCAGTAGAAATCGCGGGCGTGGTAAGGCTTGCCTTCGAAGCCGAGCAGGATCTGCGCGTCCATCAGGTCGCGCGGTTCGCGCACGCTGCCGCCGATATAACGCGCCGGTTCCATGACGGGCGGCGCGGAAGGGGCCGTCGGCAGGCTCGCGAAACGATCCTCGACCATGCGCAGGAATTCTTCATGCTCGACGGCGCCGGTGGCGACCACGAACATGCGGTCGGTCGTGTAGTTGCGGCTGAGATAGCCACGGATCTGCTGCGGCGTGAAGGAGACGACGGTCTCCGGCGTGCCGAGGATCGCCCGGCCGAGCGTCTGGTCGCGGTAGGCGACCTCGGAGAACCGGTCGAACACCACGTCGTCGGGCGTGTCGTTGGCGGCGTTGATCTCCTGCAGGATCACCTGCTTCTCGCGCTCCAGCTCCTCTTCCTCGAAGGCCGATTCGGTCAGGATGTCGGCGAGGATGTCGACGGCAAGCGGCACGTAGTCCTTGAGCACGCGGGCATAATAGGAGGTCGTCTCGGTCGAGGTCGCGGCATTGACTTCGCCGCCGACATCCTCGATCTCCTCGGCAATCTGGCGGGCCGTGCGGCGCGCCGTGCCCTTGAAGGCCATGTGTTCGAGCAGATGAGCGATGCCGTGCTCGTTATCCGTCTCGTTACGCGATCCCGATTTGATCCAGACTCCGAGCGCAACGCTTTCAAGATGCGGCATGGTCTCTGTGACTACTGTCAGCCCGGATTTAAGCCGGGTGCACTCAACTGTCATTGGCTATCTTTCTGCGCCTGCTGTCGTCTCGCCGCGGGCATGCTTGCCGATAAAAGTCTCAACGGCTTTCAGCTCCGGTTTGATGATCTGGAAACGCTCCTCCCTGTGCATTAGATCAGCAAGCCACGTCGGAAGCGCCGGGTCAATACCGCAGGCGGATTTTACGGCGGCGGGGAATTTCGCCGGATGCGCGGTCGAAAGCGTCACCATCGGCGTATTCGGCTTTTCTTTCTTCTGCGCGACGAAGACGCCGATCGCCGAATGCGGATCCAGGAGATAGCCGGTCTCGGCATGGGTCTGGCGGATCGTTTCGGCCACTTGCTTCTCGCTGGCGCGCCCGGCGCGGAAGTCGCGGCGGATCGCCTTCAGCGCTTGCGCACCGATCTCGAAGCCGTTGGATTGCTTGAGGCTTTCCATCGCCGCGCGCACCTTCGAGGCGTCGCGGTCATAGGCTTCGAAGAGCAGCCGTTCGAAGTTCGAGGAGATCTGGATGTCCATCGACGGCGAACTCGTCGCCTTGACCGCCTTCATGTCGTAGCGGCCGGTCTTCAGCGCCCGCGCCAGAATGTCGTTCTCGTTGGTCGCGATCACCAGCCGGTCGATCGGCAGGCCCATGCGCTTGGCGCAGTAGCCGGCGAAAATATCGCCGAAATTGCCTGTGGGCACCGTGAACGAGATCTTCCGGTCCGGTCCGCCAAGCGCCACCGCCGCCGTGAAATAATAGACGATCTGGGCCATGATCCGCGCCCAGTTGATCGAGTTGACCCCTGACAGCCGGACCTTGTCGCGGAAGGCCACGTCGTTGAACATCGCCTTCACGAGGTTCTGGCAATCGTCGAAATTGCCCTCGACGGCAAGCGCATGCACATTTGATGAAGACGACGTCGTCATCTGCCGCTGCTGCACCGGCGAGACCTTGCCGTGCGGGAAGAGGATGAAGATGTCGGTGCGCTCGCGGCCGGCGAAAGCGTCGATCGCCGCCCCGCCGGTATCGCCCGAGGTGGCGCCGACGATCGTCGCCCGCTCGCCGCGCTTCTCGAGCGCATAGTCCATCAGCCGGGCAAGCAATTGCATCGCCACGTCCTTGAAGGCGAGCGTCGTGCCGTGGAAAAGCTCCATGACGAAGCTGTTCGGCCCGGTCTGGACGAGCGGCGCGATCGCCGGATGGCGGAAAGTGCCATAGGCCTCGTCGATCATCGCCCGGAAGGTATCGTCGGGGATCTCGCCATTGGTGAAGGGCGACAGGATGGTGAAGGCGATCTCCTGATAGGTCTTGCCTCTGAGCGCCCGGATCTCCTTCTTGGAAAAGCTCGGCCATTTCGAGGGAACGTAGAGCCCGCCGTCGCGCGCCAGCCCCGTCAAAAGGGCGTCGCAAAAGCCGAGGGAAGGGGCCTCGCCGCGGGTCGAGATATAGTCCACGTTCGTCATCCTTGATCTATCGCTGGAGGAAATCCGGCCGGGCGCGCCATGGCCCGCTCTGCCGGAAATCTGGGCCGGAAATCGAAAAGGGGCCGCCCTGCGGGCAGGGCTCTGCTTGTATGCTTTTGAACTTGCCCGCATCCGGCGTCGAAAAGTGCATCAAAACGGCGCTTACCCAATCGATTTTTGTTTGCGCCGCTGATATAGACCATCGCAAACCGTCATGAAAGGCCTCGCGAAAAAGACATGGGGCCTCCAAGAAACGCTTGTACAAGGGATGGAATATGGTGCTCGGCAAGGTCTCGCGTCTCATCGTCTCCGCATATTTTCTTGCCCTGCTGACTGGTTGCAACTCGCTCGGCATAGGCGGCGACAGCAAGTCGTCAGCGCCGACGACCCAGCCGAACGGCACCGCCCAGATCATGCCGCTGGCGCCCGCCAACCCCTCTTCGAACAATCCTTCGATCGGCACCGCCACGACGGCGCAGGGCACGGTCGCCCCCGTCGTCCAGGGCGCCTGCCCGCAGATCTTCATGCGTGATCAGGACGCGATCTTCCGCACCTATGCCAAGGGCAAGAAGGACGATCCGCAGCAGGTCGTCTTCCAGGCCTCCTTCGGCGATTACACCCGCCAGTGCACGCTGAACGACACGAACCTGACGATGACTGTCGTCGCCCAGTTGCGCCTCGTTGCCGGCCCGGCCGGCACGCCAGGCCCGGTGACGCTGCCGATCCGCATCTCCGTCCTCGACGGCGAGACCGTGCTTTATTCCGAGGTCACCAAGTTCCCGACCGAGATCCCGCCGGGCACGCCGGGTGCGCAGGTCATCTTCCGCAAGGACGGCATCAAGATGCCGGTCGGCTCCGGCGCTCTGGTGCGCGTCAATGTCGGCTTCGACACCCAGCCGGCAAAGACCAAGAAGAGCAGCTAAGGCAATTCGGGCTTCGACCTGACATCGGCCCTCATCCGGCTGCCGCCACCTCTGCCTGGGTCGAGCCACGTGCCTCCACCCCGGTAAGGTTAGGGTGAGGGGCAACCATCGGCGCGAACGGGACAGCAGTGGGAGAAACCATGAAATGGTTTCCACACAGCCCGCGGATTGCGGGCCTAAAGCGTTTAGAGAACGTTGTCCCAGGCCGCCAGTGCGGCGACGACGCCTGGCAGGTCGTTCATGCGGGAGATTGCCGTTTCGGCGCCGGCATCCGTCAATTTGTCGGCATGGGCGGGATAGCTGTGCGAGGCGCCGGTAAAACCGATGACGCGCATGCCGGCGGCGCGCGCCGCATGCACGCCGTGCACGGAATCCTCGACCACAACAACCTTGTCAGGCGAAACACCCATCTGGCTTGCGCCATGCAGGAAGATGTCGGGCTTCGGCTTGGCGCGGTCCGGGCCAAGGTCCTTGGCGGAGAAAATGTTCGGCGCAAAAAGCGACTTCAGGCCCACCTTGGTCAGCATCATGTCGAGCCGCTTGGTGCTCGAATTCGAGCAGATGCAGCGCTTGATCGGCAGCTTGGAGACGGCGAATTCGACGCCCGGAATGGCCTGGACGTCCTGCGCCAGCCTGAGGTCGAGCATCTTCTCTGACTTATCGAGCAGCGAGGCCGAAAACGGGATGCTCGCCTCGCGCTCGATCTGCAGCAGGATGTTGCGCCATGTCATGCCGGCGAAGCGCTCGCCCATTTCTTCGACGCCGATCGGATATCCGGCCTCTGTGAGAAGCGCTGATTCGACTTCCGCCGCGATAATTTCCGAATCGACGAGAACGCCGTCGCAGTCGAAGATGATGAGGTCGAAGCCGTCCATATGTTCACGCCTTGCTGAAAGTCTGGGCTGGAAGCCTGGGTCTTGTCCGGGAATGCTGCGGCTTTACACGATGCCCGGCCAAAGCTCAACCTGATCTCAAGCATGGCTGCGATGCGGCAAGCGACCGGCTCCGGCGTCGCTGCCGGATCGGCCGTGCCGGGTTGGCGCGGGAATGGACAAATGGCGAGCAGATAGCAGCCGTCAGGCCGCCAGCTGCCCACCCCGGCGTCCCGCTGCAGATTGCGTCGAGGCTGTCGCCCGAAGCCTGAACCGGGAAACCAGTTCGCGCAGCTTGGCAGCTTCCTGGGCAAGCTGGCCGGATGCCGCGGTGGATTGCTCCACCATCGCTGCGTTCTGCTGGGTCACCTGGTCCATGGAATTGACGGCGGTGTTGACTTCGGCAAGGCCGGTCGACTGCTCTCTGGCCGATACGGCGATGGCATCCATGTGCTGATTGATGCGGGCAATCTGCTCGCTGATCGCCTTCAGAACCTGGCTGGTATCGAGAACCAGTTTGACGCCGCTTTCCACTTCCACCGACGATTTCTGGATGTGGCCTTTGATTTCCTTTGCCGCCTGCGCCGATCTCTGGGCGAGCTCGCGAACTTCCTGCGCCACCACCGCAAAACCCTTGCCCGCGTCTCCGGCGCGTGCCGCTTCGACGCCGGCGTTCAGCGCCAGCAGATTGGTCTGGAAGGCGATCTCGTCGATCACGCCGATAATGCTGGAGATCTGCTGGGACGAAGCCTCGATGCGGCGCATGGCTTCTTCGGCATGCGACACGACTTCGGAAGACTTGGCGGCGTTGCGGTTGGCATCGGTCGCTTCAGTGCGCGCCTCATCGGTCCGCTTGCTGGAGTTCGAGACATTGGCGGTGATCTGATCGAGCGCTGCGGCGGTTTCTTCGAGAGAGGCTGCCTGCTGTTCGGTTCGTTTCGACAGATCGCCGGCCCCGGATGCGATTTCCCTTGTGCCTTCATCGATCGCGGCAATGGCGGTTGCGATCGCGCTGAGCGTCTGATCGAGCTGCCGGATCGACATGTTGAAATCATGCCGGAGGCCCTCGAAATCGGGGGCGAAGGGCTCGTCGATCTGGAAGGCGAGATCGCCGGATGCAAGCCGCTTTAAGCCTGCGGCGAGACCCGATGTCGCCGCCCGCAGCCGTTCGGCGGCATCGTCGTCAGCCTGCTTGCGCGCCGTGACCCGCTCGGCTTCGCCCTGCAATCGGGCTGCCTCGGCGTCTTGCTCAAGCTGCTTGTTGGCAATCGCTGCCTGGCGGAAGATTTCGACGGCCGATGCCATCGTTCCGATTTCATCGGTGCGGCCGATCCCGGTGCAGGCAATAGCTGTGTCACCACCGGCGAGCCTTTGCATGTCGTTGGAAAGCGAAAGAATAGGCTTAGTGACGGTCTTGCGGGTCAGGAAATAGAGGCCGAGCGCAAACAGCGCGGCCGCGGCGAGAAGTGCTTTCAGAACAATATCGACCGACGCTTTTATCTCGGCGCTATGTTTGGAAATTTCGTCCGACGCCGCGGTGATCTCATCCCCGGCCTGTTCCATGGCCGATTCCAACGTCGAGAACTGCTGCATGAATTCGGGCAAGGCCTTCAATGCCGCCGAGGGATCCTGGCTCGCCAGATCGACAATCTTCTTGGCGCTTTCGACATAGGTCAGAAGGGGAGGTTCGATGCTGGCAAGCAGCGCTTTGGTCTTTTCGTCGGCGGCAAGCGCCTTGTTGGCAGCTATCATCTCGCGGAACGACGCGTCGTGCTCCGCCAGATCCGCCTTCACCCCGGCAGCTTCTATGCCTGCTGCCGGATTGGACGCCAGCATGGATGCCAGCACGTCCGCGCGCATTGCGTCATGCATCATGTCGGCCTGCATGTGGTTGCGCAGGATCTGTGCCGACCGGGCAACGTCGGCGTTGTTTTCGGAGAGGGTCGAGGCGGACCAGATGCCGACGCCCGTCGCGCCGCCCGCCAACCCGAAAATCGCGATGCTCGCAATGATGATCTTATGCTGGATCGACGCCATGATAGGGCTCTCTCGTTAATTTAGAAGGTGAGAGTACCAGAACATGCTTAATGATTTCTCAGCAGCGTCTCGCTTAGCGGCGCGAAAACAATAGGTTGCAGCGCAAATTTCACTTTCGATGAGAAGTTGAGCTCTTTGTGGGTCGAGCGGATGCCCGATGCCGATAGAATGACGGACCTGCGCGAGTGCCGGGGGATCGTCGAGGCTCATTGCTGCTTCACGGTCTGGGGCGTACCATGCATGCGCAAGAGGAGAGGGACAATGAGGCTTTCAGCTTTCGTCCGACCGGCGGCAGCCGTAGCGCTGCTGTTTGCCTTCACATCCACCGACGTTATCGCCAAGGGCAAGCACCGAAGCTGTGCGCAGCTGCAGGCGATGAAGGATAATGCCCTGACCGGCGGAAAGCATGCCGGGGATGGCACCGACAAGAGAGCCAAGATCGAAAGGAAGATGAGGAAGAAAGGCTGCTAGAGGCAAGTCGCCGATAGCTTGCGAGCACCGAGAGAATGGTCTGGCAGCAGGCGAGCCTGTTACCGCGTTGAGGATGGCGCGACATCCATCAAATCCGCGTCATGGCAGACGAACCGCAGCCCGGGGACTACCTTTGGCAAACTCATGCACTAGATGGCGATCGAGGAGGACGCCACCGCCGCTCTTGGGAGGAGAACAAGCGGCATGCCAATGAATGGATGAAGAGGAAGACTGCATGACGTTCGAGGACATCATCGAAACCCTGGAAAAGACTGACATGCCCGACAGCCGGATCGACGCCTTCATCACCTGTGCCTTTCTGTTGAAGCAACTCCGGCCGGCCGAGCCCAACGATTTCGACGGTCCTAACGACTACCTGCCGAGCAGTATCAAGTCAGAGCACGGCTTCCTGATGGCGCGACCCTTCACACACGACGTCAATCACGCCATCGACCTGTGCCGGGAAGTCCGGCCGGATGCGGTTTGGCACCTCGCCCGCGGCCGCCAGACAGCGGACGAGTCGCTCTACGGTGCGCAACTGCGCGAGATCAAGGAGGGTGAAAGCGTGCTCGGTGAAGCCGAGAGCAATCACGCAGCCCTGGCGCTCACTCTCGCGGCGCTGCGCGCGCATGTGCGGCAGGAAGATGAAAAGAGGGCAGGTGCATGAGGGAGGTGGATTCTGCACTTGAATCTTTTGCAGATTCGTAACAAACCTACCCATCAATCGGAAAAAGCTTCAGGAACTGCCGGTCGCCTTCCGGAGAAAACAGGATCGAGCGGCTTTCGGCCGTGCGCCGCGCCCAGCCTTTGTCGAGGAAGCTTGAAAGCAGGGCCTTGCCGAGGCTGCCGGCGAGATGGGCGCGTCTTTCGCTCCAGTCGAGGCAGGAGCGGCAGAGCGGCCGGCGCGACGATCTGAGGTCGCGAACATCGATGCCGATGCATTCGAGATCGCTTTCACCCTTTTCCGTCAGCGCCAGGCCTTCGCCGACCGCCTCGATCGAGCCGGAGGCAATCAGGCTGTCGAGCATGCGCACGCCGTAATCACCGGCAAGGTGATCGTAGCAGATGCGCGCCTTGCGCAGCGCCGGCTCCTTCGGTCCCGGCTGGTGACGCAGATGGCCGCGTCCGGCGGCAAAGCCCATCATGCTTTCGATCAGCCGGGCGACGGCCTCGTCGGCCAGCGTGAAATAGCGATGGCGGCCCTGCTTGCGCTGGGCAAGCAGCCCGCCGGCTTCGAGCTTGGCGAGATGCGTGCTCGCCGTCTGTACGGTGATGCCGCCGACGCCGGCAAGCTCGGTCGCCGTCAGCGCCCGGCCGCCGGTGAGTGCCGCCAGCATGTTGGCGCGGGCGGGATCGCCGATGAGCGCGCCGATCTGCGCAATGTCAGGACCTTCCTTCATAGTTCGATCGTAACCGAAGCATCGCCGTCAGGCAATGTGCGAAAACGGCCCAGGAGAGCACTGAGACAGCAAAGGAGAAACGATATGATTACCTGCTTCATCCGCTATCAGATCGACCCCTTCAAGAAGGAGGCGTTTGCCGAATATGCCCGCAACTGGGGCCAGGCGATCCCGCGAAACGGCGCCGATCTGATCGGCTATTACGGCCCGCATGAGGGATCGGCAACGACGGCTTACGGCGTCTACAATATCGAAAGCCTCGCCGCCTACGAGGCCTATCGCGCCAGGCTGGCTTCCGACCCGCTCGGCCGTGAGAATTATGAATTTGCCAGACGCGAAGGCTTCATCCTGAAGGAGGATCGCATCTTCCTCAAAAATGTCTCCGCTCCTCACGCAAAGCTGGTGCAGCCATGATCGCCGTCATCTTCGAAGTCGTGCCCTACATGGGTGAACGCCACAAATATCTGGATCTCGCCGGCGAGCTGCGCACTGAGCTCGAAAAGATCGACGGCTTCATCTCGATCGAGCGTTTCGAGAGCCTGACGAACCGGGGCAAGCTGCTGTCGCTTTCCTTTTTCCGCGATGAGGAAGCCGTCAAGCAGTGGCGCAATCTCGAGGCGCACCGGGCAGCGCAGCAGGCCGGACGCGGCGGAATCTTCGCCGATTACCGCCTGCGGATCGCCAGTGTCGTCCGCGATTACGGCATGTTCGAACGCGACGAGGCGCCGGCCGACAGCCGCAGGGTTCACGACGCCGCCTGATCGCCGGCAGCCGGCCGGCGTCGACAAAGTCTGCCGCTCACTCATCGGCCACCCGAATAAATTCCCGAAATCGGCCACCGCTTCAGGCTTTGGTAACTAAGTTGCGTAACCATAACGGACAGTTAAGCGTAGAGCGTATGAGTGAGTATCAGAATGGCATCAGTTTTTCCGCTTGCCGACCTCAAGGCTTCCGTCAAGTCGGATTCCCGGCCGGATTCTTGGGTCGACACGATCATCAAGGGCGATTGCGTCAGCGCCCTTGAAGCTTTGCCCAGCCACTCCGTCGATATCATCTTTGCCGACCCGCCGTACAATCTCCAGCTCGGCGGAACGCTGCATCGTCCCGATCAGTCGCTGGTCGATGCGGTCGACGACGAATGGGATCAGTTCGCCTCCTTCGAGGCCTATGACGCCTTTACCCGCGCCTGGCTGCTGGCCTGCCGGCGTGTGCTGAAGCCGACAGGCTCGATCTGGGTGATCGGCTCCTATCACAATATCTTCCGTGTCGGCGCCACGCTGCAGGATCTGAATTTCTGGATCCTCAACGACATCATCTGGCGCAAGACCAATCCGATGCCGAATTTCAAGGGCCGCCGTTTCCAGAACGCCCATGAGACGATGATCTGGGCAAGCCCCAGCGCCAAGGCCAAGGGCTATACCTTCAATTACGATGCGCTGAAGGCCGCCAATGACGACGTGCAGATGCGCTCCGACTGGCTCTTCCCGATTTGCAACGGCAGTGAGCGGCTGAAGGGCGAGGACGGCAAGAAGGCGCATCCGACACAAAAGCCCGAGGCGCTGCTTGCCCGCGTCATCATGGCCTCGACCAAGCCCGGCGATATCGTGCTCGATCCCTTCTTCGGCTCGGGAACGACGGGTGCGGTCGCCAAGCGTCTCGGCCGCCACTTCGTCGGCATCGAGCGCGAACAGGATTATATCGATGCGGCCTCGGCCCGCATCGCCGCCGTCGAGCCGCTCGGCAAGGCGGAACTGACCGTCATGACCGGCAAGAAGGCCGAAGTCCGCGTCGCCTTCAACGTGCTGGTTGAAAGCGGCCTGATCAAGCCCGGCCAGGTGCTGACCGACGCCAAGCGCCGCTATAGCGCCATCGTCCGCGCCGACGGCACGGTCGCTTCAGGCGGCGAGGCCGGCTCCATTCATCGTCTCGGCGCCAAGGTGCAGGGTCTCGATGCATGCAACGGATGGACCTTCTGGCATTTCGAAGACGGGCAGTCCCTGCGCCCGATCGACGATCTCAGGTCCGTCATCCGCAGTGATCTGGCAAAGGCGGAGTGAGCACCACCTTCGCGAGATCGAGATACCTTCTTCCGATTTCCCTCCAGTTGCGGAAGAAGATCAAGGCGCCCGGGGTCAAGCCCCGGGCGTCTTCTTTTGTTTGTGCGCAATTCCGGACGCAAAACCGCTCTACACTTTTGCTGGAATTGCTCCAGTCAGAACTCCTGGTAATCGGTGACGTCGACCCGCGTGACGCGCCCTTCCGCATTGAAGGTGATCGTCTCCTCACCCTCGCGGATCAGCGGCTTGCCTGATTTGCTGTGGGTGGCGCGCACCGACCAGACCGATCGGCCGGAGAGCGGCGTCAACGTTTCCACCAGCGAATTTTCCGCCGTCTGATCGGGATAGTCGTCGAAATAACGCCGGAAGGCAGCCATGATCTCGGCGCGGCCGGCAAGGCTGCCGACGCCGTTCGAGACATAGGTGGCATCCTCGGCGAAATAGGCCTCGATGGCGGGAAAATCGAGGGCGTTGATGGCGGCGTGAAAACGTTCGATCTCTTCTGCGGGGTCGAATGCCATGGGTCTCAGACCTTCAATCCGTAAGCCGTGAGATCGCTGCGCAGCTTCTCGGGCCCCGAAAACAGCACCGCATTCCAGCCATAGGCCTTGGCACCTTCGACATTGACCGGTGCGTCGTCGATGAAGATCGTCGCAGCGGGATCGAGGCCGAAACTTTTCGTATGCGTCTCGTAGATGGCGATATCCGGCTTGATCAGGCCGACATCGCCGGAAACGGTAACGCCACGCGGTAGGTTGAGGAAGGGAAAGCGCGCCTGCGCCTCGCGGAAGGTGTCGGAGGCGAAGTTTGTCAGCATCGTTACGTCACGCCCCTCGGCAATCAGCCCTTCCATGATGGCGACGCTGTCGTCATAGGCGTGCGGCACCATCTCGTGCCAATATTTGCGGAAGGCGCGGATATGCTCTTCACGCGCCGGGTGCTGTTCGATCAGCAGCGCTTCGGCTTCCGCCCATGTGCGGCCGCGGTCCTGCTCGATGTTCCAGTCATGGGTGCAGACATTGGCGAAGAACCAGTTGCGCTCCGTTTCATCGGGGATGAGGCGGCTGAAGGGAAGATGCGGATCGTAATGAATAAGGACTTTGCCGATATCGAAAACGATATGTCTTATGTCGGTGGTCATGGTCATCCCTTGGATGTTTTAAACGCGAGAGGAATAGCCGCTGCGATCGCTTTTTTCATGATGGTCGGCAAGGCCTGGGCTTCAAGATTTGTAACCGGCTCCCACCATCCGTCATCCGGGCCGTCATCCATGGCGACCTTGGCAGCGATTGCCGCACGCCAGATCGAAAGCCTGAGCTCGAAATGGGTGAAGACATGGATGACGGTGCCAGAGGCCTGCCATGCCGCTTCGAAGGGAGCGGCCGCAGCCGAGGTCTCGCCGTCGATGCGCGCTGTCCACGCGGTCGTCGGCACCTCGGTCATGCCGCCGAGCAGGCCGCTGTCGATGCGCCGCCGCAACAGGATCTCGCCATCGCCTGTTACCGCGATGAAGGCCGCGCCATATCTGACCGGCTTCTCCTTCTTCGCCGCCTTGACCGGAAAGAGCTCGGGATCGGAAAGTTTGAGCGCCTCGCACGCCCCCCGGAACGGACAGAGCGAACAGGCCGGCCGCTTCGGCGTGCAGATCGTGGCACCCAGATCCATCATCGCCTGGGCGAAATCGCCGGGCCGATCGGCGGGCGTCAACCGCGCCACCTTCTCTCTCATCGCCGGCTTTGCCGCCGGAAGCGGCGTGGCGATCGCATAGAGCCTGGAGATCACTCGCTCGACATTGCCGTCCATGACAGCCGCCTGCCGGTTGAAGGCGATGGCCGCGACGGCCGCCGCCGTATAGTCGCCGATCCCGGGCAGGGATTTGAGGCCTTCTTCGGTGTCGGGAAAGACGCCGCCATGCTCTCTTGCCACCGCTTCGGCGCATTTCTTCAGGTTGCGAGCCCGCGCGTAATAGCCAAGCCCTGCCCAGGCGGCCATCACCGCGTCGTTTTCGGCCGCGGCAAGATCGGTCACCTCGGGCCAGCGCTGCAGAAACCGCTCGAAATAGGGTTTGACCGCCTGCACCGTCGTCTGCTGCAGCATCACCTCGGACAGCCAGACGCGATAGGGATCGGCCTTGACGCCGCGGGCCGCCATGCCGGGCGAAACGCGCCAGGGCAGCTCGCGGTGGTGGCGATCGTACCAGTCGAGCAGGGGCTTTGCTGAGGGCGTGTCGAGTGTGGTGATCGTCATGATTTGCCGCGATGGGGGGAAGTGCCTATACTTGGCGAAGCAATGCCGCGCGATCAAGTCGCCTATGCGAATTGAAGCGCGAATTGGCGGCGGCGCCGAAGGGTTTCGATGAGTTATCCACGCAAAGATGTGAAGCAGATCTCCGAGCTGGCGAACGGGCTGATCGATCCCGTTCTTGCCCGGCGCGCCGGCATCAGCACGGCTCTGCTCGGCTCGTGGAGCGAAATCGCCGGCGAGGATTTCGCCGATTGCACCCGGCCGGAAAAGATCGCCTGGGCCCGCGGCGGCAATGAGGTCGGCGGCTTCCGCCCCGGCGTGCTGACCATTGCCTGCGAAGGCGCGCGTGCGCTCTTCCTCACCCATGCCCAGGGCGAACTCATCCAGCGCATCAACAGCTTCTTCGGCTTTGCCGCCGTCCACCAGATCCGCATCGTCCAGAAGCCGGTCTCACAACCGATCCGCCGCTCCCGCACCCCGGCGCCGCTGAAAGGCGAAGCCGCCCGCAAGCTCGAAGGCATGATGGAGGGGATCGAGAACGACAAGCTGCGCCAGGCAATCCAGCGCTTGGGGACAGCGGTGATGGGCAAGCGGGGGAATCAACGCTGATGAGCAAAACGCCCAACTTGACCGGCAACGCCAAGACCGGCGGCCTGACTGAAGCCTGTGCTGAAAAGATCAGTGCGGTTGACGGCCTGGTGCTCAGCCCGCGCATGCGCAAGCTCCTCGCCGAGACCAAGGATCAGCCGCCCGAAGAACGCCGCCAGGCGATCCGCGCCCAGTTCACGCGCAAGTGCGCCTAAGCGTTGGTCTATACCGCCGAATCCGATCCCCTCTGTTATCCGGTCGGCCTGCCATTCAATGCGGAAGTGCTTGATCGTGAACGTGTCATCGAGGCCATGATCGAGAGCTTTGCGGGCTCCGAGCAGCCGCTACGACGCTGATCCTCGACATCTTCACCGAACCTTGACGCTACCCTCTTGAACTTTCCTCGGCGGTGTAGAGGCACTGGCAAAACGCTTCGGATGCCATATTTGTATATAGCAGACGGGAGAAAAATCATGCTGGTCTTGCAGTTGCCCCCTGATATCGAAGCGCGGCTGAATGAGCTTTCCAGGCGTACCGGCCGCAGCAAGAGCTTCTATGTGCGGCAAGCCATCCTCGCGCATCTCGACGATCTGGAAGATGTCTATCTTGCCAAAAGGCGCCTCGAAGAACTTCGCCGCGACGAGGGCGATAGCGTGCCGTTGGCCGAGCTGACGGCGCGTTACGGGGTGGACAATTGAGTTTCATCGACCAGCCGATACCGGCTGGCAGCCGCCGCGATATCTATCGGCAAAATTCGCAGACGGACCAATCTTGCAATTTTTGGTCTAGTCGTCTTCCCGCGGTCACAATTCTTTGAAGGAAGTTGGTGAAGCGTGGCTTGTGAGCGGCCGTCAGCCGTTATATCGCACAGTCACGCCGTCAATCTCATTAGTTATGGGGAATCCATGCAGATGTCCGAAATGCAACTGACGAAACGCCGCCTGCTCAGCGGTATCGCCATCGCCGCAGCTGCCGTTGCGCTTGTCGCCTGCAACGACAGTAAGGACGCTGCCGATGCTTCGTCCTCCGGCAAGACCATGGCTGATGGCACCAATGTCGACACCATGCAGACGGCGGCCACAGCGGCGACCGAAATGCCGCAGTCCGACGGCGATGTCGACATGGCCGCAGTGCTGAAGCCCGGCGCGCTGCCGGAAATGGCGCTTGGGAAGGCCGACGCCCCGGTCAAGATCGTCGAATATATGTCGATGACCTGCCCGCATTGCGCTCATTTCCACAACACCACCTTCGACACGATCAAGCAGAAGTACGTCGACAGCGGCAAGGTGCAGTTCATCATCCGCGAATTCCCCTTCGACCCGCGCGCTGCCGCAGCCTTCATGCTCGCCCGCTGCAGCGCCTCCAATCCGGAACAGTTGAGCACGCCGGAACAGTATTTCCCGATGGTTTCGATGCTCTTCAAGCAGCAGCAGATCTGGGCCGCCGCCGATGACGGCCGCGCCGCACTGCTGCAGATGTCGAAGCTTGCCGGATTTACTGAGGATAGCTTCACGAAATGCTTGACGAACCAGAAGCTTCTGGATGAAGTGAACGCCACGCGGGAAAGAGGTTCCAAGGATTTTGGCGTCAACGCCACCCCGACTTTCCTGATCAATGGCAAGCGCTACTCTGGAGACATGCCGGTTGACACCATGTCGAAGCTTATCGACAGCCTGCTCTGAACCGGATCGTTTCGATAGAACGGGCGACGGCGAAAGCCGTGCGCCCGTTTTTTTGTGGCTGCATGACAAGCCCGTCCCGCGCTGCGGAGCTTCTGCATGAAGTTCAACAAGCTGCGCCTGGTCGGCTTCAAATCCTTCGTCGAGCCGACGGAATTCATCATCGAGCGCGGGCTGACCGGCGTTGTCGGCCCGAACGGCTGCGGCAAGTCTAATCTCGTCGAGGCGCTGCGCTGGGTGATGGGCGAGAATTCCTACAAGAACATGCGCGCCTCCGGCATGGACGACGTGATCTTTTCGGGTTCCGGCAACCGCCCGGCGCGCAATACCGCCGAAGTGGCGCTCTATCTCGACAATGGCGAGCGCACCGCGCCTGCCGCCTTCAACGACAGCGACGAGATCCAGGTCACCCGCCGCATCGAGCGTGAACAGGGTTCGCTCTATCGCATCAACGGCAAGGAAAGCCGCGCCAAGGACGTGCAGCTGCTGTTTGCCGACGCCTCCACCGGCGCCCGGTCGCCGTCGATGGTCGGGCAGGGGCGTATCGGCGAGCTGATCCAGGCCAAGCCGCAGGCCCGCCGCCAGCTGCTCGAAGAGGCGGCCGGCATCTCAGGCCTGCATTCCCGCCGCCACGAGGCCGAACTGCGGCTGCGCGCCGCCGAAGGCAATCTCGAACGTCTCGACGACGTCACCTCGCAGCTCGAAAGCCAGATCGAAAGCCTGAAGCGCCAGGCCCGCCAGGCAAATCGCTTCAAGACGCTGTCTGCCGATATCCGTGCCCGCGAGGCAATGCTGCTGCATATCCGCTGGGTGCAGGCCAAGGAGGCCGAGGCCGAGGCCGACAGCGCGCTGAACCAGGCGACCTCAGTCGTCGCCGAAAAGGCGCAGATGCAGATGGAGGCGGCGAAGAACCAGGGCATCGCCAGCCTGAAGCTGCCGGAACTGCGCGAGGGCGAGGCGCGTGCCGCCGCCGCCCTGCAGCGCCTGCAGATCGCCAGAAGCCAGCTGGAGGAGGATGCCGGCCGCATTCTGCGCCGCCGCGACGAGCTGACCCGCCGTCTCGCCCAGCTTGCGGAAGATATAAGCCGCGAGGAGCGGCTGGTGGCCGACAATGCCGTCATCCTGGCGAGGCTCGATGCCGAAGAGGCGGAGATTTCAGAAATCCTTGCCGATTCCGGCCGTTATGCCGAGGAAACCCGCGAGGCCTTCGAGGAGGCGGCGGCAAAGCTTGCCGACAGCGAGCGCATCTTTACAGCGCTGACGGCCGAGCGCGCCGAGGCGGCTGCCGGCCGCAACCAGCTGGAACGCGCCATCCGCGATCTCACCGACCGCCGGATGCGCCTCGAACGCCAGATGGATGAGGCAAACCAGGAACTGTCCGCTGTCGGCGAGAAGATCGCCGGCCTGCCCGATCCCGACGAAAAACGCGCCATCGTCGAGGCCGGCGAGATCGCCGTCGCCGACGCCGAAGCCGCCGTTCAGCTGGTCGACCAGGCGCTTGCCGTTGCCCGCCAGACCGAGGCGCTGTCGCGCGCGCCGGTCGATCAGGCCCGCTCGAGCCTGAATGCGCTGGAAACCGAGGCCCGCACCATCTCCCGCATGCTCGCCGCCGGTGCTGCCGCCGGCAAATTTCCGCCGGTTGCCGACGAACTGAAGGTCGACCGCGGCTTCGAGACCGCACTCGGTGCTGCCCTCGGCGACGATCTGGAATCGCCGCTTGATGCCGAGGCGCCGGCCCATTGGTCGGATAATGGCGATGGCGCCAGCGATCCCGTCCTTCCATCCGGTGTTGCGCCGCTGCTTGCCCATGTCCGCGCGCCGGCGGCACTCACCCGCCGGCTGCGCCAGATCGGCCTGGTCGCGGAAGGCGATGCCGAGTCGCTGATGGCGGCGCTGAAGCCCGGCCAGCGGCTGGTGACGAAAGAGGGTGCGGTCTATCGCTGGGACGGCCATGTCACCGGTGCCGACGCCCCAAGTGCCGCGGCGCTCCGCCTTGCCCAGAAGAACCGCCTGGCCGAGCTCGAAAGCGAAGCAGCCCTTGCCCGCGACGTGCTTGCCGAAGCCGAAGAGCGGCAGGCAGCGGCAGCGGAAGCGATCCGCGCCGAGGAGCGCCGGCTTGCCGAGGCGCGTGACATGAGCCGCCTGTCGGCGCGCCATCTCGCCGAAGCGCGTGATGCGCTTGCCGCCGCCGAGCGTGCCTCCGGCGATCTCATTCGCCGCCGCGATGTCGTCAGCGAGGCCGCCAGCCAGCTGCGCGCGCAGCTGGAGGAGATCGCCATCCAGGAAGAAAATGCCCGCATCGAGCTGGAGGACGCGCCCGATCTGACTGCGATCGACGAGCGGCTGCGGTTCCAGCAGGCGGAAGTTGCGACCGATCGTGGAGCGCTGGCCGAAAGCCGCGCCCGCCATGAAAGCCTGGCGAGGGAAAACGAAGCCCGCCAGCGCCGCATCATGGCGATCGGCCAGGAGCGCGACACCTGGCGCCAGCGGGCGGCAAGCGCCGAAGATCATGTCGCGACGCTGCGCGAACGCGAGGAAGAGGCGCGCGAAGAGGCAGCCGAGCTCGAACTGGCGCCGGATGAATTCGACGACAAGCGCCGCGCCTTGCTTAGCGAATTGCAGAAGGCCGAGGAGGCGCGCCGCCAGGCCAGCGATCTGCTGGCTGAGGCCGAACGCATCCAGCGCGAGGCCGACCAAAAGGCGACGACGGCGCTGTCGGAACTTGCCGAATGCCGTGAACGCCGCGGCCGTGCCGAGGAGCGCCTGGTCTCCGCCCGCGAGAAGCGGCAGGAAAGCGAAGGCCGCATCCGCGAGGTCCTGAACGTCGCGCCGCACGAGGCGCTGCAGCTGACCGGGCGCCCGACCATGCAGGCGCTTCCCGATCCGCGCGAAGTCGAGCGCGAGCTGGAACGCCTGCGGATCGAGCGCGAGCGGCTGGGCGCCGTCAACCTGCGCGCCGACGAGGAGCAGAAGGAGCTGAGCGAGAAGCTCGAAGCGCTGATCAAGGAACGCGACGACGTCATCGATGCGATCCGCAAGCTGCGCGGCGCCATCCAGAGCCTCAACCGCGAGGGCCGCGAGCGGCTGATCGCCGCCTTCGACATCGTCAATGCCCAGTTCCAGCGGCTGTTCACCCATCTTTTCGGCGGCGGCACCGCCGAGCTGCAGCTGATCGAATCCGACGATCCGCTCGAAGCCGGCCTGGAAATCCTCGCCCGTCCGCCCGGCAAGAAGCCGCAGACCATGACGCTGCTCTCGGGCGGCGAGCAAGCGCTGACGGCAATGGCGCTGATCTTCGCCGTCTTCCTCACCAATCCGGCGCCGATCTGCGTGCTCGACGAAGTGGACGCGCCGCTCGACGACCACAATGTCGAGCGCTACTGCAATCTGATGGACGAAATGGCGGCTTCCACCGAAACCCGCTTCGTCATCATCACCCACAACCCGATCACCATGGCCCGCATGAACCGCCTCTTCGGCGTCACCATGGCCGAACAGGGCGTCTCCCAGCTCGTCTCCGTCGACCTGCAAATGGCCGAGCGCCTGCGCGAGATTGCCTAAAGCAATTCCAGGAAAAGTGCGCAGCGGTTTTCCGTCCGGAATTGCGAAACCAAAGACAATAATTCCAGGAAAAGTGCGCAGCGGTTTTCCGTCCGGAATTGCGAAACCAAAGACAATAATTCCAGGAAAAGTGCGCAGCGGTTTTCCGTTCGGGATTGCGTGAAACCAGGCGGACGCAATTTCAGCAAAGGTGCGGCGCGGTTTTGCGCCCGGAAATTGCGTAAAATCAAGGGCCGAGCAATAAACACCAAAAAAGGTCGGCTCTCTTGTCGCTTGTACCCCATTTGGGTGATGCTCTTTTCGCTGACTTGCATTAGAAGTTGTTTCAACGCAACCTAATTACTCTGCTGGAAAGCGGGCGACCAAAGGTTGCGCATTGTCGAATTTGCGTGCGGTTTTCCGGGCGAGGGCAAGAACCGGAAACCGAGAGCAAATCTTGGGAAGTAGCGATCTATTTTCTCAGGAATTGCGTATGACGAGGTCAGAGCGGTTCTCTTTACAAAAAGCTGAGCCGTTCCTGGGTTGAGGGACCCCCCGTCCGGTTTTCCTGGCCGGACGGAAACAAGGCTTTGCGGGACATTGTTGCAGTCCCGCAAAGCTTTTTTTATGCCTTGTTTGCTGTTTGGGCGCCTTTCAACCGTTTCGATGCCGGCCACGGCCAAGATTTATTGTGCAGCGCAACATTCTGCCGCATTTGTCGATTTTCATTTCAACACCAACGGATTAAGCTGATCCCGATTTGGTGTTGGGGGGAAGATGACCAAGTGGGTCTATAGGTTCGGCGACGGGCAGGCTGAGGGCCGGGCGCGCGATCACGAGATTCTGGGCGGCAAGGGCGCCAATCTGGCGGAAATGTGCGCGCTCGGATTGCCGGTGCCGCCGGGGCTGACGATCGTCAGCGACGCCTGCAACACCTATTACAAGAATGGCCGCCATATCGAGGATGCGGTGAAGGCTGAGGTGCGCGCCGGCATATCGGCGATCGAGGCGGTCACCGGCCGCCACTTCGGCTCCGTCAGCCAGCCGCTGCTGCTCTCGGTGCGCTCCGGCGCCCGCGTCTCGATGCCGGGGATGATGGACACGGTGCTCAATCTCGGCCTCAACGACGAGACCGTGCAGGCGCTGGGTCATGATGCCGGCGACGCGCGTTTTGCCTGGGACAGCTACCGCCGCTTCATCCAGATGTATGCCGATGTCGTCATGGGCCTCGGCAACGACGCCTTCGAGGAGATCCTGGAAGACGAGAAGGCCAAGCTCGGCCATGAATTCGATACCGAACTCAGCGCCTCGGAATGGCAGCATATCGTCTCGCTCTACAAGAAGCTGATCGAGGAGGAGCTGGAGCGGGAATTCCCGCAGGATCCCGAAGTCCAGCTCTGGGGCGCGGTCGGCGCCGTCTTTTCCAGCTGGATGAGCGCGCGCGCTGTCACCTACCGCCAGCTCCACAATATTCCGGAAGGCTGGGGCACGGCGATCAACATCCAGGCGATGGTCTTCGGCAATCTCGGCAATTCGTCCGCCACCGGCGTTGCCTTCACCCGCAACCCCTCGACCGGCGAGAGGGCGCTTTACGGCGAATTCCTGGTCAATGCCCAGGGCGAGGATGTGGTGGCCGGCATTCGCACGCCGCAGAGCATCACCGAGGAGGGGCGGATTTCCTCGGGCTCCGAAAAACCCTCGATGGAAAAGCTGATGCCCGAGGCGTTTCGCGAGCTCTGCCACATCTGCACCGAGCTCGAGATCCATTACCGCGACATGCAGGATATCGAATTCACCATCGAGCGCGGCAGGCTGTGGATGCTGCAGACCCGTTCGGGCAAGCGCTCGACCCGGGCGGCAATGAAGATCGCCGTCGACATGGTCGACGAGGGCGTGATCACCGAGGATGAGGCGGTGTTGCGCATCGAGCCCTCCAGCCTCGACCAGCTGCTGCATCCCACCATCGATCCGCGCGTCACCCGCCAGGTGATCGGCACCGGGCTGCCGGCGTCGCCGGGCGCTGCCACCGGCGCCATCGTCTTCACCGCCGAAGAGGCCGTCGAGGCGGAATCCGAAGGCCGCAAGGTCATCCTGCTCAGGGTTGAGACCAGCCCCGAGGATATTCACGGCATGCATGCCGCTGAAGGCATCCTGACGACGCGCGGCGGCATGACCAGCCATGCGGCGGTCGTTGCCCGCGGCATGGGCATCCCCTGCGTCGTCGGCGCCGGCACCATGCGCATCGATCAGCGCAACGAGCGGCTGCTCGGCATCGGCGTCACGCTGAAGAAGGGCGATATCATCACCATCGACGGCTCGGCCGGCCAGGTGTTGAAGGGCGAGGTGCCGATGATCCAGCCGGCGCTGTCGGGCGATTTCGGCCGCATCATGGGCTGGGCCGACCGCGCTCGGCGCATGACGGTGCGCACCAATGCCGATACGCCGGCCGATGCGCTGGCCGCCCGCTCCTTCGGCGCCGAAGGCATCGGCCTTTGCCGCACCGAGCACATGTTCTTCGAGGGTGAGCGCATCCATGTGATGCGCGAGATGATCCTTGCCGTCGATGAGACGGGCAGGCGGCTGGCGCTCGACAAGCTGCTGCCGATGCAGCGGCTGGATTTCACCGGCCTCTTCACCGTCATGCACGGCCTGCCGGTAACGATCCGCCTGCTCGATCCGCCGCTGCACGAATTCCTGCCGAAAACAGACGACGAGGTGGCCGAGGTCGCCTTCGCCATGGGCATGGAGCCCTCCGTGCTTCGCCAGCGCGTCGATGCGCTGCACGAGTTCAACCCGATGCTCGGCCATCGCGGCTGCCGGCTGGCGATCTCCTATCCCGAAATCGTCGAAATGCAGGCCCGTGCCATCTTCGAGGCGGCGATTGCCGCGGCCCAGGAGACCGGGGCTGCCGTCGTGCCGGAAATCATGGTGCCGCTCGTCGGCCTGCGCGCCGAGCTCGATTACGTCAAGGCGCGGATCGATGCCGTCGCCGGCGACGTGATGAGCGAGGCCGGCATGAAGATCGATTATCTCGTCGGCACGATGATCGAGCTGCCGCGCGCGGCCCTTCGCGCCCATGTGATCGCCGAAGCCGCCGAATTCTTCTCCTTCGGCACCAACGACCTGACGCAGACCACCTTCGGCATCTCGCGCGACGATGCCTCGGCCTTCATCCCCACCTATCAGCGCAAGGGCATTATCGAGCACGATCCCTTCATCTCGCTCGATTTCGACGGTGTCGGCGAATTGATCAGCATCGCCGCCGAACGCGGCAGGCGCACCCGCAACGACATGAAGCTCGGCATCTGCGGCGAACATGGCGGCGACCCGGCCTCGATCCGCTTCTGCGAGACGATCGGCCTCGACTATGTCTCCTGCTCGCCGTTCCGCGTGCCGATCGCCAGGCTGGCAGCGGCGCAAGCGGTGATTTCAAATGGTCTGGACGAGGTCCGGCGCGGTCCGAAAGAGCTGCGGGCAGGCTTGTAAGATATTCGGTGGAGTTGGGGCAGGGCGCCCGTGGCGCTCAGTGATGATACCGCCAGCGATCGCGGTAGATATAAGGCCCGTTCAGATCCCAGGCCATGCTCTGCATCATCTCGGCACTCTGCGCCCGCGATTCGGCGCGCCGGTCGAGATCGATGCGCTGCAGGCAGGTGGCAAAACCATCCGTGCCGCGCCGGAAGCCATAGCTGAGGCACCGCTGCTCATCCGCCGCCCGCCGCTCCTCCGGCGTCATCGTCTGGCAGGCGGAGAGCCCGGCGACGATGGTGGCCATGACGGTGATGAGAAGACGAATACGCATTGGTTTATTCCTTGGAATGCATTTCCCCGAGGAAAGGCCATTCGGGCGAGGGCGTCAAGCCGCTCTTCCCAGGAGATCGCTGAGACCAGCCCCTCATCCGGCTGCCGCCACCGCTCGCGGGGCGAAGGGGACATGCCGCGACCTCTCCGTTCCCCTTCTACCTCTCGCGTGGCACGTCCCCTCGCCCCGTTTTTACGGGGAGAGGGTTAGGGTGAGGGGCAGCCATACGGCACGACCAGCATCGTCACGCCGCCCCAGCCGGATCCCCAATCGGCAGCAGCGCCGGATTGAGCGGTGGATCCTGCGGGTTCTTCGTATCGGCCGGATCCTGCGCCGGCGTCAGCGGCGGTTTTTGCTGGATGGGGTCGGGAATGCCGGGTGTCGGCGTCGGGCCGCGCGGCGTATCGGCATTGGGTGTCGGGATCGGGTCCTTGTTGGGCATGAGTACCTCCTTTTCGAAAAAGGAACGGCAGCCTCAGCACTTGGTTCCACTTTCGCCGGCCAAGCTTTCTATGCATGAGGGGCATTCCTCTGTATGAGGAAAGCATGGCCTCTCCAAAAGAGGCCGGAATCACTGGAACGAGCATGGCCCTTCGCGATCGATTTTCGAAAAAACTGAACTGTCCGCAATGCGGCAATGAGGGCTTCGCCGAAGCCTCGGAAGTTGACGATCCCAAGCGCAAGCATCCGGATTTCAAGGTCGATCAGCTGCCGCGCGGCTTTGGCGTGCAGCGGCCCTCGAACAACCAGGAAAATTTCATGATCAAGTGCGAATGCGGGCGCAAGTTTCCCTTCCGCAGTGTTGCGGAAGCCGCGGCCGAGCGCCGCTGACATCTTGATCTAGAACTTAGATCCGCTCCAGCAGTTCGATGAAGGCATCGGCGAAACGCACCAGCGGCGCGGTCTCTTCGTCAGGCGCCTGCATGCGGATCTCCGTGCCGTGATCGTCGAGCAGCGCCAGCACCACGCGCATCTCCTGGCCGTCATCCGGAATGCGCAGCACGGCGATGCGCCGGCAATTCTGGACGAGGCCGCCGGCCGGCAGGTCGAACAGCAATTCGCCGCCGGAGCGTGCCGCTGCCTGGCGCACCGCCTCGCAGAAGCCGGCATCGCCGCCGGCATAACCTTCGAGCGAAAGTTCGAGCTCGAGCAGCTCCATCGGCAGCATCGGCTCGGACTGGTGGTCGATCCCGCCAAGCGCAGACGCCTGCGGCCTTGCTGCAATCTCGGGTGAAATCATCCCGTCTCTCCTCTACATCTGGAGATGAAACCGCGGCAGAATGGCTCTTTTTTGACATATCAGCAAGGGCTTATGAAGCAGCCCCCGTTTCACCATGGCCTTCCGCCGTGGATTCCAACGCAATGCCTCAGACAATAGTTTCAATTTAGCCGAATCTTGCCCCAGATCCGGATGACTTTAGGCCGGGCCGACCTAAAATCTGAATCCGGATCTAAATCAAAGGATAGAGCATGATGTCGTCCGAAAACCGCTTCACACTTTTCGGCATCATGCTCTAAACAGGGTTGAGGCGATTTGCGTGGTCGAACGCGCGGGCGCCGACGAGCAACCGGTAAGTTTGATGGCCATCCGCTTCGACCGCCCCGTTTCCAACGCCGCCCGCTTTTCGCGGCTGCTCGGGGCGTTTTCCCTGGTGCTGGCGCTGGCTGTGATGATCGCCCACCGATTCGGCGGCCTCGCCACACCCTATCTGGTGCTGCTGCTGATTGCCGCCGCCGGCGGCGCGCTGCTTTCCGCCATGCTGGCCGCCCTCGGGCTGCGCAGCCTCTGGATGACGGGGGCCGAAGGCGGGCTGGCGGCGCTGGCGGCTTTGATCTATGCCGCCTTTCCGCTCGGCCTCGGCGCCTATGCCACCGAGCACTATCTGACACTGCCTGATATCTACGACGTCTCCACCGATCCGGTCTCCGCACCGGACTGGCTGTCGCCGCCCTATTCCGACCAGATCTGGCTGAAACGCAACGCTGATGTGACGCCGGAGGATCGCGAAAAGCAGCTCGCCGCCTATCCCGAACTGACCGGCCGGCGTTATGAGGGCGCGCTCGACCGCGTGCTGGAAGCGGTGCGCAAGGTCGCCAAGATGAGCGGCATTACCATCACCAAAAGCAGTGGCGACACCGAGCCGGGCCGCGATCCCGAGGACAGACCGGTCAAGCCGCCGCCGGCGAGCGACGATGCCGTGGCCGACGCGCCCGATATCGTCCCCGTGCCGACGCCGCGCCCCTATGACGATGATGTCGCCAAGCTGATCCGCGGCGCCACCGGCGTGACGCTGCAGGGCACCACCCGCACGCTGATCCTCGGCCTGCGCTTCGATATCCTCATCCGCCTCCGTGAAGAGGCCGAAACCACCTTCGTCGACATCCGCGTCGCCTCCCGCTACGGCCAACACGACCTCGGCTTCAGCGCCGAAATCGCCGGCGATTTTCTGAAGGCGCTGGATGCCGAACTGCTGGGAATTGCGGGTGGGTGAGCAACGGTGGCGCAAAGCGCCAGCAATCGATCCGGCGAATCGATTGCAGTTGCGAACGCCCTGAGCCCAAAGCGAAGGGCCGGGATACGGTGCGGGAAACTCGCGCTATAAGGTAGCAACTGCCACCAAACGCTGGTTCCTCGAGTCGTCAACGGCGCGGCCGAAACTAGCACCGCGCGAACCGTGCCCATCGCTATTGCGTCTCGACTGCCATGCGGCCCCAGCCTCACGCACCGTGTGAAAAAACGGAGCTGCGTCACGCTGTCGTAAACCAGTGAAGCAAACGGAAGACCAAGACCCAGCTCCTTGGATCGACTCTGCGGCTGCGCGTGAAACGTGCAGCAAAATCATGTACGGTGTTTAGCGCGGAATTCCTGTTGGGAGCGAAGACATGGAACGCAGATTATCTGCAATCCTGGCCGCCGACGTAGTCGGATACTCCGCACTTATGGAGGAAGACGAAGCGGGCACCTTTGACCGCCTTCGGGCTCGACGCACTGAGCTTTTTGAGCCCGAGATTGCGGGGCATCATGGGCGGGTCTTCAAGCTCATGGGCGACGGCCTCCTCGCGGAGTTCGGCAGCGTGGTCGACGCTGTCGAGTGTGCCGTATCTCTCCAGCGCGGAATGGCGGAGCGCAACGCTTCTGTAGCGGAGGAGGAGAGACTCAACGTCCGCATCGGCATCAACCTCGGCGAAGTGATAATGGACGGCGATGACCGCTATGGCGAAGGTGTGAACGTCGCGGCCAGGCTGGAGCAACTCGCCCCCCCAGGTGGGATCTGTGTTTCAGGCAAGGTGGCGAAGGAAGTCGAGAATAAGCTCGCGTTTGCCTTCGACTCTGCCGGGCAGCGGAAGGTCAAGAACATCGAAGAGCTTGTCGACGTCTACTACGTACGCATCGACGCCTCGCCACGCCGACGCCTTCCGCACAAGCGCGGGATCGGCCGTCCGTGGTGGGCACTCGGAGTCGCGGCAGCCATTGTGGCCGTGGTGGCCGCCTGGATGGCGCTGTACTATCCACTGACAGCGCGCTCCCCTGCAGTCTCCAGTACGATCCCATCCGTCGCCGTGCTTCCTTTCAAGGATCTGAGTGCCGACGAGAGCCTGGGATACTTGGGAGAAGGGGTGGCGAACGACCTCATCGCTATCCTCTCGCGCTTTGCTGATATCGCGGTCGTCTCGCGAACGTCATCGTTTGCGTATGAGGACAAGGAAGGTGACGTCCGCCAGATCGGCAAGGAGTTGGGCGTTGGCTATATCGTCGAAGGCAGCGTGCGCAAGGAAGGCGATAGGGTGCGCATCGTTGCGGAACTCATCGACGCTGAGACGGGGGACCATGTTTGGGCAGACCGCTTCGACAAGGCCGGAACCGACCCATGGGCGCTTCAGGATGAGTTGACCGGCAAGATTGTGGGGGCGATGACGGGCGAATGGGGAGCCATTCGCAAAGCGGACTACAGTCAGGCTTGGGGCAAGGACAGCACCAACCTGGCTGAATACGACTACTACCTGCGCGCGGAAAGCCAATTGAACCTTTTCACGAAGGAAGGTCTCGAGCGATCAGGTGACATCTCGCAACAGGGGCTGCAGGTGTTCCCCGACTCCCCCTTATTGACCGTGGAGTTGGGGTGGTCTCACTGGATGAAGGTTGGGCTGCTTTACAGTTCTGACCCGCAGGCTGATCTTCAGGACGCGGGCCGACTGGCCGACAAGGTCCTCTCAAACAAGAACCTGAGCCCGCAGGTAGCGAGATTGGCACACTGGCTCCGTGCGTGGCTTCTGACGCTCAAGGGGGACCATGATGGGGCTGTTGCGGAAATGAACAAGGCCATTGCGGCGGCACCATACAATGCCTTCACCCTCACCGATGCAGGAAGTATTTTCCTACAGGCCGGTCAACCCGAAAAGGCGTTGGAATTGACCGACTCTGCAGCCGCTCGGGATCCGGGATTGTCCTGGTTCTTTAACTACGTGCGAGGCTTCATCTTCATCGTGCTTGGTAGAAACGAAGACGCAGTTGAGGTGCTGAAGACCACCGAATTTGCCGACGCGCCACTGCAACTCGCCATTGCCTATATGCGTCTTGGTCGCCAGGCAGACGCCCGAGCTGCCGTCGAGAAGATGCTCAAGTCAACGCCGGCTGCGACGATCCAGTCGTGGCGGCAGGCCTGGAACTTCCGAGATCCTTCCATTCTCGATCAAGCCGCCGCAGACCTTGCGCGCGCCGGTCTTCCAAGTGGTCGCGCTCAATAGCCAAACGGATTGATGTTCAGCCTTCGACGCCCCTACCGTGCCGCCGCAGGCGGCAGCAAGCGATCCGAGGAAGGAATGACGGCGAAGCGGAGTGCCGTGTCAGCCCCCCTCTGCCCTGCCGGGCATCTCCCCCACAGGTGGGGAGATTGGCTGGGCGCACCGGCTTCCCCAAACAATGAACGTCCAGAACGGCGAAACGATAGATGGGCGGGAAGTTCAAGCTACTTGTGATCTCCCCACCTGTGGGGGAGATGCCCGGCAGGGCAGAGGGGGTATTACGGCACACCGGCAAAGGTGAGGTAGGGCAACACACCTTCCCAAGGCGGCATCCCCGCAGCCACCACCCCCTCACTCCACCACCAACCACCCCGTATACCGCACCACCAACCCCGTCAGCCGCCCGCCGATCTCCACGTGGAAGTGCAACCGCCCATCCCGCTCCTCCTCATACGTATCCCCACCCGGCGCCAGAAACAGCGGCAGCGGAATGCCGAAAAACCGCCAGCCGCGCACCACGAGCCGCAGCTTCTCTCCCTCCGCCACCAGCGCCAACAGCACCCGGAACGGCCCGAAGACTTCGGCCAGCAGATGCCGGTCGCGGCCCTTGCCCTCGACCTGGAAGCTGCGGAAGACCGTGCCGCCGAAATCCCGGGTCCAGATCTCCTTGTCGCCATCGGTTACGAAGCGCACCGTGACCGGCACTTCCCAGCCCGCTTCGGGAAAGCCGATGAGGCGGGCGACGACCCTGGCCAGCAGCCCGCCGCCGCGCTCGATCCGCGCCCGGCCGGAGGCGACGCGCGCGCCGCCGGCATGCAGGGCTGAAATGGCAAGCGGCAGCCGCTCAAAGGCGCTGCCGAGAACCCTGTGGTAGAGAGGCAGGGGCGCCTCCTCGTTTTCCATCCGGATGCCCGATGTGATCTGAAAACGCCGGAAGGCCGCTTCGAAATCTTCAAGCCGCAATTCCCCCGCCGCCGGCCGCGCACCAGGCTCCGGCCGGATGCCGGTCAGCAGCCGGCGCACCAGCGCGTCGACGCCGATGATGGGAATGAACGGCCCGTCATCACCTTCGGCAATCAGATGCCAGCCTGATGTCAGCTTCTTTCCCGCGTGATCGAGACCGCCGACGCGGACGAACATGCCGCCGCGATGTTCGCCGATCGCAAAACGATGGCTGGCGCCTTGCAGCAGCCGCGCAAACGGCAGCAGCGATGGCAGCAGCCGGAGGCGGACGAGCCGGGCCGCAAGGCTGAGCAGGTGCTGCAGCGGCTGCGGCTCGGTGCCGACACCGGTGAAGCTGGATTGCAGGCCGGCAGCACGCGCCGGCAGCAGCGCCAGATCCGGTGCATCCACAAGCAGGAATTTGCGCCTGCGCAGCGGCGCCACACCAGGCGGCGCCACCGTCACCCGCATCGCATCGATCAGCCCGCGCCCGGCGGCCGGCCGTCCCTCGCGCAGCACGGTGACCTTCTTGCCGGCATAGGTCGCGATCGCTCTCACGACATTGAGCCCGATCCGCACATGCGCCGACGGGGCAATGCCCGCCGCCACACTGTCGATCCGCGAGAAATGCGGCGCCATCGCATCGAGTGCCGCGAAGGAGAGGGCGGGCAGGCTGCTCAGCCCAGAAAGCGCGAAGGTGCCCTTTTCCCTGGCCGCGGCATCGAGCCCAGCGATGCCGGCGACGAAGCCGGTGCTGTCGGCGATATCGGCATAATCGATGTCGAGGTCGATGCAGGCCTCGGCCACCTTATAGGCATCCTCCCTGAAGGTCTGGAATGGCCCCGAGGCATCGACGACGAGATGAGGCCTCAGCCGCGTCAGCTGTTCGGTGAGATCACCGTCGCGATCGAAGGCCACTGCCTGCACCATCGCGCCGAGATTGTTGCTTCCCAGGCCCTCGGCTCCATCTTTCGGCGTTCGGAGATCTGCAACAAAATCGTCAGCCTTTTCAAGCGAGCGCCCCGCAACCAGCAGCCTGAGCCTGGGTTGATCGCCAAGCAGCCGGGCCAGCCGGCCGCCGAAAGTGCCATAGCCGCCGATGATGAGCAGTGAAAACCGGTCGGCGCTCATGAGACGAAGCGGCGCCGCTGCTCCGGCGTCGGCACCATGCAGCTTTGCCGCCCGGCAATCTTCAGCCGGTTGCGGGCGATGAATTCATAGAGCGCATCGGCCGCCCGCCGCGGCAGCAGCCGGAAGATCTTGACCAGCGAATAGGGAAAGCCGAGGCCCGCCACCATGCGGATCGTGCCGTCGGATTTGAAGAAGCCGCGACCCTCTTCGATCAGGATATTGGTCTCATAGTCGCGCGCATCGAGCCCGTAATGCCGGTAGAGTGCGGCACCGAGCGGCGTCTGCGCCGCGAGGAAGCGGTATCGCTGCTGCTTGTCATGTTTCAGCACGAATTTCACCCAGCCGGAACAGAACACGCATTCGCCATCAAAGACGATCAGCGGCTGGTCATCGGCAAAATCAGGCACATCGGCATCGCTGCGATAGCTGTAAGCGGCACGCGTCATGGTAATCTCCCCATCTCCCGCTTACAACAGCCGGTAGGTGGCGGCAAGCGAAGGCGGCCCATCGGCCGCAATCTCGCCGCGCTCCAGGAGATCCTCGATATGGGCGAGCACGGAAAGCGCGGCTGCCCCATGCAGCTTCGGATCGGTATCGCGATAGATCACCTTCACCATCTCGGCAATCTGAGTGTCGCCCGCCCGCACGCGCGCCAGCACCGCCTGCTCGCGCTTGAGCCGGTGCGCCTTCAGCGCCCTGAGGAAACTCGAGGGCTCCGTCACCGGCCCGCCATGGCCGGGCAGCAACAGCCGGTCCTGGCGCTTCATCAGCCGGTCGAGCGAGGCCATGTAATCCGCCATCGAACCATCCGGCGGCGCGACGATCGAGGTCGACCAGGCCATGACGTGATCGCCGGAGAAGAGGATGTCACGGCCTTCGAGCGCGAAGGCGGCATGATTGGCCGTGTGCCCCGGCGTCAGCACCGCTCTGAGCGACCAGCCATCGCCCGATAGGGTCTCGCCGTCACTGAGCGTTATATCGGGCACGAAGGATAGATCCGAGCTTTCGGCAAAGGGATTGATCTCGCCATCCCTCAGCGGCCGCGCCGGCCGATGCGGCCCTTGCGCCACCGTCACCGCCCCCGTTGCCGCCTGCAGGCGGCCGGCCAGCGGAGAGTGGTCGCGATGCGTGTGGCTGACGAAGATATGCGTCACCGCGCGGCCGGCAAGCGCCGCCATCAGCGCCTGAAAATGCGCCTCGTCCTCCGGGCCGGGATCGATGACCGCGACGGAGGAAGAGCCGACGATATAGCTGTTGGTGCCGAAAAAGGTGAAAGGGCCGGGATTGTTCGCGGTGATCCGCTCGACACCTGAAACCACCGGCACGGCTTGCCCATAGGCCGGCTCGAAAGCGAGGTCGAATACGGGACTGTCCATGAAGGAATGATCTCGGGCCGATGACGTCGCCAATTCCTAGCACGACGGCGGCCGCTACGCAGCGCATAAATCTGCGCCGGGTTAAACTTAGTCATTGTGACAGGCGAAGAGCTTTGCTAATCAGGCGTCGATTTGAGCAAGCGGTTTCCGCTCAAGCTCTGGTGGGGCGTCGCCAAGCGGTAAGGCAACGGTTTTTGGTACCGTCATCCCTGGTTCGAATCCAGGCGCCCCAGCCACCCTAACTTTACGCTTTTATTCCTGATCTTTGCGCCCCCATGAAGCGGCGCGGACCTCTCCTATGCCACTATAAGGATAACCATAGGATCATATTGATATCTTTACAAACACATATATATGATTATAATTATAAAGATATCTATATGATGAGGCCTTTATGGCGCGACCAAACCCAGAAAGCGCTCTGCGCTTCCCGCTTTCAACTATTTTGGGGAACGAAACGAATGTGCGGGTGATGCGGGAATTATCGCTTCACGGCGGGCAATTGAGTGTTGGCAATCTCGTCAACAGAACCAAAATATCCCGCCCTCCCATACTAGCCTCGTTGGCAACCCTCGCAAGTTTTCAAATCGTTACCGAGAGTGGAACCGGATATGCCCGTCTCTTTAGTCTCAATCGAGGCTCACCATTCTCTACCCCGGTGCAAGCCCTGTTCGAGACGGAGGAAAGGCGCTTTGCCGATATCCTTGCCGCAGTGAAAGAATGCGCCTCCCGCTTCGGGGACAAAGTTGTAGCGGCATGGGTATTTGGCAGCGTTGCGAGGGGGGAAGACAATGCCTCAAGCGATTTGGACGTGGCGTTCATAGCTGATGCGCCAGACATCGAAACGATACAAAACGGAAGCATCGATTTTCTTGCAGCCAAAGGAAAAGAGCTATCGTTTTCGCCTTCGATCAACACCCTGTCTATCACTGACCTGAGACGATTACGCCAAAGCGGCGATCCCTTATGGAAAGCGTTTCTAAACGAAGGACTGGTAGTGCTTGGACCTCGTCCGGAATCGATAACGATGTGAAGAGATTACGTTGACCAGAAGTGGCCCCTCGAAACCCTCTGACGCTCGCCATGGTGCAAATCGCTTGATAATCGCCAGGGGATTTCTGGAATCGGCCAAAGTGCAAATCAGCAGTGCTCAAGCAGGAACACTTGGAAATCCGATTGCCGCGACTGTGGTCAACGCGGCAATTGCCTATACGGATGCACTCACGGCAACGTTCGCGAACAAGATCAATCAAAACGATCACGCAGCGGTCATCAAGACTTTGCGAGACGCATTGGGAAATCGACTGCCAAAATCTCAGGAGACCAGGCTAACTCGCATTCTCGGCAACAAAGACTTAGCCCAATACGGCGGCCGCTTCATGCTGCTATCCGACGCGGAATCTCTATTCGAGCAGTTGAAGGAATACGCAGAGTGGGTGGAAAACGAGATGACCCGCCGCTGATCTAAACTCTACGCCAGTCGCTATTTCCGCCTTCCCTAGGGGGCGTGGGTCTGTGTGGACTTAACGCGGCTGCCCACTCTGTTGCCGCGAACTACCTGCCAAAATTTGAGTTCGGTTAATACTGTGGAGGATGAAGGTGGCCGAATTGTTCGGAATGCTTGATGATGAATGGGAAGGGCTGCAGCCCTATCTCGGCGGAACGTTTACAACCCAAACCTTTCGAAGCGCCGTAGAACAGAACGCACCGCATGCCTGGGCAAAACTAGTTGAGCGATATGGGCGGGGCGGAAAAGGCAGCGGCAAGTACTATTCGCCGTCGAACATTCTATACAATTACCTAAATGACAAAGCTCGCAATTCCCTGATTATTCGGCGTGGCTTCGTACCATCTGAAAACGCGAATCGTGGTCCAATGGAAAATTGCCGATGCGGTTGCGCCAATCACAAGCGAAGAAGATAAGCAATTTATTGAAGGCAGAGAGGAGCGACGTGTGCACCTCTTGCGCGAACGAAAACCCGGCTTGCGACGAGATCTTCTCAGAGTTCGGAAACGTGTGGGCATGTCCTGCGACATCTGCAAAGCGACCGGTTCGCACGTCGCGGAAGACATGCGCGACTCCACGTTCGAAGCTCATCACGACAAGGAGCCTTTCTCTACTCCCGGTGAGCGCGCGGTAACGATCAAAGACATGGCCTTGCTTTGTGCAAACTGCCATCGCTTGCTTCATCGCCTTGTGGCCCTGAAGGACCGATGGTTTGAGGTGGAGGAAGCCCGCCAGGAGTTTGGTTTCGAGCTCCAAGCCATATCCGCATGAAATCCGGCTTGACGCCTTAAGTCGCCGCACCGCTGACTGAATTACACTGTGACATCTCGTCCGGCGGCGCCAGCCTGTGAGCTTCTGTTAGTCGATAGCCGCTTTTTGCGTCACGCTCTTGCGCGCCATGGCTTCTTCAGCAAAGTTCGGCTTCAAATAGAAGGGTGGGGCATGAGCAAATCTTGGATGGTGCGCGCTGAGCGTGACGGGCGGCTGTTCGACGCGTTCAAAGAGAAATCGGCGGTCGCGATTGGCTGGAACGAAGTTGGTGACCTATCGAATGTGAAGACACGGAAGGCGATTAGCGATCTAGTTACGGCGACGTGGCCGGAGACTAAGCTACAGTCGGTTGCCATGGTTGCTGGCCAGCTTCATCGATTTGTCAACGAAATCGATGTCGGCGACATGGTCGTAACCTACAATCCTTCGCGCCGCGTTTATATGATCGGCGAGATCGCCGGCCCCTATCGCTACGACACTTTGGTCGATCCTGAAGATGCACAGGTTCGGCCTGTGCACTGGCAGGGAGAAGTCAGTCGGGATCTCCTATCCGTTGAAAGTCGTAACAGCCTCGGTGCAATCTCCACGCTGTTTCGGATATCAAACGATGTTGCCGCAGAGCTCAAGAAGGCGATGGTCTCGGGACAGCCTGTGAAACCAGAGGCGGTAGCGACGACAGATGCGACGGAGGACGATCTCTTCAAATCGATGGAGAGCCGCGCTCATGAGTTTATAAAGGACAAGGTCAACGCACTCGCCTGGGACGACATGCAGGAGCTTGTCGCGGGATTGTTACGCTCGCTGGGTTACAAGACGCGGGTCTCGGACGCAGGGCCAGATCGCGGGAAGGACATAGTTGCCTCTCCGGACGGGTTCGGTTTCGAGTCGCCTCGTATTGTAGTCGAGGTCAAACATCGTAAAGGCACAATGGGCGCACCGGACGTTCGAAGCTTCCTAGGTGGCCGACACCCGCAGGATAAGGGTCTGTATGTGAGCACCGGCGGTTTCACGCGCGAAGCTCGGTATGAAGCGGAGCGTGCAAACATCCCGCTGGCGCTCATGGATCTAGACGACTTAGTGAAGAGCCTGCTGGAGCAATACGGGAAGCTTGACCTTGAGGCTCAGCAACTCGTGCCCCTGAAGCGAATCTTCGTGCCGGCTTGGACATAGCGGTTAGTTATTCAGTTCCCCATCCGCAATGTCAGTCGGGCTTGCTGTTCGCTTCGTTGACTTCATCGCCTCAACGATCTCCATCGTTTCGACTGAAACGTGGGTGACGCGAGCGATCAGGTCAATCATCCTGAACCGCGCCAGGATCTCCAGAGGCCGTTTGGCTTAAGTTATGCGGCCAGCGCTAATTGGTCCAGCATGGCGTAGTATCGTACCTCGGCTTCGGCTGATGCTGACGACGCCATTCACCGCCCGGAACAACGTGCGGGCGCGGATGGCGCGGCCTTCGGGGGCCATGTCGGACTGCAGTTCGGGCAGAGGTTCGGCGATCATATCCATGAGGAAGAGGTGCTCGTCGAGATGCCATTGCGGCGTCGGGCTGGTTTCCGGCGGGGAGTGGTCGAGTATCGCGTTCCAGAAGTTTCGAACGCGGCAGCGCCCGATAACCAACCGATCTCACCTTACCCGCGCTCTGCAAACAGTCGAACACCTGTGAGTCCGGCAAGCTTTTCCGCGAGCGCCTCCTGAAACCCAGCATCGCTAACCTCAGGCAAGGCCTCCCGCTGCCGGCGATGATACCAATAACCGCCGCTCACCTTCGCGGCCCCCGCATCGCTTGCCGCAAGCCACGTCTGCGTGAGGTGCCCCATCTCCAGGTCATCGGGGGCGCCGGCGCCGCCCATCTTGGTCGGCACCCAGCCAGGGTCCACCGCGTTGCTCAGAACATCCGGCCAGTGGCGGGCGATGGCGGCGGCGAGGGTGGCGATGTAGAGCTTGTTTTCCGAATAGGCCTGGCTGGCGTTCCACGGCCGCTTCTTCCAGTCGATATCGTCAAGGGCGCTGCTGCCGCTGCGGTGCATGCCGCTGCTGAGATAGATCAGGCGGTCGGGGCGGGTGATCCAGGCGGTGAGCAGATAGGGGGCAAGCACATTCACCGCCAGCGTCTTGGCGTGACCATCAGGCGTTTCGCCCCGGCTCCTCTCGAGGTAGATGCCGGCATTGTGGATGACGGCGTCCATGCGGCCGATGGCGTTGACCTGTTCGGCAATCGATCGCGTCTCGGCGGCGCTGGCGAGATCGCCGATGACGAGGCCGAGTGCGGCAGAGGAAACCGCTGATATGGCGGCGGCGCGCTCGCGGGAGCGGGCATGCAGCACGACGTCATGGCCTTCCTTCATCAGGGTGCGGGCGGCGGCAAGCCCGAGGCCATCGGTGGAACCGGTGATGAAAATACGGCTCATGGGGTGTCCTTTCGCGGCGGCGTGGAGGGCGCCAGTCAAGCAGCTTTCGTTGGGCTGCTCAATGCGGGAGTTGGGGCGTGGGTTCCCGTGCTCCCAGGTGAGGATCCATGGGAATTTACCGATCGGGATATTTCGGGATGTGGAGCAGGGTTGAGGCTAATGAATTTTCCCGCTCGGTAATATGGATCGTGGCTTGGGCGCGGCATGAATCCTCGACTCAAGACAGAGCAGGAATTTCAGACACATCGGGCTAGCGAGCTGTGAGGTCAGCCCCTCATCCGGCTGCCGCCACCCGTACCCGGGTCGAGCCACGGGTCTCGACCCCGGTAGGTTAGGGTGAGGGGCAGCCATTCATGCTGACCTCCATTCATCAGCAGCGGGCATGGATCCTCGGCTCAAGGCCGAGGATGACGGAGGGTGTGGTAATGTTCCAACCAAAATCGGCTGTCCGCCCCCGCTTACCCCCGCATCACCTCCGGTGCTCCGCCCCGGCCGCAATCGTCTGCACCAGCTCATCCACCTCTCGTGCCAGCCGCTCCAGCGGCAAGCCGACGAAGCGGCCTTCCAGGCTGATGCTGACCACCCCATGCACCGCGCCGAACAGCGTGCGGGCGCGGATCGCCCGGTCTTCCGCCGGCATGTCGGGTTGCAGTTCGGCCAGCGGTTCGGCGATCACGTCCATCAGGAAGAGGTGTTCGTCAAGATGCCATTGCGGCGTCGGGCTGGTGTCGGGGGGGAAGTGGTCGAACAGCGCCTTCCAGAGGTTCCGGTGCTCGACGGCGAAGCTGAGGTATCCCTGCGCCAGGTTGCGCAGCCGGTCGGTCGGCGGCTTGTCCTTGGTCTCGGCGAGCGTCAGCCTCGCCTCCAGCGCCTTCAGCGTGGCGGAGTTGACGTGGATGACGAGCTCGGCGAGGTCTGAAAAGACCGTGTAGAGGCCGCCGAGCGCGCAGCCGGCATCCTGGGTGATGTCGCGGGCCCGGAGATTCGTCAGCCCGTCACGGGCGATCCGCTCGCGCGCCGCCTCGATCAGCCGGGCCTTCAGGTCTTCGCGTTTTTCTTCTCGTCTGCCGGCCATTCACCATTCCACTTCATTTTTTTGAACGTCGTTCAAAATTTATCTTGAACGACGTTCATGATTCTGGCATAACACCTCTCGTGAACAACGTTCATAAACCGGAGGAAGGAAATGTTCAAACTGATTTCCATTTTGTTGCGGGGCAGGGCGCATGATGCCGAACAGGCCTTCGCCGACCGCAACGCCGTGCCGCTGCTGGCCCAGCAGATCCGCGATGCCGCCCAATCGATCCAGTCGGCCCGCCGCAGTGTCGCCGTCGCCATCGCCCAGAACGAGCAGGAGAGGGTGCAGCACACAGCAATCGTCACCCGCATCGACGATCTCGAAAACCGCGCCTCCGCCGCATTGGCGAAGGGCAATGAGGGCCTGGCCCGCGAGGCGGCCGAGGCGATCGCCTATCTCGAAGCCGAGCGCGATGCATCGGAGAAGGCGCAAGGTCAGTTCACCAGCTCCATCGACAAGCTGAAGGCGATCGTCCGTGCTTCCGAGGCGCGGCTGCAGGAGCTGCAGCGCGGCGAGCGGCTGGCGCGCGCCACGCAGGAGGCGCAGAAGCTTGATGTCGTCGTCGCCGGTCCGGGGCTTGCCACGCTCGACGATGCCGAGGAGACCCTGGCCCGGCTTCGCCTGCGCCAGAGCCAGAATGAGCTGACGGCCGCCGCCCTGAAGGACATGGAAGGCGCCATCCGCCCGGCCGGCATCATCGAGAAGCTTGCCAATGCCGGCTGCGGGGCGCCGCTGCGCTCATCCGCCGATGATGTGCTGGCCCGGCTGAAGAGCCGCATCACGCCTGCTGCCTGAAATTGCATCCATCGAACCATTCATCCATCGAACCATAGGGACCACTGATATGAACGACAGTTTCCAGAAACATTCCTCAAGCTGGGTCAGCTTCTCCTACATCTCCTTCGGCTCGGCCGCCTTCATGCTGGCGCTTGGCCTTTACATGATGCCGCTCGATCTCTGGGGCAAAGGCTATCTCGCCATGGGCATTCTGATGCTGGTGCAGACCACGGTGAATATCACCAAGACGCTGCGTGACAACGCCGAATCCGAGAAGCTGATCCGCAAGGTCGAGGATGCCCGCACCGAGAAACTGCTGGTCAAGTTCAATCGTAACGATGAAGATTAATCTTCGTTAACCGCACTGCAGAGTTGTTACCGCACTCAACTATTGCGTAACAACTCTGTGGCCTTCTCTGCCTGCCGAAAGAGGAACGAGCCCGTGCAACACAATCTGATGACATCAAGGAAATTCGCGCCGCTGTTCTGGACCCAGTTCCTCACGGCCTTCAACGACAATTTTCTGAAGAACACCCTGGTGTTCCTCATTCTGTTCAAGATGTCGGCGAGCGAGGGGGCTGCCCTGGTGACGCTGGCCGGCGTCATCCTCATCGTCCCCTTCCTGCTGCTGTCGGCGCTCGGCGGCGAACTTGCCGACAAGCATGACAAGGCAAAGATTGCCGAGCTGCTGAAACGCTGCGAGATCGCCATCGCCGGGCTTGCGGTCGTCGGCCTGGCGTTTTCCTCCATCTTCGTGCTGATGGCGGCGCTGTTCGGCTTCGGCGTCGTCTCGGCGCTGTTCGGGCCGATCAAATACGGCATCCTGCCCGATCATCTCGAGCGCCGCGACCTGCCGAAGGCCAATGCCTGGATCGAGGGTGGCACCTTCATCGCCATCCTCGCGGGCACGATCATCGCCGCATTCGCCTTCTCAGGCGGCGACAATGTGCTGATCTTCGGCACGATGATGATGGGGCTTTCGGTGCTCTGCTGGCTGGCCAGCCGGATGATCCCGCCGACCGGCTCCAAGGCGCCGGATCTGGAGATCGACCGCAATGTCATCCGCTCCAGCTACACCCTGGTCATGGAAATCCGCGCCGATAAACGCCTGTGGCGTTCGGCGCTGATGAACTGCTGGTTCTGGTTGGTCGGCGCCTTCGTGCTGTCGATCCTGCCGACCATGGTGACCGAGCTGCTCGGCGGCTCCGAGCTCGTCGTGCCGGCCTATCTCACCGTCTTTGCCATTGCCGTCGCGGTGGGATCGGCGATTGCCGCCTGGATGTCCTCCGGCCGCATCGTGCTGCTGCCGGCCCCTGTCGCCACGGCGCTGCTTGGCCTCTTCAGCCTCGATCTCGCCTGGAACCTCTGGGGCCTGGCTTCGGTGAGCCACGCGACGACGATCGCCGGCTTCTTTGCCGGTGAAAATACCATCCGCGTCGCCATCGATCTCGCCGGCATGGCCATATCAGGCGCCTTCATCGCCGTGCCCACTTTCGCCGCTTTGCAGACCTGGGCGCATGAGGACCGCCGCGCCCGCGTCATCGGCGCCGCCAATGTGCTGTCTGCCCTGTTCATCACTGTCGGCCTCGGCCTGGTTGCCGCCGTCCAGGCGCTCGGCGCCTCCATTCCGCAGATCCTGATCGGCCTCGGCATCATCAATTTTGCTGTCGCCTGGCTGATGCTGAAGACGCTGCCGACCAATCCCTTCCGCGATTTCATCTCGATCCTGTTCCGCGCCTTCATGCGCCTCGAGGTCGAGGGGCTTGAGAATATCAAGAAGGCCGGCCGCGCGCCGATCATCGCGCTCAACCATGTCAGCCTGCTTGACGGTGCGCTGGCGCTCGCCATCACCGAGGAAGAGCCCACCTTTGCCGTCGATTACAAGATCGCCCAGGCCTGGTGGGTGCGGCCCTTCCTGAAGATGTGCAAATTCCTGCCGCTCGACCCGACCAAGCCGATGGCGACGCGCTCGCTGATCAAGGTGGTGCAGGACGGCAACCCGATCGGCATCTTCCCCGAGGGCCGGCTGACGGTGACCGGCACGCTGATGAAGGTCTATGATGGCGCCGCCATGGTCGCCGACAAAACCGGCTCGATGGTGGTGCCGGTGAAGATCGACGGGCTGGAGAAGAGCTACCTCTCCTATCTCGATAATGGCAAGATCCGCCGGCGGCTGTTCCCCAAGGTCAAGGTCACCATTCTCGAGCCGGTGAAGCTGGAAGTGCCGCCGGAGCTGAAAGGCCGCAAGCGCCGCACGGCGGCGGGTGCTGCCCTTTATCAGGTGATGTCGAACCTGCTGTTCCAGACCGCCGATACCTCGTCGACCGTGCTCGATCGCGTCATTCAGGCAGGTGGCGAATTCGGCATGGGCAAGCTTGCCGTCGAAGATCCGGTCACCGGCCGGCTGACCTATGGCAAGCTCTTGACTGGGGCTGCCGTGCTCGGCGCAAAATTCCGCGCCCGCTTCCCGGAAACCAATCTCGGCGTCATGCTGCCGAATGCCAATGGCGCCGCCGCCACCCTTCTCGGGGTGATGACCGCGGGCAAGGTGCCGGCGATGCTGAATTTCACCGCTGGCGCCGCCAATATCCTCTCCGCCTGCAAGGCCGCCGAAGTCAAACATGTGCTGACCTCGCGCGCCTTCGTCACCCAGGCGAAGCTCGGTGCCGTGATCGAGGAGCTGGAAAAGCAGGTGACGATCGTCTGGCTCGATGATCTCAGGGCCGAGATCTCACTCAAGGACAAGATCCTGGGTTATCTCAGAAAGGCGCGACCGCTCACCAAACGCCAGCCGGATGATCCGGCCGTCATCCTCTTCACCTCCGGTTCCGAGGGCACGCCGAAGGGCGTGGTGCTGACCCACCGCAACATCCTGTCGAATGCCGCCCAGGCCGCCGCCCGCATCGATTTCCACAGCGGCGACAAGGTGTTCAACATCCTGCCGGTGTTCCATTCCTTCGGGCTGACGGCCGGCACCGTGCTGCCGCTGATTTCGGGCGTGCCGGTCTATTTCTATCCGTCGCCGCTGCATTACCGCATCGTGCCGGAACTGATCTATGTCTCCAACGCCACGATCATCTTCGGCACCGACACCTTCCTCAATGGTTACAGCAGGACGGCGCATCCCTACGATTTCCGCTCGATCCGCTACATCTTCTCCGGCGCCGAGCCGGTGAAGGCCTCGACCCGCCAGACCTATATGGAAAAATTCGGCCTGCGCATCCTGGAAGGTTACGGCGTCACCGAGACAGCACCGGTCATTTCGATCAACACGCCGATGTACAACAAGTCGGGCACGGTCGGCAAAATCCTGCCGGGCATGGAATGGAAGCTCGAACCGGTGCCTGGCATCGATGAGGGCGGTCGCCTGCATGTGCGCGGCGCCAATGTCATGGCCGGTTACCTCCGCGCCGAAAAGCCCGGCGTGCTCGAGCCGCTCGTCGATGGCTGGCACGACACCGGCGACATCGTCACCATCGATGAGGATGGCTTCGTCAAGATCCGCGGCCGCGCCAAGCGCTTCGCCAAGATCGGCGGCGAAATGATCTCGCTCGCCGCCGTCGAGACGCTGGCCGCCGAACTCTGGCCGGGCGCGCTCTCGGTCGTCTCGTCGCTGCCCGACGCCAAGAAGGGCGAGCGGCTGGTGTTGCTCACCGACGCCCCCACCGCCACCCGCGCCGAATTCCTCGCCTTCGCCAAATCCAAGGGCGCCATGGACATGATGGTCCCGGCCGAGGTCAATATCGGCAAGGTGCCGGTGCTGGGGTCGGGCAAGGTGGATTTCGTCGCGGCGCGGAAGCTGGCGGAAAGTGCGGCGCAGGGGGTGGAGGCGGCGTGAGGGCGGGGCCCTCGGCCTAGGAGATCGCGATTGCCCCTCACCCTAACCCTCTCCCCGCTTGCGGGGCGAGGGGACGTGCCCTGCGAGAGGCTGTGGGGAACCGAGAGGTCGCGGCATGGTCCCTTCGCCCCGTTTACGGGGAGAAGGTGGCGGCAGCCGGATGAGGGGCCGCCCCGGCGCAAACGCCGAGACGTGGTCAGCAGCAGAACAGGCGGCACCCGGCCGCCTGTTCTGCATCTCAAACAAACCGTCCGTTACTTCTGTTCGGGCGCCAAAAACTCTGCGCAATAGGACGGGCCGTCGACGCCGGGGATGTCGGCGACGGTGCGGATGTCGCGGATGGTGTAGTCGGAGCTGGTGGTGATTTCGGCCTGGCAGCGCAGATAGGCGGTGCGGGCGGAGGAAATCTGCTTGCCGCGCTTGCCGTCGGCGCCTTCGGCATATTTCGCCGGAATGCGCACGGTCTTGTAGCCGCCGCGCCAGGTATAGATGGTGGTCGAGCCTTGCTCGCTGTCGCTGATCGGCGGGCCGTAGGCAGCAAAGAAGATGCCGGCCGATTTGCCGACCCAGCGGGCCTCGATCGGGTTGCCGGCGGAAGGAATGGTCGTGCATCCGGCAAGCGCAATGGCAAGCCCGGCCGCGGTCATGGTGCGGAAATTCATCGTGTCGTCCCTGATCTCAAGCGCAGTGGCTGCGAAGCCGCCGTCGCAGCGGTTTCGCCTGTCCCGTCTGCCCTTTAGCGCGGAACCTGGCAAAAGAAAATTGCCCCTTTGACACTTCCGTTCGATTTGCGAGAGGTGTGGCTTTTTGCTGCAGCCGCGTGACCTCAGACCTGTCACGTCACCGTCAAAAATTCCCCCGGCTTTTTGGAATTTGGTGCTTGTGCAACCAGATAGGCTGTTCTATAGAAGCGCCGCTGGTCACGGAGTGTAGCGCAGTCTGGTAGCGCACCACGTTCGGGACGTGGGGGTCGAGTGTTCGAATCACTCCACTCCGACCAGCTAGAAACCCCGCTCCGGCGGGGTTTTTCGTTTCTGCTGATCTCAGCCAAAAGTTCCCCGGGATTTCACCGTAGCGAGTTGAACCGACCGAAAGCCCATCCTTCCCCTGGTTATAATTTTTCTGCAGGAAAGTTATAACTGAGGCGCGGCTGGCGGAAGCTCGGTGCATCGGCATTGCATGAATCAACTTCGAGCCGATCCCAGGTCTTGAGCGGCGTCTCCATCCAGATGCCCGCAATTTGTGCTTCACACGGGCGCCGCTCTGGATTTCGGAATCATCTATGCTAGCATCGAAGGCCTGCGTGACTGGCGATGAAGGTGGATACCACCGGGGAGCGCAGGAGTTTGGCCGCTCGCCTGGGCATCTGGATCATGTTTGAGAAGGTGCCCCATGTCGTCCCACATCGAAAGTGAACGGCTTTCGAATTCTCTAGCCGAACTTGATCAACTCACGAATTGGGAGCGCCGGCCGCGCGGCGATATGCGGGTCGATTTGGAGCCGATGCGCGATCTCGCTCGTCGGCTTGGCGATCCCCAGAACAGCTTCCGTATCGTCCATGTGGCCGGCACCAAGGGCAAAGGCTCGACTTGCGCCCTGATCGAGGCGGGTCTTGCGCGGGCGGGGTTCTCCGTCGGGCGATATGCCTCGCCGCATGTCATGCATATCACCGAGCGGGTCAGCATTGATGGCCGCCCGGTCGGCGAGGAGCGCCTGGCGGATGCGCTCGGCGCGGCGCTCTCGGCGTTCAAAGACGCAAGGCGGGAGGCGACGGACGGGCAGGGAGCGACCTGGTTCGATATTCTGACGGTTTCGGCCTTGCTGATCTTCAGGTCGGAAAGGGTGGAGTGGGCCGTTCTCGAAACCGGACTTGGGGGGCGGTGGGACTCGACCAATATCGTTCAAAGCGATGTCGCCGTTATCACCAATATCGATCTTGAGCACACCGAAATCCTCGGCAAAACCCGTGCCGCCATTGCCTTCGAGAAGGCAGGAATCATAAAGCGCGGCGCAACGGTCGTCACACTCCTGCCGGAGGCGGACGAGGCAGGCGCCGTCGTATCCGCCCGGGCAGCAGAGCTCGGCTGTGCCCTGCGACGCCCCACCGTGCCGGCCGACGCAACCATCGAGCAGCGGAATGTAGCCCTGGCGGGCACGGTTCTGGATGTGCTCGGGAAAATGGGCGTCATGACAAAGGGCGCAAGCGCGATGGCGGCGCCGCTTGGAGAACAGCTCCTCGATCCCTCGACGATCGCAACTGCCCGCCTGCCGGGACGGCTCGAAAAAATCGCAGTCAACATCACCAGCCACGGCGACAATGCCAAGGTCAATGTGGTGCTGGACGGCGCGCATGTCCCCTTCAACCTTGCTGCGGTTCTGAGTGACCTCTCGCAGGAAGAAAAATACCGCGCTCCCTGCATTGCCGTCATGTCAATCGCGGACGACAAGGACGCAGCAGGCTTGCTATCGACGATGACGCGGCACGATATATCGATCATCTTCACCACCGTCGGCGCCAGATCGCGTTCGCCAGAACAGCTGAAGACGATTGCAGACACCCTCGGGCTGCTGAGCATCGTCATGTTGGACCCGCTCGAGGCCTATCAAGAAGCACTGGCAGGCGCCACGGAATCGGGCGCATGGGTTCTCGTCACCGGATCGCTCTATCTCGTCGGCATCATCCGTGCGGCGTGAGCTTGACCGGGTGCGATCTCAGCCGCCGACTGTGATCTCACCATCCGCAACACGTTTGACAAATATCTTCAAACCTTCATGCCTCAGTTTCTTCCAGCCGCCGTCGGAAACCATTGATTTGGCCAGATCGGCAAACCCCGTGGTGAGGTAGGGAACCTGCGATGCCGGTCGTTTGCCGAGCGCTTGAATCAGGCAGTCGGTTCTTGGCGGGGACGAGAACGTGTTTCCTGAACGTTGCATGCCGATCTCCACATGATCTGTGCCGTCTGGAAACCGGATCGTCCCATAGCCGCACTTGGCCGCCGCATTCACTTCGGCCTTGGAGAGATTGTCTTGCAGAACAAATGACAGCTGGCTGAAAGTGTTGTCAGTGTAGTCGAACTGACCCAGTATGATGAAGTCCAGCTCGTTCTGTCCCTTCCTGGCGCCTTTGATCTTGCCGAAGAAGTTGGAATTCACCCTCGTGTCTTTACCCGTCTTCATGGCAAGCATTTCGCCGAGCTTGATATAGGTCCTCGGTTTGGACGAAAGGTTTTCGGTACCAGCCGCGGCGTTGCCTGACGGCAGACTTGCGGTCTCCGGCTTGGCATAGGCGTCAGCGAAGGCTTGCAGCGTCGTGAGGTTGAGCGCTTGGGGAAGCGAACCGCTCTCGAACTTGCGGCAAGAGAGCGCAGCTTGCCGTGTTGCCTTGTCAGGCTTGCCCTCGAGATTCCCTGGCTTGCAGCCCAAGTGAGCCAGTTGCTGCTGCAACCTCTTGAGCAAAACGGCTTGTTCGGCGGAATAATTGCCGACACCGCGGGTCACACTGACATTGCGGACATCGATGCCGATACCATCTGGCTGCACTACGTCAAACTGGGACGTATGATGGTCATAGCTCTTCCAGTCACCGCCCCAACCCATCATCACCGGGCCGAGAATGAAGTTGAATGATTTTGGGTCGCGGTTTGATTGCGGCTCGCACTCGTTCGATTCCCAGCAATGCGGAGCTTGGTTGGTTGCTTCGCCTTCGGCGGCATAGATCACCTTGTTGTGGCAGCTTGCCGCAACCCAGCCGCTCTCATCGTTTGCCCATCGGATTTTCAGCGAGAATGTCGCCCATTTGCCGAAATCTTGCGGTTTTTGGCACTGGCGGGCGAGAAAGTTCACGCCGTTGCGCGTGTCGGCTTTCAGCATGTAGATGAAATTGTGGATTGCCGGTCCTTCCCAGGACGCCAGGCGCAGATGGCTGTCCCAGCCATCGGGATAAAAGCCATTGGCGGAGTTGTTGTGCCAGCCTTTGTAGGCAAAGGTCGGATCGAGCCGGAAATCGAACTTGTATTCGACGCTTTCGCCAACCTTCATGTCTCGCGTATAGCGAATTGTTGAGCGGACGTTGCCATTGCGGCAATCATTTTCGCCGCGTCCATCGCCATAGTCGACATTGGAACATTGACGGTCGAATATCTCAAACCGGGTCACGCCGTCCTTGACCTCCGGTCTGACCGACCCGTTGAACTTGTGGCGCTCAAAACCCTTGGGGAGCGGATCGGCGGTCGCTACTGCGTGGGTCGCAAAAACCATCAGCGCGCCAACCGCCAGTCCAACTATGGGATTTTTCAGCATAGCTCCCCCTCCAAATTGGACGCCAACCATATCACGATCTCTCTTGGACGGTCGTGTTTAGATCGGTGCTAGAGGTGCTGCGCCATCAGCAGGTGCGGCGGTCGAAGCTGCCAGGCTGCTTGTGCTTCCGAGCCGGTGCGGCGGGCGTTTATGACGGCAGCCAGGGCGAGCGACATCAAGTGCGGCTGGTGATCGGCGATGCTTCGGATCATTCCGACCGGAACGCGGCCGGAAGATCGACAGCGACGTCAAGCGGCTGGAAATGCCGCAAGTTTTCCGTAATGACGGTGAGGTCGTAGGCGCGCGCGGTCGCCGCGATGATGAGATCGCCAAGGCCGGGATGACGGCCTTGGCTCTCGGCGTCGTCTTCCAGAGCGCCGACGATCCGCGCGACAACGGTATCCATCGGCAATATGCGATCCCCGAAACTGTCGGTGATGAAGTCCAGCCATGCCGAAAGGCGCTTTGCCCGCTCGATCCCGCCGCGACGGTGAAGGCTCCGCATTCCTTTCTCGATTTCCGCGATCGATAGAGCCGACAGAAAGAGAGCATCGGCTTCGCCTTGCTCACGAAACCATGCCCGCACCGGATCGGACGGCGGCACCTTGCCCGGCGCGAACTTCGAAATGATATTGGTGTCGAGAAGGTAGGCGGTCACAAATCAATATCGCGCATTTTCGATGGGTTGCGCTCCAGCTCGACCCCACCGGGAAACGTCAGCAGGAAATCCCCGAAATTCGGCCGTGGTTTCTTCAAAGCCCTTTTCGCGGCCTCGGCCGCTTCGACGGACACAAGCACGGCAGCCGGCTTTCCGTGCCGCGTGATCGTCACGAATTCCCCGTTTGCCGCTTCATCCACCAGTCCGGCGAAACCGGCCTTTGCCTCTGCCACGCTGATCGTCGACATTGCGGCCTCCTGTCTTAAATGACCATATATGGTCAAGATAGACATTGACGCCGACTGCATCAAGAGGGGAGTTTTCCAAGGGTGCAGCAGCGCTTTAGAAATTCTGCAGGAAAATTATAACCGAGGCGCGGCTGAACAGGAACGGTGCATCGTCCGCATGGATCCAGTTCGAGCCTGAACGATTGGCCCAACCAGACGCCCGCGGTCGAGGCTATTGGCTCGGAGCTCCAGCGCTCAGCAGCGCCCGTACCAATGCCGCCTGGCTGCGTACGCCGGTTTTGTCGAAGATGCGCTGCAGCTGGGTGCGCAAGGTGTTGACACTGACCCCGAGCAGATCGGCGGCGGCCGCGAGGTCGTGGCCATCGACGATCAGCCGAGCAAGCCGGGTCTGCGCCGGCGAGAGGCCGAAGACCTCCTGCGCGCTCGCGATCCGGCGCGCCACCGTCTCGGCATCGTCGAAGGAGACCAGTGTCTTGCCGTCCTCGAGCAGGACCCAGCAGTGGAGCGGTCCCCCTGCCGCGTCCTCGCCGAGCGCCACCGCCCAGGTCTGCTTCGGCGCGATGTTCAGCGGTCTCTGGCTCTGCAGCTCGCGGAACGCCAGCCGCACCGCCTCGCGTAGCGCAGGGTCGCATTCGCGCTGCCGGGCGCGCAGGCGGCCGGCGGCGGCGACGAGCCCGGGATGGCCAGGCATCCGCTCCCGCGCCAGCCGGTTCGTCCAGAGGATCCGCGCATCCGCGTCGACCTCGATCAGCGGGCAGTTCGCCTCCTCGACGCTGCTCTCCATCATCACCATGCAGCCGATCTTCCAGGCGCCGTCGATCCGCTGGAGGACCCGCAGCTGGCGCTTGCGATCCTCACCGGTGTCGCTGCCGATCTGATCGAAGGTCATCCAGGCCATGTTGCCGTCGACGACGATGTTGACCTTTTCCCAGCGGACGCGCTCCGCGAAAGCGTGTTTCTCCGGGAATCGCTCGACGATCTTCTTGATCCGCGCGGCGATCGGGTCCCAGCCTTCGTCCACCCGGACGCCGAGCGAGGCGAAGTATTCCATCCGCCGGGTCTGCGGCGACTGCACCCAGTGGCTTGCCAGCGCCTCGAAGTCGCGCTGCAGCCAGGCCTCGGTTTCGGCGCGGATCACTGCCATGATCGCCGCCCGGTCAGCCTCGCTGTCGTCCATCGCGCGGTTCCCCCTGACAACGGATCGCAGCATAGCATGATCGGTCTGTCGGAGCATGACGGCACCTCATGTGTTGATGACGCCAGCCAGAAGCAGCGTCACGCCGGCGGTCGTTGCGAGCAGCCCGAGGAGCCGAAGCCTCAGGCGCGGCAGGGTGATCTGATTTCGGTAGTATCGGTCCTCGGCCGCGGCGCCCATCTGCGTCTGGCGGCGGCGGCTTGGCATGTGCGCGGCGACGAGACTTTGAAGGTCCATTGTGTTGCCTCCTGGTACGGGCTTCATCTGCCGTATTCTCGCACGCATCCGAGCCGGGCTCTGTCATGCAGACGGAGGACATCGGGCTCGGCGCCCGGTTGGCAAACGAAGAATCACCTCAACCGGAACGAGTCTCGAAGTGATTCGTTGAGTCGGATGTCCAGCGTGAGGGGGCTGCATCATGAGCAGGCGACGAAGCTTCAAGCCGGTGAAAATCACCATCAATGGCAAGACAAGAACGGTCTATAATGTCGTTCAGGCGGGCAATACCTTGCTGAACGATTGGCCCGAGCAGACGCCGGCGGCGAAGGCCGCCGAACGTCTTGTGCTCGATGTGTTCAATGATGCGGCCGGGCCGGAGCAGGTGCGCCGCGCATTCATCACCGCGGCCAAGGCGAGCGACATCAAGTTCAGCTCCTGATCGGTGATATCTGGAACAGCCTTGGCTCACTTCCATGACACCTGTTCCTGATGGCTGAGATCCTGGTCCTTGAACTGTGTCTCCATCCAGGCGGCCGTAATGATTGCCGCGAGGAAGCCGAAGGTGAGGCAGGCGATGGCCTGGGTCCGCCACGAGACGAAGGTGACCGGCGCCGGGGTGACGGGCTTTTCGGCGCATTCGCCGGGCGGGCAGGCGCAGCCGGAAAAGGCCTTGATGAGGCAATCGCTCATGCTGCACCGCCTTTCATCGTGTCGATGGCGGCGAGGATCTTCTGGTGAAGCGGGCAGCCGTGATCGTCGCTGCCATCGAAAAAGCGTTCGGCCTCCACCAGTGCTTTCAGGAGATCGGGTGGTCCTACCGTGAAGCGGGCCTTGGCGCGGGTCTTTTCGGTTGCTCCGGCCCGTAGCGCGGCAGCAAGGGAAGGGCTCTCGGTCGACGACTCTGGTGTGGGATTGGCGGCAGACATCTCCGGTCCCTCAGGCGTAAAGCTGATCGGTATCGGTGATGCCCATGATCTCGCGGGCATAGCGGTAATGCTCCTCGACGCCGGCCGCAGCACCACGCAGCCAGGACGGGCCGCGGATCGCGTGTTCGGGACGGCGGAGGTACGCAAAGCCGAGGGCGCCCATGCGCTGGGCTTCGTTCGCCATATAGGCGCGGCAGTCGTGGGTCGTGCGCGCCGCATTCCAGCGGGCATCCCGCTTGCTTTCCTCGGTCTCGATATTGCGAATGTGCTGCATCGCCTGTCCTCTCGCGCCTCTGATCGGCTTGTGAGATAAAGGTATATATTATACCCTATTGCGTCAACGGTAAAAGGTATAAAAAATACCTCTTGGATTGACGAGGTACGAATCATAGGCGTATGCCTGCATCAAGTGATTGGGCGACCGGGTGCAACTCCCGAGCTGACGAAGCCCAGCGGCGCGGGAAGCGAAAGTCCTTAAGTGCGCTGTCAGAAAATCAGGACGAGGGCGAAGCGAATGGCCCCTCTGGCACGTGTCCCATCCCGGCTCCGGCCTTCAGGACTTGGCCAATGCTCTCCCGGCTTCATGGGCTTTGCTCATGGGGTAGGGGGAAGCTTTGGCCGGAACCCTCCCTCACCAGCCTTCAGGAACCTTCTCCTCCTAAGCTGAAGAGAGAGGAATGAGAACTGAAGTTGGAGTATGATGTTAGGAGAAAAAAGGAGGCCGGCGATGCGCAGCGAAATCGAAATCACCGACGAAGTGATCGAGGCGGGTCTGGATGCGATCACCGAATTCTACGATCCGTGGGAGGAGAAGCTGCCGAAGGACATGTTCCCCGCAGCCATTCGTTCCATCCTGGTGGCGGTGTCGAGAGTGGTGCGCGAACGGCATCCTGAGCTGCCGCAATTTGTGGTTTCAGAGGATGAATCCTCCCGATACCCCTCGTGATCCCGGCTGGGGATCGGCGAGCTTCGGAGCGAAATCCTACAGGCCGTACATCTCGCGCGCGGCGCTATACGCCAGGAGCAGCACCGCTATCGTGACGATATAGAACCAGATTCTGCCGGCGCGTGAGGAAGGGCGTATCATCCTGTTTTCCCTACTGAAATATGATTGATTCGCGGCACTATTTCCGAGCCTTGGACGCTCATCCCTACATCTCGATGATCGATCGGCGGACGCGGCCGACGATGGTGACGGCGCCCTGGAATTCCGGTGGCGGCACGTCCTCGTAGGACGCCGGCTGGAAGGGCGGATTGTCGTTCGGGCGATAGCGCTTGTAGGTCGCGGCCCCCGTTTCGTCGGCGACGACATAGAGCGCGTTCGGCGCCAGGCGCTTGTCACGCAGATTGACGAAGATGATCGAGCCCGGCGGCGAGATCTTGTTCATCGAATTGCCTTCGACCTCGAGTGCGATCCATTCGCCATCGGGAAGATCGAGGGCGGCGACCGTCGGGAATTCCGAGAAGTCGGTGATCGGCGCCTGCTCGCTCAGCTGGCCGGCGCTGACCCAGGAGATCTTCGGGATATCGGCGACGGAGACCGGCAGCTCATCCGGATCGAGCGCGTTGCCGGTGCCGAACTGCAGCCAGTTGAGATTGACCTTGAAAGCGCGGGCATACTTCTTCGCATCGGCAATGCCGAAGCCGTTGCGGCCGGACTCATGCGCCTTGTAGACATTCGCATTCCAGGCGAACCGATCGACGATCGCCTTCGGCCCGGCAAAGCCAGCATTCTTCCTGGCCATGACGAGGCGCTTTGCGCGTTCTTCGCGTTCAAATTGTTCCTGCTCTTTCAACATGATATAAAAAATACCCTAAATTAAGGTACATGTCATGCCCTAATGTGCTTGACATATCGGGTATTAATTGTACCCTAATCGCCATGACACAGAGCGACATCATCAACAACGGACAAGCTTTCCGGGATGGGGAGACGGCACCATGAGGTTCACCATCTCCTCGGAAGAGAAGCTCGCCATGGACGTCATGCCGACCGGCGTCGTCATACACCGGCCGCAAGGCCCAAGGGGAGGGCGGATGTCGGTGATCCCAGTTCGCAACGAGGATATCCCCTTCCTCGCCAAGGCCCTGCAGCAGGTGCTGAACGCCAACCGGGAGGTGGAGTCGCTATGACCTTCTCCCCGAAAACCACCGCCCGCTACACCGGCTGCCCGAATTGCGGCAAGGCGCTGTCGATCGCCGAGGTGATCGAGCGCCACTGCGAGAATTGCGATCGGCCGACGCGCCCGGAAGAGATCAGCGAGACGATGATCCCGCCCGGCGCTCCGCCGATCACCAACCCCGATAGCCCAGCCCCTCCCTGACGGCTATCGGTGGCTGGCGTCGTCGCTCCTCCCTCGGCGACGCCAGCTCCCGGGCGCACTCGCGCCCGAAACCCAGGCGGCGGCCTGGCAGACGACCGGAGCCTTTGCTCCCAGAGCCGGCGCTCCGGTCGTCACCCCTGAAAAATCAAAGACGTTGTTGGCACCCGCTTCGGCGGCAATGGCGGACCGCGTTCGCGGGAAAGAAGGATCAAGCGATGAGCTTCCAGCCCAAGGCCGCCCCGGCGCAGCAAGGCGCTCACATGAACGCGCTCGAGCTCTTCCGCTCCGGCCGGGACTATATCGAAATCGCTGCCATTCTCGGCACGTCGGTGCCGTCGGTGGAAACCGAGATCCACAGGCTTCGAAGCGCCGAGAAGGGCGACACCGCCCACGCGGAGCATGCCGGCTCGGAGATCCGCCGGTTGCCCCGCCGCCCCCTCAAGCCGGGCACGCCGGTGAATTTTGCCGGCGGGCGGCGGAGGCCGCGGGTTTGAGGAGGCCATCTCAAGCGCGAAAGGGACATCGCATGGGTAAGGACACAATGAGCCAGGAGATCATGGACATCCTCAGCCCGGTGCTGGGGGAGGAGCTCGCGGCAGCGATCATCGAGCATCGCAAGCGCACGCTGAAGAAGCCGCTGACGGTCTATGCCGCCAGGATGCAGGCCAGGGAATATCTGCTGACCGGCGACCCGGTCGGTGCCGCCGAGATGCAGATCTTCCGCGGCTGGCAGGCAATCAAATGCGACTGGTACCTCAAGGAGAAGGCGAGGGAAGCCGGGTCGATCAACAGCAGTACGAGAAGGACGACAGTCGATGCCGCAAGAGATTTCCTCTCCGGTGAAGATCATCGCTGGGATGCTTTCGGGTTTCCCGGCATCCGCAGGCACTGATCCCGACATGCAGATCCGCGCCTATCTCGTCGCCATCGACGGCATCCCGCTGGAGGCGGTCTGGCAGGCCGCCAAACTCTTCATTTCAGGAAAGGTGAGGGATCATAACCGCGCCTTCGCCCCGAGCTCAGCCAGTTTCGCCGAGCAATGCCGCCATCAGCAGGCGGCGATCGAGGCCGAGAGCCGCCCGCGCATGGAAGCCGAACCCGAGACGCCGCAGCCAAAGGTCACAGCCTACAAGATGCAGCTGCTGCGCGACGCGGCGAACGGTAGCCGCAGCGCCAAGCGGGAGCTGGCGAGGATGTTTCCCGACAACCCGATCATTGCAAGGGCCGCACGACACGAGGAGGCATTGAGATGACCATCACCTTTTGGACGGAAGACAAGATCGTCAAGGCGGAAAAGCTCTGGAAGGAAGGGCTGTCGGCGAGAGAGATCGCCAACCTCTTCGGCTCGAAGAAGAACACCGTCATCAACATGGCGCACCGCAACCGCGACAGGTTCCCCTCAAGGCAGGATACCTGGCATCCGCAGCCGAAGGCGGGCCCGCCCGTCCAGCCGATCCGCCACCCCGATCGGGTGACGCGGGTGACGATGTCGGGCGCGCATGTGACGATGCCGCGCGTGCCCAGCATCGATGGGCCTGCAGAGCCATGAGCAACGTCACCCCACGCGAAACCGAAATCATCCGCTGGATGGCGGCGGGCAAGACGGCCGCCGAGATCGGCACCATTCTCGGCATCTCCCACATCACCGTGAACACGCACATTGCCAACGCCAAGGCGCGGCTCGGCGTCTTCAAGGATACGGCGCTGGTCGCCGCCGCACTCAGAAACGGCATCATTCGATAGAAGGACAATCAGCATGGGCGGCAAAGCCACCAAGGTGAAGACAGGGCGGGTCAACAAGGGCGCCGGCCGGCCGCGCAAGGAGAATGTCGAGCGTTTTCCCTGCGGCAAGATCAAGCCCTTCGAAACCGAGAAGCAGAATATCAGCGTGGCGATCGCAGCCCGCCGTCGCATCCACGGCTTTGACAGGACGGTGGCCGACGAGACGGTCAAGAGCCCGTTTGCCGGCTACACCCTCGGCCGCATGTTTCTCGACGGCCTGATCACTTCAGAACAGCGCCAGGCCGGCGACGACTACGCCGAGGCAATCGCCCGCTACCACAAGACCACAGGCATCCCGGCCCCGAGTCCGAGGGCGCAAACGCTCTTTACCGTCAAAGGCCATGAAGGCGAGGTCACCGACACCCTCGCCGACCGCGCCCGCAAGGCCAGCAACCGCATGATGGCGCTGCAGGGCATCCTGCTGCGCTGCCCTGATGGACCGCAGGTCAGGAGCACGGTCTATAACGTCACGGTGATGGATTACGAACATCTGCGCCAGATGCCGCCGCAGCAGCTGTTGTGGCTGCGCAGGGGGTTGACGGCGTTGCGAGGGGCGCGGGGTGGGTGATGGAGTGGTGCAATGCCTGTGGGCGGCTTCCAAACCTATACGAAGCAGCTTCGGCTTTGCCGAGCCCGACATATGGAAGGCAGGGACTTTTTGCGCTAACCCTTCGGCTACGCTTCGCTTCTGCTGTAGGATTTGCGAATGAACGACCTCGACCTGTCGCCGGAATTTTACGTCGAATTTTCTCGCGGGGGAGGCTCTGATTCCGGCGGCATCTACCATGTCACACGGCACAAAGACGGTGCTCGGTTCTCCGCGCAGGTCGCACGGTTTTTCATCACTGACCCCAGGATTCCTGCGGAGGGCGTTTTCCCCCACAAGAGGCTCGATTGTTTCGTAATCGATAAAGGCCGGGTTCCCAAGCCCGAGCGGCTTGCCGGGATGTTGTTTGAAGCCCTGAAAAAACACGGCGCTATCGACGAGCCCGCATGGCTGCAATGGTATGTTGCCGAGGAGCGCGGTGGTAAACCGCACGGCAACGTCCTCGACTTCGAATGACGCGATACAGCGACGGACGCGGAATTCGCCCACATCCCGTCCGCCAGCGCTGTTCTTGCCGCAGAGCTCACCCCACCCTCCGTCTTCCTCGGGCTTGACCCCATAGGCGCTAACTTAGTTGTCGATGTGCGATGGCTCGTCGCCTTCGCGGTGGCTCGCGCAGTCGATGGAGCAGCCGG
>NZ_MRDL01000046.1 GCF_002008365.1 Rhizobium leguminosarum bv. viciae USDA 2370
GCCTGCACCCGCAGGGCCGCAACGCAGTGGAGGACGGCAAAGCCGTTGCCGGCGGCGCGAGCCTGGCAGGACCAGAGCCGGAGCAGGACGCGATGACTGCAATCTTAGTAGGAGGTTTTGACGAAGGCGGAAGTGGCAGATCAGCGAGTCGGCATCACGTCGCTCACATCGCCGATGAACCGCAGCGCAGATCGCTTGCTGGCCGGCCGCGCCAATGACCGGGCGATGTCATCGCGCGAGGCGGTTTGGTCTTCCTCACATGAGGAGTTTGGCGTCAACGGCTATCTCGGAAATAACCGGCGGCAAATCGGCAGAATCCAATTGCATAATGGCTCCGAATGCCGACGATGGCACGCGGCCCCATTGGACCAATCGGCTGAGCGAGTAAATCGAGGACATCTCGACACGCGTGGAATCGATGTCCGATCGGACGGTTGGGGCGTGCCTCGCGCTTGCGGATCAGATCAGGATGTTGCGGTATCCCAATCGAAGACACCTGAACCAGAGCGACGCAGGCGACGGTCGATGGGGCTATTCAAAGAGAATGAGGCTTGCCGGAGTTGGCGGCATCGCCGCCACCGTGACGCCGGCAAGACCGGCCAGTCCTGCCATCTCAGTCAGCTCACTTTGCGTATAAGCCTGACCCGCCGGCGTGCTGGCGAGCATCTCCCAAGAGAACGACGCAGGAAAAGGCGGCGACACGCCATTTTCGTTCGGTACGAAATCCACCGCGACGATCCGACCATCCTTTGCAAGGCTCGCGACGATCTTTCGTAACAGTTGGGCGCACGTCGGCAGATCGAAATGGTGCAGAAAATTCGGAAGAAGGACAAGATCATAACCCGTGCCCCATTCAACATCGAAAGCACTGCCGGCAATTGTCTGGTACCGGTCAGACACGCCGGCATTTACCGCATTCTGCCTCGAAAGCTCCAACACGGCGGTCCAGTCGACGGCGACGATCTCCGCCGATGGAAGGCCCTTCGCAATTTCGATCCCGAAAAAGCCTGGACCTGCGGCAATGTCCAAAACTTTCTTGGGATGCCTGGCCCAGCCGCAGATTTCGTCGGCCAGTATTTTGGCGCTGAGCCCCGTAAAGGAGCCCATGCCGCGTGCAAACTTCAACCAGACGGGGTTGTCCGCAGAAATGTTTGCAAGCCCAACCGAACCGCCGTTTCGCACGACCGCGGCCGGATCGCGCAGAAAATTATCGAGTATTTCGGGTGCAGCGACGAACTCGACGGCAGAGCCCATATAGGCTGGCGAATTGCGATCGAGGAACATTTTGGTCGAGGGCGTCACTCGGTACTGTCCGCTCTCCTTGGTCAGGAAACCGTGGACCACAAGGTAATCGCACAGGATGCGTATCCCACGCTCCGAGGCGCCTGTTATCGACGCCAGCAATGCTGCCGTTTTGCCCTCGCCGATATGAGTAAAGAGATCAAGCTCGATGGCCGCCCTGATCGCCGCCGTCTTGCGGCATGCAAACAGCGCATCGATCACGAGTTCGGGCGACACGACGCCAGCACGGGCGTCCTCGACGATTGTTTGCATGGGATCCCCCAGAGCCCTCGGTCGATCTTGCCTGGCAGCGCCAGCCGCAGAAATTATGCGTATATCCACATATTCTACAATACTTACCGCGCTAACCTTATCGGGTGCCACGCCCTCATGGGCGAGCTGTCCTGCGGCCGGCGCGCCGTTCATGCCGACCAAGATGGCTGCGTTGTCGTGCCTGCACCAGTTTCCCCATAGTTGCCGGACGATACGCTTTTCCCATCTCGATCGCTGTCAGCACCCGTCCGTCTCGGATGCATGCTCGAGACGATGTCGCGGAGCCAGAAAACAGATTTGATGCAACGTCGCGCTGCGGCGCGAGCAAGGTCAGGCCGATCGCTGGATTGAGTCGCCGCAAGATGCTCATGTGCGCGCGGCCGTGCACCGGGATGTTCAAGTCCCTCGGCGACAACAGCTTCGTTCGATCGAAGGGATACGGGGGTCGAGATCGACGAGCAATGAGGGGTCAATCTAACCCTCTCGCTCACAGTCAGTGTTCGGGCAACCCCGCTTGCCGCAGGCCCTCGGCCATTTGATCTGCCCATTGCGGTGAGGCTCGAAACACAGGCCGTGTCATATAGCGCTGGATCGTAAAGCCCGGCTCGGCTGCCAGCAGCTTTTTCGCCGCCCATCGAGCTGTGTCCTCGTCACCACTCATTGCCGACCAGGCAGACATCATCCGGTATGGCCACGTCACCTCCGGGTGTTTGTTAACTACCTCCCGGGCAATGGAGATCGCCTCGGAAAGTTTGCCTGCCAGGGCCAAGGAAAGGGCCAAGCCCATTCTCATATTGAAGGCGAGTGGATCCGCCGGACTAAGCGTCATCGCCCGCTCGAAACGCTCTCGCGCGCAATCAGGCTGGCCTCTGTAGCTCGCGACCCATCCATATCTCGCCCATCCCCAGGCATTGTTTGGATCGAGCGCCAGTGCTCTTTCGAGATAGGCCGACGCCCCCTCCTGATCGCCGCAGTGGCTCAACGCTCCCCCGGTAGCGGTCAAGGCAGTCGGATCATCGTCAATCGAGGCCGCTGCAACCTCGATGGCGCGTAATGCGCATTCGAGGTCCTTCTCTGGTTCGTCAGTCCAGATGTAGCCGAGGTTCTGGGCGTGGCACCAGGCTAGGAAAGCATGGGCTCGGCCGTACGCAGGATCGATCTCGATTGCGTCCTGAAGGAGCGGGATTGCCCGCTTGATAGCATCCTTATTCTGACCCCAGAGGTACGGGTAAGCCCGCATGACGAGGTCGTAGGCGCGCAGACTGCTGGGCGGTTTGCGCATCGCGAGCTCGATTTCCGCGCTGCGAATGGCTGGATGGACTGCGCCAGCGACCTGCGCCGCGATCCTGTCCTGGAACTCGAAGATGTCCTGGGTCGCGCCCTCATAGCGCTCGGACCAAAGCTGGGTCCGCATCTCGGCTTCAACAAGTTGGACCGAAATACGCAACCGGTCCCCTCCCCGTCGGACGGTACCTTCGACCACGTAGGTCACGCTAAGTTCCCTGCCGACACTACGCACGTCGACGAAGCGACCCTTGTACGTGAACGCTGACTGGCGCGCGATCACGAAGAAATTTCGTACTCGGGAGAGAGCGGCGGTGATTTCCTCCACGACGCCGTCCACGAAATATTCATCGCTCTGGCCGCTGAGATTGTCGAAGGGCATCACCACGATCGATGGTTGGTCCTTACCAAAGCGGGCCGAAAACGATCGCACCGACCCTGCCCCATTCCCTTCACCGTTCTCTTCGGGCCAATCCACTCGAAAGACAGAAACTGGCTTGGGGATATTTTTCAGGACGCGCTCTCCAAGGCTGGTGAGTGTGAACAGCACCTTGCCGTCGAGATGCTCGCGCACCGACCCGGAAATGCATATGCCTGAGGGAGCGGCAATCTCCTGCAGGCGCGCCGCGATGTTCACGCCGTCGCCAAGAAGATCATCGCCAGACACGATCACGTCGCCAAGATTAATACCGATGCGAAATTCCAGGCGGCGATCCTGTGGAAAGTCGTTTGAGCGGCTGAGAAGGCTGCGCTGCATTTCGACCGAGCACCGGACGGCCTGAACCGCACTTGGAAACTCCGCGACAAGGCCATCACCCGCGCTGCCGAAGATACGACCGCCATGCTCGAGCACCAGTGCCGCTATCTGATCGTGGCAAAGGGTGAGTTCACGAACGGTGGTCTCCTCATCAAGCGCCGTAAGGCGGCTGAAGCCCACGACGTCAGTGGAGAGAATGGCTGCAAGCTTTCGATTCACAGCGGTCACCGCTCCATCTGGTGGCTGTCTATCCGCACTCAGTGCACTGCCTCAACCTTACATCTGACAAAGGTCAAATTCCACCGCGAGACCTGAATGGCGCCAACAATTCCGGCCGCCGCCTTGACGAAGACGCTTGACGGCCGCATCGGGCTGTCGCTTATCACTAGTTGAGATTGACTCGACTTTGAGTAGTGCGCGTGCGCAAGTCAAGTGTTCAGATCCGAACGCAAGGCTTTCATGAAAGAGGTTCAGCCGGTTCTACAGAACCCCTTCGAGGCCTTCAATCCGCTGAAACGTGTCGATCGTTATCTCTTCGAGACGGCCCGCAATTTAACTTGGTCGGTCTTTTCGCCTAAATCGAGACTGGTATTTGCGTTGCGTAATTCGCAGCCTTTAGCGGCTGCCTGCGAAATTATGGCGCCTAAAACAACACTTCTTTGACGCTGCTTTGACGGTAGGGCGCTACGACCGGTTTGCGAAGTTACGCAGAGGGATTTCAGCCGGTTATGCTTCAGTTCGATTATCGCAAAAGCATCGATCTTCCTTTCGGAATCCCGATTTCCCTTCCCGGTTGCTTGCCAGGCGCCGCAGGTATGGCAGACTGGTCTCTGGATGCCAGGTCTTCGACCTGCCAAACGAGCGCATCGGAGGCAACGGGGGCGGGGCCGGTGGATCGCATGAACAAGGGGCACGATCCGTTTCGGATGTTCCTGCTCGGGCCTTTTGCCCTTGTGGATGCTGAAGGGCGGTCGGTTACTCCGAAATCCAAAAAAGCCCAGGCTCTTCTGGCGATGCTTGCACTGTCCGCCCGGGGCTCGCGCTCGAGAATCTGGCTTCGGGACAAGTTGTGGAGTGATCGCTCCGACGACCAGGCGGCAGCCAGTCTGCGCCAGGCCCTTTTGGACATTCATAAGACTCTCGGGCCTGCACGTGATCTCTTGATTGCGGATAAGAATACCGTTTGGCTGGATATGGACCGACTGGTGCTTGATACCGAACTGGTGGTTCGGACAAACCGGTCCGCGGATCAAATCACCGACGAGTTGCTCGAAGGTATAGACATCCGCGATCCGGAATTCGAGGACTGGTTAACGCTTGAACGGCAAAACTGGTATAGCCGGCTCAATGTCGGACAGGTCCACGACGTCTTCGAGCCGCGACAGCAGCCGAGCCGCGATATCGCCAAACATTCCGCCCTGCTACCTCTGACGGGTGCCCCGGATGTGCCAAGACAAGGCAAACCCGTGGAAATCGCCGGCAGCAACCCATATCGGCGGCCGGCAGACGGTGACTGGCAATGGGTCATGGTCCTTCAGCCCCCGATCGTGGTGGGTGTTGGAGAGGGCGGACAAATTGCTGCGACCCGGTTCCAGAATCTCATTGCAAAAGCCATCACCGATGGGCTGGCCATTGGCGTCAGCGACCTCTCCTTCGCTTTGCCGGATATTGAAGAGAGCGAACAGCGGATCAGCCTTCCGATATGCCTACAGCTTCGCCTCACGTTTGACGGTGACATGGTGATGATCGAACTGGTGATGAAGCACCTGATCAACAACCGCATTCATTGGCTGAGCAGTCAGGCAATCAACCGCACGCAGTTCGAGCGGGGCGAGTTCGGCACCGCCGCTGCGCTGATCAGCCAGGCCGTCGATCAACTGGCCTATTTCCTGGAGACCCAGGCAAACGACCGTCGACTGTCGCAAGACGGCCTCCTGATCGACGCCGTCAATGCGATCTTTCGGCTGTCGCGTAGCGATCTGGATAATGCGGAGCGGCGCCTGGAAGAACAGATCCAGTATCAGCCGCGGTCATCGACTTTTGCCTGGCTGTCATTCATCCGGACTTTCCAGGTTGGCCAACGTTTCAACGCGCTTGACGCGCATCTGATCGAGGAAGCTCAGGCATATGCGCGCAAAGCGCTGGAACTCGATCCGCAGAATTCCGTTTCGCTCGCGCTCGTCGGCCACGTCCATTCATTCCTGTTCGGCGAATACGACTATGCGGCCAACCTGTTCGAAAAATCGATCCGCCTGAATCCGGCCCTGCCGCTCAGTTGGGACCTCTACGCGATGCTGCACTGCTATGCAGGCCAGCCCGACAAGGCGGTGGCCATGGCGCGTTGGGTACAAGAGCTCGGCGTCTACAGTCCGCATAAATATTACTTCGATACGACCAAATGCATTGCGGCAGCGCTTGCGGGCGATCATGCCGCAGCCATAGCTGCAGGCGAAGAAGCCCTGCGGGCACGGCCGAACTTCAACAGTCTGCTGCGCTATCTTGCCTCCAGTCACGCCCATTCCAACAATCTCGGCGGCGCGCGGCATTACCTGCAGCGTCTTGAGGCGGTCGAGGGCGGCTTCTCCATCAACGCCTTCCGCGGCAGCGGCTATCCGCTGCTCGACACAGGCGGCGGCCAGATCTTGATCGACGGTCTGCTCAAGGCCGGCGCCAAGCTGCGCTGAACTCCGGACAAATCTTCACATCATCGCGCAAGGAGGCTCCAATGGAAGCGGACACTACTGAGGAATCGCAATCGAAAATTGTTTCATTTCTAAACAGTTATAAATTCAGGATTGAGCCGGATACGGTCCTTCCATGCGAACCCAGGGACGATGCCGGTGCTGATCCTCTCGCCGGTGCATCACCGGCTGCACCTGATGAAGCCCCCGAAGCTGTGCTTTTCCTCGGCACGGATGACGATGGATCGCCCCTGCCCGGGCCCATGATGGCGACGATGGCCGTAGCCTCGATCCTCAACAAGAGCGTCGCAAACAAGTCGGTGCTCAACAAGGCGTCGCTGAACAAAAACAAGAACAAAAATAAGAATAAGAACAAGAACAAGTCGACGATGGACGGCGGCAGCCTCGGCGTGTCGCAGCTTATTCCCTCCTTCGAGCTGCGCAGGCTGCACCAGCAACCATCACGCAACGCCTATACCGCGGCTCGGCGCTTCACCTGGGAAATGCTGGATATACTTCCGCCGCCAGGCCCCGATTATACCCGCCTCGAAACGACGGTGCTGCTCTCTATGCAACGCCGCGACCGCGAACGCGTGCGACGCCTGCCCGATATCCAAATCGAGTCGACGATCTCCGTGGGGGAATTCACCCGCGCATTGCATATCGAGGATCTCGGCGGTTTCGAGCAGACGGAAGGCCTTTTCCAGGCGATCCTGACGGCCTGCGAATATGTCGGACTGATCTACAAGAGCCAGTTCAACCGGCTGCGGCCAAACCAGTTCGAGCCGATGCTGCGGCCGTTGTTGGCCGTGCCGGTCCACGAGTCCTATCCCAGCAACCATTCGTTCCAGTGCTTTTCGATCGCCTTCGCGTTCTCGACGATCCTGCCGGAACATCCGGCCACCGACGAGCTTGCCCGCATCGCCCAGAACGTCGCCGAAAATCGCGAATGGGCCGGCCTGCACTATCCGAGCGATACGCAGGCAGGGCGAGATCTCGCCCGGCGTTTCGCTCCCTACCTCCACGACGCGTTCGGTCCTCTGTTCCAGGCCGTACACGACGAATGGGTCTGAAATCGCCAGTTGCACAACAGGGATCATGAACATGACGGATCAAACACAAATGCCTGAGCCCGCACCGATCAACTACTATTATCTCTGGCACCTGACTGCCCTTGGCGTGGTCGACGCGGAATACGGATCGGCTCCGCCCGCTCCACCGGCGCTCGATGCGAGCGCTGTACGCGCGCTCCCCGATCCCCTCATCACCGGCACGGTCTGGGATGCCATCGCTTCCGCCGGCCCGTTGCGACCCGCGCGGGTCGCGCTGATCGATGTCGGCGTATCTCCGGATCATCCCAATCTGGCAACCCGGCTTGACCGGGAGGCGTCAATCGATTTGACGACCCATCGTTACGGCGCGCGCGTGCTCGAAATACTCGATACGACCACGTCGTTTGACCGCGAGGAAAGACATGCCTTCTTTGCCGGGCTCGACATCGCTCCGCTTGGCAATATCGGCCTTTCGAACGACGACCGGGACTATCTCAGTGACCTGGTTGCCGAATATGCCACGTCGGAGGGTGTTCTCCGGCGGCTCTATAATCCGGAATCGCTGTTTGCGTCGCATGGTACCTGCTGTGCAGGGCTGATTGTCGGCGAACCCGCCGTTGTTGCGGAAGAAGGTACGCCAAGCCTTCCGCCGGAAGGAGCCTTCTACGGTGATAGTGACGAGCTGCGCACGAGCGGCAATCGCAATGTCATCCCCTATTTCGGCGTTGATCCTTTCTCAAGGCTCATCTCGATCAGAACGTCCTTCGAAGACGATGTCAGGCAGTTCATTGCGGCCTTCCTTTATGCCTATCTTCAGAAAGCAGATGTGATCGTCTTGCCGCGCGGTCTGCCTGACCCGAAACGCAGCATCGTCGATCCGAAGAACGAGCTGAAGGCCGACCTGGAATTATGGAAAAACCAGGATGCCGCCAATCTCTTCGCGCGCATTGCCCTTGCTGATCAAGGTGGACCTGAACTGGAGCCGAAGGTTGCGCAGAAAGGCTCCAATCCGGATCGTCCGTGGCATGTCCTCAGGCAACTCATCCTCGCCATCAGCCGGCACATCCCGATCGTCTGCGCCGCAGGAAACAGTGGCGAGAGCCAGCTGATCTATCCGGCAAGTCTTGCCGCCGACAACAACGGCGTCATTGCAGTTGGGGCCGTTACCGTCGAAGGTTTCCGTTCGGGCTACAGCAATTACGGCGAAGGATTGACGTTAGTCTCCCCCTCCGACGACGGGGAGGTCTTCAACAGGCATCAGTTGCGCCTCGACCGGCTTTCTCCATTTGCCGCGCAGCACGACTACAGCGCTTTTCGAACACGGGAATACTACTATTCGCACTTCTCGCTGCTGACGACGGACCTGTCGGGGATTTTCGGCTATAATCAGGGCTCCGATCCGTGGTCGGCCATCGTGCCGTTCGGAACCAATCCGGGCATCGGAGGCGGATACTACACTCCCTTCGGGGGCACATCAGGCGCGTCGGCGCAGGTGGGCGGGTTATGCGCCCTGATACAGCGGGCTTACAAAAGCCGCCACAATGCCGGTGAACGCCTCTCGGGGCCTCAAGTGAAATCGATTCTGAAAGCTGCGTCCCGCCTGGACGCAATTGTCGCGCCCGGCACGAGGAAATTGACGGCAGATTGTATGAACGCCGAGAGCGAGGATGCCGTCGAGATGGCCTATTTCTTCGGGTCGGGCCTGCCGAATGCGCGGGCAGCGGTGCAGGCGGCTCTGGCGATCTGACCCCGCGGCTGCGTTATCCAGAATTCCAAGCCTCCTCGATCGAGGAGGCTTTTTCTTTGTTTACGTCATTTTTACGGATTTTTAACGCGGAACTGGCGGGCGAATGACGCCCTCGGGGGATAGTGCCTCTCAACAGACGACGCACAACGTTCCGATGACGGACGACGTCGTCTCGAACTCCGGCATTTTTGCCCGAGATGCAATCTTGATCCGCCCGAAGACAAACTCACGGAGGCTGCCGATGTCCGCGACCCGCATACAACAATTGGCAGATGAGGCGCGCCTCCTGCTCAAGCGCAATCCCCTGATGGCAAGTACCGTCTCCCTGCAGCGCGTAGCAACACGCAACCTTTTGAAGCGACGCTTCCAATATGGCCGCACGCTTGCGGCGGCTTCGAAGCTCGCCGGTTGTTCGGCTGGGGTAGAGGCATTGTCAGGTTATTTCCCCGACCTTGCAGATGGCGGATACACGCGCCTGCCGGAGCTTCCGCCAGCGGTTGCCGGACCGGTCGGCGCCGACCCTTACCGTTCATCCGTACTTGCAGCCTGGATGGGTGCGCTCGCGCGCAGTCTGGAATGGCAGGCAGCCCGCCCCGATGTGCAGGTCGTCGGCCGCTATCTGCAGCCGGATCTGATCGCATCGGATCTTGAACTCGAACGTCAGCCAGCGTGCCGGCTCTCTTGCGGCATCGGCCTTGTGCACATCGAAAGTCCGGCGCGAAGCCGTATCATGCAAGCCCTCCTGCGCCAATGCATGCCGGACTATCCCCGGCCCGGCTGCCCGATCACGGACGATGCGGAACTGGATCGCATCGCCGACCATCTGGAGAAGGCCTTCGCATTAATCGCGGACTTGGACGAGTACGGCCATCAGCGTCTGATCGCCGGCCTGCACACGCTTTACGTTGGTGTCCGGCGCGAACCGCAGTGCTCCTTTTCGAGTTCGAACGAATTGCCGGGCAGCGCGCTCATCGTCCTTTCCAGAGAGAGATTGCGCGCCGGCGATCATGCCGCGACAGCGGCCCAATTGCTTCATGAGGCGGGGAATATCCTGCTCGGGTTTTATACGACCTCGGCGGCGGCATCCCTGCCTGGCGAGTTCCAATATGTTTCCCCATACAAGAAGGACCTACAGACGCTCGAGAGCATCCTGCATACGGCCTACACCATTCCCTGGGAATGCGCCTTGCGCATGGCATGCCTATCCACCGAGACGGATGCTGAGCGCCGCGCCTGGAAGACGGCATTCATAATTGCCTATGCCGCGCGGCAAGTCCCGCTCATCGACATCGCTCGGAAAGGTATCGAACGTCTCGGCGGCGATGTCCTCCTCGACCTCCCAGACATCGCCGCCATTCCTTCCTGGAGCAGTCGGATCTTGTTCCTCGTGAGCCAGTTGCTTGCCGAAGAACCCATTGCGCACCGCCAGGCGCATCTGGCCGAGTGCCAGCGAGTTCTCGATCGCCAAGCCTGGGATATCGGACAGATGCTGCTGCGCGGCAAGGAGCCGATCGATCCTCGGATGGGCCGGCGAGAGATCGATGACAGCGGCGACAATGTCAGCCTCTGGTACGACGGCAAATTCCACGTGATTGCGAAGACCCCCGACCATGCGATGGGCGAGGATTACGGACACTACGCCGCGACGATCCGCCAAGTTGCGTCCAGCGAGATGGAGGCGATCTGATGGTCAATTATCGGTCTAGACGATTGTCAGCGGCAATCCGTGCGCCCGTCGACTTCCCGAACTTCTTCGCCCACAGCCTGGGGTGGGGCGGCAGAGGGGCTCTGTTCACCGGCAATAGTGTCGATCTTGCCGAGGAACGGAGCCCCAATGTTACCAGGCCTGCGTTCGGCGTCTCGTTGGAGCGTTCCAATGTGCCGGATGAGGACGAATATGTCTCCGCCGCAATGGATCACGACGACGCCTTCCTGACGCCTCTTTGCCATCGGCAACGCGACTTCGCAGGTTTTCGCGAAATCGACTTCGTCATTATCGGATGCGGCGGCTTGGGCTCGCAGATTGCCATCCAGCTTGCGGCCCACGGCGCGCGCCATTTCTTTCTCGCGGATGCGGATCGTATCGACGAGAACAACTTGAACCATGTGCCATGGGCGAGCGAAGCTGATCTCGGCCGGCTGAAGACGGACAAGCTGGCGACCTGTCTGGCCGCGTGTTTCTCGGCCAATGCCTTCGCGCTGCCGGAATTTGCGGAAGGGGCCGCAGCGCTCCGACTAATCGCAGATTACGCCCACAATCCGTTCGTCGTTCTTGCCGGCGACGATTCTCATCCGGCCCAGGAGTTCCTGACGGCCTGCCACGCATCGAAAGCCGGCCTGCCGCCCTATCTGCATGTCGGCCGCTCCCAGGCTCATGGCATGGCAGGTCCCTCGGTCGCAGTGCATGAGGACGCATGTCCCGTCTCCCATTGCACCGCCCAGGTCGCAACCGACCACGGCTTTCTCGCTCCACCGGCCGCCGCCGAGAACGCATTTATCGCCGGCCTTGCCGTGTCGCGGATTGCCCAAAAATGCCTTTCGAGACACTCGGCCGCACGGGGACGCCGATGGATATTGGACCTCAAAGGCAATCAGGCCGAGCTGCGTTCTCTCTGCGAACACCCCGAATGCAAGGTATGTCCATGAACACGCTATTTTCGTCGGGATATTGTTGCTCCGTTGGCGCAACTACCGGAAAGAACGATGAGCTGACGATATCCGAAGCTCTTTGCGATCCACTGATCGCCATGGTGATGCGCGCCGATGGCGTGACCATCGAAGAATTCAAGCGACTCCTTGAGGCGGCGGCCCGTGCGCTAAAAGCCAATCTGGCTAGCTGATGGTTGACGAGCACGTGTGGCCAATCTCGGTGCGATACCATCGCCCGGCATTGGTACTGGTCGCCAGGAGGAGTTTTCAGGCACAATGAGGTTCGATATGTCGAGAAACTTCCCAACGATAATTCTTGTTTTTGACGAAGGGAAAGATCGCAAGGTGATCGGCACCGCTCGCGAGGCTGCCCAGCTGTTGCTGAAGGAATGGCCCATTGACGATGGTGAAGAATTCTTCACGGCGGTGAGAACCTGTTTGGAGGTCCTTACCGGAGATACCGACCCCGAGAAATTGCATGAGGCGATCGTCCGCGCCGCATATGAAGCGGGTGTTGCTGCGATCACGACTGATAACAGCCTTGGTATTCTCAGGATCTATCCAGTCAGCCAGGTCAGATAGTTGACAGCCGTTCACGCGCTCAGCCCAATCCCGCTCCCATCGAGCCGCTGCGGCTATCGCCGTCGGCTCTACGAAGCTCTTACTGCGGAGCGAGCCGAAGAAGCTCTTTGGATCCGACAGGCGATCGGTTCAGTAAAGTTTCAATTGACCGTTTCCGATGGCGAGGCGACACTCGCAGCCTGCAGCGAGGCAGGAGGAGAAACGATGGACGACCTAGACCGCTGGCGCGACATGGCAAGTGCACCGAGAGACGGCAGCCGGATCCTCGTCACGATTCGCCAGTCCGAACAGGGACCGGCAGAAGTTGACCTCGCCTATTGGTCGAATGGCGATCAGTTCGGTGCAGAAGGCTGGCGCGCCTCTGATTCCTCGCCCGGGCACATCATCGAATATGCCGAGCCGGAATTGAAGTGTTGGATGCCGATGCCCTCGGCCAACCTCAATCGCACCTCGATGCCCTCCCCTTGGGAAGGCGACGATGACCAGGAGCTCTACGGGTCAGGGATTTAAGAAACCCGGCCGAATAAAAATGGTTCCTGCCGCCGCGAGAGGTCCAGATTGCCGTCCGCCACGACTGCGGCGCGCCACGAAGCCCCTGCTCTGGAACGGCACGCCAAATTGAGGTTCAACCTTAGCCAAGGCGCCTACGCTGCGCGCACCCTGTCCCGGCCGCTTAACTTGGCAGCATAGAGTGCTTGATCAGCGCGTCGATAAAGGTCCGACGCGCTCTCAGACGGGACACAAGTGGCGATGCCAGCAGAACAGGTGTAGCTGAAGTCGGGTGATTCAGGCAGAGGCCGGGAGAAGCGGATCACCGTCAGCATGCACTCGACCATGGCAATGGCATCTTCCGGCCCGGTTGCCGGCATCACGAGAAGGAACTCTTCTCCGCCGACCCGCCCAAAACAATCGTTGCGGCGAACATTCTGATGAATGCGATGAGCAAAATCGCGCAGGACGACATCCCCGGCGTGGTGACCAAGCCGATCATTGATGTGTTTGAAATTGTCGATGTCGAAGACGGCAAGACATCCGTTGTCTCCGTGCTGGGCGGTTGCCAGCATGTCGTCGACGCGGGCCATCACAAAGCGGCGGTTGGCGACACCGGTGAGTTCGTCAGTGTAAGACGCCTTGATCGCCTGATCGCGATCTTGCCTGACAGTTCTGCCATGCGCTCGCAAACTGGTGATGTCGCTCGCAATGCACAACATCCAACCGTTCTTCTGGACCGCCTCGGTCATCCAAAACCATCGGCCATCACACAGGTCCGTCTCGAAAGCTCGATAGCCGATCTTGCCACGGCGCGACTGTGTCGACCGCAGCCATTCGTCGAAATTGCTCGTTTGAATGACCGTGCCTCGCCGCAGCTCAAAATTGCGCCGCATGAGATCCGGCCAGAGTGGAGTTTCATCCGGCTCGATGAAATAAACCGAACGAAAGGCGCTGTTGGCGTATCGCAGCCGGTCATGACCATCGTAGACGGCAATCAGCGTTTCGGTGCGTGCGGAAAGGTGCAGAAGCTGTTCGAATATCTCGTCCATACCGAACCCTGTCTGGTTGCCTTGGTATGAGATGGCGCAGAAACCCTATGAGAAAAGAGCCCGTCAGCAAGCAGAAGGCGCCTCTAGTGATTACGGAAGCGTCAACGAGATGCCGTTTTCAATCGTGATTGGACATCTGCTGAGACCTGAGCGACGCTATTTTTGGGAGGCGGACCATCTATTTTTCCGGAGATAGGAGGCCGAGATGGAACAGTACGCACTCGATCAGTTGAAAACCATTGCAAAGGTCAGCACGACCTGCAAGCGCCTCGAAATGACGCGGCGCGAACGGCTTGAACGGTGGGCCGAAAGTCTCGAATGCAGCCCCAGACCGTTTCTTAAGACGCTTCACGAAACCGAATATCAGCCGATGGCCGATCGGCTTGCTCTCAGGGATGACGGCACGCCGATCTCCGTTGCATTCGCTGATCCCATTCTGCGCGCGGCAGGAATGGAAAATGACAGCTATGGAGAAGCAAAACGGTTCTTCGACCTCGGCGATGAGCAATTGCATGATCTTGTGTGCTTCTGCCATTTCGGTGAACGCGTCAGCGCAGCAGTCGTCGCTCGCCGTTTGCGGAAGATGTCAGGCTCCAAACCAAGTGGGTTTTTCGCTCAGCTTCGTGCGTTGTTTGCCTGATTGAGGCGAAAGGTCACCATCTGACGTGCTGGTCGGGGACGCATCGATCCCCGTCGCAGGTGGCACGCGCGACGCCCCAGGCCAGATCGGTCGGGTCGTTGCTCCTGCGGCGTCGACTGCCGCGGACATTTTGAGGGGCAGATTTCTGAAGCAGTTGGTTCCTGCTGGTCAACTGGCGGGTCCAGGTCTTTTGCGCTGGCCGACCACCACGCCCCCGAGGGATTTGGTTCAAGGCGTTCACCAGCAGCACCCACTATGTCAGCGTGCTGGGGAAAGATGCCTCGCCGCGCGACTATCCAGTCAGGTAGACGCTTGAAGAGGCCGTATCGCTCCTTACCGCCAGCTAACCACGCGCTTGCCATTGTAGGTGATTTAACGGAAAATCCTCGGCGTGGCCCTTGAGGCCTGGGCAGCCTGCCATGATCGGAGAACGCCGTGCCTCTGAAAAACATTTTGGCCGCAGCAGCAATCGTCTTCATGACACTCTCAGGATGCGCAACTAGTGGATCGTACAACACAACCTACGCACAGCCGCAGGGGATAGGCCCGGTTCGCGGGGAAATGGGCGGTTACTAGCCCATCCAAGGTGTTTCGACCGCTTGAGAAACACAGCCTGGCTGTTTACGACGAACCAACCTCGGTGCTCGATCCGATGACATGGTCGCTGTCCGCGGAAGAACGCATGACGGTGATGGTGGTGACCCACGAAATGGGCTTTGCCCGCGAGGGCGCGCAACGCGTGGTGTTCATGGATGCCGGCGCCATCGTCGAGAGCGGCGCGCCGGATGAATTCTTCGCCCACCCGAAAACGGACCGGTCGGGTCGTTGCTCCTGCGGCATCGACTATCGCTGACAGGCTGCTTCCTTGGGTCGAAGCCAACTTCGAGATCAATTGCCGGATCCTCCAGACGTGACCGGAGAAGGCCTCGTCTTTAGTCTCGAAGTGCTCCAGGCCTTTTTCGCCTTCACGCCTATAACCACCATCCTAGACATGGAATTCTCCACTAAAGATAATGGGATAAGTCGAGAGGCGTAGGTTCCGTGCGACAGTAGGGCTTTAAGCCTCAATATTGTCGAGCATCGAATTCTTCAATCGTTTCGGGGTCCTGCTTATATTCCCATTGCACACCGTTCAGCCGGCGCCAGATTTGTCCCGATGGGTTTCGGGCGGCGCCGTCGACGAGTGGCATCGGAAAGAGTGTCTCGTGCTTGTGCCAGAGTGTGACGTCAGTGACGTTGGCCTGCTTGGGCTTCCGGAACAGGTTGAAAAGGAGTGCGAAGTCCATTGGCCGATTTTTCTCCAATGGACTCAACTATAAGGACATTTTGGGTACTTTCAAGTACTATAATTTTGCGAACCCGACGGGCGAAAAATATCGGCACCATCACCAAGTACGCCAGCAATGCGAGATTCGGGTGCGTTCCAGTTTCTGTCGGGCTTCCTCGGCATCCGGAAAAATGAAGAACGAGGACCACCGATAGGTGAGCGGCATGGGGAAGCGTTCATACAGGGGTATCCGGTCACGAATCCGAAGGCGCTCACGGCAATCCGTGCTGGTGCCGACCAACTACGCTCGTGGCCACGAGCGGGGATTTGACCTTCATCCGCTGAACGGCGCCTCGGCGCCCGGAATCGTGCCGAACCCGACCGCGCCACGTCACTTTTCGCAGAGCCGTCGGCCGCCGGAATATGGCTGATAGGTACAATCGGACGGCCGGAAGGAGCGGTAACTGCGCGAGCAGGCGGTGATATTGCAGGACTGTGTTGCGCCTTGACCATCGCTTGCCGCTCCTGTCGATAGCACTCCATTCGGCGTAGGTTCGGCCGTCGCTTGGCGCATGAAGTCCCGCCAAATATGCGCTGGCAGCGCGCCGCCCGTCACCCCCTTCATCGGCGTGTCGTCATCATTGCCAACCCAGACACCGACGACCAGCGATTCCGTGAAGCCGACGAACCAGGCATCGCGATTGTTCTGGCTGGTGCCGGTCTTGCCGGCTGCAAACGAGCCGGGGTCTGCTCCACGCCCAGTGCCGCGCTCGACAACCAACTGCAGGAGCCCGACGAGATCGGACTGGTAAGGCGAAAGATCGACATTCGGCTTTGATTGTGAGCCAACTCGAAACAGGTTGGGCTGCCTTGCCGCTTGAAACTCGATGATGCCCCAGGGTTTAACAGGTGCCCTGCCGAGTTGGACAGACGCATAGGCGCTGGTGAGGTTAAGCAGATTTACTTCGGACGTCCCGAGCGCCAACGACGGCGTGCTGGCGAGGGGTGCATCGATGCCGAGTTCACGCGCTGCGGCAATCACATTGTCCAAGCCAACCTCTTCGGCAAGCGCCACCGAAGCGGCATTGAGTGATCGCGCGAACGCCTCGGCAAGCGTAACCCAACCGCGATAGTTGCCACCGGAGTTTTCTGGCGACCAACCGTCTATGTCAATTGGCGCGTCCAGAACCTGGTCGGACAAAGTCAGTCCAGCTTTCAATGCTGCGTAATAGACGAATAGCTTGAAGGTGGAACCCGGCTGGCGCATCGCAGTGACAGCGCGATTGAACTGGCTCGCCTTGTAGTCGCGCCCGCCAACCATGGCGACGACCGCGCCGTCCGGTGTCATAGCAACCAACGCGGCCTGCGATGCTCCGACAGTTGTTCCTTCACCGTCCAAGGCTCTTTTCACGACCCTTTCGGCGATTTGCTGCAACTGCGGCACCAGCGTGGTTCGCACCGTCGTCGAACCCGGCGAGGAGCCGGCGACTTCGCTCGCTTGCGGCGAAATCCAGTCGGCAAACCAGCTTCCCGAGCGCGGCGTCGGCGTCGTTGGATGCAGCTTGGCAAAGCTCGCCTTCGCCTCCGCTGCCTCTGGCATGGTGATCTTGTCGTTCGTCGCCATCGCGTCGAGAACGACCATGGTGCGCTGCCGGGCACCTTCGAAATTGTCGATGGGATTCCATTGACTTGGCGCCCGCAGCAATCCCGCCAGCATCGCCGACTCGGGCAGGTTAAGGGCGTCGATATCCTTGTTGAAATAAATCCGCGCGGCGGCAGGCATGCCGGTAGCGCCCGCGCCAAGATAGACGCTGTTAAGATAGCGCGTCAGGATTTCCCGCTTGCCGAGCTTCCACTCCAGCCAGACTGCGATCACAACCTCCTGTATCTTTCGCTTTATCGTTCGATCGCTGTCGAGGTATTGGAGCTTGATGAGTTGCTGGGTGATCGTGCTGCCGCCCTCCACCACCGAGCCAGCCTCCAAATTCCGGAGAAACGCCCTCCCGATCCCTCTTGGATCGACGCCGAAATGATCCATGAACCGGCGGTCCTCAATTGAAAGGACGGCATCGATTAGACGCGGTGGGAATTGGTGGTATTGCGCATATGGCCCTTGATACGGTCCCTGCCTTACGAGCGGCGCACCGTCGGCGGTTTCCAGCACAACGATAGGCTTTAACGTCCCGTCACGGATCTCGCTCCAGGGTACGTCCTTTAGTGCCCACACCAGCACGCTGCATACGAGGAGGCAGACTAGCAAGGCCGACCCCATAGCGAATTTCCACCAGTTCGCCGGAAGCCATCGGCGTCGGCGACTTTCGCGCGGCTTGGAACCCCGATCACGAATGCCGCGCCCGGCTTTGGCCAGAGCAGTCGTCATCCATTTGGCGGGAGCTGATATGGTTACCAGCCGCATCGACCTCCTTAGCTTCGTTCTCAAAAACGAAGCCATCGTCTTGGTCTTCGCCAAAGCAGAACTTGCCTTCAAATCGTGGCGCAGCGCACGTAATAGATTGCTCGCAGCCTTTCGAGTTTGCACGAAGGTTCCGTGGGGGAGTTGCGGGTTGTCGCCTTGGGTGATTCCTGGCGAATCCGAGGCGGCCGCTTGCGTCGCTGAATCTGCTGGCTGATTGCGACCCGTGCTCGAGTTGCCAACGCTTTCGCCTGAGGATTCGGGAGGATTAGGCATCGGTTACCGCTAAAAGGCCAACGTGGCATGAACTTTATAGCCGGGCGATGCCGAGTGTTCTACCGTAAAAGGTCCCATAGGCTTCTGTATGAAACCAAGCCGGCTCTCATTCGCGCGATCATCGCCACTGCCGACGTAACGCGTGCTCCGGTGAAGACTGTGGTCACTGAGAAGTCCGGCCTGTCTGAATGTGTTTGATTTCCTCGGCAGCGCCAAGGACGACCATCAACCCCGCCCGATCCAACATACGAGTGCTAAACGAACCTGCCTCTTGCGCTCCAGTTCCCGTTCTGTCGCCGTCTGTGCGAGATCGAACACTTGTGAGACAACTGGGACGATTTTCGCCGATCCGCTGATCACTTCTCGCAAAGTTTGGCCAAGTTCTTCTCCAAACCTCGCCGCAGGGCGCCAGAGATTTCAGTCTCCAGTCCTTTGACGATGTCGCCGAACCGGCCACCGGTCTTCACGATCTCGATGGAGGTATCAGTCATTTTGCAGGTCGCCAGATCGACCTTCAGACGAACTGCGGCGGTCGCTGAAAACCCTCCTTCGACCAGCGCTTCGGCCGAGGTCTTGCAAGCAAGAGTGCCCCGGGCGCTCGCCTCCGCGGTGTCGCCATTCACCGACAATTCAAGGTTCTCGATCTTCACTGCATCGAGCTTGTCGATGCCGACCTCCACACTGATGCCGAATTTTGACACCTTGGCCTTCAAAGACCTGCATGGCTGCGCGTCTCCGATGGCCCTCTCCAAGGCATTCGGCGACTGGGCGTTGGCGAAGGAGCATGGCTGGAGGAGAAAGGCTCCTGCCGCCAGCAGGCCCAAACAGTTCCACATCGCTTTCTCCGATCTCACCGCGTTTTCCATGGATGCATCGTAACCGTATCCCGCTCCCACGTTGTTCTCGTCGCCGTGACCTGTGATCGACAATGCGTGGATGAGCAACGGGAGTTTCAGCGCTACCTCCCATGGCGCCATCTGATTGCTGCTTCCGTCCGATTGCTGGCGCCAAGTGGCAACTTTTTGGCAAAAGGCCGAAAGGCCAGGTCATCCGGAAGACTGGCGTTACGACGATCGTGCTCAAGGGTGACATGGTCGTTCCCGGCGACGGCATTCCCGTTCAACTGTTGGTCCTGCTCGAAGTCGTCTAGGGTCGGGCATCCCGAAAGTAATGCGCATCGACGTTCTAAAGGTGAGCGCCAGTTACTACAGATGATATGCTGGCCTTGTCACGCGGGCGGTAAACATGCACGCGGAAGGCCGCACAAGACAACAGGTCATCGATGCTGATGATCGAAAACTATCGGACCGGTTTGCCCTGGAATATCATGCGTCGACGCAAGCCCCTGGTGATGGGATTACGTCGCGTCCGATTTTCAGGAGAGTGGCTCTAGATTCGATGCGCCCCGACCCCTAGCGTGCCCGCGCCCGCCTAGTGGGTACCGTCCCCTCACCTGAGTTCCCTTCAACTGCTGCGGCGGATCGAAGCCCAGAGGTCGTGGTATCGTCGAAGCCGTCAATTGCGACAATCCGTTGAGGGCGGCATTGAGGCTTTGACGGACCGGCCGCGAGCCCCTTATACATCACGGCACGACGCATGTGAGGCTGTCCAGGACCCGGTGTGCGACCTCATGAACCGCTTTCCTCCCCGCTATTGAGAGCCAGCGCGGAACTGATGCAATCAAGCAAAACCTGTTCGCCAAACGGTTTTGTCAGGCAGCCGACGATGCCCGCGCCCAACGCAGACGCGCGTACGTTCTTTTCCGGAAAGGCGGTGATCAGAACAGTCGGAATGCTCTTGCCCAGCGCGACGAGCCGGCGATGCAGATCGAGCCCGCTCATTCCGGGCATATTGATGTCCGTCACGAGGCAGGCCGTGCGGCGGATATGAGGGAATCTCAAGAAATCATCCGCGGATGAAAAGGCTTCGGCATCAAATCCCATCGACCTCAAGAGCCCCTTGATAGCCTCCCGCATCGACTCGTCGTCGTCGACGATCGCAATCAGAGGTCTCTTGGTTGGCACTGCCGCCTCCCAACTTCGCCGATCAGCATCATGCCGAATTAGCGTTGTGGCGCGCTCGACTGGAAGATTTTAGTATTGAACGGCGACAAAGGCAGCGCAAGCTATACGATCGTATATATTATCTAAGACTTGTGGAGCGAGCTGGGTATCTGCCCAAAAAGCGCCCGTGCTCCGATTGGAATATTCCGGCGAAGGATTTCTTTTCGATTTTACGCAATGCATGCTCGATCACTCGACACAGCATCGAAAGTGCTTGAGGTTTTCTTGCCTCGTGCCGCCCGATACTTGCGGCACGCGTCCCTTGTGACGGTAGGCGCCGACCTTGTGGCATCGGCACGCCATGGCAGACTCCAGGACGTGCAAGCGCTTTTGGAGACCGCCCGCATCTAGCCTTGTGGCCGAGGTAATTATCGCGCATTCTGGTGTGCGAAGAAAAGCCGCTTCGGCACTAGCGAAGGAGAGAGGAGGAGTGTTCTCATCGCGTGACTGGCGCTGCGCTGGTTGGGCTTTGCCCGATGCTGCTGCGGTGGGGGTGGACAGAATAAATCCCAAGACGTCGATTCACTTTGAGGGCCCTGACGATTGACCGAGGCGCCAGCAACCATCATTGTCATCGATGATGACCCGGAAATCCGCGAGGCGCTTGGCAGTCTGCTGCGTTCCGTCGGCTTTGCCGTCAATCTCCTTGCTTCGGTGGGCGACTTCCTCAGGTCTGAGCGACCCGACGGACCGACCTGTCTCGTGCTCGATGTCCGGCTTCCGGGGCAAAGCGGTCTTGATTTTCAGCTCGAGCTGTCGCGAGAAAATATTCAGCTGCCGATCGTCTTCATCACCGGGCACGGCGACATTCCCATGTCCGTCCAGGCGATGAAAGGGGGCGCGGTCGAGTTCCTGACGAAACCGTTCCGAGACCAGGACTTGCTCGACGCCGTTAACGTCGGCTTGGCGCGCGACCGCGTGTGGCTTGAAAATGAAAAGGCATTGGCGACGGTGCGCGCGCGTTTCGATAGCCTGACCCCGCGGGAGCGCGAGGTGATGGCTTTGGTCGTGACCGGAAGGCCAAACAAGCAGATTGCCGGCGATCTAGGCGTGAGCGAGATTACAGTGAAGGTTCACCGCAGCCAGGTCATGCAGAAGATGGGCACCAGATCCCTGCCCGAACTCGCGCGTATGGCTGATAAGCTGATGCTCGCTCCGGGAAAGCCGCAAACGCACTCATAAAGGTCCTGGCCGCGCGTATAGGTCACCCCCACCTCATTGGTTATCGATCCTTCCTGATGGCCAATAGCCCAGGCGGGAGCCCTGCTCTATGGTGCGCGTTCCTTTCCTCCCATCCTCCCAGGCCGGATCGCCACCGATCGGCCCGCCTTGGCCTCCCACCCCCGCGGGAGGCTTCTTTTTGGCCTCAGCCCGGCAAGACACTTTCGACTCCACCGAATCGCAACCGACGGCACGACTGAGGCCCAGGACGACTTCGCCGACATGACTCGCTGAGCAGAAGTTCGCTGATGGGTATCGGTGCCGGTATTCCAAAGTATCGCGAAGGCGAAACCACAGTATAATTTCCCGTCGTCCCTTCCGTCGCTAGACTCTATCCGTTGCCTCCGGAGACAGGTAGCGAATCCCCCCGTTGCTACCCACCAAGCTTCGGCGCTCCTTCATCCGAAGCTCTGCGGGTCCATGACCCGCCCGACCGCCCAGCAGCCGCTGGGCGGTCTTTCGTAGAGGCGGACCACGCATCGAACGGGCGGGTGGCCGCTCGTTGTTGGGACGAACAGGCGAGATGTGGTAAGAAGATGGCGAAGTGGTCGCGGTCGTCATATGTGCTCGCTTTGGCCAATTTGACGGGACGGATCTCCGAAACGAAAATGGCAGTGCCGGATCCGACAGGCGAGATGCCGAAGTCGGCAAGCAGGCACATCCTCTTGCTTCGGCGTTGGTGGAGATGAGTTTGGAGGTTCGTTGGGAGGACGGTGATCGCGTGTTCCGGCGGGAACGGCGCCTAGGTGCCGACGGCAAGTGGAACCCGGTACTGGTCGTGCTTTCGGCCCTCGAGTACCCGACACCTTCGAGCCTCGGCCGCCTCGACCATGAATATGGCTTGAAGGACGAGCTTGATTCTGCATGGGCGGTGCGACCGCTTGAGTTGGTGCGCGAAGGCGGCCAGACGATGCTGGTGCTTGAAGATCCGGGCGGCGAGCCGCTCGCCCGGCGGCTCGGAACGGCGATGGAACCGGAGCTTTTCTTGCGCCTCGCGATCGGCATCGCCGCCGCGCTGGGCAAGGTCCACCAGCGCGGTCTCGTCCACAAGGACATCAAACCGGCCAATATCCTGGTAATGGGCACGGGCGCCGAGGTGCGGCTAACCGGCTTCGGGATCGCCTCGCGCCTCTCCCGCGAGCGCCAGGCCCTCGAGCCGCCCGAAGTGGTCGCCGGAACGCTTGCCTACATGGCCCCCGAACAGACCGGGCGCATGAACCGCTCGATCGATTCCCGCAGCGACCTTTATGCGCTCGGCGTGACCCTTTACGAAATGCTTACCGGGAGCCTGCCCTTTTCCGCCTCCGACCCAATGGAATGGGTGCATTGCCACATCGCACGGCAACCGACGCCGCCCAACGAGCGGGCGGTGGATGTTTCACCGGCGGTATCGGCCATCGTCATGAAGCTGCTCGCCAAGACGGCCGAGGAACGATACCAGACGGCAGCCGGCGTCGAGCACGATCTGAGGCGCTGTCTCAGCCAATGGGAAATGCGGTGCCCGACCGACGCATTCCCGCTCGGCGAACGCGATATCCCGGACCGCCTGCGGATTCCCGAGAAGCTGTACGGGCGGGACCACGAGGTCGAGACCTTGCTCACTGCCTTCGACCGCGTGGTGTTGAGCGGGGCGCCGGAGTTGGTCTTGATCTCTGGCTATTCCGGCATCGGCAAGTCGGCGGTGGTCAATGAACTCCACAAAGTTCTGGTGCCGCCGCGCGGCCTGTTTGCGTCCGGCAAGTTCGATCAGTACAAGCGCGACATTCCGTATGCGACCCTGGCACAGGCTTTTCAGAGTCTTATCCGGGGGCTTCTCGCGAAGAGCGACGCTGATTTGGCACTCTGGCGCGAGACCCTGAGAGAGACGCTGGGGCCGAACGGACGGCTGATGGTCGATCTCGTCCCCGAACTGAAGCTCATCATCGGCGACCAGCCGCCGGTGGCTGAACTTCCGGCACCGGACGCGCAACGGCGGTTCGAGCTGGTATTCCGCCGTTTCATTGGTGTCTTCGCCCAGCCCGAGCATCCGCTGGCACTGTTCCTGGATGACCTGCAGTGGCTTGACACGGCGACACTCGATCTGCTGGAAGACCTCCTGACGCGGTCGGATCTGCGACACCTGATGCTGGTTGGTGCCTATCGCGACAACGAAGTAAGCGCCACCCATCCGCTGATGCGGACACTTCGCGCGATCCAAAGCGCCGGCGGCAATGTCGCGGAGATCACGCTTGCGCCGCCTACAAAAGGCCATCTCCGGCAGTTGATCGCGGATGCGCTCCACTGTCAGCCCGATCGTGCGGCCCCGCTCGCACAAATGATGCACGACAAGACTGGCGGCAATCCGTTCTTCGTCCGTCAGTTTCTATTTTCGCTCGCCGAGGAGGGAATGCTCACCTTCGATCATGACGCGGCATGCTGGTCCTGGGATCTCGGTCGCATTCACGCCAAGGGATACACCGACAACGTCGTGCACCTCATGGTCGGCAAGCTCGCGCGCCAGCCGCTCGAAACGCGGGAAGCGTTGCAGCAGTTCGCCTGTCTTGGAAACATCGCTGATACCACGATGCTTTCACTCATCCTCGGGATCCCGGAGGAGCAAGTCGCCGGGGCCTTATGGCCCGCCGTCGCTCATGAGCTGCTCGAGCGGCTGCCAGACGCCTACCGGTTCGTCCACGATCGCGTTCAGGAAGCGGCCTATTCGCTGATCCCGGAGGAGCGACGCGGCGAGTTGCACCTTCGCATAGGGAGACTGCTTGCGGCGAACACCGCGCCGGAGTTGATTGACGATTATGTCTTCGAGATTGTCAGCCAGCTCAATCGGGGAGCCGCGCTGATCACGTCGACCGAGGAGCGCGAGCAACTGGCCGAGTTCAATCTGCTGGCTGGCAAGCGCGCCGAGGCGTCGACGGCATACGCCTCGGCGCTCAACTACTTTGTCGCCGGTACGGCGCTGCTGCCGGAAGACGCGTGGGAGCGCCAGCGCCAGCTGACCTTCGCGCTTGAGCTGAACCGAGCCGAATGCGAGTTCCACCTGGGCGCGCTGCCGGACGCGGAGGAGCGGTTGGCTCGGCTTTCCAATCGTGCTGTCTGCTCCGACGACCAGGCTGCTGTCGCCTGCCTGCGCATCGATCTCTATGCCGCGCTCGGTCAGACCAGTCGTTCCGCCGCGGTCGGTCTCGACTACCTGAGGCAGCATCTCGGCGTTGACTGGTCGCCGCATCCGGCCGACGAGGAGGTGCAACGAGAATACGACCGGATATGGTCGGGGCTCGGGAGCCACGCGATCGAGGAGCTCATTGACCTGCCGCTGATGAGCGACCCAGCGTCCTCCGCGACACTGGATATTCTCACGCGGCTCGTTGGGGCGGTATGGCACACGGATGCGAATCTGGCATGCATGGCAATCTGCCTAGCTGTGAACGTGAGCCTCGAGCGAGGCAACAGTGACGGCTCCTGCTACCATTATGTGTCGCTTGGCTATATTGCCGGGCCGCGCTTCGGCGACTATGAGGCCGGATTCCGGTTTGGACAGCTAGGCTGCCATCTGGTCGAAACGCACGACCTGAATCGCTTTCAGGCCAGGACTTACAAAGACTTCGGGGCCCACGTCATACCGTGGACGAGACATGTCCGAATCGGCCGCGACATCTTGCTGCGAGCGCTTGACATCGCCAACCAGAGCGGCGACCTCACGTTTGCCGGATACAGCCATGTCAGCTTGAACTCGAATCTGCTGGCGGCTGGCGATCCGCTTATCGAAGTGCAACGCCAAGCGGAGGTTGGCCTCGCGTTCGCGCGGGAGGTGCGGTTCCAGTTCGTTGTGGACCTCGCCAGCGCGCAGCTCGGACTCGTCCGGACACTGCGGGGGTTGACCCGGAAATTCGGCTCCTTTGATGACGACGGATTTGACGAAGTTGAGATCGAGCGCCGGTTTTCCGAAAATCCGAATCTCGCGGAAATCTGCTACTTTGTCAGAAAACTGCAGGCGCGGTTCTTTGCGGGCGACCACGAGGCGGCCGTGGATGCGTCATTGCGGGCGCAGAGACTGCCGTGGACATCGGTGGCGCATTTTGAGGAAACGCCGGAGCATCATTTCTACGGCGCCTTGGCCCGCGCCGCATGCTGCGACTCCGCCGCGGCCGACCAGCGTGCGCGGCATACGGAGGCTCTGGTCGCCCACCACCGACAGCTTGAAATCTATGCGAAGAATTGCCCGGAGAACTTCGAGAACCGAGCAGCGCTCGTCGGCGCCGAGATAGCGCGCCTTGAAGGCCGCGAAATCGACGCGGCGCGCCTTTACGAACAAGCGATCCGCTCGGCGCGCGCAAACGGCTTCGTTCATCATGAAGCCCTCGCATATGAACTCGCCGCCCGCTTTTATGCGCGGGGAGGTTTCGAGGACTTCGCTCGTCTTTATCTCCGCAACGCGCGTGGCTGCTATCTGCGCTGGGGTGCCGACGGCAAGGTGCGACAACTCGACCAACTCTATCCCGACCTGAGAGGGGAAGAACGTGCTCCCGCTCCAACGAGCACCATTGGCGCACCGGTCGAACAACTCGATCTCGCTACCGTTATCAAAATCTCGCAAGCCGTGTCGGGAGAGATTGTTCTTCAAAAGCTGATCGACACGGTCTTGCGGACCGCCGTTGAGCAGGCGGGCGCCGAGCGCGGCCTGTTGATCCTGCCGCGTGGGGGTGAGTCACGGATCACGGCGGAGGCCACGACGGGCGGCGAAACGGTCGTGGTGCGGATGCGTGACGAGATCGTGACAGGGACAACCCTGCCGCAATCGCTCCTTCATTATGTCTTGCGCACAAACGAAAGCGTTGTTCTCGACGACGCCATGGCTCAGAATCCATTTTCCATGGACCCCTACATTTGTCGGCACCGGGCGCGTTCCATTCTCTGTGTTCCGTTGCTCAATCAGGGCCAACCTGCCGGGGTACTCTATCTTGAGAACAACCTCGCCCACAGGGTCTTCGCGCCGGCCCGGATCGTGGTGCTGAAGCTGCTCGCGTCTCAGGCAGCGATCTCACTGGAGAATACCCGATTGTACCGCGATCTCGCTGAACGCGAAGCCAAGATCCGTCGCCTCGTCAAGGCCAACATCATCGGGATCGTCATCTGGAATATCGAAGGTCGCATTCTGGAGGCCAACGACGCGTTCCTCCGCATGGTGGGATACGACCGAGAGGATCTTGCCTCGGGTCGGCTTTGCTGGACGGACCTAACACCGGCCGAATGGCGCGACCGCGATGAACGGACCGTCGCGGAGTTGAAGATGATCGGGTCAGTCCAACCCTTCGAGAAGGAGTACTTTCGGAAAGATGGCAGCCGTCTGCCGGTGCTGATGGGCGGTGCTCTCCTAGAAGAAAGCAGGAACGAAGGTGTTTCTTTTGTCCTCGATTTGACGGAGCGCCGTCAGGCCGAAGAGGCGTTACGGGAGAGCGAGGAGGCCTTGCGCGAAGCGCTGGGGCAACTTGCCCACGCAAACCGCGTCGCCACGATGGGGCAGCTCACAGCCTCCATCGCCCATGAAGTCAATCAGCCGCTCGCCGCGTCGCTCACCAACGCCCAGGCGGCCTTGCGCTGGCTCGGTAACCGTCCGCCGAATCTCGAGGAGGTGACTCAGGCGCTCGGCCGGATTGTCGAGAACGCCAATCGAGCCGGCGATGTCATTGGCCGGATCCGTGCCTTGATCAAGAAGGAACCCCCTCACAAGGGGCAATTCGACCTCGACGAGGCCATTCGTCACGTGATTGCCTTGACCAGCGGTGAAGTGCTCCGGCAAGGCGTCACGCTGCGGACCCAATTCGCGAGGAGCCTCCCGTCGGTGGAAGGGGATCGTGTCCAGTTGCAACAGGTGATCCTAAACCTCATCATGAACGCCATCGAGGCGATGAACGGCGTTAATGAGGAAGAGCGCGAGTTGCTGATCAGCACCGGGACAGGCTCGGGAGGCGTGGTCGTCAGGGTGCGCGACTCGGGTCCAGGCCTGGACCCGCAAAGCATGGACCGCATTTTCGAGGCTTTCTACACGACCAAATCCAGCGGCATGGGTATGGGCCTGGCGATCTCCCGTTCGATCATCGAGGCTCACGGGGGCCAGATGTGGGCCACCGCTAATGACCCTCGTGGGGCAGTGTTTCTGTTCACCCTGCCTCTAGAACGAGACGAAATCCACACAACGCATGCCGACCAAATCACAATGCCGGGAAAATAGGACCAACAACTGGCTGAAGCTTTCGCAGCCAGTGCTGCTCTCGGCGAAGTGTGAAGGCGTCGGCGGGCCTCTCTTCTCCATCGCGAGACGACCGAGGTGCCGCTGAAACTGAATTCACCTTCATGACGCGGTCAGCGGGCGAATGGAGGCAGCAGTGGAGAAAGCAACAAGCGCATCGCAAGGGGCGAAATCGTGCCACGGGAAGCTGGACGCGATGAGCAGCACTACCATGTCCGCACCAGCTAAACGGTGCTTCGCCCCAAGTTCGATGATCCAGGTGCGGACCAAGAAACCCTATCGAAGACACAGATCGTTTGGCTTAATGCATAGTCACGGAACTCACTGAAGGGCAAAGATCCTCGAAGTCCTCCACAAGACGGAAAAGCCCGAAGGAGTAGCACAAGAGACCGAACCGCGTCCCGGTCACAAACAGGGTAAAAGCAGATCTCCCGGCGCGCAAAGCTTGTCCCCAGGGAGGCGTGATTGTTTCGCGTGGCATGACGGAAAACATCATCAAATGAGCCCCAAAGGCCGTATTCGGCCATGATGAACCATCTGGCGGCATGTGGAGCGGAGAGCCCGGAGCCCAGGGCCAAGCTTTCCCATATGCGCTGGGAAACAAGGTCAACGGGACCAGATCGATTTCGATTCGGTTGAGTTCATGTGTCATGGCGTCAATCCTTGGAAGGAACGCGAAAGAACGAAGAGGCAAACGGTGCGACCCGTAGGCTCCCCGGCCACCTTGTGTGGTGAAACCGTCGTCCCGACTGATCTTGATGCAGGTACTACCCCCGCTGCGTGATGAACTCCCGTGTGAGTCTGATCACATAGCCGCGCGGAAGAAATGTACCCTGACCGTAGCAGGACGCTGCCCGACCCGCCATTGATCTGGAGGAAGGATCGGGGTAGCGAACAGGAGGGGATGACTTATACGGAGGTTTACGAGTCCTTGATCGAAGTCGGCAAGCCGCGTGATGTCTCCGGTGGAAAGTCGACCATCACCCGCGTCGCGATGAGGTGCCCTCGGCTGGAATGGACGACCATGACGCCGATATCGCGCTCGTTTTCCGAGGGCTTCATGCTTGAAAACGAGTGGCCGAGCCTGGCATGGCTCCCTAGCGCCCGCCTGTTTGCTGCGGTCGTATAATTTCCGCATACACAAGTATGATGGTGGACCTGTACACTTTGTTTTAACGTTTGCTCATAAGTGCCGGCTTCGCCAAGCTGCTCATCCTCGCACCGGCTTCGCTGGCCATTCACTGTACGTTGGAGCCATGGGGAGTTTTCAGGTTCCAAAACCGTTAGGGAAGGACGCAGAATGCCGACGGTATCTCCGACTCCGATCACGCCCCCAGACGAGCACGTTGTGACAGCCCGCGAGGCGCTTGAGCCCCTCTACGAAAGACTGGAGCTTCACACCGAATCCACCTTGCTTTCGGCGGCAATGGCCGCCGGATGGCCAGCCGAGGAAGCAATGAGGGCGCTGGCTGCCCTTAGATTGCAAGACGCGCTCAATATTCTTTGCCGAGCGAATTCAAGTCCAAGCATATCGATGCACGGCCAAACGGCTGAATGAAATGGCAGTCTACGCGAAGTTCCAAGGGAATTGATCCAACGGGGATATCCAGCAGCACGATCAACGAAGTCTGCGTCAATGGAAACGCCCTCAAGCAATTGAATTTTGGAAGAAGATGTCGCCATGGCTGCCCAACGCTGCCCGGCGCGCTCTCTGACGATCGCCGAGACGATGTCTAGTTCCTGAGATCAAGGAATTCGTGGAATTCAACGGGCTGTGCGACACAGGCGTTCAAGCGGAGCTTCTAGCTTCCGCGGCGGCTCGGTCACAGGGTGATCGAAACAACGCAGGCCCGCCAGCACGTCCAATTTGACCTCAAGGAAGTGGTACAACAAGCCTCAGTCTGGTCAATCTGGCAATCCAATCCGTTTCCCGACGACGACCACCTGTTCGCGTTCCCAGGGGCGTGTAAGACAAGAGCTTATTCCGAAACGGCCCAGAGCCAATAGCCTCGAAACAGCCGCGAGCCTGCGCGGATGGCCGGTTGCTTTTAAAGCTGTTCGACAAAACACCAGAGGCTCACTTGGTTGCCACGATTTAGTAGATTGACCAAGTTGTCGGCCTCCTCGGCGGTGAGCATGTCCATGACAAACCCATCGATGATGGCCGCCTGTCCGCTGACTTTATCGAACACCGTCCAGTAAATATTGAGGTTCTTGCAACGGCTATATCTTTGCGATGCCATCGTGAACGGCCTCCATATGGTAACGACTTTGGTCAATTGTGAGCGATCTATCAGACATGACTGCCTGGCGGCTCTTGGACATCCGCGAGGCTCGTGACGTCAGGCGGCAGCTCGGCAGAGGGCTCGCATTCAGCGGGTGGTAAGGGAACTCTTGCACCACAGAGAGTCAGGCCGCTCGTTGCCTTTAAGAAGGCGCTCACAGTAGAGCATTTTTGTACGCGCTAATGAAGAGATGCGTTGGAATCAGGCATGCTATCTGTTCGTATAGCCTTCCAAAAGCTCGCATCATCCACCATTGACAACGAGCAGCACCTGATGTCGCGGGGGGCACATAGTTCCGCTCGTAGGTCTGGATGACCACATCGAAGCGGCTTTCCATCTGTCAGATGATCGATGCGGCGCAGATAGATCGATGCGCCTGTGGGACTTGGAGAAAGCAGCTTGAAGAAGATCATCCTCATGCCACCAGTGTCCTCTTATTCTCCACGATGGACACGGTGTCGACGAGCAGCTCCAGCAGTTCCACACACACCTCAGTCCGGACATGATGCGGCAAATGGCCCACGCCCCTGAGCGTTTTGAAGACCGCCTGGTCGTGGTTCCGTTGGATCCACGCCGAGTGCCACCGACAGTCGATGACCCCGTCCCGGTCGCCGAAGACAACGGTTATAGGCAGGTCGGACGAGAGGCGCCCGAATGCGGCCATGTCGGCGTTGAAGGCGGACAGTTCCGCGGCCATGGTCTCGATTGTGGGCGACGACACGATGTGGCGCGCGGGCAAGGCTGCCAAGTATTCCGGTACGGGATTTGGGGCGGCCGAGGTTCGCAGCGCGGAGCGGAAAATCACCTCCGGCCAGCGAGTGGTCATCTGGCGGCGGACGGCGGATCCGATCAGCGGCATCATCGCCGTACGCAACAGCACGAAAGGCTTGAAAGGAACTGGCCTGCAGCAAGGTGCGATCAGCAACATAGCCCTAACGAGGTCCGGCCTGCGCTGCGCGAGAAGAAGTGGCGGTGCGCAACCGATAGAATGGCCGACCAGCACGCGCGGCCCGCCCCCTATATGCTCAAGGAAGGTTTCGAGCCAGAAGGACTGCCCGAGAGGTCCCTGACTTCCGGAAGGTAGTGGAGAACTGAAGCCGTAGCCTGGGCGATCAGGTGCAATGATCCCGATGTTCTCGTGGACTTCGAAAGGAGTGACGACCTCCTCGGCAAGGCTTCCGCAGCCGTGTAAGAAAACGACCTCTGGGCGGTTCGCCCGACTTCTTCTCAACATATGGATTTTATGATCGTGGACTTGCAGAAGTTCGCCGACGCGGGGGACGTTTGCACAAGGATGCTTCATACGCGCCGAACGTACTTTTCAGTCGATTGTTCCGACTGGTAGGCGGTGGGATCCACGCCTTTTTTGCGGTTGACCGGATTTAGGAAGGCACGATCGCACGAGTAGCTCTGCAAAGGGGAAATCTCCTCCGTTTTGCATTCTCCTGTGCGATCCCGAACTACCGTGACCCGCCCCGGCTCGGCGCCGCTGTTTTTCGGACCGTATGCCCTAAAGCCCGTCGAGGGAGGTACGTCACAACCATTGCCGAGGCCAATCTGCGCCCTAATTTCAAAAGACTTGGTGAGAACGACCGACACCTCGATGTCTTCGAGCGACGCCAAGATCACGGAGGCGGAATTGGAAAATGACCTCGGCCCCCGCCGCGTCTATTCGACCTCGCCATCCTCCCCTTCACGCATGCCTGCCTTCGCGAGTGTACTCGCTGTTATTGCCATTCTGTATTTCGGCAAGGAAGTGCTTCTTCCTCTAGCAATCGCAGTGCTGTTGACGTTCGCGTTGGCTCCCATCTCCTCTCGTCTTCGAAAGCTTGGCATGCCGCGTATTGCGGCAGTCATAGTCACTGTCGTGATCGCTTTTCTTGTCCTCGTCCTGTTCGGGCTTGTCGTAGCGGGACACGTAGCCGAAGTCGCCCAGAACCTTCCGGCCTACCAAGGCAACATCATAGCAAAAATTCGGTCTCTCCAGGAAAGTGGAACGGATAGCGGTATTGTACGGCGCCTGACATCAGTCGTTGAGAGCGTCGGTCGTGAGCTCAGCAACGCCGAGGAGCGCCCAGTTGCTCCCGGTACCGCATCAAGAGTAAGGGAGCCTGTGCTCGTTGAGATATTCGCGCCGAGTAGACCAATTGAAACGCTTACTAGCCTGATTGGTCCGCTGCTCGGCCCCATCGCCTCATTGGGCTTGATCATCGTCGTCGTAATATTCATGCTTTTAGAGCGGGAAGAGCTTCGCGACCGCTTTATCCGGCTCGTTGGCTATGGCGATCTGCATCGCACAACAGAAGCCATCCAGGAGGCAGGTAGCCGCGTCGCGCGGTATCTTCTTATGCAGCTGGTGGTGAACTGCGCCTACGGCGTCCCATTGGCGCTCGGACTATGGGCGGTTGGCATTCCAAATCCAGCGCTCTGGGGGATGCTAGCCATCGTCCTTCGATTTGTCCCTTATATCGGGCCTGTAATCGCGACGGTTCTGCCGCTGTTCCTGGCTTTTGCAGTTGACCCTGGCTGGAGCCTTGTTCTCTGGGTTGGGGCCATCTTCCTCGTGCTGGAATTGACCAGCAACAACGTCATCGAGCCCTGGCTCTATGGTTCTCGTACCGGCCTCTCTCCGCTGGCAATCATCGTCGCGGCGATTTTTTGGGCATGGCTGTGGGGACCAGTCGGTCTTGTGCTGTCCACGCCGCTGACCGTGTGTCTTGCAGTGTTGGGCCGGTATGTCCCGCAATTCGAGTTCCTTGAGGTCGTTTTTGGTAGTGACCCGGTGCTCGATCCCAAGGAGCGGCTGTACCAGCGGCTCCTTGCTGGCGATCCCGATGAGGCGACCGACTACGCCGAGGAATTCCTCGAGGAGGATTATCTGGAGGACTACTATGGCAAGGTCGCCATTCCCGCCCTTCTACTCGCGGAGAAGGATAGGCGTCGAGGCGTCTTGACCCCGGAGCAGATGGAACAGGTGTTTGGGACCGCCATCACACTGGTCTCGAACCTTGCGGAAATCGCGGAGGAAGAAGAGCAGGAAGAGGAAGAAGAAGAGGAACAGAAGGAGAAGGAGAAGGAGAAGGAGAAGGAGAAGGAGAAGGAAGCGGCAGGTCGGCCCAGCACCCCTCCCAAGGAAGGGATTCGGGATGAAAGCGAACTACCTGACGGACGGGGCAAGACAGTCTTTTGCGTCGGAGGCAGAGGCCCCCTCGACGACGCGTCGGCTGCGATGCTTGCCCAGATTCTTCAGGTACAGGGCGCCGAGGTGGTCGCAGCGAGGCATTCTGACATCCCCAATCGCCGTGCCATGAGCCTCGTTCCGAAACAATCGAACGCCATCGTAGTTTGCTTCCTCAACGAGGACTCGGCAAGGCATGCCACCATACTTGTTCGTCGGTTCAAGCGCATATACCCAACCATTCGCGTCGGCGCGGTCCTTTGGGTGGAAAACCAGGAGGAAAGGCAGCCGCCCGCGCTTGGGGAGGCGGATTTCGTTGCCACAACCTTGACCTCGGCTGCCCGCGAGGCACTCGCCGATGCACCACCATCATTGGTGACGCCCGCGCGCAAGATCCGTACCAGGCGGTCCTCGAATAAGACAGGCATAGCCGCCGCGCACTCCGGGATTTAGGTGTCCAAGGGGCGGTCAGGCGCCATAAGATGCGCCCAGTCAGTCGGCAAGACCAAGCTAACAATAGTGAGCAAATCGTGGGCAGTTCCCGAAGCAGTAAAGCCTACGACCGTGCGACAAGCCCACCGGTTGCTAAACTTCGCAAATCAGCTCACTTTTCCCTTCCATGGAGATAGCGAGACCTTCCATCGGGCAGGATCAACCTGATCGCCACATGCGTTGCCAGGATGCAATCGACGCCGCGTTCCGTGATCTGCTCGAAAGAGCTACCGCAGCGGGACGGTCGGAGCGCGAGGTCTTCGTTGCGGTTATCGATCTCGCGGACAATCATATGCTCTCGATGTCGGCGAACGAGGAGATGAACGCCCTCATTGAATTGTTGAAGCGCATGACCTGATCTTTGGGCCGACGAGGGTTCTCACCGGCCGGAACATTCGGCCTTTAACTCGATTAATCTACCTCCACATAGGAGGAAGCAATCATGGACCACACCAACCACGTCCGCCTCACGACTTCGGAACTTACCCCTGCCGTCCTCGAAGGTGCCACCATCTATGGAGCCGACGATCACAAGGTCGGCAAGGTCGATCATATCCACGGGGCGGGCGCCGGCGGCTCCGCGGTCATCGACGTCGGAGGCTTTCTGGGTATCGGCGCGAAGCCTGTTGCAGTTCCGATCTCGGATCTTGAGTTCATGCGCGATGAAGACGGCGACGTTCACGCCGTTACGAGCTGGACCAAGGACGAGCTCAAGCAGATGCCCGCGCACCGCAACTGAGCGTAATCACATGATGCCTTCCGTCCTGGGATAGTCGTTGACGCTGCCGGGCGGAAGGCCCATCTATTCGCACATGGCAAAACCCAAGACCACCGACGATGCGGAGCTGATCAAGGAGTGGCCCCTATCGACCGCAGCCACGCTCGGATCATCCGTTCGCGCGAAGCGGATTCTGATGGAAATTCGCGCACGTCTGCCTTTGGCGGTGAGAAAGTCGCTCGAAATCGAGGCGGGTGCTCTGACATTGGCGATGGCTGAAACGGCTAAGAGTGCGTTCCGTGCTGCTTCTCAGTTGTTTCCGACGTGCTCGAAGACATCGAAACCTTGCTGTGATCCCTCCTGAATCCAGGATATCCTGACGAGCTCTACTACCGAGAGACATCGCTGGCTCAGCGACGGACGCTTGCGCAGCGCTGGAACCCGCACGGTGAAGCTACGTGGGCGGGCGAGGAAAATAACCTTCCACGTATTCGACCCGCGCGTGGTGGAGGACATCCTCGACCGAGACCTGGTGACAGTCTGGCGCGAATAGGATGCTGAAGCTACGGTCGAGAAACGACGCGTTCGCTGAAGACCAAGGCCAAGACCGCTTCGAAACCTGATGCCGACCCCGACGATGCGTCACGTTCGAAACCTCTCGGCTGCGAAGAGTTCAGTCGCGATGGGTTGCTCCGCTAAGGCGGCGGAACCTCTGCAACGCAGTTTTCGATCCCTTCCCAATAGTCGCCGAAGGCATTTCGGCGAACTTGAAGATCGGGTCGGCATTACAGACATGGAGGCCTCCACCCCTCCATCGGCATGCTGCAATACAGCCTTGCGGAATATCTCCTTCGCGAGGAGGACGTGACAGTTAAGACTGTCACCGAGGGAGTTCCGTGTCTTCGGCGACTTGCGGACGCCGACGAGGGATCTACATTCCCCGGATGAAAATCTTCGAATCCGGCGACGGGTCTCAGCGGAATTCGCTTCGTGAGGTGCTGCGAAGCCTCGACAGGGCCGACGGCAGACAGGCGATCGCCTTTCGGCTGGTATTTGCTGCCATTGACGTTGCCATTCTCGCCTTCTTCCTGCTCGGCCCGTACCTGCGATCCGGTCCGTCCTATCTAATTATCGACTATGCGATAGCAGTGTGGATCGCCGCCGAGATGGTCGGCCGGGCGGTCGCCGCATTCTCTGTGCGTGAGTGGATTCGGCGGCCGATGACCTGGATCGACTTCGTGGTGCTGGCCACGCTGTTGCTGCCGGACCTGCTCTTCAATTTCGCTTTCCTACGGATCATGCGGTTCTGGGCGATCGGCACGAGTCCGCTGCTCAAGGACTTGCTGCGCAAGGCCGGCTACTTATACCTTCTCGACGTCGTCCGGGCGGTGATCAATCTCCTTGTGTTCCTCTTCATGGCAACCGGGTTCGTCTATACGTCCTTCTTCTACAACAGGGAGGGAGGCGAAGGATTCGTCGATGCGCTATACTTCACGGTCGCGACGGTAACGACGACGGGATTCGGGGACATCACGCTTCCCGGAACGCTGGGCAAGCTCACTTCCGTTGTGACGATGATCGTCGGCATCTCGTTATTCGTCAGGCTTGCTCAGGCAGTCGTCCGCCCTCACAAAGTGACCTATCCCTGTCACCGATGCGGCCTTCAGCGCCATGACGCCGACGCCGTTCATTGCAAGGCGTGCGGAGACGTCTTGAACATCCCGGACGAGGGATCGTGACCGTCGATCCTGGCTAGACGATACGGTAGGATTTGCACGCAGCCGTTGTCTAAGGGGGGGCCTCAAGAACGTGACGCGGTTGACGCCACCCGATAGCCAGCTCGACATCTCCAGCGCATTGTCGCGTGTTGATGTCAGGATCACAAAGTGCGGCCGCTTCGGCCCCATCTCAGTGAACTGGCGGCGGAACACGTCGATGTCGATATGCGTGACTGCGCCGGAAGAGCGAAATTCACGCGCTGGTCGATGAAGACTGGTTCCCCGACAGGTGCAGTTGGCGAACCGAGCAAGATTTCAGGAGGCTGATCTCTTCTCAACTGTGTGAGGTCCACCTACCCGTTCAACCCCTTCGGTTCTTGCACGCCATTTGATCTTCCGCTTCTCGTTCCGACCTTCCAAGCAGGTATTTGCTCGTCGAAACCTTTGAGCTGTCGCGGGCCGAGAGCGACCAATAAAATTTCTCCACGCACGGATTGCGCTACAGCGTGATCGACGAGGATTTGCTGATCGGCGGCGGACGAACAGAGTCGCGATGCCAGGTTCACGACATGTCCGATCGCAGTGTAGTCAACACGGGCTTCGTAACCAATTCGGCCGACTGTCGCCCATCCCATCGCCAGTCCGATGCCGAAGCCAATCGCATGACCGAGCAGACGCCATTCGGCGATCAGGCGCTGGATGGCGTCCTGCATGTCGATCGCCATCTCAACAGCACGAAGTGCCGGGTCTGCGCACGGTACCGGCGCGTTGACGAGCACCATCAAACCGTCTGCCGCGAAGTTGGTCAGCGTGGCCTCGTAGCGTGTGATGATCGTGCCGAGCGCCTCATAGTACTCGCGCAAGACCTGCATGATCTCCTCGGGTTCGGCGTGCGCCGAAAAAGCGGTGAAGCCACGTAAGTCGCAGAATACAGCGACGACTTCTGCGCGCTGTCCGGCGAGCACGCTCTCGTCGCCGGACTTTTCGACGAGTTCCGCGACCTGCGGCGCGAGAAAACGCTTCAGCCGTGCAATTCGCTCTGAACGATCCCGCGATACGGCGAGTTCTTGCGCCATTTCATTGAACCGGTCCGCCAGTCGTTCGAATTCGTCTCCTGTGGCGATGTCGATACGGTGCTCGAACTGTCCAGCACCGATTTTTTCGGTGCCTTCCTGCAGCAGGCGGATTGGTCCGGTCATCCGCCTGGCAAGCCAGTAGGCAAGCGCCGATGCGAAGATGGCGGCGGCGAGCAGCAGGCCACCCGTCCGCCACAATGACGCATACAGCGGTGCGAAAGCCTCGGCCTGCGCCTGCTCCACGAACACGGTCCAACCGAGATTGGGGATCGCCGCCATGGCGGTCACAACCGGTTCGTTCTCGGCGTTGCGGGCCGTGGTCGCCTCTCCCCCTGCGGCGGCGATCTCGTCCCGCAATCTGGTGAGGGCCGCCGCTGTCTTCTCGTCCGTGCCCTGCAACACCTTGCTAATGTCGGGGTGGGCGATGAGCCGGCCGGTCCGATCGAGAACAAACGCCCGGCCACGATTCCCGACGCGAATTTCCGAAACAACCGTCCAGACAAGCTTCAGGTTGATTTCGGCGACGACGATGCCACCTGCCTTACGGTTTCCGGCCATGGCCATGGTCATGAACGGTTCGGAACCGTCGCGAAAAGTGACCGGCCCAAACCATGTGCCGTTCGAACGAACTCCCAAGACAGCAGGATCGCCAGAGCGATCCGATCCGCCTTCCATCCTGTTCAAGTCGATACGGGAGACATGCAGCCGTTCGACGCCGACATCGTCAACAAGGGTGATGCTGGCGATCGCCGGGGCTAGGCGCATCACCCGCAGTGCATCGAGCCGATGGTATGCCTCGGCATCAGCGGTCCAGGCTTGCTGGACCGTCCAACCCAGTTGATCCTTGATGCCGTCGAGAAAGCTCTGAATTTTGCCGGCCGCCGATGTGGCCTCCACCCGCAATAGAGCGCTGAGCATTGCACGCTGGTCGCGATAGCCGAACCAAGCGTCGCCGATGCCGCTAATAGCCAGCGGAACAATGACCGCAGCGAAGAAGGCGAGGAAGTACTTCCGGAACAACGGTCGGCGCATCGGGGCGGCTTGAAGCTGGATCGAACGCCGCACACCATCCTCACTCGATGACTTCATCAGCCATCAGCAAAACGGTCTGCGGCAGCACGATCCCGAGTGCCTTTGCCGTCTTCAGATTGACCGACAAGTCGAACTTCGTCGGCTGCTCGATCGGCAACTCCCCAGGCTTGGTTCCTTTCAAAATGCGATCGACATAATAGGCGAGCCGATGTTGCATTACACCATAGTCCGCCGAATAGGCCATCAGGCAGCCGTCTGCGACGTACCACGAGCCCCAAGCCATGACCGGCAGGTGATGCTCGATCGCCAAGGCGGCGATTCGCGACGACTGGTCGGCCAGCATGAGGTCGGGAAGCACCAAGGCGGCTTGAGCGCCGTCGGCCTTCATGCGCGAGAACGCAACATCGAGTTCGCCCGGCTCGCTGACTTGCTGGAGGCTCAAAGCCACTCCGAGGTGGCGGGCAGCTTGCTTGGTGTCCGTTTCGAAGGGGAGATATGACACCACCGGGTTTGCCAGCACGCCGACAGTGGCAAGCCCCGGTATGGCCTCCATCAAAAGCTGCAGCCGTTTGGCGGCTAGTTCAGTGGCGTAATAAGTGACACCCGTGAGATTGCCCCCAGGTTTTGCGAGGCTGCTCGCTAAGCCTGCCGCAACTGGGTCACCGCTGATGATGGTCACGATTGGAATCGCATCGGTCGCTGCTTGGGCAGCATGCGCAGCCGGCTGAGACGAAGTCACGATCACATCCACGGGGAGCTGCGCCAGGTCCCCCGCTGCGGCTGCAAGGCGACTGTCTTGCTTACTCGCGCTCCGGCACTCGAAGCTGAGTTCGTGCAGCGTGTAGCCCAGGTCGTGAAGCCCTTGCATGAACATTCCGAACTCGCTGGTTTCGCTCGCATAGGGCATACCGCAAGGCCACCAGGCGAGAAGGCCGATTCGTGGCGTCTTGGCCGACGTCTGCTGCGCAGCGGCGATGGCAGGAAGGCTCATCGCCAGCGCGACTGCAAGTTTGAGGAAGGGACGTCGTTTCGGTTTCATCCGAACACCCCTCGCTGACCCACGGCACATAACGGTGGGATGATGAGATCCGGCTAATTGCTGCAAACTCACATTTCGACGCGCCCCTTCTCCTGAAGGAGCGACCGACGAACAAGCCAAGATATTCAGTGGACGAAAGTATAGTCGATATTGGCGCCCATTGGTAGCGCGGGCAACCTAGTTGGCAGTTGCTGCGAAGCCAGAACAAGGCGCCCCCCTACCCGTCGGACAGAGCGCCGGCGGCGCTGATCATGCGGCGACGTGCTCCTTGGTAAGAGGTTGGAGGTCCCGCCGTGGAAACTCCGAGCAAGAAAGGTTCGGCACTCGGCTCGTCAGCTCCAGCCTGTCCGCTTTCGGGGAGGTCTCTCTTGATTGCGCCCCGACCGGGCTCATCCTGAGGCTGGATGCGCCACTTCAGAAGCTGCAATATAAGAACTGTTCCGACGCCGAGGAATAGTTTGATTGCGACGCTAGGATGGCCGGCGCTCGAGAAATCAAAGACATCGATGATGTCATCGCGAGACGTTNAGTCGGTTCACGACGGTCTGGCAGTTGCTAAGGTTTGTCGACAGGCTCGCCGTTTGGGTTGGGCACCGGTGCCTCCCTTGTATCTCGAGCCGGGTGTTTCTGATCGTCAGGCTCCGGTGGCAGTTCTTTACGGTCAGGGTGATTGACCGGCTGGTCTTTAGGATTGCCCCCTTTGTCATTATTCTTTTTGGACATGGCCAGTTCCTCCATTCAACAGTACGAACAGACTTGCGAGATCGAAAGTTCCGAGACAGCCAGACTGCCGTGGTCAGAGCATATGGTCCATCTGCAGCACAGCCACCGGCCATTCGCCAGGATGACGCTTGATGAACGCCTAAGGCGAAGGGGATGCAGGCGGATCAGCGCCAATGCGTGACGTAAGCGCCGGCGGCAAACGGCGGCGCTTACCGCAGATGCGTAGTGTGGAACCGGAGTTCTGTTCAGGTGTTCCTCTCGATCAGCAGGGAGCTTCCTATGACCTACATCGCATCACCAAGCTACGACCGTAACGACCCCAGTCGCGCTTCGAACCTCCGTCAGTGCCTCGAGACCGCCAGACGCCGCCTGGCTGAGACTTCGCATGCGTCGGAAACCGAGAAAATCGAGACGCTTGTGGCATCCGCCATCGAGGCGGGTTGGGAAGACGATGAAGTGCGCGACGCACTTAGCCCCGGTGACGAGCAAGAAAACAAAATGCGGCAACAGGAACCACCTGTCCCAACTATCGGTGTGGTTCCGTCGTCATCTTTCTAATGACAGTCGTTGGTAATGGAAGTCCGGTTTTGATCAGAGGACGAATGGTAGCGCGCCATCGGGAGGAGGCTGACGACGCGCTGCATGTGACCATTGGGTTCCACCGGTGAACTTAGGCCGCGATGCATTTTGAAATTTGGTAAAGGTCTACCTCCCGGTCTAGCCCGCGAATCGCCTCCCCTAGATCGCTTCGTCATCATTCCGCTTTCTTGAAGCAGACAGGAACTCAGCGGTTGATGGGAGCGACGAGAGATCACCGTGGAATCCAGACTGAACCCGCCATAGTACCGCCACACAATTCCGCCCAATCAGGCTGTATAACAGACGGATTGCGTAAAATGAGATTGATGGCTCTCCTTGTTGCGGCCCTTTTGCTGACGCCCATTCATGCCCAGGCCCAAGTTTATGACCCGCATGATGGATACGACGATTATGGGGGCTACGACTATGATGATCCCTACAGCCCGTATCCCCCTCCTCCCTACTACGAGCCAGAACCTGGCTATCGGGAACCTTTGCAAGAACGTGGGGAGCCATCGACGCGAATTAGAAGGGGAACCGTCGTCATCGCCACGCGTGAGCACACTCTGATTTACACGACCGCACAGGGCGAGCAGTTCGCCTACCCCATCGCAGTCGGCCGCGAAGGCAAGCAATGGTACGGAACAACGCGGGTGGTGTCGAAGCGATTGCATCCCGAATGGCGACCCACGGCCAGCATGCGGCAGAAGAACCCACGGCTTCCGGCCGTCGTGAAACCCGGCCCGGCAAACCCGCTCGGAACTCGCGCGATCTACCTTGCCGACGGACTGCTGCGCATCCACGGCACCAACGACCCCTCCTCCATCGGCACCAATGCATCGAGCGGATGCTTTCGGATGTACCGCGAGGACGTCGAGGAGCTTTACGATATGGTTCAGCCGGGGACCCGGGTGATCGTCCAGCAGTGATCGAATATCGCTTGACCGAACTGTCCCGTCATTTCCACTTCGCTGACCACTGACGAAGTCCGCCTTCGCCTTTTCAGGCCATGCTTTCACGTCGGGATTAACCTTGATCTTCTGCCCGGACGGCTTCCAAGCGAGAAAGACAGTTCGCGAAGCAAGGTTTGCAACGACAACGGCTTCTTGATCCGTGCACATGTGTCGCGAGCAGGATGTGCCGACAAAAAGGTCACCCTTAAATTCGCCAGAACTCACGCCAAGCAGGATGTCGTTGAGAAGCGCTTTATCTGCTCGACCAAACGGTTGATCTCTGCTGCCACCTCCGCACAATCCAGCAATCCTGCAGGGTGGGTCACCGAACGCTCCCGCAGTTGGTCCCAGCCTTTAGGGTGTCAGCAACGAAGGCTTCGCCCTGGATTCCTTTGAATCCGGCGCTGGCTGTCCACTCCCATTTCTGTCCCACTTGGTTTGGTGTTGCCGGAGTGCAAGGTATGAGCTTGTCGTCCGAAAGGGCTGACCGTCACGATAAAGCAATATCGAGCGGACCATCGATTCGTGGATTTTGTCCTTTAGAGAAGGAAACCACTAACGGCGATCCCTCACACGCATATCAGCTACCGACGAGGTTCCGACAGCTACCCCGACCCCATTGACAACATGCGTCTCATCGATGTCGACATAGTAATTCTTCAGGACCTCTCGGTCGTCGATTTTCAGTCTATCCTGGCCATCGCTCCCTTTGGTGATGACGACTTGGTGGTCGAAGCTGCATGTCTAAACTGCCTGCCGCAGCATGGCTGTATGGTGAAAGTGCAATAGACGGCGCTAACACCAAGACGAAGGCATTTCACCAGATCACGTTCCCGCCCCATGACAAATGCATCTTGTTGTGACTTATCAGATTGACAATCAGAGACCAATGAGGGCCCGGCATAGGGGGCCCCTTGCGCATCAGTCGGAATGCGCCCTCTTCGAACCTGCGGCATGCCAAGGAACCGCTGGTGATTGCCAAAGTTTAGCTTTTGAGAACATCATCGCAGATGAGTTCAATTGAAAACGCTGCGTAAGAGTTGGGGGAAAACGTCGACGGCTCGATGGCCGTCGGCTCGCGGCAATTGACAACTCGCTTGGGAATTTTCAACATGAACATCGAGACGATATTTTTCAAGCCGAGCGACTGGGTCCCGAACAATCCGCATCTTCCTGTATTGCTTTACAGAGGGCTCTTTGCTGATGCTGAACCTACTGATTTCGACCGTCGTTTCGCTGCAAACGGTTGGACAGGCGTCTGGATAAACGGTGTCTTCGATTATCAGCACTACCATTCCGGTGCCCATGAAGTCCTGGGAATTGCACTTGGCAGCGCCAAGCTGTTGATCGGCGGTCCCGACGGTCAAGAGCTTGATGTGGTAGCGGGAGACTGCCTGGTACTTCCAGCCGGAACAGGGCACCGAAATCTCGGCTGCACGTCGGACTTCCAGGTGGTAGGCGCTTATCCTAAGGGACAGCATGCCGACATTCAGACGTCCGCTCCCTCAAGCCAAATGCTGGCGAAAATCTCGTCAGTCCCCCTGCCCCACACCGACCCCGTCCAAGGATCGTCAGGATTTCTCACGGAGAAATGGCGGTAGTCATCGGGCACAGTGACCGATTTCGCAGTCTGCCGCAGGATTAAGGACAAGCGTCCGACAAGCGGAGAAGCGGCCCCTCGCTTTTTCCAGCGCTGAACGATATCCACGATCTAGCCTGACCAACATGAGGAGCATCCGATGATCCACGAATTGCGCATCTATACATGTCTGCCGGGGAGGCTGCCGGCACTGCAGCAGCGTTTCGAGACCGCGACGCTGGCGATCTGGGAGCGACTCGGCATCCGCTCACTCGGCTTCTGGACGACGATGATCGGTTCTTCCAGCAACGATCTGACCTACCTCCTTGAATGGCGGTCGCTGGCGGAGCGCGAGCAGAAGTGGGCCGAGTTCGTGGCCGATCGCGAGTGGCAGGAAGCGAGGGCAAAGAGCGAGGCGGATGGGCCGATCATCGCCAACATCGCCAGTTCGCTGCTGCAGCCGACGAGCTTTTACCGCGGCTTCCCCGAGCCGTCGGAATAACGGGCGGAAACGCAGCACGCAATTGATTGGGAAGTCTTTTTGGCGTGTTTCAGCGCCGAATATTGGGGTTTTGATGCAGTTGTAACGATGCCGCTTTGCTGGTTTCCACCAAGGAGTCAGCCTGATGAGCACTAAGTTTCGCCTTTCTGATTTGGTACCGGCTGGATTCATCGCCGAACGCATTACCCACATTGACGACGAGACCTGCATCTTGCTTTCCTCCGGCGCTACCGCGTCATGTTCGGCATGCGGACAAATGTCGCGAACGGTTCGAAGCTGCTATTGCCGCCAGGTCGCGGACCTCTCCCTGTCGGGAAGGCGCGGTCAGGCTTCTCGTGCGCACGCGGAGGTTCACCTGTGATGCGGTGCTCGGCGGCAGGCAGATATTCGCCGGGCGGTTCGGCGATGTGCTACCTCCCTACGCCAGACGAACCGGGCGTCTCGAGCATCTCGTCCACCATCTGGCCCTCGCGCTTGGAGGACGCCCGGCGGCGCGTTTTTGCTCAGCGGCCCATCCTTCTGGTCAGCAACGACACCTTGCTCCGCGTCATACGCAGGCAAGGATTGCCGCTGTCGATTCCGCCCTCGGTGATTGGCATCGACGACTGGGCCTCGCGGCGCAATCATCGCTATGGCAGTTGCGTTTAATGAAATGGCGATAAGCTGTCGCCGCGACCGTCCGGGTCACTATGCCGATTGCAAGAGCCGTCGTTCCTGTCGCAAAAAAGCCCCGCGGTTGTTGCGACCGCGGGGCTTCTTGACGCCTCACCCGGGAGAGGGGGTGTCAGGCGGCCTGTACTTTGCGGGTCGTGCGTGCCCATTCGGGCAGCCAGTCGCCGTGGGTGGCGAGCAGATCGTCGACCAGCGACCAGATCTGGTCGAGGTCTAGTTCGGCTGCCGTATGCGGGTCCATCATTGCGGCATGATAGATGTGCTCGCGATTTTCCGTCATCAGTGCCTGCACCGTCAGTTCCTGCACGTTGATATTGGTGCGGATCAGCGCCGTCAGCTGCGGCGGCAGGTCGCCGATGAAGGTCGGCTGGATGCCGGAGGCATCGACGAGGCAGGGCACCTCGGCGGCGCAATTGGTCGGCAGCGATGTGATGCAGCCATTGTTGCGGACATTGCCGTAGATCACCGAGGGCTCGCCCGTCCAGACCGAATTGATGATCGAGGAGGCATATTCCTTCGACGGCGCGACCTCAATCTTGTCGGCTGAACGATAGGCCTCCGCCTGCCCCTTCCAGCGCTCGATCTGCTCGATGCAACGCTTCGGATATTCATCGAGCGGAATGCCGAATTTCTCGATCAGGTCGTCGCGGCCCTCCTTGATGAAATAGGGCGTGTATTCGGCGAAATGCTCCGAGCTTTCGGTAACGAAATAGCCGAGCCGCGTCAGCATCTCGTAGCGCACCTTGTTCGGGCAGCGCGGGTTCCAGCCGGGCTTCGGCGCCCTGCCCTCGCGATAGGCGCGCAGCAGGTCGGGATAGAGATTGCGGTAGGAGCCGTCCGGCTGGCGATGCTCGAACTTGAGATAGAAGGCCATGTGGTTGATGCCGGCCGCGCGGTAGCGGATTTCCTCGTAGGGAATGTCGAGGTCATGGGCCAGTTCCATCGCCGTGCCCTGCACCGAGTGGCAGAGGCCGACCTGGCGAATGGTCGGATATTTCTCTGATATCGCCCAGGTGTTGATCGCCATCGGGTTGACATACTGCAGCATGATCGCCTCGGGGCAGACGGCGAGCATATCTTCGCAGACCTTCCAGAGATGCGGCACGGTGCGCAAGCCGCGCATGATGCCGCCGACGCCGAGCGTATCGGCGATCGTCTGGCGCAGCCCGTATTTCTTCGGCACTTCGAAATCGGTGACCGTGCAGGGTTCGTAACCGCCGATCTGGAAAGCGACGACGACGAAATCGGCGCCGGCAAGCGCCTTGCGCTGGTCGGAATAGGTCTCGGCCTTCGCCTTCACGCCGAGCGTCGAGATCAGCTTGTTGACGACGACGGCGCTTTCCTCCAGCCGCTGCGGATTGAGATCCATCAAGGCGATCGTCGCGCCCGACAGAGCCGGACGCTGCAGCACATCGCCAACGATGTTCTTCATGAAGACGGTGGAGCCAGCTCCGATGAAAGTGATTTTGGGATTTCTTGCCATTATAACCTCCGGCATTCGGCAATCATGCTACCTCGAAAGCGGCTTTGACGAGCCGTTCGGTGTAGGCGGTCTTGGGATGGGATAGAACTTCGTTGACAGGGCCTTCTTCGACGATCTTGCCATGCTGCATGACGATGACACGATGGCAAAGCGCCCTGACGACCTTGAGATCGTGGGAAATGAACAGGTAACTCAGGCCGCGCTCGTCCTGCAGCTTGCGCAGGAGTTCGATGATCTGCGCCTGGACGGAAAGGTCGAGGGCCGATGTCGGCTCGTCGAGCAGAATGAATTCCGGCTCCAGCGCGATGGCGCGGGCGATCGCGATGCGCTGGCGCTGGCCGCCGGAAAATTCATGCGGGAAGCGCGACAGGATATTGCCCGGCATGCCGGCGGCGACAAGCGCTTCGCGCACCCGGTCCTGCCGTTCAGCCTTGGTCGCGCCCAGCCTGTTGACGACGAGCCCTTCCTCGATGATCTGGCCGATCGTCATCCGCGGGTTGAGCGATGAGAACGGGTCCTGGAACACCACCTGCATGCGGGCGCGCAGTGGCCGCATCTCGGCCCGGGAGAGGCCGTGGATCGGCTGATGGTCGAAATGGATCTCGCCGCTATCGGGCGTGTTCAGGCGTAGGATCGCTTGGCCGAATGTCGTCTTGCCGGAGCCGGATTCGCCGACGAGGCCGAGCGTCTCGTGACGGCGCAGCGTCAGATCGAGGCTGTCGACGGCGACAAGCTCACGCATCGCCGGCTTGAGAAAGGTTCCGTGACGCATCATGAAGGAGACACGCACGCCCTTGGCATCGAGGATGACATCCGATCCCTCCGGCAGCGGATTGGCCTGGCCACGCGGCTCGGAGGCAAGCAGATGCTTGGTATAGGTGTCCTGCGGATTGGCAAACAGCGCTTCGGTGGTGTTGTGCTCGCGCACTTCACCGTACTGCATCACATAGACGTAATCCGAGAACTGCCGCACCACGGTCAGGTCGTGGGTGATGAGGATGACGGCCATCCCCAGTTCCTTCTGCAGGTTGCGGATCAGGTTCAGGATCTGCGCCTGCACGGTCACGTCGAGCGCCGTCGTCGGCTCGTCCGCAATCAGCACATCAGGATCGTTGGCAAGCGCCATTGCGATCATCACGCGCTGGCGCTGGCCGCCGGAAAGCTGGTGCGGATATTGCATGAGCCGCGCGGCGGGATCGGGGATCTGCACATGTTCGAGCAGTTCGAGCGCGCGCTTTTGCGCATCCCTCTTGCTGATCCGGCGATGCACGCGGATCGCTTCGACGATCTGGCTGCCGATCGTATAGATCGGGTTCAGCGAGCTCATCGGCTCCTGGAAGATCATCGAGATGCGGTCGCCGCGCAGCTTGCGGCGCGCCCGCTCGGAGAATTTCAGGATATTGCTGCCGTCATAGGCGACCGTTGATTTCTCGGAGACGACGGCGCGCTTCGACAAAAGCCCCATGACCGTTCGCGCCGTTACCGATTTGCCCGAACCGGATTCGCCGACGATCGCGATCGTCTCGCCGCGATAGAGCTGAAACGAGACGTCCTTGACGGCTTCGACCATGCCGTCTTCGACCTTGAAATTTACCGCCACATTGCGGGCGTCGATAATGGGCGTGTCCGAACGGCCATCATGGTCGTGGCGGACGGGCGGGGCGAAGGAATTGACCAGTGCAAAAGCCATATCAATCACCTCAATAAGGATCGACCGCGTCGCGCAATCCGTCGCCGAGCGCATTGAATGCGAAGACGGTGACGAGCACGAAGCCGACGGGGGAGAGAATCCAGGGATAGGAGCCGATCACCGAATAGGTCGCCGTGTCCTGCAGCATCAGCCCCCAGGAGATCAGCGGCGGCTTGACCGCAAAGCCGAGAAAACCGAGGAAGGATTCCAGCAGCACGACGCTCGGTATATGCAGCGTCACCGCGACGATGACGTGGCTCATCACGTTCGGGAAGATGTGCTGCATGATGATGCGCGTGTCGGTGGCGCCGACAGCCATTGCCGCCCGGACATAATCGATGCGGGCGAGCGCTAAGGTCTTGCCGCGCACCTCGCGCGACATCTGCGCCCAGCCGAGCGCCGACATCACGGCGATGACAAAGGCAAGGAAGACGTTGGTCGGCGCCGTCACCGGGATCAGCGAGGTCAGCGCCAGATAGAGCGGCAGTTGTGGGAAGGCGAGCACCAGTTCGACGAAACGCTGCAACCAGATATCGAATGTGCCGCCGAAATAACCGGACACCATTCCGACGGTCGTGCCGATGATGGTGACGATGAAGACCACCGTCAGGGCAATCGTCAGCGAAATGCGCGAGCCGATGATGGCACGTGACAGCACATCGCGGCCGAACTTGTCGGTGCCGAGGAAATGCACCGGCTGGCCATCGGTCGAGCCGAAGAAGTGCCGGCTGGCCGGGATCAGGCCGAAAAGCCGGTATTCAGCGCCCTTGACGAAGAAGCCGAGCAGCCGCGGATTGTCGTAGTCGATGCCAACGATCGGCTGGAAGGTGACGGGGTCGAGCTCTTCGGAATCGGAGAGCGCATAGACACGCGGCTGGAAGACGAAATTGCCGTCCTTGTCGTGGAAGCTCATTACCTGCGGCGGCGCGAAGCCGACATCGGTCGCCTTCGGGTCCATCGGCGCAAAGAAATCGGCAAAGATCGCCATGACGATCAGGAGCACAACGAGCACGAGCCCTGCCATGCCGGTCCAGGAGCGCCTCAGCCGGCGCCAGACAAGGGCGATATAGCTTTCATGGCCACGTGATGGCTTGTTGATGGAAAGTTCTGTCGTCGGCGGAGGCGGCGCGGAGTCGAAAGCCAGCATCTCAGGCTCCTCCATATTGGCGGACACGGGGATCGAGCAGGGCGAGCAGCATGTCGGCGATGATGTTGCCGACGATCAGCGTCGCCGACAGCACCATCATGAAGGTGGCGGTGACATAGACGTCGCCGACCGCCATCGAGCCGACGATCGCCGGGCCGACGGTCGGCAAAGCGAAGATGATCGCGGTTTCGATCTCGCCGGTCAGCATGTAGGGCAACACGACGCCCTGATACATCACCAGCGGGTGCAGCGCGTTCGGCACCGCATGGCGCATCACCACGGCTGCGCCGGAAAGCCCCTTGGCCTTGGCCGTCTCGACATATTGGGCATTCAGCGTATCGAGCAGATTGCCGCGCATGACGCGCATATTGTAGGCGAGCCCACCGAAGGTGGCGATCGCCACGACCGGCCAGACATGGTGAACCAAATCGACAAATTTCGCCCACGACCAGGGCGCCCCGCCATATTGCGGCGAGAAGAAGCTGCCGATTTCGGAGACGTTCAGCTGGAAAACCAGGAGATAGACGATGATGAGCGCCATCAGGAAGCGCGGCACCGTCATGCCGAGGAAGGAAATCCCCGAAAGCAGGCTGTCGATCCAGCTGTATTGGCGCGTCGCCGCCCAGATGCCGAAGCCGATGCCGAGAACCGAGGCGAAGAGGTGGCAGACGAGCGCCAGAAGCAATGTCCGCGGCAGGCGTTCACCGACGACATCGGCGACCGGCTTGTTGTAAAACATGCTGTAACCGAAGTCGCCGCGCGTCACGATCCCGCCGATCCAGTTGACGTATTGGACGACCAGCGGCTTATCGAGGCCGTGTTCGACCCGGTAGAGCTGCGCCTGCGCTTCGGCCTGGGCATAGGATGCGCCGCCCTGGTTGATCAACTGGGATCTTATATAATCGGCGTAGTCGCCGGGTGGTGCCTGGATGATCGCGAAGGTCACCACACTCAGGATGAAGAGAATGGGGATCGCAGAGGCTATGCGCACGAGCAGGAATCGTAACATCGAACGGTTCGCTTCTCCTTGCCGCCAGTCGCTCCTTGTCAGCGCGGCCGGCTTGTTGGTCATATCAGGCCGCGCGCCACGCGCGGCCTGAATCTCACTTCAGCTGGGAGGGAACTCTCCAGCGTCGCATCACATGCGACGCGCTTTAGCTCTTTGTGTCCTGATGACAGGCATCAGTTAATCGGGCCCTTTTCGCCGGGCTTGCCGGGCAGCTGTTCGGGGAACAGCTCGTATTTGCCCTGCTTGTCCGCAGCCACCCACAGGCGTTCGCGGATCACCGAATCTTCAGCCCAGTTGAACATCATGATCGGCGTACCCTGGGGCACGTTGGAGAACCGCTTGTTGACGATCAGCGCGCCGGGATATTCCGTCAGGCCGACGGTGTTGACGTGCTCCGTCGAGATCTTCTGATACTGCTTCATCAGATCGACGCGCTCGTCGTTGTTCTGGCTCGTCCTGAACTTGTTGACGACGTCGACAAGCTCCTTTTCGAAGGGCATCAGATCGAGCTGGTCATCCTTGCCGGCGCGATGGTGCCAGCTAGTGCGCGGGCCGACCGGGGCAAGCTGTTCGGTGTTCTGCACCACCGACGACAGTTCCGTCGTGTTACGCTGAATCAGCCAGTCGAAGCGGCCGGCATAATGGGCGTCGTCACGCTTGGCCCCATCGAGCGCGTTGATGACGATCTTCAGCCCGAGTTTCTCCATCTGGCCGACGACACCTTCGGCAAGGCTCTTGTCGGTCGTGTACTGATTGTTGATCAGCATGACGATTTCGACATCCTTGCCACCGAGCGTCCCGGCCGGAAAGTTCACGATGCCGTTGCCGTCGGTGTCCTTGAGACCGGCTTTGGCGAGCTCCGCCTTGGCGCCCTCAAGATCATAGGGGTAGTAAACGGTCGAGTTGCGGTCGTAGAAGCTGGTGCCGGAGGAGAGCCCACCGGGATAGATCGCGGTGAACGGTCCCTTGACCAGCGAGTCGCCGATTGCCTTGCGGTCGAGCGCCATGGTGACGGCCTTGCGGAAGTCCTCGTTACGGTTCAGCTCGCGGATCGCCTCACCGCGCTCGTCCGGGTTGCCCCAGCCGTTGGCGGAGAAGTTCATGCGGAGATTGTAGCCGATCAGGCGCGGGCCGAAGGCAAGGCGGGCGGGCGCCGTCTTCTCTGCGGCACGCTTCAGCGAGGCGACGAAGTTCTCCGGCTGCTCGAGGTTCGAGAAGTCGGCGGATCCTGCCACGGCCTGGACGTCACGGTCGGCCCAGGTCGAGAGCTTGTAGTGCAGCTCATTCAGATAAGGCAGCTGATCGCCCTTCTCGTCGACCTTCCAGTAATAGGGGTTGCGGCGCATGACGATGATGTCGTCCGGGCGATATTCAACCGGTACCCAGGCGCCCATGACCGGCATGTTCATGAACTCGGGCGGGAAGGCGTTCTTGAACTGGTCGTAGGTGTTCTTCGAATATTTCGGATGCTTCGACTTCAGGATGTGCGAGGGACCCGGGCAGAAATTCGGGTAGGACATCGTGTAGAGATATTGCTTCGGGAAGGCCTCCTTGAAGGTCCATTCGACGGTGTAATCGTCGACCTTCTTCAGCGTCGTCCCGGCACCGAAGGCTTCCGGCGATGCGCCGCCGCCGAGCGGCGAGACGTTCGGGTCGATGACTTCGTCGTCCCAGTAGAACATGATGTCGTCGGCATTGAACGGCGCGCCGTCTGACCATTTGGCGCCTTCGATCAGGTGCATGGTCAGCTTATGGCCATCTTCGGACCAGTCCCAGCTCTTGGCGAGGTTCGGCAGCGGCTCGGTGTCTGAGGCCTGCACCTGGAACAGCGGCGCGGTGCGCGTCAGGCATTCGGAGAGGCCGATATCGATGCCGCCCCAGCCCTGCGTCTGGCCGGCGCCGTAGTTCCAGCCTTCCGGCCGGCCGCCGATGACGTGGCGCATCGTATCGCCGTAGACGCCGATGCCGTCGGGCATATTGCCTGTCTTGAAGACCAGCGGCTCCTTCGGCAGCCGATCCTTGACCGGCGGCAGCTTGCCGGTGGCGACGAAATTCTTCGTGACCCAGTCGGGCTCATGATATTCGGGCAGCGCCTTGAACTCCAGGATGGAGTCGCGCGCGACATAGTTGATCTTGCCTTCGGCCGGAAAGTCCGCCGGCGCCGGTGGAACGGTTGGCTCGGAGGCATATGCATTCAGCGCCGCGGCTGAGACGCTGAGCGCCAGTCCGGCCAGAATGCCTGCGTTACGAAAATTCATCATCGTTTCTCCCTCTTGTTCCGGAGCGCGATCACGCGGCTCCCTTCTCCTCGAACACGTGAAACCGGGCCGGACGCCGCGGATTTCCCTCCCGGAAACCCCCGGCAACCCAAGCTTCACGAAAATCAGACGGCCTTTTTCAGCGCCGCCTTTTCCGCGCGCAGCTCCTCGATCGAGCGAACGTTGCGGCGTGCGGCCCCCGCCCAGTCGCGGGTCTGCACCTTCGATTTCGACAGCCGCTCCTTGGCGGCCGGCACGGCATGGGCATATTGCGGCAGCCAGGAGGCCTGGGCAACGACCATCTCGTCGACCATCTGCCAGACCTCTTCCGGCGTCGAGACGGCGCCGACCAGCGGATCGTGCAACACGGCAAGCTTCAGAAGGTCGATGTCGCCCGATATGGCCGCATGTACCGACATACGCTGGACGTTGATCGAGGAAATGCAGGTGGCAGCGCAGGCTTCCGGCAGGGTAACGCCCGAGACCATGTTGATGCCGAAACGTTCGACGAAGCCTGGCGATTCGATGATCGCGTCGGACGGCAGATTGGTAATGACGCCGTTATTCTTGACGTTGAAATGGCCGCGATAGACCCGGTTCGTCTCCAGCGCCTCCAGGATATGGCTGGCATGCTCGTTCGAGCGCTTGGCAGGATCGATCGGTTGCGAGGCGGATTCGAGGAACTGCGGATATTCGGTCTCGAACCAGTTGCGCGTTTCCGTCGAATGACGAAGGTAGCCGCCGGTCTCGCCGTGGATCCAGTCGGACATGTCGATCCAGCGGGTGATCTCATCCGGCCGCTTGCGATACCAGGGCAGGTATTCCGAGAGATGGCCGTTGCTTTCGGTGGAGTAGACGCCGAAACGCTTCAGCACGTCGATGCGCAGTTTCTCCTGCTGCGAAAAGACTGGATGCGCCTCGAAGGCGGCGATCAGCTCGTCCTTGCCGATCCTGCGGCCGTTGAGGCGCAGGTCGATGAACCAGGTCTGGTGATTGATGCCGGAGCAGATGTAGTCGAGCTCGCTCACTGACTTCGCGCCGAGCACTTCGGCGATCTGTTCGGCGCCATGCTGGACACCGTGGCAGAGGCCGACGGTATCGACCTTGCCGTATTCGATCGCCGCCCAGGTGTTCATCGCCATCGGGTTGGCATAGTTCAGGAATTTCGCACCGGGCTCGGCGACCTCGCGGATATCCTTGCAGAAGTCGAGGATGACCGGGATGTTGCGCTGGCCATAGAGGATGCCGCCGGCGCAGATCGTATCGCCGACGCACTGGTCGATGCCGTATTTCAGCGGAATACGGATATCATCGGCATAGGCCTCGAGACCGCCGACCCGGACACAGCTGATGATGTAGCGCGCGCCTTCCAGTGCCTTGCGCCGGTCGGTCGTCGCCGTCACTTTCGTCGGCAGCCCGTTCGCCTCGACGACGCGGTCGAGGATCGCCTTGATCATCTCGAGATTATGTTCGCTGAGATCCGTCAGCGCGAATTCGATGTCGCGAAACTCCGGAACGCACAATATATCGGTGAACAGCTTCTTGGTGAACCCGACGCTGCCCGCACCGATGATAGCGATTTTGAAACTCATGATCTTCACCTCGACCCAATCGAATGCTAAGGAAAAGAAGGCCATGGAGGATCGGGCCGCATGCTGACGCATGTGGCTGAAAACGCCGTAAAATCTGCCTTTTTCCTCCCGGCCGCTCTGTCGGCCGTGGTCTCTTCCTCTTGTCGAGCGGGATTATGCCCGAAATCGGCAGGGCGACCAGAGAAGGATTATGCTTTCAGGGGTAATTTTGTGCTGCAGGATTTGATCGCCAACGGACAGTCGATGAGGACGGTTTCGCTGCCCCGGGGCCGCCAGCGGCTGCACGCCATGCCGACCAGCGCCGGATACGAAGTGCGCGAGAACGAGACCTATGACTGGGACGGCCGCCGGCGCGGCCAGACCCCCTTCACCGTGCTGCAGCACACGATCAGTGGCAGCGGCAAGCTGCGCTATCAAAACCGCAACTATCGCCTTCAGGGCGGCGACACGCTGCTCGTTCTGGTGCCGCACAATCATCGCTACTGGCTGGAGAAAGGCGACCGCTGGGAATATTTCTGGATTTCGATGAATGGCGAGGAAACGCTGCGCATCCACCAGATGGTGCTTTCGACCGCCGGCCCGGTGCTGAAGCTGCAGCCCTCGACCATCGATCATCTCGCCGATTGCAGCCTGCGCCTCGTCAAGGGCGCAACATCGCCGGGTGCTGCCTCGGCGATTGCCTATGAAGCGGCGATGGCGCTATACGACGACGTCTTCGGCTCGCCGGCCTTTGCCGCCGAGCTCAGTGTCATGCAGCCGGTGATCGACCATATCAATGCCAATCTCGAAAAATCGCTGCCGGTGAGCGAACTCGCCGGTATCGTCGGCCTCAGCCGCGCGCATTTCTCGCGCAGCTTTGCCGAGAGCGAGGGCATGCCGCCGGCCGAATTCGTCCTGCAGCAACGTCTGCAGCGCGCCGTCAAGCTTCTGACCAAGGCAGACTTCCTGCCGGTCAAGGAAGTCGCCATCATGTGCGGCTTCGAGGACCCCAACTATTTCTCCAAGGTCTTCCGCCGCGTCTATGGCACCAATCCCACCGAATTCCGCACGACGGGCATGTATGCCAGCATCGGCAAGCTGAGATAGCTTGCCGCCTGGTAACCCAGTTGCGTCAGGCCCGCACCTCGAACACCATGTTGAACGGGGTTTCCGTGGCGCGACGGAAATGCGTGAATCCGGCGTCGAGCGCGACCTTTCGAAGTTTCATTTCTCCCGCCTGCGCGCCGAGCCCGAGCCCCACCTCCTGGGAGAGCGATGCCGGCGTGCAGATCATCGTCGATGCTCCATAATAGACGCGGCCGACCGGGTTGAGATTGTCCTTGAGATGGTCATTGGCAAAGGGCTCGACGATCAGCCACGTCCCGTTCGGCCCAAGCGTTTCCTTGACATGCCGGCCGGCGCCGACCGGATCGCCCATGTCGTGGAGGCAGTCGAACATGGCAACCATGTCATAGCCGCGCCCCGGAAATTCCGCAGCCGACCCCTGCTGGAAGGTCACGCGGTCGGCGACGCCGGCATCTTGGGCAGCAGCCTTTGCTCTTTCGATCGACGGGCCGTGATAGTCGAAGCCGGTAAAATGGGAAGCGGGATAGGCCTGCGCCATCAGAATGGTCGAGGCCCCATGACCGCAGCCAACGTCGGCGACACTGGCGCCGGCCTTGAGCTTTGCCTCGACCCCGGCAAGAGCCGGTATCCATTCGTTGACGAGATGGCTGTTATAGCCCGGGCGAAAGAACCGCTCGGTGCCCCGAAAGAGGCAGGTGCTGTGCTCATGCCAGCCGAGACCCTTGCCGGTGCGGAAGGCATCGGCGATCTTGGGTTCGTCCATCCACATGGATTGGACGACCTCGAAGGCGCCGACGAAAAAGGCGGGGCTGTTTTCCTCGGCGAATACCATCGCCTGCTCCGGTGTCAGGCTGAAACGATCCGTCTTTTCATCGTAAGCGACATAGTCGGCGGCCGCCTGGGCGCTCAGCCATTCCCTGAGATAGCGCTCCTTTATTCCGGTTTTCGTGGCTAGATTCTGGACGCTCATCGGCGTTCCGTCGGCCATCGCCTTAAAGATTCCGACCTGGTCGCCAAGCACGACCAAGGCACCTGACATGGCAGCGCCGACGTCACCAACAAGACGACCGACGAGTGCATCGAGTTTTTGCATATCTGGCTCACGCATTGTTACCTCCCGGGTGCGTGATAAGGAAGATCTAAATTAGACTGTAATAATATTCAGTCAATCAATCTTCCGCTTCGCCAGATGAGCGTCGAGTATTAGTGGTCTAAGAATGGAATAGGCAGATTATTCCAGGGAGATCGGAATTCTCGGAAAGGCGAATGTAAAATGGTTCAAAACGCCCTATTCCGTCATGCGCTTTCTCGTCATCTCTTGTCTCGAGATTACATTTTTTATATAACCTATCCGAGGCAGAATCACACTTTTGATGCAAGGTTATTGTTTTGTGCCTATCTTCCGCTCAATGCCGTGCTGCTCGCGCCCTTTTGGCGTGGTCTCAGGACGATCTCTCGTCAGCTTCAAAAGTTGCCAAAGCGACGATTGCGAATTTCGAGGCCGGAAAGCGCTCTCCCTACGAACGAACCCTTCAGGATGTGAAGCACGCCCTGGAAGGCGGCGGGGTTGTGTTCATCCCTGAAAATGGTGGAGGTGCGGGTGTTCGCCTGGCAAAACGCGCGGATGCGTCGATCGACACGAATGAAACCGAGACGGTTCAATATGAAGAATATCTCAAAAACGACGCACCGCCCGGTGCAGGTGGCTGAATGATGGCAAAGAAAGAGAAGCTCGAACACTCCGAACTGGCGGGAGAATTCACCGACGACGGGATCACCGTGCTCGTCGATATCTTCCGCACATCCGGCAGCAATGAAGACTGGACGATGGAGGTGGTCACGCAGGCGGAGGATCTGATCCGCTGGGACGAGCCATTTGCGACGGACCGCGATGCCTTCGACGAATTCCTGGCCGTCGTTGCCCGCGACGGCATTCGATCGTTTCTCGAAGATGAAGAGCCATCCGTGCATTGAGGGATATTTGTGAAAAGCATCAATGATCTAGTCGCGTCTGCGAAAACCGTCTGCGATCGATACCGGGCCGGGCGGATGGAGCGCGAAACCGTGCGGGAATGGGTCCTCGGGCTCGGCGCCTATCCGCCACCCCATGGTGACCGCGTGCGGGAAGCGGCAGAATGGTTCCGCTTGCACAATCGCGAGCCTGTTTCCGAAGACATCGTGCTGGTGGACATCGATCGGCTTGCGGCGATTTCAGCGCCGTGATCCCCGGGCGTGCGAGCGGACAGGCCGGCTGCAAGGGCTCGCCCATATCCGATCTAAGCCACGCATTGCCTGACCGTTCGATGCGGGATGGATCGCAGCAGTGCCGGCGCTGTTTTGCGGTTGCCTCGCCGCCTCGATCCGGACTGGCGCAATTACGCCGGTACTAGGCGGCGTAGGACCAATGACGATCAGGAGCCTTATGCATAATACCCCCATCGCAGCTTCCATGCGGAGCGGTCTGGGGGTTCCGCAGCTTCGGCAAATGTGACACTCCTTACGCTGTTGACATGGCTCCTGCATCGCGCGCGCGAAGCGTACGTCAAGCGCGGCTAGGTAATTTTTATTCGTGCGATAAGTAGAAGGAACAGCACGTGGCAGCATTTCCGGAAAAGGCAAAGGTCGTCATCATCGGGCTCGGCGGCATCGTCGGCGCCTCCATCGCGCATCATCTCGTCGAGCGGGGATGGGACGATATCGTCGGCATCGATAAGTCGGGCATACCGACCGATATCGGTTCGACAGCCCATGCCTCGGACTTCTGTTACACCACGAGCCATGACTATCTGTCGGTCTGGACCACGCAATATTCGATCGATTTCTACGAGAAGATGGGCCATTACGCCCGCATCGGCGGCCTCGAAGTGGCGCGCACCGGCGACGATACCTGGATGGAGGAAATCAAGCGCAAGCTTTCCTCGGCACGCGCTTTCGGCACGCGCGCTCATTATGTCAGCCCTCCCGAGATCAAGGAGAAGTTCCCGCTGATCGAGGAAGATCAGGTGATGGGCGGCCTTTACGATCCGGATGCCGGCCTGGTCATTCCGCGCTCGCAGACCGTTGCCGGCAAGCTGGTCGATGCCGCCGAAAAGGCAGGCAAGCTGCAGGTGTTCGGCAACACGCCGGCGAAGTCGCTGATCGTCGAAGGCGGCCGCATCAAGGGCGTCGTCACCCATCGCGGCACCATCATGGCCGACCACGTCATCGTTTGTGCCGGCCTCTGGGGGCGCCTGATCGCGGAGATGGTCGGCGAAGACCTGCCGGTCATGCCGGTCGACCATCCGCTCACCTTCTTCGGTCCGTATAACGAGTTTGAAGGCACCGGCAAGGAAATTGGCTTCCCGCTGCTGCGCGACCAGGGCAACTCCGCCTATATGCGCGATACCGGCGACCCGGCGACGACGGAGGGCGGCCAGATCGAGTGGGGCTATTACGAAGCCACCAATCCACGCATGTGCCATCCGCGCGATCTTCTCGAAAAACACGAAGCGCGCCTGTCGCCCTCGCAGCGCGACCTCGAGATGGAACAGATCATCGAGCCGCTCGAGCGCGCCATGGAATTGACGCCGATCCTCGGCGAACTCGGCTACAACGAAGGTCACTCCTTCAATGGCCTGCTGCAGGTTTCCGCCGCCGGCGGCGCTTCCTGCGGCGAGAGCCAGAAAGTGCGCGGTCTCTGGTATTGCGTTGCCATCTGGGTCAAGGACGGCCCAGGCTATGGCAAGCTGATCGCCGACTGGATGACCGACGGACGTACTGAAATCGATCACAACAGCATCGACTACGCCCGCTTCTATCCGCATCAGTTGACGGAAGAGTTCATCGAGGGCCGCTGCTACGAAGCCGCCCAGAAGATTTATTTCCCGGCTGTTCACACCCGCGAACCCTATGCATCCGGCCGCAACGCCAAGCGCTCGCCCTTCTACGAGCGCGAAAAGGAGCTTGGCGGCTACTTCATGGAACTTGGCGGCTGGGAGCGTGCGCACGGCTACGCCGCCAACGAGCACCTTCTGGAGAAATACGCCGACCGCGTCCCGGTTCGCGAGAACGAATGGGACAGCCGCCATTTCTGGCGCGTGTCGAATGCCGAGCATCTGGCGATGAGCGAGGATTGCGGCATCGTCAATCTCAGCCACTTCCACATGGTCGACATCGAGGGTCCCGACCATGTCGAACTGATGGAATGGCTGTGCGCCGCCAAGGTCGGCGGCGATGCCAACATCGGCAAGGGCATTTATACCCACTTCCTCGACGACGAAGGCATGGTGCGCGCCGACTTCACCGTCTTCCGCATGGCCGACCGGTGCCGTCTCGTCAACGGCGCCGATGCCGGCCCGCGCGACCTGCACTATATGAAGCGCGTCGCCGAAGACCGCGGCCTTGACGTGATCATCACAGACGTCTCGGAAAAATTCGTGACGATCGGCATCTGGGGTCCGAACGCGCGCGAGACGCTGAAGAAGAGTGTCGCCGATCCGGCCGGGCTCGATCAGGAAAACTTCGCTTTTGCGGCAATCAAACCGATCGAAATTGCAGGTAAGCCTGTCACCGCCTTCCGCATCTCCTATGTCGGCGAGCAGGGCTGGGAACTGCACATGAAGTACGAAGACGGCCTCGCCGTCTGGGATGCGCTACGCTCGACCGGTGTGATGGCCTTCGGCGTGGAGACCTATGCAAACTCGCGCCGCATGGAAAAGAGCCTCCGCCTGCAGAACGCCGACCTCCTGACCCAGTACAACCTGATCGAAGCCGATCTCGCCCGTCCGAAGGTCAAGGAGGCCGATTTCCGCGGCAAGGCGAAACATCTGGAATACAAGGCACGCGAGCACCAGCCGGCCATGCTTTGCACACTTGTGATGACGGAGAATACCGACAAATCGGGCGTGAAGCGTTATCCCCTCGGCAACCTGCCGGTTGTCGATCCGGCGACGGGAGAGGTTCTGGTCGACGAGCTTGGCCGTCGGTCATACACGACCTCGGTGGCCTACGGACCGACGGTCGGAAAGAACATCGCCCTGGCCTACCTTCCCTGGTCGTATTGCCAGGTTGGACGCAGGTTGAATGTTGAGTATTTCGCCGAAAGTTATCCGGTGGAGGTAGTCAGCGTCGGGTACAAGCCGATCTACGACCCCGAAAATCTGAAGCCGCGCACCTAAGCGCAGCGGCGCCCCGCAAATCGGAATCGATTTTCGGAAAGCACGTGCGAGGATTGAAAGTGTTGCAGCGCCGCGTGTCTTAGAAGACGCGCGGCGCTGTAAGCGCTCCAGAACTTGTGACGCCGCAAGGATGGCGCGCCACAAACATGAGATTGATCGTCAGCGCCACGCGGAACGGCGGCTCGGATGGTCGCTGGTGACCCGGATCCGTCACCTGTCCGCTTCTGACGCTCTGGATGCTGGCGCTATTTTGCGGTTGCCTCGCAGTCGGATTGGAAGTCAGGATGCGGCGAAGCGATCATTAGAATTCGAGAGTGAGGCATGATGTCGTCCGAAAACCGCTCACACTTTTCAGCATCATGCTCTGGCGAGTGGACAGTCGATGCTTGATAATCCCACATGGTCCGGAGTGCTCGCCGATCCTGTCGTCCAGGCCGGGACGTTGGCCGTGGTCGGCGCGATCATAACGCGCATAGCGCTTCGGCCCTTCCCGAGCTGGAAGCTTGCGGGCCAGGTGTTTTTCTTCGCGGCGCTCACCGTCCTGCTGCTCTATCATGACATCGTGCCCTACGAAGTCGGGCCGGCGACTACTTCGACCTTCGAACGCGTCTTCATCGCCCTTGCCAAAGTGGTCTGGTGGATCAATGCCGCCTGGGCGCTGATCGCCTTCGTCCGCGTCTTCCTGATCTTCGAGCGCCAACCGCGCGAAGGTCGCCTCGTTCAGGATCTGGTCATCGGCCTGATCTATCTCGGCGCGATCCTCTCGGTGGTCGCCTATGTCTTCAGCTTCCCCGTCGGCACGCTGATCGCCACCTCGGGTGTCTTTGCCATCATCCTCGGCCTTGCGATGCAAAGCACCTTGAGTGACGTCTTTTCCGGCATCGCGCTCAACCTCGGCAGACCCTATGCGATCGGCGACTGGATCGTGCTGAATGACGGCATCGAGGGTCGTGTCGTCGAAACCAACTGGCGCTCCACCCATCTGCTGAACGGCTCGAACGACCTCGTCGTCCTGCCCAACAGCTTTCTGGCCAAGGTCGGGCTGACCAATCTCAGCAGCCCCGACCGCAGTCACGGCGCCTCACTGACGGTCCGGGTCGTGCCGACGATCGGGCCGTCGGCGATCATCGAGGTCATGCGCGCCGTGCTCTTGAGCAGCGGCTCGATCCTGACCGAGCCGAACCCAGGCGTGCAGATCAAATCGCTGACATCAGATGCAGTGGAGCTGGAGCTCTCCTTCCGCGTCAGGGATATCGGCCAGACGGGGCCGGCGAAGAACGAGATATTCGATCTCATCTACCGCCATATCAAGGCCGCCGGGCTCACCTTGGCGCGGCCGCTCGACGCCGCCGGCCCACCGCCCGACCAGTTGCAATCGGAGGAGATGGTGAAGCCGCACCGGCCGACGCCGCTCAAGCTTCTCGACGCCATCCCGCTGTTTTCCTCGCTGACCGAGGACGAGAAGGAAACGCTCGCAGCCTCGATGACACGTCGAACCTACAAAAAGGATTCCATCCTCATCGAGCAGGGCGATACGGTCGCATCGCTGATGATCGTGCGCAGCGGCGCCCTCGTCGCCACGCGCCAGGAAGGCCATAAGGAAATCGAACTCGGCCGGCTGGCGCCCGGCGATTATTTCGGCGAAAGCGGGCTGCTGATCGGCGTTGGCGAGGCCGCCAGCCTGCGCGCGCTGACCTTCGTCGTCGTCTACGAGATTGCCCAGGCGAGCCTGACGCCGCTGCTGCACGACCGGCCCGGTATCGCCGAAGAGCTTGCCGCCACTTTGTCGCGCCGCATCGAGACCGGCCAGCATTCCTTCGCGACCGAAGGCGCCACGCTGAACGGTGGCTCGATGACCTCGCTGGTGACGCGCATCCGCCACTTGTTCAAGGTGCCGCAATAGCGGTCTGAGGCTGGAGCCTTTCCTGGTCAGCTTGAATCATTCTGCCGGAGCAGGTTTTCGTCAGGGCAGAGGCGATGGGCGAAGGGCATACCTCATGGTACGTGCGAGCCGATCGCCTCTGATCCTGGCGGAAAGATGCCCGGCCCACCGGCCGCACTGCTTCGCCATGCGAAGCAATAGCTGCGTCCGGCGATTCTAAAGTCTTGCAGATTTGCCCGGCAAATCTGCGGGAGGGTTGGCTGAAACGGGCCGGCTGATCGACCGGCCGGCTTGGCCGTAGAGCTTGGCTACGACGCGCGCCGGCCGGTCGACCATCCGACTCCGTTTGAGCCAAGAGAATGCTTCAATCTGACCAGGAAAGGCTCTATTTCCGCTGAAACTTCTGCCGCGCCGCGCGCGCCACGCTCTCGGCGAGAATCAGCAGACAGCCGAGGAGAAGCAGAGTAGCGGCGAGCAGCGCGTCGACATGGGCGAATTTCACCAGAACGCCGACGATGGCAATCAGCAGCAGTGCCGCCAGCGCCAGCGCGCCGTCGTCGATGAACATGCCGAAGAATTCCTTCAAGGCGACCTTAAGAATATTCATCACGCGGCCACCTCGGCATGGGTGTTGAAATACTGACGCAGCATCCGGACTGCTGCGAAGGAAAAGACGGCGAGCACGGCAAGGATCGCCAGAAGCGAAAGATCGGCGCCCGGCCAGTCGGCGCCGACGCCCTCGCCAACCCAGAATATGCCGAAGGCGCTGAGCAGCAGCCCGACGACGAATTTGAGGCTGTTCTCCGGAACCGCCGAGAGCGGTTTGTGCACGAAGATGCCGATGATCAGCACCAGCAGGCAGGCCGCGGCCGCTCCAAGGCTGGCATAGCCGATCATGCCGTGTCCGGCGCCGGTAGCGATGACGATGAACACCACTTCGATCCCCTCGAGCAGCACCGCCTTGAAGGCGGCGGTGCCCGCCAGGAAATTGGCACGGCGCTCGGCGGATTGACGCCGCAGGCTGTCGGTCTCGGCCGCAAAAGCCTTCTCCTCGTCGTGCAGCGCGATGAAACCCGAGGCCCGCAGGATCGCCTTGCGCAGCCAGCGCAGGCCGAAGAGAACGAGCAGTGTTCCGATCACGAACTGCATCAGCTCGATCGGAATGAGCCCGAGCAGTGGACCAAGCGCCAGCACGAGAAGAGCGAGAAGGCCGAGCGCAAGACCGGTGCCGATGAAGGCCGGACGCCAGCTCTGCGTAACGCCGACGGCGAGAATGATGGTGAAGGCTTCAACGACCTCGACGAAGGAGCCGAGAAATGCGGCCGTGACCGTCGAGGTGATCGTTGTCAGAGTTGTCATGGTTCTTGTCCGTTATGCCGGCGGAGATCATGTACTGGGCTGAACTGCTATCTTTTCTTACCGTTTTGCGGCATCCGCAACATCATCTGGCGCGCGGCTCGGAATAAACCGCTTCGAGATCAGCCAGCAGCCAAGCGCCCAGAGCGCACCGGCGCACCATCCGGCGAAGACGTCCGTGGGATAATGGACGCCGAGATAGATTCGGCTCAAGCCGATGAGGACGGCGAGGAAGACGCCGGTGCCCATGACGAAGATCCGCGTTGACCGGTAACGCTGTGTCCGGGCCAGCAGCGCCCCAAGCGTCAGATAGGTCACCGCCGAGACCATCGCGTGTCCGGAGGGAAAGCTGAGATCGCTCACTTCGACCAGATGCGGCACGATGTCGGGGCGCGGCCGCGCGACGAGGATCTTCAAGAGCGTGCTCGCCAGCCAGCCGCTCAGCACAGAGGAAAAGACGAAGATTGCGATCGGCCAGCGCCGGTCGAGCAGAAGATGGACGGTGACGAGAACCGTCATCAGCGAGAGAACGGTGATGCCGCCGAGGGCAGTGATATCGTCGACGGCATGCGTCAGCCAGCCGGGACCGATCGGCACGGCAAGTTCTCCCGGCCGTCGCAACGCCAGCAGGATTGCCTCGTCAAAGCGGAATGTCTCACCCTCCAGGACTTCGCTCGTCAGTCGCTGGAGCAGGAACAATCCACCGGCGATCGATGCCACCATGATCAATGTCAGCGGCTCATATGCATTGAGCCTCGCCAAGAGTCCCCGTCGTTGAACCTCGCTCATGCCTGCCGTCGAACTCCCTTCACATCATGTCGGTCCCCGCCAGATTGGCAATCCAGATCCAGGATTCAAGACCTTGCGGCATTCAAGGGCGTTCCCGACAGAGGTTTTATGGCCGCTGAGGTCGCCTTCTAGGTGTTCATCAACGGCACCAGTGAGTGAACCGCTTTGATCTGGTCGCAGTACCACGATGGAATGTGATGACGACGAATCCATGCTCCCCGGGCGGTCTCGAATGCGCGTCGCGCGCTTCGAGAGCACATGCCTCCGCCCTTATCGGTTCACAATCCCAACGCCTTGTTGATGGCCGCAATCAATGTAGCTCCGGAAAATTGCTTCTGCAGATAAGCAACACATCCCGCCTTTTCCGCCTGCGCTTTGGCGGAGCCGGTTTCCAGTGCCGTGATGAAAATCACGGGAAGGGTTGTTCCCTCGGCTTTCAGCCTGCGTTGCAAATCGATGCCGGACATGCCACCGAGGTCGATATCAAGGACGAGGCAGTCGATCGTCGTTTTGGGATCGCGACTGAGAAAGGCCTCGGCCGATGCATACTCGTTGGCCTGAAAACCGTAAGCATTAAGCAGCCGCCCGAGACTGCGCCTTAGGCTTGCGTCATCATCGACGACCGCGACCGTGCGGCGAGGGTTCTCCACCTCATACACCTCTTTTGACGATATGAGAGATAATGGTTCCCGATCAAATTAGGCCGGCGGGACGTCGATTGATATTGTCCTAAGGGGAAGGCGCCGCTGTATCCTGGTCGATGAGACCAATATATGCAGCGATCGACACCACCTCGGCCAGCGAGCGTACGTCGAGCTTTTCCATGACCTGATGGCGATGCACCTTCACCGTCCGCTCCGAGATGCCGAGCGCATAAGCGATCTGCTTGTTGAGATGGCCACGTATAACGAGCCGGAACACTTCCGCTTCGCGCGGGCTGAGACTCGCGACTAATGCCCGCTGGGCTTGAAGACGATCGTGACGGGCCTGCTGTCGTTCGCATTGGATGAGGGCGCGATTGATCGCCTCCATCAATGCCGCCGCGGTCGAATTCTTCTCCAGAAAATCCTTGGCACCCGCCTTCATCGCCTCGACGCTTGCCTTTATGTCTCCCTCCCCCGTGAGGAACACGACCGGCAATAGCGGTGCCTGCTCGCACAATCGGCGTTGGATTTGCAACCCGGACTGGCCGGGCATCTGGAGGTCGAGGAGAACGCATCCCGGTTCGCAAGTGGAAAGGAGGGCAAGAAATTGGTCCCCGGACTCATAGGTTTCGACCCTGAGACCATGTGCGGAAAGCAGCCTTGCGGTCGCTGTCCGGTAGGATTTGTCGTCATCGACGATATGGACAACCGGTTTCATCTCGATCGCTCCTCCCTGTGGGCGAGAGGCAGGGCCACGCGAAAGACCGCGCCTCCTTCGGGGCGGTTGTCGGCGCAGATGGTGCCGCCATAGGTCTCGAGAATGGCGCGGGCTATGGACAGACCCAGCCCCGTGCCCGCCTGCTTGGTGGTATAGAACGGTTCGAAGATGCGGATCAGCCTCTCCTCGGGAATGCCGTCTCCGGTGTCGGAGACCAGCAGCTCCGCCTTCTCGTTCGCCAGTCCTGTTGTAAACGTAAGCGTTCTCCCGGCCGGGACGGCGTCCAGCATGGCGTCCATAGCATTGGTTGCCAGATTGAGGATAACCTGCTGCACATGAACTTTGTCGGCACGTACCGGCAACTCGCCGGGCGGCTGTGTTGAGGTCAGCGTAATTCCGCGCCGCTCTGCCTCGCCGTGAATGATATGGATTGCGCTCGACGTGACATCGTTCAGATCGAACTCCTGCCAATCGATCTCGCTTCTCTTCTTGAGCAACCCTCTCATCCGGCTGATGATATCGCCTGCGCGCTGATCGTCCTCCTGGATGTCGAGGAGAATCTGCTGAATCAGTTGGTGATCCGGGTTTACACTTCGGAGCAGCACCGCGGCTGCCTCGGCATTGTTTCGGATGGCCGAAAGGGGCTGGTTCAGTTCGTGAGCAATGGACGAGGACAATGCTCCGGCTGTCGCCGACTGGTTAAGGTGGACGGCTTCGAGCAAGTGAAGGCGCGACCGGCTCTCGGCATCGCGGCGGCGCCTCCGCTCGAACAAGAGCACCGAGATGATGCTGGCCTGCGCCAGCACGAGGCCGCTCCCCGCCACCAGAATTGCCCAGTGTTCCTCCCAGAGGCTCCTCTTCTTGTGCATCTGGATTGTGCCCGGCGGCAGATCCTTTTCGGCGAGCCCCCAGCGCTGGAGTTGCCGGGCATCGGCGATATATGTCTGGGGCGCTTCGAGATCCGACACAGGCTTGCCAGCGATCGCATCGATGACAAGGTTGCCGACGGTCCGGCCCAGTGCTTCGAATGTGACGGTATTGCCGCCGACGACGCCATGATCGATGTAGGTCTGATAGGGCCCGTAGACAGGCGCGCTGGCGGTCGCCGCAATCTGTCTGATCGCGTCGCGCGGAATGAAGTTGCGCCCTGTCCGATCCTTGAAGATCGTCAATGCCAGGATGATGCTGTCGGGCGGCACGCGGGATACGCGCTCGACAAATTCATCGATCGTCAGATCTTCCAGATAGGTCGTCGTATCATAGGATTTCGAGAACTGTTTCAAATCCGTGCGGGCCGTCGCCAGCCATCCTCGGTCGAAGTCGGACGAGCCTCCGACAATGTAGAGGTGGCGGGCATCGGGCTGAAGGCTGCGGGCCATCTCGGCTGTCTTCAGAATGTCGAATGTCGTGAAGGCTCCGATCACGTCATCCGGCAAATCGATCTTCTCGGCGGTGACGGTGCCGAAACCAGCGGCGACGATCTTTGCGCCGGGCGCGATCGTGCCGTGGTTCGCGACTATGAAGCTGGCCGATTCCCAGCCGACGGCCACGACCACGTCGGGGCGGCGCACTGCGTATTTGTCGCCCAGATATCGGGCCATGCGCGCGACATGGTCGCCTTCCGGAAACCGCGAGAGATCCAGGAACTCGGAAAACAGATCGATCTTGCCGTTGGTCGCCTCCAGCAAACGGCTCCGCAACGCCTCTCCGGCAGCGGTCGTTGCCGCGATCCTCTCGTCATAGGGGTAGAGAACGAGGACGCGGGGAACCCGGTCGATGACGGCAATCGAGGTGTCGGAGGCTGCGGCCTGACGACTGGACACACTCGGGGCGAACACCGCCAACAAAAAGGCAGCGCAGCATAATCGACCTGACCATTCGCCCAAGCCCATCAGCTTCCCCCCAAACCGGCCGAGAATAACAGCTTCCCGCTACGGCGTCATCTGCGCATCACTATTATCGATTGCCACTGCATGAAGAGATTCCCCAAAGTACAATATCGGGCGAAGGCAGCATTCGCTAAAATTCAGCGGGCCGGAGCAGAGATGCGGCCGGCCTTCGCATCCCTGCCGGAGGCAGCTCCGGCAGGATCTTCATTTTAAGCAGTCCAGTTGAATCGACGCATGCAATCGCAGCCTTGTCCGCGAGTGGCTCCGTCATTCAAGAACGTCAACGGAGGGATTTGAAATGAACAGCAGAATCCTTATCCGCTGCATCGGAGCACTGGCTACATCCACCGTTCTCTGGTGCGCAGCCTCGCCCGTGCAAGCGCAAGACTCCCAACGAAAACCCAACATCCTGTTCATCGTTTCGGATGATACCGGCTACGGCGATCTCGGGCCTTACGGCGGAGGTGAGGGCCGCGGGATGCCGACCCCGAGCATCGACAAGCTGGCCGACGAAGGCATGACCTTCTTTTCCTTCTACGCCCAACCGAGCTGCACGCCCGGCCGCGCCGCCATGCAGACGGGACGCATTCCGAACCGGAGCGGCATGACGACGGTCGCATTTCAAGGCCAAGGCGGCGGATTGCCCGCAGCGGAATGGACGCTCGCCTCCGTTCTGAAGCGCGGTGGCTATCACACCTATTTCACCGGCAAATGGCACCTCGGGGAGGCGGACTATGCGCTTCCGATCGCGCAGGGTTACGACGAAATGAAGTATGTCGGCCTCTATCACCTCAATGCCTACACCTATGCCGACCCGACCTGGTTCCCTGATATGGATGCGGAAACCCGCGCTCTGTTCCAGAAAGTGACAACGGGCTCGCTGTCCGGCAAGGCCGGAGGTGAGGTAAAGGAAGACTTCAAGATCAACGGTCAATATGTCGATACGCCCGTGATCGACGGCAAGGAAGGCGTTGTCGGCATTCCGTTCTTCGACGGCTACGTAGAGAAAGCGGCACTGGGCTTTCTTGATGAAGCTGCAAAGACGCCGGATCAGCCTTTCTTCATCAACGTCAATTTCATGAAAGTGCACCAGCCGAACATGCCGGCCCCGGACTTCCAGGGCAAATCGATCTCGAAGAGTAAGTATGCGGACTCCGTTGTGGAGCTGGATACACGCATCGGAAGGATTATGGACAAGCTGCGTGAGACTGGCATGGACAGAAATACGCTGGTTTTTTACACGACCGATAACGGCGCTTGGCAAGACGTCTATCCGGACGCGGGCTACACACCATTCCGCGGTACAAAAGGCACCGTGCGCGAAGGCGGCAACCGTGTTCCCGCGATCGCTGTCTGGCCCGGCAAGATCAAGCAGGACGTGAAAAGTCACGACATCGTCGGCGGTCTAGATCTGATGGCGACCTTTGCCGCAGCCGGCGGCGTGCCGCTGCCCACCAAAGACCGCGAAGATAAACCGATTATCTTCGATAGCTACGATATGACCCCGATTCTGCTGGGTACGGGAAAATCTGCCCGCAAGAACTGGTTCTACTTCACCGAAAACGAACTGACGCCGGGTGCTGCCCGTGTCGGCAATTACAAGGCCGTGTTCAACCTGCGCGGCGACAATGGGCAGGCCACGGGCGGTCTGGCTGTTGATACCAACCTGGGTTGGAAGGGTGCTCAGTCCTACGTCGCCATCGTGCCACAGGTGTTCGATCTGTTGCAGGATCCGCAAGAACGCTACGACATCTTCATGAACAACTACACCGAACATACCTGGACGTTGGTCTCCATCTCGGGAGCGATCAAGGACCTCATGAAAACCTACGTCGAGTACCCCCCGCGCAAGCTGCAGAGCATGGGTTACGACGGCCCGATCGAACTCTCCAAGTATCAGATGTTAGAGTCCGTGCGTGAACAACTCGGCAAGGAGGGGGTCAATATCACGGCTCCGACCGGAAACTAGGTCCTTGGCGGCCCCGGAGCGATCCGGGGCTGCCGCATATCTCCAAGTTCAAGATTGCTGCAAGTTAATCGATGGAGGCATTGCGATGAATTCGGCACGTAGTTTCCTGTATTTTTCCCGCGGCGTCGCGCTCGCCGCCGCAGCATGCCTTTTTATCGCAGCGGCTGCAGTCGCTCAAACGGACGCACTGCCTTCGTGGAACGACACGGCACCGAAGCAAGCGATCATCTCCTTCGTTGAGAAGGTGACAAAACCGGGTTCAGCCGACTTCGTTCCGGAAGCGGAGCGTATCGCCGTATTCGACAATGATGGAACCCTGTGGGTCGAACATCCGATATATACGCAGCTCGCGTTCGCCCTGGACCGGGTGAAGGCGCTTGCCCCGCAGCATCCGGAATGGAAGGAAACGCAGCCGTTTAAGGCCGTGCTCGAAGGCGACTTGAAGGCGCTCGCGGCGTCGGGGGAAAAGGGCCTCGTCGAGCTCATCATGACCACGCATGCCGGAATGACCAGCAGCGATTTCCAGAAGATCGTCACCGATTGGCTCGCGTCGGCCCGTGACCCGAAATTCAAGCGGCCTTACACAGAACTCGTCTATCAGCCGATGGTCGAGCTTCTCGCCTATCTCCGCGCCAACGGTTTCAAGACCTTCATCGTTTCAGGCGGAGGCATCGAGTTCATGCGGCCATGGGCGGAAAAAGTCTATGGCGTCCCGCCCGAGCAGGTTATCGGCTCGTCGATCAAGACCGAGTTCAGGATGCAGGACGACACACCGACCCTGTTTCGGCTCCCCGAAGTCAATTTCATCGACGACAAGGCCGGCAAACCCGTCGGGATCAACCAGCAGATCGGCCGGCGGCCAATTGCAGCCTTCGGCAATTCCGACGGAGATCTCCAAATGCTGCAATGGACGACCATGGCGGGCGCACCTGCCAGGCTCGGCGTGCTGATCCATCACACCGATTCGGACCGTGAATACGCCTACGACCGCGATACCGAATTCGGTCGCCTCGACAAGGCGCTGGATGCCGCCTCCATCGCCGGCTGGACCGTCGTCGACATGAAGTCCGACTGGAAGCAGGTGTTCAAGGACTAGGGGAATGCGCCGAGCGCCGGAGCGTTGCGCGACGGCGCCGTGACCTTCTGGAACGTCGACAGGGAGCGATTGAGTGGCAGCGTGTGTTCGATCAGCAGCGGTGAGAGGAGTGACCCTCCTGCTTTTCCTGTTGCTCACCTTTGCCGGGCGCAGCCTTGCAAGCGACGCCCTCTCGACACCCGCTACCGACCCGCAAATATCGATCCATGAAGGTTTCGTGGACCAAAAGACTTGTGCATCCTGCCACGCAGATCAGGCGGCTGCTTTTTCGAAGTCCCACCATGCGAAGGCCATGGCCTTGGCCGACGACGAAACGGTGCGCGGCGATTTCGACAATAGCAGGTTCGAGCATGACGGCGTGGTCACGACCTTCAACCGCCGCGATGGCCGCTTCTTCGTGAACACCGAGGGTGCGGACGGCAGCGAGGGCGAGTTCGAAGTCAAATATACCTTCGCCTACGAACCGCTGCAGCAATATCTCGTCGAGATCGGAGGCGGACGGCTGCAGGCTCTCGATGTCGCCTGGGACACGGTTAGACGGCAATGGTTCTGGCTCGGCGACGGCACTCCGGCCAAACCGGGCTCGACCTATCATTGGACGGGCCCCTTCTATCGCTGGAACCGCACCTGCATCGATTGTCATTCGACCGATCCCCAGGCGAAGTTTCAACCGCAGACGAACGAATACGAGTCGACCTACGTCGCCACCAGCATCGGCTGTCAGTCCTGTCATGGTCCGGGCGCCAAGCACGTCGCTTCCGCGCAATCGGCCGATGTCTCATCTCCCATGACGGATACAGGCTTGCCGAAGGTCGAGGCGAACACCTGCTTCGCCTGCCATGCCAGGCGCACCAGGCTGCTGGACGGCTACCAGCCGGGAAAGCCCTTTCTCGACTATTTCTCCCCTGCCCTGCTCCGGGAGGATCTCTATTTCCCCGACGGGCAGATCCTTGACGAGGTCTTCGAACATGGCTCGTTTCAGCAAAGCAAGATGGCAAGGGCGGGCGTGACCTGTCTCGACTGCCATCGGCCGCACGATGCCGGCCTCAAAGCCGAGGGCAATGCACTGTGCACGCAATGCCACACAGAGACGAAGCCGGAGCGCTTCGTCAACCAGGATCCGAGCGGGCTGTTCGACACTCCCGAGCACACCCGTCACCAGGCCGGCTCCACCGGAGCACAATGCGCCAACTGCCACATGCCGGAACGCACCTACATGAAGGTCGACCCGCGCCGCGACCACTCCTTCGTCATCCCCCGACCCGACCTGTCGGCAACCCTCGGAACGCCGAATGCGTGCACGACCTGTCATGTCGGCAGAACGAATGATTGGGCAGCCGAAACAATGGACAAATGGTACGGGACGCAGTGGCGCAAACGCCCGTCGATCGCCCATGCCTTCGCCGGAGCTGCAAACGGCGATCAAGCCGCGGTGGAGGCTCTGCGCGCGCTTGTCAGTGACCATGACCAGGCAGGAATTGTCAGGGGTAGCGCCATCGCAGCAATGAGCCGAACTGGCGGCGTGCAGATCACCGCCGACATTCAAACGGCCGCAGCCGATGCAGATCCGCTCGTCAGGCTCGGTGCTGCGGAAGCGGCAGGCAACATTCCGCCGGAACAGAGGCTGGAGGCGATCGGCAACCTGCTGGGCGATGCAACGCGCGCGGTGCGCGTTGCTGCCGCCAACGCACTCGCCGGCACTCCTCCCCACCTCTTCGGCGATCAGCAAGGCAATTTCGAAGCCGCCGTCGCGGACCTGCGCGCCTATGTCGAAACCAATGGCGACGTCGCGGAAGCACAAAGCAATTATGGCTTCTTCCTGTTCGCCCGACAGCGTACGGCCGAGGCCGAAGCCGCCTTCCGGCGAGCGATTTCGCTCGACCCGACACTGGAGGCAATGCGCATCAATCTCGCGGAATTCTACCGCGCCACCGGCCGGAACGACCAATCGGAACAGACCTATGCCGAAGCGATCGGCATGGCGCCTGAAAGCGCGGATCTGCGGTACGGACACGCGTTGTCGCTGGTACGCAAACAGGCATTGACCGAGGCTATCACAGAACTCCAAGAAGCCGTGCGGCTGGATCCACAAAACTCCCGCTACAAGACGACCTTTGCCGTCGCTCTCGATTCCGCTGGCCGGACGGATGAAGCACTGGACAAGCTCGATGGTTGGGCGGCGGGCGAAGACGCTGATATCATCGGCCTGGCGCTCCGATACAGTCTCAAGCTTCGACGCTTGCCGGAGGCGCTGAAATACGCCGAGGATCTGGCGCGACTGAGACCTGAGGACCAGCAGATTTCAGGCCTCATCGGGCAGTTGACGCAGGCGATCAACGAAAAATAGGTATTTGAGCTTGTCGAAATCTACCTCTCGCCGCACAGTGCCGACTCGGGACAGCAGTGCCGAGGCGAAACGAGATCGGGGGATTCTCATGAAAGCCATATACTTGCGTGCCATTCTATTGGTGACGGGCATTTGCGCGGCGTCGGCCGGCAACGCTGCCGATATCACGCCGCTCACGCCGGAAGCAAAAACAGTCGAGAGCCAGAGCGGCTGGGAATTCACCTTCGCGCCATATTTCTGGGCTGCCGGCATATCCGGCGATATTGGGCAGTTTGGACTTCCGGAAGTTCATATCGACGCGGATTTCGGCGATATCCTCAATAACCTCGACTTCGCTTTCATGGCGGCAGGCGAAGCAAGATACGATCGCTTCAGCATCGTCGGTGACGTGATCTACACCAAGCTCGGTGCCGACGCCGACACACCTGCCGGCATCCTTGCCGACAGCGTCGATGTGACATCGAAGACCTTCGCGGGATTTCTTGGCGCCGGTTACGCCGTGCTCGAAGACCAAAATGGCCATCTCGATGTGGTCGGCGGCATGAGGGTCTGGTCGGCCAAAACCGAGATCTCCTTTAATGGCGGCATTCTGGCCGGAGTGGATGTCGAAGACAGCGCCACATGGGTCGATGCCGTCGCCGGCGTCCGAGGGAACTACTTCTTCACGCCGGAAATCTATGTCACGGGGTGGGGCCTGCTGGGCGCCGGCGGCGCCGATATCGACTGGGATGTGGCGTTGGGCCTCGGCTACAAGTTCAACGACACCATCTCAGCGGTCGCCGGATATCGTGCACTCGGCGTCAATTACGATAATGACGGGTTCGTCTTCGACGTCGTTCAGCAGGGGCCGATCTTCGGGGTGGCCATTCGGTTCTAAAGGCCGGACTGGCGAACTTCGTACTGTTAGCGATTCCGGGAGCCGGAAAAACGACGTCCCCCAGCAGCAGAGAGCCGCCGTGACAGCGGCTCACAGTTCGGTATCCAACAGGATCGATCCGGGGGATATCGTTTCATTTCGGAGGAAGCTGCCCTGCGGGCTGGGTTCAATCGGATCATGGAGGCATTGATGAAGAAAGTCGCTTCTTGGGTAGTACTGGTTGTCGCGCCGCTCGGTGTCTGGACAGGGACGGCAGCCGCCCAGTCGAGTGAAGACCTGGCGAAGAAGCTTTCCAATCCGATAGCCTCGCTCATCAGCGTCCCGTTCCAGTTCAACTACGATCACGGCTATGGTCCAGACGACGGCGACAAGGCGACGCTGAACATTCAGCCGGTCATTCCCTTCAAGATAAACGAGGACTGGAACGTCATCTCGCGCACCATCCTGCCAGTCACATGGCAGAACGACATTGCCGGACCGTCGGGAACGCAGTTCGGTCTGGGCGACATCACGCAAAGCTTCTTCTTCTCGCCGTCCAAGCCGACCGAGAGCGGCATCGTCTGGGGCGTCGGCCCGGTGTTCCTGCTGCCGACGGCGACGGACGAGCTCCTCGGAAGCGGCAAGTGGGGTGCGGGTCCGACAGCGGTCGTCCTTAAGCAGGACGGCCCCTGGACTTACGGCTTTCTCGGGAACCACATCTGGTCGTTCGCTGGTCAAAGCGACCGGGAGGATGTGAGTTCGACGTTCCTCCAGCCGTTCCTCTCCTACACGACCAAGGACGCCTGGACGTTCTCGCTGAATACGGAGTCGACATATAACTGGGAAACGAACGACTGGTCGGTGCCGATCAACTTCGCAGTCGCCAAGCTGATCACCATCGACAAGCAGCCAATCAGCCTGACGGCGGGCATACGATATTGGGCGGCGGCTCCAGACAATGGCCCGGAAGGACTGGGCTTCCGCGTCGCGGTCACGTTCCTCTTCCCGAAGTGAATCCGCAGTCGACGACGCGCGCGGCGGCTGTAGTAGCAAAAGCTCAACCTTCTTTTGCTATTGCTGGAGCCGATTGCGTTGGAGAAGATTTCGGCGATGAAAATTCCGACAGTGATGGTTCTGATTGCAGCCGCCCTGCAGCCGGTCTCAGCCTTCGGCGAGACCGATTGGATGGGCGGCGCGAGACAATGGTCGGTCGGCTTTGCGAATGAGAGCCCGCATCCCTATTGCCGCCTGCTGTGGGACAGCGAGATCGGCAAGACCATGGAATTCCGCCAGAGCGCAACCGAGACGTTCTGGCTGGTATCAAAGAACACATGGGACATCCCGGCCGATACCAAGACCGAGGTGACGCTGACCAACCGTACGACGACGAAAGTGGTCGCCGCCGAATTCTTCGACAAGAACACGCTTCGCCTCTGGGGTCCGGCCAGCAAGGGGAGCGGCGGACTGAAGAAGATCATCAAGAATTCCTTTGCCGGAACGCCTGACGTGCAGCTTACCTTTGCCGGCGACGAAGGCGACTGGACGCTTCCGCTCTCGCGGGTGGATCAGCTCTACCCGACTTATCGCCAGTGCCTCAAACGGCTCGAGGCTGGCGAAAGGCCGAAGCAGAATTCCGAAACAAGCAAACCGTTCTGACAGTCGATTATAGCGGCGGCGAAGTATCGCGGATCAGGCTGCGGACGGCTTCGATATCGCCGTTGAGCGGCCGTTCGTCACTATAGTGGGAAACATGCTCCCGCACGGCCTTGTAGACCAGGTCCGTTCCTGCGGCCCGCGGCGCTGTCGCCGCCAGGAAATCATGCGCCTGGGCAGCGGCCATCAGCTCGATCGCCAATATATATTCGGCGTTGTCGATGACGGCGAGCAGCTTGCCGGCGGCAGCCGTCGGATGCGCGAGGAAATCCTCCTGCAGGCCTGAGGTCAGCCCGCCATCCAAGGCCGCGGGTGCGGCAAGGCGGCGGTTCTCGTTGCTGAGTGCCGCGGCAGTATATTGGGCAATCATGAAGCCGGAATGGCTGCCGGCATCGCTGGCGAGGAAAGGCGGCAGGCCGCTCACCAGCGGATTGACGAGCCGATCCATGCGCCGTTCGCTGATTGCGCCGATCTGCGCCAGCGCAATGGCCAGGCTATCGGCCGCCTGCCCGAGCGCCGGGGCAACCGCATGGGCCTCGGAGGAGACGATCGGGTGTTCCGGCGTGCCTGAGACAGCCGGATTGTCCGTCACCGAAGCAAGTTCCTGATCGACGACGCGGGCGGAATTGTCGAAGACATCGCGGGCAGCGCCATGGGCATGCGGCACCGAACGAAGGCTGAGCGCATCCTGCGTGCGCCGGCCGAAGGCGGCGGCGACAAGACCGCTGCCCTGAAGCCGCGCGCGCAGGCTCGCTCCGACTTTCTCTATTCCCGCCGATGGGCGCAGCGCCAGCACCGCCCCGTCGAAGGCGGCGATCTGGCAGCCTGCCGCTTCCAGCGTCAGCGCGGCGATCGCATCGGCCCAGTCGAGCAGCCGCTCGGCGCGCGCAAGCGCCACGGCGGTCAGACCGGTGGCGCAGGCCGTGCCGTTGACCAGGCTCAAGCCTTCCTTGGCGCCGAGCACCAGCGGTTCGAGGCCGATCGCAGCAAGCGCCTCGCGACCGCTCATGCGCCGGCCGTCCCGGTGAGCGCTGCCTTCGCCGATCAGAACAAGCGCAATATGGGCGTTATGGACGAGGTAACCGGCAGAACCCTTGGACGGCACGTCGGGAATGCAATCATGTTCCAGCAGGGCCGCAAGATGCTGGACGATCTCGCGCCGCACGCCGGAATGACCATGGGCGAAATTGGCGATCTCAGCCGCGATGATGGCGCGCACCTCGCGGGCGGCCAGCAACGGACCGACGCCGCAGGCATGGCTGAGCACGATGCTGCGCGACAACAGGCTCTGCGAGGCACGATCGACCACCGTATCGGCGAGTGCCCCGACGCCGGTATTGACGCCATAGGCACGCACGCCCGTCTCGACGATGCGCGCGACGATGCGGCTTGCTTGCTCGATGCGCGCCAGGGCGGCGGGCGACAGTGCGAGCGCTTCTCCGGTCCCGACGCGCGCGACATCGCGCCAGGTCAGCACGGACTCGATCGTGATTGTCATTGACCGCTTCCGAAATGGCCGATGAACTGGCGGAAGGCGGGTGTGGCGCCGCCGGTAAACATGTCGTCCGGCTTGCCGCTGCTTTCGATCAGGCCTTCGCGCATGAAGACGACGCGGTTCGAGACGTTACGGGCAAAGCTCATCTCATGGGTGACGACGAGCATGGTCATGCCTTCCTCGGCAAGCGCGCGCATGACGCGCAACACTTCGCCGACAAGCTCCGGATCGAGCGCCGAAGTCGGCTCATCGAACAGCATCACCTTCGGTTTCATCGCCAGCGCACGGGCGATTGCGGCGCGCTGCTGCTGGCCACCGGAGAGATGGGCCGGATAGGCATGGCGCTTATCGGCGATGCCGACCTTTTCGAGCAGCGCTTCGGCCTCGGCGATGCAGTCGGCGCGCGGTCGCTTCAGCACATGGATCGGTCCTTCGATAACGTTTTGCAGGATCGTCATATGGGACCAGAGATTGAAGGACTGGAACACCATGCCGAGTTCGGAGCGGATATGGTCCACCTGCTTCTGGCTGGCCGGCTTGCTTCGCCCGCCCTTATGCACCATGCGGATCTCCTCACCGTCGACCCAGATCTCGCCGTCGCTGGCGGTTTCGAGCATGTTGATGCAGCGCAGAAAGGTCGATTTGCCGGAGCCGGAGGCGCCGAGCAGCGAGATCACATCGCCGTCTTCCGCATCGAGGGAAATGCCGCGCAATACTTCGTGCGTACCGAAGCTCTTGCGGATATTGCGGACCGATAGTCGGGTTACGCCTGGCATGAGTGCTCCAATCGGGTCACGAGCATGATGCCGAAAAGTGTGAGCGGTTTTCGGACAACATCATGCTCTAACTATTTAGTTTAGAACAGGATTCAGATTTTAGGCCGACCCGGCCTAAAATCATCCTGTTCTAGGCCGCTTACGCCTTCACCGCCTGCGGAATGGCGCGGCGATGTCGGGACAGCGAATATTCGAGCAGAGCCATGCCCTGCAGGATGATGAAGTTGAGGACGAGATAGATGATCGCCGCACAGAGAAAGACTTCCATCGTGCGGTAGGTCTGCGAGATCAGCCGCTGCGCCACCCCGGTTACTTCCCAGACGGTGACAAGGCTTGCGAGCGCCGTCGACTTCATCATTAGCACGATCTCGGTGGAATAGGCCGGCAGCGCGTGACGGAAGGCAATCGGAGCCAGGATACGGCGCACCAGCAGGAAGCCGGACATGCCGATCGAGCGTGCCGCTTCGATCTCCTTCGGCGAGACGGCGCGAATGCCGCCACGGAAAATCTCCGCCGTGTAGCCGGCGGTGCAGAGCGCCAGCGACAGCACGGCGCAGACCATCGGCTCGCGCAGGAACGGCCAGAGGAAGGAATAGCGGATGACGCCGAACTGGCCGAGGCCATAGAATACCAGGAACATCTGGATCAAAAGCGGCGAGCCGCGGAAGATGAAGATATAGCCTTTGGCGAAACCCGAAAGCACCGGGTTGCCGCTGGTCCGCATCCAGACGATGACAAGCGCCAGCAGGCCGCCGGAGACGATCGACAGGGAAAACAGGATGAGCGTCGTCGGTACGGCCTTGAGCAGGGTGACCATGGTCGAGGCGATGAAGGTGAAATCCATTGTCGCCTCCTTACGCCTGGCCCATGGCGGATGCCGGCATGCTGCGATTGGCGCGGCGCTCCGCCCCGTTGAAGATGCGGTCCGAAAGGCTGGTCAGGAGCAGATAGAGGCAGCCGCCGGCAATGAAGAACAGGAAATATTGCCGGGTCGAGCCCGCCGCCACCTGGCTGGTGCGCATCAGTTCTGCAAGACCGGTGACGGAGACCAGCGCCGAATCCTTGAGACTGAGCTGCCAGACGTTACCGAGGCCGGGAATGGCGAGGCGAAACACCTGCGGCATGATGATGCGGCGAAGGCGCATGCCGCGATGCATGCCGATCGCCGAGGCGGCCTCAAGCTCGCCCTTGGAGATGGCGAGAAATGAGCCGCGGAAGACCTCCGCCTGGTAGGCGCCGGAGATGATGCCGACGGCAAGAGCGCCGGCGACAAAGGAGGGCAAGCCGAGGAACCCCTCGTAACCCATTGCCTGGCCGATAGAGGTGACGGCCGACGAGCCGCCGAAATAGATGAGATAGATGATCAGCAGTTCCGGCACGCCGCGAAACACGGTCGTATAGACGTTGCCGAGCGTGACGAGGATAAGATTGCCGGAGAGTTTCGCGGCTGCGACAATCGCGCCAAGCACTGCGCCGATCGCCAGCGCCGTCGCCGTGACAGCCAGCGTCATCAAGGCGGCGGCAATAAGCAACGCGCCCCATCCCGTCGAGCCGAAGCCGAGAAGTTCCAAGCTTGCCATATCGTCCGTTCCCCGTCCGTGGCAGTGTTTTGCGGATTGACAATAGCATGCGGTCTCCGGCGATAAAGCCGGAGACCGGTGTTTGCGGCCGAAAGGCCGAAACGCTTATTGCGGGCTGACGTCGACCTTGAACCACTTCATCGAGAGGTTCTTGATGGTGCCGTCGGCAAGTGCGGACTTGATCGCTTCGCTGAACTTGTCGCGCAGATCCGTATCGGCCTTGCGGACACCAAGGCCTTCGCCCTCGCCCCAGATCGAACCGGCGATCTCGGGGCCGGTGAAGTCGAGCGCGCCGTTGGCGGACGCAAAGGCATTGTTGAAATAGACGGCATCGTCGAAGCCGAGGTCGATGCGGCCGTTCTGCAGGTCGAGGTCGCGGTCGGCACCGGTCTTGTATTCGCGGATCTCGGCAATATCGCCGAAATTGTCATAGACGAACTTGGCGTAGACGGTCGCCGCCTGGATGCCGATCGTCTTGCCCTTGAAGACGGCCTTCAGCGCGTCGATCTCTTTCACGCCGGTCTGGCCGGGCGTCATCTTGATCGTGGTGCCGGTGCCGGCGGCCTTTGCCAGCGGGCTGTCCTTGGCGGTAGCAAAGGCGGCAGGCGTGGCGGCATAGGGAACCGTAAAGTCGATGACCTGCTTGCGCTCATCGGTGATCGACAGTGCATCCATGATAACGTCGAACTTGCCGGCGTTGAGCGCCGGGATCATGCCGTCCCAGTCGGAGGCGACCAGCGTGCATTCGATCTTGGCGCGCTCGCACAGCACTTTGGCGAGTTCCGGTTCGAAGCCCCCGAGCGTGCCGTCGGCATTGGTGAGGTTCCAGGGCGCATAGGCGCCTTCGAGGGTAATGGTCGCCTTCGTCCAGTCTTTGGAAAAGGCAGGTGCGGCGAAGGCGGAAAAAGCCGCCACGCCACAAAGCAGGATTGCGCTGAATTTCATGTGTGAATTCTCCTCTGGAGTTGAAACAGACCTTGCGGCACCACGGCCGATCTTCGCCGGCTTGCCCTTTCCTGTCCTATTTCTGTTTCAAGGACCGATTGGGAGGTTGTATATGGTACCATATGAGATATTTTGTGATATGCAAGAGGAAAGTCGAATTATGTGGCGAATTCCATTCGTGCAAAAGGAATAGGCAATGAAGCGTCCCGGCGAGATGAAGCGCGAACTGGCGGAAAATGATAGCACCCCGCTCTATGCCGGCGTCAAGCAGGTGATCCTCGACCGCATCCAGAGCGGCGAATGGCCGCCGAAATATCGCGTGCCCTCGGAAAACGAGCTGGTCGTCGAGCTCGGCGTCAGCAAGATGACCGCCAATCGGGCGCTGCGCGAACTTGCCAACGAAGGCGAACTCGTCCGCATCCAGGGCGTCGGCTCCTTCGTTGCCGAGCGCAAGGGTTATTCGGCACTGTTCGAGGTCCGCAACATTGCCGAGGAAATCGCCGAACGCGGTCATGTCCACGAGGCCTCGGTCGTTGTTCTCGCCCAGGAAACCGCCTCTCCAGAGGTTGCCGACGCGCTGGAACTGCCGATTGGTGCTGCGGTTTTCCATTCGCTGATCGTCCACAGCGAAAACGGTGTTCCCGTGCAGATCGAGGACCGCTTCGTCCATCCGGAGGCCGCGCCTGAATATCTCGACCAGGATTTTTCGACGCTGACGCCGAACGCTTATCTGACGGCTGCGGCCCCGCTCAGCGGCTCCGAACACGTCGTCGAGGCGGCGATGCCGCAGGCATGGGAATGCAAGCTGCTGACCATCATGAAGACCGAACCGTGCCTGACAATCCGCCGCCGCACATGGTCGGCAAAGCAGGTGGTCTCGACCGCACGTCTCGTCTATCCAGGCCACCGCTATCGCTTGGAAGCCCGTAGTGGCAAGATGTTCGAGGAATGAAAACACCCGTGATGTTGTATATGGGACCGTGTAGGCCGCGCCGTCGCCAGGAGCGGGTGTAAACGGCAGCGGCCGCACTGCTTGACCGAGGAAACAGCGTCCTTGGCGGAGACTTATCACGGCGTGTGAAAATAAGCGGAGGAGACTTTTTACAAGCTAGGCAATAACGCATGGACAAGGCGTGGGCCGAGTCAGTGCCGAGACAACCGCCGCACGCCAATGATTGTCCGTTTCGACGGAGGTCGGATCTTCTTCTCCTTGTTGCGTCGGGCCCCGGGCATGCCTAGTTGAAGCCCGACGGATAGTCTTGCTCGAGATCGGACTAGGGCTGGCGCCCTTGCCCTCGTGAGTCGCGGGATCTCGGGCGGCACCTGCATCAGTCCCCGGTTCCCTTGCGTGTGGCCGGAAGGTATCTATTGTCGACGAATGCCGGGTGGTTGGGAGTAGGTAATGTCGGCAGTGCCGTTCTCAAAGATTTCGACGCCGCTCAACGCGCTGTTCGCTGCAATCGGTCTCCTGGTCGTTGCCGCACTGACGACGCAGGGCCTTACTGGACAGGAGAGGCTTGTCTTTGAGCTGCTACTTGCGGCAATTTGGCTGGCCTATGTCCTCCAATTGAGCGGCACATTGCTTTCACGGCGAGACCGCTTGTCGGGCGGGATGCCGGCCCTCGTGATCGATTTTCTCGCGGTTCTAGTTCCGGCTGCTGCATTCTTGTTCGTCGGGTCCCGTGATCGAAACCTCTATTGCGCCATTTGGCTTCTCAAGCCGTTGCGCGACTCGACCTTCTTCAGGCTGCTGGCAAAGGTGGTTGCGAATGAATCGCGCAATCTGCTTGGCGTGACATCGGTGTTCGGCATCGTTCTTTTTGGTGCTGCGTTGGCCGGTTATATCATCGAGCGAGACGTCCAGCCCGATAGGTTCGGCAGCATTCCGCAGGCGATGTGGTGGGCGGTCGTGACGCTGTCGACGACCGGCTACGGCGACGAGATCCCGCAGACCCTCGCAGGTCGCGTTCTGGCCGGATTGGTGATGATGAGCGGGATCGGTATTTTTGCACTTTGGGCCGGCATCCTCGCCACCGGCTTCTACGAAGAGGTTCGCCGCCAAGACTTCGTTCGCAATTGGCAGTTGGTCGCTGCCGTACCCCTGTTCCAGAAGCTTGGTTCCGCTGCACTGATAGAGATCGTTCGGGCGCTGCGAACGCGCATTGTCCCCTCGGGTGCCGTGATCTGCCGCAAGGGCGATGTTGGCGATCAGATGTTCTTCATTGTCGAGGGGCGGGTCACCGTGGCGACACCCGACCATCCGGTGGAACTCGGTGCCGGAAACTTCTTTGGCGAGATGGCGCTAATCAGTGGCGAACCTCGCTCAGCGACGGTCAGCGCAGCAACCGAGGTATCGCTGCTGTCGCTCTACGCCGTGGATTTCCAGCTGTTGTCGAGCAGCAGTCCGGAGATCGCGGAGACCATCCGCAAGACGGCGCTGGAGCGGCGGGGCGGGCCGCCGAAGGAATAATCCAAGCCTGATGGCAGCGGCCTGGGGGTTACGCCTTGACCGGCTCATGCTCCCAGACGGTCGAAAAGCAGAGCGTCCGAGGCGTTGATTTCAACCCTGAACTTTTAACTTTGCTTTTTGATCGGCGGCTCTCCTGTGGACTGGGGCCGGGGCCGTGTTTCAAAACTAGCGCCGCTTACCGACAAATGTCCCGCAAAGTTTCCAACCACGCGATGCGATATACGAAGCCCCCAGATCAAGCTGGGTTTCTATGATGGTAACCTACGCGCGGTATTCGATAGATCAGCAAAACCCTGTCGGCGGCATCGCGCAGGAGGCGACGAAAGGCGAGGAAATCCGCGTTTCTCCCGCCCTGATCCAGCCCATATGGTCCGGCGATGTCTCCGCAGCCGTCGCTGACGCGGCAGTCGCGGCACCCGTCAACGGCATTGTCGAAGTCGGCGGTCCGGAAGCCCTGCCGCTCGACGAACTGAATCCGCCGCTTCGTGCGCATCACCAAGGACCCGCGCAAGATCGTTCCTGACGTCCACGCTCGCTATTTCGGCATCGCCCTCAACGACCAGTCACTGACGACAGGTAAATCCGCACGCCTCGGCTCCGTCAGCTACGAAGACTGGCTTGCCCGCCAGGTGAGCGCATAAGGCAAGACGGAAACCAGATATGCGAATTGGCGTAGCCCGCCCATGCGCACGATCTCATAAAAGCTGGCGCCGCTGCACCAATGAAAAGTCGCCCCACCCGCTTAAAGGAATACAGCCTATTTCATGAGCGCGGACTGTCTCAGCGCGGCATGAATATCGCTGACGACGGCAGCACCCTCGCCCACCGCCGCCGCAACCCGCTTCGTCGACCCGGCGCGCACGTCGCCGATCGCAAAGACGTTCGGCAGACTGGTTTCAAGCGCGAGCGAGGGCCGCCCAAGCTCCATCTCGACATCGGGAGTAAATCCCGTGCCGGTCCTGATGAAGCCCTTGTCATCGGTCTTGATGCGGCACTTGATCCAGTCGGTATTGGGATCTGCGCCGATGAACATGAAGACCTTGCGAAGGTCGTAATTTGTCTCGCTCCGCTGCTGAAAATTCGTGACGGTGGCCGTCAGGCGGCCATTCTGCTCTTCGGAGAGCGCCGTCAGTTCGCATCCCACATGCATCTCCACATTCGGCAGCGCAGCTATGCGTTCGATCAGATAGGTGGACATGGTCTCCACCAGGCTTCGGCGGATCAGGAGATGCAGGCGCCGGACCCGCGGCGCCAGAAAGGCGACAGCCTGGCCGGCCGAATTGCCGCCGCCGACAAGCGCAATATCGTCGTTTTCACAGAGCTTTGCCTCGATTGCCGAGGCCCAATAGGAAATTCCCGCTCCTTCGAAACGGGCGATGTCGGGAATGGTAGGCCTGCGGTATCGGGCACCCGAGGCGATGACGACGGTTCGCGCCTTCACCGTCCTGTCTCCATCGAGGCGCAACATCATCGGGTCGATTGCCCGCCGGCCTGCCGCCGCCGGGGCCAGCTCGCTGACATCGAGCGGCAGGGCGATCTCCGCGCCGAACTTGAGCGCCTGGTTGAAGGCGCGGCCGGCGAGCGCTTGGCCCGAAATTCCGGTTGGAAAGCCAAGATAGTTTTCGATGCGCGAGGAACTGCCGGCCTGCCCGCCGATCGCCCGTGCATCGATGACGATGACGCGCAGCCCTTCGGACGCGGCATAGACGGCAGCCGCCAGTCCCGAAGGTCCGGCGCCTACGATCGCCACATCATAGAGGATGGCCGGATCGAGCTCCGGCATGATGCCGAGGCAGCAGGCGGCTTCCGCATCGGTTGGGTGTTTGAGGACGGTGCCATTCGGGCAGACCATCAGCGGCAGATCGACAGGCAGGATGCCGAGCCTCTCTACTAATGCCCGGCCCTCATGGTCGGAGGCGGCATCGAGCACGACATGCGGATAGCCGCTCCGGGACAGAAAGCCCTGCAGCCGCGTGAGATCGCGCTCGCCGGGATGGCCGATCAGGATCGAGCCGGCGCCGCCGAACTGAATCAGTTCCACGCGCCGAAGGATATAAGCGCGCATAATGATCTCGCCGATCTCGGCCGAACCAATGATCAGCGCCTTCAGATGGGCAGCATCGAAGGCCAGCGCCACACATCCTTCCGGCCCCGCACGCCCGCCGGCAAGCAGCGGCCTTCCGGAGAGCTGGCTGACCTCTCCTGAAAACTGCCCCTCGCCATGGCTGGTGATCAAGACTTCCGGCGTCGACAGTCCGTCATGCCGGAAAGCATCCAGGCGGCCGGAAAGGACCAGCCATGCCGGCGCATTCCGGCCACCGATCTGGTAGACAACCTCACCGGGAGCAAATGTATGCGGCCCGCCGCTGGCAAAGCGCCTCGCCATCTGAACCTGCGCGGCGCTCAGCACCGGAAACATCTGATAGCGGCGGGATTCCAGATTATCGGCGGTCATGTCGAAGCCCTCAATAAAAGCTTGGGATCGGGCCGCGCTGCGGCGTCTGATCGGGAAGCTCCACCATGATCTGGTCGAGATAGCACCAGCCCCAGCCTTCGGGCGGGTCATAGCCCTCGATAATCGGATGTCCCGTGGCGTGAAAATGCGCCGTCGCATGCTTGCCTATGGATTGATCGCAGCATCCGACATGGCCGCATTCCCGGCACAGGCGAAGATGCACCCATTCCTGGCCAATCTCCAGGCATTCTTCGCAACCAAGCGTCCTTGGCGTCACGGATCGCACACCTGCGACATGCTTACATCCCGACATCTGCTTCTCCGGTGGTGATTGAAGGCTGCCCCTGCCGGAAGAACATAGATCACGAGGCGATTTTCTCCATCGATACGCAAGGATAGAAATGCACTTCCGCATCCACTGCCGCCGTGTTCCCACAACGTTCTTCAGCTTCGAAGTGGCACCTTCATTTGCAAGCCCAGGGCCAAGATGACAACCGCCTCTGGGAGGTGGCGGTTCTGTTCCACTTGCGCGATGCTTTCCGCTCCGGCGACGTCTGGCTCGACCACTCTCGCCGCTACGGTAACCTGAAGCAGGTGTTGGTGCCGATGATTACGGCACAGGCTAATGCAAAACTGGCCGTGCCGCTCGATCCGAAGCATGTCTGACCGCAAGACGCGCCTCGCCGATGGACTGAAGCGGCTGGCGCAAGCGGCGCGCAACGGCACGATCCCGCATGGCAGCATCGAGGATGGAACCTTGCGGATCGACCGGCTGACGGCGGACGTTCCGGACGACAGCGCCGAGGAGCTGATACTCCGTGATGGCCAACACTACCGGATCGCCGGGGAAGGCGGACGGTGATGATGCTGGCCACCATGCCCGGCGGTTCCCGCGGCATGGGCTGGGTTTCGACGGATGCAGCGGCAACGGCCGGTTAGATCGGGTTAATTAGGATGCCGGCGTGAAACGCGCCACCAATGCATGACGATCGCCCGGATAGGTGAAGCGCACATGCGTCACCGGGCCGGCGCCGCTCCACGTCCGGCGTTCGACCACGAGGCAAGCGGTGTTGCGTGCTATGTCTAAGACGGCGGCCACTTCGGCATTGGCCGAGACGGCGTGGATCCGGTGTTCGGCCGTGCTCCACGGCACCTGGTTGAGCAGCCAGGGACCCGGCGCCATCGTCTGGAAGTCGGCATTGGCAGCCTCCGGCACCGTCGCAAGGCTGATCAGCCGCTCCTCCAGGCAAAAGGGCCGCATGTCGGCATTGTGGATGCAGACGACCTCGACGACCGAGGACGCCACAGGCAGTTCCAGCCTTCGACTGTCTTCTGCCTTGGCCTTGCGGCTCGTTTTCTTCGATACCGCATAGGAATAGGGGAGGTTCAGCGACTGCACCTCGGCCTTGATATCGTGGATTTCGAGAACAGCCGATTGCGCCTGCGGCTGGGTGACGAAGCTGCCGGACTTCTTCCGCCGCTCGATGAGGCCGGCCTTGGCGAGCTGGGTCAGCACCTTGTTCACCGTCATGCGCGAGCAGTCATACTGCGTGGCAAGATCGACCTCGAAGGGAATGCGGTGCCCCGGCGGCCAATCGCCCGAGACGATACGACCCTCGATGTCGCTGAGGATGCGCTGATGCAAGGTGGGATCCCTGCTTTGGTTCATCGCCACGTTCCGATTGGTCTCCCGCTATCTCTTTGTTTTTCCGCAATCCCGAACGCAAAACCACTACACACTTGCTGGAACTGCTCTAATTCGAATGTTTGGACAGGCAAAGCTCTTTTTCAGGCGGCCAGCAATTCGCCCATGACAGCGAGGAAACGTCGGTCGATGGCGTCGCGCCTGAGATGGCGGCCGCCCTCCACCTGCTTGCGCCCATGCGCCCAGACGCAATCGACGGAAACGCCGCCGGCAAACAGCCAATGGTCGAAGATCTGGTCGCCTGTGAGATAGGGAATGGCCGTCGTATCGAGCGAAACGATATCGGCGTGATGGCCCTCAACGAGCCCGGCCGGCGCCTTCAGTGCGGCGCCGCCACCGGCAAGCGCATGTGTAAACAGCGAAAGTGCCGTCGAACCGCCGGGTGCCGCGACGACGTTGCGGGCGCGAAGCGCCAGGCGCTGCGAATATTCGAGCTGGCGCAGTTCCTCGGGCACGGAGATCAGTACGTTGGAATCCGAGCCGATGCCGTAACGTCCGCCCTCTTCGAGGAAGAGCGGCGCGGCAAAGGCGCCGTCGCCGAGATTGGCTTCGGTGATCGGGCAGAGGCCGGCGATCGCGCCGCTTTTCGCCATCCGCCGTGTTTCGTCCTCGGTCATGTGCGTCGCATGGATCAGGCACCAGCGCTGATCCACAGGCGCATGATCGAGCAGCCATTCCACAGGCCGCGCGCCGGACCAGGCGATGCAGTCCTCGACCTCCTTCACCTGCTCGGCGACATGGATATGGATGGGACCCTCGCCCGCCATCGGCACGAGCCTTGTGAGCTCCTCCGGTGTCGCGGCACGCAGGCTGTGCGGCGCCAGCCCGAGCTCGCCGCCGTCGAGCCGATTGGTCACCGCGCGGCACCCCTCCATGAGCCTTTCGAAGCTTTCGAGCGAATTGATGAAACGCCGCTGGCCATCGATGGGGGCAGCACCGCCGAAACCGGAATGGGCATAAAAGACCGGCAGCAGCGTCAGGCCAATACCGGCCTCTTCGCTTGCCGCCCCGATGCGCTCGGCAAGCTCGGCGATATTGGCATAGGCGCTGCCATCTCTATCATGGTGGAGATAGTGGAATTCGCCGACGCGGGAAAAACCGGCCTCAAGCATTTCCGCATAAAGTTTGGCCGCCACCGCCTCGACATGCGCCGGCGTCATCGCCAGGGCAAATTTGTACATGACAGTGCGCCAGCTCCAGAAGCTGTCATTGGCCGGGCCGCGCACTTCGGCAAGGCCGGCCATCGCCCGCTGGAAGGCATGGCTGTGCAGGTTCGCCATGGCGGGAACAAGCAGAGCGTGGCGTTCGTCGCCAGGCCCGGGAAACGTGCCGATTTCGACCCGTGCGATGCGCCCGGCTTCGAGCGTCAGCCGCACATCCTTCTGCCAGCCTTGCGGGGTCAGCGCCGTGTCTGCGTGAAGTGTGGCCATGGCCTTCCCTCTCCTTTTGCCGTGCCGCCGATCTTTCTTTTCCAGAAAAGCGCACAAAATTTCTCTTGTCACCTGTCGATTATGTATATACATGTTTTGGCATAAGGAAAGGCGCAAAGCTGATGACCGGGAACAATTTTTCAGAGGAAGCCTCGTCCGCCGACGCCCGTCCGGCGCTTTGGCGCAATGCGCGGTTGGCCACGCTTGCGCCCGATAAAGAAGGGCTCGGCATCGTCGAAAAGGGCGCCGTGCTGATCGAAAACGGCCGCATCGCCTTTGCCGGCGCCGAAAGCGACCTGCCGGCATCGGCCATCGAACACTCCGAAATCGTCGATCTGGAAGGCCGCTGGGTAACGCCCGGCCTCGTCGACTGCCACACCCATATCGTTCATGGCGGCAACCGCGCCCGCGAGTTTGAAATGCGCCTTGCAGGCGCCACCTATGAGGAGGTCGCGCGTGCCGGTGGCGGCATCGTCTCCTCGGTGAAGGCGACCAATGCGCTGTCGGTCGAGGAACTCGTCGCCGCGGCTCTGCCGCGGCTCGACACGCTCCTTGCCGAAGGTGTCACGACGATCGAGGTCAAGTCCGGTTACGGGCTGAACCGAACCGGTGAAGTGAAGATGCTGCAGAGCGCCCGCCTGCTCGGCCATATCAGACCGGTCCGCGTCGCCACCAGCTATCTCGGCGCCCATGCGACGCCTGTGGAATATAAGGGGCGCAACGGCGATTATCTCGATGATGTCGTCCTGCCAGGTCTCGACGACATGCATAATCTCGGTCTCGCCGATGCCGTCGACGGCTTTTGCGAGGGAATCGCCTTTTCCACGACCGAGATCGCCCGCGTCTTCGACAAGGCCAAGGCGCTCGGCCTGCCGGTCAAGCTGCATGCCGAGCAGCTCTCCAATCTTGGCGGCGCCAAGCTCGCCGCGTCATACGGCGCACTGTCAGCTGATCACCTCGAATATCTCGACGAAGATGGCGTTGCGGCGATGGCCGCAGCCGGCACCGTCGCCGTGCTGCTGCCCGGCGCCTTCTACGCGATCCATGAAAAGCAGAAGCCGCCGGTTGAAGCGTTGCGGCGGGCACGCGTGCCGATCGCGATCGCCACTGATTGCAATCCCGGCACCTCGCCGCTCACTTCGATGCTCCTCACCATGAACATGTCGGCCACACTTTTCGGCCTGACCGTCGAGGAATGCATCGCCGGCGCCACCCGCGAAGGCGCGCGCGCGCTCGGTCTGCTCGACAAGACAGGAACGCTCGAACCCGGCAAATCCGCCGATCTCGCCATCTGGAATATCGAAAGCCTTGCCGAGCTCGTCTACCGCATCGGCTTCAATCCGCTTCACACACGCGTCTTCAAGGGCGAAAGGAACGGTCGATGACCATCACGCTCCACCCGGGCTCCGTCTCGCTCAAGGATTTGGAAATTATCTATTGGACGGGCGCACCGGCAAGGCTCGATCCCGCCTTCGATGCGGGGATCGCCAAGGCCGCTGCCCGTATCGCCGAGATCGCCGCCGGCAATGCGCCGGTCTACGGCATCAATACCGGCTTCGGCAAACTCGCCTCGATCAAGATCGACAGCGCCGATGTGACCACCTTGCAACGCAATCTCATCCTGTCGCATTGCTGCGGCGTCGGCGCGCCGCTGCCTGAGAATATCGTGCGGCTGATCATGGCGCTGAAGCTGGTCTCGCTGGGGCGCGGCGCCTCCGGCGTGCGGCTGGAGCTGGTGCGGCTGATAGAAGGCATGCTGGAAAAAGGCGTCATCCCGCTGATCCCGGAAAAGGGCTCGGTCGGCGCCTCCGGCGATCTCGCCCCGCTCGCCCATATGGCGGCGGTGATGATGGGCGAGGCCGAAGCCTTCTTCGCCGGCGAACGCCTCTCAGGTGCGCAAGCCCTCGAAAGGGCTGGCCTCAGACCAGTGGTGCTCGCCGCAAAGGAGGGCCTGGCGCTGATCAACGGCACCCAGACCTCGACGGCGCTGGCGCTGGCCGGCCTGTTTCGCGCCCATCGTGCCGCACAGGCAGCCCTTATCACCGGCGCCATGTCCACCGATGCCGCCATGGGCTCTTCGGCGCCCTTCCATCCGGATATTCACACATTGCGTGGCCATAAGGGCCAGATCGACACGGCAGCCGCGCTTCGCGCGCTGCTGGAAAATTCCATCATTCGCCAGAGCCATATCGAGGGCGACGAGCGCGTGCAGGATCCCTATTGCATCCGCTGCCAGCCGCAGGTTGACGGCGCCTGCCTCGATCTGTTGCGCTCGGTTGCCCGCACCCTTGAAATCGAGGCCAATGCGGTCACCGACAATCCGCTGGTTCTCTCGGACAATTCCGTCGTCTCCGGCGGTAATTTCCACGCCGAACCCGTCGCCTTCGCCGCCGACCAGATCGCGCTCGCCGTCTGCGAGATCGGCGCGATTTCGCAGCGCCGCATCGCGCTGCTGGTCGATCCGACACTCTCCTACGGCCTGCCGGCCTTCCTCGCCAAGAAGCCGGGCTTGAATTCCGGCCTGATGATCGCGGAGGTTACGTCGGCGGCGCTGATGTCGGAAAACAAGCAGATGTCGCACCCAGCCTCGGTCGATTCGACACCGACGTCGGCCAACCAGGAAGACCATGTCTCGATGGCCTGCCATGGCGCCCGCCGCCTGCTTGCCATGACCGAGAACCTGTTCGGCATCATCGGCATCGAGGCGCTGACCGCCGCCCAAGGCGTTGAACTGCGCGCGCCCCTATCGACGAGCCCGGAGCTTGCCAAGGCGATCGCCGCTATTCGCAGCAAAGCTCCGAGCCTCGACGCCGATCGCTACATGGCAAACGACCTCGCCGCCGCCGCCGAGCTGGTGGCAACGGGCGCGCTGAACGCCTCGGTTTCAGCTGGCATATTGCCGGCATTGGAGGGCTGAGATGATGGTGACGGAAAAAGTCTCCTCCCCATGCGAAATTCGCCAAGGCACCTCCCCCGTCATCCTCGGCTTCCCCCATACCGGCACCGACGTGCCGGCTGAGATTGCTGACCGGCTCAACGACAATGGCAGGATGCTGGCCGACACCGACTGGCATATCCACAGGCTCTATGACGGCCTGCTGGACAACGTCACGGTGGTGCGCGCCACCTTCCACCGCTATGTGATCGACGCCAACCGCGATCCGGCGGGCGTCAGCCTCTATCCCGGCCAGAACACCACCGGCCTCATTCCGCAGACGGATTTCGACGGCAAGGCGATCTGGAAGGATGGGCAGGCGCCTGACGAAGCCGACATCGTGGCGCGGCTGCGGGACTTCCATGCTCCCTATCATGCCGCACTCGCCGCCGAGATCGAGCGCGTGAGAGCCATCCATGGCGTCGCAATTCTCTACGACTGCCACTCGATCCGCTCCCACATCCCCTTCCTCTTCGAAGGCAAGTTGCCGGATTTCAATATCGGCACCGACATGGGCAAGACGTGCGACAGCGCGATCGAGCAGGCGACGCTCACCGTCGTCGAAGCAGCCGAAGGTTACGACAGTGTGCTTAATGGTCGCTTCAAGGGCGGCTGGACGACACGCCACTATGGTCGGCCCGAAACTGGTGTGCACGCGATCCAGATGGAGCTCGCGCAATCGACGCATCTCCAAACCGAGGCAACGCCCTTCGCCTACGATGCCGCCAAGGCAGACAGACTTCGCGTCCATCTCAAAAGCATTCTGGTGCGCATCGAACAGATTGCGCCAGACCTGAAACGATAACGATCACTCGACAGGGGAACCGCCATGAACAATCCACGCCACAATATCCGCGAAATCCGCGCGCCCCGCGGCAACGATCTCAATGCCAAGAGCTGGATGACCGAAGCGCCGCTGCGCATGCTGATGAACAATCTCGACCCTGATGTCGCCGAAAATCCGAACGAGCTCGTCGTTTATGGCGGCATCGGCCGCGCCGCCCGCACCTGGGAGGATTTCGACCGCATCGTCGCGACGCTAAAGACGCTGACGGAAGAAGAAACTCTGATCGTCCAATCCGGCAAGCCGGTGGCCGTTTTCCGCACCCACAAGGATGCGCCACGTGTGCTGATCGCCAATTCCAACCTCGTGCCGCATTGGGCGACCTGGGATCATTTCAACGAGCTGGATAAGAAGGGCCTTGCGATGTACGGCCAGATGACGGCCGGCTCGTGGATCTATATCGGCACGCAGGGCATCGTGCAGGGCACCTACGAGACCTTCGTCGAGGCCGGGCGACAGCACTACGGCGGCAATCTCAAGGGAAAATGGATCCTGACCGGCGGCCTCGGCGGCATGGGTGGCGCCCAGCCGCTCGCCGCCGTCATGGCCGGCGCCTGCTGCCTTGCCGTCGAATGCAATCCCGATTCGATCGATTTCCGCCTGCGCACCCGCTATGTCGACGCCAAGGCCGAGACGCTCGATGAAGCGCTTGAGATGATCGACCGCTGGACCAAGGCCGGCGAGGCCAAATCCGTCGGCCTGCTCGGCAATGCTGCTGAAATCCTGCCGGAGATGGTCCGCCGCGGCATCCGCCCCGATATCGTCACCGACCAGACCTCGGCCCACGACCCGATCAACGGCTACCTGCCGAAGGGCTGGACGATGGGTGAGTGGAAGGCAAAGCGCGAAAGCGATCCGAAGGCAGTGGAAAAAGCAGCGCGCGCCTCGATGCGCGAGCACGTCGAAGCAATGATCGCCTTCTGGAATGCCGGCGTGCCGACACTCGATTATGGCAACAATATCCGCCAGGTCGCCAAGGACGAAGGCCTCGAAAACGCCTTCGCCTTCCCGGGCTTCGTGCCGGCCTATATCCGTCCGCTGTTTTGCCGCGGCATCGGCCCCTTCCGCTGGGCGGCCCTTTCCGGCGATCCGGAGGATATCTACAAGACCGATGCCAAGGTGAAGGAGCTGCTGCCTGACAACAAGCACCTGCACAACTGGCTCGACATGGCCAGGGAGCGCATTGCCTTCCAGGGCCTGCCGGCCCGCATCTGCTGGGTAGGTCTAGGCGACCGCCACAAGCTCGGCCTCGCCTTCAACGAGATGGTGAGGACAGGCGAACTCTCCGCCCCGATCGTCATTGGCCGCGACCATCTGGACTCCGGCTCCGTCGCCTCGCCGAACCGCGAGACCGAAGCGATGAAGGACGGTTCTGACGCCGTTTCCGACTGGCCGCTGCTCAATGCCCTGCTCAACACGGCATCGGGTGCGACCTGGGTGTCGCTGCATCACGGCGGCGGCGTCGGCATGGGCTTCTCGCAGCACTCCGGCATGGTCATTTGCGCGGACGGCACGGACGATGCCGCAAGACGTCTCGAGCGTGTGCTCTGGAACGATCCGGCGACCGGCGTCATGCGCCACGCCGATGCCGGCTACGAGATCGCCATCGACTGCGCCAAGGAAAAGGGCCTGCGCCTGCCGGGCATTCTCGGGAACTGAACCCGGTGAGGATCCTGCGCGCCGGCGATCATAAACGCATGCCCTGGAAAAACGGCAAGGGAGAGACGGTGGAGATCGCCGTCTTTCCAGCTGACGCTTCGATCGACGACTTCGACTGGCGCATCAGCATGGCGACGGTCGCAGAGGACGGCCCGTTTTCGATCTTTCCAGGCATCGACCGCACGCTGGCGATCCTTGATGGTAACGGCATGGTGCTCGAAGTGGAAGGCAGCGCGCCGGTGCTGCTGACAACGGCAAGCGATCCGTTAGCCTTCCCCGCGGATGTCCCCGTCACGGCCAGGCTCCAGGATGGATCAATCACCGATCTCAACGTCATGACACGCCGTGTCGGGCTCGCCCACAGGTTGATCCGCATCGACGTCGATGGCGGCAAGACCGTGCCGCTACCGCCCTCGACATACCTGTTTCTCTGTCATCAGGGCGCATTGTCATTCCGAAAGGACGGCGAGACCGGCGCGCTTGCGGCCGGCGATGCGCTGCTGATCGAGGACGCGACCGCAACCGTGCTGGAAATCGACGGCGAAGCCAAATGTTATCTCGCTTCGATCACCACAAGCTGATTGCCGAACAACGAATTGAAAACATTAAACAATCGAGGATTTGGCGAGGCATGTGCATAAACCATCGCCATCTCGGGCCATGGACGTCATTCCTCGTTTCGGTCTAAACTTCGCCCTTCTGATGCAGAAGAAGACCTAGACTGCCCGCAACGTGCCGGGGAGCAAGGGAGCAGGCGTGACGGATCCATACGATATTCTCGGCGTTGAACGCGATGCGGACGAGGCGCAGCTGAAGGCCGCCTATCGGCGCCTGGCGAAGGTTGCCCACCCCGATTCGGGTGGTGATTCGGAAGCCTTTGCCAATCTGCAGAAAGCCTATGGGCTGCTTCTCGATCCGGTCCGGCGCAAGGTCTACGACGATACCGGCTACGACGTTGAATTCGCCGATGCGGCCGAATTGCAGGCGCTCGTGATGATCGAGAAACTCGTCACCGATGCAGTGCTCGACGAGCGCGCACCGGGAAGTTTCGATCCTGTCGCCGTCATGCAGGACAGCCTTTCCGAAGAACTGCGCAAGGCGCGTTTCAGCAAGAGCGAGCTGGAGCGCCACGCCTCGCGCGTCGGACTGCATCTCGAACGGCTCGAAAAGCAGTCAGGCCGCGATGTGCTCGCCCACATGTTCCGCGCCCGCATCGAAGCAATCTCCAAGGCGGTCGCGGAAACCGAGGCGAAGATAAAGGCGACGGAACGCGCCGCCGACATGCTCAGCGGCTATGTCTACGACATCGATCCGTCGCCGCTGCCGGATGCCGCGGTCACCAACATCGAATGGGTCGAGGCCTCAAGAAACCGCTCCACCGGCTGACGGCGGACGACGCCGGCTATTAATAGGACAGCTTCGGATACCAGTCCGCCGGCCGGCCTTCGGGCGTCGAATCGATAATGGTCCAAAGCGGCATCAGGTCCGGCGCGCCGCGCGGATCCTCGCCCGGATCAGCCGTCACCTCGCCCATCTCCTGGCTCCAGAAATGGCGGATGGTGCCATCGCGTCGCGTGAAGACGTTGAAGGCGGCACCATCGCCACCATCCGTGCCGATCGCGTGATAGTCGCGGCTATAGTCGTCCGTCATATCGGAATAGAGCGGCAGGTGATGCCAGCCGCGTTCTTTCTTGAAGGCGAGCAGCTTTTCGATCGGCGAGCGGGCGACGACGGCAAGCGCTGCGCGCTGCTGGATGTCAGGCACTTCGCCATCCCAGGCCGACAGAAGCGAGGTGCACATCGGGCATGGACGCTCGCGTTGCGGGCCGAACATGTAGCTGTAGACGATCAGCGTCTCCTTGTCGGCGAAGAGCTCGCTGAAGGATATTGGCCCATCGCTGCCCTCGAAGCGGTAGTCTTTCGTCACCTCGCCGCCCGGCGGCAGCGCCCTGCGCTGTCTTGCCACACGCTCGATGTGCCGGCGCAACTCGATCTCTTCGGCCAGCAGCGCGTCGCGGGCGCTGCGATACGCCTCGCTCTCGTTGGGAAACCGGACGCCGTTCTTGGCCGCAAGCACGGCGGCGGGTACCAGATGCTGATTATCCATGACGATTCCTCCTTCTGTTGCCTGAGCACGTACCACGACGGGGTCGCAGCACATCATTACAAGGACGATCGGCTGATGCGAAAATCGACAGAGCCGACGGAAAATATTTGCCCCCCGCTTTGACCGGCTCGGCGCCCAGATCGCAATAACCCAGCACATCAAGATCGCGCGTTTCGAAACGCGGATCATCGAACCAGCTTGTGATCAGCATCGCGCCCTTCCTAGAGGACGCCGCCGACCCGATCGCAGATATCTCTCGAGCGGATCTCCAGAAGCTTCGTTGGGCGCTGCGCTTCATGGCGAGCTGTTGGGCAGCGAATATCGGCATTCAACATCGGCAGGCAGCCGAAGCCCCGGCCCGGATTGAGCCTGCATTTTTCGAGGAAAGCATCTCGAGATACAGGCGGCAGCTGCAAAGCTGAGCCACGGGCCTGCGCTGTCACATGACCTCGATCAAAACAGGCCGGGACTACGTCCCGCAATTGAAGGGCCGATTGACGCGCGAGAGGCCGGAGCAATAGAGGGTCCATTCGAGTTTTCCTTTTGAGAGGCGGACGCACACCCACCTTCAGGTATCTTGCAACCGACGGCGACTTTTCTAGTTCACGGGGGATAGCTAACCTTGGGAGGATGAGATGAGGCTGGTGCCATTCCACTACGCGGGCACTAACGACCCGATAATCTACATCAACCCAGAGCATGTGGTCGCGGTCAGGGCTTTCACCAGCAGCACCCACATTTATGTCAGTGTGCTGGGGAAAGATGGCTCCCCGAGTTACTATCCTATCAGGGAGTCGCTTGCGCAAGCCGTCAAGCTCCTCATCGGCGAGCATCCTGAGCGGAACTAATGGGCAGCTTGGCTTGTTACACACACTATGAGCGACTCAGAACAGAAAGCCAGCAAAGGCATGATCACGTTCGTACTGGCTATCTTCACCATCGCTATGATTATCGCGGTGGCGTACCTGGCTTTCTTCACCCCTGGGCAAGTCGAGCCAGGTCCGAAATCGCCAACCGGAATCGAGGGCGACCAGTAACCGCAACGAGATGGCTTCAGGTATCGGAATAGGCGTCGGTTTGGGAGCAGTTCTCGGCGCGACTGTATTGGGTGTTACCTCGATTGGCGTTGCTGTTGGGACTACGATCGGAATAGCTGTTGGCGCGGCGTGCGGCTGGGCAGCCTCAAGGCAGAACAGATAGAGGGCGCGCATCCTCTATCTGAATGGAACGGCAAATTTTGCCAACCAGGCGTGTTTCCAAATGCTCCATGTCACCCCGGCACCCGCATCCTACTCGGACAGATTCCAGCCGACCGTTGACCTTCCGTTGCATATCCCCACTAAAATCGCTCTTGCAGCGACCGTATTTGCTTTGTCTGGACCCAGCGCTTTCATCATGGCGGCGGCCTTGATCGAAATGGCTGCCATACACAACGCTTCGAACGCGGCCGTCGAGATTGGAGAGAGGCGCGCATAACCCTCGGACCTGCTGAGGAGCAGTGCCGTCAGTGCAGAACCGCGATTGCCGTGACGCCGGCCTCGTTTGCCGCGCGAATGATCGCCGCTCTAAGTTCCTCCGGCTCGGCGTTGCCCTTCACGACGTCCAGGCACAATTTGATCGCCAGAAGGAACTCCTCTCCATCATCACTGGGAAATTCCCTTATGAGCGCATTGGCGGCCCCCATAGCCGTCGTGACCGAAATTACTCTGTCGGGGTCTTTAAACATAAGGAGCACGGGGGCGAATTCGATCGATTTGTCCCATTCCATTACACAAACTCCAGATGGGATAATGTAATGTTAACGGTGCAAGAGGCGTGCCAATGCACGCGCAGGTTATAAGCATGCATGGCATTGGAACGGGGCGGTGCCGTGATGAGATGCTTTTCTCGAGCAGCGAACCGACCGCCGCCGGCGGTCTCGGGCCATGGCCCACTCTTTGATAAGGAAGGGCAAGGGTGCAAACGTCAAAAAAGCCTGCGCCCTCGCGGAGAAGACGGACAAGGCGATCCGACGGTGGTGCAATCAGTACGGCATCGGCCGCTCCATGCCTGGCTCGCCGATCGAGATATCCATGCCGGCTTTGGATGGTGAAACATGGCGACGTGGCAGCGCTGGAGCCGGTCCGGCAGGGCAATTGCGGACATCCTCGGATTAAGCGGTATCGATGATGTCTGCGTTGCGGAATAATTCGGGGCGTTCGACTTCCTCGCGAACATGTCGGCGGCCATGGTGGCTTCAGCACGGGTAACGAGGCTGGCGCGTTTCCCCGCCAACATGTGCCTGGCGATGCTGAGGCGACTGAAGCGCCTTTAAGACATGGTCTCCTTTCATGATGCGGCCTGCGAAACGAGCTTTGGCAGAAGATCACGGAACAGTTCTTGCACGGTTACTAATATATTTACCGTGGGAGACCTAAAGTCATGAAATGGCACACATCCGCACAGTTTACCCCTCTGATGCTCGTTGTAAGCGGGTCGGAAAAATACAAGCTCGTCGCGACCCTTTTCCAGGCTGCCGAAATGCTGACGGCTAGCTGGCCGGTCGACGATGGAGAAGAATATCTTATAGCGATTAGGGCGTGCCGGAATGCAATTCATGGGGAAATTCCGGCTCAGGATGCCCGAGCAGCGCTTATCCGTGCCGCCGACGAAGCTGGCATTCCGGTGATCACCGTTCACTGAGTGTCCGCCGACTAATGAGTTATGGGCGCCTCATGACACGGGTCTCTCGTTGCGCTGCATGCGCAGGTCCACTCCGCTGAACATCACTTTCAGGCTGCGCGCGGCCAGCAGCTCTTTTGGCCTCTCTTCGGCGACAAGTGCCAACTTCCGTTCCTTCACGTACTTCGCGTGCGTCTCCGGCGTGTCGATGCCAGAAACGAAGGGAACACCTTCCCAGCAACCGCATGTTCTGCCCGCTTCATCTACCGTGTCGCCGTCGACGACGGTCAAAGATCCGCAGACCTCTTGAATAAACGGAAGGACACGCGAGTTTTTCCGGTTAGCAAGGAGGAAATCATGTCCGTACCCAACGAGCCTATCGTTCCGCCGGCAGCGCCGCCGATCGGCAATCCCGAACCTGAGCGAGATCCTGGGGAGACTCCGCCGCCTGATGGCCCGGAGCCAGACGACGGCGACGATCCGATGACGCAAGCTCACGCCCAGGAGGCCCAACGAAGCCCGACTTGGGGACTGCTCTGCCGCGGCGTTCAGGTGCATGCTGCTGACTGAGATCATGCGACGTTCTTTCTGATGGGAGTGAGCTCGCCCAAGGACGATTTGGAGAACGCCCAAGACGTCGACTGGCTCTGTGCTTTCCGGTAACCACACCCAGATGAAGGTTCGTTGTTCTCAGCCTCGGCTCGTCTTGTAACCGGCTTTCATCTTCTACTGCCGGCAAGCTCCAAATATTCGAAATCATGTGGCAATTAGGACATGGATTCCGATTTTAGACAAACTTTTCAAAGCTCTCCGTCAAATTCTCCGACCGTCGTTGGGTTGTCAGACGAGCGACTGTTTTCACCGATCACTTCAGGCCTACTTGAGCTTTCAATGATAACACCAAGGCCATAGGATTCGCGGGCGACGCTGCAAATCCAAAATGCTCATAGAAGGCCTTGGCCTCATCGGAGATCGCGTGAACCAGAAGGCCGCGAATACCCATGATATGGGCTGCCTGTCCGGTACGCAGCACGGCGTCTTGCAACAGCGCGGCTCCGATTCCTTTTCCCTGCCAGTTGCGATCGATGGCCAGACGGCCAAGGACTGCCATGGGAACCGGGTCGGGCATGTTGCGCCGGATCGCTCCCGGAGCGTCCGAGACCGCCAGCGCTCCCGATGAGAGGCAGTAATAACCGACAACGCGCTCGCCCTCGCAGACCACATAGGTTCGCGATGCGCCGCTGACCTGATTGGCCCGCGCCCTGCGGCGCAGCCATTCATCAAGGCTGTCGTGCCCGCTGTCGAATAGCTGGAGATCGTGCGCTTCGCCGAGAAGCGTCGGTGCAGACAACATTACGGCTGCCAGGGTTTGGGAGCATTCATCAACCGTTCGAAGCCTTCGCTATTTGGCGGCTGGTCGAGGACGGCGAGATAGTGTTTGTAGCTGTCAGGATCGACCCGCACCAATGTCTGATCGAGAAGCGCGTCTTCTGCAGCACGGCGCGATGCGTCGATCATGAAATCCGAACGGGTTTTCCCGTGGGCCTTGGCGGCGCGGTCGATCAGGACGCGAACGTCCTCACGAACCCTCAAGTTAACGGCGCGGGTATGGGTATCAGTGGCATTTTTGCTGGTCATGGCCTTTTCCTTCAAGGCCTTATACCACAAACGCATACACAATGTGTATCTATTTCCTGCGATGTTGCGGGTTGATACCCCTTCGGTTCCTTCTGGACATGGGCGCTGATCGCATTCGATCGGAAGCCCGGCTTTCACCGTTAGACAAGAAACTGGCGACGCCAGTTCCTCAATCCCTACGCCTTCGAGAACGCGCCCGCCGCATTGCGGGCGCTAGTTGAGTGATCCAGCAGCCCGGGATCGCGCCTCTCGCCCACGAACCAGCAAATCCGCGCATTTGGAAAGGCGAACACTGGGCACAAGCTCATCTGCGTGCCGCCAATATTCGGCGGCAATGACGATCGTTCGTGCGTTCTCAATCAAATCCGCTGGATCGACGCTTTCCCGCGATCCACTCGTCGTGCCCCTTGAGCATTTTGCAGGACTTCGGCTCCTTCAATTGCAAGTTATTGACTGAGAGCCTGAGGGGCACGGGACCTCCGCTCAAAGGTAAGCTCGCGAAAAGAACACCGCGGTCGTTAAAAAGGCGACCACGAGGGTTAGCAGCCGAACGACCGATGATGGCAGCCTTCGTCCGATATGCGCTCCGATCCACCCGCCGATAACGGCTCCAATCGTCATGGGAATGCACTCCTGCCATACGATTGCCCCGGCAAGTACGAAGACGACGACGGCGACCGCGTTGGCGGCGGTTACCATCACCATTCTTGTCGGATTCAGGCTCTTGATGTCCCCGCCCCCGAGCGCGCTCCACGCCGCAAGCATCATGAGACCCACCGCGCCGCCAAAATAGCCGCCATAAAGACCGAGAAAGAACTGAACCGTTGCGAACGCCAGAACACTCGGACGTGCCTGCGTCTGCAACTGGGCGCTGAGCCTCGGACCTGCAGCGAGCATCAATGTCGCCACCAGCAAAAGCCATGGCAGGATACCATCGAAAATCCTCGAAGGGGTTAGCAGCAATAGAATGCTTCCGGCCACACCACCCATCACCGTCACGACAGCAATGGGCACGACATTGACGCCGCACACACTCCTAACCCCATCACGGTAGACCCACGAGCTCGCCATACCGCCGGGAAACAAGGCTAAGGTGCTTGTCGCGTTTGCGGCTACCGACGGCACTCCGACCGATATCAGCGCAGGCAGGGATACGAACGAACCGCCGCCCGCCAACGCATTCATGCTGCCAGCTAACAAGCCAGCAAGGAAAAGAAGCATTATATCGTACATGTTCAGGTCGCCTTAGCACCCAAGCCTGATTTCGGCCGAGCCTTTTGTCCAATACCGCGGTCACATTGCCGTACGACGTTGTGCGTCCATAAGAGTCCGCCCCACGACTAGTATCCTGTCATTTCGAGATATCCGACGCCTGACATTGAACCCCTGAGATCTATCGGCCCCTCCCAGTATGGCGTCGATATCGCCATCCAGGACTGGTCATTCAACGGTTTGGTTCTTATATCGAGCGACTTACCTGGAACACGTATTCGCCATTCCACCGGTATCTCTCGCCCCTTGACTGTTGCCTTCCGCAAAGGCTCCAGTTGAACCTCTTCTTTCGACAAGGGTGTCGTTCGCCCGTCCGAGGATATCCAGTTCGCGGAGATGAACCCGTCCTTATCATCGCGAAGGCGAAAGGCCATAAGCTTCTCGCCAGAGTCGAAATGTAATGAGAACCAGTCCCAGCCCGTCTGGTTTGAGGCGAGCGGCTGAGACGACCACTCCCGATCCAGCCACGCTCTCCCGGTGACCTTCACCGGGGATCCGGAGATCGTGATTGCGCCGGAGACCTTGTAGAACGGTTGCGAGTAGTAGTAGCTCGCCTGCCCGCCTGATGACTTCACAGAAAACCCGTTATCACCCTGCAGCACGAGCGGGCCATCGGCGCCAAGGTTCAAGCCAAAACTGAAATCCGTCCCGCTCGCAGTCACCGAAAGATCCCCAAGGTCAAAGGCGCTCTCAGTGGAACCAGTCATCTGCCAGTCGTCGATCCATGCTCGAAACGGCGTGGCCTCGACGCCTGCCTGTCCAACGCCGCCCCGGCCCAAGCGCTCGGCGACGAACTGGTGAGACTGGGTGGTAATCGCCGCATGCCCGATCCATAGCTGGGGATCTGCGAAGCCTGGCCTTTCTTCCGGAGCCAGAGCGGATCGAAACAATGTCCACTGCGCCCCATACCGCTTGCCATCCTCACCCTTGAGGTTGGCGGTGACATACCACCACTCAATCCGATAATCCGGATGAGCGCCATGATCGGCAGGAAACGAGAGATCGCGTCCACGCTCCGGGATCGAAAAGCCCTGTGCATCCGATCCCAGTCCGGCGAACCCCTGCCCCGACGCCTGTTCAGCCAGAGAGACCATAGCCACTGCGACAAAGGCGGATGAAACTTTTCTAACGTTCATTCGCGAAAATCCTAAGCAGGTCTGCAGGATTGATCGTGGCCAGGCGCCTGACCGGCACCAGCACCGACAAGAACGCCGCCAGCAGCGCAATCGCTCCCAGCCAGAGCCAGTCGATCGGAAAGACCATCATCGGCAAGCGCCACCCGAAAGCCTCCACGTTCACAATCGAAAGCAGCACCCATGCCAGAGTAAGACCGACCGGAATCGCCGCCAGAAATGTCACGAGCCACAGCGCCAGTGTCCGGGCAATTTCGTATAGAGCCAGATCTCGACGCCGCACACCGATCGCCCAGACTGGTGCAAGCTGCGGAAGCCGAATTCCAGAGAGGGTCAAGAGGCTTGAGAACATGGCAAATCCCGCCACCGCCAGCGTGAGGACGTTCAGTGCACCTGTCACCTTAAATGTCTGGTCGAAGATGGCTCGCGACTGTCGTTTGAGTGAAGCCTGGTCGACAATCGCTGTCTCAGGCAGACCCAATTCCGCGACTAGCTGAAGTTTCAGGTCCTGGGCTTGCTCGGGAGGCACGCGGACGCCGTATCGGAGCTTCGGCACATTCGGGTAATGATCAACCAAGGTATCGATCCCAACAATTACCTGCCCGATGGGGTTTCCGTAGTCTGAATAAACGCCAACTACGGTAGCAGTCCACCCACCCGGCATAACCAAAGGCTGGCCGATCTTAGCTTGACCACGACGCCACATCTGCTCGTTGACGAGAGCGCCCTGCCCGTTAGCAACCGTTCCCCACACGTCCTTATCGGAAGCGATCAGTGGCCAGTGCTCCCGATAGGTCGGATCATCTGCGACGCCAAAAATCTGGACCTGCTCACCTGAGACCTCACCGTCGACGCTCCAGATCGGAAGGACTGCTGTGGCGTGCCGCTGAAGCCAAGTCCGCAGTCGCTCGGACTGGTCGTCATCCTTGGCGGTCACGTATAGCTCTGCGGCCAAGCGTTGATCAAGCCATCCGATAAACGTCAATCGGAAACTGGAAACCATCGTGCCGACACCAATGTTTGCCGACAATGCTAGAAGAAGGGCCATTAGGGCCAGCGACAGCCCCGGCAGCTGTATACGGGTATCTGCCCAGAACCATTCCATAAGAGCGCTTCTTGCGAACTGTTGAGCCGTGATCAGGGTAACGGCAATAAGCCCTGGCAGTATCAGTGCCGCTCCGAGAAGCAGGCAAGCGAGTACTGCAAAGCCCGCGACAAGGCCGGACCCGGCTATTGCAAGGAGGGCTGCCAATATTAGCAACGATCCGCCAGCTCCAGCCTGATAAACCAGCGAGCGCGCTGATGCTCTCGCCCACGCCCTTGGTTGAGCCGCTGCGAGGATCGGCAGTGTCCAGACGCGCCAAAGGCTCTGTGCCGAGGAAACGCCGGTCCCTCCAAGAGCGATCGCCAGTCCCGCTAGCCACCATTCGGGCCGAATTGACAGCGAGCCCGACACATTCGCCCCATACAAGTTCCGCAAGGTGGCAGCGACACCCGGCATCAAGAGCCAGGCGATGATGTAGCCGAGAATAACCCCGAGAACGCCGGAAACCAGGGCCAGTATCGACAGTTCAACCACGATCATGACGGCCAGAGTCCGAAGGGAAACACCAAGAGATCGCAGTGTTCGAAGGGTACCGCGACGCTGTTCGAAGGTCAGGCCTGTTGTGGAGTAAACGATGAACAGACCGACGACGAACGACAGAAACCCGAAAGCGGTCAGGTTAAGGTGGAAGCTGTCCGTGAGGCGAGAGACATCCGGCTGGTCGGCCGGTTCGCGAATGGTCAGCCCCGGCGCTATTTGTTCGAGAGCTTGAACTGTAACCCGCTGCTCGGGAGCTATGACCAGACGGTCGATCTTCCCATGTTTTTCAAGCAATTTGTCCGCTACGGAGATGTCCACGAAGGCAGCGCCGTCTGGGACGTTGCCGTGGACTTTGACGGCCATTTCCGTGTTGCCACGCAGCCGCTCGGCAGTCGCGGCGGATACCAAAAGAAGCCCAGTGGTGGAAAAGAAGCCGGAGAGCTCCGCACCGTTTGCGATGGTCACGCCCGAACTACCCCTGGGCATGGTCAGCGGCTCGATGCCGACCATTCTTATCCGCACCGGCCCAAAGCGATAGTTGCCCTCGATGACAGGCGAAATGTTCAGGCCTGCTCGGCGAAGGCGTCCATATACCGCGGTCGCAATACCATCATCCTCCTTGGCAACGATCTGCCGAAGGCTTCCTTGCTCGAGAACCGATGATGCCCGTGCGTAACTTGCCCTAGCCTCTGCATTGATTGCTTGGACGCCGGACCAAAGCGCCGTTGCGAGCGTTATTCCCATGACCAAGGTGAGCAGCTGAAGCGGCTTTCGGCGCCAGTGCGACAGCAGCGCTGCGAAGGCGACGAGGTTCATTCGACAATCTTCCCGCCGCGAAGAACCACTATTCGATCCAGACCGCCTGCAAGCCTTGCGGAGTGAGTCACAAGCAGAAGAGCGGACCTCGCGGTCCGTGACAGACTGACCATAAGATCTAGGACCCTGTCTCCGGTCTGCTCATCCAGGTTGCCCGTTGGCTCATCCGCGAGAATGAGTGGCGGCCGCGCGGCCAAGGTCCGCCCAATCGCAACGCGCTGTTGCTGACCTCCAGATAGTTGCTCGGGGTAGCGGCTGATGTAATCACGCAGCCCCAATTTGCCAATCAGCTCCATCTCCCAAGCAGGATCAAATCGATCGGCGAGCTTTGCGTGGAATGAGATATTGGCGGCGACTGTCAGCGAAGGGATGAGATTAAACTGTTGAAAAACCAAGCCCACCTGGGTTCTACGGTAATGAGCGCATTCATTCTCATTAAGCTGCCGGATGTCCCGTCCGTTCATGACGATGGATCCACTATCCGCGCGATCCAGGCAGCCAGCCAGGTGCAGCAGCGTACTCTTGCCACTGCCGGACTCTCCCGTCAGGGCCACGCTTTCGCCAGAGGCCACCTGAAGGTCGACCCCCTTTAGTATTTCGATTAGCCCCTCGGCCGTGGTGTAGGATTTTCTGACGCCTGAGAGGGTAAGGATCATGTCGGTCTCTTAGTCAGGGATTCGCAGAATGCAACGACCTATGGGTGACCTAAGAATTTATTCGGAGGATCACAAGACCTTGGTCCGAAACGTTCACCTTTGAAGGGCCAAGCCTACCACGTTCGCCGCGACCTACCGCTAACTGGGATCGCTTCAGCTCGTAGTCAGCGTGGCCCCACGACGAACCAAGGAGTCGATACCTAATCGCCATGTCAACTTGCGGTACAGTAGAATTCCAAGCTTGAAGAGCGACGGAGAACAGTCGTTCGGCCGCTGGACCAAGCGAGCCGCGGCAAGATGGGCATGATGACCCAGCTCGCACGGTTAATATCCATGCCACATCGCTGGAGTTCGTGCAGAGTGAGCACCTCGAAGCATCGAGATTAGATATGCTGCGAAACCAGCACAACCTGCCGAGAGTACCGCACCGCAAAGCGTCATCATCCACAACAGATAAGGGATGGCGCCCGCATCTGGTCACAATGCGATGTCAATAGGCAGATCCGAATGGCTGGTTTGTCACTCTATGCTTTCAAAACTGATCGTGACTACCCTTGTGTCGCTTGTGCTGGTGGTTACCGCTTGCTCACACCCCGAGCCGCTTCAGACGTCCACAATTGCTCCGGTCGCTTCGACGGCAGTTCCGATCACCGACCAAATGGTGATTGCCGAAACCGTGGGACGGGCCACGGTCGGTTCTGATCCGCTAGCGTGGGCTAACCCGTCCACTGGCAGCGCTGGGGTTATCGAGCAAGTCCGGCCAGGCACAAACAATCCAGACGGATGCCGCGACTTCGTCACAAGCAAGCAGAGTCTTGAGGGCGTGAGTCGGTTCAATGGTGTCGCTTGTCCAGCAGATGGATCTTGGAAGCTAAACGGCTCGGGCTTGCACTAGGAACCCAAGTTGGATCGGGTTCAGCGATTCCCTCACGCTGGCGATAGTAGTCAGGCTTGGTAGGCAGCGTCAGGCCGAACTTTTCGAGCATGCGCTCGATCAGGTCCATGGCCTCGGCTGCAAGACCCGCATAACCTTCCTGGCGCTTCTCAAAGAAGCCATCGAACCCGGGCCTGGCGTCCTTCGGCGGCGAAAGGATGGGATCCGGAACGTGAAACGCGAATTCGCCTTCATCCATCGGATTGAATTCTGGGATGTCCCGGACTGCCGCATAGCTCGCGCCAACGAGTAGATATTGCACTGGCCATTATTGACGGCTTGTTCAGGAGTGTCTTCCGGTTAGCGTTTTACTTCCGCGGGCGGCCGTGGTGACGGCATTGAGTCGTTCAGGCGAAAGAACGTGAATGATACGATGAGTTAGGCCGTCCATACGTATGGCACGTCTCGCCGTCAGTCCTGTGAAGGACCGCGCCACCGACTCGGTAGTCAATCCGAGGTAGTCCGCGATATCCCGACGTGACATGAACAGTTCGAAATTCTGCGCTCCAGTTCGCGCGGCCATCTCGATGATGAAGGCCGCCACACGGCCAATCGCACTCTGGCATACCATGGCGAGTTGGCGATCCCTGGCGGCAGAAACTTCCTTCACTGCCAAGTCCATTAGATCGATCGGCACGGTGCGCATATTGGAAAGGGAATAACTGATTAGGTGCAAATCGCAGATCGCCTCGGTAAATGCAGCCCGCCGCTCACCGCCCTCGAGTCCGAACCATTCGCCTGCGCAGTGAAAAGATAGGATGTAGCGACGTCCATCCGCCAGCAGGCGGTATATCCTGACCGCTCCTACCTCGATGTAGTAGAGGCTCGACGAAGGGTCGTCCTCCCGATAGATCAGTTCGTCAGCCGGACGACATTCAGGCCTACCCGCTGTGAACTGGTACATTGAACGGGTTTCAATTCTCGGCTCGGGATTGAAGTTCGCGATCGACATATTTAGCCCCTCTCACTGAGCACTAAGCGGTCAGCAAACGGATGAGAATTGGGGACGTCCTCTAAGCACTATTACGAGGTGTTACCTGATATCAGTGATATCTCCTTGAGCCGCACAGCGTTCTCCCTCCCTCTGCCTCTCCCTAGTCCGCTGGCACTCGTGCCGATCAGCGTTCCCATACGCCCTCGCCGAAATGGCTAGCTTTGTGCGGATTGTTCGGTAGACGGGGTGAGTTATATAGGATTGCCTAATATATAGGTGACGCGCTTTGTCGCTCGCCGATGACAGCAAGTGGCGCCACGGACGTGGCAATGCTCCCCGCAACGTCCGATTGGATTTTAAACACTGTCTCTTTGCCTATATCGTCGTAGTAGTTTTCAGCCCAGACGACAGCGCCATCCGACCGCCTCACCAGCCGGGCCGACGATCGTAGTGTCTCTCCGTCCATTAGCACCGCGCCCTGGAGAACATAGAGACTATCTCTCGCACTCGACGCGCCGTCGGCCTTTACGACTATGTTCTTGAGCGAAAACAGCTTGTTCACCAGGTCGTAGGAAAGACCTTGAGACATGGCCGACGCTGCCGGGGCTTGGGATATCGGCTCAAATGGTTCGACGAGGATCGATGGTATTGTCGTCGTGGTAGCCGGGTTCGGTGCGTCCAGCCAAACCCATGCCTGAGCCAGGACGAAAGCCCCTATGGTCGCTGCGGTCACCAGCCATTGCCACGACTCCGGAAGCGCGACGGCGGCATTGCGCGTAAAAGTCGCGTCCATAGGCATGGGCGGGGGCTTCTGGGCTGGAGCCGTCGCCTGGCCGTCCGACACCTCCCGCATCCGGAAGCTTGGCACATATGTCCCTTTGGGGATGGTTATGACAACGTCATCTTGCGACCCTTCGAGCAGATAATACCGCTCCAACTCTCGCCGGATGCGGCTGGCCTCTACTCGGACACAGGGGTCGCTCTGGGCGTCGAAGGAAGCATCCCGACCAAATACCACTTGGGCGATTGTGAAGGCCTTGAGGTATCCTCCTCTCCCATCGAGGGTTTCCTCGATGATAAACTGCAGAAATCTTCTTGCCCGCTGCGGTAGGTCAAAGTCACGACTGCTCAATATGCGATCGAGTTGCTCCATGACCTGATCTGGAGAAGGTTTAAGGGAGCGCATGGTATCCGCGTTTGCACCTGTCATTGCCGCTCCCCATTAAGAAATGCAGTGAATCGCAAACTCTCACGCGCAGTCCGGAGACGGTTCGTTCTTTAGCATATGCTTAATAACAGAGATGACACGATCCTGACCAGCTGTGAAGCGCGTAATGGTAATAGGACCGTAAATGACAACCAGAGGTGGTGGCCATCGCCCCGCGATCGGCGGAGGTCCACGGCGGCATGATCCGCGTCGGTTTACAATATTCTTCTAATATAGGAATTTCACGGCGATGAGATATGGACCGGACGACTGTCATTCACCACGTTTTGCATGTAGTCTGGCTACTCCGTCGTTTCTCTTGGCTTCATTTGCAGTGACATTGAACGCCTTGGAGCGTGAATGGATACCCCCGCAATCATAGTGGACTACGCCCAAGTAATCCAAACCTCGTTAGCCCCGGTATTCCTCCTGGCAGGCACCGGCGGTTTTGTCGGCATTTACGTCACTCGTCTCGGAAGGGTGTCAGACAGACTGAATGAGGTCACCGACACCCCTCTTCCAAGGCAGAACCGTCAAAGGCAACTGATGTATCTGCGACGTCGTACGCTGATCTTGGAAGTAGCCGTGATATTTGGTGCGGTGGCTGGCATCTGCACGAGTTGCGCAATCCTCAATCTTCTGTCGGGTGCCCTGGCGATACGTTTGCAACCAGAAAACCTCGTCTGGTTCTTCGGCGGCGCGATCGTATCATTGATGTTGTCGCTGGTTTCGTTCCTGCTTGAACTTATCGTCGCCGGCTCCAGCATGCTTCTGCAGGTCAAGATGGATCGCGATCGGGGCAGATAAGTCCGAGACTGCACCGTTCGCCTGCGAGCAATCCCTATTCTTTAACGATTGCCATCTATGGTGTTTTGGTTGAGTTACGGGTGGCTCATGCAAGCAAGACGGTATCGCGTTATCTCGCTAGGCATTGTTCTTGCAGTCGTTGGGGCTGTCGCGCCGCTCGCCGCCATGGCTTATGCCTCTTGGCAGATCGCAATAGCCAAGGAATTGTCTATCCTTCGCGAACATGCCGTCAGCGTCACCGAGCGCGCAAAGTTCACGTTTTCCGACGCGCGCCAAGCGCTCGTCGATATGAATGCGGCAAACGTTGCTCCATGCTCGCAAGAGCACATCGCGCTGATGCGCAAGATGACGATGAATACCGTATCTGTCGAAGAGATCGGCTACTTCGAGGACGGCAAGTTAAAATGCACCTCATGGGGTATAACGGAAGCCGACATCCGCAAGGAAGGTGGAGATTATACCACTTCCAACGGCGTACAGGTGCATCTGCGAATTCTTCCGCTTATCAGCCGTGGGAAATCCATGACGGAGCTTTCCCTCGGCAGTTACAATGCCTTGGTCGTACCTTCGAGGTTTGTCGATGTCGAGCTGCGTCCGGGGATATCACTCGTCCTCTTTAGTAATACAGGGTTGCTGATCGACGGGGTTAATGATCCCGATGTTTCGTTTGCGCGCCATCACCTGCACAATGATGACGGCGGGATTGACGGCGAAAGGATGTTCGCGTCGGTAGTGGGAGACGGCGTTGTCGCCGTGGCATCAGAGCAGTCAAAGATGGTCTACGGTCAGCTCCGTCGCGAGTTGGCGTTGTTTCTTCCTGTAGGCCTGTTCATTGCCGCCTTCATCGTGGTGATGGTCGTGGTGTTTTCTAGAGGCAGGCTGTCGCCACGTGCCGAGCTTGAGTTTGCGATCCAAAAGCGGCAATTCATCGTGCACTACCAGCCGATCGTCGAACTAGCGACCGGCATCTGCGTGGGTGCCGAAGCGTTGGTGCGATGGAGGCGGCGAGATGGCAGCCTCGTCAGGCCTGATCTCTTCATTCCTCTGGCGGAGGAAACGGGACTGATCGTGGCGATCACCGACCAGGTACTCGACGAGGTCGTTCGAGAACTGAAGACTGTGCTGGTTGGCGACAGAGGGCTGCACATTGCCATCAATCTCTCCGCGGCAGACATCAAGTCGGGCCGCTTCATCGATATGATAGCCGAAAAACTTCAGCACACGGGCATTCGCAATGAGCAAATCTGGTTGGAGGCGACCGAAAGGGGCTTCATCGACGTCGATGCCGCCCGCGCGAATTTGGACAGAGCGCGAAGGGCTGGCCATTCGATCGCCATTGACGACTTTGGCACAGGGTATTCAAGTCTTCAGTATCTTCAAGGTTTGCCTGTAGATGCGCTCAAGATCGACAAATCGTTTATCGATACGATCGGACGAGGCGCGGCGACGAGTTCGGTAACTTTGCACATCATCGAGATGGCAAAAGAGCTTGGGCTGTTCTCCGTGGCGGAAGGTGTCGAGACCGAAGCGCAAGCCGCCTATCTTCGCGAACACGGCGTTTCGTTCGGACAAGGCTGGCTTTTTTCCAAGCCGCTCGCCGCGAAGGACCTTATCGAATTTCGGGATGCCTCAGTTGCCCAATTTGGAAAGGCTCCGGAGATCATACGGGCCGACAAATGGTAGAGACGATGCCCTTTCACGGCCTTCGGTAGCCGAGGCTGAACGCCCGCAACAAGGTTGGCAGATGATGGTAATCTCGCCACCGGACGATCGCAGGTACCGCTACCACTTCCAGGGGACGCGGCTGTATCGTATACCCCGATGTCCATGGAATAAAGGCATTCTAAATCCCGGTTTTCAAACTGGGCTACGCCTTGCACCACGGCCGAGGCGTTGGCGGGCAGCTGGTCTCTCCGCAAATGAACGGCACGGCAAGGCCCTCGCTGATCAGAATGCTCCCGACGTCCCTCCCATCGACAAGCAAGGTCCCGCAGTAGCGCCCATGGTTGCATATCTTCGTACCCTCGGTGCCCGGCGCACAGGCGCATGCGACTTTGGTAAGCCGAGCACTGCCATGGGCGACAAGCTCCCGAAGCCGTGCCGATGCCCGCTCCCCCAGTTGGTGCTCGTATTCGCATTGGGGCGAGAACTTCTCCGGTGTGTTGAAGCCAACCAGGCGCGTCCCTACCCGCTCTCCCGAAACGTGGACTGTATCGCCATCAGTGATCGTGAATGCCTGCTTGGCCAAGACCGACGCAATGGGTGACGGCCGGGACGCGCCTTCGAATGCGAATTCGCCCATCTCGAATAATGAATAGAGGAGCCCAGCTGACGCAACGACAGCCACGATCATCGTGTCGCGGAGAATTCTCCTGCGCCACCATGCGGCCTCTCGTGACAGGAACGACCGTGCGTGACGTTGGAAGCGCCTGCTGTCCAGGGTCGTTCGCTGTTTCTGCGGCGCTCCTCGAATACCCGCACCTTCACCGCCGAGAATTTGGTGTAACTTGGACAACTGCCTGTCGCTCAAGCGCGTCTTGCTGCCACACCTCTCCAACCTGGCGAGCACGTCCGACAGGAAGTTCCGTTGCCACGGAGTGAGTGTTGCCTGGGCGAGCGCAGTTCGAATGCTGCCTTTGAGATGTTCCGTCTCGAACAGAACGAGTACCGCGCCACCCGGCTTCGAGTTTGAGGTGCCCCGCATTTTAGTGAGACGGCTCCGCGCGTCGGGTCGATCTCTTATAGTGAACCCAAATGGCCGCGATGACCCCTATCATGACGATGCCATACCAGCTTAGCAAAAGCGCAATCATCCATCGATGCTGGCCGACAAGAGCGAAAATCGCTGCGACAATGGCAACGTGGGCTATGAGAAGTCCAATCGAAATGAATAGCACCGAGCACAACCCTTGTTAGTGTTTTCATTCTAAACAAAACAACCAACGCCTCCAAGACGAACCTGCGTTCAGCATGAAAGCTGGTAAATGGGCGGTGAAAGTGAATGTTTCGCCGAGTCCCTGTTCCGATCCAACCAGAAACTGCCGCACTGGAGGTTGAAATCTCATCAGAATCTCATCATTAGGGCATCCAGCCATCGGCCATCATCGCAACAAAGGCCGATGCAGCTTAGGGCGCTCCGATGTCAAATCGTAGAGCGCCCGCTCCTTTCCTACGGTATACCTTCACGCCTGGTCACGTCAGGTAACCAATCGTCAATTACGGATTCCGAATATACGCGTATGGTGCTCTTTGGGGATTGCGATCCCTGCCTGGGGCGGTCGAGAACATGGACTGGGACGCAACCTCTGCATTCGCACCCGTCGGGCTGGCTCTGCGCGGCCAGTCAGTTCACAGGATAGTCCGCACCCTCGGCGACGCGGCATATATGCTGCTCAAGGACTGGCCCACCGATGACGGCGAAGAATACGTCACTGCGGTGAAGGCTTGCGTCGACGCGATCAGCGGTAAGATCGCTCCAGAGCAATTTCGGGTCGCATTCCTGCGTGCGGCCGATGAGGCGGGTATCACAGCTCTAACCGTCGTCCAGCAGCCAGTGCCCGTGCGGAGACCAGTCGCGTCGGCGCGTTCCTAGGCAGGTCCTCATTTCAAACTAATACTCGTCTGTCAGCGTATCGTTGCCCTTGCGAAATCGTGCCGCGGGCCTGCCCCAGGCAAACGAGCTTTGGCAATCATAGCTTTGCAGGGCCCTTCAAAGTCCTCGCGAATAAAAAAGTCACACTCCGGCCGAAGGCAGCCCGGACGATCCCAGCCGCCTCACCCCGAGCTGTGCTTGGCCGAGGAGAGCTATGCAAACATGTTGGGGCCGATCTCCCCGCTAACCTCGATGATCACATCTGCGGGAACATGGTTCCTCCCGGCGGCGGCGAGAATGGCTTCAGTGTTGGGCGCCTCGTAAAGGCAGTAAGTCTTTTTCCGGTCCGCGCTGAGAAAGGAAAAAATCCACTTCACTCCTTCCTGGTCGTTGATCAGGTTGATTTGCTCGACCCCTTCTTTCGATAAATCGAGTTGCTCTGCGAAGTTTCTTTCAATGATGTAGCGTGGCATGACGAGACCTTCTTCCCACTAAAAGCAGCGAACTGCTGGTCCTAATGAATCGTTGGCTTCAGTCGCTGTTGCAGCCGGACCATTCCCAGTTCGGCCGCGGTTGACCGGGCATGCTCGAATAGAGACATTGCTCTCTTTATTGCGGCCCGGCTACCAATTTTCATTAGGAAGTCCGCATAATCTGCCTGTGTGTGCGCGAGCCACGGCCGCGAGCCGATGGCCGAGTTCATCTCGAGCGCGTGCTCAAAGTGCTTCGGCGCTCTGTCGAATTCACCCAGCGCGGCGGCCAACACTCCCAAATAGCGGCTTGCCGCGCCGAAGCAGACGGTTGCCATACCTATTGTGACGGTCATCTCCTTGTAGTCGAGCATAAGCTCATAGAGGGTCTGAGCAGCATCCGCGTCGCCGAGACCGGCGGCGACTTCCGTCAGGAACGAGAGAGACGCGCTTCGTTTACCGTCAATCGGAAGAGCGAAGCGGGTGCGGGCGAGCTCGCTCAGCCTCCGCTGGGCCGCTTCCCGATAGCCCAGATCAAAGGCGACCAACGCAAAGCCTGGTAACCACGTGACTTCCTCCGGATTCTCCTCGATCAACAATTTCATGATCGGTGCGACCTCCGACAGGCGGCTCTGCTCCCGCCGGATCGCGAACATCTGCATTCCATAGACGCCCTCGGCCGCCTCGCCAAGAGTACGCATGCCCAGCATCAGAGCTTCGTCAGCAAGCGCCTCTGCGGCGGTGAATCGTCCATCGAGGATAGCCATCATCGCTCTTGCGATACGAGCGTAGAACTGGATGTTGAGATGCTGCCGCTTGGTCCCAAGTTCGTCTAGTGCGTCAACCGCCCGATCGGCTCGGGCGCGATCGCCGAGCTCGGTAGAGACGTACGCCTCAACTGAAAGCGCACGGCTTTTCACATCGTCGTCGTCTATCTCATCCGCGAGGCGTCTTATTTCATCTACGCGAGCGAGCCGGTCGTTTCTCTCCCTGACGGACTTAACCGGTGCCGGTGTTAGGAATGGCAGAGCGGAGAGCTCCACTAACGCAGTTTTATCTCCGACCCGTCGGGCTAGTTCGATTCCCTCTACAACGTATTTTGCGGCGTTATTGCTGTCGCTCAGGTAGGTGTATCCCCGCGCAAGGCGGCTGAGAAGCTGGCACCGGGAACTCTCATCTGCTGGTTGAACCATCGTCAGGGCTTCCTTGAGAAGCGGCACGGTTTCGGCAAGCGAGTTCGAGGAGAGGAATTTGGAGCCGTCGAGACCGATGACTGCGCGAACAAAGGCCTGCGTGTCGGCCCCTTCGCGTGCCAATTGCGCAGCCAGCCTGTATTGCGCCAGCGAATCCGTCATCCGGCCAGCAGCAAAAAGGGCGTCCCCGAGCCTGAGGATCGCGGCGAGGAGATTCGTTCGCCGGACAGGTCCCTTGGGTATTCGCTCTGCGATCGCCAGGGCATTCTGGAAATGGTCGACCGCCTCATAGTTGGCTGACCTTGCAAGGGCACGTTCTCCAGCCCTCATCCAGAAGGGAAACGCGAGCTCAGTCCGCTGCGCTTTCTCGTAGTGCTGGGCGATGAGCTCGGGTTGGGTGGCAGTGACGTCGTCATACTGGTCGACGAGAACCCGTGCGATCTCCTCGTGGAAATGTCGACGGCGGCGGTTTAGAAGTGATTGATAGGCTGCATCCTGAATGAGCGCGTGGCGAAAAACCAGAGCATCCTGCAAGACGCCGTCTTCAACGACGATCTGGCTGGACTCAAGCTGATTCAGCGCCTTCTCGAGCGTTCGATCGTCGACGCCTGCGACCTTTGAGAGAAGGCCCCGATCAAATTCCCTGCCTATCACGGCGGCAATTTGCGCAATCTCCTTGGTCGTCTTCGCTAAACGGTCGAGACGTGTCATCAGCGAGCCCTGCAGACTGTCCGGGATCTCAGCGTTGAGCGACGACGCCTTTCCGCTCTCCACGACAGAGCGTGTGAGCTCCTCGATGAACAGCGGCACGCCGTCGGTTCGCTCCGCGATCCTTTCGGCAAGCTGTTCGGGAATGTCGGATACCATTGATTCGATGAGTTCGTGCATTTGCTGCCTGGTCAGGCGCCCGATGGAGAGCGTCGTCGCCTGCGCCAGTCCGCTCGCCCAATCCGCTCTCCATTCCGGGCGATGGGTCACGACGACTAGGGCTGCGATGCCATGAAGCCGGCTGACGAATTCCCGCAGCACTTCGCTGGTGGATGGGTCGATCCAATGCGCATCTTCGAAGACCAGGAGCACCGGTGCGATCTTGGCCGCAAGCAGCAAACGATTAGCCAATGTCCGGACGAGAAGTTCCTTGCGTTGGTGCGCGGAGAGATCCGGCGGTCTGAACTCGTCGCCCAAGTCGAGCGACAGCAGCTCAGCATAGATCGCGCCAACTTCGGAGGGACTTTCGCCATAGCGGCGAACTAGGGCGCGAAACTTTTCGAGACGAATGCACCGGTCATCTGCCGGGTCGAACGAAGCGACCCGGCTCAGTCGCTCGACAATCGGGTAGAAGGCCGAGGTCGCGTGATAGGGTGAACACTGCAATCGAATGAGTTCATGTTGCGTCCCTTGCAGGCGCTCTTCAAAAGCTTCGACAAGGCGCGATTTCCCGATGCCAGCCTCTCCCGACAGAAAGACCGCTTGGCCCTGCCCCGACTTCGCCAACTCCCACCGTTCGAGCAGAAGGCCGATCTCACTAACGCGGCCGACAAATTTCGAAAGTCCGCTGGCATGCGCGGCTTCGAAACGGCTATCCACCGCTCGCTGACCTCGGACTTCGAACATCGCAATGGGTGAGACGAAGCCTTTGAGGTCCTGCCCGCCGAGGCTCCGGATATCGAACGACTGCCCGGCGAGGCGGCGGGTGGTGTCTGAGACCACGATCTGGCCAGGGGCGGCTGCGCCCTGCAGGCGTGCTGCCAGGTTTGGAGTGTCTCCCGCGATCGATGCACGCTCCTTCGCGCTGCCGTCGGTGTCGCCAACGACCACGTGCCCGGATGCGATGCCGATGCGAGCCTTCAATTGCTGCGCGTTCGGAGACTGCAGGGCGTCGACGGCGGCCATTGCTTCGAGGCCGGCCCGGATTGAACGCTCAGCATGATCCTCGTAAGCCATAGGCCATCCGAAATAGGCAAGCACGCCATCTCCGAGATATTTGGCGACGTAGCCTCCGAACCGCGTAACTGCGCTGGCAACGCTATCCTGGTAACGACGTATCAACTCGTGCATGTCTTCAGGATCGAGCTGCGCAGACAGCGCTGTCGATCCGACCAAATCGCAGAAGAGCACGCTGAGCAGTCGCCGGTCAGCCGCAGCTTCGGACGCGGTTTCGGAAGCGGCTGAAGCAGGGGGCTGTTCGGCTAGGCGTGGCTGCGCAAGTCCATTGATAGCAGCTAGAATAATCTTCCGGTGACCAAGCGAGACACCGAGCTCCTGGAGGTCGGATTCCGCGAGATGAGGAAGCGCCCGAAGATCAACGTCATTCTTGACGAAGGCTTCAGCGTACTGGCCGAGACCGAGTTGACGGAGCCAATCCTCAATCGTCTGCATCGACGTCCATTCCGCTTGCGCCTCCGGAATTCATCAGCCTGAATTCATCAGCGACATCGGCGGCTCAATCTTATATTGCGCGCGGAGGCCGTGGGACACTGCCGTGTCGATGCCAAGCCCACCATAGAACGCCTGTAGGGGCGGTTTCGTCGGGTCGCCGACCGCGTCGCCATCGATGAAATCGTTCGCAGCCCTAGCCGAACTGGGGCCGAGGCGCAACGTGATGTAGTAAGCTTGCAGTGTCGCTCAGTCCGCTGCCGCGACACTAAGACGTAGAAATGGTTAGCTTTGTATGGGCTGCCTTGGCTATTTTCCCGGATTGGGGATACTAAAATCCATGCAACAATAAATCAATTAGCTCTTAAGTAATATGACTAGATAATCCGGGTTATACAATAGGGGAACTTTCCGACCGACCAGAGCCGCGCAAGTCCTTGGGGTCCGACGTTAGACTCGATGCACCACTTTACGGACTGATCGAACCATAACTTGGATCAAATTTCAATGGAATGACCTAGGCGAACGACGAGCGTCTGTTCATGAGCGCTCGTTGAGATTACCACGACGGGCGTCTCGTTCTGGTTTCGGGATCCAACCACGGGTAGCCCCCTCTGCTAAGGAATGAGTGCGCGACCGCTAGTTGGCTTCTCTCCTGCAAAAGCGGTTCGATCGTGGCGCGCGAATCGCCGTCGTGCCAGGAGAGTGCCACATCGACGGCGTCCAACTGCTCCGAGGTAGTATGTTGTATCGGTGCAATGTTTTCGACCTTCCGAGATGCTCCTTGGCGAGCGTCGATGAACATGCTCATTCAATTGGACGCTCAAAATCGCACCCGTCTTGCCGGGCGTAGGAAGCGAGGGGTAGCCATTGCCTATTGACCTTAGGTCGTCCCACGCCAAAGCATCACGATTTCGATTTCCGCCAGCCCGACGCCCACGCTTCAAATTCCGAGCAGAACCACCGCTCTCCATACTTGGGGCTGATCTTCGTCTCTGCGTAGCGTCGCTGCCCCGGCACATGGAAGATGCGCTCGCCGGTGGCGATGCTGACATTGCCCTTGATTTTGCACGATTGTCCCGAGCCGCCTGAGACGCTCCATGAGGCCAGCAAGTCGCTCGCGGTCCAGCCGCCGGCTGCACCAAACGCGAGGGCGCCGATGAATAAGCCCGGCGCCTTGAACAGCACCGATTTCTTCTGCTGATTGCGATAAGCCGGACGCATGCCCCCAATCTCCGCCATTTCGCGCGAAATATCGTAGCCGCGTTCGCGTATGGCGAACATTTATCAAAAAGGGGTATCTCGCCCATTCCGACCTGCGGGCCTAGCCTTGAAATTTAGATTCTGCTGCGTCTTAACCGCTTGGAACGAAAAGGAATTGCCAGAAACTCAATGATGGTTGCGAGCTCCGTTCGGCCCTCACGGCTCGCGCCAAAGACTTTACCGAACGATCACGCACCCCTGGGCGTAGAGCCGTTGCTGCTGTATTTCGAAATCCTGATCAATGGTGCTGACCCGGGCATAACCGATTTTCGTCATGTGTCACCTCAAGCTTTAGGCATGAGGCTACATGATCTCGAGGAAGATGGCGATGTAGGGGACGGCATGCGCAAGAGAATGGAATTTCGCCCAAGCGCCACGGTAGCGGATTTGGATGAGGGATCTCTGGAATGTCGATCTTGCTGAGAAGTTTGTCGCTGTTGGCTGGAATAACATTGGCGGCGCCTGCCTCTAGCAGTTGTTTGAGCGCTAAAGAAACCAAACAGGGCGTGCTGCTTACCAGAGAAGTACCTTTCTATTCCGTGTTCTACAAGCCGGACGGTCCGGGTCTCACCGAACAACGGCTGATGGAGCGTAACCATTCACTGCAGCCGGTGTCGGCTGTATATTTGCACCCCTTGCTCGTCGAAAAGAGGGTTAGTGCCAGCGGGACGCATGAGCTGAAATACGCGAATGCGATTGCGTTAGAGGATCTACCAAAGAAGAAGAACTGGCAATCCGAGACGACACTGTTCATTAATGGCCAAAAATCCGTTTCGGGCGCTACTGTTATTAGGTTCGACGGCTGGGGAGAGGAAACTATTGCATCTTGTTCTTACAAAGTTTGGGCCATCAACAGCCGTCTCGAACTGACGGAATTGCCTCCGATTATTTTTGAACAATACTATTCCCCCGAGCTTCGTCTCGTTCTTCGTTCGGTAAGGCTGAGCCCCTCCAACAAGCCGTTGAGCGAGGTTCGATTTGATCGGTTCCAAATTGGCTGGGGCAACTGATTGATCGTGAGGTACGTGTTACTGGCGGCCGACGCTTATCGGGCGTCGGTGATTTTCATCCAATGCTTTGAACCTCGGTCTTGCCGCATATTTCAAGGCCAAAGCTGCTATTGACCGAGTTCCGGAAATACGTGGGATTCCCTTTGCCCGCGAGGGCAGCTCATCTAGGCCAAGTACCTGAGTTTGGTTGCGGGGGAGGAATTGAACCTGCGGCCTGGTTATGAGGCGCCCGCCACTTCCGGCCGGAACGTTCAGAACGCGCCAGAATGGGCGCAAGGGCTGTAAAGCAAAAAGGGCGCTCGACCCTTGCGGGGAGCGCCCTTATCCTGTCGGACAACGAACAATTCGACGACGTCGATACCGCGCGCATCCATTTTTCAGGCAGGGCAGGTATATGGACCCTTTCCGCCGGGGTTTCAAGAGGCGGTTCTGCACGACAATTGACCCCAAAACAGGATGATTTTAGGCCGGGTCCGTCCAAAATCTGAATCCTGTTCTAAATTAAAGAGTTAGAGCATGAAGTCGTCCGAAAACCGCTCACACTTTTCGCCATCATGCTCTAGTCGATCAAGAGGCGACCCCGGTGAGCGGATTGACCACAGGTCGTTCGCTTTTGTCCCTGACGCCAGCCGGCTGCACCGCCGGCGGCGCCATCGATTCTGCGTCTGCGGGCTCCGGCTTGTCGGGAACGGCGCCGACATCTTTGGGGCGCCGTTGCTCGGGCTTTACGTTTTGATCATTCGTCGACATTGTCAGTCTCCTTTCCAGCAAGAAGTCACGGCCATCGACATGGTTCCGACGATGGTATGGAGGATTACCGATGCTTGACAGGTTTCTATCGCAGGGGCCTCAGGATGCGCGCTTCACGATCCTTCTGGCGCATGGTGCCGGCGCGCCGATGGATTCGGCATCGATGACAGCAGCGGCAAATGCGCTCGCCGACGCCGGCTTCCGTGTGGCCCGTTTCGAATTCGCCTATATGGCCGCCCGCCGCACCTCGGAAGGCCGCAAGCCGCCGCCGCGGGCCGAAACGCTCAATCCCGAATACGAGGCGGCCATTGCCGAGCTCGGCGCCAGCGGCCCGCTTATCATTGGCGGCAAGTCGATGGGCGGCCGGGTTGCCAGCATGATCGCCGACGATCTTCATCGTCGGGGAAAGATTGCCGGCCTGCTCTGCCTCGGCTATCCCTTCCATCCGCCCGGCCAGCCGGAGAAACTGCGCACCGGCCATCTCACCGGGCTGACGACGCCCGCGCTGATCTGCCAGGGAACACGCGACGAATTCGGCACGCGGGACGAGGTGCCGGGTTACGATCTGTCCGACAGAATCGAGATCCTCTGGCTCCAGGATGGCGACCACGACCTCAAGCCGCGCAAGACGATCTCCGGTTTCTCCAGTGCCGATCACCTCGCCACGATGGCGAAGGCGGTGAAGGCATGGGCCGAACGATTGCCGGTTTGAGCATCACCATTCCCGGCGCCGGCAGGCGCCGTCGTCAGGCAGCAAGCTTCCTGACATCGATGCGCCGGTCAGTGGCGGAAACGGTGATTTCGAAGTGGTCGGCCTGCACCACGTCGCGAATATTGCGCGGGCGGTGGGCGACGATGGCCACTCCGCCTTTCAGCCGGACACTGTCATAGAGGATACCGGCGCCGCCGCTCGAGCGCACCTCTTCCCCCAGCACTTGCGACGCCGCATAGCTGGTGCCGTCATAGACATGGGGCCGCAGCCTCTCTTCGCCGCGAATGTCGAGGTAATCACCAATCAGGTTGGCCGAATAGCTTCGATAGGTGCGCGCCATCGTCGCGACGCCGCGCGCGAGCGCTTCGCGCCTGAGATGATGGCCAACTTCGGCGGCGGCTGTGCGGAGATCGTCGGCTGCATACCAGGCACCGAGATCAGGGCCGTTGAAGCGCATTCCTCCCGGCGCAACATGCAGGAATGCCGCCATGACAATACTGGCATTGGCAACGCCATAAACCCATTGGTCCTCGGGAAGCCGTTGGATGCGGTCGGCGACGAGCCGGTCGTTGGTCCAGCCGACGAGCTCCATCACGGCTTCGAGATCGGCCACCCGCGTCACCGTCTCAAAAAGTCCGATAGGCGGAAATTGCGAGGGGATCAGCCGGTACGATGGACGCGGCGCCTGGGCAAAACGATCCCTCACCGGAAGACGATGTCCGTATCTTCGTAAGGCGTGAAGGCTTCGTCGAGCATATTTGGCTGCATGTAGAGACCACCGCGCGCGCCATCGAGAAAGCGGCGTACAGTCATCAACCCGTCCTGGGTCCCGTTCGTCAGAATATCAAGCGGCGGATGCCCGCTGAAAAGGAGCGCCTGATGCGGAGTGCGCAGCCAGGCGACGCCGGCGCGTTCATCCGAAAAAAGCACGCCGAGTGCCTGATGGATGCCGAGCACGGCCGAGATGCGGGTCAGCGTATCGACATCGAGCGTGAAAGCGCCGTGCTCGCGCGCCTGTTTGGCCCAATTGTGGTAGGTCGACCTAGAGGGATAACCGAGCACGAGCAGACGCTGCTCTTCCGTCAGCCCCCAGAGATCGGCGATCGCCAGAAAGGTTCGCAGGGCCGGGGCGCTCAGCCTCTTGCGGTTTGCCGGAGCAAACCGCTCGGTTTCCAGCCGCTGTGGCCGCTGGCCTTCTCGTTGCTCCCGTCGCGCATGTTGCATAAGGGCCTCCTGTCTTGAATTAGACATAGTCCAAATCTGGGCACTCAACAAGCGAATTTAAAGAGCTGGTTCTGCTGACCACCGATTTAGCCGTCACCATAATCCAGGCAGCAGCCGGTACCGGACCTTGCGGCGGTATTCGTCATAACCCGGCAGGTCTCTTGTCAGATGCTTCTCCTCGTCCAGCAGCCGCGCAGCAATTCCGGCAAAGGCAGGGACGAATTTCACTGTCGCTTCCGTCGCCCAGATCCTTCTTCTGATCCTGGTCCGACCTCCGCTACTTCAGGAAACCTCACCTGCCGCCTCTCGGATAGTCTGCATCAGGATCGATTGCGGCAGCGACGGCACGGCATCGGCGCGCATCGTCAACCCGACCGGCCCCTTGGTCTCGCCGGTATCGATCGGCAGAAGCGCCAGCCGCCCGTCGGCGACATCGTTGGCCACCACGCCGTTGGAAATGATCCAGATCGCATCGCTTGCCCTGAGGAAAGCGCGGCCGAAGGAATCCGACACCGTCTCGATCTGGTTCGGCAGGCTGGAGACGCCGTTGACGATGAGGAAATTTTCGACCACCGGCCGGATGATCGACCCCCGCGTCGGCATCAGCACCGTATAGTTGCCGAAGCCGGCAAACAGCGATTGCCGGCCGTCGAGCAGCGGATGGCCGGCGCGCACGGCAAACACCACCTGCTCGGAATAAAGATGTTCGAAGGAAAAGCCCGCCATCTTCTCGGCGCCTGCCAGACGTCCGACGACGATATCGAGATCGCCGACGCGAAGCTGTTCCAGCAGTACCGCGTTCTCACCAGTGACGATCTTCACCCGGCTCCAGGTCTTCTCCTTGAGGAAGAGTTCCATCGCCCGCGGCATGATGCGCGATGACACCGTCGGCAGTGCGCCGATACGAATCGGCGGCGCATCGGCGAACTGCTCCTGCGAAACGGAATCGAGACCCTGGCGCAGCGCGGTCAGCGCAGCGCCAGCGTGCCGCAGGAAGACCTCGCCGTACCGGGTGATCTTGATGCCGCGGCCATCGCGCTCGAAAACATCGACACCCAGCACCTGTTCCAGTTCGCGGATCGTCTTGGTGACTGCCGGCTGGCTGACATGCAGCAATTCGGCGGCCTTCATGACGCTCTTCTGCCGCGCCACCTCGACAAAGGTTTGCAGATGGCGGAACTTGACCCGGCTGTCGATCATCGTTCGCATAACTCCAAGGTTATCGAAACGCCAATAAATATCATTTTACTTAACCGGATCAACCAGTCAATTTCACCATTCAGGAGGAGAGTGACGTGCAATTCGCCCGCATAAACGACGTGACGATCCACTATCAGGTCATCAGCGCCCCCGCCGACAGGCCAGTGATCATCTTTACCAATTCGCTCGGAACGGACTTCCGCATCTGGCGCGACGTCGTGGTACGGCTTGCCGGTGAATTTGCCATCGTGCTTTACGACAAGCGCGGCCACGGCCTTTCCGATGTCGGCCAGCTCCCCTCATCGATCGAGGATCATGCGACGGATCTCGCCGGCCTTCTCGATCTGCTGTCGGTCAAGGATGCCGTCATCTGCGGCCTCTCCGTCGGCGGCCTCATCGCCCAGTCGCTCTATCACCGCCGACCCGACCTGGTCGGCGCACTGATCCTTTGCGATACCGCCCACAAGATCGGCACTTCAGAGAGCTGGAACGCCCGCATCGCCGCCGTCGAGAAAAACGGTATCGGCAGCATTGTCGACGCCATCATGGAACGCTGGTTCACACCCGCCTTCCGCCGGCCCGAGAACACCGCCTATGCCGGCTATTGCAACATGCTGACGCGCCAGCCCGTCGAGGGTTATGTCGCCGCTTGCGCCGCGATCCGCGATGCCGACTTTACCGAAATCGCAAAGACGATCACCGTGCCGACGATCTGCATCGTTGGCGACCAGGATGGCTCGACGCCGCCCGATCTCGTGCTTTCGACCGCGAAGCTGATATCAGGCGCTCGCTACGAAGTGATCCGCGATTGCGCGCACATTCCCTGCGTTGAGCAGCCGGAGGCGCTGACGGCGATCATCCGCGCCTTCCTCACATCCATTCCGCCTGGAGAAGTCCGCCCATGAATGAGACCGCGTCCTCCTCCGAACGTTATCGCCAGGGCATGGCGACCCGCCGCGCCGTGCTTGGCGACGCCCATGTCGACCGCGCCGCCGCCACATCGACGGAGTTCGACCGCCCCTTCCAGGAACTGATCACCGAAGCTGCCTGGGGCCATGTCTGGTCGCGCCCGGCGCTGACGAAGCGCGAGCGCTCGATCATCACGATCGCTCTGCTCGCGGCCCTCGGCCAGGACGACGAGGTCGCCATGCATGTGCGCGCCACCGCCAATACGGGGGCAACCCGCGAGGATATTTGCGAGGCGCTGCTGCATGTTGCAATCTATGCCGGCGTTCCCGCCGCCAATCACGCGATCAAGATCGCAAAGCAGGCTTTTGAACAGATGGACGCCGAAAAGGCGGCCTGAGGGAGAAAAATGTCCGAACGACCGAACCGCAAGCCCGAGACCGGCGGCTTCTTCGCCCGCGACCGCGCCTGGCATGCGCCAGCGCTGACCCCCGGCTACAAGACCTCGGTGCTGCGCGCGCCGCAGCGCGCGCTGCTCTCTCTCGACGGCACGATTTCCGAGACCACCGGTCCGGTCTTCGGCCATGCGATGATCGGCGAACTCGACAACGACCTGATCCTGAACTACGCGCAGCCCGGCGAAAGTGCGATCGGCGAACGCATCATCGTCCATGGCCGCGTGCTCGATGAGCGCGCCAGGCCGGTTGCAGGCGCCTTGGTCGAGTTCTGGCAGGCCAATGCCGGCGGCCGCTATCGCCACAAGAAGGAAACCTATCTGGCGGCGATCGACCCGAATTTCGGCGGCTGCGGCCGCGCCATCACCGACGAGGACGGCCGCTACCATTTCCGCACCATCCGCCCCGGCGCCTATCCCTGGCCGAACGGCATCAACGACTGGCGTCCCGCCCATATCCATTTTTCGATCTTCGGGCATGGCTTTGCCCAACGCTTGATCACCCAGATGTATTTCGAAGGCGATCCGATGATCTGGAAATGTCCGATCGTCGGCACGATCCCCGACAAGGCGGCGATCGAGCAACTGATCGCGCCGCTCGACTGGGGCAACACCATTCCAATGGATTCACGTGCCTATAAATTCGATATCGTGCTGCGCGGCCGTCGCTCGACGATGTTCGAAAACAGACTGGAGGGCAACTGACCATGCAGCAGCTGGGCTACCTCAAGGAAACCCCGTCGCAGACGGCCGGTCCCTATGTCCATATCGGCCTGACGCCGAATTTCTGCGACATAACGGGCGTCTACGACACCGATCTCGGCATCGAGATGGTCAACGACAAGACGCTCGGCGAGCGTATCACCGTCACCGGCCGGATCTTCGACGGCGCCGGGGCGCTGGTGCGCGATGCGGTCATCGAGATCTGGCAGGCCGACAGCGCCGGCCTCTACAACAGCCCGTCGGAAATGCGCGGCGCCGCCGACCCCAATTTCACCGGCTGGGGCCGCTGCCCGACCCGCGCTGAGGACGGCGTCTACAGCTTCGAGACCGTCAAGCCCGGCCGCGTTCCCTTCAAGGACGGTCGCAAAATGGCCCCGCACATCACCTTCTGGATCGTCGCCCGCGGCATCAATATCGGCCTGCACACACGCATGTATTTCCCGGAGGAGACGGAGGCCAACGCCGCCGATCCGCTGCTTTCCCGCATCGAACATCGCGAGCGCGTCGCAACAATGATCGCCACGCGCGACGGCGCGACCTGTCATTTCGACATCTATCTGCAGGGTCCGAAGGAAACGGTGTTTCTGGATATCTGAGGGCCAGCCGCGCAAGTCGCTTGTTCACAGGGCTCTGTGTAGGTAGCGTCCCCCTCACCCTACCCTCTCCCCGAGGGGAGAGGTGGCGGCAGCCGGATGAGGGGGCCGCCACCACAAACCGAGACGCTCATGACCGCATCGCCCTTCGACCACCCCTTCCTCTCCGGCCTGCTCGGCGACGATGAAATCGCGCCCTATTTCTCCGCCGCGGCGGATATCCGAGCCATGCTCTCCTTCGAGGCCGCGCTCGCCAAGGCGCAAGCCGCTCATGGCCTGATCCCTGCCGAAGCGGCAAGGCGTATCACTGACACCTGCGCTGCCTTCTCAGCCGATGTGCCCAGTCTTCGATCGGCGACGGCAAGGGACGGTGTCGTCGTTCCCGACCTCATCAAGCAGCTGCGCGCTGATGTCGGCGAGGAGGCGGCAAAAAGCCTGCATCTCGGCGCGACCAGCCAGGATGTCATCGATACCAGCCTGATGATCCGCCTGAAGGCCGTCGTCTTCCTGTTTGCCGGCCGGCTTTCCACTATTGCCGCAGGACTCGATGCGCTCGACCGCCTGTTCGGCCGGAACCAGCTGATGGGTCATACCCGCATGCAGGCGGCGATCCCGATCACCGTCGCCGATCGCCTCAATGCGTGGCGCGCACCGTTGACGACCTATCGCGACCGCCTGACCGAGCAGAGCTTTCCCGTCCAGTTCGGTGGTGCGGCCGGCACACTGGACAAGCTCGGATCGCACGCCTCCGCAATCCGCGCTTCGCTGGCCCAGGAACTCGGCCTCACGGACGCACACCAATGGCAGAGCGGGCGTCTGCCGATCGCCGATATTGCCGGCCTGTTCGCGTCGATATCGGGCAGTCTCGGCAAGATGGGGCAGGATATCGCGCTGCTTGCCCAGGCCGGCGATGAGATCGAAATCTCGGGCGGCGGCACCTCGTCGGCGATGGCGCACAAGCAGAACCCCGTTTCGGCCGAAGTCCTCGTCTCGCTCGCCCGCTTCAACGCCACTGTTCTATCAGGCATCCACCAGTCCCTCGTCCACGAACAGGAACGCTCCGGTGCTGCCTGGACGCTCGAATGGCTGCTCCTGCCGCAAATGACGATGGCAACCGCCGCCAGCCTGCGGCTCGCCGGGGAGCTTGCAGGAAATATCAAGAGGCTTGGAAGGGCCTGATCCAGCACCTTTGCATGTAGTGCCGGAAACCGGTTATGCAGAGTGCAACGAAATCAGGAGCAGCCTTGTGACCTTTCCCCTCTTCGACCTCTCCGGCCGCCGCGCCCTCGTCACCGGCTCCAGTCAGGGCATCGGCCGCGCATTGGCGGTCGGGCTTGCCGAGCATGGCGCTTCGATCATCATCAACGGCCGCAACGCGCAGAAGGCGGAAGCCGCCGCCGAGGATATCCGTCGCAGCCATCGCCATGCCGTCAGCGCCGCCTTCGACGTCACCGATGCCGAGGCCAGCCGCACCGCCATCACCTATATCGAGGCGGAGATCGGCCCGATCGACATCCTCGTCAACAATGCCGGCATGCAGTTTCGCACACCGCTGGAGAACTTCCCGGTCGATAAATGGGACGAGATCTTCAAGACCAACGTCTCCAGCCTATTCTATGTCAGCCAGCCGGTCGCCCAGGCAATGATCTCACGCGGCCGCGGCAAGATCATCAACATCGCCTCCGTCCAGGCCGAACTCGCCCGTCCCGGCATCGCGCCCTATACCGCCACCAAGGGCGCGGTGAAGAACCTCATGCGCGGCATGGCGACCGACTGGGCGAAATACGGCCTGCAGATCAATGCGATCGCGCCCGGCTATTTCCGCACCCCACTCAACCAGGCGCTGGTCGATGATCCCAAGTTTTCCGGCTGGCTGGAAAACCGCACACCGGCCGGCCGCTGGGGCGAGGTCAAGGAGCTTGTCGGCGCTGCCGTCTTCCTGGCCTCGGATGCCTCCTCCTTCGTCAACGGCCACATGCTGACCGTCGATGGCGGCATCACCGCCTCGCTCTAGAACAGGATGATTTTAGGCCGGATCGGCCTAAATCTGAATCCTGTTCTATATTATATGGTTAGAGCATGATGTCGTCCGAAAACCGCTCACACTTTTCGGCATCATGCTCTGAATTCGCATCATCCGAGTTTGGCGATGGCACGCAGGTTATCGGCCGTCGTTGTCGGGAATTCGAAGAATTCGAGATAGGCGGGGATCTGTTCGAACAACATGTCCGTCCCAACCTGAAATACACAGCCGCGCGCCCGCACGGCCTCGAGAAAAGGGGTTATCTCCTTCGTCATCACGACTTCGCCGACGAAGGTCGATGGGGAGATGCGGTCGATATCGATTGGCAGCGGGTCACCCCGTCGCATTCCGAGAGGCGTCGCGTTGACGACAATGTCGAAACCTGTCGGATCGGCGGAGCCGACCGTCACTTCAAGATGCGGATAGTATTTCTTCAGCCTGTCCAGCAGCGCGGTCGCCGTCGTCTCGTTGGCGTCGAAGATCGCAAGATGGGCGACGCCCGCCTGTGCCAACGACGCCGCGATCGCCGAGCCGACGCCGCCGGCACCAGCGATGAGCGCACGGGCTCCTTCAACCTTTTTGCCCTTGCGCAACACGCCTCGAACGAAGCCCTCGCCATCGAACATGTCACCGATCAGCCTGCCGTCCGAACCGAGACGCACTGCATTGCACGAGCCGGCGACTTTTGCGTTGGTCGAGGTTTCGTCGAGCAGCGCCATCGTCGAAATCTTGTGCGGCATCGTGATGAGAGCGCCGTGGATATTGGATAGCCGGAACAGAAGCTTCAGAAACGCCGGATAGTCCTCCGGCCTGCAGCCCATCGGCACGACGACGGCATCAATTCCGGTCTTCTGAAAGTAAGGATTGTAGATCAGCGGCGCCTTGAAGGACTCCGTCGGATAGCCGAGGTGAGCGATGAGTTTGGTCGTCCCGGTGATCATGTGGTCAGACTTTCTGGGGATCGGAAGAGGCGCTGGCCTTGGCGAGGTGGATCATCTGCCCCGAGCGCGCCGATCTCTTGATCGCTTCGACGACCCTGAGAGTCGCAAGGCCCTCCCGGCCACTCACTAGAGGCGTGGCATCACCACGGATAACGTCGCAAAAATGTCTGAGCTGAACGCAAAGGGGATCGGCTGCTGCGTAGTGCACCCGCTCCTGGGCAAGCTGCTCCAGCCAATCGGGCCTCGAAGGGCTCGTCCACAGTGTCAGATCAGGAATTCCGAGCGAGCCCTTGGTGCCGCCGATCTGGTAGCAGAATTGATCGTAACGGGGAAAAGCAGGGTTCTCCCCGGTGGTCATCTCCCAGCTGCAGGGCGCCGCCACGGCATCACTGCCGTTGAGAGTGGCAAGCACCCCGCTTTCGAAACGCAGCGTCACGACAGCCGTATCCTCGACAGCATGGTTCCGCACGGCGTGGGATTCCATCGCATGGACGGCTTCGACCTCGCCGAAGAAATATCGGAAGAGATCGACATCGTGGATCAGGTTGACGAAGATAGGGCCGGCGCCCGCTTCGCGCCGCCAGGGGATGTCGAAATACTCGTCGGGCTTGGCGACCCAGAACGTGCCGTGCACCGTGATGATCCGGCCAAGCCTTCCGCCGTCGACGATCTGCTTGACCGCCTGGATCATCGGATTGTGGCGCCTGTGATGGCCGACCAGCACCGGTATGCCTGCCTTCTCGCCGGCGGCAACCAGCGCCCCTGCAGCATCGACATCGTCGGCGATCGGTTTCTCGATCAGAACAGGGATGCCGGCAGCGATGATCTCCGTTCCGTTCCCAACGTGGAGCTGGTTCGGTGTTGCCACGATGACGCCGTGAGGCCTGTCCTCGACGCGGATGTCTAGGAAGCTCCGGCACCATCGGGCGCCGACATTCTCGGCAAAGTCGCGACCGGCGGCAGAAGGATCAATCACCGCCGAGAGAACGGTTCCGGGCTCTGAGATAATTCGCTCGACGTGGCGCCTGCCGATGAGGCCGGCTCCCATGACTGCAATCTCTAGCGGCTTCATTGCCGGCTCCCATAATTTGCCAGACGCATCGACCCTGAGACGGCTTACTTCCGCAGGATTTCTCCGAGGAATTTCCTGTTCGCTCATGCTGTGGGTTTGTGAAGAATTCGGCGGGCGGGGCTTCCTCGACGATCGCGCCGCTGGCCATGAAGATCACGCGATCGGCGACCTGGCGGGCAAAGCCCATCTCGTGCGTGACGCAGATCATCGTCATGCCCTCATCGGCCAGCGCTATCATGGTATCCAGCACCTCTTTGACCATCTCCGGATCAAGCGCCGACGTCGGCTCATCGAACAGCATCACTTTCGGCCGCATGCAAAGCGCGCGGGCGATGGCCACGCGCTGCTGCTGGCCACCAGAAAGCTGCACCGGGTATTTGTCGGCCTGCTCCAGGATCTTGACCCGCTCGAGCAGGCCGCGTGCCCTTTCCTCGGCCTCCGCCTTACCGACGCCGACAGCTTTCATCGGCGCCAGCATGCAGTTCTGCAGCACGGTCAGATGCGGAAACAGATTGAACTGCTGGAACACCATGCCGACCTCACGGCGGATCGCATCTATGGTCTTGGCCTGATTGCCGAGAAGAATCCCGCCAACGCGGATTTCCCCTTTCTCGTAGGTCTCAAGATGGTTGATGCAGCGAATGAGCGTCGATTTCCCGCTGCCGGAAGGCCCGCACAAGACGATCCTCTCGCCGCTGCGAACCGATATGTTGATGTCGTGCAGGGCTTGAAAAGCGCCATACCACTTCTCCACCCGCTCCATGGTGATCATGGTCTCTGCGCCTTGGGCAGGATTGGGACTGGTCATCAGTAGAACTCCGTATTGGCGGCTGGACCGCGTCGAAGAATGCGAGATGCGGATCAGCGCGCAGAGGCGGCAAACTTTCGTTCGAGGCGCGCGCCAAGAATCGTCAGTGGGCAGCACATCAGGAAATAGAGAACGCCGACGATGCCGAAGACCGTCAGCGGTTGGAAGATCTGGTTGGAGATGATGTTGCCGGCGCGCGTCAGCTCGGTGAAGCCGACGATCGATGCAAGCGAAGTGCCTTTGATCAGCTGCACGAGGAAACCGACCGTGGCAGGCAGCGAGATGCGCAGCGCCTGCGGCAGGATGACATCCTTCATGCGCGACACATATCTGAGGCTGAGAGCCTTTGCCGCTTCCGTCTGGCCGCGTGGAACCGCTTCGATCGATCCGCGCCAGATCTCACCCAGATATGCGCTGGCATGCAGGGTCAGGCCGATCGCGACAGCCACCCAAGCATCGAGCATCAGCCCCACCAGCGCCAGGCCGTAATAGACGACGAAAAGCTGCATCAGCAGCGGTGTTCCCTGGAAGACGGCGATATAGCCAGCCGTCAGGCGTTCCAGCAGCGGTATGCCCGAGGCACGGGCAAGAGCGATGCCGAGCCCTGAAATACAGCCGCAGACAAAGCCGACAGCGGACAGGACCACGGTCCATTTCAAGCCGATCAGGAGGAAGACGAATTCTTCGTGACCCATGGAATTCCTCCTACTTGACCGGATATTTGAAGTAGCGCGCCGAAAACAGCGCGAAGATGCGCATCATCAGCCAGGAGATCACGAAATAGAAAATCGTGACCGTGAAGTAGACCTCGAAGCTCCGGAAGCTCTCCGACTCGATGCGCTGCGAAACGGAAGTCAGCTCGTAGGCCGAAATCGCCGATGCAATGCTGGTGGTCAGCGTCAGGAGGACGAACTGGCTGGTCAGGGACGGATAGATCGCCCGCAATGCCGGCTTGAGGATGATCAGCCGGAAAACCTGAGCCTTGTGCAGACCAAGGGCCAGACCCGCTTCCATCTGTCCCTTCGGGATCGACTGAACGCCACCGCGAATGATCTCGATGGCGTAGGCGCCACCGTTGATGCCGAGCGCGATAATCGCCGTTGGTGTCGGATCCAGCCTGATGCCCGTCAGCGGTAGCGCAAAATAGATGAAGAAGATCTGGACCAGAAACGGCGTGTTGCGGATCAATTCGACGAAGGCGATGACCAGCCATCGGGCCGGCTTGAGCGCAGAGTCGCGCAAGGCTACCCCGCCAATTCCGATGATGATCGCCAGTAGCATCCCACAAATGGCAAGCAAGAATGTCCCGAGGCAGCCGAGCAGAAGGCTCGGCAGGCCATCTATGACCGGGGTGAAATCCAACTTATAATTCATGGCGATCCTTCTGGTCCGTCTTCCTGAAAGTTCAGTCCCGCTTGACCATGCCTGCCATCGCCTGGATGGCCAGCTCGTAGCCGTCGGCTCCAAAGCCGATCATGATGGCCGTGACGACGCGCGAGATCAGCGAATTGTGGTAGATGCTCTCACGCGCATGAACATTCGAAATATGCAGCTCGATCTTCGGCGGGTCGAACATTTTCAACGCATCGAGAAGAGCGATCGATGTGAACGTATAGCCGGCAGGATTGATGATGATGCCACAGGCGTCGGTCCGGGCCTGGTGCACGCTCTCAACCAGTTCGCCCTCAAAATTGGTCTGGCGAAACTCGACGTCGAATCCGAGCGCCTTTGCCTTGGTCACGCAGCGTTTTCTGATGTCGGCAAGCGTCGTGGTTCCATAGATCGCCGGCTCGCGCTGACCGAGAAGATTGAGGTTCGGTCCATTGAGCACAAAGATTGGTTTGTTCATGATCGCGCTCCTGGATGCGGGCAGAGCCTTAAGCATGGCGGTTGCGTTGCCGGGCATTGCATGCCCGGCCTTGTTTGGTGAAGAGTTGCCTCTTGTTGGACGTCATCCTCGGCCTTGTGCCGGGGATCTGCCGCCGTAGATGCTCGGGACGAGCCCGAGCATGACGGAGGAGTGGTTGGCAGGCCCTGTAATCAGCCGGAAGGCCGGGCCCCGTCCACCTTTGCCGTTCACTCAGTTCGCCGCAAACGGAATGCCTTCCAGCGTTTCCGGGAATTCCGGGACCGGAACCTTCATCCACTTGTCGTAGACTGCCTTGAGTTCGCCGTTGGCCTTGATCTTGTCGATGAAGGTGTTGAGCGCCGCATTGATTTCCTTTTCGCCGAGACGCGTGCAAGCACCGTTGTAGAGCTTCTGGAACTCAAGCTTGTTTTCGAATTCGCCCGGACGGGCCTTCTCCACCCGGTCCATATAGAAAATGTTGCCACCAAGCGTCTCGACTTGGCCGGACACCAGGGCCTGGACGCTCGCGGCGTCTCCATCATAGCGCCGGATGGTCGTGCTCGGCGGCGCGTTCTTGGTGACCTGCGTGTCCTGAGCAGCGCCCTTGGCGACGCCAACCGTGAACTTGGCCATGTCGGCATTCGTCTTGATCTCGGCCGATTTTGGACCAATCAAAACGATGGCATTGGCAACATAGGGCTTGCTGAACTGCACGGCCTTTGCACGATCTGGCAGCATTGCCATCGTCGCGAACAGAACGTCGACACGGCCGGCCGTCAGTGCGGGAATGCGGTTGTTGACTTCAAGCGGCACGAACTCGACGGAAACGCCCAGTTCCTTGGCAAACAGCGTCGCGATGTCGGCATCGAGGCCGTCCTGTTTGCCGCCGCTGGTCACAAAGCCCCAGGGCGGGTTGTCACCCTGAATTCCGACGATGATCTTGCCGCGAGCCTTGATTTCGTCAGGCGTGACGGCGGCGGCCGGTTGCGCCAAGGTGACGGCAGCCACCAGGGCCGCGGCTCCGAGCATCGCATTTCGGCGCGTTAGCAAAGACTTGAACATGTAATTCCTCCTCCTTTGGCGGTCATTCGACCGGACAGCCACCTCACCTTTTGACTGTGAGAGGAATGATTGCCAGAGACGAGCACTCAAATCAACAGAGTTTTTCAAAATCATATGAGAATTTATAATAAGACACGCTATTTGAATTCCTCACGACATTTGCCATAATAGTAGCGAGCGGTTTTCTGGAACGCATCGTCGTGTTCGGCGCTCGTTCAATCTTGCACGGATATCGGAAGGGCTTTGACATGAGGACCTCGATTGCGACTGTAACGATCAGCGGCGAACTCCCGGAGAAGCTCGAGGCGATCGCCCGGGCGGGCTTCGACGGTGTCGAGATCTTCGAGAATGACTTCCTCGCCTTCGACGGAAGCCCGGCCGATGTCGGGAAACTCGTCCGCGACCATGGCCTGGAGATCACCCTGTTTCAGCCATTTCGTGATTTCGAGGGCATGCCGGAGCCGCTGCGAAGCCGCACATTTGACCGCGCGGAACGGAAGTTCGACGTCATGCAGCAGCTCGGAACGGACCTGGTGCTCGTCTGTTCAAACGTCTCGCCGGCAGCCATCGGCGGCATCGACCGGGCAGCGGAGGACTTTCGGGAACTCGGCGAGCGTGCCGCCAGGCGTGGACTGCGGGTGGGCTACGAGGCGCTTGCCTGGGGTCGCCATATCAGCGACCACCGCGACGCCTGGGAGATCGTGCGTCGCGCCGATCATCCGAATGTCGGCCTTATCCTCGACAGCTTCCACACCTTGTCACGCAAGATCGACGTCAACTCCATCCGCTCAATTCCCAAAGAGAAAATTTTCATCGTCCAGCTTGCCGATGCTCCGTTGATCGACATGGACCTGCTCTATTGGAGCCGCCACTTCCGAAATATGCCGGGTGAAGGCGACCTTCCCGTTACGGCGTTCACCGAAGCCGTCGCGGCAACAGGTTATGATGGGTATTTCTCCCTGGAGATCTTCAACGACCAGTTTCGAGGCGGTTTTTCGCGTGCGATCGCGGCCGACGGCCACCGCTCCCTGATCTATCTCGGCGATCAGGTACGCCGCCATCTCGGCATCGGAAGCATGACCGGAGCGGCGATGCCGGAAAGGCCCTCCGTAAAGGGAGTCGGCTTCGTCGAGTTTGCCACCGACGAACAGGATGAAGTCGAGCTGGTTGCATTGCTGCGCACCCTCGGGTTCAAAAAGACGGCAATCCACCGCACGAAGAAGGTCTCTCTTTTCGAGCAGGGCGAGATACGGATCCTCGTCAATGTCGATCAGGCAGGATTCGCCAATGCGGCCTACGCCGTTCACGGTACCTTCGCCTATGCCATGGCCCTGGTCGTCGACGATGCCGTCAAGGCCTATGAGCGCGCGCTCGCCTTGGATGCCGAGCCATTCACCCAGCCTGTCGTAGACGGTGAGCTTGAGCTGCCTGCCATTCGGGGCGTGGGAGGCGGGATCGTCTATCTCATCGACGACAAGAGCGCATTGGGTCGCTTCTCGGAAATCGACTTTCAGCCGGTCAGCGATGACAGCGACGCGCCGTCGGCAGGCCTTTTGCGCATTGATCACGTCGCCCAGACAGTCGGCTACGATGAAATGCTCACCTGGCTTCTGTTCTACACGTCCATTTTCGAGACGCGGAAGACCCCGATGGTCGATATCATCGATCCAGCCGGGGTGGTCCGCAGCCAAGTTGTCGAGAACGAGTCCGGCGCGCTGCGCATTACCATGAACGGAGCCGAGAATCGCCGCACCCTGGCGGGGCATTTCATTGCCGAGAAATTTGGGGCCGGCATACAGCACCTGGCGTTTTTGACCGACGATATCTTTGCAACCGCCGAAAGCCTTCGTGTCTGCGGTTTCAGATCACTGCACATTTCGCCGAACTACTACGACGACGTCGAAGCACGCTTCGGCCTCGATCCTACCCTGACCGAGCGGCTGAAGTCGGAGAACATCCTCTATGACCGGGACGAGCATGGCGAGTATTTCCAGCTCTATAGCGGAACATATGGAGAGGGTTTCTTTTTCGAGATCGTCGAGCGCCGCGGCTATCGCGGCTACGGCGCGCCGAACGCAATTTTCCGGATCGCCGCCCTGAAGAAACAGATGCGTCCGGAAGGAATTCCGAAAGACGCCTTTTGAGCCCCTGGTTAGGTAATCCGGCCGCTCTTGAGCACATGCTCCACGCCGCTTTGAACGTGCCGTCTGACGACGTCGGTCGCGCCGGCGACGTCGCGCTGAATGGAAAGTTCAAACAGAAGCCTGTGGTCATCGACAACAGGCTTGCCCCGAAAACTCTCGGCCAGCATATGGTAGCGGAGAAAGCGGTCGAAGACGGATGACAATGTCGCCATCAGCGTCGCTGAATTGCAGGCAGAGACGATCGCCTGATGGAACTCCCAGTCGTATCGGACCCAGTCGACGGTCCGCGAGACGTCGCCGGCAAGGAGCTTGCGTTCCGCGGCAGCCAGCCGGTGATGTGCGGCGACGATGCGCCCCTCCCATTCGAGATTTCCCGCAGCGAAGGCAAGGCCGATCGCATGTGTTTCAAGAACGATCCTGAGGTCGGCTAGCTCGAGGAGTTCTCGGCGCGAAGCAGGGCTGACTTCGAAGCCACGCTGGCCCTCGGCGACAACGAGATTTTCCGTGGTCAGGCGGCTTAGAATTTCGCGCAGCGATGAAATGCCGATGGAGTAGCGCTCCTTTGCCTGCTCCAGCTTGATCTTGGCCCCCGGCGGCAATGTCCCCGATATGATATCCTCGCGGATCTGCCGGAAGACGACATCGCTTACTGTTTCAGCCGGGTCATGGACTTGCTTGAGCATGGAGCTTTTCCTGGTTTCGCCGAAATGCAATCTACGTGGTGGACCTAAAGCTCGAAGAGAAACGTCCGGATCATTTCTATCTCAGCGTCCCTCTCGCCAGCGCATGTTCGACCCCGCCTTGGATATGCAGCACAAGCACCCGCTTGGCCGTCTCCGCGTCACGTCGCAATGCCGCATCCAAAAGCTGTTGGTGTTCATTGGCCGCGACATCGCCTCGATAGGACAAGGCAACCATCTGATATCGCAAATATCTGTCGAAGATCACCGAGTGCGTCTCCATCAGCAGTTTCGATCCACAGGCGGATATCAGAGCTTGGTGAAACTCCCAGTCGTAACGCTTCCAGTCCTCTGCCCTGCTGGTGTCGCCGGATGCCATCACCTGTTCCATCCGCGCCAATTTGTAGTGCGCTGATACCAGGGGAGCTTCCCACTCCACGTCGCCATGCACGAACGACTGCTCCAGCGCATGTGTTTCCAGCAGAAGCCTCAGCGCCGCTGTCTCCTTGAGGTCCGAAACGGACACTGGAGACACTTCGAAACCTTTTTGTCCCTCGGCAACGACAAGCCCCTCGGACGACAGCCGATTGAGCACTTCTCGAAGTGTACTGATGCTGGTCTCGTAGGACTCCTTCAAGCTTTCCAGCTTCAACTTTTGTCCGGGGGTCAGCCGACCAAAAATGATGTCGGCTCGAATGCGCCTGTAGCTGCTCTCGGCAATGGTCTCGTTGATAACCGGCTGCAACATGGCGAGTCTCTTATATTTTCTGTATCGTCGGATATATCTCTTTCTGGCATTCTCAATCAAGGAAGCATTCGCAGAATAGGAATTAGAATTTCCTCATATGATGCTGGTTTGGCCGGAGAACGCGGATGCGACTGGGTCGAGCAGGGCCTGACCACAATACAGCGCCAAATGCCTGTGGGGCCAAGCCCTTTGGCGCGGCTTTTCGCGCTGCTCCTAAAACTGGATTTTTCGGCTCAACAGGGCGGCAATTGTTTTTTCAATCGCGCGCAACCATCTAATAAGCATGACGTACGGGAAAATGTCCCCGCCCTCAGCAGCCCGTTTACCGAAAACCAACCATACTGGGTTGCTTTCCGAAGCGAAAGCCGATTGCTTAGGAAAATCTACTTCTTCTTCCGCTAGCGGTTAGGAGAATGAAAGGGGCCGCAGGCAAACCCGTGGAATTCTACTGCTTCGCATCGGGATGAACAATGACTACGATGGCGACGTGGGAAGGCCGGTTTGAAGAACGATGACGACAGATTTGTTTCAGGTAAAATTTTGGGGCGTCCGCGGCAGTATTCCCGTGTCGGGCCCCGAGTTCGATCGCTACGGCGGTAACACTTCCTGCATCGAAATTCGCTGCGGAAAACATCGGATGATCTTCGACGCAGGCTCCGGCCTGCGCGAGGCTGGGCTATCGATGATCGCCGACAGCGTCAGCGACGTCGATCTGTTCTTCAGCCACTGCCACTACGACCACATCATCGGCCTGCCCTTCTTCAAGGCGATCTATTACCCCTCGATCAACGTCAACATCTGGTCCGGCCATCTCGATGGCAAGATGAGCACGCGCGAAATGGTCGAGCAGTTCATCAGCCCGCCCTGGTTTCCCGTCAAGACCGACATCTGCCAGGCGACGATGAACTTCCGCGATTTCCATGCCGGTCAGGTGCTGACCCCTCACAAGGGCATCGAGATCAAGACCTTCATGCTGAACCATCCGGGCGGCGCCATCGGCTACCGCATCGAATGGCAGGGCCGCTCGGTCGCTCTCGTCTATGATATCGAGCATATTCCAGGCAGCTATGATCCGGTTTCGCTGGAGATGATGCGGGACGCCGATCTCGTCGTCTACGACTGCACCTACAATGAAGACGAGATGCAGCGCTTCAAGGGCTTCGGCCATTCGACCTGGCAGCATGGCACCGAGCTTGCGAAAATGGCGGGCACCAAGCGCTTCGCGCTCTTCCACCACGCCCCCTCCCGCACCGACGAACAGCTGGCGGAGATGGAAACGCAAGCGCAGGCAGCCTTCCCCGAATCCTTTGCCGCGCGCGACAATCAGATCGTGATGATCTAGCAGCTCCGCTAACGGCCTCCGTTATCCTGTCCAGTCCGAGGCTCTTCGACTACGTCGAACTGAGCAGGCCTGCGAACGTCACGACGGAACAGATGCTGGGCCGGACCGTTTTCCCCGCAGCGCAAAATCAACGAAACAGGCATCCGTCATGACCGTGCTTTCCGGAAAGTGTCTCTGCGGGCAGGTGCGCATTTCTGTCCGCGGCGAACCCTTACGCGTTGGAATCTGTCATTGCACGGATTGCAGGCAAGAAAGCGGTTCGGCCTTTACCTTTTATGGGATCTGGCCCGCCGGCCAATTCGAACATTCAGGGGAAACCGCCGCGTTCCAAGGTCGGCATTTCTGCACCGGGTGCGGTTCGCGGCTGTTTTCCGCCGATGACCAGGAGGCGGAAATCAAGCTTGGCATCCTCTCCGAGGCGCCGACGCCTCTGGTGCCGAGCTACGAACTCTGGGTCAAACGCCGCGAGCCGTGGCTGCGACCGGTGGAAGGCGCCGAGCAGTATGACGAAGACCGAAGGTGAAGAGAACGACGAACGATTCTGAGGAGCTTTCCGATGGCCACTCTCGTCGACATCGCTGGATGACGGTTGCAGGCGTCGAGACTTTTTACCGCGAGGCCGGCCGAGAAGATGCGCCGGTCTTGTTGCTGCCGCACGGATATCCCTGCTCATCCTATGAGTTTCGCAATCTCATGCCGCGCCTTGCCGATCGTTGGCGCCTGATTGCGCCGGATTTCCCGGGTGCGGGCTACAGCGGCACGCCTGATGATTTCGACTACAGCTTCGATGGATACGCTGCCTGGCTGGAGGCCTTCATCGGTGCGATGAATGTCGACCGGTTTGTCCTCTACCTCCACGACTTCGGCTCGCCTATCGGTGCGCGGTTGGCGATCAGAATCCCCCAGCGCATCGTGGCGCTGATCATCCAGAATGGCGATATCCCCTATGAAGATGCCCTCGGACCGAAGTATGCGGATATCGAGGCGACGTGGACGCTTCCAAGATCGGAGATGAGAAAGGCGCTGGCGGAGGCGGTCAGCGAGGCCGCCTTCAGGCACGAATTCCTCAACGATCTGTCGCCCCATCTGGCCGATACGATCCCGCCAGATCTCTGGAAACTACATTGGTCGCTGATCACGCCGCGGCGCAAGGAAATCGCCATAGACCTGATCGCCGGACTGGAGGAGAACCGGGCCTGGTTCCCGGAACACCGCAAATACCTCAGCGAATACCGGCCGCCGACCTTGATTGTCTGGGGTCCGAACGACCACTACATGCCGGAAAAATCAGCGCGAGCCTATCTCCGCGATCTGCCGGATGCCGAACTCCATATCCTGGCCGGCGGCCACTGGCTGCTCGAGACGCATCTCGATGACGTCGTAGCGCTCATGCGAGAGTTTCTCGGGCGAGTTCACGCGTGATTGCTGCTTTCCGCGAGTGTTCTAAGTCTCGAGAAGTGCTGACGCCGCCGACCAGCGGACGGCGGGATGCCGGGCAGTGATCGCAAACAAGGCCGACAGGAAATCCCACGCCGCCGCATCATGCACCAGATGGTGGGTGAGCACGCCAACAGGCTCCTCGCCGCCGGCAAACCGGTCGCGAAGCTCGGCGACCAGTTCGGCCACCAATTCCGCCTCGCCCCGTCCGCCCCGCGTGCCGTGCCAGTCGATGATGTCGACATGGGTGTTGAGCAGCGGCACCGGACCGCCCTGCCTTGCCCGCCCATAGACCGAAAGGGCTGCAAATCCGAGCTCCGGCAACGCCGGGATGAGGGCCGCATCGATCCGGTTCCACGGCGGCACCAGCATCGGCAGGAAGCGAGCCGGATGCAGTCGCTCCAGCAGCCGGAACCCTTCACGCAACTCGCCGAGCACGGCATCCGCCGGCCGCTCGCCGCCGAGTTCCTGCTTCTTCGCCTCAGGCCCTGCATGGTTCGTATGAGACCAACCATGCGCCACAACAGTGATGGCTGTTTCCTCCACCAGGCGCGCGGCCAAGGCCTCACCGGTCAGGCCGGGAATAACCGCGAGCGTCAGCGGAATATCGTTTTCGCCCGCCAGTACCATCAGCGTCTCCAGCGCCGGCGTCGGCTCGACGGCGTCGTCATCGCGCAGCCAGAACCGCGCCACGCGGCCGGCAGCCTGCCAGCGGTCAAGCTCGCGGCACAGAGGGTCCCAGGCTATCCCGTCGGTCATCACGTCACTCCTATTCCTGCATTGTCCCGCAAAATTCCGTTCAAAACCTGCGCCGCCATCGCAAGCGAGCGTTGCCCAAGCGCGAAGCGCCGCGCCGTCTGCCCTATGGCGTCGCGCCTTTGCCTGTCGTCAAGCAAGGCGGTCACAGCCTCGGCATAGGCGGCGACATCGCCATCCGGCGTCAGCAGGCCGGTCACCCCAGCCTCGACCACCGCTGGCACCCCTGCCGTTTCCTGCGCAACGACAGGCAGGCCGGCGGCCTGGGCTTCCAGATAGGCAAGACCATAGGCCTCGCCGCAGCCGGGCCAGACATAGAGGCCGCCATGCCCAAGCAGTTCGGCGATCTCGACGGGATTCCGCTCGCCCAGCCATTCGATGCGGCCGGGAAAATCGGCAAACAGCGCCTGTACCTCCTGGCGCATCGGACCATCGCCGATGACGGCAAGCGTCCACGGGCGTTCTTCGATCAGCCGCAATGCTCTCGCGAGCATCGCATAACTGTCCATCTTGTCGCCGGCCCGCATCATCGCAACCGTCATCAGCCGGTGCGGATCGGGCGCCGGCGACGCCCTCTCGAACAGCGCCGTGTCGATGAAGGGTTTCAGCCCGGCAAGCCGCGCCTGCGGAAAGGCGGCTGTGAGCCCGGCCTGGTCGCGCTCGGTGAAGCTGATATTGACCGCCGCCTGCATGATCGCCTCGCCCACGCGTTTCTGTGATGCTGCCCAGCCGGTTCGGTCGCGTTTTGCCGCGTAGGAGGCTTCGGCGGTGACATAGGGAATCGCGAATTCGGCTGATATCGCCGGCCCGAAGGTATCGGGCGATTTGTAATAGGGGTGATAACAGAACCAGAGTTCCGGTCGCGGCCCAGATTTCCATGTCAGCCGCAGCCGCTCCAGCTCGGCGGAGATGGCGGGTTCGAGCGCGGCTGCCGCCTCCGGTGTCGAGGCATAGGTGCGGAATTCGGAGGCAATGTCGACCTGATGTCCGCCAAGCTCCAGCGCCCGGATCAGCAGCCGCGCCATCAGCCGGTCGCCCGATGGCACCGGATGGTTCGGCGATTTCATCGGCGCGTAGAAAGCCACCCGCATTGGGACACCTCAGGTAAGACACACTGTTTACAAGTTTCGCGCCTGTCGGGAAAATTCCACTATTGTCCCTTTGCCGAAAACTTGCGCATAAGCATATGGAATGTGATCGCGATCGAAGCAATTCCGCCTCTTTCCCAATCTCTATGGGCGTGCGGTTACATCGACAAGAACGGGAATGAATGACGACGGTCTCGGCCACAGGGATTTTTTCGGAACGGACGATCAGAAGGGCGAGGCTCGGTTCCGGCCTCGTCATTTTCATCTTCGTCGTGCTGCATTTGTCGAACCACGCGATTGGCCTGATTTCCGTCGCCGCCGCCGATAAAGCCGCCCATCTCTTCCTGGCGATCTGGCGCAATCCCCTGGGGACCGCCGTCTTCTATTCGTCGGTCCTCATCCATATCGCGCTGGTACTGCGCGCCATCTATATGCGTCGCAGCCTGGTCATGCCGAAGGGGGAAATGGCGCAGATCGTGCTCGGCTTGATGATCCCGCTGCTGCTTATGGATCATGTTATCGGCACGCGCATCGCCCACGAGTTCTACGGCTACATCGATGATTACGAGACGGTCGTCGGTTCGCTGTGGATCCGGAATCCGGCAAACGGCGCGCGGCAGGGGCTCGCCGTCGTCGCCGTCTGGATCCACGGCTGCATCGGCATCCATTTCTGGCTGCGCTACCGCTCCTGGTACCCGGACTTCGCACCGCTCATGCTGGCGCTCGCCATCCTCGTGCCGGTGCTCGCGCTGCTCGGTTTCGTCGAAATGGGCCGGACACTCGCCGACCCGTCCTACCAGCAGTCAATGACGGTCAGCGCTTACAAGGAGGGCGTCAACACCCGTTACGCCTCGAACCCGGACGTTCACCGTCAGGTCGCCATGATCCGTGCCGGGCTCTACGGCGCCTTCTCGGCCTCGCTGCTCATCGTCGTCGTCGCCCGCGCCCGGCGCAGGCTGAAGGAGCGGCTCGACCAGGTTGCCGTGAATTATCCGGGCGGCGAGGTGATCCGTGTGCCACGCGGCTTCTCGGTGTTGGAAGCGAGCCGGCTCGGCGGCTTGCCGCATTATGCCGTCTGCGGCGGCAAGGGCCAGTGCTCCACCTGCCGCGTGCAGATCCTCGGCGATTACGAAAGCCTGCCTGCCCCGGACAAGATGGAACAGACGACCCTGAAGCGCATCAATGCCGGCCCGGATGTCCGGCTCGCCTGCCAGCTTCGTCCGAACCGCGACGTTGCCGTCGCGCCGCTTCTCGTGCCGGCGATCGAGGCTGCGCTTCCCGCCAACAGCCAGGAGACAAGCCCCGGCCGCGAACGCGAGATCGCCGTGCTCTTCGTCGATATCCGCCATTTCACCACGCTGACGGAAACCCGCCTGCCCTTCGACGTCGTCTTCCTGCTGAACCGCTATTTCGCCATCATCGGCAAGGCGGTGGAGCAGGCGGGCGGGCGGCTCGACAAGTTCATCGGCGACGGCGCCATGGCGCTCTTCGGCCTCAATACCGCGCCGGAGGAAGCCTGCCGCCAGGCGCTCAACGCGGCAGCAGCGATCGTCGCCGAGATCGATAAACTCGCCGCCGAGCTGGCCGATGAACTGGCACTGCCGCTGCGCATCGCCATCGGCATTCACACCGGCCCGGCCGTCGTCGGCACGATGGGATACGGCCGGGTCCGCAGCATGACGGCGATTGGCGATACCGTCAATGTTGCGAGCCGGCTCGAGACCGCCGCCAAGGAGTTCGAGGCGGCGATCGTCATCTCCGAGCCGGTAGCGAACCTTTCGGGTGCTGACCTCGCCGGCATCGAAAGCCGTGAAATCAGTGTGCGCGGCCGGGCCCTGCCCTTGAAGGTCTACGTCATTCCGAGAGAGAAAGCGGCAGAACCGCTCGAAGGAAAAGACTGATGCCCGGCAAGCCCTGGCTGACCGCCAAATACTGGAGCCGCCGCCTGCGCAAGGCGCGCAATGCTGCCGCTTCGCGCTTCTTCGACACCCGCTTCGGCCGCCGCCTGCTGATCGAGAATATCGGCCCGCGCGTCGTCTCGATGACTGTCGACGCCGGCGACCATCTGATGACCTTCTCGCCCTCGGACTATATTGGCCGCAAGGTCTTCCGGAAGGGCCATTTCGAGCGCGAGGCCGTTGACCGGCTGATCGTCATCCTGCGCGAGCGCGGCCTGCTCAGAAAGGTCGCGACACTGCTCGAGATCGGCGGCAATATCGGCACCCAGACGGTCTATTTCGCCTTGAGCGACACTTACGCTCAGATCGTCAGCGTCGAGCCCGATCCACGCAATTTCCCGCTGCTTGCCCTCAACATTCGCCAGAACCGGCTGGAGGAGAAGGTCCGCCTCGTCAACTGCGCCGCCGGCGAGAGCGAAGGCGAGATCGACTTTTTCCTCAACCTCAACAATCACGGCAAGAGCAGCGCCATCCGCCAAAGCCCGACGGACAGGAAGATCAGCGTGCCGGTGAAGCCGGTCTCGGAGATCCTTGCCGGACTTTCAATCGACCCGGCCGCGATCGGCCTCGTCTGGATGGATATCGAAGGCTACGAGCCGGTCGCCTGCCGCTCGATGCAGCCGCTGCTTGCCCGCCGCGTGCCGCTCTACATGGAGTTCACGCCGCTCTTCTACGGAGCAGAGGGAACGAAAGCCTTCATATCAATGCTATCAGGCTTCTACGAGGATTGCCTCGTCCTCTTCGAGGACCGCGAGGTGGAGATGAAGGTGCGGGATCTGCCGGGCGATGTCGATCAGTACAACGTGCTGTTTTTGCCGTAGAAGGCGCGTTGTTTCGGAAACGACGTCGCATCAAACAAGTTTCTTCGCCTCTGTTCGCGAATGCTCATGATATTTGTTTTCGCGAAGCGTGCCGAAAAGCTTCAAGCTCTCCAGATGCTCGCGCTGGGCGCAATAGAACTCGTTGAGGAAGTGCAGCTCCCGGCCGGGCTTCACGGTGTCTTCATACCGGATCCTCCGGGTAATGGTGCGCACGATCTGTTCGATCTCTTTATGGTTGGACGTCTTTGTCGAGTCGCGAAGCACGTCCTCCAGCGTCTGCAGCTCATATTTGCCGTAGACATCGAGATGCTCGGCCAAGAATTCGTACTCCGCCTGCGTCGACGCGGCGGCGGGGGCGGACAACGCGAGGTCGGACAGCAGCACCGAGCGCGGAGTGTCGACCACCAGGGTGCCGGCAATGATGTCGCCGAGCCTCTGCCGGCGCCGGTTGGTAAAGGGAACGACGACGACCGCCAGAAGCCAGAGGCTCGTCAGACCGTTTTCCCAGGCCGACTGCGTGTCGACCGAAGCCAAAAGGCCCATGGGGGCGAAAATCTCCACCTGTTTCATCAGGTTGCGTGCGGTCACCTGGTGCGGCGTAAGCCGCCGTCCGTCCACATTGATGACGCGGATGCCCGTTATTCTTTTTCCGAGCGTGCGTCCGTTCCAGATGAGTTCCGAGAGGATGTAATAGGGGATCTGCACCAAAAAACCGAGCAGCACCATGAGCATCGCCTCCGCCGTCATAGGCAGCACGCCTGTGAAGATGATGGCGGTGGCACAGATGAATATGATGATTGTGGTGAAGACGATGTCGAGGAATTGCGCGCCGAAACGGGTTCCGAGCGAGGCAATGGCGAAGGTGATCGGGACGCCCTCCGGCGGGATGAACTGCTCGACGCGCTTGCCGTCCTTGTCTGTCCGGTTCATCGCACCGCCTCACGCGACGCTTTGCTTTCGCGGCCTGCAAGCAGCAGCCAGCCCACCCAGCAGACGCCCATCCCCCAGCCGATGATGAGACGCCAGGTCGGATCCTGTATCAGCTGGCGCAGGAAGCCTTCGATGAAGGCTGCCGCGACAAGCATCAGCCCTGCGAGGATGGCGAGCTTGACGGCATCATGCGCCTGGTGGCGCAAGGCTTCCTTTCGTGTTCTGGCACCGGGAAGGAGAACGGCAAGTCCGAGCCTTGCCCCACCCGCGCAAGCAATGGCGATGGCCGCAAGCTCGGTCACGCCGTGGATCGAGAGCCAGGCGAAGACGTCGTAGCCCAGCCCTCTGCGATAAAACATCGCGAAGAACGCGCCGAGGATCAGACCATTGTAAAAGGTCAGGATGAAGCTCGGCACCGACACGAACACACCAAGGGTGAAGATCAGGATGACGATGGTCGTGTTGTGGGAAAAGAGAAAGGCGGAAAATGCGGCCAGCCGGTCGCTGTCATGCCCTTCATCGCCATAGATGGTCGAACGGAGGTAGTCGGTCGAGGCATCAGGCGTACGCTGGTCGGCCATCTCCGGCGGCACCAAGGTATAGAACCAGCTCGGATCGTTGGCGCAGAGCCTGTATCCGGCAGCCGCCCCCAGAATGAGCGCCAGGAAGCCGATGAACAAAGGTAGGGCCGAGCGACGCACGGCCTGGGGAATGCCGTGCGACAGCAGGCGCCTCATCAGGCCGCCCAGGCTTTCCTGCGGGGCGTAGACGACGAGATAGGCCCGGGCGCAGAGGCTTTCCAGATAGGCAATCAGGGCGCGATCGAGAGAAATATCGCGCGCCACGCTCAGCGAGTTCATCGCCTGCCTGTAGCCGCTGGCGAGATTGCGGACCTCATCATAGCCGAGCGCGGCTGCGCCCCCTTTCTCGGCACGCGTCACGAGTTCGTCCAGTTGACGCCAGTGTGCCTCGCGCTCCAACCGGAAGCGGGCCGAACGAAGCGTATCGTTCTGGACAGCGCCGACATCGACTGTCGCACCCTTATCCATCCTGCCGTCGATACCGATATCCATCATATCATCTCACGGGATTTGATTTCGATGTAGCGCGCAATGAGATCCGAAGTCAGTGCCTCCGGCGTGCTATCGAGGCAAAGCACGCCGATACGCGCCAGCTTTTCCATGACGGCGCGCCTTTCGTGAAGGATCTGGCGTGCCGCAACCGAGCGAGCGACGGCATCGAGCGTCGTTTCCTCGGGTTCGATGAGCTTTCCCAGCATCGGATCGCGCAAGGCGACATAGACGACGAAGTGATGCCGGGCGAGCACCTGTATGTTCTCGATCATCAGCTCCGCCGTGATGGTGTCGACGAAATCGGAGAATATCACAACCAGCGACCGTCGCTTCAGGCGTCCGGACAGGTGGGTCAGTCCCAAGGTATGGTTGGTCTCCTGGGTTTCGTAGCGCAGCCCGGCGCACACCGTCTGCAGCCGCGGAAAGGCCGCTCGTCCGGGCAAGGCCGGCACGAACAGACGCGGACGGCTGTCGAAGCTGTAGAAGCCGACGAGATCGCCGGCAAGGCCTGCACCCCAGCACATGGCGAGCGCCGCATTGATGGCGCGATCGAGCTTCGTGAAGCCGGCAAGCTGTTCGCCCATCAGCCGCCCGGAATCGACGCAGAGGATGATCTGGTGGTTTCGTTCGGCCCGCATCTCGCGCACGACGAGACTGCGCATGCGCGCCGACCGCTTCCAATCGATGCTGCGCGGATCCATGCCGCTAGCAAATTCCCGCAGCTGGTGGAATTCCGATCCCTCGCCACGCAACCGCAAATCCTTCTGGCCGGCCTCCAGCGGCAGGATCTGGGTCTTGATCGCTCCCGACAGCACCGGCGATATGTCGGGCTGGACTGCGATCTCTTTGCCCACCGGCATGCGCGCGATGATCTCGAGCAGCTTCAATCGCGATGGCCACTTCAGCCACAGCTCGTTGACCGCGTATCGTCCCCGCCGGGTCAGATGAAGGTCCAGAGAGGCCTTGACCTCCCCTTCCCCGGCACCCGATGCAGGGTTGAGCCATCTGATTTCGTCGACGACAAGCTCGAGAGCGAGATCGAGCCGGATTTCGATTTTCCGGGGCAGCACGCCCTTCTGCGGCCGTACGCCGACCGTGAACGCGGTGGTGTGGCCGACAAAGCCTTGCGGCGGCAGATCGAAATCGATCGTCATCCTGCCCGCCAAGTTGGAGATGACCAGATCGGCGACCGTGAGCGCTGCGATTGCAAGCCACATGAGGAGTAGGAGATAGCTCATGTCGCGCCACCACACGCTGGTGAAGACTGTCACCGCGGCGGATATCAGAACGAGCGCGATCAGAGTGGAGGACGGCCGCATTTAACGGGGCGCATCCACGCGGTTCATGATATTGCGCAGCACCTCGTCCGGCGTGCGCCCGTCAATTTCCGCCGAGGGCGAAAGCACGATGCGATGGCGCAAGGCGGGCACCAGCAACGCCTGGACATCGTCCGGCAAGCCGTAGTCCCTTCCCTCAAAAGCCGCGCGCACGCGCACTGCCGATGCAACGGCGTCGGCTGCGCGGGTGGATGCGCCGTAGAGAATGTCGGGATCGGAGCGCGTGGCGCGCACAAGGTCGACGATGTAGGTCAGGATCGTGTTGTCCAGATGGATCGCATCGATCAGCGCCCGCCCTGTAGCGAGTGCGGCACTCGTGACAAGCGGACGGATGCCGGCATTGCGCAGGTCTGATTTCAGCGCCTGCGTCGCGTGTTTGGAGAGGATGGCAATTTCCGTATCGCGGCTGGGAAAATCGACGACAAGCTTGAACAGGAAGCGATCGAGCTGTGCTTCGGGCAAGGGATAGGTGCCCTGCTGCTCGATCGGGTTCTGCGTGGCAAGCACGAAGAAATCCGGCCCCAGGGAATAATCCGTTCCATCAAGCGTGACCATCCGCTCGTTCATCGCCTGCAGCAGGGCGGATTGCGTCTTCGGCGGCGCGCGATTGATCTCATCGGCGAGAAGAATGTCGGTAAAGACCGGGCCCTTGGTCAGGTGGAACTGATTTGTCTGGAAGTTGAAGAGATTGACGCCCAGAACATCGCCGGGCATCAGGTCTGGCGTGAATTGGATGCGACGATATTGCAGCGCCATGGCGGCGGAGACCGACCGGGCAAGCAAGGTTTTGGCCGTGCCGGGCGGACCTTCGACCAGGCAATGCCCGCCGGCAAAGATCGAGATCAGGACGAGATCGATGATCGCATCCTGCCCCTGCACCGCTTTGCCGATCTCGCCACGAACCGCAGCGATAAGATTACGAAATTCACCTAGATCCAAGGTCAATGCTCCCCAGCGATTTTCTGAATGTCTCGAGATTGCGGTGCAGATTAGCCCGCGTCATCAGATGTCCACGATCGATCAGCGCCTGTGCTGACGAGTGCAATGCTTTCGCCGCCGCCTGATCGCGGCGCGCCAGACGCTGAAACAGCCGCTCTATGCCCGCCTCGTTTCCCGCTCCAGGGCCGAAGACCAGTTGCGCCTTGTCCGCAAGCAGATGGAGCACGAACTGTCCGGTCATCCGGCCATCATTGCCCGACAGGCGCAGCAGACGCGCCGTCGCGTCGATCGCGGCAGACTTCGACAGCTCGATGTTTCCGGATGTCTCGTTCAAGGCAGGCCCGAAGCGATAGGCGCCGCGCCAGAAACAAATGGCTGCAACGACGAGCAACACTCCCCAGATGACGGACAGCGGATAGGCGAAAAACCGCTTGAAATCGGAGGCAGAGCGCTCGTAGGTCCGGCCCTCATCCGCCGGTTTCTTGCTATCCAGAGGCAAGCCTGATGTATCCAGATAGGCCGGCCGCTTCTGGCCCGCTCCGCGCAACAGCGTCACGAGCGACACGGCAAAGGAGGCGTTATCGGCGAGAGCCAGTCCATGATTGTTCAACAGGTCGGGATCCGACAGCAGATAGATGTTGGGGTCGTCCTCGCCACGCAGGAGCAGTGCGCCCGACGGTGTGCCCGCGAGCTCCTCCCAACCACCCGGGAGGCTCGACCGTTCGAAGGTTTGCGCCTGATAGAGGGCGATACTGATGGGCTGCCCCGGGTACAGCTGCGGCTGCGCCTCTTCAAAATCGGTGCTGCTACGGGCGAAGCCAAAATCTGAATAACCGATCTTGTCGAGTTCGCTGCCGATATCGGCGAGATCGACCAGTCTCGATTTGCTGGCAATACCATCCGTTGAAACGCTGCCCTGCCACTTCGGCAAAATGATCAGCGTTGGCAGGGCATAGCGGTTTGACTCCCGGATCGGACTTTCCGGGCCTGCATCATCCGCTTCCTCGTTTACCTGAGGTGCGACAGTCTCGCCTTGGCGTATCGACAAGGGAATGATGCGCAGCGAGATTTCCGAACGCGCTCGGGCGACATGAGGGTCGGATCGGACGACAGGGATACCCTTGGCTTGCAGCCACGATTCCAACGCCTTGTTGCCGAGGGCTGAGCGGTCGAAATCGCTGCCGCGCGACAGCGCAAAGACTGCCAGCGCCGCCAGCGCAAGCAACAGCCCCAGAAACAGAAGAGGGCCCGAGTTACGCATTGGCCACTCTGCCTGATGATAGCAAGCCGCGCGCGGTCGTAAGAAGGACGCTAAAATGGCTTTCCGCGAGCGTGCGGCCGCCGTAATGAACGAGCTCCACTGCGGTCAGAAAATTTTCAAGCCGATCGCGGTCGGGCATGTTGCTCGGTAGACGGGCGAAAACAGCCCGCTCCGTATCCGAACGGAAAAGCCGTGTTCCGGTCACGTCAGCCGCGTGAAGCAGGCAATGTCTGAGCAGCAGGACAAGCGCCTGCCGTCGATCCGCCATGGCGGCAATGCGGTGCAGGAAGTCGCTCGGCTTTTCCTCGGCCTCGGCTGCCGATATGCGCCAGCTTTCCGGCGCCTCCCCCTGCCGCTTGATGTCGCGTGGGGCCGATGAAAGCAAGACGCCGCCATTACCGAAGCGGATCCACAAGCCGATGACCAGGATGAGACCGACAAGCACGACGGCAACCGCCAGAGACCCGCTGACGACCGGCTCCCGCGGGATCATCAACGGTTTGCGTTGTGGTGACGATGTTGTCGTATTCGACGCCGGTTCGACCTTTGGAGAGGCATCGCCATAGACGAGCGTGCAGCGCAATCCATTCTGCTGGCACTGCGCCGCATATTCGGCTCCGACGGCGCTCCTTTGATGATCACCGCCCCCAATCTGCTGACTGTCACTTCCCTGCGCCTGCGCAAGTGAAAACTGAGCCGAGGCGGCGAGCAACAAAGCCGCCAGCAGGCCGAGGTTGCGGATGACCATGCTCTAGGCGAAGACTTCTGCTCTCACTTCGGGGCGCAGAGGATCGGGCCCGAACTTGTTCGGACCCTCCGTGCCCCTGAGCACGCAAATCACCAACATCGCAAGGCCTGCAATGAAACCGACGGCGGGAATCATGTTCAGGATGAACAGTGCGAGATACCACCAAGCGGAAATGTTGCGATCATGGAAGCGGCGAACCTGAAGAGATATCTGCGGCAAAAACATTGCAAGCGCGAACAATCCACCGACGGCCCCGAAAGCGAATAACACTGACGAAGGTCCATCCTGAATATCGGAAAAGGCACCGGCCAAACTGGCCACGATTAGAAGTGCGATCCCTACAAGCACATAGAACAGTTGAAACCACCAGAACTCCGAGCGGGAGGCCCTGCCGGAAAAGGTTGCATATTTCTGCGTTAGAACAGTCCGAACGGCTTCAGTAAACCCCATTTCAATGCCCCCATTTATGCTGACGCAAGCGCGGTGATCCCCGGTCTCACTATCCTCTTGCTCGCAGTCATTTCAGACGAAAAACAGCTACAATTCAAACGTAGAAATTGCAATAAGTTGGTTGCATCGGGTCATTATTTTAAAAGCAATGCTTAACGCGTTGAGATTTTCACCTCGATGACCGCAAGGTGGACGTGAAGGTCCCTGACCTGTTGGGGAGAATTTCACCCGTTTAACGGGCTGTTTCCGCCTTACGCTCCCAACTGCATGACAAGCGATTGATGGCAGTGCACGCCGACGAGCACGCCTGAGGCGGAGGCGAGTGTGGCATTGTGCATGGCGCTGGCCGCATCGCCGGCGGCGAAGACACCCTTGACGGTGGTTTCCTTGTTGTCACCGGTGCGGATGATCGGCCCGAACGGGCCGCCGTCGAAGGCGCAGCCGAGCTGTTCGGCAACCGGGCTCGCCATTGCCGTTTTCGGCGCGACGAACACGGCATCGAGCGGCACGACGCGGCCATCGGCGAGGCGAACGGCCTCGAGCTTCGGATTGTCGCCCAACAATTCGACGATAGGGCTGCGTTCGATCCGAACGCCCCGGGCGCTCAGCTTCAGCAATTGCTCTTCATCGGGCTCGAATAGCGCCTGGGTGAAAAAGGTCGTTACTCCCCAGTCCGGAATCATCATGGCCGAATGGGCCGAATGCGGATGGTTTGCGAGAACGCCGAGCTTGCCGCCGCCCACCTCGTAACCGTGGCAATAGGGGCAGTGCAGCGCGGAGCGGCCCCATCGCTCCTTGAGGCCGGGGATCTCGGGCAGCGTGTCGCTGACGCCGGTTGCGAGCACGATGCGCGCGGCTCGTTCTTCGCCGCCGTCTTCGGTGCCGACAATGAACGCGTCACCATCCCTCCGTGCCCGAACGACTTTCCCCTGGCGGATGGTGATGGTCGGATAAAGCGAAAGCTGCTGCTTTCCCTCTTGCATGATCGCCGCCGGCGTTTGGCCGTCCTGGCCGAGGAAGCCGTGCGACGCTTCAGAAAACCGATTGCGCGGCGCGCCGGCGTCAACCAGCAGAACCCGCCGCCGTGCCCGGGCCAGCTGCATCGCTGCCGACAAGCCGGCGAAGTTTCCGCCGATGACGATGGCTTCGAACGACATGGAACTCTCCCTTGATATGGAACTCACGACTCAACATAAGTTACATGATCTGGCGCCGTCAAGCATCATGTTACTTGTCTTGTTACGATCCGCTTGCGATAATGACCCGCCCGATCGACAGGAAGAGAACCATGCGCAACGACAGCCGCCTTTCACGCATGCTGCACGTGCTGATCCACATGGATAAGCACCAGCACGCTTCGACCTCCGACATGATTGCGAAAATGCTGAACACCAATCCCGTCGTCGTCCGCCGCACCATGGCCGGTCTTCGCGAACAGGGCTACGTCCGCTCCGAAAAAGGCCATGGCGGCGGCTGGACGCTGGTACGTCCGCTGTCCGAGATCACCCTGCTCGACGTCTACAACGCCATCGGCGAACCGCATCTCTTCGCCATTGGCCCGGCCGACGACCAGCCGCAATGCCTTGTGGAACAGGCGGTGAATGTCGCCCTTGGCGACGCGATGAAGGAAGCCCAGGCCCTGCTGCTGCGACGATTGGACAGCGTGACGCTGGACAAAATCGCAGCCGACTTCGAGGCAAAACTGACCGCGCTCCCGGCCACATCCTATTCCTGCGCTTCTTGAGCGGGGATTACGTCCTGCGGTAGAGGAAATAACGGCCCTCCTTCACGTCGGCAGGCAGAGGCAGAAGCTCGGGGTGCTCCAGCGGCAGACCACCGACGGCGCCGCCGCTACGGGCGAGCACGCCGGCCCAACCGTCTCGTGGCAAGCGCACAAGGTGTGTCGTTTCCGCATCACTTTCCGTAAGGTTGCAAAAATCCGCTTGGCAATGGCGCATTGCTTCGGTACAAAACGCTCACCGCTTTAGTTCGAACACAAGGGAGGCGTTGCATGCCAGCAATCATCGAAACCTTCCCGTGCGGAATGTCCCGACGCTAGGTCATTTCCATTCGCGGCCCGCCTTAAGCGCGCCCGACATGCGGTTTTCCCTTAATTCATAGCCCGATTGATCTGACGGGATCATTTCGTCTCCCGCTTGGGCTGTGCCATCCAACTCTCTATTTTGAGGACCGGTCGCCGACACGGCGCCGAGCGATTAAAATGACTCGCAAGAAGCTCGATTTCCGCGCCGATGCCTATCGCCATGTGCTCGGCTTTGTTTTCCATCATTGGCGCCATCGGCCTGTCTTGGTGGGCGGTATCATCGTGTTGGTGATATCAAGCACCCTGGCAGAAGTCATGGTGCCGGTTTTCTCAGGCGAGATCGTCGATGCCATTGCCGGCGGCAATGCGGCTGACCGGGCGCTGCGCGCCTTCGTCATCGTCGTGGCTCTGGGCCTGACCAGCGTGGCACTGCGCTGGTTCATCTTCAACGGCATCATCCGGCTGACGCTGCGCACCATGGCGGATGTGGTCAATAACGGTTTCCACAAGGTGCAGCGGTTCTCGACCGACTGGCACGCCAACAGCTTTGCCGGTTCGACGGTGCGCAAGATCACCCGCGGCATGTGGGCGCTCGACGCGCTTAACGATCTGCTGCTGGTAGCGCTGCTGCCGTCCATCGTCATGCTGGTCGGCGCCAGCATCGTGCTCGGCAGCTACTGGCCCATCATGGGCCTGATCGTGGCTGCGGGCTCGCTGATCTATATCGGTGTCACCGTGGCGCTTTCCATGGGCTTCGTGTCGCCGGCGGCAAGGCTTGCCAATGCCTGGGACACCAAGCTTGGTGGCGCACTGGCGGATGCCATCAGCTGCAATTCGGTGGTCAAGGCCTTCGGGGCCGAGAGCCGCGAAGAGACGCGACTGGGCCAGGTGCTGGCCAGATGGGACAGCCGCACGCGGCGGACATGGAAGCGCGGCACATTGAGCGGCACGATCCAGGGCTTCATGATGGTTTCCATGCAGGCCGGTATTTTGGGAACGGGCCTGGTGATGTGGCAGCAGGGGCTGGCGACGCCTGGCGACATCACCTTCGTGCTGGCCATGTTCTTCGTTCTGCAAGGCTATCTGCGCAATGTCGGCCAGGACATCCGCAATCTGCAGCGTGCCGTCAACGACATGGAAGAACTGGTGCTGCTCGACAAGATGCCGCTTGGCATCGAGGACAAGCCGAACGCCAAGCCTATCAAGATTGGCGAGGGCGAGATCGTCTTCGATCGCGTGACCTTCCAATATGGCGCTCATCCCACCCCGCTTTATGAGGATTTTTCGGTCATCATCAAGCCGGGTGAGCGCGTGGGCCTGGTGGGGCATTCGGGCTCCGGCAAGACCACCTTCGTCAAGCTCATCCAGCGCCTCTATGACGTGAACTCGGGCGCAATCCGCATTGACGGGCAGGATATCGCAGGTGTTAGGCAATCCAGCCTGCGCGGCCAGATCGCCATCGTGCAGCAGGAGCCCATTCTGTTCCACCGCACGCTGGCGGAAAACATCGCCTATAGCAGGCCGAACGCCTCGCGCCGCGAGATCGAGCACGCAGCGAAACAGGCGAGCGCCCACGACTTCATCATGGACCTTCCCAAGGGCTATGAGACACTGGTGGGGGAACGCGGCGTCAAGCTGTCGGGCGGCGAGCGGCAGCGTGTCGCCATTGCCCGTGCCTTCCTGGCTGATGCGCCGGTGCTGATCCTGGACGAAGCGACATCGAGCCTCGACAGTGAGAGCGAAGTGCAGATCCAGCAGGCCATGGAACGCCTGATGAGCGGCCGCACGACGCTTGTCATCGCGCACCGGCTGTCCACGGTGCGAGCGCTGGACCGGCTGCTGGTCTTCGACAAGGGAAATATCGTTGAAGAAGGCGACCACCAGGCGCTGATCCGGCTTAACAACGGTATCTATCGCCGGCTGTTCGAACGGCAGGCGCTGGAACTGACCAAGGGTCTGGTGGCGTGAACCGAAACACTACAGCGCCCCGCTTCTTTTCAGACGCGCAAGGACGCTGTAGCACTTTGAATTGCGGCAGATTCCTTTACGTCCTCCGATAGAGGAAATAACGGCCTTCCTTGATCCCGTCTGGCAGCGGCAGCGCCACCAGCTCGGGATGCTGCAGCGGCAGCCCGCTGACGGCGACGCCGTTATGGGCAAGCACGCCGGCCATCAGCTGTGGCAACCACGTCAGTGTCACCGCGTCGACCTCGTCATGGCCGGTGCCGATATCGGCATGGGCAAGGGCTGCACCGATGCCGACGAAGGCCTGGCCGGACTCGCGGATATTGCCAGTGACCATGTCTTGCGCCTCTGGTGTCGAGGCCGAATAGGAACGGACTTCCCAGTCGAAAGCGACAATGCGCCGGCCGGGAAAGTTCTCGCGCAGGTGATCATAGGTGCGGCCGTTGCCAAGGCCGAACTCCAGAACCGGGCCCTCAATTTCCCCCACCAGATCGATGATCGAGTTCAGAATGTCGCGTTGAGCCGTCAACCGGCGAATGAAGCTGTCGAGGCGGCTCATCTAATCCGTATCCGTCATGAAATCGTTAGCGGTCCTGGAGCAATTCCAGCAAAAAGTGCGGCAGCGGTTTTGCGTTCGGAATTGCGTAAAAACAAAAAGATAGAGCGTTTCCGAGTGTCCCGGAAACCAGAAAAGGCTCTAACACATGAAACCTCGCCAAGTCGATTGCCGTAAATGGGAATTGGCGTTGCAGTGGCAACATGGGTCTGTGCTAAGCTCGATGACATGAAAACCGTGACCGACGAAGATTTCTTTGCCGAAGTGCCGCTCTTCAGCGAATTCGAGGGCGTGACCGACGCCGCCAACTACCGGCCGCTGCCGGATGGATGGGTGATGGCGCTCGCCGATATCGTCGGCTCGACGCAGGCGATCGGCGCCGGCCGTTACAAGGACGTCAACATGGCGGGCGCCAGCGTCATTTCAGCGGTGTTGAATGCCGTCGGCAAGGGCGACTATCCCTTCGTCTTCGGCGGCGACGGCGCGCTGATCGCACTTCCGGGTTCACTGGAGGCGGCGGCACGCGAGGCTCTTGCCGCCGCGCAGGTCTGGGTCGAGGAGGATCTGAACCTGGTGCTGCGCATCGCCATCGTGCCGGTCGCCGACACCCGCGCCGAGGGCCTCGACGTCCGCGTCGCACGTTACTCCGCAAGCCCTTATGTCACCTATGCGATGTTCTGGGGCGGCGGCACCAGCTGGGCCGAAAGACAGATGAAACTCGGCCGTTACGGCATTGCCCGCGCGCCCGCTGGAACCCGCCCGGATCTCACCGGTCTCTCCTGCCGGTGGAGCCCGATCGATGCTAGAAACGGCGAGATCGTCTCGATTATCGCCGTGCCCGGCGAAGGCCGGCCAGGCCGGGAATTTCAAGAGCTCGTCAGCGGCATCGTCGCCATCACCACCGAGCAGAACCGGGACAGCCATCCGGTACCGGCCGATGGTCCGGACCTTGCCTTCTCGCTGCATGGTATCAATCGCGAGGCCAAGGCCACCGCGCCACCCAGCCGGCGGTTGTGGCAGAAGCTCTTCATCTTCCTGCAGCTCGGCATCACCGTCGCGTGCTACAGGCTCGGCATTCCGCTCGGCCGCTTCGATGCCCGCCGCTACAAGCGCGACGTCGCCGACAATTCCGATTTCCGCAAGTTCGACGACGGGCTGAAGATGACGATCGACGTCGACGCCGAACACCTGAAGCGCATCGAGACTTTGCTGCAACAGGCCCAAGCCAAGGGTGTGGCCCGCTACGGCCTGCATCGGCAATCCTCAGCGCTGATGACCTGCTTCGTGCCGACGCCGATCGCGCGCGATCACATCCATTTCATCGATGGCGCCGCCGGCGGTTATGCGGTGGCCGCCAGCCAGATCACCGGCAAGTCGCTTTCGGCTGTTTCCGTCACGCCTTGATGACGTGATCGGCCGAGAGGCCGAGCCGGTTGAAGACGTTGCGCGTGTCGACAATCAGCGAGGCGTTTTTTGCGAGCGTCGCATAATCCACCTTGTCGTGGTCGGTCGCGACCAGCACCGCATCGTAGCCGGCGATGGTCTCCGGCGTCAGCGCCACCGATTTGCGGCCCTTCAGCGCCTGGTATTCGCGCGTCGGCGGGATCTCGGCGACGAAGGGATCGTGATAATCCGCCCGCCCGCCACGCTCCTCGATGATCTCGATCAGCCGCAGCGACGGGCTCTCTCTTATATCAGCGACGTTCTTCTTGTAGGCGAGCCCGAGCACCAGCACCCTGCTGCGGCTCAGCGCCTTGCCGGCGCGGATGTCGAGCGCCTCGGCAAGCTTGCCGACGACATGACGCGGCATTGCCGAATTGATCTCGCCGGCAAGTTCGATGAAGCGGGTCGGCAGCTCGTATTCGCGCGATTTCCATGTGAGGTAGAAGGGATCGATCGGGATGCAATGGCCGCCGAGACCCGGGCCGGGATAGAAGGGCATGTAGCCGAAGGGCTTGGTCTTGGCCGCGTCGATCACTTCCCAGACGTCGATGCCCATCGCCGCATAGACGGTCTTCAGCTCGTTGACGAGGGCGATGTTGACCGAGCGGAAGATGTTTTCGGTGAGCTTCACCGCCTCGGCCGTCGCATTCGAAGAGACCGGAACGACTGACGATACCGCCGCGCCATAGAAGGCCTTCATCAGCGCCAGCGCCTCGGCCCCGTCGCCGGCGACGACCTTGGGGATGGTGGCGGTATGATAGTGTTGGTTGCCTGGGTCCTCGCGCTCCGGCGAGAAACCGACAAAGAAGTCCGAGCCGGATTTCAGCCCGGTGCGTTCGAGAATGACCTTTACCACATCATCGGTCGTGCCGGGATAAGTGGTCGATTCCAGCACGACGAGCTGACCGGGGCGCAGGTGCGCAGCAATCGAGCGCGACGTCGCCTCGACGAAGGAAAGATCGGGATCACGATGCTTGGTGAGCGGCGTCGGCACGCAGATGATGATGACGTCACACTCGTCGAGGCCGGCGAAATCGGTCGTCGCCTTGAAGCGGCCCGCATCGATCTCAGCGGAAAGTGCTGCGTCGGTCACCGCGTCGATATAGGACCGGCGGGCATCGAGAGCCACCATCTTGCCTGGATCGATGTCGAAACCGGTGACCGCAAAGCCGCTGCGCGCCACCGCCATCGCCAGCGGCAGACCGACATAGCCGAGGCCGATGATACCGGCACGCGCCGCGCGGGTTTCGATCTTCTGCAAAAGCGTATCGAAGGAGGAGAAGGCCAAGGCGGGATCTTTCAAACGGGGAAGAGAAGGCTGATCTAATGCATGATCCGGGCAAATTAAACCCGGGCTCCGTCTCTCCGCTGACGAGAGGAGCAGAAAACACGGCCGCGACCCCTTGCGATGCTTATCGGATGTGGCTGACCGGGTGTGGCCGAAATGACTCGGTGACGGCCCTTGCTGCAACTTGAGCGCACAAAAAATTGCGCATCCCATTGTTTCGCATTTGCAGCATCCCTATTTTGACTTTTGATAATGAACCACCTGGAAAGGACAACCCGTCCGATCCCCCGATATGGGGAGCTGAGGGGCGCCGCTGCCGGGCTTTCGGCAGATCCGTTGACACAATAATACCGCTCGTACATCCTGATTTCCTTGTGACCTGCGCATGAAAATGTGCCGGCCGAGGGACTTTTGGCTCTTGGGGATGGCGTGCCTTATGAGGATCATACCGAGAATGAGCACGATCGAATCCAGCGTGTCCTCCATCCTGTTGGACCGGGTCGCTGAATGGCTGACGAACTCTTCGCTGGCCGGAGACGAGCTTGAAAATATCGTCCGTGGTTTCTGCGAAAGGCTCACGGCTGCAGGCCTGCCGCTTGCGCGCGTGCATCTTTCCTTTTCGATGCTGCATCCGCTCTACGATGCGCTCAGCTTCACCTGGCGGCGCGCCAGCGGCGTCACCATCGAAGGCTTCCGTATGCCCGCCGGGCAAAAGCCGGATCGCTTCCTGCAGAGCCCCTATTACTACCTGCTCGACAACAATCTGCAGCACATCCGCCGCCGGCTGCTGCAGGATGGGCCGAACGAATTTCCCATTTTCGAAGACCTGCGTAAGGACAGCATCACCGACTACCTGGCCTTCGTGCAGCCCTTCGGCGACGGCTCGGTGCAGGGCATGATGGGTTCCTGGTCGACGGACCATAACACCGGCTTTTCCGACGACATGATCGATGCGCTGCTCAGGATGCAGAACCATCTGGCGGTCGCCGCCAAGATGGCGGTGCTCGGCAAGCTCGCCAACAACATGCTGACCACCTATCTCGGCGGCGACGCCGGCAAGCGGGTGCTGAACGGCCAGATCCGCCGCGGCGACGGTGAGACGATCCGCGCAGCCCTCGTCATGGGCGACATGCGCGAATCCACCATGTATGCCGAAAAGGAAGGCCGGCAGGCCTATATCGACACGCTGAACCAGTTCTTCGATGCGATCGCCGCCCCATTCAACCGCAATGGCGGCGAGATCCTGAGTTTCCTCGGCGACGGCTTCCTCGCCGTCTATCCTTGCGGGCGCCACAAGGACCCATCGAAGATTGCCTGCGAGGCAGCGCTTTCGGCTGTCCACCAGGCGCAGGCGCGGGTCGCCGAGCTCAACAGGGACCGCGAGCAGAAAGGCCTGTCCAGGGTCGGCTACGGCATCGGCCTGCATGTCGGCAATGTCATGTTCGGCAATGTCGGCCTCAAGGACCGCCTGACCTTCTCCGCCTTCGGCTCGGCGGTCAACGAGGTCCAGCGTCTGCAGATCCTGACCAAGAAATACGGCCGCGAGGTCGTCGCCAGCCAGGCCTTCGCCGGTTATTGCGGCGGCGAGTGGACGACGCTCGGCGAGGAGAAGCTGCGCGGCATCCGCCAGAAAGTGACGGTGCTGCAGCCGCGCGCGCCCGCGCCAGCAATCAATGTCGACGAGAGCTTCCGCGAGGCCGTGCAGAACGGACTTTCAGAAGCCGAGCAGGTCATTCTCCTGCATCGCGACGCCAAGAAACAGGTCACGCGCACCAGCATGGAGAAATTCATCCAGTAACAGCTTAGAACCCCTCTCATAATCTGCGCGTCTCGCCTGGGGAACTTCGGCGGGACATGCTGGTTTTTCTATGATTGTCATCAGCTAGACACCCCGTTTGCGGTACGATAGTGTGCCTTAACGGGAACATAGAAGACTGGGGAATTTCATTGGTATGGCGTCTGCAGCCGATCTGTTGCGTATTGAAAATCTCGACGTCTCCTTCTCGGTTTTCGGTGACCGGTTACGCGTCGTAAAAGAAGCCAATCTTCGCATTCTTCCGGGCAAAGTCACCGCTCTCGTCGGTGAATCCGGCTCCGGAAAATCGGTGATCAGCCAGTCGGTCATGGGCATCCTGCCCAATCCGGCCAAGGCTACCGGCCGCATCCTCTTCACAGATCCGCTCGACGGCAGCACGACCGACATCCTGTCCTTTCCGCGCGACAGCGAGGAAATGCGCGACCTGCGCGGCCGGCGCATGGCGACGATCTTCCAGGAGCCGATGACCTCGCTCTCGCCGCTGCATACGATCGGCAATCAGATCAGCGAAGTGCTCCTGATCCACACCGAAACCGACAAGCAAGAAGCGCGCGAAAAGACCGAGGAGATGCTCGGCCTGGTCGGGTTTTCGAACCCGCATCGAACCTACGACATGTATCCGTTCGAACTGTCCGGCGGCATGCGCCAGCGCGCGATGATCGCCATGGCGCTGATCTGCAAGCCGGCCCTTCTGATCGCCGACGAGCCGACGACGGCGCTCGACGTGACGATCCAGGCGCAGATCCTCGAATTGCTCCGCGAGTTGCAGGCCAAGCTCGGCATGGCGATGCTGCTCATCACCCACGATCTCGGCATCGTCGCCAACATGGCCGACGAGGTGGTCGTCATCTATCACGGCGAGATCATGGAGGCCGGGCCGGTCGAGGATATCTTCCGCAATCCGCAGCATCCCTATCTCAAGGGGCTGATGGCCGCTGTTCCGCATTTCGACATGAAACCCGGCGAGCGGCTGAAAGCGCTGCGCGATGTGAAGGTCAATCTCGAAGCCCTTGTCGGCATGAAGAAGCCGCGCCAGGCAGAGGCGCCGGGTATCCTGCTTTCCGTCGCCAATCTCTCGAAGACCTACAAGACGCGCAAGCGCAGTTTCTTCGGCAAGCACGAAGCCACCGTCCTGCGCGCCGTCGACGACGTCAGCTTCGACATCCGCCGCGGCGAATGTCTTGGCCTGGTCGGGGAGTCCGGCTGTGGCAAGACGACGCTCAGCAAGATCCTGATGCGCGCCATCACGCCGGACAGCGGCGCCGTGGTGTTCAACGACGGCAAGGAGGTCGTCGACGTCCTCTCGGTCAAAGGCTCCGAACTGCAGGACATGCGGACCAAGATCCAGATGGTGTTCCAGGATCCGGTCTCCTCGCTCTCGCCGCGCATGACGGTGCGCAACATCCTGAGCGAACCGCTCGAGATCCATGACCGCGGCGACAGTGACGAGCGCAAGCGCAAGGTCGAAGGATTGATGGCGGCAATCGGCCTCGACAAACGTTATCTCAGCCGTTACCCGCACAGTTTTTCGGGCGGCCAGCGCCAGCGCATCGGCATCGCCCGCGCACTCGCGCTCGGCCCGAAGCTCGTCATCCTCGACGAGCCGGTTTCGGCCCTCGACGTCTCCGTGCAGGCGCAGATCCTCAACCTGTTGAAGGACCTGCAGAAGGAGCTGGGGCTTACCTATCTCTTCATTTCGCACAATCTCGCCGTCGTCGATTACATGGCCGACCGCATCGCCGTGATGTGTAAGGGCCGCATCGTCGAAATCGCGCCGCGCGAGATCATCCTGCGCGATCCGGTGCACCCGTATACGAAATCGCTGCTTGCCGCCGTCCCCTTCCCCGATCTCGACCGACCGCTCGATTTCAAGGCGCTCAGGGAAAACGGCGCCGCCGACAAGCAGAACTGGGGCGTGACCTTCACCGCCGAGCATGACGACGCTTCCGAACTTGCCTATGCCGACCTCGGCGACGGCCATCTGGTGCGCGCCCGCAAGGGCGCCGATGCCAAGGAGTTGCGTGGATGGTGACGCGTCGCACATTCCTGGGCGGCCTCGTCGGTGCGGCGATCGCGCCCGCGGTGTTGAGGGCACAACAAGCCGCCGAACCCGAATTCCTGAAGGAGCGGCTGACATCAGGCAGCCTGCCGCCGATGGCCGAGCGCATTCCGCTGCGCCCACGCATCGTCAATCTGAAAGAGATGGGGCTCGAACCCGGTGCCTACGGCGGCACGGTGCGCACGATCATCGGCAGCCAGCGCGACATCCGCTTCATGACGATCTACGGCTATGCCCGCCTGGTCGGCTACAACAAGCACCTGCAATTTCAGCCGGATATTCTGGCCGGTTTCCAGTCCGAAGACGACACGGTCTTCACCTTCACGCTGCGCGAGGGCCATAAATGGTCCGACGGCCAGCCGTTCACGGCCGACGATTTCCGCTACTGGTGGGAAGACGTCATCCTGAACGACAAGCTGACGCCCGGCGGCGGCGCGCTGGAGCTTCGTCCGCACGGCAGCCTGCCGCGCTTCGAGATGCTCGATCCGCTGACCGTGCGCTACACCTGGGAAAAACCCAACCCGATGTTCCTGCCGACATTGGCAGGCCCCCAGCCGCTCGTCATCTTCGGCCCTGGTCATTATCTCAAGCAGTTCCACAAGAAATTCCAGCCGGACCAGGCGAAGATGGACGAGCTGATGAAGACCTACCGCGTCAAGAAATGGCAGGATCTGCACATCAAGATGGCGCGTTCCTACCGTCCGGAAAATCCGAACCTGCCGACGCTCGATCCCTGGCGCAATACGACGCCGCTGCCGTCCGAGCAGTTCGTCTTCGAGCGCAACCCGTTCTTCCACCGCATCGACGAGACCGGCCGGCAGCTTCCCTATCTCGACCGTTTCATCCTCAACGTCTCCTCGTCGTCGATCATCGCCGCCAAGGCGGGTGCAGGCGAAGCCGACCTGCAGGTAACCGGCATCGATTTCAACGACTACACCTTCCTGAAGGAGGCCGAGAAGCGCTTCCCGGTGAAGGTCAATCTCTGGAAGCTCGCGCGCGGCTCGCGCATCACGCTGCTGCCGAACCTCAACTGTGCCGACGAGGTGTGGCGCGGCCTCTTCCGCGATGTGCGCCTGCGCCGCGCTTTGTCGCTGGCGATCGACCGGCACGAGGTCAACATGGTGGCCTTCTACGGCCTCGGCACGCCAAGCGCCGATACCGTCCTGCCCGACAGCCCGCTCTTCAAGCAGGAATATGCCGACGCCTTCGTGAAGTTCGATCCCGACGAGGCCAACCGCCTGCTTGACGAGCTCGGCTTGACCAAGCGCGACGACGACGGCATCCGGCTGCTGCCCGACGGGCGGCGCGCCGAGATCACCGTCGAGACCGCCGGCGAGAGCAATCTCGACACCGATGTGCTGGAGCTGGTGCACGACCACTGGGCCAATATCGGCCTTGCGCTTTATACCCGCACCTCGCAGCGCGACGTCTTCCGCAACCGCGCGATGAGCGGTTCGATCATGATGTCGATCTGGTACGGCCTCGACAATGGCGTGCCGACGGCCGACATGTCGCCCGCAGGCCTTGCGCCAACACTCGACGATCAGCTGCAATGGCCGCTCTGGGGCATGCATTACCTCTCCGCGGGCCAGGAGGGCGTTGCACCGGATCTGCCGGAGGCTGCGGAACTGGTCGACCTGCTTAGCCAATGGGGCTCGACGGCGAAATTCGAGGAGCGCCAGGTGATCTGGCATAAGATGCTGTCGCTCTATACGCAGCAGGTATTTTCGATCGGCCTGATCAACAGCACGCTGCAGCCGGTTCTTCGCGCCGCCAAACTGCAAAACCTGCCGGAGAAAGCGCTCTACGGCTTCGATCCCACCTCCTATCTCGGCGTCTATATGCCGGATGCATTCTGGTATAAGGAGGCCTGAGGCCGTGCTCAGATATATTCTCTGGCGCATCGCCGCCATGGTGCCGACGCTCTTCGTCATTTCGGCGCTGGTCTTCACCATCATCGAGCTGCCGCCGGGCGACTTCTTCGAGAGCCAGATCGCCGAGCTGCGTGCCTCCGGTGAGACCGCCAACCTTCAGGAAATCGAGGAGATGCGCCAGCAATACGGCTTCGACAAGCCGGAGATCGTGCGCTATTTTTACTGGGTCGGCGGCATGCTGCACGGTGACTTCGGGTACTCCTTCGAATATCAGCTGCCGGTCTCCGACGTGGTCGGCGACCGCCTCTGGCTGACGATGCTCGTCTCCTTCACGACGATCCTGCTCACCTGGCTGATCGCATTTCCGATCGGCATCTATTCGGCCACGCACCAATACAGCTGGGGTGACTACGGGCTGACGTTCCTCGGCCTGATGGGCATCGCCATTCCGAATTTCATGCTGGCTCTGATCCTGATGTATTTCGCCAATATCTGGTTCGGCATCTCGATCGGGCACCTGATGGACCAGCAATATATCTCGGCGCCGATGAGCTGGGAGAAGGCACGATCGATCCTCTCTCACCTCTGGATCCCGGTCATCATCGTCGGCACGGCAGGCACGGCCGGCATGATCCGGCGGCTGCGCGCGAACCTGCTCGACGAGATGCAGAAGCAATATGTCGTCACCGCGCGCGCCAAGGGCCTGCCGCCCCTCAAGGCGCTGCTAAAATACCCGCTGCGCATGGCGCTCAACTTCTTCGTCGCCGATATCGGCTCGATCCTTCCGTCGATCATCTCGGGCGCCGAGATCGTCGCGATCGTGCTGTCGCTGGAGACGACGGGGCCGATGCTCATCAAGGCACTTCAGAGCCAGGACATGTATCTCGCCGGCTCCTTCCTGATGTTCCTGGCCTTCCTCAATGTCATCGGCGTGCTGATCTCAGACATCGCACTCGGCTTCCTTGATCCCCGCATCCGTCTGCAAGGCAGGAGCACCAAATAATGTCGCCCCTTCCCGCACCCGGCGCGCCGCTTGCGCATTACGTCTCGACCGCTCCTTTCGATCCGCACGCGACCGAAAGCATGACGGCAGCGCAATCGCGCATCCATCTCGCCTCGCAAAAGCAGCTGATGTGGTGGAAGTTCAAGCAGCACAGGCTCGCTTTGATCTCCGGCATCTTTCTCGCCGCCGTCTACCTGATGATCCTGATCGTCGAGTTCCTGGCGCCCTACGGCCTGCACACGCGCAATGTCGATTTCATTCATGCACCGCCGCAGCGCGTCCACTTCTTCGACAAGGGCAGCTTCGTCGGTCCCTTCGTCTACGGCCGGAGCATGACGCTCGATATCGACACGCTCCACCGGGTCTATACCGACAAGAAGAATGACGTGCAGCCGATTCGTTTCTTCTGCCGCGGCGATGGCTATAAATTCTGGGGCTTTGTCGCCTCGAACTATCATCTTGTCTGCCCGGCGATCGGCGGGCAGATGTTCCTGCTCGGCACCGACCGGCTCGGCCGCGACGTGCTGTCGCGCATCCTTTACGGCGCGCGGATATCGCTGACGATCGGTCTGATTGGCATTTCGATCAGCTTCGTGCTCGGCATCATCATCGGCGGCCTTGCCGGTTATCGCGGCGGCATTTTCGATCTCATCGTCCAGCGCCTGATCGAAGTGCTGCAATCGCTGCCGAGCCTGCCGCTCTGGATGGCGCTGGCAGCCATCATGCCGGTGACGTGGAGCCCGATCGTCATCTATTTCGGCATCACCGTCATCCTCGGCATCATCGACTGGACGGGGCTGGCGCGTGCCGTGCGCTCCAAACTCCTGGCGCTGCGTGAGGAGGATTATGTCCAGGCCGCACAGCTGATGGGCGCCAGCACGCCGCGCATCATCGGCCGACATCTGGTGCCGGGCTTCATGTCGCATCTCATCGCTTCGGCGACGATTTCCATCCCCGGCATGATCCTTGGAGAGACCGCGCTCTCCTTCCTAGGCCTCGGCCTTCGTCCGCCGATCACCAGCTGGGGCATTCTGCTGACCGAGGCAAAAAGCGTCAGCGTCATCGCCTTCTATCCATGGCTGCTCTATCCGATCATTCCTGTTGTTCTTGTCATTTTGGCGTTCAACTTTCTGGGAGACGGCTTGCGTGATGCGGCAGATCCCTACAAATAGCAGGAAATGCGGCGGTACGTCACGGCACCGCCCCCTCCTCTTGGCCTCCCGACGGTGGGGGCACTAAGTATGTCGCTCACCCCAGAAGGGATGCCCATGTCCAGACGTCTCGAAGATGCGCGCATCCTCATGTACAGCCACGACACCTTCGGTCTCGGCCATCTGCGCCGCTGTCGCGCCATCGCCCATGCGCTGGTGGAGGATTATCGCGGCCTCAACATTCTGATCATTTCGGGTGCCACGATCGCCGGCGCCTTCGACTACCGCGCCCGCGTCGACTTCGTGAAGATCCCGAGCGTCATCAAGCTGCGCAACGGCGAATATACGTCGCTTGCCAGCCATATCGACCTGCACGAGACGTTGAAGATGCGCGAGTCGAGCATTCGCCACACGGCCGAGACCTTCCAGCCAGATATCTTCATCGTCGACAAGGAACCGATGGGGCTGAAGGGCGAGGTCGAGGATACGTTGGCTTATCTCAAGGCTCGCGGTACCGTCCTGGTGCTCGGCCTGCGCGAGATCATGGACGCGCCGCATCTGCTCGAGGCCGAGTGGAAGAAGAACAGCATCATGCAGAAGATCGACCAATATTACGACAGCGTCTGGGTCTATGGTCCGCCGGATTTCTACGATCCGCTGATCGGCCTCGACGTGCCGGCCAGCCTGCGCCGGAAGATGGATTTCGTCGGCTTCCTGCAGCGCAGCGTCTCCAGGGGAAAGACCTCAATCAACGCCCGCAAGGATAATTACATCCTCGTCACGACTGGTGGTGGCGGCGACGGCTCCGATCTCGTCCACGACGTCATGAACGCCTACGAGGCCGACCCGACGCTGACGCAGAAGGCGCTCGTCGTGCTCGGTCCCTATATGCCGGCCGCCGAGCGGGCCAAGCTGGTGCAGAAGGGAGAAGCGATCCCCTATATCGAGGTGATCGAGTTCGACAACCACATGGAAGAGCTGATCGACAGCGCCACCGGCGTCGTCGCCATGGGCGGCTACAACACCTATTGCGAGATCCTCTCCTTCGACAAGCCGGCCCTCATCGTGCCGCGCGTCAAGCCACGCGAGGAACAACTGCTGCGCGCCCAGCGGGCAAGCGAGCTCGGCCTCGTCGACATGCTGCTGCCGGATCAGTCGGTCGACCCCACCATCATGGCCGAAGCGCTGAAGCGCCTGCCCTTCCGCCAGCCGCCGTCGAAGAGCGGCGGCAATATGCGTCTCGAAGGGCTGGACCATATCTCGCAGACCGTCGGCCGGTGGATCGACGGCCGCGGCAGCCACCTTTCCCTCGTCGGCGCGGAATAGGGCACAGCCTTGCCGCAACGCCGCAAGATCCTCGTTGTGCTGAAGGGCTATCCCCGCCTTTCGGAAACCTTCATCGCCCAGGAGCTGCTCGGCCTCGAAAAGGCCGGCTTCGACCTCACGCTGATTTCGATGCGCCGGCCGACCGACAAGAAGCGCCATCCCGTGCATGACGAGATCCGGGCGCGTGTCGTCTATCTGCCGGAATATCTACACGAAGAGCCAATCCGCGTGCTGAAAGGCCTGGCCGCCGGTTTCTCCAAACCCGGCTTCAAGACGCTGATGAAACGCTTCCTCGCCGACCTCAAGCGCGACCTCTCCCGCAACCGTTTGCGCCGTCTCGGCCAGGCACTGGTGCTGGGGCGTGAATGGCCGGACGAGGGCGAATGGCTGCATGCCCATTTCATCCACACGCCGGCCTCGGTGACGGAATATGCGAGCATCCTCACGGACACCCCCTGGACCTGCTCGGCGCACGCCAAGGACATTTGGACGTCGCCCGACTGGGAGCTGAACGAGAAACTCGGCAGCGCCCGCTGGACCGTCACCTGCACCAGGACGGGCTATGAACACATGCGGACGCTGACATCACGCAAAGAGACCGTGCACTTGAGTTACCACGGTCTCGATCTTGCCCGTTTCGGCCATTTTGCCGGCGAGCGCTCGGACCGGACCGGGAGCGATCCCGACGATCCGGCCTTCATCCTCAGCGTCGGCCGCGCCGTCGAGAAAAAGGGTTACGACGTGCTGCTGCGGGCGCTGGCACTGCTACCTGCCGATCTTAACTGGCGCATGGACCATATCGGCGGCGGCGAGGAGCTTGGGAAACTGAAGGCGCTGGCCACGGAACTCGGCATTTCCCCTCGCATCGTCTGGAAGGGCGCCATGGCACAGGAAGACGTGCTCGATCATTACCGCCGCGCCGACCTCTTCGCACTTGCCTGCCGCATCGCCGCCAACGGCGACCGCGACGGCCTGCCGAACGTCCTGGTCGAGGCATCGAGCCAGCGGCTCGTCTGCCTCTCGACCGAAGTATCCGGGGTGCCTGAGCTCCTGAAGAACGGTGAAAACGGCCTCGTCGTGCCGCCGGAGGACCCGGCGCTGCTGGCCAGAGCGCTGGAGGCGGCAATCCGCGACCCAGCACTGCGCAAGCGTCTCGGCGACGCAGCCGAAAACCAGGTGCGCGAACATTTCGACTATCACTCCAGCATCAGACAGCTCACCGGCCTGTTCGAGGCCGAATGGCAGAAGGCGTCATGACGGCACCGCGCATTTTCTTCTACGTCCAGCACCTGCTCGGCATCGGCCACATAGCCCGCGCCAGCCGCATCGCCAATGCACTGGTGAAGGACGGTTTTGACGTGACTGTCGTGACCGGCGGCCTGCCTGTGCCGGGCTTTCCGGGCGAGGGTATAAAGACCGTAGCTTTGCCGGCGGTCGTTGCCAGCAATGCCGGTTTTTCCGGCCTCGCCGATGCCGATGGTCGGCCAGCGGGCGGGGATTTCCTCAATGCCCGCCGCGCGCTGCTTCTCGATGCCTTCCATGCCGCGAGGCCCGATGTCGTCATCATCGAAGCCTTCCCCTTCGGACGGCGACAGATGCGCTTCGAACTACTACCCTTGCTCGAGGCGATCGAAAAGGCCGAACCTCGGCCGAAACTCCTAAGCTCGGTGCGCGACATCCTGCAGGAAAACCGCAAGGCAGGCCGCGACGCGGAGACCGCCAAGCTGGTCAAGGATCATTTCGATGCCGTGCTCGTCCACGGCGATCCCGATTTCATCAGGCTCGAGGACACCTTCCCGCTGACATCCGAGATCGCCGACAGGCTGCGTTATACCGGCCTCGTCGCACCACCGCCGGCGCCGGAACCGACCGAGACATTCGACATCATCGCATCGGCGGGCGGCGGCGCGGTCGGTGCTGCACTGATCGGCGCGGCCAAAGAGGCAGCAGCGCTGCTACCCGCCGATCTTCGCTGGCTGCTGATATCAGGCCCGAACCTGCCGGAGGCCGATTTCGCCGCGCTGTCTGAGGATGCCGCCCCGAATGTGACGCTGGTGCGCTTCCGCAAGGATTTTCCCTCTCTGCTGCGCGGCGCGAAAGTGTCGATTTCGCAGGCAGGCTACAATACGGTCGGCGATCTCTTGCGCACCGAGTGCCGGGCGATCCTCATCCCCTTCGTCGCCGACGGCGAAACCGAGCAGACGGTGCGCGCCGAACGGCTGCAGGCGCTCGGCCTTGCCGACATCCTGCCGGAAAAGGGACTGACGTCGGGCCATGTTAGGGAGGCCGTCGAAAAGGCGCTCGCGGCACAGCTAAGGGGGCCGGTCTTGCTCGATCTCGCCGGAGCGGAGAAAACCGCCGCCATCATTCGCTCCATGATTGCCGAATCCCTCGCCTAATCCAAAATTCCTGTGATATAAGCAGAGTTCCGGCGAGAATCGGCATTTCTGCAGCCGGTCGCTTCGCCTTGTTTTCATTGCGATATCGGCGGTCCGGCTGCATGGTCCTGTTCTCAAAATTCCTCCCCGTCCCGGCGCCCGGATCGCGCCCCCGGAATTTCCCAGCAAGCTGACGGTTAGCCATGGAAAAAAGCCTCGCCCGCTACATCTGGAAGAACACGCGGCTGCAGCAGCTGTGGATTCTGGCTGTCGTCGCCGCCTCGATGGTGCCCTACTTCCTGTCCTTCGACCTGCCGAAGCAGATCGTCAACGGACCGATTCAGGGTGACGGCTTCGAAGGTCCGGGCGCAAGGCAGACCTTCATGCATATTGCCTATGACATCCCGCTGATCGGCCATGTCGAATTCTTCCAAGGGTTGCAGCTCAATCGTTTCCAGATGTTGATGGCCCTCAGCCTGGTGTTTCTGGCGCTGGTGGTGCTGAACGGCCTCTTCAAGTTCTACATCAACACCTATAAAGGCCGGCTCGGCGAGCGCATGCTGCGCCGTATCCGCTTCGAGCTGATCGACCGGGTGCTGCGTTTTCCGCCCATCCACTTCAAGCGGGTAAAATCGGCCGAAATCGCCACCATGATCAAGGACGAGGTGGAGCCGATGGGCGGCTTCACCGGCGATGCCTTCGTCTCCCCTGCCCTTCTTGGCGGCCAGGCGATCACGGCGCTCGCCTTCATCATCGTGCAGAATTTCTGGCTCGGAATGATCGCCGCCGGCATCGTCGGCGTACAGGCGGTCGTCATTCCCCGCATGCGCAAGCGCCTGCTGGACCTCGGCCGCCAGCGGCAGCTGACGGCGCGCGAGCTCTCCGGCCGCGTTGGCGAAATCGTCGACGGCATCGGCACGATCCACGGCAACGACACATCGAACCTCGAACGCGCCGACATCGCCTCGCGGCTCGGCCGGATCTTCTCGATCCGCTACGATCTTTACCAGTGGAAGTTCCTGGTGAAATTCATCAACAACTTCCTCGCCCAGGTCACGCCGTTCCTGTTTTACGCGATCGGCGGCTACCTGGCGCTGCAGGGCCGGCTCGACATCGGCCAGCTCGTCGCCGTCATATCAGCCTACAAGGACCTGCCCGGGCCGCTGAAGGAACTGATCGACTGGGACCAGATGCGCCAGGACGTGCAGGTGAAGTACCAGCAGGTCTACGAGCAGTTCAATGTCGAGCCGCTAATCGACAGCCGTATCCAGGAACTCGCGATTGCCCCGGTCGGGGCGCTGACGAGCGCGCTCGTCGTCACCAATCTGTCGCTCTCCGACGACAGCGGCGCCCGCCTCGTCGATCACGTCTCCGTCGAGATCAAGCCGAACGAGACGGTGGCGATCGTCGGGCCGAACGGCAGCGGCGCGGAAGCCTTCGCCGAAGCGCTCGGCCGCATGGTCTGGCCGGACTCCGGCCGCATCACCATCGACGGGCGCGATCTCCTGGACCTGCCGGAATCGATTACCGGCCGGCGGATCTCCTATGCCTCGGCCGACACCTTCTTCTTCCACGGCACGCTGGCCAGCAATCTGCTCTACGGCCTCAAACATGCGCCGATGACCGATCCCGTTTACGACGAGCGGGAAGCGCTGGAGTACAAATGGCATTCCGCCGAGGCAGAGAAGGCCGGCAATCCGACGCTCGACCTCAACAGCGACTGGGTGGACTACAAGGCCGCCGGCGCCAGCGGGCCCGAGGACCTGCTGAAAGCGATCCGCCCGGTGCTCGACGCCGTCCTCATCTCACAGGACATCCTCGATCTGGCGCTGCGCTCGACCGTCAATACCGATGTGCATGTGGCAGTCAGCAACCACGTCGTGGCGCTCCGCGCCTCGCTGCGCGACCGGCTGCGCGACGAGGGGCTCGACACGATCGTCGTGCCTTTCGATTTCGACGCCTACAACGCCCAGGCGACGGTTGGCGAGAATTTGCTCTTCGGCACGATGAAGCGGCCTTTGATGACCAATCGGAGGCTTGCCGCGCATCCCTATTTCCAGGAGCTCTTCCGTGAAACCGGCCTCAGCACGGATCTCTACGCCATGGGCCTCGAGATCGCCGAGAACGCGGTGGAACTCTTCCACGACCTGCCGCCGGACCATCCTTTCTTCCAGCAGCTGACCTTCATGACGGCGGACGACATTCCGACCTACCAGGCGCTGCTGCAGAAGCTGCAAAGCCGCCGCTTCGAGGACGCCACGCCTGAGGAACGTTCGGCTATCATCCGGCTGAGTTTTGCCTATATCGAGCCGCGCCATCGCTTCGGCTTGCTGACGAACGAGCTCATGGACAAGATCGTCAACGCCCGCAAGCAGTTCCACGAGCATATTCCGGCCGATCTCGCCGAGCTGATCGAGCGCTACGATGCCGAGCGTTTCACCCCGTCGGCAAGCCTGATGGACAATGTGCTCTTCGGTCGTATCGCCTATCAGCAAGCCGACGCCTCCGACCGCATCCGCGGCATCATGGGCGAACTCTTCGATGCGCTCGACCTTTATGACGACGTGCTGTCGATCGGCCTCGAATTCGACGTCGGCTCCGGCGGCAAGCGACTGACCATGGTGCAGCGGCAGAAGCTGAACCTGGCCCGCGCGCTGTTGAAGCGCTCGGACTATTTCATCTTCAACCGGCCACTGTCGGCGCTCGACCAGCGGGTTCAGGATCGGATTACCCGCAATATCATCGAGGATTTGCATGAGGAAGGCCATCGGCCGGCGATCATCTGGGTGCTCTCCAACGCCCGGCAGGCCGAGATGTTCGACCGGATCCTGCTCTTCGACCGCGGCGGATTGGCGGAGGCTGGAAACTATCCGGAACTTTCCGAGAAAAACGGGATGTTCAAGGAACTGTTATCGTAATATTCTATAGGGGCGGCGATGGTGGGTGTTCCCGATGGGGAACGCCTCGGAGTTTGAAGATGCCTGGTCCTGTGGACCCTGCGTCAGGGGATTGAAACGCTCATGCTGTTGAGAGACGAAGTCGAAATGCTGCGACGGGTGCCGATCTTTTCAAGGATCGCGCCAGCAAAGCTCAAGCTTTTGGCCTTTACCTCCGATCGCATGACCTACAAGGCCGGACAGGATCTCTTCCATCAGGGCGATGTCGGTGACGCCGCCTATGTCATCCTCTCGGGTACCGCCGATATCGTCGTCTCCTCGCCGGCGGGCGAGATCAAGGTCGCCGATGTCGAACCCAATTCGATCGTCGGCGAAATCGCCATTCTCTGCGATGTCTCGCGCACGGCAACGGTGCGCGCCACCTCGCCGCTCGAAGTGCTGCGCATCAGCAAGGAGCACTTCCTGAAGCTGCTCAGCGACTTCCCCGAGATGGCTGTGGAAATCATGCGGGTTCTGGCGGACCGCCTGAACCACACCACCGCGGAGCTGACCGCAGCCCGGGCGGCGAAACAGCCGCAGATGGCGCAGTAGGGTTTCAAAGCAAGATTTCGGCGGCCTTTTCTGTGCGCGTTGAACGAGGCGCGAAATTTCCACCTGTTCGATTTTCTGGCGAACACGATAGATCACGATAAAAGATCGTGAAATGACCAGTTGGCGCGTTCCACCAATTCGTCCTGACCGGCCGATCTCCGGCTGATCGATTCGCAAATCGGTCTGACGCTCGATCTCATCAAGCTGGCTTATCGCAGCCGTGCGAAAGCTTGTTCAGATCGCAAGAAAACAATTCAGTTTATCGCCGGCCAGAATGTCGGCGGTCCGAAAAACAAAAGCCTGCATGGTTTCCCATGCAGGCCTCTGGGTTCAAGTCCGTCTATTCGCGCTGCTCCAGCGCCCTGCTGAAGGCGAGTGCTGCAAGGGTGCAGATGGCGCCCGACAGCAGGTAGTAGCCGACGAAGGGCAGGCCGAAGCGGCTGGAAAGGCTGAGCGCCACCAGCGGTGCAAAACCTGCGCCGATCAGCCAGGCCAGGTCCGAGGTGAAGGCAGCGCCGGTATAGCGGTAGCCGCGGCCGAAGCGGGAAGAGATCGAGCCCGTCGCCTGGCCGAAGGAAAGGCCGAGCACGCCGAAGCCGATGATGACGAAAGCGTCATGACCGCTGTTTCCGGACGCGATCAGGATCGGCCCGACGAAGCTGAAGATAGCGATGATGACGGCGCAGATCGCAAGCTGGGCGCGCCGACCGATACGGTCGGCGATCAGGCCCGACGCGATGATGGTGACGATGCCGACCATGGCGCCGACCACCTGCACCACCATGAAGGCGCCGATCGGCTGGTTGCCGTAAAGGCTCATCCAGCCGAGCGGGAAGATGGTGACGAGGTGGAACATCGCAAAGCTCGCCAGCGGCACGAAGGCGCCGATCAGGATGTCGCGGCCATGGACACGCAGCACGTCGAGGATGGGAGCTGCTTCCAGTTCGTGCTGTTCCAGTAGCGTGCCGAATTCCTTGGTCATGACCAGGCGCAGACGCGCAAACAGCGCCACGACATTGATGGCGAAAGCGACGAAGAAGGGATAACGCCAGCCCCAGGAGAGGAAATCCTCATTGGAAAGATTGGCGACGAAATAACCGAAGAGCGTGCTGGCCAGCGCGAAACCAATCGGCGCGCCGAGCTGCGGGATCATCGCATACCAGCCGCGGTGCTTGGCCGGCGCATTGAGCGCGAGCAGCGAGGCAAGGCCATCCCAGGCGCCGCCGAGCGCGAAGCCCTGGCCGAGACGGAAGAGCGCCAGCAAGGCGATCGACCAGACGCCGATCTCGTTGTAACCCGGCAGGAAGGCGATCGAGGCCGTTGAGCCGCCGAGCAGGAAAAGCGCGATCGTCAGCTTGGTGCCACGGCCGTACAGCCGGTCGATCGTCATGAAGACCACGGAGCCCACCGGGCGCGCCAGGAAGGCCAGCGAGAAGATGGCGAAGGAATAGAGCGTTCCCGTCAGCCTGTCCGGAGCAAAGGGGAAAATCAGCTGTGGAAAGACCAGGACCGAGGCAAGGCCATAGACGAAGAAATCGAAGAATTCCGACATGCGGCCGATCACCACGCCGATGGCGATGCTGCCCGGCGAAACCGGCTTGTCGTCGTGAATGCGCCGCGCGTCGCGTTCCAGCGACGACGACGACGGTCCGTAATGCGATGTTGTAGCCATAAAACGCCTCCCTCGTTGAAGCGCTTTCGGCAAGGCGCCTCAGCCTGATCTTGATCAAACCTGCAGGCTTATCAAGTCCGTAAGACGTAAATAGTTCATCATGGCGGCTCAAAATGAGGCGTGGACGGAAAAAACAGCGTGATCCGGACCGCGATTTTGCGATGGGATGCTGGCCTGGCCGGTTCAGGCGGATATATTGTTTGGAACATGCGCTCGCCGAAGAATCCTTCTTGATTTCATCAGGATTTCAAAGCTGTAGTGCAACATGATTCTTGCCGCAGTGCGGCATGATTGCTGCACTGCGACCAAACACCTCATGTCGCTATCTGGTCCAGTGCGTTAGTCGCGGAACAAACGAAACAACAAGAGCTTAGAGACGTGCCAAAACTCGCGAAGTTTTCCCGCCTTCTATCCGTCTTGCCGCTGCTTTTCCTGGCAGGATGCAACATGGTGGTCATGGCGCCTTCCGGCGACATCGCCATGCAACAGCGCGATCTGATCGTCATCTCGACGGTGCTGATGCTTTTGATCATCGTACCGGTGATCTTCCTGACGCTGTTCTTCGCCTGGCGCTACCGACGTTCCAATACGGTCGCCACCTACGCGCCGGAATGGCACCATTCGACCCGCCTCGAAATCGTGATCTGGGCGGCACCGCTTGCGATCATCATCGCTCTCGGCGCCGTCACCTGGATTTCCACCCATAAGCTCGATCCCTACCGCCCGCTCGACCGCCTCGATGCAGAGCGCGCCATTCCGGCTGATACCAAGCCCTTGAACGTCGAGGTCGTGGCGCTCGACTGGAAGTGGCTGTTCTTCTATCCCGAACTCGGCATTGCCACCGTCAACGAACTCGCTGCCCCGGTCGACATGCCGATCAATTTCAAGATCACCGCCTCCTCGGTTATGAACTCTTTCTACATCCCTGCCCTTGCCGGCCAGATCTATGCCATGCCGGGCATGGAGACGAAGCTGCATGCCGTCATCAACAAGGAAGGCGAATATGAGGGCTTTTCCGCCAATTACAGCGGCGCTGGCTTCTCGCACATGCGCTTCAAGTTCCACGGCCTTACCCAAGAGGGGTTTGACGCCTGGGTGGCGCAGGTCAAGCAGCAAGGCACGATGCTCAACCGCGACGCCTATCTGAAGCTCGAGAAACCGAGCGAGAAGGAACCGGTGCGCTATTATGCCGGGGCCGACGCCGACCTTTACAACGCCATCCTCAATATGTGCGCCACACCAGGCAAGATGTGCATGAGCGAGATGATGCACATCGACATGATGGGCGGTGGTGGCAAGGAAAGTGCCGAGAACCGCGAGAAGCTGCAATATGACACCCGTCACGCCGACGAAGGCATCGTGGCGCCCGCCGCCACCGTGCCGGCGACGGGTGCTCCGGCCCGAAGCGAGCCCGCCGAGCGTACCGACGGCAACAGCATGCAGAACGACATGCCCGGAATGGACATGCAGCATGAGGGCCATTCCATGCCCGGCATGAGCAATGGCGCCGATCCGGCGCCGGCGCAGCTCAACAACAACAATTAACCTGGCGCTTTGCGTCGCAAGACATAATGAACGGGTTGTTCCATGTTTTCCAATCCTGACCTCCTGAAGTTCGTCTTCGGCCGGTTGACCCTCGATGCCATCCCCTATCACGAGCCGATCCTGGTCGTGACCTTCATCGGCGTCGTCATCGGCGCCATCGCGGTGCTCGGCATCATCACCTATTTCAAGTTCTGGGGTCCGCTCTGGCGGGACTGGATTTGCAGCGTCGATCACAAGAAGATCGGCATCATGTATGTAATCCTCGCCGTCATCATGCTGCTGCGCGGCTTCTCCGACGCGATCCTGATGCGCATCCAGCAGGCAATCGCCTTCAACGGTTCGGAGGGCTATCTGCCGCCGCATCACTACGACCAGGTCTTCACCGCCCACGGCGTCATCATGATCTTCTTCGTGGCGATGCCCTTCGTCACCGGTCTGATGAACTTCGTGGTGCCGCTGCAGATCGGCGCGCGCGACGTCTCCTTCCCGTTCCTCAACAACTTCTCTTTCTGGATGACCACCGCCGGCGCGATCATCATCATGCTATCGCTGTTCATCGGCGAATTCGCCCAGACCGGCTGGCTCGCCTACCCGCCGCTGTCGGGCGCTGCCTACAGTCCAGGCGTCGGCGTCGATTATTATATCTGGGGCTTGCAAGTGGCCGGCGTCGGAACGACGCTTTCGGGCATCAACCTGATCGCCACCATCGTCAAGATGCGTGCTCCGGGCATGACCTTCATGAAGATGCCGGTCTTCACCTGGACGGCCCTATGCACCAATGTGCTGATCGTCGCCTCCTTCCCGATCCTGACGGCAACGCTGGCGCTGCTGTCGCTCGACCGCTATGCGGGAACGAACTTCTTTACCAACGACCTCGGCGGCAATCCGATGATGTATATCAACCTCATCTGGATCTGGGGTCATCCGGAGGTCTACATCCTTGTGCTGCCGGCGTTCGGGATCTTCTCGGAAGTCGTCGCCACCTTCTCGGGCAAGCGCCTCTTCGGCTACGCCTCGATGGTCTATGCGACCTGCGTGATCATGATCCTGTCCTACATCGTCTGGCTGCACCATTTCTTCACGATGGGCTCGGGCGCTTCGGTCAACTCATTCTTCGGCATCACCACAATGATCATCTCGATTCCGACCGGGGCGAAGATGTTCAACTGGCTCTTCACCATGTATCGCGGCCGCATCCGCTACGAGGTGCCGATGCTGTGGACGGTCGGCTTCATGGTGACCTTCGTCATCGGCGGCATGACCGGCGTCATGCTTGCCGTGCCGCCGGCCGACTTCGTACTGCACAATTCGCTGTTCCTCATCGCCCACTTCCACAACGTCATCATCGGGGGCGTTCTCTTCGGCATGTTCGCCGGCGTGAACTACTGGTTCCCCAAGGCATTCGGCTTCAAGCTCGATCCCTTCTGGGGCAAGATGAGCTTCTGGTTCTGGCAGATCGGCTTCTGGTTCGCCTTCATGCCGCTCTATGTGCTGGGCCTGATGGGCGTCACCCGCCGCATGAGCCAGTTCGAGGACCCGTCGATACAGATCTGGTTCATCATCGCCGCTTTCGGCGTCGGCCTGATTGCGCTTGGCATTGCCGCCTTCCTGATCCAGATCGTCGTCAGCTTCATGAAACGCGAGGAATTGCGCGACGACAGCGGCGATCCCTGGGATGGCCGCACGCTGGAATGGTCGACCTCCTCGCCCCCGCCGGAATACAACTTCGCCTTGACGCCTGTCGTGCACGATCATGACGGCTGGTACGACATGAAGAACCGCGGTTATGCGCGTCCGCTGGAAGGCTTCCGGCCTATTCACATGCCGAAGAATACCGGCACCGGGGCGATCTTGTCGGGCATCAGTGTCGCACTCGCCTTCGGCCTGATCTGGTATATGTGGTGGCTGGTGGTCGTCTCCTTTGTCGCCATGCTCGTCGTCGCGATCGGCCACACTTTCAACTACAGACGCGACTTCTACATCCCCGCCGAAGAGGTAACCGAAACGGAAGGCAAGCGAACTGCGCTGCTTGCCGAGCAGGTGTAAGAGACCATGAGCGATCAGACCATCGACACGGCCGAAAAGCCTGAATTCTACCTGACCGAAGACCATCATCCGGAAAACAGCACCAATCTCGGCTTCTGGCTCTACCTGATGAGCGACTGCCTGATCTTCGCGGTGCTGTTTGCAACACACGGCGTGCTCGGCCGCAACTATGCCGCCGGCCCGTCGCCGGCCGATCTCTTCGATCTGCCGATCGTTGCCCTCAATACCTCGATGCTGCTCTTCTCCTCGATCACCTACGGCTTCGCCATGCTGCAGATGGAGCGGAACGCAAAAGCGGAAACGCTGTTCTGGCTTGCTGTTACCGGCCTGTTCGGTGCAGCTTTCATCGGGCTTGAGCTCTACGAGTTCATCCACCTGATCCATGAAGGCGCCGGGCCGACGCGCAGCGCCTTCCTCTCGTCCTTCTTCACTCTGGTCGGCACGCACGGACTGCATGTCACCTTCGGCATCATCTGGCTGATCACGCTGATGGTACAGGTGTCGATGCACGGTCTGATCGAGGCCAACCGCCGCCGCCTGATGTGCCTTTCAATGTTCTGGCACTTCCTCGACGTCGTCTGGATCGGCGTCTTTTCCTTCGTCTACCTGCTGGGAGTTCTCGGATGAGTTCGCAAGCACCTGCACATGAGGATGCCCACGAGGCTCATCACGGCCACAGCCACGGCCATCAGGCCGGCCACGGCACGTTCCGCAGCTATATGACGGGTTTCGCGCTTTCCGTTATCCTGACCGCCATTCCCTTCTGGCTGGTCATGTCAGGCGTGTTCGACAGTCCGGCGGTGACGGCGGTGCTGGTGATGGGCCTCGGCGCGATCCAGATCGTCGTCCATATGGTCTTCTTCCTGCACATGAATACCAGGAGCGAGGGCGGCTGGACGATCATGGCGCTGATCTTCACCCTCATCATCGTCGCGATCGCGCTCTCCGGATCCCTCTGGGTCATGCATCATCTCAACACCAACATGATGCCGATGAGCCCCGAAATGATGAAGAACATGCCGTGACAGTCACGAGAGGGCGGCGGCAGCGTCACCCGCAGGCTCACGCGGAGAAGTCGGAAAGACAGCGTTATCGGGTAAAACGAGCGATCTTCGCCGTCTGTCTGGTGCTGCTTGCTGCGGCACTCGCGGCACTCGGCACCTGGCAGGTTGAGCGCCTGGCCTGGAAACGCGATCTGATCGTGCGCGTCGACCAGCGTGTGCATGCGGCACCCGTGCCAGCCCCAGCACGTCCCGACTGGAACAAGATCAATGCCACTGATGACGAATATCGGCGGGTGATCGTGTCCGGGACGCTGGCGAACGACAAGGAAACGCTGGTCTATGCCTCGACCGCGCTCGGTCCGGGTTACTGGGTGATGGCGCCGCTGACGTTTGCCGACGGTTCATCGATCCTCGTCAATCGCGGATTCGTGCCGACCGACAGGCGCGACCCGGCCTCGCGCCGCGAGGGTGAAGTGTCAGGACCGGTCGAGATCACCGGTCTGATAAGGATGACGGAGCCGAAGGGATCGCTGCTGCAATCGAACGACGTCGCGGCCGACCGCTGGTATTCGCGCGACGTCGCAGCGATCGCGCAAAAGCGCGGCATTGGTACGATCGCGCCCTACTTCATCGACGCCGATGCCACTGCCAATCCCGGCGGCCTGCCCGTCGGCGGCCTGACCGTCATCGCTTTCCCCAACAACCATCTCGTCTACGCGATCACCTGGTACGGGCTGGCAGCGATGGTGCTGGCATTGCTGGTGTTCATTCTTCGCGGCGAGAGGGCCCCCGCATAATGCGGCAGTGATCGCCCTTATGAAGCAATCCGGCTGATCGCCTCGGCGAGTTGCGCTTGCGAGAAGGGTTTGCCGAGGCGGGGCAGGTCGACGATGCCTGCGCCTTCGGGAATCTCGGCGTAACCGGTTGCGAGGATGATCGGCATATCAGGCCATTCGTTGCGGATCGCCTGGGCAAGCTGCGCCCCCGTCATGCGCGGCATGGCATGATCGCAAATCACCAGGTCGACCTGCTGCTTGCGCAGGATGTCGAGTGCCTCGGAGCCCGCCATCGCCTCGAACACGGTATGGCCGAGATCCTCCAGCATCAGCGTTGTATTCATCAGGACCAGACCATCGTCATCGACGGCGACGATACGCATCTGGCGCGGCGCATTGTCCTCGCGTTGCGGCGGGTCTGCAGCGGCCTCGGTCCCCTGCTCGGCAACGGCGACCGGGAACCACAATTCGGCCGTGGTGCCTTCGCCGAGGCTGCTCTTCAGTATGAGGCGGCCGCCGGACTGGGACGCGAGGCCCTGCACCATGGAAAGGCCGAGACCGGTGCCCTTGCCGACACCCTTGGTGGTGAAGAACGGCGTGATGGCCTGCTCCACCGTCTTTGCATCCATGCCCTCGCCTTCATCGATCACCGCGATACGGACATAGCGGCCGGCCGACAGCGGGCCCTTACCTGACAGCAGCGACTCCTCGGAGGCGCGAAGCACGATCCGTCCGCCGGACGGCATGGCATCGCGCGCGTTGACGACGAGGTTCAGGATCGCCATCTCCAGCTGGTTCGGATCGGTAAGGATCGTTGGGAGCCTCACGGGGAAAGAGGTCTCGATCACGGTGAGAGGGCCGAGCGAACGGCTCAGCATATCCATCATGCCACGGACCAAGCCGGAGACGTCGATCGGCTCTATGTGCAATTCCTGCCTGCGGGAAAAAGCAAGCATGCGCTGCGTCAAGGCGGCGCCGCGCTGGGCACCCTGCATGGCATTGTCGACCAACGATGTCAGTGAGAGGTCCTGCGGCATGCGCTTCTTCAGGATTTCGAGACTGCCGAGCACAGCCATCAGCAGATTGTTGAAATCATGGGCGATACCGCCGGTCAATTGACCGATTGCCTCCATCTTCTGCGACTGGAAGAGCTCTTCGCGCGCCTGCTCCAGTGCTCGCTGGGTCTCCATCTTCTCGGTAATATCGCGAGTGATCTTGGCGAAACCGAGCACATCGCCGTCGTCGTCGCGGATGACGTCGATGACTACGCTGGCCCAAAAGCGGCTGCCGTCCTTGCGCACGCGCCAGCCTTCCCGCTCGAACCGGCCCTCGGCGCGGGCGAGGCTGAGCGCGGTTTCCGGCAAGCCGGCAGCGCGGTCCTCGGGCGTATAGAAGGTCGAGAAATGCCGGCCGATGATTTCTTGCGGTCGATAGCCCTTGATCCGCTCGGCACCGAAATTCCAACTGCTGACGTTGCCGTTGGGATCCAGCATGTAGATCGCATAGTCCGAGACGCCCTGGACCAGCCGGCGGAACTGTTCCTCGCTCTGGCGGATCGTCTGTTCAGCTGCTCTGCGTTCGCTCAGGTCGCGGGTGATCTTGGCATAGCCGATGAGCTCGCCGGAGGGATGGCGGATCGGATCGATGATCACATGCGCCCAGAAGCGGGTTCCATCCTTGCGCTGGCGCCAGCCTTCCCCCTCGAACCGGCCGTGCTCCGCCGCGGTGGCCAGCGCGCGCGCCGGAATTCCAGCGGCGCGGTCCTCTTCCAAATAGAAACGGGAAAAATGCTGGCCGAGAATTTCGGAAGGCTTGTAACCCTTAAAGCGCTGAGCGCCGGTATTCCAGCTGGTGATGATACCTTCGGGGCTCAGCATATAAATGGCGTAGTCGGTGATGGCATCGACCAGAAGGCGAAAGCGTCCCTCCTCATCTAGAGACGTATCATGTCGATTCAGCACTTCCATCGGCCCCTCTTAGTCACCAGCGCATTATAACGCAGCAGGGGTGGGATGGTTCCGATTCAGGCTCAAATTTTCAGACGGCCTTGACCTGCGGGTAGAACCTCTCGCCGACACGCTCGGCAGCGGCATAGGCCTGCGAGACGATCTCCGGCACGAGATCGATATCCGGCAGACTGCCGAGGCCGAGCGGACCGACGGCAAAGAGCCCGGCGACCGTCGAACCATCCTCGAGGAATGGCTCGCCGCGCGCATTGACCGCCAGCCCCAGCGAGAGCTCGTCCGGCTGGGCCAGGCCGGCGGAAAGCAGGCTCTGCATCAAGGGCGCTGAAAGATCCGGCGCCTGACAACGGCAATCGATGATGCGCTCGGCATGGATGACTTCCTCGGCGGCGGAACCGGCCGGCGTGAAGAACAGGCCACTCAGGCCCCGGCGGCCGGCGCGGCCGCGGCGCAGTACCGTGCGGCCTTCGGCGAGCTCGCGTTTCAGCCGCAGGTGCATGGCCTCCGGCAGGCGGTTGCGATGGCTGTCGTAGATTGCCCTGAGGTGGCGGTTGAACTGATGCTTGTCGCGAGCCGGCAGTGAACGCCAAAGCGAGCGGGCATGTTTCCTCAGGCCGTTCATCACCGATTGCCAGCTTCGCCCCGCTTCCTCCGCCTCGCGACAAGCTTGACGGATGAAGTGCACGATCTCCGGCAGGCTCTGCGGCAGCGCTTCGGCCGGGAAGACCGGGTCGGCGGAATTCGGCGTATGGCTCTGGGGCAGAAAGCCGCGCCGGGAAATGATCGTCACCTGGCCGGTGTAACCGGAATCGCGCAGCTGCAGCAGCTGGTCAACGACGCGGATGCCGCTGCCGAGCAGCACCGCATGCGGCCGCGCGACGAGGCGCTGGGCCCTGACCGGCGAAGCGTCCTGCTCACCGGCATCCGGCGCAGACAGGCCGTAACCGGTGGCGAGGATCACGGTATCAAACAGCGGATTGGCGGGATTGGCGCTTTCGAGCAGGAAGCGGTTGCCGTGGCTCCTGCGGATCGCCACGACCGGATCGTTGCAGACCTGGACGGTGATGTCCCTGCGCGCGGCGAGCGCTTCCGAAAAGCGTTGGTAGACATAATCGCTGAAGATTTCCTTCGGCACGAAGATCTGCCGGAATCCGGGGATGGCGGCCGGTACAGCGGCGCGGAAGGCGGCGTTGCTGCAGAGCCAGTCGTTGAAATCGTCATTGTCGCCGACCGAAACCGAGAGATCGCGCACACGGGTGTTGAGGATCGTCGAGGAGCGGGCTGACGCCAGCGCCTGCCCACCGCTGACGGACGAATTCGGATCGAAGAGCTGCAGGTGAAAGGGCGCGCGTACCGTCTTCATCAGCGCGATGGCCGTCATCATGCCGGAAAAGCCGCGCCCGACGATCGCAATGCGCGGTACGGCGGATATCTGCGCCGCCGCATTGGCTCTCGCGGAAAAAAGTCCCTGAACCGTCATCGCAACTCCTTTGCGGCTTTATCCGCACCGTGGGTCGATCGAGGTTTCAACGCATAAAACACCGGTTCACGCGTTGACGAGGTTCATGCGGCCATTCACAACATCTGCCGCGGCATCGGGGTCCGAACCAGCGGCCCCGCAAGGGAACTAGGGGAGCAATCACGCCCGCCCATAGTCTATCAAACTAGTAGTGTATGAAAGCGCTAAATGGCGCAGGTGGCAAGAGCTTTGTTGCCATATCTCTTCAAGCCGTTGAAACAAAACAGGCTTTTGAGATTTCCCGCAGAAATCCCAGACGAAATTTGCACCCAAGACTACGGGATTGATGTTGGAAACATCAGTTCGGCGGTGCTGCCTCGACCTCAGCTACCCTCGCCCGGATATTGCTTCGCCTTCAGCAGGCCAGCCAGATGCGCGGTGTTACGCGCCAGCATGTCGACGGCTTTCGTCACCACCTTCGGCACCTTGTCGAGATCGACGAAATTGGTGGAACCCATTGCCTCGCCGACCCAATAGGCGACCGCATTCGCCGGAATGGTGAAGCCGACGTCGTTCAGCGCCTGGAAGAGCTCGGCCGACACATGATGGGCCCCGTCCTCGTTGCCGACGACAGCAACGGCCGCGACCCTGCCATAGGAAACCATGCGGCCCTGATCGTCAGTCTCCTCGAGAAAGGCGTCCATGCGCTCGAGCGCCCGCTTGCAGACACTGGATGGCTGGCCGAGCCAGATCGGCGTTGCCATCACCAGGATATCGGCGCCCAGCACCTTGGCGCGGATATCCGGCCAGTCATCGCCGGCGCCTTCGTCGGAGGTGACGCCCGGCTTGACGTTGAAATCGGCAAGGCGAAGCACGCCGGTCTCAACGCCATGTGCCGACATCGCCTTGTCGATAAGGTCGATCATCCGGTCGGTCGAGGAGGCGTCCTTGGATTCGCTGGTCTTCAGAGTGGCGTTGAGGGCGAGAGCTTTCAGCGGCATGGATCTCTCCGTAGCGGTTGGCTGTGAGCATTCGCCTGCTGCAACCCGTTCGCCCACAGATTGTTCCCGCCCGGATGCGAGGAGACCTCACGTAAAAATAACCAACTGGTGAATTCTTTACTTGAACCCCCAAATGGAATCGGCAAAAGTGAAGGTGCTATCAATCCCTTCATGGATTTGCCGTCTTTTCGGGCCAGCGTCCGACCACACATCTATTGGAAAAATACCGTGAGCAGCGATGCGTTAACACGCGCGACGAAGCCTTCGGCTTCGATGGCGCTTGCAACTGCGGCAGGCTGGGGCCGAGGCCTCTACACATTGGTGCGCATCACCATGATGGCCTTCCGCCACCCCTGGCAATCGGGCTTCGCGATCGGCGCCACGCTTGTCGCCTCCACCTTCCAGTTGATGATCCCGCGCCTTCTCGGCCAGGCCGTCGACCACACGCAGATGGCGATGAGCGGCGGTGCGGCGGGTCAGGCGGCACAGGACGCGCTTTTGACCACGGCATTGCTGCTGCTTGGCGCCAGCGTGCTGCGCGGCCTCTTCACTATGGTCCAGAACTATTACAGCGAAGCCGTCGGCCATCACATCGGCTATGAGTTGCGGCTGGCCTGCTACGAGAAGATCCAGCGGCTCTCCTTCAGCTTTCATGACACCGTTCATTCCGGCGACCTGATCACCGTCGGACTCCTCGATCTCGAAGGCGTGCGCATGTATTTTTCCACCGCGCTCGTCCGGATGATCCTGCTGTCGATCCTGATCGGTATCGGCGCCTATATGCTGCTGTCGACCGATATCGTGCTCGGCCTCCTGGCGCTGAGTTTCGTTCCCTTCGTCGGCTGGCGCTCCTCGGTGACGCAACTGCGGCTACGCGCCACCTGGCTCGACCTGCAGGAGCGGCTTTCGGTGCTGACCCGCATCATGGAGGAAAATCTCGGCGGTATCCGCGTCGTGCGCGCCTTTGCCGCCCACCAACACGAGATTTCGAAATTTGAGGCAGCGTCGAAAAGCGCGCTGGCGCTCGCGCATCAGCGCGTCGGCATCCGCGTCACCAATACCAGCGCCATGACCTTCTCCTTCTTCGCTGCGATGGGCCTGGTGCTCTGGGTCGGCGGCGGCAAGGTGATGTCGGGCGAGATCACCGTCGGTACGTTGGCCTCGTTTCTGACCTTCATGACCATCCTGCAGATGCCGGTGCGCCAGCTCGGTCTGATGGTCAACGCCTTTGCCCGCGCCTCCACATGCGGCTCACGCCTCTTTGCCCTTCTCGACCTCGACATCGCGATCAAGGATGCGCCGGATGCGAAGGAGCTGAACCTCACCGACGGCGTGCTGCGCTTCGAAAACGTCAGCTTCGCCTATCCGGGTTCCGAAAAGCGCACCGTGCTCCAGGATGTCTCCTTCGAAGCCCGGCGCGGCCAGACGATCGGCATCGTCGGGCCTCCGGGCAGCGGCAAGTCGACGATCGCGCATCTGATCCCACGCTTCTACGATGTCAGCGGCGGTAAGATCACGATCGACGGCCAGGACATCCGCAAGGCGACGCTGCAATCGCTGCGCCGGGCCGTGGCCGTCGTCCAGCAGGATTCCTTCCTGTTCACCACGACGATCGAAAACAACATCGCCTATGGCGACCCGTGGGCGAAGGAAGGCCGCATCGAGCGCGCCAGCGAAAGCGCCCAGTTGCACAATTACGTGCTCGGCCTTCCCACCGGTTATGGCACTGTCGTCGGCGAGCGCGGCGTTTCGCTTTCCGGCGGCCAGCGGCAGCGTCTTTCGATCGCCCGCGCGCTGATGTTGAAACCGGCAGTGATGGTATTCGACGATTCGACGGCAGCGATCGATGCGGCCACCGAGCAGCGCATCCGCAGCGCCATGCGCCGCTATGCCGCTGACCGCGTAACGATCATCGTTGCCCACCGCCTGAGCTCGCTGATGCATGCCGACCAGATCCTGTTCGTCGAAGACGGCCGGATCGTCGAGCGCGGCACGCATGCGGCGCTGCTTTCGCTCGGCGGGCGCTACAAGGCGCTCTACGACCTTCAGGTGCGGCCCGGCGACGAGGCGCCGAGCGCCTAGCAAACGGGTATGTTCCCCTCTGCTCCCAAGTGGAGAGGAACGAGTATTGACTATGCAGGCCACCGGAAGTGATGGCCGCGGGAGGAATGACATGGCCGAGGAACTGGAAACCGAGCGCCCCGACGTTCGCGAGGATGGACGCCGCCCGCCACGGGCGGTGGTCGGTTCGCATCGCGTCGAGGAGGAGATGTTCGGCAAGGCCTTCGACGGCAACATCGTCAAGCGCATCTGGATTTTCGTCCACCCCTATCGCCGTCAGGTCCTCTGGTCCGTCGTCGCCGTTCTGACCTTCACGATGATGCAGCTCACCATCCCGCTGATCATCCGCTATGCCATCGACCACGGCATGTCGCCGGGCGGCAACCATTCGGCACTGGCCTGGTCGATCGCCGCGTTCACTGTTGCCATCCTCATCAACTATGCGGCAAGCTACGCGCAGGAAACGCTGGTCGGCGGCGTGGCGGAAGATGTGCTCTTCGATATCCGCAAGGCGATGTTTTCGCATCTCCAGCGCGTTTCGCTCTCCTTCATGGATAAGACGGAGGTCGGCCGGCTGATGTCGCGCCTGCAAGGCGACGTCAACTCGATGCAGGAATTTCTCGAAACCTCGGTACTGTCAGTCGGCGACATCGTGCTGCTCTTCGGCATCATTTTCGTGATGCTCTATCTCGATTTCAAGCTGGGGCTGCTGACGCTCTCGGTGCTGCCGGTGCTCTTCATCGTCCGGCTGTTCTGGCTGCCGCTCGCCCGCAAATCCTTCATGGCGGCGCACGAGACCAATTCGATTGCCGCCGGCGCGCTCGCCGAAGCGATCCACGGCGTGCGTGCCGTCCAGAGCATGGACAGGCAGGGCGTCAACTTCACGCTCTACGACGACAAGGCGCGTGCCAACCTCAAGACGCATTTGACGGCGGCGCGCTATGCGCAGGTTATGGTGCCGATCGTCGACAGTCTGACCGGCGTGGCGATGGCGCTCGTCGTCGTCGTCGGCGGCGCCCGCGTTCTCAACCAGGCGCTCGATGTCGGCGTGCTCGTCGCCTTCCTGTTCTACATTCAGCGCTTCTTCGACCCAATCCGTTCGCTGACACTGCAATATTCGGTGATGCAGCGTGCCATGGCTTCCGGCCAGCGGCTGACCGAAGTGCTCGACGTGCCTGTCGACATCAAGGATGCGCCTGGTGCCACGGCGCTATCGCGCGACATGGACGGCTCGGTGGAATTCAAGGACGTCGTCTTTGGCTACAATCCGAAGCATCCGGTGCTGAAGCATGTCAGCTTCAAGGTCAATCCCGGCGAGACGGTGGCGCTGGTCGGGCCGACGGGGTCCGGCAAATCGAGCTGCATGTCGCTGATCCATCGCTTTTACGATGTACAGCAAGGCCAGGTGCTGGTTGGCGGCCACGATGTGCGCGCACTGACGCAGGATTCGCTCGGTGCACAGATCGCCATGGTGCTGCAGGAGCCCTTCCTCTTTACCGGGACCGTTTTCGAGAACATCCGCTACCACAAGCTGGAGGCGACGCGCGAACAGGTGATCGAGGCGGCCAAAGCCGTCGGCGCGCACGACTTCATCATGCGTCTGCCGGAGGGTTACGATAGCGTTCTCGGCGAGCGCGGCGGCAATCTTTCGCTCGGCCAGCGCCAGCTTTTGAGCTTTGCTCGTGCGCTGGTGGCGGACGCGAAGATCCTCGTGCTCGACGAAGCGACCGCCAATATCGACAGCTATACCGAGATGCTGATCCAGAAGGCACTGGTAAAGCTGCTCGAAAACCGCACCGGCCTCGTCATCGCCCACCGGCTTGCGACGATCCGCGAGGCAGACCGCATCATCGTGCTGCAGAACGGCGAAATCATCGAAAGCGGCGACCACCGTCAGCTGATGAAGAACGGCAAGCTCTACTCCAAGCTCTATAACCTCAATTACGCCTCCTTCGACGATATTCCCGAAGAGGTGCTGGAAGACACGACGGCGACGCAATCTGCGACCTAGCGCATCGGCCCGAAAATCGGAATCGATTTTCGAAAAGCACGATGAGTAGATTCAAAGTGTTAGAACATCTTTTGTGCGTCCGTGAGGACGCACGGCGCTCTAATCCCCGATGACATGCATTAACGCCTGTCGCAAAGTTTGAACGAACAAACGACTTGCTGCCGCATTTGCCTCTTATCCGGGGCAAGTGCCACTGAGGAGAATATTATGAAGAGAGTTATTAGCAGCCTGTTGATCGCCACGGCCCTTGTTGGATCGGCCATTCAGCCTGCTGCCGCGCGTGACCACCGTCATCACGATAACACCGGCCGCATCATCGCCGGCGGCGTTGCCGCAGGGGTTGTCGGCGGGCTCATTGGCGGCGCGATCGCCAATGGCGGCGGCCCTCGCTATGTCGATGAAGGCCCTCGTTACGTAGAGAGCCCCCGCTATGTCGAGCCCCAACCGAGATGCTGGTATGAGGACCGCGATGTCCGCAACCGCTATGACGGCGGCTATCACGCCGAAACTGTACGCGTCTGCGAATAACGGGTTGATAAACTCGCCACACGAGCGGCGTGACCGATCATTCGTCGCCGCTCATATTCGTTCCCCCTCAGCCGAGGTTGCGTCCAGCGGCCTCGGCAATCACTATTGCCCGCGGTTATCCCCTTATCGAAAAAATCTCGTTGCCATGCGATCGCTTGTCATCCGGCTGTCAGAGACGATCAATAGCTGAAAGCCAATGAATGATGGTTCAGTGAACGGCGCCAAGGCGCCGAAGAAAGAACGCATGCGCTTCGTCAGCGCCGAGCAGGTCGCGCAATTGGCGGGCGTTTCGCGCTCCGCGGTCTCGCGCACATTCACGCCGGGTGCCAGCGTCGCTCCGACGACGCGCGAAAAAGTGCTGCGAGCGGCGCAGGAGCTCGGCTACCACGTCAACGACCTGGCGCGCGGCGTGCTTGCCAACCAGAGCCGCCTTGTCGGCATCGTCGCAACACGGCCGGAAGTGGGTTTTCGTGCGCATCTGGCGGCAGCACTGGCCAAAGCCCTGATCAAACGCGGCAGCATCCCGATCCTGATCAACACCGGCCAGACGGAAGAAGAGCTGCTCGCCGCCCAGAAGATGCTGATCGGCCACCGCGCCGAGGCGATCATCATCCTGTCCGGCTCGCCGCCGGCGAGTTTCTTCGAACTTGCACAGCGAAACGGCCAGCCGCTCGTCGTGATCGGCCGTTCGGAACCCGACGCCGACCATGTGCGTGCCGGCAACTCCGAAGCCTCCCGCAAGGCGGCGACGGCCTTTTACGAAAGCGGCAGACGGCGGCTGGCAGTCATCGGCTCCCACACGGGAACGCCTGCTATCATCGAGCGCGAAAGCGCCTTCCTGTCGACGGCCGAGTCGCTTGGTGTATCCGTCGTCGTCGGACGCGGCGGCGACTGCGACTATGACGGCGGTGTTGCGGCCGCACGCGCACTCTTCTCGGAGACAATAACGCCCGACGCCGTTTTCTGCGCCAACGACCAGATCGCCTTCGGACTGATGGATGTCGTGCGCCTGGAAGCGCGGCTGCGTATCCCCGCGGACGTCGCCGTCATCGGCTTCGACGACGTGCCGGAATCCGCCTGGCTGAACTACAGGCTCACCACCTTCCGCCAGGATCCGCTGACCATGGCGCAGCGCGCCGTCGAGCTGATGGAGCGGCGGCTTGAAAATCCCGATGCGCCTCCTGGTTACGAACGCGTCATTCCGGAACTCGTCATCCGCCAGAGCTTCAGACCCTGACACTTGCCCCACGGCTTTTCGCAGGCGCCATCCTGTGGCAAGAAGGGGCATGACGCTTTATTTGCCGCATGTCGTTGTCCCAAAACCGCTGCACAGTTTTGGGCGACATGCATTGGGGGAGGAAGATCGCCTGAGATGAAAGGAATCCGCCAGCTCGCCGAGCATCTCGATATTTCGATCGGAACGGTGTCCCGTGCGCTGAACGGCAAGCCCGACGTCAACGATGAAACGCGCCGGCGCGTGCTCGCCGCCGCCGAAGAGCTCGGTTACGTCGCCAACCAGTCGGGCCGCAGCCTCCGCCAGGGCATGACAAATGTGATCGGGCTGATGCTCGAAGTGAGCCGCGAGACGGTCGAAAACAGCGACGACTTCTTCCTTGGCGTCACCGACGGGCTGCAGAGCGTCTTTTCCCGTCACAAGCTCGATCTTGTCATGCTGCCCTGCCCCGATGACGAGGACCCGCACGAATATCTGAAGCGCATGGTGGCGCGCCGGCTTGTTGACGCGCTGATCATCTCGGCGACGCGACGCACCGACCGGCGCATCGAGCTGCTGGAAAAGGCCCGCATCCCCTTCGTGACGCTCGGGCGCAGCGCGTCGGGCGGCAGCTACACCTGGATGGACCTCGATTTCGAGGGCGTGGCGTCGCGCGGCGTCGACCGGCTGGTCGCCAAAGGCCATCGGCGGATCGCTGTGGCTGTACCCTCCTCCGACATCAATCTCGGCTACCTCTTCCTCGACGCTTACCGCCAGACGCTGCAACGGCATGATATCCCCTTCGACCCGGCCCTCGTCATCCGGGTCAAGTCGAGCGAACAGGGCGGCTATCAGGCCGGCCACGAATTGCTGATGATCGAGCAGCGCCCGACGGCGATCATCCTGATCCATGAACTGATGGCGATCGGGCTTTACCGACGGCTTTCCGAGGCCGGCGTCGTGCCCGGCCGCGACCTCGCCGTCGTCGGTTTCCGCGAGGAGCCGCGCACGCATTTCCTGCAGCCGACGCTGACGTCCTTTCGCATGTCGCTGCGCGATCTCGGCGCGCAGCTCGGCGAAACCCTGCTCGCCACCATGCCGGCCTATGCCGATCACTATCCGCAGGGTGCCCGCAACAGGATTTGGCCGCTGGAACTCATTCCGGGCGAAAGCGACGCTTTCACTCTGACAACCTGATGCCCTTTGCGTCGATTTGTTTAGCGGCTTGCATCAGACCCGGCTTGGAGCAGCCTGCTCCCTGCTCGACAGCTGATGCGTAACGAAAAAGACCAGAAGGGCTCCGGCCGCCAGGCAGGCGGACAGGAAGAACATCGGCGCGATCGTGCTGCCGCTCGCTTCCTTGATCCAGGGCACAACGTTTTGGGCGACGAAACCGCCGAGATTTCCGACCGAATTGATGGCCGCAAGGCCGGCTGCGGCACCCGCACCCTTGAGGAAACGTGAGGGCAGGCTCCAGAACACCGGCTGTGGAGCGAAGATCCCGGCAGCAGCGACGCAGAGGAAGGCGAATTGCAAACTGTGGTTCGGAATGAGCGCCGAGAGCAGCAGGCAGGCAGCGCCGATGAAGGCAGGAACGACGATATAGGGCGTCTTCGATTGCGCCTTGTCGGCCATGGCGGGAACGACATAGAGCGCGATCGCGACCAGCACCCAGGGAATGATGTTGAGAAAACCGTTCACCGTGTTGCTGACGCCGAAGGCCTTGACGATGGTCGGCAGCCAGTAGCTCAGCCCATAGGCCGAAAGCGGAAAGGCGATATAGCAGAGCGCCATTAGCAGCACGCGTGGGTCGATGAGCGCCTTGAAGCCGTTTCCGGCATTCTCGCCCATGCCGGAATTTTCCGAGGCGAGCCTTCGTTCCAGCCACTTCTTCTCCTCGCCGCTCAGGAAGCTTGCGTTTTCAGGCCGGCCGGGAAGATAGAAGAAGGTGACGATGCCGGCGATGACTGCGGGAACACCCGTCGCCAGGAATACCCACTCCCAGCCGGCAAAGCCGTAGAGACCGTCGAGATCGAGCAGCACGCCGCCGAGCGGCGCACCGACGGCATTGGCGATCGCACTGAAAATCATGAACAGCCCGACCATCCTGCCGCGATAGACCGAAGGGAACCACAGCGTCAGCAGATAGAGGACGCCGGGAAAGAAGCCGGCTTCGCAGACGCCGAGCAGGAAACGCAGGATATAGAACATCGTCGCGTTCTGCGTGAAGGCGAGCGCGATGGTGACGATGCCCCACGAGACCAGGATGCGCGCGAACCAGACACGGGCGCCGAGCCTGTCGAGGAAGAGGTTGCTCGGCACCTCGAAAAGAAAATAGCCGATGAAGAAGAGCGAAGCGCCGAGGCCATAGGCATATTCGCTCATTCCGAGGGCATCGACCATCTGCAGCTTGGCGAAACTGACGTTCTGCCGGTCGATATAGGCGATGAGATAAAGGATGCCGAGAAAGGGCATCAGCTTCCAGGTGATTTTAGAGATCAGCCGCTTCTCGTCGACCATAAGTATCCTCCGATATGACCATGCTTCGTCACGGCGTAGATAGAGCGGCCAGCCGATAATCAATTGCGCGTTGCATTTTCTGGGATGGGCCGCGACGGGATCATATGGCCGCACCCGCACACCGGGTGCGGCCTGTCTTTAAATCATTCAGCAGCGGCAACAGCCGCGCGGCGGCCGATCGTTGCCTGGGTCAGCGCGAAAGCTGAGAAGGCGCAGAGCGCAATGCCGGCGGCCATCGGAACGGCAGTACCGTCGAAGAAGACGCTTGATATGACCATGGCGACGGCGGCGATCACGAAGTGCAGCGTGCCCATCAGTGACGAGGCCGTGCCGGCGATCTCGCCGTGATCCTCAAGAGCGAGCACCGCGCTCGTCGGGATGACGAGGCCGAGGAAGCCGTAGCCGATGAACAGGAAGGTCGCCAGGACAGGCAGCTGATTGAAGCCAGAGGCCATCACCACCGCCATCACCACCATCGCAAGCGCATAAGCGCTGACCGCAATCCGCATGACGCGCACCAGGCCGAAACGCTCGCCGAGCCAGCCTGTGGCCTGCGATACCGCAAAGAAGGACACGGCGTTGATCGAGAAGGCGAAGCTGTATTGCGTCGGCGTCAGCCCGTAATGCTGGATCAACACGAAGGGCGAGTTGGCGAGATAGACGAGGAAGCTCGAAATGCCGAGGCCGCCGATAAAGGTCAGCGTCAGGAAATTGCGGTCGGTGAGCAGCAGGCGATAGGCCGCCATGGCGCTTCTCAGACCGCTGCCGCTGCGTTCGTTCGCCGAACGGGTTTCCTCCAGCTGGGTCGCAAGCAGGACGAGGCCGATGAAGGCGGCAATCGTCACGGCCCAGAATACACCGCGCCAGCCGTAGAACTCGATGACGGCGCTGCCCGTCAGCGGCGCCAGGATCGGCGAGATCGAGAAGACCAGCATCAGCAGCGACATCAGGCGCGCGGCCTGCACGCCGGTGTGCATGTCGCGGACGATGGCGCGCGGAATGACCATGCCGGCGGCGCCGCCAATACCCTGAACGAAACGGAAGGCGATCAGCGTTTCGATATCGGTGGCCAACGCGCAGCCGATCGAGGCGACGGCGAAGAGGCCGATGCCGAGATAGAGCGGCAGCTTGCGGCCCCACATATCCGACAGCGGCCCATAGACAAGCTGGGCGAGCGCAAAGGAGATGAAGAAGGCAAGAAGGGTTAGCTGTGTGACGTTATTATCGGCATGCAGGTCCTGGCCGATGGACGGCAGTGCAGGCAGATACATGTCGATGGCAAAGGGCCCGATGGCCGACAGAAGGCCGAGAATGAGGGCAATGCGAAAGAAGGGAGCCGTCATAATGGTGATCTTTCATAAAAGCGCGGCGGAGGTACCGGATCGTCGCTCCGCTACATTGCTCTTAGAGCGCCGTGCGTCCTCTCGGATGCACAAGGACACTCCAACTCTTTGAATTTACGCATCGTGCTTTCCGGAAATCGGAACCGATTTTCGGGCCGATGCGCTAGGGTTCAATGATGATCGTTCGCGCGAAGACGAAGTTGGGAGCTTATATCTTCAGCGCAACCAGGACTGTCAACAAATTTGGACACAGATGTAAAATTAGACGCCATTGTCTAAAACGTCAAGACGTCTTATCTTCGCTATCATGAAAGATCGCATGACACCGGCAGCCCGAATGACAGGGCATACGCAGCGCGGACAATGCGCCAAACGCATGTCGATCCTCGATGCCGCGGCCGACGTATTCTGCCGCCAGGGTTTTGCCGGTACCAGCATCGACGAGATCGCCGCCGTCGCCTGCGTATCCCGCCAGACGATCTACAATCACTATCGCGAGAAAGAAACGCTGTTCGTCGCCGTCGTCGAAGACGTCATGAACCGCGCCAACGCGATGCTGTTCTCCGTGCTTTCGACCTTTCCCGATCGCGCCGACCATCTGGAGGATGACCTGACGGCCTTCGCCGTGCGCCTCAATAAGAATTGCATCTGCAACCACGACGGAAAATTTCTGCGCAAGCTGGTGCAGACGGAAGGCGAGCGATATCCGCACCTCTTCGAAAGCTGGCGCCAGCAGGGGCCAGGCAAGCTGATCACCGCACTGTCAGCACTTTTAGCTCGGCTTGCCCATAAGGGGGCGCTCGCCATTGACGACTACGACGTCGCCGCCCGGCAGTTCGTAGCACTCGGCAATGCCGACCTGCAGATGATGATCCTTCTCGGGGGCACGCCCACCGATGAAGAACTCGAAAAGGCGGCGCGCAACGCGGTTCGCACCTTTCTCAAGGCCTATGGCAGGCCGGAGGTAGATACGACCGGGCATCTGCCGCAGCTCGCAGCCATACCAGGCTGACCAGGCCTTTCCGATAAAGCCAGCCGATCAGGCAAAGACCGTCATCTGTGAGGGTACGACCGCGAACATGCCGACGCGCCGCGCGGCAAGATATTTCACCAGCTGCTCGACAACCGAAGGCATGACCGGCTTCTGGACCACGCCAACCGCGCCCTTGACGCCATCGGCGACCACTTCGGGATTGCCCGTCATGAAGACAACGGCAATGCCATGCTCCTGCGCCAGCCGTCGGCCGATCTCGGGCCCGGTCGGGCCGTCGGCGAGATTGACGTCGACGAAGGCGATATCGGCAAGCGGCGCCAGCCGCAACGCCTGTTCACAATCATTCGCAAGGCCGGCGACCTGCATGCCCATGGCTTCCACCGTCGCCTCGAGATCCAGGGCGATCAGGAATTCATCTTCAACGATCAATACTCTCTGTTTCATGAGGTCATCTCGTTGCCAGCGCCGCACGACATTGGTGGCCATGATACGTCCCCTTGGTTACGCCGATACTTCTAAGGAGGGATCCGCTCCGACAGCCTATCCCACGCGAAACTCATGGTGGTAACGGGCAATTCCACAATATGTTCCGCGGTGGAACGTGATTCTTTGGATTTAAGATATTGTTAACGTTGATAAATTCTTAAACCGGCTGAGGAGAAACCGGATCATCCTCAATCTCACGCGAGCCGGCTCGATGGGAGAATTACAAGACGATATAATTATTTCTCCCTTTTGGGGCCAGAATCTGAAGCGCATTGCCAGTAGATACTAATTCTTTGGTAGTATTTTCGAACTCATATTGGGAATACTTCACTGGAAGATAGAGAAATATCGTTTGCATGCCGGCTCTAGCGCGATCGTCATTTACTGAAGTCTTTGTAAGTGCGCGGCAAAATCGGAGCTCTTCCAAAAACCCTACCTGCTAGGGTCGGGCCAAGCCCGCCGGGCGTATTCCAACCTCCCGTCTCCTGCGGGACGAATGTGCGCGCTAGTGGTGTTCTAATGCATGTAATTGTATGGTCTTTCGGCGCGTGTCGGTCCGCCTCCCTCAGCGCCGGTTCGAAGGACGCCGACGAAGAATTTGGATCGACAACCGAACGGACGACGGTGATCCATCCGCCCGACGAGTCACCCACACCAAGTCTCTTCTCGTCGTCGTCGATGAAACGATCCCCGTATTGTTCTGCGTTCAATGACCCGACAGAACGAGCGTCTGAACCGGCAGGAGCAGCGCTTGAATTCGCAGAATCATCGCATGTACAAGTCCAACGGCGTCGACCATATGAAGGGCAAACCACCTGACCTTGCCAATGTTTGGATCGGCGAGCGCGTCGTGATTGTTGGTATATGCGTTGGCGATGCAACTGCTTCCAGGCGGCACGCCATTGAGCCCTCCCGGATAAAGTGGCTGCAGAAAGACGGTCAGGGTGCCAGGCTGCGCCGTCTGCTGAACGTCGATGAGTTGATCCGTCGCGCGCAATTGTCCGGCCGCGATAACCTCCTGCACGTCGGTCACGACCATCGGAATGATTGTAAACGGCTTTCCGATGCAGGTTGCTTCGGCGATCATCCCCTTTTTCATGACCTGCGCTTCGATCTGGCCGAAGCCGGCGATCAGTGTGCTTTGTCCAGCGCCTTCTGGCACAAGGATCCCGGCAGGACGCAACATTGCATTGACGACGTCCCCGCGACGCAGCGTAAACTGTTGCACAGTACCCGCGACGCCGGCCCTTACGATGGTCTTGTCGAGTTCGACCTGCGCCTGCGCCAGGGCCGCTTCGGCGCTTGCTCTTTGAGCTGGCAACTGCACGGCGATCTGTGTCTCCAGGGTCAGCTTTTTCGCCACCGTTGCATCCAGCGCTCCCTTGCGGCCGTCGATCGTCGTCGCTAGGCGTTCGACCTCGCGCCTGGCGACAGCGTTGTTCGTCAGGAGCTGCGCCTTCATCTCGTATTCGTCGACTGCCGTCTGGTAGGCACCCTGCGCCTCTTTGATCTGGCCATCGACCCCTATAAGCTCGGTCTGGGTCACCTTTATTCCGGCCTCGACTTCTGCGACGCGCCGACGGGCCGTCTCCCGCGCCGCCTGCTGTTCGGAATTATCGAGCCTGAACAGTGGCGATCCGGCCTCGACCTTCTGGTTCAGCCCGATGAAAACTTCCTCTACACGTCCGGTTGCCTCCGGCATGATCGTGACGGTTCGAAATATCGCGGTGGCAGTCTGGGCTGATGGATGGAAGTAGAAAATCATCGTAATCAGCGAAACGGTCAGAAGAAGGCAGGCGGTGATCCCCCATCGGAGTTCGTACCACACCGTATAAAGCGTGATGTCGCGGCCGATCCGCTTTCCCTGACCGTAGCGCCGGAACAGATAATCGGGGAGGATCGTCAGCATTGAGCAGAGAAGCAACTCAAACATTCAGATATCCTCTCCATGTACGCTGGTCTTGGGCGGTGACGGTATTGGCTCTGCTTCCGCAGTATCTTCCGCTATCAGAGCAGGATCGCCTGTCGTTTCAGCCTGGCGGCCGGAGAGTTTGCCGAGAGACTGGGCGATTGAGTAGAGCGGCGTGGAGAAGTCGGGAATCTGAATAAAGGCCAGAAGCAGCCCGGCAATCCAGAAAAGATGGTTGTGGGTGAACAGTGAGATGAGCGCCAGGACGGCCACGATCTCCATCTGCACCTTGTTCGTACGGTGGGCTCTGCGTTCGGGAAGGGCGTGCAATTGGAAGTACAGATTTCCAACCGCGAGCACGGCCACCAGCAGAAAGACAACGACGACAACGAAAAGGTAGTCCGTATGTCCGGGCGAAGTGATGAAAATCGGCAGGTGCTCGATTGCCGCTGGATGAACTGATTGCTCCATTGCTACCACCTAGAGAAAAAGAGTGAAATGCGCCGTCGTCGAGAGCGTCTTAGATTTCTTTTGCCAGTGCCGCGACCAACTCCTCGTACATGCTACGGCGCTCGCCACGCGTCGGATCTATCGAGGCCTCCCACCTGGCGAGCTCGGGTTTTGCTTCTGCAAAGTCCATTGTGCCGGAAACTGGCGCGTAGCAGCGGCCACGCCTTCGTCCATATTTCACTCCCAAGGCGACGACACGGACACGTTTGCTTCTCTGATGTAGGGAGACGATGGCGTGGTTGTGGAGTATGTTACTGTATCATACGGGTTCGATGACTGTCTCCAGGGCGATTGGGGGCCCCGACGAGGCACCGCGACGGCCGGGAGTTCGCTGGAAAGCGACCTGATTTCCTGCTCAATGTCCTCACGGAATTGCAGATGCCGACTTGGCAGCCCGCCGATCTTGAGCACGTTATTGGTCGCAAGGCGGGGACGATGGTTCCTTATGCCGTCGGCGCCAGAGCGGCCATAACGGCGCTGAACCCTGCAGTTTCCCTTTGATCAACCAACCATTCGCATCCATTGCCGCACGAGACGGCGGCGATTCTCTCTGAGTCGCCGGGCTGCCAATGAGTCGGAGATATGCGGCCGCTATAAGCGGTCGTGTCGATCAGCCCTTGGCCTTCACCAGTACCGGTTGGCTGCGGTAGTCGGCCGGAAACAGCGACTTCAAGTTCTCGATTTTCGGAAGGTCGTTGTAGACGATATAAGGATAGGTCGGATTAAGCGTCAGGAAATCCTGATGATAGGCCTCGGCGGGATAGAAGCCGGCGGCGTCGGACACCTTGGTGACGATCGGCTGCGGAAAGACATGCGCCTTGTCGAGCTGGCTGATATAGCTCAGGGCGACCTTGCGCTGTTGCGGATCGGAAACGAACAGCGCCGAACGATATTGCGTTCCCTGGTCCGGACCCTGGAAATTCAGCTGCGTCGGGTTGTGCGCCACAGAGAAGAAGATCTGTAGCAACTTGCCGTAGCTCACCTGTTTCGGATCGAACTTCACCTGGACGGATTCGGCGTGACCCGTCGAGCCGGTGCTGACGGTTTCATACTGCGCCGTTTTGGCGTTGCCTCCGGCATAACCGGAGACGGCGCTCTCAACGCCCTTCACGTGCTGGAAGACGCCCTGGACGCCCCAGAAACAACCTCCGGCGAAAATGGCGGTCTCGGTGCCTGGCCCGGCCACCTCGTCAATGGCCGGCGGCGGGATGACGACGGCATCCTCGGCCGCACCCGCAGCACACACGCCGAACGAGAATAGAGTGGCAGCAAGGAGCGCGGTAATGCTCCTGCGGTGGGAAGACGTGGACATGGCGCTACCTCCTGCGATCGCCCAAATCCTTGCTCATCCTAGCAAAAGCCGCAAATCACAAGGCGGTCACTCACGCCGATGTGACAGCTGGACGAAAGCGCCTGTGCGAAGATGAAACAGCGCTCAACTTCAGTTGACAATCTCGCGAGGAGTGAGGAGAGTGCCCGCCGGTCAGAGCCAGCATTTCCGGGGGGAACCTATGTCCGTGCGCTCGTTCTTCGCTTTCGCGACAATCGCATTTTCCACGATCGCCATCAGCTTTTCCGCCGCCGCTGCGGACACCAAGCGCGACATCCAGACGATTAAGGACGCCGATTTCTTCGGCTTCGATCTTCGCACCGAGCAGAACGTCTCGCTCGATCAGTGCAAGACATCCTGCATCGGCGACAAGAGCTGCAAGGCCTTCACCTACAATCCCAAGGTGAAATGGTGTTTCCTGAAATCCGATTTCAAAACGATGAACGCTTTCCCCGGCGCCATCGCCGGCAAGATCGTCGAAACGGCCGGCCAGCAGGAGCGGGATATTGGCGCTGCGCCGCGGCTGACCTTCCTGACGAACGATCTCATCCAGCAGGCCCACGACTTCAAGGATAATCTGACCCTGGCCGACGACCAGCAGGGCCAGGGCGCCGACAGCCTGACGGCCAATGCCCGCATTGACCTCACTGCCAACAATCTGGCCGACGCGCTGAAGTCCTTCCATGGCGCGCTGTCGATCACACCTGACGACGCCGATCTCTGGCTCGAAACCGCCCGCGCCGCAGCCTCGCTCGGCAGCGCCGAGAGCAACACGACCGGCCAAGCCGTGCTCGACGCGCTGAACGGCTACGAGCTGACGCGCACCACCGCCAAACGCGCCGAGGCGCTGGCCGTGCTCGCCACTGCACTGGAGCGGAATGCCAACTACCGCCCGGCGCTCGATGCCTACAAGGCGAGCCTGGCGCTTGTCGGCGCCAAAGATGTGCAGGCGGCCTACCTGCAGCTGAAATCAACGCAGGGCTTCCGCGTCACGGAACACACGGTCGATGCCGACAGCGCCACGCCGCGTGCCTGCGTCACCTTTTCCGAGGCGCTGGTCAAAACCACCGACTACACGCCCTTCGTGACGCTGAACGGCGAAGCACCAAAGGCGCTCGAGGCCAAGGACAAGCAGATCTGCGTCGAGGGGCTGACGCATGGTCAAACCTACAAGATCGCCTTCCGCACCGGCCTGCCGTCGGCCGTCGACGAGGTGCTGGAAGCACCTGTCAGCGTCGACGTCTACATCAAGGACCGTAGCCAGATCGTGCGTTTCACCGGCGACAGCTTCGTGCTGCCCTCGACGGCGCGCCGCGGCATCCCGATCGTCTCGGTCAATATGACCTCGGCCAACTTGAAACTCTACCGCATCGGCGATCGCGCCATCGCGCCGCTGCTGACCAATTCGCAGTTCCTGTCCCAACTCGACGGCTACAGCGCCCAGAACATCCAGGACCAGAGCGGCGAACTCGTCTGGCAGGGCTCGATCGACATCGCCAACGAACTCAACAAGGACATCGTCACCAGCTTCCCGGTCGACGAGGCGCTGCCCGAGCGCAAGCCCGGCATATATGTGATGACCGCAACGGCGGCAAACGGCCCCGCGCAGGAGTGGGATTCGCAGGCGACGCAATGGTTCCTGGTCTCCGATATCGGCGTCACCACCTATGCCGGTACGGACGGGCTCAACGTCTTCGCCCGCTCGCTCGCCTCGGCCAAGCCGATCGCAGGCGTAGAGCTGCAGCTGCTCGCCAAGAACAATGAAGTGCTCGGCACTGCCACGACCGACGAAAACGGCCGCGCCACCTTCACTGCCGGCCTGATCCGCGGCACGGCGGCGCTGACGCCAGCCGTCATTACCGCCAAAAACGGCACGTCGGACTACGTCTTCCTCGACATGACGCGCGCCGGCTTCGACCTCTCCGACCGTGGCGTGACGGGCCGCGCAGCACCCGGCGCGATCGACGTGCTGACCTTCACCGAACGCGGCATCTACCGCGCCGGCGAGACGGTGCATGCGCAGGCGCTCGCCCGCGACACCGATGGCAACGCCATCGAGAACCTGCCGCTCACTTTCATCTTCAGCCGCCCCGACGGTGTCGAAGACCGGCGGATCGTCAGCCAGACCAGCAATCTCGGCGGCTACTCCATCGATTTCCCGACCCAGGAAAACGCCATGCGCGGCACCTGGACGATGAACATCTATACCGATCCCAAGGGCAGCGCGATCGCCACCAAGAGTTTCCTCGTCGACGATTTCGTCCCCGATCGCACCGACATGGAGATCAAGACCGAGGCCAAGGAAGTCGGTCCGGACACGCCGGCGACGATCACCGTTTCGGGCAAATATCTCTACGGCGCCCCAGCCGCCGGCCTGACGCTCGAAGGCGACGTCGTCGTCAAGCCGACGCGCGAGAGTGCGGCCTACAAGGGCTTCCTCTTCGGCCTCGCCGACGAAGAGGCGAGCGAGGATTCGCGCCTGCCGATCGACGGCCTGCCGGAACTCGACGAGAACGGCGAAGCCTCGACCGACCTGACCATCAGCGACCTGCCGGCCACGACGCAGTTGCTCAACGCTACTGTCTATATGCGCATGCAGGAGGCGGGCGGCCGCGCCATCGAGCGCTCCTTGACCATTCCGGTGAAGAACCAGGGCGCTTCGATCGGCGTTAAGCCGGAATTTTCCGACGATCTGCCGGAGAATTCGATCGCCAACTTTACGGTGATCAGCGTCAAGGCCGACGGACAGAAGCAGGAGACGAAGGGCCTGCGCTGGAAATTCTATAGCCTCAACCGCGAATATCAGTGGTATCGCGAGGGAACCGCCTGGAAATACGAGCCGGTCTACACCGCCGAGCAGGTCTCCAACGGCAGCGTCGACGCGACGATGGACGGCGGCAAGATCTCCGTTCCGGTGACCTGGGGCCGCTATCGCCTCGAAGTGGAAAGCCCCGATGCCGACGGCCCGACCTCCAGCGTCGAATTCGACGCCGGCTGGTTCGTGACATCGACCTCGACGGAAACGCCCGACGGGCTTGAGATCGCCCTCGACAAGGACAGCTACAAGATCGGCGACACCGCCAAGCTGAAAGTCACCTCGCGCTATGGCGGCGAGCTGATGGTGACGGCCGGAACCGAAAAGCTGGTTGCCGTACAGAACGCCACGATCGGCGAGACCGGCGGCGAGGTCGATATCCCGGTTACATCAGACTGGGGTGCCGGTGCTTATGTGACCGCAACGCTCTTCCGCCCCGGCGACGCGCAGGACAGCCATATGCCGATGCGCTCGATCGGCATCAAATGGCTGAAAGTCGATCCTGAACAGCGCGCGCTGCAGGTGACGCTCGACACGCCCGAGAAGATGCTGCCGCGCGGACCGTTGAATATCGGCCTGCAGGTGGCTGGCGCCGGCGCCAACGAGGACGCCTACGTGACGGTTGCTGCCGTCGATGTCGGCATTCTCAACCTGACGCGCTACGAACCGCCGAACCCGGAGGACTGGTATTTCGGCCAGCGCCAGCTCGGTCTTGAAATCCGCGACCTCTATGGCCGCCTGATCGACGGCTCGCTGGGTGCGACCGGCAAGCTCAGGACCGGCGGTGATGGCGGCGCCATTGCGCTGCAGGCAAGCCCGCCGACGCAGAAGCTCGTCGCCTTCTTCTCCGGGCCGGTGAAGCTCGACGCCGAAGGCAAGGCCAATGTCTCCTTCGACATTCCGCAATTCAACGGCACGGCGCGTGTCATGGCCGTCGCCTGGTCGAAATCGGGCGTCGGCCACGGCGTCAAGGATGTCATCATCCGCGATCCCGTCGTGGTGACCGCAAGTCTGCCGAAGTTCCTCTCCCCCGGCGACAAGGCCAATCTGCGCCTCGACATTGCCAATACCGATGCGCCGGCCGGCGACTACAAGCTGCAACTGACCGGTAATGATGCGGTCGGCATCGAGGAAGCTTCTGCCTCGCAGACGATCCGCCTCGAGGCCGGCGCGAAATCCGAACTGACGCTTTCGCTCATCGGCAAACAGCCGGGCGCCGGCAGCGTCTCGATCAACCTCTCCGACGCTTCCGGCCTTTCACTCGACCAGACGGTCGATGTGCCGGTGCGCCCGGCTTCCTTGCCGATCACCGAACGCAGGGTGCTGGCGCTGAAGCCGGGGGCAAAGCTCACCGTCGACAAGAACCTGCTGGCCGACAGCGTGCTGCCGGGTGCCTCGATCAGCGTCAATGTCACCCGTTCGGCCGCCTTCGATATTCCCGCCCTGCTGATGACGCTCGACCGCTATCCCTTTGGCTGCGCCGAGCAGACCACCAGCCGAGCGCTGCCGCTGCTCTATCTCGCCGAAGTCGCAAAGCAGGCGGGTATGGAAAACGACGACGACGTGCATAAGCGCGTACAGGACGCGATCTACCGCGTGCTTTCCTATCAGGCCTCTGCCGGCAGTTTCGGCCTCTGGGGACCGGATTCGGGCGATGTCTGGCTCGATTCTTATGTCACCGATTTCCTGACGCGGGCCCGCGAAATGAAATACGACGTGCCGGAAAGGGCTTTCGTGCAGGCGCTCGAAAACCTGCAGAACACCTTGTCCTACACCACCGACATCAAGGGCCAGGGCGATCAGATCGCCTATGCCATCTACGTCCTTGCTCGCAACAAGAAGGCTGCGATCAGCGATCTGCGCTATTATGCCGATACGATGATCAATGACTTCCCGACGCCGCTCGCCAAGGCGCATATCGCCGCCGCATTGGCGCTCTACGGTGATGCGCAGCGCTCGAAGAATATCTTCCTCGACGCGCTGCAGATGTCGGAGCAGTCGATGGTGTCACGCGTGAACCTGTCGCGTACCGACTATGGCACGATCCTGCGCGACGGCGCGGCGATCCTGGCGCTCGCCGCCGAAAGCCGGCCGGTACCGCCGGTCATCCCGGAACTCGCCAAGGCGGTCGGCAAGGAATGGGAGCGCAGCAAATATAAGAGCACGCAGGAAGAAACCTGGATGCTGCTTGCCGCGCGCGCCATCCAAGGCGGTGACGACGGCCTGAAGGTCGATGTCAATGGGGCCGCGCACACCGGTGCCTACATGGCACGCATGACCGGCGATGCCCTGGCTGACCATCCGCTGACGCTGACCAACCAGACAAACGACACGGTTTCGGCTGTGGTCACCACCGTTGCCGCTCCCACAGTGCCGCTGCCGGCCGGCGGCGACGGCTTCGTCATCGAGCGGACCTATTACACGCTCGACGGCGAAGAAGCGAATGTCAGCGAGGCGAAGCAGAACGAACGCTACGTCGTCGTCATCCATGTGCGCGAAACCAACGACTGGCCGTCGCGCATCGTCATCACCGACCTTCTGCCGGCCGGCTTCGAGATCGACAATCCGAATCTCGTCGACAGCGCCCAGATGGCGAATTTCGACTGGATCGGCGAGATCTCCGCTGCCCATACCGAATTCCGCTACGACCGCTTCGTCGCCGCCTTCAACCGCGCAGCAGGCGATGAGCGCGAATTCAACGTCGCCTATGTCGTTCGTGCCGTCACCCCCGGCACCTACGACCATCCGGCCGCAAACGTCGAGGACATGTACCGGCCGGAGCTTTCGGCCCGCACGGCAACCGGCAAGATGGAGGTCGTGACGGCGCAATAATGAGGCGGTGGCACAAGTTTGCGATCGGGTCCGCAGCCGGCATCATTCTTGCCGGCGCGGCTCTCTTTGCGCTCGATGCCGCCGACAAGGCCTTTCCGCCGCCGCTGGACAGGGCAAATGCCGTGTCTGCCGAGGTGCTGGATGCCGATGGGCAATTGTTGCGTGCGTTTGCGACGTCGCAAGGCCGCTGGCGGCTGAAGACGGCGGTCTCCGACGTCGATCCGCAATTCTTGCGCATGCTGATCGCCTATGAGGACCAGCGTTTCTACGACCACGGCGGCGTCGATCCCTGGGCGCTCGGGCGCGCTGCCGTGCAACTGGTCAGCAATGGCCGCATCGTCTCCGGCGCCTCGACGCTTTCGATGCAGGTGGCCAGGCTGATCGAGCCGCGCGAAGGACGCTCGCTTTCGGCAAAACTGCTGCAGTTGGTGCGCGCCGTGCAGATCGAGCGGCGGCTGTCGAAGGAAGAGATTCTCGACCTCTATCTGACGCACGCGCCCTATGGCGGCAATCTGGAAGGCGTGCGCGCCGCAAGCCTTGCCTATTTCGGCAAGGAACCGCGACGCCTGACGGTCGCCGAGGCGGCTTTGCTCGTCGCCCTGCCGCAATTGCCGGAACGGCGCCGGCCGGACCGCAATCTCAAGGCAGCCGAGGCCGCGCGCAAGCGTGTGCTTGACCGCGTAGCGGTCGCTAGAGCCGTTGGTGACGGCGAAGCGGAGCGGGCTGAAGGCGTCGCGGTCCCGTCGCGGCGCATGCAATTGCCGGCACTTGCCGCCCATGTCGCCGAAGCCGCACTGCGCAAGGAGCCTGATGTCCTCAAGCATCAGACGACTTTGAAGAAACAGGTGCAGCAGGGGCTGGAAGCGGTTGCGCGGGCAGCGGCGTTCAAGCTCGGGCCGAAGCTTTCGCTTGCCATGGTGATGGCGGATGCGCAAACCGGTGCGATTGTCGGCGAGGTTGGCTCAGCCGATTATTTCGATGCCAGCCGCTCTGGCTGGATCGACATGACGCGCGTCAACCGCTCGCCGGGCTCAACGCTGAAGCCCTTCATTTATGGGCTGGCTTTCGAACAGGGCCTGGTGTCCCAGGAAACGATCATCGAGGACCGGCCCGCTGACTTCTTCGGCTACCGGCCGCGCAATTTCGACATGAGCTACCAGGGCGACGTCACCGTGCGCGAGGCGCTGCAGCTTTCGCTGAACGTGCCGGCCGTCAAGCTGCTCGATGCCGTCGGGCCGTCGCGGCTGATGGTGCGCTTCCGCCGCGCCGAGGTACGCCCGGTCCTGCCGCCGAATGAGACGCCGGGACTGGCGATCGGTCTCGGCGGCGTCGGCATCACTTTGAAGGATCTGGTGCAACTCTATACGGCCCTCGCCAATCGCGGCCAGCCGGCAAGGCTCGGCGACGGCGTCAGCGGCGCACCGGGCAAGCTCGACGGCGAACCGTTGCTGGAACCGGTCGCGGTCTGGAACGTCGCCGATATTCTCTCCGGCGTCATTCCTCCCTCAGGCGCACCGCAGCGCGGCATCGCCTACAAGACCGGCACGAGCTACGGCTACCGTGATGCCTGGTCGGTCGGCTATGATGGGCGTTATGTGCTAGGCGTCTGGGTCGGACGGCCTGACAACAGCGCCGTGCCGGGATTGACCGGTTATGGCACCGCCGCGCCCGTCCTCTTCGAAGGGTTCGCCAAGTCAGGCATCGCGACGACGCCGCTTCCCCGCCCGCCTGCGGGCGCCGTGCGCATCGCCCAGTCGGAGCTGCCCATCAGCCAGCGGCGCTTCGCCCTCAATGCCAGCGGCCTGCTCGCCTCCGGCCGCGAGGCCCCGCCTGAGATCATCTATCCGCCCGAGGGCGCGCATGTCGATCTCGGCGCTGGTCAAGGGAACTTGTCACCGCTGATGCTGAAGCTCCAGGGTGGCCGAGCCCCCTTCCGCTGGCTTGCCAATGGCAAGCCGCTGCCTGATCTGTCCCGCCGGCGTATCCAGCAATGGCTGCCTGATGGCGGCGGCTACTCGAAACTAACCGTCATCGACTCGGCCGGACGCGCCGCAAGCGTCGGCGTTTTCATCGACTAGAACATCCGAACGCACGATCCACCGATTAAAAAAGTTGCAGCGTCCCTTAGGCGTGTCAAAAGACGCGCGGTGCTGCAAGGAACAAAAACCCGGCTGCAACCGTTCCGGAGGGTCTCTTTCCAACATCAGCGGCCTCATGACACTCCCGAGAGCGACCTACCGGATACAATTCCGCAACGGCATGACCTTCGATCGCGCCTGCGACCTCGTCCCCTATCTCAAGACGCTCGGCATCAGCCACCTCTACGCCTCGCCGATCTTCACCGCCGTCAGCGGTTCGACCCACGGCTATGACGTGACAGACGCCAACGAAATCGACCCGGTGCTCGGCGGCCGGGCCGCATTCGAGCGGCTGGCGGAAAGCCTTGCATCCGCAGGCATGGGACTGATCCTCGACATCGTGCCGAACCACATGGCGGCCTCGCCGGAAAACGGCTGGTGGCGCGACGTGCTGATATTTGGGCGACAGAGCGCCTATTTCAGCCACTTCGACATCGACTGGAGCGAGCCGCTGACCCTGCCGCAGCTCGGTCAGGACTTCGAGGGAGCACTCGCCGGTGGCGAGCTTCGCATCGCGCTCGACGAAACGCACGGTAACTTCGCGTTCGGTTATTTTGAGACGCTGTTGCCGCTGAACCCGGCGAGTTACGGAGCGATCGCAGATCGGCTCGACGATCCGATTGCCACCAGAATGGCGGAGGCTGCGGCCGTCACCTCCGGCGAGAACTTCAACCGCGCGATGCGCGATATCCTCTTCGAAGGCGGCGATCGAGCCGCCCTCCAGCAGAAGCTCAATGACGTCTCGGCCGATCGCGATTTCATGAGAAGCCTGCATGAGGGACAGCATTGGCGGCTGACGCACTGGAAGACGGCGGCGCGACATCTGAGTTATCGCCGTTTTTTCGAGGTGACCGGACTGGTCGGCACCCGCGTCGAAGATCCCCCGGTGTTCGAGGACATGCACCGGCTGGTGATCGAGCTGGTGCGCCATGGCAAAGTGCAGGGCCTGCGCATCGACCATGTCGACGGGCTCGCCGAGCCCAAGGCCTATCTCGACAGGTTGCGGGAGGCGGTGGGACCGGACACCTATATCGTCGTCGAAAAGATCCTCGGGGCTAGCGAGGTCCTGCCGGAGAGCTGGCGGGTTGCCGGAACCACGGGATATGAATTCATCGCCGCGCTGAGCGAGCTGTTCATCGACGCCGGAGGTCTGCGCATATTGGATGATGCCTATCGCAGGATCGCCGCCGACACGGGTGATCTCGAGGCGGGCCGGCGAATTGCCAAGCGACTGATGGTCGAACGTAATTTCGCCGGCGAGACCAATAGGCTGGTGTCGATCGCGGCAGGCATCTTTCCCGAGGCAAAAAGAGACGAGATCGCCACCGCGCTTAGCGAACTGCTGATCACCTTTCCCGTCTACCGCACCTATGGCGACGGTGGCCCGCTTTCCTGGCAGGATTCAGCGGTGCTGGCGGCGACCGCTTCGCAAGCGATGGCGCTGCTCGACGATCAACGTGCCCTCGACCAGGTTCTGAAGCTTCTCGAAGGCAAGGTCGAGGGTGACGCGGCCCACGAGTTCCGCATCCGCTTCCAGCAATTGAGCGGGCCGGTGATGGCGAAGGCGACCGAGGATACGCTTTTTTACCGCTATAACAGGCTGCTTGCCGCAAACGAAGTGGGCGGTGAACCCGGCAAGGCGCCTGGCGGCCCGGAGGAATTCCACCGCCGCATGGCAGAGCGGGCGCGGCTGCAGCCGCATGGGCTTTCGACAAGCGCGACCCACGACACCAAACGCGGCGAGGATGCGCGTGCAAGGCTTTATGCGCTGAGCGAGGGCGCGGATGTTTTTGCACAGGCGGTCGAGCGGTGGCGAGACATGAACCGGCCGTGGCTGAAGGATCTGCCGGATGGCGCAGCGCCGGAGCCAAATGTCGAATGGATGCTCTATCAGGCTCTGGCCGGCATCTGGCCGGAAGATTTCGATAGAGGACAGACGGAAGAACTCCGCGAACGCTTCACCGATTACGCCGTCAAGGCCGTGCGCGAGGCGAAACTGCGCAGCGACTGGACGGAACAGGATGCCGCTTACGAGGAAACGGCCACGACCTATGCCGCGGCCCTGGTTTCGCCTGATAATGGCGTCTTTCTCGAGGATTTCGAAAGGGTGCTGCAGCCCTTCATCGCGGCGGGTTACCTCAACAGCCTGTCGCAGACACTGCTCAAGCTGACGGCCCCCGGCATTCCCGATATCTACCAGGGTGCCGAAAGCTTCGACTTCAGCCTCGTCGATCCAGACAACCGCCGACCAGTCGATCATGAGCGGCTGAAAGCATGGCTTGATGAAGCCGGGCCGATCGCCAAGCTGCAGGCGGCGGCGTTGAAGCAGCGCATTGTCGGGATCGGCCTGCAGCTGCGCCAGCGGCACGCGGACCTCTTTTCCAGAGGCGACTATCTGCCGCTGAAGGTGACGGGCGCCCGGCGAGACCACATCCTCGCTTATGCCCGGGTGCACAAGGATGATTTCGCCATCATCGCAGCGCCACGGCTGATGTTCGGCTGGCTCGACCCCGGCGTGCTCTTTGCCGGCCCGGAATTCTGGGAGGATACGGCGATCGCCGTCCCCTCCCCGCTTCACGGTCTAAAGGCGGACCTGCTGACCGGAAAGACGATCGAGCCCGGGGGCAGCATCTCGGTCGCCGCCCTGCTCGGGAGCCAGCCGGTCGGGCTGATCACCCCGATCTGAGGACCAGCCGTCGCTAAAATCGAGTCCATGAAAATAGTGCTTGACCTTCCAGTCGCTGGAAGGTGGATAAGCCTATCCAACGGCCCTCCGGGGCACAGGAGATAGTCATGGATATCAAGCACCAGCACGACCACCACCACAGCCACGACGATGGCGATGATCATTGCCATTGCGGCCATGATCAGGAGAAGGCTGCCGATGCCGTGATCCGTGATCCTGTCTGCGGCATGACCGTCGATCCGCAAGCCGGCAAGCCATCGCTTGAGCATGACGGCCGCACCTATCATTTCTGCTCCGAGGGCTGCCGGACGAAGTTTGCGGCGGCACCTGCGGATTATCTGGCCGCGAAGGACGCCGTCTGCGGCATGACCGTCGATCGCTCGACGGCGAAACACTTTCTGAAAGTCGACGGTGAAAAGTTCTATTTCTGCTCGGCCGCCTGCCATGCGAAATTCGAAGCCGACCCCTCAGCCTATCGCGACGGCAAGCACCCGCCGGCAAAGCCGGCGCCGACGGGCACGCTCTACACTTGCCCGATGCATCCCGAAGTCATCAGCGACCGTCCCGGCGACTGCCCGAAATGCGGCATGGCGCTGGAGCCGATGGGCATTCCGCCTGCTGACGAAGGTCCGAACCCGGAACTCGTCGATTTCGTCAGGCGGCTCTGGGTCAGCGCCATCCTTGCCGTGCCGCTGCTGGCGCTGAGCATGGGGCCGATGTTCGGCCTGCCGCTTCGCGAAACGATCGGCGAGCCGCAGGCCACCTACATCGAACTGCTGCTAGCAACGCCGGTGGTGCTCTGGGCAGCCCTGCCCTTCTTCCGCCGCGCATGGGCGTCTCTCGTCAACCGCAGCCCGAATATGTGGACGCTAATCGGTCTCGGCGTCGGCACCGCCTATGTCTACAGCGTCGTCGCCACGCTTGTACCCGGCATCTTCCCGATGAGCTTCCATGGCCACGGCGCGGCCGTGCCCGTCTATTTCGAGGCAGCAGCCGTCATCGTCGCGCTCGTCTTCGTCGGCCAGGTGCTGGAATTGAAAGCGCGCGAACGTACCGGCTCGGCAATCCGCGCTTTGCTCGACCTTGCGCCGAAGACGGCGCGGCGCATCGATGCCGACGGCAGCGAGCGCGACGTGCCTGTTGGCGATATCCAGACCGGTGACCAGCTGCGCGTTCGCCCTGGCGAGCGGGTGCCGGTGGATGGCTCCGTCCTCGAAGGCCAGTCGACCGTCGACGAATCGATGATATCAGGCGAGCCCCTGCCTCTGGAGAAGTCGAAAGGCGACCCGCTGACCGGTGGCACGATCAACAAGAACGGCACCTTCGTCATGGCCGCCGAAAAGGTCGGCGCAGATATGGTGCTGTCGCGCATCGTCGACATGGTCGCCAAGGCGCAACGCTCGCGGGCGCCGATCCAGGGCGCCGTCGACCGGGTGTCGGCCGTCTTCGTGCCGGCGGTGGTCGCTGCTGCCATCCTTGCCTTCCTTGTCTGGGCCGCGATCGGGCCCGAGCCGCGCATGGCGAATGCACTGCTAGCCGCCGTCGCCGTTCTGATCATCGCCTGCCCTTGTGCGCTCGGCCTGGCAACGCCAATGTCGATCATGATCGCCACCGGGCGCGGCGCGCAGGAAGGCGTGCTGATCAAGGATGCCGAAGCGCTTGAGCGCTTTTCCAAGGTCGACACGCTGATCGTCGACAAGACCGGCACGCTGACTGAAGGCAAGCCGAAGCTTACCGATGTCATCGCCTTCGGTGGGGTCGGCGAAGACCGGCTGCTGTCGCTGGCGGCAAGCCTGGAGCGCGGCTCCGAACATCCGCTGGCCGAAGCGATCGTTTCCGGCGCCGAGGAGCGCGGCGTCCCCTTCGTGGAGGTCACCGGTTTCGAGGCAAAGACCGGCAAGGGCGTTCAGGGCCGTGCCGGCGGCACGACGGTGGCGCTCGGCAATGCCGCGATGCTTACCGATCTCGGCATTGATCCGGCGGTACTTGCCGAGAAGACCGAGGCCCTGCGCGGCGCCGGCAAGACGGTGATGTTCGTGGTGTTCGATGGCGCGCTTGCCGGTCTCGTCGCCGTTGCCGACCGCATCAAGCCGACGACAACAGCCGCCATCAAGGCACTGCACGACAGCGGGTTGAAGATCATCATGGCGACCGGCGACAACGAGCGCACGGCGCGTGCGGTGGCAAAAAGCCTCGGCATCGACGAGGTTCGCGCCGATGTGCTTCCGGAAGGCAAGAAGGCGCTGATCGACGAATTGCGTAGCAAGGGCGCCATCATCGCCATGGCCGGCGACGGCGTCAACGACGCCCCGGCGCTCGCCGCCGCCGATGTTGGCATCGCCATGGGGACCGGCGCCGACGTCGCGATGGAAAGCGCCGGCATCACATTGGTGAAGGGCGACCTGAACGGCATCGTCAGGGCACGGCGGCTGGCGGAGGCGACGATGCAAAACATCCGCCAGAATCTCGGCTTCGCCTTCGGCTATAATGCACTTGGCGTGCCGATCGCGGCCGGCGTGCTCTATCCGATCTTCGGGCTGCTGCTTTCGCCGATGATCGCCGCAGCAGCAATGAGCCTCTCGTCCGTTTCGGTCATATCAAATGCGCTGAGACTGCGCTTTGCAAAATTATAGGAGATGGCGATGAATATCGGCGAAGCATCGGAACGGTCCGGCCTGCCTTCGAAGACGATCCGCTACTACGAGGATATTGGCCTCATCCGCCCCGAAAGGGGCGGAAACGGCTATCGCGACTATGCCGCAACCGACGTTCACAAGCTGCGCTTCCTGCAGCGCTCGCGCGGCCTCGGCTTTTCCGTCGAAGAATGCCGGCAATTGCTGGCGCTCTATGAGGACAAGGACCGGGCGAGTGCCGACGTCAAGGATATCGCTCAGACAAAGCTTGCCGAGATCGATCGCAAGATCCGCGAGCTGACGGAGCTGCGCCGGACGCTTGAGCACCTCGTGCATGCCTGCCACGGCAACGACAGGCCGGACTGTCCGATCCTCGAAGAGCTTTCGGGCGGCGGCTGACCATTTCAGGCGACCTGCATCAGGAAAGCTGTGGCATGTTCTGGTTGGCTGCCGGCGAGGGTGCCCGCTCGTCAGGCTCCTCGTCTTCGCCGTCGTCCAGCACCCCGTCATCCAGCCTATGCTTGATCGCCAGCGCGTAGATCACGTCGAGAATATTGCGGTCTCTGAGATGAGGATCCATCAGGGCGAGAAGCGAGGCTCGGACGATCTTCTTGCTGGTGGCCTTCGGACAACGCGCCTTGACGAAATCATAGAGCGCCTCATCCGTCAGCCCTTCCATGGCGCCGTCCACGAGAGCTTCGTAGACCCGCTTCTTTTCCTTCATTCTTTATTTTCCCCCGCAAATCAGCGGCGTCATGATCTGTCATGTAATTGTCATAAACAATTGGGGATTTGAGGCGCTGGTCCGCTTGAGAAGACTATTTTCATGATGATCCGGCGACGATCTTCGGCCCGCATGATTTTTTTACCGCGCCGGGAATAAAACCCGCCGCACTTGCGTATACTCAATCATGGAACGCAAAGAACGCCCCTTCGACGTCATCGGACAGCTTGCAGCGCTGAGGCGCTACGCTCGCTCGCTGGTGCGCAATTCGGACGAGGCGGAGGATCTGGTGCATGATGCGCTGGTGCGCGCCTTCGAGAAGCGAAAGAGCTTCCGCAGCGGCGGCAACCTGCGCACCTGGCTGCTCTCCATCCTGCACAATGCCCATATCGATCGTCTTCGCCGGAACCGATCGCTGACGCGCCGCCACGATGAGGCGGCTGTCGAAGCCGAGCAGTCGCTTCCGGCCGGCCAGGAACACGCCGTGCGCCTGCAGCAGGTGCGTGACGCCTTCTTCGACCTCCCGGAGGAACAGCGCGAGGCGCTGCACCTCGTCGCGATCGAAGACCTTTCCTACCAGGAAGCCGCCCAGGCGCTCGGCATTCCCGTGGGGACGCTGATGTCGCGCATCTCCCGCGCGCGCGCTCAACTGCGCGAATTCGAGGAGAAGACGCCGCGGGTTTCGCATCTGAGAATCATCGGAGGGAACGGCAATGAAAGCAATTGATCCGATCCTCGATGCCGATCTTAACGCCTATGTCGATGGCGAGCTCGATGTCGCTCGTCGCATCCAGGTGGAATCCTATCTTTCCGAGAATCCGGCGATTGCCGCCAAGGTCATGGCCGACCTCAGCGTGAGGGGCGAACTGCGTCTGGCGCTGGCCGGCGAAAGTGCCTTTGGCCGCCCCGAGACCCGCGATGCCGCCCGGCGGCTGGAACGTGGCCTTTCCTATGGCCGCATCTTCCATTCCATGCAGCGCGTTGCCGCCGTCGGCATTCTGATCGCCGCCGGCTGGGTGGCGCACAATTCCTTCGGCGCCTTCTCGGCGACTGAGGTGGTGGCATCGGTTCCGGCACCCGCCTATGTCGAGGATGCCGTCCGCGCCTATCAGACCGCCGCTCTGCGCCAATCGATGCCTCCGCAGACGCCGGCCAGCTATAGCGCTGACGATATTCGCGCCGCCACCGCGATCGTGATGCCCGAACTGCCTAGGGATTGGAAGGTCGCCGACGTGCAGATCTTCCCGTCCGAATTCGGCCCCAGCGTCGAGATGGCGATCGAACAAGCAGATGGAAAGCGACTGTCGCTTTTTGCCGTCCGTCCGGGCGCCTTCGAGGTCAAGCCGGTCAGTCATCTCACGCTGGAAAAAGCGGAAGCCGCCTATTGGCAGATCGGCGAGGTCGCTTATGCGCTGATCGCCGACGATAGCGGTCTCAATCTCGACCAGGCGGCCGAACGGCTCGCCCGCTCGCTCTATTAATTCAAACCGAGGAGATCAGCATGAACCCGATCAATCCCCGCTACGGCGCCGTCGCCGGCTCCCAGGCCCTCTTCGACGAAGGCCTGCGCCAGCATATGCTGCGCGTCTACAACTATATGGCTCTCGGCCTCGTCATAACAGGCCTCGTCGCCTTTGTCGTCGGCTCGACGCCGGCACTCTACGTCCCGATCTTCGGCTCGCCGCTGAAGTGGGTGGTGATGCTTGCCCCGCTCGCCTTCGTCTTCTTCTTCTCGTTCAAGATCCAGACGATGTCGGCCAGCACCGCTCAGATCACCTTCTGGGCCTTCTGCGCCGTGATGGGCCTGTCGCTCGCTTCCGTCTTCCTGGTCTTCACCGGGATGAGCATCGCGCGGACCTTCTTCATCACCGCCACGATGTTCGGCGCCACCAGCCTCTACGGCTATGCGACGAAGCGCGATCTCTCGCGCATGGGCTCGTTCCTGATGATGGGCCTCTTCGGCGTCATCATCGCCTCGGTCGTCAACATCTTCCTGGGTTCAAGCGCGCTGCAGTTTGCGATCTCGGTAATCGGCATCGTCGTCTTCGTCGGTCTCACCGCTTACGACACGCAGAACATCAAGGAACAGTATTCGGAAAACTTTGATCAGGAATCGAACCAGAAGCTTGCCGTCTTCGGTGCGCTCTCGCTCTACCTGAACTTCGTCAACATCTTCCAGCTTCTGCTCAACTTCACCGGCGAGCGGGAATAGGACTGCGCTTCTGGGGGCAAAGGAAGCGCAAGAGCGCCTGGTCTGCAGTCTGTGACAGGATGGCGGACTGGGTGCTCACCTAAAGGAGACGGCCGGGCCAACGCCCGGCCGTTTTCGTTTCAGATGATACCCCAGGCGCGATAGCGGCCCCGGCCGGTAATTTCACGAATGCCGATCTCATTGACGAGATTCAGCGCACCGCGCGGCGTGATGCGCAAATGACGGGCGATCATCGCCGCCGAGACCATTGGCCGCGACAGAATGAAATCGGCAAGCTCCGGCAGGCTGCTGTTCGAACGGCGGCCGCGAAAGCGCAGCTCCATCTGCGTGCGCGCCAGCGACAGACGATCGATTTCCTTGAGGCCGGCCACAGCACCCAGATGCATCGCCTCCAGAAAGGCTTGCAGCCGCGTGGCGCGATCGCGCGCCCGACGACGCTCGTGGCGCACCAGCTTCAGCCCGCCGTAAAAAGAAAACAGATGCGAGGCGACCTTGCCGCGGGCGCGCAGATGGCTTGCGACCAGAAGCCCACCGAGCCAGTGCTGACGCCGCAACGGCTCGATCCTTTCCCAGGCTTCGAAGAGGATGATGGCGCCGAGAACTGGTGGCAAGCTATCGGCCAATGGCTGGACGCTTCGCCACTCCGTAAGCCGCTGTTCCTCGTCCCACTCGTCGTCACCGAGCAAACCGAGAGGATCTTCGTTGCGCCTTGCCGGGGTAACGGCGGCCGTCTCGCTTGCCGGCGTTTTCCCGGCATGGATATCGAGCAGCTTCTGCGAGCGGGCAAGAAGCGCATCGATCTCCGCCATCTCGGCAGCGAGCGGCCCGTCCTCATCCTCACCTTCTCCGTCGGACTCAACCGGAACTGCCAGGCTCTTCGCTTCCTGTGCTTTCCCCTCCCCTTCCCCGCCGGTCGCAGTCAGCGTCGCAAGGCCCGAGACGCCAAGTGCCCAGGAGGGGTCGCCGGTCCAGATGCGCCGACGTGCCCGCAGCACGGAATGGGCGATCGTCAGTTCGTGGGTGGGAGCGCGGCTATCCATATGCGCATCATGCAAAACGAGATCCTCGACATGCACGAGTTCGCCGGCCACCCAGAGCGCGCCGGCGGCGTCGAAGAAATGGCTGCGTTCAGCAAATCCCTCGCCGACCACCGAGCGTAACACCCGCTCGTCCAGCCGAGCCACCGCATCCTCCGCCGCGGCAATGGAGGGAAGCAGGGTCTGAAGCATTGCACCGTCGATATCGTAGCGCATTGTTAAGCTTTACGGTTTTTCACAAATGGAAGCAAAATAGGTGTTTCCTTCCGCCATGTATGACATGGTTAATGGTGTATTTCAACAAAAGTCGAGGGAAGGAAGCCGTTGAGATGGCAGATCGACCGGCCGCATATCCTTCTAACCGTCGCAGCTGGCGCGAAGCTTTTTCATAGCCGTTCATCCGGTTTTCCTCGCTGCCGGACCATTTGCCCGCATCAGCGCCATCAGCATCGGTCCGAGCGAAAATTCGCCGCGCTCCGCCCGCCGCGTCAGGTCACGCAGGTAGCCGCCGGCCGAGTTGATATGTCCGCCCCTTTCCAGAATGCAGGCGATCACCGTGGCGGCGTTTTCCGGCCCCATGACATCGCAGGCCAGCTGATAGGCGCTGGGGCTGACGCCAAGAGTGGAACGGACGATCACGGCCGCGGCCATCAGATCGCGCCAGCTGCCAATGCCGCCGCCTGCTCCGTAAGCGATGATCTCCGGGCAAGCCTGCAGCACCATGGCAAGGGGGAAGGATTTCGGCGGCTCCCGCCACGGCTGCGGTTCTTCCTCCGGCTTTGCGCCCTGCTTCGGTTCGAAGCTTGGTTCAAGTTCAGATATGAGGTGTGAGTTTGAATTATGTATGTGCCGACCGTTTTGGTTATCATTGCCGTCTGTTTTTTCTGTTTTCGACTTCGATTTCAGCGTCTTGACGATCAATTCCCGGAAAGCTTCGAGATCAGCCAGCAGACTTTCCATCTCGGCAGCCGACGGACGGCGCGGCAGGCTAGCGGAAAGCAGATTGAAATGCTTCTGCATCTCGACCCATTCGCCGGCAATTTCCTCTTCCAGCGCGATCTCGATGAGCTTGGTGATATCGCGCCGGCAAAGTGTCAGGCGCTCCCTCAGGCGCTTCCATTCGAGTCTGGCGGCCATCACCTGAGCCGCCTGCGCCTCGATCTCGCGAGCGCGCACCAGGAGCGGCGCCAGGCTGAAGCCAAAGGCCTCACCAAGCCCGCCTTCGCCGTTGCGGCGGGCAAAACGTTTCCCGTTCGGGCTATCCCGCCGGATGATCAGGCCCGCTTCCACCAGCATCGCCAGGTTCCGCCGCAACGTCGTGCCGGCCATGCCGTGCGTGCGAAGCGACAGCTGCTCGTTCGAGGGAAAGACGACGAAACCGTTGGCCTCGGCAATCTCGTTCTTCGGATAGAAGCTCAACAGCGCGTTGAGAACAGCCAAGGCACGGTCCGATACGCCGACCATGTCCTTTGCTTCGCAGAGTGCACGAAAGATCTTCCACTTGTCGACCGATGCGTCCGGATCGACCTTGCTGGCGCTTTCCTGGCTTGCCAGCATGCCAAGCGTCATCGATCGCCGCCCGAAGGGCGTCGATACATATTGAGGCTCCATGTCCCTCACCTTTTCTCAAGGCAAAAGAAAGCTACCACCCAAAAGGATGCCGAAGATGCTTGACAGTGATTCGAGGAAGTGCGATTCTCAGATTGTCCAGATATGAGAAAGGCTTCCGCGACGGCAACGTTCGGAGGCTTTTTTCTTTTGCGGCCTATTCTCCTGCTTGCAATTTGCCGGCCCGATAGGCTTCGTAAAGCTCATCGAGACGGCGTGAAATGTAAGCGCCGAAATCCGGCGCATCGCCGGTCTTCAACGCGATCGTGAAGGAATTGCCGGCGCTCTTGATTCGGCCGGCAATTTTGCCGCCGCTCTTCGGCTTCCAGTCAAATTCCGTGGTTTCGGGCTTCGCTTCTTTCTTGGCGAGCTCGGCAACCAAAAGCTCGAAACGGCGGTCGCTCTCTTCCGCCAGGAAACTTCCCGAAGCAATGAGCTTGGCAAGCCGCGCGGCCGTCATCCCGTTCCAGTCCTGGGCAAGCGCCATCCATCTGCGTCGCCCAATGCCAGGCGCGGCCCCGACCGACCTGACGATTTCGGCAGGAATAGCCTTTGCGACGGATATCAGCTTCGAAAGCTCCGTCTTATCCGTCGACAGCGCTTTCATGATGACGGGACGCTCAAAACCCTTCAGCTCGAGATTGAGGGCAAAGACCGCGCGCTCGATATAAGAAAGGTTCCGACGCGCCGAATTCTCAATGCCCTGCGCGATGACGACATCGGTATCGTCAAGCTTGCGGACGATCGCTTGCACCTTGAGCCCGAGCAGCTTGACCGCCTGCAGGCGGCGATGGCCGTAGGCGATCTGGAAGCGATCCTGATCATTGGGATGGCGGCGAACGAGGATCGGCACTTCCTGGCCGTTCTCAGCAATCGAGCGCACAAGCTCGTCCTCTATATCGAGCGGCTGGTCAGCAAGGCGGTCGCGGACGAAGGAGGAATCGATCAAATCAGGATCGAGTTCGACGATGCGTTCACCGGAGAGCAAGGCCTCCTGCATCGCCCTGCTCTCTTCCTCCATGCGGCCAAGGGTCAGTGCCATCGTCCGAACCGGCCCGGCCGATCCGCGCGAAGATGGCTCCTCGTAGTTGGCCGCGGCCAACTCCTGCGCCGTATCGTCAAAAAGACCTTTCAGGCGATCGCGTCTGCTCATGTACGGCCCCAGGCTTTGTGAACACCGGCGAGAACCTCGCTGTTGGCGGCATTGACCGATTCCAACGCCCGGTCATAGGTCGAGCGGCGCACCTGCCCTTTCTCGATCTCGTAGAGCGTCTGCTTGGTCAGACCGACATCGGCGATTGCTGTCGATTTGAGAATGGTCGCCGTCAACACGTCATCACTGAAAAGACTGCGCAGCAGCGCAACGATCTGCGACTGCGGCGCATCGAAGGGTTCGTGACGAGTGACGACATATTTGATGAAGTCATGCTGCAGGTCGCCGCCGGCCTTGCGTACGACGGAAAGCAGATCCGAAGTCATCAGCAGGAACTGCGACATGGAAGCGACATCGACCATCTGCGGATGGATGGTGATGAGCAGCGATGTTGCGGCGCAAACGGCGCCAAGCGTGAGGTAACCGAGCTGCGGCGGGCAGTCGATCACCACGATGTCGTAATCGGCCTCTACCTCGGCAATGGCAACACCAACGCGACGGAAGAACAGCTCGCCCGGCCGCTGCCGATCGTTCAGTGCCCGTGGCGTTTCGTGCTCGAACTCCATCAGCTCGAGATTGCCCGGCACCAGATCCAGTCCGTCGAAATAGGTCTTGCGGACGATCTCCTTCAGCGCCTTGCGGCCCTCATCGTAACGAATTGCGCCATAGAGCGTATCGCCCTCGGAAAGATCGAATTCGGGCTGAACGCCGAGCATTGAGGAAAGCGAAGCCTGCGGATCGAGATCGATCGCAAGCACCCGGTAACCCGCCAGCGCCAGATACTGCGCCAGATAGAGCGTCGTCGTTGTTTTGGCCGAGCCGCCCTTGAAATTGGTCACGGCAACCGTCTGCAGCTTTTCGCCAGGACGGCGCCACGGCTGATAGGTCAGCGCGTCCTTCGGCTTGAGCTTCGCCATATACTGGCGCAATTCGTTGATCTGGCCGAGTGTGTAGGAACGCCGGCCATTCTGGGCAAGATCCGGCTGCGGTCCCTTGCCATCCAGTGAAAGCTGGCGAAGATAGCCGTCGGAGACGCCGATCATCTGGGCAGCCTCGCCGGAGGAGAATGTTCGTAGCGTCTTTTGCGAGAGCGGCGGAAACAGCTTGTCACGGAGGAGCTTCAGTTGCCGCGAAAGCTGGTTCGCATGCCGCTCGATCCGTACATCTGTCGTCGATACGCTAATGTTGTCCAAAACACCCAATCCTTTTCGATGCGCTTTTCTGTCAACATAGCGTCAAAAAGCGTATCAAAAGTGACACGATTCGGGATTTGCAGCAACAATAGGGCTAAGCCGCTATCCACAGGCCCGGTTGGCCGCGGCCAACTCATCGTTCAGCCCTTGCGACGTCCAAGCTTTTTCGGCATGACCGCCAGGACTCAACGGGGAGTATCCGCTTGAAGCATATCCATATCATCGGCATCGGCACGGGCAACCCGGAGCACCTGACCATACAGGCCATCAACGCAATGAACGCAGCCGACGTGGTCTTCCTGCCGGTCAAGGGCGTCGGCAAGGAAGAGCTCGCCGAAATCCGGCGGGATATCTGCGACCGCTATATCACACGGCCGGCCGGCAGGATTTCAGAGTTCGCGGTGCCGCAAAGGCAGACGGCAGACAAGACCTATGTGCAGAGCGTCGACGCCTGGCACGGTGAGATCGCCGGCATCTATGCAGAACTGATCTCCGGTCTCCCGGATGATGGCAGCGGCGCCTTTCTCGTCTGGGGCGATCCCAGTCTCTACGACAGCACGATCCGCATCATCGAACGCGTGCGGCAGGAAAGCAGCCTGGATTTCGATTACAGCGTCATCCCCGGCATCACCAGCATCCAGGCGCTGGCGGCCAGCCACAGAATCCCCGTCAACCTCGTCGGCAAACCGATCGAGATCACCACAGGGCGCAGGCTGGCGCAGGATGGACTTCTAACCGACAGCACCGTCGTCATGCTCGACGGCGAACAGGCTTTTGCGAAGATCAACAATCCCGATGCCGAGATCTTCTGGGGCGCCTATCTCGGAACCAAGGACGAGATCGTTAGATCAGGACGACTTGGCGACATCGCCACCGACATTCTGACGCTCAGGACCGAGGCCAGGCAGCGGCACGGCTGGATCATGGACATCTATCTCCTGCGCAAGGGACGGGATTTCGACGATTAACCAGTGCGAAGCCTTTCCAGCATGCTTTGCCGGCCCGGCTGCGATGATGTAAGAAGTGGCCAGAGGATCGAGAATGAGCATTAAGGCCGCAAAGGCGAGCGACAGGACGGGCGAGGCGGATCTGCACGGTCGCCCGGCGGCGACGATGCGTAGACGCGGCGCCTGCCCCGCCCTTGCCGCGCCGATGGCGACCGGCGATGGTTTGCTGGTGCGGTTGCGGCCGGTTGGCGGCGCGCTGACGCTGTCGCAGTTCGCAAGCCTTGCCCGCTCCGCCGCAGCACATGGAAACGGCATTCTCGAAATCACCGCCCGCGGCAATCTGCAGATCCGAGGCCTTCGGGCTGAGACCGTCGGACAGCTCGCTGCCGATATCGATGCCGCCGGGATCACCGTGCCGGAAGGGCCGGCAATCGAGACATCGCCGCTGCACGGCATCGACCCGGAAGAGATAAGCGATCCGGCCGTGATGGAAATGGCCTTGCGTGCTACGCTCCACGATCTGTTTGCCTCGCCGCGACTCGCGCCGAAGCTTTCGCTTATCGTCGACGGCGGCGGATCCTTCGGATTGTCAGCACTGTCCGCCGACATTCGTGTCGTCGCGCAATTCGGCGCGGATTGGCTTGTCGCGATCAATGGCGACGGTGAAACTGCAATGCCAGTCGCGATCGGTCCTGCCGAGGCGGCGATATCAGCCGTTGGCGAAATTCTGAGCTTGTTGGCGACCCTCGGGCAGGGCAGGCGAGCAAGGGATATCGACGCGACGCTTCTGCGGGCGCGTTTTCCCGCGATGGATGGCATTCAATTCATTTCGTCTCGCGCGGCAGTCATGCCGCTTGCCGGCTCGCACAGGCTTGACGACGGCAAAATCATACTCGGCGTCAGGCCGGAATTCGGGCAGATGAGAGCGTCCGATCTGGTCGCTTTGCTTGACCTGGCAAAAGCCCGTGGCGCAACAGCGATCCGGCTTGCGCCCGGTCGCGGTTTCTTCCTCATCGGGCTTTCCGACGATGCAGTGCTGGCTATGCAGATCGCCGCAGCCAGACATGGCTTCAGCAGCCAGCCTGGCGAGAATACCGAGCATATCGCCGCCTGTGCCGGCGCCGGCGCCTGCGGCTCCGCTTTCTACGAGACGCGGACCCTTGCGCGCCGTCTCATTGCCGCAGCACCTGCCCTTTTCGACGGTTCGCTGACGCTGCATCTATCCGGCTGCGCCAAGGGCTGCGCTCATGCCCGGCCGGCGCTGACCCTGACGGGCTCAGCGGAAGGTTATGGCCTCATCCTCAATGGGCTTGCGGCGGATCAGCCGGACGAACGGATCGCTGGCGGTCGGATCGATTTCGCTATAGAGAGGCTCGCCCGGTCCATCGAAGACAACAAAGACGCTGGCGAATCGACCGCCGCCTGCCTTACACGGCTTGGCGCCATCGGCGTTTCGAAGGCGCTGCGACAGGAATAGGAATGCCAGACTACGATTATATCCGCAGCGGCGATGCGATCTACGAGCGTTCCTTTGCCATTATCCGTGCCGAGGCCGATCTTTCGCGCTTCACCGACGATCAAGCCGAAATCGCCGTGCGCATGATCCATGCCTGCGGGCTGGTCGAGGCAGCGGAACATTTCCTGTTTGCCGCCGATTTCGTCAGCGCTGCGCGCGATGCGCTGAAGGGTGGCGCGCCAATCTTCTGCGACGCGGAAATGGTGTCCCAGGGCGTCACCCGGGCGCGGCTGCCGGCGCTGAACGAGGTGATCTGCACGATGCGCGATCCCGCGACACCGGAGCTTGCGCGCGAGACCGGCAATACGCGTTCGGCCGCCGCCATGCATCTCTGGCTCGATCGGCTCGGCGGCAGCGTTGTCGCGATCGGCAATGCGCCGACCGCCCTCTTCCATCTGCTTGAACTCCTGCGCGACGGCGCCCCAAAACCCGCCGCGATCCTCGGCATGCCTGTGGGCTTCGTCGGCGCGGCGGAATCCAAGGATGCATTGGCGGAAAATTCCTACGGCGTACCCTTTGCCATCGTCCGCGGCCGGCTTGGCGGCAGCGCCATGACGGCAGCCGCCATCAATGCATTGGCGAGGCCAGGCCTATGACGACAAGCGGCCGTCTTATCGGCGTCGGCACGGGTCCCGGCGATCCGGAGCTCCTGACCCTCAAAGCCGTGCGCGCCATCGAAGGCGCGGATGTGATTGCCTATTTCGCCAAGCAGGGCAGGGGCGGCAACGGCAAGGCGATCGTCGAGCCGCTGCTGAAATCCGGCGTGACGCTGCTGCCGCTCTATTATCCGGTGACGACCGAGATCGACAAGAACGACGAACGCTATCAGAGCCTGATCACCCAATTCTACGACCTGTCTGCCAAAGCGGTCGCCGGGCATCTCGATGCCGGGCTGACCGTCGCCGTTCTCAGCGAAGGCGATCCGCTCTTCTACGGCTCCTATATGCATCTGCATATCAGGCTTTCCCAGCGCTACCCGACGGAAGTGATCCCCGGCATCAGCGCCATGTCGGGCTGCTGGTCGCTTGCCGGCATGCCGATCGTCCAGGGCGACGACGTGCTTACCGTACTGCCCGGTACGATGGCCGAGACCGAGCTGACGCGCCGCCTTGCCGATACGCAGGCCGCCGTCATCATGAAGGTCGGCCGCAATCTGCCGAAGATCCGCCGGGCGCTCGCAGCGGCCGGCCGGCTTGCGGAAGCCGTCTATGTCGAGCGCGGCACCATGGCGAATGCGGCGATGGAAAAGCTTGCCGACAGGACAGACGGCGATGCCCCGTATTTTTCGCTGGTGCTGGTGCCGGGCTGGGAGGGCAGCCGATGAGCGGCAGGCTTTTCGTGATCGGCACCGGTCCCGGCAATCCCGAGCAGATGACGCCGGAGGCTTTGACCGTCGTCGACCAGGCAACGGATTTCTTCGGCTACGGACCCTATCTCGACAGGCTGCAGCTCCGCGACGATCAGCTGCGCCATGCCTCGGACAATCGCGAGGAGCTCGACAGGGCGGGGGCAGCCCTCGCCATGGCGGCTGACGGCGCGAAAGTCTGCGTCGTCTCCGGCGGCGACCCCGGCGTCTTCGCCATGGCCGCCGCGGTCTGCGAGGCAATCGAGAACGGGCCGGCCGCCTGGCGCTCGGTCGATCTCACCATTCTGCCCGGCATCACCGCGATGCTGGCAGTGGCGGCAAGAGCCGGTGCCCCGCTTGGCCACGATTTCTGCGCCATTTCGCTATCTGACAATCTAAAGCCTTGGAATATAATAGAAACCCGCCTTGAACTGGCGGCAAAAGCGGGTTTCGTCATCGCGCTCTATAATCCGATCAGCCGAGCGCGGCCGTGGCAGCTCGGCGACGCCTTCAAGCTGTTGCGCAACCATCTGCCCCCAGCAACGCCGGTTATTTTCGGGCGCGCGGCCGGGCGCCCGGACGAGCGCATCGCCGTCCAGCCGCTGTCGCAGGCAGATGCGTCGATTGCGGATATGGCGACCTGCATCATCATCGGCTCGGCCGAGACACGCATCGTCACGCGGCCAGGCCGACTGGACCTCGTCTATACGCCGCGTTTCATGGCGGGAGGAAACAGGTGATCGATCGCCGCCAGCGCCGCCTCGACAGTTTCGACCGTTTTGACGATCGAGGCCGGAGCGCGCGCCACCATCATCACCTCGATACCGAGCAGGCGGGCTGCCTCGATCTTCGCATAGGTGGCGGCACCGCCGCTATTCTTGGCGACGATGATGTCGATATCGTGCTGTCTCAGCAGATCGCATTCACCGTCCAGCGTGAACGGACCCCGATCGAGGATGTACTCGACATTATCAAGCGCAAGCGGCGGTTCGACGGGATCGACGCTGCGAATGAGATAGTGATGCTGCGGCGCGGCTTCCGCATGATACGCGCCCTGCCGGCCCGTCGCCAAGAAGACTCGGCGGGGGAGGGGGCCAAGCGCTTCGATGGCAGCCGGAATGCTCTGCACGTCCCGCCATCGATCGCCCGGCCGGCGTTGCCATTCGGGACGGCGCAGAGCGATGGCAGCGATACCGCTGGCCTCAGCCGCGAAAGCGGCATTGGCCGAAATGCGCTCGGCGAAGGGATGCGTGGCGTCGATCAACAGGTCATATCCGCCGGCCTTCAGGAAAGCGGCGAGTGCGGTAGCGCCGCCGAAACCGCCGATACGAACCGGAACAGGCTGCATGGCCGGTTTTTCGGTGCGTCCGGCAAGCGACAACAAAACATCGCAATCATCACGCGCCGCGAGCGCCTCGGCCAGCAGCCGCGCCTCGCTGGTGCCGCCGAGGATCAAGATGCGGGGTCGTCCCATGTCTGATGTCGCTCCTCCGTCAGTCCAGCGCTGGCTGACTATTATCGGCATCGGCGAAGATGGTCCAGAAGGGCTGGGCGAGGAGGCAAAGAGGCTGATCGCGACCGCACCCGCCGTCTTCGGCGGTGCGCGGCACCACGCACTTGCTGCCTCGCTGATCACAGGCGAAAGGCTTTCCTGGCAGAGCCCGTTCGAGCGCTCGGTCGAGGCCATCCTTGAAAGGCGCGGCACGCCTGTTGTCGTGCTCGCCTCTGGCGATCCCTTTCTCTATGGCGTCGGCGCAACGCTCTCCCGCTACGTGGCGGCAGACGAGATGCGCGCCATTCCCGCACCCTCGGCCTTCAGCCTTGCTGCCTCCCGCCTTGGCTGGCCACTGCAGGACGTCGCGTCGCTCTCGCTGCATGGACGGCCGATCAACCTGATCCGGCCGCATCTGCACCCCGGACGGCGCATCATCGCGCTGACCTCGGACGAGAAGGGGCCCGGCGATCTGGCTGCCCTGCTGACTGCCACTGGCTTCGGTCAGTCGCGACTTACGGTGCTCGAGGCGCTTGGCGGTGCTCGGGAACGGCAAAGAAGTGCTGTGGCGGCGGATTTCGATCTCGTGGACATCGATCCCCTGAATGTCTGCGCCGTCGATGTTGCGGCAGGGGAGGGGGCTCGCATCCTGCCTTTTGCCGCAGGGCTCGAAGACGAGCTGTTCGAGCATGACGGACAGATCACCAAACGTGAAATCCGGGCGATGACGCTTTCCGCACTCGCGCCGCGTCACGGCGAACTGCTCTGGGATATTGGCGCAGGCTCGGGCTCAATCGGCATCGAATGGATGCTGGCCGATCCCAGCCTGAAGGCAATCGCCGTCGAACAATCGCCGGAACGGGCCGCACGGGTCGCCCGCAATGCATCCGCCTTCGGCGTGCCGCATCTTGCCGTCATCGAAGGTTTGGCGCCGGATGCGCTGAAGGGCCTGCCGGAACCGGATGTGATCTTTCTCGGCGGCGGCGGCAGCGAACCGGGCGTTATCGATGCCGCGATTGCCGCGCTGAAGCGAGGAGGGCGGCTTGTTGCCAATGCCGTGACGCTGGAGATGGAAGCGGTGCTGCTCAGTGAACATGCCAAACGCGGCGGCTTCCTCACGCGGATCGAAATATCGCGCGCCCAGCCTGTCGGCGGCATGACCGGCTGGCGGCCGGCCATGCCGGTAACGCAGTGGCGCTGGACGAAAGGATGACGAGATGACGGTGCATTTCATCGGCGCGGGACCAGGTGCTGCGGATCTGATCACGGTGCGTGGCCGTGATCTCATCGCCCGGTGCCCGGTCTGCCTTTATGCCGGCTCGATCGTCTCGCCCGAACTGCTGCAATATTGTCCGGCGGGCGCGCGCATCGTCGATACGGCGCCGATGTCGCTCGACGAGATCGAGGCAGAATATCTTCGCGCTGCCGCGGCGGGCCAGGATGTCGCCCGGCTGCATTCCGGCGATCTCTCGGTCTGGAGTGCGGTCGCCGAGCAGGTGCGCCGGCTTCAAAAACACGGCATCGACTATACGATGACGCCAGGCGTTCCGGCCTTTGCCGCCGCAGCCTCAGCCCTCGGCCGAGAGCTGACGATCCCGGCCGTGGCGCAGAGCCTGGTGCTGACCCGCGTTTCCGGCCGCGCGTCACCAATGCCGAACGACGAGACACTGGCAAAATTCGGCGCGACAGGCGCCACGCTGGCAATCCATCTGGCAATCCACGCGCTGAAGCAAGTGGTCGAAGAGTTGACGCCGCTTTACGGCGTCGACTGCCCGGTCGCGATCGTCGTCAAGGCCTCCTGGCCAGACGAGCGCATCCTGCGCGGCACGCTCGCCGATATCGAGGCAAAGGTTGCGGCCGAACCGATCGAACGCACAGCGATCATCTTCGTCGGCCCCTCGCTCGCGGCCGAGGATTTCCGCGAAAGCTCGCTCTACGATCCGGCCTATCAGCGCCGGTTCAGAGGTAGAGAGTAGCGTCAAGCGACCGCGCGGCTTTTAGACCCGCGCGCTGAGATACTCCATGCTGGCGCGCAGCGCGCCGGCCGGGTCTTTCAGCGCATGCACCTCCGCCGCAAAGGGCTCGAAGGAGAACGGGCCGGTATAGTCCGCCTGCAGCAGCGCCCTGACCTGCCCGGCATTGTCGAGCCGGTCGTCGCCGTCCACGAGCACGCGATGGGAATCGCGCATGTCGGCAACGGAAACGGAGGGATCGCTGACCCCGGAAATGTGAACGAGGCCGGCCAGCTCAGGGAAGGTCGCCGCTTCGCCGGCAAGGTGATGGTGGAAGGTGTCGTGGACAAGCCTGAAGGTCGATTCCGCGCCGAGTCCCCTGATGGCCTCGGCTGCCTCGGTCTTCGAGCGCAGCGAGCAGATCTCGAAACCGAGCGGCTCGACGAGACCGATAATGCCGGCTTCCTCCAGCATCGGCTTCAGCGCAATCAGAGACTGGCGCAGATTGGCCTGCCGTTCGCCATCCGCGCAGCCGGTCCCGTCGTTCTTCGGAACGAGGACGAGCGCCTTGGCGCCCGACGCGCCGGCATAATCGATCAGTTCCACCGCTTCAGCGGCCCGGGTCGCGTTCCACTCGTTGAAGCGCTGCAGGGCGTTGATCGAGATGATCGTCACGCCATGGCGGGCAGCAGCCTCCTTTATCGTTTCGGGTTTGGTGCCGTCGAGGATGGCATTGCCGGAAAGGTCGTTGCGGATCTCGACGGCATCGATGCCGAGCGATCGGGCCAGCGCAAAAAAATCGTCGATGGCAAGCAACGGCGCGGCCATATGGTTGAGCGCAAAACGGATCGAAGTCATGATCGGTATCTCCTCCTGATCTCCGCGTCAGGGCGGAGCGGTCCTCGTGAATGGGTCAGCGAATCTCTATCGGAATTCGCGTCGCAATCCATCCGTCATCGCCGGCGCCGGCTTTCATTGCTGAGAGAATTTCGAACGCAATGATGGAATTCCATCACGCCTCAGATGTTCTCGGAAATATGAATATCGAAAGGCAGGAAGAGCTGTCCGGGAACAGCCGTTTCGCCGTTTTCGATGGCGCCCGTCATCAGGACCATCAACTCCTTACAGAGTGCGGGCAGGGGGGTGCCGATCGCCATGGCGACGATATCGTCGGCAAGGCCGGCTTTGCTGTCGGGCGTCAGCTCGTTGACCACGAGGACGATCTTGCCGCCGACGCCTTCTTCGCGGAATGCCGAAATTGCCCCCTCCATGCCGCCGCCGCAGACATAGAGGCCGACGAGATCGGGATGTTTCTGCAGCAGCGTCAACGTCGCCTCATGCGTGATCTCGGCAGTCTCGAGATTGATCAGCGTGTCGACGACATCGAACTCAGGCGCATTCTCGCGAAAATAGGAACGAAAGCCGATCTCTCTGAGTTCATGGCCGTGAAAGCGGTGGCTGCCGACGAAACAGGCGACCTTGCCGGGCTTGTGTGCCGTGCGCGCAATCGTCCAGGCGGCAGTACGCCCGACCTTGCGGTTGTTGACACCGACATAGGCGTCGCGCACGCCCGTGGCGAGATCGGAGAGCAACGAGAACACCGGAATACCGCGCTCCTTCAACTCCTCGACCGCCGTCGTCACCGCCGGATAATCCGGGCCAACGAGAGCCACGGCCTGGTTGCGGGCGCCGAGCGTCTTGATCTTTTCGACGATCGCAGCCGGTGTCGCGGCTGACGGAAAGTCGATCTGCGTCTGGATGCGCGCACTCGTCAGCGCGCGCGCGGCGGTTTCGATCTCGCGCACGAAGCTCTGATAGAAGGGCTGCATCGGCTTCTGCAGCAGGAAGGCGAGCCTGTATTGCGGCAGATCCTCGAAGACGCGCTGCTTGATCAGGCCGACGGCGTGATAGCCGATCGACTGCGCCGCATCATAGACCCGTCGCGCCGTTTCCTCGCGCACGCGGTGGCGGGCGTTGAGAACGCGGTCGACGGTGGCGACGCTGACGCCGGAGGCGCGAGCGAGATCGGATATGGTGGGACGGCGCATCGGCGTTCCTGATGGATTCGATCATGAATGCAAGTCATTCGTGATGGTTTTTGATAGATTATATCAAGCCTGCATTGAGCGCTTTCCAAAGTCAACCTATTCTCCGAGGCAAGGGCAACGGGAGGCGGATAATGGCGACCCAGACAAAGAAGCGCGACTACGACCTTCTCGGCGAAAGCGGCCGCACCGCCGTCGAGACGGGGCTGGCGGCAGCCGAATGGTATCACACCGACATTCCCCGCAAGGAGATGAAGGCGCTGATGCAGCGCTCCGATGCGCCGGCGATCCGCGACACGGCCCTCTGGCTGGGCAGCATGGTCGTCCTTGCCGGGCTCGGCATTTATTTCTGGGGCTCGTGGATCGCGCTACCCTTCTTCCTCGCTTATGGCGTGCTCTACGGCTCGGCCTCCGATAGCCGCTGGCACGAATGCGGCCATGGCACCGCCTTCAAGACGCGCTGGATGAACGATGTCGTCTACCACATTGCCTGCTTCATGATCATGCGCAATCCGGTGACCTGGCGCTGGAGCCATGCGCGCCATCACACCGACACGGTGATCGTCGGCCGCGATCCCGAGATCGCCGTCATGCGGCCGCCCGATCTCTTCCGGCTGGTGCTTAATTTCTTCGGCATCCTCGACGCCTGGCATGCGATCGTCGACATGCTGCGCAATGCCTTCGGCGGCGTCAGCGCGGCGGAAAAAACCTTCATTCCCGAGATGGAGCAGCCAAAGGCCATCCGCATCGCCCGCATCTGGCTGGCGATCTATCTTGCAACGATCGCGGCCGCGATCGCCATGGGTTCGATCCTGCCGCTGATGCTGATCGGCCTGCCGCGCCTCTACGGCGCCTGGCACCATGTGCTGACCGGACTGCTGCAGCATGGCGGCCTTGCCGACAATGTGACCGACCATCGGCTGAACAGCCGCACGGTCTATATGAACCCCATCAGCCGCTTCATCTACTGGAACATGAACTACCACGTCGAGCATCACATGTTTCCGATGGTGCCCTACCACGCGCTGCCCCAGTTGCACGCGATGATCAAGCATGACCTGCCGGCACCGAACCCGTCGATCTTGTCCGGCTATCGCGAGATGATCCCTGCCTTCCTGCGCCAGCTGCGCAACGAGGATTATTTCCTGAAGCGCGAACTGCCGGCCACCGCGCGGCCCTATCGCGAGGAATTCCACAACGAACTGGCCCCGGCCGCGCAATAACGACAATCAAGGGAGGACAAGATGAGCGGAAATTGGATCCAGGTCTGCAACAAGGACGAGATCGACGAGGAGGATGTCATCCGCTTCGATCACGGCGGGCGCACCTTCGCGGTCTATCGCAGCCCGGACGACGAATTCTTCGCGACCGACGGGCTCTGCACACATGAACATATCCATCTCGCCGACGGGCTTGTCATGGATGAGATCATCGAATGTCCAAAGCATAACGGCCGCTTCAACTACAAGACGGGCGAAGCCAAGGGTGCGCCGGTCTGCGTCAATCTCAAGACCTATCCTGTCAAGATCGAAGACGGCGCCGTCTTCATCTCGCTCTGAGGGAGGCCGGCATGGCTCATTACGTCATCCTGGGCGCGGGCGAATGCGGTGCGCGCGCCGCCTTCGCCCTGCGGGAAAAGGGCTTTGCCGGCGAGATAACGCTAGTTGGCGCCGAGCCGCTTCCGCCCTATGAACGGCCGCCGCTTTCGAAGGCCGGCTCCACCGATGCAAGCGATCCGAAATTCATCGCCGCGGCGGAAAAATATGTCGAAAACGGCATCCGGCTGCTGACCGGCGTGGAGGCAAGGGATTTCGATCCCGCATTCAGGACCGTCACGCTTTCGGACGGGACGGTGCTTTCCTACGACAAGCTTCTGCTTGCGACGGGTGCCGCCGCGCGGTCATTCCCCGGCGCACGGGAAGGCAGCCGACATATTCGTTCGCTGCGGACGCATCACGATGCGGCAGCACTGCGCGATGCGATGAAGCCGGGACGGCATATCGCCATCATCGGTGGCGGGTTCATCGGACTGGAACTTGCGGCCACGGCGCGGCTACTTGGCGCCGAGGTCACCGTCATCGAGGGGCTGGAACGCGTGCTGAAGCGTGGCGTGCCGGAGGAGATCGCTCATCTGCTCACTGAGCGCCATCGCGCTGAAGGCGTCGATATCCGCTGCGGCGTCTCCATCGGAGCGCTGACTGAGGAAACCGGAAAAGCCCTGATCAGATTGTCGACCGGCGAGGTGATCGAAGCCGATCTCGTCCTCGTCGGCATCGGTGCACGCCCGAATGTCGAGATCGCCGAAAGGGCCGGGCTGGCAATCGACAACGGCATTGCCGTCGACACCTATCTCCAGACCTCTGCTCCTGATGTCTTCGCAGCCGGCGATTGCTGCTCCTTTCCGCTGTCGATCTATGGCGGCCGGCGGGTGCGGCTCGAATCCTGGCGCAATGCCCAGGAGCAGGGCACATTGGCCGCGGCCAACATGCTCGGCCTCGACGAGGCCGTTTCGGCGGTGCCGTGGTTCTGGTCGGATCAATACGACATGACGCTGCAGATATCAGGCCTTGCCGAAGGGGCCGCCACGCATCAGCGCCGCGAGCTCGGCGCAGGCGCCTTCATTGTCTTCCATCTCGACGCCGACGGACGATTGATCGCTGCAAGCGGCATCGGGCCGGGCAATGCGGTGGCGCGCGACATCAGGCTCGCCGAAATGCTGATCGCAGCGCGCGCCCATCCGAACCCGGCAGCACTTGCAGCCAGCGACATCAAGCTGAAATCCCTGCTGGCCGCCTGAGCTGCCCGATATTTTCACCCGATTTTTTCAAAGGAATTGATGATGAAAAAACATAGACGCGCAACCGTCGCCGATCTGCTTTCGGAAAAAGGCAAGCGCCAGCTCACCATGCTGCGCGTCACCTCGCTGGAGGAGGCGGAAGCCGCCGAAAAGGCCGGGATCGACATCGTCTCCGTACCGCCCTCGCTGCTCGGCCCGGTCTTTCGCGAGATCGCCCCCACTCCCTTTGCCATTCCGGGGCTCGAATATGGCGACCATGTCTCGGCCGAGGACTATCTGCGTGCGGCCTTTGCGGCGCTGAAGGCAGGCGGCGACGCGGTCTATTGCGCCGCAAGCCTGCAGACGATCCGGCGCATGCGGGACGAGGGTATCCCAGTCTGCGGTCATCTCGGACTGATCCCTTCGAAGGCGACCTGGACAGGCGGCTTCCGCGCCGTCGGCAAGACGGCGGCGAGTGCCGCCGAGATCTGGCGGCAGACCAAGGCGCTGGAAGAGGCCGGCGCCTTCGCCGCCGAAATCGAAGTCGTCCCAGGGGATGTGGCCGCCGCCATCAGCAGCAACACCTCGATGCTGATGATCTCCATGGGCGCCGGCAGCGGCTGCGACGCCCAATATCTCTTCGCCGACGACGTGCTCGGCGCCAATCGCGACCACTATCCCCGCCATGCCAAGGTCTATCGCAACTTCGCCGACGAACACGACCGGCTGCAGCGCGAGCGCATCGCCGCCTTCACCGAATTTGCCGAGGATGTCAGGACCGGCGCCTATCCGGAAGAGCGTCATCTCGTCGGTATCGACAATGCGGAACTGGAATTCTTCCTGCAGCGGCTGAAAAGCGAGACGGGCAATAGCTGAGGGCAAACGCGCGCTATTGCGTCGATCATGTGGGAAGCGCCGCAAAGGCGCTTCCCCTCCATTGGCTTCCGTCCCGGCCTGTGTCAGAAATTATCCGTTCGATTCATTCGGAACGGAGTATTCGGTCCCCTGTGACGATCGGCTTTGCGCATGCGGAATTGATTGCGGTGCTCGTCGCGGTGACGGGGGACGAGCCGCGCGTAATGACGATCCGTTCCGGCAATGCGCTGCCGTCGGGGCCTTTCGAAATGGGCCATCGCACCCTGCAATCGGGCCTGCGCGAATGGGTGCAGGAGCAGACGGAACACCCCGTCGGCTATCTCGAACAGCTCTATACCTTCGCCGACCGCGACCGGAACAACGACATCCCAGGCGGGCGGACGATCTCGATCAGCTATCTCGGCCTCGTCAACGAGCAGTCAGGCGCCGGCCGGCCGGGATGGCACGGCTGGTACGAATATTTCCCCTGGGAAGACCACCGGCAGGGCCGGCCAGCCGTGCTTGACGAGATCATGGCGCGCCTGAGCAGCTGGGCCGATGCCGATCCGGCAAGGCGCGACCATCGCCATCGCCGCGCGGATTTCACCTTCGGCCTCGATGGCGGCGGCTGGAACGAGGATCTGGCCCTGCAGCGCTACGAACTGCTTTACGAGGCGGGGCTCGTCTCGGAAGCCGGATGCGGCGCGGAGGCCAATCTCGGCCTGGCAATGTTTGCCGATCACCGCCGTATTCTCGCAACCGGAATCGCCCGACTGCGCGCCAAGATCAAATACCGCCCCGTCGTCTTCGAGCTGATGCCGGAGAGCTTCACGCTGCTGAGGCTTCAGCGCACCATCGAAGCCTTGGCGGGGCTGACGCTGCACAAGCAGAACTTCCGCCGCCTCATCGAACAGCAGGAACTGGTCGAGGAAACCGGCGGCACCGAAAGCGAAACCGGCGGCCGGCCGGCCAAGCTTTTCCGCTTTCGCAACACCGTGCTCGAAGAACGGGCGCTGGCAGGAACGAAATTACCGCTCTCCCGCAATTGACATATGCTCACCGTGAGAATATCTCTTTGCCTATGATATGCTCAATTGGAGCATAATTAGGAGCCGGTCATGAATTATCCTGTTTCCGCATCCTCGCTCTACGAGCGCGTCAGCCGCGTCATTCCCAAAGCCGAATGGATGACGTTCGAAAATGACGTCGACGCGATCCTCGAACTCAAGCGCCGCCGCAACGCCGTCATTCTCGCGCACAACTATCAGACACCGGAGATCTTCCACGGTGTGGCCGATATCGTCGGCGACAGCCTGGCGCTCGCCCGCAAGGCAATCGAGGTCGATGCCGATGTTATCGTGCTTGCCGGCGTGCATTTCATGGCCGAGACCGCCAAGCTGCTGAACCCCGAGAAAACCGTACTGATTCCGGATCTCGCCGCCGGCTGTTCGCTGGCGGATTCGATCACGCCCGAGGATATCGCCCTGCTGCGCCAGGCCCATCCCGGCGTGCCCATCGTCACCTATGTCAATACCTCGGCCGCAGTGAAGGCTGCCTCCGATATCTGCTGCACCTCGGGCAATGCCAAACAGGTGGTGGAATCGCTCGGCGTGCCGAAGGTGCTGATGATCCCGGACGAATATCTGGCGCGCAACGTCGCCCGAGAGACTGATGTCGAGATCATCGCCTGGCACGGCCATTGCGAAGTGCATGAACTCTTCACCGCCGAGGACGTGCGCCAGCTGCGCGAAAACCATCCCGGCGTAACAGTGCTCGCCCATCCCGAATGCCCGCCCGATGTGGTGGCCGAAGCTGATTTCGCTGGCTCCACCGCTGTCATGTCGGATTATGTCGGCAGGCAGAAACCGGCGCGCGTCGTGCTGCTCACCGAATGCTCGATGAGCGACAATGTCGCCGTGCACCATCCCGATGTCGAATTCATTCGCCCCTGCAATCTCTGCCCGCACATGAAGCGCATCACCCTTGCCAATATCCGCGCGGCACTCGAGGAAAACCGCCACGAGGTGACGGTCGATCCGGCAATTGCTGTCGCCGCGCGCCGCGCCGTCGAAAGGATGCTGGCGATATGACCGAGATTCTCGAGCATCTTGCTGGACGCACGGTAATCGTCGGCAGCGGGCTTGCGGGGTTGATGACCGCGCTGACGCTCGCGCCTGAACCTTCCGTGATCGTCACTCGCGCGGCCCTTGGCGCGGAAACATCGAGCGCCTGGGCGCAGGGCGGCATCGCCGCCAGTGTCGGCGCCGACGATAGCGCGGCACTGCATCTTGCCGATACGCTTGCCGCCGGTGACGGGCTCTGCGATCCGGCGATCGCCGCCGGCATCATCGCCGAGGCGCCGGCGGCGATCGCCGCGCTGGAGCAAGCCGGCGTGCGGTTCGACCGGAATACCGCAGGAGACCTCTCGCTCGGGCTGGAGGCGGCCCATAATCGCCGCCGCATCGTCCATGCCGAAGGCGATGACTCGGGTGCGGCGATCATCGCCGCGCTGATCCAGGCGGTGATGAAAACGCCGGCTATATCAGTGCTCGAAGGCTTCGAGGCGCGGCGGATTGTGATGGATGGCGAGCAGGTCGCCGGCCTGCTCTGCGCGACCGCGAATGGCGCCGCCATTCTGCCGACTTCACGGGTGGTGCTCGCCACCGGCGGCATTGGCGGGCTTTACGACGCGACCACCAATCCGATGGGCAATTTTGGCCAGGGGATCGCGCTCGCAGCAAGGGCCGGTGCCGCGCTCGCCGATATGGAATTCGTCCAGTTCCACCCAACCGCACTCGATTCACGCCGCAGGCCGCTGGCGCTCATCAGCGAGGCGGTGCGCGGGGAGGGGGCCTTGCTCGTCAACGAACGCGGCGAACGGTTCATGGCCCGCATTCCAGGGGCCGAGCTTGCACCGCGTGACGTGGTGGCGCGGGCGATCAGCGCCGAAATCGCCCGCGGCGGACGAGTCTTTCTCGATGCCCGCGATGCTCTCGGCAGCCGCTTTGCCGCTCGCTTTCCTGTCATCTCGAGCCTTTGCGGCGAGGCCGGCATCGATCCGGCGAGAGACCTCATTCCTGTGCGCCCGGCCGTTCACTATCACATGGGCGGCGTGGCCACGGATGCAAATGGCCGCAGCTCGCTTCCCGGTCTCTGGGTCGCCGGAGAGGCGGCCTCGACCGGCCTGCACGGCGCAAACCGGCTTGCCAGCAATTCGCTGCTGGAGGCGGCTGTCATGGGCATGCGGGCTGCACGCGACATTTCGGGCATGCCGGCAAGTGGTGCCGGCACTATCTCCGCCGGGAGTCTCCCGGCGCCGACCGATGCGTCATTGGTGCGGCCGATCGTCTCGCGCCATCTCGGCGTGCTGCGCAATGCCGGCGCCATTCATGGCGCGATCGCCTCCCTGCTGCCGCTGGCCGAAGGCAACGGCACTGCCGCCGATCCGGCTATCGTCGCGCTGCTGATCGCCGTCTTTGCCAGCCTGCGAATGGAATCGCGCGGTGCCCATGCCCGCACCGACTTTCCGCTGAAGCTCGCCAATGCCAACCGGCGCCAGATGCACCTTTCCCAAGCGCTGGAGATCGCCCGCGCGACGCCGCCCTATGCCCTTGCAAGGAGTGCCTGAGATGAGCCTTGTTCCCCTTCCGCGCCTGATCGTCGAACCCTTGGTGCGGGCCGCCCTTCTCGAAGATCTCGGTCTTGCCGGCGATATCACCTCGGCATCGGTTATCCCTCGCGATCACCACTCGACGGTGGTGATCGCGGCCCGCCAGCCGGGCGTGATTGCCGGTCTCGATGCGGCCGAACTCGCCTTCGCTCTCGTCGATCCAGAGATCGTCATGCGCCGCCATCTCCAGGATGGCGACGCGGTCAAGCCCGGCGACGTGATCGCCACCATCGAAGGCCCCTCGCGTGGCCTGCTGAGCGCCGAGCGCACCGCGCTGAATTTCCTCGGTCACCTCTCTGGCATCGCCACAGTGACGGCAGGGATCGCCGCCGCCATCAGGGGTACCAAGGCTTCCGTCGCCTGCACGCGCAAGACGACGCCGGGCCTCAGGGCGCTGGAGAAATATGCGGTGCGAGCCGGTGGCGGCATGAATCACCGTTTCGCGCTTTATGACGCAGTGCTGATCAAGGACAATCACGTCGCCATCGCCGGTGGGGTCGCTGAAGCGATCCGCCGGGCGCGGGCAGGCGTCGGCCATATGGTGAAGATCGAGGTCGAAGTGGACACCCTCGATCAGCTGCAAGAAGCGATGGACATCGGCGTCGACGCCGTTCTGCTCGACAACATGACGCCCGATCAGCTGCGCGAAGCCGTCGCTATCGTCGCCGGCCGAGCCATCACCGAAGCATCCGGGCGCGTCACGCCGATAACGGCCGCCGCAATCGCTGCTTCCGGTGTCGACCTCATTTCCGTCGGCTGGCTGACACACAGCGCCCCGGTGCTGGATATCGGGCTCGATTTCGTCGAAGCCGCGGCCGCGACGGAGGTCAGCCCGAAACGGATTGCACAGGTGCTGTGACCCCTCAGGCCTGCTTCGGCTGGACTTCTTTGTCGCTGTCGAATTCCAGCAGTTCGATCATGACGCCGAGATCGGGCACCGTGTCGTAATAGGCATAGCGCCCGTGGCCACCGTCGAATTCGCCCGAAGGGCACCACGACGGAAGACGGTTGGGCTGCGACCGGCGACGGCATCATCGACTGGGAAAAATTCGTACCACTCTTCCGCGAGACAAAGGCTCAGCATATCGTCACCGAGCATGACAATCCGGCCGACTGGCGCCGCTTCGCCCGGCGTTCGATCGAGCACATCAAGGCGCTCGGCCTTTAACGCGGCCGCGATTTGGTTGGGAATAGCGGGTGATAAGGACCATCGGCAGTGGAAATAACCTGCCGCCACGACACGCAAACCGCATCCTCACGAAAGTGTAGGCAAGCATTTCCTCCCCGTGTGGCGCGAGAATATGCAAATATTCGCTGAAAATTCTTCTTTTTAAAGCAAAACCGCTATGCGCCGGCCTCTTATGGCTCTAACATGCTTTGGATTGGCCGGTGCGCTTGTGCGCCTTGGCTTTCAGGGGTGAGAACCGAGATGCGATGGACATCCGGCAGATGCTGACGAACAGGCTGTGCCTGCTCGGAAGACCGCGATTGCTGGCGGCGGGGACGGAACTCCCCTTGCCGGAGAAGTCTTATTTTCTCCTCGCCATGCTCGCCGCCGAACCCAATTTCGAACTCGACCGCGAAACCGTCAGGCGACAGCTCTGGCAATCGGAACTGCCGGAAAAACGGGCCGGCAGCCTGCGCCAGCTACTGGCGCGCATCGAGCAGAGCGTTCCCGCCGGCCTTCCACAGCTGCTTGCCGCGACCCGAACCCATATCGGCCTTGCCGATGGCTGGGAGGTCGATGTTCATATCCTGAAACAGAAAGGGCCACTCGCACCCGAAGACGGCGGCCTGCTGAACGGCGAATTGCTCGAAGGCGTCAAATCGCCGACACAGGGCGCCGAGGACTGGCTGACCTTCGAGCGCCAGCGCGTCGACGAACTGCGCTCCGCCCATCTCACCCGGCTGGTCGAGACATCAGAAGACAGATCTGATGAAGAGCAGGTCACGCTTGCCAGGCGCCTGCTGGAACTCGACCCTGCCAGCGAGACGGCCTATCGCGCCTTGATGCGCACCTATGTCAGGATGAACGATCCGGCAGCGGCGCGTCAGGCCTATCTGAAGTGCAAGAGCCAGCTGAAGGACGATTTCGACACCGAGCCGGAAGAAAGCACCACTGCTCTTGCCCGCGAACTCAACCTGGTGCCGGCAGCACAGGCGACGTCGGGACATCCTCAGTCGGCGCTTAACCTTTCCGTCAATACGGTCGGCCAGCCGCGCATCATCATTCTGCCGCCGGAAAGTATCTTCACCGATCCGCTGATGGAGCGCGTCGGCAGGGCGCTTCTCGAAGACGTCACCATCGGCCTCAGCCAGCAGCGCGGCTTCAAGGTGATCGCTGCGCATACGAGCCTGGAGATCCTCAGCCGTTCGATCGATCCGTCGCGTGCCGTGCCCGGTCCGCTCGACCTCAGCTTTGACTATGCGGTCTATGTCACCATCCAGGGCCGCGACGAGGATGTCTTTGCGACCTGCCGGCTGACGCGGACGACGACCTCGGAAGTGATCTGGGCCATCGAACTGCCGCTGGTCATGCAGAAGATCAGCGAATCCTTCGCGCATCTGACGCGGCGGATCGTCTCCTCGCTCGCCGACACGATCAAGCGCCACGAACTGGCGATACCGATCGGCGAGGCGCCGCCGTCCGCCTACCGTCTCTACCTGGAAGGCAAGCGGCTGATCGCCCAGACCGATCTGCAGCATCTGCGCCAGGCGCGCAAATGGTTCAAATCCTCGCTCAATCGTTACGAACATTTCTCTGCCGCCCATGCTGGCATGTCGCGCGCGCTCGGCATGGAATGGCTGATCCGCGGCATGCGGGACAAGGAACTGCTTGACGAGGCGAACGGTGCTGCCCGGCAGGCGCAGCAGTCCGACCCGAACAGCGGCCGGGCCTACCGCGAGCTCGGCTTCGTGGCGCTTTATCGCCGCCGCTTTGACGAAAGCCTGGAATATTTCCAGCAGGCCCAGGATCTCAATCCCAACGACGCCGACATCCTCGCCGATTTCGCTGACGCGCTTTCTCATGATGGCGATTTCGATCGAGCGCTGGAGCTCAGCCGCGCGGCCTTCAAACTCAATCCGCTGCCGCCGGACTATTATTACTGGAACCTCGGCGGCATCCACTTCATGCGCGAAGAATATGAAATGGCGATCGAGGCGTTGGAACCGGTGAAGGCGAAGCAGGCAACGGCCCGTCTGCTCGCCGCCTCGCATGCCATGGCCGGCGATACGAGCAAGGCCAGGAATTACGCTAGGGTGGTATTGGAAAACTTCCCGGATTTCCGCAGCGAGGACATCCGTCATTTCGTCCCCGATCGCGATCCCGCCTATACGGAACCGTTGATAAAGGGCCTGCATCTTGCCGGTCTTCCCTGATTGCATGGCCTTTTAACGAAGCCTGTAACGCTTAAATGACGCAGGCAATGTTTCCCTCTGATGGTTAACGGCAGCAAGGCGCTGCCTGACCAATCGGAGATGGAACATGAAGACGAATGCTGAAACCACTGCAGCTCAGACACAGTCTCTGCGCTTTTCTGCCGCCGCCAGGGCTGCCCTGAAGCAGGACGAACTCAACGTTTCCGCAAATGCGCTCGAGAGCCTGACGCATGCGCTGAGGTTCCGCTAAGGAACAGATCGGTATGTCCGCTTTCACCGACCTTGAAACGCTAGCCGGTGACCTTAAACGATCATCGGCCGGTGTCAGCGATTATCATGACCGCGCGGTCACGCCGGCTCAGACCCTCGCAGCCGTCAGGCCGCATCTGCGCGAATTCGGCATCACGCGCGTCGGTCTGCTGACTGCACTCGATGTCTTGAACATCCCCGTCGCCTTCGCAACGAGGCCGAACAGCCACACGCTGTCGGTGTTTCAGGGCAAGGGTATCGATAATGATGCCGCCATGACCTCGGCGGCGATGGAAGCAGTCGAGACGCGGATCGCCGAAATTGCCCCCGCCGACCTGACGCAGGCGACGATCGACAGCATGCGGGCGGAGCGGGCCGCGATGATCGATCTCGACAATGTCGCACGCTGCGCGCCCGATGAGATCGGCAGCAAGCCTATTCCCTGGTGCACGGGGCTCGACATCCTTTCCGGCAGCAGTGTCTTCGTGCCCTGGTGGCTCGTCGGTCTCGATCATCGCGGCGAGAGGCCGCCGGGTTTCGAGCAGTCGAGCGATGGGCTTGCCTCCGGCAACACGCCCTCCGAAGCGGTCCTGCATGGACTTTGCGAGCTGGTGGAGCGCGACGCCTGGGCCTTGACCCAGCTGAAATCGCCGGAGCGCCTGAAGGAGAGCCGCGTCGACCCTGCCTCCTTCGGCGATGCGGTTATCGACGTCATGACCGACCGGATCACACGCGCCGGCATGAAACTGCTGCTGCTCGACATGACGACGGATATCGGCGTTCCCGCTTTTCTGGCGGTCATCATGCCAGGCAATCTTTCCGACCGTGTCGACGCGCGCTGGTCGCATGTCTGCGGTGGTTGCGGCTGCCACCCCGATCCCGTGCGCGCCGCGCTGCGCGCCATCACCGAAGCGGCGCAGAGCCGGCTGACCGCGATCGCCGGCAGCCGCGACGATTTCTCGCCGCGCATCTATCAGCGGCTCGACCGGAGCGCGGCGATGCAGCAGGTGGTCGAACTTTGCGAGGGCGACGGTCGGATGCGCGCGTTCCACGACCGTCATCGCCGCCCGGCGACGATCCAGGAAACCATCGCCCATATTGCCGACCGACTGGCGGTGACCGGCATCGAGCAGATCATCGTCGTGCCCTTTCCGCATCGATCCCTGCCGATCTCGGTCGTCAGAGTGATCGTGCCGGGACTGGAGGTCGATATATCAGGCCAATACATCCAGCTCGGCATGCGCGCGGTCAACACCATAAAAGGAGCCGAATCATGAAGGTGCTGTTCGTCGGCCCGAGCCTTGGCAGTGATCTTGCCGCTGCAAGAGCCATGTCTCCTTTCATCGACTTCCGGCCGCCGGCCGCCGCCGGCGACATCCTGAAGGCCGTTCGGGCCGGCGCCACGGCGATCGGCCTCGTCGATGGCTATTTCGGCGACCTGCCTTCGGTCTGGCACAAGGAAATACTTTACGCACTCGAACATGATGTCGCCGTTGCCGGCGGGGCCAGCATGGGGGCGTTGCGGGCAGCCGAATGCGCCCCCTTCGGCATGGTCGGGCTCGGTTCGATCTTCGAAGATTACGAGTCCGGGCGGCTGCTCGACGATGAGGCCGTCGCGCTGGTGCATGCGCCGCAGGAGCTCGGCTGGCTGCCGCTTTCCGTTCCCTGGGTCGATTTCGAGCCGACGATCGATGCGCTTCACGCCAAAGGCGAGATTTCGCCCGGCGAGCGCAAGAAGCTGTTGCTGGCCGGCCGGTTTCTGCATTTCTCCGAACGCACCTATGCGAAGGTGGCCGACGAGTGCCATTTCCGCAAGCCGCGCCGCGACCATATCCTCGCCGCCATCCGCGGCAGCCGTGTCGAGCGCAAGCGCAACGACGCGCGACTGGTGCTGGAATGGCTGAGCCGGGACAAATTCCTCCCCGTCAACCGTGACTGGCGCTTTGCCGCGACCTCACATTGGGAGCTCTTGCACGCCGAAGTCACGCGCAATGCGGTTCCTGTAACGCTTGAATAACGGTCGCGGCGGAATGATGCAGCACTGATGGAATCGTAGGGTTCCACGACCAAAGAGGCGGGAACGATGTTTGATCAATACAACGAGGGTACCGGCAGCGAATACGCAAGGATCTTCCGGCTGCTGTCGGCAGCCAAGGATGAGGCTGAAAAGCTTCAGCTGCGCAATCTGATGCACCTGACGAACATGGCGCTGCTGCAGGTCGTCATCGATTGGGACGGCATAGATCCCGACAGGGAGCTTGACGTCAATCTCGAGAAGCTGCTCGGCAGCAAAGCCAAGATCGCAATGAAGGATGCCAGCGAGAATCTAATCCTGATCGATCGCCATTGAGCCCGATCGATTGCTACTGATCCGATCAACCGCTATTGATCCTCATGCGGTCCGTTTGGAGCGCGTGAAGGACAACCGGTCTATTCGGCCGCTTCGGTTTCCAACTGTTCGGTGTTGGCAATCGCCTGGACGAGCTTCAGGATCTTCTTGCGAAGCGCTTCGTTCTTGATCGAAAAGAACGCCGCATTGAGAAGGACGCCTTCGCGCGAAATAACGAATTCCTCGCTCGGAGCGGGGTTGTCGTTGGCCGTATCAGGGGTCGACAGATCGTCAAAAAACGTCCTGACATCGACCTTAAGCGCGCCGGCGATTTCGACCAGCATGCTGGCGGAAACGCGGTTGGAACCCTTTTCGTACTTCTGGATCTGCTGGAACGTTACGCCAACACGATCGCCCAGTTCCGTCTGAGAAACTTTCCTCAACAGACGCTGGATACGGATCGTCTTTCCGACGTGAACATCGACGGAATGCGGTTCTTCTTTCATCTCATTTTCCCTTCTGAAGGCAGCGGACAGGGGTCATTCCCCATATCCGTGTCAACAACTTTTAGCCGAGATAAATAAGGCTAGCAATTGCTTGCATGTAGATAGCGTTAAGCCCGAAAATCGGGCGTTTTTTGTCCCGGAATGGTACAAAAAACATGCCGAAATGGCACGCCCAGGAGACCGGTCGCTTTATTTTGTGACGTCAGAGCGACCAGAGGCGATGCGCATTGGCGAAAAGCAACTTCGAGCGCTCTGCCTCGCTGCTACCTGAGAGCATCGCATGGGTCGCCGCAACCCAGGTAGAGAGGCCGCCACCGAGCGTGCAGACTGGCCAATCGCTGCCCCAGACGACGCGGTCCCAGCCGAAACTTGCGATCACATGTTCGAAATAGGGCTGCAGCGTTTCTGCCGTCCATGTCTTCGCATCGGCATAGGCGACAACGCCGGAGACCTTGCAGACCACGTTCGGCCGCCGAGCAATCTCTGATATGCCGGCCTTCCATGGCTGAAAGGCGTCCGAACGGATATCCGGCACGCCGCAATGGTCGAGAACGAACTGCACATCAGGCGCAAGATCGACGAGGGCGGTTACACGGCTCGCCTGATGCGGCAATGTGCAGAGGTCGAAAGTCAGGCCGCTGCCGCTCATGCGCCTGATGTTTTCGCGAAACAGGGCGCCTTCGGAGACATCATCTGGCACCACATGCAGCACGCGGCGGAATCCCTTGACGAAGGGATCGGCCTTTTGCCGCTCGAGATAGGCGGCAAAGCCTTCCTCTTCGGGCCGGCAGGAGACAATCGCGCCGGCAATCAGACTGCCTTGCTTTTTGGCGATGCCGGCGACGTGATCGGTCTCGGCCTGCGTCGCGGCGGGATCGACGTCGACCTCCATATGCAGCACCGTGGTGATGCCGCAGCGCCGGGCCTCAGTCGCATAGGTTTCGTAGAGGAAATCATGATCGAGAGCGGGCGCGCCTGAGAGCCAGGGATAGGGCAGGGCCGATCGATCGATGATGTGCAGATGGGTGTCGATGAACACGCTCTTCTCCTCCCAGAGTGGTTTGGCGGCAAACCTATTCCTGGTGAATGGATTGTTCAAATAGAAATTCTTAGGCCTCAGGCCGGGTGGACGACATCGGCGCCGGCAAGCAGCGAAAGCTGGGCGGCGGTCTTCTGCACCAGCGTGATCGCCTGCGTGATATCGGGAGCGGACGGCGCATTGACGAGCGCGATAAAGGGGCAGGTGAGGGCGGCGATGCAGCGGCGGTCCGGTCCAAGAACGGGAGCGGAAAGATTGTAGACGCCTGATGTCTGGGCGCTCGCCATCATCTCGTAGCCGCGCTCGCGGATCTGGTGGAGACGATCGTAGAATTCGGGGCCGAGTTCGATGTCTGAGCGGCTGCGCACATGTTCCGAGATCATCATCTCCCGCTCCTCCTCGCTGCGGAAGGCAAGGAGCACATGCCCCGAACCGGTGTCGAAGAGGCTGATATGGGCGCCGATGCGGATCGAGAATCCCCAATAGTCCGGCGCCTCCTGTTGGGCGATGACAACAGCCGCGCCACGATCGAAGACCGCAAGATGATTGGCCTGGCGCGTGCGCTGGGCGAGATCGCGCATCAGCGGCGTAGCATAGGAGGCGAGCCGGCGCACCGGCGCGTGCAACTGCGCAAGACCGAAGAGCTTCAGCGTCAGCGAATAGCGGTCGCCATCCAGCCGGGTGACGTAACCGCGGCGCACCAGCCGGTCGAGCATGCGGTAGAATTCGTTGGGGCTGCGGTCGAGCCGTTTGGCGATTTCGGCCTGGGTGAGGCCGCTGTCGACGCCGGCGAGCAATTCCAGGATATCGAGGCCCTTGTCGAGGGCAGGAGCGCGGTAGCGGTCGGACTCGTCGGTCTCCATTCCTTCCTCCTGTGAATATCACTCTGCATATACGCAGAACTGCGGCCGGAAAAGGAAAACTTCGCACTTGACCCTTGGCCAATCGTCTGTTTGTCTATAAACAGACAAATCACCACTGAAAAAGTCGATCCAAACGAACGACTGAGCTATCGAAGGCGCCCGAGCGGCAGGATCATAAGCAAGCCGGGACAGGGAGGAAGACCGTGCAGCGCAAGGGAATGGTCATCGGCCCTGCCGCCGGCGGAGATCGCCGAAAAAGCAGCCAATCGGCTGAATCCGCCGCTGATCTGCCTGTGCAACAGCGCCAACTCCTCCATTTAACGCAGAAAGCCGCGCACCTCCGGAAGCGGACCGGCGCGCTGCATCACGCCGAGCTTTGCCAAGACATCAACCGTACTCCATCGTCCAGCGTAGACAATTCCAGAAAAGGCCCGCGACATGACAAACAGACTTTCCGGCAAGACCGTTCTCATCACCGCCGCCGGTCAGGGCATCGGCCGGGCGACGGCGGCAGCCTTTGCCGCGATCGGCGCCAGGGTTCACGCGACGGATATCAACACCGAGGCGCTGGCGACGCTTGCCGCTGAAACCGGCGTTTTCACCCATCAGTTGAACGTGCTCGAAGAGGATGCGGTCAAGGCCCTTGTCGCCGAGATCGGGGCTGTTGACGTGCTGTTCAACTGCGCCGGCTTCGTCCATGCCGGCTCGATCCTCGAGATGAAGGATTCCGATCTCGAATTCGCCTTCGACCTCAACGTCAAGGCGATGATCCGCACCATCCGCGCCGTGCTGCCCGGCATGATCGAGCGCAAGGACGGAGCGATCATCAACATGGCCTCCGTCGCCTCCAGCATCAAGGGCGTGCCGAACCGCTTCGCCTACGGCGTCACCAAGGCGGCCGTGATCGGGCTCACCAAAGCCGTTGCCGCCGATTATGTCGGTCAGGGCATCCGCTGCAACGCCATCTGCCCCGGCACGGTGGAAAGCCCGTCGCTGCAGGACCGCATGCGCGCGCAGGGCGATTACGACGCCGCGCGCGCCGCTTTCATCGCCCGCCAGCCGATGGGCCGGCTCGGCTCGCCGGAAGAGATCGCCGATCTCGCCGTCTATCTCGCCGGCGCGACCTACACGTCGGGCCAGGCGATCGCCATCGACGGCGGCTGGACGATCTGATTTCAGCTGATGCGGCCGGCCCGGCAGTCTTGCCGGCCGGCCCGGCCACTGCAATCGGCTCTATATAATCGGCGCATATAAACGGGAGGAACAACCATGACCCGCATCACCGACCTTCGTGTCTTCGATCTCCGCTTCCCCACGTCGCAAAGCCTTGATGGATCCGATGCGATGAATCCCGATCCGGATTATTCGGCGGCCTACGTCATTCTCGATACGGATGCGCCTGATCTTGCCGGCCACGGCCTGACCTTCACCATCGGCCGCGGTAACGACATTTGCTGCATGGCGATCGAAGCGATGCGCCACCTCGTCGTCGGCGCCGACCTCACGGAGGTTCTCGCCCATCCCGGCACCTTCTGGCGGCACCTGACCAGCGACAGCCAGTTGCGCTGGATCGGCCCGGAAAAGGGCGCCATTCATCTGGCGACCGGTGCGGTCGTCAATGCCGTCTGGGATCTGCTGGCCAAACAGGCCGGCAAGCCTGTCTGGCGGCTCGTCGCCGAGATGTCGGCGGAGGAGATCGCCGATATCGTCGATTACCGCTACCTCACCGATGTGCTGACGCGTGCCGAGGCGGTCGAGATCCTGAAGCGCGCCGAGGCGGGCAAGGCGGAACGCATCGCCATCCTCGAAAAGGAGGGCTACGCCTGCTACACGACCTCGGCCGGCTGGCTCGGCTACGGCGACGAAAAGCTGCGCCGCCTCTGCCAGGAGGCGATCGATGCCGGCTTCAACCATATCAAGATGAAGGTCGGCCGTGACCTGGAAGACGATATCCGCCGTCTGAGGATTGCCCGCGAGGTGATCGGTCCCGATCGTTACCTGATGATCGACGCCAACCAGGTCTGGGATGTCGGTCAGGCGATCGACTGGGTCAAGGCGCTCTCCTTCGCCAAGCCCTTCTTCATCGAGGAACCGACAAGCCCGGATGATGTCGCCGGCCACCGCAAGATCCGCCAGGCGATCGCCCCGGTGAAGGTCGCGACCGGCGAGATGTGCCAGAACCGCATCATGTTCAAGCAGTTCATCGCCGAGGGCGCGATCGACATCGTACAGATCGATTCCTGCCGCATGGGTGGGCTGAACGAGGTTCTGGCCGTACTCCTGATCGCCGCCAAGTTCGACCTGCCGGTCTGGCCACATGCCGGCGGCGTCGGCCTCTGCGAATATGTGCAGCATCTGTCGATGATCGATTATGTCGCGGTGTCGGGCACCAAGGACGGCCGCGTCATCGAATATGTCGATCATCTGCACGAACACTTCCTCGACCCCTGCCTGATCGAGAACGCCGCCTACATGCCGCCCACCCTGCCGGGCTTCTCGATCGAGATGAAATCGGCCTCGATCAGCAACTATACGTTTCGAGGCTAAGGAAACTTCGCCGGCTGCATGTTGAATTCTTGATTTCTACAGTCTTTCTTGTCGACGATGGGCTTCCAATCTGACGGGACTGCTCCAATTGACTTGGAGGCGGCGAAGCTTGCTTTTTAAAGCGCCGAGGAATATTTTCGTAGTGTGAATGCGGAGGGGGCCCAGCACCAGCAGGCCAGCAAATTTTATTGAACTTAAACAATAGAATGTTTGCGATCGAGCCATGCCCAAGTTTCACCACGTCAAGAGACTGTGCGCTTATCTGCTGATCGTCGCTGCAATGCTGCTGTCGGTCGGCACCGCATCTGCCGCCATTACTGAAGAGAGCGGACGCCGCGTCGCTCTCGTCATCGGCAACTCGGTCTACAAGACGCTGCCCTCGCTTCCAAATCCCGCCAATGATGTCGAAGAGGTCGCCAGTACACTGCGGGCTGCCGGTTTCGACGTGACGATCGGCGTCAATGTCGACCGCATCGGGCTCGAAGATACGGTGCGCCGCTTCCTGCGTTCGACCAGCAATGCCGAGGCCGGCCTCATCTATTATTCGGGCCACGGCATCCAGGTGGGCGGCCAGAATTTCATCGTGCCGGTCGATGCGACACTGGAGACGCCCTATGACGTCGAGACGCAGACCATGCCGCTCGACCTCATCCTCAACCATCTCAAGCAGAATTCGCGGGTGCAGCTGATCTTCCTCGACGCCTGCCGCAACAATCCCTTCAATGCCCAGAAATTCTGGATGGCGGAAAAACTGGAACCGGTCGGCGCCACACGTGGACTTGCACGTATCGACAGCGATCTCGGCAGCCTGATCGCCTTTTCCACTGAACCCGGCCAGGTGGCGCTCGATGGCACCGGGGCGCTCAGCCCCTATTCCGAATCCTTCATCAAACGCGCCAGCGAACCCAACAAGGAAATCCGCCAGGTTTTGACCGATGTGCGCCGCGACGTGATCGCCTTGACCGGCGGCAAGCAGGTTCCCTGGGAAAACTCCTCGCTGACCGATAGCTTCTATTTCATCCCGGCGCCGCCGCCGCCGAGCGTCGAGCCGATGCAGCAGGTGAGCGTGCCAGAGGGGGCGGCCGCGACTAAATTGCCGATCGCCCCGCCGCATGACGAGACCGGCTCGGCGCTGCTCGTCACCCTCAACCAGCTTCCGAAGACCGGCAAGCTCAGCTTCGACGGCAAGCCGATCGACCAGGGCGCGAAGATGCCCGCCGCCGCCCTGACGGCGCTGACCTATGATTCATCGGGCGTTGCCGCCGGAACCGTCGGCCTGATCGGCTATACCGTCAGCGACCCCTATGGCCAGGCGACGCAGGGCGTGGTGGCGATCACCGTCTCGGCGGATGCCGGCGCCAAGCTCGCCCAGCTCGAACAGGACAAGAAGATACGGCTTGCCGATGCCGATGCCTATCTGAAGACGCTGCCGCGCGATGTGGACACGACAATCGGCGTCGGCCCCGTCGAGGCCGGCCTGCCTGAAGTACCGGCATCGGCCACAGAGATGACCTTCAAGGTCGCGGCCCTGCCCGACAAGGGCACGCTGCGCGCCGGAGACCGGGTGATCGGGCTCGGTCACGTGCTGGAGTCCGCGGATATTCCATTGCTCACTTACGAGCCGCAGATCGGCACCGAAAACCAGCCTTTCGCCCTGACGCTACAGGCCGCCAACGACGATCTGCCGCCCGCCACCGTCACCTTCAAGCCGGCGCTCGACGCCTGCGACACATCAGCCGCCGCCCCCCTTGACCTGCAGGGCGTGACATCGGGCAAACTGCCGAACGAGATCGATCCGGACATCGCGCTGCCCGCCTGCACGGACGCGATAAAGGCCTATCCTGAGGTCGAGCGCTTCGTTTATCAGCTCGGCCGCGCCCAGCTTGCCAACCGCGACACCAAGACGGCCTTTGCGACGATCACAAAGGCGATGGATGCCGGGCATGTCCGGGCGATCTATGAACTGTCGAGCCTTTACGAGTTCGGCGCCTCCGTTCCGCGTGACGCAGCCAAGGCAAGCGAGATCGCCAAGGGTGGTGCAGCCAAAGGTGATCCTTTTGCCCTGCACAGCTACGGCAAGGCCCTCTATTACGGCCGTGGCACAAAGGCCGATCAGCAGCTGGGGTTGCGCCTGATGCTGCAGGCCGCCGATCTCGGCCATACCTATGCGATGAACGAGCTCGGATACATCTTCCTGAACGGCGTCAACGTTCCGGCCGATCCGGAACGCGGCATCCGCTTCTACGAGGCCGGCGTCCAGCGCAACGACATCTATTCGCTGAACAATCTTGCGCTCGTCTACCGTTTCGGAAAAGGCGCTCCTGAGGATCTTCCAAAGGCGCTCGACCTTTTCACGCGGGCGGCAGAGGGCGGCCAGCCCTATGCCCCGACCAATCTCGGACGCATGTATCGCGACGGCATCGGCGTTGTCGCGGACAAGGCGGAAGCGGTGAAGTGGCTGGAGATGGGCGCCGAGCGCGGCGACTATTGGGGGGCACTCGACCGCGCAATGCTGGCGAAGGAAGACGGCGCGGGCGCTGACAGCCTTGCAACGGCGGCGCGTTATTTTGCGCTGGCGACCGCCATCAACATGCCGGGCAGCGGCGACCCGAAGAACCAGGCAAAGGCGGAACTCAAGACCTTGCCCAGTGCTGCAAAGAAAAAAGCGGAAAAAACCTTCGTTGCCGAGTTGACCGCTCAGGAGCAAAAGGCGCTTCCGAAGACCAAGTCGCTCGATGACAGGCTCGTTCAGCTCGCCAAGGCGACATGGGTAAAGCGAAATCCGAGGTACGATCTCTTCTAAAACGGCGGTCTGGGGGCGCCCTTCATGACAAGAAAGCTCATCATCCGTGTTCTGCTTTGCTCGACATTCATCGCGGGCACAGGCGCAATCTTGCAGAGTTGCATCTTTGATCCTGGCGCCAGGACACTGTTCGCCAGTGAAGAGCCGGCCAGGAACGCCACGCCTGCCAGCAAACCAACTTCCACCGTTAGAAGAGTGTCCGCAACGAGCAATCAACCGGCTTTCGCCCGCTCTGAGAACAGTTCGGGTGGGAATTCCGGCTCTGGCGGCATGGGCGGCTCTTCCGGCTCCAGCGGTTCTTCTGGCTCCAGCGGTTCTTCTGGTTCGAGCGGCTCTAGCAGCTCATCCAGTTCGAGCAGTTCCTCCAGTTCGAGCAGTTCATCGAGCTCTACCGGCGGCTCATGGTCCGATCGCCGCCTAAAGACCGATATCCGTCGGCTCGGCACCTCGGCTCTGGGCGTACCGGTCTATGCCTTCCGCTACATCTGGGGCGGCCCGCTGTTCGTCGGCACGATGGCCCAGGATCTGCTGGCGATCAGGCCTGAGGCCGTCATCGCCACCGGATCGGGTTACTATATGGTCGACTATGACAGGCTCGACATTGCAATGATCTCGCTGCCGGAGGATGCGCCTCGGCTGACAGATGAAGCAACCATGGCGCTTGCAGCGCAGGCGGCGCGGATACGCTCTCAGGTCTCCGTTCGGCAACCTTTCGTTCAGGCGGCAATGTAATCGAGGAAGCCGAAAGCGTGCCGATACCGCAGGACAGGGATACCGTTACCGGGAGCCCTCTCGTCAGTCAGGCTGCGACGCTTGTCGGAGTTCTCCTCGGCATTGCACTCTCGGCCTATCTGCAGCTTGAGCCCGGCAAGGCGATGGCGCTTGCCCTGTTCTGCCTTCTCCTGGTGTGGATCGTCGTCGACGGCACACTGGCTGCTCGTCGGGCCTGGGCATCGCGAGAGAGGCGGGACGAGGCTCCCGCCGCTTTCTGGCGGCGCATCGGAACGAAGCTTGTCGGCCTCGCTGCGCTTCTTGGCGTGGTCGTCATTGTCTGTTCGGTCTTTCCGTTTTTCACGCAGTCGTCAGCGGTCCGATGGTTCATCGAGGCCGGCCACACGACCATCGTCATTTCTATCGCACTTGCTGTTGCCACCATCCTCTACATCGTAGCCACTGATCTGGTCGCCGGAGAGCCCGACGATTATCTCAATCAGGTCGGGCGCGCGGTGTTGATGCAGGATTTTCGCGAAGAGGACGTGCTGTTCGCATTGCGCCTGCTCGCGATCAAGTGCTTCTTTCTCGTGCTGATGTTCTCAGGCGGCATGGCGGCCTTTTCCGATCTTGCCGATAAGCCGGCATGGGCGTTTCCGCCGCTCTCGGCCGCCTGGTTCGAAGGCCTGTTGCGGCTTGCCTTTCTTCTCGACGTCGTGCTTGCTGCCGGCGGCTATATCGCCACCTTCAAACTCTTCGGCTGGCATATCAGGGCGACGGAGACGACGGCGCTCGGCTGGCTCGTCTGCCTCATCTGTTATGAACCGTTCTTCCCTGCGATCTCGCATGCCTTCGTGCCTTATGGCGAGGGGCCGGGCTGGGAGACGGTGATCGAGGAGGGTTCGGCGATCTTCATTCTCTGGAGCGGCGCGACGCTGTTCTGCACCGTCATCTATGTTTGGGCGACCGTCGCTTTCGGACCGCGATTTTCCAATCTCACCCATCGCGGCATCATCACATCGGGCCCCTATCGCTTCATCAAGCATCCAGCCTATGTCTCGAAGAACATCGCCTGGTGGCTGTTTGCGGCTCCCAGCTTCATTGCCAGCGGCCTTGCGGAAGGACTTGCCCGAGCCAGCATGCTGGCGATCGTCAGTCTGATCTATGTCATGCGCGCCCGCGCCGAAGAGCGCATGCTGAGCCGCGATCCCGCCTATCGGGACTATGCCGAGAGCGTCACCAGCCACGGGCTTTGGGCGATGGCAAAGCGACGGTTGATGTCAAAGCCGGCAGCCTGACGCTGCCTTTCATTCAACCATCCAGCCCCTTGAAGCGCACCGGCTGGTAGCCGCGCATCAACAGGCTGCCGAGCGAATAGGTATTGCGGCAGACACGGCCCTTGCAGGCATTTGGCGAGGCTTCCATCACTTCCACCTTACGGTCGTCGGTGAAGCGCATGAACAACAGCACATGCGAGCCCGGCTTGTTCAGCGCGTCGCCCGGCCGCATCGACCAGGGGTCAGACAGGCGCTTGGTGATCCCGGGGATGGCGCGCGTCGAGACATGCATCTTCAGACCCCAGGCGTCGCTGACGAAGCCGGAGCAGTCGACGCCAAGGATATTGGATTGCGGCGCGCTCTTGGTGCAGACATTGCCGGCAGTCTGGCCCTTTTCGACGCCGCCGACGAAATTCTCGAGCGGCGTCTTGCAGCCCCAGCAGTAGGGAACACCCTTGACCGTTTGACCGCGCTTGCCGATCAGGTAGATCGGGCGGCGCAGCCGGTTCATGTTGATGCAGCCTGGGCCCGGATCCTTGCCATAGGCGGTTGATGTCACTAGCCAGTTCAGCGTCTCGAAGCCGATTGCCCGCTCGATGACGTCGTTGCGCGACTTCGGCACGAGCGCCACCTTCGGCGTCTTGCCGGGATTGCCGGCATTCGGCTGCTTGGCCGGACGGGCGACGGCAAGCTTGCGGCCGGGCTCACGGCCGTCAAGCCGCAGCACCTGCGCCCGGCTTTCTTGCGAACTGAGATAGAGCACATCGCCGCGCGGGCCGATCGCCACGAAACGCCTGGAGAATACCGTGCCGGGATCGATCGGCAGGTCGTAGACCTTGTCCATCGCCCCGTTCGGCGTGAAGCGCACCACCAGCATGCCGGTGCGCTCGGGCCGGTCGGCCGGCACCAGCTCGACCAGCGCATAGGGCCTGCCTGTCGTGTCGATGTCGAGAAGCTCGACGGTGCCGATCCGCCCTTCCGAGGTCAGCTGCAGTGAGAGGAAATTCTCCTCCGAGCTGCTGCGCCGCAACAGGATCTCAGCCTTGTCGTTTGCGGCAGCCGAGACCTCGGCGACGATATCGCCGAGCCCGCGGCTCGGCACGTATTGAATGACCGGCGGGCGGGCCTCGGGCCGGCTGGTGCTGCGGCCGATCTCGTCGATGATGCTGTTCAGCGGACCGGGCGATACCGAGCCCATCGAGGCGAAGACCGAGCGGGTGTAGTCGTCGGCATCGCCACCGTCGACGGCGCGCAGCATCTGCGACCGGCCGTCGGCATCGGTGGAGCGCTCGAGCGGCACGACGCCGTCCGACCAGAGGTAGAGTTCGTTGTGGACGACGGCGAGATCTTCCGGCGCGGCATTATCAGGCAGCGGCAGGATTTCGGGATCGGCCTGCGAGCGTTCGGCGTCGATGGCGAGCACGCGGCCGTTATTCTGGTCGAGGATGTAGATGGTGCCGTCGTCGCCGACGGTGATCGCCGCCGGCCCGGATGCCTCCACTTCCTCGTTGGAAGAAATGATGCCGACCGAACGCGCGCCGTCGCCGCCGCGAAGCTCGATCATCACAGTGTCTTTGGCAAAAACCGGCGAGGCGACCGCAAGTGCCGCGGCAAACAAAAAATGCGACCCTGAACTACGCATTGCCTCGACCCCCGGCATCATGCTCTGTGACCAAGTCTCTAAAATGGTAGGCTAGATATGCCCCCTCAGCAAGCCGTTGCTTTCCAAACGATTTGGAGATCTGCGCCTGGAATAGTACAAGATCATCGTCTCGAAGATTTGCTGGCAGGAAATGCTTATGCTGGAATGGAACGGTGACGAACTGGCGCTCGATATAAGCCTGCTGGAGCAGGTTCGCGCCGCGCGGATAGGTTTCTCCGATCGCGTCTGCGCGGCGTCTGCCAGCAAGGACGACAAGCATCTGGCGCAGCTGCGCTCGGAGCCGACCTATCTGATGGCCGAGTTCCTCTATTCAATGAAGGTCTTCGGCATCAGCACCGCGGAAGATATCGAGCGCTTCGCCGATCTGCACAATGATTACGTGGTTTCGCTCACCCGCGATCCGGCCAAGCTGCAGCGTCTGGGGCTTTCGCAGGATCGGGCGCTCGCCTCGATGTTCACCGCCGACACCAAGCCACGGCTGATCCAGAACTGGGCAGAAAAATCAGGCGCGATCGACCAGTCCAACCTCGCCCGTTTCCTTGTCGCGGTGATGTCGAGCGAGACCTGCCGCAAGACATTGATCGATTTCGAGACGGCGGGCTTCATGCAGCGTAAACGCTCGCCCTATGGCACCATGGTCGTCTGGTCGACAGGAATGATCGAGGAGATCTTCGGGGAGATGCTGCGCGACCTGCGCCTTAGCCTGCAGCAATTGAAGATCCTCTGACCACAGCGCCGCGCGACCCGATTTTCGGGGCGATGCGTTCGTGGCCAGTCGATTTCAACCCTCCCAATCGATTGGCGCGGAGCGCCGTTGCCTTCCTTCCGGCCTCTCCCTATTGTTGTGCTGCTTGCCCTCTTGCGGCACGCATCAGGTTGAAAACGGATTTGACGACGATGACGAAATCCTGGCTCATACCCTTGTCGATCGGCCTTCTGCTGGCGCTGCAGATCCCCCGGCTTGCCTATTCCGGCCCGGCTGAGGACGCGCTAGCGGCGCGAAACCCCTCGCTGGCGGCGCTGCGCCAACACGACGAGAAGGCCTTTGCTGCGGCGACTGCGATCATCGCCGAACACGAACGCGCCAAGGGGCTTGCACCCGGCGAAGACAAGCTGCCCGACGCGACCTCGCCCGGCCGCGACATGGGCTCCGGCCCCGGCAAGGAATTCACCGTCGACAATCCGGATATTCTCTGGCTCTACAATTCCTCGCCCGAGGGAATGAGCGACCTGATCTCGATTTTGAAATCAGCCGGGCAGAAACCGAAGAACTAACCGCCTGTCTGCAGTCGAACGGGACTATAAAAGCCGCCGGTTATTGCCGGGCGTGAGTCTTGCTCACGTCTTTGCCTCGCAAAATCTTCCAGGCTCCAAATAATTTGTAACCCTCCCTCAAGCAAGACAGGCGAAGCCATCCCAATTTCGCCGGTCAGTGCTATTCTCATCTTCAACACAGTGTGAGATTGTTCGAAGAGGAGGTTTTCCAATGCCGAACCGCAAAGCCATCCTAGCAGCAGCCACCTTTCTTTCGCTTTTTTCGATGGTTCCCGCCGTCGAGGCGCAGAACGAACGCACACTGAGCGAGGCGCCGGCGCAGACCGGGCCCGTCAGCATCACCTTCGATCGCGCCGAGGCCAAATACGCCATTGGCGAAGTTGTCGGCCTCTTCATCCAGTCGACCGAAAACAGCTATGTCACGGTGCTGAACGTTTCGCCGAACGGCGCGGTCGTGAAGCTTTTCCCGAACAAGTACCAGACCGACGCCCTGGTCGGCGCCGGCAAGCGCGTGCAGGTGCCGGATCCGGCAAGCGGCGCCCGGCTGCAGGTGTCAGGCCCGGTCGGCCAGGAGCAGATCAAGGTCTTCTATTCCTCCAAGCCGCTGACCATCTTCGCCGATCTCGGCAGCAGCGGCGGTGGCATGTTCCGCTCGATCGACGGCGGCATGGAGGCCGTTTCCCGCAGTCTCGAAGAAGCCCGCAGCCTCGGCACCAAGATCAGCAGCAAGACGCTGATGCTGACGACCGTCGACAGCTTGCCGGCCGCCCCGCCCGTCGCAGCCGCCCCCGCGGCAAAACCCGCACCGGTCGAACAGGCCGCCAAGCCGCCCGTTGCGCCGAAGCCGAAGCCGGTGACGAAACAGGAAGTCGCCAAGAAGCCGGAAACGGTGGTGGAAAAACCGAAGCCCGTTACCCCGAAAAAGGTGACGCCGAAACCCGTCGAGCAGGCCACGACACAGCCGCCGAAGAAATACAAGATCGTCACCAATCTGGCGCCCGGCCAGGAACTTGCCGCCGACGAATTGGAATTGATCGGCCCGGCCGACACCACCTCATCCACCCGGCCGACCCAATATAAGCAGCCGACGCAGTACAAGCAGCCGGCCCAGACTTCCCAAACGAAGATGCCCAAACTGCCGATGCCGCAGATCAAGATGCCGCAATTCAAGCTTCCCGGCGGTTTCAGCATCAAGATGCCGCAGCTAAATCTCGGCCGCTCGGCCGAACCTGGCCAAGCAGGCGAGGAGATCGAGGTGGCAAATGCCGATACGCCTGTTTGCACCGCCCTTCTCGACAAGCTGAACACGGCCGTTGCCGCCAAGGATATCACCGCTGCGGCGGCTGAAGCCGATACGATCGCCGTCAGCGCCGATTGCGGCCAGTTCCAGGTGAATGCCCAGCGCCGCGTCGCAGCCCTCAGGCTCTCCGCTGCTCAGGAGATGATGGCCGCCAACCAGCCGGTCGCCGATTACGAGCCGCTGCTGATCGCCGCCGACAGTCCGCAGGTGCTCTGGCAGGCCTCCGCCACGCTCGGCGAGATCTATTTCTCCGCCCGCCGCTTCGCCGATGCCGCCGCCGATTACCAGCAGGCGATCGAGATCATCAAGAACGAGACCCGCACGCCGAAGGCGCCGCCGGCCGAGACGATCTCCGATCTCATCCAGCGCGCCGCCCAGGCCCGTATCCTTGCCGCCAACCCGACGAGCGACAATCCCGAAGGCAGCTTCGTGCCGGCCGAGAAGGATCACCGCAGCGGCGTGCTCGGCGGCATCTATTCCGAGAATGTGCGCGGCATCGTGCCGGTCTCCATTCCGGTTCCGATCACCTTCGATTTCGACAAGTCGAGCTTCACCTCGATCGGCACCGAGGCCGCTGAAGAATTGCTGGAAGCGCTGAAGGAGCAGAAGCCCGGCCGCGTCATCCTCATCGGCCATACCGATCGGCGCGGCGGTGACGACTATAATCAGAAGCTGTCCGAACGCCGGGCCAAGGCCGTCGCCGATTTCCTGAAGAGCCACGGCATCGACGCGACAATCGACGCCGAAGGCCGCGGCGCATCCGAGCCGGTGGATGTGACGGCAACCGCAAACCTCACCGAAGACGATGTCGATGCGCTGAACCGGCGCGTCGAATGGCGCCGCGAATAGCTGGGGGCGAGGGGAGTCTGGCCATGTCCGCATCCGTTTCCATGGCCGCCGCATTTGCCCTCCTCACCCTGGCGGCCACCGATAGTCTGGCAAGGGTGATAGAAGCGCCGGAGCGCGGCGCGGTCAGAGCCGTGTTGATCGGCATCGACCTCTACCGTAACGTCCCGCCGCTGCATGGCGCCGTCGCCGATGCCGAGGATCTTTCGCTTTCGCTGCGGTCGGTCGGCGTCGAGGACATGACGCTCTTGAAGAATGGCGCTGCCGATCGCGAGGGCATCTTCCACGCGATCGAGGCCGTCACGGAACGGGCAGGGCCTGGCGACCTCGTCGTGCTCGGCATTGCCGGTCACGGGTCGAGCGAGCCGGAACGCGTCAAGGGCTCGAAACCGAGCGGCCGCGACGAGGTCTATGTGCTCGCCGGCTTCGACACCCGGCTGCCCGGATCGCGCGAGCGCATCTTCGGCGACGAGTTCAAGGCGCTGATCCGCAATCTTGAGACCAAGGGCGCCGATGTCGTCTTCATCGCCGATACCTGCCATGCCGGCGGCATGACCCGCGACGTCGATCCGCGCGGCGCCGAGATCACTTGGCGTCAGGCGCCTTCCTATACGATCGAAGAGGACGACCTCGCGCCGATCTCGACGACGGCGGATGCGCTGTCCACCGGCTTTGATTTCAAGCGGCTGACCTTCCTTGCCGCCGTCGACGAGAACACCAAGTCGCCCGAGATATCGATTCCCGGCATTCCGCAGAAACGCGGCGCGCTGAGTTATGCCACCGCCCGCGCCTTTGAGGGGGCGGCCGACCGCAACGGCGACGGCGCCGTCAGCCGCCGCGAACTGTTCGAATATGTGCGCCAGGCGGTCTACCAGTTCACCGACCAGCGGCAGAATATCTTTACCGAAAGCCCGCCCGGAACCGATCTCGATCGCGCCGTTGTCTATAATTACGAAGGGGCGGGGGCCCAGGCGGCGGCGGAGAAATCAAACGCGCCGCTGCCTGCCGAGCCCGCGCCGATCAGCGTTGCCGCCCTCGGCTCGGAGCCGGTGCTGCAGGGGATCGCCCCTGCCGTCATCCCGTTCAAGCTGACGGAGGGTGCCGATGCCGAACTCGTCTTCGATCCGGAAAAGCGCGAGGCGATTGCCGGCGGCGACGTCGTCGCCTCCGCCGTCGGCGCCGGCGACATGCCTTTCGTCGTCGACCGGATGGCCGCGCTCGACACCCTGAAGCGACTGTCCGAGACAAACCCGCAAACCACGCGCGTGACGCCTTCAGACACTGTCCATCGCGAAGGTGAGCGCGTCGGCGTCACTGTTTCGGATCTATCAGGCCGCAAGCTCGTGCTCTTCGACGTCACCGGCGATGGAACCGTGCAGTACCTCTATCCCAACGAGAAGGAGGTCGATGCCGAGATGTCTCAGACCTTCGATCTCGATCTTTCGGTCGTCGCCCCGTTCGGCACCGACCTGCTCGTCGCCGTCACCTCGGAAAGCCCGATGCCCGAACTTGTGGAGTTCCTGAAGCAGAACGACAGGCGCCGCACCGCCGGCAACATCGCCAAGCGCCTCGGCGCATTCCTGCCCGAGGGCGCACGCGTCGGATTTACGGTCCTCTATACCTCCGCCGGAGCCAAGCTATGAGCACGTCGATCAGCCGGGTCCTCACTATTGCGTCCGTCATGCTGCTTCTGGCCACGCCTGCGCTGGCGCAGCAGGACACCGATTTCGCCGGCGAGGATGGCGGGCGGGTCATCGGCGGCAAGGCGGCGAAGAAGGGCGAATGGCCCTGGCAGGTGAAAATCCTGGCGCCCGACCCCGAACAGCGCGGCCGCTTCGGCGGCCATTGCGGCGGCTCGCTGATCGCGCCCCGCTGGATCCTGACGGCCGCCCATTGCGTCACCAGCGGCCGCTCCGGCAAGCAGGATCTCTTCGCCCGCGACCTGCTGATCGTCGAGGGCAAGTCGAAGATCGACAAGGTGATCGCGGTCGACGGGCCCGACAAGCCGGGCCTTGCCGTGGAAGACGTAATCATTCACGAGGATTTCGACCGCAAGGTCTTTGCCAACGACATCGCCCTCATCAAGTTGGGCGAGCCCGCCAAATCGAAGCCGGCGATCCTTGCCTCGACCTCGGATGATGAGGTGGAGGCCGCCGGCCACCCCGCCGTCGTGACCGGCTGGGGTTACACCAAGGCCGATCACGGCTGGGACGATAAATACCTGCCGACCGAACTGCAGGAAGTCGAACTGCCGATCGTGCCACGCGAGGACTGCCGCGCCGCCTACCGCGACAGCTCGATGCGCATGAACCCGATCGACGAGCGCAATGTCTGCGCCGGCTATGCCGAAGGCGGCAAGGATGCCTGCCAGGGCGACAGCGGCGGACCGCTCGTCGCCCAGCGCCCCGACAAGCGCTGGATCCAGCTCGGCATCGTCAGCTGGGGCGCCGGCTGTGCCGAGGCCGAGCACTACGGCGTCTATACCCGTGTTGCCGCCTTCCGTGACTGGATCGCCGCAAAGACCGACGGCGACGTGCCAAATGTTGAAGGGCCCGCTGCCGGCGATCAGGTCGCGTCCACCACGACCGGTGGCGGGACGAAGCAGAGGAAGTCCGGACAGGAAGAGGCCAATCTCGCCATCACCACCCCGCCCGCCGGCGATACGGCGCCGGCCGGCACGACCGAAACGCCTGCTGCCGACACGCCCGCCGGCGATACTCCGCCGGCGGACAAGCCTGCCGCCGACGAACCCGCCGTCCAGCCGCCAGTCGTCCAGACGCCGGTGATCGAAAGCTCGCCCGGCGACCGCGCGCTGTTGATCGGCATCGACGATTACGAGATGCGCGAGGCGAAACTGACCGGCTCCGCCACCGATGTGAAGGCGATGCAGGTCTTCCTCGCCAAGACGCTCGCCTACCGCCCGGAACAGATCCATACGCTCACCAACCGCAAGGCGACCCGCGAAGCGATCCTTGCCGAAATCGACGACTGGCTGGTGCGTCAGTCGACGCCGGGAAGCCGCGTCTTCCTCTATTTCAGCGGCCAAGGCTCGGAGGAAATGGGCGCCGAGGAAACGACCAGCCCGACGCTTGTGGCAGTCGATGCCAAGCTGATGCGCGAGGGCGGCAAGGTGACGGTCACCAACCAGATCCGCGAAACCGAGATCGCCGCGCGGCTGAACAGCCTCAAGGACCGCCGTGTGACGCTGCTGATCGACGCCTGCCATGTCGGCCCCGGCAGTCGCAGCGCGGTGGCGGCGCCCTCCGGCACCGTGCGTTGCCTCGGCCCGGCGCTGGCAGCGCTCGAACCGCCGAACAAGTCAGGCAAGGAAGCGAAATTCTCATTCGGCGGCGAAAACGCCATGGTCTGGTCGGCCGTCAACGCAGGCCAGTGGGCCCTCGTCGACCGCGAGGCCAAGCCGGCGCTCGGCGTCTTCACCCGCCACTTCATCGAAGGCGTGCAGGATGGCGTGGCGCGCGCGGCCGACAAGCCGAATGTCAGCAATGCCGCTTTGCTCGATTATGTCCGGCGCAAATCGGACGAATATTGCCGGACGCATGCCGAGGATTGCCGCTTCACGCCGGTGCCGCAATTTTATGGCCAGCCGGATGCGCTCGGCCGGGATGTGATCACCGGCGAGGAGGCGAAGACGCCGGTCGCCGCCGTCGAGAACACGCTGAAGAGCGACAATGAGGCGGGTGTTGCCGTCGACGTGCTGCCCGGCACCGCGGTCAGCATCGGCGACAAGGTGGCGATGCGTGTCTCCACCAAAAAGTCCGGTTACCTGATCCTGGTCGATATCGACGCCTCCGGCAAGCTGACGCAGCTTTACCCGAACAAGCGCTCGATGGGCCTGAAGCCAACGGCCAAAAGCGGCGACAACCGGCTCGATCCGGCCCGGCCGGTCGTCGTGCCCGATGCGCGCAATCCCTATACCGGCTTCGAATATGTGGTGGAGGGACCGGCCGGCGTCGGCATGGTCGTCGCCATCCTCAGCGACAAGCCGATCGAAGTGCTCGACCTGCCGGATGTGCCGACACCGCTCGTCGGCCAGCGCGCCGCCTTCAACTATGTCTACGATCTCGCCCGAAGCCTCAGGATCGTCGGCGACGACGAGAGCGGCGCCCAAGGCAAATGGTCGTTCGATTCCAAATTCTATCGCATCCGCTGAACAGGAGCGAACCATGCCGAAATCCACTCTGCTGGCGGGTCTTGCCGCCTCCCTGATGGCGCTTGCCCCAGCCGGCCATGCCGGCGAGACCGGCGACAGCCAGGCGATGCTGACAGCGCAGGCGGCGCTTGCCGCCGAACTCATCGACCGCACCCTGGCAAAAGAGGGTGCTGCCAATATCATGGTGTCGCCGGCAAGCCTTGCCGCCGCGCTCGGTCTCGCAGGCCTCGGCGCCTCCGAAGAGGGCAAGGCATCGATCGCCAAAGGCCTCGGTTTCGGTGGCGCGGTGAGGGGACCGGAGACGGTGCTCGACGCGATGTCTCCGGAAAGGCCGGCAGCGGCCGATGCGCCTTTGGCGACCGCGGTCGCGATCGTCTTCGACGACAAGCTGGTGCTCGTTCCCGATGCGCTCCCCATGCTCGCCACCCACCACATCAAGCCTTCGATCGAGGACCTCGACGGACCGAAATCGGTCGAGCACATCAACGGCTGGGTCAAGCAAGCCACGCGGGGCGCCATTCCTGTAATCCTGGATGCACCCCCCGGCGGCGGCTTCGTCAGCCTCGGCGCACTCTCGTTCAAGGCGCGCTGGAAGACTTCCTTCGAGAAGGAGAGCCCGGCAAGCCCCTTTCAGCGGCCGGATGGCTCGACGATTTCGGTGCCGATGATGCATCTTGCCGGCGACGGGCAGAGGTTCCGCTCCGATGAGAAATTCTCAGCTGTCGATCTTGCCTATGCCGGCGAGGGCTACAGCATGGTCGTGGTGGCGGCGCGCTCCGGCAAGGGTGTGAGCGGCGCAGACCTGAAGACGCTTGCCTCCTGGCTTCAGGGCGAGAAATTCGAAGCTGCCAAGGGCGAAATCTTCCTGCCCCGCTTTTCCCTGAACGACGGGCGTGATTTGATGCCGGTACTCAATGCGATGGGCGTGGCGCCCGAGAAGGCCAAGGATGCCGGTTTCCCGGGTTTCACCAAGGAAAACATCCGCTTGTCGCGCGTCCTGCAGAAGACGATGATCAAGGTTGACGAAAACGGCACGGAGGCAGCGGCAGCCACGGCTGTTATCACGGAACGTAGCATCGATCCGAAGCTTATTCGCGTTGTGGCCGATGCCCGTTTCGCCTTCGCGCTTCGCGATACCAAGACCGGCCTGCTGCTCGCCGCAGGCCTTATCGGCGATCCATTGCTGGCAGGCGAATAGAATTCGGTTTCATGAATGCAATGAATGCAGGGGGACAAGTGCATGAGAAGTGATCTGATCGCCCGCTACACGATCGGCGAGCCGATCTATGAAAACGAGTTCATCGTCTATCCCGCCCAGGACAAGCGGATGGACCATGCGGTCTTCATCGTCACACCAGATGTGGCGCTGAAACTCGACAAGGCCCGTTTCGAGCGGGTCTGGACCTCCATCAACGAGGCCAAATCGCTGACGGCCCGGCGTTTCGTCGAAATCGAGGACCTCATTCCGCCGTCCCCGGAAGACGACAATTTCTATATCGTCGAGAAGCGTCCGTCGAAAACGCTGCACCAGTATCTCGACGAAACGGAGATGGTGGCTTACGAGCGCGCCGTCGAGATCGGCCGCCACATCCTCGAAGGGCTGGCGACGCTGCACGGCGCCGGTTACGCCCACAATGCCCTGACCGACCAGTGCATCTATGTCTCCGAAGATTATTCCGGCCTCTCGGTCCGGATCGGTAACCTGCACCTGATCTCGAAGATCGGCGAGCACATCATCCCGCCCTATGTGCCGGAATTCGGCGCGCCGGAGATTTATGCCAGCGGCACCTTCTCCGCCTCATCGGCACTCGACATCTACGCAATGGGCATGATTGCCTACAAGCTCTTCCTGCCGCGGCAGACCTATGCCAGCGTCTTCGACAGCGTCATGGTCTGGGAGGACGAGCACCAGCGCGAGCAGAGCTGGAAGAACATCCACCTCGACCCTTCCAACGTCTTTCCCCGCTTGGACGTGCTGATCCCCGGTTTTCCCGAGGGTCTTGCAAGCCTTGTGGAAAGGATGCTGAGCCGCGACCCTGCTCAGCGTCCGCGCATGGGCGCCGATGCGCTGGGCGAATTCGCCCGGGTGACGACGGGCATCCAGCCGATGTCGTGGGATCCGCGCGGCGGCATGCAACAGCAGCAGGAGGCGCCGAAACCGAAAAAATGGACGCTTGCCAAGCTGTCCATGATCGGGGCGCTGCTGCTGATCTGCATCGGCGTCGGCGTCGTCACCATTCCAAAACTTCTTCGCCCGGATCCGAAACTCGTCGCCGATGTCGGCGTCTGGAAGAAGGAGGCCGAAAGCCGCAAGCAGAAGGCGATTGCCGCCAAGGCGCCGGAGCGCCCTTCCGGTGACCAGGCAAAGCTTTCCTATGACACGGGTGCTGCGGCGCTGACCTCGGCCGATGCCCTGCTCAAGGACGAAGATTACGAAAAGGCGCTTCCGGGCTTCCAGACGGCAGCCATCAATCTCGGCAATGCGCTGATCGGCATCTCCAAGGAGAATGCCGAAAAGGCGAAAGCTGCCGCTTCGGCCGCAGGCGGCGACAAGGCGCCAGGCTTTGCCGAGGCGGACGCCAAGATGAAGACCGCCGCCGACGCCGCCACCGCAAAGCAGATGCATGCTGCGGTCAACGCCTACGACGCATCGAAAACGACGTTTGACGATCTCGCCAAGGCACTCACCGCGCTGGCCGCCGCCGAAAAGGACGCGGCGGCAAAACGCGAAACCGTCAATCGCATCGGCGCCGGCGATAGCCCCGACGTCAAAAAGGCGAGCGGGCTGATGGCGGACGCCAAGACCAAGGCCGAGCAATGGCAGATGCCGGCCGCGACCACAGGCTATGGCGACGCCGCCAAACTGTTCGACGCCGTCATCGCCGACGTCATGGCGGCAAAGGACGAGGCGACGGCGCTGAAGCAGAAAGTCACCGATCTCAGCGCCTCGATCGCGACACGTGCAGGTGCTGCCGAACCGACGCTTGCAGCCCTCGCCCCGAAGATCGGCGAGGCCGACGGCCGCTACACCGCGGAAGCCTATAAGCTTGCCGTCGTTGCCTACCAGCCGATCCTGGCCGATCTCGAGGCGCTATCGGCGCGCGGCTTCTGCCCCGTTTCGCAGACCCTTGCCTTCGAGACCGTGCCGGCGGGAAGTTATTCGCTGGAGAATGTCCGGCTGATGACCTCGTCGATGAAGGAACTCGGCGGCATGCTTGGCGTTGCCAATGGCGCCGTGAAGATCGACAAGTCCTTCTGCATGCAGACGAAGGCCGTCACCCGCGCCGAGATGGCCGAATATTATACCGCCAACTCCGATCCCGCCGCAGCCCAGGCCTATGCCGACAATCCCCAGCAGCCGGCCGACGACGTGCCGCTTGCCGTGGCGCAGAACTATACGGCCTGGCTGTCGAAACAGCTGAACGCCCCGGTCCACCTGCCGTCGGCGACGGAATGGATGGCAAGTGCAACAAAGATCACCACGGAAAAGCTGCCCGACAATGGCGATATCATCCTGCAATGGAGCGCCACCCCCTGCGAAGCCGGCGGCAATGTCGCCTTCATGGCGCAGGAGGGCTCGACCTTCGTCGTCTGCTCCGACGCTTCGGCCGGCGGGATATTCCGGGTTACTGCCGAATTGCGGTGAGGGATCAGAAGGGTGGAGATCTGAAAGCGGGAGCTGTGTGCCGATTACTAGCCAATCTCAATGCGGTGAAGGCCAAGTACGACCAGAGCCGGGGCCGTCTCGAACAGGCCGAATATCGCCGGACGGCATTCCTGAGCGGTCCAATGCCTGATTGCGGATATATTGGAAGAGGCGGGACGCACTGCTGACGCGGCCGGAGCTGAAAAAGGCTCCGAAAATCGAGGCCGTCGCCAGGAAAAAGAGAGAGTTCTAGCCGCGGGCAAACGCCGCCAGCTTCTCTCCCGCCATCCGATAGCGGATCCATTCCTTCTGCGGCTCCGCGCCGATCGCCTCATAGACGCGGATCGAAGGTTCGTTCCAGTCGAGCACACTCCATTCAAAGCGGCCGCAGCTCTTCTCCAGCGCGATCTGTGCTAGGCGCCGCAGCAGCGCCTTGCCGGCCCCCGAGCCGCGCGCGTCCGGTGTTACGTAGAGATCTTCCAGATAAAGGCCGTTCTTCGCCTGCCAAGTCGAATAGCTGAAGAAATAGACCGCCATGCCGATCGCTTGGCCTTCGCGTTCGCAGATCAGCGCATGCGTGACCGAACCGTCGCCGAAGATCGCCGCACGCGTGCTCTCCTCGGTCGCCTCGACCTCGTGGATTGCCTTTTCATAGTCGGCCAATTCGCGGACGAATCGCAGGATCGTTGCCGCGTCTAAAGGCGTCGCGGGGCGTACGGTAAGGGTCATGTGAGAGGCTCCTGATCTGGCGCTCCAGATGAAAGAACCGTCCCGGCCTGTCAACTGCATGAAGTGCAGAGTGCATCTGTAGGGCCTGCAGTTTTGTTCCCTCACTGCTCCACGGCGGCTCTGCGGTTCGATTCACGTCAAGGCGGTGTAGCTCTCGATTAAAATGCCTTGGCTTGGCTCTCAAGCCACCGGCAGAAAATCGACGATTTCCTGCTCCGTCTCGCCCGCCTCGATGCCACCTACTCGTGCCCACTCGAGATTGCGATCAAGTCCCGAACGGCGTGAAGATCCGCCAAGACGCAAGCGCAGCGACCAAGAAGATCTGGAGCCGGCTGAACCAGATCCGGCACCATGATGGTCATCGCTCCGGCGCCTGATGCGGAGAGAACCCCATTTCTGGAGTCTTCCAGGGCAACGCATTCTGAAATGGGCAAGTTGAGCCGCTCGGCGGCCAGCAGGTATGGAGCGGGATGCGGTTTTCCCACCCCGTAATCGCCATAGGCAACAATGGTTTGGAACCGGTCTTGCAGGCCGGTTGCGGAAAGATGGCCCTCGACGGCCGTCCGATCCGATGAGGTTACGATGGCCGAAGGGATCCGCGCCTCTTCGAGGAAGGATAGAATTTCCGGCAAGCCTGCTTTCGTTCGTAAATCCGTTTGCACCATCTGCGTGAAGAGTTCCGAGGCCTGCCTCCAGAGATCCTCCAGAGGGGCATTCTTGCCGAACCGGGCCAACAAAAGTTCGCGGACACTGGAAGCCGGCAAACCAATGGTTTCAAGATAGGCCGGCAGAGGCAATTCGAAGCCTGCATTCCGTGCAGCCGTGATCGTGGCATCGCGATACAGAGCTTCGGTATCGAACATCAAACCGTCCATGTCGAACAGGACGGCTTTGGGAGCACGGGGCAGGCGCTGCATGTATGGCTTTCGACAGTGGGGATCCGCTTGACTGTATACTGCCTTGCCGTGACTGCGCCATGAAAACGCAAAGCGGATTGTCCTCGCCCGATCATCAATGACCGCGTCGCTGTGCTTTTGCTAGAGCTTCGTCGAGCCATCTGTCATGCACGATCATACGGTCACAGTTTGGATAGTAGCACTTCCTAAACTCATAGGTGAAGCGGCTCCGATCCATCCCTTCGAGCGACAGATTGCTTAGCGAATAAGCCCCGGCCAAGCCTGCAAAGAGGCCGAGCAGAATTGCCGCATAGGTGAAGTGACGTGTGGTGATCAAGCGCACAGCTCCAAAGCGGCGAGCTTACAGAAAGGCTGTTTTTAATTTTGTCACCAAAGTCGTTAAAATCACAAAATAACCCACCGTTCGATCATCAGGGTGATGTGGAGGGTCGCTTCGCCCCGCCGGCGGCATCTTCAGCGTCACCGCGGAATTGCGGTGAGGGATTCCGAGGCGTGGAGATCGAAAAAAGAAAGCGGTGCGCCGCTGATAATGGGGCGGGTAATCGGTTGCGAACCCGGAATGCATCCATCAGTGCAACCCTTGTCGACGGAGCGCAGGGCGCTCCCACATAAGGTTCCAGAGTGCCCTTTCTTCTTCATTCGACAGCTCGCGCTCAAGCCGCATACCTCTACACTTTTCAATTCCAAATTTCAGAATACGCGCGTATATTGAGCTGGGGACTGCAGTATCCGTGCCTTGAGGGGTCGAGGACAATGTGCTGGAACACATCATCAGCATTCACGCCGGTTGGATTTGCTTTGCGAGGCCCGGCATCTCGCAAGATCGTATGGACGCTCGGCGACGCGGCGCGTCTCCTGATCAACGACTGGCCTTGCGATGACGGCGAGGAATATGTGGCTGCCGTCAAAGCCTGCGTCGACGCATTGAGCGGGAAGATTGCCCCGGAACAATTCCGGGATGCGCTTCTGCGTGCGGCCGATGAGGCGGGTATCGCTACTCTATCGCTCGTCCCGCAGGGAGTTCGAGAGCGACGATCGGACCTTCCCCCGATGATGCGAACATAGGCCTTATATCAAGGGGCTACCCGCTTTTTCGACGTCACGTTTGCGCCAGCAGCGGACATCGTGACGTCGCAAACTTTTTCTATTTCTCCGTCGATTTGATCACGACCGCCAGGGATATTGTCAATGGGATGGGAAGCACTGGAGCAATGGGGTGAAGGTGCGGTCCGCATCGAACCACTTGCCGGTGGAGTCGCCAACGACGTGTGGAGCGTTCGCATCCACGGGCAGATCGCGGTCGCTCGTTTCGGCTCCAGGACCGACGCTGACCTCGCCTGGGAAACCGAGCTGCTCCAACATCTCGACCGTGAAGGGATGAACGTTCCAGTGCCGATCCCCACGACTGACGGCCGGCTGTTCGCGAACAGTCTGGTGGTCATGAAGTACATGGAGGGCGGACCGCCCGAGACGGAGTCCGACTGGCGTCGCGTGGCCGAAACGCTCCGCAAACTGCATCGGTTGACGCAGGGCTGGCCGCAGCGCCCAGGCTGGCGATCGTCGAGCGACCTCCTGCATGCCGAAACCGGAACGAGGATCAACCTTGCCGCGATGCCGCCGGAGGGCGTTGTTCGATGTCGAGCAGCCTGGGCGCGGCTAGTCGGACGCCAGACATGCGTTGTCCATGGCAACCTCAGCAACCCCGGCAACGTCCGCATGACCGCGGATCGGGTCGCGTTGATCGATTGGGACGAGGCACATGTCGACGTCCCCGACCTTGACCTGGTGCTGCCCGGCAACGCTGCCGACCTCGACGACGGCACGCATGACATCGCCGCGCAAGCATCAGCTGCATGGGAAGCCGCCGTCTGCTGGCGGGACGAGTATGCAGTCAAGCGGCTTGCCGAAGTTCGCCCGGTCTGAGCAGTTCCGGCGGGTCGGCGACCTTGCGGCTGACGCTCGGCGGCGGCGCGTTCAGCTGCCGGCGTCAACTACCGCACGCAGAACCCGCATTGCATCACGCCGATCCAACATCCCGCCGATTGAAAGCCTCGATGTCGAGGATATGGGAAATCGGCTCCGCTGAACAGGCGGCCCGGCCGTCTGCGTGAATCCAATCCCGATGATGCAGCGATGACCGCTTCGAAGCGTTGCACACGCATCGCGGCCCCCGCGATACAGCACCGTTTCACGATCCGGGTGATGCGTATCGAGAGGCTGGTTCTCATTTTCGCCGGCTACCGGCCAGAGCGCGTGGCCGGTAAATTTTCCCCATTCGATCAAGCATTTCGCTTGATTGCCAAACGGCACACTCGGTGTCGCGGAGACCAGGGCTCGGTGACGCAACTTCAAAAGGGTGAACATTATGGACAGACTTTTCTATGTTGGCGTGTCGGCCGCGCTCTTTGCGGCCTTTGCCTTTTCGCTCAACTTCGTCGTGCCCTTCATCATCGGTGACTATTCCACCTTTGACTTTGCCCTCATCCGTCACGTCGTCTCGGCACTCGTCGGGCTTTACATTCTGTTTTCCGAGAAGGGTGTCATGCGCCACCTCACGCTTCGAAACTGCCTGCATGCCATCTGCCTCGCCTTCGTCGGCTATGTCGGCTACTTCCTGACAGTGACGGGAGCGGCCCTCTTTGCCGGCCCAGTCATCGCTCCGGCCTTTCTCGGGCTCGTACCAATCGTATTGATGGTCATTGGCAATCAGCGTCAGGCATCATTGCCATGGCGATCCCTCATGGTGCCTCTGGCACTGGTGCTGGTCGGCCTTGGCCTCGTCAATGGCACGGCATTGACGGCCGAAGGACTGGACACTGTGCAATCATTGTGGATTGGCGTGCCGCTGGCGCTTGCTGCCGTGGGCCTTTGGGTCTGGTTCGCGCTTTCCAATCAGGCAGCACTCGCCGCACGGCCGGACATGCCCTCCGGCGTGTGGTCGGCGCTGATACTGGTTGGCGGCGGCGTCTTGATGCTGGCCTTCTTTCCCATCGGTGCCGCGATGGGCCTCTTCCGGCTTCCTACATTGGGATTCGGCTGGAGCGCTGCCGGCAACCTCTATGTCTGGGGCACAACTCTCGCGCTGCTGGCCACCGTGGGCGGCGTCTGGGCCTGGAATATAGCCTCACGCAGCCTGCCGGTTGCCTTGGCCGCGCAATTGATCGTCTCAGAGACTGCCTTCGGCGTGATCGGCGGACTTGTCGTGCATGCGCGCTGGCCAACTCCGATCGCAGTCGCCGGGGTTGTTGTCCTGATCGCCGGCGTCGTTCTGTCGGTTCGGATTTTCTATGATCGCCAATTTGCATCTGGAAAGACGGTGCTCGCGAACGAGTGAACCGCTGGACACAGGGCCAAAATAAAATCCGCTTTTACGCAAACATGCCGCCTCGCCAGTCCAATGCGTTGTGCGCTTTCAAGCCGCCGCTTGGCTGGGCTCTACGACTGACATGAGGCGCAAAGCAGCCTTATCCTTCGACGACGAAAAAGTTCGCTTAGGTCAACCGGCCGCCCTTCACATTCAGCACGGGAGCCGCCTGCCGGCTCCCTGTCCGATACTGTGGCGGCGGCGTCCCGCAGCTCGAGCGTCCGACGCTGCGGGTCGTCTCTCAGGCCTCGGATTTCAGCTTGCCACCGACCGCCCAGGAATCCTTGGCGATCTCCGTTATCAGGATTTCCAGCGATTCCGGCGGGCACGCCAGGGTTTCGACGGCGGCCTTGGTCGCTTCGCGCGCGAAGGCGCGCTTCTGATCGTCGGTGCGGCCGGGATGCATCTGCAGGTGAAGAATGGGCATGGTGTCTCCTTGGTCAGGTTGGTGATGTCCGTCGTCTTGGCGCGGGCATCACGACCATGTTGTAAATTCCTTGGTTGATAAATAAGCTGCTGGTATCGTCATTCGAAACCGACAGGTAGGCAATGGACAAGCTGGCCGGCATGGCGATGTTCGTCAGGGTCATCGACAATGGCAGTTTCGCGGCCGCCGCGGAGATCGCGCAAGTGTCGCCTGCCATGGTTGCCAAGCACATCAAGACGATTGAGACCCGGCTCGGGGCGAAGCTGATCCACCGCACCACGCGACGCCACCAGCTGACAGAGGTTGGTCAGCTCTATTACGAGCGCTGCAAGCGCGCCCTTTCCGAAGTAGCGCTGGCCGAGGCTTCGGCGAGCGAGCTGCAATCGGCGCCGCGCGGTCGCCTTCGGTTGGTTGCGCCGGTCAGCTTCGGGACGCAAGTCCTGGTGCCGGCGCTGGTCGATTACCAGAACGCCTATCCCGACGTCAGCATCGAGCTATCGCTCGACAACAATGTCCATGACCTCGTCGGGGAGGGGTTCGAGCTCGGTATCCACATCGGCCCGCTCTCGGACAGCAGCCTCGTCGCCCGCCCGCTCACGCCCTACCGGCGGATTCTCGCTGCCTCGCCGGACTATCTTGCCCGCCATGGTCGGCCGGCCTCGCCGGAGGCTCTGGCGAACCATCTCTGCCTCGGCCACTCCTATTGGCGCATGCAGGATCGCTGGCACCTGGTCGGACCGGGCGGCGAAATGCGCGATGTATTGATTTCCGGAAAATTCTCCACCAACCAGGGAGCGGCGCTGCGCATGGCGGCGCTCAGCGGCGCGGGAATTACGCTTCAGCCGGAGCTGCTGCTCGCCGCCGATATCGCCGAAGGACGGCTTGAGCAGGTGCTGCCGGAATGGTCCTACAAGCCTGTACCGATGCACCTCGTCTATGCGCCGAACCGGCGGCCGACAGCGATGTTGCGGACGGTGATAGATTTCCTGGTAGACCGGTTTGGCTGACAACGCTCCGTCGAGGCCGATATCGCTGTGCGGTTTAGCCTTGGCAGAAACAGCGCATCACGCACACCAGCCGCTAAAATAAATCCGGCATCGGCATAAAAAGCCGTCAGATACTCATGAGGGGCGGCTATTTGCCACGCCCCTTTTTAGCCTATGGACGTCGAAGTTTCCGCGTCTAGATGATGATCGGTTGTGGATAGCGTTTGATCAATTGCCTGTCTCCCCGCGGAACAATTCGATGCAAATCACAAAGCTTGCTTTCGGACTTTTGCTCATCGCCATCGTGCAGCTCAATCCTGCGGCTCACGCTGACGAGTTGGTGCGATTTGACAGCGCAGTCGTAAAGCCAAGTCCATTCCTGGAACGCAAGGCCAGGGAACAAGGTGTCACTCTCCCGCAGGCCCAAACCACGCACTTGCTGGGATATCTGAGCCGACCAGAGGGAGATGGTCCATTTCCGGCCGTCGTTGTCATGCACGGTTGCGGAGGTATTCGGCCGAACACCAAGACCTACTGGCCGCAACGGTTGACCTCATGGGGATATGTCGTGCTTGTGGTTGACAGCTTCACGACCCGCAACATCGACAACACCTGCGAGCGCTATCTTCCCGATCGGGTCTTCGATGCCTACGGGGCTCTCGATTTCCTATCGACATTCACCTTCGTTGATGCCCGACGGGTAGGGCTGATGGGCTTCTCGGCTGGTGGAATCGCAACACTGGAAGCCACGAAATCCGAAGGCAACGAGCAGTTCATGGATCGAAAGTTCAAGGCTGCAGTCGCCTACTATCCGGTTTGCGCTCCCCATGAGGGCGATGCGACGGTGCCAACTTTGATCCTAAATGGCGAATTGGACGATTGGAGCCCCGCCGAAAGGTGTCGGCAGAGGGTTTCTCACCTGAGTGGCAAAGGTCCGCCAATCGAACTCAACGTCTATCCGGGCGCATACCATGATTTCGATTCCCCGTACGTTGCGGTGGCAAAGACGGCATTCGGACATCGGGAAGAATATAATGCGACGGCGGCCGCACAGTCCTTTAGCAGCGTTCGAGCATTCCTGAGCAAGTACCTCTCTAGAGCCTTTCCGGGTTAGATTGAAGCATTCTGCCGGAGCAGGTTTTCGTCAGGGCAAAGGCGATTGGCGACGGGCATACCCCAAGGTACGTCCGAGCCGATCGCCTTTGATCCTGGCGGAAAGATGCCCGGCCCTTCGGGTTGGCTGAAACGGGCCGCCTGATCGACCGGCCGGCTTGGCCGTAGAACTGGGCTACGACGCGCGCCGGCCGGTCGACCATCCGACTCCGTTTGAGCCAACAGAATGCTGCAATCTAACCCGGAAAGGCTCTAGATGAAGCCCGCCAGCGTCAGGCTCGCCAAGAGCGGTCCCAGATGAGGAGCGCCCCCCATCTGGCCGGACACGGACGCGCCACGACTTCTCATCAGGTTGCTTCGAGCACCATGTTGAGCGGGGTCTGGGCTGCGCGCCGGACATGTGTGAACCCGCCTGACCGGATCACCTCCGTCAATCGCTTCTCTCCCGCCTGGGCGCCGAGCGCGAGTCCTGTCTCCTGCGCCAGGGAGGTGGGAACGCAGATCATCGTCGAGGCCGAGTAGTAGAGCCGCCCGACCGGGTTGATGTTGTCTTCGAGTGTATCCCCGGCCGTGGGCTCGACCACCATCCACGTGCCACCCTGCTTCAGCGCCTTTCTGATGTGCGCCGCCGCGGTCTTGGGGTCGCCCATGTCGTGCAGGCAGTCGAAGCAGGTGATCAGATCGAAGTCGCTTCCGTCGAAGTCCTGCGCCCGGCCCACCTTGAAATGCACGTTCGCCAGGCCATCTGCCCGGGCGTGGGCAGTCGCGGCCGCAATCGAATCCGCATGGAAGTCGTAGCCGATGAACCGGGAATTGGGGAAAGCCTGCGCCATGAGGATCGTCGACAGCCCATGTCCGCACCCCACGTCGGCCACAGTCGCGCCCGCCTTTAATCTGTCGACGACGCCATCGAGCGCAGGCAGCCAGTCCTGCACGAGGGCGTTCACATAGCCGGGCCGGAACAGCCTCGCCACGGCGCAGAACATGCAGCCGGCCTGATCCCCCCAAGCCACGCCTCGACCGGTCTTGAAGGCAGACTGCACCTTCGGCTGGTTTTCGACCATCGCGGCAGCCGTATCGAACGCACCGATCAGGTTGACCGGGCTGTCGGGTTCAGCAAACACGTAGGCCTGCTCGGGCGTGAGCGAGAACCGGCCATTCTCGTAATGCACATAGCCCGAAGCCGCCTGCGCTGCCAGCCACTCGCGCACATAACGCGGCGCGCATCCCGCGGCCTCGGCGAGATCGTCGGCAGTCGCGGGTCCGATATCCCTGAGGGTCTTGTAGAGGTCGAGCGCGTCTCCGATCCGCACCAGCGGCACGCTGACTGCACCGCCAAGGTCGCCAAGGATGCGGCCCACGAGCTCATTGAGCGTTGTTTCGTTGAGTTGGGTCATGTCGGATTCCTCCTGATTGACGGGCGGCCTGTTGCCGATCGCGGTTCAAGGATGAGACGCCTCGCGCCTGACGGCATGAGACAGCTGTCCCGCGCAGCTGCGGATTCAGGCCCGGCAAAGGGGCGTTTGTCCCAAAGATGTCGGCGATGCAGCTCGCTACCTGGAAAGCGCCATGACGATCGCCTGCGAACGGTTATGCACGCCGAGCTTGCTGAAAATCACCGACAGCTGGTTGCGCACGGTCTTCACGCTCTTGCCAAGGCGGGCTGCAATCGCGCGATTGTCGAGCCCCTCCGCGACGAGGTCGAGAAGCGCCGCCTCGGCGGGTGTCAGACCGGCGTCGCGAACTGCGCGCGGTCGCACCGGTCGATCCTGCCCGAGGAAGGTTGCAAGTTCGGCATGGAAGACGGCCCAGGCCGGTTCGTCTGGCAAGAGCACATGGTTCTTGCTCTCGAGCGGTATGAAGCGTGCTCCGGGAATCGCGGCAGCAAGCTTGCAGCCTTGGTCGAACGGCACGCGCATATCGCCGCGGCTATGCGCAACCAAAGTCGGGACGCGAAGTGTCGTCGCCAGATCAAGCACATCGAGCCCCTGCATCTGCCAGAGCAGTTGCGCGGCAACGTCGGGTGCTGCCGTCACACGCTCCAGATCGCCCCACCAGCGATGCTGTTCGGGTGTCCCGTCCGGAATGAAAAGGTTGGTAAAAAACCGACAGAACGCCGGATTGTCGCGGCCCCAACCGATGCGGATGAGGTTGACGAGCGTCTCGGCCTCCAAGCGCTCGGGCTCGGTCTGCGCGCGTGCCCGCGCACCCTGACTATAGGCATTCAGGAGCACCAGATGTGACACCCGCTCGGGATGTCTCAGGGCGAATGCGATACTGAGGGCGCCGCCTTGCGAAAGACCGAGGAGGACGAAACGCGGTTCCTCGATGGAGGCTGCCACGGCATCCAGGTCCGCGTGCCACGCTTCAACCGAAAGATCGGCGACATGCCGGTCCGATAGGCCGCAGCCGCGCGGATCGTAGCGCACAAACCGGTTGCCGGCCGAGAGCGCCTGCAGCCATGGCCGCCAGACCGGGCTCTCGACATCATAGTCGACATGACTAAGCCAGTGAGCCGCCCGCAGGATCACTTGTCCCGTCCCGCACGATGCGACGGCTATCCGGGTGCCGTCGGCGGAGGCGCAGAACCGTATGGTCTGGCTGAGTTTCATCGGTCAAGATTAGCGCATCGAGAGGTTGCGCAACAGGTCCGTCCCGACGAACTTCGCGCCATGACGGACGTGCGGTCAATGTTGCCAACCCGGCGACCCTTGCCTTCGAGACCGTGTCTTGCGCTCCTGCGCAGCCAGCCTAGGCCTCAGGCGACGGACCATCCACCGTCCACCAGCAGGTTCGCGCCGGTGATGAGGCTCGCAGCCGGCGATGCTAGGAAGACCACGGCACCCACCACATCATCGGTTTCACCGATCCGGCCGAGTGGAATGTGACCAAGCGTCGCTTTGTGATTGTCGGCATCGGATAGAAATGGTGCTGTACCATCGGTGTGAATGAATGTCGGCGATACGGTATTTACGGTGACATTATAGGGTGCCCATTCGGCTGCAAGGCAGCGCGTGAGGTGATTAATTGCCGCCTTGCTCATGCAATAGATTGCCTCGCCGCGCAGTGCCACGGTACCGGCCTGTGAGCTGATGTTGATGATCCGGCCCCCATTGCGCTTGATCATGTGACGCCCAACTGCCTGCGTCATCAGAAAAGTGCCCTTGATGTTGACATCGAGTGTCTCGTCAAGGTCCTTCTCCTCAACGAGTTCCGCGAGATTGCCCGGAGCCACGCCGACGTTGTTGACGAGGACGTCGATCCGACCGAACGTCGTAAGCGCCGCGTCGACGGCTTGTGCGATATGGGCCTTGTTGGGAATGTCCAGTTCAACAGGGAGGACTTTTCGTCCCGCCCCCTCGAGTTCGGCAACCAGACCCGCCGACGCTGCGACATCGCGGACCCCTAAGACAATATCGGAGCCTGCTCTGGCACAGGCAAGCGCGCAAGCTCGACCGATGCCACGGCTCGCTCCCGTCACCAAAGTCACCTTGCCCTCAAGGCTGAAGTCCGGCGCATTCTTCTGCATCATGATGCCTCCCCTCGATGAAGCTCATTTATGGCAGTGTCGGCGTGCGGATGCCAGATATTCTCAACGTGCTGAGGAGCGTCCCTTCGGGACGCGTGAGGTCTGCTTCGGCTCTGGGCCGGATAGCACCACAAGCAGACCTGCCGTTTTGGCGGTGTGCTAGTTGCAGCGCTTCGATGGGTGTAGACTGCCGCTACTATTGCATGTTCATGCAAGGCAACGATGATGGGCACCCCCGCGCTCGACCGAAAGCTGCTCGCGATCCTTGCGGCGGATATGGTCGGCTACTCGAAGGCGATGGAGGCCGATGAGGCCGGCACCATCAAGCGACTGAAGGCCATCCGCGCCGAACTGATCAATCCCGCCATCTCCCAGCGCCATGGCACAATTATCAAGCTGATGGGCGACGGCGCGCTCGTCTCCTTCGATAGCGTGGTTGATGCGGTTGCCTGCGCCGCGGAGTTTCAGAATGTCGTGGCGGCGCGCAACGCCGACCTACCGGAGCCTGAGCGCATCGTATTTCGCGTCGGGATCAATCTGGGCGATGTGGCCTTGGTGGATGGCGATGTCTATGGGGATGGGGTGAATGTCGCCGCGCGGCTGGAGCATTTGGCCGAGCCGGGCGGCGTGGTGGTGTCGGGCACGGCATACGATCATCTCCAGGGCAAACTCGACTGGCCGCTCGATTTCGCCGGCGAGCAGCAGGTCAAGAACATCAGCCGCCCGGTACGGATGTATCGGCTGAGGCTCGACGGCAAACGGGCGCGTCGGCCCCTTCTCAAAATGATACCGCGCTGGGCCAAGGCGGCTGCAGCGGCGATCGTGGCGCTGGCTCTGGCGGGCGGCGGGGTCTGGTGGTTCTCGCAGCCCGAACCTTTGAGCGGCAAGCCGTCGGTGGCGGTGCTGCCCTTCGACAATTATGGCGGCGACGAGGCTAGCGGGCGTCTGGCCGATGGCCTGACCGAGGACGTCATCACCGACCTCGCGCGGTTTCCCGAATTCGAGGTGGTGGCGCGGAATTCGACGGACGTTTATAAAGGCAAGCCCGTGGATGCCCGCCAGGTCGCAAGCGCGCTCCATGTCGGCTTTGTTCTGGAAGGCTCGATCCAGCGGCAGAGTGGCCGGGTACGGATCACAGCACAGTTGATCGACGCAAAAACCGGCCACCATCTTTGGTCGGAGAATTGGGACCGGCCCGCTGAGGATGTGTTCGCCGTTCAGACAGAAATCGCAGAGCAGGTCGCCAACCGCCTCGGCGGCGGAGTGGGACTGATTCAAGAGGCCGGGCGGGCGGCAGCCAAACGCAAACGGCCTGAAAACCTGAATGCCTATGATTACTATCTGCTCGGGTCCGAGAAGATTGAAAAGCTCACCAAGGCTGATGACGAGGAGGCCATCACCTTGCTCAACCGCGCCGTCGAGCTCGACCCGGGGCTGGCCCGGGCCTGGGTCGAACTTTACCATGCTCATGATCTGATGGGCGTGTTTGGCGTCGATCCCGAGAGCAACCGCAAGGTGGCCGCCGATGTGGCCGAACGCGCGGTGCGGCTTGATCCGAGCGACGCTGAAGCCCATGCGGTGTTTGGTATGAGCCTTGCCAATAAGGGCGATATGGGCCGCGGCAAGTCCGAATTCGAGACGGCCCTTCGCCTGGCTCCGGGTTCGTCCGAAATCCTGACCTTTTACAGCGGCTATGCAGCACGCTTCGGTGAACCAGAACGCGGTGCTCAAATGGTCGACAAGGTCATGCGGCTCGACCCGAACTATCCGATGTGGGCGTCCAACTTCTTCGCACCTGCCTATTTTATGGCGGGGCGGTATGAGGACGCGGTGACGATGCTGGAGCGCATGACGCCTGACAACTACCAAAGGTGGACTTGGGTGGTGCGCAGCAGCTCGCTTGCGGCACTGGGTCGAACCGATGAGGCGCATGCTTCAGCTATGGAAACTCTCAAGCAGCACCCCGAGGTGAGTGTCGAGAGCATGATCAGTGAACCCGGCCTAAGCACAATCGAGCGCAATCGATTCATAGAGACAATGCCGCTCGCTGGCTTCCCGGCATGCGCCAAGCCCGAGGCGCTGGCGAACCTCGCCAAACCTGTGCGACTGCCGGAATGCGAGGCGGAGAAGGCCAAACCCCTCGGGCAGCCATAGAACAGCCCTGTGCAACGCGCGCGCCATATAAGAGGCCTTCTCTCGGCACGCTTTCTCAGCGACTTCCCCCGAACGAGCCTTCAACTGGACCAACCATTCATCTGGGATCAGTAGCCATGGAACGCGCAAAACCTACTCGTTGCGAAGATCGACTGCGTCAGAGGGAGCTTTGATCCGATCTCGCTTCGTCTCGAAGATTTCCGTCATCACGGGGAAGCCGGTTGGGGTGGCTCCAACGAACTGGCGGGTGGTTTTGATGATTTTTGAAGTTGCTGTAGAAATCACGACTTCTGATTTGGCGTTATAGCCATTTCTTGCCCAGTCCACCTGAAAAACCTTCACCGGCACAGCGCCATAGAGGCTGTCGGAAGCGTTCGAGCAATGCCGGAAAACTGCTCCGATACCATCTACAGTCTTGCGTAGCCCACGGTGTCGCAAATGCCATCTACCGAGCCCCTGTCGATCATAAGCGAAATCACCAATGAAGACTCGAATTTCGAGCAGGTCAAAAGCGCCCGTCGGCTGAACGCCGTAAAGCCGGTACGCGAAATTGCCTCCAAAGGTGCGCTCATAAGAACGGTTGACGAAATCACATGAAGGGTCTTCGTCTGGGAGACGGTCGAGCAAGCCGAAAGACCTACGATCTTCTTGTGCGGCGGACTGCGATACGACCGACAAAATCACTGGGAGAATTAAAGCAACGATGCCGACGCGCATAGTGACCTTCACTTATTTTTGGCATGGCGTTTCCGAGCCGCCAGGAGCGACATTACTCCATCCAGCTTGCTCATCATTCACCGCGTCAGGCGTTTAACAATGGAAGAGAGAAACCTTAAGTAGCTTGCACGGGACTGAATTCGGCAACCGGTTGCCGCGTCTTACTTCCGGTCACCACTTTGATCGTAGCCAAGATTGCAAGCGTCCATGGCGAACGAACTCCGCTGTCACAGGCGCAATTCGGGTCTCAAATTACTGAGCAATCCGCCACGTCGGAGTCTCAATCGGGAAGGTCGACTTTGGCCTCAAGCAGACAACAAACGCTCCAAAAGTGGACCTGTCGCCAAGGCTTAAAAGGCGTCGACCACGCTCGAACCTCGTGATCGCAGGTGGCCAAGAAGTGAGACAATTTGCCCACTTAACTATGACCTAAAAGTAATTCATCCTCCAATCGACTCTTCAAAATTGCGGTTGTAATTGCTGTTTGAGTTTTGAAAATACAAGTTGAGTATATGCATCACCTCGGCGAAGTTGTAATACGACGACAAAAAGAAAAGTTGATTGAAATTGTAAGGAAATTTGTAAGCCGGGGACAGCCTTACGTTTTAATAAACTTCCCATCAAATAAAGATCCTGGCCATCATGCGAGTTGGCTTGGGTTGTCGATGGTATTGCGTGAAGTAACGGGGCGCCTCCCGGTGCTGACGAGCAACGCCGCGCAAAGTATAGATGAGATAAAGACAACACCAGGCGACGCTCCAATATTCATTTGCGGATGGACCGACTTTGGAGACGCGCAGACGGGCAGGGATGATGTTCGCTACCGTTTGATGTGGAGATATCCGGATCGAACGATCATCCAGATGCCGCAAACGATTCATTTCGCAAACGAGTCCCTCAAGGAATATGCGAAACGTACGATCGGGAGGCATCGCAATTTTTTTTGCATGACGCGCGATGGTCAGAGTTTCGAGTTAGCGAAAGCCAACTTCGATTGTGATGTCGAGGCCGGCCCGGACACGGCATTCGGCATGGGACCGCTGAAACCGTTCGAAGCCGATCCTCTCCGGGTATTATATGTCATGCAGCCTCTCGGAGAGGGCGAGGTCGATATAGCGAAAGCGCGAGCGATCGTAGACGGACCTCTTACCAATTGGATCAATGGTCCGAACAGTCTGTCGCGCATGCGCAAGTCGAGCGTCGTCAAGTCGGCGTTGCGGCATGGCTTTAGCCGCACAGCGATGATCGCCCAACATCGTCAGGATGTCGCGGCTCGATATGTCGATTACGGCGTGAAGATCCTGTCCGGCGCGCAACGGATCATCACCAACCATCTACACGGTCATATTCTCTGTCTTTTGCTGAATAAGCCGCATATCGCGGTTGCGAGGGACGGAAGCAATCTGCACGACGTCATCGGTAGCCAGACTGGCGATAGCCCTCTGGTGGAGAAAGCGACAAATGCCAGTGAGCTCTTAGCAGCAATGTCTCGCCTGCCGTATGAGATGGGAGGAACTTGGTACAAGTCGAGTAAACCCATGAATCCAAGTCCCGCTATTCCCGCCCCCGATCTAATGCCTCAACCCTCCATAGTCTGATTCCCGGTAGGAGCTCACTTTGTCGGTTTTACGAGACGACGATATTCTATTCAGCCATGTCAGTGAGAACCGATCCGCCGCAGCCGTTACGGGTGCTTTCTGGTCGGCGCTGAGCACGCTTATTCCGACAGTCCTGACCTTCGCTGTCTTTGTGGTGACGTCTCGCGTTCTCCAGCCTCAGGATTTCGGCCTTGTCGCGCTGGCCTTCAGCATCGTGTCATTTGCGGGCAGCTTTGGACCGACGGCATTTGGCGAAGCGATCATACAAAAAGCCGAAATCAGGCGCAGCCATCTGGATACAATATTCCTGCTTTCGCTCGCTTTTTCATTTTTGATCTATGGTGCTTTGTGCGTCGCCGCTTCGCCAATCGCGGTCTATGTCGGGCATGAGCAAATCACACCCCTGATTTACATCATGGGATTGAAGGTTTTCTTCGACTTCACGGCCGTCGTTCCGAATGCAATTGTCAATCGGAAGATGTCGTTTCATCTGGTAGCCGTCCGCACTGTGATTGCGACGATCACTTCTGCCTGCATTTGCCTTGTTTTGGTTCTCGCGGGTTTCGGCTTGTGGGGGCTTGCGATTGCACAGATCGCGGCCACAGCGGCATCATGCGGCGCCGCTTTCTGGGGCGCTGGGTGGCTGCCCGGGCTTCACCTGAAGAGAGCAAGCCTCAATGAGCTGCTTCACTATGGGTTCTTTGCATCTGGCACTCGGTTTTTACAGACGATGAGCTTGGACAACTTGCTCATTGGGGTGCTCTTGAGCCCGTCAGCGCTCGGGATCTATAACTTTTCGAAGCGCCTGTTTGATATGATCAACAACGTCATCGCCGGGGGCTTAACATCTGTCACGCACGTCTTGCTTTCTTCATTGCGGGCTGATCCGAAGAAAGTTCGAGAAGCATTTCTAATGGCAACCTTTGGCTGCGCTCTGGTTTCGTACCCCGTATTCATTGGCCTTGCCGCCGTTGCCGGTGATGCGATCACGACAATTTTCGGTGCACATTGGATCGCGGCCGTTTGGCCGGTCCGGTTCTACTGCGTCATCGGATTGATGGCTGGGATCGGCTACGTGCAGGCATCCTTGATCAAGAGCCAGGGAGAGATGGATTGGTGGTTTTACTACCAGCTGGCACGAAACCTCCTCACACTCCTGACGATCGCAATTCTTTATCCTTATGGCGTCACGACAATTGTTTTAGCCATAATGATCGAAGTTCTGTTGTTTTGGCCGATCACCAGTTGGAAGGTTTCGCAGCATATAGAGTTGAGTGTCCCGGCATATTTGGCGCAATTCCTGCGACCTACGATAGCCTGTGCAGGAATGGTTGCAGTCGTTTTCCTCCTCCACGAATTGCTAATTCGTTGGTCCCCGTATCCACGCTTGACCGCGGAAACCCTTGTAGGCGGCATGGCTTACTGCGGCCTGATATTCGTTCTATGCAGAGCTCGTTTAAATGTCTTGATCGGTAGCATAAAGCAGGCACGGCAGCGCAAAAGTAACAGGGATGCGGTTGCCAACCCTGCATGATTTCCTGGCCCTACCCGCGTAGACCTGTGTTGCGATTTGAAGGATCTGGCGCTCAAGCAGTCATCTGAAATTATGAGAACGTCGCTTCGGTGACGTTCTCATCCACCGCATCCGAACGCCCCTCAGACACAACGCGTAATAGGATAATCCATAAGATGACTAGCCTCGACCGCGGTTATTCGCCACAGGCGATGGACGATGTAGGAGTCTCGGTTGCCGACCGCAACCGTTACTATACGCTCGATGCAATGCGCGGATTTGCCGCTATTTGTGTTGTCGCTACACATTTCCGGGAGAGCTATGCGCCATCAGCCTATCTAGCCGTCGACTTTTTCTTCGTTCTCAGCGGATTTATTATCGCCGAAATTTATGGAAAGCGACTCTCGCGCGGTCTGCTGTTCCAGTCGTTTATGGCGGCCCGCATCAAGCGCCTTTATCCGCTCTATTTGATCGGAATTTTGGTCGGCCTCATCCAGATCATTCTGTTAACAAGCTGGGGGCTGAGAAATCAAAGTGTCATCGACCTGCTGGTGTCAACGACTGCGAACACGTTCTTTCTGCCCAGCCCAATGTACTTCCTTCAAGCGAACCCGATGCAAGGAATGTTTCCAATCAACGGTCCAGCATGGTCGATGTTCTGGGAACTGTTGGTGAATATAGTCTTCGCCCTGTGGCTTTTTCGGCTCTCTATCCGCGCCCTCTGCGGAGTTGCATTGGTCTCGGCTGCATTTTTGGTTTTTGTCGGTTTTAAATACGGTATGTTGAATATTGGCTGGGAGTGGCCCTCAGCGGTAGGTGGCCTGCCAAGGGTGATGTTTTCATTTACCGCAGGGGTCGTGATAAGCCGTCTATTCGGCGGAATGCCCGCTTGGAGGAAGGGCTGGGCCGCCATTGTGCCATGCCTTCTTCTGATGATTTGCATTGCGGCGCCGGTTCCTGTCGTGCTGCGGCCTTACTACGACTTGATGTTCGCGATGGCCTTGGCGCCGCTCATCGTAATGCTTGGCCTCTTTTTGGAGATGCCTGCAAAAGCAGAGGCGTTGGCGACGTGGATTGGGTATATCTCCTACCCAATCTACATCCTACATCGAGGTGCGATCGGCGTTTTCAAGCCGGTTGCGGCGTCGATTGGATTGAATAGCCCTCTCGCATTCTCAGTGTTTCTCAGCGCGGTCGCATGTTTCGCTTATGTGACCGCTCGTCTCGTCGACAAAACGATGGCTACGCGGACCCGTCGAGCTCGATAACTTTTGCGTCGGCTTTCCCAGGTGTACCTACTTAAATGCATGGGGTGCGCTGGGAATAGTCGGTCAACCGCTCGTCTTGCAGCAAACCGCTTCGACGAACTTGTGTCGTCGATCAGCGGCGGGCGGGCGGCTTCGTGGCGGCGCGGCGCTGCAGCGCGAAACGCGCGGCCGAGCAGTTGATGTCGGGGACGAGATCGTAGGTCTGCTGGTAGAGGCTCTGCGCCAGCGTATTGTTGCCGCGATTTTCCGAGGCCAGGGCTGCGAGTGCCGTACGCTTGTAGGCCTCGACGATCGGCTCGGCGGCTTTTGCCAGCGCCGCGTCGTCAGACGGTTCGGCTGCAAGCGAAAGGGCGGCATAGGTTGCGTCGCCATCCCTGCCGACGCGGCCGCCGACAGCGCCGTTAAAGCTTTGCTCGGAAACCTGGCGCATGCGTCGGGCATTCTTGATGCATGTCGGAATGCGGCCGGCTTCCGCATTGATGCGCTCTGCCGTCGGGCCACTTTCCGCGCTGCCGCTGTCGGACAGGATCACGTAGCCGATGATACCGACGATGGCGAGATAGGCGACCCCCATGCCGGCCAGGAAGGCCGGCTGCTTGAGGAGCGACTTTTTCGGCTTGTCGTCACTTGCCTTGGAAGCCTCCTTCTTCGGCGCCTCCTTGGCGGCGGCTTTGACGACGAACTGGAATTCTACATCCTTGCCGAGACGGAAGCTGTCGCCGGCCTTCAGCGACGCCGTCTGCAACAATGCTTCGCCGCGCAGCATGATCGGGTTCAGCCCCATGCGGCGAATGATGAAGCCGCCGTCGCTCTGCCGCTCGATGCGCGCATGGATCGGCGCCAGGAACGGATCGTCGACGACGATATCGGCATTCGAAGCCCGGCCGATCGACATTTCCGGCCGGTCGAGCACATGGCTGCGGCTCTGGCCGCCGGGACCGGTCTGCAGAAGGCTTGGCTTGTTTCCGCGAAAGAAGGAAAAGACCATGATCAGAACATCCCACTCGACATCATCTCGACAATTGCCGGGGCCAGCACCAGAAGCAGGATCGACACGACGATCATCATCGCCGGCATGACGATCTTGGCCTTCAGCTTTTCACTGGCCCTGTCGGCCTTTTCCCAGCGGCGGAAGCGCAGGTCGCGCGCGTGTTCGCGCAGCAGCTCGACGCGGTTGCTGCCCTCGACTTCGCCCTGGATCACGGCGCGGATGACGCGGATGACCTCCTCGGCGGTCATACGGCGTTCCAGCCGCTGCAACGCCTCGATCATGCCGGTGCCGAGCGCCACGTCTTTCAGCGTCTGGTCGATCTCCTCGCTCATAACGGTACCGGGTGCCGCCTCGGCATAAAGCCTCAGGCTTTCCGGCAGGGTCGCCTGCGCCTGCTGCGTCATGACGACGAGATCGAGAAAATAGGGAAATTCGCGCGAGATGCGTTCCTTGCGGTCCTGCGCCTTGTCGTCGGCGACAACCCAGAAATAGATGGCGGGGATCAGGCCGAGGATCAGGCCGGCAACGAGCCCGCCGATCACGCTGCCGCTGGCAATGCCGAACAGCACGCCGAGCACGACGAAGCCGAAGAGGCTCAGAACCACGAGAAGCGCGATATATTCCCGCCCCGTCACGCCGCCGAACGGCCGGCCGCCATAGATCAGCTTCTGCTCCAGCTGCGCCCCGTAATCGGCCAGCAGCGGCTCGAAATGCGTCAGCACGAATTCAACAGGCGTGCGCATGCCGATGCTGTCGACGATATTCGGCGGCGGACCATCGCCGCCCGCAGATCGGCGCACCACCTGGATGCTGCCGAGCAGATCGCCGATCCACCAGACGAACAGTGCAGCGGTGATCCCGGCAAAGACGACGGCGATCGGGGCGAGGGGTATCTCGGACATCATACCGACACCTTCATCATCGAGCGCATCCAGAAGAAACCTGTGGCATAGAGAACGGCGCCGACGATCGCGATGACGATGCCGATGGCGTTGCCGAACACCTTGTCGATCAGTTCCGGCTGGCCGAAGAAGATCATCAGGATCATGAACAGCGCGCCGCCGTTGACGACGCGGAAATTCATGCGCGCCTGCGACGACGAGGTCGTGATCTTCTGATCGAGCTTCCAGATTTCCTTGAAGGATTTCGACATTTCCGTCAGCGGTTCGGAAATATCGCCGCCCTGGCGGGCAAAGAGACCGAGGGCCGCATCGACCATCTTGAAGTGCAGGCTCGGCACATTGCGGCCGTGGCGGTCGAGCGCCTCGACCAGACCGATGCCGAGCTTCTGTTCGCGGGCAATGCGCTCGAACTCGCGCGAGGCCGGCATCTGGCCGGTATCGGCCACCGCATTGACGGCTATGGCGAGCGGCTTGCCGGTGCGCACAGCCGAGACGATCTGGTCGACGGCATAAGGAAGCTGCGATTCGATCTGCAGCCAGCGGCGCTGCAGAAAATAACGGATCACGCCCTTGGGCAGGAAGATGGCGACCGGGATGGCGACGATGATGCCTGGGATAGGACCGAAGATCAGCGAGACCACCACGAAGACGACGATCGCCGTGATGCCGTAGGCGAGGATCATCGTATAAGGCGGAACGGCATCGCGCCCGAAGACCTGCGCCGCCTCGCTGGCGAGCGCGATGTCACGTTCGGTGGCGCGCAGCAGCGGCGCCGGCCATTGCACCGGCGCGCCCCAGACGAGCAGTCCCGCCGTCACCGCGCCGAGGGCGACCGTAAAAATCTGCAGAATGCTGATATCCATGGCTTCCCCCTCAGAGCAATTCCAGGAAAAGTGTGAAGTGCTTTTGCCGGGAATTGCGTAAAAACAAAAGCTTAGAGCGGTTCTGCGCTTCCGCAAAAACCTGAACCGCTCTAGACGAACATATCCAGTTTTTCGATCTCGCCGTCCTCGCCGAACTCGACGAGCTCGGCGACGAAGCTCGGCAGGTAGCCGGTGAAGGCATGCACGGCCTGGCCGCCGGCGCGGCCGACGAGATTGAAGATCGGCTCGACGATGATGAGGCCGGTATCCGGATCGATCCCGATCACCTCTGATATTTCGGTGACGGCACGCCGGCCGTTCGCCAGGCGGTTGAGCTGCACGACGAGCTCGACGGCGGCAACGATCTGCTGGCGGATCGCCATCACAGGCAGCGAGCTCTGGCCCTGCAGCACCATCACCTCCAGGCGGGTCATCATGTCCTGCGGCGTGTTGGCATGCGCCGTCGTCATCGAGCCGGCATGGCCGGTGTTCATCGCCTGCAGCATGTCGATCGCCTCCGCACCACGGCACTCGCCGACAATGATGCGATCAGGCCGCATGCGCAGCGCGTTGCGTACGAGGTCGCGGATGGTGACGCTGGTCTCGGACTCCGCCGTCTTCGGCCGCGATTGCAGATAGACGACATGGATGCCGTCGAGCTGCAGTTCCGACGTGTCCTCGACGGCAACGACACGCTCGCCGACCGGGATGAACTGCGACAGGCTGTTCAACAGCGTCGTCTTGCCGGAGCCGGTGCCGCCCGAGACGACGATGTTCTTGCGCGAGCGGACCGCGGCCTCGAGGAATGCGCGCATCGGCTCGCTGAGCGCGCCGGCGGTCACCAGCTTGCTGATATCGAGCCGCGACTTGCCGCCGAATTTGCGGATGGTGAGGCAGGCGCCCTTGACCGCCAGTGGCGGAATGACGGCGTTGACACGTGAACCATCCGGCATGCGAAAGTCGGCCATCGCCTCGCTCTCATTGATCGAGCGGTTGGAATCGACGGCGATGCGCTCGATCACCTTCATCAGTTGCCGCTCATTGGCGAAGGCGAAAGGGTACCGCTCCAGCAGGCCGAATTTTTCGACATAGATCTCGTCATAACGCGTCACCATGATTTCCGAGATGACGTCGAGATCCATCAGCTCGGAGATCGTCCCCCAGCGATACATCAGCTCCTCGATATTGGAGCGCAGGTGCATATGGGCGATCTCATAGCGGTCGCCGGCGTTGAAAAGCGCCTGCCTGGACTGGAAGGCAGCGCTGAACCGGGTATCGAGCTGGGCGAAGTCCGAGCGGGTGGATTCGAAGTTGAGCTTGAGTTGCAGGGCTGAGATCAGCGCCTTGCCGACATCGAACAGGCGGCGATTGTCCTGCTCCTCGCGCGAGAGGCTCGCGGCATTCGACGAGGCATCCCGCCGGCCGGTGCGGGCGATGCGTTTTGCCAGCCACCGATAGACGGCGTTCTTGATGACGAGGATGACGAGATCCTGCGGCGCGCTGTCGAGCGCCTCCTTGATGAACATGTCGAGACGCTCGCGGATGCGGCTGCGCGTCTCCTCGCGGCCGAAATCGGAGGATTTTACCAGCCGGTCATATTGCGTGTCTTTTAGCAGTCGCTCATGGATCTCCATCTGCAGTGCCAGCACACGTTCCTGGTCCGGAAACTGCGTGACCGCGACGGGGGCCGCGGCCGGCTCGACGAGTTCGATCGTAACGTTCGGCACCCAGATCGACATGCCGGCCGAAACCGCAACCGGCGTGCCGGCTCGAAGCGGCTGATCGTCGACGCGCGTCGGGTTTCGCCCATGATGCTGCACCGACCAGCCCTGGCCCGACTTTCGCAGCACGAATTGCGGCGAAGAGACGTGGCTGCCGCGCAGCCGCACGACGCCCGCCCCGGCGGGCAGCGTCAGCGTGCTGCTTTCGCCGACGAAATAGGTCTCGTTCGCCGAGAGCGGGATCACCTCCCGACCGCTGCCGTCCTCATAGGAAATCTTCAACAGCATGGCTCATTCCCCCGCGACGCTCACATGCGCGTCCAGTTGATGCTCGGCAGGTCCTCGACGGTATTGTCGGCCGGATTGCGCAGCACCAGATTGAGGCTGCCGTTCGACTGGCCCATGGCAAAGATCAGCATTTCAGCTTCCGACGGCGTCACTTCGACGGTCACATTGTTGTACGTGCTGTTGGCCTTGGTGACTGCACCCTCGGCCGTCGTCGCCGCGCCGACGGCCAGCACTTTGACATTCTGCAGGAAGGTGCGGGTGACGACGCGGGTGCGCGAGCTGATGCCGAGTTTATAATCTTGCGCTTGTTTGCGGTAGGCGTTGACATCGTTCTCGTCGGCCCCTGGATACTGGGTGAGATAATTCTTCAGCATCTGCTCGACCGGCGACTGTGGCTGCGCTGGAGCCTGCGGCTGTCCGGTCGCGGCCGGCGCCTGGCCCGGAACGGCAGGCTGACCTGGCACGGCAGCGGGCTGGCCAGGGACCCCCGGCTGGGTCGCAGCGGCCGGCGCCACGGGCTCGACCGGTTCGTCGACCGTGCCGATGATATCGACATAGCTGCCCGGCTCGACGAAATGCCCGACGGCCGCGGCCGCGTTGACGGGAAGGGTGAGCGCCCGTTTACCCGGCGCGATCATCGTCGTCAGGCGTCCACCGTCGGTATCGTCGAAATACTGGAAGAGCAGCACCGAGCCGGCCGGAATATCGCTCGCAGCCGTCCTGTCCTTCAGCCATTCCTGATAGGCGCTGGCCGCAGGCACCGCGAGCTTGGCGAGCGCCCCGAAGCTTTCCGGCAGCATCACCGGTTCGGCGAGCATGTCGGGCGTGATCGCCTGCCCTCGCGTGACCTTCCTGTCGGGCTGGAGCCGCATGAAGGCATAGGCCACCTGCTCGTTCTTGACGCTCTCGGTCCAGAAGTAGAGCAGAACGCCCGTGATGAGCCCGACGATGACGGCCGCGATGAGCTTCCAGTTCATGGTGTTATTCCTTCGACGAAGGGTTGCCTGATTTGAATGACCTCGACGGTCCGGCCGTCGGTCTTGCTGCTGGTGTAGAGAACATTGGCCTCGACGCTGCCGCGCCGGCCATAAAGCGCGGTGACCCCGCCGCGCTGGGCTGGCGGCGTCTCGATGGTGAAACCGTCGCGGACCAGAAGATCGGCGCGCTGATCCGACCAGCGCGAGGCGGTGAGTGTGCCTTTCGACACGACCGTGCGCGACGTGTGGCCCTTGTCGCGATCGCCGATATCGCTCAGCACTTCGACACCGGCCGGCGGACGCAGCGACATCGGCAGCTTGCTGACATCGGCTGGAGCCGCGAAGGCCGGCAGCGTCGAGGCAACATCGTCGAAGCGGCTCATCAGCACTTCGGTCATCGGCGCATCGGCGGGACGACGGATCATGATCGAGACACCAGGGATCGGCCCGTTTGCCGAAGGATTCTTGGGATCCTGCCGCCTCATATAATCGAGGGCTGCCTCGCCGTCGCCGTCGAAGAACCGAACCACCACCGCAAGATCGTCGCGGATCCGGCTCGTCTTCGGGACGATCAGCATGTTGGCGGCAATGACGGCGGTCAGCTCCTCTCTGTCGTTGCTCCTGGGCAGGGCAGGCCGGGTATTGACGGCCAGCACCCGCAGCCATTCGTCGGTGATATCGGAAATGCTGCGATCGCTCTGGTAGGGCGTGAATTCCAGCGGCTGGCCGTTGATGACAAGATCGCGCGGCGCGCGTTCCGGCGCGCCGACGATACCGGCCAGCATCGAATTCAGCGTTACCCTCAAATCCTTGTAGATCTCGGCGCGGCCCGGTGTGGCGACGGCGGCGGCGAGCCCGATGACGAGCGCCAAACCGATGAGATGGCTGGCGAAACGGAAAGAGATGCGCGCGCCCTGTCTCATCCTATTTCGCTCCCGGAAAGACGCCGTCGAACAGATCGCCGGAATCGCTGGCTACATCGCGGATTTCCCGACGCAGGGTCGGATCGTAGCCGCGGCGCGTCGTATCGTTGTTGTGGGAGGCAAAGAGTGTTGCGTCGTCTACCGTAAACGCATCCTTCCAGCGGATGCTCCTGATCGTGTCGAGATCGTCGGAATCCCTGAACTTGTAGACGCGGTCGGCCGTCGCGGTGACGAGCTGCGGCTTTTCATTGGCGAGGTCGCCGACCATATCGCCGAAGTCGCGGCCGTCGCTCTTGAGGGTGTTCTGCACGTCGTCCCAGACAAAGGTGCGCTGCGGGTCGCCGTCGCCTTCATGCGACGGTGTGCGCGAACAGCTCATGGCGTCGCCCCCGGGCAGTGCCGGCAGGGTCGGGATCGGAAAGACGTTCGAGAAATCCGACGTGCAGTCCAGTCCATTCGCCTCGGCGAAGGCGGCGTTGCGCATCGCAACCATGGTTCCGACCTTCTTGGTGGAAATCTTGTTCGCGTGGATGACGAAAATCACGATCAGCAAGATGACCGGCGCGGCAAGCACGAATTCGATCGAGGCAAGACCGCGCCTGTCGCGGTGCAGCCGCATCAGCAGCCCGCGGCCCGGAGGACCGCCCATAGGCTCAGTGGGTGTTGACGGCAGCCCAGGCATTGGCTCCTCCCTGGTCGAAGACGCGGGTCAAGCCGGTAAAACTGTCGGCGGCCGGGCTCTGTTTGATGGTGTTCGAAACCTGGCCGATATCATCGGCCAGTGTGGCGGGGGCAAGCGATGCGAGCCAGTCCTGGGTGTAGAGATCGAAGGCCGTGTAATTGTGGACCCAGCTCTGCGCCAGCGCATAGGCGGATGGCGTCTTGTCCTTGAAGATGCGGATCTGCAGCCGGGCGCGAGGCGCGCGTGAAACGACCGCCAGGGTCTGATAGTCGTCCAGTTGCTCGCCGCCAAAGGGCGTGAAGTTGAAAGGGATGCGTCCCTTCAGCCAGTAGGGCTTCGGGAAGGAGACGAGAGGCAGATTGGCACCCGTCACGGAGATCGCGCCGCCCGCCGGGCCGCAGACCTGGTTCCAGATCATGTCGAACTTGCGGGTGAAATCGTTCTCGTCGGACGTCTGCGCATCAGAATACCGCGGCGGCACGTCGATCGGCAGCTGGAAGGGGTTGGTGATGCCGAAGCCGACGCCGAAGACCTTGTCTGCGAGCCAGAAGCTGACATCGAGCGCCAATTCTTCCCAAAAGCCGAGATCGCCGGCATATTGTTCGACAATCGCCTTGAACGGGATCTTGCTCAGGTAGGCCGGGCCGAAGGCTTCATAGAAGATGTAGAACTCCACCAGCGCATCGTCGACGCCGCTTTCGTGGTTGACCCAGTCGCGGATATGGCTGCCATCGACTCCGCCTGCCGTCAGCGGACCCTTGCCGTTGGGGAAGCCGCGGTTGGCAAACTCACCGCGCATGAGGAACGGGTCCTGTCCCTCCGTGCCATTGCTCATGGCGCGGCACATTTCAGCGTAGGCCGAGACGGGATTGATGCCGTCGCGATCCACCGGCAGGTTGCCGCCGGCACCTTCTCCTGCACCGTCGCAGGATTCGCACGGCGGATGGAACACGACGTGGTCCGACTTGTTCAGGCGCACCAAGTGCAGGGCTTCGTTGCCGACGCGCTGTGGGAAGCTCTCGACGAGGTAGTCGTTGAGATCGTTCATCGCATCGATGATGTCGCTGGACTTGTTGATGAGGCCCAAGGGGTCATATTTGATTTGCGCCGCCACCGTATATGCGATCGCTTTGGTGGCTTCCGTCGCCCGGAACCCTTGGAATGCCAGGCAAGCGCCGTAGATGATGCCGCCGACGATCGGGACCTTTTGCCAGCCGGGGCAATAAGGCATCGGCGGAAGCGGCGGCAGAAGCGACGCCGGCCCGAAGCCCTCTGTAAATGAATATTGTGCGAGCTTCGCCAGAATGGCGGTCGAACGCAGGGCCAGTTCCGCCGTCGTCAGCTGGAAGGCGACCGAGGTCGCCATGACGACGGTGGCCTGCGAGGAAGCGACGTTGTTCATCGCCATGATGTTGAGATAGCGGGCTTCCCAGTCCGCATGGACGAGCGCGGCGGCATCCGCCGTGTCCTGCGTGCGCTGCTTGTCATAGATCATCTGTCCCGTATTCAGGATCCAGACGATCATCAGTGCGAGCGCGATCGTCATGTAGAGGATGATCGGCGAAAGGAAGCCACGTTCGTCGCGGTGCAGACGTTTGATGAAGGTCGGTGTCATAGCAGGTTCACCTCCGCCGTCGAAATCGTGTAGTAGCGTCCGTCCTTCCTCTGGCCGCGGGCAAAGACCCAGCCGGCATATTCGAGCAGCAGGAAGCGCGCTTCCACCTTGGCGGTGACCGGCACGTGCGGCGAGCGGTTGATCGCGGCATAGAGCGCCATCGGCGCGCGATCGACGGTCACGGTGACGTTCTGCGGATCGAACATGTAGCGGGCCTGGTTGCGCATCGCGCGCCAGTTCTTCGAAAGGCCCGAGGCGTCGGCAAGGCTTTTCAGCGCCTCTTCCGGCGGCTGGCAGGCGCCGACGCATTTCAGCTGGTCGTAGGGTGCGGCCGGGATCAGCGCCAGGCGGGCGGCAAGATCGGCCTTGCCGGGTGCAGCGTCGTCATCGCAGGTCTTGGCGTCGATTAAGCTCCGGATGGTGATCGGCAGGGCCGGGCAGAAATAGACGCGGGCGCTGCGGGCCGCCGCATAGGCGGCATAGTGAGTGAAGAGGTGGTTCTTTGCCAGGATCGTGAACTGGAAGACCACGAACATGAAGAAGACGAAGACCGGCGTGACAAGCACGAAATCCATCATCGTCGTGCTGCCGGAGATATCGCCGTGAAGCTCCGATATCCGGCGCCGGCGGGCGGAAAGCCGCGGCAGCAGCAGCATCGAGGCAAGCAGCATCATGGCGATCGCAAAGGTACCGAGGAGCGCGCCGTGATCCTCAGGGATCCAGAAGGTCCGTGAGTGCAGGATCGAACTCCAGAAGGCACCGTCGAAGATGGGGCGTTCGAGTTCCGCGCGCATTGCCGTTACCTCACGAGTGAAAGAGGGGTGAAATCAGGCATGAAAAGGCACCAGAGAAGTCCGAGAGCAGCGGCAACGCCGAAGCGGACGGTATGATGGGTTTCGCGCGGCTTCAGCACTGAAGCGGCATCGCGAAAACCGGCGGGCAGAAGCAGGGCGAACAATCCGACCGTTCGGGCTAGCACGCTCCACTGAACACGCCGCGCCATGGAGAAAACAGCGATCACGCCACCGACCATGAGCGATGCAAGGGTGACGTCGATGGCGGGCCAGAGACCGAGAATGGCGCCGAGCGCCGCCATCAGCTTGACGTCGCCGCCGCCGCAGCTTCCGGCTGCGAAGGCGATGAAGAAGATCAAACCGGCTGCAAGGAGACCGGCAAAAGCCAGGCCGATCCCTGCCGGACCGCTTCCGATCGCCGCCAGCGCCAACCCGCCAAGCAAGCAGGGATAGGTGACGGCGTTCGGGATATGACCGTGACGATGGTCGAGCACCGCCGCGGTCATGGTGCAGGCGACGGCAAGAGCCGCCGCTGCAGGCATCAGGGTCAGATCATAGGTCATATCCATGACACTGATCCGCTTATTGACCCGGCTCAGGAATTCTCTCGGCATCCGAGAGCGCCGTGTTCTTTTCGTTGAACCATTCGCCGATCTGTTTGCCGAATGCGAGCAGAAGCAGCATCAGCGGAATGACGATCAGGGCAACGGCCAGGACGATCTGGGCCATGTCGCCGCGTTCGTCCTTGTGAAGTGCAATTGCGAGAGTCTTGAGTTTTCCAAACATCTGCGTATTCCTCGTTCCTAGGTTTGTTTCGGATCGAAGACCTTGGCGAAGATTAAGCAAGCATACGCTATCGATCCGAACCAGCACGTTGCTCGTTCCAATGACATTTTCTGCTTCAGCTTATCTTCCCCGACGGCCAACGCTTGTTGAGCAACACCATTAAGACCCAAGAGTGCGCCCAAGGCCAGCCCTCCGTCAAGCAAACGAAACGAAGGGTTCCAATTGTCTTGGAGGCATCACCGGCACAATCGCAGTTGACGTCACATTTTTTTAACTAACCGCTTGAACAAGTTGCGATTTTAGCTGCGCGGGCTAAGTTTTCGTCAACCGCGCAGGGCATCGTCTACTGCTCCATAATTGGTCAATTCTTTCAAGGCGATAGAAGAAACGGCGTGTTGTGCCCATAATGACTGCCTTCGCGGGGCCTAGCCATGGCGTTGTTTGGCGATCTGGATTAAGCTTTCGTCAAATGGTGGGTATCGCCCGCCAGTCGATCCGGAGAGAAAACGATGGAAACGATGAGCAGCATCTTAATACTTGGATTGGTCCTCATTCCACTGATGATGTTCTTTCCAACCGCGGTTCAAATGATGGCGACACTATTCGGGATGAGTACGGTCCTGGTCGGGATGCCGCTCTGATGAAAGCCGTTTCCGACGACGCTGCCGAACAGGCAACCTTCCAGGTCCTGACCCGGGCGCTGGACAAGCTGCTCGGGCCGATCCGTTTTCTCCTCGATGATCCGAGCGTTTCCGAAATCCTGATCAACGGGACATCTGACATCTTCGTCGAAAGGCGAGGCAAGCTCGAACGCGCCGATACGCGCTTTGCCAGTCGTGAGGACCTGGAATCGGCCGCACGCAGCATCGCGCAGTTCTCAGGCAAGCGGCTGACGCCCGAGGAGCCGAGCATCGAGGCCCGTCTGCCGGATGGTTCGCGCGTACAGATGATTCAGCCGCCGGCCGCCCGTACTGGGCTTTGCATCTCCATTCGCCGTTTCCTGAAAGAACATCGCAGCATCCGCGACCTCGTCACCCAGGGCAGCCTGACCGAGGAATCGCTGTCATTGCTGCAGGCGGCCGTCGGGCTACAGAAAAACGTCATCATCTCCGGCGGCACCGGCACCGGCAAGACGACGATGCTGAACGCGCTGTCGGAAGCCTTTGCCGACCACGAGCGCGTCATCGTCATCGAGGACACGTCCGAACTGCAGATCCGCAAGGAACACGTGGTCTATCTCGAAGTGACCAAGCCCGACCGTTTCGGTCGCGGCGGCGCCACCATCCGAGACCTGTTCCGCTCGTCGCTGCGCATGCGGCCCGACCGGATCATCGTCGGCGAGTGCCGCGGCGGCGAGGCGCTCGATATGATCCAGGCGATGACATCCGGCCACAGCGGCAGCCTTTCGACGGTGCATGCGAACACGCCCTATGATTCCCTGCACCGGCTGGAAACGCTGGCGCTGATGTCGGACATCGACATGCCGCTTCGGCCGCTGCGCGCCCAGATCGCCTCGGCGGTCGACGTCGTCGTGCAGATCGCCCGTTTCAAGCGCACCGGCCGGCGCCGGGTGATCGAGATTTCCGAGATCAAGGGTTTGAACAATGACGGCCAGTATATCGTCGAAAGCATCTACAAGCTCGAGGGCGACGGACATTCCAATCCCGATGGCGCACTGCTGTGGACCGGTGTCGTGCCAAGCTTTGCCGCCGATGCGGTCGAAGAGCTGCAAGGGGCGGAGCGCCCCGAATGGGTCGGTGCTGCCGCGCTGCATACAGCTTAAAAACGATCGAAACCCGGCTCTATCAGACGCTATCCTTTTCAGCGCTCGCCGCCATATGGGTAAGATCGTCCCAGAGGCTTTCGGCAAAGCTGCGCAGCGCCGTAAGCTCGAAGCTGTCATCGCCGGTGCGGACGATCTGCACCGAGAGATGACCGACCATCGTCATTACAGAATGGCCTTCCGGAAAGACGGAAGGATCGAGATCGACGGCAGTTCCCTTTGAAAGAAGCGCCCGCGAAGAGCGGCCGGAAACGCCGATACGCACGCGCCCGTGGCTCTGGTCCATGACGTAGGCCTTTCCCGCAAGCGCTGCGGCGAGAGTATCGAGGCTGGCCGGGACAAGCGGTTCGTCGCCGGCGACGAACCATTGCCGGAAGCCCGCCTTGCGGATCGAACTCTCAGCAAAACCCGCCTTCACCAATTCCGCGGCGAGCGCGGATGGCTCGATGGCGCCCAGCACATGCAGGAGATGGCCCTCCGGCAGGGCTGCCAGCCGGATGCCTGCCTCCGAGATGCCGTTATAGACCGTTCCGGCCAGAACCGGTTTATGTTGCGGAAGATCACGCATGGAGCTTCTCGTTTTCAGGATCGATGAAGACGGGATGGCAGAGCACCGCATCGGTGAATTCATTGCGCAGGCCGTTCCAGACCGTCACCTTTTCACCGATGCGTTCCGGCCCGCGCCTGACGAGCGCCAGGCCGATCGTATGGCCGAGCCCCGGCGAAAAGGCGCTTGATGTCACGTAGCCCTGGTCGTTTTCGAGCGTCGCCGCAACGCCGTCGGCAAGAATATGCGAGCCGGTGCGGAAGCCGGTCGCCGGATTAATCGGCTTGACACCGACGAGGCGCGGCCGCTCGGGATCCTGCAGGCCTTCGCGGGCCAGCATTGCCCTGCCGATGAAATCCGGCTTGGTGGCGGATACCATACGGCCGAAGCCGAGATCGCCTGGTGTTACCGTGCCGTTGATTTCGGCATGAGTGACATGACCCTTTTCGATGCGCATGACGCCGAGCGCTTCGGCGCCATAGGCGCAGATGCCATGTTTCTCGCCCGCCGCCATGATCGCGTCGGCAACGCCTTCGCCATAGCCGGCCGGTACGGCCAGCTCGTAGGCGAGTTCGCCGGAGAAGGAGATCCGGAAGAGCCGGCCCTCGAGCCCGCCGCCGAAGAGCGAGACCTTGCGAGCGCCCATGAAGGGAAAGGCCGCATCCGATATGTCCCCGTCGACGATCTCGGAGAGGATGGCGCGCGACTTCGGCCCGGCGACGGCCATCTGCGCCCATTGATCCGTCGAGGAGGCGAAGCAGACGTCGAGTTCCGGCCAGAGCGTCTGGGCACAGAATTCGAGATGGGTCAGCACACCAGCGGCAAGTGCCGTCGTCGTGGTCATGAAGAAATGGTCGTCACTGAACCGGCTGGTGGTGCCGTCATCGTAGATGAAGCCGTCCTCACGCAGCATGATGCCGTAACGCGCCTTGCCAACGGCGAGCTTGGCGAAACCGTTGCAATAGATGCGATCGAGGAAGGTCGCGGCATCCCTACCGAAGATTTCGATCTTGCCGAGGGTCGAGACGTCGCAAAGGCCGGCATTCTTACGGATATTCAGCACCTCGCGGTCGACGCTTTCGCGCCATGTCGTCTCGCCGGGGCGCGGGAACCAGGAGGAACGGTACCACAGGCCGGTTTCGATGAAGACCGCACCGTTCTTCTCAGCCCAGCCATGCAGCGGCGATTTGCGCGCCGGCTGGAAATGTTTGCCGCGCGACGCCCCGGTCAAGGCGCCGAAGGAAACCGGCGTATAGAAGGGCCGGAAGGTCGTCGTTCCCGCCTCGGCGGGAGACACGCCGCGCGCCTCGGCGAGAATGCCGATGGCGTTGATGTTGGAAAGCTTGCCCTGGTCGGTCGCCATGCCGCTTGTGGTGTAACGCTTGGCGAGCTCGACATGGCCGTAGCCTTCGCGGACGGCGAGACCCAAATCCTTGAGATGCACGTCGTTCTGATAATCGACGAAAGCCTTGCCCTTCGAGCCCTTGATCGACCAGAGCGGCTTTGCCTGTGCAGCCGTCTCGGACGCCGGAGCAAAGGCCGGCTCCGCCGATGCCAGACCGATCGCCTTCAACGCGGCAGCTGCCTTTGCGGCGCCATCCCCGAGGCAGGTCGCGGTTTGCACCATGCCGGCGGCCGAGCCGGCAACGGTCAGACCTTCCTGCTGGACAGGCGCCAGAAACGCCGAGGCCTCGTTCGACCATTGCGGTTTTGCACCGCGATGGCAGGCAAGATGAATGATCGGGCTCCAGCCGCCCGACATGGCAAGCGCATCCGCTTCAATCCGACGGGTGCCGCCTGCTGCCTCAACGCTGACGCCGCGCAGGTGCTTGCCGCCAATCGCATCGATGACCCTGGCGCCCTTCAGCACTTCGGCGCGACCCTGCCAGCTCTCGGCCGCATCGCCTCGGCTGTCGACGATCGCCGCGACCTTGAGACCGGCTGCTTCAAGATCCGCAGCGGTGCGATATCCGGCATCGTTGGTGGTGAAGATAACAGTGCTTCTGCCGGGCGCGACCGCCTGCCGGTTGAGATAGCTGCGCATGGCGCCTGCCATCATCACACCGGGAATATCGTTGCCGCCGAAGACGAGCGGCCGCTCCTCGGCGCCCGTCGCAAGGATCGCCTGGTGGGCGACGATGCGCCACAATCTTTCGACCGGACGATCCGGATCGGGCATCGCCACATGCTTCTGCACCCGTTCAACCGCGCCGAAGACATTGTCGTCGTACCAGCCGAACACCGTCATGCGCGGCAGGCGGCGCACATTCAGAAGTCCCTCCAGCTCGGCAAGCAGCTCGCCGAGAAGCGCGTCCGCCGGCTTGCCGTCGACAGAACCGCTGTCGGAAAGCAGGCTGCCGCCGAGTTCGGCTCCCTCATCGGCGAGGATGACGCGCGCACCGGCGCGGCCCGCGGTCAGCGCTGCGGCAAGACCAGCAGGGCCGGCGCCGATCACCAGCAGGTCGCAATGCGCCCAGCATTTCTCGTAGGTATCGGGATCGGCCTCGTAGGAGGCCCTGCCGAGGCCTGCCGCCTTGCGGATCACCGGCTCGTAGAGCTTTTCCCAGAGGGCCGCCGGCCACATGAAGGTCTTGTAGTAGAAGCCGGCGCTGAGGAAGGGCGAGAGCAGCCCGTTGACGGCGCCGACATCGAAGCCGAGCGAGGGCCAGCGGTTCTGGCTCTTTGCCGTCAGCCCCTGGTAAAGCTCGATCATCGTCGCGCGCGTATTCGGTTCGGTGCGCCCGCCGCTGCCTGTCGTCACCAGCGCGTTCGGTTCGGCGGCCCCCGCCGTCAGGATGCCGCGCGGGCGGTGATATTTGAAGCTGCGGCCGACGAGCTGGACGCCGTTGGCAAGCAGCGCCGAGGCGAGCGTGTCGCCCGGATGGCCTTCGAGCGGTCTGCCGTCGAAGGTGAAGCCGAGTGTTGTGGCGCGCTCGATGCGGCCGCCGGAGGAAAGACGGAAGCTCGTCATGCCGGTTCTCCGCCGAGCTTCGAAAGGGCGGCATCCCTGACGCCGTGGACCGCATGGGTGACGGTATCGCGTTCGACGATCAGCCAGCGGCGGCATCCGGAGGAGTGGTGCCAGTATTCGCTGTGCCGGCCTCTCGGATTGTCACGCAGATAGACATAATCGAACCAGGCCTCCGCACCGGCATCCGGCGCCGGCCTGATAAGGCCGGCATCGCCGCGGATCGAAAATTCCTCCTTGGGTCGGGCGCCGCAATGGGGACAGGAAATCAGGCTTGCCATCGTCGAAAGTCCTCAGTGCAGATTGGGCTGGGCGCCGACGCCCTTTTCGTCGATCGGGTAGCCGCGCGCGAAGCGGTCGAGCCGGAAGGCGCGGGCGGTCTGATGCGGCGCATTGCGGGCAATCAGATGGGCGTAGCAGAAGCCGGAGGCGGGCGTGGCCTTGAAGCCGCCATAACACCAGCCGGTGTTGAGATAGAGATTGTCGATATGGGTGCGGTCGATGATCGGCGAGCCGTCCATGCTCATATCCATGACGCCACCCCAGGAGCGCAGATACCGCACGCGCGACAAGGAAGGGATCATCGCCAGCCCGGCTTCGGCGACATGTTCGACCGAAGCGAGATTGCCGCGCTGGGCATAGGAATTGTAGCCGTCGATATCGCCGCCGAAAACGAGGCCGCCCTTGTCCGACTGGGACACGTAAAAATGCCCGGCGCCGAAGGTAACGACCGTGTCGATGAACGGCTTCAGCCCTTCGGAAACGAAGGCCTGCAGCACATGGCTTTCGATCGGCAGCTGCAGGCCGGCCATGTCGGCGACGACGGTGGAGTTGCCGGCTGCCGCAAGCGCCAGCTTGCCGCAGCCGATGAAGCCCTTGCTGGTCTCGACGCCGGTCACCTGGCCGTTTTCGCTGCGGATGCCGGTCACCTCGCACTGGGTGATGATGTCGACGCCACGCTGATCGGCGCCGCGCGCATAACCCCAGGCGACCGCATCGTGGCGCACCGTGCCGCCGCGCGGGTGGAACAGGCCGCCCATAATGGGGAAACGGGCATTGTCGAAATCGAGGAAGGGTAATTTCTGGCGCACCGCCTGCCTGTCGAGAAGCTCGGCGTCGACGCCGTGCAGCCGCATGGCGTTGCCGCGGCGCGTATAGGCGTCGCGCTGGGCGTCGGAATGGAAGAGGTTGAGCACGCCGCGCTGCGAGACCATGGCGTTGAAGTTGAAGTCCTGCTCCAGCCCCTCCCAGAGTTTCATCGACAGCTCGTAGAAGGGATTGTTGCCCGGCAGCAGATAGTTCGAACGGATGATCGTCGTGTTCCTGCCGATATTGCCCGAGCCGAGATAGCCCTTTTCGAGGACGGCGACATTGGTGACGCCGAATTCCTTGGCAAGATAATAGGCGGTGGCAAGACCATGGCCGCCGCCACCGACGATGATGACGTCGTAATGCGGCCTTGGCGCCGGGTCGCGCCAGGCGGGCGCCCAGCTTTTGTTACCGCGAAGGCCGTTCAGGAAAATCGAAAGAGCGGAATAGCGCATGGGTCAATCCGAAATGAACGGCTGCATGATGCCAGAAAGAAGCGGGTAGACTTGCACGTTAGGGACATAAATCGCTAAGAAAGAGACATGTCCTCACTTGATAGCAGAAATACCCAGACGATCGGCTTCATCCTTATCCCGGGATTTGCGCTGATGTCCTATGCCTCGGCGACCGAACCGCTCAGGGCGGCAAATCTCTTGGCCGGACGTGAGATCTATCGGCTGCAGATCTTCTCGCCCGATGGCGCCCCGGCGCTTTCCTCCTCGGGCGTCAGCGTCCCCGCCGAACCTCTGCCCGTCAGGGGCGCGGGGCTCGGAACGGCCTTCGTCTGCGCCGGCGGGTTGCCCCGCGACTGGCGGTATCCCGGCGTACTTGCCTGCTTGCGGCAGCTGTCGCGCGAAGGTGTGAGGATCGGCGGCATCTCGGGCGGCCCCTATCTGATGGCCGCTGCCGGTCTGCTTGGCGGCCGCGATTTCACCATCCACTGGGAGCATGCCGCAGCCCTTCTTGAAGCCTTCCCGGACCTCACGCCGCGCCAGGCGCGCTTCATGATCGACGGCAACCGGATTACCTGCGGCGGCGGCATCGCACCGCTCGACATGATGCATGTGCTGATCGCCGAGCGCATGGGGCCGGATTTCGCCCGCCGCGTCAGCGACTGGTATCTTCATACAGAGGTCAACGAACCCGCCGCACCCCAGCGCGCCTCGCTGGCGGAGCGTTATGGCGTTTATCATCCCGGCCTGCTCAGCGTTCTCGAGCGGATGGAGGAGACGATCGAGATGCCGCTCGAGCGTGCCGCCATGGCGCGCATCGCCGGCGTCACCACCCGCCATCTCGACCGGCTCTTTGCTGCCCAGCTCAATACCACCTTCCTCGATCAATACCGCAGGATCAGGCTACAGCATGCCCATCGTCTGCTGAAACAGAGCCCGCTTTCCGTCTCGGAAATCGCGGTGGCTACCGGTTTTTCCAGTCTGAGCCATTTTTCCCGGATGTTCCGTGCCCTCTACGGCATCGCTCCGCGCGAAGCGCGGCGGGAATAGGTTTTCTTCACGGTTGAGAAATTTTCACTATGACGATAGGGTTGTCTTGGACAAAAGAAAAGGCGGCAGTGGAAAACCCATGAAATCCAACCGTAAAGCGGCAGAGCAACCGGAACAGGCGCCTAGCGGACGCGCTCCCTTTTCCCAGGACCCGCACGCCGTTCGCGAGCCGAAGGAAAACAACCTCGAAATGGCGATCGGCCATGAGGTGCGCGCCTACCGCAAGAAACTCGGCATCACGGTCACCGATCTGGCCGCCGCCACCGGCATTTCGCTCGGCATGCTGTCGAAGATCGAGAACGGCAACATCTCGCCGTCGTTGACGACGCTGCAATCACTGTCGCGGGCGCTCGGCGTACCGCTGACTGCCTTTTTTCGCCGCTATGAGGAACCGCGCAATGCCGTCTTCGTCAAGGCGGGGCAGGGCATCGAGCTCGAACGGCGCGGCACGCGCGCCGGCCATCAATATAATCTGCTCGGCCATATCGACAACAATACCAGCGGCGTCATTGTCGAGCCCTATCTCATCACACTGACGGCCGATTCCGACACCTTCCCGACCTTTCAGCACGAGGGTATGGAATTTCTCTACATGCTGGAAGGCGTGGTCGTTTACCGCCATGGCGACCAGCTTTTCCAGATGGAGCCGGGCGACAGCCTGTTCTTCGATGCCGATGCACCGCATGGGCCGGAGCAGCTGGTGAAACTGCCTAGCAAGTACCTTTCGATCATCACCTATCCTCAGCGGAGCTCGAAAGGCTGACTTGCCTTAAAAGAAAAAATATTTCTTCCGAGTTGAAATCCCAAAACAGACCTGCTAGTCCTTTCTCAACACGAATGGAGGTCTGGTCATGTGCGGAATTGTGGGTCTCTTCCTCAAGGATAAAAGTCTCGAACCGGAGCTCGGCGCGCTCCTGTCGTCCATGCTGGTGACGATGACGGATCGGGGGCCGGACAGCGCCGGTATCGCGATCTATGGCGACGCCAGCGGCAACAATGCCAAGATCACCATCCAGTCGGCCAATCCGAAGAAGGATTTCGCCGGGCTTGAGGCCGAACTCGGCCAGGCGGTTGGCGCACCGGTCGCCATCCAGGTGAAGAGTACGCATGCCGTCATCACGCTTGCGAAGGACCTGCTCGACGCCGGCAAGGCAGCCGTTGCGGAACTGCGTCCGAACGTTCGCATCATGAGCAGCGGCGACGCCATCGAGATCTATAAGGAAACCGGCCTGCCAAAGGATGTCGTCTCCCGCTTCGCGGTCAATTCAATGGCCGGCACCCACGGCATCGGCCATACCCGCATGGCGACCGAATCGGCCGTCACGACGCTCGGCGCTCATCCTTTTTCCACCGGCTCCGACCAATGCCTGGTGCATAATGGCTCGCTCTCGAACCACAACAATCTGCGCCGCGAGCTGAAGCGCGAAGGCATGACCTTCGAAACGGAAAACGACACCGAGGTCGCCGCCGCCTATCTGACGGCAGAGATGGCCAAGGGCAAGAATCTCGGCCAGGCGCTCGAAGGCGCGGTGGATGACCTCGATGGCTTCTTCACCTTCGTCGTCGGCACGAAATCCGGCTTCGGCGTCGTGCGCGACGCAATTGCCTGCAAGCCCGCTGTCATGGCCGAAACGGACCAGTATGTCGCATTCGGTTCGGAATACCGGGCGCTCGTCAATCTGCCCGGCATCGAGAATGCCCGGGTCTGGGAGCCGGAGCCTGCAACCGTCTATTTCTGGGATCACCAGAAGGTCGCTTGACCGGCACCTCATGCGCATTCTCCAAGGGTTATTGAAACATGCCTGTCATTGATCTTGCCACTACGCCGTTACGCGAACTCAACAGCGCCCTGCACAACATCCAGAACGGATCGAACGATCTTTCCTTCGAAGTCGTCAATCCGCGCGGCAGCCATTCGGTTGCCGTCGGCATCGATGCGCCGGTCACGGTCGACGTGAAGGGGTCCGTCGGCTATTATTGCGCCGGCATGAACGACGGCGGGACCGTCACCGTTCACGGTTCGGCAGGTCCGGGTGTTGCGGAAAACATGATGTCTGGAACAGTCGTCATCGAGGGCGATGCCAGCCAGTATGCCGGCGCAACCGGCCGCGGCGGCCTCCTTGTCATCAAGGGCAATGCGGCATCGCGCTGCGGCATCTCGATGAAGGGCATCGACATTGTCGTTCATGGCAATATCGGCCACATGTCCGCCTTCATGGGCCAGTCCGGCCACCTCGTGGTGCTCGGCGATGCCGGCGATGCGCTTGGGGATTCGCTCTACGAGGCGAAGCTCTTCGTGCGCGGTTCGGTTAAGAGCCTGGGTGCCGATTGCATCGAAAAGGAGCTGCGTCCCGAGCATCTGACCAAGCTGGCCGAACTTCTCGAAAAGGCGGGCGTGACCGAAGTGAGGCCCGAGGAATTCAAGCGTTACGGCTCCGCCCGCAAGCTTTACAATTTCAATATCGACAACGCTGACGCATATTAAGGCGAGGGACCATCATGAGCTATCACAACCCCTATACCCCGCCGCGCAAGTCCGCGACCTTCGACGATTACACGCTGGCGGAAATCCGCCGAGCTGCGGCGACCGGCATTTACGACATCCGTGGCGCCGGCACCAAACGGAAGGTTCCGCATTTCGATGACCTGCTGTTTCTCGGCGCATCGATCTCGCGCTATCCGCTCGAAGGTTACCGTGAGAAGTGCGACACGTCGGTCGTCCTCGGCGCGCGCTTTGCCAAAAAGCCCATTCACCTGAAGACGCCGATCACCATTGCCGGCATGAGCTTCGGCGCCCTGTCCGGCAATGCCAAGGAAGCGCTCGGACGCGGCGCGACGATTGCCGGAACCTCCACCACGACAGGCGACGGCGGGATGACCGATGAAGAGCGCGGCCATTCACAGACGTTGGTCTACCAGTATCTGCCGTCGCGATACGGCATGAATCCCAAGGACCTGCGTCGCGCCGATGCGATCGAAGTGGTTGTCGGTCAAGGCGCAAAGCCCGGCGGCGGCGGCATGCTGCTCGGCCAGAAGATCTCCGATCGCGTCGCCAACATGCGCAACCTGCCGAAGGGCATCGACCAGCGCTCGGCCTGCCGCCATCCGGATTGGACTGGCCCGGACGACCTCGAAATCAAGATCCTGGAACTGCGCGAGATCACCGACTGGGAAAAGCCGATCTATGTGAAGGTCGGCGGCGCGCGTCCCTATTACGACACAGCGCTGGCCGTGAAGGCCGGTGCCGACGTGGTGGTGCTCGATGGCATGCAGGGTGGAACCGCCGCGACGCAGGATGTCTTCATCGAGAATGTCGGCATGCCGACGCTCGCCTGCATCCGCCCCGCGGTCCAGGCGCTGCAGGATCTCGGCATGCATCGCAAGGTGCAACTGATCATCTCGGGCGGCATCCGTTCGGGCGCCGACGTGGCCAAGGCACTGGCGCTGGGTGCCGATGCCGTTGCTATCGGCACGGCGGCGCTCGTTGCGATCGGCGACAACGATCCGCATTGGGAAGAAGAATACCAAAAGCTCGGCACGACGGCCGGCGCCTATGACGACTGGCACGAAGGCAAAGACCCGGCCGGCATCACGACGCAGGACCCGGAACTGATGAAGCGGCTTGATCCAATCGCCGCCGGCCGCCGTCTCGCCAACTATCTGAAGGTTATGACGCTGGAAGCCCAGACCATTGCGCGCGCCTGCGGCAAGAACCACCTGCACAACCTGGAACCGGAAGATCTTTGCGCCCTAACGATGGAGGCCGCCGCCATGGCCCAGATCCCGCTCGCCGGCACAAACTGGTATCCCGGCAAGGGAGGCTACTGATTTCTACCGGCCGGGCAGACGTCCCGGCCGTCTCGCATCCATAACCAAAGTGTCTCCAAGAAATCCAAAGGGGAACGAGAATGACACTGGACCTTGCTGCTTTTGCCAGAGACAAAGGCATCAAATATTTCATGATCAGCTATACCGACCTGTTCGGCGGCCAACGCGCCAAGCTGGTCCCCGCAGAAGCCATCGCCGATATGCAGAAAGATGGCGCCGGCTTCGCGGGCTTCGCAACTTGGCTCGATTTGACGCCTGCCCATCCCGACCTGTTCGCGGTTCCCGATGCTTCCTCGGTCATCCAACTACCCTGGAAGAAAGACGTCGCATGGGTTGCCGCCGACTGCGTCATGGACGATAAGCCTGTCGAACAGGCGCCGCGTGTGCTGCTGAAAAGACTGGTCGCTGAAGCTGCGAAAGAAGGGCTCCGGGTGAAAACCGGCGTGGAGCCCGAGTTCTTTCTCATCTCTTCTGACGGCTCGGTGATTTCAGACCAGTTCGATACAGCCGAGAAGCCTTGCTACGACCAGCAGGCCGTGATGCGTCGGTATGATGTCATTGCCGAGATTTGCGACTACATGCTCGAGCTCGGCTGGAAGCCCTATCAGAACGACCACGAGGACGCGAATGGCCAGTTCGAGATGAACTGGGAATATGACGACGCTCTTCAGACGGCAGACAAGCACTCTTTCTTCAAGTTCATGGTCAAGTCGGTCGCCGAAAAGCACGGCCTTCGCGCCACCTTCATGCCGAAACCCTTCAAAGGCCTGACCGGAAACGGGTGCCATGCCCACATCTCGGTCTGGGACATCGATGGCAAGGTAAACGCCTTCGCGGACAAGGAAATGGCCTTTGGGCTTTCCGCTCAGGGGAAAACCTTTCTCGGCGGCATCATGAAACACGCCTCCGCGCTTGCTGCGATCACCAATCCGACGGTCAATTCCTACAAGCGCATCAACGCGCCGCGCACGACATCGGGCGCGACCTGGTCGCCGAACACCGTGACCTGGACGGGCAACAACCGCACTCACATGGTGCGTGTGCCGGGGCCGGGACGTTTCGAATTGCGCCTGCCGGACGGTGCGGTCAACCCGTACCTGCTGCAGGCGATCATCATCGCCGCCGGCCTCGACGGCATCCGCAGCCAGGCCGATCCCGGCCGGCACTACGATATCGACATGTATGCCGAGGGGCATCTGGTGAAGGACGCGCCGCGCCTGCCGCTCAACCTGCTCGACGCGCTACGTGCCTATGATGCCGACGAAGGCTTGAAGGAGGCGATCGGGGCTGAGTTTTCCGCCGCCTATCTCAAGCTCAAGCATCAGGAATGGAATGCCTATTGCTCGCATTTCACCCAGTGGGAACGCGACAGCACGCTCGACATCTGAGTGGCTGGACGCCTCTGGCGCATACCTCCCGAAAACCGGAATCGATTTTCGGAAAGGATTATGCGCTGATTCAAAGTGATAGAGCGTCCTTGGCGCGTCTGAAAAGACGCGCGGCGCTCTATTGACACGCTGACGCGCGCCGGGGCGAACAGGCTTCGGCGTGATCGGACCTTGCACTTGATATGGCGAAGAAAGTGACAGCATGAAGAACTTCGTACTCACCGTATCCTGCAAATCGACACGTGGCATCGTCGCGGCGATTTCGAGCTATCTGGCCGACAAGGGCTGCAACATCATCGACAGCTCGCAGTTCGACGATCTCGATACCGGAAAGTTCTTCATGCGCGTCAGCTTCATTTCGGAAGAGGGGCTTTCGGGTGCTGATATCGACGCCGGCTTTGCTGCCGTCGCAGCGCCCTTCGAAATGGATTATGATTTTCACGACAGCGAGAAGCGCATGAAGGTGCTCTTAATGGTGTCGCGCTTCGGCCATTGCCTCAACGACCTGCTTTACCGCTGGAAGATCGGCGCACTGCCGATCGATATCGTCGGCGTCGTCTCCAACCATTTCGATTACCAGAAGGTCGTGGTCAACCATGACATTCCCTTCCACCATATTCCCGTCACCAAGGCCAACAAGGTGCAGGCCGAGGCCCGTATCATGGAGGTGGCCGAGCAGACCGGCACGGAGTTGATCGTGCTCGCCCGCTACATGCAGATCCTGTCGGACGAGATGTGCCAGAAGATGTCCGGCCGGATCATCAACATCCACCATTCCTTTCTGCCGAGCTTCAAAGGCGCCAACCCTTACAAGCAGGCCTACGGCCGCGGCGTGAAGCTGATCGGAGCGACGGCGCATTACGTCACCGCCGATCTCGACGAAGGCCCGATCATCGAGCAGGACACGGCGCGCATCACCCATGCGCAGTCGCCCGACGACTATGTCTCGATCGGCCGCGACGTCGAAAGCCAGGTGCTGGCGCGTGCCATCCACGCCCACATCCATCACCGCACCTTCATCAACGGCAATCGCACCGTGGTCTTTCCGGCAAGCCCCGGCAGCTACGCCTCCGAACGCATGGGTTGAGACGTGCATCGACAGTAGTAGCCTCGCCGCATCCGTCATTTAGAGCGTTAAGGTTGCGGCAGGTGCCATCAAAGTTTGGGAAATGCATGCCAGGCGGGCTTGCCACGGCGCGAAAGACTTATATAGTCAGGAAATAAATATTCCGTAGAGGAAACAAAAGGGAACGGACAATGGCTTTATCATGGCGTTTCTCCGTCTTGGCGGATCGGCATCGCGCTCTGGGATCGAAGCTCGAGGACTGGAGCGGCATGGGCACCGCCTGGACCTACGACAAGGACATGTCGGAAGAGCATGTCGCAGTCCGCACCAAGGCCGGCATCATGGATGTCTCGGGCCTGAAGAAGGTGCACCTGGTCGGCCCGCACGCCATCGCCGTGCTCGACTCCATCACCACCCGCGACCTGACGAAGATCTACCCCGGTCGGTCGGTCTATGCGACCATGCTGAACGACCGCGGCCACTTCACCGACGACTGCATCGTCTATCGCACCGGCCCGAATTCCTGGATGCTGGTGCATGGCTCCGGCTCCGGCCACGAGGAGGTCGTCAAGCAGGCGGCGGGCCGCAATTGCGCCGTGCTCTTCGACGATGACCTGCACGACCTGTCGCTGCAGGGTCCGATCGCGGTCGACTATCTCGCCAAATATGTGCCCGGCATCCGCGACCTCAAATATTTCCACCACATGCAGACGACGCTGTTCGGCGCACCGGTGATGATCTCGCGCACCGGCTATACCGGCGAACGCGGCTACGAGATCTTCGTGCGCGGCCAGGACGCTGTCATGGTCTGGGACCGGATCGTCGAGGAAGGCAAGGAAATGGGCATCATCCCCTGCTGTTTCTCCGTTCTCGACATGCTGCGCGTCGAAAGCTACCTGCTCTTCTATCCCTATGACAATTCGCAGATGTATCCCTTCGCCGATCAGCCGCCCGGCGACAGTCTCTGGGAACTCGGCCTCGACTTTACCGTCAGCCCCGGCAAAACGGGCTTCCGTGGCGCCGAGGAACATGCTCGCCTGAAGGGCAAAGAACGCTTCAAGATCTTTGGCATGCTGATCGATGCCGACGGACCGGCCGATCTCGGCGACGAAGTCTTTGCCGACGGAAAAAAGGTCGGCGTCATTACCTGCCCGAGCTATTCGTCGCTGACGCAGAAATCCATGGCGATTGCTCGTCTGGACGTTGACAAGGCGGTGCATGGGACGAAACTTGAAGTCCGCGGCAAGACCGTGATGGCAGGCGCCACCGCCCACACGCTTCCTTTCGACGATCCGGAGAAGAAGAAGAGGACCGCCGTAGGTTAAGGAGCACGCGAATGCTCGTTGCAGGCATCAAGAGCCGACCAGTCTACACGGGCCTGACCATCCAGCCGCGCGCCCGGCGGCACATTTTCGCGCTCGAAGGGGAGGGCGCCAAGGCTCTCCTCGATCAGCAGCCAGCGCTTGACGAAACGGCGCTTGCCCGCAGTGAAATCCTCTATGTCGCCCGCGGCTCTCAAGGGTCCGGCCTGGACGAGGCGCTGCGCCGCCTCGGCGCCGACATGTTCTTCACGGCGCCGACCATCGCAACGCTGCTCTTCCGACTGAAGGGTTCGCTGGCCACCGCACATATGGGCACGCGGCTCTATCTATCGGGCACGGAAGGCTTCATCGGCCAGGCAATGCTGGTGGCGCTCGATTACGGCATGGACCATGCCTCCGTCATCACCGAGCATCGCGGCTCGCTGGCCCGGCGTGTGCAATGCGTCCATTGCAAGGGCATTACCGACGACGTCACCACCAGCCCCTTTGCCTGCAGCCATTGCGGGCTGCCGCTTCTGGTACGCGACCATTATTCGCGCCGGCTCGCTGCCTTCCAGGGCGTCAATATCGACGCCGAAGAACCGGGCAGCGCGCCTGATCCGGAGGATTTGTTCCTTTGAGCGGTGGCACTGAAATTCCTGTCCGCGTGACGCGGATTACGCCGATCGCCGAGCGCGTCAAGCGCTTCCGTTTCGAGCGCCTTGACGGCAAGCCGATGCCCTATTTCTCCGGCGGCGCGCATATCATCGTCTCGATGAACGATGGCGGCCATATGCGCCGCAACGCCTATTCGCTGATGTCGCCGCCGCATGATTGCGCAGCCTATGAGATCAGCGTGCTACATGTCGAGGATTCACGCGGCGGCTCCACCTTCATGCATGAGAAGCTCAGCGAAGGCGATGAGCTGAAGGTCAGCTATCCCGTCAACCTGTTCCAGCCGGACTGGCGCGGACGCAAGCACCTTCTGATCGCCGGCGGCATCGGCATTACCCCCTTCATCGCGATGATGGAGCAGTTTTCCCGCGAGGGCGCCAATTTCGAGCTGCATTATGCCATCCGCACGCGCGACCGCGGCGCCTATTGGCAGCAACTCGTCGAGCGCTACGGCAGACATCGCATCAAGATCTATTGCGACGCCGAAGGCGGCGCTATCCCGTTGACACGCCTGCTCGACAGCCAGCCGCTCGGCACGCATCTTTATGTCTGCGGCCCGTCGGGGATGATCGATGGCGTGCTGAAAACCGGCCTCAACGCCGGCTGGCCGGAACAGAACTTGCATTCGGAACGGTTCCTGTCGTCGCTGCCCGGCAAGCCCTTCGCGATCGAGCTCCTGCGGTCCGGCAAGACCGTGAAGGTCGGCCATCACGAAAGCATGCTGGAGGCAATCGAGGCGGCGGGCGTCGACGCGCCCTTCCTCTGTCGCGGCGGCGCCTGCGGTCAATGCGAGACCGGGGTCGTTACCTGCAACGGCAAGCTGCTGCACCATGACGTCTATTTGACGAGCGAAGAAAAAGCATCCGGTCGCAAGGTGATGATCTGTGTTTCCCGCTTCGAGGGAAACACGCTGCATCTTGATCTCTAGCGGCATCGGAAGCGGAACAAGGAGACCGGACATGGCAATCGTCTTCAAGCAGGAAACCTTCCGGAACGATTTCAGCTATCGGAACAGCCCCGAGAACATCCGGCGTTTCCCGTTTCCCTTCGACCGCGACGAATACATGTATTCGGTCAACATGGAGCCGCATGTGCACGGCCGGGCGGGAACCGTCTACGAAAGTCTGATCGACGTCGACGAGCATTATGTCGCCGAGATGCACGACCGGGCGCTGGTGCTGAAGGAAGATCCGCTACGCTACCAGGCGCTGCCGCACATGATGAGCGCGCAGTGGGACACGCTCGAACTTTTGATGGAAGAGCAGGCGGCAGGGTACCCCGAACACTTCACGCTGATCCGCAACGGCGACCAGTGGCGCTGGATCAACCGCCCGCTCGGCATCGACGATAGCTTCACCTTCGGCGATGCCTCGACGCTGCCCTATGAGCCCTTCGAATATATCACCCGCCAGGCCCAGGGCGATTTCTGCATCGTCGACCAGCGCGACAGCAATCTCTGGATGGATGCCGGCATGGTGACGACGCAGGCCGACTGGTCGCTCGATTTCGATATCGGCATGAATTTCATGGAATGGCACGGACCGGTGCCGCTCGCCCACCAGATCGGCGTCTTCGACCGGGCGCTGAAATTCCTGCTGAACCTGCAGCAGGGCAAGCCGACACGACGCTTCAACTGGACGATGACGATCAATCCGCGGCTCGACACCAGCCCGGAGAACTATCACAAATGGGGTCCGGACCGCACGACGGTGACGCCGGAGAATGTCGGCGAAAAGGTGCATCTGCGCGTCGAATTGCAGAGCCTCTGGCGCCTGCCGCGCTCGAACGCCATCCTCTTCGTCATCCGCTGCTACCTGATGAACATGGAAGAGCTCGTCACCGTGCCGAAATGGGCGCGCCGCTTCCCGCGCGTGCTGAAGACGCTGCCGGCCGAGCTCATTGACTACAAGGGCCTCACCCGCTTCCGCGGGACGACGATCGACTGGCTTTCCAAATATGACGACGGGGCGCCGACCAGCCCCGGCATCTATCCGGACTGAGGCGGCGATGCACCAGATAAAACGACATAATCAAGAGGGGAATGCTTCATGACAAGAGTAGCCGTCATCGGTGCCGGTCCTTCCGGGCTGGCGCAGCTGCGCGCCTTTCAATCGGCTGCCCAGAAGGGCGCCGAGATCCCGGAGATCGTCTGCTTCGAAAAGCAGTCGGACTGGGGCGGGCTCTGGAATTATACCTGGCGCACCGGGCTCGACGAATATGGCGAGCCGGTCCATGGCAGCATGTATCGTTACCTCTGGTCGAACGGCCCGAAGGAATGCCTCGAATTCGCCGATTATTCCTTCGAGGAGCATTTCGGCAAGCCGATCGCTTCCTATCCGCCGCGCGCCGTGCTCTGGGATTACATCAAGGGCCGCGTCGAGAAGGCGAACGTCCGCCATTGGGTACGTTTCAGCACGCCGGTGCGCATGGTTCGCTTCAACGATCAGACGAAGAAATTCACGGTGACGGCGCATAACCGCATCGAGGACCGGATGTATGACGAGGAATTCGACTATGTCGTCGTGGCATCAGGTCATTTCTCGACGCCGAACGTGCCCTATTTCGAGGGCGTGAAGACCTTCAACGGCCGCGTGCTGCATGCCCATGATTTCCGCGACGCGCTGGAGTTCAAGGGCAAGGATATCCTGATCGTCGGCCGCAGCTATTCGGCCGAAGACATCGGCTCGCAATGCTGGAAATATGGCGCGAAATCGGTGACGACCAGCTATCGCTCGAAGCCGATGGGCTTCAAATGGCCGGAGAATTTCGAGGAGCGGCCGCTGTTGACCAAGCTCGAAAACCGCACGGCGCATTTCCTCGACGGCTCGACCAAGGAGGTCGATGCGGTGATCCTCTGCACCGGATACCAGCACCACTTCCCCTTCCTGCCCGACGACCTCCGGCTGAAGACCGCCAACCGCCTCTGGGCCGACAGCCTCTACAAGGGGGTGATCTTCGACAAGAACCCGCAGCTTTTCTATATCGGCATGCAGGACCAGTTCTACACCTTCAACATGTTCGACGTGCAGGCCTGGTGGGCGCGCGACGTGATGATGGGTCGCATCACCCTGCCATCCGAAGAGGAGCTGAAAGCCAATTTCGACATGTGGCGCGCCCGCGAGGAAACGCTCGAGGATGCCGAGCAGATGATCTGGTACCAGGGCGATTACGTGAAGGAACTGCTTGCCGAAACCGACTATCCCAACTTCGACATCGAGGGCACCAACCAGACCTTCATGGAGTGGGAACATCACAAGGCCCACAACATCATGGGCTTCCGCGACCATGCCTACCGGTCGCTGATGACCGGCAACATGTCGCCGACGCACCACACGCCCTGGGTCGAGGCGCTCGACGATTCCATGGAGGAATATCTGCGCAACTGATGAGGCGGACTGCATTGCCGGTGGAGGGTGTTCGTGCTCTCTTCCGGCATTGTGACGTGCGCCTTTTTAAATGAGACGACATAAATCCATCTGCAACTCTTCTCTTCGGATGTGGCCTTCATGGATTTTCAAACGAGCATTCTCGGGCGCATGAGTGGTTTTCTCTATCGCTGCCGTGCCGATGAAAACTATACGATGCTGGAGATGACCAACGGCATCGAGCGCATCTTCGGTTATCCCGCCGAGGAAATCATCGGCAACCGCACGCGGACCTTCACCTCGATCATGTACGAGGAAGACGTGCCTCTGATGGACGAGATCGTCGGACGGGCGCTGGAGAGGCGCACCGACTGGACGATGGAATACCGCATCCGTCACGCCATGGGCCATCTCATCTGGGTCACCGAGACGGGCGGCGGCATCTGGGACGAGAAGGGTGAACTTCTCTATCTCGAAGGCAGCATCATCAATATCGAATCACTCTATCAGCGAATCGATGACCAGACCGCCGATATGCGCGTCACCGCCTCGAAGACCAATGAGATCCTGCAATCACTGCGTTACCTGAAGCTGCTCGCCGTCAATGCCGGCATCGAGGCTGCTCGCGCCGGCACGGCTGGATCGGGCTTTGCCGTGCTTGCCGCCGAGATGCGCACGCTTGCCAACTCCTCGGAAGAGGCCGCACGCGCCATTTCCAACGCACAACGCAAGGCGGAAGGCTGAGCGTTACCCAAGCAGCGGCAGATTTGCGGCTCACCTTCGAAGCCGTATTATTAACCGTTCGGCGCTTCCAGCGATTGCAACGCTTTTCCAATGACTTGCGGTAATTCAGTGTGTGAAGAATCTGCTGTGATTGTCGGTAATGTTAAGGCCGCGTTAACTTTTTGTTAACCATAGCAGCGGTAGACATGGTCAACGATTTCTTCACATAGATGACCAAAGTGCTAACAGACGCTCGCTCTATCCGCATCAAGGGCCGCTCTTTCCTCGCGGTCATGCTGTCCCCGGATCTTCCGATCGATGATTGGTTGACCCGCCTGGACGATCTGGCCGCACGTTCGGCCGGCTTCTTCCTCGGACGGCCTGTCGTGCTCGACCTGACGGACCTGCAAATCGACCGGCCGCAGCTGAAGGACCTGATTGCTGAACTTGCCAAGCGCAATGTCAGCATCATGGGCATCGAGGGCGCGCGGCCTTCCATCCTCGGATCCGGCATGCCGCCGGCGCTCAAGGGCGGTCGGTCGGTTTCCGATATTGAGGTTCAGGCAAAGGAGCCTGTCGATCCGCCCGGCAAACCGGCGGTAGCAGAGACCCGCCCGGCCATGCAATCGATCGTCATCCGGGAGCCTGTGCGCTCGGGGCAATCGGTGATCTTTCCGGAAGGCGACGTCACCGTCATCGGTTCGGTCGCCTCGGGTGCCGAGGTCATCGCCGGCGGCTCCGTCCATATCTATGGCACCTTGCGTGGCCGAGCCATGGCAGGGTCCATCGGAAACGCATCGGCGCGGATCTTTTGCCGCAAGCTCGAGGCCGAGCTGGTTGCAATCGACGGCATCTACAAAATGGCGGAAGACATGGCCCCCAATCTTCGCGGACAGGCTGTTCAGCTCTGGCTCGAGGACGACGCGATCATGGCAGAGAAACTGATCTGACGGCAGCGCCGCGCGTCTCTTCGAGAGCCGCAAGAGGACGCTTTAACACTTTGAATTACTGGGGCCACGGCAAAGGAGAGACAATGATGGGGAAAGTGATCGTCGTCACGTCAGGCAAGGGCGGGGTTGGCAAGACGACCTCGACCGCCGCATTAGGAGCGGCGCTGGCGCAACGCAATGAAAAAGTCGTCGTCGTCGATTTCGACGTGGGCTTACGCAATCTCGACCTCGTGATGGGCGCCGAACGCAGGGTCGTCTACGACCTGATCAATGTCATCCAGGGCGACGCCAAGCTTACCCAGGCACTGATCCGCGACAAGCGGCTGGAGACGCTGTTCCTCTTGCCGGCCTCGCAGACGCGCGACAAGGACAATCTGACGGCCGAGGGCGTCGAGCGCGTCATCAACGACCTGAAGCGCTATTTCGACTGGATCATCTGCGACAGCCCCGCCGGGATCGAGCGCGGTGCAACGCTTGCCATGCGCCACGCCGATGTTGCCGTGGTCGTCACCAATCCCGAGGTCTCGTCGGTGCGCGATTCGGATCGCATCATCGGCCTACTGGATGCCAAGACCGCCAAGGCCGAGCGCGGCGAGCGGATGGAAAAGCACCTGCTGCTCACCCGCTACGACGCCAATCGCGCCGAACGCGGCGACATGCTCAAGGTCGACGACGTCCTGGAGATCCTGTCCATCCCGCTCCTCGGCATCATACCCGAAAGCATGGATGTTCTGCGGGCATCCAACATCGGTGCACCGGTCACGCTGGCAGACAGTCGCAGCGCGGCTGCGATGGCCTATTTCGACGCCGCTCGCCGGCTCGCCGGCGAGACGGTGCCGATCGCGATCCCAGAGGAAAAGAGGAATATTTTCGGCAAGATCTTCGGACGGAGGGCGGCATGAATATTTTCCGTCTTTTCAACAAGCAGAGAACCGCACCGGCCGCCCGCGAACGGCTGCAGGTCCTTCTCGCCCATGAACGTTCCTCGGCGGGGTCGGACCTGGTCTCCCTGCTGCGCGAGGAAATCCTTGCGGTGATCGCAAAGCACGTGCAGCTCGACCACGACAAGGTGCAGGTGACGATCGATCGCAACGAGTACGTCTCGACCCTTGAGATCGACGTCGAAATCCCGCTGAATGCAGCCGTGCAGGCCGCGTGAACGACAGCGCGCTGCCTGTTGCGACAACAGGCAGCGCTGACGGTCAGGACTTTCTGGCTTTGCGATTGGCGTAACGCAGGTCGCGTTCGGCCTTTCGGGCGGCTTCGTCCGCAATCACGCGAGCGATCCTGTCTTTGTCAGCCGCTTCGCGCGCGTCGGCATCGGCGCGTGCTGCGGCTTCGGCGGCGGCCTGACGCTCGGCTTCCGCGGCTTTAGCCCGCTCCAGTTCCTCAAGCTTCAGCCGTTCTCGCGCAGCACGCCGTTCTTCCCTGGCCGCGGCAATGGCTTGACGCTCCGCTTGCTTTGCCAGCCTTGTGGGTTCGGCCGTATCTTTGGCGGTGCGATACGCGTTGAGGAGAGCGGCCTTGGCTTCGGCAGCTGCGCTGCGGCGATCGGAAAGCTCGTTGTTTCTGGCGTTTTTCAAATCTGTTTCCTGACTGTTTGACTTCGACCCTAGAGCATGATGGGCGAAAAGTGTGCGCGGTTTTCGGACGACATCATGCTCTAACTCTTTAATAAGAACAGGATTCAGAGTTTAGGGCGATCCCGGCCTAAAATCATCCTGTTCTAAGGCGCCGCGCGTCTTCAGACGCGCAAAGGACGCTGCAATATTTTGAACTGCCGCATGTTTTATCCTGAAATCGAATCCGATTTAAGGAATTATGCAGCAGGGTCAGATTTTCTTTTTCCGCTTCGCGGCAGGGGCAGTCGTCGCTGCCAAGCGATCCTGCAATTCCTTGGCCTCACGGGCCTCGCGTAACCGCAAGGTTTTTTCCTCGCGGGCCCGCACTGTCGAGTCGATCTCTTCGACCGCGCGGCTTCGCTCCAAGAACTGCGATTGCACGTTTCCGAAGGCAATCTCCGCCTGCTTGCGTGATTTGCTGTGTGTCTCTGTCATATTCATCCCGGATTTTATTAGAGCGCCGCGCGTTTTTCAGACGCGCAAAGGACGCTGTAACACTTTGAATTACTGCATAATTCCTGAAATCGATTCCGCGTTTAAGGAATTACGCAGCAGCCCGCTGGCCGACTCAGCAAAAAGGCCAGGCAACGTGCCTGACCTCAATAGTATCATGCTTTCGACAGTGCCGGTACATCCGCGGTCAAAGGAAAGCTGATGTCAGTTCAGGCAGCTTGGAGATTGCAAGCGGACATTTTGCCCGACTTGTTATCGCGCTCAAGCTCGTAGCCGATCTTCTGGCCTTCGACGATTTCACGCATTCCAGCGCGTTCGACGGCAGAGATATGGACGAAGGCGTCAGCGCCGCCGTCATCAGGCTGAATGAAGCCGAAGCCCTTGGTGGAATTGAACCATTTAACTGTGCCAGTGGTCATAACAAACCCTTTCATAGCAATTGAACGACCGCACGTGCGGAAGCACGACGGATGATGGTCTCGATTTTGAAGAGGGAAGTTCGTCCAGGGCACGTTGCCAGCGTGCGATAACAAAAGTCAAACAAGCAATATCGACTACCAAGATATAGTCATTCAACCCAAATTTGTCAACTTTTAGTTTTTCAGGGCCATGCACTCAATATAAGGTTGCATCTCTATCGCATTGCGTGCCGCCGTTAAAACGTGCGGCTTCATCAACAGTACGAGAAACCGATCACCGTCCTCGACCCCAAAGCAGGCGTTACGAGCGCGGTCGCGTCTTCTGCGGGTCGTAATGCGAAAGCGGCACGATCGTCGCCGGCAGGCGCTTCTGGTGGCCGTCGAGCTTGCCGATCTCGACCTCGGTGCCGGGGCTTGCATGCATCACGTCGATGCGGGCGAGCGCGATCGTCTTGCCGAGGATCGGCGAGCGCGTGGCGCTGGTGATAACGCCGACCTGCGCCCGGCCGATATGGATGCAATCGCCATGGCCGACGGCCTCGTTGGACTTGATGTCGAGGCCGACGAGCAGATGGCGCGGATGCTCCTTGCGCCGGATCAGCGCCTCGCGGCCGATGAAATCGTCCTGCTTGGATTTCAGCGGCACCGTGAAGCCGATCCCGGCCTCGAATGGGTCCGTCTGGTCGGTGAATTCGTGATGGGCGAAGATCAGGCCCGCCTCTATGCGGACCATGTCGAGCGCCTCCAGCCCCATCGGCTTCAACCCGTGCGGCTGCCCGGCCTCCCAGACGGCGTCGAACACTGTCAGCGCATCCTTCGGATGACAGAAGATCTCGTAGCCGAGCTCGCCGGTGTAACCCGTGCGCGAGACGACGATTGGAACACCCTCGAAGCCGCCGATGCGGCCGACGGTGAAGCGGAACCATTCGAGCTCGCCGATCGTCGGTTGGCGCGGCGCCGTCCAGATGATCTCCTTCAGGATATCGCGGCTTTTCGGACCCTGCAGGGCGATATTGTGCATCTGATCGGTCGATGAGCGGACCCAGGCCTTGAAGCCCTTCTTCTCGGCCTGCTGACGCAGCCAGATGCCGCTGAAATCATCGCCGCCGATCCAGCGGAAGTTCTTGTCGCCGAGCCGGAACAGCGTGCCGTCATCGATCATGCCGCCGTTTTCGTAGCACATGGCGGAATAGACGACCTGGCCGGTCGACAGCTTGCGCACGTCGCGCGTCAGGCAATATTGCAGCAGCTCCTCGGCATCCGGCCCCGTCACCTCGAATTTCCGCAAGGGCGAGAGGTCGATGACGGCGGCGCGCTCGCGGCAGGCCCAATATTCCTCGACCGGCCCTTCGCTGGAAAAGCGGTTCGGCAGCCAGTAGCCGCGATATTCGGTATAGTCCCGCGTCAGCGTGGAGAGGCGGGGATGGAAGGCGGTTTCGCGCGTCAGTTCGGCGTCGGCATCTGGGGTCATGCGATAAGCTACCGCTCGTGAGAATTTCTCTTTTCCGGAAAAGGTGCGGACGTGGATATCCGTCGGATCCCAGCCGTTCGCCGCGTCGATATCGTCAGGGCAGGACGAGGAGACGCAGACGAGGTCGGTCAGTGCCCTCATCAGCACGTAATCGCCGGGGCGCGACCAGGGCTCGTCAAGATAGAGCTGGTTGTTGTGGTCGATGTTGGTGTTGTAGAAATAGTTCAGCGCTTCCCAGCCCTTGCGGCCGGCAATGCCGTAGGGCGCCAGCACCGCGTTGAAATTATCCGTGCAGTTGACGTGGCCGGGATAACCCATGTCGTCGTAATAGCGCGAATTGCAGGCGGTCGCGAAAGCGTCGTGACGCCCGACCGTATCCTGCACGATCTCGACCAGCGGCTCGAAGTCGCGGTCGAAGGCCTTGGAGGGCAGGCCCGGCATCGGATAGCTGCGGCCGAGCAGCGTGCGGGTGACGGTGGAATCGAGCGCGAGCTCGAGACCCTTGTCGACCTTGCGGGCGGCAAAAGCCTGGAAATCGGTGCACTGGCGTCCATAGACATCGATGATCTGGATGAATTCGCCGGCCCGCACGAAGTAGGCCGCGGCGGTCGCCGCCCGGATGCGGATATCCTCGACGGGATCGGCGGCCGGTTCCGGCAGGGCAGAGGCATAATCGCGGATCAGCAGGCTGCGCTTGATCCTGATCTCGATCGGCGTCGCCGTATCCTGCGCCTCCGGCGACATGGCGCTAGCGGGTGCCGCAACGATCAGCAGGCCCTTCATGGAGATCGTGAATTCCGCCCGGCTGCCAGGCGTCGATCCGGCCCCGAAGATGCTGAGCGCGCCGGCCACGGCCAGATCGGCGCCGCGACGCTGAAGTGCTGCACGCGTGCGGGCAGCACTCTCATCCTCTGCCTGAAGTATGGCCTTCAAACCTTCGGCCGAATTGCTGAATGCCGTTCCGAGGCCGGCCGCCAGGAAGCGCCCTTTTTCATCGAGGAAAGAGATCTCGCAGACCTGTCCGCCCTCGCTGTCGATAACGCTGACGCGGTCGCCCGGCTCGACGCGCATAACGACCGATCCGCCGCCCTTTGCCCTGTAGCGCTCGGTTCCCTCCGGCAGGGTGGGAATGCCGGGATAGTGCACGAGGCTCGGAGCCGCCGGTCGCGGGCCAATCATAGCAGGATGAAGTTCTCGCATTGCGCCCTCTTGGGGATCCAGCATGCCCTCGGGCACCCACCCATACAGGTTACAAAATGCGCCACGAAAGTAAAGTCGAGTTGACTAAAAAGAAAAAATCTTCACTATGCATAAAGAGTTGAGACTCGGGGAATCCGTCGGGAACGCGGATCGCCAAAATCATCCGGGCGGGCTTGAGACTGTCAGGGAGACACGTTCAGGGAGACGTACAAAGATACGTCCGGAACAAATAGAATGGGGAATTTCACCGATGACAGACATTGTGGAGGCCGGGATTGCATCCGGCACCGAAGGTAAGCTTGTACGCGCGCTCGACTGGAAGGGCGCATTCTGGGTGGCTGCGGGCGTGCCGCCGCTCGTTCTTTTCTCCATCGGCGGCATTGCGGGCACGACGGGCAAGCTCGCCTTCGTCGTCTGGATCATCTCGATGGTGATGGGTTTCCTGCAATCCTTCACCTATGCCGAGATCGCCGGCATGTTCGCCAATAAGTCCGGCGGCGCTTCGGTCTATGGCGCCACCGCCTGGCTGCGCTATTCGAAATTCATCGCGCCACTGTCGGTCTGGTGCAACTGGTTTGCCTGGTCGCCGGTGCTGTCGCTCGGCTGCGCCATCGCCGCCGGTTACATCCTCAACGCATTCTACCCGATTCCAGCGGCGGATTCGCAGATGGTCCTCGATTGGATCTCCGCGCATGCCGCTTCCGTCACGGCCGATAGCCCCCGCGTCGCCGAATATATTGCAGCCCATGCAGGTACCACCCCGGATGACGCCGTCAAGGCATTGCTCGGCACCGACGGCGTCGCTGCCCTGACGCCAGCGATCCGCAGCTGGTCGCTCTTCAGCTTCAGCATTCCCTTCCTTGCCACCGCCAATATCAACGCCACCTTCTTCATCGGCGGCATCCTGATGCTGATCATCTTCGCGATTCAGCATCGCGGCATTTCGGAAACGGCAAGCGTGCAGAAGTGGCTGGCAATCATCGTGTTGGTGCCGCTGCTCATCATCGGCCTCTATCCGATCGTCAGCGGCCAGATCCTTGCCACCAACGTCACCGGTCTCGTGCCGCCGACGGCCGCCTATGCCGCTGTCGACGGCACCTGGAGCAACGGCGGCTGGACGCTCTTCCTCGGCGGCCTCTATATCGCCGCCTGGTCGACCTACGGCTTCGAGACGGCGGTCTGCTACACCCGCGAACTCAAGAACCCGAAGACCGACACCTTCAAGGCGATCTTCTATTCCGGCCTTGCCTGCTGCCTGTTCTTCTTCCTGGTGCCGTTCGCCTTCCAGGGCGTTCTCGGCCATGCAGGCATGCTGGCCCCCGGCATCGTCGATGGCACGGGTGTTGCCGAAGCGCTCGGCGGCCTCATCGGCGCCGGCCGCGTCGTCACCCAGTTGCTCGTCGTATTGATGATCATGGCACTCTTCCTTGCCATCATGACGGCGATGGCCGGCTCCTCGCGCACGCTCTACCAGGGCTCGAAGGACGGCTGGCTGCCGAAATATCTCGACCACGTCAACGAACACGGCGCCCCGACGCGGGCGATGTGGACCGATTTCGCCTTCAATCTCTTCCTGCTGGCGATCGCCTCGGATGTCGGTGGCTATTTCTTCGTGCTCGCCGTCTCCAATGTCGGCTACATCATCTTCAACTTCCTGAACCTCAATTCCGGCTGGATCCACCGGATGGATTCCGGTCATATCGAACGCCCCTGGAAGGCGCCGACCTGGCTGATCGGCCTCAACACCGTGCTGGCCTTCGTCAACGCGCTGTTTCTCGGCGCCGGTGCCAAGGTCTGGGGTTATTCCAATGCGCTCTGGGTCGGCTTCATCTTCGCCGCCCTGATCCTGCCGGTCTTCGCCTATCGCCACTATGTGCGCGACGGCGGCAAATTCCCAGCCGGCGCGATGGAGGATCTCGGCCTCGTCGGCCAGGATCTCGGCGTCAAGAAAGCCGGCATCCTGCCTTACCTCGCACTCGCCGGCGGCCTGGCGATCGTCCTGATCGCCAACGTGATCTTCCAGCTTCCGGCCTAGAATCGCCTCCCAAGCACAAAGGCCGAAAAGCCGCCATGGAAACATGGCGGCTTTTTCATGGACGGTCGTGGCGTCAGGCGGCCGAAGCCCTGGCGGCCTTGATGGCGGCCGCGTCGACATAGAGGCCGAAGCCGACAGCGATGCGATTCCAGCCATTGATGATGTTGATCATCACGGTGAGCTTAACCTGCTCCTCCTCCATGAACTGGGTGCGGAAATTTTTCGGTCCACGACTCCAGCGGCAGGCAAGATTGTCATGGAAATTGCTTGAAGGCGGGAACGGTCTGTAGGAAGACTATCGAATGGTGCGGATGAAGCAGGATGCGGGACGCATTCGAATCTGGCGCAACGACGCGTTAGCCGGAGTTGAATTGCTGCGCGCGTCGGGAACGCAGCATCACTTTCCGAAGCACTTCCACGACGCTTACGCAATCCATCTCCACGAACGCGGCACAATGGCGTTCCAATATGGTCAGCCTCAGGTGGCCCTGAAACCAGGCAACATCAATGTCCTTGCGCCCGGCGTCGTTCACATGTGCCTGCCGGCCGAAGAACAGGCGTTGAACTACCGCTGCCTGTTCGTTTCGCCTGCGTTTTTGCAGTACGCGGTGCTCGACCCGGGGGCGACGCGCCTAGCGCTGTTCGAGCGGTTGTTATGCCTTGGAGACCTCGAGCTTTTCCAAAGCCTTGGCAATGCGCATCGATATCTCGAAACTGACGATGACGCTTTTGAAGCCGAGACGCTGCTGACGAGCGGGCTCGCGGCGCTGGCCACTTACTCCGGGCAGCAGCCGCACGCAAGGATCGAAGCAGGCAGCGAGCCGCGGCACGTCACGACCATTCGCGAATTTCTGGACGCCAACTACGACAGGCGTATCGCCCTTGCCGATCTTGCCCGGCTGGTCAGGCTCAATCCCGTGTATCTCGTCCGATCCTTCCGCTCGTCTGTCGGGCTGCCGCCGCATGCCTATCAGAGGCAATTGCGACTGAGCCGGGCGCGGCAGTTGCTTCGGTTGGGCACGCCGCCGGCCGAAGTAGCCGAGATGGTCGGCTTCGCCGATCAGAGCCATCTCTCCCGCCTGTTCAAACAGACGACGGGCGTGACGCCCGCCGATTATGCGAAAGGTTTATAGCGTTCAAGACAGCAGGGTTTGCTTATGTGAATACTGTCTACTCTTGCGGTGACGACGGCTGGCTCCGGCGATGCGCCCGCAAGGCGATCGGGAAAACAGGAGCGGGGCGATTATCATGCCAACCCTCGGCAATATCTGGTTGTTTATCGGCGCTTCCTTGGCCCTGCTTCTGATTCCCGGGCCGGCGGTTCTCTACATCTTTGCCCGCTCGGTCGAGCAGGGCCGCCTCGCCGGCTTTGTTTCGATTCTCGGCATCCATGCCGCGACGCTGGTACATGTCATCGTCGCGGCGTTGGGCTTATCGGCAGTCCTGGCTTCATCGGCTCTGGCGTTCAGCGCGGTCAAGTATGCAGGCGCTGCCTATCTGATTTGGCTTGGGCTCAAGAAGATTTTCGGCCGAAGCGAGATTCCCGGCACCGAGACCGGCTTGAAGGCGTTCGGGCACGCGCGCCTTCTCCGCGACGGGTTCGTCGTCAATCTCTTCAATCCCAAGACCGCGCTCTTCTTTCTTGCCTTCCTGCCCCAGTTCGTCGAGGTGGACCGGGGTCACGCAGCGATGCAGATCGCGTTCCTGGGTCTGATCTACACCTGTCTCGGCATCATAACTGACGGCAGCTACGCATTCGCGGCCGGCACTGCGGGCGACTGGTTGAGGCGCAATCGCCGCTATCTCACAGCCGAACGCTATGTCAGCGGGGCCTTGCTGATCGGCCTCGGGTTGACGGCCGCTTTTGCAGGAAACCGAGGCAGCAGTCAGTCGTGACGCGAGCCGGCGCCGGTCGATCATCCTGAACCTGGGACATCCTGTCCGCTTCGGCGAGAAGCGGACAGGGTTCGTTCAATCAGAGCTGAAGGAAGGTTCAGCGGCCGCCTTCGATCTTGCGGTGGCGCTGGTTGATGCCGCCCTTGCCGTAGGGGTAGTCGAGTGGCTGAGGCGCGCTCACCTCATTGAGCCTCGCCATGTCGTCGTCGGAGAGCTTGAGTTTCATGGCGCCGAGATTGTCGGCGAGCTGTTCCGGCGTGCGGGCGCCGAGGATGACTGAGGTGATCGCCGGCTGCGCCGCCGTCCAGGCGAGCGCTACCTGCGCCATGCTGCCGCCATGCGCCTTGGCGATTTCCTCGACGACGCCGATGATCGCCCAGGTTCGCTCCAGCGCATTGCGCGGCGCATAGGATTCACCGCCGCGATTGGGGTTTTCACCGAGGCGGGTGGCGCCCGTCGGCATCTCGTCGCGCTTGTATTTGCCGGTCAGCCAGCCGCCGCCGAGCGGCGACCATGGCAACAGGCCCATGCCGGCATCCTGGCAGGCTGCGACGATCTCGAGCTCGATGTCGCGCACCAGCAGGTTATATTGCGGCTGCAGCGTCACCGGGCGGGTATAACCCCGCGCCTTGGCGATCTCCGAGGCCTTGGCGATGTGCCAGCCGACATAATTGGAAAAGCCGTAATAGCCGATCTTGCCGGAGGAAACCGCATCGTCGAGGAAGCGGAGCGTCTCTTCGATCGGCGTCAGCGCATCCCAGGCATGCATCTGGTAGAGGTCGATCTGCTCGAGGCCGAGGCGGCGGAGCGAATCGTCGAGCGCCTGGCCGAGATGCCGGCGCGACAAGCCGATATCGTTGGGTCCGTTGCCCATCGGAAAGCGCCCCTTGGTGGCGACGATCGCCTGGCGGGCCTCGGTCGGGCGCGCCTTCAGCCAGCCTCCGATGATCTCTTCCGATTTGCCGGCGCTGTAGACATCGGCGGTATCGATGAAATTGCCGCCCCAGGCGAAATAATCGTCGAGCAGCTTGTGCGAGGCGGCCTCGTCGGCCTCCGCGCCGAAGGTCATGGTGCCGAGGCAATAGGCGGTGACGACGGTCCCGCTGGGACCGAGCTTGCGATAGTCCATTTCTTCCTCCTCATGCGGATACCCGCAGCCGACACGCAAACGGTCGGGGTAGAAGCCGGGGCTCCTGCAATCAATGACAATATTGTGCTTGAGGCGGCCGCTTGCCGCCGGATGACGTATAGCGCCCCAGGCTGGGAGCACAGGGGCCGGGGGGAGCATAACCAATCCCGCCCGCGCGACAAGTGAGAAAAAAATATTCCTGCCGTCGCGGCCGGCGAGGATCACGGATTTTGCGAAAACGAGCCGGCGATCAGATCGGCTGCGGCGACGCCGGTCTCGTAGGCGCCGTGCGCCGTCGAATAACGCGACTTCGAACAGGCCTCGCCGGCAAAGAAGATCCGCTCGTCATGCGGCGCGGCGAGACGGCCGCGCAGATCGGAGGCGCCGGGTTCGGCATAGGAATAGGAGCCGCCGATATGGGGCGCTGCGGCCCAGGCCGACATTGCCGCCACCGACAGCTCCTTGCGGATATCCGCGCCAAAATGTGCCGCCAGTTCATCTCCGGCGAAGGAGAAGGCGGCCTCTCTGCCTTGCCCCTCCAGATCATGCGCGAGGTCACCGGCGAAATAGGCCTCGACGACGGGCGCGCCGAACGGCCGGAGCTGATAGGTGCCGGTTGCGCCGCGACCGGTGGAGCCGAGCATATGCGTATCCGCCGGCAGCGCCTGCTGATTTGCGAGCCTCAGGAAGAGCTTGTCGGCGAGCCCTAGGGGCAAACGGGCTGCGGCCTCGATCTTCTCCGGCAAAGGCGGGTCGAAGGCGATCTTGCCGGCGGCAAGCACATTCGTTGAAACGGTCACCACCACCGCGCGGGCACTCAGCACACCCTGGCTCGTCTCGATGCCGATGCGGCCGGCATGACGATGGTCGATGCGCGTCACCGCGGTGCCGAGCTTTGCCCGAACCGGCTTGCCGTAAAGCGAGACCAGCGTTCCATAGCCCTCGCGTACCCGCCAGTCAGGGCCGGGGCCGGGATCGTATCTGTTGTAATCGACGACCGACGACCGCTCCAGTTCGGCACCGGTGATATAGGTGCCGATCGCCCGGATCTGGCCATTCCAGGGGTTGCCGGGCTCGAGCATTTCGGCCATGGCTGCGTCATTCCCCTCATGGCTCTCGAGGCGCTCGAAATAGGCGCCGATCGCATTCCTTGCGGCATGCGCCTCCGCGCCATCCCGCTGAAGCCGCCGTCCGCCATCGTTCCAGGGTGCCGGCGTACGGTCGACCGTCAGTCCGACCTCGCCGGCGATCGCAGTCCAGGCATTGGTCCGCGCGCCATGCAGCCAGCCGCAGCCGAGATCGAGCGCGACATCGGCGTCAGGCAGTCCGACCGTCCAGGCGCGCCCGCCGAGACGATCGCCGGCTTCAAGCAGGAGGATGGAAAGATCCGGGCGGATTGCCTGCAGGCGACGGGCGGCGGCGATGCCGGCGGCACCGGCGCCGATGATGACGACATCCTCTTCGGCGCCCTTGCTGTTGTCACCCGGCATGAATTTTCCTTCGGTCGTGCGACGGTTAAGTGGAAAGGGTCGTCGTCTCAAGCCAGCCCCGCTTCGCTATTGCAGCTGCTCCAGCAGCCGCCGGAGTGCTGTCCGCAAATCGTCCATCTGCTGCTGGCTGGTCAAGGCAGCCCAGCTTTCATCGACGCTCCGGCCCGCCGCCATCGCTATCGGCCTGACCCCCTGGCCTTTTTCCGTCAGAAACACCAGCCGGCCGCGCCGATCGTTCGGATCTGGCCGGCGCTCGACATAACCCAGGCGCTCGAGTTCTTCGACAGCCTGCGTCATCGTCTGCTTACGCACACGGGCGAGCTTGGTCAGCTCGCTGACCTGGATGCCCTCGGGCCGCGCGAAAGTGAAAACGTTGGCATGCGGTGGGCGGATATCGCCGTAGCCTGCCTCATCGAGTGCCGCTTCGACGGCCTGCGTCCAATGCTGATGGACCAGACGCAACAACAGGCCAAGGGAAGAAGACGACATGAAACCCCGCGCAACAATATAGACAGGTAACTGTCTATATGATAAATGGACAGTCGCCTGCCTATATAGCACGAAAGCGCGGAGCTCCATATGCCGACCATCGATATTCTCACCTCGTTCATCTCCTACGAGGAACTGGGGGAGGGCGACCCGATCGTCTTCCTGCACGGCAATCCCACCTCATCGCATCTCTGGCGGAACATCATGCCCGTTATCGGGCCCGGCCGCTGCCTGGCGCCCGATCTCATCGGCATGGGACGATCCGGCAAACCCGATATCGGCTATCGCTATGGCGATCACATCGCCTATCTCGACGCCTGGTTCGATGCGCTTGACCTCGACGACGTCGTGCTCGTCGGCCACGACTGGGGCGGCGCGCTGGCATTCGACTGGGCTTCACGCCACGCCGAACGGGTGCGCGGCATCGCCTTCATGGAAACCATCCTGCGGCCGATGAGCTGGGAGGATCTGCCAGGCGGCGGAAAAGCGCGTTATGAACTGTTGCGGGGTACGGGAACCGGCGAGGCCAAGGTCCTCGACGAAAATTTCTTCATCGAACAGGCCTTGCGCGCGACCACGCTGAAAGGGCTCAGCGATGCCGATTGGGACGTCTACCGCGCCCCCTATCCGGACCGCGACAGCCGGCGCCCGCTGCTGGAATGGCCGCGCGCCATGCCGATCAACGGCGAGCCGGCCGATGTCGTCGCCAGGATCGAGAGTTATGACCGCTGGCTTTCCGCCAGTCCTCAAACTCCCAAGCTGCTGCTGACCTTCGACGGGCCTGCCGAAACGCTGTTGATCGGTAGCGAGATGATTTCGTGGTGCCGCGACACCATCGCCGGCCTGGAAATCAGGGGCTGCGGGCCAGCGCGCCACATTGCCCCCGAGGACCAGCCCGAGGCGATTGCCGCCGAAATCAAAAGCTGGATCGATCGGAATGGGCTCAGAACAGCACAGCGGAAGGTGGCGTCTCAGGCATAAAAATCAGCGTCTGCGTCACAGTGAATGCGACATGACAGACTGTTGCAATGTTGAGCCGGTTCATGGGTGGGATCAATCAGCCACTGTGAAGGTCCAATGCCACGTTTCGATCGACGACGCTTTCTTCTTGCCTGGCTGCGCGCGCCGCTGCGCATCACCTCGATCACGCCATCGGGCCCCCGCCTTGCGGGCCTGATGACCAAGGAAATTTCTGCGCTAACCGGGCCGGTTCTCGAACTCGGCCCGGGCACCGGCGTTTTCAGCTCGGCCCTTTTGGAACGCGGCATTGCAGAGCGCGATCTGACTCTAATCGAATACGAACGGGATATCGCCACGATGCTTCAAGACCGTTTTCCCGATGCCAGGGTGCTGCAGCTGGACGTGCGAGAGATGTGGAAGACGGCGCTTTCCAGAAGTTTCTTCGGCGGCGTCGTCAGCGGGCTTCCGCTTCTTGCCATGCGGCCGGACGATGTGCGGGCGCTGCTCGCGGGCTGCTTTTCCAACCTCAGGCCGCATGGTGCCTTCTATCAATTCACCTACGGCCCAAAATGCCCGGTGCCCATCGAAATCCTCGACTCCCTCGGTCTCGTCTCGAAGAGGATCGGTTGGACCCTGCGCAATATCCCGCCGGCTGCGGTCTATCGCATCAGCCGCAGGTACCAGCCAATGGCCCTGATCGAGCAGCACCGTGCATGATGATGGATAGGATCCTTTGCTACGAGGCGGCGATCTTGAATTCGATGCGCAACCGCTGCTGCGGGCCTCGCTGAGGTGATATGGTCACCTCCTGTGGATCGACGGCCCCCGATAGGAATGTGAGATGCGCATATTATTGATCGAGGACGAACCTCAAATGGCCGTGGCGCTGCGGGGCGCGCTCACCAGGCACGACATGGTGATGGATCATGTTTCGACCCTATGCGACGCCGAGCTGGTGATCGGCGACGGCGCCTACGACGCCGTCCTCCTGGATCGGCAACTGCCCGACGGCGACGGCCTTGAACTCATTCCGAAGATCCGAAATAGGGGGCTGACGCTGCCAATCATCGTCATCACCGCCAAGGGAGAGGTTCCAGACAAGATCACCGGCCTTGAGACCGGCGCCGACGATTACCTCGCCAAACCCTTCGTCTTCGACGAACTTCTGGCGCGGCTGCGTGCCGTCATGCGCCGCTCAGAAACCTTGCGCCCGGCGCTTATCTCGATCGGCCGGCTTTCGTTCGATCCGACCTATTGCGACATCATCGTCTGCGGCCAGCGTCTGGAAATGCCACGCCGGGAGGCGCTGGTGCTCGAATGCCTGGTGCGCCGGGCCGGTCGCATGGTGCCGCGGCCGGCCTTGATGGAGGCGGTCTTCGGATTCGACGACGAAATCCAGTCGAACGCGCTCGATTCCCATATATCGCGGCTGCGGCGCAAGCTGGCAGCGTCGCAAGCGGGCGTGGTCATCAACGTTATCCGGGGCGTGGGTTATCTCCTGCGTGAAGCATCATGAGCAAACGATGCTCCTATTCGCTGCACAAGCGACTGTTCTGGCGGCTTCTTGCCGTACAGTCGGTCGTGCTCATCCTGGTGATGATCGTGCTGATTTCGGTCGGGAAAATATTCGACTACAGGTCGACGGAGGGCACGATCGAGATCCTGCGCCAGGCCGTCTTCCGCCAGCCCACCGGAGAGTTGAGCCTGAGGGAAACGCAGGATCTGCGACAGCTGCGGAAAGATGCGCCCGATCTCTGGTACACCATTCGCGACATGCAGGGACATGTTTTGACCGAGGGCCGGATTCCGGAAGAATATGCCACCATCGGCAATACGCTCGATCATGTCGGCCAGGCGAGGTTCGGCTCGAATCTCGGCGACCGCGACCGTCCGGCTGTCCGAATGAAGTGGATTGCGACGGACGGTGGACAGGTGCAGTTTCTGACGGGCACCGACGGCCCCAACTCGCTCACCTTCATGCTGTACGGCGTTTCGCTGATCCTTGCGAAGCTTGTCATCCCCGTCGTCGCCGTGATGGCGTTGGGTGCGCTGATCGCAACGCCACTCGTCGTGCGAAGGTCGCTGGTTGGGATCGACCAGGCCGCGCTCGAGGCCGATACGATCGATATCGACCAGCGCGGCGGCCGGCTTTCGGCCAACGATATTCCCGAAGAGATCGCGCCGCTGGTGCGCGCCGTCAACCGTGCGCTCGGCCGTCTCGACGAGGGTTACGAGCGGCAGGAACGGTTTCTGACCGACGCCGCCCATGAGCTGCGCACGCCGATCGCCATTCTGAATACGAGAATTGGATCCCTGCCGCACAGTTCGATCAAGACCGACCTGTTGGAAGATGCCGCAAGGCTCGCCGTTCTCACCGAGCAGATGCTCGATCTTCAGCGACTGAAGCAGGGCAAGGTCCAATTCACCAAGGTCGATCTCGGCCAACTGGCGAGGAAGGTCATCATCGAAATGGCGCCGCTGGCCTTTGCCGCCGGCTATACGGTGCAGTTCGATGTCGACGGCGCCGGCCAGATCGACGGCGATCCTCTGGCCCTGCAACGCGCCCTGATGAACATCCTGCAGAACGCGATCAACCACGGCGGCAGGAAAGGCATCATCGCGCTGACCGCCGGCTGCAACTGGATCGAGGTCAGCGACGAGGGACCGGGCATTCCCGCCGATATGCGGGATCGGATATTCGAGCCCTTCTTCAAGCGCCATCACGACGGACGCGGCGCCGGACTCGGCCTCAATCTCGTTCGTGACATCCTGCGCATGCACGGCGGCGAGGTGACGATCGACAACCGCAATCCCGGGGCGGTCTGCCGGCTGAGCTTCCCGCCGGACAAAACGGCAGGCGTTCATACGCCGCCGCGCCTGGCGACTGCATAATACTAAGGGCTACCGCGTCCTTTGTGGCTCGCGAAAAGACGCGCGGCGCTGTCGTGCGATGGATTAAATCGCGTCTCCGTGACATATAGAGTCGATGAGCGTGCACAGAGATTCGCAACTCGACATGTTTGCCAAGGCATCGCCCGCGATTGCCAAGGTGCGCGGTCCAGTGCGCCGGCAACCTTCCCAACCGACCGCCTACTCTGATGAAGACATGGCGCGGACGCTGGAAGAGAGCGGCAACTATCGCATCTTGAGAAAGCTGGCCGCACGGCCGGTTGCGTCAGTCAGGCGGCCCGGGTTTTCACAGCTCGGCGTCATTCTCGATACGGAGACCACAGGTCTCAACCACCGCAGCGACGAGATCATCGAAATCGGCGCCGTCGCCTTCACGTTCAACGATGACGGGGCAATCGGCGATATCATCAGCATTTATGGCGGCCTGCAACAGCCGTCCCGACCGATCCCGCCCGAGGTCACCCGGCTGACGGGTATCACCGATGCGATGGTCGAAGGACAGCTCATCGATATCCAATCTCTGAGAGCGCTGATCGAACCGGCGGATCTAATTATTGCCCGCAATGCCGGGTTCGACCGGCCGTTCTGCGAGGCCTTCTCGACGATTTTCGCCGGCAAGGCCTGGGCATGCTCGGTTTCGGAGATCGACTGGAGCGCCCGCGGCTTCGAGGGCACGAAACTCGGCTATCTCGTCGGCCAGGCCGGGTATTTCCATGAAGGCCATCGCGCCGTGGACGACTGCCACGCGCTCCTGGAAATCCTCGATCGAGAGCAGCGCGACGGTGAAAGCCCGTTCACCGAGCTCTACCGCGCCAGCCAGCGCTCGCGCATCCGCATCTTTGCCGAACACAGCCCGTTCGAGATGAAGGACCACCTGAAAGCGAGGGGTTATCGCTGGTCTGACGGCAGCGACGGCCGTCTGAAGTCCTGGTGGATAGAAGTCGGCGAAGAGGATCTCGGCGACGAGCTTTCCTATCTGCGTTCGGAAATTTACCGGTGGAAAGAAGCGGAGCCGCCGATCGTGCGGCTGACGGCCTTCGATCGTTTCAAACTCTGACCGCGAAGCGGTTCGGATCCTGATCGGGAAATCGCTACCAGATATGACGATCCATGCAATTGCTGCATAGGTGCAGTGATGCATTGGCGCTGTAATAGTCAGAGGTCTCATATTATATACAACTCATCGAAGCGAACGAAGCGCCAAGGACTGGCAGCTGAGCTTCGAAAGCCCACGAAAGGGGATCATCATGAACGTAGCACGCTCTTTCAATAACTGGCGCAAGTACCGTCAGACGGTCGCTGAACTGGGTCGTATGTCCGCACGCGAACTGGACGACCTCGGCATCGGCCGCAGCGAAATCCGCAACGTCGCCCGCGCGGCCATCGCCCGCTAACGGCAAATTAGACCAAGCATCTTCGAGACTATGCCAGCGCCTGCTTCCTCCCGAGCGGGCGCTTTGCTTTTGTGCGTCCGGCGGATGGAGCAGGGTGATCAAGCCGCCCGCTTTTCGCATAGCGCATAGCTGCATTGCAAAGAAATGCCTATCAACTGAGCAAGAAATAAGTATGATTATTTCTATCGAAGCGATGCACCTCCTCCCGCGTCCCTTCGATATACAGGCGCCCCATCCTCCTCCCAGGGTCGTCTGTGGAATGACAGCACTCCTCCTCCCAGCTGTCGTTCGGTTTTTTTCGAAAGCCTGCCGCACCTCCTCCCGCGGCAGGCTTTTTCGTTTTGGCCCAAGAAAATACCGGCCCGTGCCGAAGCGGCCGCTTGCGATCATCGCTTGATGATGGCGTCATCATCTCCGCAAATTCTCCTGTCTATTCCCAGATTTTCTTTCGTGCTCTTGCGGGCCTTGCGTCTCCTCAAGCGAGCGCCGACAAACCTGTTGACACCAAACTTGTCGTACAACTATGTAACCGGATGGATACCGCCGCAGCGGAACAGGCCGGACAAGACCGGCTTCCGCAATAGCGACGACCCCTGGCGACAATGAAGCGGAAGGAAAATTGACATGCAGATCGACGTGAGGCACGCCTCCCATCCGGAGGCCGTGCGTGATTTCGACACGGAGACGCTGCGGCGTCACTTTCTGGTGGAAACCGTTTTCGCGAGCGGCGAGATCCGGCTCACATATTCGCATTACGACCGAATGGTCATCGGCGGCGCGACGCCGCTCGGCTCCGGGCTGACGCTGACGGCGCCGACGGCGATCGGACAGGAAACCTTCCTTGCCGAACGTGAACTCGGCGCCCTGAACATCGGTGGTGCCGGCCGCATCATCGTCGACGGCACGAATTACGATCTTGCCAAATATGATTGCCTGTATGTCGGCAAGGGTGCCAAGGACGTCAGCTTCGAGAGCGCGGATGCTGCCAATCCGGCAAAGTTCTATCTGGTCTCGACGCCAGCGCATCAAGCCCATCCAACCGTGTTGCTCACCCGCGAAAAGGCCCGTCACCTGACGCCGGGCGAAGCCGCCACAGCCAACAAGCGGTCGATCTACCAGTTCATCCACCCGGAAGTCTGCCAATCCTGCCAACTCACCCTGGGCTTCACCATGATCGAACCGGGCAGCGTCTGGAACACCATGCCGGCCCATACGCATGACCGCCGCATGGAAGCCTATCTCTATTTCGATCTCGAAGCGGAACAGCGTGTGTTCCACTTCATGGGCGAGCCGCAGCAGACCCGGCATATGCTTGTCGCCAACGAACAAGCGGTCATCTCGCCGCCCTGGTCGATCCATTCGGGCGCCGGCACCAAGAATTACAGCTTCATCTGGGCGATGGCCGGCGACAATAAGAGCTTTACCGACATGGACCATATCGCCATTGCGGATCTGAGGTGAGCGTCGTGGCAAATCCCTTCGACCTTTCCGGCCGGGTTGCCGTCGTCACCGGCGCCAATACAGGGCTCGGCCAGGCCATCGCGGCCGCACTGGCAGCGGCCGGTGCGTCGATCGTCGCCGTCGGACGCTCCTCAATGGACGAAACCGAGGCGCTGGTGAAGGAAGCGGGAAGCCGCTTTCATGTCGTCAAGGCCGATCTTGCCAGCATCGAACCGGTGAAGGGGATCGTCACTGAGACCATCCAGACCTTCGGCGGCCTCGACATCCTCGTCAACAATGCCGGCATCATCCGCCGCGCCGATGCGCTCGACTTCACCGAGGAAGACTGGGACGCGGTGATCGACGTCAACCTGAAGACTGCCTTCTTCCTGTCGCAGGCCGCCGGCCGCCACATGGTCGACAAGGGCAGGGGTAAGATCATCAACATCGCCTCGCTGCTCTCCTTCCAGGGCGGCATCCGGATCCCGTCCTATACCGCCTCGAAAAGTGGCCTCGCCGGCCTGACCAAGCTGCTGGCCTGCGAATGGGCCGGCAAGGGCGTCAACGTCAACGCCATTGCCCCGGGCTATTTCGTGACCAACAACACCACGGCGCTGCGCGAGGATGCCGACCGCAATGCCGCCATCCTTGCCCGCATCCCGGCCGGGCGCTGGGGAACGCCGTCCGAACTCGGCGGTGCGGCCGTATTCCTGGCATCGTCGGCGTCCGACTACGTGCATGGAACGGTGCTGCCCGTCGATGGCGGTTGGCTGGCGCGCTGATCGGTCTCACGCCGTGCCTCTTTTCAGGCGGGCTAAGGATGCTCTATCGCTTCGACTCTCCGCATAACCCCGAAAATTGATTCCGGTTTTCGGGGTTATGCGCTAGGGCTGCTGCCCACCGTATCGGCGTAGATGCGGAATGCGAACAGGAAACGGGGTCGGCGCAGCCGCCTCGACACCAGGATTTCGAAACAGGATGGCAGATAAGGACAACGCGGTCTTCAATACCATTCAGCAGGCGCCGAACCTGCGCAGCAACCTTGCCGATATGTTGACGGCGCAAATCGAGTCCGGCGACCTGAAGCCCGGCCAGCGCCTGCCGACCGAACAGGCGATCATGACGGCGACCGGCGTCAGCCGGACGATCGTTCGCGAAGCGCTTGCCGCCCTGCGTGCAAAGGGGTTGATCACCACACGGCAAGGCCTTGGGGCTTTCGTCTCGAACGATCCGACACCGAGATCCTTCTCGATCATTCCGAACGACCTGCAGTCGATCGACGAGGTTCTGCGCGTGCTGGAGCTGCGCATGGGGATCGAATACGAAGCCGCCGGCCTTGCCGCGCTGCGGCGCACGCAGGAGGATATCGACCGCATGCAGGATCGTCTCGATGCCCTCGACAAGGCGCTCGAAGAGGGCGGATACGGCGCGCAGGAGGATTACGCCTTCCACAGGTCCATTCTGGTCGCGACACAGAACTCCTATTACGGCCGCCTCTTCGACACGTTCGGCAACATCATGGTGCCGCGGCAGTGGGCGCGCTTGGACAAGATGACATCAGCCGAGCGCAAGCGCCATGCGGCGCGCATGCGCAGGGAACACCATGCCATATTCGCGGCAATCCGCGACCGCGACGAGCCCGCCGCGCGCCGCGCCATCCGAAGCCACCTGTCGAAGAGCGCCGCGCGCTTCGAGGAGTTGCGCGACGCTACGGCATAATCCTTTTCACACCTCAGGCTTCGGTCTCATCAGCCGAAGCCAGGCGGCGTGGTCGGTTTGCAGATCGACCGAGGCGTGGATCGCGGGAAGAAGCGGTTTGCGTTTGCGTCGGCCGAAGCGCCGTTTGAAGCCGAGGATATTTTCGACGACGCTTCTGGTGTAGAGCCCGGGGCCGCTTGAATAGATGCGCCATCCACCGTCGACGGCGATCTCTCCCGCCTTGACCCGCTCCCACTCGGCCGCCGCCTGATAACGATCATGGAAAGCCGCGTCGCTGCTGCTGAAATAGGTATTGCGCTGGCGCAGCGAAGCATGCGGCAGCGCTGATGTGACTGAAATCGGATTGACGACAGCGATCGCCTTCCAGAGTTCGTCCACGTCCGCCTCCAGCGCCAGCGTCTCGCAGTAGCGCAGATGCGCATGTACATACATCAGCCCGATCTCGCGCCCGAAGAAAGAGGAGGATTCGGCGCGGCGAAACAGTGTCTCGGGGCCGCCGGCATAGGTCGCGGGCTTTTCCATCAGCCGCACGCCGTCGGGAAAGAGCAGATGCTCTTCGATCAGCTTCATATGATCGCGTCGCTGAACCGGCGTAAAGAGGCCGCCGAGCATCGCCTGCGTCATCGAGATCAGCGAGTAATGCAGGCCGGTGCGCCGGTCGCTCGGGTGCAGCAGCAATTCGACACCATCATGGCTGGGATCGAAGATACCGTAGCCGGCAACGATACCGTCACGCACGAGATGGCGGTTGAAATCCCGGCGCATCGCCGTTGCGATCTTCCTCAAGCCCTTGGCCTTGTCGCCATGGCCGAGGCGGCGCAGGATCGCGGAATAACGGACGATCTGCTCGTAGAGCAAAGCAACGGTCCAGCTACTGACCATCCAGTCGCGCAGATGCGGATCGGCCGGCTGCAGGGAATCGTTCCAGTCTCCCTCGCCATAGCGGATCAGATGCGTTCCCGGGATGAAAGCTTCGCCAACGGTATCGAGCAGCTTCTCGACATGGATTGCGATGGTGTCGGGCTCCGGTGCCCGGGCCATGGTCTTTTCATCACGCCAGGAGACTTTCTCGTCGAGGATGGCGAGATCGCCGGTCGCTTCGATATAGTCGCAGAGCGCCTTCAGCGGCCAGACGACGATGTCGCCGTGACTATCGCCTGCCCGGATATTGGCATAGGGCTCCAGCATGAACCACTGCGGCCAGTCACCTTTTTCCAGGTATTGTTCGCTGAAGACGGTCTTCAGCACCTCTTTGGCTTCGCGGTCATGCTCGTAGGCGAGCAGGAATTCGATCGGCCCCTGGCAGGCGTCGCGCGTACCCCAGGCAGCACCGGTATATTGCTCGAGGCCGTGCGGCACGCTCAGATGCACAATGGCATCATGCGCGAGCCAGGGAAGCAGGGCCGTCTGCGCGGCAAGGTCGGGCGAGGTGCTGGCGATCGTCACGCCGCGCACGGCGTTCCGCCAGAATTTTGATGCCGGCGCAAGCATGGCATCACCGGTGACGCCGGCCTCATATCGTTGCGCCAGGCGCTCGGCCTCCGCCGCATCGGTCATCGAGCCGACGACGGCAAAGGAAAGCGTCTGCGTCGGTCGCGATCGCAGTGCGACGAAGGCGCCGTTGCGCGCCATCCCGTCGCTATAGAGCAATTCGTCGCCACCGATCTCCTCGATGGCATCGGGCGTCGAACTCACCAGCCAATAGCTGGCATCGGGATAACGCTCGCCCCAGAGCCAGGCCGGGTCCGGCCGGAAAAGAATGCGCTTGGCTAAGGTGTCGAATGCGATCTGCCCGCCCGCGTCATATTCGCGCTCGCCGAGCACGACATGACCAAACACCAGGAAGCGGCATGGCTCGCCCTCGACAGAGACGGTCCACTGCATCGCCGCATCCTCGCCGGAGGCGACTGCCGATACGATGATCGTGCGTTCGGAGAGGCGATAGATCCAACGGCAATCGCTGAGTCCCATTTCGAAAGCCGACGGCACCGCCAGAAGCTGCCAGCCGGCGCCGACATCCGCCATGATGCGCAGCCCGCCGGCGCGCGTCAGATTGTAGGGGTCACGGGAGACGGAAAAGAGCTTGTGAAAAGACGTATTGCCGATCGTCAGCTGCGCCGCAAAAATGCCCTGCATCCAGCAGGTCGCGGCAAGCGTCGCATCGTCGAGCAGCATATTCTCACCGCTTCTGACGATCGCGCCGTGACGGCGCGCCACCATGAGCTCCTTGTCGCGCAGGACCACATGACGGTTCAAAACGCCGTCCGACACGAAAAACGAAAGAAGCTTTCCGTCGACGCGCTCTTCCAGGCTCCGCTCCGGATAGAGCTGGCTGATCGCCTTTTTGTCCAGCGCCTCGGCCTTCAGCAAGGCAGCATCCTGAAGCAGACTGCAGACCGGCGTGACCTCCTCGATATCGGCAGCCGCACTGTTGGTCGCCGCAAGCGCGTCAAGTCGTGAAAGGTCGGCATCGCTCGACGCTTCGGGATGATCGGCGGCGAAGACGGCAAAGAAGGTCGCGGTCACACCGCTTGCCGGCACGGAGAGCGATTTCGACTGGATGGCGGGACACGCCGTCTCTTGCTGCCGCCGTTTGCTCGGCAGGCTGGTGCCGAAAGGGCCGACCAGCCGATCGTCGAGGCGGTCCTTCGCCTGCACCAGCTGAATGGCATCCGTGGCATAGGCAGCCGCCCCATCGCGGCAGCCTTGCACGAGCCAGGGGTTGCGGGCACCCGACTGCTTGAGATTTTGCCGGTTCATCACGACCGGGCCGAATGTCTCATGATCGGTGATATGGTGATCGACATATTGCGATGCATAGGCTTCGCTGTTCATCAGGAAGCCGCGGTCGCCGAGACCGACGTCCTGGATCAGTACCAGATCCACCGGCAGCGCTCCATCCTTCAGATGGCGGATGGAGACACGCCAGAACCAGGCCGTTTCGGAGGGATGAAGCTCGAGGCGGACGGTGTAGCCGATATCGCCTCTCTTGCCGCTCCAGGAGAAGCTCGTCGTATCGTGCCCGAAGCTGCCATTAGCGCGAGGCCCGACAATCTCGACGACATCAGGTGCCGCACCGCCGATGCGCAGATACAGCCGTCCGATGCCGCCGGTGAGCGGCGAGCCCTGGATCTGGTTGATCTGCACCGATCCCTTGTCGTCGGCATATTCGATGGCAAACAGCGTGCCGTTCGGCAGGGCCGCTATCGACAGGCCGGATCCGTTGCTGATCGTGAAGAGGCCAAGCTCTTCGCGTCGGGGCATTTGAAAACTGCGCGTAAGGTCCGTGGCCATTGAGATCTCGTCGATTGGCTTCAGAAGGGAACTGGAAGATGACGCAAAATGATTGAGAGAAATCTTACCGGAGATCGGAAGATCGGCAACTTCTCACCATGGTTTTCACGTTGAGGCCGGTCGCCTGGCGAAGGGCACTGAGAGCAGGGCGCAGCCGGTCAGGATAGCGACGATCATCCAGGCTTCGTTGATCGCCTGGACGCTAGCCGCGGTCTGGACCAGCGGATCGAGCAGCGCCATGGTATCTGCATCGAAGCTGCCGCTATGTGCCGATATGGTCTGCGGAGGCGCGCCGACGAATGTCCCAGCCTCGATGTCGCCGGCTTGAAGACGGGTCCACAGGGCCTGTCCCAGCGGTTCCGAGCGCGTGTAGATGATGGTGTCGATCAGCGCGATGCCGATCGCCCCGCCGAGATTGCGCATCAGGTTGAAAAGTCCACTGGCATCGGGAATGCGATCTGGCGGAAGTGTGCCGAGCGCCAGCCGCGTCGGCGGCAGCAGGCAGAACATGATGGCGACGCCGCGCACGACCTGCGGCCAGAACATCGCGTCATAATCCGTGCGAGGATCCTGAAACGCGCTCATCCCGACGCCGATCGCAAAGAGCGCGAAACCGGCCGCCGACAGCAGCCGCGCATCCATGCGCTTCTCCAGCGCGACCGCGATCGGCGCCGTCACCAACTGCGCGATGCCGGTGACCAGCATCGTCATGCCGATCTCAAGCGCGTCATGCCCCCTGATGAAAGCGAGGAAGACCGGCATGAGATAGACCGAGCCAAAGAGGCCGATGCCGAGCACGAAGCTCAGAACCGATCCGACGAGAAAGTTCCGATCGCCGAAATTGCCGAGATCGACGATCGGCCTGCCTCGGCGCAGCGTTCGCCAGACGAAGACGCCTCCCGAAGCAAGGCAGACGGTGAGCAGGCTGAGCACATAGGCCGAGATCCAGCCGCTCGTCGGCGCCTCCTTCAGGCTGAGTTCCAAAGTCGTCAGCGCGGTCGCCATCAGCAGGAGCGACAGACCATCGAGATGCCTCAGTTCGGACGGATCGGTCGCCTGCCGCGGCAGGGACCGTGCGGCCAGGATTGCCGAGACGATACCGGGGATGATGTTGATCAGGAACAGCCAGTGCCAGGAATAGGTCTGCGTCAGCCATCCGCCGACGATCGGTCCGACGGTTGGAGCAAGCACCGCAAGCACGCCGGCGATCGTCGTCGCAAGCGCCTGCCGCTCGTTCGGGAACAGGATGAACACGGCTGAAAATACCGATGGGATCAGCGTTCCGCCGGAAAAACCCTGAAGCACCCGCCAGGCCACCAACTCGCCGAAGCTGCCGCTCGCCGCACAGCCGGCGGAGGCTGCGACGAACAGGCTGATGGCAATGACGAACAGCCATCGCATCGTCAACAGCCGGGTCAAGAAGCCGGTGAGCGGGATCGCCACCACCTCGGCGATGAGATAGGCCGTCTGTATCCAGCTCATCTGATCCGGATCGATGCCCAGCGCTGACTGGATGGTCGGCAGAGATGTCGCCACCACCTGGACGTCGAGGATCGCCATGAACATGCCGACGCACATCGCCAGGAAGCCGAGCCAGACGATGGCGGGCGTTTCATCAGGACGGGCAGATTCAAGTCGTTCCGACATGCGATGATCCCGCGCGCTGCGTTCTCCGCCCTGGGGTGCGAAGACTAAGGCCGATCGTGGTTGCGATCGAGACGACGGACAGCATGGCTCGGAAGTGAACCGCGATTTCGCCGATCGCGACACCATAGTTCGGATGAGGACAGGAGGGATAGGGACCCGCCGACACAAATTTGCACGAGTGAGTTGAACGCGATCGAGCCTGACCGGGTGGGCCAGGCTCGATCGTGTCACCAACGGATTTGCTCCGAGCGCCCTATATGTCCGGCGCTTAGCTGCGGAAGAGCGACAGGATATTCTGCGACGACGAATTCGCGATCGATAGCGACTGGATCGCAAGCTGCTGTTGTGTTTGCAAGGTAGAGAGTTTGCTCGACTCCTCCTCCATGTCGGCGTCGACCAGCCGGCCCACACCCGAGTCGATCGAATCGGAAAGCGCACTGACGAAGTCTTCCTGCAGATCGATGCGCGTCGAGATCGAACCTAGTTGCGCACCGGCAGAGGTCATTGCCGACAGTGCGGATTCGATGGTCGACAGCGCCGACTGGATCTGACCGGTGGTGAAGTCGGTGATATCAAGCGAATAGACGGAATCGCCGTTTGCATCAGCCGTTCCGAGGATGCCGGACGCGGTATCGATCGTCCCGCTGCTCATGCCGAACAACACATTGCCCGTGGAGCTGGTATCCAGAGCGTATTCCGTCATTTTAACGGAAACGGCGCCGGAGCCGTCGCGAACGAAGGACGATACGACACTTTTCGTGCCATCCGCGCCCGCGACCCAGTTTTCACCCGAGAACGACGCCGACTGGGCAATGCTCAGCAGTTGTTCCTGAAGCTGGCTGATTTCTTCCTGGACCTTGGACTTGTCGACACCGTCCTCGGTCGCTGCGACAAGCTTGGATTTGATCTCGTCGACAACGTCGATCGCATTGTCCATGGCCGTATAGGCAGTATCGACCTTTGCTGCGCCAAGGCCCAGCGCGTCGGACACGGCGGAGAGCGCCTTGTTGTCGGACCGCATCGTGGTTGCGATCGACCAGTAGGCGGCATTGTCGGATGCGGTGTCGACCCGATAGCCGGTAGAAACACTGTTCTGTGTCGTTTCGAGACTGGAGTTGATGTTGCGCAGCGTCTGAAGGGCAGACATCGCTGAATTGTTCGTATTGATGCTCGTCATGGGAAATTCGACCCGCTCTTAGAAGTTGAATGTGTTGCATCCCGGGGAACATCCCGGCCGTGGCGAGCAGCCTCATGCTTATCGACCAATGTTCGAGCCGGTCGATTCGCCATCGTTGAAACAATTATGGTACTTAAAGGTACATTAATTATTAACGCCGGAATTATCCTTACAAAACAACGCAGGTAAGCGGCTCGGAGGCCGTTGCAAAAAGTTTGAAATCGGCAATTGACGTGTCGGCAGGAAACTGACTATCAATATTAAATCAATTTGATTGACTTCAAAAATAAGCAACAAGGGGAACGATTGAATGAGATTGAGCAAGAGTGCAATCCGCAACAATTCCGTGCGCGCTGGCTTTGCGGCGGCAACCGCTCTGACGGCGCTCGTCGTTTTTGGGGCGGGGGGTGCATCCGCAGAGTCAGTGCTGACGATGCATATCGAGGAGCAGAGCAGCTGGGTTCAGAACTTCAATCCGTTCGACCTTGCCGGCCGCCGGCAGAGCACGATGGATTTCATCTACGAGCCCCTGGTCATCTTCAATGCCGAGGATGGCGGCAAGCCGGTGTTTCGCCTGGCGACCGACTATAAGTTCTCCGAGGATATGAAATCAGTCACCTATACGCTGCGGCCTGGTCTGAAGTGGTCCGACGGCCAGCCGCTGACGTCGGCTGACGTGAAGTACACGATCGATCTCATGCTGAAGAACCCCGCGCTCGACACTGTCGGCGTCGGCGAAACCATTGCCTCCGTCGAGGCGCCGTCGGCGACCGAGGTCAGGATCGATCTCAAGGCGGTGAACTCCGATTTCCCGGAAACGCTTGCCGATCTCGCCGTCGTTCCCGAGCATATCTGGAAGGACGTTTCCGATCCGGTCGCCTTCAAGAACGAGAAGCCGGTCGGTTCCGGCCCGATGACGGAGCTGCGCCGTTTCACGCCGCAGGTCTACGAGCAGTGCCGCAACCCGAACTACTGGGATGCCGCCTCGCTGCATGTCGATTGCCTCAGGCTGCCGCAGATCTCAGGCAACGACCAGATGCTTGCCATCCTGCCGGAAGGCAACATGGACTGGATCGGATCCTTCATTCCGCAGATCGACAAGACCTTCGTCCCGCTCGATCCCGACCATAACGGCTATTGGCAGCCGCCGGCCGAAACCGTCGCCTTCCAGATGAACTTCAAGAGCGGCAATGAAGGCAACCTCGAGGCCTACAAGGATCTGAACTTCCGCCATGCCTTCAGCCTCGCCATGGACCGCGCGTCGATGGTCGATATTGCCGGCTTCGGCTATCCTGTCGTCAACGTGCATGCGACCGGCCTGCCGCCGCGTTTTGAGACCTGGCGCAACAAGGGCGCCGAAGGCGACAAGGACGCCTTCATGGGCTTCGATACCGAGGAGGCCAACAAGATCCTCGACGATGCCGGCTACAAGAAGGGTGCCGACGGCTTCCGCACCACGCCGAGCGGTAAGCCGATTGCCTTCCCGATCATCGTTCCGAACGGCTGGACGGACTGGATCGATGCGGTCCAGATTGCGGTCGAAGGCCTGCGTGCAGCCGGCATCAACGCGTCCGTTGCCACGCCGGAATATGAACAATGGCGCAAGCAGATCATCGATGGCAGCTTCGAGGTCGTCATGAACTCCCGCGCCGACGGGGCAACGCCATTCCGCGGCTATTACCAGAGCCTGTCGACCGCTTACGGCGGGCGCATCACCGGCGCGCCCTCGCGCTATTCGAACCCGAAGCTGGACGCGCTTTTCGATCAGTATCTGAAGGCGACGTCGGAGGACGATCACAAGAAGATCTTCAACGACATCCAGCTGCTGATTGCCGACGACTTCCCTGTCGTGCCGGTATTCAACGGGCCGACCTGGTATCAGTTCTCCAGCAAGCGCTTCACCGGCTGGGTCACCGACAAGGATCCCGTCATGAATCCGGAGGACCATGACAACAACCGCATGCGCCTGATGCATCTGCTGCGCCTCAAGCCGGTCCAATAAGCCTCGCGAGGGAGCGGAAATGCGCGTTTCGAGCCGGCGCCTCGGCGTCTATGCGGTCGCCCTGGCGTTCGCCATCGTCATGAACTTCATTCTTCCCCGGCTCATGCCGGGGAGTCCTGTCGATGCCATGGTCGCCCAGCTCGGCCCGCGGGCAACACCTGCCGCCGTCGAGGCGATCAAGGCGCGCTTCGGCGCGGTCGACCAGCCGATGCTCTGGCAGTTCGTCGATTACGTGAAGGGGTTGGCGACCCTCGATCTCGGCGTCTCGGTCAAATATTACCCCCAGACCGTCGTCCAGGTTCTTGGCCGTTCGACGCTCTGGACAGTCTTCCTTGTCACCACCGCGATCATCTTTTCGCTCTGCGTCGGTGTCGTGCTCGGCGCGATCTCGGCCTGGCGTCGCGGCGGACGCTTCGACACGATCGTCTCGCCGCTCTCCGTGATCATGATTTCGGTGCCGCCTGTCATCGTGGCACTGACGACACTTTTCGTCTTCGCGGTCTCACTGCGCTGGTTTCCGGTGGGATATGCCTATGATCCCAACCTCGATCCCGCCTTCGATTTCACCTTCATTGGCAGCGTGTTCGCCCATGCGATCCTGCCGGTCCTGACGCTTTCGCCGTTCCTGATCGGCGAATTCCAGACGACGATGCGCTCGTCGATGATCTCGGTACTCGGCGAGGACTATGTAACCATGGCGCGCGCCAAGGGGCTCAGCCACCTCACCGTCATGTTCGGCTACGGCGCACGCAATGCCATGCTTCCCGTTTTGACCAACCTGGCGCTGATGCTCGGCGCCGTCTTCGGCGGCTCGATCGTCACCGAGATCGTCTTCAACTATCCGGGGTTGGGACTGACACTTTATACTGCGAGCATCGCCCGCGATTATCCTGTCATCCAGGGACAGTTGCTGCTGATGACGCTCGCGACGCTGGGTGCCAACTTCCTCGTCGACATCATCTACGGGCTCGTCGATCCCAGATTGCGGGAGGCCGTATGATGAGCTTTACGCTGCGGCCCATCCTCAGGCAAAAGAAAGCGCTGGCCGGCCTCATCATCATTGTGGCTCTGTGGCTGATGGCGCTGTTTGCGCCGATCGTTGCGCCCGGCGAACCGGGAGCGCGTGTCGGGCGCTCGCATCAACCGCCGTCGATCGAACATGTCATGGGCACGACGAAGATGGGGCGAGATGTCTATCGCCAGTTCGTCTGGGGCGCCCGTAGCTCTCTCTCCGTCGGTTTTGCCACGGGCATTGCCATCACCGTTCTCGGCACGGCCATCGGCCTCGTCGCCGGTTATGCCGGAGGCAGGACCGATGCGGTGCTCGATCTTGCGACCAATGCCGTGCTTGTTGTCCCCAACATGCCGCTGCTGATCCTGCTCGCCTCCTTCGCCGGGACGGTGGGGCCGATGACGATCATGGCGATCATCGCGCTGACCTCCTGGCCCTGGGGCGCCCGCATGACACGCTCGCAGACGATGGCGCTTCGCAATCGTGACTTCGTCACTGCCTCCAAGATGATCGGAGAGCCGGCCTGGCGCATCATCTTCGTGGAAATCCTGCCGAACCTGACGACGCTGATCGGCATCAACCTCGTCGGCAGCATCATCTATGCCATCGTTGCCCAGACGACGCTCGAATATCTGGGCTTTGGCGATCCGCTGAAGGTCTCCTGGGGCACGATGCTCTACAATGCCCAGAATTCCTCGGCGATCATGGTCGGCGCATGGTGGGACATCGGGGTGCCGGCAGTTGGCATCGCGCTGACGGGGCTTGGTCTTGCGCTTTTGAATTTCACCTTCGACGAGATCGCCAATCCGCAGCTGCGCTCCGGCCCGGCGCTGACGCGCTGGTTCCGCCTCAACCGTGCCCGCAACAGGGAACTGGAGCTTGGCCGATGAGCGACAATCTTCTGGAAATCGAAAAGCTCAATGTCGATTACCTCATCGACAAGGGAGAATTCCGCGCCGTGAAGGAGGTCTCCTTCAATATCGGCCGCGGCGAGATCTTCGGGCTGGCGGGTGAATCCGGTTGCGGCAAGAGCACGATTGCCTATGCCATCACGCGTCTTTCCAAGGCGCCTGCCTGGATCAGCGGCGGCAGCATCCGGCTGGACGGACAGGATCTCCTGAGGCTGCCCGAACGCGAGTTGCAGAAAATCCGCTGGAAGCGCATCGGCATGGTCTTCCAGAGCGCGATGAATTCACTCAATCCGCTGATGCGGGTCGAGGCGCAGTTCCATGACGTTCTGCGCCGACACACCGGTTGCTCGCATGAGGAATCAAGGGCTCGCGGCGAGGAGATGTTCCGCCTCGTCGGCATCCCCACACATCGCATCGGCGACTACCCGCACCAGTTCTCCGGCGGCATGCGCCAGCGCATCGTCATCGCCATCTGCCTGGCGCTCAGGCCCGAACTCATCATCATGGACGAGCCGACGACGGCTCTCGACGTGGTCGTGCAGCGGGAGATTCTCGAGCAGGTCGTCGATCTGCAGCGGACCTATGGTTTTTCGGTGCTCTTCATCACCCATGACCTGCATCTGATGGCGCAGCTCTGCCAGCGCATCGGGGTGATGCTGAAGGGCGAACTCGTCGAAGTGGGCGATGTTCGCCAGGTCGCTCAAGCGCCGCGGCACGAATATACCCGCAAGCTTTGGAATGCCATTCCGCAGCTTCCGGGCAATCCGCATCTATCGGGAGTCTTGGCATGAAAGCGGAGGCAAATCCTGTTGTCGCCGACGCGGTGATCCGGCTCGAAGACATCAAGCGTAATTTCGGCCCGGTACATGCGCTGAAAGGTGTGTCCTTCTCGCTCTTTCCCGGGCGGGCATTGGCGCTGGTCGGCGAATCCGGCTGCGGCAAGACGACTTGCGCCCGCATCATCGCCCGCTTGGACAAACCGACGGGCGGCAGGCTGTTTTTCCGCGGGCAGGATCTGACCGCCCGCGGCGAGGCGAAGGATGAGCATCAGTACCGCAGGGAGGTGCAGATGGTCTTCCAGGATCCGTTCTCGTCGCTCAACCCAGCCTTCACGGTCAGCCATCATCTGGCGCGGCCACTGCAATTGCATCGGCAGAGCGGCTCCAGGGCGGATCTTCCCGAAGAGATTGCCCGCCTGCTGGCAAGCGTCGGGCTGGAGCCCGATGTGACCAGGCAGAAATTCCCGCATGAACTCTCGGGCGGGCAGCGGCAGCGTGTGAATATCGCTCGGGCGCTGGCCGTCGCGCCGAGCGTGCTGGTTGCCGATGAGCCGACCTCGATGCTTGATGTCTCCATCCGCAAAGACATTCTCGATCTGCTCGCGAAAGTGAAACGCGAGAATGAGCTCGCCATGCTCTATATCACGCACGACATCGCAACGGCCGCACATGTGGCCGAAGAGATCGTCGTCATGTTCGCCGGCCAGATGGTCGAATGGGGCGACACCGATGCGGTTCTGTCCGATCCGCGCCATCCCTATACAAGATTGCTGCTTTCAGCCGTTCCAGATGGCAGCCGGCCGTTCGTGACGGGCGGAAGCGCGCGTTTCCTCGAACAAGCGGAAAAGGTACGCTCGCTCAGCCGTCCGGAATCGACTGTCGTCGAGCAGGTCGGCTCCAATCATTTCATACGCGCGCTCGGCGTTTCCGGCTGAAGGATGGCAAAGTGGACTACCTGGTAAACCTTTCCACCCTGCCGCAAGATACGCAATCGCCCGAGCGAATGGCCCGCGAGGGTGTGACGATCCGCCGGGCTCTGCCGCCGGAATTCCGGCTGATCACTGGCTGGATCGCAGAACAATTCGGTGAGGGATGGGCGAGCGAGGCATCCGTCGCGATGACCCGCCAGCCGACGACCTGCTTCATCGCCACGCGCGAACAGAAGCTCGTCGGTTTTTCCTGCCATGAAGCGACGGCACGCGGTTTCTTCGGACCGACCGGCGTCGACGAAGGCCTTCGCGGGCTCGGCATCGGCCGGGCATTGCTTTTTGCCAGCCTGAACGACCTGACAGCGATGGGCTATGCCTACGCGATCATCGGCGATGTCGGCCCTTCTGCCTTTTACGAAAAGGCCGTCGGGGCCATGCCTATCCCCAATTCCGCTCCCGGCATTTACGCCGGAATGCTCAAGACCTGATCTTCAGAAGGAAGAGTGACCATGTCCATTTCGCGACCGAAAGCCCTGCGGCTTGAAACCCTTTGGAATCCGCCTGCTGATGGTAAGGAGTTTTCCTATGTCCTGCGCCTCAAGAACCTCGGCACCGAGCCGCTTTCGAATTTCTCCCTCTGCGTGAGCGGCCCGGGCCGTGTCGATCCGGCGGGTCGCGTCGAAGGCGCGACGGTCTCACAACGGCTCTCGAATTTCACCGAATTCCAGCCGCCGGCCAATTTCGTTCTCGGCGCCGGCGAGACGTGGACGATTTCGGTCTACGCGTTGAGCTGGCAGTTCCGCCACTGGACGGACGGCGCGACGAGCGGCTATCTCGCGCTTTCTGATGGCAGCACGATCGTGCTCACCATCGAGCCGACGCGATCTTCGGTCAGCAACGCACCATTGAAGCGTGGCGCCGAGATCTATCCGGTTCCCATCAATGCGCCCGTTCAGGTGTCGATCATCCCCTGGCCGAACCATGTGTCGGTCACTTCCCGCCGGCCGCTGCCGGCCGGTTTTGCGCCGCAGGCGCAGAGCGCTGAAGGGGAGGCGGCAGCACGCAGTTTCGCAGCGCTGGTCGAGCATCTCTTTGCCGTCGAGGGCATCGTACGGAGCGAGGCGGAAGGCGCGGTTCCGGTTGCCCTGAAGGATGCCGCCAGGTTCGGGCCGGAGGCCTATCGACTGAGCTTCGAGGGTGAGGTGATCACGATCGAGGCAAGCAGCCGGACCGGCTTCCTCTACGGTCTCGTCACGCTCGGCCAGATCTGGCGCGGTGCAAGGCTGCATCCCGAGGTCTTCCAGTTTCCGGCCGCCGGCGAGATCGTCGATGAGCCGTCGATGGGTTGGCGCGGGCTGCATCTCGATGTCGCCCGCCAGTTCTACGGCGCCGCCGAGGTCAAGAAGCTGTTGGCGGTGCTTGCCTGGAACAAGCTCAACCGCTTCCACTGGCACCTTTCCGACGACGAAGCATGGCGCGTCGAGATCGACGCCTATCCTGATCTGACCGCGGTCGGCGCCTGGCGCGGCCACGGTCTGGCCGTTCCGCCGCTGCTCGGTTCGAGCCCGGCCCGCACCGGCGGCTATTACACCAAGGCCGCCATCCGCGAGATCGTCGCCCATGGCAAGAGCTTCGGCGTGGAGATCGTGCCGGAGATCGATGTCCCCGGCCATTGCTACGCCATGCTGCAGGCGATACCGGAGCTGCGCGATCCGGCCGAGGTCGGCAGCTATTATTCGGTTCAGGGCTTTCCCGACAATTGCATCAATCCGGCCCGCGAGAAGACCTATGAGATCATCGAGACGATCCTCTCCGAGCTCATCGAACTCTTTCCGTTCAAGATCATCCATCTCGGCGCCGACGAAGTTCCGCTTGGCGCGTGGTCCGGCTCGCCGGAAGCGCTCGAGCGCCTGCGCAGCGCGGCCGGCAACGAGGTTGCCGATGCGCATGCCAAACGGCTGAACGTCGTGACCAATACCCACGGCGCCGACGACATCCACGGCTCGGGTGCCGCCATCCTGCAGGCGGAGTTCCTCAGCCGCGTCCAGCGCTTCCTTGCGAGCAAGGGCTGCATCACCGGCGGCTGGGAAGAGGCAGCCCATGGCGATGTCATCGACAAATCGAAGAGCTATCTCTGCAGCTGGCGCAATGTCGAGGTCTCGGCCGAACTGGCCGAGCGCGGCTACGAAATCGTCGTCTGCCCCGGACAGGTCTACTACCTCGACATGGCGCTCAGGCCCGACTGGGATGAGCCCGGCGCCAGCTGGGCGGGGACTTCGGATGCCGAGAAGCTCTACAATTTCGATCCCATCGGCGGCTGGACGGCGAGCCAGAAACAGAAACTCCTCGGCATCCAGGCCTGCATCTGGTCCGAGCCGATGACGGATCGCGCCGTTTTCGACCGCCTCGTCTTCCCGCGCCTTTCCGCACTTGCCGAAACGGGCTGGACAAAGCCGTCATCCAAGTCGTGGGAGCGTTTCAGGGCGCTCGCAGGACTGATGCCGCTGCTCTACGGACTGCAGCAGTCGTAGCGCTCGGGATCGGCGCCGCGGGCTTTATTTGAGGATCACCCTTGCCATCGCCGGAGGCGGTGATGGCGGGGGATACTGACATCGGCTTCAAGGCGAGTTGTCAGGTGGCCGCTTCATCTGCCCCGGGCGGTTGACATTCGGGTGCTGCGATACGAATAGGACGTGTTCCAATCGGTGCGCCGGTCGCGCGGTCGATGGTGACGGGATCGACCTCCGTTCCGGTTTCGGCGTCGAAGAAACGGGTGACGTCGCCGCCGCCGCGGTACTTGCGGCCCCAGGCACCGATCGCAAACAGCACCGGCAAAAAGTCGCGGCCGGCTTCCGTCAGCACATATTCGTCGCGCGGCGGACGCTCGGAATAGCGACGCTTTTCCAGCAATCCTTCCTCGGTCAGCGATGACAGCCGCCCCGTCAGCATTGTCGGGACGATGCCGAGGCTTTTGCGAAATTCATCGAAGCGGGTCAGCCCCGCATGGGCGTCGCGCATGATCAGCATGCTCCACGCATCGCCGACGAGCGCCAGGCTACGGGCGATCAGGCAGGGCTGTTCCGAAAGATTCTTCATGTCGATATCTTTTTAGTAGTGACTTGCTATCGATTTGATAGTAACAGAATGCGCATAGACATTCCACGACAAAAACGAAGGCAGACGTCAATGAGCAAGAGAGAACGCGGCATTGCCCTGGTCACCGGGGCTTCCTCCGGCATCGGGCTGGTGACGGCGAAGGCGCTGCGGCGCGACGGTTACCGGGTGTTCGGCACCAGCCGAAAGCCGATGGCCGACACCGCCGATGGGATCACCATGCTGGTCTGCGACGTCATCGACGATCGATCCGTGCAGAGCGTCGTCGACGAGATTCTGAAGCGCACGGGACGGATCGATCTTCTGGTCAACAATGCCGGGATCGGCCTGCTCGGCGGCGCCGAGGAATCGACGACGGCGCAGGCCAAAGCCGTATTCGACGTCAACGTCTTCGGCACGATGCGCATGACCAATGCAGTACTGCCGGTGATGCGGCGGCAGCGCAACGGCCGGATCATCAACCTGAGCTCGATCCTTGGGCTGATCCCGGCGCCCTTCAACGCACTCTACGCAGCGACCAAACACGCGATCGAAGGTTATTCGGAATCCCTCGACCATGAAGTGCGCACACAGGGCATCCGCGTCGTGCTCGTCGAACCTGGTATCACCCGCACCTCGTTCGAAGAGAACATCACGCGCCCCGACCGGCCGCTTGCCGTCTATGATGCGGTGCGCGCCGTTGCGGAGAAGCTGATGCGCGAGATCGTCTCAAAAGGAGATGCGCCCGAGGTGGTCGCCGCAACCGTCGTCAGGGCCGCCAATGCGCCATCGCCCAAGAGACGCTATACTGCCGGAAAGGCGGCAGGACAGGTCCGCTTCATCCGCCGATTCCTGCCCGAGTCCTTCGTCGACAAGAGCCTCCGGAAATTCAACAAACTTCCCGGTTGAGCCTGCCTTACCGCATTTCCGGCGCACCACAAAAACGAAAGTTCGCCATCATGAAAGCATTCCTGATTGATCGCTACAAGAAGGGCGGCGCCCTCAGGTTCGGCCAGAGCCCTGAACCGCAGCTGCGCGAGAATGACGTCATGGTCGAGATCCATGCCGCCAGCGTGAACCCACTGGATGGCAAGATCCGGGACGGAGAGTTCAAGCTGATCCTGCCTTACCGGCTTCCATTGGTGCTCGGCAATGATGTCGCTGGTGTCGTGGTTCGGGTGGGCGCCAATGTCCGGCAGTTCAAACCCGGCGACGCGGTCTATGCGCGTCCCGGCCAGGATCGCATCGGCACCTTCGCCGAGTATATCGCCATCGACGCTGGCGATGTCGCGTTGAAACCCGCCAATCTCAGCATGGAAGAAGCCGCATCCATTCCACTTGTGGCGCTGACCGCATGGCAGGCGCTGGTCGAACGCGCCAAACTGCAGAAGGGGCAGAGGGTGCTGATCCATGCGGGCTCCGGCGGCGTCGGCACTATAGCGATCCAGCTTGCCAAACATCTCGGCGCCCACGTGGCGACGACCGTGAGCACGGCAAATATCGATCTGGTGAAAAGCCTCGGCGCCGACGTGGTGGTCGATTACAAGAAGGACGACTTCGACAAGGTGCTGAAGGGCTATGACGTCGTGCTGAACAGCCTCGGCAAGGATACGCTGGAGAAATCGCTCGCCGTCCTGAAGCCCGGCGGCAAGCTGATCTCGATATCAGGTCCGCCCGATCCCGATTTCGCCAGGGAAAACGGCTTCGGCTGGCTGCTGCGGCAGGTCATGCGCTTCTTGAGTTTAAGCATCCGGCGGAAATCGAAACGCCGGGGGATCGGCTATTCCTTCCTCTTCATGACGGCAAATGGCGCGCAGCTCGGCAAGATCACCTCGCTGATCGAGGCGGGCGCCATCCGCCCCGTCATCGACCGGGCCTTCCAATTCGAGAAGACCAACGAGGCGCTGGACTATGTGGAGACAGGCCGCGTTAAGGGCAAGGTCGTCATCGCGGTGAAGTAGACCCGGGAAGGCCGAGGAGCCCTCGGTTTAGCCGAGCGGCTTTTGCAGGACGTCGAAGCGCGGATTGGTTTCGGAAAAGAGAAGGGCGGTCGAGCGAAGGGGCTCTTCACTGTCGTTGCCGATAGGCAGAGGGTGTGACGCCTGTGCCCAACTTGAATGCCCGTGTCATGTGGCTCTGGCTGCTGAAGCCGCAGGCCGAAGCGATCTGCGCGATCGGGTCCATGCCTGATAACATCGATTTGGCGCGCTCGACCCGCCGGTGAGCGACCCAGCCATGCGGGGACACACCATAACTTGCCCGGAACATCCGCTGAAAATGAAAGGCGCTGAGCTGCCCGATCGCCGCCAGATCCTGCAATCGGATTGTCTCACCGAGATGGGCCTCGATATACTCCAGACTCCGGCGCCGCACATGAGGAGCGAGCCCGCCGCTGATCGCGCAGGGACGCATCCCTCCGTAACGGGGATCGACGAAGAAATCGTTGATCGTCTGTGCCATCGCTTCTTCAGCCTGCAGATGACCGCCCGCCACCATCGCTTGCGTCATCTGCCAAAGCGTGCGCGCCAAGGCGGGTGCATCTGCGAAGGTCACTTCGGGAAGAGCCATGAGCCGAGCATCGCGGTCAAACGTCTCCGCAAACATCCGCCGCATCTGGTCGTCGGGAACATACAGATGGACGAATTGGGAGAAGTCGGTGATTTCCCATTCGGACGAGTGCTCCTGTGGCATGATGCACAGCACTCCCGGACGGCCGCGAACGGCGGGGCTGCCATCTAGACGACGCGTTCCGGCGCCGCCTTTGAGATAAAGACTGAACGTATGACCGTTCGGCCGCTGATAGCTCATCCTGTCGTGTGCATTGCTCCAGATGGCAGCTGATCGCCCGAACCCCAAATCGATGGACTGTGACATCCGCGCAGTGGGAGATGCTGACAAAAACCCGAAAACCGAGGGGTGACTATATTTCACCAATTCTTCCCCACACCTGACCATGCCGCGCGAACAATACCGGCGGACGACCCGCATGGCGAGCCGGAAGTCCGGGCAAATCGATTTGATAGCAAGAATCTGCAAGAGGCCTGCTCACGGTTCGCCTAATGGTCGGGAAAACGAGGATCACTCCATGGCAAATGCCGCTCTCTTCATCGCAACCGTCCTCATATGGGGGACGACCTGGATCGCCATTGCGATGCAGGTCGGTCCCGTGCCGGTCTTGGTCTCGGTCTTTTACAGATTTGCGGTCGCAGCAGTGATCCTCGTCGCCATCCTGGCTGGCATGCGGCGGCTCAAGCTCCCTGCCTTGCGCGATCAACCTTTCATCCTTGCGCAGGCGCTCTGCCTGTTCAGCCTCAATTTCATCTGTTTCTACAACGCCGCCGCCTCTATCCCGTCCGGGCTAATCTCCGTGATCTTCTCACTCGCAACGATCTACAATGCCGTCAATGCGCGCCTCTTCTTCGGCGACCGCATTACAGGCCGCACGCTTCTCGCAGCGGCGCTCGGAGCAACCGGCCTTCTCCTGCTTTTCGGACAAGACGTTGTCGTCAATTTCGATATGGGCACGTTGAAAGGGATCGGGCTCGCAGCGCTTGGCACGCTGTTCTTCTCGCTGGGCAATATGGCATCGCGTCGAAACAGCGCGGCCGGAATCTCACCGCTGATCGCCAATGCCTGGGGCATGACCTATGGCGCGGTCGTCCTCCTGTTCCTGATTGCCGTGACGCAAACGCCGATCGTGGCGCCGCCCAACATCACCTATCTTGCCGCCCTGCTCTATCTCGCGGCGATCGGATCGGTGGTCGGCTTCACCACCTACCTCATGCTGGTGTCCCGGATCGGCTCCTCACGCGCTGCCTATGCCACCGTCCTGTTCCCGATCGTCGCCCTGTCGTTGTCGACGGTTTTCGAGGGCTACCACTGGAGCGGCCTGGGCCTGATCGGTCTGGCGCTGACGCTTCTCGGGAACGTGGTCATCTTTGCGCGACCTCTAGCCCGCCGCCCGGTGCAGGCAGATGCAAGGCTGCCGGCAGGCTGATGAGGGGCCGGCTCGGCAATCTCCCGTGACGAGGTGTACTAGAGCCTTTCCGTTTTTCTCCGAATCACGGAAATGCTCTATCTCTTTGTTTTCACGCAATTCCGGACGCAAAACCGCTACCCACTTTTGCTGGAATTGCTCTAGCCGAGCGGCTTTTGAAGAACGTCGAAGCGCGGATTGGTTTCCGAAAAGATCGGCAGGGCGGCGGCGCCGAGGATCGCCGTATCCTTGCCGGTCATGCCGATCATGACGCGGGGCAATGTCCGCTTCTGGTTGGGGTCGATCGGGGTGTGCAGCGGCTCCAGCCGCTCGGCAAGCCGAAGCATCAGCGATGTCGAAATGCTGCCTCCAAGCACGATGGTCTGCGGATCGAAGGCCAGTTCCAGAAAGTCGACGGTCTGCCGCAGCGGCTGGACGGCCTGATCCAGCCAGGCGTCGAGACCTTCGCCGCCCTTGGCGATCAGCGCATCGAGATCATCGGGCGAAAGCTCCTCGGCGTTGGCAATGCCCATGAATTCGTAGGCGACCGTCAACGAGATGTAGCGATCCAGACAGCCGCGCTTACCGCAGCTGCAGAGCTTGCCTTGCGGTTCGACGATGATATGGCCGATCTCACCGGCATTGTTGCGGCTACCCTTGTAGAGGTGACCATCGAGGAACATTCCGGCGCCGATGCCGCCTCCGCCGGCGAGGAAGAGATAGACGAAGCTGCCCAAACCGCGGGCGACGCCGTGAAGACGCTCGCCGATCGCTGCTGCCGTCGCATCGTTTTCGACGAGCACCGGCACCTTAACCCGCTGTTCCAGCTCATGCCCGACAGGAAAACCCTGCCAGCCGGGCAGGTTCAACGGGCTGAGAGAGGTGGTGCCGCCATCGGCATAGCGGCCGGGCAGGGCCATCCCGACGCCGAGCAGCCGGTTCCGATCGAAAACGAAGGCCTGCTGAAGATCCTCGACGATGGACTGAAGAGCCGGCATGGCACGTTGCGGATCTGGATGTTCGACATGGCGCTCGATGCGGGCGCAAACCGCGCCGGAGAGATCCGTCAGGACCCCGCTGGCGCGCTGGCGGCCAAGTTCGAGGCCGATCGAATAGGCACCGCGCGGATTGATGGTGTAGGGAATGATCGGCTGGCCGCGCGCCAGCTTCTGCGCCTCGGACGGGACAAGAAGGTGCGATCTCTCCAGTTCCTCGACGATATTCGACACGGTCTGGGCAGTCAGCGCCGTCATCCGGGCGATCGCTGCGCGCGACAAGGGACCGTTCGTGCGGACAGCCTCAATCACCACACGCCGGTTGTGAGACTTGGCCTGCTCGAGATTCGTGCCGGAAATTGCCTTCATGTCGCCTTCAAAGAAATGGTGCGTCACCCTTGTCACAAGACGAACACCGATGAAAGCCACATTCTTCGTCACGTCCCTGGACTAAGCATGTCGCGCAAAACTGTGCCGCGGTTTTGCGACAACGACATGCGTAACAATAAAGACCCAAAGCGCGACAAGCGAATCTGAAAGATCGCGACGCGCTTTAGCGGGCTTTGCCTCTATGCAGGAGGCCGATGATCGCTATCCCCGCCAATCCGGTGACGGCGCTCAGGATCGCGGTTCCCGAATAACCTGTCACGTAGGTGCCGGTGGCAAAGACCAGCGCGCCGATCCCGGCGCTGGCAAAGATATTGACGGAGATCAGTGCACTGCCGAGCCCCGGCCGGTCGGAGATCAGATCCTGCAGATAGGTGATCGGAATGCTGATGATCGCCGACGCTCCCATGCCTGCAAGCAAGGTGAGCGCATAGAGGTGCCACGGCTCGGAGGCAAAGCCGAGCAGGCTGAGGAACACGGCATAGATGATGGTACCAGCGGCAAGCGCCGTCATCTGGCCGGCCTTCCGCGCGATTCGCGACCAGACGATGATGAAGACGACTTCCAGCAATGCGACGATGCCAACGAGAATGCCGACGTCACTCAGCCTGCCATGTGCAGCACCAGTGGCAATCAATGGCAGAAGGGCGTCATTGAGATGCAGCGTGCTGGTGATGAGCGCCACTCCGCAAATATGCGCCGAGATGCGCGGCGAAACCACCTGGCGAAGCGCGCCGAGATAGCTGAGATGATGAGCCGCCGCCATCTCCGTTCCCGCCCGCTTCGGCAGGGCGAAGACGATGATCCCCTGGCAGAGCAGACAGGAAATGCTGGCAAAAAGGTAGGCTGGCAGCATGCTCGATGCGCCAGACAGCAGCAAGCCGGTTACCCCTGGGATCAGCACCCAGGACAGCGAGATCATGGCGCGCACGCCGGAGTTGGCCGTCACCATGTCGCTTCGGTTCATGCCGTGCATCGCCGCGCGCGCATTGGCAAACAGCAGCGAGTTCAGCGCCCCGTAGATCGGCAGCGGCAGCAACCCGCTGATGACGAATATGGCCGCAGTCGGAAAGGCGTAGACCATGCCGTAGCCGACGATGCCGAACAGGCAGGCGCCGATCATCGTCGACCGGTACTCGCCAAGCCGGTCGGCGAGATTGCCGAGCAGAATGCTGATGACGACGTTCACCGCCGCCGAGACGAAACTCAGGAACGAATAGAGGCCGTCGCTCAAGCCCAATTCGCGGATACCCACGACCGAACGGTAAGGTGCGGTCATCGCCCCCGCCATTCCGAAGGTGAAAATGGCGATCATGCTGGCGCGGATCGCCGGAGTGCGGAAGACGTCGGGAAAAAGTCGGCTCATGCGGTCATCGATCAGAAGTAAGCCGGCTTCACAACCTGCTCCTCTCGTCTTCCTCTAGAGAAATTCCAGGAAAAGTGCGAAGCGGTTTTTCGTCCGGAATTGCGTAAAAACAAAAAGTTAGAGCGGTTCTGCGCTTCCATGAAAAGTTGAACCGCTCTAGGTTTCAGTAATGTTCCGATTGCGAGAAGGTTCGCGCGAGCTCGGCCTGGCCGGCCGTGAGGCCGCAATCGACAGGCAGGCAGACGCCGGTGATGGCTGCGGCCTGGGGGCCGGCAAGGAAGGCCACGGCATTGGCAACATCTTTGGGATCGACGACGCGCTGCAGCGGATACCAGCGGCGCGCTTCCTCGAAAACGTTGGGATTGGCTGCCGCGCGTGCTTCCCAGGCCTGCGTCTTCACCGTGCCGGGTGCGACGGCGTTGGACCGGATGCCGAACTTGCCGTATTCAACGGCGACCAGCCGGGTGAAATGCAGAAGGCCGGCCTTGGCGACGCTATAGGCCGGGTGTCCGAAGACATGCATACCGTTGACCGAGGCGATGTTGACGACGGAACCCTTCGAGGCCTTCAGCATGGGCTCGAATGTGCGGAAACACAAAAATGCCGCCTCGAGATTGAGCGCATTGTCCGCCCGCCAGATCTCGGGCGTCGTCTCGTGCAGGCTGGTCGCGCGGGCAGCACCGGCATTGTTGACCAGGGTTCGAACCACGCCGACCTCCGCAGCGCGCCTTGCCAATTCCGCAATGCTCGTCTCGCTGGTCACATCACATCCGACCGCCACGAAGCGATTGTCCGGCCCGAGCCTCGACGCCACGGCAGCCGCAGCCGGAGCATCGATATCGGCGAGCAACACGACATCGTGGTCATCGGCAAGCCGTGCGGCGATCGCCGCGCCGATATCGCCGGCAGCGCCTGTAATGATGGCTATCGACTGCGTCATTTCCTGTCGCTCCCGTTCACAACCGGATTCTCATGGGTCTCAATCTCCAAGCAATTGCCGGTCGTCGCCGTCACGGTGAATGACAAGCTGCTGCTTGATACGCCGAAGCGTGGTCGTCGCCTTGGGCTGAACGGCGTAGGCGACGAGGCTCGACAGGATATCGACCGTCGCGATGTAGGCGATACGCGTCGAGGTCGGGCGATAGATGTTATTGCCCTCGGGAAGGTCGATCGGTACGACGATTTCGGCAGCCTTGGCAACCGGGCTTGCCGTCTGTGTCAGGGCGATCGTCTTCACCTTGGCCTGGCGGGCAAGCTCGAAGGCGCGCACCAGCTCGGTATTGCGTCCCGAGAAGGACGAGCCGATCACGACATCGCCCGGCCGTGCCGCGGCAGCCATCATCAGCTGCATGCTGTGGTCGGAACTTGCGGTGATGCGAAGCCCGAGACGGAAGAGCCGGTTCTGGAGCTCGTCGGCGATCATCGACGAATTGCCGCCCGACCCGAACGCATAGATCATATCGGCCTTGGCGATATGCGAAACGGCGGCTTCGATCGCCGCAAGATCGAGCGAGCGATGCAGGAGAAAGAGCGCGTTCTGGGCCTTGGTGATGATGTCCTGGGCGACATCGGCCGGATCGGTGCTTTTCGATTCCGGTTTCAGATAGCGAACGCCGATATGGGCGGTCCGGGCGAGCTGCACCTTGAAGTCGGAAAAGCTCTCGCAACCGAGCCGCCGGCAAAAGCGGGTGACGGTCGGCGGCGAAACCTCCGCCCGTTCCGCGAGCTCGATGATCGAGGCGTTCACGGCAAACTCGAAATCGTTGACGATGATCTCCGCGATGCGGCTCTCGGAGGGAGAGAGCCTGCTCTTGTCTTCCTGCAGCGTTGAAAAGATATCCAAGCCCGTCCCCCCCAATGGTTCTCTATTTACCCTTCTTCTTATAGGCCACGCAGTCGATCTCAACCTTGCAATCAACCATCATCGACGATTGCACACAGGCGCGCGCCGGTGGATGTTCGCCGAAATACTCCTGATAGATCTTATTGAAGGTCCAGAAGTCGCGCGGATCGTCGAGCCAGACGCCGACGCGCACGATGTCCTCGACGCCGTATCCGGCCTCATCGAGGATCGCCAGAACATTGGCAATCGTCTTGTGGGTCTGGGCAACGATGTTGCCGTCGATGATTTCGCCATCTTCCATCGCAACCTGCCCGGAAACATACAGCCATCCGTCGGCTTCGACCGCACGCGCGAAAGGCAGCGCCTTGCCGCCGGCGCCCGTTTGAACAGTGCCATAGCGCTTGATGGGCATGCTGAAGTCCTTGCAAATTATTTTCTTGATAAGTTGACAAATGACCATAGAAAGCAGAATTTGACCAGTGAAAAACGCGATTTATGAAAAGAATTTCAATCCGGGGCAGATATGCGCGATCCTTTCAAGAACCCTTTCCCCTCCGACAGTGCCCGGCATGCCATCTGGGAAATGCTCGTTCCGCGCGATATCGATGCCTTTCTCGCCGCCGATTGGTCGATGGTGGCTGGTGATTTCGTGGAAGAGGGCTTCATCGGCATCGATGGCCGAAAGGAAGTCAGCCCCGACAAGTGGCGCCTCGCATTTCCGACGCTGTCTGCCTATCGCCAGGAATGGCTGAGGCAGGCGCAGGATTTCGCCCAACAGAGTTTCGCGGAAGATGCGCGCACGGCGATCTTCACCACGACGACGCTGGAAGATATCGAAATCGAAGGCGACACGGCGCTCGTCCGCAAGAAATTCGACGGCGGCATTTCCAAGCCTGACGGCACCCGAGACGTCATGCAATGGCAGACGCTCTATTATTGCAGGCTTCACCAAGGACGCTGGAAAATCTCAGGTTTCACCGGCTACCTGCCGAACCCGATGGGTTGACGCAGGGCCGACAACACGAAGGCCACTTTCTTGCGCATTTTCACGGCAGCACTGGCGACCGAGACCAACACCTTTTCCCCGATCTGCGTGGATCGTCGCGCATTCGAAGCGTCGCTTTATGCCCCGCCCGGCCAACATCCCGAAACACCGACACTCTGCACCGCGCCGATCACCGTCGGAAGGCGCGTCACTGCTGAAAAGGGTTGGGAGCTGATCGAAGGAACCGCCACCTGGGCCGACCCCGCAGGCCTCGTCAACCGGACGACCTACGAGGAATTGCGTGACGAAATTCTCGGTCAACTCCGCGCGGCAATGCCTGTCGACGCGGTTGTCATGGGCCTGCACGGCGCCATGGTGGCGGCCGGATACGAGGATACGGAAGGCGATCTTCTCTCGCGCATCCGCCAGATCGTCGGGCCTGATGTGCTCATCTGCGCCGAACTCGATCCGCACAGCCATCTCACGGCAAAACGGGTCGCTGCACTCGATTTCGCGGTCTATTTCAAGGAGTTTCCGCACACCGACTTCGTCGACCGCGCCGAGGACCTCTGGCGCATCGCGGTCGAAACGCTCGAAGGCCGGATCAAGCCTGTTATGTCGGTGTTCGACTGCAAGATGATCGACGTCTTCCCGACATCGCGCGAGCCCATGCGCTCCTTCGTCGACAAGATCATGCAGATCGAGAAGGATGATCCGGACGTCCTGTCGATCTCCGTGGTCCACGGCTTCATGGTGGGCGACGTTCCTGAAATGGGAACGAAGCTGCTTGTCGTGACTGACAATAAGCCGGAAAAGGGCGCGGCTTTGGCGCGCGAACTCGGCCTCGAGCTGTTTTCGAAGCGCGGCACCTTCATGGTCCCGCAGATCGACGAGAAGGAAGCCGTCTCACGCGCGATGACCGCCACCGCATGGCCTGTTGTCATTACCGACGTCTGGGATAATCCGGGCGGCGGCACGGCAGGCGATGCGACTGTCATTCTCGGGGAGCTCATGGCCCGCGGCGTCACCAGTGCTGCGATTGGCACCATCTGGGATCCGGTCGCCGTCCAGATTTGTTTTGCAGCGGGCGAGGGGGCAGAAATTCCGCTGCGCTTCGGCGCCAAGTCGGCGCCCGGCACTGGCAACCCCATCGACGGCACCGTGAAGGTCGTCAAGCTGGTGAACAATGCCGAGATGCAGTTCGGCGAGAGCCTCGCACCTTTCGGCGATGCCGCACATATCGTCCTCAACGGCATCGACATCATCCTCAATTCGACTCGCGCCCAAAGCTTCGACCCGAGCCTGTTTTCGGTGATGGGTATCGATCCCGCCAGGCAGAAGATCCTGGTGATCAAATCCACCAACCACTTCTTCGCCTCCTTCTCGAAGATTGCGGCGGAAATCCTTTACTGCTCTGCCGGAACGCCCTATCCCAATAATCCGGCGACGACGCCGTACCAGCGGGCACCGAAGACCATATGGCCGATCGTCGCCGATCCACATGGAACAGAACGCGGAGCCGCCTAGATGCCTGATGCCAGGTTTGCCGTCGTCGCCAAGGCAGGAGACAGGATCGCCGATCTCTCGACGCCGCGTCCTGTGATCGACGAAGACCGGCTGGCAGCGAACATAAGCCGCGTTCAATCCTATATGGATCAGCACGGGCTGAATTTTCGCCCGCATATCAAGACCCACAAGATCCCGGCCCTGGCCGTCGCGCAGGTTGCCGCCGGTGCCAAGGGCATCAATTGCCAGAAGGTGACGGAAGCCGAAGTCTTTGCCGCAGCCGGCTTCGAGGACATCCTCATCACCTTCAACATCCTCGGACCGCAGAAGCTCGAGCGCCTGGCCAAGTTGAACGAGAGAATTTCGGCCCTCAAGGTCGTCGCCGACAGCGAAGTGACGGTCGACGGGCTCGCAGCGCATTTCTCCGGCCACAAGCCGCTTACAGTCCTGGTCGAATGCGATACGGGCGGCGGCCGCTGCGGCGTGCAGACATCAGGAGAAGCGGCCTCGCTCGCCAAGCGGATTGCCGCGGCCGACGGTCTGGAGTTTGGCGGCATCGTGACCTACCCGAAGCCGCAATCGGCGGCCGCCGTGGAAGCCTTCATCGCCGAAACGCTGCGACAGCTGACATCGGAAGGCATTGACTGCCCGATCGTCAGCAATGGCGGAACGCCGAGCCTCTTCGAGGCGCATCTCGTCACCTCGGCCACGGAACACCGCGCCGGCACCTATATCTACAACGATCGCCAGATGGTGCGCATGGGCCATTGCACCGAGGACGATTGCGCCATGCATGTGCTGGCAACCGTCGTGTCGCGGCCAAACGCCGACCGCGCCGTTATCGATGCCGGCTCGAAGGCTCTGACATCGGATCTTCAGGGTTTTAGCGATTACGGATTGATCGTCGGTTATCCCCAAGCGCGGATCAGCAGCCTCTCGGAAGAGCATGGCGTCATCGACCTTTCGAACTGCGCCGGCCCCCGACCACAGATCGGCGAGAAGCTCTTCATCATCCCGAACCACACCTGCGTGGTGTCCAACCTGTTCGATACGATGGTCTTCCACCGGGGCGGCATCGTCACCCGCGTCGAAGAGGTCGCGGCCCGCGGCCTCGTCTGGTAGGAGCCGGTTCCGGTTGAGGGTGAAGTGGCCCTGATCGCCGAAGGTATCGGTATTAGCAACGAGTATCAGAACACGTGCGCGCGGCGGGTGACCTCGTTGCGCCTATGGCGGACATAGACTCAACGGACGAGTGTCCGCTTTGGAGTCGTTAGCAGGCGGACCGCTTTCGGAGAGCAGGCGGCTCGAAGGTCCGCTTTTGACCCGCAGCAGACGATTTATTGCTGCTGCCGCCGCGGTGCATAATCTCGGATGACCGGTACACGGCATGAAAAGTTCGGGACGCTTGCGCTACCTGCGCGAGTAGGTTAGATACTGAACTAGATGGTTCAGTATCTAAGTCCTCCCCTCGATCTCTCGTTTGCGGCGCTATCCGATGCGACCCGCCGCGGGATCATCGATCAGCTTGGGCGAGGGGACGCGTCGATTACCAGTCTCGCGGATAAGTTCCAGATGACGCTGACCGGCATGAAGAAGCACATCCAGGTTCTCGAGCGGGCGGGGCTCGTCGTCACACAGAAGGTCGGACGGGTGAGAACCTGCAAGCTCGGGAAACGCGGCCTCAAGGCGGAGGCCGAATGGATCGAGGCGCATCGCAAGCTCTTCGAAGCCCGCTTCAAAGCATTGGACGAAATCATCAGAGAAATGAAACGGGAGGGAAGCGATGACTCAAGTTAACATTGCAGGTGGTGCGCAGAACCGCACGTCAGTCGAGCGCAGAGGGGATCGCGAACTCGTCGTAACGCGGACATTCAATGCGCCGCCGAGCACGGTTTACAGGGCGTGGAGCCAGCCCGAGCTGTTCCAACGTTGGTGGGTGCCAAAATCGGTATCCGGCGTTTCGCTCGTATCGTGCGATATGGACGTCCGTACCGGCGGCAAATATCGGCTGGAATTCGGCTCCGGCGGTTCGGACACCATGGCCTTCTATGGCAAGTATCTCGAGGTGGTGCCGAACGAGCGCATCGTCTGGACCAACGACGAGGGCGAAGAGGGCGCGATCACGACCGTGACCTTCGAGGACCAAGGCGGAAGGACACTACTGAATTTCCACGAGGTCTATCCGTCCAAGGAGGCGCTTGAGGAAGCACTACAGGGCTCGGCGGCCGCATTGCCGGAGCAGCTGGAGCAGCTCGACGAATTGCTTTCCAGCATAGGCGAGTAGCGCGGGTCGGGAGACTCGCCCCGGGGAACGTCTGCACATAGGGATTCGTGAAATTCCCCGGCTGGGTAATATCTGCCGGCCGGCAGCCGTAATTGCCTCGCGTCTCATCGCCCCTGGACTCGACCCTGCAGGACAAACCGCCGACACAGAACCAGTCGGTTCAGGCCGCCGTCGGATTGATCACGTTCATATCGATTTCGGTGAGTTCCACGCGTCGCTCGAAGGCCACGCCCGCCTCGTCGAACAGGTGGCAATCGACGGCATTGATGCCGGTCGCAACCGGCGCGTCCGCGCGGATGCCGACGCTGCCGGGCAGCATGGCGCAGAAATTCTCGGCCTCGCCGTTGAGCGAGGCGTAAGCGACAGTATTGGCCCCGAGGCGCTCGATGACCGTCGGCGTCACGGTAAAGACGATATCGCCGCCGCCGAGCTGGATATGCTCCGGCCGGATGCCGAGCGTCAAAGCCTTACCGGTCATGCCATCGCGCGGCGTCACCGGCAACAGGGCTGTCTGGCCCTGATACTCCACCTCGACGCCATTGGCGCTGACGCTTTTGCAGGTCACGGGAAGAAAATTCATTTTCGGATTGCCGATAAAGCCGGCGACGAACTGGTTTGCGGGCTTGTGATAAAGCTCCAGCGGCGCCCCCGTCTGGGAGATATCGCCGGAATCCAGCACGACGATACGGTCGGCCATAGTCATCGCCTCGACCTGGTCGTGCGTCACATAGATCATCGTCGCCTTCAACTGCCTGTGCAGCTTGGCAAGCTCGATGCGCATGTCGGCGCGAAGTGCTGCGTCGAGGTTGGAGAGCGGCTCGTCGAACAGGAATATCTTCGGTTCGCGCACGATGGCGCGGCCGATCGCCACGCGTTGGCGCTGGCCACCGGACAACATGCCGGGTTTCTGCTGCAGCCGTTGTTCGAGGTGAAGGATGCGCGCTGCATTTTCCACCTTGGCCTTGAGCTTTTCCTCCTCCATCTTTTCGACGCGAAGCGGAAAGGCGATGTTCTCGAAGACTGTCATGTGCGGGTAGAGCGCGTAGGACTGGAACACCATGGCGATGCCGCGCTTGACCGGCGGCAGGTCATTGACCCTGATACCATCGATGACGATGTCGCCCGCGCTCGTCGCGTCGAGACCGGCGATCATGCGCAGCAGGGTGGACTTGCCGCAGCCTGACGGGCCGACGAAGACGACGAACTCGCCGTTCCTCACATCGAGCTGCACGCCCTTCAAAACTTCGTAGTCGCCATAGAACTTCTGAACTTTGTTGAGAAAGAGCTGTCCCAAAAATCTGTCTCCACCGGCGGCCTTCGTCGCACATTCGATCATCGTTCCTGCATATTCCTTAAATCGGATTCGATTTAGAGATAAAACTATGCAGCAATTCAAAGTGTTACAGCGTTCCCTTGCGGCTCTCGAAAAGACGCGCGGCGCTGTAGGGGAGGGATCGCGGGCTGTTGCCGTCCGCGATCCCAAGGTGCCCAAAAGCTTACTTGAACGCCTCGACTTCGCCAGCAGCCTTCTTGAGCGCCGCTTCAGGCTCGGCCTTACCCGTCACCACGGACTGGATCATCTCGATCATCGAGTTCTGGAAGCCCTTATAGTCGGTGAAGAGCGGCTCGGGACCACCATAGCTGATGCCGTCGATCAAGGGCTTCCAGTAAGGATCCTTGGCGACGAACTCGTCGACCTTTGCGGACGGACGCAGGGGAGTGAGGCCGGCGCCGCCCTGCAGTTCGTATTCGGACTGCACATCGGGCGAGGTGATGAACTTGGCAAATTCCGTCGCCTTGTCCTCCACCCCTGAACCCTTGAAGATCGCCAGGCTGTCGGTGATCAGCAGCGTGCCGGGGCCTTTGGCGTCGGGACCGAGCGGCAGTGTCGTGATGCCCCAGCTGATCTTCGTCTTCTTCAGGCGGTCGGCCGCGCCCGAGCCGGCCTGGATCATCGCGACCTTGCCGTCGAGGAAGATGGCGCGGACTTCGTTCTGCTCGTAGGCCGTCGGGCCTTCTTCGGAGTAGGGAACGATATCCTTGTAGGCCTTCAGCGCAGCAAGAATCTCAGGGCTGTCCAGCGTGACCTTGCCGTCGGCATCGATCACCGCACCGTTGTTGGTGTAAACCCAATGCATGAACTGGTGCATCGTATTGTCGAAGGTCTTGGCGGAGAGACCAAAGCCCGGAATGCCGGTCTTTTCCTTGATGGTCTTTGCCATCTCGATTTCTTCAGCCCAGGTCTTCGGAGGCGTCTCGGGATCGAGGCCGGCCTGCTTGAACAGATCCTTGTTCCAATAGAGCGCCTTGGTAGAGAAGGCGATCGGAACGCCCCACTGCGAGCCCTCGAAGGTGACCGTGTCGACGATGTGCGGATAGTAGGTCTTCTTCTCGTCGTCCGTCATCGGCACCGGAACGATGAGGTCGTTCTGCGCGAACTCCTTCAGCGTGCGCGAACCGACATAGGCCATCGCCACCGGCGTGCCGGCGGCGGCGAGCGTCGTTGCCTTGTCCTGGCACTGCGCCCATCCGACGACCTCGGGGGCGATCTTCCAGCCTGTGTTCTTTTCTTCCCACTGCTTGATGTATTTGGTGTGGACCGGGTCGATCGTGTCGCCGCAATAGATCCAGCTGATTTCCTTGTCGGCCGCCTGGACAGTGACTGTGGTCAGTGCCGTCGAACCGAGCAAAGCGAGCCCCATAAGGCCTGTCTTGATGGTAATGCTCACGTCGTGACTCCCATTCTTGTGTTAGCTGTTCACTCGTTTTTTGGTCTTATTGTTTCACCGCACCGGCGGTCAGCCCGCCGACAAGGTAGCGCTGAAGGAAGAAGATAACGACCATCGCCGGCGCGATACCGACGAAGGAAGCCGCCATCAGTTCGTTCCAGATGACCTCCTGCTTGCCGAAGTAAGCAAAGAGCCCCACCGGCAAGGGCATGTATTCGGTCTTCGAGTTGAACGTCAGCGCGAAGATGAATTGCTGGGCGTAAGCGCCGATGAAGGTGGTTATGGCGACGACGATAATCCCCGGCATCGCGATGGGCAGGATGACACGGCGAAGCGTGTAGAAATGGCTGGCGCCATCCATATAGGCCGCTTCGTTCAGCTCCTGCGGAATACGGATCATGTAGGTGCGCAGCAGCCAGATCGCCGAAGGAATCAGGAAGGCGACGCCCGGCACGATCATCGCGAGATAGGTGTTGAGCACACCCATGCTGCGCATCAGCCGGAAGAGCGGGATCAACAGCACGGCGCCGGAGAACATGTTCACGGTCAGGAATGCGCCGAGCAGGATCCCCATGCCCTTGAATTCGAACTTCGCGAAAGCATAGGCGGCCGGAATGACGAGGCAAAGCACGATCAGCGTGACGATGATCGAGATGAAGAAAGAATTGAAGATATAGCGACCGAAACCCGGCACGCTGATCCACATCGTCCGATAGGCTTCGAACGAGCCGTTCTCCGGCCAGAAGCGGTAGGGCGAGGAGAAGAGCTGGCTGAGCGGCTTCAGTGAAACCAGGAAACCTTCAACGAAGGGCGACAGCACGAAGAAAAGAAACACCGCGATGCCGCAATAAATCAGAATGATTTCCCACCAGCGATAACGGTCGATCATGGCTGCATTGCTCATGCGCGCTTCTCCGGATTGAGGCGGCGGGTAACGCGGAAATAGGCGAAGCAGAAGAGCGACAGGAAGATGCAGATCAAAACGGCGCGCGCTGCACCTTCACCGTATTTCTTCGAGCCGATCGCGGTCTGATAGGTATCGATGATCATCGTCGTCGTCTCGCCGCTCGGTCCGCCCTGAGTCAGAATCCAGATGATGTCGAAGGAGTTGAAGGTGGCGATCAGCGAGAGCATCGACATGGTGATGATCGCCGGAACCATCAGAGGCAGCGTGATGCGGCGGAAGCGATACCAACGACCGGCGCCGTCGGTCCAGGCGGCCTCGTAGAGATCCTTCGGAATCGATTGGATCGCCGCCAGGAAGTAGATCGTCACCAGCGGCACGCCGATCCACACGTCGGTGATGATCGTGGCCCAGAAGGCCGTGCTTCCATAGGCGAGGAAGGCGACCGGGCCGTCGACGAGACCGAAGCGCTGCAACATGCCCGATATCATCCCGAACTGGCCATTATACATCCAGCCCCACATGAAGATGCCGATCGCCATCGGCACGATCCATGGCGGCATGGTCAAAAGCCGGAACAATGAGCGGCCGGGCACCGCGGCGTTCAGCATGGTCGCACCGAACGTGCCGATCACCATTTTCAAGGCGACAGAGAAGAACGTCCAGATGAAGGTGCGGATGATGACTTCCGCAAACCGCGCATCGAAGATCTTCTCGTAATTAATCCAGCCGACCCAATTGGTGGTCTTCTTGAGGGAGGCATCGGTGAAGGAGAGAATGAATGTATCGACCAGCGGGTAGGCGACGATCGCCAGAACATAAAGGACAGCCGGAAGAAGAAGGATCCAGGCGAAGATGACCGTGCTTCTTTGAACACTCATCTTGCCGCCCTCCTCAAGCCGCTCTTGCGTGAAGGGCTTCGTCGAAGCGGTCCCAGACGGGTCTGAGATCGACGACCATTTTCTTCATCCTCGCTTCGTCCATCGCCAAGGCGAGGATGCCGGCTTCGAGCGCATTCAGCGTCGAAACAGGAAGCTCGAGCCCGGTGCGCACGCTTTCAAGCAGGTCGCTCGCCATCTGTTCATCGGCGCCGTAATGCTGGGACAGCTCCGTGGCGGCATATTTGTTTTCGACCACCTTGTTGCCGGTCAGCTGTTCGTGCACGTCGAGATAACCGCGAACGAAATCGCCTTCGGCCATGCCGCGCGAGCCCATGATGGCGAAACGGCGGAACTGGTCGGGCACGTTCAGATTGGTGTGGAAATTCATGCCGACGCCATTGGCATATTCGACGATCGCGACCTGATAGTCGATGATATCGGCGTCGCTGTCGAAGACCTTGTCCGACCCCATCCATCCGCTCGGCTTGCGGTGGAAAAGCTCGAGGTCGTTGATACCCTCGCGCGCCGGGTCGTTGTCCGGAATGAAACTCTTGCGGCCGCCGAAACTTGCAACGCGCTCCGGCCTTGCGCCGACGACACCATTGTAAAGATCGAGGTCGTGGCAGCATTTCTCCAGCATGAAGCTGCCGGAATAGCGCTCATAGCGGCGCCAGTCGCGCATGAAAAAGGCGCCATGATAAGGCTCGATATGTTCGGAGGCCTCGATCGACACGATCTGGCCAAGCTTGCCCTCGGCCTGGATGGCGCGCAGATCCTTGTAAAGAGGAGAATAGCGCAGGACGAGACCGACCATCAGCCGCTCGTGGCCGAATTTTGCCATCAGATGGGCAAGCTCGATGCTTTCGGTGATGGTCGTGACGATCGGCTTTTCGCAGAAGACCTTGAGGCCGGCTTGAAGTCCGAGCCTGATATGATCGAGATGCAGGTGATTGGGAGAGCCGATCATCAGCAGATCGAGCTTTTCGGAAGCGAGGAGTTCCTCCGGCGAGCCATAGGCCTTGCCGACTGAAATTCCCTTTTCCGTCAATCCGGGAAGTCCGGCAGGTTCCGGATCCACATAGCCTACGATGTCGAAGCTGCTATCAATTGCCTTGAAAACATAGCCGAGATAGCCGAGCCGGAATCCTAGCCCGATGATTCCCACTTTCATGCCGATCAAGTTCCCATTTAGTAATTTATTTTCTTTAAGTTGGGACAAAAATCGGGAGGCGTCAATAGAAAACGGGCCTCAAAGCGCGAGTATGAAATTAATTTTCATAGATCGGTAGCCGGCGGTCGATTGCTGGCTGCGACCGGCCGGACGCCGATTGCCAAAGGGAACAGTCCGCTTCTCTTGAAGCCGGGGCGGCGAATTCAGCGACTGTTGGCGCAGCCATCGATTGCCCCGGCAAGCTCACGCGGAACTCGCGAAATGTTGAAAAGAGTCGCGAGTTTACCTGTGTAGGATGGTGCGAGAACCGGAGGCAAGGAGGAGCCATCATGACCCGAATGACAGCCAAGGATTTCCCTCAGGAACTTCTCGAACTCTACGATTATTACGCGCACGGGAGAATTACCAAGCGCGAGTTTCTCGACCGCGCCGGCAAATTCGCCGTCGGCGGCGTCACGGCGGCCGCCATTCTTGCATCGCTGAGCCCTGACTATGCGCTGGCGACCCAGGTCGAGTTCACCGATCCCGATATATCAGCCGAATACATCACCTATCCCTCGCCAAAGGGAAATGGAGATGTCCGCGCCTATCTCGTCCGCCCCAAAAACGCGACCGGCAAAATCGCGGCCGTGGTGGTCGTTCACGAGAACAGGGGCCTGAACCCCTATATCGAGGATGTAGCGCGGCGTGTGGCAAAGGCGGGTTTCGTAGCACTTGCGCCGGATGGCCTCACGTCGGTCGGAGGCTACCCCGGCAATGACGAAAAGGGGCGGGAACTCCAGCAGAAGGTCGACCCGGAAAAACTGATGAACGACTTCTTCGCGGCGGTCGAATTTTTGATGCACAGCGATCTCACCACCGGCAAGGTCGGCATCACCGGCTTCTGCTATGGCGGTGGCGTTGCCAACGCTGCGGCGGTTGCCTATCCGGAACTTGCCGCCGCCGTGCCCTTTTACGGCCGACAGCCCCGCGCCGAAGACGTGCCGAAGATCAAGGCGCCGTTGCTTCTCCATTATGCCGGGCTGGACAAGGGCATCAACGAAGGCTGGCCGGCCTATGAAGCTGCGCTGAAGTCATCAGGAAAAACATTCGAGGCTTACATCTATCCTGACGTCAATCACGGCTTCCACAATGATTCCACGCCGCGCTATGACGAGGCGGCTGCCAAGCTCGCCTGGCAGCGAACGGTCGACTGGTTTACGAAATACCTCGCCTGAGAAGGCCGTGGCTTGAACGATGCTGCGGCGGGGAGGCTTCCCCGCCGCCTATCCGTCCCGCGGCTTGTCACGGCGACTGACGGCCTGTGATCAGGTTCCAGAAGCGATCGTCGCCGGACAGGTTTTCCAAATCGGCAAGCCTGCGAAGCTGCAGGAAAGAGGCGCCGGACACATTCCGATTTCCCCAGCGCAAGCAGTCCATCAATTTGACTTCGCGTTCATGCACGCTCATCGGCGCTTCGAGCGATCCTTTCGCATGCAAGCGGGACTTGTTCAAAACGCGCCCGTCGCGCATCGTGACCGTGACGACATGCGGGAGGCGCTCCACGCCTTTTTCCTCATCAGCCGAATAGGACCGCATTTCGATGCGCGGCATGAATTCCCGGATTTCCGGCCGTCCGATCTCCTGCCGTGTAAAGTCCGAAAGGCTAAGGGCGCCTTTGAGGAAAGCTGTCGCCAGGCAATATTGCATCGAGAAGCGGGCCTCCACCTCGTCGGCGGGGTCGGGATAAGCGAGGTTGCGGGCAGCGGATATGCCGACTTTCGTCTCGATCCTGGCAATGTCGCCCGCCAAAAGTCCATGCTCCTGCTTCAGATCCAGAAGCGCGTCGATTGCGCGATGGGTGGAGGCGCAGCAGGGATGGCGCTTGGTCACCACACCCCGGCTTTCGATGATATGCTCTTCGTCAAATGTCAGGCCTTCCCAGCCCTTGGCATCATCGCCTCCGAAAAGGTCGAGGAAGCCTTGCGGCCGCTCGAGGATATCCGGCCGCCCGCTCATGCCCGCAAGCGCCATGCGCGCCGCATCCACGGCATTGCGCGCGGCAATGCCGGCGTGAAGCGGTTTGGCGGTCGTGCCGAATTGCCCTTTCGGGCCACAGGCGAAGCTCGTCGCGAGGCTCATGGCCGCGACCAGGCTTTCTTCGTCGGCACCGAGAAGCCGTGCCACTCCAGCCGCAGCCCCAATGCTGCCGACCGTCGCCGTTGCGTGCCAGCCCCTGTTGTAATGAGAGGGATTGACGCCGAAGCCGACCGCCGCCTGCGCTTCCAGCCCGGCCAGGTAGGCCTCGAGAAACCGTTTTCCGCTTGTCACCTTGCCGCTCGCCAGAACCGCCAGCAGCGCCGGCACCAGCACCGCGGAAGCATGCGCCCTCGCCGGATGGAAATTGTCATCGAAATCGAGCGCATGAGCCGCCGTTGCATTGATGAGTGCGGCGAGCGAGGGTGAGACGGAGCCGCCGGTGACGAGCCGCGCTTCGCCACCTCCGACGATTTCCCCATCGAAAGCGCGAGTGAGCGCGGCAACGCTTTCATCGCCTCTGCCCGCAATCATGCAGCCGATGGCGTCCACCGCTGCATCTCTTGCCCGGTCCATGGCGAGGTTTGAGAACGCCGTTCGCGACAGGACCTGTTCCGCGATCTTCCGGAGAATGGTGGCCATTGACGAAAGTCTTTCCGTGAGTTTGGTTCTCAGCGGAAAATGTTCAAGTTTCCGCTGGTCCGCAATCTTATGCGGTTTGCGGGTAGGGCTATCGACATTGGAGATAGAATGGCGCGAGACACGAGTGCGGCGATCAGCCTGAAGCATATCGAGGCCTATGACGCCATCGCCGCGACGGGCTCGACGATCGCCGCTTCCGTTGAGCTTGGGATCTCGCAATCGAACGCCAGTCGCTTGTTGCAGCAACTGGAAGACTATCTCGGCGTCCGGCTTTTCGACCGGGAAAAGAACCGGCTTCAACCGACCCGCGAGGGGCTGCAGCTCGGCCCGGAAATCCGTGCCATTTCCGACCGGCTACGTGCCTTGAAAACGGCGGCGATGGAGCTCGAGAGCGGTCGATCGCGCGAGATCATGCTGCGGCTCGCCTTTCCCGCCAGCCTTTCCACGACGCGCATTCCGAAGCTGCTGAAGAACTTTCTCGCGGCGAATGGTCCGATGCGCGTCGAAGTCGCATCCGGCAGCTATCTCGCAATTGAACGGATGGTGGCCGACGGCGAGGCCGATCTCGGTTTCGCGCGTCTGCCGCTGATGAGCCCGGGACTGAAACAGGAGAAGATCCTGTCGTCGCGGATCATTTGCGCCCTACACAAGGATCATCCCAAGGCCGGCAGCCGCCTATTGTTGGTCGGCGACCTGAAGGGGCAGGATCTGATCATGCTGAACAGGGAGCGACCGGTTCGCCACGAGCTTGAGGCGTTATTCTACAAGGCCGGCATCCGCCAACGCCCCCTGCTCGAAGCGCATTCGGTGGCGAGTGCCTGCGCGCTGGCCGCCCAGGGGCTCGGCATTGCGCTGGTCGGCGAGATCATCGCCCGCGAATTTGCGACGCTGCCGCTGCAGTTCATTCCGCTCGAACCGGAACTGCCGGTTGCCTATGCGCTGATCAGCGGAGAGAAATTTCCGATGCCCAAGGCAGCCGGCCTCTTCCTTCAAAGCATTTCGGACTGGGCATGATGACGGTGCTTGAACCGTCCCGGGGGATCGAAAACGCATGAATATCAAGCAACTGGAAGTCTTGCGCACGCTTCTGGCGACGGGGTCGACGATTGCCACGGCAAAGACGATGGGGCTCAGTCAATCCGGCGTCAGCCGCCTCCTGCAGCAGCTCGAGGCGGACCTTTCGATGTCGCTTTTCGTCCGCGACAAAGGCCGTCTCGTCCCCACCCCCGAGGCTCTGCTTCTTGCCCGCGATGCCGAGACCATCTTGCTCGCGGTCGATCGGATGTCGGGCCACGCGGAGGATTTAAGAAGCGGCGCCGCCGGCCCGGAGATCGTCCGCATCGGCCTGCCGAGCAGCATGTGGGAGCATTTCGCGCCGGCAATGCTGGCCGATTACATCAGCGATTTCCCCGGTGTGCGGATCGAAACCTTCTTCGAGACGACGACCGCGATCAATAAGCTCGTCGAGCAGAGGGTGATCGATTTCGGCTTTCTGCGCATGGAGGGTGAGAGCGGACCGGGCATCGAGGTCGAGCGCGTCGCCACCGGCGAAAGTGTCTGCGTCGTGCCGAAGGATCATCCTCTCGCGAAGCTGGAGGAAATCACGGTCAGGAATTTGCGCGACGTGCCTCTCATTCTGATTGGTCGCCAGCGGCCGAACCGCATGGCGCTCGACCAGACCTTCCGGCGGGCCGGCGTCAAGCAGATCGTCAAGATCGAGACGCATACCAACAGTTCGGCCTGTTCCTACGTCGCGCATGGCCTTGGGGTCACGATCATCAGCAGCTTTTATGCGAATCTCTATCGCCACCTGCCGGTGGTTCACCGTCCTTTTGTGCCACGCGCGACCCAGGAATTCGGATTGGCGAGGGCGGTCGGGACGCCACTCTCGATTGCCGCCCACGCCCTGAGCGACGCCTTGAAGCGACAGATCAAGCTTTCGCAAAAAGACATTTGAAATCAAATTTTTAGCCTGAATTCCTACACGAAAGCAGCCGCTTTGGTTGCGGTCGTATTCCGCATAGACTTATGACGGAATCGCATAATATTGCGGATATTTCTTCATTCGATCATAGTCTGCGGCAACGAAACCGATGGCGCTGGGCACTGCCCGTCGCCCATCGCGGGGAACAAAAATGCTGAAATTCGTCCTGAACCGCCTGTTGATGGCATTGCCGACGATCGTCCTCGTTTCGGTGACAGTCTTCACGCTGATCCGCTTCATACCCGGCGATCCGGCGGCACTGATGCTGGGTGATATGGCTGAGCCGGCTCAGATCGCGGCGATGCGCTCGGAACTCGGCCTCGACAAATCGCTGCCGGAACAGTTCCTGATCTGGACCGCCAACGTCGTGCAGGGTGACTTCGGCCGTTCGATCGTCAATAACGAGGCGGTTCTGCCGCTCGTCGCATCACGCTTTCTGGTCAGCGCCGAAATCGTCGTCGTCGCCGTTCTTCTGGCGAGCCTCATCGCCGTGCCGGCGGGCGTCATCGCCGCCTGGCGGCAAAACAGTCTGACGGACCTGGCGCTGGTCGGCACGGCCACGATCCTGCTGTCGATCCCGACATTCTGGCTCGGACTTCTGCTTCTGCTTTTCTTCGGCTTGAAACTCGGTTGGTTACCGGTCCTCGGCTATGTCTCGATCGGCAGCAACGTCACCGGTGGCCTGCTCTACCTCGTGCTGCCGATCATGACCCTGGTCATTCACGAAATGGGTGTGTTGATCCGCATGGCACGCGCCTCGACGCTGGAAGTGCTGCGGCTCGACTATATCACCCACGCCCGCGCCAAGGGGCTTTCCGAGAGCGCCGTGCTTTGGCGGCACGCCTTCAAGAATGCCTTCGGCCCAACCTGGACAGTCATCGGTCTGATCCTCGGCAATCTGCTCGGCGGCATTGCCGTCATCGAGACGGTCTTCACCATTCCGGGGCTCGGGCGACTGATGGTCGACAGTATTTTTGCCCGCGACTACCCCGTTATCCAGGGTTGCCTGCTGTTCGTCTCGCTTTCCTATGTGCTGGTCAATTTGGTCGTCGACCTGCTCTATCCCTTGTTCGATCCGCGGGTAGTCGCCGAATGAAAAACGTCACGTTCAACGGCTTCATCGGCAGCATTCTGATTGCCGCATTGCTCATCTCCGCTGCGATCGGCCTTTTCTGGACCCCCTATGATCCGATGAAGCTCGGCTTCACCGCACGGCTGGCGGCGCCAAGCAGCGCCCACTGGCTCGGAACCGACGAATTCGGCCGCGACGTGCTCAGCCGCCTGATCGTCGGCGCCCGGGCGAGCGTCTGGATCGGCACCTTGACGGTCACATTCGCAACGGTGTGCGGCACGCTGATCGGTCTCGTCAGCGGTTACGCCCGTGGTTGGATCGACGCCGTCATCATGGCAGTCAACAATGCGCTTCTCGCCTTCCCGGGCATCCTTCTGGCGCTTGGATTGCTCGCGGTCTTCGGCGCCAACCAATATGGCATCATCTTCGCGCTGGGCATTGCCTATTCGCCCTCGATGGCCCGCGTTGTCCGGGGTGCCGTCCTGTCGCTGCGCGAGCGGGAGTTCATCGAGGCCTCCAAGGTGATGGGCAATGGCGAGCTCTACACCATGTTCCGCCATATCCTCCCCAATTGCATCGCCCCGATCACCGTGCTTGCGACCTCGATGTTCGGCTGGGCGATCCTTTCAGAAAGCGCGCTCAGCTTTCTCGGTCTCGGCGTCCCGCCACCGGCGCCGACCTGGGGCAACATGCTGGCCGCCGGCCGACCATTCATCGAACAGGCTGTCTGGCTGGGTCTGTTCCCAGGCCTGGCGATCGCCCTGACGCTCCTCGGCATCAATCTTCTGGGCGACGCTCTTCGAGACAAGCTTGATCCGCGGATGAGGGGGCTGAAATGACCAATAAAACGCTTTTGAATGTCCGCAACCTGTCGCTTCAGGTCACTGGGACCGGTGTGCAGGTCGTCAAGAACGTGAGCTTCGACATCGCGCCAGGCGAGATCTTCGGCATTGTCGGAGAAAGCGGATCGGGCAAGACGCTGGCAACACGCGCCCTGATCTCGCTGCTGCCGGCGCCCATCAAGGTGATCGGCGGTTCTGTTGCCTACAAGGGACGCGACGTGCTTGCGATGAACGGCGCGCAATTGCGCCAATTGCGTGGAGCAGAAATCGGTGTCGTCTTCCAGGAGCCGATGACCTCGCTCAATCCCTCGATGATCGTCGGCCGCCAACTCGAAGAAGGGTTGCAGCTGCACACGAAACTTTCGCGGGAAGAGCGGCGCAGCCGGATCCTCGACATGCTGAACCGGGTCGGGATCCGCGATCCCGCCGGAGCGCTCACTTCCTATCCGCATGAATTCTCGGGCGGCATGCGCCAGCGCATCATGCTGGCATCGGTCATGCTGCTGAAACCGGCGCTCTTGATCGCCGACGAGCCGACGACGGCGCTCGATGCCGTGATCCAGCGCGACGTCATGGAATTGATGGTGGAACTGACACAGGCGGAAGGCACCGCCGTGCTGCTGATCAGTCACGATCTGCCGATGGTTGCCCGTTACACGAACCGCATCGTCGTCATGGAAAAGGGCGTGATTGTCGAAGAAGGACGCACCGCCGATCTGCTTGACGCGCCGCAGCGTGCCTATACGAAGAAACTGCTCTCCTCCCTGCCGTTTCGCGGAGAGACGCGGACGATCGACAAGACCAAGGCGCCGATGGTCTCGGCGCGGGATATCGTCGTCGACTATGCAGGCCGGCGGTCGCTGATGAAGAAGGCAACGCCGAAACGGGCGCTGCATGGCGTCAGCATCGATATCCACGAGGGCGAAGTCGTGGCCCTGGTCGGCGGTTCGGGTTCCGGCAAGACCACGCTCGGCCGCACCATTGCCGGACTGGTCCGGGAGAGCGAAGGCGATATCCGGTTCAAGGGACGCAGCCGCGACGACGACTGGATGGACTATCGGCTGAATTGCCAGATGGTTTTTCAGGATCCTTATTCCTCGCTCGATCCGCGCATGACCATCGTCGCGCTTGTGGGAGAAGCGCTGCGGCTCGTTCCCGATCTCGACGCTGCGGCAAAGCGCAAGCGCGCCCTGGGGACGCTGGAGGAAGTCGGGCTTGGGGCCGATTATGCCGAGCGCTACCCGCATGAGCTTTCGGGCGGCCAGCGCCAGCGCGTGGCGATTGCCCGGGCCATTGCGCGCCGGCCGAAATTCCTGATCGCCGACGAACCGGTATCGGCGCTTGACGTGACGGTCCGGGCGCAGGTGCTCGAACTCCTGTCCGATCTGCAAAAACGCTACGGCTTTTCCTGCCTGTTCATCAGCCACGATCTCGGCGTGGTCGAACAGGTTGCCGATCGCGTCGTCGTCATGCAGGACGGCCGGATCATCGAGGAGGGCGACCGCAATACGGTTTTCGACAGCCCGAAGGAGGCCTATACGCAAAGGCTTCTCTCGGCCATCCCCGCTCTGGACCACAATGCTCAGGGCGGCGTGATCCTCAAATGGCGCCTGGAGAACTGACATGACGACGATGATTGAATCCACAAAGCTCGCGGAGCGATTGAACGCGATCTGCGATGCCCAGCCTTTCGTGACGCGCTTCATGGTGCGTGCGCTTGGCAGCGGTGAAACGATCGGCAGAGGCGCGGACGAGGAAACGCCCTCCGCCAGCACCCGAAAGACCTCGATCATGATGGCAGCCCTGAAGGCCGCGCATGAAGGCCGCCTCGATCTGGACGAACGGATTACCTACGAAAAGCGCTTCGCCGAGGAAGTGGCGAGCGGGATGTTCCGCTATCTGACGCCCGGTATCGTCATATCGCTGCGCGATGCCATCACCGGCATGATGGTGCTGAGCGACAATGTCTGCACCAAGATGGTCTTCGAAAGGCTGACGCTCGAAGAGGTCGACGGTTATTGCAAGTCGATCGGCATGTCAGGCACCAACCATCGCTTCCTCATCCCTCCCTTGGCGCTGTCGCCCGATCATTCCCTGAAGGCCGTCACCACGACGACGGCGCGGGATCAGGTCTATCTGCTGCAGACCATCCTGGATGCCCAGGATTCGCCGGAAGCCGCGGACCGGCTCGGCTGCTCGCAGGCGCTGTGCGCTTACGCGCTTCAAACCCTGAAGAACCAGATCCTGCGTTATGCCATTCCTTCCCGGCTGCCATTCGGTGTGCTCGTCGCCCACAAGGGCGGCACGGGAAAGCGCGGCCGCATGAATGCCGGTATCGTCTATCGCGACGGGTCCCCCTTCTACATCATCGCCGCCTATACCGACGATGTGCCGCAGGAAATGCCGGACGGCACCCCTGGCTACACGGTCGCGCTTGAAACCATCGGCAGGCTTTCACGCGCCTGCTGGGATGAACTCCGATCCTAACAATCCATAAAAGAGGGTAGAACAATGCATAAGCTTCTTCTTGCAGGGACCATGTTGATGGCGATGACCGGCGTGGTCGACGCCCGCGACATCGTCGTGGCTCAAAGCTCCGATCTGCGCAGCGCCAATCCAGGCGTCAATCGCGACGGCAATACCGATGGCGTCATCCTGCATATCGTCGAAGGACTCGTCGGCTATGCCAACAACGGCGAGGTCAAGCCGCTGCTGGCAAAGAGCTTCGAAGTCTCGGCGGATGGGCTGAGCTACAGCTTCAAACTGCGTGACGACGTCAAATTTCACAACGGCAAGACATTGACCGCCGATGACGTCGTGTGGAACTGGAACCGCTATCTCAAGCCCGAAACGAAATGGACCTGCCTTCCTGATTTCGACGGCAGCGGCAGCGTGCATGTTACGGGGGTCAAGGCAGTCGATGCTTCCACAGTCACCATCACGCTGGAAAAGCCATCCGCGATTTTCCTTGGCCTGATGTCGCGCCCCGAATGCGGTTATACCGGGATGATCTCGCCGGAATCGGTCGGCTCGGACGGCAGCTTCATCAAACCGATCGGCACCGGTCCCTTCAAATGGGATGAATGGAAGAAGGGCGAGTATATCCACCTTGCCAAGTTTGACGATTATGTGTCGCCCCAGAACGACGGCAAGCCCGATGGCATGGTCGGCTCCAAACGCCCTCTCGTCGATGGCATCAAGTTCATGGTCATTCCCGATGCTTCGACCGTAAAGGCCGGCCTTCAGTCCGGTGTGCTCGACACCGCGGAGATTTCGCCGGATCTCATTCCCGAATTCAAGACGAGCGACACGATGCAACTGATCGTGGCGCGCAACAACGGCAAAAACCTCTTCTACATCCAGACGCGCGACAAGGTTCTGAGCAATCCCGGCGTGCGCCGCGCCATGGCGATGGCACTCGATCTCGACCAGCTCGTCGAGGCCGCCTCCAATGGCACCGGAGCAGCCAACGGCTCCATGGTTTCGGAAGACTCGCTCTATTTCGACGATGTCCAGAAGACGCGTCTGCCCTACGACCTAGAGGCCGCGAAGAAGGAGCTTGCGACGGCCGGCTACAAGGGCGAGCCGATCACCATCATCGCCAACAAGCGCAGCAACGTGCCAAGCTTCCCGGCCGCGGTGATGGCGCAGGCCATGATGCAGCAGGCAGGTCTCAATGTGCAGATCGAGGTGCTCGACTATGCGACGCAGGTCGATCGTCGCCGCTCCGGCAACTACCAGATCATCTCGCAATCGGTCGCGCCGCGGCTCGATCCGGCGCTGATGTACGGCTTCTATGTCGGCAACAAGGACAAGAACGCTTCTTTGATGTGGGATGACCCGAAAGCCGTCGAGTTGATGAAGGCCGCCTATGCGGAGTCCGACCAGACGAAGCGTCAGGCGATCTTCGACGAGTTTCACACGCTGATGCTCAAGGAAATGCCGGGCATCTTCCTCTACGACATGGTCGATGTCTGGGGCGCGACCAAGAAGCTGAAGGGTCAGCCCGTCTGGCAATCGAATGCTCGTCTTTGGGAAGTTTCGCTCGACAATTGAGCCCGAATTGCCGCGCCCGGTGGATCGGGCGCCGCCATCCCACTTCGACAGTCAATAGGAGATCCGGCAGGCAGTCCTGCCGGATCCGGTGCAACACGTCCCTGTGGCGGCAGGACAGACAGCGAGGAAATGCCATGAATCTTGACGCGATCAGCTCTATTGCCGCGACGATCGAAAAGATGAAGCCGGATTATGTCGCTCTCAGCGACAGTATCTGGGATTTCGCGGAGTTGAAGTTCGAGGAGCGGCGGTCGTCGCAATTGCTGGCAAGGACACTCGAGGAAAACGGCTTTGCCGTGCGCCACGGCGTCGCAGACATGGAAACGGCCTTCATCGGCGAATCCGGCAGCGGCAAGCCGGTGATTGCCTTCCTCGGCGAATTCGATGCCCTGGCCGGAATGAGCCAGACCGCCGACGTGGCCGAGCCTCGTCCCCAAGCGGCGGGGGCGACCGGTCACGGCTGCGGACACAATCTGCTTGGCGTCGGGTCGCTGATGGCGGCGGTTGCGCTTGCCCGCCACCTCAAGGAGAACAACCTGCCCGGGACGGTGCGCTATTACGGCTGCCCAGGAGAGGAGGGCGGTTCCGGCAAGACCTTCATGGTTCGCGCCGGCGCATTCGATGACGTCGATGCCGCCCTGACCTGGCATCCGGCCCCGTTCAACGGTGTACGTTCAACGAACAATCTTGCCGTTCTCGAATATTACTATCGCTTCAGGGGTGTCGCGGCACATGCTGCCAACAGCGCCCATCTCGGCCGTTCGGCACTGGATGCGGTCGAACTCATGAATGTCGGCGTCAATTTCCTGCGCGAACACATGCCGCAGGATTGTCGCGTTCATTACGCGATCACCGACACCGGCGGCAGGGCCGCCAATGTCGTGCAGGCCAGTGCCGAGGTTCTCTATCTGATCAGGGCGCCTGACATGCCGCAGGCGCTTGAGCTTGCCGGGCGCGTCGAGAAAGTTGCACGAGGTGCGGCGATGATGACCGAAACCGAGGTCGAGATCGTGTTCGACACCGCCTCGACGAACCTTCTTCCCAACATCACGCTGGAAACGGCAATGCACGAAAACATGGTCGCGCTCGGGCCGATAGCCTTCGACGAGGCCGACATCGCCTTCGCCAGGAAAATCCAGGTTACCTTCACTGAGGAAGCGATCAGGAGCAGCATCCGCCTCTATCAGATCAAGGGCGATGTGTTCTCCAATGCCAAGGTCGATGGCTCGGCGCCCTTGCACACCGGTCTGCGCGATTTCGAGGGACAATCGCATTTCCGGGCCGGATCGACCGATGTCGGCGACGTCAGCTGGGTGACGCCGACCGCGCAATGCTGGGCGCCAGCCTGGGCGATCGGCACCAATCCCCATACCTGGCAGGTCGTCGCGCAGGGAAAAAGCCCGGCCGCGCACAAGGCCATGGCGCATGCGGCCAAGACGCTTGCGACAACGGGGCTCGCATTGATGTCGTCATCCGACCTCCTGGCAGCCGCGACGGCCGAGTGGCGAGAAAAGACCAGCGGCAAAGCCTATACATGCCCGATCCCCGACAATGTGATGCCCGCAACGGTTCACAGCCGGTAGTTCCCGCCCGCTCGGGCTTCCCGGCTATTTCCGCTTGTCGAGCGCGCGCCTGCTCATTTTAGCCGCTGTTGCAATAGTCTTTGTCCGGTCGGACGCCGGCCGCCTGCCCTGGATTTAGCCCTTTCGCTAGGGAGCCGGGGCAAGTGAGCCCGGCGACTAAGGGCTGAGTGAAAGAGCAAATGCGGCGGGGATCCATTGCCCGCCGTCCATCCATCCCCGTGGCTTGCGACCGGTCAGCGATGGCACCGGAATGACAGCGCAGCGCTTGGCTATTGCGAGCCGTCGACTTTGCGTCGTCGCCGGCTGACCATCATTCCGCCGACGATGAGAATAATTCCGGTCGCGTTCGCCCAAAATGACGCTGGAACGGCGCTGATATAATCAAACGCCACCCCTGTTACCATCTGGCCACCGATGATCAGCAGAGCCGAATTAACCGCACCTATTCGAGCAATGACCCAACTGCCCGCGGCCACGAAAACAACGCCGATGGAACCACCCAGATAGGCGTACCAAGGCGCCTCGGCAGCGCCCGCAGGAAGCAGACCTCCGACAAAGAGACCAAGGCAGGTGAGGGCAGCAAAACCTATGGCATGATTCCAGAAGGATGCGATCAGCGGCGTGGTGGATATGCTCAACCGCCCATTCAGCTGACGACTGAGGCCAACGAGCACACCGCCCAGGCAAGCCAGGAGAATAAACACCGTCACGCCGCACCTCGCCCAAACAGGATAATGAGTGCAGCCCCCGTGACGACCAAGCCGAGCGCGGCGATGTCTCGTCTATCTGGATGCCGCTTTGGCAGACCGAACAGTCCCCAGCTGTCGGCCGCGACGCTGAAGGCGACCTGGCCTGCCAAACCCAACGCCAAGGTGCCGGAGAGCCCGAGCGGTGAGTTGACCGCAGTCGAGGTCAGAATCACCGTTGCCGCACCGGATATCCCACCGAAGTAGGCCCACCAAGGCGCGTTGGGGGCTTTTTCTACCCTCGGCCTGCCTCGGCGGTGGACCACCAGGAGAAGAATGACGGCTGCGATGATGCCCGTGCCGTGCGCGGTCCAAGATGAGAACAGGGGATTCCCATAACGGGCCAATTCCCCATTGAGATGCACCATAAAAGTCAGGAGCCCACCCGTGGCAAAAGCTCCGATGAAGTAGATGGGATGCGAATTACGCGCTGCTTCGGTGGTCATTACGGATCCTGTCAAAGAATCGATTGCGCCTTTCAAATTGCCACTAAGGCCATTCATCGGCATTTTCAGCAAGATGATTAGCACCGTCCGATCGACACATGGTTGGTGTATTTGACAGGCTAAATTCGAGCGACGTCCTACAATGCAAGATGATGCCGCGTCCGCGGATCTCGATGGTCCAGATGCCTCCACGATGCCGAAAGCCGGATTGTCGGAAATCCTCGTACCTGGCCTTTCCGCGGTTTTCTGCGGATTGAATCCGGCTCTGTCGGCCGTTCGCGACGGGCATAATTTCTCGAACCCGAGCAACCGTTTTTGGCGCGTGTTGCTGCTGCAGGCGGATGAAGAGCGCGAGCTGCTGCAATATGGCTGTGGTCTGACATCGGCGGTTTCACGTCCGACGAAAAGCGCAAGCGAGCTCAAGAGGCAGGATTATCTGAGCGCCGCGCCTGTCCTGGAAAACAAGACACGAAAGTTTGCGCCGGCCAATCTGGCCTTTCTCGGAAAGGCGGCATACGCGGGGATCAGTCTTCGCGCCGATGTTGAATGGGGTCGGCAACCCGAGACATTTGCCGGCGCCGCCGTCTGGCTGTTGCCAAATCCGAGCGGCCTCAACAGAGCCTTCACCTTGACGACGTTGACCGAACACTATCTCGAGCTGAGATTGACGCTGTAACCGTCCTCCGTCGATCTCGAAATTGCGGTGAGCATCATTCGGGAGAAATGTCATGGTACACTTGCTTTCGGTCAATGTGGGCCTGCCGCGCGACATCACCTGGCAAGGCAAGATCGTCAACACGGCCATTTGGAAGACGCCGGTCGACGGCCCGCGTATGGTGCGGCGCCTGAACGTGGACGGCGATGGACAAGGCGACCTGGCTGGCCACGGCGGCGAACGCCGCGCAGTCTTTGTCTATCAAATCGATTCCTATCGGTACTGGCAGGAGCAATTGCGCCGAGACGACTTCGTCTACGGGCAGTTCGGCGAGAATTTCACCGTCGATGGTTTGCCCGATGCAGAAGTATGCATTGGAGACCGTTACCGGATCGGCGGTGCTTTGTTCGAAGTGACGCAACCACGCGTCACCTGCTACCGGCTCGGCATACGCATGGACGAGCCGGAGATGGCCGCGCTGATGGTCAAACACGGTCGGCCTGGTTTCTATTTCCGTGTGCTGGAGGAAGGGGAAGTGCAGGCCGGCAACGAGATCACGAAAGTGGCGTCCGGGCCTGAAGGCATGAGCGTTTTCGAGATCAACGCGCTGCTTTATATGCCGGGCCACCCCCGCGATCAGTTGGAGCGCGCGCTGCGCATCCCGGCGCTGAGCCCAGGCTGGCGTCGTTCTTTCCAGGCGCTGATCAAGCAGGAGCGGAAGCAGGGCGCGCCGACAGGAAATGCCGGGCTGACCGCCGCGTCCGCCCCACCTCCGGCATGGCGCGGGTTCCGCCCGCTGCGTGTGTCGCGCAAGGTGCGCGAAAGTGGTAGCGTGGTTTCGCTCGTGCTCGAACCGGCGGATGGCCAACCTGTTGCCGCCGCACTCCCCGGGCAGTTCGTGGTGCTGCGGCTCGGGCCGACTTCGGCGCCAGCGCTGATGCGCAGCTATTCGCTGTCAGGCGAGCCCAGCGCCACCCGCTACCGCGTCAGCGTCAAGCGGGAGGCCCATGGCGCTGCCAGCGGCTACATCGACGACGAGCTGCAGGTTGGCGACATCGTCCAGGCAAGTGCCGCCCGCGGCAGTTTCACATTGCGGCCAGGCGATACGCCGGTTGTTCTGATGAGTGCCGGGATCGGAGTGACGCCGGTGCTGGCGATGCTTCATGTTTTGGCGGCCGAAGCATCGACGCGGGAGGTCTGGTGGTTATATGGAACCCGCAATGGCCGCGAACATCCGTTTGCCGATGAGGCGCGCGGGCTGCTGAAGGCGCTCGCTCACCATCACAGCCATATTTGCTACAGCTCTCCCGACCCTGAGGATCGGCCCGATATAGATTTCGACGCTCGCGGCCACCTGGATGCGCAGGCGCTCAAGTCGCTCAACCTGCCACGCGATTGTGACGTCTATGTCTGCGGACCGTCGAGCTTCATGAGCGATCTGACCGTCGGCCTTGCAGCCTTGGGCATCGCGCCGGATCGCATCCACACCGAGATGTTCGGAGCCGGTCCTGCGATGACCCCCGGCATAGCTGCTTCATCTCGCCGGCCACCACATTTGCCTGCCGGGCTCCCAGGCTCGGGGCCGTTGGTGTCATTTGCCCGCACCGGTCTCAACGTGCGCTGGGAGCCGACATTCCAGAGCTTGCTCGAACTGGCCGAGGCCTGCGATGTGCCTGTGCGATGGTCGTGCCGAACTGGCGTCTGTCACACTTGCGAGACCGGACTTGTGGAGGGAAATGTCGGCTACCGGCCGGAGCCTGTCGATGCTCCGGCGGATGGCAATGTGCTGATTTGCTGCTCAAAACCTGAGGGCGACATCGTGATTGATTTGTAACTCCTGGACGAACGCGCCGACCGTGAGTCTTGCTCACGACGCACGGCGCGGTAATGGCCCGGTGTCGTCACTGCCTTGCAAGCATGGAGGATGCGATGCTGCTCAAGGGCGAACGAACATTCGTGGTGCGGGATATGGGAGGCTTCGTCGCGCACATCAACATGCCAGGGTGGTTGAAGCCCAAGCCGACCGATCACGGCCAAGGCCCTCTCGCAATGGTCGTTGAATCGATCCTCGATCCCGGCCGCCTGATCGCCATGCACGAGCACAGGAACGACGAAATAATTTCCTGGGTGCCCGAAGGCGTCATGCGTCACGACGACAAGGCAGCTGGCCGGTTAGTGATCGACCGTGACCATCTGATGGTGATGAATGCCGGAAAAAGCTTTTGGCATTCCGAAGAGACGCTGGCATCCGATCCGCCTCTGCGGATGCTGCAGATCCTCGTTCGCCCTTATGCGGTCGATCTGGAGCCAAGGATCCAGCACGGGCCGATGCCAGCTGCCGCGGCAAACGTCTGGCGACACTTGGTCGGGCAGGAAGGAGAGGGCGCGCCCTTCTATGTCCGCAGCGCAATCGACGTCTTCGACATGCGGCTAGAGACAGGCGTCCGGGTGGAATTCCCGCAGAAACAAGGCCGAGACCTCTATTTCTATGTCTTTGGCGGATCCATTGTCGTCGATCAGCAGACCTTCGCCGAAGGCGAGCAGGGGCTGCATTTATCTGATGACAAGCTCGAACTAGAGGCGCAGAGTGCAAGCACGTTGGTCGCGTTTCTGCTCGACCCGAACGCATCTATCACCAGGCAGGGGACTGTCGGCGACCACAAGAAGATCCCGCCGGCAATCATCATTCGCGCGTTCCTGCGATGGAGGAAATTTCGCCATATGTGGCGTCGTCATCTTTCGCATCGCCGCTCGAAGACCGAAAAGGCGATATGAATGGAACAAGGATGCCCCTAACGGGTTTCGAACCTTAGCGTTCAATAGGAGGAGCATTTCATGCCTACGGTTGCCGCCACACCCATCACCCCACCAGACCAGCACGTGGTAACAGCGCGCGAAGCCATCGAGCCGCTTTATGAGAAGCTTGAGCTTCAAACGGAATCGCTGGTCCTGTCTGCGGCGCTGGAAGCGGGATGGTCTTCGGATGAGGCAACCGAGGCGCTGGCGGCGCTTAGACTGCAGGATGCGCTTTCCACCCTTGGACGAACGGCCTGACCGATAAAACTCCGGCAAAGATCGGGTTACGTGGTTAGCACAGCACCTTCCGGGCCTCAGAAAGATTCTGTGAGATGTTATCCCATTTCACTCGATGATTTTTAATCTCAACCATGAACCGCGCCAAGCCTTTTCAAAAGCAGCGGAGGTCACAAGACCTCGATCCTACTTGAAATCTTCGCCGACATGTATATGCATGTGTATATACATAGGAGTCCGACGTGGTCAATTCCCGACGTCAAGAGCCTATTCCCCAGCGGGAGGCCAAGCTTTTCAGAAACAACAAGAGTCAGGCTGTACGAATCCCGGCTGACTTTGAGCTACCCGGTGACAGAGTGATGATCCACCGCGACGGCGATCGGCTCATTATAGAGCCTGTGCACCGGAAGAACCTCCTGGAAGTTCTGGCTGGTCTGGAGCCGCTTGGTCCTGAAGATCAGTTTCCCGATGTCGACGATACCCTGCTTCCTGTGGAGGAAATCGACCTGTGAGCAGGCTTTATATGCTGGACACCAATATCGTCTCGGAGCTTGCTCGAAACCCGATGGGCACAATCACCCGACGCATCGCCGAGGTTGGGCCCGATGCAATTTGCGTCAGCATTATCACGGCATCGGAGTTGCGCTACGGGTGCGCCAAGAAGGGATCACCGAAACTTCTAGCACAGATCGAAGCCATCCTTGGCAGCATACCGGTGCTTGCGCTGGATCTGCCCGCCGATGCTGAATACGGTGGCATCCGGGCTGAACTGGAGGGTGCTGGCAAGCCTACCGGTCCAAATGACTTATTCATCGCTGCCCACGCCTCTGCCCTCGGAGCAGTTCTGGTGACGGCGAACATGGGCGAGTTCATGCGTATCCGCGCTTTGCAGGTCGAAAACTGGTTGATTTGAAAGGGCGACAGGCCCGATCGGGAGATTCCCGATGGCAACCCTCTGCATCAGTTTCACAATCCGGTCATAGCCAGGTAGGTTGGCGCGAAGATCATTTCGGGTTCTGTCGCAGAGATCGCGAACTGACACGCAAGCGAGCTGCTTATCTCAACCATCGCGCCGTCTTTGATCTCGGAGTTATCCAATCCAACTAATAGGAAGCCCTCGGTTGACGACTCCTTCAATGGTCTGGGACGAAGCCGGTCCTTGTAAGCTGCGACTTCACGTATTTCTTTGCCAGGAACATGTAATCTCGCAATAAGCCTACTGCCGATAGGGACGTCGGTCGATCCTTCGACGGCGACCATAGTGCCATTGCGGCCTTCGACCCGAAACGCTTCTAAAATCTTTCGCATTTACCATTCTCCGGGTCGGTTAACGCTCCTCCCGACCGGTCGCCAGTCATCTTGTTGAAACGGCGTCGGAACATTGCTGAGAGGGTCGGATTGGGACTACGCGGACGGGTTTCCGTGGCTGGTGCTTCCCAGAGAGCAGTTCCCAGGCGCGACGTATCTTCTCGAGCCTGGAGGAAATCCGCTCCTTTGCGGGAGGAATCAACATGCCGTTGCGGAAATCAGCCAGGGCTTGGGCTTCCAGCCTCGTCCGTTCGCTGGCCCCCTCACGGTCGGCGATTGGCTTGCCGGTCTGGCGATCCATGACCGACCACATCCCGTTCTCAAGTGCTTGTATTTCGTAGCGCGGCATACTGAAGCCTTAGAGTGGAAGCGTTCACCTCAGCCTGAAATCCCTTTGAAATCAACTAGACCGGCGCATCGCTTCACACATACTTTAGTGAGATGGTGAACCGCCAGTTACCCGCAGGGCAGGCCCCGAATGAACCTCCATGCGGTCCGCGACGGAGCCAAGGAGGATGTGCTATGTCAGCGGCCGCAGTTTCTTTCTCAGGAGAATGACATGATCAGCCGACGCTCCGCCCTGATAGTCTTTGCAGGAGCTGCTTTGTCGGGCGGCGTATATGCACAGGATCAGGTTACCGACGGCCGGTCTCCGGGGTCGCTTGCCTTCAAGATCACACCGCTGCCCGTTAAGTCGAACGCCGATGACCTCGCTTTGATGGCGTCGTATGGTGAGGGTGACGACGAAACGAAATTCGCCATCGAACTAAAGAGCGAGTCGCATGGCATGTTCCGCCATGTCACAGGCGGGCCGCGCCCCACGCATTTCCTTTCCGAACTGGGCAAAGCCCTGGAAGCGAGCGATCTTCGCCTTTCAGACGCCAAACAGGACACGCTAGCGTTCGATATAGCATTTCTCGGACCACCGACCATCCGCTCCTTCGGAGGCGGTTTCGGCGGCGGTCCTGGAGACTGGTACACTACCAAGATTTTCCTCGGACAAGATCAGGCTGAAGTCTATTTTAACTTCAATCTCGTGTCTGGCGAGGCTGAGTTCAGCATCAAAGACGAGAGCTATGGCAACGATGTCCTCTCCGAACTTTCCAAGGTGATCTGGTAGGCCTGGCTCCACGGCGTTTGCGTAGCGTATTCCATCTCCCTCCGCTATCGAACACGTCCACGGCAGAGGGATCGCCTAGTGGCGGCTACGCCGATTCCGCGAACTTTTGAGCAGCCGAGGAAGGAAACACAAAACCAGACCAAGTCTAATCGCCGCCACGACAACCGGATCGATACCAATGGCTCCGCTGGAAGCTTGGAACCACGCGTAATTGATTTGAAATCCCAAGCCGAACTAAAGCGCAATGATACCGCGTACTCGAAGCCCGTTGCCCAAAGAAACTCAGCTTGATGGCAAGTTAGGAGCGAGGTTGGGCGCAGACTTCGAGCCGCACCCAATAAGGATTATTATCGGCCACCGACGCGATCACAAAAAGCTCAAGGTCAGGATGACCGAGCAGCGCGAAAAGAACTAGGACAACTAGGGAATTCAGCCCGCTGTTGTGATCATTGGCGTAGCGAGTGATTTGGGCCCTGGGCTGGCGTAGGCACAAGGCGATCTAATCGGCTTTTGTGGCACGTACTTTCACGCAATTTTTGTCGGCGCATTTCCAATCAATTCGGACCAGCCCATCGTTGCGTGATGGTCTGTCATGCGGCATTTCTATTCATCAACTGACTAAGCAGAGAGTTGGAGGCTACCGTCACATTTCCCGGTTTTTCCGACCCGTGCGATATCAACCCAAGACCAAGCAGACGCCTATAGTTCCATAAGATATCTTATGCCACTTTTGCCTGTAGCCGCAAAGTTGAAGTGTCCTGTTTCTGCAAAGTTGGAATGTCACACTCCCCGCGTTTGATGACGTGGGAGATTGCCGATGGGACTGATTGCGATGAGCGAGCGTGACCTGCAGCGGATCGAGGTTTTGTCGAAAGTCATCGACGGTCGCAAGCCCGGTCGGCGCACGGATTTCATGAACGATCCGAAGGTTCTTGCGCGACGAGAGAAAGCGTTGATGAGGCAGCCAGCGGCGGAATAAACAGCGTCAATGCACGCCGATGTCGCTCTGCGTATCCGATTCCAACTGCAGGCAAGCTGGCCAAAGTGGCGTCTTGTGGAAGGCTCCATCCTGGAGGAGCGTGAGCCCCTCTCGTGCCTCATAGAGCACACCGAGCCAGCACAGGCGTCGAAAGACGCCATATTGGAGATCGGATTTCAACTTCCAGGCTTCTATGGTCATTTCGGTGTCCGACAGAGGCGCCAAGTCTGGATAGAGGATCTTCACAATGTCTATTGGCGTGCACCCTTCTCTGGCCTTGATATTGAGAAGATTGAGGAACATGCGCCACCAGCGTAACCGCGCTCGGACCTGCTCTTCCCGCTCGGTGGTGTGGACATACGAATAGAGATAGTCCGTGGCGACCAGATCGAAGAAGGCTTGCGGGTTCACCAGGAACTCCCGACCGCGTCTGGTTGGCAGCAGCACATCTTTTTTCCGGCGAAGAAGCTTCAGATGACGGGTCATGTCGCGCACGACCCAAAGCGGCGGCATGTCGCTTTCATTGAGTACCTTGTTCATGCTGTAGAGGTCTTCGGCTGTGAAGCCTGGCCAGAGGAAGTGCACAGCGGCCCAATGCACGAACTTGCGGTTCATGGCGCCGGTTGCCGTCAATCCTATGCCACCCTCATCGTAAGCATAGGCAACCGAAAGAAGCATGCCGCGCAGAAGTGGTGACAGCGCGGCGACGTCAATGTTACCCTGCAGCTTGATTTCCGGAAGCATCGTGCGACTTTGATCCCTGTCCTGGGCCATGCAAGTGCCAGCGAATATCGACCGGCGAGAAAACAATTGCCAGTGAGAAAGCTAAAGGGGTGGGTCTAACCCGCTCCTCCCTTGCAACCGGTCAAGCCGGTCGGATCGGGGGCTGACTGAGGGGCCAATGTCGCATTTCTAACTGGCTGGTGACGTCGCACATCTATTCAGCTTTGACATTGTTAAGACAGATTGCGAATTAGAACAGTTGCTCTCAAGGGTTGATTTCGAATGCGGCGGCAATACCGTTTGATAATCGCAGTTCGTAGAGCACGTGATCGCGCAAGCGATGCACCTCGGCGAATTGGGATGATTGAACTCACCGATCCAGCTCATCCCCCGTCGTCTCTTTGATGTTTGCCGGCACCGTAAAGCTGACGGTGCGATGCAGCTTTTCGTAGGCGGGGCGAAGCGATTTACGGAACCAGCTTGACGGTCCCGTCATTTTGACCTATATACTGGAACCTGTATAAAGGGGTTATCATATGGAACGGCTTGTCTACGACAACGTCTTCGAGTCACTCGTTGACGACAAAGATGAAGCCGCCGACTTGAGCTTCCGCGCGTCGTTGATCTCCGCTCTCGTCGATCTCTTCGAGGATCGCGGTTGGAAGCAAGCAGATGTAGCAGAAGCACTAGGCATCCCACAGCCACGAGTTAGTGAGCTGATGCGGGGAAAGGTTCATCTGTTCTCCGCTGATCGGCTCATAGGCTACCTGGCTCGCCTCGGCGTTCGCTTCAAACCATCCTTTGAACATCACAGAATCGTCTGTGATGTGGAAATGACAGAGGCCGCCTAGCGGCCTCAGTTGTCTCAATTCTTCTTTTGCTTCTTTCGCGCGTTCACCTCGGCCATCATGGCCTTGTAGCGCTCCTCCACCGTCTTCATTGCAGCCCTGTCTACCCCGTTCGTGGTCTTGGTGAATGCGTGCAATACGAACACCGTATCTTCATACTTGGCGCAGTAGACTGCCCGATAAGCCGGGCTGCCGTTTTCGATTAATTCGATTACCCCGCCCTGCCCGATACCCTTTAAATGTTTAAAATCCGACAGGGGGCTCTTGCCTTCTTGCACCCTCTGCAGGTCCGTCGCAAATTGGAGTGCGATCTCCTTTGGGAGAGCCTTCATCGCCTTCAGCACGGAGTTATTCACGTACTCTAAATTCATTTTTTTGACATTTTTCCCCATCACTTCACGATAGCCCTCTTTCTAGCTGACCTTCTCGTAGAGCACGTGACGGCGCAACGGATGCCCGTCGGCCAAATTGGGATGATCGAACTCACCGATCCGGTTCATTCCCAGTCGTCTCATCAAACCCCAGGAATTGCTGTTTGCGGGCACCGTGAAGCTGACGATGCGGTCAAGATTCAGATCGTTGAATGCAAAGTCGAGAGACCGTTCCGCGGCCTCGCGCGCATATCCGGCGCCATGCCGCGACGCTGAAAGCCGCCAACCGATTTCGACTGCCGGGGCAAACGGCAAAGCCGGCGAAACATTGTTGAGACCGCAGAGACCGATCAACTCGCCGCTTGCCTTCTCCTCCAGCGCCCAGAACCCCCAGCCATGATCCTCGAAGTGAAGGTCGATGCGGTCGAGCATAGCATTCGACTGTTCGCCGGTCAGAGGATTGAGATATCTGATAACGTCGGGCTCGGCATTGATCGCAGCGAAGGGCTTGCGATCCTGCGATCGCCAGGGTCTCAAAATCAGACGTTCGCTTTCGAGCCTCATCGTCCCTCTGCGACAGATCCTACCAGAGCGTCATGTGACGGTTGACGTCCTTGTAGAGCAAGTAGCGGAAACGGCCGGGGCCACCGGCGTAACATGCTTGCGGGCAGAAGGAGCGCAACCACATGAAGTCGCCGGCCTCGACCTCGACCCAATCCTGGTTCAGCCGATAGACCGCCTTGCCTTCCAGCACATAGAGACCATGCTCCATGACATGGGTTTCCATGAAGGGGATCACGGCACCCGGCTCCAGAGTCACGATATTCACGTGCATGTCGTAGCGGACATCGGCCGGATCGATGAACCGAGTCGTCCCCCAACGTCCATCAGTGTCCGGCATTGCCGAGATGGCGTGTTCGTCCTCATGCGTGAAGATCGCCGGAGGCGGCTCTAGCCCCTCCACCTCCTGAAAGGCCTTTCGAATCCAGTGGAATTTTGCCGCAGTCGAGCCGCCGTTTTTCAGGCACCAGACCGAACCCGCCGGAATATAGGCGAACGAGCCGCTGCGAAGCGCATGGCTGACGCCTTCGAGTTCCACTGTCATCTCGCCTTCGACGACGAATAGAACTGCTTCAGCCCGCTTGTCGGGCTCTGGCCGGTCGCTTCCGCCGCCCGGCTGAACTTCCATCACATATTGCGAGAAAGTCTCGGAGAAACCGGAGAGCGGCCTGGAGAGAACCCATGCCCGTGTCCCCGTCCAATGGGGAAGGACGCTGGTGACGATGTCGGTCATGACGCTGCGCGGGATGACCGCATAGGCTGTGGTGAAGACGGCCTTGCTGGAAAGCAGCTCGGTTTGCGGCGGTAGTCCGCCGAGTTTGGAATAATAATCTCTGTTCATCGGTCCAGGCTTCGCGGCATTTGGCATTGCATCTGCTTTATGCGCCGCTCACCTTCCAGGCAACTCCTAATTCGACCGTGAAAATCGATGCGGAGCCGACCGGCCGCGTTTCCGTCAGAACTCGACTTCCAGCTCGACGATCTCGTCCGGCTCGACCAACGCCCCTTCGGTCCATTCGCCCATCAGCGGCCATGACAGTACCGTCTCGACATAGGCTGCGAGCCGCGGCTCCAACTCCACCGCATAGGTGCGAAAGCGGGTGCAGACCGGCGCGTACATCGCATCGGCCACGGTCGGCGCGGTCCCGAACAGCCAAGGCCCGCCGCTTGCCTCGAGGCATTCGGTCCAGATGGCCTTGACGCGCTCGACATCGGGCCGCGCGCCCGAGAATATCTTGAAGCTTGCATGCCGCGCCTTGAGGTTCATCGGCAATGCCGAGCGCAGATTGTGGAAACCCGAATGCATCTCACCCGAGACCGACCGGCAGCGGGCGCGCGCCGCGCGCTCGGCGGGCCAGAGCCCGGCAGTGGGCGCCACTTCGTGGAGATATTCCGCGATAGCCAGCGTGTCCCAGACCGTCACGTCGTCATGGGTCAGCCTCGGCACTAGAACCGACGGTGAAAGCAGAAGCAGTTCCTGGCGCGGCTCGTCATCCAGCTCCACAAGGACTTCGGCGAAGTCCAGCCCCGCCATCCGGCACAGCAGCCAGCCGCGCAGAGACCATGAGGAGTAGTTCTTCGAGGAAATCGTCAGTGCCGCCTGCGACATCGGGCTCTATCCTTGTCGGACAATGTTGCTTCTTCCTCGATAATCTTCTCGCATGGCAGGACATATTCCACTAGCATTTTTTGCACCGCCGCATCGATGCGGCAGTGCGGGAGATTTCGGCCATGCTCTATCAGGCCTATCAGTTCCAGGATGATCTCATCGCGCCCCTGCGCGATCTGGCACGGCGCCTGCAGATCTTCTCTGCGACAGCGTTCTGGGAACCTGTCGGCAGTATGGGCCGGCACTTCGCCGGTGCGCTGGAGATGATCTCACGCTTCGAGATCACCCACGAACGTCCAGACTTCGCCATCACCTCGGCGATGATCGGCAACCGCATGGCGCCCGTCACCGTCGAGACCGTGCTCGACATGCCCTTCGGCACGCTGCTGCGCTTTGCAGCGGAAACAGACGCGCCGCGACCGCGGGTGCTGGTCGTCGCACCGCTGTCCGGTCATTTCGCCACACTCCTGCGCGGCACCGTGCAGACCCTGCTGCGCGATCACGACGTCTATATCACCGACTGGGCCAATGCCCGCGACGTGCCGCTGTCGGCAGGGCGTTTCGGCATGGACGATTATGTGGACTATATCATCCGCTTCCTGGAGGAGATCGGTCCGGGCGCTCATATCCTCGCCGTCTGCCAACCCTGCGTGCAGGCGCTGGCCGCCGTTGCCGTGATGTCGGAAGAGCGGCATCCCGCCACCCCACGCACCATGACGCTGATGGCCGGGCCGATCGATCCGCGCGAAAGCCCGACGAAAGTCAACGAACTCGCGGTGTCGAAGTCGCTCGCCTGGTTCGAGAATTCGTTGATCGCAGCTGTTCCCTGGCGCTATCGGGGCGCCGGACGGCGCGTCTATCCCGGCTTCCTTCAGCTCGTCGCCTTCATGTCGATGAACATGGAGCGCCACCAGGACGCTCATCGCAAGCTTTACGACCATCTGGCGAAGGGCGAGACCGCCGAGGCCGGCAAGATCAAGAATTTCTATGACGAATATTTCGCAGTGCTCGACCTCACCGAGGAATTCTACATCGAGACCATCGAACGCGTCTTCCAGAAAGCGGAACTCGCAACCGGCGACTTGACCCACCATGGCCGCAAGGTCGATCCGGGCCAGATCCGCAACACCGCGCTTTTGACCGTCGAGGGTGGGCGCGACGATATCTGCGCCCTCGGCCAGACCTCGGCCGCGCACGATCTCTGTCGGGCGCTGCGCCCGCATCTGAAGCGCCATCATCTTCAAGCCAATGTCGGACATTACGGCGTCTTCAACGGCCGTCGTTGGGAGGGGGAAATCTACCCCGTCGTGCGCAACATGATCCTGGCCATGGAATAGTGCCCGCCAAATCCGAAACGCGACGGCAAGTTTACCGATCGGCCATGACCAGATGGCCCGGCCCGACTTCGCGATAAGAAGTGCTCGCGGGCTGATAGTCGACTGATCGCATCGGGCTCTTGATCTCGTCGTTCGCCACCATCCGCTTTTCATGGCGACGGTCTGGATCGGGCACGGGCACTGCCGCAATGAGTTTCTTCGTATAGGGATGCTGCGGATTTTCGAAAACCGCGCCCCGTGGGCCGATCTCGACGATCTCGCCGAGATACATCACCGCCACCCGGTGGCTGACGCGTTCGACCACCGCCATGTCGTGCGAGATGAACAGGAAGGCAAGGTTGAGGCTCTGCTGCAGATCCAGCATCAGGTTGATGACCTGCGCCTTGATCGAAACGTCGAGCGCCGAGACGCTTTCATCGGCGACGATGACCTTCGGCTGTAAGGCAAGCGCGCGGGCGATGCAGATGCGCTGACGCTGGCCGCCGGAAAATTCATGCGGATAACGCGCGGCCATATCCGAGGACAGACCGACCTTCACCAGCAGGTCGGCGACGACGTCCTTTGCCTGTTTTGAGTTGCCCATCCTGTGTTCGAGATAGGGTTCGACGATCGCTGCGCCGACCGTCATGCGCGGATTGAGGCTGGCAAAGGGATCCTGGAAGATCATCTGCACGGATTTGCGCATCTCGCGCAGATCCTTCCTGTCGAGGCCGAGTACCTCCCTGCCCTCGACCAGAACGGAACCGGCCTGCGGTTCGATCAGCCGCATGATGGCGCGGCCGGTCGTCGATTTGCCACAGCCGGATTCGCCGACCAGCGACAGCGTCTCGCCGGCATGAAGATCGAAGGAGACGTTTTCGACCGCGTGCACCCGGCTGGTCAGCCGGCCGAAGAGACCGGAATGAATGTCGAAGCGCTTCGTAAGGTTCTTCACCTGCAGGACCGGCGTCGCAGCGACGGTATCGGCGGCCTCGGCGGGAATGTCGGATTCACCCGTTGCGGTATTGACCACGGGGAAGCGCAGCGGCCGTTGCCGGCCCTGCATCGAGCCGAGCACCGGCACGGCTGACAGGAGCGCCCTGGTATAGGGATGTTTGCCGCGGTGGAAGATATCGGCGGTGGCGCCGCTTTCCACCTGTTCGCCGCGATACATCACCACCGTCCTGTCGGCGATCTCGGCAACGACGCCCATATCATGGGTGATGAACAGAACGGAGGTCCCCTCCTCGTCCTGCAGCACCTTGATGAGATCGAGGATCTGGCCCTGGATGGTCACGTCGAGCGCCGTCGTCGGCTCGTCGGCAATCAATAGCTTCGGCCGGCTGGCGAGCGCCATGGCGATCATCACCCGCTGGCGCATGCCGCCGGAAAAACGATGCGGATATTCGCCGAAGCGCGAAGCGGCAGAGGGGATGCGGACCTTTTCCAGCAGCCTTATCGTCTCGGCTTTGGCATCTGCCCTGCTCATGTCGGAATGGCAGAGCAGCGCTTCGGAAATCTGGTCGCCGATGGTGAAGAGCGGATTGAGCGATGTCATCGGCTCCTGGAAGATCATCGCCACCTCGTTGCCGCGCACCTGTCGCATGGCATTTTCCGGCAATGCCAGCAGGTCGCGCCCGCCGAGCATGACGCGGCCCTCGACACGGCTCGTGTCCGCCTGCAGCAGCCGCATGATCGAGAGCGAGGTGACGCTCTTGCCCGAGCCGGATTCGCCGACGATCGCCACCGTCTCCGCCGGCGCCACGGTGAAGGAAACGTCGCGCACGACCGGTTTCCAGACGCCGTCCACCAGGAAGGACGTCGTCAGCCTTTCGACGGAAAGAACGGCGCTGGTTGTCTCAATCGGTTGCGCTTGGGCACTGGCCATGGTGGTTCCTCTTGCGGCAGATGAGCGGCGGCGGATCAATCCGGCCAGCGCAGCGCACCGTCGAAGCGGTGCCTGCTGCGGTTTTCGATCGGCGTTGCGATGATCTCGTTGGAGGCGCGCGCCTTGTCGAGTTCCTGCGCCAGGCGCTCCGCGACGATCGTCTCCTCGCCCGGGTGCAGATTGCACGGGTCGAGGTAGAAATAGCGGTGCTCCACCTCGTGATCACGCACGATGATCGGCGGGCTGCCCTTGGCAAGCGCATCCGCCAGATCCCAGGCAGTGATATGCGCCTGCTCGGGATCGACGATCAGGCGCAGCCGATCGAGCGGATTGTTGGTCGGGTCAGGCTCGATCAGCGCAGTGAGGCCAGGGCGGCCGTCGAGCGTGCGCTTCCACAGGTTGAGATAGCTGGTCTCGCGTTCCCGGATGCCGGCATGGTCGCGATTTTCCCAGGCTTCGAGTGCCGCCATGACGCCGAAGATGCTCTCCTTGCCGACCTTCATGCCGCGACCGATGCCCATATTCTGCAGGAAGGCGTGGCGCACCAGCTCCTTCCTGCCGGCAACGATGCCCGAGGTCGGGCCGCCGAGGAACTTGTGGCCGGAGTAGAGCGCGATATCGGCCCCCTGCTCGAGGAAGATCCGCAGGTCATATTCCGAGGCTGCATCGACGATGACGGGCACGCCCTTGGCATGGGCGATCTCGACGAATTCCTTGAGGTTCAACAGGCCGTAATCGACGACATGGTGGGAGACGACATAGACGGCGGCTGCGGTCTTGTCGGTGATGGCGTTTTCCATGTGGAAGCGATGCGTCGAGGTCGCCTGCCCCACAAGCACGACCTTGCCGCCGGCAAGCCGGATCGCCTGATCGACCGGAGCGCCGTAACTGACGACATGGCCCATCTGCACCAGCACTTCGTTCTTCTCCGGCACGACATCCGGCAACCTCTCGATCGCCAGCAGATTGTTGCCGGTGATCGCGCCGGCGACGGCGAGCGAAATGCCGGCCGAGCAAGAGGCGGTGACGAAGCCCGCCTCGCCGCCGGTCAGCCGGGCGATGACGCCACTTGCCTTGCGCTGCAGGTCGTTGATCTCGACGAAGTGAGGCAGGATCGATGCCATCGCCTCGATGGCTTCGGGAACGACGATCGATGCGCCGAGGCTGGTCATCGTGCCCGATACATTGATGACAGGGCGCAGGCCGAGCGACGGGCGGATATCAGTGGACATGGAGATCTCCAGGATTCTGGGTCGAAAAACGAAACATGGGGCGGTCGATCAAGTGTGTCGAGCTCCCATCAACCGTGCAAGGCGACGATTGCCTCGATCTCGACGGTGATGTTGCCGGGCAGCGAACCGAAGCCGACGGCCGAGCGGGCATGTTCGCCGGCCGCGCCGAAGACTGCGATCAGCAGATCCGAGCAGCCGTTGATGACGCTCGGATGATCCTCGAACTCAGGCACGGCATTGACCATGCCGAGCAGTTTCACCACCCGCTTGACCCGGGTGAGATCGCCGAGCGCGTCATGCATGACTGCAAGCAGGTTGATGCCGGTCAGCCGCGCATGGCCGTAGGCCGCCTCGACACTGACCCCACCGCCGACCTTGCCGGCATGCATGAAGCCGTCGGCCTCGCGCGGTCCCTGGCCGGAGAGGTAGAGCATGTTGCCCTCCAACACATGCGTCACGAAGTTGGCGATCGGCGGCGGTGGCGGCGGAAGCGTAATGCCGAGGGCGGCAAGCCGTTCGTAAGGCGAGTTCTCGACCTTGCCGGCGGCGGTAGGAAACTGATTCACGCAAACTCCTGTCATGCGAATTTCGATTGGGCCGACCCACGGTCGGCAGATTAAAGATCCTTGCGAAGTCTTGGATCGAGCATGTCCCTGAGGCCGTCGCCGACCATCTGTAGCGACAGCACGGAGAGAATAATGGCGACGCCAGGAAACAGCGTCATCCAGTCGGCCTGGCCGATATACTGGCGGCCGGCGGCGATCATCGTTCCCCAGGTCGGGATTTCGGGGCTGACGCCGAGGCCGAGGAAAGACAGGCCGGCTTCGGCAAGCATCGCGCTGGCGAAAAGGAAGGTCGCCTGCACCAGGATCGGCGACAGCAGATTGCGCAGCACATGTCGCGTCATGATATGGAAGGTCGAGATGCCGAGCGCCCTTGCCGCCTCGACATAGGGCAGCTCACGAATGACCAGCGTCGACGCGCGGACGATGCGGGCAAGGCGCGGCGCATAGACGATCGACAGCGCGATGATGACGGTCGTCAGCGAGGGACCGAGGGCTGCGACGAGCGCGATCGCCAGCAGAATATCCGGAAACGCCATCATCGCGTCGATCAGCCGGGCGATCGGCGTATCCAGCTTCTGGAAGAAGCCGGCAAGCAGGCCGAGCGTCACGCCGATCATGGCCGACAGGGTCACGACCGCAACACCGACAAGCAGCGACAGGCGGCCGGCGAAGATCGTGCGCGAGAAGACGTCGCGGCCGAACTCGTCCGTGCCGAAGAAGAACATGCCGCTCGGCGGCTTCAGCCGGTTGACAATGGAAAGCTTGGACGGCGAATAGGGCGCGACAACAGGCGCGAAGACCGCCAGAAGCACGAAGATCGTCAGGATCACCAGGCCGCAGGCGACCGTCTTGCGCTTCAGCAGACGGCGAACGAATTTGCTGCCCTCGCCTTCGACTGGTTTGATTGCGATATCGGCCATCAGTAGCGCACCCTCGGATCGATCAACAGATAAAGCATGTCGATCGCAAAATTGATCAGCACGTAGAGCGCGGCGATGACGAGCAGCGCCCCTTGGATGACCGGATAGTCGCGGCGCAGAACCGCCGAGACGACGAGATTGCCGACACCCGGCAGGCCGAAGACGGTTTCGGTGACGACGGCGCCCGAAATCAGCACCGCTGCCGTCAGGCCGATCACCGTCAGGATCGGGATCAGTGCATTCTTCAGCGCGTGCTTGAGGATCACCCGGCGCTCGATCAGCCCCTTGGCGCGCGCCGTGCGGATATAATCGTCGCCGAGCACATCGAGCATCGAGGCGCGAGTGAAACGCAGGATCAGCGCCGAGGAGACGATGCCGAGCGCAAAGGCGGGCAGCGTCAGGTGATACATCCGCTCGAAGAAGGTCGAACCGGGACCGCCATAACCTGAAACCGGGAAGAGATTGAGCCTGACGGCGAAGAACTGCATCAGGATAAGACCGAGCCAGAAGCTTGGAATGCTAGCGGCAAACATCGCGAGCGTCGTTGCCGCCTGGTCGACGAAGGAGCCGCGCCGATAGGCGGCATAGATGCCGATCGGCAAGGCGATGATGCTGGCGATAGCAAGCGAGAACAGCGTCAGGAAGAAGGTCGGCTCGGCGCGGTCGAGCAAGGCCGAGGTGACAGGCATGTTGAGGAAGATCGACTGGCCGAGATCGCCCTTCAGCAGCTGGCCGATATAATAGACATATTGCAGGCCGAGAGACTGATCGAGGCCGAGCCGGGATCTGAGATCGGCAATATCCTGCGGCGTCGCATCCGGCCCGAGCATGACGGCGGCCGGATCTCCCGGCGTCACGCGCACGATGACGAAGACGATCGTGACGACGAGAAACATCACGACGATCATGCCGAACAGGCGCTGGAGGATGTAGCGTATCATGAATGCCTGGCAAACCTTTGCAGATGCTGCGAAAAATAAGACCGGTACCGGTCAGGAATGGCCGGTACCGATGGCGACGCTTACTTCTTGATCGACGCATTCCAGAAATACGGCCATGGAGCCGGCTCGACGCCTTCGAGCTTGGTCGATTCTGCCGAAACGGCGTTGAAGTCGCCGATCTTCATGAAGGGTGCGTCGGCATAGACGGCCTTCTGGACATCGGCCCAGAGCGCCACACGCTTCTTCGGATCGACTTCCGAAGTGAAGGCATCGACGGCGGCCTTGCGGGCCGGCGTATCCCACCAGCCCGGCGAGCTGGTCGAAAGCGAGCCGATGAGGGCCGGCTCCGGCAGGAAGGGGCTATGGGTGATGTAGATATCCCAGAGCTTCGGATCGGTACGGCGCTGCGTCAGCGTTGCCCAGTCCACAACCTGCATATCGACGGTGAAGCCGGCAAGTTTCAGATATTCGGCGGCGACCTGCGCCATCTTGTAATGGAACTCGTACTGGCGGCTGGTCAGAATCCGGATCGGTTCGCCGTTGTAACCGGCCTTCTTGGCGGCAGCGGCCGCCCCTTCCGGATCGGCGACGTTATAGGCGCCCTCGACGCCAGCATCCGTCGACCAGGCAAAGGTCTTCGGATAGATGGCGCCGTCGAGCGCGTAGAAATCCTTGCTGCCGAAAGCCGCGGCCAGCATGTCTTCCATGCTGAGCGCCTGGCGGATCGCCTTGCGGACTTCGACATTCTTGTTGATGCCATCGGCCGTGTTGAAGACGAAGACCGGATAACCGAAGGGCTTGAGGATGATCGGCTGCGAGGCGGTGGAGGCCTTCAGCTTGTCGTAGGATTCCACAGGGATCGAGTCGACATAATCATACTGGCCGGAAATAGCGGCCTCAACGCGGGTGTTCGGATCGGGCACCGGCACGAAGCGGATCTCATCGAGATACTGATGGCGGGCGCCGCCATAACCGTTGCTGTCGCCTTCGCGGGACTTATAGCCGTCGAAGCGGACGAGCTGGATATACTGGTCGGCCTTGCGCTCCTTCAGCATATAGGGACCGGTGCCGATGAAGTCCTTCATCGGCTCGTCCTGCTTTTCGGACGGGATGATGATCGCCGCCGAATTGTTGAAGGCAAGCAGCGAGGTCAGCGGCGCATAGGGCTGCTTCAGCGTGATGGTGAGAGTCGCCGGATCGACGGCGGTGACCTTGTCGATGAAACCGGCCACCTGCTTGCCGCGCGAGGCGATCTTCATCCAGCGGCCAAGCGAGGCGACGACATCTTCCGAGGTCATGTCGGTATTGTCGTGGAACTTGATGCCGGTCCTGAGCTTGATCGTATAGGTTTTGCCGTCGGCGCTGATCTCAGGCAGGCTTTCGGCCAGAAGCGGCGTGACGTTCCAGCTCTTGTCGAAGGTATAGAGCGTTTCGAAAATGTGCTGAGTGACGATGCCGACCAGATCGGCCGTCGACGACATCGGATCGAGCGTCGGCGGCTCACCGATCGTCGCAACGTTGATGACGCCGCCCTTTTCCTGGGCAAGGAGCGTCGAAGGCAGGGCGACGAGCGCAGTGCCGAGAAGGAATGCGACCAATGTTTTCATGTGAGGGCTCCCAATATAGTTCCACAATTATGCAATTCATCTTTTTGTAACAGAATAGGAGATGGATCGATCCTGTCAAGCACGGGCGACAGATTATGCTCGCGGCGGATACTGGGACGCCGGAAAAACACACAATCTTCGGCTGCGCCCGCCTGCAACAAGACCGCGCATTATGCCAAGGTGAGTCACTCGCCCTGCGGTGAGACTTTTAACGGAACGGGAGAACAGGATGAGCATCGATTTCAACGCCGGAAAATGGTTGAACGAACCGGCACGCTGGCTCGCGAACGAAACCGGCCTCACCCTGACGACCGATGAAAAAACCGATTTCTGGCGAGAAACCCACTACGGATTCATCCGCGACAACGGCCATTTCCTCGCCTTTCCCACGAGCAAAGGCTTCACAGCGCAAATCCGCGTCCAGGGCGAATTCCGCACGCTCTACGACCAGGCCGGCCTGATGGTGCGCATTGACGAGAAACACTGGGTGAAGACAGGCGTCGAATTCACCGACGGCGAAGCCTTCCTCAGCACCGTCGTCACCGACGGCAAGTCCGACTGGTCCGTGGCGCAGCCCTTCACGGAATTGGAGGATTTTCGCATCCGCGTGACTGTCGCCAACGGCGCAATGCGCATCCAGGCTTCGCGCGACGGCAGCTTCTGGCCGCTGCTGCGGCTCGCCCCCTTCCCGGCTGCCGATCACTACGAGGTCGGACCCACAGCCTGCACGCCGGAGCGGAGCGGACTGACGGTGCGTTTCTCCGAATTCTCGATTGGGCCGGCGATCACCAGGGATCTGCATGATTTGAGCTAGAGAGCGTCCTTTCGCGGCCCTACCGAAAGAACAAGATCAAATGACTGCGAGTGCAGCGCAGCACACTTGACAAAGACAAGCTGCCTGTATTTTACTCAAGCCTGCGGAATAGGCAGACGGCCTGCCGCGTTGACATGACTCCGATAGTCTCTGGGCAGTTTCGCCCCATGACGCCTCATCGCTCGATGGGACCAGCGTCGTGGGGTTTTTGATGTGGTCACTTCATGAATGACGCGCTGAAAATCGGCATCCTCTTTTCGACCACCGGACCCTACGGCTCGATGGGCCGCGACGCGCGCGACGGTGCCGATTTCGCGATGGCCGAATATGCCGGCGTCGACGGGCTGGCGATCGAGCCCGTCTTCTTCGACCCGCATGCCGATCTTGCCGCCTATCTCGACGGTGCGCGCCATCTTCTGCGCGCCGGCTGCCGCCATATCGTCGGCACGATTACCTCGGCGGCACGCAAGGAGGTCATCCCGCTCGTCGAGAAACATGACGGCCTGCTCTGGTATATGTGCCCCTATGAAGGCTTCGAGGCCAACGAGAACGTCATCTATGTCGGCGGCTGCCCGAACCAGCATCTGCTGCCGCTGTTCGAGCACCTGATCCCGCGTTACGGCGCAAGGCCCTATCTCGTCGGCGCCAACTATGTCTGGGGCTGGGAAATGAACCGGCTCGCCCGCGAACTCATTACCAATGCCGGCGGCGAGGTGCTTGGCGAACGCTATCTTCCGCTTGAGGAAACCGCCGTCGAGCGCATCGTCGCCGAGATCGCGCAACGCCGCCCGAGCTTCATCCTCAACAATCTGATCGGCCCCTCAAGCTACGCTTTCCTGGAGGCGATCAAGGCCCTCGGTGATCGCGACCCGGCCTTCCGCGCGGAAAACTGCCCGGTCGTGAGCTGCGACCTGATGGAATGCGAGCTCGACGATATCGCCGCCGGTGCCGCCGCCGGCCAGCTTTGCGCCGCTTCCTATTTCGACAGTATCGCGACCCCCGAAAATGCCGCCTTCAAGGCCCGTGTCACCGAGCATCACGGCGCGGAGCGGCGTGTCTCCAGCGTCTTTGCCAGCGCCTATACGGCCGTCCGGCTCTGTGTCGATGCGATCGTCGCTGCCGGCAGTGACGAGCCCGATGCCGTCCGGCGCGAGCTCTACAATAGATCCTGGCCGACGCTGTTCGGCGCGCTTTCGATCGACCGCGAGACCAATCATGCCGCCCTGCCCTTCCATCTCGGCCGGATCAACGCCGACAACGGCTTCGATGTCGTCGCCTCGCGGCCGCCGCTCGCCGCCGACCCCTACCTGACCGGCCGCAACCGACAGACCTTGCCGCGGCTGAGGGTGGTGTCATGAGAGAGACACCCAATTTCACCGGCTGGCAGGCGATGGTCCTGCATCGCGAGGACGGCAACACCGAAAGGCTGATCCGCCAGCTTCGCCTGCTCGGCATCCACGCAACCCTGCAATGGGCGCCGCTTTCGACCGCGGCACTGCCCGATCTCGTCATCGTCGATGCCGACCAGGGCTGGGACGATCTGCTGCCCTGGAATGGTGAAACGCCTGCCTGCCCCGTCGTCGCCTTGCTTGGTTCGGAAGCGCCCGGCCGCATCGCCTGGGCGCTCGGACAGGGTGCCGGCGCGATCATCGCCAAGCCGATCGCCACATCGGCCGTTTATCCGGCGCTTGTCATGGCCGTCTCCATTCATCAGGAGCGCAAGGCGACCGCGGAAAAGCTGCAATATCTCGAAGAGCGCGTCCGGCTGCGGCCGCTCGTGCACGCCGCCGTCGAAAAACTTCGGGCCGCACGCGGTATCGACGAGGAGAGTGCTTACGCAATCCTGCGCAATTGCGCCATGCGCCGCCGCCTGCCGATGGAGCAGATATCAGCCTTCATCCTGGCGGGTGCAGAACCTCTGCCGGAGGCGGGCTGATGCATGTGCTGAAACAGATGATCCGCCAGCCGACCGCCCTCTTCGGCCTGATCGTCGTCACACTCGTCATCGGGCTCGCAATTGCAGCGCCGTGGATCGCGCCGTTCAGCCCGGACGAGCAGATGTTTGACGGCCTCTCGCTCGAAGGCGCGCCGCTGCCGCCGGGCGGTCCCTATCTGCTCGGCACCGACACGCTCGGCCGCGACCTCTTCTCCCGCCTGCTCTTCGGTGCCCGCACCTCGCTGATCATCGGCCTTGTCGCCAATGGCATCGCGGTGGCGATCGGCCTCTTCGTTGGCATCGTTGCCGGTTATCTCCGCGGGCTGCCGGGCAACATCCTGATGCGCTTCACCGATCTGATGATGGCCTTTCCGGCGCTGCTGCTCGCCATCGTGCTCGCGGCATTGCTGAAGCCGAGCCTGTGGATCGTCGCCATGGTGATCGCGCTCGTCAACTGGGTGCAGGTCGCCCGCATCGTCTATACCGAGACGCGCGGCCTGGTGGAGCGCGACTTCATCATGGCCGAGCGCTCGCTCGGCGCCGGCCATATGCGCGTGCTCTTCATGCATATCCTGCCGCATCTCGTGCCGACGGCAATCGTCTGGGGAACACTCGGCATCGCCACCACCGTGCTGCTCGAGGCCACACTCTCCTTCCTCGGCGTCGGCGTCCAGCCGCCGCAGCCCTCCTGGGGCAATGTCATCTTCGAGAGCCAAAGCTATTTCCAGGCCGCCCCCTGGCTGGTCTTCATTCCCGGCGCGATCATCCTTCTGACGGCGCTTTCCTTCAATCTGGTGGGCGACGCGCTGCGCGACATTCTCGACCCGACCCAGCGCGGGAGGGGCTGATGGCGTCCCTCATGCTGCGCAGGTTGGCGCAGGCGGCTCTCATCCTGCTCGGCGTAGCGGCCATCACCTTCGTGCTGCTCTACGCCCTTCCGGCCGATCCTGCCCGCATGATCGCCGGCCGCAGCGCTACGGCCCAGACGGTCGCCAACATCCGCCATGAGCTCGGCCTCGACCAGCCGCTGCTGGTCCAGTTCGGCACCTATCTCGGCAATCTGCTGCACGGCAATCTCGGCCGCTCCTATGCGCAGAAGACCGATGTCTGGACGCTGATTGCCGCCCGCCTGCCGGCGACGCTGACACTGATGCTTGCCGGCATCGTCGTCGAGGTGGTGCTCGGCCTGACGCTCGGCACCATCGCCGCGGTGCGCCGCGGCGGCTTCGTCGACCGGCTGGTGATGATGGCCTCCTTTGTCGGCACCTCGGCGCCGCAGTTCCTCGTCGCTCTGCTGCTGCTCTACCTGCTGGCGGCAACGCTCGGCTGGTTTCCGATGAGCGGCTACGGCAGCTTCTCGCATCTCGTCCTGCCGGCCGTCACACTCGGCATATGCGGCGCCGGCTGGTACGCCCGCATGGTGCGCTCATCGATGATCGACGTGCTGAACCAGGATTATGTCCGCACGGCGCGCGCCAAGGGCCTTTCCTCGAAGCGCGTCATCCTGCGGCATGCACTGCCCAATGCCGTGCTGCCGATCATCGCGATGATCGGCATCGATATCGGCCAGTTCATGGGCGGCGTGGTCGTGGTCGAAGCGGTCTACGGCTGGCCCGGCATCGGCCAGCTCGCCTGGCAGGCGATCCAGCAGGTCGACATCCCGATCATCATGGGCGTCACGCTGACGTCGGCGCTCGCCATCATCATCGGCAATCTGCTTGCCGACCTCGTCGCGCCGGTCATCGATCCGCGCATCCGCACACGCTGACAGCAACCAAAGAAGGGGAACCAAGATGTTCAAACGCTGGCTGCAACAGACGACCATGGCAACGATGGTGGCGCTCGCCCCATTATCCGTCATGGCCGAGGAAACGCCTAAGCAGGGCGGCGATATCGTCGTCACCTACAAGGACGACATCACCACGCTCGACCCGGCGATCGGCTACGACTGGGTCAACTGGTCGATGATCAAGAGCCTCTATTCCCGCCTGATGGACTATGCGCCCGGCACGCCGAACCCGGTTCCCTCGCTTGCCGAAAGCTTCACCGTTTCGCCCGATGGCTTGACCTATACCTTCAAGCTGCACAAGGGTGTGAAGTTCTCGAACGGCCGTGAGGTCGTCGCCTCCGACGTGAAATATTCGATCGAACGCGCCGTCGACCCGAAGACGCAAGGCCCCGGCGCCGGCTTCTTCGGCGCCATCAAGGGCTTCGAGGATGAAACCGGCGGCAAGACGACGACGCTCTCCGGCATCGAGACGCCGGATGATAGCACCGTCATCTTCAACCTCTCGCGCCCCGACGCCACCTTCCTGCACGTGCTTGCGATCAACTTCGCCTCGGTCGTGCCGAAGGAAGCCGTCGAGGCGGCCGCCGGCGACTTCGGCAAGAAGCCGGTCGGCTCCGGCACCTTCATCCTGAAGGATTGGACGATCGGCCAGCAGCTCGTTTTCGAGCGCAACAAGGATTATTTCGTCAAGGGCGTTCCCTATATCGACAGCTTTAAGGTCGAAGTCGGCCAGGAGCCGCTGGTGGCGCTCTTGCGCCTGCAGAAGGGCGAGGTCGATATTGCCGGCGATGGCATTCCGCCGGCGAAGTTCCTCGAAATCAAGAATTCGGCCGACGGCGCGCAGATGATCGTCGACGGCGAACAGCTGCACACCGGCTACATCACGCTGAACACCAAGTTGAAGCCCTTCGACACCGTCAAGGTTCGCCAGGCGCTGAACATGGCGATCAACAAGGACCGCATCACCCGCATCCTCAACGGTCGCGCAACGCCTGCCAACCAGCCGCTGCCGCCGCTGATGCCGGGCTACGACAAGGCCTTCACCGGCTATGCCTATGACGTGGCGAAAGCCAAGGCGCTGCTGGCCGAAGCCGGCTATCCCGATGGCTTCGAGACCGTGCTCTACTCCACCAACACCGATCCGCAGCCGCGTATCGCCCAGGCGATCCAGCAGGATCTGGCCGCCATCGGCGTCAAGGCCGAAGTCCGGGCGCTGGCCCAGGCAAACGTCATCTCGGCCGGCGGCACGGAAGGCGAAGCGCCGATGATCTGGTCGGGCGGCATGGCCTGGATCGCCGACTTCCCGGATCCGTCCAACTTCTATGGCCCGATCCTCGGTTGCGCCGGTGCGGTTCCGGGCGGCTGGAACTGGTCATGGTACTGCAACGCCGATCTCGACAAGCGGGCCGTTGCCGCCGACTCCATGTCCGATCCGGCAAAGGCGACCGAACGCACCGCCGCCTGGGGCAAGATCTTCACCGACATCATGGCCGATGCGCCGTGGATCCCTGTCATCAACGAACGCCGCGTCGTCGCCAAGTCGCTGCGCATGGGCGGTGCTGACAACATCTACATCGATCCGACCCGCGTCATCAATTACGACGCGATCTTCGTGAAGCAATAAGCCCTGAAGAAACAAAGCCTTCCCGGTTCCTGCCGGGAAGGCATCATAAAATTGAGGGAGACATGACATGTGCATCGCCTGCACCCATACCATCCACCGCGCCCAGCATAATTTCGGCTGGAACAAGGATTTCGCCCCCGCCGTCGTCGCCAAGCCCGGCGAGACGATCCACTTCGAATGCATGGATTCATCAGGTGGCCAGCTCGGAAGCGACGCGACGCTGGAAACGCTGAACGCGCTCGATTTCGGCAAGATCAATCCCGTCTCCGGCCCGGTCTATATCGAAGGCGCCAAGCCCGGCGATGCGCTGAAGGTGACGCTGCGCAAGTTCATCCCCTCGGGCGTCGGCTGGACGGCCAATATCCCAGGCTTCGGCCTGCTCGCCGATCAGTTCACGGATCCGGCGCTGCACGTGTGGTCCTATGACGCCAACAGCATGGTGCCCGCTCTATACGGTCCGGGCGGCCGCGTACCTCTGAAGCCCTTCGCCGGCACGATCGGCGTCGCACCCGCCGAGCCCGGCACCCATTCCGTCGTTCCCCCACGTCGCGTCGGCGGCAACATGGACATCCGCGACCTGACGGCGGGGGTGACGCTCTATCTGCCCGTCGAGGTCGACGGCGCGCTGTTTTCAATCGGTGATACCCATGCCGCCCAGGGCGATGGCGAAGTCTGCGGCACGGCGATCGAAAGCCAGATGAACGTCGAAGCGACGATTGAGCTCGTCAAGGACGCCAAGCTGCAGACGCCGCGCTTCACCACGACCGAACCGGTGACCCGCCATCTCGACGGCGCCGGCTACGAAGTGACGACAGGCATTGGCCCTGATCTGATGACCGGGGCGCGCGAAAGCGTCATGCGGATGATCGATCTTCTCGGCGCCGAACACTGCATGAGCGCCATCGATGCCTATCTGCTCTGCTCGGTCTGCGGCGATCTCCGGATCAGCGAGATCGTCGACCAGCCGAACTGGGTGGTTTCCTTCTACTTCCCGAGGATCGTGTTCGCGTGAACGAAGCCATGCCAGCCGCAGCGCCGGTGCTCAGCCTTCGCAATCTGAACGTCGATGCCCGCACACCCGAAGGCCGCAAGCCGGTGCTCCAGGATATCAGCTTCGAGCTTGCAAGCGGCGAAACGCTCTGCATTGCCGGCGAATCCGGCTCCGGCAAGTCGGTCACCTCGCTGTCGATCATGGGGCTCTTGCCGAAAGCCTCGCTGAAGGTCGCCTCCGGCAGCGTGCTGCTTGGCGAGCGCGACCTGCTCAAGCTTTCCGACCGGGCGATGCGCAGCGTGCGCGGCGGCGATATCGCCATGGTGTTCCAGGAGCCGATGACCTCGCTGAACCCGGTCATGTCGGTCGGCAGCCAGCTGACCGAGGCAATCCGCGCGCACCAGGGCAGCGAGAACGCCGAGGCGGTGGCGCTGAAGATGCTCGACGCCGTGCAGATCACCGAGCCGGCGCGGCGACTGAAGCAATATCCGCATGAGCTTTCCGGCGGCATGCGCCAGCGGGTGATGATCGCCATGGCGCTCTCCTGCCGGCCGAAGGTGCTGATCGCCGACGAGCCGACGACCGCGCTCGACGTCACCGTGCAGGCGCAGATCCTCCGGCTGATGCGCGAGTTGAAGCGCGAATTCGGCGCCTCGATCATCCTCATCACCCACGACATGGGCGTCGTCGCCGAAATGGCCGATCGCGTCGTCATCATGCAGAATGGCAGGATCGTCGAGCAAGGAACGGCGCTCGCCATCTTCCAGCGACCGAAGGAGGCCTATACCCAGCAATTGCTGGCCGCCGTCCCGCGGCTCGGCGCGCTTGCCGGCACCGACCGTCCGCCGCGCATCACCCAACGCGCCGTCGAGACACTGCATCCGGATCGCACGCCGGTCCTGAACGTGCGCGACCTCACCGTCACCTATGGCAATGCCGCAAGCCGGTTTTTCAAGGGCAAGCCGCCGGTCGCAGCCGTGGAAGGCGTGTCCTTCGATATCCTGCCGGGTGAAACGCTCGGCCTCGTCGGCGAAAGCGGCTCCGGCAAATCGACGACGGGCAAGGCCGTCCTCGGTCTCATCCCCTTCAAGGGCAACGTCCTGATCGACGGCCATGACATCGCCGGCCTCAGCCAGCGTGAGATGCGGCCCGTGCGCCGCTCGGCGCAGATGATATTCCAGGATCCCTATGCCTCGCTCGACCCGCGCACGGCCGTCGGCAAGGCGATCGGCGAACCGATGGTCATCCACGGTATCGGCAACCACAGCGAACGGCAGGACCGCGTCGCCGAACTGCTGCGCCGGGTCGGCCTGACGCCTGATGCGGCGACGCGCTACCCGCACGAATTTTCGGGCGGCCAGCGCCAGCGCATCTGCATTGCCCGGGCGCTGGCGCTGGAGCTCAAGTTGATCGTCGCCGACGAAAGCGTCGCGGCCCTTGACGTCTCCGTCCGCGCCCGGGTGCTCGACCTGCTGCTCGAACTCCAGGAAACGATGGGGCTCGCCTATCTGTTCATCTCCCACGACATGGCGGTGGTCGAGCGCATGTCCCACAACGTAGCTGTCATGCGCGCCGGCCGCATCATCGAAACCGGCACACGGCGGGAAATCTTCGAGAACCCCAGAGATGACTACACCCGCGCGCTGATCGCCGCGGTTCCGATCCCCGATCCGGAGGTCTATCGCGGCAGGGAAGCGCATGCGTGATTGAGGGTACTTGGTATCGCATTTGAGATCAGGTGATTCCGTCGTTGTATGGCGCCTTACGCAAGACTTCCTCGATTTCCAATTCTCTTTTTAGCCGCCATTCCTTTGACGCGAGTTCCAATAGCCTAAGCTGCTCCTGAAACATAAGCCTTCTGAATTCCGTGCCTGGCTTGCCATGCGTGGCCGCATGGCTGGAAGCCATGTCATGCGTTATGTCCGAAAATAGAAAATACAAAACATCGTCGATTGACGAGCATTTCACTCTCTCCAGTTCGACGCCACGCTCTTCAACGACGTAATATATTTCGTCATTGTCTCTAAGGTCGACGTATGGCGTTGCCATCCCGTCACCTTGAAATTGCACGATGGTTTTTGACCTGCCACTGAGAATTTCCTCCAGAATGGATTAGAGTCCGGCCTATTAAGGGACGGACGAATGAAGAAGCAGAGATTT
>NZ_MRDL01000054.1 GCF_002008365.1 Rhizobium leguminosarum bv. viciae USDA 2370
GCAAAACCCCCGAAGGTGGATGTCCAACTTTCGGGGGTCAGTTCACTCCGGCGGGCTTTTTTGCGTCTAGTCTACGGTACACGCAGCAACAACCCTCAATGCAGGCGCGGGCGACGCCTCTCGCTGAGCGCCGGCCAAATTTCCAGCGGACGATGATCTAAAGAAAAGCCCGCCTCGTGCGGGCTTTGTGCGTTTGGTAACGGGGCGAGGTTAACGCCTCCTCAGGGCGTCGGCACGGTCCATCATCATACAAACGAGCCTCCGCTGCAGTACATAGCTAATCCCAGGTTAGCCTTATTGCGACTTTTTACCGAACGTATCGAGTGCAGCCAGCTCGTCCCCTTGTCTATGGCCATGGTGCGCCTACATCTCTACAAGATATGGTTGCAGTTACGCAGGTCTCACACGAGTGCCTTGCGGTTGATGATTTTGGAATTGCCAATGATCTGGAACCACCGCATTACCCGCATTCTGATCGGCATATCACTGTTCGCGCTTGCCATCGTACTTTTGCTGCCCGGCCTGACTGGCTTTACAAGTCTCGACGGTACAGTCAATGCGCGATTTGCGATCGTGAACGCTCCTATCGACGGCGAAGTCGCAGAAACGCCCCCAAAAGTTGGTGCGCGCGTGTCGGCAGGAGCGCCGCTCGCCGTGATACACAATGCCCGCGTGAACCGCGCAATACTGACTTCGCTGCAGGCCGACCACATGACTGCTGTCGAACATGTTGCGGCGCTAAAGCGGGAACGCGATGAGCTTGTACGGCTTCGTGATCAATTGGGCGCACGCATGGAAGTCTTTACGCGCACAACCGTTGCCGACTTGGAGCGACAAGTTGAAATTCTAAACAAACGGGTCAAGGTTTCCAAGGCGCAGGACAATGTCGCGCAAGTCGACTTTGACCGGCGGCTCGCGCTTGAGGCGAAGGGTATCCTGTCCACCAAGATGGTCGAGTCCGCCCGAGCCGCCTGGGAAGCGGCGGGGGGCGAACTCGAAATCAGTGGCTTGACCGTAGCCCAGCTCGAACAAAAGCTGGAAGCCGTTCGCAAGGGTGTTTTCGTTTTCGGTGACGGCCAGAACGACGTGCCCTATTCTCGCCAGCGACAGGATGAGGTCATCGTTCGGATCAACGATCTCAATACGCGCATCGCCGAAAACGAAACACGGGGCGCGCAGGTACAGATGCAGCTGATTGAGGAGGAAAACCGCGTCCGCAGTCTCACTTCGGCATCAGATCCATCACCTTTCGACGGAGTCGTGTGGAGTAGCAACATCGTCAACGGCTCGAACGTCATCCTCAATACCGAGCTGATGCGCATCCTCGATTGCAGCGATCTTTTCGTCGATATCCTTGTTCCGGAGGTCGATTACCAAGAGATTTATCCAGGCCTTGCTGCGGAGGTGCGCTTATTAGGCGGAGGCGAGGCCTTCAAAGGCGTTGTCCTATCGGTAAGAGGCAGTTCCGCGGTCGCCGAGAAGGACACGCTGGCAGCCAATCAGCCCGAAACAACCAAACGCAACGATCGAATACGCGTCGGTCTGGCTCCCTCCGCTCTCAATACGGATTATGCGAACTTTTGTCAGGTGGGGCGTTCTGTTCAGGTGCGCCTTCCCAAACCTAACATCCACATATGGAACTGGGTAGAGAGCCTGTGGTTCAGTATCTCATAGCACTGGCTCCGACATTTTCGGTTTTGGCGTTCTTTTTGCTTGGGCCTTTCAACTGGTCGCGTAACTATAGCTCGACGCGCGCAATCACATGCGTGGTCGTTGGCGCCATTGCGTTGCGCTATATACTCTGGCGGTTATTCGAGACTGTACTTCCCTATCCCAACAATGGCCTCAACTTCTACTGGGTCTGGTTTCTGTTCATCATAGAAATCCTCGCATTCTTCGAAGTCGTGCTCTTCCTGGTTTTGATGAGTCGATACGTGGACCGGAGCGCAGAAGCCGACAGGCTCGCGCCAGACTTCTTTAGAGGTGACGAGGATGAATTGCCCACGGTGGATGTGTTCATTCCTACCTATAACGAGCCGCTCGACGTCCTGGAACGGACGATCATAGGGGCGCTTGCGCTCGATTATCCGCAAGACAAGCTGAAAGTCTACGTGCTCGACGATCAGCGTCGTAATTGGCTCAAGGCCTACTGCGAGGAGAAGGGAGCAATCCACGTCACACGGCCCGACAACAGCCATGCCAAAGCCGGCAACATGAACAATGGTCTGAAGGTCAGCTCCGGCGACTTCATCGCGATATTCGATGCTGACTTCGTGCCCTATCGTCACTTCCTGCGCCGGACGCTTCCCTTCTTTTCCGATGCGACCATCGGCATCGTTCAAACGCCACAGCATTTCTTCAATACCGATCCGGTGCAAACAAATCTCGGTCTCGAAAACATCTGGCCGGACGAGCAGCGTTTGTTCTTTGATGAAATTGCACCGAGCCGAGATATCTGGGACGTCAGTTTCTGCTGTGGGTCTTGCTCAATCGCGCGACGCAAGGCGATCGATGAGATTGGGGGGTTTCCAACGGAATCCATCACAGAGGATCTGTTGACCACCCTTTCCATGCTCAACAAGGGCTACAAGACCCGTTACCTGAATGAGCGCCTGTCGATGGGATTGGCCGCTGAGAATCTGACTGGCTATTTTGTACAGCGCGAGCGCTGGTGTCAGGGAGGAATTCAAACACTCTATCTTCACAACGGCCCACTGCGCGGACCTGGTCTGTCGCTTTTTCAACGCATCATGTTCCTTCCGCTGTCGTGGTTGGTGCAGTATCTGGTGCGCTTTACGATATTGATCATCCCGATCATATATCTCTGGTTCGGCTTGCTGCCGCTCTACTTCACCAACGCTGCAGACTATATCTCCCATCAGGTGCCGTTGCTGACGGCCTATTTCCTTTTGATGCTCTGGATAACACCGACCCGATATTTGCCTGTCGTATCGAGTGCCGTCGGGGCTTTTTCGACGTTTCGGATGTTGCCAACCGTTATTTCCAGTGTGGTGCGTCCCTTCGGCAAGCCATTCAGGGTGACCCCGAAGGGCAGCGGCAACGAGGCGATCGGATTTGACGGATACAGCCTTGCCTGGATAGCGGCGTTGATCGTGGCGACGGCCATCGGTCTTGTCATCAATATTGTCCCTGAGACCTCCCATATCGAGGCGCAGTTCTCGCCGATTGCGGTTTGCTGGTCGGGCATCAACATTCTCGTTCTCGCTATTGCGTCCTTGATCTGCTTCGAAAAACCGCGACGGCTCTTCGATGCGTTCAAACTTGACGAAGCGGTTCACGTCGACGGGGTTTCCGGCCGCATAGTCAGTCTGGCGCTCGACAAGGCAGTCGTTGCTGTGCCACCGGAGACGCGCTTTGCATCCGCCGATGTCACGCTGTCGCTCGAGGGGTTCTCGCCCTTCAAGACCGAACTAAGGACGGTCACCCAAAGACGAAGGAGCATTGCCCGCTCAGGCGACAAGGAGGCCTTCTACCTGCACCTTTTTTTCAATCTTAGCGGTTCGCCCCGCGATAAAATGATCGTGAAACTTTATACCGGGCGTTACTCCCAGGACGTTCGTGACATTGACAAAGTCGCTGTCTCGATCAACCTTCTGCTTCGGACATTCGGTCGGACCCGGACGCTTTGAGCGAGGCGTTTACCGGCCCGGCAGCCGGCCAATCGCCAGGCCGGCCGCAGGTTCAAATCCTGCCCCCGCAACCAGATACACAAAGTCCGCCTCGTGCGGGCTTTCGTGTGTTTGGACACTGGGCATCGCGCGTCCACAACAATCGTCAATGCAGCCGCAGGCGGCGCCGCTCGCTCAGATGACGGCCGCGGCTCCAGCGGGCGAGGGTCTCCGGCACGACGTCCGTCTTGCGAGCGGCGGCCTCGGCACTCATGCGGATCCGTTCAAGGGCAACACGCGCCTTGGCGGCATAGTCGAGGGCGGCCGGATCGTCCGAATGCACCTCCTGGATCGCGGCGAAGACTGTCTCCGCCTCGGCCAGCCGTTTGCTGGCCGCAAGGGCGATACCGCGCTTGTAATGCGCCTGGATGAGATGCGGCCCGATCTCGCCAACCCGGCGGAAAGTCTCTGCGGCCTGCTCATATTGATGTAGCGCAAGCTGCGTGTCACCAAGCCGCATGTGGATCGGCGTCGGATCGGGCGCCTGCTCGACGAGGGCCTTGTAGGCAGCCAGTGCCTCCGTCAGCTTGCCCCGGTCGAACAGCAGATTGGCGAGCCCGAATTCCGCGCCGGTATGGCCTGGAGCCGATTGCAGGACCTGGTTGAAGGCGATCTCCGCCTTGCTCCGGGCCCCATTGCGGTACATGTCGAGCGCCTGGTCATAGACGAAACGAATGCTGCGCGGGTTGAGCACGCCATGCAGATTCTGGCCATTGCGGGTGCGGAACAGGGTGCAGCTGATCCGCCTTTCCTCCACCCCGAACATGTACTTATAGGGTTCGTTTCCGCGCAGGAAGTCATAGGTCTTGAAGCCGTGCTCAATAGCTCGCCGGATGCAGTATCCATGCAGGATGAGGCCGGGAGACGGCGTCTTCCAATTCTCGTCGCGGCCGGTGATATAGAAGAGGATGGCCTTCCTCTGCCAGTCGACGATATTCGCCAACGCCCCGAGCGGCTGGTCGCCATGCCAAAAGACCGGCACCTCGAGATTGCCGCAGTGGAAGCTGTCCATCAGCATCTCGCGCGTGGTGATGATCAGCCGCTCGGTCCGCTCTGCGCCTTTGCGGGCACTCCATTTGATCCGCCAGAGATTGAAGAGGATGTCCATGTCCCGATCGATGGTCTCGGGTGTTGCCATCGTGATCCGGTAAATATCGTCGCCTTCGACCTTGCGCAGGAACCGCCGGAGCTTTTGGCGTGTCTGACTGCTCATCCGCTGCTCGAGATAGTCGTCGAAGCTGGCCGGCAGGGGGACGATGGGACAGATCGTATTGTCGATATTCTCGCTGTTCTTGGGCGAGCTGTCGCGAAACATCACCTCCGGTCCCTGCAGCGCCTCGATCATCTTCTCGCGCCGGCCGGCAGGGCCGCTGAAATATTCGAGCTTCAGGTCGGTCCAGTTCTGATGTTTGAGAAACGAAGCAAAGCCGGCAATGGCATGATGCTCGTAATCCGGTCTGACGATGAGACCGGTATAATCGGCCGCAAAATTCCCGGCCATGATGATTTCGTCGTAGAAGAGCCCGGTCTTCTCGTTCAGATGCGTGATGAGGCGCAGCGGAAAGAAGGCGACATAAGGTGCTTCGGGGTCGCGTTCGCGCAGAGCAAGGATGAACCAGCGGCGTCGGCGGGACAGATAATTCTTCAGCCAGATCCAGGAGAGGAAATGCTGCGCGTCGGGATCTTCCATGAAGACCTGATCCCAGTTGTCGCGTACCGCCTCGAGCCCGGCAATGGTGTCGATGATATCTATGCGCATGCCGCCCCCCACTACCCCATACGTCACTCGGGAGGTTTCATTCTAATGGCAAACACCGATCTTCAAATAAACCGTCCGGATGATTTGCAGGACCTAAATGTGATTAGTCCGGAGCCGGCGTATAACCCAAAATCGCGACCGTTTTTGGTGAAAATCATGCATAGATTCAGAGTGATAGAGCGTACCGCCTCTTGGAGGACGGCGCGCTTCAATGTACATCGCCCGAAAGTGTGCAGCGGTTTTGAGAACATGCATACATAAGGATTAGATCAGAGCTCACCGGCGATCTGCGGGCTCGCATGGATGAAGGCCCAGAGCGTCCGGCTGATGGCGACGATTTCGGCGATCGACTTTTCCAGAAGGTCGATCTCGCGTGCGTCCATCTGCTCGATCTTGCCGTAACGGATCTCCTTGTCGTCCTCGACGAGCCGCATCAGCTGCGTGCTCGAGATCTCTCCCTTATCGTCGAAGGAATAGATGCAGTGATTGTATTTGTTGCGTGTCTTGGATTCTTTCTTCAGCCGCGACATGGCCGAAAGGATCGCCTTGCGGTCGGAAGGAGATGTCGAAGCGAGTTTGGAAAGCCGTTCGATGAGGTCGATCCGGGCGCGCGTCGTGTTGAGCGTCAGGAACACGACGATTGCTGCTTCCTTTTCGACCCGGAGAAGATGGGCGATGATGTAGATCAGCAGGCTTTCGGTGTTCGTCCAGACATAGTTCAGCCGGCCGACCCGCAGCAGGACATCGGACATCGCCGCCATGCTTGACCCTTTCTCCCCGGAGGGGATCCATCCATGAAGGATGGCATATGGACATTACATCAGAACAACGGGCAAGTCCGTCGCATCTACCGGATCGCGGGCGATCAGCGTTCCTTGAAAGCCCGCGACATGCTGTCGGTAATTGGTTTGCTCAAATATTCGAAGAAGGTGCGTTCCGACGTCTGGATCAGCACTTCGGCCGGCATGCCGGGAACGGGATGGAAATTGTGCACCCGTGCAATCTCGGAATCGGGTATTCCGACGCGGACGATATAGACGTCCTTGACTGAAGCTCCCGAATTTTCCTCGATCGAATCAGCTGAGACATAGAAGACCTTGCCCTGCAGAACAGGGGTCGTGCGCCGATTGAGCGCCGTGAGGCGGATCGAGGCCGTTTCGCCCTCATGCAGCTGATCGATTGAGGTGCGCAGCACCTGCGCTTCCAGGATCAGCGGCACATGCGCCGGCAGGATCTCCATGATCGGCTTGCCCGTCGTGATGACGCCGCCGGCTGTGTGAAAATAGGAGCGCACGACCGTGCCCGACACCGGCGAACGGATGGTGGTGCGTTCGAGCACGCCGGCGGCCTCGCGCATCTGTTCGCGCACGCTGTCCAGATCGGTTTCGGCGGTCTCGAGCGCGTCGAGCGCCGCCTGCTTGTTGGAGTTGACGGCGATGACGGCTTCTTGTCGGAATTTGGCGATCTCCGCCTCGCTCTCGTTGAGCTCGCCGTTCAGTCGAGCAATGTCGCCCATCGCATCGGCGATCGCCCGTTCGATGGCCAGAAGATCCGTCTTGCGCATATAGCCGACCTTGACCAGTCGGGCCTTGGAATCGCGTTCCTCGGTCAGCAGCGACAATTGCCTTTCAAAGGATTCTCGTTGGCCCTTATAGCCGGCGAAACGGTATTCCAGCGACTTGATGTTCTTCTCGATCAGATTGAGCTGCTCCTCGAGCTTGATCTGCTTGCTGTGGAAGACGACGTTCTGGCTCTGGATGATCGCGTTGATGTCGGGATCGCTTGCCTCTTTCATTACGATATCGGGAAGTTGGAATTCGCGCAGGCCCTGCGCTTCGGCGCGGAGCCTTGCGACGACAGCTTCCAGGCGCAGCCGGCGAAGCTGCAGCATCCGCTCGTTCGAGCGGGACGCTGTAGGGTCGAGGGTCAGCAGGATATCGCCTTCCTTGACCGTATCGCCCTCGCTGACGCGCATCTCCCTGATGATGCCGCCTTCCAGATGCTGGACGATCTTGTTGTTGCCGGTCGCGACGAAGCTTCCTTGCGCGATAACAGCGGAAGCAAGCGGTGCCGTCGCCGCCCAGAAGCCGAAGCCTCCAAACGAGGTGAAGAGAACCGTCAGGCCGACGATGCTGTGCATCCGGATCGAGCGCGGCACGTCGCTATACCATTCGAGCTGCACCGGACCGGTCGTCTCCTGCTTTTTCCGTCCCATGTCGTTCATCCTTCGATGCGTGGTGCTTGTTGACCGTTATTGCCGTTGTTCTTGGAAAGCGCCGTCAGCACCTCGATCCTTTCCCCGAACATGGCGACAGTGCCCTCCTTGAGCACGAGGATCTTGTCGACGCATTGGAGAAGGGCTGGGCGCTGGGTGATAGTGACGGTGGTGATGCCCTGCTTCTTGGCATGGATCAGCGCCCTGGCAAGCGCTGCCTCGCCCTGGGTATCGAGGTTCGAATTCGGCTCGTCGAGGACGACGAATTTGGGATTGCCGAAGAAGGCGCGGGCCAGCGCGATGCGCTGCTTTTGGCCGCCCGAAAGCGGAGCGCCATCGGCCGCCACGATGGTTTCGTAGCCCTGGGGAAAGCCTGCGATGAGCTCATGCACGTCGGCAAGCACTGCGGCTTCGTAGATCTGATGATCGTCGACGTCGTCGCGCATGCGGCAGATATTGGCCTTGATCGTACCGGGAAAGAGCTGCACGTCCTGCGGCAGATAGCCGATGCTTTCGCCGAACTGGCGCTGGTCCCAGTTGCGCAGATCCATCAGGTCGAGGCGAACATTTCCCGATGTCGGGACGATCGAGCCGACGAGCATCTTGCCGAGCGTCGTCTTGCCGGACCCGGAATTGCCGATAATCGCAAGCGATTCCCCCTTCCTGAGCGAGAAGGAGATGCCGTTGAGAATGACCTTCTTCTGCGGCGGCGGCACGAAGAGAATGCGTTCGACATCGAGCCGGCCTTCGGGATTGGGAAGGCGCAGGCGCGGGAAGTTCAACGGCGAGTTCAAGAGCAGGCTCTTGATCCTGCCATAGGCGGCGGCCGACCGGTTGAACTGGTGCCAGCCTTCGATGGCGCCTTCGATCGGCGCCAGCGCGCGTCCCGATATGATCGAGGAGGCGATCACCATGCCGCCCGTCAGCTCGCCCGAAAGCGACAGGTGCGCGCCCCAGCCGAGCAGGGTGACCTGGGTGATCATGCGGCAGGCCTTCGATATGCCGGAGAAGATGATGTTGCGGTCCTGCGCCTCGACTTGCGATTTCAGCGAGCCCGCCGTTTCCCGGCCCCACATCTTCACCGCTTCGGGGATCATCGCCATTGCGTTGATGATCTGCGAATTGCGCGACATGGAATCGAGGTGGAAATTTGCCCGGCTGAGATAGCCGTTGGATTCGGCAAATTGCCGGGCGGTGAATTTCTGGTTCAGGTAGGCGATCACGAAAAGCACCGCGCAGCAGGTCATGATGATGATGCCGAGATGCGGATGCACGAAATAGACGACGACCACGAAGAACGGCATCAGCGGCGCATCGAGAAACGCGATCAGCGTGCCGGATGTCAGGAAGCCGCGCAGCAACTGCAGGTCCTGCAGTGTCTGATAGTCCTTGCCGCTGCCATGCAGCGATGCTCTCGCTGCCGCGCTGAGGATCGGCGCGCCGAGCTGCACTTCGAGTTCCACCGCGGTGCGCATCAAGATGAAGCGCCGCACCGAATCCATGAAGGCCTGCAGCAGCACGGCGCCGATCACGGCGATCGAGAGCATGACGAGCGTATCGATGGAGCGGCTTGTCAGCACCCGGTCGGATATCTGGAAGAGATAGAGCGGGATCGCCAGCAGAAGGACGTTGATGGCGATCGTGAACATCATGACGACCACCATGTTGCGTCGCACCGCCGCCATGCCGCGCGAGAGGCTGGCGGCGAAATTCACAGGCTCGCTGCGCTTGTGAAAACCGCCGCCACTTCCTCCGCCCCCGCCCCCGCCGCCCCCGGGATCGGAATCCTTGCCGTTTCCGCCGCCGCCGGTGCGCAGCCGCCTGTCACTCTCGCTGATCGGGCCACTTTCGCCTTCGATGGTCTTGCCGAAGGGCATCGTCGGGCTCGATTTGAGCTCGGTCTTCTCTTTCGGCAGTTCGGGGGGCACCCGCGCTTCGATCCGCGGCTGGGCGAGTGCTTCCACCGGTTCTGCTGTCGCCGGGCTCTGCGCCACTGCGGCAGGAGGCGCCGTTTTCACATTCGAGGCTTCCGCCGGCACTGTTTTCTGCGTCAGGGGCGGCTGAGTTGCACTTGCGCCTCCGATATCGGCAGCCTCGCGCGCCGCGATTTCGATCGTCTCCTTGCTGCCATCGGGAGACGAAGCAACGGCGCCACTGAGCCTGCGAAGATTCTCGACCGCCTGGTCGATAGCGGAGATGCACACCTCGCTCATCGCAGCGTCCGAGGGGGCAGCGGAAGGAATATTACCCGACCTCAGATCGAGGGCGCTGCCTGCCGCAAAGATTTGTTTTGAAATCTGGTTCATCGTGGTTCCTCCGCAATACTCAAGGTCACGCGACCATGGCTTGCATTACGTCGGCGGGGTGCGCCGACGACCATGAAAAATCATGTCCGGCATTGATGACGCCGTCCGCAGAATCGCTGCCCGCCGGATCGTCGTTGTCGAGAAAGGCAATAACTTCGTTGGCGAGCCTGTCGTCGGCCGGCTGCGGCTGCGTCGTGTCATGCTCCACCAGCCCGCCCTGAATGAGGATGGCGTCTGAATAGAGCTGGCCCGCCAGATAGGTCGTCTGGCCGAAACTGTCGTAGTCGACGATCTCGGCGATGTTGATGACCGCATTGCTGCCTGTGTCGATCGTAACCGTTGCATCGGGATTGTTGTCGAGGATGGTCGATGCCGCCTGAGTCACATCATCGGAATCGCCGAGAATGCTGACCTGTTTTATGATCGTCATGTCGTAGAGATTGCCGGTGATATAGAGCACGTTGAGGCCGGCATATCCCTGGAAATTCACGTCGAACGACAGCCCTTCGGGCATATTGGGATCGCGATCTTCGATCGCCTTCTGCGCCTCGACCATATAGTCCGGCATGGCCGCGAAGGGGCTGTCCGTCCCGACATTGTGGATCGAGGCGAAATTCCAGATCAGGTTGTTGCCGGTCTGGATGTCGGCGCCGGGATCGACGCCGTCTTCCGCCCGCACCCAGTCATTGTCGTAGAGCAGCGAGATCTGCGTGATGCTGTTGATGTCGAGCACATTGCCGCCGATGATCACCAGATCATACTGCATGCCCATCCCGAAAAAGGAGGAGAAGTTGATGGAGGTATTGCCGCCCGTCAGAACCGTGGCTTCGGATCCCGAGGTGGTTACCGTCATCGTGTCGTTGTCGCTGACGAAGTGATATTGCTCGATCCACTGTACGAAGGAGACGTCGCCATCGATGACGCTGACGCGCCAGCTGTTCGGGAACGTCGGCTCGGCAGCATCGCTGTCGGCGTGGCTCGATGCTTCGAAGGTGCTGTGTTCGAAGATGGCGATATTCTTGGCGACCGTTCCCGCCTCCTCGGCCGAATGGCCGGATGAGCGCAGCGCCGAGGCGATCTCGTCGTGATCGCTGTAGACGAAGGCCTGGGAGATCGCGTCGATCTGGTGGTAGTTGCCCATTACCGCGGTGACCGAAGTAATGACGCCGGTGTTGATCACCGAGGCGACGTTGACAAGGAGATTTGCACCGGCGGTCACATCAAGGCTACTGCCGCTGGGATCTGTCTGTTCGACGGACGAATTGCTGTCGTCGGGTTCTTCCTGGAGCTTGGCGAGACCGCGGTCGGGCAGGAAGTCGTCGAGGACGGGTATATCGGTCTCGGCCTTGCCATTGACGTAGACGATGGGGCCGTCGCCCGCGGGATGGGTGGTGACAAAATGATGCGTCGCGTCGGTGCTGGGCGAGGTTGTCCCGCTGTCCTCGGTATTCTGGGCATTCTGGATATAGCTTTCGAGATCCTGGGCGATCTTCAGCGCGCCATCATAGGTGTCGGTTCTGTGGAGGCTCGAAAAAGGCGTGAAGATCTCGGCCTTGGTGCTGAAGTCCGCGAGCTTTTCGATGACAAAAGTCGTGTCTCGCGGCGCATGGACGCCGTTCGTCATGTCGAGATAATCGTCGTCGTAGAGGACGTTGACCTGGAGGACATGACTGATCGTCGAGCCAGGCCCGGCAAAGACGGTCAGTTCCGGCTCATCCATGAGCACGATATCCGTCGGATCGCCGAAATGCGGTAACGGGATGTCCTTTGCGGCAATCGCCGCCAGCTTCTCGAGGCTCTCTTCGAAGACGCGGCCTAAATGGCGCGCCGGACCATATTCGATCTCGTAGCTGCCGCTTTTGTAAATGACGCCTGGATCGTAATCCTTGAGCTGAAGATCGGAAGAGAAGGCAGCCGTATAGGCATCCTGATCCGGCAGAACGGGTCCATCCGCGCCCGGTCCTGCGCCTTCAGCATAGTTGGTGCGCAACCGCATCTCGTCGGTCGTCATCTCGAAGAGACCGATGAAGTGCGCGATGATTTCCGAAATCTTCTCGATATGCATGGTTCGGCCCTCCCATTCGAAATGACGATCGGCCTTCTGGGCGCCCCTCGCTGGGAGCTGCGGTGTGGTCGTCAAACCGTTTTCAAGCAATCAAGCTGCACCGGCCGGGGCCGGTGCAGCTCGTCTTGGTCGTTGGAGGTCCGTGTCAGGTGCTGGTATCCTCGCCGACGTCGGAAACATGAGAATTGCCGCCGATGACGCTGGAGTCGATTGTGTTGCTGAGCAGGTTAGCACCCTGAACAAGCTCGAGGTGGAAGCCGGAATTGGCAAGGATGGCCGAAGCGTCGGCCGTGCTCGAGCCATTGGCATCGTCGCCAGCCTTGAGATCCCAGCCCTTGCCGTCCATCTCAATGCCTTCTGCACTATCGGCGTGGCCGCCATCGGCCTTCAGATGGTTGTCGGCCCCGCCATTGTCCATCTTGATGTTCCAGGCCTGGTCCTGGTCAGCCAGATGGTTCGCCTGGACGGCGCTGAAGCCGCTGTCGTTGCCCTCGCCGGACAGCGAATTGTTGAGGATGCTGTCAACGTCGAGAGTGAAGGAGAAGTCGTCGCCGAGGTTGAAGGTGAGGTCGTGGCCGGCAACGCCGAGATTGTCGAAGTCCTTGACGTCTTCGATAACGGCGAAGTCGGTATCCGTCTTGTTGAAGCTGTCGGCCGTGTTGTTGCTGTCGGAGACCGTCTTGGTATCCGTATCCGTAATGGTCTTGATGTCGGTGTCTGTCACGGTCTTCGTATCGGTGTCCGTGATCGTCTTGGTGTCGGTGTCGTTGTCGCTGTACGACTTGCTGTCATAGCTCCAGTCGTAGTCGTTATTGGAGTCGGTGATCGTCGTGGTCTTGGTGCTCGTATCGTCGTCGGACTTGTAGCTCCAGTCATATTCGTTGTCGCGGTTGTCGCCATTATTTGCGGAGAGCTCGGCCTTGACGTCCACATCTACGCTGTTGTCGGTATTGTCGCGATTGTCGCCATTGGCGACGCCGCCGACATAACCGGTCGAGCCGTCGTCAACTTCAGTTGAATTGATAGCGCTGTTGGCAAAGCCGTCGGCAAGCGCCCCGACCTTCGTGATTTCGATGTCGTCAGACATTCAAGTTTCTCCAGAAAAAAACCGGAGCAGCTTTTCGAAATCCCTCTCATCTCAAATGGGATTTTACTCGCGCTCGCTCCGATGCGGTTAACATCGGCAGATGTATTCGGTACTAGTCATCTGCGGCTTCTTCGCGATTTGTTGATCAAACCGTTGGTATTGGGAACGTACGTACTCAGTACAAGGCCGCACATATCCGGCTCCGAATCCTGAAATGGATAAGGAGTAGTCAGGTCTTCTTTTCGTTGAGTTGCCCTAAATGGAGGCCATGTATCAAAACGCTAAACAGTACATGGGTTTTCCATGTCGCCACTTGGACGACGATCACAGATTGCTGGAAAAAATGCGGATCCGATAGACATCAATTCGGGCTAAGGCGGATCTGCCATGCCCGGCTAGCCCTGGATAGCCCCTGTCGTTGGAGCGTTAAGATCTCTTCGGCGGGAGCGTCGGCGGGCAATGAGAATTCGGGGCTCTCGGCATTCGCTGCCGGGTTGAGGGGCACCTCTCGATGTTTCCCCGTCCTGTATCCGGCCACCACCCTGCATGACGAAATTATGACAATCTGTACTGAAATATTACATTAAGCTGTTCAGCTATAGTCAGAGCAAATATAACCTTGAAGTATCTATCGAAGTGAAAATACAACCAAGGCTTTGTATCGTATCGTTTTTCCCCCGCTAAAACTAATCACTTTGGGCCATTTCCTTCCTTCTCAATCCGTATTAACATAATTAAGAAATGTCTAAAAAATAAGGCGATGACATTCGGGATCGACATTTCATACTATTTAATACCCGCCATCGCTCCACGTTTGAGTAAAGTGTAACGCTAGGGGAGGCGTATATGTTCATGACAGGGTCTGGAATGGAGAATGCGGACCAAGGAAGGAAGTTGAGTTCGTCTGGAGATACTATACTAGTGGTAGCCAAGGCGGATCTGTTTTCGGAATGCATGGTAGAAGCACTGGCGAAGAAATTTCCGAACTGTGAAGTAGCAAGCATAACGAGCACAAAGCCGATGCTGGAAAAAGATACCAGCGATATGAAGCTCGTTTTATTCTATCATATACCTGGCCCTGAGCTTCAAGAAGCGCTGCAGGCTGCCCGCGAAAACCACCCTGAAACCTCGATCGGACTTGTCGTCGAAGCTATCGACATGCTCGAGCCCTATGTCAGCCGGCTGGTGGAGGCAAGGATCATCGATGGCGTCCTGCCGCTCAACCTCCGGCTCGACGTCTTCATGGCCGCTGTGGATCTACTGATGAAGGGCGGCGAACATTTTCCGTCAGCACTTCTAAACCGTCTCAACAACAAGAACACCCAGCTGGAACCTTCGCTCTATCAGACAAAATCGGTCGATGCGGCGCGCAACAATGCGCTCAAGCTGAGACGCGACAGTATCTCCGCTTTGACCACCCGGGAGGTTCAGATCTTGGATCTCATATGCAAGGGGACGCAGAACAAGATCATCGCCGACAAGCTGCATCTTTCCGAAAACACCGTGAAGGTTCACGTCCGCAACATCTACAAGAAGATGAATGTCCGAAACCGCACGGAAGCGGCTTCCCGTTTCTTCAATGAACACCCTGCCGGCGAAGACGATATGTCCGGTCGGTGGCGCAATTGATGTAACGATCAGTTTTGCTTCAGATAGAGGGACGCGCAAAGCAGCGCGACTTCTGTCCGAAGCCGCTTGGGGAGCAGATATAAGGCGCTGAGCCGTGATAGGCGACAGTGCGGGCCGTGACCCCGGCCGGGCGCCCGGCGCGATTTTCCGGATAGGCATAGGCCTTGGAGACGCGCGGCGCCTCGACGATACTCTTCTTCGCGACGACCGCGATGTCGTCATCAACGACCGTGCAGGCCGTCTGTCCGATCGCCATAAGCGCCGTTCCCCAGACGAACATCGCCAAGCGAAGACGCCGGCCTTTCAGCTGCGCTGCATCTTGTTTTTTCAACATAGCCCAAACCCCTCGCATATGGCGCTTCCGGATGCAAGATCGGCCTTGCCGTTGAGCGCGGCCGATCACCCGACTTCCCTCGTATATTAGCTGCATTGAGTGAAGCTTGAGAGGCGGATGAGAGGCGTATTGGTGGTAAAGCGTTGAAAGTGATTAATCATTTGTTACTTTGAAGAATACTTGCGTAATTATTTTGGATAGCTGGAATTTTTCAAGTTGACCTTGGCGGAAGTCGTTGTATTGTTTTAATAGTAATTCGGTATCTGGAGAGTAACTACAAAGTTATTCATGTATGGACGCTCAGTTTCATGAATATCCAGAGCGGATAACGGAGGCATGCAGTGCATAAATAATCAAAAGACTAAATACATGGGAAGGAGTTTGTAATGCGTAGTTTCGTTCCCAACGAAGGTTATTCTGAAGTGTCAGGCATACCGGTGCTCCAAGGGCGACGCACCGTTCTTGTGAATGGCGGGGGCGGCTTCCTCGGTTCACATCTCTGCGAAAGGCTCCTGCAGCGCGGCCACAGCGTCATATGCCTCGACAATTTTTCGACCGGCCGCCGTGCGAATGTCGATCATCTCACATCGAACACCCGCTTCCGCATCGTCGAGCACGATGTTAGGCAGCCCTTCGATATCGACGCGTCGCTCATCTTCAATTTCGCCTCCCCAGCCTCTCCGCCCGATTATCAGCGGGATCCGGTGGGAACGCTGCTAACCAATGTGCTCGGCGCCGTCAACACCTTGGACTGCGCGCGAAAGACCGGTGCGATCGTCGTCCAGTCGTCGACGTCGGAGGTCTATGGCGACCCGAGCCAGAGCCCGCAGCACGAATCCTATTGCGGCAATGTCAACCCGATCGGACCGCGCGGCTGTTACGACGAAGGCAAGCGCAGCGCTGAAACGCTGTTCTTCGATTACCACCGGACTTACGGCGTCGACATTAAGGTCGGCCGCATCTTCAATACCTACGGGCCGCGCATGCGCCTGGACGACGGGCGGGTGGTTTCCAATTTCATCGTGCAGGCTCTGCGCAATGCCGATCTGACGATCTATGGTGATGGCCAGCAGACCCGTTCCTTTTGCTACGTCGACGATCTCGTCGACGGTTTCCTGCGTTTTTCGGCTGCCGGCAGTGCTTGCAACGGCCCGATCAACCTCGGCAATCCAGCCGAAATGACCGTTCGCCGCCTGGCGGAAATCATTCGGGACCTGACGAACTCGCGTTCCCGGATCGTCCACCTGCCTGCGGTCACCGACGACCCCCGTCAGCGGCGGCCGGATATTTCCCGGGCCATGGCCGAGCTGGGCTGGGAGCCCCGCATCGGGCTCGAAACCGGCCTGGCTCGCACCGTCGAATATTTCGACGGCCTGCTGGCCGGCACAGAGAAGGCGGAGGTCGTATGAGATGCCCCGCTACATTCTCGTCACCGGCGGCGCCGGTTTCATAGGCAGTCATATCTGCAAAACGCTGTCGCGTGCCGGCATGATCCCTGTCACCTACGACAATCTCTCGACGGGACATGCCGACAGCGTCCGCTGGGGCCCGCTCATCCGGGCAGAGATTGCCGACGCCGCCGCGCTGCGCCGGACTCTTGCAGAGTTTTCGCCCGATTGCGTCATCCATTGTGGTGCCAATGCCTATGTCGGCGAATCCGTCGACATGCCCAGGAAATATTACCGGAATAATGTCGTTGGCAGCCTGACCCTGCTCGAGGCCTGCCTCGATCAGGATATCGACCGGATCGTCTTTTCGAGCAGCTGCGCCATCTATGGCGTTCCCGCCTCGTTGCCGATACGGGAGGAAAGCCCGCAGCACCCGGTCAATCCCTATGGGCGTACCAAGCTGATCTTCGAGATGGCGCTCGAGGATTTTGCCGCTGCCTATGGCATCCGCTTTGCCGCACTGCGTTATTTCAATGCCGCCGGCGCCGATCCTGATGGCGAGCTTGCCGAACGGCATCACCCCGAGACCCATCTCATCCCTCGGGCCCTTCTTGCCGCCGCCGGCAGGCTGGAGCGGCTCGATATCTTCGGCACCGATTATGCGACCGAGGATGGAACCTGTGTTCGCGATTATGTTCACGTCAGCGATCTGGCGCAGGCGCATCTCGCCGCCGTCAATCATCTGATGGCGGGCGGCGGCTCGCTCAGCGTCAATCTCGGCTCTGGCCGGGGCACCTCGGTGCGCGAGATTCTCGAGGCGATCTATCGCGCGAGCGGCCGTGAAGTCCCCGTGAATTATCGCGCTCGCCGCGCTGGCGATCCGCCGGTCCTCTTTGCCAACACCGCAAGGGCGAAGGCGGAGCTCGGTTTCTCGCCGGTTTTCTCGGATATCGATACGATCATCCGCACCGCCGGCCCCACCTTCGGACTGGAGCTGACGGCATGAGCGACGCACTGCAAGTCGGTCACAGCGCCAGGACGGCGAAGGCCGCCGCAGCTGAGGCATTCGATCCTGTTTTCGCTGGCTGGAACCGCGTCGCCTATGGCTTCGGCATCCTCTGCTGGCTGACAGCACTCGGTTATTTCTGGATCTGGTGGTGCCAGTCCGCCCATATCATTTCCTGGGCCGCCTTCGTGCTTATCACCCTCGTGCTTGCCTGGATCACGCTCGTGCCGGCCTATTTCATCCTGATCTTCCTCGATGCGAGGACGGTCAATCCTGCGGCACGGCTGCCGGAAGGGCGGGTGGCAATGGTCGTCACCAAGGCGCCGTCCGAGCCCTTTGCCGTCGTCCGCGCCACGCTGCAGGCGATGCTTGACCAGATCGGCGTCGATTTCGATGTCTGGCTGGCCGACGAGGACCCTTCGGAGGAAACCAGGCGCTGGTGTGCGGCGCACGGCGTGCTGATCTCCACCCGAAAGGGCGTGGCGGAGTATCATCGCACCACCTGGCCGCGCCGGACGCGTTGCAAGGAAGGCAACCTCGCCTATTTCTACGACCATTCCGGCTATGCGCGCTACGATTTCGTCGCCCAGTTCGATGCCGACCATGTGCCGACGCCGACCTACCTCCGTGAAATCCTGCGCCCCTTCGCCGACCCTAAGATCGGCTATGTCTCCGCTCCCAGCATCTGCGATGCCAATGCCGGCGAAAGCTGGGCGGCGCGTGGCAGGCTCTATGCCGAGGCAAGCCTGCACGGTTCGCTGCAGACGGGTTACAATAGTGGCTGGGCGCCTCTTTGCATCGGTTCTCATTATGCGGTTCGCACGGCGGCCCTTCGTCAGATCGGCGGCCTCGGCCCGGAACTTGCGGAAGACCATTCGACAACGCTGATGATGAATGCCGGCGGCTGGCGTGGCGTGCATGCCGTCGATGCGATCGCTCATGGCGACGGACCGGCAAACTTCACCGATCTCGTCGTCCAGGAATTCCAGTGGTCGCGCAGCCTCGTCACGATCCTGCTGCAACATTCTCGCCGTCACATCATGCACCTGCCTTGGCGACTGAGATTTCAGTTCGTGTTCTCGCAGCTGTGGTATCCGCTCTTCTCCGCCTTCATGGCCGTGATGTTCCTGCTGCCGGTTGCCGCCTTGATGACGGGCCAAGTCTTCGTCAATGTGACCTATCCGGATTTCCTGCTGCATTTTACGCCGATATCGGTCGTGCTGACGCTGTTTGCCTTCTTCTGGCGGGCCACGGGAACCTTCAGGCCGCACGATGCGAAACTGTTCGGCTGGGAAGGGCTTGCTTTTATCTTCCTGCGCTGGCCGTGGTCGCTTGCCGGCAGCCTCGCTGCGCTTCGCGACTATATCAGTGGCTCCTTCGTCGATTTCCGCATCACGCCGAAGGGAAGGCAGCAGCAGCGGTCTTTGCCGTTGCGCGTCATCGCGCCCTATATCGCGCTCGCCGGACTGTGCGCAGCCGCCATGGCACTGGCCAGTGAGGCCGCTGCCGCCCAAGGCTTTTATATTTTCGCGGCGATGAATCTCTCGATCTATCTGTCGCTGACGGTGCTGATCGTCATTCGCCATGCGATCGAGAACGATCTGCCGCGGCTGCCGCAATCACGCGGGCTGTGGCTTGCGACGGCCACGGGGCTTGCGATCTGCATCACCGGCGGCATGCAGGCGGGCAGCCATGGTCTGCATAGCCTCGAGGCCCTTTCCCACGGCCAGACGTTCATCAGTTTCAGCCAATCACAGTTTGCCGTAGCCGGTGCCGGTGTCGGCGGCGGCAAGACCAGGATCGTGAAGTTCCGCCTCAGATGGAATGGGTTCGGAAGCACGGGGCGGGACGAACAAGGTGTCTGAGCCGGCGGAACCGGCAAGTGTCGAGTAGGAGGATGTAATGAGTATCGGATCGAGACTATACGGAGCGGCCCTCGCTCTCAGCCTGTGTCTGCCCATGGCGGCACACGGCGCCGAGGTCGCCAAACAGAAAGCGCCGACGCCGGTCAGCGCCTATGAGCTCTATCGTATCTATGGCGACAAGACCTGGACCTGGAACACCGGCGGCGGCCGTTTTTTCGATGACGGCCGGCGATTTATCGCCTGGAGCAATGACAAGGGGAAGCCGTCCTTCGCCGAAGGCAGATGGGTGGTCGACGATCTCGGCCAGCTCTGCATGCGTGCCACCTGGACGAATGCCGAGGGTGCGGCCCGCGCCAGCACCTGTTTCGGTCACCGCAAGATCGGCAACACGATCTATCAGCGGCGCCAGCCGGACGGCAAGTGGTACGTCTTCCGTCATGCATCGGTGCTCCCGGATGACGAGTTCCGCAAGCTCGTTCCCGTCGATACGGTCAGCGCGAAGGCGCGCGAACTGAAGCAGGTCCTGCTGAGCCAGGAAATAGCCCGAAAAGGAGGGTGAAGCCATGAAGAAGCTAATGAAAAACAACCTCTCGACCACCGCGATTGCGCTGCTGTTGTTGTGTCTCGCGGATCTTCCGGGCCGAAGCGAAGTGCAATATGCGGGCATTGCGCCAAACCCGGCGGCGGCCGTGCAGACGATTATCGACAAGCGCCCCGTCCTTCATGCCGACGGAATCAAGTTCGGGGCCTACGATCCGCACGGCGATTTCGGCGCGCAGGCGAATGTCGCGACCGAAGCCCTGTTCCTGCCGTGGGAGGACGTCGACCTCGAAACGTTGCGCGTCGCCGATGCCTATGCGCTGGCTAGAGGCCGCAACCTGCTGATCACTGTGGAGCCATGGTCCTGGGACGTCGATTGGCGGCTCACCTCGGCACAGCTTCGCGCCAAGGTTTTGCGCGGTGACTACGATGTCAACATGCGTTCGATCGCGCATATGATATCCGAGCTGAAAAGCCCGGTGATCGTCCGCTGGGGACAGGAGATGGAGGACAAGTCAGGGCGGTTCTCATGGTCCGGCTGGAGCCCGCAGGACTATATCACGGCCTACAAGCGGATGATGGACATTGTCCGCCAGGAGGCGCCCGGCACAGAGCTCATGTGGTCGCCGAAGGGAGAGCCTGGTCTCCAGGCCTATTATCCCGGCGACGATTATGTCGATCTCATCGGGCTCTCGGTCTTCGGTCTGCAGCGCTACGACGAGCTTGCCTACAATGAGCACCGGACGTTCTCGGAAGCATTGAAGCAGGGGTATGATCTCGTCGCCGGTTACGGAAAGCCCATCTGGGTGGCGGAGCTCGGCTATGAAGGCGGCGACGCCTATATCAGGCCGTGGATCGAAACTGCCACGTTGAAGCAGAGCGCCTTCCCGAATCTGCAGGAAGTCGTCTATTTCAACGACCGGGATGTGCACGCATGGCCGTTCGATCTCGGCCGGCCGGACTGGCGCGTGGTCGAAAACCTGGACAGCAACTGATAGTCCGGAAAACAGAGGCCTGAAAAACGGAGAGGCCCGCCGGGGTGTTGCGGGCCTCTCCTCATGTCGGGCGACCGATCATCCCTTGATCGTTGCCTTACCCTCTTCGATGAGCCGGGTCGCCGCATCGGCGGGCGATATCCGTTCGAAGGCGAGTTCGTCACAAATCGGGCGCAGCACGCGCTGGTCGAATTGGGTTGCGCCCATCGGCACCGGCGGCGGATACTCGCCGACCTGATCCTTGAGCAGGTTCACGTATTTGACCGTTTCCTGCTCCGTCGGGTTGAGTTGCGGCAGGATGGCTTCACGGACGGTAGGCGACATTGGCACGCCGCGTTCCACACCGAGAATCTTGCCGGCTTCGGGATCATTGACAAAGAAGCTGATGAACTTCGCGGCAGCTTCGCCCTGCTTGGTCGTAGCGCCCACACTCCAGATCAGTGCCGGACGGTAATAATGGCCGGATGGTCCGCCCTTCTTTTCACGCGGCAGCATGGTGATGCCAAGCTTGTTCTTGATGATCAGCTGATAGCCGACCATCTGGTTTGAATAGGCCATGCCGATCACCGATTTGCCGAGACCAAGGCAATTGGTGTCGATGGTGTTTTGATCGAGGGTCTGCACGTCGGCAGCAACGGTGCCGCCCGCCTTACGCAGTTTCTCCCAGTAGTCGAACCATTCCCTGGCATCGTCGGCCGTGAAGCCGAGCCCCACGCTTTCCCTCGCAAAGAGGCTCTTGCCGCGCTGGCGCAGCCAGGCATCGAACACATAGTTGTAGCGCGCCGCATAGGGGCCGCCGCCCTTGCCGGAAGACTTGGCGAGTTCTACGGCGAGCTTGGCGTACTCATCCCAGGTGAGGTCGGGCGTCGGCAACGGGATGCCTGCCTTTTCGAATTCGACTGTGTCGAAGAACATCGAGAAGGAGTTGAGGCCGAGGCCAACACCATAGAGCTTGCCGTCAATGGTGGTCAGTTTCAGCATGTCGGCGCCAAAGGACTGAACGTTCAGCGTCGAGGGGACGAATTCATCGAGCGGCAGGCAGGCGCCGCGCTTCGAATAGTCTGAGATTGTTCCTGGCTCGAGTTGGAAGATGTCGGCGATCGAGCGGCCGGCCATCTGCGTTGCGAGTTTCGTCCAGTAGCCGTCGCCCGACAGCGATTCGCCGACCAGAGTGACGCCAGGCGTCTTCGACTGATAAAGCTTGGCAACATCGAGCGTACGCTTGGCGCGGTCGTTGGACCCCCACCACATGGCACGCAGCTGTGCGTCTTCGGCAAAGGCCGGAATGGCGCTTCCGGCACCGAGGGCGAGACCGGCGGCCGCACCGGCTGAACCCATCAGAAATGAACGGCGATTGACCTGCATGATATTCCTCCTTGTCCCAACTGCCCGCTGCCATCCTCCAACGGCATTATCGAGCACTTCGGCAAACAGATTACGCAAAAAAAATTTTATTGCAAGAAGCAACCATTTTCTTGCAAATTTGCATTATTTGCATAATGTTTGCCTATGAACGACCAAAAGATCAGACGGCCGCGTCAGGCCGATATAGCCACATTGGCCGGCGTTTCCGTTTCCACGGTGTCGCGCGTGCTCGCCAACGAACCTGGTATCAGCGATACCGTCCGGCGCCAGATATTGAAGGTGGCAGCCGAGAACGGCTATCCCGTCAAACCGGCTTCCGAAGCCGTTGCCGGCGGGCTGGCGTTGATTGCCAGCGACGGCGTCACCGGCACTCTCAGCGTCTTCTATGAAGCGATCGTCGACGGCCTGCGCGCCGGCGCTGCGGAAGCGGGCATGCCCTTCGACGTCCGGCTGGTCCGCGAAGATCGTATCACGCCGGATGCCGTGCGCGACTATATGCAGACCGCGGGAGCTGAAGGTCTCTTTCTCGTCGGTATCGATCCGAACGAGACGTTGCGTGGCTGGCTGCAAGCCAGCATGACACCGACCGTTCTTGTCAACGGCACCGATCCAAGGATGCAGTTTGACGGCGTTTCGCCGGCTAATTTCTTTGGCGCCTACGAGGCCACCCGCCGGCTGACCGAGGCCGGCCATCGTCGGATCCTGCATCTGAGTGGCTCCCACCGCCACACGATCCGGGAGCGCGTGCGCGGCTTCGAGGCGGCGATCGCCGCCGTCCCCGGCGCAGAGGGCCGTCTCGTGTCCCTGACCCTTGACGGCAGCGCCAGCCGGGAGGCGCATGAACGCACCGCCGCCGCACTTGCCGAGGATGCCGGTTTTACCGCCGCTTTCTGTATGAATGATTTTATCGCCGTCGGCGTGCTCGAAGCCGTCACCGAGGCCGGGCTGCGTGTGCCGGAGGATTTCGCGATTGTCGGTTTCGACGATCTGCCCTGCGCGCTGATGACAAGTCCGCAGCTTTCCACCATGCGCGTCGACCGCGCTGCCCTCGGGCGCGAAGCCGTTTCGCTGATGCTGTCCCGCTTCCGCAACAGGACGGCCGCTGCGCGCCATATCTGCCAGGCGGTCATTCCCATTCCGGGAGGAACCGTTCCGAACATCGAAAACCCGTGAGTGATGCCGATGACCTATGATCCCGCCAGCGCCAACCCGCTCGCAGGCAATCCGCTGGAAACCCGCGCCGATATGAGCCGTGCGCTGCTTGCGCTCTTTGATCCGCTGCTTGCCTGTTTCTCGAACGGCAATGCCCGCGTCACCCTCAATGGCGGCGGCGCCCATTTCGACCGGGCAGCGGCCGATCTCGAAGGGTTCGCCCGCCCGCTCTGGGGATTAGCGCCGCTTGGCGCAGGCAAGGGCGACTTCGCCCATTGGCATCGTTTCGCCGAGGGTCTCGCAAATGGCACCGATCCCGCCCATCCGGAATATTGGGGAACGGTCAATGGCCGCGATCAGCGGATGGTTGAGCTTGCCGCTCTCGGTTTTGCCCTGGCGCTGGTGCCCGAAAAAATCTGGGAACCGCTCGATGCGCGCGCCCGCAGCAATGTCGTCGCCTATCTCAAGCATGTCAGGCAGTTCGATTATGCTGACAACAACTGGAAATTCTTCCGGATCTTCGTCGATATCGCGCTCGATCGTCTCGGCGCCGATTTCGACCGCAGCCTGACGCGGCAATATCTTGAGGAGCTCGAAGGCTTTTATATCGGCGACGGCTGGTATCGCGACGGAAACGTGCGCCGTATCGACCACTACATTCCCTTCGCCATGCATTTCTATGGCCTGATCTATTCGAAGCTCGTCGATGACGATTATGCAAAGCGCTACCGCGAGCGCGCGGTCCTCTTCGCCCGGGATTTCCGGCACTGGTTTGCCGCTGACGGGGCGACGATCCCCTTCGGCCGCAGCCTGACCTATCGTTTTGCCTGCGCCGGCTTCTGGTCCGCGCTCGCCTTTGCCGATGTCGAGGCTCTGCCCTGGGGCGAGGTCAAGCATCTCTGCCTGCAGCATCTGCGCTGGTGGAAGGACAAGCCGATTGCCGATCGCGACGGCGTGCTGTCGATCGGCTTCGGCTATCCGAACCTGCTGATGTCGGAGAGTTACAATTCCGCCGGCTCGCCCTACTGGGCCTTCAAGGCCTTCCTGCCGCTGGCGATCGCTGAGGATCACCCATTCTGGACGGCGAAGGAAAAAGTGCCGGAGCAGGCGCCTGACATCGTTCCCCAGCGTCATCCCGGCATGGTGATCATGCGGGCGGGCGGCGATGTCGTGGCGCTGTCTTCCGGCCAGGAAAACCTGCAGATGCGGTGCGGCACGGAAAAATATGCGAAGTTTGCTTATTCCGCTCGATACGGCTTCAGTGTCGAGGCCGATGAGCGTGCCTTTGCGCTTGCCGCCTTCGATTCAGCGCTTGCCTTCAGCGATGACGGCCTTCACTACCGCGTGCGCGAAACGAACGAGGAAGCCAGGCTCGCAGGTGACGTGCTCTATGCGAAGTGGTCGCCTTTCCCAGATGTCGACGTCGAAACCTGGCTCGTGCCGGTCGCACCCTGGCACATCCGCTTCCACCGGATCAGGACAAGCCGGCCGTTGCGGATTGCCGAAGGCGGATTTGCCATCGGCCGCCGGGATTTCGAGCTGGATACGCTATCCGCGTCGAATGGGGTTGCCTATGCGATCGGCGAAGCCGATTTCACCGGCATTCTCGATCTCGGCTCTTCGGTCAAACGTTCGGGGCTTGTCCAGAAGGCAATGCCCAACACCAATGTGATCGTCGCGAAAACCCTCGTGCCGCAGCTGCGCGGGCAGATTTCGGCCGGTGAAACCATCCTGGTGACGGCAGTGCTGGCACTTGACGATCCCGCTGCTGTCTCGTCTGTCTGGACGAACCCGCCGAAAGCGCCTGACATTGCAGCGCTGGAGGCCCTAGTGAAGGAAAAGGGCGTGACAGTCAGCGCCATCGAAGCGCCGGGACAGATGCCATGAGCCAGCCGGCCATCGTCTTTGCCATGCAACCGTCGCGCACGGAGCATGTGCTGCCGGATGAGGTCCTGCGCCGGCTGAGTGGCATCGGTCGCCTGCTGGATCCCAAACCGCTGCAGCGCTTCGACGACGAGCGTGCGAGACGTCTGCTGGCCCAAGCCGAAATCCTGATCACCGGCTGGGGCGGGCCCTATGTCGGGCCCGAAATCCTCGCCGCCGCGCCGCATCTTAAGCTCATCGTCCATGCGGCGGGCACGGTCAAAGGCGTCATAGACGACGCCATCTTCGAAGCCGGTATCCCGGTCAGCCATTCGGCCGAGGCCAATGCCGTGCCGGTGGCCGAATTCACGCTGGCGGCGATCATCTTCGCCGGCAAGCGCGTTTTCCGTTTCCGCGATCTCTACGTCGCCGATCGAAACCGCAACCGCACCCATCCGATGCAGCGCGAAGCGATCGGAAATTACCGCCGCACCGTTGGCATCGTCGGCGCTTCGCGCATCGGCCGGCGCGTCATCGAGCTCTTGAAACCCTTTGATTATAGACTGCTGCTCGCCGATCCGACGCTTGATGCCGCCGAGGCAGCCGGCCTCGGAACGGAAAAGGTCGATCTCGACGAACTGATGCGGCAAGCGGACATCGTTTCCCTGCATGCGCCGTCGCTGCCGTCGACGCGGCATATGATCGATGCGCGAAGGCTGTCGCTGATGAAGGACGGCGCGACGCTCGTCAACACGGCGCGCGGCATTCTCATCGATGAGGCCGCGCTGCTTTCGACGCTCAAGACCGGCCGTATCGACGCGGTCCTCGATGTCACCGATCCGGAGATCCCGGAGGCGGGTTCTGCTTTCTACGATCTGCCGAACGTCTTTCTGACACCGCATATTGCCGGCGCTATCGGATTGGAACGGGCGCGCCTCGGCGAGATGGCCGTGGACGAGATCGAGCGCTTCGTGACCGGTCAGCCGCTGCTCTACCAGATCCATCAGGCAAATCTCGAAAACATCGCCTGAGGCGCGTCAAGGGGCTTAGGCAACAGGTATCAGCGCGACGTCCTCAGCGAATTTGGCGAACCGTCATTGGCAAGTTCGGGCATGAGATCGGCAATGTTGACCAACTTGCCGGTGCGCGAACTCGTCAGCGCGGCAATGCCGCAAAGCACGGACATGGCGCCCGCCCGCGTGCCGGCGCGCTGGGCGAGCCTGTCTTCAATATCGGGTTTGAAAATCATATTGCGCATCCGGTCGTCGCCGCCGTAGTGGCCGCCTGTGAAATGCGGAACGACGATGCGCTCCACCGCCTCTTTGCCGTTCGGGAAATTGCGGATGAGGAGGATGGTGTCCTCCTTCGGCTCTTCCCAGGGCTGGGCCTCATATTGACGAAGCTCAATGCGCCCTTTGGTGCCGTTGAAGGCAAGGTGATGGCCTTCGATCGGTTGGAAGGTGTTCAGCGAATAAGAGACATGGACGTTGTTGCGGTAACGGAGCGACACCACCATCGTATCAGGAATGTCGATGTCCTCGCGGAAGACGCAGCCGTCTCGGAAGTAGCCGTCGATCTTCGAGGGATCCTCGTAGAGTGAATCGAGGAAGGGATCTGCCTCGAGATCGAGGTAGTAGTCGCATTCATGCGTGTGCGGACAGAGCTTGCAGCGCGGGCCGCGGAACGGGCCCTTGCGACCGTAATTCTGCAAGTCGGCGAAGGAGGTGACGGCGTCGGGATCGCTGTCGAGATACCAATTCAGCAGATCGAAATGATGGGTCGCCTTGTGGACGAACAGACTGCCGGAATTTTCCGTATAGGCATGCCAGCGGCGGAAGTAGTCGGCGCCGTGCTTGGAGTTCAGATACCAGTGGAAGTCGACCGAGGTGACCCGGCCGATTTCGCCGGCATTCAGCAGTTCCTTGATCTTCGCAGCCGTCGGCGCATAGCGATAGTTGAAGGACACGTCGACCCGGCGACCCGTGCGCTTTTCGGCATCCAGAATCCGGCGAATCTTTTCGACCGAGGTCGTCATTGGCTTTTCGGTAATGACGTCGATGCCGGACTCCAGCGCCCGCACGACAATGTCGTCATGCGTATGGTCGGGCGTACAGACGATGACCAGATCCGGCTTCTGCTCGTTGAGCATCGAATCGATGTTTTCGTAGAGCGGTGCATTGCTGCCGATCATGTTACGCGCGCGTTCCCCGCGCAGCGAATTCTTCTCGACGATCGCGGTCAGGTCGACATGCTCGCGCCAGCCGGCAAGCAGATCCTTGCCCCACATGGTGGTGCCGCGGTTTCCCGTACCGATCAGGGCAAAACGGCGTTTTTCCATCGAATGATCCTCCTGCATGCGTGATGAAACAAATACTGAAAATCAGGCCTAAAGCGCGTCGCGATCTTTCAGATTCGCGTGGCCCGCGCTTCAGGTCTTTGGTTTTTCGCACATCATGGTCGCAAAACCGCTGCACACTTTTGTGCGACACGCTTTAGCAGCAGCTCCTGAAGCGCTCGACGCAGGTGGCGATCACTTCCTCGGCCGGGCGTTTCCACCAGTTTTCGGCCGAAAAGATTTCCACCTCCTGCGCGCCGAAGAAACCGGCGGTCTCCACCATCCGTCTTATGCCTTTGAGGTCGATCACACCATCGCCCATCATGCCGCGGTCGAGCAGCATGTCCTTTGTCGGCACCAGCCAGTCGCAGATATGATGGGCAAAGATGCGTTTCATGCGCCCGGCGCGGGCAATCTGGTTGGCAAGATCGGGGTCCCACCAGACGTGATAGACATCGACAGCAACGCCGACATCCTCCCCGAGCTGCTCGCACATGTCGAGCGCCTGGCCGAGTGTATTCACGCAGGCACGGTCGGCGGCATACATTGGATGCAGCGGCTCGATAGCGAGCTTTACACCCGAGGCCTGCGCATGCGGCATTACGGCGGCGATGCCGTCGAACACCATCTGGCGGGCGGCGACGATGTCCTTCGAACTGCCCGGCAGGCCGCCGACGACGAGCACGAGGCAATCGGCTGAAAATGCCGCCGCTTCGTCGATGGCACGCCTGTTGTCGTCGAGATTTTTCTGCCAGTCGGCATCGTTTGCCGCCGGGAAGAAGCCGCCGCGGCAAAGCCCGGTCAGCTTGATGCCGTTGGATTTGACGATACGCACCGCTTCATCGAGACCGACCTTGGCAACCTGGTCGCGCCAGGGCGCGATCGCGGTGATGCCGTGTTTCAGGCAGATATCGACGGCCTGGGCAAAGCCGCACTGTTCGCGGATCGTCGCCAGATTGATCGAAAGCCCTTCGACCTGCATGTCATTCTCCTCCCATCACCTCAGCGCTTCAGTTGACGCCGTGGACGGCGAGCACTTGACGCATGCGGCTTGCAGCAAGTTCGGGATCTGCCAGAACCCGTGCCTTGTCGGCCAGGCGGAAGAGTTCGGCCAGATGCGTCAGCGAGCGGGTGCTCTGCTGGCCGCCGACCATGACAAAATGGTCCTGCAGGCCGTTGAGATAGGCGAGGAAGACGACGCCGGTCTTGTAGAAGCGGGTCGGCGCCTTGAAGATGTGGCGCGACAGCGGCACGGTCGGCTCCAGCAGATCGAAGAATTCATGGTTGCTTTTGCGGCCGAGCGCTTCGAGGGCTGCCGAGGCTGCCGGCGCGATCGCATCGAAAATGCCGAGCAGCGCGTCGGAATGGCCTTCTTCGTCGCCGGCAATCAGTTCGGCATAGTTGAAATCGTCGCCGGTATACATGCGCACGCCTTTCGGCAACCGGCGGCGCATCGCCACTTCCTTCTCCTTGGAGAGCAGCGAGATCTTGATGCCGTCGACCTTGTCGGCATGGGCTTCGATCACCTCAAGGCAGGTGGACATGGCTTGGATATGATCACCATTGCCCCAATAACCCTCGAGTGCCGGATCGAACATTTCCCCGAGCCAATGGATGATGACGGGTTCCCTGACCTGGCGGAGGATGCGGTCATAGACGCTTACATAGTCGTCCGGTCCTTTGGCGGCGGCGGCAAGCGCCCGGCTTGCCATCAGGATGATGCGGCCGCCGGCCGCCTCCACCGTTTCGATCTGCTCCTCATAGGCCCTGAGGATCGTGTCGATAGTGACGTCAGGTCCCGGCGTCAGATGGTCGGTGCCGGCGCCGCAGGCGATCAGCGCGTCCTTGCGGCCGGCCGCCTCACTGAGCGCCCGGCGGATGAGGTCGCGCGCATCCGGCCAGCCGAGGCCCATGCCGCGCTGCGCCGTATCCATCGCTTCGGCAACGCCGAGGCCGAGATCCCAGAGCCGATGGCGGAAGGCGAGCGTCCGCTCCCAATCGATCGCCGGTGTCAGCCACGGATCGTTGTCGGCGAGCGGATCGGCGACGACATGGGCCGCGGCAAAGGCGATGCGTGGAAAGGCCTTGGCGTCGCGCTTGGCGAGCGCGATCGGCGTGCCTGTCAGCGTGTAGGGAACGATCTTGCCGTCAAGAGGGAGATTGATCGTCGTCACGGCTCAGAACTCCAGTGCGGGAACATCGAGCCAGCGGCGCTCGGCCCATGATTTCAGGCCGAGTTCGGCAAGCTGTACGCCCTTGGCGCCGGCTTCCAGGCCATAGGGCCACGGCGCATCTTCGACGACATGGCGGATGAACATTTCCCACTGGGCCTTGAAGCCGTTGTCGAATGGCTGCGTGTCAGGAACCTCGTCCCAGGTCTTGTAGAAGTCGATCGTTTGCGGCTGGTCCGGGTTCCAGACTGGCTTCGGCGTGTTGACGCGGTGCTGGCTCCAGCATTTCGTCAGGCCGGCGACGGCCGAACCATGTGTGCCGTCGACCTGGAAGGTGACGAGGTCGTCGCGGCGGACGCGAACGGCCCAGGAGGAATTGATCTGCGCGATCGCGCCGCCTTCGAGCTCGAAGGTCGCATAGGCCGCATCGTCCGTGTCGCAATCATAGGGCTTGCCCTGCTCGTCGATGCGCTGGCCGATATGAGTGGCGCCGAGGCAGGAGACAGCCTTGACCTCCCCGAACAGATTGTCGAGCACGTAGCGCCAGTGGCAGAGCATGTCGAGAATGATGCCGCCGCCGTCGCCTTTACGGTAGTTCCAGGACGGGCGCTGAGCCGGCACGCCCCAATCGCCTTCGAAAACCCAGTAGCCGAATTCGCCGCGCACCGAGAGGATCTTGCCGAAGAAGCCGGAATCCCTGAGCAGCGCCAGCTTGCGCAGGCCGGGCAGGAAGAGCTTGTCCTGCACGACGCCGTGCTTGAGGCCGGAGCCGCGCGCCTTGCGCGCAAGGTCGAGTGCCACCTGCAGATCGTCGGAGATCGGCTTTTCGCAATAGACATGCTTGCCGGCATCGAGCGCCTTGGACAGCAGCTCGGCTCGCATCAGCGTCGTGCCTGCGTCGAAGAAGATCGTGTCGTCGGGATTGGCAAGAGCCGCATCGAGATCGGTCGACCAGCGCTTGATGCCGTGCTTCTTCGCCAGCTCGTCCATCTTGGCGCCGTTGCGGCCGACGATGATCGGGTCGATCTCGAGTTTCTCGCCCGATTTGAGCGTGATGCCGCCCTGGTCGCGGAAAGCGAGAATCGAACGCACCAGGTGCTGATTGTACCCCATGCGGCCGGTGACGCCGTGCAAGATGATCCCCAAGCGTGCCATTTTTTCCTCCCAGCAATCTTTTGCGGCGGGAGCGGGCATCCTGGCCCGGCCCTCCCAAGCCGGTAACTAAACAGTTACTTGATGGCAGAAGATCGGAGCGGCTGTCAAGAGTCAAATCCGATTTTCGAGATCAGGAAAGGCTCTAGCGCTTGATCGAGGCGAGCGTGACGTGGACGATATGCCTCTCCCAGGCATTGAGATGGGTCGGCTCGATCAGGTCGCGGCCGAAGATCGTCGACAGCGTGTACTGGTTGGAAAGGTAGAAATAACCGAGCGAGGCGATCGTGAGGTAGACATGCAGGGGATCGGCGGTCTGGATGAAGACGCCCTGCTTCTTTCCCTGCTCGAGCACTTGAGAAAGCTCGCCGATCAAATGCGAATGCAGTTCCTTGAGCCGGACGGACTGACGCAGCCAGCGGGCGCGATGCAGATTTTCCGTGCCGAGCAGGCTGAGAAATTCCGGATGCTGGAGAAAATAACGCCAGGTGAAGAGTGCCAGTTCGCCGATGCCTTCCTCCGGGCTGCGGTCGCCGATATGAAGCGCGCGCTCGGCGGTGCGGATGCCGACATAGGCTTCTTCGAGCACCTTGAGGTAGAGCTGCTCCTTGTCGCCGAAATAATGATAGAGCATCCGCTTGTTGGTGCCAGCGCGCTCGGCGATCGCATCGACGCGAGCCCCACCCATGCCGTTTTCAGCGAATTCCCGGGTTGCCGCTTCGAGGATCGCAGCGCGTGTCCGCTCCGGATCGCGGTGGGCCGCCCGTTCCGCGACCGGGCGTCGAGACCGTTTCTTTGCCCCCTTCTCCCCGCTGTCGTTCATCTCTCCACCTCCGTCTTCACATGTTGCGCTCATAAGCCTTCGGTGCGAAATTGTAAAAACCGAATTTGAACGGCCCGCGAGCGACACCGCTTGACACGCTCGCCGCTTTGCCCGTAGCTTGTAACCAATTAGTTATTTATGCAAGGGTAACTAGGTTCGGAAGCGTGTGGAGGCGCTTCCCTTTGGAGGAGGAAAAAATGAGCCTACGTGTAAGCAGACGTAATTTCGTTGCGGGAGGAGCGACGCTTCTTTCGCTCTCGGCGCTGGGAACCAGCGCTTTGGCACAGGAAACGCGCCTGCGTCTCCTGTGGTGGGGCTCGCAGCCGCGCGCCGATCGCACCAACAAGGTATCGCAGCTCTATCAGACGAAGAAGCCGGGCACGTCGATCACCGGCGAATTCCTCGGCTGGGGCGACTACTGGCCGCGCCTTGCGACCCAGGTCGCCGGCCGCAACGCGCCCGATGTCATCCAGATGGACTATCGCTATATCGTCCAGTATGCGCGGCGCGGCGCGCTCGCCCCGCTCGAATCCTATATGCCGGCCAAGCTCAACCTCGACGATTTCGACAAGGCGCAGATCGAAGGCGGCAGTGTCGACGGCCACCTCTACGGCGTCAGCCTCGGGGCGAATTCGGCGGCCACGGTCCTGAACACCACTGCCTTCAAGGAGGCCGGCGTCGATCTGCCGACCCAGGCAACCACCTGGGAAGAATTCGGCCGCATCGGTGCGGAGATCACCAAGGCGGGCAAACGCAAGGGCATGTTCGGCATGGCCGACGGCAGCGGCGGTGAACCACTGTTCGAAAATTGGCTGCGTCAGCGCGGCAAGGCGCTTTATACTGCCGACGGCAAGATCGCCTTCGGCGTGGACGATGCCTCGGAATGGTACGACATGTGGGCCAAGTTCCGGGCTGCCGGCGCCTGCGTTCCTGCCGATGTCCAGGCCCTCGATAAGAACGATATCGAAACCAACACGATATCGCTCGGCAAGTCGGCCGCTGGTTTCGCCCATTCCAACCAGTTCGTCGCCTATCAGGCAATGAACAAGGACAAGCTGGCGCTGACCAACTACATGCGGGTCAAGGCGGATTCGAAGGGCGGCCACTACCGCAAGCCGTCGATGTTCTTCTCGGTCTCCGCCCAGTCGAAAGCTGTGGACCTGGCCGTGGACTACGTCAATTTCTTCGTCAAGGACCCTGAGGCAGCGCTGCTTCTGGATGTCGAACGCGGCATTCCCGAATCGAGCGCCATGCGTGAGGTCGTCGCGGCGAAGCTCGACGAGAACGGCAAGATTGCGCTGGCCTATGTCAGCGGCCTTGGCGAACTCGCCGGCAAATTGCCGCCGCCACCGCCCGCCGGCGCCGGTGAAGGCGAGCTGACCCTACGCAACATCGCCGAACAAGTGGCCTTTGGACAGGTATCTCCTTCCGATGGCGGCAAACAGCTTGTCGATGAAATCACGCAGATTCTCGCACGAGGCTGATCCCGTATGAGCAATGCGATGCGCACGCCCGCAGGGGCCATAAATGTGGAAAGATATCAGGGGGCCGTGGCCGAAGGACGCTTCAGGCGTCTCTGGAATGCCAATGCTCCCGGCTATCTCTTCCTTCTTCCGTGGCTCATCGGCTTTTTCGGGCTGACGCTCGGGCCGGCCCTGATTTCGCTCTACCTCTCCTTCACCGACTTCGACATGCTGCAGTCGCCGAGGTGGGTGGGAATGGCGAATTATGTGCGCATCGCCACGGCCGATCCGAAATTCTCGGCCGCCATGCACGTCACTCTGACTTATGTCGTCTTCTCGGTGCCGTTCAAACTGACCTTCGCCTTGCTGGTCGCCATGGCCCTGAACCGCGGCCTGCGTGGGCTGTCGATCTACCGCGCCATCTTCTATCTCCCCTCATTGCTGGGCGGCAGCGTGGCGATCGCCGTGCTCTGGCGTCAGCTTTTCGCCAGCGATGGCCTCGTCAATGCCGCACTCTCGCATTTCGGCATCGAAGGCCCAAGCTGGATCTCGCATCCGAACTATTCGATCTACACGCTGGTGGCTCTGTCCGTCTGGCAGTTCGGCTCGCCGATGATTATTTTCCTGGCCGGCCTGCGCCAGATCCCGCAGGATATGTATGAGGCCGCCAGCCTCGACGGCGCCTCGAAGTTCCGGCAATTCTACAAGATCACGCTGCCACTTCTGACCCCGGTGATCTTCTTCAACGCCGTCGTCCAGACGATTGAAGCCTTCAAGGCATTCACACCAGCCTTCATCATCTCCGGCGGCACGGGCGGTCCGATCAATTCGACGCTCTTCTACACGCTCTACCTCTATCAGGAAGCCTTCGGCAATTTCCGCATGGGCTACGCCTCGGCACTCGCCTGGATCCTGGTGGTGATCATCGCGATCTTCACCGCCTTCTCCTTCCTGACCTCACGTTATTGGGTGCACTACGATGACTGAGATGACCGCTTCCGTCACTGCGGCCAGGCCGCCATCCGACATCACCAAACGCAGCCTGCCTGCGTCGCTCATCATCCACGCCCTGCTGATCGCCGCTTCACTTCTCATGCTCTATCCGCTGTTGTGGATGGTTTCGGCATCGGTAAGGCCGGAAAACGAGATCTTCTCGTCGACCTCGCTCATCCCGTCGTCGATCGATCTCTCCTCCTATGCGCGCGGTTGGGTCGGTCTCGATGTCAGCTTCGGCCGGTTCTTCTGGAATTCGCTCGTCATTTCGCTGCTGGTGGTGACGGGTAATGTCATCGCCTGTTCGCTGACCGCCTTCGCCTTCGCGCGGCTGCGTTTTGCCGGCCGGAACTTCTGGTTCGCGATCATGCTCGGCACGTTGATGATCCCCTACCATGTGACGCTGATCCCGCAATATGTACTCTTCCTCAACCTCGGCTGGGTGAACACCATCCTGCCGCTTGTTGTGCCGAAGTTCCTGGCAAGCGATGCCTTCTTCATCTTCCTCATGGTGCAGTTCTTCCGCGGCATCCCGCGCGAACTCGATGAGGCGGCGATGATGGATGGCTGCAGCGCTTGGCGCATCTATTGGAAGATCATGCTGCCGCTATCGCTGCCGGTTTTGGCAACGGCCGCCATCTTCTCCTTCATCTGGACCTGGGACGATTTCTTCGGTCCGCTGATCTACCTGAACGATATGAACACCTACACGATCCAGCTCGGCCTGCGCACTTTCGTGGATTCCACCAGTGCATCGGATTGGGGCGGTTTGTTCGCCATGTCGACCCTGACGCTCGTGCCGGTCTTCTTCTTCTTCCTGTTCTTCCAGCGCCTGCTGATCGAGGGCATCGCCACAACGGGCATGAAGCGTTGATGGCGATAACGGGAAAGAGCGACATGAGCATCAGGACGGTCGCGATCGTTGGTTGCGGTATCGGCCGCTCCCATATCGTCGAGGGTTACCTGCCGCATTCCGACAAGTTCAAGGTCGTGGCGATCTGCGACCTGAACGAGCAGCGCATGGCAGCGGTCGGCGACGAGTTCGGCATCGAACGACGCACGACTTCCTTCGCGGAACTGCTGGCCGACGACACGATCGACATCATCGATATCTGCACTCCTCCCGGCATCCATCTGGAACAGGTGGTCGCAGCCCTGGCTGCCGGTAAAAATGTCGTCTGCGAAAAGCCGCTGACGGGCTCGCTTGCCGCTGTCGATACCATCATGGCAGCGGAAAAGACCGCCAAAGGCGTGCTGATGCCGATCTTCCAGTACCGTTACGGCGACGGCATCCAGAAGGCCAAGCGGATCATCGACGCCGGTATTGCTGGCAAGCCCTATACCGCTTCGGTCGAAACCTTCTGGCTGCGCAAGCCGGAATATTACGCAGTGCCTTGGCGCGGCAAATGGGCGACGGAGCTCGGCGGCGTTCTCGTCACCCATGCGCTGCATCTGCACGACATGCTGATGCATCTGATGGGGCCTGCGGCAAGGGTCTTCGGCCGCGTCGCCACCCGTGTCAATGATATCGAGGTCGAGGATTGTGCCTCCGCCAGCCTGCTGATGGAAAACGGCGCCTTTGTCTCGCTTTCCTGCACCCTTGGTTCGCAGGAGCAGATTAGCCGGCTCAGGCTGCATTTCGAGAATGTCACTTTCGAAAGCAGCCACGAGCCCTATGCGCCAGGTAAGGATCCCTGGAAGATCATCGCCGCGAATGACGACGTCCGGGAACAGATCGACAAGGTGGTTGGCGACTGGCAGCCGGTTGCGCCGCGTTTCACCACCCAGATGGGCCAGTTCCACGCCTTCCTCAGCGGCCATGCGCCGCTGCCGGTGACGACGGTCGATGCCCGCCGTGCGCTGGAACTCGTCACCGCCATCTACCAGTCTTCCGACAGCGGCGCTGACGTGCCGCTGCCGGTCGGCCCCGACAGTCCGAAATACGCCGATTGGCGCGCAAGAACGAAGTAACCGACAAAATAAAAAGAGAGGGTTTTGAGAAGATGGCAACCAGTGTCGTTCTTCAGAAGGTCGAGAAGCGCTACGGCGCGATGGATGTGATCCATGGCATCGACCTGACGATCGATCCCGGCGAATTCGTCGTTTTTGTCGGCCCCTCCGGCTGCGGAAAATCGACCCTTCTGCGCATGATCGCCGGTCTCGAGGAGATATCGGGCGGCGCGCTTTTGCTCGACAGCGAGCGCATGAACGAGGTGGCGCCCGCCAAGCGCGGCATCGCCATGGTCTTCCAGTCCTATGCTCTCTATCCCCATATGTCGGTTTACAAGAACCTCGCCTTCGGCCTGGAGACGGCGGGTTACAAGAAGGCCGAGATCCAGCCGAAGGTGAAGCGCGCCGCCGAGATCCTGCAGATCGAGAAGCTGTTGGAGCGCAAGCCGAAGGCGCTCTCCGGCGGCCAGCGCCAGCGTGTCGCGATCGGCCGCGCCATCGTACGCGAGCCGCGGATATTCCTGTTCGACGAGCCGCTGTCGAACCTCGATGCCGAACTGCGCGTGCAGATGCGCGTCGAGATCTCCCGCCTGCACCGCAGCCTCGGCAATACGATGATCTATGTCACCCATGACCAGGTCGAAGCCATGACGATGGCGGACAAGATCGTGGTGTTGAATTCCGGCCGTATCGAGCAGGTCGGCGCGCCGCTCGATCTCTATAACAATCCGGCCAACCGGTTCGTCGCCGGTTTCATCGGCAGCCCGAAGATGAATTTCCTGAAGGCCCGCATCGAGCAGGTCGGCGAGGCCGAAACCAGCATCCATGTCTGCGGCAATTCCGTCCGCCTGCCGCGCCGCCTGAACGGCGGGGCGGGAGAGGACGTCACCTTCGGCATCCGTCCCGAGCATCTTTCGCTGGCCGAAGGTGCAATCGCGCTCTCGACCGTCAACGTCGATCTCGTTGAAAATCTCGGCGGCGCCACCATGCTCTACACCACCACGCCGGATAACCAGCTCCTGACCGTCGCGCTTGACGGCCAGCAGAAGGTGGAGCGCGGCGCCAATGTGAAGGCTTCCTTCGATCCGGCCCGCTGCCACGTCTTCGATGCCGCCGGCAAGACGATCTAAGCGTACCGCTGCTTGACATCAGATCCTCCTCTGCCCCATCATTTCGACAGGGGTCGCTAGAACAGGATGATTTTAGGCCGGGTCGGCCTAAAATCTGAATCCTGTTCTAAGTTAAATAGTTAGAGCATGATGTCGTCCGAAAACCGCTCACACTTTTCGGCATCATGCTCTGGGGGATAAGCATGACGCCTGAAGATAGGATTCATGCGCTTGGTATCTGGCAGGGCCCGATCGAAATCTCGCCGATAGCAGGCGGCATCACCAACAGGAATTATCTGGTCAGCGACGCCGTCGCGCGCTGCGTGGTTAGGCTCGGCACCGATATTCCGATCCACCACATCAGCCGGCAGAACGAGCTTGCCGCAAGCCGTGCCGCCCATGCAGCCGGTATTTCGCCGGCGGTCATCCACCATTCGCCGGGCGTCCTGGTGCTCGAATATATCGAGGCGAGAGCGCTTTCGCCGGAGGATATCAGGAGGCCGCAAATGCTGGCCCAGGTCGTGCCGCTGGTCCGCGCTTGCCATCGCGACATCGCCCGGCATTTCCGGGGCCAGGCGATGATCTTCTGGGTCTTCCACGTCATCCGCGACTACGCCGCCAATCTGAAGGCGTCGAAGAGCGCCTATCTTCCGTTGCTGCCGGGGCTCGTCGGCAGGGCTGATATGTTGGAAGAAGCGGCAGGACCTTTCGAGATCGCCTTCGGCCACAACGATCTGCTGGCCGCCAACTTTCTCGATGACGGCAAGCGGCTCTGGCTGATCGACTGGGACTATGCCGGTTTCAACACGCCGCTTTTCGATCTTGGCGGATTGGCCTCCAACAACGAACTCCCGGAAGCGGCCGAGCGCGCGATGCTGGAGATCTATTTCGACCAGCCGCTGACCGATAATCTCAGCAGGCGCTATGCCGCGATGAAATGCGCCTCGCTGCTGCGCGAGGCGCTCTGGAGCATGATTTCGGAAATTCATTCCACCATTGATTTCGATTACGCCGGCTACACCGCCGAAAATATCGCGCGCTTCGAGCGCGCCTATCAAGCCTTTGAACGGGATCAATAAATGACGAAGGAATTACCGAAGACGGCGAAGGCCGTGGTCATCGGCGGTGGCATCATCGGCTGCTCGACGGCCTATCATCTCGGCAAGCTTGGCTGGACCGATACCGTCCTGCTGGAGCGCAAGAAGCTTACGTCGGGCACCACCTTCCACGCCGCCGGCCTCGTCGGCCAGCTGCGCACCAGCGCCAACATCACCCAGCTTCTTGGCTATTCGGTCGATCTCTACAAGCGGCTGGAGGCGGAAACGGGTCTCGGCACCGGCTGGAAGATGAATGGCGGCCTGCGCCTTGCCTGCAACGAGGAACGCTGGACCGAGGTCAGGCGCCAGGCGACTACCGCCCAGTCCTTCGGCCTCGAAATGCAGTTGCTGACCCCGCAGGAAGCCTTCGATCTCTGGCCGCTAATGACAACAGACGATCTCGTCGGCGCCGCCTTCCTCCCAACCGACGGCCAGGCCAATCCCTCCGACATCACCCAGGCGCTGGCAAAGGGCGCCCGCATGTCAGGCGTTTCGATCTTCGAGGATATGGAAGTCCTCGACCTTGAAATCGACAAGGGAAAGATCCGCGCCGTCGTCACGGCGCAAGGGCGCATCGAATGCGAGCGCGTCGTCGTCTGCGCCGGCCAATGGACGCGCGCCTTCGCCGCCCGCTTCGGCGTCAACGTACCGCTGGTCTCCGTCGAACATCAATACATCATCACCGAATCCTTCGGCGTGCCCTCCAACCTGCCGACGCTGCGCGATCCCGATCGCCTGACCTACTATAAGGAGGAGGTCGGGGGCATCGTCATGGGCGGCTACGAGCCGAACCCCATTCCCTGGGCAAAGAGCGGCATCCCCGAGGGTTTCCACTACACGCTGCTCGACAGCAATTTCGACCATTTCGAACAGATCATGGAACAGGCACTCGGCCGCGTCCCGGCGCTGGAAAATGTCGGCGTCAAGCAGCTGCTGAACGGCCCGGAAAGCTTCACGCCGGATGGTAACTTCATTCTCGGCGAGGCCCCGGAGCTGAAGAATTTCTTCGTCGGCGCTGGTTTCAACGCCTTCGGCATCGCCTCGGCTGGCGGCGCCGGCATGGCGCTTGCCGAATGGGTGACAAAGGGCGAACCGCCTTATGATCTCTGGCCGGTCGATATCCGCCGTTTCGGCCGGCCGCATTTCGATACCGACTGGGTGCGGACACGCACGCTCGAAGCCTATGGCAAACATTACACCATGGCCTGGCCGTTCGAGGAACATTCGAGCGGCCGCCCCTGCCGCAAATCGCCGCTCTATGACCGGCTGAAGGCGCAGGGCGCCTGTTTCGGCGAAAAGCTTGGCTGGGAAAGGCCGAACTGGTTTGCCGATCTCTTCGCCAACGAGGAGCCGAAGGATATCTACAGCTACACCAGGCAGAACTGGTTCGACGCCGTCGGCCGCGAGCATAAGGCCGTGCGCGAAGCGGCCGTCATCTTCGACCAGACCTCCTTTGCCAAATTCGTGCTGAAGGGCAGGGATGCCGAGGCAGCGCTGTCCTGGATCGCCGCCAACGATGTCGCAAGGCCTGTGGGATCGCTTGTCTACACGCAGATGCTGAACGACAAGGGCGGCATCGAATGCGACGTGACGGTCGCCCGCATCGCCGAGAACGAATATTACATCGTCACCGGTACCGGCTTCGCCACCCATGACTTCGACTGGATCGCACGCAATATCCCGGCGGCAATGCATGCCGAGCTGGTCGACGTCACCTCAGCCTATTCCGTGCTGTCGCTGATGGGACCGAATTCGCGCGCCGTGCTGGAAAAGGTAACGGGCAGCGATGTCTCGAATGCTGCCTTCCCCTTCGGCAAGGTCAGGACCATCGGCATATCGGGCTGCCCGGTGCGGGCGCTGCGCATCACCTATGTCGGCGAGCTCGGCTACGAACTGCATGTTCCCATCGAGTATGCGACCACGGTCTATGACGTGCTGATGGCATCAGGCGGCGAGCTCGGCCTCGTCAATGCCGGCTACCGCGCCATTGAGAGCTGCCGCCTGGAAAAGGGTTATCGCGCCTGGGGACCAGACATCGGTCCCGACCATACGCCTGTTGAAGCCGGTCTCGGCTGGGCGGTGAAGATGCGAAAGAATATTCCGTTCCGCGGCCGTGAGGCGATCGAACGGCAGCTTGCGGGCGGGGTAAAGAAGCGCCTCGCCTGCTTCATTCCGGAGGATGCCGATGCCGTGCTGCTCGGCCGCGAAACGATTTATCGCGACGGCAAGCGCGTCGGCTGGCTGTCGAGCGGCGGCTTCGGTTATACGCTGGGCAAGCCGATCGGCTACGGCTACGTCCGCAATCCCGACGGCGTGACCGAGGATTTCGTCCTCTCCGGCACCTATGAGCTTGATGTCGCGCGGGAACGCATCCCCTGCAAGGTGTCGCTGTCGCCGCTCTACGATCCGGATATGGCGCGCATCAAGGCGTAGCCGGGTCTAGAACAGCGGCAGCCGGTCGTCCTGAATCAGGATCTCCAGCTTGTCGGAGACGTCCTGCGTCCACGCGCGGTGTCCTGTCAAAGCTGCCGGGAAGAGTCCGGGAAGGGTGAAAAGAGCCGCCGAGATCGCCAGGCCGGTGCGCGGGACATCGGCGATGAGAGCGGCGATTTCGCCTGCACGGGGATCGCGCAGTTCATAGCGCTCGCCGTTGCCGTGCTCGCCGATCGCATAGCGCATCCATGCCGCAACGGCGATCGCATAGGTCTCCGCCTTGTCGCCATGCGCCAGTGCCTCGGTTGCCGGTTCCAGCAGCCGCTGCGGCAGTTTCTGCGTGCCGTCCATGGCAATCTGATAGGTGCGATGCGCAATCGCCTTGTTTGCAAAGCGCGCTATCAATTCGCTGGCATAGTCATCGAGGTCGATGCCGGGAACCGCATCGAGCGTTCTTGCGGCCGCATGCATGTGGCGGTAGGCAAGGGCCGCCAGGCCGGCATCATCCATCACGTCGCGGATGAATTCATAGCCACCGATATAACCGAGATAGGCGAGCAGCGAATGCGCGCCATTCAGCATCCGGAGCTTCATCTTCTCATAGGCCGAAACATCCGTGACCATCAAGGCGCCGGCCTTCTCCCAGGCCGGCCGGCCATTGGCGAAATGATCTTCGATCACCCATTGCGTGAAGGGTTCGGTCTCGATCGCCGCCAGATCCTGCCGTCCGGTCAGCCGTTCGGCATCCTGGTAGGTCGCCTCGGTGCTCGCCGGCGTGATGCGGTCGACCATGGTCGAGGGGAAGGGCACATTTGCCTCGATCCATTGACGAAGTGAGGGGTCGACGCGTTCGGCGAAATCGAGAACCAGTCGTTTCAGAACGGCGCCGTTGCTCGGAAGATTGTCACAGCTGAGCAGTGTGAAGGGGGCGAGGCCCTTCGCCCGGCGCCGGGAAAGTCCCTCGACCAGATAGCCGATGACGCCGCGCGGCGCATGACGGTTGGCAAGGTCAGCCGCCACATCGGCATGGTTGAGGTCGAGCCCTCCCGTCGCGGAATCCATGCCATAGGCCTTTTCCGTCACCGTCAGGCTGACGATGCGGATCGCCGGATCTTCCAGCCGATCGAGCAGTCCTGCCGGATCACGTGTCGCCACATGCGCCCGTAAAATGGGGCCGATCACCTGCGCTACCGTGCCCGACGTATCGCGGATCAGCATCGTATAGAGGCCGTTCTGCTCGTTGAGGTGATCGGCGACATCGGCAGTGCGCAGGCTCGCCACTTCGATGCCCCAGTCTCCGCCGCTTGTCGCAAGTGCGGCATCGGTAAACGGCGCGAAATGCGCGCGGAAGAAAGCGCCCGGCCCGAGATGCAGGATGCCGCTTTTCAGCTGGTTACGGTCATAGGCGGGAAGCTTCGCCGTCGGGGCGAGGCCGGAAAGGGTCTGCAGTCGTTCGGTCACAGCTTGTAGGCCTTCTTCGCATTGCCATAGGAGAGCTCACCTGCAACGATCTCGGCTTCCCGCTTGGAAATCCGGTGCTCGGCGGCGAGCTGGGCGAGGAAACGGCAGACTTCGCGACGCCAGACGTCATGCCGGGCCGGAATCGAAAGCAGCGCACGCGTATCGTCGTTGAAACCCGCCATATTGGCAAAGCCGGCCGTCTCGACGACCTGGTCGAGGTAGCGGCGGATGCCATTCGGGCTGTCGTGGAACCACCAGGGCGGGCCGATCATCAGGCAGGGCCAATGGCCGACCATTGGCGCCATCTCGCGCGCATAGGTCGTCTCGTCGAGCGTGAAGAGCAGCACGCGCAGCCCCGGCGCATGGCCGTATCTGGAAAGCAGGGCATTCAGGCCGCCGACCCAGTCGGTGCTTGTCGGGATATCGGCGCCCATATTGGGGCCTCGGGTCGAGAAAAGTCCGCGGTCGGTGTTGCGTCTGGAGCCGGCATGGATCTGCATCACCATGCCGTCCTCAGCCGAAAGCCCGGCCATCTCGGTCATCATCTGGCCACGGAAGAGCTCGGCCTCCCCGGCCGAAAGCGGACCCTTCAGCGCCTTCTCGAGCAACGCCTGCTTTTCCGCAAGCGGCAGATCTGATGTAAAGGCTGTGGGCACGCCGTGATCGGTCGCGGTGGCGCCGAACTGGCGGAAATAGGCGCGTCGGCGCCGATGTGCCTCGATAAGACCGTCCCAGCGCGTCACGTCGGTGCCGGTGATCTCTCCGAACTTGACAAGATTGTCGCGGAAGCCGACGGCGTCGGGATCGGTGACACTGTCCGGCCTGTAGGTGGTGCGCACCTTGCCGATCCATCCGTCGGCCGCCATCTTCTGGTGATGCGCCAGAGGATCGAGCGCCCCATCCGTCGTCGCGATCGTTTCGATGCCGAATCGCTGATGCAGCGCCCGCGGGCGGAATTCGGGAAGGGCAAGCTGGGCATTGATATGATCGTAGAGCGCATCGGCATTGTCAGCCGTCAGCGGCTCGGTGCAGCCGAGTACGGCCGACATGGCGTGGTCGACCCAGAGGCTCGAAGGCGTTCCGCGGAAGAGATGATAATGTGCGGCAAATGTCCGCCAGATCGCCCGCCCCTCAGCCACCGGCTTGCCGTCGAGCCGCGGCACGCCGAGTTCGTCCAAAGTGACGCCGACGCTGTGCAGCATGCGGAAGAGATAGTGATCGGGAATGACCAGCAGCGAGGCCGCGTCTTCAAAGGGCTTGTCGTCGGCGAACCAGGAAGGTTCAGTATGCCCGTGCGGACTGACGATCGGAAGATTGCGCACTGTCTCGTAGAGGTCTCGCGCGATGGTCCGTGTTGCCGGATCAGCCGGGAAAAGCCGGTCCGGATGAAGAAAGCCGTTTCCTGCATCCATCAGTATTCCTCCCTGATGGCTAAGGGCCTACCCCACAACATCAGGCACGGCAAGGTCTTTTAGTAACCAAACGGTACAGTTTTGCGCATGGCTGCGCCGGGTAGGGAAAGCATTGACGCGGCGGCCTATTTCCGCTTTGCAGAACCATCTGTTCTGCCGGTTTCGGCAAAGGAGGGTCTAGAGCCTTTCCGGGTTAGATTGTAGCATTCTGTTGGCTCAAACGGAGTCGGATGGTCGACCGGCCGGCGCGCGTCGTAGCCCAGCTCTACGGCCAAGCCGGCCGGTCGATCAGCCGGCCCGTTTCAGCCAACCTGAAGGGCCGGGCATCTATGCGCCAGGGCAAAGGCGATCGGCTCGGACGTACCAAGAGGTATGCCCTTCGCCAATCGCCTTTGCCCTGACGAAAATCTGCTCCGGCAGAATGCTGCAATTTAACCCGGAAAGGCTCTAATGTCCGACGAGACGAACCGCATCACCCAGCTGGAAGAAATGCTGGCCCACCAGGCAAAGACGATCGAAGAGCTTTCCGATCAGCTCGCCGAGCAATGGAAAACGGTCGAGCAGATGCGCACCAAGCTCGACCGGCTCACCGAACGCTTCCTGTCGCTCGAGGAGCAGTCGCTGGAAGCTCCTGGCATCACCCGCCCGCCGCATTATTGACGGCACGCGGCGCAATGCCGCGTGCCTGTCTCATTAGGATGGTGAATCAGACGCCGCCGATGCAGAGATATTTCATTTCCAGATAGTCGTCGGCGCCGTGCCGCGAGCCTTCGCGGCCGAGGCCGGATTGCTTGATGCCGCCGAAGGGCGCCGTCTCGGAGGACATCAGGCCGGTATTGATGCCGATCATGCCGTATTCCAGCGCTTCCGCCACCCGCCAGACCTTTTTCAGATCGCCGGCGTAGAAATAGGCGGCGAGGCCGAACTCCGTGTCGTTGGCCTGTTGAATGACATCCTCGACCGTGCCGAAGCGAAAGAGCGGCGCCACCGGCCCGAAGGTCTCCTCGCGCGCCACCTTCATGCCGCGCGCAACGCCGGTCAGCACCGTCGGCGTGAAGAAAGTGCCGGCGCCGTCGATGCGCTTGCCGCCGATCAGCACCTTGGCGCCCTTGGCAAGCGCGTCGCTGACATGATCTTCCACCTTGGCAAGGCCTTGCTCGTCGATCAGCGGCCCGATCACGACACCCGGCTTGAAGCCGTCGCCGACCGACATCTCGGCGACCTTGGCGGCAAGCTTGGCTGCGAAGGCGTCATAGACGTTCGACTGGACATAGAGACGGTTGGCACAGACGCAGGTCTGGCCGGCATTGCGGTATTTGGAGGCGATCGCGCCTTCGACGGCAGCGTCGAGATCGGCATCGTCAAAGACGATGAAGGGCGCGTTGCCGCCGAGCTCCAGGCTCACCTTTTTGATCTGGTCGGCGCACTGCCGCATCAGGATGCGGCCGACCTCCGTCGAACCGGTGAAGCTGATCTTGCGCACCTTTTCGTTGCCACAGAGCTCGCGGCCGATTGCCGGGCCGTCGACCCCGACGATGACGTTGAAGACGCCTGCCGGAATGCCGGCCTGCTCGGCGAGTACGGCAAGCGCGATCGCCGTCAGCGGCGTCTGTTCTGCGGGCTTCGAGACCACGGTGCAGCCGACGGCAAGCGCCGGAGCGATCTTGCGGGTGATCATCGCCGCCGGGAAATTCCACGGCGTGATCGTGCCGACGACGCCGACCGGCTGCCGGATGACGATCATCCGTTTATCGTCGGAAGGCGCGGGGATCGTCTCGCCATAGATGCGTTTGGCTTCTTCCGCATACCATTCGATATAGGCCGCGGCATAGAGGATCTCGCCGCGCGCTTCCGGGAACGGCTTGCCCATTTCGGCGGTCAGGATTGCGGCGAGTTCGTCGGCATTGGCGACCATCAGGTCGAACCATTTGCGCAGGATCGCGCTGCGCTCCTTGGCCGGACGGGCTGCCCAGGCCGGCTGGGCGGCATGAGCCGCATCGATCGCCGCCCGCGTCTCGGCCGCACCCATATCGGGCAGCGAGGCGAGCAGCTCACCGGTTGCCGGGTTCAGAACGTCGAATGTCCGAGTGGCATCGCCTGATGTCCAGACCCCGCCGATATAGCCGGCATCGCGCAGCAGGGGCGAGGAGAAGGGAACGTGCTTGGTCAGTGCGGTGGTGAAAGCCATGTCATATCCTCCTTGGGAGTGCGGCTGCCGGTTGCCGGCAGCCCGCTGAAATCCGGGTTCGGTGCGGTCACTTGCCCGCGCTCGCCTCCAGCATTGAGGCTTCGAGAATATCGAGCGCCTCGCCGAGGACCTCGTCCTGGATGGTGATCGGTGCGAGGAAGCGGATGACGTTTCCGTGGGTGCCGCAGGTGAGCAGGATCAGACCCTTGTCGAGCGCGATCAGCCGCACCCGGTTGGCAAATTCCGCGCTCGGCAGTCCCGTCGTCCGGTCGTTGAATTCGACCGCGTTCATGAAACCCGGCCCGCGGATGTCGACGATCTCCGGCACCGTCTCGCGCAACGATTCCAGCCGCTGCTTCAGCCGCCCGCCGAGCTGGTTGGCCCGGTTGCAGAGATCCTCGTCGACAATGACGTCGAGCACGGCATGGGCGGCCGCGATACCGAGCGGATTGCCGCCATAGGTGCCGCCGAGCCCGCCCGGTCCCGGCGCATCCATGATTTCGGCGCGGCCGGTGACGGCGGCGAGCGGAAAGCCGCCGGCCAGGCTCTTTGCCATCGTTGTCAGGTCAGGCGCCACCTCGTGGTGATCCATTGCGAACATCCTGCCGGTGCGGGCAAAACCGGTCTGCACCTCGTCGGCGATCAGCAGGATGCCGTGCTGGTCGCAGAGCTCGCGCAGCGCCTTCATGAAGGCGGCGGGGGCCGCATAGAAGCCGCCTTCGCCCTGCACCGGCTCGATGATGATGGCGGCGACGCGCTGCGGATCGACATCGGCGGCGAAGAGCTTCTTCAGCGCCGCCAGCGACTGATCGGCAGTGACGCCGTGCAGCTCGATCGGGAAGGGAACGTGGAACACATCGCCCGGCATCGCGCCGAAACCGACCTTGTAGGGCACGACCTTGCCGGTCAGCGCCATGCCCATGAAGGTGCGGCCATGGAAGCCGCCGCCAAAGGCGATGACGGCCGAGCGGCCGGTTGCGGCGCGCGCGATCTTGACGGCGTTCTCGACCGCTTCGGCGCCTGTCGTCACGAAGATCGTCTTCTTCTCGAAGTCGCCGGGCACCAGCACGTTCAGCCGTTCGGCCAGATGGACGTAGCTTTCATAGGGCACCACCTGATGGCAGGTATGGGTGAAGCGGTCGAGCTGATCCTTGACCGCTGCGATGACCCGGGGATGGCGGTGGCCGGTGTTGAGAACGGCGATGCCGGCGGCAAAATCGATGTAGCGGCGGCCCTCCTTGTCCCAGATCTCCGCATTCTCTGCGCGATCCGCATAAATCTGTGTCGTCATGCCGACGCCGCGTGAAATAGCAGCGTTCTTCCGGTCCGTAAGGTTGATCGCGTTCATCGATGCGCTCCTGCGCTGAAAAGGGGCTTCAGAACTATCTTGCATAAGTTCTGCAAGATCTATAGAAAGTTCCTACATTTTTCCTGCAAGAAATCAAGCGGCATTTTTTGCTTCAAACATCACGCTTTTTGATGAAGGCTCTGGGGCGATTGGAATCGGGGATACTTTCGGATGAACGATAATGGACCTGTACGCTACAAGGTGGCGGAAGCCGCGCGGCTGGCTGGCGTTTCGGCCTCGACGCTACGCCTCTGGGAAAGCCAGGGTCTGGTGGTTCCCGGCCGTTCGGAAACCGGCCATCGGCAATACAGCGCCGACGATGTGGCGCGGTTGAAGCGCATCTCCTGGTATCGTGTCGAGCGTGGCCTCAATCCCGCGGCAATCCGCGAGGCGCTGGAGGGCGAGGAGCCCTCCGCTGATAGCGCCGAGGCAAGCCAGGACAACGGCCTCGGCCGCAAGCTGCGCAGCCTGCGCCATGCGAGCGGCAAGACGCTCGATCAGGTGGCCGGCGACATCGGCGTCACCTCGTCGACGCTCTCGACGCTGGAGCGCACCTCGCAGGGCGTCAGTTTCAAGACGCTGCATGATCTTGCCGAATATTACGGCACCACCGTCTCCCGCCTTTCCGGCGAAGAAAATGGGGACGTGCCGGTGCTGGTGCGCGCCGGCGAATGGCACAAGTGGCCGGAAACAACGCCGGGTGTCACGGTGCAGCTCCTTGCCGAAGGCCGCAGGATGATGGATTGCCATCGTTTCGTGCTGGCGCCGGGTGCTGCCAGCGAAGGCGCCTATCGCCACGAGGGCGAGGAATTCATGCATGTTCTGTCCGGCCGGCTCGAACTGGTGCTCGACAGCGATCAATTCTTCGATCTCGGGCCTGGCGATTCACTTTATTTCGAAAGCCGCCGCGACCATTCCTGGCGCAATCGCCACGATGGCGAAACCGTGCTTCTCTGGATTAACACGCCGCCGACTTTCTGAACCGCCAGCACGATGCGAAGATTAAGAGAGGTAGAGCGTCCTAAATCCGTCCGAGAGGACGCACGGCACTCTAGTGGCAGGAAAGCGGTTTCGCATTCTGCGCCTTTGCGCTATAGCGCTGCTGCATAATTCCTTAAATCGGAATCGATTTGAGGATAAAATTATGCAGCCATTCAAAGTGCTACAGCGTCCTTTGCGGCTCTCGAAAAGACGCGCGGCGCTGTAGGGGATGCATTCGAACGAAAGACAGTCTCATGGCGGCGACCATACGTTTTCACGAAGGCGATATTTCCGCGGCCGATGCCGCCCGCTACACCGGCGCGATAGCAATCGACACCGAAACGCTCGGCCTGGTGCCGCGCCGCGATCGGCTCTGCGTCGTCCAGCTTTCGCCGGGTGACGGCACCGCCGATATCATCCGCATCGCCGCCGGCCAGAAGCAGGCGCCAAATCTTGTCGCCCTGCTCGAAGACCCCACCCATCAGAAGATCTTTCATTACGGCCGCTTCGATATTGCCGTGCTCTTCCATACTTTCGGCGTCACGACGACCCCGGTTTTCTGCACCAAGATCGCCTCGCGCCTGATCCGGACCTATACGGATCGTCACGGCCTCAAGGATAATCTCAAGGAGATGCTCGACGTCGATGTCTCCAAGGCGCAGCAATCTTCCGATTGGGCGGCCGAGACGCTGTCTCCGGCCCAGCTCGAATATGCCGCGTCCGACGTGCTTTATCTGCATGCGTTGCGCGATAAGCTGACGGAACGCCTGATCCGCGACTGCCGCTACGATCATGCGACGGCCTGCTTCGAATTCCTGCCGACCCGCGCCAAGCTCGACCTGCTCGGCTGGGAAGAGGCCGATATCTTCGCCCACAGCTGAGCGAATTGCTTTCATTCTGCGTTTGCTAATAACCGTGCGGCAGACTTGTCCGCGGCCGTTAGCGATTCATTAACGCCTGTTTATTAACATTCCTGTTAATTTTTATGCATTCGATGACGCCGAAACTGCGTCATGCGGACAGGAGGATCTGCTGGGATGCAAGGGGGCCGGATGAGCGCGGTCCTTTTCTAGAGCCTGCTTTCATCGTCACTTTACGAAAGGAGCATGCCATGTTGACTCCCGTTCGTGCAGCGTCCAATGCAAGCTTTTCGTCCCAGGGTCAGACAGCGGCGATCGTCGCCAGCGGTCTCGGCCACTCCGTGATTGCCCCCCCGCCTGTCAACGCCGTCGAAGCCGCAGACCTCAATTCCGCCATTGCCGGCAAACTGAATATTCTGCTCCTTGCGGCGCGCGAGCGCATGGTCGAAGCCCTTTTCGATGTCATCGATGCGGCAGGCCGCTCGATCTCGCTGGATCGTGGCGAGGACGAGAGCAATCTTGCCTTCGCCTCTCGGCTGGCCGATGCCATCCGGCAGCTGCCAACCGCTAGGATCGACGAGGTTGAGCGCCAGCTCACCGAGCAGGGGCATAGCGTGCCGCTCCGAACAATCGCCGAGGCCCTGAAGAACCCGACAGGCCCTGAAGCCGCCCGCATCGTCGCCTATCTGGAAATCGTCCGCTACAAGGATCGCGACCTCGCCGCCCGCGCCGTCGTCCGCTCCTATGGCCAGAATGACGCTTCGCCGATGCGCGCCGAAGCTCGCCCCGAGATCCGGCTGCATGAGGACAGCCTGCCTGCCGCCATGCGCCAGCCGGTAGACAAGGTGCCCGCGCCGGCCGATTCGCTGATCGAGGCCGCAGCTCTGATGACCACCGAGGACGCGCTTATCGCCGAAGCCGCGGAAGCTGCCGATCCGGAAACGCCGCATGCTGAAAACCGGGCTCAGTCCACCCCGGCGACGGCAAGGGAGGTCGCCCCGGAAATGTCTGCGTCGAAGGAGATCGAAACCCGGCAAGCCTCGTCGACGGAAGCCGCAGCGGCCGACGATACGCAGGAAACGCCGGAGCCGCCTGCCATCCAACCTCACGCGACGTCGGAAAAGGTCGATCCTGTCATTCCCAGGAACTGGGCAGGAATCGTTGCCTCCATGACCGAAGAAGTCTCCGAGCTGATCGCCACGATCATCCGCGAGCAAGACGTCGAAACCGTGCTGGAGGATGTTGCCGTCGAGGCGGCAGTGGAGATAGATGCGATCCTCGACGACGCCGTCATCAGCGATGCGACCGAGACCTTGAGGCAGCCGGCCGAATTCACAGCACCCGATCCCCGCCAATCAGCAGCACTACGCCCACCGCAGATGGATATTGAGGCCGCGGCGGCGGCAGCCCGTCAGCCGAAAGAAATCTCCGCGCAACCGCAGATGATGCCGATCCCCGAGACGGCCGAGGCCTCCTATGTGCCGCTGGCGGCAAAGATGCCGGAGGGCCTTGCCTATAGCCAGCTGCCCTACCAATTCGCCAAGGATACGCCATCGAACGAGAAGGCGGGCGAAACGCACCACCAGCATCAGCACCACCGCGACGACGCGTCCGAGGATCAGCAGCAGGCACAGTCCGGTGGCGAGGATGCCGAGCCCGATGCCGATACGACCGACGCGGCACCCGAGCGGAGGACGCCGAGGATGATTGATACCGAACCGTCGGCTTATCAGCCCGGCCGCCCGGCCGACGACCCGGTCTATGCGCTCTATCAGCGTATGGTCGGCTGGGAATAACACGTTGATTGCCTGAAAATGAAGAACCCGCCGGATCGCTCCGGCGGGTTCTTCAATTCAAAGGCGGATGCGAGGCTTATTCGCCGCCGCGGTTCTTCAGGGCTGCGCCCAGGATGTCGCCGAGCGAAGCGCCGCTGTCGGACGAACCGAACTGGGCAACGGCTTCCTTCTCTTCCGCAATCTCCAGAGCCTTGATGGACAGCATGATCTTGCGGTCCTTCTTGGAGAAGTTGGTGACGCGGGCGTCGAAGACCTGGCCGACCGAGAAGCGCTCAGGGCGCTGTTCGTCGCGGTCGCGGGCGAGGTCGGCGCGACGGATGAAGGAAGTGATGTCTTCGTGGTTGACGAGCTTCACTTCGACACCGCCGTCGTTGACTGCGATGACTTCGCAGGAAACGACTGCATTCTTGCGCAGGTCGCCAGAAGCAGCGGCGTCGCCGACTGCATCCTTGCCGAGCTGCTTGATGCCGAGCGAGATGCGTTCCTTCTCGACATCGACGTCGAGAACGACGGCCTTGACGACGTCACCCTTGTTGAACTCCTCGATGACCTGTTCGCCTGGACGGTTCCAGTCGAGGTCGGAGAGGTGCACCATGCCGTCGACATCGCCGTCGAGGCCGATGAACAGGCCGAATTCGGTCTTGTTCTTGACTTCGCCTTCGACTTCAGTGCCGGCCGGATGGCTGCGGGCGAATGCTGCCCACGGGTTTTCCAGCGTCTGCTTGAGGCCGAGCGAAATACGGCGCTTGGACGGGTCGACTTCGAGAACGACGACTTCGACTTCCTGGCTCGTGGACAGGATCTTGCCGGGGTGAACGTTCTTCTTGGTCCAGGACATTTCCGAGATGTGGATCAGGCCTTCGATGCCCGGCTCCAGCTCGACGAATGCACCATAGTCGGTGATATTCGTAACGGTACCGGAAATCTTCTTGCCTTCCGGATACTTGGCCTGGATGCCATCCCACGGATCGCTCTCGAGCTGCTTCATGCCGAGCGAGATACGGTGGGTTTCCTGGTTGATACGGATGATCTGAACCTTGACCTGCTGGCCGATGTTCAGGATTTCCGACGGATGGTTCACACGGCGCCATGCCATGTCGGTGACGTGCAGCAGGCCGTCGATGCCGCCGAGGTCAACGAACGCACCGTAATCGGTGATGTTCTTGACGACGCCGTCAACAACCTGGCCTTCTTCGAGGTTCTGGACGATTTCAGAACGCTGCTCGGCACGGGACTCTTCCAGAACCGTACGGCGCGAAACCACGATGTTGCCGCGGCGCTTGTCCATCTTGAGGATTTCGAAGGGCTGCGGATTGTGCATCAGCGGGGTCACGTCGCGGATCGGGCGAATATCGACCTGAGAACGCGGCAGGAAGGCGATCGCACCGTCGAGGTCGACCGTGAAGCCGCCCTTGACCTGGTTGAAGATCACGCCTTCGACGCGCTCGCCAGCTTCGAACTTGGCTTCGAGCTTGACCCAGCTTTCTTCGCGGCGAGCCTTCTCGCGCGACAGAACGGCTTCGCCAAGCGCGTTTTCGATGCGCTCGACATAAACTTCGACTTCGTCGCCGACCTTCAACAGGCCGTCCTTGGCGCGCGCGCCGAATTCCTTGAGCGCGATGCGGCCTTCAACCTTCAGGCCGACGTCGACAACGGCGACGTCCTTCTCGATGCCCGTGACGATGCCCTTGGTGACATAGCCTTCGGCCAGGTCGTTCTTGGCAAAGGACTCTTCGAGAAGAGCCGCGAAATCCTCGCGGGAGGGGGTAGCTACTGACATAAAATCTCCTGCGTGTCCTGAAACGGAAGCGGACACGTATGCGCCGGTTGGTTTGCGTTGAACGGGCCTGAACCCAGTCCGCCCTCTCACGAAGGCAATCCGGCGCTTGGACGGAATTTCAGGCTTGCTATATTAGAAGCGATCCATGCTCAGAGCACGCAAAATCGCTTGAATTTAGGCATTTCGGCTCAAGACCGCATCGATGATCGATTGAGCAGCTTGAAACGCGGCCTCTATACTCATTTCCGACGTATCAAGCAAGTGCGCATCGACCGCTGGTTTCAAAGGGCTGTCGGCCCGTCCCATGTCGCGTTCGTCGCGCCGCTTGACGTCCTCGAAGATCGCATCGAAATCTGCCGCAGCGCCCTTGCCGAGGATCTCGTCATAACGGCGCCTTGCGCGAACTTCCGGCGACGCCGTTACATAGAGTTTCACCGGCGCATCCGGGCAGACGACGGTGCCGATATCGCGCCCGTCGAGCACGGTTCCAGGCGCTTTCGCCGAAAACCGCCGTTGCGCCTCGACCAGAGCCCGGCGCACCGCCGGCATGACGGCAATCTTCGAGGCGGCTTCGCCGATCTCATGTTTGGAAAGTATATCGCGATCCAATCCAGCGAGTTCAACCTCTCTTGCGATCTTTTCCGCCACCGCCTCGTCGTCGAGCGGCAGGCCGGCATCGAGCAGCGCCTTGGCCGTGGCGCGATAGGTCAGGCCGGTATCCAGATGATGGAAGCCATATTGGTCGGCGATGCGGCGTGAGAGCGTGCCCTTGCCGGCTGCCGCCGGGCCATCGATGGCGATAATGAAGGTCTTGGTTGTCATCAAATTAGTCCTGCGGCACCGCGCCGAAACGGCGAATGAGTTTGTTTTCGCGGAATTGCCGCGGCGGGTAGATCATTCCGGCACCTCGTCGATCTTTGCTCCAAGGCCGGTCATCAGCTGCATGAATTCGGGAAAGCTGGTCGCGATCATCGCCGCGTCGTCGATTGTGACAGGATGCTCCGAGGCAAGCCCCATGACAAGGAAGCTCATGGCGATGCGATGGTCGAGATGTGTGCTGACCCTGCCGTCGGTAGCGTTGCCGAGGCCCTTGCCGTCAGGCCGGCCGCGCACGATGAGAAAATCCTCGCCTTCGTCGCAATCCACACCATTGAGTTTCAGCCCGTCGGCCACAGCGGAAAGACGGTCGGACTCCTTGACGCGCAATTCCTCAAGCCCCTTCATGACGGTGACGCCCTCAGCGAAACAGGCGGCGACGGCGAGAATAGGATATTCGTCGATCATCGACGGAGCGCGATCTTCGGGAACGGTCACGCCCTTGAGCTCGGAATGGCGCACGCGCAGATCCGCCACGTCCTCGCCGCCGGCAAGACGCGCATTCAGCACCTCGATATCAGCCCCCATCTCCTGCAGCGTCAGGATCAGCCCGGTACGGGTCGGGTTCATCAGCACGTTGACGATGGTGATGTCGGAGCCGGGGACAAGCAGCGCTGCAACCAGCGGGAAGGCGGTGGAAGAAGGATCACCGGGAATGTCGATCACCTGGCCCTTCAGCTTGCCGCGGCCTTCGAGCCGGATTGTGCGGACGCCGTCCTCGTCCGTCTCGACGGAAAGGGCGGCGCCGAAACCCTGCAGCATCTTTTCGGTATGGTCGCGCGTCATCACCGGCTCGATGACCGTGGTGACACCCGGCGTATTGAGGCCGGCAAGCAGCACGGCCGATTTCACCTGGGCGGATGCCATCGGCACCCGATAGCGGATCGGGCTCGGCGTTCCCGGGCCTCTGAGCGTCACCGGCAGCCTGTCGCCCTCGGAGGCGCTGACCTGCACGCCCATTTCGCGCAGCGGATTGAGCACGCGGCCCATCGGCCGTTTCGAAAGCGAGGCGTCGCCGATGAAGGTGGAGCGAAAGTCGTAGGTGCTGACGAGGCCCATGGTCAGCCGCACGCCGGTGCCGGCATTGCCGAAGTCGAGCGGCGCGTCAGGTGCAAGCAGCGCACCGTTGCCGGTGCCCTCGATCAGCCATTGTTCGCCCACCTTGCGGATTCTGGCGCCCATTGCCTGCATTGCGCGGCCGGTATTGATCACGTCCTCGCCTTCGAGCAGGCCGGTGATCCGGGTTTCGCCGGAAGCAAGCCCGCCGAACATGAAGGAACGATGCGAGATCGACTTGTCGCCCGGAATACGCACGCTGCCCGTAAGACCGGCGGATTTGCGGGCGGTGGCGGGCCTGGGCGCAGAGCCGTGCAACATGCGTAATCCTTTGCAAATGCAGTCTATTTTTGCCACAAGACAGGCTTGGCCGGTCGCAATTCCCGTCCGCTTCTGCAGCTGTTGCGGCTCGTTAACACAAACGCGCCGGGCGGTCATCCGTCGGCTTGCCAAAACCCCCGGGCTCCGATCGCAAAGTTTGGCTTTGACATGGGAAGCCACAGCGATTAAGGGGACCGGCTTATAAATTCCGATGGAACGCCGGCTTGATCGGCATTTGCCGAATCTCTTATTCGGTCATTCACACGAGGCTTATAGTGGCGAAAGCGGAACTTGGAACCAAGCGTACCGATCCGGAAACCGGCAAGAAGTTTTATGATCTGAACCGGGATCCGATCGTTTCTCCTTATACCGGCAAGTCCTATCCTCTGTCCTTCTTCGAAGAAACCTCGGCGATCGCCGAAGTTGCCGAGGAAGACGAGGTCGCGGAAGTCGATACTGAAAACACCGAAGTCGAACTGGTTTCGCTGGAAGATGCCGATGAAGCCGCCGGCGGCGACGACATTCCCGATATCGGCGATGACGATGTTGAAATCGAAGGCGACGACGACGACGATACCTTCCTCACACCGGACGAAGACGACGACGATGACGACATGAGCGACATCATTGGCGTGACCGGCGACGACGACGAAGTCTGACGACTGCATTTCGGCCCGGCGAGGAAAAAATTCTCCGGGCCGCATTTTTTTAGGCTTGCTATCTCTGAAAACCGGAAGTAATAAGCCGCCACTCCGCAGGGCACGCCTTGAGGAGTATCCCAGGACCGGCCTCGAGCCGGACCACCTTGATGGGGCTATAGCTCAGCTGGGAGAGCGCTTGCATGGCATGCAAGAGGTCAGCGGTTCGATCCCGCTTAGCTCCACCACGCTTCGCCCTTACGGGCTTCGCGTGGCACCGCCGCGAGAAACCGTTAGGCCGAAGCAGTGCCCGGCATAGCCCGAAGGGCGACGACGGGCTGAAACGCTGATGTGGTATGTTTATATTCTCCGCAGCGTTGATTTTCCCGATCAGGAATATACCGGGTCTACCGCAGATCTGAAACAGCGGCTTGCGGCTCACAATGCCGGAAAATCCACCCACACTGCCAAATTCGTACCATGGAATTTGCTCTGGTATTGTGCCTTTCCCGACAAGCACAAAGCCCTTGAATTCGAAAAATATCTGAAATCGCATTCTGGCAGGGCTTTTGCCAGCAAGAGATTAGTCTAGCTTGATTGGGATCCCGGTCGCCTGACCAATTAAAAGACCGATTCCGATTAAGCACCACATGCTGCCGTGCGAAAACCGAACAGCTAAATTCTGCGGATATGCTTGGCACATTCGCAAAGAAAAGACTCTGATCGCCCCAGCCAACTCCGGCAGGCCGCCTGCGCAGCCCGCCGGCGCCTTGCGCTCACATCTCGACGATAACAGCCGTCACCCGCTTGACCACCGGCAGCACCAATAGCAGGACGGGAAAGGCGATCGCCCAGGAGAGCGCCCATGCGGAGGGCCACATGGCAAGTGCAGGCGCAGTCAGGCCTTGTGCTCTCACGATGCTGATCGCTGAGACGACTGAGGTCATCAACAGCGAGAGGATAAGCGGCATGACGATCGTATTGTAACGTTTGGGGAGTTTGCCTTTGGGCATTTTGATCTCCGTAAGGTGCCGATCAGACAATTGCGCAGCGCCGATCGGCGGGTTGCGCGTTGATTGACGTAAACGCTTACGGAGCTTCGATCTGAAGCAACGCCGTTTCTATGGCCGAAAATGTGTTGCCATTCAAGTCCGCCCTCATCCGCTTCCGATCGCCTTTGCCAATTCCTCAATGAGAGGATGTATGTTCGTTGCTGGAATCTCAGCGATTCGGCTCCAGGACCCTCAGCCAATGACCAGATCAAGACGCCGTCGCATCATCCGGACCCGACGAACCCTGACCGGGCTCGCCCTCGTCGGCTCGATCTCGTTTCTGGCTGGCATGACCGATGCGACCGGTCTTCTGCTGACCGGCGATTTCGTCTCCTTCATGACAGGCAACACGACGCGGGCGGCACTGGCCTTGAGTGAGGGCAATCTTTATCACGCGGCGGTCCTGATCTCCGCCATCGTCGTTTTCGTGCTCGGCAACGCGGCTGGGGTCGTCATCGCTCATGTCTCCGAGCGCCGCATCTTCGTGGTGCTCGGCTGCGTCGGTCTCGTCCTGGCGCTCGCCTCGATGATGACGGTGCAGAACATGCTGTTCGCTCGGTTCTACATGATCGTTTTTTCCATGGGCATGGTGAACGCTGCCGTCGAACACATCGAAGGCCTGCCGATCGGCCTAACCTATGTGACCGGCGCCCTGTCGCGCTTCGGCCGCGGCATCGGCCGCTGGATCATCGGCGACCGCCATATCGAATGGACGATCCAGATTGTGCCCTGGGGGGGCATGATGCTTGGCGCGATCGTCGGCGCCGTCCTGACGCGGCTGACGGGCGCGCATGCACTGTGGCTGGTCTCCTTCTTCGCCATGGTGCTTGCACTTGCTGCCATGTTCATCCCGCGGCCGCTTCAGCGGCGCTTCAACCAGAAGATCGCGCCACATCGATCGGCCGCTGCGCGCGTGAAATAGAACCGTCGCATTCCTGTTACCGTCGAATCGGATAGAAAGGACCGCCGCCAATCCCCAAGGAGTGGGTCTTGTTCCTGATTTCGAAGCTTGTCTGGATTTTCGCTCAACCGCTGTCGCTGGCATTCTTCCTCGTCTTTTTTGCCCTGCTTGCCGGTCTTCTGCGCTGGCGTACCTTAAGTATCCTCGGCGCAACGGGTGCGGCCCTCATCCTTTTCGTCACGCTCTACACCACGGCCGGCAACCTTCTGATGCAGGGTCTCGAGCAGCGCTTCGCAAAGCCCGCCGCTGATCCGGGTCGCCTGCAATGCATGATCGTGCTCGGCGGCGCCTTCGAAAATGAGGTGAACACGGCGCGCCACGGCATAGAATTAAACGGCGGGGCCGACCGCTTCATCGAAGCCTTGCGGCTTGCGCAGAAATTTCCGCAGTCGCGCATTCTGGTATCGGGCGGCGACGGCTCCATTTCGGGCATCTACGAAGGCGATGCGGCGGCATCCGAGCGCTTCTTCCCGCTCTTCGGCGTTGGCAGGGATCGCCTGATCGAAGAGAGGCAATCGCGCACGACCTTTGAAAACGCCGTTAACACCAAGGAATTCCTGGCAAGCCAGGGGCTTTCCAATTGCCTGCTGATCACGTCGGGTTTCCACATGCCGCGGTCCGTCGGCATCTTCCGCAAGCTCGGCATCGATATCGTGCCCTGGCCGACCGATTATCGCACCGATGGCCAGGTGAGGCTCGGGCTCGATTTCACCCAGCCGAACCTCAACGCGCAGAACCTGGCGACGGCGATCCGCGAATGGTACGGCTTGGTGGGATATTATCTCGCCGGTCGCACGTCGGAACTTTATCCGCAATAGAGCGCCGCGCGTCCAGCAGGACGCGCCAAGGACGCTCTATCACTTTGAATTTGCGAATGACTCGAAAATCGATTCCGATTTCGGGTCTTGCGCTGAGCTATTTCTTCGAGATGGTGACGAATTTCGTGCCGCGGACGCGGGCCGTCACGATGCAGGGATCACCTTCGGTGCGGTCGCAGAAACGCGGATGCATCTTCATCGCCAGCACCATGTTGCCGAAGCGCTGGACGAAATCGTAGCCATAGATCTGCGCCGTCGCGATCATGAAATAACCGCCTTCGGCAACCTGGAGGTAGAAATTATAGGTGCAGCCGTCGTCATTGCATTGCGGCCCCTTCTGCCCGTCACAGGTCAGCTGGCCCTCGTTGACCACCGCGTCGATCAGGCCATCATTATTGATGTCCTGCCGGATGATGAAGCCATCGGCAAATTCCGCCGTCTTGCACTGCTCCTGGAAATGTTTCTTCTCGTAGATCTCAGGATCGGAAATCAGCGATTGCTGGCCGAAGGCGACAGCCGGCATGGCAAGCAGCAGGACGATATTCAGAACGGCGAGCACCAGCGTTTTCACGGCTTTCCTCTTTTGGATGAAGGCTCTGTAGCCCAATGCATGTCGTCTAGAAGTGTGCAGCGGTTTTGGGACAACGACATGCATCAAATAAAGACCTTCGCTTTATGACGCCGCCGCCTTGCGCCGCCCTTGCCGCCGTGGTTCTTTCCCGAGAACAGGTAGAGCATGATGTCGTCCGAAAACCGCTGACACTTTTCGGCATCATGCTCTGAAACTTCTGCCGGTTCCGAGGTTCGCATGTCCTTGCTCGTCTATCTCGATTATGCCGGCATTGCGCTGTTTGCCGCGACGGGCGCGCTCGCCGCCTCGCGCAAGCAGCTGGACCTGATTGGTTTTCTGTTTTTCGCCATGGTGACGGGAACGGGCGGCGGCACGGTGCGCGATATCGTGCTCGGCCGCGTGCCGGTCTTCTGGGTTCTGAACCCGGCCTATATCCTCGTCTGCTGCGTCATGGGCGTCATCGTTTTCTTCACCGCCCACCTGCTGGAATCGCGCTATCGCCTGCTGATCTGGCTAGATGCGATCGGCCTTGCCGCCTATTGCGTGATCGGCGCCGCCAAGGGCCTCGCCGCCACCGGCTCGCCGACCATCGCGATCGTCACCGGCACGCTGACGGCGACCTTCGGTGGCATCCTGCGCGATCTGATGGCAAACGAGCCTTCGGTGCTGTTGAGGCCGGAAATCTACGTGACCGCAGCCCTCATCGGCGCCGGCGTGTTCACGCTCGCCAATGCGCTCGGAATGCAGCTCTATCTGGCGTCTGCCTGCGGCGTCGTGGCGGCCTTTGCGGTGCGCGGTGGAGCCCTGTGGTTCGGCTGGACCTTCCCCACCTACAGGCACAAGCCTGGCCGGCATCCGGACGATGTCATGTGAAGCCTAATGCGTGTCGCCCAAAAGTGCGCAGCGGTTTTGGGACACCGACATGCATAAAAAAAGATCTAAAGGGCGTCGCATGAGGCCGATCCGGCGCGGCTCTAGAGGCGTCGTCAGCCCTGCTTCGCGCGCAGGCGGATCACCACGTCGACATGGGCGATCTCCATGCCTTCAGGCGGTTCCGGCAGATTGGCGATCGTCAGGTTGCTGACGGGAATGTCGAGCACCTCGTTTTCGCCTTCGACGAAGAAATGGTGATGGTCGGAAACATTGGTGTCGAAATAGGTCTTGGCGCTCTCGACGGCGAGAACCCGGATGAGACCGGCTTCCGTGAACTGGTGCAGCGTGTTGTAGACGGTTGCCAACGACACTGGCACGCCGGCGGCAACCGCCTCCTCATGCAGTTCCTCGACGGTCAAATGCCGGTCGCCCTTGGCAAACAGGAGGTCGCCGAGCGCGACACGCTGGCGAGTAGGGCGCAGGCCCGCACCGCGCAGCCTTACCTCTATTGCGATCGGGAGTGCACCCGTCATCAAAACCAACTCCGGTTATTCTGGCATAAAGCAATCATGTTTCTTTAAGGGGTATAACTTTTGCATCGGAGCCTTTCAATAGTTCAATGGGGACAGGAGCCTGATAAACGCGGCAAAAACGGGCTTTTGACGCAAATAGGTCTGGTCCCGGCCCTAGCCTTCCTGTATGCGACCACCAAATAATGGCGCAAGCCTGGTCCGGGGAGATGAATGAAGCTGCCTTGCTTGTGCTTCATTTTCTGAAGAACTTGGACTACACGTTCACATCCATTGGCTTGATGCGGGGGGAAAAGAAACTTTATGACGACCAGACAGTCCAGCTTCTCGTATGAAGAACTCATTGCTTGCGCACATGGCGAGCTGTTCGGCCCCGGCAATGCGCAGCTGCCCCTGCCGCCTATGCTGATGGTTCACCGCATCACGGATATTTCCGAAACGGGCGGCACCTTCGATAAGGGCTACCTCCGGGCCGAATATGACGTTCGCCCCGACGACTGGTATTTTCCCTGCCATTTCGAAGGCAATCCGATCATGCCGGGCTGCCTCGGTCTCGACGGCATGTGGCAGTTGACCGGTTTCTTTCTGGGTTGGCTCGGCGAGGCAGGCCGTGGCATGGCGCTTTCAACAGGCGAAGTGAAATTCAAGGGCATGGTCCGGCCGCAGACGAAGCTGATCGAATATGGCATCGACTTCAAGCGTGTCATGCGCGGCCGTCTGGTCCTCGGCACGGCCGACGGCTGGCTGAAGGCGGACGGCGAGACCATATATCAGGCGGCCGACCTTCGCGTCGGTCTATCGAAAGAAAAGACGGCCTGAAACCGCATTTCGAGCGGCTGACGAAAACAACAAAGGTTTGATCAGATGAGACGGGTAGTTGTCACGGGTCTGGGTGTCGTGTCCTCGATCGGAAACGACGCGGCCGAAGTCACCGAATCCTTGCGGCAGGCAAAGTCGGGTATCTCCTTTTCGAGCGATTTCGCCGAACATGGATTCAAGTGCCAGGTTTGGGGCAGTCCGAAGCTCGGTTCGGCGGAACTTGCCGAACTGGTCGACCGCCGCGCCATGCGCTTCCTGTCGCAGGGCGGTGCCTGGAACCATGTCGCCATGAAGCAGGCGATTGCCGATTCCGGTCTCGAGGACAAGGACATCGGCAACAACGAACGCACCGGTATCATCATGGGCTCCGGCGGCCCGTCCACCCGCACCCTCATCGAGGCTGCCGAAATCACTGTGAAGAACAACAGCCCGAAGCGTATCGGCCCCTTCGCCGTGCCGAAGGCGATGTCCTCGACCGCATCGGCCACACTCGCCACCTGGTTCAAGATCCACGGCGTCAATTATTCGATCTCGTCGGCCTGCTCGACGTCTGCGCATTGCATCGGCAACGCCGCCGAGATGATCCAGTGGGGCAAGCAGGACGTGATGTTCGCTGGCGGCCACGAGGACCTCGACTGGACGATGTCCAATCTCTTCGACGCCATGGGCGCCATGTCCTCCAAATATAACGACACGCCGGACAGCGCTTCGCGCGCCTATGACGTCAACCGCGACGGTTTCGTCATCGCCGGCGGCGCCGGCGTGCTGGTGCTCGAGGAGCTGGAGCGTGCCAAGGCCCGCGGTGCAAAGATCTATGCCGAAATCGTCGGCTACGGCGCAACCTCGGACGGCTACGACATGGTTGCCCCCTCGGGCGAGGGCGCTATCCGCTGCATGCGCCAGGCGCTCGCCACCGTCAAAGGTGACGTCGACTATATCAACACCCACGGCACGTCGACGCCGGTCGGCGACAGCAAGGAAATCGGCGCCATCCGCGAGGTATTCGGCTCGAAGATTCCGCATGTCCAGTCGACCAAGTCGCTGACCGGCCATTCGCTTGGCGCTGCCGGCGTGCAGGAATCGATCTATTCCCTGCTGATGATGCAGCAAGGCTTCATTGGCGAAAGCGCTCATATCACCGAGCTTGATCCCGAATTCGAAGGTGTCCCGATCGTGCGCAAGCGCATCGACGACGCCAAGATCGATATTGCCCTCTCCAATTCCTTCGGCTTCGGCGGCACCAACGCCACGCTCGTCTTCCAGCGCTATAACGGACAATAATATGACGGGAATTATGCAGGGTGCGCGCGGGCTCATCATGGGCGTCGCCAACAACCACTCGATCGCCTGGGGGATTTCAAAAGCTCTCGCCGCACAGGGTGCGGAACTCGCCTTCACCTATCAGGGCGATGCGCTCGGCAAGCGCGTCAAGCCGCTTGCTGCCGAGGTCAGCTCGGATTTCGTGCTGCCCTGCGACGTCGAGGACACCGCCTCGGTCGATGCCGTGGTCGACGCGATCAAGGAGCGCTGGGGCAAACTCGATTTCATCGTCCATGCCATCGGCTTTTCCGACAAGAATGAGCTCAAGGGTCTCTACGCCGATACGACGCGTGAGAATTTCAGCCGCACAATGGTCATTTCCTGTTTCTCCTTCACCGAGATCGCCAAGCGCTGCGCGCCGTTGATGGAAGATGGTGGTGCGATGCTGACGCTGACCTACAATGGCTCGACGCGCGTCATCCCGAATTACAACGTCATGGGGGTTGCCAAGGCAGCGCTTGAGGCTTCGGTGCGCTATCTCGCCGCCGACTACGGCCCGCGCGGCATCCGCGTCAATGCCATTTCCGCCGGCCCGATCCGTACGCTTGCCGGCGCCGGCATCTCGGATGCGCGCGCGATCCTCTCCTGGAACCAGCGCAATGCACCGCTGCGCAAGACTGTGACCATCGATCAGGTCGGCAACTCGGCTCTCTACCTGCTCTCCGACCTTTCCTCCGGCGTCACCGGCGAAATCCACTTCGTCGACGCCGGCTTCAACGTCACCTCCATGCCGACGCTGGAAACGCTGCGCAAAGCGGACGTCGAATAAACATTATTCGATCGAAACTCAAAGGCCGTGCGCAGATGATGCGCACGGCCTTTTTCTATCGATAAGAATGATCGGATCGAGGCTGCTTGAGCCCTATTTCTTCGCCCACAGCACCTTGAAGCGGGCGTTGCGGCAGGTTTCCCCGCTTTCCCTGAAATTCGCCGCCAGAACCGGTTCGTAAGGCAGGCCGCGATTGGCGACGAGCATCAGGCGGCCGCCGCCGCGAAGGGCGGATGCGGCAGTCTTGATCATTGCCTGGCCGAGTGCCGGCTCGGCTGCGTGCCCCTCGTGGAAGGGCGGGTTCATGATGACGAGATCGTATTTGTCCTTGACCGGCTCACCCGCCAGATCGTGCCAGTAGAAGCGCGCAGGCGCGTTCGGGCAGTTCTCCGCCAGATTATCCCTGGCAGCCTCCAGAGCCGCGTGATCGGCCTCGTAGAGGTCGAGGCGCGTCAGTCCACGCGACTTCTGGGCCAGCTCGACGGAGAGATAGCCCCATCCGGCGCCAAAATCCGCAACGTCGCCGGTGAAATCCTGCGGTAGGCGCGAGGCCAGCAGTTCCGATCCGGCATCGATGCGGTCATGCGAGAACATGCCGGCGGTTGCATTGAAACGGCCGTCGACACGCACCGGCGCCTTTGCCAGCTTGGAGACAATCTCATCGGCATCCGCCGGCCGGCCGAACCAGAAGGCGACGCCGTGATATTTCGGCATATGATCGACTGCGAGATTGAAACCTTCCATCCGCTTGCGCAGCGGCTGGATGCCGTCTTCCTTCGCGCCGGCAACGACGATCAGGCCGCCGACCCGTGTGCGGGCAATAGCGGCAGCAAGATTGGCCTCGTTCTCACCCTTGTGCTTGGTGCACAGCACCAGAGCCGCATCGTAGTTCTCGCCGTCGATCTCCGGCTTTGCTTCGATGCGCTGCGCCAGCAGCTGCCGATAGAGTGGCCGGAAGCCCTGGACGGCGCTGAGCGAGGCGGCAAAGCCTTCCGGCAGCGCAAAGCCTGCCTCGGCGCCGAGGAAGAGCACGCGCTCGCCCTCGCCGGGCGCCTCGACTGTGCCGCTGGCAAAGGGATGGAACAGGGTCTTCAGCGTCTCGCTGCTCATGGGCCTCGTCTCGTCTTAAAGCATGTCGCGCAAAAGTGTTCAGCGGTTTTGCGATCACGACATGCGCAAAACCAAGGACCTAAAGTGTGGCAAGCGAATCTGAAAGATCGCGCCACGCTTTAGGATACAAAAAAGGGCGCGGAAGCATTTCCGCGCCCGGTATTAAATTTGGAAGGCGGCTTATTCGGCCGCTTCTTCCTTCTTCTTCTCGTTCGGGATTTCCTGGCCGGTGGCCTGGTCGACGACCTTCATCGACAGGCGAACCTTGCCGCGTTCGTCGAAGCCGAGCAGCTTGACCCACACCTTGTCGCCTTCCTTGACGACGTCCTGCGTCTTGGCAACACGCTCGGAAGCGAGCTGCGAGATGTGGACGAGACCGTCGCGGGCGCCGAAGAAGTTGACGAAGGCGCCGAAGTCGGCGGTCTTGACGACCGTGCCTTCGTAGACCTGGCCGATCTCAGGCTCGGCGACGATCGAGTGGATCCACTTGCGGGCCGCTTCGATCTCCTTGCCGGAGGACGAAGCGATCTTGACGGTGCCGTCGTCCTCGATGTTGATCTTCGCGCCGGTCTTTTCGACGATTTCGCGAATGACCTTGCCGCCGGAGCCGATGACTTCGCGGATCTTGTCGACCGGGATATTCATGACTTCGATGCGCGGGGCGAATTCACCGAGCTGGCCGCGGCTTTCGGTAATGGCCTTGGACATTTCGCCGAGGATGTGAGCGCGACCGCCTTGGGCCTGGCCAAGGGCGACCTTCATGATCTCTTCGGTGATACCGGCGATCTTGATGTCCATCTGCAGCGAGGTGATGCCGTCGGCGGTACCGGCGACTTTGAAGTCCATGTCGCCGAGGTGGTCTTCGTCACCGAGAATGTCGGAGAGGACAGCGAAGCGATCGCCTTCCAGGATCAGACCCATGGCGATACCGGCCACCGGCTTTGCCAGCGGAACGCCGGCGTCCATCAGAGCGAGCGAGGTACCGCAGACCGTTGCCATCGAGGACGAGCCATTCGACTCGGTGATCTCGGAGACGACGCGCAGCGTGTAGGGGAACTGCTCGACGGTCGGCAGCATCGGACGGATCGCGCGCCATGCGAGCTTGCCGTGGCCGATTTCGCGGCGACCCGGGGAGCCCATGCGGCCGGTCTCGCCAACCGAGTAGGGAGGGAAGTTGTAATGGAGCAGGAAGCGCTCCTTGTACATGCCCGTCAGGCTGTCGACATACTGCTCATCTTCGCCGGTGCCGAGCGTGGCAACGACGATCGCCTGCGTTTCACCGCGGGTGAACAGCGCCGAACCGTGCGTACGCGGCAGAAGACCGACTTCCGAAACGATCGGACGAACGGTTTCGAGGTCGCGGCCGTCGATGCGGCTCTTGGTGTCGAGAATGTTCCAGCGGACGATCTTTGCCTGCAGGTGCTTGAAGATCGCGCCGACTTCTTCGGCCGTGTACCTGGCGTCGCCTTCCTCGGGGAGGAAGTGTGCCTTCACCTTCGCCTTGACGGCGTCGACGGCGGCGTAGCGGTCGGCCTTCTGGGTGATCTTGTAGGCTTCGCGAAGTTCACCTTCGGCAAGGCCGAGCATCTCGCTTTCGAGAGCGGAGTAGTCTTCCGGCTGGAAGTCGCGCGGCTCCTTGGCGGCAACTTCGGCGAGCTTGATGATCGCGTCGAGAACCGGCTGGAAGCCCTTGTGGCCGAACATGACGGCACCGAGCATGACGTCTTCGTTGAGTTCCTTGGCTTCGGATTCCACCATCAGCACGGCGTCGTAGGTGCCGGCGACGACGAGGTCGAGGCTCGATTCGTCCATCTCGTCGAGATGCGGGTTGAGAACGTATTCGCCGTTGATGTAGCCGACGCGCGCACCGCCGACCGGGCCCATGAAGGGAACGCCGGATAGTGTCAGCGCTGCCGAGGTGGCAACCATCGACAGCACGTCGGGATTGTTTTCAAGGTCGTGCTGGATAACGGTGACGACGACCTGCGTGTCGTTCTTGTAGCCTTCCGGGAAAAGCGGGCGGATCGGGCGGTCGATCAGCCGGGAAACGAGGGTCTCGTTCTCGCTCGGGCGGCCTTCGCGCTTGAAATAGCCGCCGGGGATCTTGCCGGCCGCGTAGGTCTTTTCCTGGTAGTTGACGGTGAGCGGAAAGAAATCCTGGCCTGGCTTCGGCGACTTGGCCGAGACGACGGTGGCGAGAACGACGGTTTCGCCGTAGGTGGCGAGAACCGCGCCGTCGGCCTGACGGGCGATCTTGCCGGTTTCGAGCTTCAGCGGGCGGCCGGCCCACTCGATTTCCACTGTGTGTGTATCAAACATCTCTTGTCCTTCAATGCGGGAGCACGCGCCATCGCCGATATCAAGGCGCAGCGCACAGTCGACCGCAATCAATGTGACGTATCACGGGCAAGACAACGGGAGGCTTTTCATCCTCGGCTTCCTCAGGAGTTCTTGAGAAACCGGGCCAAAGCTCATTGATAAGCCTTGGCCGAAAGCATCCGGCAATCCTGCCCCATGACAGGTCAACGGTTGGTTTGGCAGATCCGGCCCATCCGGGTCTGCCGGTCTTTCCATCGCGTAAAATAGGGCGCGGCTGGAACATTTCATCGGGAGCCGTGTCCCGAAACACATCCGGCGGACGCTTGGGAAAGCGCCCGCCGGATAATCTTAGCGGCGGATACCCAGGCTGGTGATCAGCTTGGAATAGCGGCCTTCATCCTTCTTCTTGAGATAATCAAGAAGCGAGCGGCGGCTCGAAACCATCGTCAGCAGGCCACGGCGGGAATGGTTATCCTTCTTGTGGTCCTTGAAGTGTTCGGTCAGGTTATTGATGCGTTCGGTCAGGATCGCGACCTGGACTTCCGGAGAACCGGTATCGCCTTCAACGGTCGCATATTCCTTGATCAGCGCAGACTTGCGCTCAGCAGTGATCGACATCGGGTGATCCTTTCTAAGAGGAGGAGATAGAGTCGCCAAAAGCCGGGATGTCGTCCAGCTTTGGCCGTGAATGCAAACGGGCGTACCCGATGCTGGCGCTGCCTATAAACCAAATATGGATCGATGGAAAGAGGGGTCGTCCTTGGCGGCTCAACGGCCCGCCATGGCGCCCCGGATCATCCCGTCATAGGCTGAAGGATCCTGCAGCATGGCGAAATGGCTCACATCTCTCAGGATGACGAGTTTAGCGCCCGGAATCTGTTTTGCCATCATTTCCGTATGGTCGAGCTTTACGGCTTCATCATGATCGCCAATGGCAAGTGTGACCGGCACCGAGATCTTGCCAAGATCGGCGGCCGTCCAGGCCGGCTGGGTTGCCCACATTTCGGAGATCTGCTTGACGAAGGCGTCGTATTCGTTCGGCGTCGGCGACAGCTTCCTGTAATATTCGCCGGCGACGTTGATGTAGTCGTTGAAGACCTTGTCGTTCAACACGTCTGGCTTGACGCCGTCTGTCGTGACATTGGCTGCCTGGGCAATGACCCGCGTCAGCTTCTCCGGATGTTTCATCGCCATGTCGATGCCGATGATGCCACCGTCCGACCATCCGACAAGCGTCACCTTGTCGATCTTCAGATAGTCGAGAAGTGCCACATAATCCGATGTCATCAGGTCGTAACCGAAGGGCTGCTGGCTGCGCGTCGAGCGTCCATGGCCGCGGCTGTCGGCAACGATGACCAAGTGGTCCTTGGCAAAATCGGCGACCTGATGAGCCCAGACCTCGGCATTTCCAAGTCCGCCGTGAATGAACAGGATGGGGTCGCCTTCGCCGTATTCGGCGTAATACATCTTGATGTCGTTCACTTCGGCCATGCCGCTCGTCTTTGCCGCCGGCATCGAAGGAAAGGCTGGGAGCTCGGCCCAGCGCTCGGCGGATTGAGCGTTGGCCACGGTCAGGAACATCGAAAAGAACGTCAGTATTCCGATAGCAGTTACGCGCATATTCTTTCTCCTGTCGGACCACCATGGCCCCTCGGGCCGCTATGGCGGCCCGACAGGGAAGATATCGCATCGTTACCGGCTGACAATCGCTATCGTTGTGGGTTCAGGCGAAAACACGCTTCGGGCGAAACTCGCCCTGGCCGATCTCGCCGATCGCGATCAGCCTGCCGCGGGCGGTCGCATAGGCTTCGCTTTCGGCAACCGGCGCATCGCGGCCACGCACCAGGATCGGGTTGCCCATCTTCAGCCGGTGCGCCTGGTCGTCGTTGATGACGAGATGGGGCAGGGCCGATAGCGCTTCGCAGGTGTCGATGAGCAGCGCGTCGAGGGCCGCCAGCCGCTCGTCCATATCCTCGATCGCCTCCAGTGCCACGAGATCTGCGAGCGGCACCATGGCCTCTTCCGCGAAGGGCGCGACGAAGGTGCGCCGCAGCCCGGACACATGGCCGTAGCAGCCGAGTTCGCGGCCGAAATCGCGCGCCAGCGCCCTGACATAGGTGCCCTTGCCGCATTCCACTTCGAAATGTGCGCTATTGGCGTCCGGGCAGGCAAGCAAGGTCAGCCGGAAGATATCGACCTCACGTGAGGGGATTTCGACGGTTTCGCCTTCGCGCGCCAGATCATAGGCGCGTTCACCCGATATCTTGATAGCGGAAAACTGCGGCGGCACCTGGCTGATGGTGCCGATATATCGAGGCAGGATATCGCGGATCTGCTGTTCGCTCGGGCGTTTGTCCGAACTCTCAGTCACTTCGCCCTCGAGATCGTCGGTCGCGCGCTCCTCGCCCCAGCTCACCGTGAATTCATAGATCTTGCGGCCATCCATCACGTAGGGAACGGTCTTCGTCGCATCGCCGAGCGCGATCGGCAGCATGCCGGAGGCGAGCGGATCGAGCGTGCCGGCATGACCGGCCTTCTGCGCCTTGTAGAGCCATTTGATCTTGGAAACGGCTTCCGTCGAGCCGAAATCCACCGGCTTGTCGAGGATCAGCCAGCCGGAAATCGGCCGGCCCTTGGGTTTGCGTGGTTTGGACATGCGTCTCTTCTGTTTATTGTTCGTCATTGTCGCCGTCGAGGTCGCGGCTCACCTCGGGCGAACGCAGCAGCTCGTCGATCTTCTTGTAGTTGTCGAAGCTGGTATCGTCGCGGAAGCGCACCTCCGGCATGTATTTCATCTGCCGGAGCTGCTGCCCGAGCCGGCCGCGGATGAACCTTGCATTACGGTTCAACGCCTCGATGACGATGCTGTGGTCTGAAACGCCGAGCGGCGTCACATAGGCGGTAGCGATCTTGAGGTCCGGCGACATGCGCACTTCCGAGATCGAGATCACGGTCGCTTCGATGACGTCATCACGCACTTCGCCGCGCTGCAGCACCTGGGTGATAGCGGCGCGAACCTGTTCGCCAACGCGCAGCATGCGCTGCGAAGGCGCGGAAGAAGTTGCTCTGGTCATTGTTATCTCTATTTGCCGATGCGGCTGGGAATCGAACCCGTCAAAGGAGAGCGTCCATGACTCTTTTGGTCGAAAAGGTCAAGGCGGCAGATGCCCGAAAGCCATCCGCCGGTGGCGGATGGCTTTCGGAAAGCTCAGGCGCAGCAGTTTAGAGCGTGCGCGTGATATGCTCGACGCGGAAGCACTCGATGACGTCGCCGGCGCGCATGTCTTCGTAGTTTTCGAAGGCCATGCCGCATTCCTGACCCATCGGCACTTCGGACACTTCGTCCTTGAAGCGCTTGAGCGTCTTGAGCTTGCCTTCGTGAACGACAACGTCGTTGCGGATGAGGCGGACGCCCGCACCACGTTCGACCTTGCCTTCGACGACACGGCAGCCTGCGACCTTGCCGACCTTCGTGATGTTGAACACCTCGAGGATCTCGGCGTTGCCGATGAAGGTTTCGCGCCGTTCCGGAGACAAGAGGCCCGACATCGCTGCCTTCACGTCATCCACGAGGTCGTAGATGATGTTGTAGTAGCGGATTTCGATGCCTTCGCGTTCGGCGAACTGGCGTGCCTGCGTATTCGCACGAACGTTGAAGCCGATGATGGCCGCGTTCGAGGCTTCGGCGAGCGAGATATCCGACTCGGTGATGCCGCCGGCACCCGAATGGACGATGCGGGCGCGGACTTCGTCGGTGCCGAGCTTCTCCAGCGCGCCGGCAATCGCTTCGATCGAGCCCTGCACGTCGCCCTTGATGACCAGCGGGAACTCCTTGATGCCGACGCTCTGGCGCTGCATCATCATCTGTTCCAGCGAACCGCGCTGTCCCGACTGGCGGGCAGCCGCCTTGTCGCGGGCCAGACGCTGACGATATTCCGAGATTTCGCGGGCGCGGCTTTCGCTTTCGACGACGGCGAACTTGTCGCCCGCCTGCGGCGTACCGGACAGACCGAGAACCTCGACCGGCGTTGCCGGACCGGCTTCCTTCACATGGTCGCCCTTGTCGGTGACGAGAGCGCGCACACGGCCCCAGACGTCGCCTGCGACGATGATCTGGCCCGGACGCAGCGTGCCCTTCTGGACGAGCACGGTCGCGACCGAACCGCGGCCACGATCGAGCTGGGCTTCGATAACCGTTCCTTCCGCGGTCCGGTTCGCATTGGCCTTGAGATCGAGAATTTCCGCCTGCAGCAGGATTGCCTCGAGCAGCTTGTCGAGGTTCTTGCCGGTCTTGGCCGAAACCTCGACGTCAAGCACTTCACCGCCCATGGATTCCACGAAGACTTCGTGCTGCAGCAGCTGGTTACGGACCTTCTGCGGATCAGCCTCGTGCTTGTCGACCTTGTTGATCGCAACGATGATCGGAACACCGGCCGCCTTGGCGTGGTTGATCGATTCGATTGTCTGCGGCATCACGCTGTCGTCGGCTGCGACGACCAGGATCGCGATGTCGGTCGCCTGCGCACCGCGGGCACGCATTGCCGTGAAGGCGGCGTGGCCGGGCGTATCGATGAAGGTGATCTTCTGACCGTTCTGCTCCACCTGATAGGCGCCGATATGCTGCGTGATGCCACCGGCTTCGCCGGAGACCACGTTGGCATGGCGGATGGCGTCGAGCAGCGAGGTCTTGCCGTGGTCGACATGGCCCATGATGGTAACGACCGGCGGGCGCGAAACCAGTTCGCCATCCTCGTCAGAGACGTTGAAGATGCCGAGTTCGACGTCGGATTCCGACACGCGCCTGACCGTATGGCCGAATTCGCCGGCGATGAGTTCGGCAAGGTCGGCGTCGATGACGTCGCCCGGCTTCATCATCTGGCCTTCCTTCATCAGGTACTTGATGACGTCGACGGCGCGTTCGGACATGCGCTGCGACAGTTCCTGAATGGTGATGGTCTCGGGCAGAACCACCTCGCGGGAGATCTTCTCGCGGGTTTCCTGCATCTGACCGCGGCGGAACTTCTCCTGCCGGCGACGCATCGCCGAGAGCGAACGACCGCGGGCATTGTCCTCGCCGTCCACGTTGGCAGTGGTGATCGTCAACTTGCCGCGACGGCGCTCTTCGTCCGTCTTCGGACGCGTGGTGACCGGCTTTGCCGGTTCCGGGCGAACGACGCGGCCACGGACCGGACCGCCGCGCGCTGCGCCACGATCGTCGTCTTCCTTTTCCTCGCGACGGCCGCGAACGGCGCCGGGGACGGCAGCGCCGGGTGCCGGACGGGCAGCAGGTGCTCCAGCCGCATCGGACCGGCGTGCAGCCGGTGCCGACGATGCGGGCTGCGGCGGCCGTGGCGCGTCGGAGCGTGCTTCGGTCGGAGCCGGTTCTGCGACTGCGGGTTCTGCGACAGCGGGTGCCTCAGCCTGCCGGATAGCCTCTTCAGCGGCCCTGCGGGCAGCTTCTTCCGCTTCGGCGGCCTTGCGGATCACCTCTTCGGCGGCACGGCGCTTTTCTTCCTCGGCGCGGCGGATCGCATCCTGGGCGTCACGTGCCTGGGAGTCGGCAAGCGCGCGGCGGCGGGCGTCCATCTCTTCCGGCGACAGATGGTTCAGCACCACCGGGCGCGGGCGATCGTTCTGGCGCGGCGGCTGGTGAGACTGCTGCGGCGGACGCTGGTTCGTCTGGTTGTTGTTGCCCTGCTGAACCCGCGGAGCCGGCGTCGGCTGCTGCGGACGCGCCTGCACGGGTGCGGGCGCCGGTTCGGCTGCGCGGACGGGGGCCGCCGGAGCGACGGGCGTGATCGGCTTTTCATCTTCTGGGCGCATCGGGCGCCGCTTACGGGTCTCGACGACGACCGCCTTGGTGCGACCTCGACCCATATCCTGGCGAACGGTGCCCTGGCTCATCCCCGATGGTTTCAGGGTGAGTGTCTTTTTGCCCGCTACGCTGATTGTCTTGTCGTCGTTACTATCGGTCATTCGTTCCCGTTCCTTCGGACAGGGAGCGATGACTAGATCAGACCCTGTCGTTCAATACTGTCGATCAATGAGTATGGGACCGGCCGATGCCGGTGACCGCCTCATTGTTTTTGCCGGCCAGCGCCGCCCGCTGCCCGGGACTGACCGCCAATACGGTACTGTTCGAGCATCTTTGCGCGCTTCACTACACCTTCACCCGCCTGCCCTGCAAGCACTGCGGCATGGATAAAAGCATTCTGGCCCATCAGGCCTTCCATTTCGCTCTCCGAGAAGAGACGGAAGGAAGGTATCTCCTCCTCGGTCTCCATTCCGAGGTGCCAGGCCTTGCGGGCCTGGTCGATTTTCCGGACGCCGTCGTCCGCTGCCCCAGTCGCGTGGAACACCGCAAGGGCTGCTCCGCTTCTGACCGCGGCATCCACTTTCGAGGATCCACTGACGAACTGGCCGGCTTTCCGAGCCATGTTCATCATCTGCATCAGTTGCGCCGCGAGCAGCCGATCGACACTCGCGCCGAGATCGTCCGCCGCCTTTACATCCGTCTTCAGTGCACGGGCGAAGAGCTTCTTCGCCACTGCCCTGTCGACCAGCGACCGGTCGATCTTCACCCAGCATCCACGTCCCGGAAGCTCGCGCTTCAGGTCGGCGACAACTGTTCCATCGGGAGCGGCGACGAAGCGGATCAGCTCTTCCGGCGATCCGCTTTCGCGCGTCACGATGCACATGCGTCCGTTCACGTCATAACCTGCAAGATCGTCGTCCTCGAGAGGAGCGTCCGGTTCATGCGCGGTCATCATGCTTCTTGTTCGGCTTCGGTGACCTCTTCTTCGGTCCCCTTATCCAGGTCCTCTTGCGTGATCCAGCCGGCCGAAAGGCGGGCCTGGACGATCATCTGTTCTGCTTCGACGCGCGACACGTCGAACTTCGAGAACAGACCCTCGAACTTCTTCGTTTCGCCGTTCTTGCGCTCCGTCCAGCCGACGAGATCGTCGGCAGCACATCCGGCAAAGTCCTCGATCGTCTTGATGCCGTCTTCGCCGAGCGCCACCATCATCTGGGCGGTCATGCCGTTGATTTCACGCAGTTCGTCCTGAACACCGAGCGCCTTGCGCTTCTCGTCCATCTCGGCTTCGAGACGCTCGAGGAATTCGCGGGCGCGCTGCTGGATTTCCTGCGCCGTTTCCTCGTCGAAACCGTCGATCGAAGAGATTTCGTCGAGATCGACATAAGCCAGTTCTTCAACCGCGGCAAAACCTTCCGAAGCCAGAACTTGGCCGACCATCTCGTCGACATCGAGCGAATCCATGAACAGGTTGGTGCGCTCGTTGAATTCCTTCTGGCGGCGTTCCGATTCCTCGGCCTCCGTCATGATGTCGATATCCCAGCCGGTCAGCTGCGAGGCGAGGCGGACGTTCTGGCCGCGGCGGCCGATCGCAAGCGACAGCTGCTCGTCGGGAACGACGACTTCGATACGCTCTGCATCCTCATCGAGAACGACCTTGGCGACTTCGGCCGGCTGCAGGGCGTTGACGACGAACGTCGCCGGGTCCTGCGACCATGGAATGATGTCGATCTTCTCGCCCTGGAGCTCGCCGACGACGGCCTGAACGCGCGAGCCGCGCATACCGACGCAGGCGCCAACCGGATCGATCGAGCTGTCGTTCGAGATCACCGCAATCTTGGCGCGCGAACCCGGATCGCGGGCGACCGACTTCACCTGGATGATGCCGTCGTAAATCTCCGGCACTTCCATGGTGAAGAGTTTCACCATGAACTGCGGATGCGTGCGCGACAGGAAGATCTGCGGACCGCGCTGCTCGCGACGGACATCATAGACGTAGGCACGGACGCGGTCGCCATAGCGGACGTTTTCGCGCGGGATCATTTCGTCACGGCGGATGATGCCTTCGCCACGGCCGAGATCGACGATGACGTTGCCGTATTCAACGCGCTTGACGGTACCGTTGACGATTTCGCCGACGCGATCCTTGAATTCGTCGAACTGGCGGTCACGCTCGGCTTCACGCACCTTCTGCACGATCACCTGCTTGGCGGACTGTGCGGCGATACGGCCGAAATCCATCGGCGGCAGCGGATCGGCGATGAAGTCGCCGAGTGCGGCGTCCGGGTTGCGGTCGCGAGCAAGCTCCAGCGGGATCTGCGTCGAATAATCCTCGGCCTTCTCGACGACTTCAAGCAGGCGCTGCAGACGGATTTCGCCGGTCTTCGGATTGATGTCGGCCCGGATGTTGGACTCGGTGCCGTAACGGGAGCGTGCCGCCTTCTGGATGGCATCGGCCATAGCGGCCAGCACGATCTCGCGGTCGATGACTTTTTCGCGCGCCACTGCATCTGCGATCTGCAGAAGTTCGAGCCGGTTCGCACTGACTGCCATTGTCTTGTTTCTCCGTCTTTACTCGCCGGGTTCCCGTCCCTAGAGCGGTCTGTTGATCGGTTATTCTTCGTCTTCTGCTTCGTTCTGGTTGGCAGCCTGGGCTTTCGCCAGCTTGTCGGCGCGCAACGCATCGCGGATCAGGTCGTCGGTCAGAATGAGCTTCGCATCGCTAAGCGCCGTGAAGGGAATGGTGACCTTCTGCTCTTCCCCATAGGCAACCTGGTCACGCTCGAGCGTGAAACCATCTGCGCCTGCTTCGACGATCTTGCCGCGGAAGCGCTTGCGATTGTCGATCAAGATCGACGTCTCGCATTTCACAAGGTGGCCCTGCCAGCGGACGAAATCGGATTTCCGCACCATCGGACGGTCGATGCCGGGCGAAGACACTTCCAGATGATACTCTTTATCGATCGGATCTTCCACATCGAGGACGGGAGAAATCGCCATCGAGACTTCTTCGCAATCCTGAACCGACATCGTGCCGTCGTTGCGTTCGGCCATAACCTGCATCGTCGCGCCGTTCTGGTTCAGCATACGGACGCGGATAAGCCGAAAGCCGATGCCGACGAGAACGGGTTCGATGATATCGGCAAGACGCTGGTCGAGCCCTGTTTCGGTAATCAGCCGCGGCTCAAGTTCGTTGTCTGCGTTTGTCATGTCCGACAAGCGGTGCGCTCCTCGCAATTTCATGCTGTTTAAGCGATCGCGGTAATAAAAAAGAGCGGGTCCTTGCGGCCCACTCTTCATCAAGCGATCAAGAATTTGAGAGGCATATAGTCGGGTTTTTCCGAAATTGCAAGGTCTGCGACCGATTCGGCCAATTCGCTTCCGGCGACGTGAACAGGCCTATGGCCAGCGCCGGTCTTGCGCATATATTGCCGTTGGCGCGCAATAACAAAAGCGGGAGAAGTCGTGGCCTACACTTCGTCGACATTGGCGCCTTTGCGGCACGATACCTACCGCACCATCTGGTTCGCGAGCCTTTCCTCGAATTTCGGCGGCCTGATCCAGGCGGTCGGCGCCGCCTGGATGATGACGACGATCACCGCCTCGGAGGACATGGTCGCACTGGTGCAGACCTCGACGGCGCTGCCGATCATGCTGTTTTCGCTGATATCGGGCGCGCTGGCCGACAATTATGACCGCCGCCGGGTCATGCTGACGGCGCAGTGCATGATGCTCACCGTCTCGGCGCTGCTGACGGCCTCAGCCCTTCTCGGCTGGATCACGCCCTGGCTGCTGCTCTTCTTCACCTTCCTGATCGGTTGCGGCACCGCGCTCAACAATCCCTCCTGGCAGGCCTCGGTCGGCGACATGGTGCCGCGCGCCGATCTGCCGGCCGCGGTCACGCTGAACAGCATGGGTTTCAACATCACCCGCAGCGTCGGCCCGGCAATCGGCGGCGTCATCGTGGCGGCTGCCGGCGCGGCCGCGGCCTTCGCGGTGAACACGCTGAGTTACCTCGCCTTGATCTATGCCCTGCTGCGCTGGCGGCCAGCCGCGCCCGTCTCGACCCTGCCGCGCGAGGCGCTCGGCAGCGCCATCTTCGCCGGCCTGCGTTACGTCTCGATGTCGCCCAATCTCGAAAAGGTTCTCGTCAGAGGGCTGCTCTTCGGCATCGGCGCCAGCTCGATCCTGGCGCTGCTGCCGGTCGTCGCCCTCGATCTCGTTGCCGGCGGGCCGCTGACCTATGGTTTCATGCTCGGCGCCTTCGGCATCGGCGCGATCGGCGGCGCCGTGCTGAATGCCAGGCTTCGCGAGGTGCTTTCCAGCGAGATGATCATCCGCCTCTCCTTTGCCGGCTTTGCACTGAGTGCTGTCATCGCAGCCTTCAGCCCGAGTGCCGTCCTCACCTCTGCCGGGCTGCTCGTCTCCGGCGCCTGCTGGGTCTCCGCACTTTCGCTCTTCAATACCATCGTTCAGCTTTCGACGCCGCGCTGGGTGGTCGGCCGGGCGCTGTCGCTTTATCAGACCGTCACCTTCGGTGGCATTGCCGGCGGCAGCTGGCTGTGGGGCATTGCCGCCGATCGCTATGGCGTTGCCGATGCGCTGCTGATGTCATCCGTCGTCATGCTGCTCGGCATCGCCATCGGCCTGCGTTTTTCGATGCCGGCCTTCGCCTCGCTCAATCTCGACCCGCTGAACCGCTTCACCGAGCCGGCTCTCAGTCTCGATATCACGCCACGCAGCGGGCCGATCGTCATCCAGGTCGATTACGAGATTGCCGATGAGGACCTTGCCGAGTTCATGGAATTGATGGGCGAACGCCGCCGTATCCGCATCCGCGACGGCGCCCGCAACTGGGCGCTGATGCGTGATCTCGAAAACCCCAGCCTTTGGACGGAAACCTACCACACGCCAACCTGGGTCGAATATATAAGACACAACCAGCGGCGCACGCAGGCCGATGCCGAAAACACCGACAGGCTTCGTGCACTTCACCGCGGCGAAGGTCCGCTGCATGTCCACCGGATGATCGAACGCCAGGCCATTCCACCGGGTGACGACGTCTTCCACAAGGCGCCGATCGATCTGCATCATTGAGACCAGCTATGCATAGATCAAGCATGTACAAATTCAGGCTCGCCCGCCCGTCCGATCTTGCTGCCATCGTCCGGCTTCTGGCCGATGACGATCTCGGCGGCACCAGGGAGATCGTTTCGGACCCCGTCGACGCGCGTTATCTCTCGGCCTTCGCGGCGATCGAGGCGGACGCCAATCAGCTTCTGGCCGTCGCAACCGATGCGGCCGATCGGGTCGTCGGCTGCCTGCAACTGAGTTTTGTTCCAGGCCTTTCGAGGACGGGCATGTGGCGCGGCCAGATCGAAAGCGTGCGTGTCGCAAGCGATCTTCGCGGTTCAGGCCTCGGCTCGCACTTCATCGAATGGGCGATCGCCCAATGCGCAGAGCGTGGCTGTGGCCTCGTGCAGCTAACATCGGACAAGACGCGGGGGGATGCGATCCGCTTCTACGAGAAGCTCGGTTTCGTCACCAGCCATGAAGGTTTGAAACGCAATATCTAAAGCCGGTTACTTCAGCTTGCCCTTCATCGTGGCCTCCGGAAAACATGTCGGCTTCATGCCGTTCTTTGCCTGCCACTGGCCGATCGAGCGCCGCGTCTTGTAGCCCGGCAGGCCGTCGGAACCGCCGACATCATAGCCCTGCCGTTCCAGCGCCTTCTGCATGGCGGCGACGTCCGAGCGCAGCATCTTGCCGACGTCGCCCCATCTGCCCTGGAAGGCGCCGCCATTATAGGCGATGCGGTCGGCCAGATTGCCGACATAGAGCGCGTAGAGATCGGAATTATTATATTCCTTGATGATGTAGAAATTCGGGGTGACGATGAATTCCGGTCCGTCGCGGCCGGCCGGTACCAGCATCATGCCCTCAGCCTTCATCTCGCCGGAGGGAAAGCCCTTGCCGGAGATGCGGTCGATGCCGAGCGAGGCCCAGTGCGACAGCGGCTTTGCCAGATCGGGTCCCTCCTGCGCGCAGGAGACCGCCTCCGGTATCGACACCTCGAAGCCCCAGTCGCGGCCGCGCTGCCAGCCTTTTTTGACCAGGTAATTGGCGATCGAGGCGAGTGTATCGGGCACCGAGGTCCAGATATTGCGGTGACCGTCACCATCGAAATCCACCGCATATTTCAGATAGCTCGTCGGCATGAATTGCGGCTGGCCGAGTGCGCCCGCCCACGACCCCTTGAAGTTGGCAGGTGTCACGTCGCCGCCGTCGAGAATATGGAGTGCGGCCACCAGCTCGGTGCGGAACATCTCCTTGCGCGTCGACATGAAGGCCTTGGTCGCCAGCACCTCGATCGCCGAATTCGGGATCTTCGCCGCACCGAAGCCCGTCTCCCGGCCCCAGATAGCCAGCACGATCGAGCCCGGCACGCCATAGGTCTTTTCGATCCGCTTCAGCGTCGAGCCATATTGGGCGGCAAAGCCGCGTCCCGTTGCGGCAAGCTTCTTCAGTTGGTCTTCGTTGAAATAGGGAGCGGGCGAGGAAAATTCGGCCTGTGTCTGCTTCTGTTCCTTCGGCGGCGGGAAGCCCGGCGGAGCGAGATCGGGCAAGTTCCAGTTCAGCGTGATGCCGGAGAAAGCGGCTTGAAAGACCTTCTCCGAAATGCCGTTGGCCTTCGCCTCCGGCCAGAGGTCGCTCTGCACCCATTTCTCGAACTGCGCCTCGACATCGGCCTTGGAGGCGGCGTGGGCAGGCAAGGGAAGGAGGGTGGGGATGACAATGAGAATGGCGAATAGTCGTTGGGCGATAAGGCAGGGGAGAGTGCGCTTGAGCATAGACAAGTTTTTCATATCACCGTCCGCGCCCGAAGTGCCGCCGCAAGCGTGCCCTCGTCGAGATAGTCGAGTTCGCCGCCGACCGGCACGCCATGCGCCAGGCGTGTGATCTTCACGTCGAGCCCCTGCAACTGGTCGGTGATGTAATGCGCCGTCGTCTGTCCCTCGACTGTGGCGTTGACCGCGATGATCAGTTCCCGGATGCCGCCTTCGCCGACCCGGTCGATCAGGCCGCGAATGTTAAGATCGTCAGGACCGACCCCGTCGAGCGGTGACAGCGTGCCGCCGAGCACATGATAGGCGGCGTTCATCGCGCCTGCCCGCTCCAGCGCCCAGAGATCCGATACGTCCTCGACGACAATGATGACGGATTGATCGCGTTGCGTGTCGGTGCAGACAATGCAGGGATCGACCGTATCGACATTGCCGCAGCGCGAGCAGATCTTCACCTTGTCATAGGCCTCGCCCATCGCATTCGACAGCGGGCCGAGAAGCTGGTCCTTCTTCTTGATCAGATGAAGTGCCGCCCGGCGCGCCGAACGCGGCCCGAGGCCCGGCACCTTTGCCAGAAGCTGGATGAGTTTTTCGATCTCGGGGCCGGTGACTCGTTTTGCCATGCGTCGTTCTTAACTGATATGGAACGGAAACGGAATCGCGGAAGGATTGCCCGTCCCATGAAAATCCTGGCCTTGTGCACCGGCAATCCCGAAAGACTGCCGGGCAAAAGCTACAAGACCGGCATCTTCAAACAAGCCGTCAATGGCGCGGTGATGATCGATGATGAAGGTCTTGTCGGCGATGCGATCTGCAACCGCAAACACCATGGCGGCGTCGACCAGGCTGTGTATGTCGAGGGATCGCTGACACTCGATTGGTGGAGCAGGGAGCTCGGCAGGCCATATGAACCCGGCACATTCGGCGAGAACATGGTGATATCGGATCTCGACAATCGCGACGTCGCAGTCGGCGACCGATTCGTCGCCGGCGATTTCGTCCTCGAAGTCACGTCATGCCGCATTCCCTGCGCCACCTTCGCCGCCAGGATGGCCGATCCGACATTCGTCAAGCGCTATACGGACGCCGCCCGTCCCGGCATCTATTGCCGCGTCATCAAAGGCGGTGTGGTCGAGGCCGGAATGCCGGTCGACCATCGGCTTTTTACGGGAGAGAAGGTGACGATGCCGGAGCTGATGCAAACTTTCGGCCGGAGGCTTTCGGAGACGGATCGGGCGCGATATCTCGCGTCGCCGCTCCACTACAAACTGAGAGCGTTGTTGGAAGCCGGGCGCTGACCACCGGGCATACGTGGCGTATAGATCAAAACGGCAGCTTGAAGCCGGGCGGGATCGGCAGGCCGGCCGTCAGCGCCTTGGTCTTTTCGGCGGCCAGCGCCTCGGCCTTGTCCTTGGCGTCCTTGTGGGCGGCGACGATCAGGTCCTCGAGGATCTCGACGTCGTCTTCCTTGAACAGCGATGGGTCGATCTTCAGGCTCTTCAGCTCGCCCTTGCCCGTGATGATGACGGTGACGAGCCCGCCCCCCGCCTTGCCTTCGGCCGTGAGCTCGGCGATCTCCGCCTGCATCTGCTCCATCTTGGCCTGCATTTCCTTGACTTTGCCCATCATGCCCATGATGTCGCGCATCGTCTCGCTCCTTGTTGAAACTTTAGAATTCTATGTCGTCGCCGGGCAGGATGTCACCTTCCTCGGATTCGGCGGCCGCCGGCGGCGTCGCCTCGCCTTCCTCCTCCGGTTCGGGCGCCCGTACGCGCACGTCGATGATCTTGGCACCGGGGAAATGCGCAAGGATTGCCGCTACGTCAGGGTCCTGGCGCGCGTCGATCACATGCTGTTCCCTGGTCCTGGCCTCCGCTTCGACAAGCGTCGGCTGGCCCTCGTCGCGGCTGAGGCTGACGATCCAATGGATGCCGGTCCATTCCTTCAGTTTGACGGCAAGCTCGTTGAGCAGCGTCGTCGGCGCACCGGGAGCCAAGCTGACGTCGAGCCGGCCGGCTTCGATCCGCACGGGGCGCAGGAAGGTGCGCACCATCGCCTTCAGCTTCGGATCGCGTTTCTCGGTGGCGAGGTTGACGATATCATTGACCGAATTGACCGGGACGAGCGGCTTTAGGGCTTCCGCCGGTTTTGGCTCGATCCGCCCGACAGACATGGTCTCGGGCTGGCTGCTCGGCACGGCACGCAGCATCGCGACCGGCGCCGAAGGCTGTGGCGGGCTCGGTGCGGCTTCCGCGGCACGCGCCGCGACACTGTTCTGATAGGAAACCCGTGTCCCGTTGCCGCCGCCATTGCCGGACGGCGGAGCCGCAGGCCGCGGGCCGGAATTGTCGCCGGAAAATTCAGCAAGCCGCCGCGCCGCATCTTCGGGCGCCGGCAGATGCGCGGCATGTGCAAGCCGGATCAGTACCATCTCGGCTGCCCCTGCCGTCCGCGACGAGCCTTCCGTTTCCGGAATGCCCTTCAGCAGCATCTGCCAGATGCGCGACAGCGTTGTCACCGCAACGCCCTTGGCGAATTCCGCCGCCTTGGTGCGTTCGACCTCGCTGAGCGAAGGATCGTTTGCCGCATCCGGCACATATTTCAGCCGCGTCACCAGATGGGTGAAATCGGCAAGATCGGTCAGCACCACCACCGGATTGGCGCCGGCTTCGTATTGGTTCTGGAACTCGCCGAGCGCGGCGGCCACATCGCCTTTGACGATATGCTGGAAGAGATCGACGATCCGGGCGCGATCGGCAAGGCCGAGCATGCCGCGCACGGCTTCCGCCTGCACGACGCCTGCGCCATGGGCGATTGCCTGGTCGAGCAGCGACAGGCCGTCGCGCGCCGAACCTTCGGCAGCACGCGCGATCATCGCCAGCGCATCGGCTTCCGCCTCGATGCCTTCCTTGGCGGCGATCGTCGTGAACAGCCCGACGAGATCGGAGGCGCTGATACGGCGCAGGTCGAAGCGCTGGCAGCGCGACAGCACGGTGATCGGAACCTTGCGGATTTCGGTAGTGGCGAAGATGAATTTCACATGCTCCGGCGGCTCTTCCAGCGTCTTCAACAGGCCGTTAAAGGCCTGCGTCGACAGCATATGCACTTCGTCGATGATATAGACCTTGTAGCGCGCCGAAACCGGTCGGTACCGCACCTGCTCGATGATCTCGCGGATATCGTCGATACCGGTATGGGAGGCGGCATCCATCTCGATCACGTCGACATGCCGGCCTTCCATGATCGCCTGGCAGTGCTCGCCCGGCGTGCGAAGGTCGATCGTCGGCTTGTCGATTTCCGATGTCTTGTAGTTCAGCGCCCGCGCCAGGATGCGCGCCGTCGTCGTTTTGCCGACACCGCGCACACCCGTCAGCATATAGGCTTGCGCGATGCGGCCGGTTTCGAAGGCGTTGGTGAGGGTACGGACCATCGGCTCCTGGCCGACCATCAAGTCCGTGAAATCCTTGGGGCGGTATTTGCGAGCCAGCACCCGGTATCCGGTGCCCGTCGAGGCGGCATCTTTTGATTGTCGCTCGGTGTCGCTCATCGCCCTGCTTGTCGCCCGGATCGTCGGGCACTTCGTGGAGAGAAGGTGGGAGGCTGGCACGATGACCCGTGCCGGGCTCGTTAGGGCTGCTTCCTTCCGGACCTGACCCGGTTGGCGAGTGGCTCGTCCACCACCAACCTCCCGGATGCACATATCGGCAATATCGTCATCAAAAGCAAGCCAACATGCAAAAAAACTGCTAGTCGTTGGAAAACATGAGGAGAATGCCCTTTGAAAGGTTTCGCGCTCGACCCTCGGCTGGAAAACGACAGCGTCAGCATCATGGTCACCGGTCTCTGCGATCTGAGATTGTCGAGGGATGCCCGCTGGCCCTGGCTCATTCTCGTGCCGCGCCGGGCTGGTATCACGGAAATCTTCGAGCTGACGCCGCTCGACCAGGTGCTGCTTGCCTTCGAGACGGAGCTGGTCGCCAAGGCGCTGAAGGAGATCACCGGCGCGACAAAAATCAATGTCGGGGCTCTTGGCAATATCGTCCGCCAGCTTCATGTTCATATCATTGCCCGCTTCGAAGGCGATGCCAACTGGCCGGGTCCCGTCTGGGGCTTCGGGCGCGCGGAGCCCTACGAGGACGGAAAGAGAGACGAATTTATAGCGAAGCTGCGGGAAGCCCTTTCATCATGAGTCATTCGCTTTTCGATTCGGATGTGCCGCATCCGGAACCCAGCAATCTCACGGCCTTTGCCGCCAACGACCTCAATCGCGATTCCGAACATCGCGATGAACAATCCGTCGAAAAGGCGCTGGCAAAGGAAGGCACCCATATCTTCGCCTTCGCGGGGGATAAGCTGGTGCTGAAGCATGACGGCCAGGTGCTCGACCCGCTCTTTGCCCGCTATGAGCTGCAGGGATTGCAGCCGGATTGGGATGAAACGGTGCTTCTCGGCTACCGCAAGACCGGCGAGCCGCGCCTTGCCGTTCCCGTCGGCATCGATGTCGACGACCTCACCAGCCAGTACAAGCCTGCCGACGGCCGCACGCTGTTTCGCGAAATGCTGATCGACGAAGTGTTGCTCGGTGAATTCGCCCAGGCCGCAAGCCTCATCCGCTGGAACGGCGACAATCGCTTCTGCGGCCGCTGCGGCTCGGCGATGGAGATCCACATCGGCGGCTACAAGCGCGTCTGCGCCGCCTGCGAGCACATGATCTTCCCCCGAACCGACCCCGTGGTCATCATGCTGACGGTCGATGAGCAGCGCGACCTCTGCCTGCTCGGCCGCAGCCCGCATTTCGCGCCCGGCATGTATTCTTGTCTTGCCGGCTTCCTCGAACCCGGCGAGACCATCGAGAACGCCGTGCGTCGCGAAACGCTGGAGGAATCGGGCATCCGCACCGGCCGCATCCGCTACCACGCCTCGCAGCCCTGGCCGATGCCGCATTCCCTGATGATCGGTTGTTACGCCGAGGCGAAATCCACCGAAATCAGCCGCGATGAGACGGAACTGGAGGATTGTCGCTGGTTTACCCGCGAGGAAACGATCGAGATGCTGGAACGCCCGAGCGCGACAGGCAAGGCCTCGCCGCCGAAAGGGGCGATCGCCCACCGCCTGATGCGTGACTGGGTGGAGTGGAAGCGGTAGCGCCATGGCGGTCGCCCGCTCGGAACGGCTGCTGACGCTGCTCCAGACGCTCCGGCGTTACCGGCGGCCGGTGACCGGCTCGGTGCTCGCTGAGGAGACCGGTGTCAGCCTGCGCACGCTCTATCGCGATATTGCCAGCCTGCAGGCCCAGGGTGCGATGATCGAAGGCGAAGCCGGCATCGGTTATGTGCTGAAGCCCGGTTTCATGCTCCCGCCGATGATGTTTTCCGAAGAAGAGCTGGAGGCATTGGTGCTCGGCTCGCGCTGGGTTGCCCGCGCCGCCGAGCCGCGCCTTGCCGGCGCTGGCGCCGACGCGCTGGCCAAGATTGCCGCCGTGCTGCCGGCCGATATGCGAGAGATGATCGATTCGGCAGCGCTTTTCGTCGGCCCTAAACGCAGGGACGAGGACAAGGCCGATGTCTCGGCCATCCGTAGGGCGATCCGCCTGGAGCGTATCCTCGAACTGCATTATGGCGACGAGCAGGGCCGTATTTCGCGCCGCCGCGTCTGGCCCTTCGCGCTCGGCTATTTCGAGCATGTGCGCGTCCTCATGGCCTGGTGCGAACTGCGCCAGGATTTTCGCCATTTCCGCACCGATCGCATCATCGATATGGCGTTGCATGAGGGGCGTTATCCGCGCCGCCGCACGGTGCTCCTCAAGGAATGGCGCGAGACGCAGGACGTGCCGATGGAGAACTGAACGCTGCTGCCATAAACTGTCAGCAGATGGAGTTATTATCAGTGCCAATCCACCAGGAAGGAGTACTGATCATGGTAACGCCTCCAGCCATTCATTTCACCAACGACCGTTTTGCGGCCGAGGCCTTTGCCGATGTCATTTCGGCCGAGACTTTTGCCGATGTTCGCCAGTCAGCGCCGTCCGGCCTGCTGGACCTGGTCATGAACATTTTCCGATTTCGCAGAGGAGACCGCACCGGCCTCGACCTTGAAGCGACACCGGATTACTTGAAGCGCGACCTCGGCTTCATCGACGGACGCGACCCGCGCTGCGAGGACCGTTTTCCGCTCTAAAGCATATCGCGCAAAAGTGTGCAGCGGTTTTGCGACAACGACATGCGCGACCGCTTTAGGCCGCCCATCCTTATCAACACTCTGCCCGACGAGAACGGGGCGTTGCGATCGCAACGCCCTCGGTAATCTGCTGCCATAATCTGTCAGCAGACGAGGTCTCTCGCGGCGCCATTCTTAAATAACGGGAGAACCGAAATGACCAGCCCCAATCTCATCATTCTTTACGTCAAGGACCCCGGTGAAAGCGCCAGTTTCTACCGGAACCTGCTCAATCGCGAACCGGCCGTGGAGGCGCCGAATTTCGTCGCTTTTCCGCTCGAGGGTGGCTTCACGCTCGGTCTCTGGCGGCGCAGCAAGGTCGAACCGCAGCCCTCCGCCATCGGCAATCGAGGCGAAGTGGCCTTCATGGTCGAGGGAGAAAATGCTGTCGCCAGACATTATGAGGACTGGCGCCAGCGCGGCCTGCCGATCGCCCAGGAACTGACCGAACTGGATTTTGGTCCGACCTTCGTCGTGCTCGATCCGGATGGGCATCGGCTGCGTGTCTGTGAGCCGGATAAATAATTAAGGCGACTTGCGGGGCTTGCCTTACAGCTGGCCTCGCATCGCATGCCCCTTGTAGACGCCGAGGATGCGGACTTTCTCGGAAAAGAAACGCAATTCCTCCAATGCCCGGCGCACGTTCGGATCGTTCGGATGGCCTTCGATATCGGCGTAAAACTGCGTCGCCACGAATTTTCCGCCGAGCTGGTAGCTTTCCAGCTTCGTCATGTTGATGTTGTTGGTGGCAAAACCGCCGAGCGCCTTGTAGAGCGCGGCCGGAATGTTGCGGACGTTGAAGACGAAGGTGGTGACGACCTTTTCTTCCGCCGAATTCCGCTGCGCCCATTCCTCGTCGCGGGACAGGACGACGAAACGGGTGACATTGTTTTCGGTATCCTCGACATTTTCGGCAATGATCTCGAGCCCGTAGAGATCGGCGGCAAGGCGTGGTGCCAAGGCGGCCATCGAGCGGTCGCCGGTTTCCTTGACGAGTTTTGCCGCCCCTGCCGTATCGCCGGCGATCACCGGTTTCCAGCCGTTGGCGCGAACGATCTTCCGGCACTGGCCGAGCGCGTGGATATGGCTGTGCACCGTGCGGATCTCGTCCTTGGTGACACCGGGCAGCACCATCAGCTGGAAGCGGATCGGCATGAAATATTCGCCGATAATGTGCAGCCGCGACTCCGGCAGCAGATGGTGGATATCGGCGACGCGCCCGGCAATCGTGTTCTCGATCGGGATCATCGCGATATCGGCGTCGCCGTTATCGACCGCCGTGAACGCATCCTCGAAGGTCTGACAGGGCAGGGGCTCCATGGTCGGAAACATGTCGCGGCTGGCCATATCGGAATTGGCGCCGAATTCGCCCTGGAAGGCGATCCTGTTGGTCTTGATGTTCATGATGGTTCCGTCAGTTCGACTTTGCGGAGAGGATGCGCCGCGCTTTTTCGAGGTCGGCCGGAGTATCGACACCGAGCGGAACCGTGTCAACGATCTCGGCGTCGATGCGCATGCCGGCTTCCAGCGCCCGTAGCTGCTCCAGCGATTCGCGCTTTTCGAGCGTCGAAGGACCGAGCGAGACGAACCGTTCGAGCGCCGCCCGCCGATAAGCATAGAGGCCGATATGGTGGTAGAGCGGCCCTTGGCCGTAAGGGGCCGTTGCCCGCGTGAAGTAGAGCGCGTGCAGCCGGGCGTCGGAAATCGGCGAGCCGACGATCTTGACGATGTGCGGCGCGGACTTGTCCTCCTCATTGTCGATTTCGGTTGTCAGCGTTCCGATATCGACCGCCTCGTTCTCGAGAGGGCGCAAAGCCGCGCGCACCGTTTCGGGATCGATCGTCGGCAGATCGCCCTGGACGTTGACGATGATTTTCGCCTTTCCGTCCGGATCGACTTTCTTCAGCGCCTCAAAGATTCGATCAGAACCCGATTGGTGGTCTACGCGGGTCATGACGACTTCGAAGCCGGCGGCGGCGACGGCATCGAACACTCGATCATCGTCGACGGCGACGACAACGCGGCCGATGGCTGCCTCCCTGGCGCGTAGCGCCACCTGGACGATCATCGGCAGGCCGCAAATATCGGCGAGCGGCTTGCCCGGAAGCCGGGTGGAGGCCATGCGCGCCGGGATCAATACGAGCACGCCGTCTAAATTTGAATCACTCATTGTTCGGGCCTTCTATTCCGGGCTGAAAAGTGTCAAAAAGTCTCACGCACAAGACCATTTAGACAGTTGCAACGATCAACCAAAAGACATAGGTTCCGCGCGATTTCAAGATGGTCCGGTTTATGGTCTGCCGGCTGCAAGGGGAGCATTGCAGATGAATTCATACGTCAATACGGCCGTGGGGGCGCTGCTCGGAACGATTTTCGTTCTGATGTCGGTCTCCATCGCGTCCGAAGGGATCTTCCATTCCGAAGCACCGGAAAAGGAAGGTTTCGCGATCGTTGCCGAAGAGGCGCCCGCCGCTGGTGGTGAGGCTGCGCCTGCCGTTGCTGTTCCGATCGCGCAATTGCTCGCTTCTGCAGATGCCAAGGCCGGTGAAACGGTCTTCAAGAAGTGTCAGGCCTGTCATGACGGCACCAAAGGGGGACCGAACAAGGTCGGTCCCAACCTCTTTGGTGTCGTAGATCGCCCGATCGCCTCGCATGAAGGCTTCGCCTATTCCGCTGCCATGAAGGATTTCTCCAAGGGCAGCAGCGAGAAGTGGACTTTCGAATTTCTCAACAAGTTCCTGCTGGCGCCGAAAAAGGACGTTCCGGGCACCGCCATGGGCTTCGCCGGTCTGGCGAAGGATCAGGACCGCGCCAACGTCATTCTTTACCTGCACACGCTCGCCGATTCGCCGGTGCCGCTGCCGGATCCGAACGCCGCGACGCAGTGACGCGGAAGACAATCGCATGACATCGAAGCCCGGCCCGCAAGCCGGGCTTTTCGTTGTGCAGAGAGCCGCTTAAAGCATGTCGCGCAAAACTGCGCAGCGGTTTTGCGCTAACGACATTACGACGCGCTTTAGGCGCCGAGGAAATAGGCCCAGAGCGAGACCGTGATGGCGCCGAGCGCCGTCGTCACCGTGATCGTCGAGGCGGCGAGGCTGTGACCGACGCCGAAGCGATTGGCAATCAGCCAGGCGTTGACGCCTGTCGGGACGGAGGAAGTCAGCACGATCGCTGCCGTCCATTCGGGACTGAGACCGAGGAGATGGCTCGCCGCCCACACGCAGCCGGGCAGCAACAGCAGCTTCAAGGTCGAGGTGACGCTGGCGATGCCGAGATTGCCGGAGACGCCGTATCTCTCCAGCGCCATGCCAAGCGATATCAGCGCCGCCGGACCGGCAATGCCGGCGATCTGCCCGACGACCGTTGCCACCGTCGTCGGCATGGTGAGACCGGAAAGGTGCATTGCCATGCCGGCCGCAAGCCCGATCACCAGCGGGTTGCGCACGAGATTGACCGCGATCTGGCGAAGCACGAGCACCATGCTGCGATCGCTTTTGCCGGCGATCTTGCGCTCGGCATGCTCCATCAGGACCGTGCCGGCGACCATCATCACCGGCAGATGCACGGCAAGCAGGATCGACAGCGCCACCAGCCCTTCGTCGCCGACGGTTCGCTCGACCAGCGGCAGGCCGATGAAAATATTGTTGGCGAAGGCCGAGGAAACGCCGGCCAGCACGCCGATCCGTTCGTCGCGGCCGAAGAGGCGTGTGGCCGCGATATGGCCGGCCGTCCAGGTGATGGCAACGCCGGAAAAATAGACGATCCAGAGTCGGAAGGGCGAGGCGCCATGAAAATCCGCCTCGGCGATGGTGCGGAAGAGCAGAAGCGGCACGGCGATCTTAAAGACGAATTCGCTGAGCGCTTCGCCGACATTCGACGCCATCAATCCGCTGCGGACGATCACCCAGCCGATGAGAATCAGGATGAAGATGGGAAGGACGTCGAGAATGATGGCTGACATGGGGGAGGCTGCTCTGCGCGGGGGAGTATTCGACGTCTACAGCGCCGCGCGTCTTTTCGAGCCGCGCAAAGGACGCTGTAGCACTTTGAATTGCTGCATAATTTTTTCCTTAAATCGATTCCGATTTAAGGAATTATGCAGTAGCAGCAAACCGCTTGGATTGAAAAGGCAATCGCCGTCCAATCAGGCGCATCGGCAAAACAAAAAAAGCGGGCATAGCCCGCTTTTCCGCTCCGGTCTTGCCGGAAACCCGGATCACGAAGCTGCCAGTTCATCCGTGGTCAGCGTCGCGCCGGTAAGATCGAAGGGATCATCCCTCGTGCGCCCGGCTGCAACTGAAAGCTGCTCATGCCGGTCTTCTTGCGAGTATTTCTAGATTTGGAAGATGACAGGGACATGACGAATAGGCGGCACTTTTGCGAAGAAATAGATGCGCCATCCACCATTTATCCTTCCAAACCGCGGAAATTTCGCTAAGACCAAACCCCGGCTATCACAAAATCCGGGACCCCCCATTTCATGACAAGATTCGATGTTCTGACAGTCGGCAACGCAATCGTGGATATCATTGCCCGTTGCGACGACCAGTTCCTCATTGACAACCAGATCACCAAGGCGGCGATGAACCTCATCGATGCCGAACGCGCTGAACTCTTGTACTCGCGCATGGGACCGGCGCTCGAAGCCTCCGGCGGCAGCGCCGGCAACACGGCGGCGGGCGTGGCTAACCTCGGCGGCAAAGCTGCCTATTTCGGCAATGTCGCCGAAGATCAGCTCGGTGATATCTTCGCGCACGACATCCGCGCCCAGGGCGTCCACTACCAGACCCGGCCCAAGGGCACCTTCCCGCCGACGGCACGTTCGATGATCTTCGTCACCGAGGATGGCGAGCGCTCGATGAACACCTATCTGGGCGCTTGCGTCGAGCTCGGCCCGGAAGACGTCGAGACCGACGTCGTGGCCAACGCCAAGGTCACCTATTTCGAAGGTTATCTCTGGGATCCGCCGCGCGCCAAGGAAGCGATCCTCGATTGTGCCCGCATCGCCCATGAAAACGGCCGCGAAGTGTCGATGACGCTGTCCGACAGTTTCTGCGTCGACCGCTATCGCGGCGAATTCCTCGATCTGATGCGCTCCGGCAAGGTCGATATCGTCTTCGCCAATCGCCAGGAAGCGCTGTCGCTCTACGAGACCGACGATTTCGAGGAGGCGCTGAACAGGATCGCCGCCGATTGCAAAATCGCCGCTGTGACGATGAGCGAGAATGGTGCCGTCATCCTGAAGGGCCGTGAGCGTTTTTACGTCGATGCGATCCGGATCAAGGAAGTTGTGGATACGACGGGTGCCGGCGATTTGTTCGCCTCTGGCTTCCTCTATGGCTACACCCAGGGACGTTCTTTGGAAGATTGCGGCAAGCTCGGTTGCCTGGCTGCCGGCATCGTCATCCAGCAGATCGGCCCGCGCCCGATGACCTCGCTTTCCGAGGCAGCCAAACGGGCAGGGCTTATTTGAAGGCTTCACCAGGATAGGCGCCCCAGATCTCCGACTGCGCCACCCAGCCCGAGGCGCCGTCGGTTTCGGCGCGGCACCAGTCGCCGTTGCATTCGCCAATGGTGATCATCACGCCGGGTTCTAGCTTGGCAACGATCGAGGCAGAGGGCTGCGCCTCGCGGCGCAGATTGACATAGACGCCTTTGCCCTTGGTCTTCATCCACGGGGCGGCAATCGCCGCGCGCTGGCCGGACAACAGTGACTGGTTGACCCAGCCTTCGGTGCCGTCAGCATCACGGATGCGGCGCCAGTTGTCGTATTCCTGGATGATCTCCACCGGCAGGCCGGATTTCAGGTACATCCACGAAACGGCGTAATCCGTTCCCGGACCGATGCGCAGGTTGACGCGCTTGGATTTCAGCGTGACGAAGCGCGGCAACGGCAGTCCGCTTGGCCCCTTGGCCGCCTGCGCATGGGCGAATTCGACACTTCCCATGGATGCGGCCAGTGCGATGGCAAGGGCGAGGCAGGACTTCAGGACTTTGCTGCTCATGGAAGTTTCCGTTTGCTCGAATTCGCGGGCAGGCCCGGCCTGCTCGCGGTCCGGGCTTTGACATTCCCCGGCTGCACCGCGAGTTTTGTTTGTCTTCGCGTGCGGGTCTGGTAGAAAATGCCCGGAATGGGAAAATTATCACCCCTCTTGGTTAAAGACCTCTGAACAAGGCACCACAGGCAGCCATGACAGCGAAGAAAAAACCGAAGGTCTACATCACCCGCAAGCTGCCGGATGCCGTCGAAACCCGCATGCGAGAGCTCTTCGACGCCGAGCTGAACATCGACGACGCGCCGCGTTCCGTTCCCGAGCTTATCGCCGCGGTCAAGACCGCCGACGTGCTGGTGCCGACCGTCACCGATCGCATCGACGCGGCGTTGATCGAGCAGGCGGGACCGCAGATGAAGCTGATTGCAAGCTTCTCCAATGGCACCGATCACATCGACGTCGAGGCGGCGGCGCGCAAGGGCATCACCGTTACCAACACGCCGAACGTCCTGACCGAAGACACCGCCGATATGACCATGGCGCTGATTCTCGCGGTGCCGAGAAGGCTCGGCGAAGGTGCGCGCGTGCTGACCGACAAGCCGGGTGAATGGGCAGGCTGGTCTCCCACCTGGATGCTCGGTCGGCGCATTCACGGCAAGCGAATCGGCATCGTCGGTATGGGCCGCATCGGCACGGCGGTGGCCCGCCGCGCCAAGGCTTTCGGCCTGTCGATCCACTATCACAACCGCAAGCGCGTCAATCCGGCCGTTGAGGACGAACTGGAGGCGACCTATTGGGAAAGCCTCGACCAGATGCTCGCCCGTGTCGACATCGTTTCGATCAATTGTCCGTCGACGCCGGCGACCTTCCACCTGATCTCGGCCCGCCGTCTGGCGCTGCTGCAGCCGACGGCCTATCTCGTCAACACCGCGCGCGGCGACGTGGTCGACGAAGCTGCGCTGATCAAATGCCTGAGGGAGGGCCGGATCGCCGGCGCCGGCCTCGACGTCTTCGAGAACGAGCCTGCCGTCAATCCGAAGCTGGTCAAGCTCGCCAATGAGGGCAAGGTCGTGCTGCTGCCGCATATGAGCTCGGCGACGATCGAAGGCCGCATCGACATGGGCGACAAGGTCATCATCAACATCCGCACCTTCATCGACGGTCACAGGCCGCCGAACCGCGTGCTGCCGGGTCGTTGAAGAACGCTGTAAATCAGGCGACGCAGATTGGAGGCGCAAGGACCTTGCGCAGCTCGACGAATGTCGTCCTGGCAAAGCCGGGATGCGCCTTTTCGGCGGTTCTGGAAAATCCACAGGCGGCAAAGACGGCGTGATTGTCGGTGAGTTCGATGCGTGTTTCCAGCCGCAAAGCGGGAAGACCGAGCACCGCAGCCGTTTCCTCGGCAATCGCCAGCAGCCGCTTGCCGAGGCCCTTGCCCTGCATCTCAGGCAGGACGGCGAGCTTGCCGACATAGAGACAATCGGCCTCCGGCCGCAGGAAGAGGCAGCCGATCAGCTTTTCGCCGTCGATGGCGACATGGCCGATCTCGGCCCTGGCCTTTTCGGCCAGTGACTCCGTCGTCAGCTTGAGCGCCGAAGATGGCGGGTCGATCCTGCCGTTCATCGAGGCGAAGGCGGAAAGGACGAGCGTCAGCAGTTCGTCCCAGCGCGTGAAGCTATGATCAAGACGAATAATCGTCATCCGGCTGGTCTTTGTGTTGTACGGCGTCGTTTGTAGCGAACCGTGTCGAAGCGGGCCGAGAGCGCGTCGTAGAGCAGCAACCGTCCGACCAGCGGTTCGCCGGTGCCGGTGACGAGCTTGATCGCCTCCATCGCCATCATCGTGCCGATGACGCCTGTGAGCGCGCCGATGATGCCGGCCTCGGCGCAGGCGGGAATCAGACCCGCCGGCGGCGCTTCCGGAAACAGGTCGCGATATCTAGGGTTGGACGTTCCGTCCTCAGCCGTCTCATAGGGCTTGAGAACCGTCAGCGAGCCGTCGAAGCGCCCGACGGCGCCGGTGACGAGCGGGATGCGCGCTTCTTCCGCCGCATCGGCGGCGGCATAACGCGTGTCGAAATTGTCGGAGCCGTCGATCAGTAGATCGAAACCGGAGAGCTGACGGCGGGCGGCCTCCGGGGAAAAGCGTTCCTCGAAGCGGATCAGTCGGACATGCGGATTGAGCCTGGCGATGGCGAAGGCGGCACTCTCCGTCTTCAACTCGCCGATCGTGCCGGAATCATGGATCACCTGGCGCTGCAGGTTCGACAGCGACACCCGGTCGTCGTCGACGATACCGAGCGTGCCGACGCCGGCTGCGGCCAGATATTGCAGGACCGGTGCACCGAGGCCGCCGGCGCCGATCACCAGCACGCGGGCGGCTTTCAGTTTCTGCTGGCCGGCGCCGCCGATCTCGGGGAGCAGGATGTGGCGGTGATACCGCGCTATTTCTTCCGGGCTGAGCGGTTCCATGGCGCCGATGTTATCATGACGCCCGACGCCGGGAAAAGCCGCCTCCGTCATTCGAACACTCTTCCGTCGGAAACCGTGAAAAACTGCGCCCTGTCGCCGAGTGCCGAAAACATCGCGCGATCTGTTCCGGTCATGAAGGCCTGGCCGCCGAGCCCGTCGATAAGGTCGAACAGCGCGGCGCGTCTGTTCTCGTCGAGATGCGCTGCGATCTCGTCGAGCAGCAGGATCGGCGCATGGCCGGTGAGATTCCCGACGAGCCGCGCATGCGCAAGCACCAGGCCGACAAGCAGCGCTTTCTGCTCGCCGGTGGAGCAACGCTCCGCCTCCATCGCCTTTTCGCGGTGATGCACGATGAGGTCGGCCCGGTGCGGCCCCTCGAGCGTGCGTCCAGCGCCGGCATCGCGGTAGCGGCTCTCTGCCAGCATCGCCGCGTAGTCATCTTCGAGGTCGACCGAGGGGCGCGAGAACTGACCGTCCATGAAGCCCGAGAGCTGCAGCGATGCCGAAGGGAAGGGCGAGCTCTCCCGTGTTTCCTCGATCAGCCGGGTCAGGAGGCCGAGCATCTCCTGCCGGGCGAGCGCCATGGCGATACCGAGGCTTGCCATCTGCTCCTCGATGCCGGCAAGCCAGGACGGATCGAAGCGGCCTTCGTCCAGCAATTTGTTGCGGCTGCGCATGGCGCGCTCGAAATCGCTGGCGCGGCGGCCATGAGCGGGATCGAGTGACAGCACCAGCCGGTCGAGAAAGCGGCGTCGGTCGGAAGAGGCGCCGGTAAAGAGCCCGTCCATCGCCGGTGTCAGCCAGAGAAGGCGCAGATGGTCGGTCAGTTCGTCCGCAGTCTTTGCCGTCGTGCCATTGATGCGCAGCCTGCGGGCGATGGTCTCCTCGCTCGTTTCGATGCCGGTGCCGATCTCGACGTCACCCTCCATGCCGTCGAGCGCGGCGAAGATCGAAAAGCCACCGGCGGCGCCGACGCGGGTGATATCGCCATAAGCCGCGCGGCGCAGGCCGCGGCCAGGCGAAAGCAGGGAGACGGCCTCCATGAGATTGGTCTTGCCGGCGCCGTTATCTCCCGTCAGTACGGCATGCCGACCGTCAAGGGTAAGGGCCGCCGCCGCATAGTTGCGGAAGTCTGTCAGCTTCAGACGGGAAAGAGAAACCTTGTGCGGCATCGAATGTCCGGAATCGTAAAGCGTGACAGCTAAGCCGAAGCGGCGCTGATGGCAAGGCTGGCAGCTTTTTGGCCGTGGGATCGTACCGTCGGTGCTGCCGCAAGTCAGGGACGCGGCGGCTGGCGCCACCCAGGACATATATTCCAGAGATCCCGTGACCGAAGTCCTGGTGTCCGACATCTTCCCGGTGTAACGGCAGCCATGACACTTTCGAAATTCTGCTAAAAATACAACCACCGGAGATGGTCTGACATCGCCAAGCTGATACTGTCGACAGTTATTGTCAATGCCTCCCAGCTCCGGATATTCAGGGTTTGCTGCCATCCTTTAAGGCTATTGACGTAACGTAAAGCCCAAAAAAAGTCGGTTGAATTTTGCAACTGCAGGGTTGAGTTATCTGGTGCAGACGATATGGTAAACGGAACGTTTATGTATAAGAGAGTGATGAAGTGCCAGATCCGGTTGATATTATCGTCGGTCGCAACGTCAGACAGTTTCGCGCCCTTCGCCGTGTTTCCCAACTTGAGCTTGGCGAAGCACTCGGACTGACTTTCCAGCAGATCCAGAAATACGAAAAGGGAACGAACCGCGTTTCCGCCAGCAAGCTGCATCAGATCGCGGTTTTTCTCGACGTTGAGATCTCTGCTCTTTTCGAGGGCGCCGGCATGTCACCATTCGGCAGCCGTGTCGAACTCAGCCCCGACGCCTATGCGCTTGCGCTGAGCTACGACAAGCTGAACTCACCGGCAGGCAAGGAAGCGGTCAAGACCATCGTCACCCTCATGACTGGCGAAGTGGCCGAAACCGCCGCTTGATTCCACGACAGCGCCGGGCATCTTTTCGAGAGCCGCAAGGACGCTCTAGCACTTTGAATTGCTGCATGATTTTATCCCTGCATCGGTTCCGATAAGCTATGCAGCGGGCAATGGATTCCCACCGAAAGCACGACCTGTTCAAGGTCTGGATGATCTCGGACCGATGCGGGTGTACAGCGGTTTTGGAATGACGGCGTGCCTCAAGGCGAAGACCGGGAAGCAGGTCGCCCGGTTCAGGTTCGATGCCGCGCGCTTCAGTGAATCTCGCATTCGTGCAGCGCCATCAGCAGATCGTCCTGCGTCTGGTGGCCGGCATGATAGAGGTCGATCGCGATGTTGGCGATTGAAAGGCCCTGCTGGCTGCGAAGCTTGATGTTGCGCTCGGCGCACCAGGTGTAGATGGCGCCGGCGAGAACGTCGACGTCTTCGGACTGAGAGGAAAAGGCTGGCGCCATGGTCGATACCCTTGGTTTGGTTGTCCCCCGCTAGAGCGCCGTGCTAAGGACGCTCTATCGCTTTGATTTGGTGCATAACCCCAAAAGGAGATTCCGATCTTCGGAGTTATGCGCTGACCGCAGAGACTGAATTCATTTGGAAAACTTGCAAGCGGCATCATCTGGCTGCGTTAACGCAAGTCGTCTTCCCGTCCGCCGCCGTATCGATCCGGGACAGATTGGCCGGCGCGGGCGGTGAATGTCGCAAATCGGGATTCCTGGAACAAAAAAACCGGAGACGTTTCCGTCCCCGGCTTTCGAAATAGGCGTGTCGATTGCGGCTCAGCCTTCGAAGAATTCCTTCATGCGGGCAAAGAAGCCCGTCGATTCCGGATTGTTCTCCTTGGAAGAAAGCTGCTCGAATTCCTGAAGCAGTTCGCGTTGCCGCTTGGTGAGCTTTTGCGGCGTCTCGATCTGGATCTGGATGTAGAGGTCGCCCGTCTGCACCGAACGCAGCACCGGCATTCCCTTGCCCTTGAGGCGGAACTGTTTGCCGACCTGCGTGCCCTCAGGCACGGTTACGCGCGACTTGGTGCCGTCAAGCGTCGCTACGTCGAAGGTTCCGCCGAGCGCGGCCGTCGTCATCGAGATCGGAACCGCGCAATAGAGATCGGCTCCGTCGCGCTGGTAGAATTCATGCGGTTTGACCGACAGGAAGATGTAGAGATCGCCCGCTGGTCCGCCGCGGGCGCCGGCTTCGCCTTCGCCCTGCAGCCGGATGCGCGTGCCGTCCTCGATGCCGGCAGGGATGTTGACCGAGAGCGAACGCTCTTCCGTCACCCGGCCCTGGCCGTGGCACTTCGGGCAGGGATCGGGAATGATCTGGCCGCGGCCATGGCAGGTCGGGCAGGTCCGCTCGATCGAGAAGAAGCCCTGTGCCGCGCGCACGCGCCCCGTTCCCTGGCAGGTGCCGCAGTTCTTTGGCTGCGTGCCGGGCTTGGCGCCCGAACCCGTACAGACGTCGCAGGTGATCGAGGTGGGAACGCGGATCTGCGCCGTCTTGCCGGAGAAAGATTCTTCCAGCGTTATTTCCATGTTGTAGCGAAGATCGGCACCACGCTCGCGGCCGCCCGACGAGCGCTGGCGAGCGCGCCCACCACCCATCATTTCGCCGAAGATATCCTCGAAGATGTCGGAGAAACCGCCGCCGGCAAATCCGCCGCCACCGCCGCCCATGCCGCCATGCTCGAAAGCCGCATGGCCATAGCGATCATAGGCCGCCCGCTTCTGCGGGTCCTTGAGCATCTCGTAGGCTTCGTTGATTTCCTTGAACTTCCGTTCGGCGTCCTTGTCATCCGGGTTTTTGTCCGGATGAAATTTCATCGCCAGTTTGCGGAAGGCGCTTTTCAGCTCTTTCTCGTCCGCCGACTTGGCTACACCCAGAGTTTCGTAAAAGTCCGCTTTTGCCATTAAGGATTAAACCCCGGAAATGGATTTTCCGGCTGCCATGGTGAGCAGCCGGATCAGGTGTTGAAGCATAACCACGCCGTCGCGGATTACGCGGACTTCTTGCGGTCGTCGTCCTTGATTTCCTCGTAGTCGGCATCGACGACATTGTCGCCGCCTTCGGCGGAGGCATCGCCAGCAGCGCCGCTTTCGGCCTGCTGTGCTTCATAGATCGCCTGGCCGAGCTTCATCGACACTTCCATCAGCGTCTGGGTCTTGGCCTTGATGTCGTCGGCATCGGGCTCCGACGCTTCCGACGCCGTCTTCAGCGCGGCGATCGCATCCGAGATCGCGGTGCGGTCGGCCTCGGAAACCTTGTCACCGTAATCTTTCAGCGACTTTTCCGAGGAATGGATCAGGCTTTCAGCCTGGTTCCGGGCTTCGACGGCCTCGCGGCGCTTCTTGTCTTCGGTGGCATGGGCTTCGGCATCCTTCACCATCTTCTCGATGTCGGCGTCGGAAAGACCGCCGGAAGCCTGGATGCGGATCTGCTGTTCCTTGCCGGTGCCCTTGTCCTTGGCCGAAACCTGCACGATGCCGTTGGCGTCGATGTCGAAGGTGACTTCGATCTGCGGCATGCCGCGCGGCGACGGTGGCAGACCAACGAGGTCGAACTGGCCGAGCAGCTTGTTGTCGGCAGCCATTTCACGCTCGCCCTGTGAAACGCGGATGGTCACGGCCTGCTGGTTGTCTTCGGCGGTCGAGAAGGTCTGGCTCTTCTTCGTCGGGATCGTCGTGTTGCGTTCGATCAGGCGGGTGAAGACACCACCTAGGGTCTCGATGCCGAGCGACAGCGGCGTCACGTCGAGGAGCAGGACATCCTTGACGTCGCCCTGCAGAACGCCGGCCTGGATGGCAGCACCAAGCGCCACCACTTCATCCGGGTTGACGCCCTTATGCGGCTCCTTGCCGAACAGCTGCTTGACGACTTCCTGTACCTTCGGCATGCGGCTCATCCCACCGACGAGAACCACTTCGTCGATTTCGGCAGCGGTGACACCGGCATCCTTGAGCGCTGCCTTGCACGGCGCGATCGTGCGCTGGACGAGATCGTCGACCAGGCTCTCGAGCTTGGCGCGGGTCAGCTTCAGCGTCAGATGCTTCGGGCCGGAGGCGTCGGCCGTGATGAACGGCAGGTTGATTTCGGTCTGCTGCGAGGACGAAAGCTCGATCTTTGCCTTTTCCGCAGCTTCCTTGAGGCGCTGCAGGGCAAGCTTGTCGTTCTTCAGGTCGATGCCGTTGTCCCTCTTGAACTCGGCAACGAGATATTCGACGAGACGCATGTCGAAGTCTTCACCGCCGAGGAAAGTATCGCCGTTGGTGGACTTCACTTCGAAGACGCCGTCGCCGATCTCGAGGATCGAAATATCGAAGGTGCCGCCGCCAAGGTCGTAGACGGCAATTGTCTTGCCTTCTTTCTTGTCGAGGCCGTAGGCGAGGGCTGCAGCGGTCGGCTCGTTGATGATGCGCAGAACTTCAAGACCAGCGATGCGGCCGGCATCCTTGGTTGCCTGGCGCTGCGCGTCGTTGAAATAGGCGGGAACGGTGATAACGGCCTTCTCGACCTTTTCGCCGAGATAGGATTCGGCGGTTTCCTTCATCTTCTGAAGGATCATCGCGGAAATCTGTGCGGGCGAATAGCCCTTGCCATTGGCTTCGACCCAGGCGTCGCCATTGTCGCCCTTGACGATGGTGAAGGGAACGAGGTGCTTGTCCTTCTCGACGGTCGGATCTTCGTAGCGGCGGCCGATCAGGCGCTTGACCGCAAAGAGCGTGTTCGTCGGGTTGGTGACTGCCTGGCGCTTGGCCGGCTGGCCGACGAGGCGTTCGCCATCATCGGAAAATGCCACCATGGAAGGGGTCGTGCGTGCACCTTCCGCATTCTCGATAACCTTCGCGTCCTTGCCGTCCATGACTGCGACGCAGGAATTCGTCGTTCCAAGGTCGATACCAATTACTTTTGCCATGTCATTCTCTCCTTGAAGCAAGCTGTCGGAACCCCGAGAAGGCATTTCCCTGACAGCCCCTTACGGGATGGGTCTACTTGCGATTACGCAATCGTGATTGCGGTGATGCGGCGTATATAAGGAGCGGTTTTCTGGACTGCAAGGCGAGAAATGCCCCGGAATCCAGCAAAACGAATGTGTTGCGTTCAATTTTTACAGTAGCCGGGAAAGAGGTCGCCCCATGTCCGGAAAGCGGCCGATTTTTAGAGCATGTCGCGCAAAACTGTGAAGCGGTCTTGCGACGACGACATGCGTAAAACGAAGACCTAAAGCGCGAGGAGCGATTCTGAAAGATCGCGATGCGCTTTAGAGCATCGGGCTTGTGTTGGACGTGCAGCAAAGATCTCACTGGCCCATGATCAGATCGAGCAGCGTCGTGCGCCGCGGCTGGACAGAAGAGGTTGTCTGCGCGCCTCCGACATCCCCGGGTGGCACCACGCCCTCATAGTTCGAGCCGCCGCCTTCGGCAATGTCTGCGGGCGGAACCGGGCCATTGCCGGAGCTTGCCGCCTGCTGCCGGACAGGCGCTTGCGGATAGCGGTTTGCATTGTCGTCGCCGCCGAAGACGCCGGAAATGATACCGCCGATCGTCGACGGCGGCGCCTCGGCCGTCATCGGTTGCCCGCTGCCCAACTGCCCATCGCCCGCTTGTCCATCACCAGGGGCTGCCTGCGCCATCGGCTGACCATTGTTCGGATCGGCGATCAACTGGCCGTTGCCGAAGAGCGGTGCCGGCGAAAGACCCTTGTGGGCGGCGATCATGAATTCCTTCCAGGCCTTGGCGGGCAAGCCGCCGCCTGTCACCTTCTTCATCGGCTTGCCGTCGTCATTGCCGAACCAGACCCCCGTGGTGAGGTTGCTGGTGAAGCCGACGAAGAGCGCGTCGCGCGAATTCTGCGTTGTGCCGGTCTTTCCCGCCGCCTGCCAGCCTGGGATCTTAGCGCTCTTGCCGGTGCCGTTGTCGATGACGCCCATCATCATCGCATCCATCTCGGCGACGATCTGCTCGGAGAGCACGCGCGGCGGGCTGTCATAGGTATTTTCGTAGAGAACCTTCCCTTCGGCAGTCGTCACCCGGCGGATGACGTGCGGCGTCGCCTTGTAGCCGCCGTTCATGAAGGCGGCATAGGAGGCGGTAAGTTCCATCAGCGACACCTCGGACGTACCGAGCGCGATCGAGGCGTTCGGCTGCAGCTCGCTTTCGATGCCGAGCCGGTGGGCAAGCTTGATCACCTGATCCGGCCCGTCATACATCACCAGCTGGGCGGCCACCGTGTTCAGCGACTTGGCCAGCGCGGTCGCCAGCGTCACTTCGCCATTGTATTTCTTCTCGTAATTTTCGGGCGTCCAGTCACCAATCCGGATCGGCGCGTCGTTGAACACCGAATAGGGCGTCAGCCCCTTCTCGAGTGCTGCGGCATAGACGAAGGGCTTGAACGAGGAACCCGGCTGGCGTTTGGCCTTGACGGCGCGGTTGAACTGGCTCGTCGCATAGTCCCTGCCGCCGACGAGCGCCCGGATCGCGCCGGTGCCGTCGATCGAGACGAGGGCCGCCTGCGAGGCGTCGAGCTTCCCGCCCTCCTTGTCGAGCACGTCGACCAGCGATTGCTCGGCCTTCTTTTCCAGCGACTTGTCGATCGTCGTATCGACGATGACGTCTTCCTTGACGTCGCCGATCAGACCCGGCAGCTCGTCCATCACCATGTCGGCGACATAGTGCCCGGCGCCCGACCAGTAGCTCTTGGCCGAAGCCGGGGTCTGTGACATCGCCGTCTTGACCTCGGAATCGGTGATGAAACCCTGTTCGCGCATTGCTGCGAGCACGAGTTGGGCGCGGGCATTCGCCGCGTCGGCATCGCGGGCCGGCGAAAGCCGCGACGGCGCCTTGAGCAGGCCGGCCAGCACCGCGGCCTCGCCGAGGTTCACGTCACGCGCCGATTTGTTGAAGTAGCGGCGTGATGCCGCCTCGACACCATAGGCGTTCGATCCGAAGAACACCCGGTTGAGATACATCGCAAGGATCTGGTCCTTGGTGTATTTCTGCTCCAGCCACAGCGCGAGCAGCACCTCCTGCACCTTACGTTCCAGCGTCCTGTCCGGGGAGAGGAAGAGGTTCTTGGCAAGCTGCTGCGTCAGCGTCGAGCCACCCTGCACCATGTGGCCGGCCGTGAAGTTGGTCACGATCGCCCGGCCGAGGCCGAGCGGATCGACGCCGAAATGCGAATAGAAACGCCGATCCTCGATGGCGATGACGGCTTCCGGAATATAGGGCGACATGTTTTCGAGCGACAGCGCCTCGCCGCCGGTCGCGCCGCGATTGGCGATGACGCTGCCGTCGACGGCAGTAATCTTCACATTCGGCGGCCGTTCCGGGATCGCCCATGTGCTGGCGCTCGGCATGCGCGAGCCATAATAGACCACAAGCCCGGCAACGCCGATGCCCGCCCAGATGAAAAGCACGACGCACCAGTAGATGACGCGGCGCAGGAATCCGAAAAACCCGCCGCCTTCACGCTCCCGCGGCTCGCGCCGCCGCCGGCGGGCTGCACGTTGCGGTGGGGGTTTCGAGCCGCCGCGGCGCTGGGATCGGCCTCCGGCTATGCGATCGTCGGCATCGAGCGAGAATTCGTCATCGTCGCGCGCCGGGCGGCCGCTGAAGGACGGTTCTATTCTGTCGCCTGATCTGCCTCTGCCTGCCATCGCGGACCGGTCACACCCCATGTTCGATCGCGAAGCCAACTTCGCATAACGGTGCTCTTCTCCAGCGCCGCGCGTCTTTTCAGACGCGCAAAGGACGCTGGAGCACTTTGAGTGCCGCCGTGATCATCCGACTGAACTGTAAATGCGGCGATTTAACGGGGTGTTAATAATGGAAAGTAAAGCAAATCGCGCCGGGCGACAGCATTGGCCTTCAGAACTGCCGGGCCTCGTAATCGTCGAGCGTTTCCGGGTCCTGCTTATATTCCCACTCGCCCAGATGAAAGCGGCGCCAGATCTGGCCGGAAGGGTTAAGGCTCGCCCCATCGGTGAGGCGCACAGGCAGGATAGGGTTGTGTTTATGCCAAACGGTAACATCTGTGGCGGCTGCCCGAGGGGCGAAAAGCCCGAAGAAAGCCAGGTAGTCTTGCGTCATCAGGGTCCAGCCTCGAACGGATTAAAATCAATCCGCAACTTCACAAAACTGCAATAAAGAATCCTGCAAAACAAGAGCCTCGCGATGGCTTCACATCAAATTGTCGGTGACCGCATTCGAGGATCGATGCTTCCCCCGCGGTTCCTGTCTTGCGCTCGCCGGCGAAGCGGCGCGCGTCGTGAAAACAAAGGCCCCGAAGTGCGTGGCGTGAGTTACGTGCGATACGACGTGGATTACCGCGCCGCGCGTCTTTTCGAGAAGCGCAAAGGACGCTGTAACACTTTGAATTACTGCATAATTTCGTCCTTAAATTCGATTCCGATTTAAGGAATTATGCAGGAGGCGGAACCAATAGGCTCCGCGATTGTTTAAGTACAAGCGGGACAACCCCTCACGTCCCGCGCATGATCGGCCGTCTCCCCTCAACACGCGCCGATCGACATCAGGCCCGGTGCATCCCTCATGGGAGCGCCGGGCTTTTTCTTGGGTGTTTTCCCTTGGCTTCAAGCCTCGGAAGAGGACGGCGCTGCCGTCCCCTTTCTGTTTCATTCGTCGCAGGAGGGATCGCCGGGGCGGCAATCAAAGTCCCTGCGGTCGGGCCTGCGATCATCGCCTCTCCGGTCGTCCCTCTGCCGTTCACCTCTTTGCCGATCGCCCCTCTGCCGATCGTCCCTTTGATTGTCGTCGCGCCAGTCACGATTGCGGTCGCGCCCATCTCGGTCGCCATCCCGCTCGCGCCAGTTACGGTCGCGATCCCGGTTATCCCGATCGCGATCGCGATCCCGATTGTCGCGGTCGCGATAGTAATAGTCCGGGCCGCGGCTCCAGCGGTCACGGTCGCGATAGAAATCGCGGTTGCGGTAGTAGCGGTCCCAATAATTGTCGACGCTGAAGCGAATCATCGGAATGCCGAGCGGACGGTAATATTGCGGGCCGACATAGACGCGGCGCTGCTGGTAGGAGGCCTGCACGTACTGGCCGGAAACCCAGCCGCGGCCGCCGTAGAATTCCACGTCGCACCAGTTGACGTCGGAAAGGCATCCGCGGATTTCGACGGAAGAACCAGCCGGGATGACCGCGACGGCAGGATAACGGGTGCTCGGACCCGCACGCATGTTGACGTTCGCCGTCGAGTAGCCCTCGGCAGCCTGCGCTACGGCAGGCGCCAGCATAAGCAGGCCGACCGCTGCGATTTTAACAAAGAGATTTTTCACGCTTCTCAGTCCTTGTTGGCACGTTTTTCAGGCAGCGCTGGGCCGCGTTTCCTTGGCATATGCCACTGAAACAAAAGATAGACGGATCGCCCGCAGGTGTTTAGGGCGTTATCATTCGTCTTATCTTTCAATGGCTTATGCGTCGCTCGCGATGAACGTAGCTTGAACGGCGAAATGTCTGTCAGCGCCCTTGAGCCGCGAGTAGTGCTTCCGGCAAGGGCGGGCACTGTTAACGGTCCGTTAACCTTTCGGCGGCAGTCTCATTGCAATACCCGCTTGCTCCTTGACCACGGATGAACTGGCACTGAGATGAGCGGATGACGAAAGGCCGGGTCGAACCGGCCTTTTTGTTTGTCGCGACTTTGCGTGGCGCATCTTGATGGAAGGTGCGCCTTTTCCATCAGGCAGCGAGCGACTGAAGAATCCGCACCCAGGAGCGGATGCCCTTGTGGTAGGAGATAAGCTCGTATTTCTCGTTCGGCGAGTGGATGCGATCATCGCTGAGGCCGAAGCCGACGAGCAGCGATTCCATGCCGAGCATCTTCTGGAAATCCCCGACGATCGGGATCGACCCGCCCATGCCGATGACGATGGCGGGTTTCGGCCACTCGTCGGAAAGCGCGTTCTTCGCCTTTGTCAGAACCGGCGAATCGTAGGAGAGATGAATTGCCGGCGAGCCGCCATGCGGATGGAACTCCACCGAGCAATCGGCGGGAATCTTCGAGCTGATATAGCTGCGGAAAGCCTCGCGGATGGCGGCCGGATCCTGCGTGCCGACAAGCCGGAACGAAACCTTGGCCGAAGCCTTGGCGGCGATCACCGTCTTGAAGCCTTCGCCGGTATACCCGCCCCAGATGCCGTTGATTTCGGCGGTTGGCCGGGCCCAGGTGAGTTCCAGCACCGAACGGCCCTTCTCGCCGGATGGAATGGAAAGGCCGACTTCGCCGAGGAAGCTCTCTGCGGTCTTGCCGAGCGTCTCCCATGACGCCTTGATGTTGTCAGGCGTCTCCTCGACGCCTTCATAGAAGCCGTCAAGCGTGATGCGGCCCGTCTCGTCATGCAGGCCGGCAAGAGCCTCGACGAGAATATGGATCGGATTGGCCGCCGCGCCGCCGAAGAGACCGGAATGCAGGTCGCGGTCCGCCGCCGTCACGATCACTTCCTCGCCGACGAGGCCGCGCAATGCTGCGGCGATCGCTGGCGTGTCGCGGTCCCACATGCCGGTATCGCAGACGAGCGCATAGTCGGCCTTGAGCTCTGCGGCATTGGCTTCGAGAAAAGGCTTCAGGGACGGCGAACCGGATTCCTCCTCGCCCTCGAAGAGAATGGTAATGCGGCAGGGAAGCGCGCCGTTGATCTCCGTATAGGCGCGGCAAGCCTCGACGAAGGTCATCAACTGGCCCTTGTCGTCGGAGGTGCCGCGGCCGGTCAGGATCTTGCGGCCCTCGCCGACATCCTTGATCGATGGCTCGAACGGGTCGTTTTCCCAGAGTTCGATCGGATCGACCGGCTGAACATCGTAATGGCCGTAGAAGAGAACATGCGGCGCATCGGCGGACGCGCCGGCATGATGGGCGACGACCATCGGATGGCCTGGTGTATCGCGCACCGAGGCCGTAAAACCGAGCGTCCCGAGATAAGCGACGAGCCATTCCGCAGCCTTTCGGCATTCGGCTTTGTAGGCGGGATCGGTGGATATCGACTGGATGCGCAGAAGCTCGAACAGCTTGTCGAGGCTCGATGGAAGATTCTGATCCGCGCGCGCAAGCACTTGACGTACATCGGTCATTTTCGACTCCTTTTTGAAATTCGGCCGGACGATAGACCAAACCAGATAGGCAGGCGAGGCGGAAAAACAAAAAATCGGCGGCGCGAAAGACCGGCGGGGCATAGACTAATATCAAGAAGATTTGCTGGTTAATATAGAAGAGAATTCTAATTCAATTTACCGTTATTTAGCATAACCTAAATAGCCTGACCGAATTCAGCTGTGCGAGGTTCGGATGTTTTCGGTCATTACATGTATTCGGGACAACCACGATTGGCGGCTGGTGCTTGCGGCCGCCGCGGTCTGCCTGGTCGGCGCTACGGCGGCTATGCTGCTGCTTTCCCGCGCCCAGGAATGCGATGCCGGGCGGCGCAAGCTCTGGATCGGCGCCTCGGCTTTCGCTTTCGGTACCGGCGTATGGGCAACGCACTTCATCGCGATGCTGGCCTATGACGGCGGCATGCCGATCGGCTACCAACTGGGCCTGACGACGCTTTCTTTCCTCCTGTCGGTTGTCGGTTCGTGGGCGGCGATCCTCGTCGCTTCGGAAAGCCGCGGCAGATTTTCTCGCATCCGCGGCGGCGTCCTGATGGCGCTCGGCATCGCCTCTATGCACCTGACCGGCATGCAGGCGATCGAAACGCAGGCGGTCATCCTTTATGATCCCTTGATGACGCTGAGTGCGGTTCTCGCAGGAGCGCTGTTGTCGGGCGCCGCCTTCCACGCCTTTTTCCAATTGAAGGGACTGAGGCGGCTCCTCGCCTCGTCAATCACTTTCGTCCTCGCGATCTGCGCTCTCCATTTCATCTCGATGGCTAGCATCACACTCGTGCCGGATCCCGGCAAGCAAGTTCCGGCAACGGTGCTCGACGCCAGCCTGCTTGCTGTGATCGTCGTGGTGGCGGCGACGACGCTCATTCTGATTGCCCTCGCGGTGGTCTTTATCGAAAGCCACCTGACGGATCTGAGGGGGCTCGCGAATGCCTCGCAGGAAGGGCTGCTGATCCTGCGGGAAGGCCGGATCATCGATGCCAATGAACGCTTCCAAGGGCTTTCCGGCTGGAAGCTTGCCGATCTTGCTGGCAAGGCGCCCTCGGCTGTTTTGTCCGCTATTCAGGGAACTGGGCAGAACAGACCCAGCGAGACGCTGCTCAACACCAGGAACGGCAGGGAGATCGCCGTCGAAGTGACCGCGAGCAGGATCGTCTATCGCGGGCACAATTGCGAGGTGCTGGCTGTGCGTGACCTCACCGAGCGCAGGCAGGCCGAGGAGATGATCGAGCATCTCGCCCACCACGATGTGCTCACCGATCTGCCGAATAGGTCGCTGTTCGACACCCGCATCCGGCAGGCGCTGCAGATGGCTGAACGAAAGAACAGCGAGGTTGCCCTCTTCTATCTCGACCTCGATCGCTTCAAGGCCGTCAACGACATCTTCGGTCATGCCGAAGGCGACCGCATTCTCCGCAAGGTCGCCTCGATCCTGCGCCGCGTGGCCGATGAGAGCGATACGGTCGCCCGCCTCGGCGGCGATGAATTCGCCATCATTCAGCCCGCCGGGCAACAGCCGGCGGCGGCGCAAAAGCTTGCCGCTGATATCCTCGACGAATTCGCCGCCGAAATGGACACGGCGCGTGACCCCACAGCCGTCGGCGTCAGCCTCGGCATCGCACTCTATCCCGCGGATGGCGCTGCCGCTGAAGAACTCTGCAACAATGCCGATACCGCACTCTACCGCGTCAAGCATGACGGTCGCGGCAAGGTCTGTTTCTTCGACGCGGAAATGGACAAGGCGGCACGGAACCGCCGCCAGATCGAAAGCGAACTGCGCCATGCGATCTCCCGCAACCAGATCCATGTCAGCTATCAGCCGATCCTCGATGCGCTGAGCGGCGAGATCGGCGGCTACGAGGCCCTGATGCGCTGGAACCGGCCAGGTTACGGCCTGACCGAGCCCGATATCTTCATCCCGATCGCCGAGGAAAGCGGCTCGATCGTCCAACTCGGCGAATGGGTGTTGCTGCAGGCCTGCAGGGAGGCCGTGCGCTGGCCGCTGCCGCTGATGATCGCCGTCAATCTCTCACCGGTGCAATTCATGCTGCCGAACCTCTGTGAGCGGATCGAGTCGATCCTCGCCGAAACCGGGCTTGCGCCCGGCCGGCTGGAGCTCGAGATCACCGAGGCGGCCCTCATTCGCGATCGCGACCGGGTGATGACGACGCTGCTGCGGCTGCACAAGCTCGGCGTGCACATCGTCATGGATGATTTCGGCACCGGTTTTTCCTCGCTGTCCAACCTGCGTTCATTCCCTTTCGACAAGATCAAGGTCGACCGCAGTTTCACCGGCGTGCTGGAACATGATGCGTCGGCACGCTCGATCGTGCGCGCCATCATCGGCCTTGGTCATAGCCTCGGCATGCCTGTCGTGACGGAGGGCGTGGAAACCGAGATGCAGCGCCGGATCGTCGTTGAGGAAGGCTGCGCGCAAGTACAGGGCCTTTTACTCGGCAAGCCGGATATCGAGCCGAGCGTCAAGCTTGCCGCCGACGAAAACGTCCTGAGTGTGCAGATCGAAACCGGCGGGGCCCCATTGCGATGCGCACAGCGTGCCGGCGAGTGATCTTACAGCGCCGCGCGTCATTTCTGACGCGCAAAGGACGCTGTAACACTTTGAGTTGCTGCATAATTTATCCTTAAATCGATTACGATTTAAGGAATTATGCAGTGGTCAGAGCGCCTTGGCGTTTTCCAGAAGCCGGCGGATATATTCGAGCGTCAGCTCGCGCTCGAAAACCCGAAAACCTTTGAACAGCGCAAGGTCGGCCTCCCGCGCGGTCTCGATCGCCTCGGCCTCCATGGCGCGCGCCCTCGGCGTCAGGAAGAGCAGTTGCGCCCGCTTGTCGGACGGATGCGGCCGGCGTTCGATCAGCCCGTCGCGCACCATGCGCGAAAGCGTATTGGCCATGGTCGCCTGCTCGATATCGACCCGCTCGAGAAGTTGTTTCTGGGTCAGCCCGTCCTCGGCCCAGAGTTCCAGCAGGATGGGGAACTGGCCCGGAGAAAAACCAAGCCCGACCGCGCGCTGGTGCAGCGAGCGGGCAAAACCCTTCGCCAGCTGGCTGGCAAGGTAGGCTCCCGAATCCATGCGGTTAAATCCCATGATTGCAAGTTAGGCTCAAAACCATGCCGGAGACAATGCAGCAAATCGCATACGATGCTCCTTAACATGCAAGCCGTGACGATAATTTCGAGTGCCTGGAAAAAACAAAAGTCGCCATGGCCTGGAGGTTGGCCATGGCGACTTTAAAGTGGGGACAAAGGCCCGGAGAGGGGGATAAGGCCTTTGTCCAAGCCTGACGCGGCGGGGGACAAGCCGGTAATCAGACCCGCGACGCAATCAAGCGCCGGTGACATGGATTTGTGGCTCAGAATGTGGTTTTTCAAGGGAGGGCGATCGTTACAAATCGGTAACAGTTTGGTGAGCTGGAATCGCTGCCGCACAATTCCTGAGATCGGAATTAAAATTATGCAGCAACGCCAAGTGCTCAGCGTCCTTTGCGCGTCCGAAAAGACGCGCGGCGCTGTGTGACGCTCCGAACGCCATAATCCTTTTCGCGCGCCGAACTTTATGCCGAACTCTATATGGACCTCGTCCGATGCCCGCGCTATCCATGCACGCATGAAAAAAGGCGATCACCTCTTCCTAGTCGACGGTTCCGGATTCATTTTCCGGGCGTTTCATGCATTGCCGCCGCTGACCCGCAAGACCGACGGCCTGCCGATCGGCGCCGTGTCCGGTTTCTGCAACATGCTGTGGAAGCTGCTGAGGGATGCGCGCAATACCGATGTCGGTGTGACGCCGACACATCTTGCCGTCATCTTCGATTATTCCGCCAAGACGTTTCGCAAGGATCTCTACGACGCCTACAAGGCGAACCGCTCCGCCCCGCCGGAAGAGCTCATCCCGCAATTCGGCCTTATAAGAGAGGCGACCCGCGCCTTCAATCTGCCCTGCATCGAGACTGAAGGCTTCGAGGCTGACGACATCATCGCCACCTATGCCCGCCAGGCCGAGGCAACCGGCGCCGATGTCACCATCGTCTCCTCCGACAAGGATCTGATGCAGCTCGTCAGCCCCAATGTCCATATGTATGACAGCATGAAGGACAAGCAGATCGGCATTCCCGATGTCATCGAGAAATGGGGTGTGCCGCCGGAAAAGATGATCGACCTGCAGGCAATGACCGGTGATTCCGTCGACAACGTTCCCGGCATTCCGGGCATCGGCCCGAAAACCGCCGCCCAGTTGCTCGAAGAATACGGCGATCTCGACACGCTGCTCGAACGCGCCACCGAGATCAAACAGGTCAAACGCCGCGAGACGATCCTCGCCAATATCGACATGGCCAGGCTCTCGCGCGACCTCGTGCGGCTGCGCACCGATGTGCCGCTCGATCTCGATCTCGACGCGCTGGTGCTAGAACCGCAGAACGGCCCGAAGCTGATCGGCTTCCTGAAGACGATGGAGTTCACCACGCTGACGCGCCGCGTCGCCGAGGCCTGCGATTGCGATGCGAGCGCCATCGAACCGGCGATCGTCCGCATCGAATGGGGTGAGACGGCCCGCGGCCCGGATCTCGATGCCGCGGAGCCCGAGCCTGTTGCCGGCGGCATCCCCGAAGTCTCGGGCGAATCCGTGCCGATGCCGCCGCGCGCGAAGGCGAAGAGCGCCGTCGAAGGCGCCTTTTCGCCCGCCGATCTTGCCAAGGCGCGGGCCGAGGCCTTTGCAACGCTGCCCTTCGATCATTCGGCCTATGTCACGATCCGCGACCTGGTGACGCTCGACCGATGGATTGCCGATGCGCGCGCTACCGGCCTCGTTGCTTTCGATACCGAGACCACGTCGCTGGATGCGATGCAGGCCGAACTTGTCGGCTTTTCGCTGGCGATCGCCGACAATACGGCCGATCCCACCGGCACGAAGATCCGCGCCGCCTATGTGCCGCTTGTCCATAAGAACGGAGTCGGCGATCTGCTCGGCGGCGGCCTTGCCGACAACCAGATCCCGATGCGCGATGCCCTGCCGCGGCTGAAGGCATTGCTGGAGGACGAATCGGTTCTCAAGGTCGCCCAGAACCTGAAATACGACTACCTGCTGTTGAAGCGCTACGGCATCGAGACCAGGAGTTTCGACGACACAATGCTGATCTCCTACGTGCTCGACGCCGGCACCGGCGCGCATGGCATGGATCCGCTCTCGGAAAAATTCCTCGGCCATACCCCGATCCCCTACAAGGACGTGGCGGGCAGCGGCAAGGCGAATGTCACCTTCGATCTGGTCGACATCGACCGCGCCACCCACTATGCCGCCGAAGATGCCGACGTGACGCTGCGCCTCTGGCTGGTGCTGAAGCCCCGGCTGGCGGCAGCAGGGCTGACCAGCGTCTATGAACGGCTGGAGCGGCCGCTATTGCCCGTGCTTGCGCGTATGGAAGCGCGCGGCATCACCGTCGACCGGCAGATCCTGTCGCGGCTCTCCGGCGAGCTGGCCCAGGGTGCAGCAAGGCTGGAGGACGAGATCTACGTGCTGGCCGGCGAACGTTTCAACATCGGCTCGCCGAAGCAGCTGGGCGATATCCTGTTCGGCAAGATGGGCCTTTCCGGCGGCAGCAAGACAAAGACAGGCCAATGGTCCACCTCCGCGCAGGTGCTCGAGGATCTGGCCGCCGCCGGTTTCGAATTGCCGCGCAAGATCGTCGACTGGCGCCAGGTCACCAAGCTGAAATCCACCTATACCGACGCGCTTCCAGGTTACGTTCACCCCGAGACAAAGCGGGTCCACACCTCCTACTCGCTGGCTTCGACGACCACGGGGCGCCTGTCCTCGTCCGAGCCGAACCTGCAGAACATTCCGGTGCGCACCGCAGAAGGCCGCAAGATCCGCACCGCCTTCATCTCGACGCCTGGCCACAAGCTGATCTCCGCCGACTACAGCCAGATCGAACTGCGCGTGCTGGCCCATGTGGCCGAGATCCCGCAGCTGACCAAGGCGTTCGAAGATGGCGTCGACATCCACGCCATGACGGCTTCGGAAATGTTCGGCGTGCCGGTGGAAGGCATGCCGGGCGAGGTGCGCCGCCGCGCCAAGGCAATCAATTTCGGCATCATCTACGGCATTTCGGCCTTCGGGCTTGCCAATCAGCTTTCGATCGAGCGTTCGGAAGCCGGCGACTATATCAAGAAGTATTTCGAGCGTTTCCCCGGCATCCGCGATTATATGGAAAGCCGAAAGGCCATGGCGCGCGACAAGGGTTATGTCGAAACGATCTTCGGTCGCCGCATCAACTATCCCGAAATCCGCTCTTCCAATCCATCCGTGCGCGCCTTCAACGAGCGTGCGGCGATCAATGCGCCGATCCAGGGTTCGGCTGCCGACGTCATCCGCCGGGCGATGATCAAGATAGAGCCGGCGCTTGTTGAAGTCGGCCTTGCCGATCGCGTCCGCATGCTGCTGCAGGTGCACGACGAACTCATCTTTGAGGTCGAGGACCAAGATGTCGAAAAGGCGATGCCGGTCATCGTCTCGGTGATGGAAAACGCCACCATGCCGGCGCTGGAAATGCGTGTGCCGCTGAGGGTCGATGCACGCGCCGCCACCAATTGGGACGAGGCGCACTAACGACTTCCCCAAAATTGGCAAAGATTTTTCTCACTGCCAGAACTCATTGAAAGTGCAACGATTTATCCCAACGGGTCGTATCGGAACGATACGGCAGGAAGGAACTTATTAACCTTCCTTTTCTATCCCGGTAGGGTCGTAATTTGCAAAGCATGAGTGAGTAGCGGACGCATGCGTTTTCCCAGAACCAATTTGACTGATGCCGGAGATTTTTCCAGCGAGATTGAAACGGACCTTCCGGCGGAAAACCCAGGGGAGAAGCCGGCGCCACCCATCTGGCAGAGCAACTTTTCCCTCGCGCCGAATGTCCGTTTCACCCGCACGCCGGAAACGCTGATCAGCAGGCGGCGCGCGCCGAATGAGCCCGTTCGCGATGATTCGCAGATTGGACAGCAGGCGATACGGATAGAGCCGGTAGCCGTCGACGTGCCCTTCGATATCTATCTGCCGGGGCCGGACGAAATTTCCGCAGCACCGCACAGGGTCGAACTGCAGCAGTCACCGCTCGCTGACGAGACCATCGTGCCGGCCTTCCGTGCCACAGCCGAGCTTTCCTCCATTTCCGATTTCGCCTTCTGGGAAGTCATGGCCTTCGAAGAGGTGCCGGTTCGCGCGCCCGCCTTGATGTCGTTCCCGAAGACCGAGACCTCGCCCGAGTCGATCACGTCGCTGTTCCGGGTCATGGAATGGCGTCCTGGCCGGTCGGCCCCTGCTCCCGTCACCTCCTGCCCGCTCCCGCAGCCCGCTGCGATCTCCGCAAAGGTCGCCGTGCGCCCTCCGGCCGCCCCGTCCCTGGAAAGGCCCAGGCGCATCGCTGTCGAGGCACCGGTCGCGCCCGTACCTCAGGCGGCGCCAACCTCTCAGGTCGCGCCAGCCCCTCAAATTGCATCAGCCCCTCAGGCAGCACCAGCGCCGCAGCGCACGCCGCCTGTCGCCGCGGTCCTGCCGTCGCCGCGCCTGGCCGCGCGGCCCGAAAGGATCGACGCATCCGGCTATCAATTCCCGCCGCGTGCCCTGCTGCAGGAACCGCCGGAACGCCTCGGCGAGATCATGTCGCAGGAGACGCTGGAACAGAATGCCGGGCTTCTGGAAAGCGTGCTGGAAGATTTCGGCATCAAGGGCGAAATCATCCATGTCCGTCCCGGTCCTGTCGTCACCCTCTATGAATTCGAGCCGGCGCCGGGCGTGAAATCGTCGCGGGTCATCGGCCTTGCCGATGATATCGCCCGCTCGATGTCGGCGCTTTCGGCCCGCGTGGCCGTCGTCCCCGGCCGCAACGTCATCGGCATCGAATTGCCGAATGTGACACGTGAAACCGTCTATTTCCGCGAGATGATCGAGAGCCAGGATTTCGAGAAGAGCGGTTACAAGCTGGCGCTCGGCCTCGGCAAAACCATCGGCGGCGAGCCTGTCATCGCCGAGCTCGCCAAGATGCCGCATCTGCTCGTGGCAGGCACCACCGGCTCCGGCAAGTCGGTCGCCATCAACACGATGATCCTGTCGCTGCTCTACCGCATGACGCCGGAACAGTGCCGCCTGATCATGGTCGACCCGAAGATGCTCGAACTGTCAGTCTATGACGGCATCCCGCATCTGCTGACGCCCGTCGTCACCGATCCGAAGAAGGCGGTCATGGCGCTGAAATGGGCCGTGCGCGAAATGGAGGAGCGCTATCGCAAGATGTCGCGCCTCGGCGTGCGCAATATCGATGGCTATAACGACCGCATGGCACAGGCCCGCGAAAAGGGCGAGACCATCCATGTCATGGTCCAGGTCGGCTTCGATAAGGGCACCGGTGTTCCGATCGAGGAAAGCCAGGCGCTGGACCTGACGCCGATGCCCTATATCGTCGTCATCGTCGACGAGATGGCCGACCTGATGATGGTCGCCGGCAAGGACATCGAAGGGGCAATCCAGCGCCTCGCCCAGATGGCCCGCGCCGCCGGCATCCATCTGATCATGGCGACACAGCGTCCGTCGGTCGACGTCATCACCGGCACGATCAAGGCAAACTTCCCGACCCGTATCTCCTTCCAGGTGACCTCGAAGATCGACAGCCGCACCATTCTCGGCGAACAGGGCGCCGAGCAGCTGCTCGGTCAGGGAGATATGCTGCATATGCAGGGCGGCGGGCGGATTTCCCGCGTCCACGGTCCTTTCGTCTCGGATGTCGAAGTGGAAAAGGTTGTCGCCCATCTGAAAACCCAGGGCCGCCCGGAATATCTCGACACCGTCACCGCCGACGAGGAGGAAGAGACGGAAGAGGAAGAAGCCGGCGCCGTCTTCGACAAGAGCGCCATGGCCTCGGAAGATGGTAATGAACTCTACGAGCAGGCGGTCAAGGTCGTCATGCGCGACAAGAAGTGCTCGACGTCCTACATCCAGCGCCGCCTCGGCATCGGCTACAACCGCGCCGCCTCACTGGTAGAACGCATGGAAAAGGAAGGTCTCGTCGGCCCAGCCAACCACGTCGGCAAGCGCGAGATCGTATCGGGACGGGGTGACGGCGATTAATCGGGCGCGGAGTGCGGCTGCGCACTCCACGTCCTCAAGTCTGCCAACCGCAGCGTCTCGCTGACGAACGTGGTTTTTCCGGCGGTGTAAAAATCCCAATCGCCGCCTGCCTCTGCGGCCAGCCGGCGTTTCAACTCGGCATAAGCCTTGGCTCTCTCGGGGTGAACCCTGAGATAATCGCGAAACAGAATGCGCTCCCGATGTCCGCGATTATCGGGTCCGCAAAGATAGAGCCTGATGCCATAAGCTTGATGATCACGGGTGAAAGCCCATCGTTGCTCTCCGGTATCGCCGTGGAAGACGAAATCGGCAGCGCGCACCACCTCGATCGCCGTCGGCAGGAACTCGTCGGATATCATCACGGCATTAAGGTCGATCTTCGGCTTGGCTGCCAGCCCAGGCACTGATGTGCTGCCGATATGATCGATGGAAAGCAGGCGGTCACCGAGCAAGGCGGAAACCTCCGCGCTGATCTCGTCAAACAGCAGTGGCCAAGAGGGATCGTAGTCGGCCACTTTGATGGCGCGCATGCCTTTTCCCTCGAGCCTGGTCAATGCGCCTTGGTCAGCAATCCGTCCAGGATCTCGATCATCTTCTGCTCTGCCTCTTCGAGCGAGCCGCTATTGTCGAGCTCCACCACGTCATATTCGCCGCGCACCGTCAGCGGTCCGCGGGCGAGCCGGGCCATGATATCTTCATGCGTCTCGCGTCCGCGCGCCTCCAGCCGGCCGGCAAGCACTTCGGGGCGGGCGGTGACGTTGATGACTTTCAGCCGCGGGAAGGCGGCCTGGAAGCGGTGAAGCGCCGAGCGCGAGCCGTTGGCGACAACGACATGGCCTCTGGACAGCGCCACCGAGACCTCGGCGGGAATACCGTATTTCAGGCCGTGCGCTTCCCACCAGACGGCGAAGGAGCCTGATTGCTCCATGGCGGCAAACCCTTGGAGGGAGACGGAAAGATGGTCCTCGCCGCCGGCATCGCGGTGGCGGGTGATGACGCGGCGGACGAAATGCACGTTCTCACGGCCGGCAAAACGCCGGGCGGCGAGGTTCATCAGCGTGTCCTTGCCAGCACCGCTCGGACCGACGACAACGACCATGATGCCGCGCTCGGCACCGGCTCCTGCGTGGGGTTCGTGCGGCATCATGCGACACGGCGTCCCTGGCGCCAGACGGAGCGTGTCACCGGCACGCCGTGCGAACGATGGACGCGGACAAGATCGGCGCGCAGCCCGGTTGCGAGCCGGCCGCGATCGTCGAGGCTGACGGTGCGGGCGGGCGTCGACGTCACCATGGCGATCGCCTTCGGCAGGCTGATGCTCTCCACCTCATCGGCGAGAATGAAGGGCGCATGCAGCAGGCTGAGCGGCACGTAGTCGGAGGAAAGCACGTCGAGCACGCCCATCTCGGCAAGGTCGCGGGCGGCGATGTTGCCGGAATGGGATTTGCCGCGCACGATGTTCGGCGCGCCCATCAGCACGCTCATGCCATGTTCGTGCGACGCCCGGGCGGCGTCGAAACTGGTCGGGAACTCGGCCAGGCGCACACCGTTGTCAATTGCCTCGTCGACATGCGAGAGCGTCGCGTCATCGTGGCTAGCCACGGTGATGCCGCGCTCGGCGCAGACCTTGGCGATGGCGTTGCGATGCGGCGTCGAATTGCGCGCCGATTCTGCCTGACGCTTGGCAACGAAACGGGCGAAAGCCTCGTCGCTCAGGCCCCGCTTCTTCTGGTAGTAGAAGATATATTGGTCCATCGTCTGGAATTGCCGCTGGCCGGGTGCATGATCCATCAGCGAGACGAGCCGCACATGCCGGTCGTTTTCGAAATCGCCGAAGTGTTCGAGCACGTTGTCGGCCGAGACCTCGCAGCGAAGGTGGATGAGGTGCTCGGCGCGCAGCCTGCCTTCCTTCTCCGCCGATTGGATGGCGTCCGCCATCTCGCGCATCTCGCCATGTTCGAAGCCGCCGTCCTCGTCCGCACCCATGCGCAGGCAGTCGAACACCGTCGTGATGCCTGACGTGACGATCTGGGCGTCATGCGCTTGAACTGCGGCGGTCTTGTTCCAGCGAATGCCGGGACGCGGTTGATAATGGCCTTCGAGATGATCGGTGTGCAGCTCGACAAGGCCTGGAATGACGTAGTCGCCTTCGAAATCTTCGCCGGCTACCGAGTTGCCCTCGGAGATGTCGGCAATCTTCCCGTCGCGGATGAGGATCGAGCCTGAGAGGATGTCATCCTCGAGAACGATGCGGGCGTTGGAAAACACGGTCTCTTTGCTCATGTCGTCAGGTCTTTCAGCTTTTGGCGCCGGCAAGCGGCAGCCAGGAATGAACTTTGAACGGGGCACCGCGCGTCTCCTCGATGAAGACGGCAAGGCCGGAAATCGAAAGCGGCCGGCCGATGAAATCGGCAAAACGCTCTGTTAGGATCGCTTTCATCACCTGAGCACGTGTCTCGGGCACTTGGCCGCTCAGCGTCATGTGAAAGCCGAAATCCTCCATGACGTAAGGATAACCCCAGCGCTGCAGATGGGCGCGCTGGCTGTCGCTGAGCTTCTCCGGATTGCGCCGCGCCATATCGGCCTCGGAAAGCGCCGCCCGGAACGGTTCGAAGGACCTTACCACTTTCGCGGCGAAATCCTGAAGAGGTTGATGAAGTGAACCGGGAACGAGGGCAAAAAAACGGCCGAGCTGGCCGAGCACGAGCTCAGGAATCTCGAAGGCTTGCGTGCGCTGGGCAAAATCCTCGGCAACGGTCATGAGATCCTCCTCGGTGACCGAGGAGGCGAGGGAAAAGGGCGCCTTGATCGTGGCGTGAAAGCCGTAACGGCGCGGGTCGGCGGTCAGCTCGAACTGTTCTGCCGCCCCCAGTTGCTCATATTCCGGTGCAGGGTAGGTCTCGCCGGTGAAAGCACTGCGGCCGAGCCAGAGCGAGGCCGCGCCGGTCAGGGGATCATCCTTCGGCGGCGAGAAATAGAGAGCGTAGCGCAAGGCTTTTATCCTGGAGATCGTCCAAACGGGGAGGGCACTGTGCAGTGATTTGGCGGCGAACCGCAAGCAGGCTCCCGGCTAAAAGATTTCCGTGACAGAATGATGATGGCGGCAGCGGCGCCACTGCTTTGATGGATGGATCAGTGGGCTTTCGTGCCCATCAGCCGGTGGCGCAACGCGTTCGAGGCGGCGTCGAAAATGAAGACGACGATCAGGATCAGAATGACCATGTAGGCGACGTTTTCCCAGTTGGCGTTGGTGCGCATGGCCTCCCACAGCTTGAGGCCGATGCCGCCGGCGCCGACAGCGCCGATAATGGTCGCGCCGCGCACGTTCGATTCCCATTGGTAGAGCGTCTGGCTGACGAAGACGGGAACGATCTGCGGCATAATGCCATAACGATGAACGAGCACGGTCTGAGCGCCTGTTGATTTGATGCCTTCCCGCGGCTTATTGTCGATATTCTCGAGGCCTTCGGAATAGAGCTTGCCGAGCGTGCCGGTCTCGGTGAGGAAGATCGCACCGCTGCCGGCGAGCGGGCCGGGCCCGAAGGCGCGCGTCAGGAACAGCGCCCAGATCAGCATATCGACCGAGCGCAGGAAATCGAAGAAGCGCTTCAGGATCTGGTTCAGCAGGCGGTTCGGCGTGATGTTGCGCGCTGCCAGGAAGGCGAGCGGAAAGGCGGTAAGCGAGCCGAGCAGCGTTCCGAGGAACGCCATGACGATCGTCTGGAAAAGCTTGGTCCAGACGTCGCCGTGCTGCCATTCGCTGTTGTTCCAGATATCGTCGAAGGCGAGCGACAGGTTGGATTGGTCGGGCTTGATGCGCGGGCCGGAGACGATGAGGCTGACGACCTCCCCGAACGGCTTGTCGAAGAAGGATGATTGCGTGTCGAAGATGAAATTCGCCCAGCCGATGAAACGTTTGCGGATCTTCACCCGGTCGACTGAGATGCTGACATTGCCGGCAAAGCCGAGATCCGCCAGCACGTTGTCATCATAGACTGTCATCCAGCCGGGTACCGGTCCGACGACTTTCGGCGCGCCGCTCGAAACTTCCACCGGGACGCTGACGCCATGCGCGGTGACGATCGTCTCGCTCTTCGAGACGGTGACGCTGCCGCTGGTGCCGCTGATCGAGACGGTGATGCTGCCGTCGGGATTGTTGACCAGCCAGTCCGGATGCGGATTGTCGCCGAGCGGCGAGAAGCGCGGATAACGGATATCGATCGAGCCGTCATTCCCGATGCGGAATTCCGGCTGAACGTCGTAGCTCACCCATTGGCTGAGATAGATGCCGACGCGCTCCCAATGGGCTTCGGCAAAAAGCTTGGGCAGGTCGAAGAACCAGACGGCATAGAGGCTGTAGAGCAGTGTCGCGATGAGGATCATCAGCCCGCCGAAACGCTGGCGGAACGACCGGTGGAAATATTCCGGATAGCGCGTTTCTATCTCATGCATGCGGTTTGCGTCGATCACCGTCATGGCGGCCTCAATGTTGCAGGAGGAAGGCGTGCTCGCCGACGAGGCGGCGGCGCAGCCATGCGGAGAACTGGTCGACGGCGACGATCGTCACGAACAGCAGCAGAACGAGCGCCACCGTCTTGGCGCCGAAGCCGCGCGAGATCGAGAGCTTCAGCTCCTCGCCGATGCCGCCGCCGCCGACGGCGCCGATGATGGTCGAGGCGCGCACGTTAATCTCAAGGCGCAGCAGCGCATAGGAGGTGAAATTCGGCAGCACTTGCGGCAGGGCGGCAAAGCGCACGCGTTCCCACCAGTTGGCGCCCACGGCTTTCATGCCCTCGTGAGGCTTCATGTCGATATTTTCGGCCACTTCGTAGAAGAGTTTGCCGAGCGCGCCGATCGTGTGCAGGGTGATGGCGATGATGGCGGCGACCGGCCCGATCGACAGGATCGCCGAAAACAGCCCGGCTATGACGATTTCAGGGAAGGCGCGCAGGAACTCCATCAGCCGCTTGGTGAAGATGCGCAACGGCCATGAATTCGTCAGGTTGCGCGCGGCAAAGAAGCTCAATGGGACGGCAAAGACGAAGGCGACGATCGTCGAGATCAGCGCGACGTTGATGGTGACGATCATCAGCTCGAAATATTCGGGAATGTAGAAGGCGCCCCAGACGTAGACGCGGCCCCTGTCGAAATTGAATTCCTCGCCGCCCTTGTCGTTGACGCTCGCTATATCAAACAGCGCGCGCCAGACGTCGTGCCAATCCCTGGGGATGAGCCAGCTCAGGAAGTCGAAGAGATGCGGCAGCCGGTCGAAGAAATGGCCGGCATTGCTCTCGTCGGCGAAGCGGACGGAGCTGACGAAAGCCGCAATGAGGATAACCAGGCCGAGGATGGTATAGAAGCGGCGCTTGGCGACCATCCGGTCCCAGGCGGTGCCGATTTCCTTGGTGCTCTGCATGTGCGGCTGTGTATCGGCAATAGTCATCAACGCCTCGCCTACTTCATAATTCTATCCTCAAATCGGAATCGATTTGAGGATAGAATTATGCAGCAATTCGAAGTGCTACAGCGTCCTCTGCGCGTCTAAGACGCGCGGCGCCGTAGTCAAAAGATAGAGGGCGGCCGTCGCCGGCCGCCCCCAATTCGAAACGGCTCGATCAGCCGCCTATGGCAGCTTTGCGGACGTCGACGACGGCATTGTAGAAGTCGTGCTTGACAGGCGCGTAGCCCTTGTAGTCGCCGCCTTCGACAGCGGCGAAGCACTTGTGATCCTTCTCCGGCAGAGCCGTGAAGAAGGCTGCAAGCTTCGTCTGCCACTCTTCGCCGAGAGCGTTGCGAACGACGAGCGGGCCGTTCGGGATCAGCGGCGAACGCCATACTTCGACCAGCTTGTTCGGGTCGACGGCGCCCTTGTCGACTTCCTTGCGGAAGGTACCGGAGGTGTAGCCGTCCTTGAAGTCGCCGATGCCCGAGCTATCGTCGACGGCAATGTCGACCTTGCCGTCATAGGCAGCGAGAAGGTTGTTCTCGTGACCGCCGTTGAACTGGGTCGAGGCGAAGAACTTGTCGTTCGGCATGCCCGTGTCCTTCGGGATCTGCGTCAGCGGAACGAGGTAGCCCGAGGTGGAATCCGGATCGGCGTAGCCGAGCTTCTTGCCCTTGGCGTCCTTGATGGAGTTGATGCCGGAGGACTTCAGAGCAAGGCCGATCGAGTAATAACCCGTCGAGCCGTCCTTCTGCTGCGTCGTCAGGATCGGCGTGACAGCCTTCGAATCCTTGATGTAGACGGCGGCGTAGCCGGAGGCGCCGAGTTCGGCGAAATCGAGCGTGCCACCGAGCAGGCCCTGGATTACGCCGTCATAGTCGGCGGCCGGGAAGAGCGAAACCTTCTCGAAGCCGAATTCCTGCTTCAGATGGTCGGCAAGGCAGGCATAGTTGCGCAGGCGGTCGGTTTCGTTTTCGCCGCCGAGGATGCCGATGCGGAATTCCTTGAGGTCTGCAGCGTGGGCAGCGCCGGCGAGCGCGAAGAGCGCCGTTGCCGCAAAGAGTGCTTTCTTCAACATGTTCTCTCCTATTGACCGGTGTCCCCGGCCTTCCCGTTACGAAGAAGTGTGCCCTTGACGCGGGCGCTCGATCGCGGCTGCCTCTCTCAGAGGCCGGCCAGCGCCAGCGGCTGTGTGCCGGCGGATTGATGGTCTGCCCGCTCGGGGGCGATATTGATCGATGTCGAGGTCACCGTTTCGTCGATGCCGGCGCCGTCCTTGTCCGTCCCGTAGATTTCCTTCACCGCTTCGGCCGTCAGCTCCGAGGGTTTGCCGTCGAAGACGACGCGGCCACCGGCCATGCCGACGATGCGCTCACAATAGTTGCGGGCGGTGTCGAGCGTGTGAAGGTTGGTGATGACGGTGATGCCCTCGCGCTCGTTGATATCGCGCAGCGCATCCATGACAATCTTGGCGTTCAGCGGATCGAGCGAGGCGATCGGCTCATCGGCGAGAACCATCTTCGGGTTCTGCATCAGCGCGCGGGCGATCGCCACGCGCTGCTGCTGGCCGCCGGAAAGCGTTCCGGCTGCCTGCAACGCCGTCTGCTCGATGCCGAGGCGTTCGAGTGCCGCGATGGCATGCACGCGTTCCTCGCGGGTGAAGATGTTGAGCAGGCTCATAAGCGTCGAGCGATGATTGAGGCGGCCAAGCATGACATTGGTGAGGACGTCGAGGCGCGGCACCAGGTTGAACTGCTGGAAGATCATCGCGCAGTCGCGCTGCCAGTTGCGCAACGCCTGGCCGCGAAGCCCGGAGACCTCGACGCCGGCGAAATGAATGGAGCCGGAGCTCGGCTCCTGAAGGCGGTTGATCATGCGTAGTAGCGTCGACTTGCCGGCGCCGGAGCGGCCGATGATGCCGACCATCTGGCCCTGAGGAATGGCGAGGGTGACGGAATCGACGGCGAGCTTTTTTCCGAAACGACGTGTGACATTCTTCAGCTCGAACATCATGCTCTTCCCTTGCGATCCAGGCCTTGGTCAGCATCGCATTAGTCCCGCTTGATGAACCTCACATGTCATATTTGTGTAAGTCCTGTCACAATTCTCCGCCCCTATATCGGGGGTTTAACCGCCGTAACGGGATAGGAAATCTTCCGCGCTCAGGTTGCGGAAGTCGGAGAGCGCCTGGCGTAGCCGGTCGTGCTCCCAGTCCCACCAGGAAAGCCTGTCCATCCGTTCGCCGACCTCTCTTGGAAAGCGCTCGCGGATGAGCTTTGCCGGCACGCCGCCGACGATCGTATAGGGCGCGACGTCCTTCGAGACGACGGCGCCGGCTCCGACCACCGCGCCGTTGCCGACGTTGACGCCCGGCAGGATCGTCGCCCCGTGGCCGATCCAGATGTCATTGCCGATCGTCACGCGATTTGCGCGCCGCCAGGCGAAGAAGTCCGTCTCCATGTCGCCGTCCGGCCAGTAGTCGGCGGCGCGATAGGTGAAATGATGCAGTGTCGCGCGCCAGGTCGGATGGTTGGTGGCGTTGATACGCACGGCGGCGGCGATATTGACGAACTTGCCGATCGTCGCACACCAGACGGAGCCGTCCTGCATGATGTAGGAATAGTCGCCGAACGTGGCCTCGCTGATGCGGCAGCGTTCAGAGACCTCCGTATAGCGCCCGAAGGTGGAATCGCTGACGGACGCCGTCTCATGAAAATAGGGCTCGATACCCAGCTTGCGGCTCATGCAGCGATCTTTCTCGGTGAGAATTGCTGGACGTCGAGGATGCGGTCGGCGACGGCTTCGCGCACCTCTTCGTCGTGGAAGATGCCGAGAAGGGCCACCCCCGCCGTCTTCTTTTCCGCGATCATGCCGACGACGACGGCACGGTTCCTGGCATCGAGTGAGGCTGTGGGTTCGTCGAGAAGCAGGATCGTATGCTCGGTGATGAAGCCGCGCGCGATGTTGACGCGTTGCTGCTCGCCGCCGGAGAAGGTGGCGGGCGGAAGCTGCCAGAGCGTTTCCGGCAGATTGAGCCTGGCAAGCAGGGCGCCCGCCTTTTCCCGCGCGGTGACGGCGTCCTCGCCGCGTGCCACCAGCGGTTCGGCAACCACGTCGATCGCCGCGACGCGCGGCACGGTGCGCAGGAACTGGCTGACATAGCCGAGCGTATCGCGGCGGACGTTGAGCACGGTGCGCGGATCGGCGGAGGCGAGATCGACGATGCGGTCATTGTGACGGATGAGGATCTGGCCGGTGTCGACGGCATAATTGCCGTAGATCATCTTGAGCAGCGAGCTCTTGCCGATGCCCGATGGGCCACCGAGCACGACGCATTCGCCCGATGTAACCGAGAAGGCGACATCGGAGACGACAGGTAGCTTGATGCCGTCGCGCAGATGCATGGTGAAGCTCTTCGAGACTTCGGAAACGACGAGGGGCGTTGCCATGATTTCTTCTTCCTTGGTTTCGCCGCGCGTCTGAAAGGACGCGCAATGGACACGTAACATGCTGAATTGCTGCATAATTTTACCTAAAATCGATTCCGATTTAAGGAATTATGCAGCAGCGCTCAGACCTGCAGGATCGAGGAGACGAGCAACTGCGTGTAGGGTTCGCGCGGATCGTCGAGCACGCGGTCGGTAAGCCCGTGTTCGATGACGTAGCCGTCCTTCATCACCATCATCCGGTGCGAGAGCAGGCGGGCGACGGCGAGATCGTGGGTGACGATGATGGCCGAGAGACCGAGATCGTTGACGAGGCCGCGGACCAGATCGAGCAGGCGCGCCTGCACCGAAACGTCGAGGCCGCCGGTCGGCTCGTCCATGAAGACGAGGCGCGGCGCGGTGACGAGGTTGCGGGCGATCTGCAGGCGCTGGCGCATGCCGCCGGAAAAGGCGCGCGGCTGATCGTCGATGCGGTCGGCGTCGATCTCGACGCGTTCGAGCCAGTCGATCGCCGAAGCGCGGATCTTGCCGTAGTGCCGGTCGCCGATCGCCATCAGCCGTTCGCCAACATTGGCGCCGGCTGAGACGGTCATGCGCAGGCCATCGGCCGGATTCTGGTGCACGAAGCCCCAATCGGTGCGCATCAGGAAGCGCCGCTCGGCCTCGTTCATGCGGTAGAGGTCGCGGTAGCTGCCGTCGCGCATGTGATATTCGACGCTGCCGGTGCTGGGCAGCAACCGGGTGGAGAGGCAGTTGAGCAGCGTCGTCTTGCCGGAGCCGGACTCGCCGACGATGGCCAGCACTTCGCCGGGCCAGAGCTCGAAGGAGACGTCGCGGCAGCCGATGCGGTTGCCGTAGAATTTCGAAACGTCGTGGACTTTGAGAAGCGGCGTATCGCTCATTCTGCAGCCTCCCGGGCCAGCATCTCGCCGGCATGTCCGTGCGCGCGGCGGTCTTCGCAATGATCGGTGTCGGAGCAGACGAACATCCGCCCGCCCTTGTCGTCGAGAACCACTTCGTCGAGATAGACATCCTCGGCACCGCAAAGGGCGCAGGGTTTATCGAAACGTTGGATATCGAAGGGATAGTCCTCGAAATCCAGGCTGACGACGTCGGTATAGGGCGGAACCGCATAGATGCGCTTCTCGCGTCCGGCGCCGAAGAGCTGCAGCGCGTCCGACATGTGCATCTTCGGATTGTCGAATTTCGGCGTCGGCGACGGGTCCATGACATAGCGGCCGTGGACCTTCACCGGATAGGCGTAAGTCCGCGAGATGCGGCCGTTATGGGCGATATCCTCGTAGAGCTTCACATGCATGAGACCGTATTCTTCGAGCGCGTGCATCTTGCGCGTCTCGGTCTCGCGCGGCTCGAGGAAGCGCAGCGGCTCGGGGATCGGCACCTGGTAGACGAGCACCTGCCCGACCCCAAGCTTTTCTTCGGGAATGCGGTGGCGCGTCTGGATGATCGTCGCATCCTTGGTATGCGTCGTCACCGCGACATTGGCGACCTTCTGGAAGAAGGCGCGGATGGAAACGGCGTTGGTCGTATCGTCGGCGCCCTGGTCGATGACCTTCAGCACGTCATCAGGTCCGATGATCGAGGCCGTCACCTGCACCCCGCCGGTGCCCCAGCCGTAGGGCATCGGCATTTCGCGCGAGGCGAAGGGCACCTGGTAGCCGGGAATGGCGATTGCCTTCAGGATGGCCCGGCGGATCATCCGTTTGGTCTGTTCGTCGAGATAGGCGAAGTTGTAGCTGGCCAGATCGGTCATTCGGCGGCTTCCTTCATGTCTTCGCCACCGTTGCGGGCGGCTTCGAATTCGCGGCGCATGCGGCGGACGAGATCGAGTTCGGCCTGGAAATCCACATAATGCGGAAGCTTCAGGTGCTCGACGAAGCCCGTCGCCTGGACGTTGTCGGAGTGCGAGATGACGAATTCCTCGTCCTGTGCCGGCGCGGTGATATCCTCGCCGAGCTCTTCGGCGCGAAGCGCCCGGTCGACCAGCGACATCGCCATCGCCTTGCGCTCGCTCTGGCCGAAGACCAGGCCGTAGCCGCGGGTGAATTGCGGCGGCGCCTTGGCCGAACCCTTGAACTGGTTGACCATCTGGCATTCGGTGATCTGGATCGTGCCGAGCGAGACGGCGAAACCGAGTTCCGGCACGTCGAATTCCACCTCGACGTCGCCGATGCGGATTTCACCGGTGAAGGGGTGGTTACGGCCGTAGCCGCGCTGGGTGGAATAACCGAGCGCCAGCAGGAAGCCCTCGTCGCCACGGGCAAGCGCCTGTAGGCGCAGATCGCGGGTCATCGGGAATTCCATCGGCTCGCGGGTCAGATCGCCGATCTCATGATCTTCCGGCATGTCGCCGTCGGCCTCGATCAGGCCCTCTTCGCCGAGGATTTCGGAGACGCGCATGACGCGGCCGATCTCGGCTGCACGCTGAGCGGGCGTCTCGACCGCCTCGTCAGAAAGCAGCGAGGGGTCGAGCAGGCGGTGGGTATAGTCGAAGGTCGGACCGAGGAGCTGGCCGCCCGGCAGATCCTTGTAGGTCGCCGAGATGCGGCGTTCGATCGTCATATCAGCCGTGTCGAGCGGCCTGGAATAGCCGAAACGCGGCAGCGTCGTGCGGTAGGCGCGCAGCAGGAAGATCGCCTCGATCATGTCGCCCCGCGATTGGCGGATGGCAAGTGCAGCGAGCGTGCGGTCGAAAAGCGAGGCCTCGGCCATGACGCGATCGACGGCGAGCGCCAGCTGCGCGACGATCTGTTCGATGCCGATCGCCGGCAGCGAACGGTCGCCGCGGCGGCGGTCGGCCAGCAGGCGGTGGGCATTGGCGATGGCGGCCTCGCCACCCTTGACGGCAACATACATGAGCTCAGATCTCCGTTGCTGTGATCTTGGTGGTGCGCGGTAGGCAGAGGAAACGCTTGCCCGCCGTCAGCACGATGTCGACGCCGCGCGGAAAGAGCGCACGGTTCTCGGTCCAGAGCCGCAGGAAGGTCTCCGGCAGGCCGATGGGCGCGATCTCCGTCACGCTTTGGATGCCCGGACCCATCAGCGCCAGCCTGCGGCCTCCCGCGAGTTCGGCGAGATCGATGACAACGGTCGTCGAGCGGTCGGGATATTCCTGCGTGCCTGATGCAAAGAGGCCGAAGGAGGAAAGTGCGGTGCCGGCCTCGGTGAAGGCAAAGCGCGCCTCGGCCTTATCGCTGGTCAACGGCGCGCCGGTATGGAAGCCGAGCCATTCCGGCACGGCGGATTTCACCAGTCCCTGGGAAAGCCAGACGGGCGTGTCGTGGTCGCAAAGCGTCAGCGCGATCGTGCCTGCGGCGATGCCGAGCGGTGCCGGCGGAGCGACATGGGGCTGAACGGTCTGGATCGTGCCGGGGCGAGCCATGCCGTCCATCAGCATCTTGAAGACGCTCTGGGCATGGAAGACCGGCTCGGCAAAGCCGCCGGTCAGAGCTTCTGTCTTCAGGCCCATCAGTTGTCTCCCCGCACCATGGTGAAGAAATCGACGCGTGTCGCCGCCGTCTCGTCCGCCTTGCGGCGTTCGGCATCGGCGATGCGTTCGGCGATTGGCAAAAGCAGTGCCTGTTCGACAAAATCCTTCGTCGCGTCCTCCTGCCAGAGCGCGTCGAAGATCGCCGCAAGCCGGGCCTTCTCGCGGTCGGTGCCGAGCGCCTGCGCATGGCCGACCGAGCCCGTGTCGAGCCGGACCGTGGCCCGCGTCACGGTCACTTCGCCAAGATTGAAGGGAGCGCCGCCGCCGCCGATGCGTCCGCGCACCATCACCAGCCCGGTCTCCGGTCCGCGCACCTGATGGGTCACAGGCTTTTGCGGCAGCGCATCGAAGACCGCCAAGAGTTCGCTGCGTTCCGCACGCGCCAGCAGATCGGCGGCGCGTTTGCGCCCGGATGCCGTCTGTGACGCAGCGTCTTTCCTGTCCGCTGGTATCATCGCCGCTTCCCTTAAAACGTCTATTGATATAGACAACCATACAAGATACATTTAGCTCTAAATCGATGTCGTGACAAGCGTGTGACATCTACAGCGCCGCGCGTCTTCTCAGACGCGCAAAGGACGCTGCAGCACTTTGAATTGCTGCATAATTCGATCCTGAAATCGGGATAGTTTTCAGGATCGAATTATGCAGAAGGCGAGAAATAGCAGGCAGGGGTGGAATGGCGGGATTGAAGCAGGTGCAAAGGCAAACCGGCGTGGCGCTGTGGCGCCAGATCGCCGATCGGATTCGCGAGGCGATCAGCAACGGAGCCTATGACGAAACGGGAATGGTACCGCCGGAAACCATGTTGGCGGTGCAATTCGGCGTCAACCGGCATACGGTGCGCAGTGCGCTGGCGGCACTGGCGCAGGAGGGGATCGTCCGTGCGGTACAAGGTCGCGGCACGCTGATCGAACGCAAGGAGCGGCTGAATTTCCCGATCACAAGGCGCACGCGCTTTACCGCCGGCATTGGCGATCAGGCGCGTGAAATGCGCGGCCTTCTGCTCGATGAGGCGAAGGAGGAAGCGGGTGCCGAGGTCGCCCGCTGGCTGGGCCTGAAGCAGGGTGAGCCGGTGATCCGCCTGGAAACATTGCGCCAGGCGGACAAGCGGCCGGTTTCAAGGGCGACGAGCTGGTTTCCGGCCGAACGCTTCGCCGGTATCGGCGAGGCCTACCGGGCGGGGGAATCGATCACCAAGGCTTTCGCCGAACTCGGCCTGCCGGATTATGTCCGGGCGACGACCGAGGTAACGGCCGCCCATGCGAGTGCAGCCGATATGGCCGACCTCGAACTCACTCCCGGTGCCATCCTTCTGATCGCCAAGGCGATGAATACCGATCTCGACGGCGTGCCGGTGCAATATTCGATCAGCCGTTTCGCGGCCGACCGGGTGCAGTTCACCATCGAGAACTGAGCGTCTTTCCCCGCCGAAGCGGGGAAAGATCAGCTGAGATCAATGCGCGCCCGACATGTCGCCGAGCACTTCCTTTGAAGCGACGGTGGAATCCGCCTTCAGCTTGTAGACCATCGGCACGCCGGTCGCGAGGTTGAGGGCGAGCACGCCTTCTTTGTTCAGCTTGTCGAGCACCATCACCAGCGAACGCAGCGAATTGCCGTGTGCGGCCACCAGCACCTTCTCGCCCCTGAGCACGCGCGGCAGGATCTCGGTGAGGTAGTAGGGCCAGACGCGGGCGCCGGTGTCGCGCAGGCTTTCGCCGCCGGGAGGTGGCACGTCATAGGAACGGCGCCAGACGTGCACCTGTTCCTCGCCCCATTTGGCGCGGGCATCGTCCTTGTTGAGGCCGGAGAGATCGCCATAGTCGCGCTCGTTCAGCGCCTGGTCGCGGATCGTCTGGAGATCGGGCTGGCCGACCTTGTCGAGGATGAGTTTCAGCGTGTGCTGCGCACGCACCAGCACCGAGGTGTAGGCGACGTCGAATTTGATCCCGTATTCGGCAAGTGCCGTACCGCCGGCATTGGCTTCCTGGATGCCGAGCTCCGTCAGATCGGGATCCTTCCAGCCGGTGAAGAGATTCTTCAGGTTCCAGTCACTCTGGCCGTGGCGAACGAGGACGAGGGTACCGCTCATGAATATGCCTCCGTAGTATCGTTATGAGGAAGAAAGCCCGAGCACATCGAGCATGGAATAGAGACCCGGCTTCTTGTCGCGCGCCCAGAGCGCCGCCTTGATGGCGCCGCGCGCAAAGATCGAGCGGTCGGCCGCGCTGTGCGACAAGGTGACGATTTCGCCTTCTCCGGCGAAAAGCACGGAATGCTCGCCGATGACGGAGCCGCCGCGCAGCGTCGCAAAACCGATGGTGCCGGCTTCACGGGCGCCGGTATGGCCGTCGCGCACCCGGACCGACTTCGAGGCCAGATCGATGCCGCGCCCCTTTGCCGCAGCCTCGCCGAAGAGAAGGGCGGTGCCGGAAGGCGCATCCACCTTGTGCTTGTGGTGCATTTCCAGGATCTCGATATCCCAGTCATCAGGATCAAGCGCCCGCGCTGCCTGCTCTGCCAGCACGCTGAGCAGATTGACCCCGAGGCTCATATTGCCTGATTTGACGATGCGGGCATGGCGGGCCGCGGCGGCGATCTTGGCATTGTCATCGGGTAAACAGCCCGTCGTTCCAACGACATGGACGATGCGGGCCTGCGCGGCGAGGCCTGAGAATTCCACCGTTGCGGCAGGCGAGGTGAAGTCGAGCACGCCTTCGGCATCGAGAAAGGCATTGAGCGGATCGTCGCCGATAATGACGCCGGTCGGGCCGAGACCGGCGATCTCGCCGGCATCCTTGCCGACGAAGGGCGAACCGGCGCGCTCGACCGCGGCATGCACCGTCACGCCCTCGATGGAATGGATGAGCCGGATCAGCGTCTGCCCCATGCGTCCTGCTGCGCCAACCACCACCAGTTTCATCGCAGCATCGCTCATGTCAGTCTCACCAGGTCAGTATGAATCGGAGGCCGAGGGCCTCTGCAGGTTGTTGAGGCGAGCGTAAAGACCGTCGCTGACCTTCGCAAGCGTCTCGTGATTGCCTTCCTCGACGACGCGGCCCTGCTGCATGACGACGATCTTGTCGGCGCGCACCACGGTCGAGAGCCGATGGGCGATGACGACGACGGTGCGTCCGGTCATCGCTTCGTCGAGCGCCTTCTGCACGGCGGCTTCGGATTCGGTGTCGAGGGCGGAGGTCGCCTCGTCGAGAAGCAGGATCGGCGCGTTGCGCACCAGGGCGCGTGCGATCGACAGGCGCTGGCGCTGGCCGCCCGAAAGCGTCACGCCGTTTTCGCCGACCGGCGTCTCGTAACCCTGCGGCTGTGCCGAGATGAAATCATGCGCATAGGCAAGCCTGGCCGCCTCTTCCACTTCGGCATCGGTCGCCTCCGGCCGGCCATAGCGGATATTGTCGCGGATCGTGCCCTCGAACAGGTAGGGTTGCTGCGAGACATAGGCGAGTTGCTGGCGCAGCGACTTCTTGGTGATGTGGGCGATGTCCTGCCCGTCGATCAGAATTTCGCCTTCGCGCGGATCGTAGAAACGCGGAATGAGGCTGATGACGGTGGATTTGCCGGCACCCGAGGGACCGACCAGTGCGGTGGTCGACCCGCCCTCGGCGATGAAGCTCACGCCGCTGAGCACGCTTTCGTTGCCATAGGCGAAGGAAACGTTGCGAAATTCGATCCTCGCCTGCGTCACCGTCAGCGGCCGGGCATCCGGCAGGTCGCGCTGACGCGGCTCCATGTCGAGCAACTCGTAGATCATCCGCGCATTGACGACGGCGCGCTCCATCTGCACCTGCAGGCGGGCAAGCCGTCGAGCCGGGTCATAGGCAAGCAGCAGCGCCGTGACGAAGGAGAAAAAGGCGCCGGGTGGCACATTAAAGTAGATCGAGCGGTAGGCGGCATAGGCAAGCACGCTGGCGACGGCAAAGCCCGCGAAACTCTCCGTCAGCGGAGACGTGCGTTCGGAAAGCCGGGCAATCCGGTTCGCCCGGCTTTCGGCGCCCTTGATGAGTTTGTTGACCTTGCGCTCCAGTTCTTCTTCCATCGTGAAGGCTTTCACGATGGCGATGCCCTGGATCGTCTCCTGCATCGCGCCGAGAACGTGGCTGTTCAGATGCACGGCCTCGCGGGTCGCCGAGCGCAGCCGCTTCGAAACATAGCGCAGCGCGTAAAGCAGCGGCGGCGCCATGATGAACACGGCAAGGCTGAGCAGCGGATCCTGCAGGATCATCACGGCGAGCAGCGAAACGAAGGTCAGCAGATCGCGTACCGTCGAGGTGATCGTCAGGTTGAGCACGTCGCGGATGCCGCTGACGTTCTGGCTCACCTGCGCGGCGATATGGGCCGAGCGCGCCTCGCTGAAGAAGCCGACCGAAAGCGTCATCAGATGCGCATAAAGCCGGCGCTGGTAGCGGGCGACGATATCGTTGCCGACCCTGGAAAGCGCCACCGCCTGGCCGTAGCTCGCAAAACCGCGCAGCACGAAGGCGATGAAGATCGAAAGACAGATGATCCAGACGACGTCGGCGCGCCGATTGGCGAAGGCCTCGTCGATGATCGCCCGCATGATCCAGGCGGTAAACGCCGTCGAAAGCGCCACCACGATGAGGCAGGCAATCGCAAAGACATAGCCCCAGAGATGGTCGCGGCCGTTTTCAGCGATGATGCGCTTCAGGATACCGGTTACGGTATCGCTGCTGACGCTCTGCGTTCTGCTTTCCGCCGCTTCCAAATAGGATTTCCTGTCTCGGACCAAGCGCCTCGCGAGGGCGACACGCACTTTTGCCGGGGTCTATAAAGAGTTGGGACCGGTTTGGCTAGAGCGCCGCGCGTCCGGATAGGACGCGCCAGGGACGCTCTATTTACTTTGCGCGCCGGGCTAGCGTCGCCAGCGGCGGCCTTCCGTCGAGACGCCGAAATTCGCCGGCATGCGCGCATAGGAGGAAAGCCCGGCAAGCGCTGCTAAGGGATGCGTCACCACATAGGTCGGGATGGTCCGGAGCAATGCCGTATGCGGCGCCTTGTCCTCGAAGGCCATGCGGAATTCCGGCTTTTTCAGCGCCGGGATGATTTTCTGCGAGATGCCGCCGGAGAGATAGACGCCGCCGCGCGCCATGAACACCATCGCCATGTCGCCTGCCACGCGGCCGAGATAGGTGGCAAACAGCGAGACGGTCTCTATGGCCGCCTTGTCGCTGCCGGCAAGCGCGTGAGAGGTGATATCGGCGGGATCCTTCATCGTCGGCTGGATGCCGTCGACAATGCAGATCGCATGGTAGAGGTTGACGAGGCCGCGGCCGCAGAGGATCTGCTCGGCCGAAACGCGGCCTTCGATCGTCTCTATATGCGGAAAGATATCATAGTCGCGCTTGCTGCGCGGTCCGAGATCGACATGGCCGCCTTCGCCGGGAACCGGGATCCAGCTGTGCTGGGCATGCACGAGCCCGCCGACGCCGAGGCCGGTGCCGGGTCCGAGCACGACGCGGGAGGCGATCATGTCGCCGGTAGCGTCGCCGATGCGTTCGCGGTTTTCATCCGACAGGGCGGCGATTGCCAGCGCCTGCGCCTCGAAATCGTTGACGACGAGCACGTCCTCCATGCCGAGGCCCTCGATCATCGTCTTTGGCCGCACCACCCAGTCGCAATTGGTCAGCGGGATCTCGTCGTCGTTGATCGGACCGGCGACGGCGAGGATCGCCGAACGCGGCTGCACGGCCGTCTTGTCGAGCACGCCTTTCTGGATCGCTTCGTCGATCGTGGCGAAATCTGCCGTGCGCACGTTCGGAAACTGCTTCGGCTCGGCATAGGCGTCGGTCAGGATGGAAAAGCGGGCATTGGTGCCGCCGATATCGCCGATCAGGATCGGGAAAGGCAGCGGAGCGGTGCTGTTGTTCGGTTTTGGCATGGCCGGTTCCGTGCTGATCAGGCTTCGAGTGTGGGAAGAAGTTTTATAGCGGTCGCGTGGTTGAGCGCCATCGGAATATCATAGACGATCGCCAGCCGCATCAATGCCTTCACGTCGACATCGTGCGGCATTGGCGTCAAGGGGTCGACGAAGAAGATCAGGGCGTCGACCTCGCCGGTCGAAATCAGCGCGCCGATCTGCTGGTCGCCGCCGAGCGGCCCGCTTTTCAGCCTGGTGACGTCGAGATCGGGGGCGGCGTCGAGCACGCGTCCACCTGTCGTGCCGGTGGCGACGATCTTCCAGCGGGAGAGAATGTCCCTGTTGGCGCGGGCGAAATCCGCCATGTCGTCCTTCTTCTGGTCATGCGCAATCAATGCAAGGCATTTGCCGCCGGCCATAAACCCCTCCGCCCGAGCAATTCAATCGATTTGATGGCTTCTATACCAAGAGTTTGCGATTTGAAAGACAACGCACCCCGGGCCTTACTCATTGTATCGCCGGCTTGTCGTTCGGAACCGGGCCGACATCGGGCAAAGCGCCGTCGGCGTCGGCGGCAGGCGCTGCTGCCGGCGCGGTGGTGAGCGCGCTGGCAGCGGAAGGTCCGCCATAGGTTGCAGCCTGCATCGAGGCGACGGAAGCAGCATCGAGCACGGCGGCACACGCCTTGGGCAGATCGGAAACCATCATCTCGCGCGGCGGTTTTGGCGGCTTGGCGCCGGGCTTCGGCGGCTTCGGCGGTGCCCAGGGCACCGGCGTGAACCACCAGGCGAGCGACTTGTCACAGCCGTCGCCGGCAGCGACGGGGGCCTGCGGTGTGCAGCCCGCAGCACCTCGCGGGCACTTGATGCGGATGTGGAAATGCGAGTCATGGCCGTATTCCGGCCGGAGCTTGCCGAGATTGGTGCGATCGCCTGTCCAGGTGTCGCACATCTTCTTCTTGATCGCCGGATTGACGAAGATGCGCTCGACCTCGGGATAGCTTGCCGCCAGCATCAGCAGCCGCGCGTGCGATTGCGTCCATACCTTGGGGTCGACGGTCAGGAACTTGTCCTTTTGCAGCATGGTGGTGAACGGCAGATTCTCGCGCTCTTCGGCCGTCATGCGGCGCGCGGGCATCGGCGTGAACCAGACGTCGGCATCGAGGCCGATCTGATGCGAGGCATGGCCGTTGAACATCGGCCCGCCGCGCGGCTGTGCAATGTCGCCGACGAGAATGCCCGGCCAGCCGGCATATTTGACCCCATCCTGCGAAAGACGTTCGAGCAGCGCGATCATCGCCGGATTGCCCCAGCGGCGATTGCGCGAAAGCCGCATCGCCTCCCAGGTCGGCCCGTCGGTCGGCAGCGCCACCGCACCCGTCATGCAGCCCTTCGCGTAAAAGCCGATCGGCTGCGCCGGTCCTTGCGTCGGCAGGCTGACGGCGCCGAACTGCCCCTTGGCGCTGCCCGGGCTCGGCGTCTTCTGCTCCGCGCCGACGTCGCCGGCGGCAAGGCTTGCGCCGATTGCGCCGGCAAGCGTCAGTTTGCTGATTGTCCTGAAAGCCTGAGCGAAGCCGAAAGCCATACTGTTCCCTTGAGCCGCTGCCGAAGTGATTTGCGATCGAATCTATCGTGAAAAGCGATTTTGGTGAATCGATGTTTTGGCCAGCCGCCATCGAGGGAGGCGGTGACGGATCGCCGCATGCTGCCAAGGCGGCCCGAAGAGGCGACACTCCGACACGGACCCGATGCTCGAAATTTCGCGCGCCCGGCAAAAACCAAACTCTCTCCTGTTTTTCGCCCGTATTTTTCGTATTGTCGAACCCATCAATAATCAGGGGAAAGCGTGAATGGCGGTTCTGTGGTCGAAGATCGGTTTGTTTCTGTCGCTTGCGGGTGCCCTGGCGCCGATGCCGGCAACGGGTCAGGACCAGCCCTTTCAGATCGGAAGCTCGGTCATCAGCGAGATGAAGTACAAGCCGGGCTTTACGCATTTCGACTATGTCAATCCCGATGCACCGAAAGGCGGAGACCTGCGCCTCTCCGCAAGCGGCGCCTTCGACACCTTCAACCCATTGCTTGCCAAAGGTCAGGCGGCGGTGGGCTTGACGCTCGTTTACGACACGCTGATGAAGCCCGCCGACGACGAGCTCCTCGTCTCCTACGGTCTGCTTGCCGAGGGACTGTCTTTTCCCGCAGACGTATCGAGCGCGACTTTCCGCCTGCGCAAGGAAGCGAAATGGGCGGATGGTCAGCCGGTAATACCCGAGGACGTCATCTTCAGTCTGGATAAGACGAAGGAATTAAACCCCCTCACGGCGAACTATTACCGCCACGTGGTGAAAGCCGAAAAGACCGGCGATCGCGACGTCACCTTCACCTTCGACGAAAAGAACAACCGGGAGCTCCCGAATATTCTCGGCCAGTTGGTGGTCGTGCCGAAACATTGGTGGGAGGGGCAGGGACCGGACGGCAAGCCACGCGATATCTCAAAGACGACGCTCGAGCCCGTGATGGGTTCGGGACCTTACAAGATTGCTTCCTTCTCGCCCGGCGCGACAATCCGCTATGAATTACGTGACTACTATTGGGGCAAGGACCTCAATGTAAATGTCGGCCAGAACAATTTCCGCAACATCATCTACACCTATTTCGGTGATCGGGATGTCGAGTTCGAAGCGTTTCGCGCTGGTAATAGTGACTACTGGCAGGAGACAACGGCTGCCCGGTGGGCGACAGGGTATGATTTTCCCGCGGTGAAGGAAGGACGCGTCAAGAAGGAAGAGGTTGCTAACCCGCTACGCGCCACCGGTATCCTACAAGCGCTGGTGCCCAACATGCGTCGTGACCTGTTTAAGGACGAGCGAATTCGCGAGGCCCTGAACTACGGCTTCGATTTCGAAGAGTTGAATCGCACCGTTGCCTTTAACAGTTACAAACGCATCGACAGTTATTTCTGGAATACCGAGCTCGCCTCCTCCGGCCTTCCACAGGGTAGAGAACTGGAAATTCTGCTGGGCATGAAGGATAAGGTTCCGCCCGAAGTCTTCACGACGCCCTATATCAATCCTGTCGGCGGCGATCCGCAGAAGAGTCGCGACAACCTCCGCAAGGCGATTGCACTTCTGAAAGAAGCCGGCTGGGAGCTCAAGGGCAACCGGATGGTCAATACCAAGACTGGCCAGCCGATGAGTTTCGAGATCCTGTTGTCGAGCCCCATGCTGGAGCGCTGGGCGGTGCCATATGCAAACAATCTCAGGAAAATCGGTATCGATGCGCGGGTGCGAACAGTCGACGCCTCGCAAGCTGTCAATCGCGAGCGCAGCTTCGACTTCGATATGATCTGGAATGTTTGGGCGGAGACCATGAATCCGGGCAACGAACAAGCCGACTATTGGGGATCCGGTTCCGTCAACCAACAGGGTTCTCGCAATTATGCCGGCATAGCCAACCCCGCCGTTGATGAGCTCATTCGCATGATCATCTTCGCGCCGAACCGCGATGAACAGGTCGCAGCGATCAAGGCGATGGACCGGGTCTTGCTTGCAAATCACTACGTCATCCCGCTGTTCTACCGTGATACCTATAACATCACCTATTGGAACACGGTCACGCATCCGGCCGAGTTTCCGGCGTACAGCGTTGGCTTCCCTGATGCCTGGTGGTCCACCTCGGCAAAATGAGCGGGCTTGCAATGCAGGGGCCCTCGGCTCCAAATGGCGCGAGCGAATCACGACAAGCCGGCAGGGCCGGCAAGGGAAGGCTGGCGGATTGAGCGGCATGAGACTGGACGGCAGGCAGACAAGAAGAACATTCCCGGAGGCTGAAGGCTGATGGGCGCCTATATCCTTCGCCGCCTGCTTCTGATGATCCCGACCATCGTCGGCATTATGGCGATTTCCTTCACCGTCATTCAGTTCGCCCCCGGCGGTCCTGTCGAGCAGGTGATCGCCCAATTGACCGGTCAGGCCGACAGTGCCGACCAGCGCCTGTCCGGCGGCGGCGATCTCCTCAGCGGCGGCGGCAGCGACGAAGGCTCGAAATATCGCGGTGCCCAGGGGCTCGATCCGGAACTGATCGCCAAGCTTGAAAAGCAATTCGGCTTCGACAAGCCGCCACTGACGCGTTTCGGCGAGATGATGTGGAATTACATCCGCTTCGATTTCGGCGAGAGTTTCTTCCGCAACACCTCCGTGCTCGAACTCGTCAAAGAAAAGCTGCCGGTGTCGATCTCGCTCGGCATCTGGATCCTGATCTTCTCCTATGCCATCTCCATCCCGCTCGGCATCCGCAAAGCGATCAAGGATGGATCGACCTTCGATGTCTGGACGTCGGGCGTCATCGTCGTCGGCTATGCTGTCCCGAGCTTCCTCTTCGGCATTCTCCTGATCGTGCTGTTTGCTGGCGGCTCCTTCTACGACTGGTTTCCGCTGCGCGGCCTGGTCTCCGACAATTTCGACCAGCTGGCCTGGTGGCAGAAGCCGCTCGACTATTTCTGGCACCTCACCTTGCCGCTGATCTCGCTTTCCCTGTCGGCCTTTGCGACGACGACGCTTTTGACCAAGAATTCCTTCATCGAGGAGATCAAGAAGCAATATGTCGTCACCGCCCGCGCCAAGGGCCTGAACCAGCGGCAGGTGCTCTATGGCCATGTCTTTCGCAACGCCATGCTGATCATCATTGCCGGTTTTCCCGGCGCCTTTATTTCCGCTTTCTTCACCGGCTCGCTGCTGATCGAAAACATCTTCTCGCTGGATGGCCTCGGCCGTCTCGGCTATCTCTCGGTCATCAACCGGGATTACCCGATCGTCTTTGCCACGCTCTACATCTTCTCGCTGCTCGGCCTCGTCGTCAGCCTGGTTTCCGACCTGATCTACACCTGGATCGATCCGCGCATCGATTTCGAGCGGAGGGATGTCTGATGGACGCCGCCGCAAATCCCGCCGTTGCAACACCCGTCAAGCCGCCGCGCAAGGGCCTGCTCTCGCCGACCAATATCCGCCGCTGGCAGAATTTCCGGGCAAACGGCCGTGGATACTGGTCGCTGTGGCTGTTCATGCTGCTGTTCGTCCTCAGCCTGTTTGCCGAGTTCATCGCCAACGACCGGCCGATCATTGCCTCCTACAAGGGCGAGGTCCTGTTTCCGGTCCTCATCGACTATCCCGAGGAGAAATTCGGCGGCTTCCTGGCCGAAACCGACTATCGTTCCTCGGTCATTGCCGACGAGATCAATGCCAATGGCTGGATGATCTGGCCGCCGATCCGCTATTCCTACCGCTCGGTCAATTCCAACATTCCGCATTCGGCGCCCACGGCCCCCTTCTGGCTGATGACGAAGGAGGAGCGCTGCGCCGGCTACCCGCAAGGGGTGAACGATCCGGATTGCACCCTCGGCAATCTCAACTGGCTCGGCACTGACGACCAGGCGCGCGACGTGCTGGCGCGCGTCATCTACGGCTTCCGCATATCGGTGCTCTTCGGCCTGGTGCTGACCATTTGCTCGGCGATCATCGGCGTGACGGCAGGTGCTGTGCAGGGTTATTTTGGCGGCTGGACCGATCTGCTGTTACAGCGCTTTATCGAGATCTGGTCGTCGATGCCGGTGCTCTACATCCTGCTGATCATCGCCGCACTCCTGCCGCCCGGTTTCTTCGTGCTGCTCGGCATCATGCTGCTCTTCTCCTGGGTCGGCTTCGTCGGCATCGTGCGCGCCGAATTCCTGCGCGCCCGCAATTTCGAATATGTCCGCGCCGCCCGCGCGCTTGGCGTCAACAATCGCACCATCATGTGGCGCCATCTGCTGCCGAACGCCATGGTCGCGACGCTGACCTTCTTGCCCTTCATCCTCTCTGGCTCGATCACCACGCTGACGTCGCTCGATTTCCTCGGCTTCGGCATGCCGCCGGGCTCCCCCTCGCTCGGCGAGATGATCGCGCAGGGCAAGACCAATTTGCAGGCGCCATGGCTCGGGCTGACGGCCTTCTTTGCCATGTCGATCATGCTTTCCCTGCTGATCTTCATCGGCGAAGCCGTGCGCGATGCCTTCGATCCGAGGAAGACGTTTCAATGAGTGACATGCCAGAACCGCTGCTTTCCGTCCGCGATCTCTCGGTTGCCTTTCATCAGGGCGGCGAGACCTCGCTCGCAGTCGATCATATCTCCTTCGATATCGCCAAAGGCGAGGTCGTGGCGCTCGTCGGCGAGTCCGGCTCCGGCAAGTCGGTCTCGGCCAACTCGATCCTGCGGCTTTTGCCTTATCCGTCCGCAAGCCATCCCTCGGGCGAAATCCTCTTCAAGGGCAAGGACCTCCTGAAGGCGTCGGAGCGGGCACTGCGGGAAGTGCGCGGCAACGACATCACCATGATCTTCCAGGAGCCGATGACCTCGCTCAATCCGCTTCATACGATCGAGAAGCAGATCGCCGAGATCCTGGCCTTGCACCAGGGCCTCACCGGCCAGCCGGCGCGCCAGCGCGTTCTGGAATTGCTGAACCAGGTCGGTATCCGCGAGCCGGAGAAGCGGTTGAAGGCCTATCCGCACGAACTGTCAGGCGGCCAGCGCCAGCGCGTCATGATCGCCATGGCGCTCGCCAACCGGCCGGAATTGCTGATCGCCGACGAGCCGACCACCGCCCTCGACGTCACCGTGCAGGCGCAGATCCTCGAATTGCTCCGGCAGTTGAAGGCCGTCCACGGCATGTCGATGCTGTTCATCACCCATGATCTCGGCATCGTGCGCAAATTCGCCGATCGCGTGTGTGTCATGACCAAGGGCAGGATCGTCGAAACCGGCACCGTCGAAGACGTCTTCGCCAATCCGAAGCATGAATATACCCGGCACCTTCTCGCCTCCGAGCCGCGGGGCGAACCACCGCTGGCCGATCCCTCGAAACCGATGGTGATGGAAGGTTCGGATATCCGCGTCTGGTTCCCGATCAAATCAGGGCTGATGCGCCGTATCGTCGATCACGTTAAGGCGGTCGACGGCATCGACCTTTCGCTGCGCGCCGGCCAGACGCTGGGCGTCGTCGGCGAGTCCGGCTCCGGCAAGACCACGCTCGGCCTGGCGCTCACCCGGCTGATTTCCTCAGAAGGACGGATCGCCTTCGTCGGCAAGGATATAGCCGGTTACTCGTTCAGTGAGATGCGGCCGCTGCGCAACCAGCTGCAGGTCGTCTTCCAGGATCCCTACGGATCGCTCAGCCCGCGCATGTCGGTCGGCGATATCGTCGCCGAAGGGCTGAAGGTGCATGAGCGCTCCCTGACATCAGAAGAACGCGACCAGCGCGTCTGCTGGGCGCTGGAGGAGGTGGGTCTGGATCCCCTGACCCGCTGGCGTTATCCGCACGAATTCTCCGGCGGCCAGCGCCAGCGCATCGCCATCGCCCGGGCCATGGTGCTGAAACCGCGCTTCGTCATGCTCGACGAGCCGACCTCCGCGCTCGACATGAGCGTCCAGGCGCAGGTGGTCGATCTCCTTCGCGATCTGCAGAAGAAGCACGACCTCGCCTATCTCTTCATCAGCCACGATCTGAAGGTGGTGAAGGCGCTCGCCAACGACGTCATCGTCATGCGGTTCGGCAAGGTGGTGGAGCAGGGACCATCCTCGGAAATCTTTCGCGCGCCGAAGAACGATTACACCAGGGCGCTGATGGCGGCCGCTTTCAACATCGAGGCGGTGCCGACGCTCGCCGTGCAGCAGTAAAGAAGATCATGTCCGCCCGTCCTCCCGTTCTCGTCGATATCAAGTTCAATCCCGAAGGCGTCGCCCGCGTGCTGAAGACGGCGTTTGCCGACCGGGGCAGCATCAATCTCGCCGATCCGGGCCATCAGGCCCGCGATCTCCGCGCGGTCGAATACGCGCTTCTCTGGAAACCGGATGCCGACCTTTTCGCGCGGGCGCCGAACCTCAAGGTAATCTTTTCGGGAGGCGCCGGCGTCGACCACATCATCGGCATGGCCGGCCTGCCCGAGATCCCGATCGTTCGCTTCGTCGATCGCAGCCTGACGACCCGCATGAGTGAATGGGTCGTCATGCAATGCCTGATGCATCTGCGCGGGCAATACGCCCATGACAACCACCAGCGGCAACGTGAATGGGCCAAGCTGATCGCGCCGGAGGCGGCTGAGGTGACGGTCGGCGTCATGGGCCTCGGCATTCTCGGGCAGGACGCGGTCGCCAAGCTGAGGGTGATGGGTTTTAACGTTATCGGCTGGTCGCGCAGCCGCAAACAGATCGACGGCGTCGAAACTTTCGATGCCAGCGAGTTGGACAACTTCCTCGCAAGGACCGACATCCTCGTCGGCCTGCTGCCGCTGACGCCTGAAACATCAGGCTTCTATGACGCCGGGCTGTTAGCGAAGCTGCGCCGCAACGGCGCGCTTGGGCAAGCGGTCTTCATCAATGCCGGCCGCGGCAAGAGCCAGGTCGAGGCTGATATCGTTTCCGCCATCCGCAACGGCACCCTCGGCGGCGCATCCCTCGATGTCTTCGAGGCGGAGCCGCTTGCATCAGACAGCCCATTGTGGGACTTGCAGAACGTCTTCCTCACGCCGCACGACGCGGCGGTGTCCGAAGAAAATGCGCTGTTCCGTCATGTCGAGACGCAGATTGCCCGTTTCGAGCGCGGCGAACCGCTGCAATTCGTGGTCGATCGCGCCGCCGGCTATTGAGCTTTCGGAACCTTCCAGACAGCCACCCGTTTCCTTTGCGGAAATTCTTGCGGCCGGCAAGGCCGGTTAAGACAGCGGAAGGAGACGATGATGGCGCATCAGACGGAAACACGCTGGGAAAAGTCCGATGGCAAGCTTCACAAGGAAGAGCTGATCCCGCCGGTGAACGCAAGGCAGGGACGCACGGGTTATCGCATTCTGACCGTATTGATCGTCGCGCTGGTGCTTGCCTTCGTTGTTTGGATACCGGTCGAGATTTGGGGCAAGCGCGAAGCGAACGAGGTGGCGCCGCAGCAGCCAGGCCAGCAGCTTCAGTCGCAGCAGCCTGCTCCGCCCGCCGCGCCGGCGCTACAGAACGGCACGGCCGTTCCAACCGAAACGCCGAACACCACGCCGGCCGCTCCGAATGTGGCGCCCGCAACGCCGGCCCGATAATCGTGAGCAAAACCATGTTCACGTCCCGCCGTGACACTGCGGCGGGACGTTTATTGTTTTGTCTGGACTTTAGCCGCCGATTTTTCGATAAGAAGGCACACGAGCCGGTTTCGTGCGCTGGCCCGGAACTTGGCAATACCCGGGAATTTGGCAGCACCTGACCGGAGTGGACAGGGGCAGGAATTTCATGGCCAGGACTGATATCGCAAGACGCGTCTACAATCACGCCTGGAAACTCGATCCGATCATCCGCAGCCTGATCGATACCGACTTCTATAAGCTCCTGATGCTGCAGATGATCTGGAAGCTCTATCCTGACGTTAACGCGTCCTTCACCCTCATTAACCGCACCAAACGGGTGCGTCTCGCCGAGGAGCTCGATGAAGGCGAATTGCGCGAGCAGCTCGATCATGCCCGCACGCTGAGACTCTCCAAGAAGGAGATGATCTGGCTTGCGGGTAACAGCTTCTATGGTCGCGCCCAGATCTTCGAACCGGAATTCCTCGCCTGGCTTTCCAATTTCCAGTTGCCCGAATACGAGCTGTCGAAGAAGGACGGCCAATATGTGCTGGATTTCCACGGATCGTGGAAGGAAACCACCATGTGGGAAATCCCCGCGCTTGCCATCGTCAACGAGCTGCGGTCGCGCTCGGCGATGAAGGCGCTCGGTCCCTTCACCCTCGATGTGCTCTATGCCAGGGCCAAGGCGAAGATGTGGTCGAAGGTCGAGCGGCTGAAGGAATTGCCGGGCTTACGGATCTCCGATTTCGGCACCCGCCGCCGTCACAGTTTCCTCTGGCAGCGCTGGTGCGTCGAGGCACTGAAGGAAGGCATCGGGCCTGCTTTTGCCGGTACCAGCAACGTATTGCTGGCTATGGATTCCGATCTCGAGGCGGTCGGCACCAATGCTCACGAGCTGCCGATGGTGGCCGCCGCCCTTGCCGAAACCGACGAGCAGTTGCGCAACGCGCCCTACAAGATCCTGCGCGACTGGAACAAGCTCTATGGCGGCAACCTTCTGATCGTGCTGCCCGATGCCTTCGGCACCGCCGCCTTCCTGCGCGATGCGCCGGAATGGGTCGCCGACTGGACCGGCTTCCGCCCGGACAGTGCCCCGCCGATCGAAGGCGGCGAGAAGATTATCGACTGGTGGAAGAAGATGGGCCGCGATCCGCGCCAGAAGCTGCTGATCTTCTCCGACGGCCTCGATGTCGACGCCATCATCGATACCTACCGGCATTTTGAAGGCCGCGTGCGCATGAGCTTCGGCTGGGGCACCAACCTGACGAACGATTTTTCCGGCTGCGCGCCGATCGAGATCTCCGGCCTCAACCCGATCTCCGTCGTTTGCAAGGTCAGCGCCGCCAACGGCCGGCCGGCGGTGAAGCTCTCCGATAATCCGCAGAAGGCGACCGGCGAACCGGCCGAGGTCGAACGCTACCTGAAATTCTTCGGTGCCGAGGACAGGATGGATCAGACCGTTCTGGTGTAGGTCTGGGCCAATGTGCCGCCATCCCGGGGCATATTGATGTGCCCCGCCATCGCATCCTCGATCGACCAACCGAAGCGCCAGGCGTCGAACATCGAGTACCATTCCTGAAAATCGGTGATCGGCAGGATATCCGGCTTCGACATCGGATTGTCGGCCAGACTGCGGCCACGCGCACGGTCCCGTGCGCCACGCTCCTGCATCTCAAGCAGATTCTCGAACATCTTTACCCCCGTCTTTATCCCGATTTATGCAATCATGCTAATAAAGCATTGTCGAGTCCGGATGCGACAATTCGGGTTTTTCACAGGATTAGCCCCAATTCGTTAGTTCGGGGGACGATTAGGGTCGCAACCGGCCCGGGGTCATCTCAATCAGACAAGCAGAGCATGGCGGCGTCCGCGAGCCGCTCATGCGCTTCGTCATCACGCACACAACGAGCACCCGTGACGGGGAGGCTCGACTTCCTGGCTGGGGTCCGCCGCCGAGCCTCCCGGCTGGCCGACCTTGAACAGGCCGGCAGCGCCGACACGTTGGCGCTTTCCGGCAAGGGCGATCCAACTCAGATGATATCGAGGGCTAACAACCGGTTAATATCCACCGGCCTCGTCCCGATCTCGCGCAGCCCCGCAATGCGTACCGGGCGCTACCGCTCGAATTTTCAGGCTGCCAGTCTGCGAAACCGGGTTCTGATCCGGTCGAGATAATAATGGCCGGGAGACGGCGCCACCGTCATCGCATGCGCTTCCGAGGAGGGAACACCTTCGAACAGACGCTCCTCGCCATTCTTGAAACAAATCCTGAGCCGGCCGTCTTCCTGGCTGAAATAGACGGATTTGATGATCTTCGACTTTACCGAAAGTTCTTCCACCTGTTTTACCTCTGTTTTTGATTTTGGCAGACGGTAAACCCAAACGTGCAAAGACGCGGTGAACTCGCATGGTAAAAAATCAGGAATCTTTCGGCGCTTTGAACCTCGCCGCGCCGCCGGAGCGACGGGTTCGATGAGACGAACGCACGCTTGCGAGCGGGGCATTTCGTTGCTCCGTCCCGACACGTCCAGCACAGGCAAGGCCTGTTTGGGCCATTTGATCGTGAACTCGAAAACAAGATCAAGGCCGTTCAGATTTTGCCAATCCGGCGGAAAACGCCGTCAGCAAGGCCTTTCCCAGGCCCCAGTCCTCAAGGCCGCTTTGCCCGTTGATATGGCCGAAAGGACCGATCGCGACAAGACCGCTGCCCCACAGATCCGCTCGCGCATGGGCATGGTCGAGCGTGCCGAAAGGATCATCGGCGCTTGCGATGATCAGAGTGGGGAAGCGCATCTTTTGCGGCGGCGGATCGGCGAATCCGGCAGCCTCCTCAGGGAATGACGCGGACTGCGGATCCGGGACCGCCACAAGAAATGCTCCGGCAACGGCAAGCGAAGAAGCCTGCTGCCAATGAGCGACCAGCAGACAGGCAAGGCTGTGGGCGACCAGCAGGGGAGGGGTTGCCGATGCGCCGACGGCGCGCTCCAGGGCTGAAATCCAGTCCGCCAGATCGGGTTTTTCCCAATCGGCTGGTTGAAAACGTCGCATTTCCGGGTTCGACTTTTCCCAGCGTGTTTGCCAATGAGCCTCGCCCGAACCGCCAATCCCCGGCAATATGATGATGTCCTTCATGTCTTTTCCTCTGATCGTCCGTGCAGGTGAAAATGATGCATTTTCATTTGCTTCGGAATGAATGATCATCGGAAAACCGCGTCTCTCTCCGATGATTTCAAGGTGATCCCATGGCTTTTCAGGAAAACAATCGGGTACTGCTCGATCCAACCGATATCGCAATTATCGAAGCGATGCAGGAAAATGGCCGCATTGCGATTTCCGAACTCGGTCGAAGGGTCGGGCTCTCTCAGCCGGCAGCATCGGAACGGGTCAAGCGGCTGGAAGACCGCGGCATCATTGTCGGTTACTCCGCCCGTATCGACCCCACCGCTTTGGGAATTGGAATGACGGCTGTGCTTCGCGTGCGCACGACGCATGAGCATATCAAAGCCTGCCTGAAACAGTTCGCGGAGATGCCGCAGGTCATGGAAGTATTGCGCCTCACCGGAGAGGACTGTTTCCTTTTGAAGGTGCTGGTTCCGTCGCCGGGAGAGCTGGAAACGATCGTTGACACGATCGCGCGTTTTGGGGCCGTGACGACATCTCTCGTGTTGCGCAGCGAGAATCCGAAGCCGATCGGACGCGCCCTGCTTCAGCGCCCTTGAGAATATGCGGACGACCGGCTTGTCCCAGCGAAGCGTGCCGCCACAACGCTTCCGCGTCCCGCTCTCGATACGGTTTGAATCAATATTGAAAATGAGGGATATGGCGGACAGGGTGGGATTCGAACCCACGGTACGCTTTCACGTACACACGCGTTCCAGGCGTGCGCCTTAAACCACTCGGCCACCTGTCCTTTTTTGGCGTTCGCGCCCGGATAGGAGCAAATCGTCGGAACGGCGCGATATATACCGATGAATTTTTGTCGATCAACCGAAATCTAACAGTTTTTTTGACTTCTTCCGATAAAACTCGCCTCGGCCACTCCATTGTGCTTCACCTCATCGACGACTATGTAATTCTCTAAGGTGGAGAATGGCGCGGCCGGCCGGAATTGTCCGGCATATCGAGCGTCGGAGGAATTGATGCGTTTCCTGTTGCGTCTGGCGAGTCTTGTCGCGCTTGCGGCGGCGGTTATTGCCGGGACCATCGATTCGATCCAGTCGGTTGCGGCGTCCTCCGTGGTGATGACGCCGATCTCCGATGCCTGGCAGGATGTGAGCCCGACAACCCTTACGTCGCTGCAATCCTCCCTTTCCTATTATATCCACCCGCGTTTCTACACCTTGATCTTCCAGTGGCTGATGCTCCAGCCGGCCTTTGCCATTTTCCTGGTGATCGCGCTGCTTCTGTGGATGATCGGCTACAAGAAGCCGCCGGTGGCCGGTCGCTTCACCGCATAGCAAGGTGGTTTTACCGGCACGATCCGGCGGGAAATCCCGTTGGGCATCGCCAGCTCTTCGACCTCGGTATCTGCCGTCGGATTGGCTAGAAAATCCGCATTCTGATGCAAGGAATGTCCAAAAATCAGCCCCGAAGAGCTGATTTTCGGCAATCGCTGCAAATCTTTACCAGCTGAAAAATTTCTGGTGAATTTTTCCGTGAGCCATGCAAGGATGCGCGCAGCCAGGCCTCCGGGGGGAGGTCGGTGGTTCCGCAGACATGCCCGGAAAGGGCTTGCGGGAGGACCCCTAACGAATAGCAACAACAGGGCTGCACAATGAAAAAATCCCTTCTCACTCTCTTTGCCGTGGCTGCCGTGTCGACGACGGCGCTTGCCGCCGATGTCAAGCCGGCGCTGGTTTACGGCACCGGCGGGAAGTTCGATAAGTCCTTTAACGAGGCGGCCTATAACGGTGCCGAGAAGTTCAAGGCCGAGACCGGCATTGCCTATCGCGACTTCGAGCCGACGGGCGACACCCAGGGCGAACAGGCCATCCGCAATTTCGCAAGCCGCGGTTTCAATCCGGTGGTTGCTGTTTCCTTCGCCTGGACTTCGGCCATCGAGAAGGTTGCAGCCGAATTCCCGGATACCAAGTTCATCATCGTTGACTCCGTCGTCGACAAGCCGAACGTCCGCTCGGTTGTCTACAAGGAAGAAGAAGGCTCCTACCTCGTCGGCGTTCTCGCCGGCATGGCGTCGAAGTCAGGCAAGGTCGGCTTCGTCGGCGGCATGGACATTCCGCTGATCCGCAAGTTCGAATGCGGCTACGAGCAGGGCGCACGCTCCGTCAAGGCCGATATCGAAGTCTTCCAGAACATGACCGGCACCACGGGCGCTGCCTGGAACGACCCGGTCCGTGGCGGTGAGCTCACCAAGAACCAGATCGACCAGGGCGCTGACGTCGTTTACGCGGCAGCTGGTGCCACCGGTCTCGGCGTTCTGCAGACGGCCGCCGACAACAAGAAGCTGTCGATCGGCGTCGACTCCAACCAGAACTACCTGCATCCGGGCTCGGTCCTGACCTCGATGGTTAAGCGCGTCGACCTCGCCGTCTACAATGCTTATAACGACACCAAGAACGACAAGTTCACCGGTGGCGTCCAGGCGCTCGGCGTCAAGGAAGACGGTGTTGGCGCGGCGATCGATGAGCACAACAAGTCGCTGATCACGCCGGAAATGCAGGCTGCCGTCGACAAGGCCAAGGCCGACATCATTGCGGGAACCATCAAGGTTCACGATTACACCTCGGACAACGCTTGCCCGAAGTGATCCTCGCCCGAATGTGATCGACGATTGAGATCGGGCGTATGGCGGAGGGGACTTTCGCCATACGCCCTTTTCTTATTTGGAGTCTGCAGTGACAGATAAGCCCGCTATCGAGCTTGTCGGCATCGACAAGAAATTCGGTGCCGTCCACGCCAACAAGGACATCAACCTCACCGTTGCCAAGGGGACGATCCACGGCATCATCGGCGAAAACGGCGCCGGCAAATCGACCTTGATGTCGATCATCTATGGTTTCTACCATGCCGACAGCGGCGAGATCCGCGTCAACGGCAATCCCGTCACCATCCGTGACAGCCAGGCGGCGATCGCCACCGGCATCGGCATGGTGCACCAGCATTTCATGCTGGTCGACAATTTCACGGTGCTCGAGAACATCATGCTTGGCGCCGAAGGCGGCATGTTGCTGGCCAAGGGTGTTGCCTCGGCCCGCGCCGAGCTCAAGCGGCTGGAAACGGAATATGGCCTGGAGGTCGATCCCGACACGCTGATCGAGGAACTCCCGGTCGGCCTGCAGCAGCGTGTCGAGATCCTGAAAGCCATGTATCGCGGCGCCGAGATCCTGATCCTCGACGAGCCCACAGGCGTGTTGACCCCGGCCGAGGCCGATCACCTTTTCCGCATCCTCAAGGTGCTGCGCGATCAGGGCAAGACCATCATCCTCATCACCCACAAGCTGCGCGAGATCATGGCAATCACCGATACGGTCTCGGTCATGCGCCGCGGCGAAATGGTCGCGACCCGCAAGACGTCGGAGACGACGGTGGAGGAACTGGCCGAGCTGATGGTCGGCCGCCGCGTGCTGCTGCGCGTGCAGAAGGGCGAGGCGAACCCGCAAGCCGCAGTGCTGTCCGTCCGCAACCTCACGGTCAAGGATAATCGCGGCGTCACCATGGTCGACAACGTCTCCTTCGACGTGCGCGCCGGCGAGATCGTCGGCATCGCCGGTGTCGCCGGTAATGGCCAGTCCGAATTGCTGGAGGCGATTGCCGGCATCCGCAAGCCGACCTCCGGTGAAATTCTTCTCGACGGTCAGACGATCGACAAGGCCGATCCCGCCCGCCTGCGTGATCTCGGCCTCGCTCATATTCCCGAGGATCGCCACCATATGGGCCTGGTGCTGAAATTCGAGGAATATGAAAATTCCGTGCTCGGCTACCATCGCCGCCCGGCTTACAGCAAAGGCCCGCTGCTCGATCTCGATGCGATCCGCAAGGATGCAATGGAAAAGATCGAAAAATACGATATCCGCCCGCCGAACCCGCGGCTGAAGACGGCGAATTTCTCCGGCGGCAACCAGCAGAAGATCGTCGTTGCCCGTGAGATCGAACGCGATCCGAAGATACTGATCATTGGCCAGCCGACACGCGGCGTCGATATCGGCGCCATCGAATTCATCCACCGCCGGATTATCGAAATGCGTGACGCGGGCAAGGCGATCCTGCTCGTCTCCGTCGAACTCGATGAAATCCGCTCCCTTTCAGACCGTATCCTTGTCATGTTTGCCGGCCATATCGTCGGCGAGAAGACGCCCGATGCCGGTGAACAGACCCTCGGCCTGATGATGGCCGGCATTGCCGCGTGAGGCCGTTATGAGCACTGCTTCCGTTCCACTACCAAACTGGATCAATTACGGCCTCATCCCGATTTTGAACCTCGTCGTCGCCTTCCTGATCTCCGGCTTCGTCGTCTGGATAATCGGGGAAAGCCCGCTCGATGCGCTGTCGCTGCTGATCCAGGGCGCGCTCGGCAATGGCGAAGGCATCGGCTTCACGCTGTATTACGCGACGAGCTTCATCTTCACCGGCCTCTCCGTCGCGGTGGCGATCCATTCCGGCCTCTTCAACATCGGCTCCGAAGGCCAGGCCTATGTCGGCGGCCTCGGCTGCGCGCTGGTGGCGCTGGCGCTCGATCGTTACGTGCCATGGTATGTGACGATGCCGATCGCCGTCGTTGGCGCCGGCCTGTTTGGTGCGGCCTGGGCCTTCATCCCGGCCTTCCTGCAGGCAAAACGCGGCAGCCACATCGTCATTACGACGATCATGTTCAATTATATCGGCGCGACACTGATGGTGTATCTCCTGGTGCATGTGCTGATCGTGCCCGGCAAGATGGCGCCGGAAACCCGCACCTTCCTCGAAGGCGGCCAATTGCCGAAGCTCGGCTGGGTTATGCAGCTGTTCGGCGCCAAGCTGGGGGCTGCCCCGTTCAACGTCTCCTTCATCATTGCGCTCGTTGTCAGCTACCTCGTCTGGTTGCTCGTCTGGCGCACCAAGCTCGGTTTCGAGATGCGCACGCTGGGCGTCAGCCCGACGGCGGCGGCCTATGCCGGCATCCCCTATGCCCGCACCGTGATCATCGCCATGCTGCTCTCCGGAGCGCTTGCCGGCATGATGGCGCTGAACCCCGTCATGGGCTCGTCGGCCCGCCTGCAGGTGGAATTCGTCGGTGGTGCCGGCTTCGTCGGCATCGCCGTCTCGCTGATGGGACGCAACCATCCGCTCGGCATCATCGTGGCGGCGATCCTCTTCGGTATTCTCTACCAGGGCGGTGACTGGATTTCCTTCGAAATGCCGAACATCACCCGCGAGATGATCCTCGTCATCCAGGGTCTGGTGATCCTCTTTGCAGGCGCGCTGGAATACATGTTCCGGCCGGCAATGGTGCGCCTCTACCAACAGTTCAAGCGCGGTTAAGGAGCGGGCGATGGATTATTATGACATCTTCATCAGCGTTCTGAGCTCGACCATCCGCCTGTCGATCCCGCTGATCTTCACTGCTCTTGCCGGTCTGTTTTCGGAGCGCGCCGGCATCTTCGATATCGGCCTTGAGGGCAAGATGCTGGGCTCGGCCTTTGCCGCCGCCTGCGTTGCCTATCTCACCGATTCGGCCTGGCTCGGGCTCTGTGCCGGCATCCTCTGTTCGGTGGCGCTGAGCCTGGTGCATGGCTTTGCCTCGATCACCAACCGTGGCAACCAGATCGTCTCCGGTGTCGCGATCAACTTCTTCATCGCCGGCATCACCATCGTGCTTGGGCAGGCCTGGTTTGGCCAGGGCGGGCGCACGCCGCAGCTGTCGCCGGAGTCGCGCTTCGCACCGATCATCCTGCCGGGCGCCGATGCCGCCCGTGGCATACCGATCATCGGCCCGATCTATGCCAATGTCATATCGGGTAACAATGTCCTCACCTATCTCGCCTTCCTCGCCGTGCCGTTTTCCTGGTGGGTGCTTTACCGCACACGTTTCGGCCTGCGGCTGCGCGCCGTCGGCGAAAACCCGGGCGCGGTCGATACGGCCGGCATCTCGGTCGCCTGGCTGCGTTACCGCGCCGTCATGTGTGCCGGCATTCTCTGCGGCTTTGCCGGCACCTATCTGGCAATCGCCCAGTCCGCCGCCTTCATCAAGGACATGTCGGCCGGCAAGGGCTACATCGCGCTCGCAGCTCTCGTCTTCGCCAAGTGGAAGCCTGTACCCGTCATGTTTGCCTGCCTGCTCTTCGGCTTCCTCGATGCGCTGGCAAATTTCATGCAGGGAAAGCAGGTGCCGCTGATCGGCGAAGTGCCGGTTCAGGTTTTCCAGGCGCTGCCCTATGTCCTGACCTGCGTCCTGCTTGCTGGCTTCATCGGCGTCGCGACTCCGCCAAAGGCCGGTGGCGTGCCCTATACGAAGGAGCGTTGATATGTCTCACGATCTGTTCGAAGCCGCCCGCGGCGCCATGGCCTTTGCCCATGCGCCCTATTCGAAATTTCCGGTCGGCGCGGCGATCCGCGCCGAGGACGGCAAGGTCTATACCGGCGCCAACATCGAAAACCTCTCCTTTCCGCAAGGATGGTGCGCCGAGCCGACGGCGATCAGCGCCATGATCATGGGCGGCGCGAAGAAGATCATCGAAATGGCTGTCATTGCCGAGAAGCTGCCGCTCTGCCCGCCCTGCGGCGGCTGCCGCCAGAAGATCTCCGAATTCGCCTCCAAGGAGACGAAGATCTACCTCTGCGATGAAGCAGGCGTGAAGAAGACCATGACGATGGAAGAGCTTCTTCCCTTCAGCTTCGAGACTGAACTCGGATGAAGGCGACGGTCAGCCTGCTCGCCGCACTGCTCGGCGGCATCAAGCCGCGCCACGGCATCGTGCTCGGCTCCGGTCTCGGCTCCCTCGTCGGTGAGCTGGACGGCGCCGTTCGTGTTCCCTATCGCGATCTGCCGGGCTTTCCCGTCAGCGCTGTCTCCGGCCATGCAGGCGAAGTCGTCGCCGGCCGCCTCGGCGGCGTGCCTGTCGTCATGCTTTCCGGCCGCGTGCATTATTACGAGAAGGGCGATGCCAACGCCATGCGCCTGCCGATCGAGGTGCTGAAGGCGCTCGGCGTCGAAGCGCTGATCCTGACCAATTCCGCCGGATCGCTGCGCGACGACATGCCGCCCGGTTCGGTGATGCAGATCACCGACCATATCAACTATTCCGGCATGAACCCGCTGATCGGTGAGGAAAGCGATCATCGTTTCGTCGGCATGACCAATGCCTATGACGCCGGACTTGCCGCGGCGATGCAAAAGGCAGCGGCAAAGCTTAAAATCGAGCTGGCGCAGGGTGTCTATATGTGGTTCTCCGGTCCAAGCTTTGAAACGCCGGCAGAAATCCGCATGGCGCGCATCCTTGGCGCTGATGCCGTCGGCATGTCGACGGTGCCCGAGGTGATCATCGCAAGAATGCTGGGTCTGAGGGTTGCCGCCGCCTCCGTTATCACCAACTATGGGGCAGGCATGACCGGCAATGAGCTTAGCCATGAAGAAACCAAGGACATGGCGCCCATCGGCGGCGCCCGTCTCGCCGCGATACTGAAAGACATGATTGCGGCTAGAACAGGATGATTTTAGGCCGGGTCGGCCTAAAATCTGAATCCTGTTCTAAATTATATAGTTAGAGCATGATGTCGTCCGAAAACCGCGCACACTTTTCGGCCTCATGCTCTAGAGGAAGCGAAGATGAATAGCTATTCCAACCGGGAAACGGCGGCTGTCGCCCTTTCTCTTCTCGACCTCACCAATTTGAAGGATGATTGCACCGAGGCGCAGATCGACGCGCTCTGCGCCCGCGCGCAGACGCCCTACGGCAACAGTGCTGCGATCTGCATCTGGCCGCGGTTCGTCGCTCAGGCCCGCAATATCCTTGGCACGGGCCATGCCGTGCGTATCGCGACCGTCGTCAACCTCCCCTCTGGCGATATGGAAGTGGCCGATGTCGCTGCTGAAGCACGCGAGGCGATTGCCGATGGGGCCGATGAGATCGATCTGGTCATTCCCTACCGCAAGCTGCTCGCCGGCAACGAGAAGGCGGTGACCGACATGGTCAAGGCCGTGCGCGCCGAATGCGCCGGCCACGTTCTTCTGAAGGTCATCATCGAGACTGGCGAGCTGAAGGATGCGGCATTGATCCGCCGTGCCGCCGAACTCGCCATCGAAGCCGGCGCCGATTTCATCAAGACCTCCACTGGCAAGGTCGCCGTCAACGCGACGCTCGAAGCCGCCGATATCATGATCCGCGCTATCCGCGAAAGCGGCCGCAAGGTCGGCTTCAAGCCCGCAGGCGGTATCGGCTCGGTGGCTGATGCCGCACTCTATCTGAGCCTTGCCGAAACCATCATGACACCGGACTGGGCGATGCCGTCGACGTTCCGCTTCGGCGCTTCCGACCTGCTCGACGATATCCTGGCGGTTCTAAGCGGAACACAGTCAGCATCAGCTGCGGCGTCGAGCTACTGAAATGATTCCGCAGGAGATCATTCGGCGTAAGCGCGATGGCGACGAACTCGACGCCGCCGATATCAGGTCCTTCATCGCTGCGCTCGCTGCCGGTCGATTGTCGGAAGGCCAGATCGGCGCATTCGCCATGGCCGTCTGGTTCAAGGGCATGTCGCGGGCCGAAATCGTGGCCTTGACGCTGGCGATGGCCGATTCCGGTGACAGGCTGCAATGGGCCGATATCGACCGCCCGATCGCCGACAAACATTCGACCGGCGGCGTCGGCGACAATGTTTCGCTGATGCTGGCGCCGATCGCGGCCGCCTGCGGCCTCGCCGTTCCGATGATCTCCGGACGCGGCCTCGGCCACACCGGCGGCACGCTGGATAAGCTTGAATCCATTCCCGGCTATAGGATCACTCCGGACGCCGACCTGTTCCACAAGGTCGTGAAGGAGGCGGGATGCGCTATCATCGGCCAGACCGGCACCTTGGCGCCCGCCGACGGCAGGCTCTATGCCGTGCGCGATGTGACCGCCACCGTCGATTCCATTCCCCTCATCACCGCCTCTATCCTCTCGAAGAAACTTGCGGCCGGGCTCGAGACGCTGGTGCTTGACGTCAAGGTTGGCAACGGCGCTTTCATGGCTGACCGCGGCCAGGCGGAGATCCTGGCGCAATCGCTGGTCGAGGTGGCCAATGGCGCAGGCGTGAAAACCTCGGCCCTGATCACCGACATGAACCAGCCGCTTGCCGATAGTGCCGGCAATGCCGTCGAGATGCGCAACTGCCTGGATTTCCTGGCAGGCAGGAAAAGAGACACGCGGCTTGATATCGTCGTTCTCGCCTTCGCCGCCGAGATGCTGGTGAAATCAGGCATCGCCGCTTCGCCTGACGAAGCCGAGGGGATGGCGCGTCAGGCCTTGTCATCGGGAAAGGCGGCTGAAGTCTTCGCGCGTATGGTATCGATGCTCGGCGGCCCGTCCGACCTCATCGAAAATCCCGACCGACACCTGGCCAGGGCGCCTGTGGAAAAACCCGTTCCGGCCGCCCGGTCCGGCTGGCTTGCCGCCTGCGATGCGCGCGGTATCGGCGTTAGCGTCATCGATCTCGGCGGCGGAAGACGCCATCCGTCGGATCGGATCGACCATCGCGTCGGCTTTTCCGAACTCCTGCCGCTTGGCACCCGTGTGACCGCGGGCGAACCGATCGCTCTCGTTCATGCCGCTGACGAAGCCGCGGCGGAGAGGGCGGCTGCGGCGCTTGCCATGCACTACCGCATTACTGACGACAAGCCGGAGACGACGCCGGTGATTGCAGGCCTTGTTTGACGCAGTTTACTGCTTGAGGCTGAGCGAACCGTCGGCGACGGAATAGGAGGCGAGCTTCTGCAGGAAACTCATGCCGACCAGCGTCGTCGTCAGCGCATCGTCCCTCAGGACGAAGGCTTCGACATCGCGGACGCGAATGCCGCCGATTTCGACCCGGTCGAGTGTCACATGCGCGGCCTTCGTCTGGCCGTTCGCAGTGTTCACCCCGTAGCGGAAATCGAGCTGGTTGGCGGTGAAGCCCAGTCGGCGGGCGAGCGTCTCGTTGAGCGCCACATAGGTGGCGCCGGTATCGATCAGACCTTGCACCGGCTTGCCGTTGATCTTGAAGCTGCCGGTATAGTGGCCCTGTGCATCGGCCTGCAGGCGGATCGCATTGCTGCCGTAGACGGGCTCCGGTGCGGCCGGTTGGTCGGTTTCGGTCGATACATAATTGGCGGAGAGAGCGTCAGCAGGCTGCTGGCTGGTGCCTCCGAAGAAGGAAGGCACCTGTGTGGCGAGCACCGCGGCGATGCTGGCGAATAGGACGGTACGCACGAGCATGAAACAGAAATCCTTCCTGTATAAACCCCGCTTCATGCGGGGCCTCATGCTTCAGACCTCCTAAACCTCAAGTGCTGATAAGTTGCTAATATCGACGCCGAAAGGCCCGGAGCGAACCACCGGGCCGTAAAGTCTTTCGATTTGGTAAAGGAAAGCTGAAATTACTTGGTGCCGTACATGCGGTCGCCGGCATCGCCGAGACCGGGCACGATATAGCCCTTCTCGTTGAGATGACTGTCGATCGATGCGGTGAAAACCGGAACATCGGGATGCGCCGCACGGAAGTTGCGGATGCCTTCCGGCGCGGCAAGCAGGCAGAGGAAGCGGATATTGTGGGCGCCGCGCTCCTTGAGCTTGTCGATCGCCGCGATCGAGGAATTGCCGGTTGCAAGCATCGGGTCGACGACGATGATCAGTCGCTCGGCCACGTCCTCCGGCGCCTTGAAGTAATATTCGACCGGCTGCAGCGTCTCGTGGTCGCGATAGACGCCGATATGCGAGACGCGCGCGGATGGCACGAGATCGAGCATGCCTTCGAGCAATCCGTTGCCGGCGCGCAGGATCGAGGCGAAGACCAGCTTCTTGCCTTCGAGGATCGGCGACTCCATCGTCTGCAGCGGTGTCTCGATCGTTTCCATTGTCAGTTCGAGATCGCGGGTCACCTCGTAGCAGAGCAGTGTCGAGATTTCGCGCAGCAAACGCCGGAAACTTCCCGTCGATGTCTCCTTGCGCCGCATGATGGTGAGCTTGTGCTGCACAAGCGGATGATCGATGACCGTGACGCCGTCCATGGGGAAGCCTTTCATTCTTTCTATCGAATGTTTCTTTCACGGAAATCGGCCCGACCGCAAGAGTGGTGGTCAATTTGCGCCGATCTTCCCCAACCTCTACCCTCAAAGCCGGGCAAGCAAGACCTTGCGCGTCTGCTCGTCGACGAAGGCCGCCTCGATCGCAGTGCGTGTCATCGCGTCGATCTCGGCGTCGCTGAAACCGAAAACCCCTGCGGCAAATTCGTATTCCTGCTTAAGCGATGTATGGAAGAAAGGCGGATCGTCCGAGCTGATCGTCACCCCCACGCCTGCTTCCTTCAGCCGGCGCAGCGGATGGGAAGCAAAATCGGGAAACACCCCGAGCGCGATATTGGAGCCCGGGCAGATCTCGAGCACAGTTCCGAGATCGGCAAGCCGCTTCACCAAGTCGAGATCCTCGATGGCGCGCACGCCATGACCGATGCGCGAGGGGCGCACCGCATCGAGCGCGTCGGCGACGCTGAAGGCGCCGCAGACCTCGCCGGCATGGATGGTCAGTCCGAGGCCGGCATCGCGGGCGATATCGAAAGCGCGGGCATAATCGGCGACGCGCCCCATGCGCTCCTCGCCGGCAAGGTTGAAGCCGGTAATCAAAGGATTGCCGGCCTTTGCCGCATATTCGGCAGCACCAATCACGCTCTCCGGACCGAAATGCCGCTCGCCGGTGACGATCAGCCGGGCCTCGATGCCGCTCTTTTCCCTGGCCCGCCGGATGCCTTCGCAGATACCCGCAATATAGGGGTCGGCCCCTAGGCCGATGCGCTTGCCGTGATCGGGCGAGACGATGAGTTCGCTGTAGATCGTATGGATGCCGGCGAGTTCGTCGAGATAGGTTTCGGTCAGAAGCGCATAGTCCTCCTCGGTCCTGTAGACCTCGGAAACCTTGTCGTAACATTCGAGGAAGCTTGCGAAATCATGCCAGACATAGGCTCCGTCGCGAAGTTCAGCGCTGATGTCGACGCCATATTTCTGCGCCTGCGCCGCGGTCAGAGCTGGAGGGGCCGCACCCTCCAGATGGCAGTGCAGTTCGACCTTCTTCAAATGCGATGTCACAGAAAGCTCCTTCCGTGCGGCCCCGTCGGGATGCCGAGATGCCGAGCGATGCTCTCGCCGATATCGGCATAGCTGCGGCGCACGCCGATCGAACGCGACCGGATGCCCGGGCCATAGGCGATAACAGGCACGCGCTCGCGCGTATGGTCCGTGCCGCGCCAGGTCGGATCGCAGCCATGATCGGCGGTGAGTACGACGAGATCGCCGGGCTTCAGTTTCTTGTGGACTTCGGGTAAGCGCGCATCGAAGGCCTCGAGGGCTGCGGCATAACCCGGCACGTCGCGGCGATGGCCATAGATCATGTCGAAATCGACGAAATTGGTGAAGACGAGATCGCCGTCCTCAGCCTCGTCAATCGCCGAAAGCGACGCATCCATTAGCGCCTCGTTGCCGTTCGCCTTGATGACCCGCGAGATACCCTGATGCGCGAAGATATCGCCGATCTTTCCCACAGCATGCACGTGCCGGCCGTGCTCGATAAGCCGGTCGAGCAACGTCGGCTCCGGCGGCAGCACAGAAAAGTCGCGCCGGTTTCCTGTGCGCTGGAAGGTAGAGACGGACTGGCCGATGAAGGGCCGGGCGATGACGCGGCCGATATTGTAGGGATCGAGCAGCCCCCTGGCCAAACGGCAGAAGGCGAGCAGACGATCGAGGCCGAAATGCACCTCGTGCGCAGCGACCTGGAAGACCGAATCCGAGGAAGTATAGCAGATCGGCTTGCCGGTGCGGACATGTTCCTCGCCCAGCCGGGCGATGATCTCTGTTCCCGAGGCATGGCAGTTGCCGAGAATGCCGGACACGCCAGCCTCCCTGCACAATGCGTCGATGAATTCTTGAGGAAAGGCGTCGCCCTCGATCGGGAAATAACCCCAATCGAAACTGACAGGTGTTCCCGCGATCTCCCAATGGCCTGATGGCGTGTCCTTGCCGCGTGAGATTTCGGTGGCGGCGCCATAAATGCCGTAGACCTTTTCTGGGACCTGCATGCCGGCCGGGAACCGGCCTGACGCCGACCGCGCAATGTGCATCAGCCCGAGTTCCGACATGTTGGGCAGGGAAAGCGGCCCTTCGCGCAATCCGGCGCGGTCCCCGGCGCCGGCTGCGCAGAACTCGGCGATATGGCCGAGCGTATCGGCGCCCTCGTCGCCATAGGCCGACGCATCCGGCGCTCCGCCAACGCCGAAGGAATCCAGAACGAAAAGAAAGGCACGCGCCATTTTACACCCGAGAGAGCCGATCGCCGGCCTCTGGAATGTCGGAGGCGGCTGAAATCCAGCCATATAATGCTGCGGCCGGCTTGGCAAATTCGAGAAGTGGGAAGGGCCGTCAGCAGTCGCCGCAGGGGATCGAGTCGCCTTGCCGCTGGCGGTAGAAATAACTGCGGCTGATGGTGATCGTGCGCATGCCGTCCGGCATGAAGTTCGGGGCGAACAGGAACATCGTATAGGGGATGCTGAGCTCGGTACGGACCAGGAAACTGTTCGCCGTCTTCATATCAGACGGCACGTTGGTCACCGTGGCATTCTTGGCATAGGGCACCGTCCCGTCCCGTGCCCAGGACCAGAGCACTTTCGCATTGGCGCTGGCATCGATGGTAATCCCGGTGATCTTCAGCGTCAGCGACGTCGAGTTGTAGGGCATGAAGATCGCGGTTGCGACCGATGGCATCTGCGCGAGCGTGCTCTTCGTGACGGATTGTTGCTGGGTGACGACATCGGCCACCGTCCCCGCAGCGCGTGTCGCGCGCTTGCTGACGCTGAGGCCGATCGTGATCTCGAAAGCGCCGATATAGAGCATGATCAGCACGGGAAAGAGGATCGCGAATTCGATCGCTCCGGCACCCTTGCGGTCTCGGGCCAGTCGCCGTGCGGTCAGGACCAATCTGGTGAACGGGTTGCGCAACGCCATTATGGATACTGCTCGTTCTGGAAGGCCGCGGTTGCGACGATCAGATATTGGCTCGGCATCGAACCGTCGGAGGGGCGTATCGTGGTGATATAGGGTCGGACCAGATCCGTGATGATTTCCCAGCGGTAATAGGCGCGGACCATATTGATCGTGCCGGCGCCGCCCGGCGCATATTTGAAGGCCGCCGTATTGATATCGGCATATTTGTCGGTGGAAAGCTTGGGGATCGTCGTCGGAATGGCCGAGAAGGTACTGAACGTCTGAACATCCAGGTAGAGCTTGCTCGGCGTGGCGACTTCGCTCGCCGAGCAGCGGACTAGGATCGAGATCTCGTTACAGAAAGCCTGGCGGAATTGCGCCTGGTTCATATCGGTCGTGCGGCCGAGATTATAGGTGATCTGCCCGGTTCGCATCCGGCGGCTCATCGTATCGACGCCGTTGGAGACGAGTTCTTCGGCGGCGAAGGCGACGAAAGTTTCGAGGATTGCGAAAATCACCAGGAAATAGGGAATGGCGAGCAGGGCGAATTCGATCGCCGCTGCGCCGTCGCGCGAACGGGAGAGAGCGCGAAACCGTGAGAAACGGAACGGAGCGAAGGCGCGCCGCTTATCCGTCTGCTGATCAATTGCCGTCATTGCCTGGATCCGCGCGACATTTTCCAGTCGTCAGACTAAGGTCCGTTCGTTGATTTTCCGTTTCAACCTGACACGACGATTTTAACGAATGGCCGAAGAACCGAGGCAGGCCGATCAAGGCGAGGTGCCCGTGGTCGCCTGCTGCGCATGCTGCTCGCAGTTCGGCGTGCAGGACAGCACGGAGCGCTGCGTCTGCCGGTAGACGCGCACCGTATTACCCTCGTCGATCGACACCAGGATACGTTCGTCGAGGATCGCGTTGCCGTCGGCATCGAGGAGGACCAGATTAGTGGTGCCGAAGCTGCGTCCCGTGAGCACGATGGTCTTGGCGTCGGCGACGGTCGCATCGGCAACCGCGGCATTGCCGACAATCACCTTGCTGACAGGGCGATCGAGCTTCAGGACGCGCGCGTGATCCATGTAGACGCGCAACATGTCATCGTCTGCGGCCGCGGAAACTCCCGAAATACCGAAAACGGCGATCATGCCGGCAAAGAAAATGGTTTTGCCGCTCGATGACATTGGGTCCTCTTTCACGATCACAGCGCAATATGCGCATAGAATGGAAAAAAATGGTGAACGAAGCCTTAAGCCTGCCGCCCTGTTCCAGGATGAAGCGTAATGCTCCGATCTGACACGGTCTCCGGGCAAGGTACCCTTCGGCTGGAAGCGGAATTAGTGCTATTTCCGGATGAATGCAGCGATTATTCCCGGAATATTGTTAAATATTGAGGTAAGCGCATAAGAAAATACTGACCGTACAAAGGTCTGTTGTCTCGTTCACATGTCGTTAACTCTTTTCCTTAAGCCGATGGAAACGGCCATTCGCTAGGTTGCAGTCATCCGATCAACGGCAAACAGTTGGCGGACGTGCTGAACATCAACTGGAGTTAGGAGTTACCATGACCAAGCTTTTTAGCCGTTTTCTGAAGGACGAATCCGGCGCGACCGCAATCGAATACGGCCTGATCGCTGCTCTCATTTCCGTAGCGCTCATCACCGGCGCAACGACACTTGGCACCAAGATCGGCGACACGTTTAACAACCTGAGCGACCGGATGGATGACGCCGCCACCCAGGCCGCTGGCACTACGACCACCACTCCGTAAGGCAGGGGCGCCGTCACGCGGCCCTCACAATATTGCCGGTCGGATTGATCTGGCCGATATATATAGAGCGGGCTCACAGGCCGAACGGCCGTGGGCCTTTTCGCTTCAAGTCACATCGGGTATAAGTATGATCGCAGCTGCAGTCTTCGTGATACTGCCACTCTGCCTCGCCATGGCGGCCTTCTCGGATCTGTTCACCATGACGATCCCAAACCGCGTTTCCCTGATCCTCATTGCCTCCTTCCTCATCCTCGCGCCGCTTACCGGCCTGAGCTTGGAGATGATAGGCATGCATCTTGCCGGCGCCGCCATCGTCTTCAGCGCCTGCTTCGCTCTTTTTACCTTCAATGTGATGGGCGGCGGCGATGCCAAGCTGTTGAGCGCCACCGCGCTCTGGTTCGGTCTGAACGAATCGCTGCTTTTCCTGATGACCGATGTCGCCGCGATCGGCGGTCTCATCACCTTGCTTATCCTGCTGGTGAGAACGCAGTCCAATACCATCCTCGCCATCGGGCTGCCGGTGCCGAACTCGGTCCTGCTCGCCAAGAAGATCCCCTACGGCATCGCGATCGCGATCGGCGGCTTCATGGCCTTTCCTTCCTCGCCGCTCTTCATCGCCGCGCTGGAAAGCCTGAAATGACGGCATTTTAAATGCCCGTTAACTTAAAATGTAAGCGTTCCATTAACCATAATTATACCAATTACTGAGCATTCTACAGGGCGAACATATCGTGCCCCGAGGAATGATCGATGAAACCGGCCCGCCTTATAATCCTAGCTGTCGCCGTGGTGGCAGCCGGCCTCGCCGGCCTCCTCGCGATGCGCATGGCGGGCAGTGGCGGTGTCGTCACCCAGGTCCGCTCGGTCGTCGAGAAGGAACCCACCGTCAACATCCTCGTCTCGAGCGCCAATCTGCCGGTCGGCGCACGGCTGGACGACAAGTTGGTGCACTGGATGGCCTGGCCGCAGGGCGGCGTCGTCCCGGGCCTCATCAGCGAAGCCGATAGGCCGGATGCGATCAGGGATCTGCAGGGCGCCGTCGTGCGTCTGCCGATCTTCGAAGGCGAACCGATCCGGCCGGAAAAGATCGCCGATTCCAGCAGCCGTATCCTCTCCTCGCTGTTGCCGGCCGGCAAGCGCGCCGTCGCGACCGAGATATCGGTGGCAACCGGCGCCGGCGGTTTCATCCTGCCGAACGACCGCGTCGATGTCATCATGGTCCGCAAGGGCACTGAGGCTGACAAGCTCATCACCGAAACCGTGTTGAGCAATGTCCGCGTCCTCGCCATCGACCAGCAGATCCAGGAAAAGGACGACGGCTCGAAATCGGTGGTCGGCACGACCGCGACGCTCGAACTCACCCCTGATCAAACGAAGGTTCTCGCCGTCGCCCAGCAGATGGCGGACCGGCTGTCGCTCGCGTTGCGCTCAGTCGCCGATGCGCAGGAGCAGGATACAAGTGCCGCCGACTATCTGCTGAGCGGCGACAACGGCAGTGCGATCATTCAGGTCATCAAGTCGGGCGCCATCGTCACGGATGCCAGCGCAGCGCCGAAGGCGGAGTAAAAGGACGTGCAAATGGGCAATTCAACGCGGCGCGCCGGACCTCTCCTGACAGGCTGCCTTTCGCTAGCAATCGGAGTCTCCGGTATAGTGCCGGCCTCTTTCGTTCCGGTTCTCGGCGCAGGCGAGGCGCGCGCCGATTCCGATAGCCTGGTCCGGATCTCGCAGACCGGCTCCAATGCCCATCGCCGGCTGAAGCTCGGCCTCAACAAGGCCGTCGTCGTCGATCTGCCGGAGGACGCGCATGATATCCTCGTCTCCGATCCGACCATGGCCGATGCTGTGACCCGCACCTCGCGGCGCATCTACCTGTTCGGCAAGAAGGTCGGCCAGACCAATATCTTCGTCTTCGGAGCCGGCGGACAGGAGATCGTCAATCTCGATATCGAGATCGAGCGCGACGTCTCCGGCCTCGAGGTCAATCTCCGCCGCTTCATTCCCGACTCCAACATCAATGTCGAAATCGTCTCCGACAACATCGTGCTGACCGGCACGGTGCGCACGCCGCAGGATGCCACGCAGGCGGCCGATCTGGCGCAGGTCTTCCTGAAGGGTGGGGAGGCGACGACCAGAACTGAGACGGCATCCGGCACCGGCGGCGACAGTTCGGTGGCGCTCTTTGCCGAAGGCCGCCAGACTTCGCAGGTCGTCAACCTCCTGCAGATTGAGGGCGAGGACCAGGTCACCCTCAAGGTGACGATCGCCGAGGTCCGCCGCGAGGTGCTGAAGCAACTCGGCTTCGACAATCTGGTTTCCAATTCCTCCGGCATGACGGTCGCCCAACTCGGCAGTCCCGGCACCGACAGTGCCACATCGACGGTTGGCGGCGGTCTGGCGGCGCTCTTCAAGAGCTCGATCGGCAAGTACGATATTTCGACCTACCTCAACGCGCTGGAGCAGGCCAAGGTCGTCAAGACGCTCGCCGAGCCGACGCTGACGGCGATATCGGGCCAGGCCGCGACCTTCAATTCCGGCGGTCAGCAACTTTATTCGACGACCGACAGCAACGGCAACGTCACCGTCACGCCGTTTAACTACGGTATCAACCTCGCCTTCAAACCGGTCGTGCTGTCATCGGGACGCATCAGCCTGCAGATCAAGACCAATGTCTCCGAACCGGTGGCCGGCAGCGGCAACGCCACCTATCAGCGCCGTTCGGCGGAGACTTCGGTGGAGCTGCCCTCGGGCGGTTCGATCGCGCTCGCCGGTCTTATCCGCGACAACGTTTCTCAGACGATGGGCGGCACACCAGGCGTCTCGAAGATCCCACTGCTCGGGACGCTCTTCCGCCAGAAAGGTTTCGAGCGTCAGGAAACCGAGCTCGTCATCATCGCAACGCCCTATCTGGTACGTCCGGTGGCGCGCAATCAGCTCAACCGGCCGGACGACAATTTCAGCCCCGAAAACGATGGCGCAACCTTCTTCCTCAACCGTGTCAACAAGGTCTATGGCCGCAGCGAGGCGCCCGTCGCCGACGCGCAGTTCCACGGCTCGATCGGGTTCATCTACAAATGAGCGGGGCACGATCGGCAGCATTGGCAGAAAACAGAGATCAGGCGATGGCCCATATGAATTCGACGACACCCCACCTCGGAATCTCGAAGGCGCTTTTGGCCGCAGCCGCCATTTCGGTGGCCGTCCTTTCCGGATGCGCCGGCCCGCACGACCAACTGACGACCGGCGGCATTCCGGATGACTACCGCGCCCGCCACCCGATCATCGTTACGGAGGCGGAGCAGACGGTGGATATACCCGTCGCCTCGACCGATCGCCGCCTGACCATCGCCCAGCGCGATCTCATCCGCGGCTTTGCCGCAAACTACATCTCGCGCGCCTCAGGCCCGGTTTACGTGCTGTCGCCGCAAGGTTCGCCCAATGCGGCAGCAGCCTATCAGCTGCGCAATCAGGTCCGTGCCGAGCTGGCGTCGCGAGGGATCGCAAGCTCGAAGATCGTCAACACTTCCTATGCCGCCGCCGGCGCGGGCGATGCGGCGCCGATCCGGCTGAGTTTTACCGGCACCACCGCGATCACCACGCAATGCGGTCAGTGGCCGAAGGACATCTCGAACGATTTGACCAACCAGAATTACTATAATTTCGGCTGCGCCTCGCAGAACAACCTGGCCGCCCAGATAGCCAATCCGGAGGATTTGGTGGCGCCCCGTGGCATGACTCCGATCGACGCGCAGCGGCGCAACAATGCGATCCAAGAATACCGGACGACGACATCGACGATCGAAGATGTTGCCGACAGCAACAGCGGCTTCTGAGGCGGAACGGAACGATGAGCGCGATCGAATACGAAATAAGGAATCCCAGCGAGCTTCGCAACGCCGAGGAGGCGGTGCGTATGGCGGATCTGGAAAACATGCGGCCGCTGCCGCGCATCTCCGTCCATGCTTTCTGCGAGAGCGAGGCCCTGCAGCATGTCATGGAACGCTGTGCCAATGATCGGCGCGTGGCGAAGGTCAGCATGCGCATCACCAGCGGCGGCATCGCCGCTGCCGCCAATATGTTTTCTGGCGCCCCGACGCCGAACCTCATCATCCTCGAGACCAAGGCGAATGCCGCGAACCTGCTCGCCGAACTCGCGCCGCTTGCCGCCGTCTGCGATCCGACGACCAAGGTCGTCATTATCGGTTATTACAATGATATCGGGCTTTATCGCGAGCTCATCCGCAACGGCATTTCCGAATATATGGTCCAGCCCGTCGCCATGCCCGATATCCTTGCGGCGATGGCCTCGATCTTCGTCGATCCGGACGCCGAGCGGCTTGGTCGCAGCATCGCCTTCATCGGCTCGAAGGGCGGCACCGGCGCCTCGACCATCGCGCACAATTGCGCCTTCGGCATTTCCAACCTCTTCTCCACCGAGACGATCCTCGCCGATCTCGACCTGCCCTATGGCACGGCGAACATCGATTTCGATCAGGATCCGGCCCAGGGCATCGCCGAAGCGGTCTTCGCGCCCGATCGTCTCGACGAGGTCTTCCTCGACCGCCTGCTGACGAAATGCTCCGAGCATCTTTCCCTGCTTGCGGCACCCTCGCTGCTCGACCGTGCCTATGATTTCGACGGCCAGGCTTTCCAGCCGGTGCTCGATGTCCTGCAGCGCAGCGCGCCCGTCACCGTGCTCGATGTTCCGCATGCTTGGTCGGAATGGACGCGCTCCGTGCTGTCGAGCGTCGACGAGGTGGTCATCGCAGCGGTTCCCGATCTCGCCAACTTGCGCAACGCCAAGAACATGCTGGACGCGCTGCGCAAGATGCGGCCGAACGACAGGCCGCCGCATCTCATCCTCAATCAGGTCGGCATGCCGAAACGTCCGGAGATTTCGCCGTCGGATTTCTGTGAACCGCTGGAGATCGATCCGATCGCGATCATCCCCTTCGACATCAATCTTTTCGGCAACGCCGCCAATAGCGGCCGGATGATCTCGGAAGTCGACCCGAAATCGCCGACGGCGGAAACCTTTTCGCAGATATCGCACATCGTCACCGGTCGGGTCGCGATCAAGAAGGCGAAGAAAGGCGGCCTGCTGGGCCTCCTGAAGCGCAAGTAGACAAGTTAGAACGAGCAGATTGGATCGAGTGGCATGTTTGGAAAACGCGGAAACGAAGGTTCCGGAAAGGTCGGAGGGGCGATTGCTCCGCCGCCGCCGGCTCCGGCCGCCGGCTCTGTGGCCTCTTCCCCCTCCATTCTGGTTGAACCCTCGCGCGAGCCCGCACGCCAGCAAGTGACGCCACCGCCGATGCAGACGCCGCAGCGCAAGCGTCCGGCCCGCACCGATGAATATTACGACACCAAGGCGCAGGTCTTTTCCGCGCTGATCGATACGATCGATCTCTCGCAGCTTTCCAAGCTTGACGGTGAAAGTGCGCGTGAGGAAATCCGCGATATCGTCAACGACATCATCACTATCAAGAACTTTGCGATGTCGATCTCCGAGCAGGAGGAACTGCTCGAGGATATCTGCAACGACGTGCTCGGTTACGGCCCGCTGGAGCCGTTGCTGGCGCGCGACGATATCGCCGACATCATGGTCAACGGTGCTGGCCAGACTTTCATCGAAGTCGGCGGCAAGACGATCGAATCGGAGATCCGCTTCCGCGACAATGCGCAGCTTCTCTCGATCTGCCAACGCATCGTCAGCCAGGTCGGCCGCCGTGTCGACGAATCAAGCCCGATCTGCGACGCGCGCCTGCCGGATGGCTCGCGCGTCAACGTCATCGCGCCGCCGCTGTCGATCGACGGGCCGGCGCTCACCATCCGCAAGTTCAAGAAGGACAAGCTGACGCTCGATCAGCTCGTCCGTTTCGGCGCGATCACGCCGGAAGGCGCAACCGTGCTGCAGATCATTGGGCGCGTGCGCTGCAACGTCGTCATTTCGGGCGGTACCGGCTCGGGCAAAACGACGCTTTTGAACTGCCTTACCAACTATATCGATAGGGATGAGCGCGTCATCACCTGCGAAGATACGGCCGAACTGCAGCTGCAGCAGCCGCATGTCGTGCGCCTCGAAACGCGCCCGCCGAATATCGAGGGCGAGGGCGAGATCACAATGCGCGATCTCGTCAAGAACTGCCTGCGTATGCGTCCCGAGCGCATCATCGTCGGCGAAGTGCGCGGACCTGAAGTTTTCGACCTGCTGCAGGCGATGAACACCGGTCACGACGGTTCGATGGGCACGATCCACGCCAACACGCCGCGCGAATGCCTGAGCCGTATCGAATCGATGATCGCCATGGGCGGCTTTACCCTGCCGGCAAAGACGGTGCGCGAGATCATATCCAGCTCGGTTGACGTCGTCATTCAGGCGGCACGCCTTCGTGACGGTTCGCGCCGCATCACCCAGATCACCGAGGTGATCGGCATGGAAGGCGATGTCATCATCACCCAGGATCTGATGCGCTACGAGATCGAAGGCGAGGATGCGAACGGCCGCCTGATCGGCCGGCACATATCGACCGGCGTCGGCAAGCCGCATTTCTGGGATCGCGCCCGCTACTTCAATGAGGAAAAACGTCTTGCCGCTGCCCTCGACGCGATGGAAGCGAAAACCAAGGAATAGGCGTGATGTTTGGGTTCGATCCGGTAGTGCTGGCAATCGTCGTCCTCGCCGCCGTCTCCGCGGCGGCGGTCGCCTATGCCCTATTGTTTTCGAAGATCGAGGCCGACAAGAAATCGGCAAGCCGCATCAACCGCGTCAAATCGGCCGAAAGCGACCGCGTCAAGGTCAAGGCTGCCCGTGACCGGGTGCAGGAGCTGTCCAAGCGCCGCAAATCGGTGCAGGACAATCTGAAGGATCTGGAAAAGCGCCAGCACGAAAAGACCAAGAAGACCTTGTCGATGAAATCCCGGCTGGTGCAGGCCGGCCTGACGATCACGGTAGCGAAATTCTATCTCATCAGCGCCATCTTCGCCTCCGTGCTGCTGTTCGTCGCCTTCGTCGTTGGTGTATCGTGGATGGTCATGGTCGGTGTCGCCGTCGTCGCCGGTCTCGGCCTGCCGCGCTGGGTTCTCGGCTTCCTGATCAAGCGCCGCCAGAATAAATTCCTGAACGAGCTTCCCAATGCGCTTGACGTCATTACGCGCTCGATCAAATCGGGTCTCCCGCTCAACGATGCGATCCGCCTTATCGCCACCGAAGGCACCGACCCGGTCAAGAGTGAGTTCCGGCGCGTGATCGAGGCGCAGCAGGTAGGCCTCAGCATCCCCGACGCCTGCGCCCGCATGACGATCCACATGCCGCTCCAGGAAGTCAACTTCTTCGCCATCGTCATCGCCATCCAGTCGCAGGCCGGCGGCAATCTGTCGGAAGCAATCGGCAACCTCTCAAAGGTACTGCGCGAGCGCAGGAAGATGAAGGCCAAGGTCTCGGCGCTCTCCATGGAAGCCAAGGCGTCGGCCGTCATCATCGGCGCTCTGCCCTTCATCGTCGCGACTCTCGTCTATCTCACCTCGCCGAACTACATGATGATCCTTTTCACCGATCCGCGCGGCCATTTCATTATGGGTGTCTCGGCAATCTGGATGTCGATCGGCATCTTCGTCATGCGCAACATGGTCAATTTTGACATCTAGCCTGAAGGAAGCACCATGTCGCAGGACTTTGCCGCAACGCTGACCAATCCGAGCATGCTGATCGCGCTCTTCGTCGCGATCGCCGTCTTCGCCACCTTTTACACGATCGCCATCCCCTTCTTCGAGCGCGGTGATCTCAACAAGCGCATGAAGGCTGTCTCGACTGAGCGCGAGCAGATCCGTGCCCGCGAACGCGCCCGCATGAACACAGAAACCGGCGTTGGCAAGGCCTCGCTCAGGAGCCAGAACAATCGCTCGGTCCGCCAGATCGTCGAGCGCTTCAACCTGCGTAAAGCGCTCGTCGACGACAATACGGTCAACAAGCTGCGTGCCGCTGGGTTTCGCTCGGAGAACGCGCTAAATACCTTCCTCGTGGCGCGTTTCCTGCTGCCCTTCCTTTTCCTGACGCTTGCCGCTGTCTGGGTCTTCGGCCTCGGCAACCTTGCTGGACGAGGCACGCCCATCCGCCTCTTTGCCATCATCGGCGTCGGCTATCTCGGCTTCTACGCGCCGAATATCTTTATCTCGAACCGTATGAGCAAGCGCCAGCATTCGATCAAGCGCGCCTGGCCGGATGCGTTGGACCTGATGCTGATCTGCGTCGAATCCGGCATCTCGATCGAGGCCGCGATGCGTCGTGTATCGGAAGAGCTCGGCGAGCAGTCGCCGGCGCTTGCCGAAGAGATGGTGCTGACCACGGCCGAGCTCTCCTTCCTGCCGGATCGCCGTGTGGCGCTCGAAAATCTTGCAACGCGCACCCAGATCGAGCTGGTGCGCTCGGTGACTCAAGCGCTTATCCAGGCCGATCGCTACGGCACGCCGGTCGCGCAGGCGCTACGCGTTCTCGCCCAGGAAGGACGCGACGAGCGCATGAACGAAGCGGAAAAAAAGGCGGCCGCCCTGCCGCCGAAACTGACGGTGCCGATGATTCTGTTCTTCCTGCCGGTGCTGATCGCCGTCATTCTCGGTCCGGCCGGCATCCAGGTGGCAGACAAGTTCTGACGGCTGCGCCGGAAGCAGGCTACCGCTTTCGGCGTGCATCAAGGACCATCGGGTCCGATCCGCAGCCTTAAACGTGCGTGCCGCCGCCGGCAGAGCTGGTAAACGGGATGACGACCATCGGCAAGCGCCGGAGCGCCCGCGGCGCCCCTGGCGTTCGTTCAATCCAAAAGAGAGGTTTCCGATGTCTTCTGCGGGCATTTTCATCAGCATCATGGCAGCCTTGGCGGTCGGGGCGATGAGCCCCGGCCCGAGCTTCGTCGTCGTTTCCAGGATCGCCATCTCGCGTTCCAGGCTGGATGGCCTTGCGGCCGCGCTCGGCATGGGCGCCGGCGGTGTCGTTTTTGCCGTACTGGCACTCGCCGGGCTGACGGCGCTGCTGTCGCAGTTCGAATGGCTGTATGTCCTGCTGAAGGTCGCAGGCGGCGCCTATCTCGTCTATATCGCTGTCAATATCTGGAGGAGCGCGGGTCAGCCGCTCGAGGTCTCCGACGCCGCCAATGGCAATCGCGCGCCGAGACTGAGCTTCATGACCGCGCTGCTGACCCAGCTCAGCAACCCGAAGACCATCATCGTCTATGCAAGCATCTTTGCCGCACTTTTACCGAGGATGGTGCCGCTCAGTCTCATCGTCGCGCTGCCGCTCGGCGTGTTCGTCGTGGAGGCGGGGTGGTATTCGATCGTGGCCTTCGCCTTTTCGGCCCGCCACCCGCAGCGGCTCTATCTTGCCGCGAAGAGCTGGATCGACCGCACCGCGGGTGCCGTCATGGCCGGCCTCGGCCTTCGGCTCATTCTCGCGGGCGTAAGTGATCGATAGGCTGGCGCGCGAGTGACTTCGGACGCTCTCAGGCTCAGAGGAGATCCCGTCAGTTGGTATTGCTGCCGCCCGCTGCGCCAGGCGTCTTGTCCTTGGCGGCGAGTTTCTGCCAGGAATTCTGCTGCGAGAGCATGCCTCTAAGATAGGCGACATTGGCGTCGGCCTGCTGCGGCGAAAGTTCGCGCCGGGCGATCTGCTCGGCTTCCGGGAATCGTCCCTGAAGGCCGACGACGAGGGCAAGGTTCTGCCTGACACGGCTGTCGGCTGTGGGTTGGCCGGCGGCGGAGCGCAGGTAGGTTTCGGCCGTGCGCAAATCGCCGGTCAGCACATAGGACATGCCGAGGTTGGAAAGGATGGAGGGCTCGTTCGGCTGGATGTCGAGCGCGTCGCGGTAGCGCTGCCTGGCATCGCTTGCCCGGCCCATCTGGTCGAGGATCGCGCCTTGGGCCGAAATCAGCTTCCAGTCCGGACGGTCGGGTGTCTGGGCGCGGCCGATCGTGTCGAGCGCCTGCTGGAACTGGCCGGCCGCCGCCTGCGCCTTGCCGTAGGCGGCCAGCACGTTGCGGTCGCCGGGATTGGCGATGGCCACTTGCTGCATGACGGCGAGCGCCTGGGTGTCGCGGCCGTTCATGCGCAGCAGATTGGCATAATTGACGCCGGTGACGGGATCGCGCGGGTTCTTTTCGTAGGCCTGGCCGAGCCGGTCCGTCGCCGAGCGCAGCTCCGTCGCGTCCATCTCTTCAACCGGCTTGGTGAGCTTCGGCACCGAGCCGGTTGTCATCCGGTCCTTGGTCGTCGAGCAGCCGGCAAGCGCAAGGACGATCAGGGAGGCCGCAGCGCCCTGCAGGATACGATTCGTGAATGTGGTGAGCGAGGCAGGCATGATGCGTTCCTGGATTCCGAAATCGGCGCCTGACCTCGAAGCGGAACAGGGAAAGGTTTGACGCAATCTTCGCTCCAGCAATAGTCTGTTAACCCTAACAGACCGTTAAGGAACGATTCCTTACGACCGCCGAAGGACAATCATGGCCCCCTATCAGTTCATCGAGAGACCGACCCCTTTCAACACGAAGGGCGGTTTGACGCTGCCGATCTTTGCCGTCACGCCTGCCCATATCGAGACCGGCACGATCGATCCGATCGCGCTCGATTGGGCGCGCCGGGCAGGCTACAAGGCCGAAAGTGGGTCGCTGCTGCTGATCCCGACGGCCGAAGGCCATCTCGGCGGCGCGCTTTACGGCCTCGGCACCAATCCATCCGAGCAGCCTTACATCACCGGCCGGCTCGCTCGTGCGCTGCCGGCCGGCGACTGGCACATCGAGACCGCGCCGCTGACGGCAAATCGCCTGGCTCTCGGTTTTGGGCTCGGCAGCTACCGTTTCGACCGTTACAAATCCGAAAAATCGCCGGCGGCGACGCTGATGATCCCCCGTGATGCCGACGCCGCCGACATCAAGCGCCAGCTCGCCGGCGTCTTTCTCGCCCGCGACCTGATCAATACGCCGACGAATGACATGGGGCCGGTACAGCTCGAGGCCGTTTTCCGTGGCCTGGCCGGACATTACAAGGCGGAGATATCGGTTATTACGGGTGACGACCTGCTCAAGCAAAACTTCCCGCTGGTCCATACCGTCGGCCGCGCCAGCGCCGATGCGCCGCGCCTTCTCGAAATGCGCTGGGGCAAGAAGGGCCATCGCAAGGTGACGCTCGTCGGCAAGGGCGTCTGCTTCGACACCGGCGGTCTCGACATCAAGCCTGCCGCCTCCATGCTGCTGATGAAGAAGGACATGGGCGGCGCGGCGAATGTGATGGGGCTTGCTCTGATGATCATGGACGCCAAGCTGAAGGTCGACCTGCGCGTCATCGTCCCCGTCGTCGAAAACGCGATCTCGTCCAATGCCTTCCGGCCCGGCGACATCTATCGGAGCCGCAAGGGCTTGACCGTCCAGATCGACAATACCGACGCCGAAGGCCGTTTGATCCTTGCCGATGCGCTTGCCTATGCGGACGAGGAAGAGCCCGATCTGCTGATTGATATGGCGACGCTGACCGGCGCTGCCCGCGTGGCCCTTGGCCCGGATCTCCCGCCCTTCTTCACCGACGACGCCAATCTGGCGCATGACCTGACCGAAGCGAGCCTGGAAACCGACGATCCGATCTGGCGCCTGCCGCTCTATTCCGGCTACGAAAAGGATATCCGCACCAAGTTCGCCGATCTTACCAATGCCCCTGCCGGCGGCATGGCGGGGGCGATTACCGCAGCCCTCTTCCTCAAGCGTTTCGTCAGCAAGGCGAAGAGTTGGGCGCATTTCGACATTTACGGCTGGGCTCAAGCCGAACGACCACATTCGCCGGGTGGCGGCGAGGCACAGGCGATCCGCGCGCTCTTTCACCATATCCGCGAGAGCTTGCGCTGATGCCATGCTAAAGCGCGTCGCGATCTTTCAGATCCGCTCCTTGCGCTTTAAGTCTTTGTTTTACGCATGTCGTATCGCAAAACCGCTGCACACTTTTGCGCAACATGCTTTAGAAATAAGCGCTGAGGCGCATCGCGTGATCCCTGTTCACGCGCTGCGCCTCGCTGCCGATCGTTAAAATTTTATTCACCCTGCCAGGCGGCAATTTCCAGCGCCCCTTGCATGTGCATGGCAACTACCGGAAAATGGAACGCTAGCGTAACGATCTTCCGGAGGGGCCGTGCCGATCGAACTGACCGCCTCGCAGGCGCTGGGGCTCTGGCATGGCGCGGCGCTCGATCAGGTCCGCCACGACGATCGCGATTTGACGTTGCGCCAGATGGCGATCCTGCTGCATATTTATCTGGTGCCGCCGCCGCACACGGTGCGCGGGCTTGCCGCCACACTTGATGTCACCAAGCCGGTCATCACCCGCGCCTTGGATACGATGGGCGAGATGGGTCTGGTCGACCGCGTGCGTGACGATGCCGACCGGCGCAACGTGATCATCAAGCGCACCGTCGGCGGTGCGCTTTACCTGGAAAAGCTCGGCGATCTCATACGAGATCAGGCCCGCCGGCTGCCGATCTGAAAGGAACGCGAATGACGATGCTCGACCGCCGCCTGCATGCCTACCGGCCTGATCTCGCGGAAGCCGGCCTCGAAGGCAAGGTCGAGGCGTCGCGCTTTGTGAAGGGCGCGCCGGCGCGTGTCGCCGTTCCTGTCCTGGCCGTGCGCCCTGAACCGGACCTTGCCCGCGGCATCGATACGGAACTGCTTCTCGGCGAGGATGTGACGGTTTTCGATCGCGCCAACGGCTGGTGCTGGGTGAAAGCCGCCGCGGACGGTTATGTCGGTTATGTCGCTGCGGACGCGCTCTTAGAAGGCAGGCCGGCGCCGACCCATATCGTCACCGTGCAGCGCAGCTTCGTCTATCCCGAACCGGAACTGCGCAAGCCCCACCAGGCCATCGTGTCGATGGGAAGCCGCGTCTACGTCGCCGGCGAGGCGGAAGCGCGGGGCAATCGCTACGTCGTGCTCGAGGACGGAACGGCGATCTTTGCCAAGCACGTCCAGCCGATCGGCGCTCTCGATGGCGCCGATTACGTGGAGATCGTCGCCCGTTTCCTGGAAACGCCCTACCTCTGGGGCGGACGTTCCGGCCTCGGCATCGATTGCTCCGGCCTCGTCCAGCTGGCGATGCTGATGACGGGCAGAGCTGCGCCGCGCGATACCGACCTGCAGGCAGCAAGCCTCGGCCAGCCGATCGACCGCTCCGAAATCCACCGTGGCGACCTCGTATTCTGGAAGGGCCATGTCGCCGTCTTCGAGGATACGGAAACCATTCTGCACGCCAACGGCCATAGCATGACGGTGGCGCGCGAGAATTTCGCGGCCGCCGTCGAGCGCATCGGCTGGCTCTACGAGCAACCGACCGGCTATCGCCGCCCGATCAGCTGATCGGAGGTCGCGGCCAGGATCTTACCCCGCCGGTCCAGTCCTCGAAGGCTTTCGACAGCCTCAGCACCCGCATGTCGTCGAAACGCGGCCCGACGATCTGCAGGCCGATCGGCATCCCTGATCGGGAGAAACCGCAATTGATCGAGGCGGCCGGCTGCTCCGACATGTTCCACGGCACGGTGAAACCGATATGCTCGAACGGCAGGGCCGGATCGTTGGTCGGCGATGCCCATTCGGCCGGATAGGAGATGATCGGATTGGTCGGCGAAAGCAGGGCGTCGACCTCGGTAAACAGCTGTCCGCAGCTCTTGCGCATCTCGATCGTCTGGTTGAAGCCCCTGACCGCATCGACACCGCTGATGTCGGCGCCGCCCATCGCCCAATCCCTGATATAGGGCAGGATGCTGTCGCGCCTGATGTCGTCGAGCTCGGCGATATCGCCCCAGAACCGGGACCGCCAGAATTTGTCGAGGCCATCCAGCATCGCGCGCGTCAGCACCGGCTGGACTGATACAATGGTCGCACCGGCCTTCTCGAACTGCTGCGCCGCCGCTTCGACCGCGACCCTGATCTCGTCCTCCACCGTAAGCCCGCAGCCGGCATCGAGCATTAGCCCGATCTTCATGCCCGATAGGTCGATGTCGAGATCCATCCAGTTGAAATCGTTCGGCGGCAGACTGGTGCCGTCGCGCCAGTCCGGCCGTGACAGCGTCGCCATCGAAAAGGCCGCGTCCTCGACTGTGCGCGCCATCGGCCCGACGCAGCGCCCGACATAATAGGGATCGGCCGGAATGCGCCCATGGCTCGGCTTGAAGCCGAAGATGCCGGTCCAGCCGGCGGGAAGGCGCACCGAGCCGCCGATATCGGTGCCGATATGCAGCGGTCCGTAGCCGGCCGCCGCCGCTGCGGAAGCCCCGGCGCTCGATCCGCCGGGATTCTGCGCGGTGTTCCAGGGATTGCGGCTGAGAGGATGAAAGCTCGAAAGCCCGGAGGAAAGCATGCCGTAATCGGGGCAGGTCGTCTTGGCGAAGATCACCGCGCCGTCTTCGCGCAGCCGGGCGGCGGCCGGTGCGTCGGCGTCCGCCGGCTTCAGTTCCACTGCCCTCGTGCCGAGCGGCACCGGCTGGCCCTTCGTGGCGATCAGCTCTTTCAGCGTCGCCGGGATGCCGTCGAGGGGGCCCAGCGTTTCTCCCTTGGCCCAGCGCTCCGTCGACGCTTTCGCCTGCGCGCGCGCCGATTCCGGATCGTAGAGGTAGAGTGCCGAAATCGAAGGCTCCCAGGCCGCTATATGGCCTTCGAGGGAAAGCCAGTATTCGAGAGGGGAGAGGCTCTTATCGGCGAAGCGCCGCCTGAGTTCGCGAATGGTAAGGTCGGTTTCGGTCATGGCATGGTCTTTCGGGCTTTTCGTCTTGGGAGGACATCAGCGGCTCGCCTCGCGGGGGTCGAGCAGATCGCGCAAACCGTCGCCGAGCATGTTGAAGCCGAAGACGGTGAGCGCGATGGCAAGGCCGGGCAGGATCGCCAGCCAGGGGGCGAGCGCCAGATAGGTTTGCGCATCGGCAAGCATCCGGCCCCAGGTCGGCGCCGGCGGCGCTATGCCGAGCCCAAGGAAGCTGAGCCCCGCTTCGGTGAGGATCGCCAGCCCCAGCTGGATCGCGCCATGCACGATGATCTGGCTCATGATATTCGGCAGCACATGGCGTAGCGAAATGGTCAGGCGCGTATTGCCGATCGCGCGCGCCGCCGTCACATAGTCGCGGCTCCAGGCCTGCAGCGAGGTCGCGAGTGTGACGCGGGCAAAGACCGGGATCATGAAGACGGCAATCGCGGTGATCGCGGTGAACCGCCCCGGCCCGAGAAAGGCGCCGAGCACCATGGCGGACAGGATCGGCGGCAAGGCGAAGATGACGTCGCAGATGCGCATCAGCAACGCCTCGAAAGGACCGCGGATCGCCGCCGCCGAAATGCCGGCGATCGAGCCGAGCGTCCCGCCGATCGCCACCGCGGTAATGGCGATCGACAGTGAATTCCAGCAGCCTGCCATCAGCATCGAAAGCACATCGCGGCCGAACTGGTCCGTGCCGAGCAGGCCGAAGGCAAGCGGTGGCTGTAATTTGTGGATGATCTGCATTTTCGCCGGCGGCAGCGGCGTCCAGACAAGCGACAGCAGTGCAACGGTGACCAGCAGGCCGATGATGACAGCCCCTGAAATCAGGTTCATTCGCCGGCTAAGTCTAAAGACCCGGCGGCGGCTCATGATTGCGGTGGATACGATCGGTGCCATGCGTCAGGCCGCCTTTCTCATCCTGGGATCAATCGCCAGATAGGAGAGATCGACGATGAAATTCATCACGATGACAAGGCCTGCGAAGAACAGCACGACATCCTGCATCACGATGATGTCGCGCTGGGAGAGCGCCTGCAGCGCGAGCCGCCCGAGGCCGGGCAGGTTGAAGACGTTTTCCACCAGCACCGCGCCGGCGACGAGAAAGGTGAATTGCAGCCCGATCATTGTCAGGATCGGGATCAGCGCGTTCGGCACAATATGCCGCCAAAGCACTGCACTGCGTGACAGTCCCTTCGCCACGGCGGTGCGGGCAAAATCCTCATGCATCGTATCGAGCACCGCCGAGCGCGCCACCCGCGTCAACACGCCCGCTTGCGGCATCGCCAGCGCGACGGCGGGCATAACCAGCGCCTGCAATGCCGGCAGCAGACCGGAGCTCCAGCCCGGGAAGCCGCCGGCCGGCATCAGCCCGAGCATCGTCGAAAACAGAATGATCAACAGCAGTGCCACCCAGAAGGCGGGCACGGCGATGCTGATCTGCGAAAACAGCGTTGCGATGATGTCGAAGACACCGCCGCGGCGCGAGGCGGCCAGCACCCCGAGCGGCAGGGCAATCGCCACAGAAAGCATAATCGCCATCAGCGCCAGCGGCAGCGTCACCGCCAGCCGCTCGACGATCAATCCCGCGACTGGCACGCCATAGGTTAAGGAATTGCCGAGATTGCCGGAGAGCACGCCGGTCAACCATTGCCCGTAGCGCAGCAGCAGCGGCTGATCGAGCCCGAGATCGTGGCGCAGTGCGGTAAGCGTTTCCGGTGTTGCCGAGGTGCCGAGCATGATCGAGGCGGGATCGCCGGGCAGAAGGTCCATGACGGCGAAGATCAGCAGCGAGACGACGACCAGCGTGACGAGAAGACCGGCGAAGCGGCGGGCGAGGAGGGTGATCATGCGTGCCACGCTTTCGATGCGGCACGGCGGCTTCCCCGCCCTCCCTCATTCCTGTGCTCGTCACAGGAATCCAGCCACGGCGCATCTGCGCCGTGAATAACTCTCGTCCAGGCACGGAAGTCTCCCGCGCCCAAGGACTTGGGCGCGCTGGATTCCTGTGTCGAGCCCAGCGATGAGGGACGGAGAGGGTTGCGACCGGCATTGAGCGTTTCGCTATGCAGCTTCCCTGCGCTCATCCCATGCCCCTCAATCCGCACGAACTCGCCGCCTACTCGTCCCAGGAAACGCCGGAGAGTACGTTGGAAGGGATCGGCTCGTTCTCCCACAGTCCCTTCAGCTTCTTGTCCCAGACGCCGAGTTTCGGCATGACGAAGAGGTAGAGCGCCGGCACGTCCTCGGCGAGGATCTTCTGCGCGTCGCCATAGATCGCGTTCTGCGCGGCGGGATCGGTCGTCTCCTGGACCTTCTTCATCAGCGCGTTGAAAGCGGGGTTCTTATAATTGAAATAATAGGGATCGCGGGCATAGATGTCGATGTCGAGCGGTTCGGCATGGGCAACGATCGTCATGTCGAAGTTGCGGTCCTTCATGATGTCCTGGACCCATTTCGCCGGAAATTCGGTCGGCTCGATATTCATCGTCACGCCGATCTCGGCAAACATCGCCTGCATCACCTGGGCGCTGCGCGGCGCATAAGCCATCTGCGGCGATTTGATCGTGAAGGTGAAGCCGTTGGGATAGCCAGCTTCGGCGAGCAACGCCTTCGCCTTCTCGACGTCGTAGGGCAGCACATTGGTCGTGTCCTGATAACCCGGATCGTTCGGCGTGTAGTGGCTGCCGATCGGTGTGCCGAGGCCCGACCATGCGCCGTCGATTACCGTCTTGCGGTCGATCGCCATCATCAGCGCCTGACGGACGCGTTTGTCGTCGAACGGCTTCTTGGCATTGTTCATGCCGGCAACGACCTTGAGCTCGGTGTTGCCGATCCGGGTGACCAGCCTCGCATCGCCATCGAAGGAACTCATCAGCTCAGGCGCGGCAAATTCCGGAAAGGCATCGAGATCGCCGGATTTCAGCGCAGCCGCCTGCGCCTGCGGATCGGCGATGAAGCGGAAGGTCACCGTGTCGAGCTTGGCGGCCGCATCCTTGTTCCAATAATCGGCATTCCTGGCGAGTTCGACCTTGTCGCCCTTCGCCCAGCTGGCGAATTTGAACGGACCGGTGCCCACTGGCGTCGTCTTGTCGTCGGCAGCCGTCTTCGGTGCGACCATCACCGAGGCTGGCCAACCGAGCCAGTAGATCAGGCTGCCGGTCGGTGCAGAGAGATGCAGCACCAGCGTTTCAGCATCGGGCGTATCGATCGAGGCAATCGAGGCGAAGAAGCGCTTCTGCGGATTGACGGAATCGGCGCCGCGGGCGCGGTCGAGCGAAAACTTGGCAGCAGTGGCATCGAAGGCCTCGCCGTCATGGAATTTGACGCCAGTCTGTAGCTTGAACGTATAGGTCAGGCCATCGGGAGAGATCTCCCAGCTTTTTGCCAGCTGCGGCTGGATCTTGCCGGCCTGGTCGATCGTCACCAGCCCCTCGAACACGTTCTGCCAGGTCACCTGGCCGATTGCGACCGGTGCTGCGATTGTCGGGTCGAGACCGGTTGGCTCGACGCTCATGCCAAGATTAAGCGTGGTCTTCGCCGCCTCGGCCGGCGTCATCGCCGTCATCACCAGGCCGGCCGAAAGCGCAGCACCGAGCGAAAGCCGCCGGGCGAAACGCGCTGAAGGCGCAAACGAAAGCTTGATCATCATGTTCCCTTATCTGGCCGCGCGTCGATGACGAAGACCTTTTGCGAGGAGAGTGACACTATGCCGGTGCACACACAATGACGATTTTGTGTGCTCAGTGTAGCCGAAAAAGCTACACCGCAAATCCGCGGGCAATGCAAGCGCGAAGCGTCAGTCTTTCGTCTCGGTCCGGCGGTTCGTGCGCTCGCTCATAAACCTCTCGATGAAGTCGAGCAGTTTCGTCGCGGCGAAGGACAGCTGCCGGTCCGGTGCAACGCAGAGATCGACATGGGTGCGGATGCCGGTCTTGCCGGCGAGCGGAATGGCAAGGAGCTGACCCGCTTCGATCTCGCGGCGGACAGTCAGCGCCGGCAGCAGCGTGGCGGCAGCCCCGCTGAGCACAAGTTCCTTCAGCATTTCGAGCGAGCTGGTGACGAAGACGGGATCGAGGCTCAACCCCTCCTTCTCGAACAGCGCGTCGAAAGCCTGGCGGAAGCCGAAGGATTGATCCGGCAGCGCCAATGCGTAGTCGGCGAGTTGCCCGATAGGGATCTCGGTATGCGCGGCGGCCGGATGCTGCGGCGTGACGATGAGATCATAGGCAATCTCGGAGCGCAGCCGCACCTTGGTGCCGGACATCGGTGGCGCAAACAGCGTCACCGCAATATCCGCCTCGGCGCTGTTGACCGCATCGACCGCCTGCCGCGCACTGGTGATTGTCACGGTAAAGCGCAGCTTCGGATATTTCAGGCTGAATTCGGCAAGCGCCGGCGCCAGCAGATTGGCGACGGTAGCCCCATTGGCATAGATGCTGACACGGCCGCGCTGCAGGCCCTTCAGGTCTTCGATCAGTTGCTGCACGTGATCGAGTTCGCGCAGCGTCCGGCCGGCGCGGGCGGCAAGCAGTTCGCCGGCGGCCGTCAGCTTGACGCCGCGGGCGCTGCGTTCGACGAGCGGCGCGCCGAAATGATATTCGAGGTTCTCGATCTGCCGGCTGATCGCCGTCGGCGCGACATTGAGGTTCTCGGCCGCCTGGCGCATCGAATTGGTCCTGACCAGCTCGTCGAAATACATCAGCGCCCGGATCTGCATTCACGTCTCTCCGCCATTCGGCATATTGATCTGTAGAGAGTCTGACCCTATTCAATCAGCCGCTGCTCGGATAGCGGTCGCGCCAGGCCTTTTGCGCGCCCTCGACCGGAAGGGCGGTCGCGGCGTAGACGCCGCGGGCGATCGCCCGGGCCATGACGATGGTTGCGAGGTGGCAAAGCTCCATCAGGCTCACCATGTCGTCTCTTCGATGCTTGGCCGTCGAAGCGGCAAAGACGGTGTCGCCGTCGAGCGGCAGATGCGCCGGCAGTAGTGCTCGGGCGAGGCCGTCATGGCCGGCGAGCGAAAGCCGGTGCGCCTCGGCCTTCGTCAGCTGCGCATCGGTCACAATAGCGCCGATCGTCGTTGCCGGCGTGTTCATGCCCTTGAGCCGCATCCGGTGGTCGGCCACATCAGGCATGCCGAGCCCACCGAATTCCGCATCCTTTTCAAAAGGCGCCGCCCAGAAATGCGGTCCGTCGCCGATCGTTGCGGAGCCCAGCGCATTGACGGCGACGATCGCCGCAACGCGATGCCCGGTGCTGCTGACGGCGCTGGCCGAGCCGAGCCCGCCCTTGACGGTGGCCGTCGTCGCTCCTGTGCCGGCACCTGTCGTGCCGAGCGCGAATGCGCCCTTGGCGGCGGCCTTCAACGCCGCATAGCCCATATCGCGATAGGGCGAGTGAAGGCCCCAATCCTTGTCGCCGCCATTCAGCAGGTCCATCAGAATCGCCTGTGGCACGATCGGAATGCGCAGCGGCCCGACTGCAAAGCCGCGGCCGAGTTCGCGCAGGCCCGCCTGCACGCCGCCGGCGGCATCCAGCCCGAAGGCCGAGCCGCCGGAGAGCACGAAGGCATCCACGGCATTGACGGTCATCGACGGATCGAGCAGGCCGGTGTCGCGCCCGCCCGGCGCACCGCCGAGCACCGTGCCGGATGCGACGGCCGGTTCGTCGAAGACGATGACCGTGACGCCGGAACCGAGCGCAAGGTCGGTTGCATGGCCGACGGAAACGCCTTCGATGTCGGTGATGAGGTTCAGAAGATCGGGCAAGGGCGGATCCTTATGCGGAAAGGCCGCCGATAGGACTGCAATTGCCCTCAAAAAACAAGACCGGCCCCATTTGGCGGGACCGGTCGGACATCGGGAAAAGCCGCGAATGCCAATCGCGGCCTCATGCCCTCAGGCATGAAGCGGCTTCGGATGACGGCGGGTCATCAGGTCATGGATGGCCAGCCGCACCTCATCGGGCGAGCCGAAACGCTGCTCGTCGAGGTCGTGGACATGAAATTTCACGGCGATGAACTTCAGCCGGTCTTCATCGGGAATGACGATCCCGACGGGAACGCCTGCATATTCGATAACTTGCTTCTTCATAGATAGAACTCCTGCCGCGCGACATGCGCAGCCATGGCGAATTGACTTGTCTGGTACCGTTGAAAGGAGGACGAACGTCACATTCGACAGTTCGGGCGGGAGAGGGCGCCCGGACGGTCATTGCCAAGCACAGATCGCCCAAGGAGATCGGCGAGAATATCGATGTCTATCATGCTCGTTCCTTGTGTTGGCGTTGCACTTGAGAGGTCCCGGTACAGCCCGGGGCCGGTGATGGCTGTCTTCAATAATCTACTATCTTGGTAGAGATTACCCGATAGCCTGTCGGAAACATATTCCGAAACGTGTCAAAATATCGACGATCCGAAAAAATTCATTCCGTCGTAGCCCGAACTTACAGAAAGAAACATATCAGTCCTTCGTTAAATTCGCATGACAGAATCGGAAGTTCGATCGATCACAGCGGCAGACATAGGAAGCCTTGCTGTATCAGGCAATGGCCCGTTTCATTAAAAATCGACATGCCTCGAAATGACCGATTTGGTTAATGCTGGAAGCCCTGTGTCACCAGCCTTCTTCGAGCACCTTCTCCAGCATGTCCGCGAAAAAATCGGCGCTGTTGATGCTGAGGCAGAGCGGCGGTTTGATCTTCAGCACATTTTGGTGATCGCCCGTCGGCTGCATGATGACGCCGAGTTCGAGAAGCCGGTCGCAGATTGCAGCCGTCTCTTCCGTCGCAGGCTCCAGCGTCGTTCTGTCGCGGACGAATTCGAGGCCGAGATAGAGGCCCATGCCGTGCACGGCGCCCGCAATGGGATGACGGTCGATCAGCGCGGCGAGCCGCGCCTTCAGATGATCGCCGACCGTCCGGGCATTTTCCTGCAGCTTTTCCTCGGCCATGATGTCGAGCACCGCCATGCCGGCGATGCAACTGACCGGGCTGCCGCCGGTGGAGGAAAAGAAAGTGCCCTCCTTCTCCAGCGATTGCGCAATCTCCCGCGTGGTGATGACGGCGCCGAGCGGATGGCCGTTGCCCATGCCCTTGGCGACGGTGATGATATCGGGCACGACCCCTTGCTGCTCGAAGCCCCAGAAATAATGTCCGAGTCTGGAATAACCGACCTGCACCTCATCGGCGATGCAGAGGCCGCCGCGGGCGCGCACCTGCGCGTAGATTTCCCTGAGATAACCGTCCGGCAGCGGAATGCCGCCGGCATTGCCGTAGACTGATTCGGCGATGAAGCCTGCAAGGCCTTCGCCCGCAGCATCAATTGCTTCCAGCACCGGCGTCGCCATGCCGAGATAATCCGCTGCCGTATCGGGACCTCGGAAGTCGCCGCGATAGGTGTTCGGCGAAACGACGGTATGCACCCAGTCCGGCCGGGTGGTCGGTGCCTGCGGATTGTCGGCGATCGAGGTGGAGACGGCGTCGCTCGCCGCCGACCAGCCATGATAGGCTTCGAGCAGGCAGAGCATTTTGCGCGCGCCGCTATGGGCTTGCGCCAGCCGAAGCGCCAGATCGTTCGCCTCCGAGCCGCTGTTGACCAGGAAGACCGCGTCGAGCCCGTCCGGCGACAGGGCGGCGAGGCGTTCGGAAAATTCCGTGATCGCGGCATAGTGGAAGCGCGAATTCGTGTTGAGCCGCAGCCATTGGGCGTGGATCGCTGCCGCGAACCTGGGATGGCCATGGCCGAGAATGGTGACGTTGTTGACCATGTCGAGATAGGCGCGGCCCTCGACATCGAACAGATGCTCCCGCCAGCCGCGCTCGATCTGCGGCGCCGCCGCGTAATAGTTCTTCTGCGGCCTTGCGAGATGCGCCTGCCGCCTGGCGAGCAGTTCGGCGGTCTCAGATTTCGGTGCATCGGCTTCCGGGCTGAGAAGGAGCGAGGGTGAGGGGCAGAGCACCGACCAGGCCGCGGCCGTGCGCGGCGTGGCAAAAAGCGGCGGTTCGAGACCTGCGACGCTGCAAAGCTGGACGCGCAGCCCGCCGAGCGACGCAGCCTCTCCGAAAACCGTGCCGAGCGGATCGCCGGCGGCCACCTCGGCTCCATCCTCGACCGAGAGATCGAGCCCATCGAGATGCAGGGTCATGTTGTCGCTGGCAAGCGTCAGATGCTGGTCCTTCCAGCCGATGCGGCCGGCAAAGGGTGCAGCAATCGCGTTGCCTGCCGCGAGACATATGTCGATATGCAGGGCGCAGGTCGCCTGTCCCGTCGCATTTCCCAAGCTCGCGCGGGAAAGCCGATATTCGCCATAGCGCGTCGCTGCGATGCCGTTTTCCGTTGCCACGCGGGCAAGCAGCCGCCAGTCCATGTCGGTATTCAGCCAGTTGCCGGCAGAAAAATGCGGGCTCCGCACCCCAAGATCGACATAGGCGATCCCGGCGGGATCGATGTCCGGCAGCAACGGCAGCCATCCCGATGCTTCCGGGGCGGCGACATTTGCGCCGGCCGCCTTGAGGATCGCGGCTTCCATCAGTTCGAAGGGAACGGACATCGCCGTATCGAAGATCGCCCGCTCGTGCTTGAGATTGCCGCGGACATAGTCATTATCGGGATCGACCGAAATCTGCTGCTCGCTGCTGGCGACGAGAATGACCGCGCGCGCGACGGTCAACGGCCAGAGCGCCTTCAGTTCCTCCTCGGTCAGCGGATAGATCGCCTGATAGGCGGTGACGGCTGGCAGGATATAAAAAGGGTCGCCATCCGCCTGATGCAGCAGCGAAGCGCATGTGACGGCGAGGTCGCCGACCAGCCAGCCGCGGATGATGTCGCCGAAATCGATCACCCCGTCGGGGATCGTATGGCCACGGGCGTCGCGGTGGCCGACGACATTGTCGCCGGTGACGTCATGATGCACGGCCTGCAGCCGAAGCGATGGCGCCAATGGCTGGATGCGGCGAATGGCCATCACCATGGTCTTGGCGATCCGGTCGCGCGCCGCACTGTCGGTGATCGCGGACAGCAGCTGCACCGCGACCGGCCCGGCGCGCCTGAGATCCCATTGCAGGCTGCGGTCGAGACCAGGATGGTTGAAATCGGCAAGCGCTAGCGCCAGCCTGGCGCAGAGCGCGCCGAGGGCCGCAACGGAGGCCGGCGCCAGATAGGTCAGTTCCGTCAGCCCCTGGCCTTCCAGATATTCCAGCAGCCGGACCTGATAGCCCTGCCCGCGCACGGTCAGGACGACGATCTCCCGCCCGTCATTGGTGGGGATCACCTGCGGAACGCGCGGCGCATCTTGCCGGCTTTTGAGGTGACGGATCGCCGCATTCTGCGCTTCGAGCTCGCGGGTCTCGTAGGCTGCATGGCAGATCTTCAGGACGTAGCGGCCACGATCGTTATCGACGCGATAGTTTCGATCCTGCTGGCTGCCGAGTTCGGTAAGCGTGCCGGATAGGCTGTAATGAGCAAGGAGTATCTCTTCCGCGTCGCTAGCGGTGACGTCGGGACGCGGCAGCGCCATGCGATCAACAAGCGCCTCGTCGGTCATGACACCCCTCCGCAGCATGATTCGATTACCTATTGAACGAGATAATCAAGTACTTGCCGCCAGCAGGCAACGGGAGATTGTCATCCGCCAGCAAAAGAGATGCAGGGTCTAGGCGGCGCTCAACCCATGCGTTCGGAAGCGTAGCCGCCGGGGCTTGCCGGAAAGACCACGGTGCGGTTGCCGTTCAGGAAGGTGCGGTGGTGGATATGGGCGTGGATGGCACGGGCCAGCACCTGGCTTTCGACGTCGCGGCCGATCGAGACATAGTCGTCGGGCGACTGTGCATGGGTGATGCGCGCCGTGTCCTGTTCGATGATCGGGCCCTCGTCGAGATCGGCGGTGACGTAATGCGCCGTCGCCCCGATCAGCTTCACGCCGCGGCCGTAGGCCTGCTTGTAAGGGTTGGCGCCCTTGAAGCTCGGCAGGAAGGAATGGTGGATGTTGATGATCCGGCCAGACATCTTCTGGCACATCGCATCCGAAAGCACCTGCATGTAGCGGGCGAGAACGATCAGCTCCGTACCGGTCTGTTCGACTATATCCATGATCTGGCCTTCGGCCTGCAGCTTGTTCTCCTTCGTCACCTTGATGTGGTGGAAGGGGATGTCGTGGTTGACCACGACCTTCTGGTAATCGAAATGGTTGGAGACGACGCCGACGATGTCGATCGGCAGTGCGCCGATCTTCCAGCGGTAGAGCAGGTCGTTGAGGCAATGGCCGAACCGCGACACCATCAGCAGCACCTTCATGCGGGCGTTGCCGTCATGGATCTCGGCATCCATGGCGAACCGCTTGGAGATCGGCTCGAAGCCTTCCTTGAGTTCGGCAAGGGGCACGCCTTCCTCGGAGATGAAGCTCACTCGCGTGAAGAACTTGCCGGTATCCAGATCGTCGAACTGGGAACTATCGACGATGTTGCAGCCCTTGTCTGCCAGATAGCTCGAAATCGCCGCGACGATGCCGCGTGTCGATTTGCAGGATACCGTCAATACGTAACTTGTCATGTCTTTCCCTCTCCAAGGCCGCCGCCGTGCTTAGATCAAAGCCCGGGCCGCGAATAGGCCGGCGCACTTTCATTCATGCGACAAATTGCAAGAGAAACCATCACGTTTCTGCAAGTTCTCTCATTTGCCAAGTCTGAAGCTTAGGAGAAGTTGCGCGAAAAACTGTACCGTCAGCGCCGCTTGGATGCGTATTCTCGCCTTCGACGCGCTTTAGGCCGGCGGGCGGCTCGCCACGGCCGCTTTACGGCGAGGCGTCGTGATCTCATGGATAATTGCGCCGCCGATCGACGAGAGCACCAGCGAGAGGATGACGAAGAGCACCGGCTGCTGCAGGATGCCGATCGGCAGCCGATCGGCGGCGACCCTGAGAAAAGCCAGCGTGAAGGCGTGGGTGATATAGATGCTGTAGGAGCAGTCGCCGAGATAATTCAGCCATCCCACAACCGGCAGCCTGGAAAAATCGATGGAGACGGCGCCGTAGATGATGAAGATCGCCGGAATACCCCAGGCGTAGAACCGGCTTTCCGGCGGCATCAGCGCCTCGTTGATGAAGAGAAAGGCGAAGCCCATGGCAAGGGCTGCCCAAGCCCAGCGGTTCGGCAGCAGGACCTTCTGTCCGTAGAGCCAGCCGAGCACGACACCGGCGAGAAACTCCAGCATGATCGGCTCGCGGTAGAACCGGGTCACAGTCGTTTCCGGCAGCAGCCGGCAGGTGATCAGGATGAGGGCAAAGACGGCAAACATCGCCGGGATGCGGCGAACCTCCTGTAGCGGCAGCAGAAGCGCAAAGACCAAGTAGAAGAACATTTCGTAGTTCAGCGTCCAGCCCGGGACGACCACCGGCGTGATCGTGCTGGGATCGGCCGCATTGGCCCATGGCAGGAACAACAGCGAGGCGATGAGATGCGGCAGGTCGAACACCGTCGATTTCAACAATGACGGGGCCACCAGCGCCACAGTCGCCGAAAACAGCGTCGCCAGCCAGTAGAGCGGTACGATCCTTTTGATGCGCCGCCGGGCGAAATCGACCGGGCTCATCGCGCGTCCGCTCGTCGTCAGCCACATCACGAAACCGCTCAGGACGAAGAAGATGTCGACGCCGGTTTCGCCATAGATGAAGGCGGTGGCGTCGACCGCGGGATTGACCTTGGCAAGCTGCAATATCGCGTGGAAATAGACGACCATCAGCGCCGCGATGGCACGCAGATATTGAAGCTGGACAAGCATCGAGCGTCTTGCTCCCTCGGGCTCGCGCGGACAGGCGCCGCTGCGGTCAACTCAATACATCTGCCGGACGACCCTGCTGGATGCGCGGGCTGTCGTGGAAGCGCATATATCCGACGACGAACCATAGGAGACCGGCGATCTTCATCGAGAAGACCGCGGTTCCCCCGATCATCATATTCAGAAAAATGAAAAGAGAAAGTGAATGGGCGCAGCGCCGCTGTGCCGCCGTGCGCCCGGCGGGAAAGAGGCAGACGAACAGCCACAAGGCGATGACGCCGAAGATCGTCGCCGCGTAGATCAGGTAGACATAGCCGCTGTCGGCGAATTCGGCGACCCGGTCGACCGAAAGTCCAAGGATGGCAAGCGGATCGAGCTCCATGATCTTCTTCATCGTCAGGTTGATGCGGCCGGTGAAATTGTCGCCCGTCGCATTGGGTTTCATCACGTAGACGAGGAAGCCGGCGGCGACGATCAGCGGCATCAGCGCCAGATTGAAATTCTTCGGGATCTTCGGAAAGACGAAGTAGCCGACGATGCAGGCAAAGCAGAAGATCAGCATCGTGCGCGTGTCGTTCGTCACCAGGATCAGCACGGCCGTGCTGATCATCAGCAACCGGTCCCAGCGGCCAAGCCTCTCCCACATCGAGATCAGGTAGACCGCGATCACGCCGCAGAAATTGGCCAGCGACACCTGTTCGAGGAAGATCGAGGAGGAACGATGGTCGATGATACCGAAGGAGAAGCGCTCGGGAAAGCCGAGCGCGTTCTGGAAGAGGCCCGTCGTGTTGTAGCTCAGCGGCAGCAGCCCTCGCGTATTGGCGAAATAATCGGACGGGTGGACGATGCTGACATAGAACGGCACGCTGATGATCTCGAAGATCAGGAAGATCAGGACGGCAAGACTTGCCCAGCGAAAGGCGAGCTTCATCGTTTTCTCGTTGCTCCAGCCGCCGAGCCCGGTAAAGCAGAAGATGATCAGCACGTTGCGGAAGTGATCGATGAACAGCATGCGGTTGAGCACGCTGACATAGATGGTCACGATGAGCGTGAACAGCAGGAACAGGAAGGCCGGCAGGTCGGTCTCGTAGATCCCCTTGTGCAGGATGTAGATGATGGCGCTCGCCATGATCAGGCCTTCACTGGCGGCGACATGCGTCATCGACAGCGGCACGATGTTGTGGTTGATGAAGGCCAGAATGCCGTTGTAGAGCACGGAGAGCAGGCCGAGCCAGAACACCGTATGATCGGTGCGTGATGCCTCGCGGGCAGCATCGAGCCGGTTGCCGGCTACAGTGAATGTCGCTGTCCTGTGATCGACGACTGCCATGCTCATTTCCCCGCAGGCTTGACGGCGGAGCAAGTGCCGGCATCGGCTTTTGCCGCCTCGGCAAGAAGCCGCATCTGCGGCCGCTCAGAGCCCTTGCGCGGCTGGACGTTGAAGGGCTCGTCCGCCGGCCACCATTCGCCGGCCGCCCAGTAGGACCAGCCGAGCCAGACGTCGCTATTATCAGTCATGGTGGCGTAGATTTCGGTCAATCCGCTCATGCAGTCCTTGTCGGCGGAGGCGCCGAATTCACCGAGAAAGCCGCGCTTGTGGTTCCGCTTCAGCCAGGCGGTGACCCCGGCGATCGCCTCGACCGCAGCAGTCGAGCCTTCGCAGGTCGGATGGGTGCCGGAGGAATCGGCATCGAGATACTGGTGAACCTCATAAGCGTAGAAATTGAGTGGATCGCGCACGCCGAGCATCACCGTGCCGTTGGCGCCGCCGATCACATCCTTTTCCCAGCTTGACGCGCCGCTCCAGGCTGTGCCCGGCACCAGGATGAGGTTGCGCGCGCCGACGGCGCGGATGCTGCGGATCGCCGCATTGGCGGCATCCAGCCAGTCGGTCGCCTTGATGTCGTGCGGTTCGTTCATCAGGCCGAAGAGAACACCGTCCTGATTGGCGAATTCAACGGCGAGCCTTGCCCAGAAATCCCCGAAGGCGGCATCCGTTGCCGGCGCCGTGCCGACCTGGGTCTTGTCGTAATAGCCGAAATTATGCGGGTCGAGCAGAACCGCCATGCCGTGTTTGCGAATGAGGCCGATGGTATCCTTGAGCCGCTTGAGCTCGTCCTCGTCGAGCCGCCCGCCGAGTGCGGACTGCAGCCGCTCCCAGCGGAAGGGCAGTCGGATGATCGTCATGCCCTTTTTGGCGAAATAGCTAATCGTGTCTTCGCCGGGATAGGTATAGTTGGTGCCATAGATGCCGCCGCGCTCGCCATATTCGCCGCCGGACAAATTGACGCCGCGGTAGCACGGGGCCTCAGCCGCAAGGACCGGCGACGGGGTGAGAGCGACCGCAAGCAGCAGCGCTGTCAGATGTCGTGTCGTCCTCATGGCCATCCTCGCTATCGCGGCAATCGCAACGTCGGCGTCGCTGAAGTTATTTTAACGGTCCGTTAGCTAAGAATTTCTAAAGTATCAGCACCTCGGCTTCAGTCTTTCACGCTGGGCGGGACACGAGTGCGCGTATGAACCAGTATGACAGGAACAGGGTAAGCCGGCTCCCTGGCTGGCGCAGTTTTGAGCCATCTCAGACTGCGCCGGAAGGCGTGCGCATGCGCAGTCCCGTCATCCGCCCGGATGATTTCGTCCGGCCGTCGCCCGAACCCGCTTCGCCCCCTTTCGTGCCGCCGGAAAATACTACGGAAACCCGCCAGTATGAGCGTCCGGCACCTCCGCCGCCGCTTCCAAAACAACCTGTCGTCGACGCGCCGTCGAACGCAGCATCCGCGCCTGCGGCACCACTTCTCGACCTCCGCTCGAGTATCGCCGCGATCTGGAGCCGACGGCTGATCGTGCTGGGCCTGGCGCTTCTCGGAGCTGTGGCAGGCGGGGCGGTGGCGCCGCGCATCGCCCAGAAATTCACCGCCGTCAGCAGCCTCTATTTCGACCCGCGCCAGATCGGCCTTGCCGATACCGGCGCGCAATCTTCGGGTCCCTCGCCGGAAATGATCTCGGCGCTGATCGATAGCCAGGTGCAGATCCTGACCTCGGGCAATGTGCTGCGGCGCGTCGCTGAAGCCATGAAGCTCGACCAGGATCCCGAATTCACCGGCGGCCGCACGGATGGCGCCGCCGTGATCGGCACTCTGCAGAAGGCGCTGGTCATCACCCGTGAGGCCAGCACCTATGTCGTCTCGCTTGCCGCCACGACCAATGATCCCGAAAAATCCGCAAGGCTTGCCAACCAGGTCGTCACCTCCTTCACCGAGGAAGAGAACAGTGCTTCGAACGGCATTTACGAAAACACCTCCTCGACGCTCGACGGACGCCTCAACGACCTGCGCCAGAAGGTGCTGGAGGCCGAGCAGGCTGTCGAAACCTTCCGCGCCGACAACGACATGGCCGCGACAGAAGGTAACCTGATTTCCGATCAGCGGCTCGTGTCGCTGAACACGATGCTGGTGACGGCACAGGAAAAGACCATCCAGGCGAAGGCGCGCGCCGATGCCGTCGCCAATCTCCGCGTCGAGGACATCGTCGCCGGCAACCAGGCGGAGGGCGGCGTCACCTCGCCGCTCGTCAGTCTGCGTCAGCAATATGCCACCCAGGCCGCCGCCGTCGGCAGCCTCGAAAGCCAGATGGGCACGCGTCATCCGCGCCTGCAGGCGGCCCGCTCCTCGCTGCAGAGCATATCAGGCGAAATCAAGGGCGAATTGCAGCGTCTCGCCACCTCGGCAAGGGGCGAATACGAGCAGGCCAAGGCCGCCGAGGACAGCATCGCCAAGGAACTTGCCGTGCAGAAGGCGCTGCAGGCGAGTACCTCCGACAAGCAGGTGGAATTGAACGAATTGCAGCGCAAGGCGACGGCGGCGCGCGATATTTACGAGACGGTGCTGAAACGCTCCGGCCAGACGAGCGAGGAGCAGAACTTCAACCAGAGTAACATTCGCGTCATTTCGCCGGCCGAGCCGCCGGTCAAGGGAGACGGTCCCGGAAAGACGATTCTATTGGTTGCCGGCGTCATCGGCGGTTTTCTCGCGGGTTTCGTCATCGGCGCCGGTTTTGCGATCCTCGCCGGTCTCTTCGGCCATCCCGTCATCAGAAGTTATTTCAGGAAGTCCCCCGCTGCGGCCGCTTGATGACGGTCGTCGGTTTTCCTACATCGGAAGTGCGGCCTATCGCCGGCAGGAGAGTTCCCATGCGGCTGTTGATGATGCCTCTGATATCGCTCGTTGCCGTGTCGAGCCTCGCCCCGGCGTCCGCCTTTGCCGTCGACTGGACAAAATCCGTCGATTCCGGGGTTCAACCCCTCTATCCCTATAAGGGTCTTCCCGGCGTCAAGGCGCAGCCGGACAAGAAAGAGGAGGATTCCTACAATTGCCGCACCGAAACCGTGCAGATCCGCCGCCGTTACGACGAGATCTTCCGCTCCGGCGGCATGCCGACGCTGATGTATGTCTGCGAACGCGACGGCTTCATCTCGATGGACGACAAGGTCCCCCTGCGCGGCCACTATCAGCCGGTGCGGTGAACGCTTCGGGCCGACTGCTGCAATGTCGTGCTGTTGTGGTGAACTCCAGCGGCTGACGGCATAGGCAGCGGCTGATCTGGACAGGACGGCGCCGGATCCCATTCCGCCGGCCGATGGCTGCTGACAAAGGCGGGCGTGTCGGCAGAAAGAAAAAATCCCACTTCGGAATCTCGAAATTCCCCCGCTTCGGGATTCCGAAGTGCTACATACATTATGGTGGGAGTTCCCAGGCGCTGCCATACCTTGGCCGGATCGTTGCGGCTAAGTCTCCAGATTAAGCTGGAGTGGAGTGTCGTCTGCCTTGACGACCTTGGACTTGCGCTTTGTTGCCGCACGGCGTGCTGGCTTGGTGGTTTTCGGCAGAGTGTCGGAGCCGAACTCGTCTGCCTCGGAGCTGGGCAGCAGCAGGCCGGCCGCAGGCGCCGCAGCGGCTACCTCAATGACCGGCTTGGGGGGCGGTATTTCAATGGCCGGCTTGGCAGCTGACACCTCGCGGACCTTTATAGGCTCGGGGTGGCTGGCGGCGGGTGCGGCGTATCGGATCATCAGCAAGACTCCATTTTGTTCGCTTTATGTTCGCATTTGGGAGTGAGGGAGTCAATGCAGGCCAGCTATCAAGAGCGGCAGGAATAAGCGTCTAGAAATGAGGACTTCGGAGAGTTCTTGGGAGCTATTGAGCGAACAAGCCCTTGCGCGCATCGCGACTGGCCTTTGTTGCAAGGCACCTGCGCAACTTTAGTTGAAAAGGCTTAACTCCTTGATCTTGGTAGCGATCAAGAATGGAATGGTGCCCAGAAGAGGACTCGAACCTCCACACCCTTTCGGGTACCAGCACCTGAAGCTGGCGCGTCTACCAATTCCGCCATCTGGGCGACGGAGAGCGATGTAAGGGGGTGGCCCCTGACTGTCAACTGGGTTTTTGAAGTTTTTCTGACAGTTGGCGAAAAAGCGGCCGATCACATGCGAGGGAGCGCCGAAGGGTGGGCATAGCGCTCCGGTTGGCACGCCCTATATAGAGGAAATATCGAAAGGAATGCATCATGCTTGCTCCCCGCACGCTTCTGCTCGCCGGTCTGTTGGCCGTTTTGTCACCCGCCATCGCCGGGGCCGATTCGCTGAAGCTGGGCAAGCCCGGGGTCGGGCCGCTCAATACCGGCTCGACGCTTTGCGATTTTCGCGGCTGCTTCGGGTTCGGGCCGCAGCAATGGCATCGCCCCGCCTATGTCCAGCCGAACTATCGCCCGCGCGGCGCGGGGCCGACCTATTACCGGCCGGGCGCTGCCGGGCCGCCGCAGCTGACCTATGATCCGCCGCCGGTGCAAAGGGTACAGCCGAAGGCGCGCGACATGAAAAGCCATGCCGCCTGGTGCAGCAACGAGTACCGCTCCTACAATCCGCGGACGGATCGGTTCCTCACCTATGAGGGCATCTACAAGACCTGCCGCTCGCCCTATCGCTGATCGTCGTGATCAGCTTTCGAGCGAGGCGCGGTCGACATGGCCGAGATCTCGGCCGGGCTCGACGATGTCGCGGACCCGCTGCTTCAGCTCCTTCGGCCCGGGAAAGCCGCCGTCGCGCTTGCGCTCCCAGATGAGATCGCCATTGACGCGAATCTCGAAATTGCCGCCGGTGGCGGGGATCAGCGCCACTTCACCGAGGCTGTCGGAAAAGGTGTGCAGAAGCTCCTGCGCCATCCAGCTGGCGCGCAGCAGCCAGTTGCACTGGGTGCAGTAGAGGATCGTGACGCGGGCTTTTTCGGTCATGGCGATATCCTTTCGTTTGTTGAGATTTAAGCCCTGTGGCGCGTGCGCGCAATCGCCCTCGCTAGAGCATGATGCCGAAAAGTGTGAGCGGTTTTCGGGCGACGCCATGATCCAACTATTTAATTAAGAACAGGATTCAGATTTTGAGCCGAACCGGCCTAAAGCCTGAATCCTGTTCTGGCGTCTTGCGCGCCGTCCTCCGCCATGGTCTCTTCCCGTGGTCGGCCATACCAGGAAGAGCCTATGCGCGTCGCAGTCATCGAAAATATGCGGAATACCGGCCTCGGCGCGCTTGCCGCAGCCCTCGACGAGGCGGGCGCGGAGATCGAGTGGTTCCGGGTGTGGCAGGACGGCATCCTGCCGAAAGAGATATCCGGCCATGACGCGCTGGTCGTTCTCGGCGGCGAGCAGAGCGCGCTGGATGACGAAACCCATCCCTATCTGCCGGAGCTCGCCCGGCTCACGCGCCGCTTCGGCGATGCCGGCAAGGCCGTGCTCGGCATCTGCCTCGGCAGCCAGATTCTCGCCCGCGCTTATGGCGCCGACAATCACTTAGGGATCGCCCGCGAATTCGGCTGGCACCGGATCGGCGTCACCGCCGATGGCCGGGCCGATCCGCTGCTGTCGGCGCTTGGCGGCGAGTTCACCATCTTCGAATGGCATGCCGACACGTTTTCCCTGCCTGAGGGCGCGGTGCGTCTCGCCTCGAGCCCCGTTGCCGAGAACCAGGCCTTCCGCATCGGTCGCGCCGTCTATGGCACCCAGTTCCATTTCGAGGCCAATTCGGACGTCGTCGAGCAATGGAAGGCCGAATTTCCCGACACGATCGCGCGTATTGCGCCGGGCTGGCTGGAGAACCATGCCGAACTGGCGGCAAGGCATGGCGGAGCCGCCGATGCCGCGGGCCTTGCTATTGCGCGCGCCTGGGTCAGCCTGATCGAACCGGAAGAGGTCGAAATGCTGTCGCAGGCCTCGGCGTGAGGGGTGATGCGATGGCGGCCAGCGAACGCGAAAGGATGGCGGCAGGCGAATGGTATTGCTGCCTCGATGACGAGCTCGATCTCTTGCGCCGGCAGGCGCGCATGGCCGTCCATGCGCACAACACGCTGCCGCCGGATGAGCGCGGCGCGATGGCTCCGGCCCTGAGGGCACTCTTTGCGCAGGCAGCACTCAATGTCTTCATCGAAGCACCGTTTCACTGCTCCTACGGCATCAACATCACTCTCGGCGAACGCGTCTATTTCAATGCCGGCTGCACCATTCTTGATTCCGGCCGGGTGACGATCGGTGATCGCAGCATGTTCGGCCCCGGGGTGCAGATCTATTGCGCCGAGCATCACAAGGAGCCGGCACTTCGCAGCACGGGCATCGAGATCGCCCGGCCGGTCACCATCGGCAGCGACGTCTGGATCGGTGGCAGCGCCATCATCCTCGGCGGCATCACCATCGGCGACGGCGCGATTGTCGGTGGCGGTGCGGTGGTCACCAGGGATGTGCCGGCCGGCGCAACCGTTGTCGGCAATCCGGCCCGCATCCGCTAACGCCGGCTCCTATCCCGTGATGGCCCCTCGCCATCTCGACAGCGGCGATCATTCCGCTAGATCAGAGGGAAAAAGGGGAGGGAAGCATGAGCGAACTGAATTTGCCGATGGAGGGCGGCTGCCGTTGCGGCCGGGTGCGATTGAAGATCAGCGCCCCGCCGCTACTGACCATGGCCTGCCATTGCACGGGGTGCCAGAAGATGACATCAAGCGCCTATTCGCTGAGTGCGGCCATCCCAAGCGAAGGCTTCGAGGTGACGCAAGGGGAGCCGGTGATCGGCGGCCTGCATGGCGTCACGAAGCATTATTTCTGCCCGCATTGCATGAGCTGGATGTTCACCCGGCCGGAAGGCATGGACTGGTTCGTCAATCTGCGCGCGACCATGCTCGACGATCCGAGCTGGTTCACGCCCTTCATCGAAACCTGGACAAGCGAGAAGCTGTCCTTCGCCGAGACCGGGGCGGTGTACAGCTACGCGGCGCTGCCTGAAATGGACGCCTATGAGGGGCTGGTGAAGGAATATATGGGCAGGGGATGAGGCTCAGAAACCCTGGAAGAGAAAATCGACGGCGGCGATAATTCGATCACTGTCGGCGGTAAGATCCGCCACCACGCCTCCAATCTCCTTTACGGAAATTGCGCCGGTGAATTGGGTAGCCATCACATAGGGCAGGTCATTGATCACGAATTGTGGATTGAGCTGACGCATGATTTTGGGAAGAGCTTCCAATGGAAGCATCGGCGCCATGGTCCGCGTTGTCAGCTCACCAAGCAAGTCGGACTGCAGATCGAGGGCAAGCGCGTTGGTATGCATAAGATTGTAAACATGAAACCGAGCCATCAGAACTGTCGATATTTCTGAAACGGCAGACCGTGCTTTTCGACATAGGCATTGGAAGTGGCAATAGCCTCGGCGTTCTCGATACGCCAAAGCCGCTCGCGCTCCGCCTTTATGGCCTGTGCGATACCATCTTCCGCCGCCCGGGATATGTTGATCTTGAGCTCGCGCGCCTGGGAAACGAGACCTTCATCAAGAGACAGGTTCGCTGCTTTTCTTGGTCGCTGAGCCATAACGATCTCCTCAATTTTATGCGCAGATTGTATGCGCATAAAATACCGTTGAGAAGCGTTATTCGTCGCCCATCTTCAGCGCGGCGATGAAGGCTTCCTGGGGGATCTCCACCTTGCCGAACTGGCGCATGCGCTTCTTGCCGGCCTTCTGCTTGTCGAGCAGCTTGCGCTTGCGGGTGGCGTCGCCGCCGTAGCATTTCGCGGTCACGTCCTTGCGCAGCGCCGAGATCGTCTCGCGGGCAATGACGTTGCCGCCGATCGCGGCCTGGATCGGGATCTTGAACATGTGCTTCGGGATCAGCTCCTTGAGCTTCTCGCACATGTCGCGGCCGCGCTTTTCGGCGGCCGTCCGGTGCACCATCATCGACAGCGCGTCGACCGGCTCGCCGTTGACGAGGATCGACATCTTCACGAGGTTGCCCTCGCGGTGGTCGGTCAGCGTGTAGTCGAAGGAGGCATAACCCTTCGAGATCGACTTCAGCCGGTCGTAGAAATCGAAGACGACTTCGTTGAGCGGCAGATCGTAGGTCAGCATCGCGCGCGTGCCGACATAGGTGAGTTCGATCTGGATGCCGCGCCGGTCCTGGCAGAGCTTCAGGATGCCGCCGAGATAATCATCGGGCGTCAGGATCGTCGCGCGAATCCACGGCTCGTGGATTTCCGAGATCTTGACGACATCTGGCATGTCGGCCGGATTGTGCAGCTCGCGCTCCGTGCCGTCGGTCATGTACATCTTGTAGACGACGGAGGGTGCGGTGGCGATGAGGTCGAGGTCGAACTCGCGCTCCAGCCGTTCCTGGATGATTTCGAGATGCAGCAGGCCGAGGAAGCCGCAGCGGAAACCGAAGCCGAGTGCCGCTGATGATTCCATTTCGAAGGAGAAGGAGGCGTCGTTGAGGCGAAGCTTGCCCATGGCGGCGCGCAGATCCTCGAAATCGGCGGCATCGACCGGGAAGAGGCCGCAGAACACCACCGGCTGGGCCGGCTTGAAGCCCGGCAGCGCCTGGGCCGTCGGCCGCTTGTCCTCGGTAATCGTGTCGCCGACGCGGGTATCGGCCACTTCCTTGATCGAGGCGGTGATGAAGCCGATCTCGCCGGGGCCGAGGCGGTCGATATTGACCATCTTCGGCGTCAGCACGCCGACGCGCTCCACCTGGTATTTCGCATCGGTGCCCATCATCCGCACCGTCTGGCCCTTGGTCAACACGCCGTCGATGACGCGGACCAGAACCATGACGCCGAGATAGGCGTCGTACCAGCTGTCGACAAGCAGCGCCTTCAGCGGCGCCTTTTCGCCGCCGGGGCTCTTCGGCGCCGGCAGCTTGTGGACGATCGCTTCCAGCACATCGGGAATGCCAAGGCCGGTCTTTGCCGAAATCAGCACAGCCTCCGAAGCGTCGATGCCGATCACTTCCTCGATCTGTTCCTTGATGCGGTCGGGTTCGGCGGCCGGCAGGTCGATCTTGTTGAGGACGGTGACGATCTCGTGGTTGTTGTCGATCGCCTGGTAGACGTTGGCGAGCGTCTGCGCTTCGACGCCCTGGCTGGCGTCGACGACAAGCAGCGAACCTTCACAGGCCGACAGCGACCGCGAGACTTCATAGGCGAAGTCGACGTGGCCGGGCGTGTCGATCAGGTTGAGAATGTATTTCTCGCCGTTATTCGCCTGGTAATGCAGGCGCACGGTCTGCGCCTTGATGGTGATGCCGCGCTCGCGCTCGATATCCATATTGTCGAGCACCTGCTCGGACATTTCGCGCTCGGCAAGGCCGCCCGTCGTCTGGATCAGGCGGTCGGCCAGCGTCGATTTGCCGTGGTCGATATGGGCCACGATCGAAAAGTTGCGGATATGGGACAGCGGAGTGGTGGAATTGGTGCTCATGCGCGCCATATAGCAGCGCCGCCCCCTGCCGCAAAGCGGTAATTATCCCGCTGTTTACGCTATTTCGTCCTGTATCGGGCGCCTATCAGACCGGCCACGTCTCCAGCCGCCAGGCCGAATCCCAGAACATCCACTCATATTGCGAGGCGCGCACGAAGACATCGGTCATTTGCGACCGTTCCACCGGCGATGCGGCGCGGGCGGCAATGTCGGTGAGCGCGATCACCTCGCGGGCACCGGCGGCAAATTGCGGATCGCCATAGGTGTTGATCCAGGCCTGGAAGGCATTGCCTTCGATAACAGGCCGGTTCTTGATCGCTTCGCCGACGTGCCAGTAGATCCAGAAGCAGGGAAGGATGGAGGACAGCGCCACCGCGTAGGAGCTGTGATAGGCGGTGGCAAGCAGGAAGTTCGTATAGGCAAAGCCGGCCGGCGAGGGCTCGGCTGATGTGACGTCCGCAGACGTGATGCCGAACTGGGTGAGGAAGCCGGCATGCAGGCCTTGCTCGACGGTGATCGCCTTCTGCGCGGAACCGAGAAAGCGCAGGACCTGCGCATTGTCGGGCGCCTTGGCCGCGACGATCGCCAGGCATCGCGCGTAATGCTTGAGGTAGAGCGCATCCTGCAGGATGTAGTGCCGGAAGACCTCCGGCGGCAGCGTGCCGTCCGAAAGGCGCTGCAGCAGTGGCAAAGCCTCGATTTCAGCCATGATCGGCGCGATCCTGTCCCAGGCGGCAGCCGTGAAGCTTTCCGTCGTTTCCGTGCTCTGCATGCTGCCGTCCATCACTCTCTCCTCGGATTACGCCGCCATATATGGACGGCGCAGCGGCGAAAGCAAGCCGCGTTTTGGCCGCTTTTCGTAGACACTTGATTCCATCATCAGATAATGTATTTCTCTTATAGTGGAATCACGGGACTGAAAAATGGAACCGGAACTGGAACAGGCGATCGGCATCCGCATCCGCATGCTACGGCAGGAAAAGGCTCTGACGCTCGATGATCTTGCTGCGGCCTCCGGCGTCAGCCGGGCGATGATCTCGCGCATCGAGCGGGCGGAGGCGAGCCCGACCGCCTCGCTGCTGGCAAGGATCTGCGCCGCGCTCGGCCTGTCGCTGTCGGCCTTCTTTGCGGAAGAGGGGCAGGCTTCGCCGCTCGCCCGGAGGCAGGAGCAACAGGTCTGGCGCGATCCGGAGACCGGTTATATCAGACGGTTTGTTTCACCCCCGGGCACGGCTTCCGATGTCGATATCGTCGAGGTTGAATTCCCGGCCGGCGCCCGCGTCAGCTTCCCCCCGCATGCGAGCGCCCATGGCATGACGCAGCATATCTGGCTGTTCGACGGCGAACTGGAGATGACGGCGGCTGAGATGGTCTACCGGCTGCGGCCGGGCGATTGCCTCTTCATGCCGGTCGGCGAGGGCCACGTCTTCCACAATCCCGGCAACACGCCGGCGCGCTATTGCGTCGTGCTCGATCGCGGCGGCCGATAACAGTATTCAATTCAGGAGAACAGCATGCCTGCTATTCGCACCCTTTCCGCCGAGGAGGCCCGCGCCGCCATTCCGGCCCTTTCGCAAGTGCTTGTCGATTGCGTCGCGGGCGGCGCCTCCGTCGGCTTCATGCAGCCCTATGGGCCCGAAGATGCCGAGCCCTATTGGCGTGATGTCGCCGATGCCGTTGCCACCGGCGGCAATCTGCTGCTGGTTGCCGAACTCGACGGCAGGATCGTCGGCACGGTGCAGGTGGGTGCCGCGCAGATGCCGAACCAGCCGCATCGCGGCGACCTGAAGAAGCTGCTGGTGCATCGCTCCGCCCGCGGTAAGGGGTTTGCCCGGCTGCTGATGGATGCCGCTGAGCGTGAGGCGGCAAGCCGCGGCAAGACCCTGCTCGTGCTCGACACGGCAACCGGCAGCGATGCCGAGGCGATCTATCCGCGCCTGGGCTGGCAGCGTGTCGGTGTCATCCCCGATTACGCGCTGTGGCCGGAAGGCGGCTTCTGCGCCACCACCCTGTTCTACAAGCGGCTTACCTGATTGCGCCGGCCCCGCTCATGCCGGCCTGGCGAAGACCGGAAGCGCGCCGCCAAGCGTCGTGCCCGCCGTCCATTGCGCCGCATTCCAGCCGAACTGTCGCGCCGCTTCGATGTTTTCGGCCATATCGTCGATGAAGGCGATGTCGCCGGGCAGCACGCCGGCCCGCTCGGTCGCCAGCCGGAAGAAATCGGGAGAAGGCTTGCTGTGCCCGAGTGCTGCGGAATAGATGATGTCGTCGAAATGTGCGTCAAGGCCGATCTGCTCCATCAGATAGCGTGCCCGCCTATGCTCCTGGTTGGTCGCCAGCAAGAGAGTGATGCCGCTTTGCCTGAGAGCGGCGAGTTCTTCGAGCAGATTGCGGTCGAGGCGGGAATCGTTTTCGAACCAGTAGTCGATCAGTGTTTCGGCGCTGAGGTGGGGCGCAATCTTTGCCAGAACGCCGGCGAGCCTCGGCTCCAGCGCCTCGCGGCCGATGATGATATCGCGCCAGTGGCTCTGGAAGAATTCCTGCTGCAGCAGGTCGACACGCAGGCCGAGGTCGCGTTCCAGATAGGTGAAGTGAGGCAGGCCGTCGGCGGGGCGACCATGAATGAGTACGCCGTCGACATCGACCATCAGCACTTTCATGCGGAATATTTCCTCGTTCTCAAAACACCGGCGAAGGTGGCGTCATCCGCCTGGACGTTCAAGACGGCGCGCCACTTTTTTGTCGCGGCCGAGCCGTGTAAATCTCCATCGTCAATCAAGGGCAGGATCTGAAATGCGCGTCATCTATTCCGAAGACCACAAGCTGCGCGATGCCAGGACCGAGCTGCACGCCGGCCAACTGGTGACGCCCTTCGAGGCGCCGTTTCGCGCCGAATGGATCCTGGCGGCGGTCAAGGAGGCGGGCTTTACCGACGTGGTGGCGCCCGATGCGCATGGATTGGAAACGGCGCTAGAGGTGCACGATCCCGCCTATCTGGATTTTCTTGCCACCGTCTGGGACCGCTGGGTGGCGGCCGGTTTCACCGGCGAGGCGATCGCCAATTCCTTCGCCGTTCGCCGCACCAGCCAGCGTGTACCCGACAATATCGTCGGCGCGATCGGCCATTACGCCAATGCCGCCGATACCTCGATCACCAAGGGCTCCTACGAGGCGGCGATCGCCTCCATGCGCTGCGCGATCACGGGCGCCGATTGGCTGAATGCCGGCAATCGTTTCGCCTTCGCGCTCTGCCGCCCGCCCGGCCACCATGCCGGCATCGATCTCTTCGGCGGTTATTGCTTCATCAACAATTCGGGCGTCGCCGCGCAGCGGCTGCTCGACCATGGTGCGAGGAAAGTCGCGGTGCTGGATGTCGATTTCCACCATGGCAACGGCACGCAGGATCTCTTCTATCACAGAGGCGATGTCTTCACCGCCTCGTTGCATGGCGATCCCATGCATGCCTTTCCCTATTTCCTCGGCCATGCCGACGAGGAAGGCGAGGGAGAGTGCGAAGGTAGCAACCGCAACTATCCGATGCTCCCGGGCACGCCTTGGGATGTCTGGTCTTCGGCCCTTGCCGATGCGCTCACCCGCATCAAGACCTTCGGCGCCGAGGCGATCGTCGTGGCACTCGGTGTCGATACCTTCGAGCGCGATCCGATCTCCTTCTTCAGCCTCACCTCCGATGATTTCATCCGCATGGGCGCGATGATATCAGCCGCCGGCCTGCCGGTGCTCGCCTGTATGGAGGGTGGCTACGGCGTGCCGGAAATCGGCCTCAACGTCGCCAATGTCCTCAAGGGCCTGGAAGCCTGATCCCTGCCGATGACCGACGAGACAGTTTCATCCGATATCCCGACATCCCGCATGCTGAGCTGGGCGCGCAACTCCACCGTCTATCGCCTCGAGCGGCGGATGATGACGGAAAAGCAGCTCTTTGACGCCATTGCCCGCAAGGCGAAGGAGAAATTCGAGGATATCAGCGCGGCGCAACTCAAGGCCGTTGCCGATTTCGCCGTCAAATTTGCCTATGACAATAAGGTGCTCGACGATAGCGCCTATGCGGAGATCAGCACGCGCTCGGCCGTGCGCGGCGGTAAATCGAAGCGCGCGATCGCCCAGAAGCTTGCTGCCAAGGGCGTCTCCAGCGACAAGGTCGAAGTGGCACTTGAGGAGGCTGACGATCTCTATGCCGCAGCGATTTTTGCCCGCAAACGCGCCTTCGGCCCCTTCCGCCGGGTCGAGCTCGACGAAAAGCGAAAGGCGAAAGAGCTTTCGGCTTTCGCCCGCAACGGCTTCAGCTTCGACATCGGCAGGAAGGTCTTCGACATGAGCTTTGAAGACGCCGAAGAGGTCATCCTTGCTGGCCGATCTTTGGCGCCTCAGCATCAGCGCTCTTGATCCCGGCATGAAAAGTTTGAATTTGGTTCTCACCCGTCTTCGGCCTAGAACCGCGCCAGGATCGGGGGCCACATGGACATCAAGAATATCGAGACCGGGACGGACGGCGCAGCCTTGATTGCGCAGCCGGGCGTATCGCCGAGTTCGGGCGGCTTGGCGGCCGGTGTCGCGATGTGCCTGATGTCGATGTCTTCGATCCAGTTCGGCGCAGCACTGTCTTCGCCAGCCATTGCGACCTATGGCGTTGCCGGCGCCACTTGGCTGCGGCTTGCTTTTGCGGCGATCATCCTTGCCGTCGTCGTCAGGCCTTCGGTGCTGCGTTATAGCGGCGCCCAGTGGCGGGCGACATTGCTGCTTGGCACGACGACGGCCGCCATGACGCTCTGCTTCTTCGCGGCGATCCAGCGGCTGCCGCTCGGCCTGGCGATCGCCATCGATTTCCTCGGGCCGCTCTCGGTCGCCGTCTTCGGCTATGGTCTGACATGGCGGCTCGCCTGGCCGTTGATCGCTGCGGCCGGCATTCTCTTTCTCGCCCATGACGGCGAAGGCTGGGTCGGCAATCTCCCGGGCGTCCTCTTTGCCCTCGGCTCGGCCGTGGGATGGGCGGTCTATATCCTGCTGACGAAGAAGGTCGGCGCTGCCTTCAAGGGTCTGGAAGGCCTCTCGATGTCGCTGATCGTTGCCGGCCTCGTCGCAACCCCCTTCGGCCTTGCCGAGACAGGGGGCGCCTTCACGCTGAAGGGACTGGTCGAGGTTCTCGGCCTTGCCATCCTCGTGCCGCTGTTGCCCTATGCGCTGGAAATGGTGGCGCTGCGGCGCATGCCGTCGGCATCGTTCGGCATCCTGATGAGCCTCGAACCGGCGATCGGCGCGCTCGCCGGCTTTCTGATCCTGGCCCAGCCGATGACTGCGCTGCAGATACTGGGTACGGCGCTCGTGGTGGCGGCCAGCGCCGGCGCCACCGCCTCGGCGGCGAAGACTTAGAGCTGAATGCCTGCGCTACTTCGTTAATTTGGATCAGGCGGGTTTGCGCTTGGGATCGTCGAGAGCCGGATTGTAGAACAGCGACAGCACCAGGCTCTTGGCGATCCGTTCCGCCGTCGCCATGAACCAGGCCTTGGCCTCCGGCGACGGGGCGATGTCGTCGAGTGTTGCGGCAAAGAGCGACAGCCACTTCGGAAAGAGATCCGGCGTGAGGTTTGCCACATGAGTATGCGCCTGCACCGGCTTGCCGCCATAGGCGCCGCTGCGGAAGGCGACAGCCGACCAGAAGCTCTTCATTTTCGCCATATGCTCCGGCCAGCGGCCGGACAGCTTGGCGTCGAACACCGGGCCGAGATCGGGATGCGTTAACACGCGCCCGTAAAAGGTCTCGACCAGCCTGTCGATGAAGGCCGCGTCGACGCCCATGTCCCGCATCTCGGCCTCCGCCCTTTCGCGGATCGCCGCGACATGAGCAGGGCGGCCCTGAATGTCATTGTCCATTCCAAAACCCCGGCGCCGCGTGATGCGGCAGCCTCCATATAGGTGTTTATGGCGGCGAGCCAAAGTCGGCCGTGCCGCTTGCGGCAATCTGTCAGCGCTGTAGCACTTTGAATTGCCTCACGCACTTGACCGTCATCGCCGTGTTCTTTAGATTTAGAATAATTCTAAAAATTGGAGAAGATCATGCTGGCGCGGTTTTTCAGATCCTCGAAACGATCCTTCGAGTCGCTGTCCGAGCAGGAGATCCTTGCCCTTGGGATCGCCTCCGAGGAAGACGATGCCCGCATCTATCTTGCCTATGCAGACAGACTGCGCCGCGAATTTCCGGCCTCGGCCAAGGTCTTCGAGGACATGGCCGAGGTCGAGGACACGCATCGCAAGTCGTTGATCGAGATCCATCGCCAGCGTTTCGGTGAGCGCATTCCGTTGATCCGGCGCGAGCATGTGGAGGGCTTCTACGAGCGCAAGCCGGACTGGCTCAGGGCAAACCTTTCGCTGGATGCGATGCGCAGGGAAACCGAGGCGATGGAGGAGCAGGCCTATCGCTTCTATGTCGAGGCGGCAAAGCGGACCTCGGACGCCTCGACGCGCCAGCTTCTCGGTGATCTCGCCCTCGCCGAACAGGGGCATGAAGATATTGCCCGCATGCTGGGCGACAAACATACGCCGGAAGACGTCAAGCACGACGAGGACGAGACGGTGCGCCGGCAATTCGTGCTGACCTATGTGCAGCCGGGCCTTGCCGGGCTGATGGATGGCTCGGTCTCGACGCTGGCGCCGATCTTCGCTGCCGCCTTCGCCACGCAGGATACCTGGCAGACCTTCCTCGTCGGCCTTTCGGCCTCCGTCGGCGCCGGCATTTCGATGGGCTTCACCGAAGCCGCCCATGACGACGGCAAGATCTCCGGCAGAGGCTCGCCGGTCAAGCGCGGCCTTGCCTGCGGCATCATGACGGCGCTCGGCGGTCTCGGCCACGCACTGCCTTATCTGATCCCGCATTTCTGGACGGCGACGATCACCGCTGCCGTCGTTGTCTTCTTCGAGCTCTGGGCAATCGCCTTCATCCAGAACCGCTACATGGAAACCCCCTTCCTGCGCGCCGCCTTCCAGGTGGTGCTCGGCGGCAGCCTGGTGCTCGGCGCCGGCATCCTGATCGGGAATGGGTGAGTTGCGGTCGGGCATAGCCCGAGCAATCGATCCAGTAAATCCGCAGCAACGAACGCCCTGAGCCTAAAGCGAAGGGCCGGGAGACGGTGCGTCATACTCGGCATCAAAAGCGGTCCGTGCCCTTCGCTTGCGCTCAGCGCATTCGCGGCTTCGCCGCTCACCCCCTCATCTGCCTGCCGGCATCTTCTCCCCGCTGGGGAGAAGCGGAGTCGTGGCACGTACGTCTTATTCCCCTTCTCCCCAGCGGGGAGAAGATGCCCGTAGGGCAGATGAGGGGGTTGAGGAGCGTTGGCGACGAACTCGTTAAGCGCAAGCGAAAGGCCGGCTAGCGGCAGCCCGCTCCTCTCCGCATAAGGAAAGGGAGAACCATCACCCACAAAACAAAAAGGCCGGCAAATCGCCGGCCTTTCCACATTCTCTATTGCAAGCCTTACCGCAGAGCGCCGACCAGGACGTCGCGGCCGTTCTCGATGGTGACCCAGCGGCCGGCATTGTAGCTCGACTGGCGCTTGACGAAGGAATAGGGCGTCGCAAACCACGGCTTGACGTCGGAGGCGAGGTTGTCGAGCACGAAATCGCCCTCTGCAGTGCGCAGCGTCAGCACCGCATGGCCTTCGCCATCCGGCTTGCGCACGACGGTCATCAGCAGGTCGGCCGCCGAAAAGCCGCGCTGGATCAGCATGCGGCGCTTCAGCAGAGCGAAATCCTCACAGTCACCGGCGGTGGTCGGATAGGCCCAGACCTCATCCTTGCCGTAGATTTCCTTGTCGGTCATCGGCGTGATGGTGCGATTGACCGTGGCGTTGACCAAACGGACGAGCGACCACTTCCCCGGGTTCATGGCGACCGGGCCTGCGTTGCGGTTTGCGCCACATTCATTGCGGTGGATCTGACAGAAATCGTAGTGGCCGATCGGCTGTGAGGTGGCATTGCCCGTTACCATTGAAGCATTTCTGCTTGGGGCCGGTATGGCGGCCGTTGCCATCGCAAACACGGCCATCATGGCCACAAAGATACCCTTGATCCGCACGCCCGCTCTTTCCTTGCATCGCCCCTTATTTATTAACAAAGTGTTAATGGAGAGGGCCGGAAAGAGTCAATCGTTACTTCTTGGTAGGACCTTGCGACTCGCCGACATGGTTAAAATGCAACGGCGTGGGGACCTGTATCAGGCGAATTTATCCGCCGATGCCATTCAAGCGGGCATCTGCCTAATTGTTGATGAACGGATGATGCCTTTGACGGCGCTCACGAGCAGCGCGATGTCGCCGGGGCGGGAAAGGCGATGGTCGCCGTCGCGAATGAAGGTCAGCACCACGTCGTCGGCGGGAAGATGTTCGACCAGTTTCATCGCATGTGCATGCGGCACATCAGCATCTTTCATGCCCTGGAGGATATGCACCGGGCAGCCTGTTTCGATGATGCCGTCGAGTACCCGGTTCTCGCGGCCATCCTCGATCAGCGCCCGCGTATAGATGTTCGGTTCCGGACTATATTGCGAGCGCTCTTCGAAATAGCCGCGCTCGGCCAGCGACTTGCGCTCCTTGGCCTTCAGGTTCGGCTCGATCAGCTCGGAGGTGAAATCGGGTGCCGGGGCGATCAGCACCATGCCTTCGAGTTTTGGGCCTTCGAGCTTTGGGCCGCCCTGCCGCGCAAGCTCCTGCGCCAGCCTGAGCGCGATCCAGCCGCCCATCGACGAGCCGACGAGGATTATCCGATCGGGCGCGACATGGCGGATGACGGCAAGCGCCTCCTCCAGCCAGCGCGAGATCGTGCCGTCGCCGAAGCTGCCGCCGGAAAGTCCGTGGCCGGAATAATCGAGGCGGATGCAGGCGGCGCCAAGTTCCGCCGCCAGCCCGTCGAGTTCCACTGCCTTGGTGCCGCTCATGTCGGAGCGGTAGCCGGACAGCCAGACGAGTGCCGGTGCACCATTGCCGGCCCGCGCCGGGCGGACAAGCATGGCGATCTCACGCGCCGCCTCACCCTCGCCGACCGTCAGGAACTGCGGCTGGGCATTGGACAACTGATCGGACATCGGCGAAACTCCTGTTGTTTTGGCCTATAAAACAGATTCTTGGCAGGCTGACAGCGGGTGATTTTTCCGCTAAAGGATGATATTGACTCCGTTGCAGCGATGACGCGACACGTTTGTGCACCCCTGATTGGGAGCGCGATGCTGCAACGTTCCGAAACAACGCGAGGAGAATACGACCATTCGCAGACCTTTTAAAACCGACGCGCCCGTGAAGGACGGACCGCGCTCGAACCGTGAAATCCGCATTCCCAAAGTTCAGCTGATCGGGGCTGACGGTGAGAATATGGGCGTCGTGCCTACCGACCAGGCCTTGAGAATGGCGGAAGAAGCCGGCCTCGATCTCGTCGAAATTTCCCCCAATGTCGAACCGCCGGTGTGCAAGATCCTCGATCTGGGCAAGCTGAAATATGCCAACCAGAAGAAGGCTGCCGAGGCGCGCAAGAAGCAGAAGATCGTCGAAGTCAAAGAAATCAAGATGCGCCCGAACATCGACACCCATGATTATGAGGTGAAGATGAAGGCGATGGGTCGCTTCTTCGACGAAGGCGACAAGGTCAAGGTGACGCTGAAGTTCCGCGGCCGTGAAATGGCCCACCAGGAACTCGGCATGAAGCTTCTGCAGCAGGTCAAGGCTGATACGATCGAGTTCGCCAAGGTCGAAGCCGAACCCAAGCTCGAAGGCCGCCAGATGATGATGGTGCTGGCGCCGAAGTAAGCGCCAGGCAGTTTTTCGCCCAAGGCCGTCCGCAAGGGCGGCTTTTGTGCTTTCTGCCATTCTGCTTTGCGCCATTGTGTTTTCGGGTGAGCGAAGATTCCTCCGCCGCCCCGTTGCACTTTCATGACGCTGCGGTTATAAGCGCGCGTCCGAACTGACCGGCAGGGCATGCCGTGGCAGTTTCGAATGCTTGCGGAACGGTTCGTCGCCGATGCCGCAGATCAACAACAAACGCTCCCGCACCTTGTTGCGACGGCCGGAGAACCGGACTTCGCAGGAGGGCTTTTTTGATAAAGCGCGCAGGGAGGACAGAAGGAGTAGCAAAATGCCCAAGATGAAGACGAAATCCTCTGCCAAGAAGCGGTTCAAAATCACCGCAACCGGCAAGGTCAAGGCTGCCGCTGCTGGCAAGCGCCATGGCATGATCAAGCGTACCAACAAGTTCATTCGCGATGCACGTGGCACCATGGTTCTCGCAGAACCGGATGGCCGCAAGGTTATCAAGAATTACCTGCCGAACGGTCTCTGAGACTCGTCCGCGAACGCTAGATTTAAGGAGATCATGATATGGCACGTGTAAAAAGAGGCGTCACCTCTCATGCCAAGCACAAGAAGGTTCTGAAGGCAGCAAAGGGCTTTTACGGCCGCCGCAAGAACACCATCCGTACCGCCAAGGCTGCTGTCGATCGTTCGAAGCAGTACGCCTACCGCGACCGCAAGGTCAACAAGCGCAACTTCCGTGCGCTTTGGATCCAGCGCATCAACGCCGCTGTGCGTGAATTCGGCCTGACCTACGGCCGCTTCATCGACGGCCTGAACAAGGCTGGCATTGAAGTCGACCGCAAGGTTCTCTCCGACATGGCGATTCACGAGCCGGAAGCATTCGGCGCGCTGGTCAGCGCTGCCAAGAAGGCTCTTGAATACCTCAAGGAAGCCGGCACGGCGAACGAGTTTGAAGGCGCGGTCAAGTAACCAGCGCTTCCCAAGCTTTTGAATTTATGATTTTGGGAAACCCGCGCTGGTTTGGGCTAGCGCGGGTTTTTCTTTCTTTATATTCCTGGCGCCGGCCGGCGCCGCCTGCCTCCCGATCGCCCGCCTGATACTGGACGGAAAGAAGTGACAATGTCAGATATCGACCAGCTCAACACATCGCTGCTCGCCGAAATCGCCGCCGCCGATGACGAAACGGCCCTGGAAGCCGTGCGCGTTTCCGCCCTCGGCAAGAAGGGCTCCGTCTCCGAACTGTTGAAGACGCTCGGCGCCATGACGCCGGAAGAGCGCCAGAGCAAGGGCGCTGCGATCAACGTTCTGAAGAACGCAGTGACCGAGGCGCTTGGCGCCCGCAAGGCGACGCTCCGGCAAGCGGCGATCGATGCGCGGCTGAAGGCCGAGACGGTCGACGTCAGCCTGCCGGTGCGCTCTTCGCCGGCCGAGCGCGGCCGTATCCATCCGATCAGCCAGATCGTCGACGAGATCACCGCGATCTTCGCCGACATGGGCTTCTCGATCGCCGAAGGTCCCGACATCGAGACCGATTATTACAATTTCACCGCGCTGAATTTCCCCGAAGGCCATCCGGCCCGCGAGATGCACGACACCTTCTTCTTCAACCCGGATGAGAATGGCGAGCGCAAGGTCCTGCGCACCCATACCTCGCCGGTGCAGGTGCGCACAATGGAGGCGCAGACACCGCCGATCCGCATCATCATTCCCGGCAAGACCTACCGCCAGGACTCGGACGCCACGCATTCGCCGATGTTCCATCAGGTCGAAGGCCTGGTCGTCGACAAGAAGGCCAATGTCGCCAACCTCCGCTGGGTGCTGGAAGAATTCTGCAAGACCTTCTTCGAGGTCGACAGCGTGACGATGCGTTTTCGCCCGTCCTTCTTCCCCTTCACCGAGCCCTCTTTCGAGGTCGATATCCAGTGCGACCGCTCCGGCCCGATCGTCAAGTTCGGCGAGGGTACCGACTGGATGGAAATCCTCGGCTGCGGCATGGTCCACCCGAACGTGCTGCGTTACGGCGGGCTCGATCCGGACGAATATCAGGGTTTTGCCTGGGGCATGGGCCTCGACCGCATCGCCATGCTGAAATACGGCATGCCCGATCTGCGCGACTTCTTCAACGCCGACGTCCGCTGGATGACGCATTACGGCTTCCGCCCGCTCGACATGCCGACGCTGTTCGGCGGCCTCAGCGCTTGAACGGAGAATTGGGACGATGAAATTCACGCTCTCCTGGCTGAAAGAGCATCTGGAAACGGATGCCGGCCTCGATGAAATCTGCACGCGCCTGACCGAGATCGGACTGGAGGTCGAGGATGTCGACGACAAGGCGGCATTCAAGCCCTTCGTCATCGCGCGAGTCGTCTCGGCGGAAAAACATCCCCAGGCCGATCGGCTGAAAGTGCTGATGGTCGATATGGGTTCCGGCGCCCCGGTCCAGGTCGTCTGCGGCGCCCCGAATGCGCGCGCCGGTCTCGTCGGCGCCTTTGCAGCGCCCGGAACCTATGTTCCCGGTATCGACGTGACGCTCGCTGTCGGCAATATCCGCGGTGTCGAAAGCCATGGCATGATGTGCTCCGAAAAGGAGCTTGAGATTTCCGACAGTCACGACGGTATCATCGATCTGCCCGAAGATGCGCCGGTCGGCCAGAGTTATGCCGCCTATGCTCATCTCGATGATCCCCTCATCGAGATCAACCTGACGCCCAACCGGCCGGATTGCACCAGCATCCACGGCATCGCCCGTGATCTCGCCGCTTCCGGTCTCGGTACGCTGAAGACGCGGCCCGCACCGTCCTTCGCTGTCGAAGGCGAGACGCCGGTGAAGCTGACGCTCGATCTCGACGACCCGAAGCTTTGCCCGGGTTTTGCGCTCCGCCTCGTGCGCGGCGTCAAGAACGGCCCGAGCCCGCGCTGGATGCAGCAGCGGCTGATCGCCATCGGCCTGCGCCCCATCAACGCGCTTGTTGACGTCACCAATTATATGACCTTCGATCAGGGGCGGCCGATCCACGTCTTCGATGCCGCCAAGATTAAGGGCAACCTGACCGTCCGCCGTGCCGCCGAAGGCGAGACGGTTCTGGCGCTCGACCAGCGCGAATACAAACTCTCGCCGAACAACGTCGTCATCTCCGATGAGGATGGCATCGAATCGATCGGTGGCATCATGGGCGGCGAACATTCCGGCTGCGACGAGAACACCGTCGACGTGTTGATCGAATCCGCCCTCTGGGACCCGATGAACATCGCCAAATCAGGCCGCAGCCTCGGCATCATCACCGATGCCCGCTACCGCTTCGAACGCGGCGTCGATCCGGAATATATGGTCCCCGGTCTCGAACGCACGACGGAACTGGTGCTGGAACTTTGCGGCGGCAAACCCGGCAAGGCCGAGATCGTTGGCTACCAGGGTCATGAACAGAAGATCGTCGATTTCCCCTATTCGGAGGTCAAGCGCCTGACGGGCCTCGACGTCTCGAATGCGGAAAGCAACACGATTCTGACGCGCCTTGGCTTCACGGTCTCCGGTTCCGGCGAGCGGGTCTCCGTCGCCGTTCCCTCCTGGCGTCCCGATGTCGACGGCAAGGCCGATCTCGTCGAAGAGGTCATGCGCATCCACGGCGTCGACAATATCAAGCCGGCGCCGCTCGAAAGTCACGCGGCCGTCAACGGCAAGATCCTGACGACGCTGCAGATCCGCACCCGCCTTGCCAAGCGGGCGCTGGCCGCGCGCGGCATGCTCGAAGCCGTCACCTGGTCCTTCATTCCGGAAGACCAGGCAAAGCTGTTCGGCGGCGGCTCGCCCGCCCTCAAGCTTGCCAACCCGATCGCCGCCGAAATGTCGGATATGCGCCCCTCGCTGCTGCCGGGCCTGCTGTCTGCCGCCCAGCGCAATGCCGATAAGGGGTATGCCGACGTCGCCCTCTTCGAGGTCTCCGGCACCTATGAGAATGATCGGCCGGACGGTCAGCGCCGCGTGGCCGGCGGCATTCGCCGCGGCACGGCCTCGCTTGCCGGCGCCGGTCGCGCCTGGTCGAACGTCGCCAAGGGCGGCGGCAAGCCGGTCGATGTCTTCGACGCCAAGGCCGACGCGCTCGCCGTCATCGAAGCCTGCGGCCTGCCGATGGGCAATATCCAGATCGAGCAGGGTGGGCCGGAATGGTATCATCCCGGCCGCTCCGGCACGATCAAGATCGGGCCGAAGGTCGTGCTCGGCTATTTCGGCGAATTCCATCCGCTGACGCTGGAAGCGCTTGATGTCTCCGGCGCGCTCTGCGGCTTCGAGGTCTATGTCGACGCCATGCCGGACGCCAAGCGCAAGGCGACGCGCACCAAGCCGGCGCTCGAACTGTCGCCTTTCCAGGTGGTCCGGCGCGACTTCGCCTTCGTCGTCGACAAGACGGTGGAAGCCGGCGCGATCGTCAAGGCCGCAACAGGCGCCGACCGCAAGCTGGTGACCGGCGTCAATGTCTTCGACATTTTCGAGGGCGCATCGGTTGGCGAGGGCAAGAAGTCGGTGGCGATCGAGGTGCAGATCCAGCCGGTCGAGCGCACGCTGACGGACGAGGATTTCGAGGCGCTGACGCAGAAGATCGTCGCCAGCGTCACGAAATTCACCGGCGGTGTCCTCAGAAGCTGAGCTTCACCCAGCGTCGTCAAACAATGGACCGGTCGCCAATAGCGGCCGGTCTTTTCACAGATGCAGATGGAAGAGTTTGCCGACGATCGTCCAGCGGCCGTCGATCTTCAGCAGCGAGAGATAATCGGTAAAGCGCATGCCGGCGAAATCGTCGGTGACCTTGACGCTTGCCGCATCGCCCTCGACGTCGACGCTCTGGATATCCATGTAGGGCTGCGTGCCGGGCGGCGCCGGCTCTTCCGCCAGGATCGCGGCGATGAATTCGTCCCGCGTCAGCCATTCGACGGCATTCTCATAATGGCCGATGATCGAGCTTTTCGGGTGAAAGGCCTTTTTCAAGGCTGCCTCATTGGCGAAGGCCATGCCTTCGACATAGAGATGAACCGTCTGTTCGACTGCCTGCCTGTCCGACATATTTTCATCCCGTTCTTCGAGATGGCGTTAGATAGTTTCGCCAGCCCCGAAGGCAAGCCCGGCCGGTTGTGGCCGACCGGGCTTTTCAGGTTCAGATGTTCGTCATGGCAAGCGAGGCGTCCGAATAGCGCTTGCCGGCAACCTGCCCGGCTGGGATGACCTCTTCAAGCCTCGCAAGTTCCGCCGGGCTCAGCACGATATCGGCGGCCGCGGCGTTCTGTTCGAGATGATGAAGCTTGCGGGCGCCGGGGATCGGCACGATGTCGTCGCCCTGGTTCAACACCCAGGCGAGCGCCAGCTGTGCTGTCGTCACGCCTTTCTCGTCGGCAAGCCGCTCGAGCGTCGCGACGAGAGCGGCATTGGCGTCGAAATTTTCCGCCTGGAAACGCGGCACCTGCCGGCGGAAATCGTCCGCGTCGAGATCCTCCGCCTTGCGGATCGCCCCGGTCAGGAAGCCGCGCCCCAGCGGGCTGTAGGGCACGAAGCCGATGCCGAGTTCGCGGCATGTCGCAAGCACCTCCTCCTCGGGATCGCGCGTCCACAGCGAATATTCGCTCTGGAGGGCTGCGATCGGATGGACCGCATGGGCGCGGCGAATGGTGACGCTGCCGGCTTCCGAAAGCCCGAGCGCGCGGACTTTCCCTTCTTTCACCAGCTCTGCCATGACGCCGACCGTCTCTTCGATCGGCACGTTGGGATCGACCCGGTGCTGGTAGAAGAGGTCGATGGTTTCGATGCCGAGGCGTTTCAGCGAGGCCTCGGCCACCACCCGCACGTGCTCGGGGCGGCTGTCGACGCCGGCGATGGCGGCAATACCCGGCTTGCTGGCGTCGATCTTGAAGCCGAATTTGGTGGCGATCACTACGCGGTCGCGGAACGGCTTCAACGCTCTGCCAAGAAGAACCTCGTTGGTAAAGGGACCATAGACTTCGGCGGTGTCGAAGAAGGTCACGCCGAGATCGATGGCGCGATGCAGTGTCTTGATCGATTCCGCGTCGTTGCTGGCGCCATAGGCAAAGCTCATGCCCATGCAGCCAAGACCGACGGCAGAGACGGTCAGATCGTTTCCGAGTTTCCGGGTTTTCATGATGCGCTCCTTGAGCTGATTTTGAACCGCTAACGGATCGTTGCGGTACCGGCAGACCATATCGCTGCGGCATCAATCAGAAAATACATGCAGTTTCTAACAGGTTGTTCTATCATTTCGATCAATGAACAGAACACAGCTCTCACAACTCGCCGTTCTCGCCGCCGTCTCGGAGCATCGCAGCTTCCGGGCCGCGGCGAAGGAACTCCTCGTCGCACCCTCGGCCGTCAGCCATGCGATCTCCAGCCTCGAAGAAAGTCTGGGGGTGCGGCTGCTGGCGCGCACTACCCGCAGCGTCGCGCCAACGGAGGAGGGCCGCCTGCTTCTCGAAAGACTTCGTCCCGCACTCGAGGAGATCGATATTGCCTTGGAGGCCGTCCGCGATACGCGCGGTAAGCCGGCCGGAAACCTGCGCATCACTGCGCCGCGCTTCGCCTCCGATCTCCTGCTCGCCCCGCGCCTCGGCGATTTTCTCAATCTCTATCCCGATATTACCCTGGAGATCGCCAATGAGGATGGCTTCACCGATATCGTCAAGGAGGGTTTCGATGCCGGTATCCGGCTGGAGGAGAGCCTGGAGGCTGATATGATCGCGGTCAGGGTCTCGCCCAATCTGACGACGGTGATCGCCGCTTCGCCCGAATATTTCGAGCATCATCCGAAGCCGGAGCATCCGCGCGATCTCGTCCATCATCGCTGCATCAAGCGGCGCTTCACCAACGGCTCGATCTATCGCTGGGAATTCGAAAAGGACGGGCAGGAACTTGTCGTTTCAGTCGACGGGCCGTTGATCGTCAGCGAGGACCGGCTGGCCCTGCTCGCAGCGCTGAACGGTGCGGGTCTTGCCTATCTCTTCGACATGCGGGTCAATGCCGAACTGGCGAGCGGCAAGCTTGTGCGGGTGCTGGAGGATTGGTGCGCGCCCTATTCCGGGCCGTTTCTCTATTATCCCACCCGGCGGCAGATGCGCCCGGCGCTGCGCGCCTTCATCGATTTCTTCAGATACAGCGCGCAGGATACGGGCGGCCGGTAAGGAATGGGGACCGGGCCGCCCGTTTTTATTAGAGCGCCGTGTGCATCAGGCAGCCTTTGCCTTCTGGTTTGCCGCCGTGGTGGCGAGCTGGGAGAGGGCCTTGTCGGTGGCCGTTTCCTGCTGCAGCGTCTGGTCGAGCAGGCCGACGACCTCCTTCAGACCGAGCGTCGCGGCCCAGGTCTTCAGCGTGCCGTAGCGGGCGATTTCATAATGCTCGACGGCTTGAGCCGCAGAGATCAGGCCGGCATCGAGAGCTGACGTGCCCTTGAATTCCTCCATGATTTCCTCGCCCTCGGCGATGATGCCCTGGATTGCCTCGCAGGTCTTGCCCTGGGCGCGTTTGCCGATCAGCTCGAAAACCTGCTGCAGGCGTTCGACCTGCCCTTCGGTTTCCTCACGGTGTTTTTCGAAGCCCTTCTTCAGTTCCGGGGATTGGGCGGCGCGTGCCATCTTCGGCAGCGCGCGCAATATCTGCCGTTCGGCAAAGTAGATGTCCTTGAGGGTGTCGTAGAAGAGATCTTCCAACGTCTTTTCCTTGGCCATTTTCTCGATCCTTGTTCTGGGGAAAACCGCGAATGCGGCGACACATTAAGAAGAGAAGACCGCGCTAATTGTTCCCGATCGATTTCGGGTGGACTGGAAATCGGTGCCGGGCGATGATTCCTGCCGTCGATGTGGGAGGTAAAGTCATGCGAAAGCCGAATTCGATGAAGGGTCTGGAGGACCTTGGCCGCGTGCGGCTGTCGCAAAACTTCTTCCTCCGCGATTTCCTGCATTCCGAAATCGCCGATTTTTACCGCATCCCCAATATCCCCGAGGATCCCGATCTGGCGATCGAGGCGGGCAAGAGGCTCTGCGAGGACTTGCTGGAGCCGCTAGAGGCAACGTTCGGGCGCCTGCATATCCGCTCCGGCTATCGTTCGCCCGCGGTCAACAGGTTCGGCAATGAGAACAAGCTGAACTGCTCGACCAATGCCGCCACATCAGCGCATCACATCTGGGATATGAGGGACTTTGACGGCTGCATGGGCGCAGCCGTCTGCATTGCCGTGCCATGGATGATCGACCATTACCACGATGAAAGCGACTGGCAGCGGCTCGCCTGGTGGATTCACGACCACCTGCCTTATGCCTCGCTCTGTTTCTTCCCCAAGCTCTGGGCTTTCAATATCCAATGGCACGAACGGCCGAAACGGGTGATCCAGAGTTATATCAGTCCGCGCGGCATCCTGACCAAACCCGGCATGGCCAATTGGGAAGGCGATCATGCCGCCTTTTACGAAGGCTTTCCCCCGCTCAAAAACTGATGCGGTGCTCAGAAGGTGATGCGATAGCGGATATGGCCGTCGCTTTCGACATAGCTGTCGTAGAGCGCCCGCGCCGTTCTGTTCTGCTCGCTCGTATGCCAATAGAGCCGCGACCAGCCCTTGGCTTTGCAGCTTGAAACGAGATCGTCCATCAGTGCCCGCCCGACGCCTTTGCCGCGCGCTTCGGCATCGACGAACAGGTCTTCGAGATAGCAGTCCCTGCCGCGGATCCACGTGCCCTCATGCGTGAGATAGAGCGCAAACCCCATCATCCTGCCGTCGACCTCGGCGACACGCATCGCGATTGCCGACGCCGGATCGAAGACCCGACGCCATGTCTGATCGGTGATATCGGCATCGACCGCGACTTCGTAAAAGGCAAGGTAGGCCGCCCAAAGTTCGCGCCAGCGGGCTTCGTCCTCGGGGCGGGCCTCGCGTATCGTCACGGTCATGGCGTCTCTTTCTTTCAGGCGCCGGCTTGGTCGAGCAGCGCCATCGCGTCATCGGAAGCGCAAGTGTCGCCGATTTCGCCAGGCTTTCAAGCTGCGAAAGGCTGGTCGCGCTGGCGATCGGCGCCGTCACGCCCTTCTTGCGCAGCAGCCAGGCGAGCGAAATTTCCGCGGGCTTGGCGCCGGTCTCGGCAGAAATCTTGTCGAGCGCGGCCAGGATGCGCAGGCCTTTGTCATCGAAATACTTCGAAACCCGGCCCTCGCGCGCGCGGCCTTCCGTATCGGCCTTGCTGCGGTATTTGCCGGTGAGGAAGCCGGCGGCGAGGCTGAAATAGGTGATGACCCCGATGTCTTCCCTGACGCAGAGATCGGCAAGCGGCCCCTCGAAGCTGGCGCGCTCATAGAGATTATATTCCGGCTGCAGCACATCGTAACGCGGCAGGCCGGCCTTCTCGGCAGCGTCGAACGAGGCCTGAAGCAGTTTCGCATCATAGTTCGAGCAGCCGATGGCGCGGATCTTGCCCTGCTGCTTCAGCTTGGCAAAGGCGCCGAGCGTTTCCTCGTGCGGCGTATCGGCATCTGGCCAGTGCGAGAGATAGAGGTCGATATAGTCGGTCTGCAGCCGGCGCAGCGAATCCTCGGCCGCCTTGAGGATATAGCTCTCCTTCAGCGTCTTTCCCTGTCCCATGTCGGAACCGACCTTGGTGACGATGACAGCCTTGTCGCGGGAAACCTTGGCTTGGCTTAGCCAGCGCCCGATGATCTCCTCGGAATCGCCACCCTTGTTGCCCGGAACCCAGGCGGAATAGACATCGGCCGTATCGATCGTGTTCAGGCCCGCATCGAAGAAGGCGTCGAGAATGGCGAAGGATGTTTTCTCGTCGGCCGTCCAGCCGAAGACATTGCCGCCGATGACGATCGGCGCGACCGAAAGACCTGTTTTTCCAAGCCGGCGCATTTCCATAACGCTCTCCAATATGGTGATGTGATTGAAATCGCGGATACGGCAGAACGCCGCCCCGGAGCATGATGCCGAAAAGTGTAAGCGGTTTTCGGATGAACATCATGCTCCAACTATCTGTTCCGGCAGAACCTAGCGCGATCGCGCCATTAGGGAAACCAAACTTCCGTGATTTCAGGTCGCGCCATTGCGCCGCAGCGAAGGCCTGAATATGGTTCGCGGAAATCAGTTGGGAGGCTTGGATCATGCTGCGCTTCGGTATCATTTCAACGGCGAAGATCGGCCGCGACAATGTCGTTCCGGCGATCCAGGATGCGGAGAATTGCGTCGTCACGGCGATTGCCAGCCGTGATCTCACGCGCGCAAGGGAGATGGCCGATCGCTTCTCCGTGCCGCATGCCTTCGGCTCCTACGAGGAGATGCTGGCCTCCGACGTCATCGACGCCGTCTACATCCCGCTGCCGACCTCGCAGCATATCGAATGGTCGATCAAATCAGCCGATGCCGGCAAGCACGTGCTTTGCGAAAAGCCGCTGGCGCTGAAATCAGGCGATATCGACGACGTGATCGCCGCTCGAGACCGCAACCGGGTGGTGGTCACCGAAGCCTATATGATCAACTATTCGCCGGTCTGGCAGAAGGTGCGCTCGTTAATCGATGAGGGCGCGATCGGGTCGCTCCGGCATGTGCAGGGCGCTTTCACCTATTTCAACCGCGACCCTGCCAACATGCGCAACGTTCCCGAACTCGGCGGTGGTGGCCTTCCCGATATCGGCGTCTATCCCGTCATGAGCACGCGTTTTTCCACTGGCAAGGAGCCGCTCTGGATCCAGGCGATCACCGAGCGCGATGCGGATTTCGGCACGGATATCTATTCGAGCGTCAAGGCCGATTTCGGCGATTTCGAGCTGAGCTTCTATATCTCGACGCAGATGGCCAACCGTCAGGTCATGGTCTTTCACGGCACCGAAGGTTACATCGAGGTCAAGTCGCCGTTCAACGCCAATCGCTGGGGCCCGGAAGAGATCGAGCTTGCCGACCGCAGCCACAGGGAATCGCGCATCTTCCGCTTCCAGGACAGCCGCCAGTACAAGCGGCAGGTCGAGGCCTTCGCCCGGGCGGTGACGAACGGCAAGGAAGAGATCGTCACGCTCGAAAATTCGAAGCTGAACCAGAAGGTGATCGACGCGATCTATCGCGCCAGCGAGAAGGACGGCTGGGAGGCAGTCTAGCGCATAACCCCGAAAATCGGGATCGATTTTCGGAAAGGATTATGCGCCAATTTAAAGTGTTAGAGCGTCCTTTGCGCGTCCTTTGGACGCGCGGCGCTCTAATCACTCAGCGCGGAAGACGAAGCGCGAATAGCCGAAAAAGCTGAAGACCATCGAGGCGAGGTTGGCGACCACCATGGCCGCAAGCGGCTGAAGTGCCGGCAGCGACAGCAGAAGGGCGCAATAGAGTCCGTAATTGACCAGCGCTGCCGTCACCCCGACCGAGCCGTAGCGGAAGCCTTCGGCGGCAAGCGAACGGCCGGTGCGATCGAAGGTGAAGCGCCGGTTGAATGCCCAGGTCGCCGCCATGGCGAAGGCGATCGCGACGAGCCGTGCTAGAAACGGCCCGAGCGGCGTCAGATGGAGCAGCGCCGACAGGATGCCGGCATCGACGAGGAAGCCGATGCCGCCGGCAATAGTGAAGCGGATGAGCTTTTTCATGCCGCATCCGCCTTGCCGGGACGGGCGCGCGATACCGGCCCTGCGTCGCTGAGCGGCGCCTTCAGCGCGCTCGGCCTCTCCAGGCCCATATAATGGATACGAAGCTGTTCGGCGCGGGCACGCGCAACGGAATCCAGGATGACGCCGGCGGTAAACAGCATGAAGGATATCATCATCAGCGCCGTCGACAGCACCCAGGTCGGCATGCGGCTGACGAGACCCGTCTCGAAATATTCCGCCAGCACCGGCGCCATGAAGCCGAGGCTCGCCAGCATGAAGGTGGCGCTGATTGCGCTGAAAAAGGCGAAGGGCCGGGTTTCCTTCATCAGCATCGCGAACATCCAGAGGATCTTGCCGCCGTCGCGGAACGTCGAAAGCTTGGAATGCGAGCCTTCCGGCCGGCGGCCGTAGTCGAGCTCCAGCTCGCTGACCGGCAGCTTCAGCCGGGAGGCATGCACGGACATCTCGGTTTCGATCTCGAAGCCGCCTGATACAGCCGGGAAACTCTTGACGAAGCGGCGCGAAAACGCGCGGTAGCCGGAGAAGATATCGGTGAAGTCAGGGCCGAAGATCATCCGGTAGAGCAGGTTGAAAAGCCGGTTTCCAATCGCATGGCCCTGACGGCCGGCATCGTCATGCACGCCGCGGCGAGTGCCGACCACCATGTCGGCGCGCTCCGTCAGCAGCGTGCGCACCAGCTCTTCGGCATCCTCCGGCGCATAGGTGCCGTCACCGTCGGCGATGATGTAGATGTCGGCATCGATATCGGCGAACATGCGGCGCACGACATGGCCCTTGCCCTGGCGCCGCTCGCGCACGACATGCGCGCCGGCAAGCATTGCCTGCAGAGCGGTGCCGTCAGTGGAATTGTTGTCGTAGACATGGATCGCAGCATCGGGCAGCGTCGCCCGAAAGCCCTGGACGACAGGGCCGATCGTCGCCGCTTCATTATAGCAGGGAAGCAGGACGGCAATATTCAGATTGTCGGTACGCGATCGGGCCATGACTCTACTCGTTACACTTAAAGCCGCGCCCAGCCTAAATCACGCGCCGTTAATAAGACCCTATGACGCAGGCAAAATCGGCAGCTGCCACAAACGGCTTTACACTTTCTTGATCGGCGGCGGCTAAGCTTCGCTATCTGGAAACGAACCGCTAACCACAATGAACGCTGTGCAGCCGATCGCCCATGCATCCCCCGTGACCGACGCCCCCAGGGGCGGGGCACGCGGCCTGCTGACGCGTCTCTGGCCAACCGTCATCGCCTATAGCGTCATCCTTGCCGCCGCCATCCTCATCACCAAGCTTTCCGGTGCCACCGATTACGTCGGCCCCGACAATGACGACGGAATGCGTCTCGTCGAAGTTCGCGATTTTCTGGCTGGGCAGGGCTGGTTCGATCTGATGCAATACCGTCTCGGCCTCGACGGCGGCACGCTGATGCACTGGTCGCGGCTGATCGACCTGCCGATCGCCTCGCTGATCTGGTTCTTCGGCCTGTTTGTACCCCATGAGACGGCCGAGGCGCTGGCGCTCGGCGTCTGGCCGGTATCGCTCATCCTGCCCGCTATGCTCGCCATGGCGGTTGCCGGTCGGCGCATCGGCGGCGTTGCCGCCATGCACATCAGTCTCGGCTTGACCGGTCTTGCGATCTACACCGGAAACCGTTTCGCGCCGGGCGCCATCGATCATCACAATGCGCAGCTGGCTTTGGTCGCGACGATGATCGCGATGCTGCTGGATCCCGAGCGTCGCGCCTGGAGTTATGCGGTCGCCGGCATCGCTGCAGCGGTTGCCATCGCCATCGGCGCCGAGACGACACCTTTCGTCGCCGCGGTCTGCCTGACCATTGCCCTGCTCTGGGCATGGGAGGGCGAAGATTTCGCTGCCGCCGCGAGGGCCTTCGGGCTGGCGCTGGCGATTGCGATCAGCATCCTCTTCTTCGCAACAGTGCCGCCCCGGCTTTATTCGATGGTCACCTGCGACAATCTCTCGCTCGGCTATTACAGCCTGGCGGCGATCGGCGGCGGGTTGCTGTTGTTTTCGGCGGTTTTTGCCAGCCGCCTGCGCCGGCCCCTGCGCTTTGCCGCGCTCGCCGTCGTCGGCGCCGGTGTTTTCGGTTCGGCGATCGTGATTGCACCGCAATGCCTGAGCGATCCGCTGGCCAGTCTCGATCCGATGCTGGTCGAGCTCTGGCTGAGGAATGTATCGGAAGCGCAGTCGTTTTTCGTTCTCGGGCGCACCGATCCCTTCTCGATCGGTGGCTTCTATGCGGCCGGCCTGTTCGGTATCGCCGTCTGCATCTTCCGCATCGTTCAGCGTGACCGCGTGCAGATCCACCTGATCCTGCTCTTCCCGCTGATGACGAGCTGGGCAATCGCACTGGTCCAGGTGCGCGGTTCCACGTTCTCGAACCTGATCTCGATCCTGCCGCTTGCCCTGCTGATCATCGATATCAAGCGCATCTCCAACGGCGACAGCGAGAATGTCGCCGCCGCCTTCATCTATATCGTGACCGCGCTCGCCAGTGCTCCGGCCGCCTGGGCTGTCGGAGGTGGGTTTATCTCGCTGCAAATGGAGAATGCTGCCCAGAAGAAGGCAGCGAAGCCGGCAAAGGAAATTTCCTGCACATCGCAAGCGGCGCTGGCGCCGCTCGCCGGGCTACCGGCCGGACTGATCTCCGCGCCGTCGGAAATGGGCGTGCCGATCCTCCGCTTCACCAAGAACCGGGTTCTCTCCGCGCCCTATCATCGCAATCAGGGCGGCATGCTGACGGAACTGCATATCGGCATGGCGGAGCCGCAGGAGGCGGAAGCCTTCCTCAAGGGGACTGGCGTGACGGCGCTTGCCTTCTGCCCCGGCGACCTGCAGACGCGCGAGATCGCCAAGCTGAAGCCGGATGGGCTCTATGCGCAGCTCGGCACGGGGAATATCCCGCCCTATCTGGAACCGCTTCCGAAGGCGGCCGACGTGGGCGTGCAATTCTTTCGCTATCGGCCGGCGAAGAATTGACGCCCGCAAGTTTCAAGGATGGACTAAAGCATGTCGCGCAAAACTGTGCGGCGGCTTTGCGACAACGACATGCGTTTGAGATAAGGACCTAAAGCGCGAGGAGCAATCTGAACGATCGCGACGCGCTTTCAGTGTGAGACACGCGTGGCGCGACGGAGGCGCTGATTGGCAAAGAGCCCGAGCACGAAGAGCATGAGGCCGCCATTATAGCCGAGCACGGCATAGACGAACGCCAGAATGGACACTGGGCCGGGCGAGGTTATCGCCGCCAGCGCGAATGTCATTCCGATCAACGCGGCGACCAACGCGATCACGCCAGCCGAGCGCATTTGCCCGGCGCTGATGCCCAATGCTGCTGCTGTGAGAATAATCATTTCAGCACCTTCCCAGAGATAACGAGGGGAAGCATAGGAAGCGCCAACTAACAAAGATTTACCGGCAGGCTTTGCCGAAAAGCCTTTGTATTGCGGTGGTTAGCAATCCCTTTCATGTGAAACGCATTGTCTAACTATACGTTCCGCAACAAAACAGCTTTACTCGATTTTGTTGTTTGTCCACCTGGTTGCAACGAGTGCATGTGCAGGATGCGTTGAGACGAGCGCGCTCGACGCAACGGCGACGAACCTCCCGCCAACGATTTCAACGGCCGGGAAAACCAAGCCCGCCCCCAATGCCGACCTTCCCGTTTACCGCTGATCGACATACAGCGCCGCGCGTCTTTTCAGACGCGCAAAGGACGCTGTAACATTTTGAATCTACGCATCGTGCTTTCCGAAAATCGATTCTGATTTTCGGGCCGATGCGTTAGAAAGGAGGGATGAGCAACGTCTTCGACAGCGATTCGCCGACCAACCTTGCCGAATATTCGGTTTCGGAGCTTTCCGGCTCGATCAAGCGCACCGTCGAAACCGCCTTTGACCAGGTTCGCGTGCGCGGCGAGATCTCCGGCTATCGTGGGCCGCACTCCTCGGGCCATGCCTATTTCGCGCTGAAGGACGACCGCGCCCGCATCGAGGCCGTCATCTGGAAGGGCACCTTCTCGCGGCTGAAGTTCCGCCCGGAAGAAGGCATGGAGGTCATCGCCACCGGCAAGGTCACCACCTTTCCGGGCTCCTCGAAATATCAGATCGTCATCGAGACGCTGGAACCGGCCGGCGCCGGCGCGCTGATGGCGCTGATCGAGGAGCGCAAACGCAAGCTTGGTGCCGAGGGCCTGTTCGATGCCGCCCGCAAGAAGCGGCTGCCCTTCATGCCCAGCGTAATCGGCGTCGTTACCTCGCCGACCGGCGCCGTGATCCGCGATATCCTTCACCGCATCTCCGATCGTTTTCCCGTGCACGTCCTTGTCTGGCCGGTGAAGGTTCAGGGCGAGGGATCCGGCGAAGAGGTGGCGAACGCCATCCGCGGCTTCAACGCGCTGGAGCCGGCCGGCGCCATTCCGCGCCCGGATGTGCTGATCGTCGCGCGCGGTGGCGGCAGTCTGGAAGATCTCTGGAGCTTCAACGACGAAATCGTTGTGCGCGCGGCGGCCGAAAGCGAAATACCGCTGATCTCGGCCGTCGGCCATGAGACCGACTGGACGCTGATCGACTATGCCGCCGATGTCCGTGCTCCGACGCCGACAGGGGCTGCCGAAATGGCGGTGCCCGTCAAGGCCGAGCTCGAGGCGCAGGCCGCCGCTCTTGCCGCCCGCCTGCAGGGCTGCATGAACCGCCAGATGGATCAGCGCCGCCAGTCGGTGCGCGCCCTGATGCGGGCATTGCCGTCGCTCGATCAGCTTCTCGCCTTGCCGCGCCGGCGTTTCGACGAGGCGGCGACCGGCCTCGGCCGCGGGCTGGAGCTCAACACCATCAACAAGCGCCGCGGCTTCGAGCGCGTCGGCTCGCATCTGCGCCCCGATCTGCTGTCCGGCCGCATCGCCGAGCGCCGCCAGACGCTGAACGAGCGCATGGCCCGGGCCGAGCGCATGGTCGAGCGGCTGATCGACCGCTCGAAATCACGCGTTGACCGCGCCGAAGCAATCCTCGCCTCGCTGCCTGCCCGGATGAAGACCCAGACCGACCGCGGCCGCGAACGCCTTGGCAATCTTTCGCGCCATGCCGATACGGCGATCCGCCACCAGCTGATCCGTGCGCGCGCCGAGCTTTCTTCGCAGGACCGCGTGCTGCAGTCGCTCTCCTATAAAAATGTGCTGAAGCGCGGCTACGCCGTCATTCGCGATGAGGATAACAGGCCGGTCTCGCAGGCTGCTCAACTCTCCGCCGGCATGGGCATCGCCATCGAATTCGCCGACGGTCGTGTCGGCGCCATGACCACGGAAGGCGGCGCACCGCCGGCCGGTGCCAGGAAGCGCAGCGTAAGACCCGCAGAACCGCCGAAGCAGGGAAGCCTGTTCTGACAATGCGGATCCTACTGGTACTTGCCCATCCACTGGAGGACAGTTTCGCCGCCTCGGTGGCGCGAACGGCCCGCGAAGCACTGGAAGCCTCCGGCCATGTCGTCGATCTGCTCGATCTCTACCGAGAAGATTTCGATCCGCGTCTTTCCGAAGCTGAACGCCGCGGCTATTTCGACGTGCCCTATGACACCTCAGCCGTTGCCGATACCGTTGTCCGCCTGAAGGCGGCCGATGGCCTGATCCTCGTCTTTCCGCAATGGTGGTTCAATTTCCCCGCCATTCTCAAGGGTTTCTTCGATCGTGTCTTCGCCCCCGGGGTCGCCTTCAGCCATGACGCCGCTGGCGGCCGTATCGTGCCGCAGCTTACCAATATTAGGCTGCTCTATGCGCTGACGACGACAGGCTCGCCCTGGTGGCTGGTGCGTCTCTATATGGGCGATCCGGTGCGCCGGCTCTTGAAGCGCGGCATCGCCGCCTTCTGCTCGAAGCGGCTGAATTTCAAGATGCTCAGCCTGCACGACATGGACCGCGCCACCGATGCAAAGCGGACGGTGCATCTCGATCGCGTGCGCAAGCTGCTATCGGCGATCCGCTAAAGCAATTCCAGCAAAAATGTGCAGTGGGTTTGCGTTCTAGCGCATGCTGCTGGGGCTGCGCGGTCTCGTCCTGAAGTATGATCCACGTCGCTTCGAAGTGTCACCTGAGGCGTGCGCTCGCGCCAGCCTCATCCTCAGGTACCCCGGAGGGGCCTCGAAGGACGGGACTAGCCGCGCCAGCATTCTGTCAGCCCACGATGATGCCGCTCAGGCCCATTCGCCCTGCCGCATCACCGGAACCCGCGAGCCATCCGGCTTGAGGCCGTCGATATCGACCTTATCGGAGCCGATCATCCAGTCGATATGGATCAGGCTGGAATTACCGCCCTGCGCCTTGATCTGCTCCTGGCTCAGTGTCGCGCCATCGAGGAAGCATTTGGAATAGCACTGGCCGAGCGCGATGTGGCACGAGGCGTTTTCGTCGAACAGCGTGTTGTAGAACAGGATGCCGCTGGCCGAGATCGGCGAGGAATGCGGCACGAGCGCCACTTCGCCGAGCCGGCGTGCGCCCTCGTCGGTATCGAGCACCTTGTTCAAGACCTCTTCACCACGCGAGGCCCTGGCTTCGACGATGCGCCCGCCCTCGAAATGCACCTGGATATTGTCGATCAGCGTGCCCTGGTGCGAAAGCGGCTTGGTGCTCGACACATGGCCTTCGACGCGCAGCGCATGCGGCGTGGTGAAGACTTCTTCGGTCGGGATGTTCGGATTGCAGGTAATGCCGTTCTTGGCGGTGGAAGCGCCGCCATGCCATTCATGCCCGTCGGCAAGGCCGACCGTCAGGTCGGTGCCAGGTCCCTTGAAATGCAGCGAGGCGAAACGCTCGCCGTTCAGCCAGGTGGAGCGCTTGGCAAGATTGGCATTGTGTTCGGTCCAGGCGGCGACCGGATCGCTGACGTCGACGCGCGAGGCGGCAAAGATCGCCTTGGCGAGCTTGGCGATCGCGATCGGCTCCGGATCGTCGGGGAAGACCACCTTGGCCCAGGATGGGTTCGGATAGGAGACGATGTTCCAGTTGATGTCGAAATTCGAGATTTTTTCCAGCGCCGGCTTATAGGCGGTGGAATTGGCGCGATTGGCGCGGCCGACCTTGCCGGCATCCTGCTCGGATAGCAGCATCGGATTGTCGCCGGCGACCGCGAGACGGGCCGCCCCGTTGGCATAGGCCTTGGCCATGCCCTCGTAGAGCCAGCCGGAGGCGCGGTCAAAGCTCTCGTCGCTGCCATATTGATAGCGCGCCAGTGTCGTCTCCTCGTCGGAATAGAAGGCGGAGACCAGCCCTGCGCCGGCCTGATAGGCGTGCTTGGAGATCAGGCGAACCAGCGGCAGCGCCACGACAGGCGCGGTGATCACCAGATCCTGACCTTTCTGCAGTTGCAGCCCGACCTTGATGGCGACTTCCGCAAGCTTTTCCAGCTTGACGGGATCAACGGTGTTCTGGCTCTGGGGCATGAAAGTCATGGTTCAACCTGCCTTCTGTCATCGACGGTGGGAGGCTGGAAGACTTAGACCCGTTTGCGGCGAAAATGAAGCGTATTGCCGCCGAATTGCACGCGGCCGGATATATGTCCGGCCGCCGGACGCGCTTCAGGCGGCGGCAGCTTGCCTGAGCAGGATTGAGTTATGCTTTTCGAGGAATTCCATCAGCCGCTGCGGGTAGTCCGCGCCGACGGCGGCCCTGACGCTCGCCCGCTCGGAGAGCGCCTTGCGCCAGCGCGCCACCCGCTCAAGCCCTTCGAAGATGCCGCTGTCGCCGAGCGTGTCGAAGAGATCGAAATACCGGAAGACCGGCGCGAAGCCGGCGTCGACGAGGCTGAAGTCGTTGCCGGCGAAATAAGGCCCATCCGTCAGCACACCCTCGAGCGTCGCGAATTTGGCGGTGAGCGCCTTGCGCTTGGCCTCCAGCGGGTCCGCATCCTGTGCCGTCTCATAGCCCCAGAGATCGGAAAGCACGGACGAGCCGAATTCCATCCAGCCGCGATGGCGGGCACGCGTCAGCGGGTGTTTGGGATGCAGCGCGACGCCCGGCTGCGTTTCCTCCAGATATTCGCAGATGACGCTGCTTTCGAACAGCACCGCCTCGCTGCCGTCCTCTTCCTCGATCCGCAGCAGCGGCACCTTGCCGAGCGGCGAGATCTGCAGGAACCAGTCCGGCTTGTTGGCAAGATCGATGTTGATGCGCTCGAAGGGCACGTCCTTTTCGAGAAGCGCGATCGCGGCGCGCTGCACATAGGGGCAGAGATGATGGCTGACGAGGGTAAGTTTGCTCATGACGGTCTCCATGCGGCGATGATAGATGTAACTGCATCTAATATCGCTTGCGGCGGAATTCAAGATAGATGTAATTGCATTTATGTCCGAAAAAACGTCGAATCCGAGCGAAGCGGTCACCTCTGCCTGGACGAGCATCATCCGCGCCCGCGAACGCTTGCTCGCTGCCATCGAAGCCGATCTGAAGGCGGCCGGCATGCCGCCGCTTGCCTGGTATGACGTGCTTTGGGAATTGACGCGCTCGGAAGATGGCAAGCTGCGCCCCTACGAGATCGAAGAGCGGACATTGCTGGCCCAGTATAATCTTTCCCGGCTGATCGATCGGTTGGAAAAAGAGGGCTTAGTCCGGCGCGAGGCCTTCGCTGAAGATGGGCGCGGCCGTTGGGTGGTGATGTCAGATGCCGGCCGAAAGCTTCGCGAGCGCATGTGGACCGTCTATGCCAGATCGATCGAGACCCATATCGGCTGCAAGCTTGCCGACAACGAGGCGAAGACGATCGCCGGCGTGCTTGACCGCTTCCTCTAGATTCAACAGTAAGAGCATGATGTCATCCGAAAACCGTCTACACTTTTCGGCATCATGCTCCGATCAGGCAATCAGCGGCACGGCGACAGCCTTCAGCGCCTTCAACGCAGCCTTCGGATCGAGCCGCACCTGCAGCCCGCGCTGCCCACCATTGATATAGACCAGCGGTTCGGCAAGGGCGGCCTCCTCGATCGCCGTCGGTACGGTCTTCTTCTGGCCGAACGGGCTGATGCCGCCGACATGATAGCCCGTCAGCCGCTCGGCATCGGCAGGCTTCATCATGTTGGCCGATTTGCCGTGAAAGGCGCTCGCAAGCTTCTTCATGCTGACCTCGCGATCCGACGGCACGACGAGGCAGACCGGTTTGCCGTCCACTTCCGCCATCAGCGTCTTCAGCACCCGATGCGGCGCCTCGCCGAGCGCTTCGGCCGCCTGCAGCCCGACACGCTCAGCATTGGGGTCGTAGTCATAGGCATGAACTGTGAAGGCGACGCCCGCCTGCGAAAGAAGCTGTGTCGCGCGCGTGGTCTTGGACATCTCTTTCCCTCGTGAGCTCAGCGGGCCGCCTGTCAGCCTCCGAGCATACCGGCGTAAATCTCCGGCTTGAAGCCGATCAGCAGCTTGCCCTTCGCCTCCAGCACCGGCCGCTTGATCATCGACGGCTGGTCGAGCATCAGCTGGATTGCTTTCTCCCGGGTGAGGTTCTCGCGGTCGGCATCGGGCAGTTTGCGGAAGGTGGTGCCGGCGCGGTTGAGCACGGTGTCGAGGCCGGCTTCGTCGATCCAGGCTTCGAGATGGGCGCGGTCGATACCCAGCGCCTTGTAATCGTGAAACTCATAGGCGACGCTGTGTTCTTCCAGCCAGCTGCGGGCCTTCTTCATCGTGTCGCAATTCTTGATGCCATAGATGGTGACGGCCATGCCCGATCGATCTCCTTGTGATGGCAGCGAGATAACATGCACAAAGGCCGGCGCAAACGCCGTGCGACGTTTTATCCCCGAACGCGTCGACAATCGCAGCAGGACAAAACCGGCCTCGTTCAATTCTCCAGCGTGCCGGCCTTGCGGGAGGCCTTGCTGGGTTCGTCGCAGGCGATCTTCATCAGGTCGCCGCGCCGCCGCACCAGCCGGTCGGAGGTTCGGGTCAGGATCAGCCCGTCCTGCGGCGCGGTGAGCTCGATGCTGCCGCCCGGCTGTCCCGGCCGGGTGACGATCGTCACTAGGCGGTCGCCTTCCGCAATCTTCTCGCCGATATCGCGATGGAAAAGCACGGCGCCGCCTTCTGGAGTGCGAATGATCTCGATATTATCGAGCGGCACGGCCGGACCGGAAAATGGCGTTGCCGCTGGCTTCCCGTCACTGACGATCCCCCGTGTCGCGAGGAAGTGCCAGAGCCCGTCGGCATCCTTTTTCGCCAGCACCGGATCGACATCGCGCTTGCCGCGCAGCTCGACAGTGACGGAGAGTTTGCCGGGCAGCCGGGATTGGCGCTCGCCGGGAACTTCATATTTCCATGCAAAGCCGACGGCCTCCTCGAAGGCCGAACTTTCGCCGTCCGAAAGCAGCACGGCCTCCATGTCGAGTGAAGCGGCGAGATCGGCCGCCTCCGGCCAGAAGGCCTCGTCGATATAGGCATATTGCAGGGATTCGTCGTCGCAATGCAGGTCGAGCACGAGATCGGCCCCGAGCGCCATGTGCAGCAACTGCCGCTTCAATCTGTCGGTAGCCGGATAATCATCGAGGTCTTCGATCAGCGTGGCGCGATCCGCAACGGAGATCAGCGGGAAATCCCGGTTGAAATTGGTGCGCGAGCCCAAGTCGAAACGGCCCTGCAATTCGCCGAAATGCGACTGCGCCGCACCGATCGGATTGGCCTGCGGCACGAGGGTGATATCGCCGGCGATCGCGCCCTGGCTTTCCGCCTGCCGCAGCCTCTCGCAGAGGAAATGCAAGAGCACCGTTCCCGGCAGCTCGCCGGCATGCAGAGCCGCCTGGATATAGGTCTTCGGCGCCTTCGGATCGCCGCCCGTAAAGCGCAGCACCGGCAGCCGCCACTCCGTTCCCGGCGTATCTCCAGGGATGATGATCTCTGAAACGTCCATGCTGATTTCGCTCCCCGTGCAACACCTGAACGAGCTTTATGCGCAGAAGCTAGGCAAGCGCAAGCCGTGGCCAAGCGCATCAGCGGCACGGCCTTGCGGTCGGAGAGAAGCGGCTGAAGTGGACGTTCGACCGACATTGCAGCATCGCGATCTTTCCGGGAAGCCCGGCGCGCGCAAGAAACGGGTTGAAACAGCGGCCGTCTCATACGATTTTATGGGTCATCGCAAACGCGGAGCCTTTGCCATGGCTGAGACAATGCACCACTATCTCATCTTCGAAACCGCGAGCGGTTTCTGCGGCATCGCCTGGAGCGATGCCGGCATCACCCGCTTCCAGCTGCCGACCAAATCAGCGGAAGCGACCGAACGGCTGCTGTTGCGCCGCCTGTCGGATGCCGAATCCGGCGCACCGACGCCTGCTGTGCTCGAGACGGTCGCTGCGGTGAAGCGCTATTTCCAGGGCGAGGAGACGGATTTTTCCGGCGTCGAACTCGATCTTGCCGGTCAGGATGCCTTCTTCCGGGATATTTATGCGGCGGCACGGCGTGTCGGCTGGGGTCGCACGACCACTTACGGCGCGCTGGCGAAGGAGCTCGGCGTCGGGCCGGAAGCCGCCCGCGACGTCGGTCAGGCGATGGCGAAGAACCCGGTCGCTTTGATCATCCCCTGCCACCGGGTGCTGGCCGCCGGCGGCAAGATCGGCGGCTTCTCCGCTCCCGGCGGTTCGTCATCGAAAGCCCGCATGCTGGAACTCGAAGGCGTCAACCTTGCGCCGCCACCGCCTGCCCAGCAGTCGCTGGGTTTCTAGAGCAGTTCAGCAAAACCGCTCTAGACTTTTGCTGGAATTGCTTTGGCAAAATCTCAGCGGATCAATGCGGGCTGGCTGTCGGCCGGATGATGATCTCGCCGACATCGACATCATCAGGCTGGCTGACGGCGTAGAGGATCGAATTGGCGATGGCCTCGGGGCTGATCGTGATCGCCCTGAACGCCTTCATGGCATCCCGCGCCGTCGGATCGGTGATCGTCTCGGCCAGTTCCGATGTCGTCGTGCCGGGGGAGATGACGGTCACCCGGATGCGATCGGTTTCCTGCCGCAGCCCGTCCGAGATCGCCCGCACTGCGAATTTCGTCGCGCAATAGACCGCGGCGGTCGGAGAGACGCTGTGGCCGCCGATCGAAGACAGGTTGATGATCTGCCCCGATCCCTGCGCCTTCATGATCGGAAGGGCCGCCGCGATGCCGTAGAGAACGCCTTTGATATTGACGTCGACCATCCGGTCCCACTCGTCGACCTTGAGGGCGTCTAGCGGCGAGAGCGGCATGACCCCGGCATTGTTGACGATAACGTCCAGCCGGCCGAATTCGGACTTGGCAAAGCCTGCGAAGGCTTCCACATCCGCCCGGTCGGTGACGTCAAGCTTTTGCAGGCGCACCGACCCACCCTTTGCCGCGATGTCGGCGGCGAGTTCCTCCAGGCGCTCGGTGCGGCGCGCGCCAATCAGGACATGGGCGCCTGCGGCAGCCAGCACCTTTGCCGCAGCCTCTCCGATACCGCTGCTGGCTCCGGTGATGGCAATGACTTTTCCTTTGATATCAGACATTTCAAGCTCCATTTGCACGCCGCTCGCCTGGCGATACGGCTGAGGGTTTTCTTGGGAAATCGGCGCTGAGCGTCGTCTCCGCCCAGGCTTCGAAATTTGCGCGCAGCGCATCGAGCCGTTCGCGGGCGATCTTCAGGGCAGGTGCGCCGAGCAACAAGCGCAGCGGCGGCTCGTCCGCCTCGAACGCCGATATGATTGCTGTCGCGGCTCGCACCGGATCGCCCGGCTGGTTGCCGGAGACCGACCGGGTGGCCTGGCGCCGCTTGCCGGATGTCTCGGCATAGTCGTCGATGATCGTACTGGATTCGACCATCGACCGGCCGGCCCAATCCGTGCGGAAGGCGCCCGGTTCGAGGATCGTCACATCGATGCCAAGCGATTTGACCTCATGCGAAAGCGATTCCGACAAGCCTTCGACCGCAAATTTGGTGGCGTGGTAGTAGCCGGTTGCAGCAAAAGCGACGAGCCCGCCGAGCGAAGAGACGTTGAAGATATGTCCTTGCCGGCGTGAGCGCATGCCCGGCAGAACCTGCTTGGTGACAGCGATCAAACCGAACACATTGGTTTCGAACTGAGCGCGTATCTCGGCATCGTCGCCCTCTTCGATCGCCGAGAGGTAGCCGTAGCCGGCATTGTTGACGAGGACGTCGATCGCGCCGAAATGCGTTTCGGCGTCATGAACCGCGCCGGCGATGGAGTTGCTGTCCGTCACATCGAGTGCAAGGGCAAGCGCGCGGTCGCCGTGCTCTGCCGTGAGATCTGCCAGGGTCTCGGGTCTGCGCGCCGTCATGACGGCGCGCCAGCCGCGCGCCAGGACCGCTTCGGCGAGTGCCCGGCCGAGGCCGGACGATGCGCCGGTGATGAACCAGGTGGGTGCTGGGGAAGACATGATCGTCATCCTTTCCGGCCGGCAAATGCGGCCTTATCCTTGGTGATGTTGCCTTTCAGGCCGCACGTCATTGGCGGCGAAGCACCATGCCGCCATGATGGAGGGTATTGCCGTCGACGAAATCGCCGTCGGCCGTAAAGCCCGTGTCATCCCAGTATTCGATGTGGCTTCCGGTGACTTCGTAACGGCCGCGATAGGCGCTTTCGCGGTTTCCGCGGGCTTCGTCGTAACGGCCATTGGGCAGAAGTTCGTGGCGGATGCGGCCATCATCCGTAACCCACATGCCGACATAGGGGTGTTGCTGCATTCTGTTCTCGCTTGTTTGTTGCTGCTGATCTCGGTCGTTCACGGCATCGGTGGCGGACGAACTGGTCGCCGTACCAGCAAGGGTGACCGCCGTGAAAAACTGCAGAACCGGGCTTTTGAAAATCCTTCGCATTGCCTTGCCTTTCGAAGAGGATCTGCCGATGCGTGGGTCTTGGCGTTGATCTCGACTTGAAAGATAGCGTGCCCATCCGCGGCGATTAAGTTGCCAATCGAGGATGCCTTGGTTAGGAATGCTAACCAATGGTCGATGATCTCGAAGGCATTTCAGTTTTTCTTGCGGTGGCCGAGGCGCGGAACTTCCGCCTTGCCGGCGAGCGGCTTGGCGTCACCCGCTCCGCCGTCAGCCAGGCCCTGCAGCGCCTGGAGGATCGGGTTGGCGTCGCCCTGGTCCAGCGCACGACGCGTAGCGTCAGCCTGACCGAAGCCGGCGAAGTGTTCTTCGACGCGGTTCGTCCATCGGTCCGGCAGGTCAAGGATGCGATGCAGACGGTGCGAGAAATGCAGGCGCGCCCGAGCGGCCTGCTGCGGATCACCGTTTCCTCGATCGCCGAGAACTTCCTGTCCGGCACGTTACTGGCCGGTTTCATGGAAGCTTGCCCCGACATCAAACTCGATATCACCATCACCGATGACGAGTTCGATATCGTCGAGGCCGGTTTCGACGCCGGTGTCCGGCTGGGCGAAGTGATCGAGCAGGACATGATCGCGATTTCAGTCTCCGAAGAGCAGCGACAATGCGCGGCCGCATCCCGCAGCTATCTAGAGCGCCGCGGCCATCCCCGCCATCCCCGCGACCTGCAGGATCATGCCTGCATCGGATGGCGGCCACGCCCGGATACGGCGCCTTATCGCTGGGAGTTCACCGAGAACAATCGCGACTTCGACGTCTCCGTCGATCCCGTCGTCACGACCAACGACATGGGAATGATGATCCGCATGGCCTGCGCCGGAGCAGGCATCACCTTCGGCATGGTGGAAACCTTCCAATCCTATATCGAACGCGGGGAGCTCGTGCCGCTGCTGGAGGATTTCTGCCCCCCATTCCCGGGATTCTATCTCTACTATCCCAGGCGCCAGAGGCAGCCACTGAAGCTGCGCGCATTGGTCGATTATGTGCGCAGGTTTGACAGGCTCTAGACTTGCGATCTTCGATCGCAAGGTGCAACGCCTGAGATGGCGGAGGTTAAGATACTGCTGCCTCGCCGGCGAGCGCCTGGGTTGCCTTAGGCTGAGGACGCAGAAGCAAATAGAATGCGAAGACGTGGGTGATCATCAGCAAGGGCACGTAAATGATCGGGATCGCGTATGCGGCGCCCAATTCCTCCGCCCGCGCCGGCAGGCCGGCCTGGATCGCGTGATAGTAGTCGAGCACGAGGTCGGCCATTCCCACGAGATTGAAGGCGACGACGAACAGCCAGAAGACCGGACGCATGCTGATCGTGACGAGCGCCAACATGGCGAGCAGCCCGGACGCGAGGTCGCCATAGGCAGCGAAGGTGGCGAAGCTGGCGGGCAGGTTGGGACCGACGACGCCGGGCAGAATGAAGACGAGCCCGAAGAAGCGGAAGCTGTGCAGAGTGACGATGGCGCGGTGCGCCTTGACCCTGTCCATCGATTTGAGCCAGGGCAGAATATAGGCGCCGAAGCAAAGCAGCCACGCGACGTAGCCTAGCGCGAGATGGGTTTGAAAGATGGATTCCGTCGACATCGGGGCACTCCTGATTTGTGGGGTCCAGATGTACGGCCGCTTCCCGCGATCGACTATTGGCGATAATATCGATGCGGTATGAAGCAGAACTTCACAGTCAGGCAAGGCGCGCTCGACGGCGTTGAGGCGTTTCTGAGCGTTGCCCATCACCGTAGTTTTCGCAGAGCAGCCGCGGAACTCGGGGTGACCCCCTCGGCAGTCAGCCAGGCCGTACGCGCTCTTGAGGAGCGTGTCGGCGCAGTACTCTTCATCCGCACGACGCGCAGTGTCGGTCTGACTGAAGCCGGCGAGCGGTTCCTCGCGCGCGCAAAGCCCGCTTTCGAGGAACTGGTCGCCGCAAGCGCGGTTGCGCGTGAGCTCGGCCAGAGACCGGCTGGACTATTGCGCCTCACGGTGCCGCCGTCAGTGGTGCCGATCCTGTTGGAGCCACTGATTGCATCCTTCTGCCAGGCCTTTCCCGAGATCGAGGTGGAGGTCGCCGCGAATGAGGAACTGGTCGATATCGCGGCCGAAGGATTCGACGCCGGTATCCGGCTCGGCCAGTTCATCGCAGCCGACATGGTCGCGGTCCGGCTGACGCCGTCCTTCCCGCTGGTGGTCGTCGGCAGCCCCGAATATCTGCACCGGAGAGGGCGGCCCGAGCGTATCGACGATCTGCGTCAACATGCCTGCATCCGCATGCGCCGCTCGAACGGCTCAATCGCGCCATGGTCGTTTGTCAGCGGCAAAAAGCCGATAGAGGCTGTTGTCTCCGGGCCGCTGATCGCCCATGATTTTCCCACCATGCTGGGAGCCGCCGTCGAAGATATGGGGCTTGCGCAAGTGCCGGAGCCAATCGCCGCCGGACCGGTGAAGGCGGGAAAACTCGTCCGCGTCCTGGAGGCGTTCGCACCGATGGCGCCGGGTGTGTTCCTCTACTATCCCAGCCGTCATCAAGTGATGCCGAAGCTGCGGGCTTTCATCGATCACGTGAAAAGCCGGGCCGACGCTGCCGACAAAACCCGAATTCACATCGATGACAAGCAAACACCAGCCACAAAAATGCGCTGAGGTGGGACGCGCGGAATTCCATTGAGTTCGAACACCTGAATGACGCTCAAGATTGCCCATGACACGCGGTTTTGCTATTCCCGATCCTCAAGGGGTCGGTGGTGGCGAGTCTACCGATCATGGCTCCAGTCTCACGGCCTGGCAGCTCGTGCCCCACGATCATCCATCCTGTTGTCGGAGAACATATGCTCGACGAGGTCTTTCCCATTCCGACCAGGGCCTTGATCCGCCAGGGCGGGCGGGCCTGTTTTTATCGTCTCGTCAATACGAGCCCCCTGTTGATACAGGTGCAATCGGGAACGAAGATCGTCATGGCAGACGACAAGGCTTTGCGCCTCGAGGCGGGCGCCTACGGCTTGCTGCCCGACTATCGACCGTTGACGATGGAGAATATTCCCAAGGCGCCGCAGAAGTATCAGACCCTGGCGCTTCCTGTTCCGCGACAGCTCTTCGAGGAAGCCTATACCAGGATGGGATCGCTCGCCGTTCCATCGAGGCCTGTCCCGGCAGCCACCTCGAAGCTGCCGGAGGAAGCCGCGGCATTGTTTGACTATTGCAGTCAGCCCGGCAATCTGACGAGACTTCCCGGCGCCATTGCCAAGGCTCGTTTGATGGAGCTGATCACCTGGTTTGCGCTCTGCGGAGCGGTGTTGGGCCAATGCCAAAGCCCTCGGCTCGAGGACCGGCTGCGGCAGATGATCGAAAGTGATACGGCCTTTGATTGGACGCTGGGGCAAGCGGCGCGCGCGTTCAACATGAGCGAAGCGACGCTGAGGCGTAAGCTGGCCGCCGAGAATACCGGCTACAGTGAGATCTTGAGCGATACAAGGATGAATCGCGCCTTGGGTCTCATTCAAACCACAACCCTGCCGATGGCGCAGGTCGCGCTTGAGGTCGGTTACGATTCCCCGTCGCAATTCGCGGCGCGGTTCAAAGAGCGGTTTGGCGTCAATCCACGCCATGTGCGGGGCGGCTCTGAGCGTTTTGAGCGGATCGGGGCAGAAGTTGAGCATAGCGGGGCAGATGCACTTGCTCGGTGACGATAGTTTTCCTGCATTATCAACCGCAGGAAAACAGAATGCGTTTTATCACAGCAGTACTTCTCGCCACATCCGTCTTTGGCGCGACGGCCGCACAGGCCGAAATGAAGCTCACCTCGAAGGATTTGACCGCCGGCAAGGCCATGGCCGATGCACAGGTCTTCAACAGCTTCGGCTGCGCCGGCAAGAACATCTCGCCGGAACTGACCTGGTCGGGTGCCCCCGAGGCGACCAAGAGCTTCGCCATCATGGCTTACGATCCGGATGCTCCGACCGGCTCGGGCTGGTGGCATTGGTCGGTGTTCAACATTCCCGCAAATGCCTCGGAGATTGCCACTGGCGCCAGCGGTGACAAGAAGCTTCCCGCAGGCACTGTCGAAGGTCACACCGATTTTGGTACATCAGGCTATGGCGGCGCATGCCCGCCGGCCGGCGATGGGCCGCACCACTACCAGTTTACCGTCTATGCGCTTTCGGTCGAAAAGCTTCCGCTTCCTGATACTGCGCCGGGCGCCATGGTTGGCTTCTATGTCAGGGCAAATACGCTCGACAAGGCCTCCGTCGAGGTCACCTACGGCCGCTGAAGCAGGCCGTGATCGAAGTCGTCATCTGTCCATGACAAAAGTCCGGCCGAGGCAATTGAACCTCGGCCGGCCGTCTCCCGTGCGGGCTTATTCGGTCCGCAACCTTAGACCGTCATTGCTTCCCAGCAAATCAATGGACCGTCTTCGGCATCGATACGCTCGCCGGCGCGAATGAATCCATTGCGCTCGAGGACACGCTGTGACGCAATGTTCGCAACCCCGGTCTCTGCGGAGATCAGAGCCACGCGAGGGTCGCTCCGCCCCCACTCCAGCAACTGGCCTATGGCGCGCGCGGTGCATCCACGGCCCTGGCGCGAAGGCGCAATCCCATAGCCGATATGGATGTTTCCATCTTGTGGAACTCGAACGATGGAGCAGAGGCCGACGACCTCGCCATCCTCCACGATCATCCAGGCCGACGGCGAGAATTCAGCGCCTATGTCAGTCGCGAGGCGGTTCAACATCTCCAGTACTTCAGGAGGCGCAATGGTGCTGTCTTGGACAAGGCGCAGATGACGTGGCGCGATGCCCTTCAGCAGCGCTTCAAAATCATGAGACGTTAGTTCGATAATCATAGTCTTCTCGACACTAGACATGCGCCAGCATTGGGCGCGCTAAGGCCGAGCGATAGAATGAAGGTTAGCTCTCGGTCACGATGCCGAGCGCCATCATCCTTACCGCCGCAGCCGGTGAGTTCTGGATCGTTACGACGGCAAACAAAGGCATTCTCCTCTAAGATGGAAAGCGAATAACAGTGCCGGGCGAGGATCGCAAGACGCTCCGATCGGGCGGCACCGGCTGATCCATGCCAAACCGCAAGATCGGTCGGGCGCTGGTTGCCGGAGGAATCTAGTTTGAGCTGCCACGGAGACCAAGGCGAATGACCGCAGCGCTTCGGAACTATCATGAGCGGATGCAGCGAGTGCTGGATTATGTCGACCGGCACCTCGATGACGATCTCGATCTTGACCTTCTGAGCGGTGTCGCGGCTTTCTCGAAGTTTCATTTCCACCGGCAGTTTACGGCGACCTTCGGATTATCAGTGCATCGCTATATCAGGCTTGCCCGCATGAAGCGCGCTTCATACCGGCTGGCTTACAGGGACGAAGAACGCGTCACTGACATAGCGATGGATGCCGGTTACGACGCACCGGATGCCTTCGCCCGCGCCTTTCGGCAACGGTTCGGGCAGTCGCCTTCGTCGTTCCGGAAGTCTCCTGACTGGGAGCCGTGGCTTGCCGCCTTCGGGCCTCTCGACAACGCAAGGAGCAAGCTCACGCAGAAGACTTTTACCACTGACGACGTGAAGATTCGCGATGTGCCCACCACGCCGGTGGCGATTATGGAACACCGGGGCGACCCGGCGATGCTCGGCGCCACCATCCAGCGGTTCATCGCCTGGCGCAAGGCCGCTGGCTTGCACCCCAAGACAAGTCCGACCTTCAATGTCTGGCGTTCCGAGCGGCGTCCTGCGTCGCCTGCCGATTATAGCGTGGACCTTTGTGTCGGGACCGACCAACCGATCGAGGCGAACGGCAAAGAGATCAAAGCCGGCGAGATTCCTGGCGGACGCTGCGCGGTGCTGCCCGTCGTCGGCAACACCGACAATCTGGAGCCCGCCGCGCTCTACCTTTATCGCGACTGGCTTCCGGCCAGCGGCGAGGAAGCACGCGATTTCCCGATCTATTGCCAGCGGCTGAGCTTCTTCCCCGAGGTGCCGGAGCATGAGGCGGTGGCGGAACTGTTTCTGCCGCTGAAATAGCGCCGCTGATGGCGGCTTGTTCATTCTCATGGGTGGAAGCGGACAGGCCGTTGTCCACCCCAGCCCGGGCGGTTGGCGAACATCAGGTCGCGGATTTATGCCCACGTTAAAAACCAATTGCGATATAAAACCAGTTGAACTAACTTACAACCGATTGCATAATGCAATCAGCCTGCGGCGATATGCCGTTTAAGGAAAGGAAGTGAGGATGGCTAAGCTTGTGTTCGGAATGAACCAGTCCTTGGACGGCTACGTCGATCATATGGCGTTTGGGCCAAGCCCCACGCTCTTCCGCCACTTCATCGAAGAGGCTCAGCGGCAGGCGGGCAGTGTGTACGGTCGCCGGATGTATGAGGTCATGCGTTACTGGGACGACGAACATCCTGAATGGGACCCAGAGCGACAGGCCTTCGCGGCGGCGTGGCGGAACCAGCCCAAATGGGTCGTCTCGCGCTCGTTGACGTCGGTCGGTCCCAACGCCAGGCTTGTTGGGGAAGATCTTGAGGCCGCGATCCGCGCGCTGAAGGCAGAGCGCGACGGGGAGATCGAAGTTGCCGGCCCCAATTTGGCGCAAAGCCTCACCGAACTTGGCCTGATCGACGAGTATCGAATCTACCTGCACCCCGTCGTGCTCGGTCATGGCAAGCCATATTTCGCCGGACCACGGCCGCCGCTCCGCCTGATGGCTCATGACCGGATTGGCGAGGATGTGATCAGGTTGACCTACGTTCCGGCTTGATCGCGCGACTCGCCAGATGAAAATCGCAGCTCGGCTTCCGACCGGATTACGGCAAGCGTCGCCGGCGACCCGCCGGGCGTCAGTCGCGCGACACGGACAGCCCCGCGAGAAGCGGAGCATACGCGGCGAGCCGGCGGGATACGAACTCCGTGAAGAGCCGGACGCGCTTCGTCTTGCGTGTCTCCCCCTGCGTCAGAAGCCAGAGCGTTCCATGCATGTGCAGGTCGGTGCCCGGCACCCTCACCAACAGAGGGTCGGCATCTCCGACGAAGCACGGCAGTGTCGTCATCCCGAGCCCTTGCCGTACTGCAACGATCTGCGCCTCGCCGTCCGTGATCCTGAACGGAACCCCCGTGGTGCGAACCTCACCCTCGCGGACCCAATCCGGAATTCCATGAATGCTTATGACGATCCACCGGATGGGATCCGGCGCCCCCGCACGCCATGCGGCCAGTCGATCGCGAGACATGTAGACGCCGCTGAAGAGCTCCGGTCCCTTCAGGCCGTGAAGATTGAGCGGCAGGGTTTTGCGGTCGTAAACGACGCGGATCGCCACGTCGGCCTCTCGGTTGGTCAGATTTGCCAGCTCGCCGGACGAGATGATTTCCATCTCGATATCGGGATGCAGAACCGCGAAATCGGCGAGATCCGGCATGAGCAGATGTGTCGCAAGGGTTGGAGCCAACGTCACCCGCAGAAGCCCGCGCACGCTCTGGTCGCGACCGAAGACGCGCGTCTCCAGCTGGTGCGACGACGCTTCCATCTCGTTCGCGAGCTCGAGGACCTCCTCGCCCGCAGCCGTCAGGCGGTAGCCCGAAGGCAGCTTTTCGAACATCTGCGCCCCGAGGCGTTCCTCGAGCTGAGCGATGCGTCGCAGCACGGTCGAATGATACACCCCGAGGCCCTCGGCGGCAGCCCGCACTGAGCCTCCGCGCGCCACGGCAAGAAAGTAGCGAATGTCATCCCAGTCGATCATGGTGCAATCCAGCACCGCGCGGTGCGCCTTCCGAAGCCCGTATCTAACGCGTCGTACAGCAGTACGGGCTGTCATCATAGCTTATGTCGACGAGCGCGGCTCAATTCCGAACGACAGACACCGATCGTCGCGGCTGGCGTCAGTCGTCCAGGCGGATCGATTTTGCACCACCGATGTGCGCGCTTCCGCACTCAACGCCTGACTCCGGTGGACCTATTTGAGGGTCTCGGGGGCGTCCCCGAACGATCAAAGGCGGAGCCTGGAAGGAGAAGTCATGGGAAAGCTTGAGGGTAAGGTTGCAGTCATCACGGGTGGATCGAGCGGCATGGCGCTGGCGAGCGCCAAGCGGTTCGTTGAAGAAGGCGCCTATGTTTTTATCACGGGCCGGAGGCAGGAGGCGCTCGACGAGGCCGTCAAGTTGATTGGCCGGAACGTGACCGGCGTGCGCGGCGACGCGGCCAATCTCGACGACCTCGATCGTCTGTTCGACACGGTCAAACGGGAAAAGGGTAAGATCGACATCCTATACGCGAGCGCCGGCACGGGCGAAGCCGTCCCACTGGGCGAGATTACCGAGCAGCATTTCGACGCGACCTTCAACCTGAATACGCGGGGCACGCTGTTTACGGTTCAGAAGGCGTTGCCGCTGTTCAACGATGGCGGATCGATCTTCATGACCGGGTCAGTTGCTTCGCTGAAAGGTTTTCCTGGCTACAGCGTGTATGCGGCGAGCAAGGCGGCGCTGCACGCGTTCGCACGCGGGTGGCTCAACGAACTCAAGGGCAGGAATATACGGGTGAACGTGCTGCATCCGGGGCCGATCGCCACACCGATGCAGGACCAAGTTCTCACCGAGGAGGCGAAGCAAATGTTCGAATCCCTGATCCCGCGGGGAAAGATGGGTCGTCCTGAGGAAATTGCGGCGGCCGCGCTGTTTCTTGCTTCAGACGATTCGAGCTTCGTGAATGGGGTGGAGTTGTCTGTCGACGGCGGCTTCTCGGCCATCTGAAATCGCGCCGGATCGCCGGAAGCGGCTGACCGTCCGGCCGTGCGGAAGTCGTTCACGGCGAGACGTCTACGCGAAAGTCGCCATACAGCGGAACGGATCCCCAGAGCCACTAAGGGCCCGGGAATCAATATCAACACGGATAGGAGAAATATCATGAGCTATGCGATTGTAGGATTCGGTAAGATAGGCCAGGCCCTTGCCCACGCCTTCGCCCGTAAAAACATCAAGGTGGCCGTCGCGAGCCGCCGGCCCCCCGAGGCGTTGGCGCCTCAGGCGCGGGCGATTGGCCCCACGGTCGTCGCCAAGTCGCTGCAGGATGCACTCGAGGCCGACACGATCATCCTGGCGGTCCCGTTCGGGGAGCATCGCGAGGTTGCGAAGGCTCTGCCGAGCTGGGAAGGCAAGACAGTCATCGACGCGACGAACTCGTTTCCCTTCACTCCCGAAGAGCTGGACGGCCTGCCGCCCTCCGCCTTCGTCGCGAAGGCGTTCACCGGCGCCAAGCTCGTGAAAGGTTTCAATCACCTGATTGCCGCCACCCTGGCTACCGATCCGATCGTTGAGGGCGGCCACCGGGTCGTCTTTCTGTCGAGCGACGACGAGGACGCGATCGCTCCCGTGGCGGATTTGGCCAAACAGCTCGGGTTCGCACCCGTCAAGCTGGGAAAGCTCAACGAGGGTGGCGCGCTGGTGCACGCACGCGGCCGCACTTGGGGCCAGCTCATCTTCCAGGATTTGTTCAAGAAGGAGCAATAATCGATCTAAGGCCGTGTGATTTGGCCCGAGAAGTACGATGGCCTAGGATTCGCTCGAGTGTCCTCTGCCATCCGATACTACCCCACGGTATCCGCGTCACTCCCACTCGATCGTGCCAGGCGGCTTCGACGTAACATCATAGACCACGCGGTTGATGCCGCGCACCTCGTTGATGATGCGGGTCGCGGCGCGGCCGAGGAATTCCATGTCGTAGTGGTAGAAGTCCGCCGTCATGCCGTCGACGGAGGTGACAGCGCGCAGCGCGCAGACGAATTCATAGGTGCGCCCGTCGCCCATGACGCCGACCGTCTGGACTGGCAGCAGCACCGCAAAAGCCTGCCAGATAGCGTCGTAGAGGCCGGCCTTGCGGATTTCGTCGAGATAGATCGCATCGGCCTCGCGCAGGATCTCCAGCTTTTCGCGGGTGATGCCGCCGGGGCAGCGGATGGCCAGGCCGGGGCCCGGGAAGGGGTGGCGGCCGATGAAGCTGTCGGGCAGGCCGAGCTCGCGGCCAAGCGCGCGCACCTCGTCCTTGAAGAGCTCGCGCAGCGGCTCGACGAGCTGCATCTTCATGCGCTCCGGCAGGCCGCCGACATTGTGGTGCGATTTAATCGTCACCGACGGGCCGCCGGTGAAAGAAACGCTTTCGATGACGTCGGGATAGAGCGTGCCTTGGCCGAGGAAATCGGCGCCGCCGAGCTTCTTGGCCTCTTCCTCGAAGGTCTCGATGAACAGCCGGCCGATGATCTTGCGCTTGGTTTCCGGGTCGCTGACGCCTTCGAGTTCGCCGATGAAGCGGTCGGAAGCATCGACGTGCAGCAGATGCAGATTGTAATGCTCGCGGAACATGGCGACGACGCCGGCTGCCTCGTCCTTGCGCATCAGCCCGTGGTCGACGAGGATGCAGGTCAGCTGGTCGCCGACGGCCTCGTGGATCAAGAGCGCTGCGACGGAACTGTCGACGCCGCCTGAAAGCGCGCAGATGACGCGCTTGTCGCCCACCTGCGCGCGGATCTGCTCGACCGCCTTCTGGCGATAGGCCGACATCGACCAGTCGCCCTTGATGCCGGCGATGTTGTGAATGAAGTTACCGATCAGCTTGGCGCCATCAGGCGTATGCACCACTTCCGGGTGGAACTGCACGCCGTAATATTTGCGCTTCTCGTCGGCAATGAAGGCGTAGGGGGCGTTGGAGGAGGTGGCGACCACCTCGAAACCATCTGGCAGCGCGGTGACGCGGTCGCCATGGCTCATCCAGACCTGGTGGCGCGAGCCGGAGGACCACAGGCCCTCGAACAGCTGGCAGTCCCTGTCGACCTCGAGGAAGGCGCGGCCGAATTCGCGGTGATGGCCGCTCTCGACCTTGCCGCCGAGCTGCATGCACATCGTCTGCTGGCCGTAGCAGATGCCGAACACCGGCAGGCCGCTGTCGAAGATGATCTGAGGCGCTCGCGGCGATCCCTCGTCCACCGTGGAAGCCGGGCTGCCGGACAGGATCACGGCCTTCGGCTGCAGGCGCCGAAAGGCCTCTTCGGCCGATTGGAAGGGAACGATCTCGCAATAGACGCCAGCCTCGCGCACGCGCCGTGCGATGAGCTGGGTCACCTGGCTGCCGAAATCGACGATGAGAACGGAGTCGGGATGTGCTGTCTGGGTCATGGCGAGGCTTTAATGAAAAGCGCTTCGCCTGGCAATGCGGGAAATCGGCGGTATCGGGTTTTTATTGTTCCAATTGTCCCGCATTCAAGGGCTCAGAACCAGAAAACCCCGTCCTCCAGCGCCGTGAACAGGCTGTCGACGCCATAGGAGAGCTTGCGGTCGACGATGTGCAGATATTCGGTCCAACCCGAAATATGCTGCAGCTCGACGGCACCGTCGGAAATGCCGCGAAGACCGATCAGCGGCAGCTTGTAGCCCTGGCAGGCCCGCAGCACCGCATAGGTCTCCATGTCGACCATGTCGGCGTCGATGCCTGTGTAGGCGGCGCCCGAAATGATATTGCCGCCGGTGGAAAGACTTGCTTCGGCAATGCCGGGAATGCGCAGCGGTAATTCGAGCGTTGCGGGCAGGTCGAGAAAGGGTGTCTTGCCCTTTTCGAAGCCGAGCGGCGAGGCGTCCATGTCGCGGTAGGAAACCGAGGTCACCTGATAGACTTCGGTCTGCTCCAGTTTCGCGGAGCCGGCCGAACCGAGGGACACGACGAGATCGGGCAGTTCGTCAACTGCATCCAGCCGCGCCAATGTCTTGCTCAGCGCGATGGCTGCCTCGACCGGGCCGACGCCAGTCATCAAAGGTTCGATGCGTGAACGCAGGAAGGGACCGTATTCGGCCTCCGCTGCCATGACGAAAAGGATGGATTTCCCCGCGACCGATTTCAGTTCGAACTTCATCCCGTAATGCCCTCTCTACCGCGGATCACCATCATCGTTCCGGTCATGGAGGCGATGAGTTTGGCCGGCCCGTCGCTGATCGCGTAGCCTCGTCCGTCGGCGACGATGATGGTGGAGCCGGGTTTGGTGATTTCCCCGCGAAACAGGAAACGATCGCCACGCCCCGGCGACATGAGATTGACCTTGAACTCGATCGTCAGGATCGAGGCTTCCGGGTCAATGACGCTGTAGGCGGCAAAGCCGCAGGCCGAATCGAGCGCTGCTGAGATGATGCCCGCATGCAGGATGCCGTGCTGCTGTGTCAGCTTGACGTCGAAGGGAAGCTCGATCTCGACGACGCCGTGCTCGACGCGCGTCAGCTCCGCGCCGATCGTTTCCATCGCCGCCTGGCGCGCAAAATTGCGGCGGATTCGCGCGCGGAAATCGCCCCTGTCAGTCTCGCTCATGTCTGCCCCTCTTGCAGCCGCGAAAGTGGCATGGCGCGCCGCATTCGACAAGCTGGACATTGCTGAAATCGGTCCGGGCGGCGATGGAAACCCGGGACCGTGTCGCCGGGGCAACCTTTCACCTTTGCGTCGCCGCGCAAGCCGGTACAGCTGGCCAGTACCGCTGGATTGTGGCGATCCGATGCGAAGACGATTGCAGCTTCGCGCGGTGCGCGTATTCTCCGCACCGGGTCGCGAATGATGGAGCGCCGGCATGACGACGATATCGCAATCGGTCCGGAATTTCGAGACCTGGCTGGCCGGCGAACTCGGCGACGATCTCGTCAAGGACGATCTCCGGGAGAAGCACGAGAAGATGCGAAGCGACGATTTCGTCTTCCTGCGCGCCACCTATTGGCGCTGGAGCGAGATCATCCTCGATATCTGCCCGGAACTTGGCTCCGTGCCCGAGGTGTTGGCGATCGGCGATACGCATCTGGAGAATTTCGGCACCTGGCGCGACATCGAGGGCCGGCTCGTCTGGGGCGTCAATGATTTCGACGACGCGGCGGTGATGCCCTACGCGCTGGATCTCGTTCGCCTTGCGGCAAGCGCCATCCTGGCGCGCGGCGACGACGGTCCCTCGGTTCGCATAATCGGCGAATTGATCTTGAGCGGCTATCGCAGGGGCCTTGAAAATCCGTTGCCCGTCATCCTCGAGCGCGACCACAAATGGCTGCGCAAGGCGCTGATGCTGCCGAATTCGGAACGCCGGGAATTCTGGGAGAAATACGAAATGTTGCTTCCCGGCAGCAAGCCGGCGCCATCAGCCTATATCAAGGCGCTCGCCGCCGCGCTGCCGTCCGGGGCAGGGCCTTTCGTGCCGAAGCCGCGCAGCGGCGGCACCGGCAGCCTCGGCCGGCCGCGTTTCGTCGCCTATGCCGAATGGCAGGGTGGGCCGGTGCTGCGCGAGGCAAAGGCGCTGCTGTCGTCCGTCTGGTCGCTTCGACACAGGCCGCAGGACGTGGCGATCCATGCGGACGAGATCGCCAATGGACGGGCGCGCTCAGCCGATCCTCACTACCGAGTCTCCGGCCGCATCCTCGTGCGCCGGCTCTCGCCGAACAGCTGCAAGATTGAAATCGACCGGCATCCCGAGATCTTGCTTTCGCCGACGATGCTGGAACTGATGGGCTTCGAGATCGCCAATTGCCATTCCGACGATGCGGCGACGGTTGCAGCGATCCTGAAGGACTTGGCGGTGCGGGGAAACGAATGGCTGCACGAGGCGGCAAGGGCGGCGGCATCGAGCGTCAGCGCCGAGCAGAAAGCCTATTCCCGCGCCACCTAGAGCAATTCCAGGAAAAGCGCGAAGCGGTTTTCCCAGGCAAAGTGCGAAGCGGTTTCGTCCGGAATTGCGTAAAAACAAAAGGATAGAGCGGTTCTGCGCTTCCGTTAAAAGCTGCACCGCTCTAAATCCGCACGATGTGCTGATCCCAGGCGACGTCGCTGCGGGTCGACAGGAAATCGCCATCATAGGAGGAAACGGCAAAGCCGCCTCTTGCCGGCGCGATGCCCGCCGCATCGGGAACGACGGTCTCCGCCAGCACCTTGCCCGACTTTGCGTCAAGGGTCACCGAGGCGCCGCCCTTCGGCGAGGTAATGCCGACGAGACCTTCGCTGCGATTGACGGCGATCGCCCCGACGTAATTGGCAAGCCTGCGCGTCGTCTCCTCCGGCAGGTCGATGAAGGAGAGATCTTCGCCCTTGGCGAAATGGCCGACGAGCGGCGGCAAATCCTTGCGGTGGCCTTCATACTGGCAGGCGAACCAGATGCGGCCCTCGCCGTCGAGATCGACGTGGCGGGTGGAGAGTTCTGCCCATTCCGCCGGCAGCACATGTTTTTCGACCAGCGCCCCGGTTGCCACATCGATCAGCGCCAGCGATGGCTGCATCTCGCCGAGATTGAGCTTGGTGCGGCCGAAATCCGGATGCGTCTCGATGCCGCCATTGGCGACGATCAGAAGGCGTCCATCCTCGGAAACGGTCATGTCGTGCGGACCGATGCCGTAGGTCTCGAATTCGCCGATGCGGGCGAAGCGGTCGGTGGCGTCGTAGAGGCCGATCATGCCGCGATTACCGTCGAAGTCGTTCTCGCTGGCGTAGAGCAAACGACCATCAGGAGAGAAGGCGCCGTGGCCGTAAAAATGCCGGTCCTCCCTGGAGTTGATGACAACAGGCTCGCTTTTGTTCCAGGGATCGAAGATCATCGCATAGGTGCCGGGCCGGCGCGCGAAGGCGACAGTCTTGCCGGTGCTGGCGCTGAAGGCCATGCCGTGAGCGCGGGCGGGAAGGGCCACTTGATCGACGATCTCGCCACGCTCGGTCACGGTCGCAATGGCAAAGGAGCCGTCGGCTGCACGAATGCCCGATGCATAGACCGCATCGGCCCGCTCCAGCGCCATCAGCGACCTCGGCGCCAAGGCCGCAAGGAAGCCAAGGCCGGCCGCCTTGACGAAGTTGCGTCGGTCGATCGCGGCACTTGGCATCATCGTCTCAGTCTCCGTCCGAAAAGGAAAAGCCGGCTGAAAGGCCGATGGCCGCGCCATATTCGTCGCTGATCCGGGTGATCAGGTCGCGGCTATCGGCAAGCAGCGTATCGAGCTTGGCCTTCTCCGCATCGCTTGTGGCGACATCGATGTCGGGATTGAGCTTCGGCACGCTGTCGAGCAGCGATTTGAAGTCCTCATCGATCGAGGCGGCAATCGGCTGCTTGTCCGGCGGCAGAAGCTCGGCCATGCCGGCCTTCTGCCAGAGCGTGCGAAGGCCCTCCAGATTGGCGGCCATCGATTTCCAGGTATTTTTGGAGCGCCAGTAGATCGCCATGCGCGGCCGTGGCGCGGTGTCCTTGCCCTTATAGAACTGCTCCAGCCGCTGGTCGCGGACATTCTCGGCACCATGGACGAGAATGCCGAGCAGCGCCGTCACGGCTTCCTTGTTGTCCATGAAATCGTTGCTCTGCGGGCCTGGATGTTTCCAGCTCGCCTGCACGCCATCGGGCTTTTCCCAGGCGGCGACCACTTCGCCGGCCTCACGCTGGATATTGCCGGCGACCGCCTGGCCGTAAAGGCAGCGGAAACTGCCTTTCTGCCCGACGAGATCGTCGGAGCCATTGCCGTAAAGCACGTATTCCAGCGCCGTCAGGCCTTGCAACGCAACACTCTTGCCGGCGATCGCATCAACGGTCGCATCCTTCGGATCGGCCTTGGCGATCAGCGCCTGCACCTGCTTGAGGCCGACGCCCTTGCGGTCGGGATAAAACAGGATGTGCTCGAAGAGATTGTCTTGGATAACAGGTCCGGTCTGGACGATCTCGATGATCGACCAATAGCGGATCGTATCGTCGAAGGTGGACTTTGCTTTGTCGAGCGTCTGCTGCGTGCCGTCTGCGCAAAGATCCTTCATCGCCGTCGTCAGCCGGGCGGCCGATTGCTGCATGTTGCGATAGCCGGGACGGATCACCTCGTCGACGGCGCGCTGCATGACGGCGGGAACGGCATCCTCGTTCAGCCCTGCCGGGGGAGTGGCCGTCTGGGCGGCCGCTGATGTCGCGAGGCCGATCAGAGGAAGGCAGAGCAGGGGGTGCCAAAGGCGCATCAAAGTGACTCCAGGAATGTAATCAGGGCCGCCCTGTCGTCGGTCGACAGGGAGGAGAAAGCGTTGCGGGCCTTTTCAGCTTCGCCGCCATGCCAGAGAATCGCCTCGGTGAGGCTCCGCGCACGGCCGTCATGCAGGAAAAAGCTGTGTCCGCTGACAGTCCGGGTCAGTCCTATACCCCATAGCGGCGGCGTGCGCCATTCACGTCCGCTTGCAAGGCCAACCTGTTGCCCGTCGGCAAGACCGTCGCCCATATCGTGCAGGAGAAAGTCGGAATAGGGCCAGATCAGCTGGAAGGATTGTGCCTTGTCCGGCGTATCCCGGCGGGTGACGAATTTCGGCACATGGCAGGAAATGCAGCCGGTTTCGTAGAAGATCCGCTTGCCCCTCAGGGTCTCGGGGAAGCTTGCCTTGCGGCGGGAGGGAACGGCGAGATTTTCGGAATAGAAAGTGACGAGGTCGAGAATAGGACCCGGCGCTTCTTGCGCGCCGAGGCGTTTCTGCACCCCGGTCGGCATATCAAGGCATCTTTCTTCCGCCCTGGTGCAGTCGCCCTGCGCCTTCGGCTGATCGGGCGTCGAGATGCCGATATCATTGGCGAAGGCATCCGCACTCTGGTCGCGCACCGTGGCGTTCTGTGCCTTCCAGCCGAATCGTCCGAGCGCGATCTTGCCGCTGCGATGGTCGCGCACGATCGCCGCCTTCCCCGAAATACCGTCGCCATCGGTATCGTCCGGATCGGCATGGGCGAGGATATCGGCTTCGGGAATGGCCTCGATCAGTCCGAGGCCGATCATCGCCGAGGCGACACGCGGCGAAATCGTCGTCGCGGGATCGAGCGGTCCATAAGCGGGATTGACAACCGCATAGCTCGGCCGGCGCAGCGACGCGGTCTCGCCGTCGCCGAGCGTCACCCTCTCCTCGTGGTAGCTGATCGCCATCTTTCCTTCGGCAGCAAGGCGGGGAACGGCGAGGTCCTGCAGCTGATGGCCGTAGGCCGGATCGGGAAAGTTGACGACATCAGCACTCGCGATCGCCTTTTCTTCCGCCGGCGTCCGGGCCGCGCGGGAAAGCCGCAGCAACATCGAGGTGGCGCTCGAGCCCCCCTCCGGCGGTTTGCCGCGGCCGTCATTGACATGGCAGCTCATGCAGGAGCGGGCGTTGAAGAGCGGCCCGAGACCATCGGAGGCCCGCGTCGAGGAGGGAGCGGAAACCCAGAGCTTGCGGAAGAGCGCGTTGCCGAGCTTGAAATTCTGCTCTTCGTCGAAGGGGATGTTGGCCGAAATATGCGAGAAGCTGTCCTCGGTGACGGGGTCGATCGAGGTCGTCGCCCCTGCCTGCATCGCTTCGTATTGTTCTGCCTTGGAAAAATCCGCCGTCGGCCGGGTGACGGCGGCGACACGTTTCAGATCGGCCGCGGAAAGGTCGGTGCGTTTCGTCGGCAGATCGAAACCGGCGGCGATGCTGACGGAAAAACCGGCAAGCGTGGCGCAGAGCATTGCGCTGGCGATCAATCGGCGGGCCGGGGCATGCGACATTTCAGGGTCCGGGCCGCTCCGGCTTTCGAAGCGGCCCGCCTTTTTGCTTATTTGAAGACGGCGTTAGGATTATCCAAGCTGTCGGAACCTTCAAGCTGAACCGTGCCGAGATCGAGTGCGGCAATAACGCGCTGCACCGATTTCGTCTGGTCGATCAGCCCGTCGATGGCGGCCTGGACGACGGCATTGCCTTCCTTGTTGCCCTCGGCGATCATCTGGTCGTACTTCTCGACCGTCTCGCCGCGCTTAGCCATGGCGTTCATGGCATCGAGCGTCTTGTTGAGCTTGCCTTCCACTTCGGCATCGAGCGCCTTGTCCTTGGCGGCCACCAGATCGTGCAGCGACGGGCCGCTGAGCTCGGTGCCGTCGACGCGGGTATAGTTGCCGGTATAGGCGGCGGCGATGCCGATCGCGTCGTTGAGATGCGAGTTGTAGGTATTGTCCGAGAAGCAATCATGCTCTTCCTCGGGATCGTGCAGCAACAGGCCGAGCTTCATGCGCTCGCCGGCAAGCTCGCCGTAGGAAAGCGAACCCATGCCCGTCAGGATCGCGACGAGACCGGCCTTCGGATCGGCTTCGACGTTCTTCGTCGCAGCACCGTCCGGCGTCCAGTTGTCGGTCATTTCCTGCAGGTCGGAAACGAGCAGGGTGGAGGCGGATTTCAGATATTCGGCGCGACGATCGCAATTGCCGTGCGTGCAATTCTTGAGATCGTAATCCGTTGCCGGACGGTCGCCGGCGCCGGGCCCCGTGCCGTTCAGATCCTGACCCCAGAGCAGGAATTCGATGGCATGATAGCCGGTCGCGACATTGGCTTCGATGCCGCCGGCCTCGGCCAGCGTGCCGGAGAGGAATTCCGGCGTCAGCTTGGAGGCGTCGACATCCTTGCCGTCGATCTTGATCGTCTTGTTGGCGATGACATTTGCCACATAGAGAGAGTTTTCGTCGCTCTCGGTGCCGTAAGAGGCATCGACATAGTCGATCAGGCCTTCATCGAGAGGCCATGCGTTGACCTTACCTTCCCAGTCGTCAACAATCGGATTGCCGAAGCGATAGACTTCCGTCTGCTGGTAGGGAACACGTGCCTTGATCCAGGCGTCCCTGGCGGCCTTGAGCGTTGCGTCGGTCGGCGCCTTCAGGAAGGCGTCGATGGCGGCGTCGAGCGCCTTGGCTGTCGTCAGCGAGTCTTCGTATTTCGCATGCGCCACATCGGCATAGTGTTTCACTACGGCGGCAGCATCGGTCTCGGCATGCGCGGGAAGGGCGAGCAGGGCGGCGGGGGCGATCGCCAGCACGGCTGCGCGGAATTTGCGGTTGAGCTTCATGATCCTCTCCTGTGACGGGATTTTCCGTCTAATCGGGCTCCGTCTCTTCGCGCAAAAGCAAACTGGTGTCAAACACTCTAGTTTGGAATGATTTTAAGAATGGACAGGCGCGGCCAACCGGTCATTTTTGAACGGCATCTGCTTGAAAAATCGGCAGCAAGCGCGCCATTTCGCCGCGGCATCGCTATCCGTTGCAGGCCTCCGCTAAGCCGCGTCAGCCCTTCCGCTGCATACGGCAGAAGAAGAAGCCGTCCGTGTCGGTGGAGGCGGGCGTCAGCGTCACCGTCAGGCCGTCGGAAGAATGCGGACGCGGGGCGTCCTTTCCGAAGAGCTGATCCCAGGCAGGCAGGGCGCTGACGATCTGAAAATCAGGATTGGCGGCCGTGAAGCGGCGCGCCTGTTCCTCGTTCTCCTGGGGCAGGACCGAGCAGGTGACGTAGATCAGTTCGCCGCCTGATTTGACGAAGCTGCTCGCCTGCGCCAGCGCGTCCTGCTGTTGGGCGGTGCGCTCGTCGAGGTTCTTTGCCGTCAGCCGCCATTTCGTATCGGGGCGGCGGCGCCATGTGCCGGTGCCGGTGCAGGGCGCGTCGACCAGCACCTTGTCGCAGCGTTCGGCAAGGGCGGAGAGCGCCCTGGCGTCGTCATGCACCTGGACATTGCGCGTGCCTGCGCGCTTCAGCCGCTCGATGATCGGCGCCAGCCGTTTGCGGTCGGCGTCATAGGCGTGAACCTGTCCCTTGTTCTGCATGGCGGCCGCCATGGCGAGCGTCTTGCCGCCCCCGCCGGCGCAATAGTCGAGAACCTGTTCGCCATCATGGGCGAGCACCAGGTCGGCGACGATCTGCGATCCCTCGTCCTGAACTTCGAACCAGCCCTTTTGGAACGAAAGCTCGGCTGTCACGTTGGGAAGTCGCGAGGCGCCTTCGCCGGCGGCAATCCGGATGCCGTGGGGGGCGATCTTCGCTGCATGCGCGTTGGCTCTTTCGAGCGCCTTGACGACCTTGTCGCGGGAGGCCTTGAGCAGGTTGGCGCGCAGATCGAGCGTCGGGCGGGCGGCGAGTGCCTGTGCCTCGGCGAGCCAGCCGGCACCGAAGGCCTGTTCGAAGGAGGGTTGGACCCATTCGGGAATATCGCCGCGGATATGCGGCGGCGCATCGTCGAGGGAGCGGCTTTGAATGGCCGAGGCGGCGTCGGCTGAAAGCGGCGTCGGCGCAAACTTGTCATCCGCCAGCTCAGTGGCAAGACTGTCCGGGGTGAAACCCCATTGGCGGAACATGACGGCATGGGCAATCGCCGCGGCACTATCGTCATCCATCAGCCAGGCATGGGAAAGCCGCATGCGCAGTGCGTCATAGACGATGTTGCCGATCGCCGCACGATCGCCGGAGCCGGCGAAGCGGTGCGCGAGGCCCCAGTCCTTCAGCGCGTCGGCGACGGGCCGCTTGCGGGCATCGATGTCCGCGAGCACAGAAATCGCCCCTTCGAGGCGGCCGCCCAGACGCATTCACATGTCTCCTGTTGCCGTGGCGTGTGAACGACCAGCGCAAACGCGATAGTCACGCAGTGGATTGTTCACAAGTCTCAACCGGGTGGTAACCGCGATTGACGGCAAGAGCAAGCGCCGCTTCCGGCGCCTCAGCTGATGACCTGGTAGCAAACCTTCGCGGTGCCGGAGCTCACCATGCCGATATTCTGCGCGGCGGCGCGCGACAGGTCGATCACACGACCACGGATGAACGGACCACGATCGTTGATACGAACGACGACAGTGCGGCCATTATTGCGGTTGGTGACCTTCACCTTGGTGCCGAAAGCAAGTGAACGATGTGCGGCAGTCAAGATGGCAGGGTTCATACGTTCCCCGGAAGCAGTTTTGGAGCGAAGTGCGTACCATGAAGCACCGCCACAGCCATTTGCAGCAAAACCTTCCGCCGGAAGCATGGAAGAACAGGCGGCAATAGTTGCGGCGACGATAATAGAACGACGTATTTTCTTCAAAACAGAGTATCCCTCAACTGTTGAACTCACGCCCTTGCAGGCGGCGGGGCTTAAATCTGCGAAAAAGTGGCGAAAAAGTGCCGGATGTGTTCACGGAATATTACAATCTGTAACATTCGTGAGTGCGGTGATGGAATCTCAGGAATCCATGCCGCCCCCAAATGTGGAAAAAACCTAATAAAATCAGCTAAAATCCGAACGAATTTTCCGAAGGGATAGTTAACGGCCTGGCGTTCACGAAAATCGCGAAAATATTTTTCCGATTTCGCCATATTTGCTGCCACATTTGGGCAAATTTAAAGGCCGTTAACCATAAGATGCGGCGAAAATTGTCCGGCCAAAGCGGCAAAGTAGGAATTTCCTACTCATTTTGGGTGAGTACATCCCGTCGCAAACAGGACTGCATTCTACCCACGCCAGCGCCCGTCCTGCCACAATTGCGCAAGCGACATCGGATAGTTCGGGAAGGAGAATTCGAAGCCGGTGGCCTTCAGTTTCGCATTCGAGATGCGTTTGTTCTCGCCGTAGAAGGAGCGTGCCATCGGCGTCAGTTCGGCGGTCTCAAACGCCTGCTCGGGCGGCGGTTCGACGCCCATCAGGCGGGCTGCCTCGACGATCACATCCTGCGGCGGGCCGGGCCGGTCGTCGGTGACATTATAGATGCCACCGAGGCCGCGCTCTGATAGGAAACGTGTCGCCGCACCGATATCCTCGACGCGAATGCGGTTGAACACCTGGTCCTTCTTGATCAGCCGTCGCGCCGTGCCCTTCGCCAGATTGCAGAAGGCGTTGCGGCCCGGCCCATAGATCCCGGAAAGGCGGAGCACCGCCGCCGGCACACCGCGCTCCCCGCCCATCGCCAGCCAGCCCTCTTCTGCCTCGAGCCGCTCCTTCGACCGCCCGGAAACGGGCAGGCACGGCGTTTCCTCACTCACCCAGGCGCCCTTGTGATCGCCATAGACGCCGACCGTGGAGAGATAACCGATCCATTCGAGCCTCGGCAGCAGGCGTGCGCCGTCCTTGTCAAGCAACCGCAGCAGCGGGTCGGCCTTTCCAGGCGCGATCGACTGCACGAGATGCGTTACACCAGTCAACGCCCGGCGCAGCTCCTCTTCCATGCTCTCACCGTCGAAAAGGAATGCTTCGATGCCATTCTGGCGGAGCACGTCCATCTTGTCTGGCGAACGCGTGGTGCCGGAAACACGCACGCCGTTGCCGGCAAAGGCCTTGGCGATCGCCGTGCCGGAATAACCGCAGCCAAAGATCATCACATGCATCAGCCCACTCCCGCCAATCGCCATTCGTTCAGGACGTCGTCATCTTTCTCATCCGCTCTTTGTGCGGCAAAGACCGAGAATTCGCCAGCCTCCATCAGCCGTGAAAGCGCCCAGACCGCCATGCCGCGCACCACGGGCGAGGGATCCTCCGAAAGCCCCCGACATTGCTCGATGAGCGCCGTCTCGCCGGAATTGCCGGCGGCGATCAGCACATTGCGGATGAAGCGGTCGCGGCCGATCCGCTTCACCGGCGAGCCGCTGAAAAAGGTACGGAAGACGGCATCGTCAAGCGTCAGCAGAAAGGCGATCGACGGCTCCTTCAGATCTTCCCGCGCCTGCAGCTTCATCTCGGAGGCGGAGCTTGCGAACTTGTTCCAGGGACAGGCGGCAAGACAGTCGTCGCAGCCATAGATGCGATTGCCGATCAGCACGCGCAAATCGGCGTCGATCGGTCCCTTGTGCTCAATGGTGAGGTAGGAGATGCAGCGCCGCGCGTCGATCTGGTAAGGCGCCGGAAAGGCAGCCGTCGGACAGATGTCGAGACAGGCGCGGCAGGAGCCGCAATGATCGGTCTCCGGCGCGTCGATGGCAAGATCGGCGGTGGTGAACATCGTGCCGAGAAACAGCCAGGAACCGTGCATGCGGCTGACGAGATTGGTATGTTTGCCCTGCCAACCGAGCCCGGCCGCCGCCGCTAAGGGCTTTTCCATGACAGGCGCCGTATCGACGAAGACTTTCACATCGGCGCCGGCCCGTGCCGCAAAGCGCGTGGCGATTTCCTTCAGCCGGCCCTTGATGACGTCGTGGTAATCGCGGTTGCGGGCGTAAACGGAAATTGCCGCTTTATCAGGCTTGTCGAGGATACCGCGGGGATCTTCCTCCGGTGCGTAATTCAAGCCGAAGACGACGACGGAGCGCACGTCGCTCCAGAGTGTGCGCGGATCGCCGCGCCGGTCGCGAGTCTCCGCCATCCAGTCCATCGTCCCGTGGCGCCCGGCATCGATGAACTGGCCGAGACGCTCCTTGGCTTGCGGGATCGCGTCCGGGCGCGTGATGCGGCAGAGATCGAAGCCCTTGGCAGCAGATTCCGCCCGAACGAACTCGGTCAAATTGTCGCGGCGGCGGCGCTCTTTGTCGTCATTGTCAGGTTCGGGCATGAAGAGCCCTCGTCAGAAATCCAGATCGGCATAGTGTGAAACCGGTGTCAGTCCGCGCACGCGCTCGGTCAGCATCGGCCGGAAGGAGGGACGTGACTTCAGCCGCTGGTACCAGTCCTTGACGACGGGCGAATCCGCCCACTCGATCTCGCCGAGATAATCGAGGATGGAGATCGAGGCCGCGGCGGCCAGGTCGGCATAACTCATCCGCTCGCCCGCCAGCCACTGACGCGAACCGGCGAGCCAGGTGAGATAGCGCATATGCTGGCGGATGTTCGCGCGCGCCGTGCGTAAAACCTTGGAATCTGGCGCTCCACCGCCCTGATCCGCTGTCATCTGCAACTTGTAGACACGCTCGCGGGCGAGCGGCTTGGTCACGTCGTTTTCCATTTTCTGCATGAACCATTCGGTCAGCCGGCGGATTTCCGCCCGCTGGAAAGGATCTTCGGCGAGCAGCCGCCGGTCGCGCTTCAAGACGCCATGCGTCTCGTCCAGATACTCGGAAATGACGCTCGCGCCGCAGAGCGCGCGCATGCTGTCGTCGACATAGACCGGCAGCGTGCCGGCCGGATTGAGCGCCAGGAAATCCCGGCGCTTCTCCCATGTCTGCTCTTCGATCAGATCCGCCTGATAGCCGTATTCCGCCAGGATCAGCCGGACGAAGCGAGATGCGGATGACATGGGATGATGATAAAGCGTGGGCATCGATACTCGGGCGTTGTGATTGCTGTTACAGGACTGTGTGGCAGCTCAATTATAGCGCCCTAGTCATGACTCATTGGTTGAAGCTATAGGAGCTTGGCCCCGCCAATACAAGCGAATCGGATTTTTCAGGCCATCTGATAATGGCGAAACACGGTCTAACGAACGAATGGAAGCGGCAGCCTGATCGGCCCAAGCGCTCAGGCCCGACCGAACTTTAAACCGGAGACAATGTATGGATTATATAAATGCTGCAATTCTCGGCGTCATAGAGGGGATCACCGAGTTCCTGCCGATCTCGAGCACCGGCCATCTGATCATTGCGGAGCAATGGCTCGGACATCGGTCGGATATGTTCAACATCGTTATTCAGGCGGGCGCTATCCTCGCCGTCACCATCATTTACTGGCGTCGGCTGCTGGATCTGGTGCTTGGCTGGCGCGATCCTGCCAACCGCGATTATGCCGCCAAGCTGATCGTCGCCTTTCTCATCACCGCCGTTCTTGGACTGGTCGTCAAGAAGCTCGGCTTTGAACTGCCGGAGACCGCGACGCCGATTGCCTGGGCGCTCATCATCGGCGGTATCTGGATGATTTTTGCCGAATGGGCCGCCGCCCGCAGGCCGCCCCATAAAGAGATCACCTGGCTTGTCGCCATCCTGGTCGGCATCGCCCAGATCGTCGCCGGGGTGTTCCCAGGAACGTCGCGCTCCGGCGCCACGATCTTCGTCGCCATGCTGGCGGGCACCGGCAACCGCGCAGCGGCGACGGAATTCGCCTTTCTCGTCGGCATACCCACAATGTATGCCGCCAGCGGCTATGAATTGCTGAAGACGTTTAAGGATGGTGGAGCGGCAGGCGAAGACTGGACGGCGCTCGGCATCGCCTTCGTCGTCTCCACGGTCGTCGCCTTCATCGCCGTTAAATGGCTGCTTGCCTATATCAGGAGCAACCGGTTTACCCTGTTTGCCATTTACCGCATCATTCTCGGTGTCTTGCTGCTCGGCATGGCCGCGACCGGTTTCATTGCCTGAGACATCCGTCCCGCGTTGCATTCGCGCAACTCCCGGCGCGAATGCAAATGCCCGCCGGACTTCTCGAATAGACACTCGATTACCGGCAGGGCGCCGATTTCAGATAGGCGATGTTGAGGGGATAAGCGCCCGCCGCCGTTTTTGATACAGGCGAGACTGAACGTTCATTGCGGAGCGCGCTGTTTCAGGCGCTCCGGTCGACTGCTGGCTTGGAGCAGCATGCCGGCGCAGGGCCGGCCTTTCGTCAATGGATGATCGAAGCCGTCGAGCAAGGATCGACGCCGTAGGCCGGCGAGCAATCGCCCTTTACCGCCGCGACCGAACCGGGCGCAACGAAAGAGCCTGCAAGGATAACCAGCGCCGCACACGCAAACAGGAGCGCGATTGACTTGCCCATCGAGAAATGCCTTTCACAGTGATTGCCGCACGCGACCGCAGGCGTTGAGTCCGTTGGAAGACGCGCGGGTTTGGTAGTCAGTGGAATGGCAAATAGCAATAAACGTTCCTGCTAAATTTGGCGTTAATTCCACAAAAATTCCGATGCGTCTTTTATGCAACGCCGCTGAGTATGCCGAGCACCAGAACACTTCAAACTTGCGCCGAGCTTTGCGGGACACGCCAACGCCAAAACGCCGCCCGCGGTATCGGCGGACGGCGGTATCGTTCCTCGGAAAAGATGGTCAGGCGGCCTTGCCGGTACCCGTGTACTGGCCGTGCGGACGATAGTGCACCAGGTAGGAGCCAAGCACCGATGCCACCATGGTGGGCGCAATGCCGAGGCCCTTCAGCGTGCGGCCTTCCGCCTCGGCTACGGGGGAGACGACATTGTCGCGCTTCAGCAGGCGCACCTGGTCCGGCGTGATCGGCGGCGTTATGAAGGGGACCAGCGAAGCGATGCTGCCGATCATCGAAGCGATGCCGAAGGGCAGGGATACCAGCGGGTTCTTGCGGCACGTTACCTTCAGCATCGTCTCGAGACATTCGCGGAAGCTGAGCACCTCTGGCCCGCCAAGCTCATAGACCTTGCCGCCGGCGACCTTGCCGTCGACGGCGCGTGCGACGGCCTCGGCGACATCCTCGACATAGACAGGCTGGAATTTCGTCTTGCCGCCGCCGACGAGCGGCAGGATCGGCGACATGCGCGCCATCTCGGCGAATTTGTTGAAGAAGCTGTCCTCCGGTCCGAAGACGATCGACGGACGGAAGATCACCGCATCGGGCTTGACCGAGAGGATGGCCGTTTCGGCGCGACCCTTGGTGCGGCCATAGTCAGAATCGGATTTCGCGTCGGCGCCGATCGCCGAAATATGGGTCAGCGTCGCGCCTGCGCCGCGCGCCGCCTCAGCAATCGCACGACCGCCGAATTCCTGCACGGCGTCGAAAGTGTTGCGGCCGACCTCGTGCAGAATGCCGACGCAGTTGACGACGTGGCTCGCACCGTCGACGGCGCGATCGATCGAGCTGCGGTAGCGCAGGTTCGCCTGGACGAAGGAGATCTGGCCGACATTGCCGAGCGGCTGCAGAAAGCCGGCGAGATCGGGACGGCGCACGGCGACGCGGATGTTATAGCCGCGCTTGGCCAGCGCCCGAACCACGTGCCTGCCCACGAAGCCGGACCCTCCGAACACGGTGACGAGCGGCGGCAGGTTGGCAAGGGTCATGGCAGGCTCCTCGAAAGGCTTTGCGGAATGCTTGATTGGCTTCGTCTTAGCCGAATCCCGGCGCGACGGGAAGACCTATCGTACCGTCAGTTTTGCGGGATGCGAGACCGCTCTAGACCCCTTCGACGACGACCATTTCCGCATCCGCGACTTCCTGGCGGATTTTCGCGGCGATCTGGTATTCCGGCGAATTATAGCAGTCGACCGCATGCTGCATCGACGGGAATTCGATCACCACGTTGCGGACGCGCGCCTTGCCCTCGAGTTCGGTGAAGGCGCCGCCGCGCGCCAGGAAATTCGCGCCATACTTTTCGAAGGCCGGCTTGGCGGCCGCCACATAATCCTTGTAGCGCTCGGCATCGCGAACATCGACGCGGGCGATCCAATATCCCTTGGCCATGGTCTTCTCCCTTTTGTCGTTGAAACTATCAGCGGTTTGCCGGCCAGAGCGCCGACACCATCTCGCTGAGGATGGCGCGGGCGGCATCTCGGGGATCCGGCGCCTTGACGACAGGCCGGCCGACGACGAGATGCGTCGCTCCCGCCTTCAGCGCGTCGAAAGGCGTCATCACCCGCTTCTGGTCGCCCTTGTCGCTACCATCAGGGCGAATGCCGGGGGTGACGATCGCCATCTCGGGTCCGACGATTTCGCGTACCTCAGCCGCTTCCGCCGCCGAGCAGACCACGCCGCCCATGCCGGCTGCGCGCGCCTGTTCGGCGCGGCGCAGCACCAGGCTGTGCGGATCCTGGCTGTAGCCCGCCTCGGCAAGGTCATCGGCATCCATCGAGGTCAGCACGGTCACGCCGAGCAGGCAGAGGCCGGAACCGGCCGCGGCCTCGACCGCCGCCTTCATCGCTTTCGGATAGGCGTGCAGCGTCAGCATCGACATGCCCATCTTGGCGATGTTCTCGACGCCGGAGGCAACGGTGTTGTCGATGTCGAGCAGCTTCATGTCGAGAAAGATCTTCTTGCCGCTGGCGGCAAGATCGCGGGCGAATTCCAGGCCGCCGGCAAAGACTAGCTGATAGCCGATCTTGTAGAAGAGAATATCGTCGCCGAGCGCGGAAACCAGTCTTTCCGCCTCGCCGATCGTTGGAACATCCAGGCCGACGATCAACCGCTCGCGTGCGTCCATCTGAAGTCACCCCTGCCAGTCTTCGATGGGCGTCCAGTCGCATGATAAGCGGCGATCCGCAAGACCGAAAGCATAGAGATTGCCGCCACCGCCCGGCTGGTCACGGTCGCGCGCGATCGAGCTCCCCGCCAGATGGCATTTGAGCAGCGTGCCGACGCCGCCATGGCCGACAAAGGCGATCGGCGCCGTCGCATCATGTGTGGCAAGAACGGCGTTAACAGACTCGACGATGCGGGCCTGCGCGTCGACGGCGCGCTCCCAGCCCTTGAAGCTTTGTTCCGGATGGGCAAAGAACCAGTCGGCGGCTTCTTCGAATTGCGGCGGCGGCAGGAAGCCGGTGGCCGAGCGGTCGTTCTCGTGCATGGCGGGGACGATCTCGACGGTCACGCCGGAAGCCTCCGCCAGAATTTCGGCCGTCTCGATCGCCTTCGTCTCGTCGCTGGAGACGATGCGCTGCAACTGCCTGGCCCAGCCGCTCTCTGCCGCTTTGCGGGCACGTGCCGCGCCGACATCGGAAAGCCCCCATTTCGGCACCGGCACGTTGGCGTCGATCCTGACCTGCGGATGAGTGATGTAGATCCCGAACATCTCAGCCGCGCTTGTAGATCCAGAGCTGCGCCGGCGGAATGTTGCGCATGACGAAGTCGAAATGCTGGATATGGTAGCGGTCGGGATTGGCGGCGATCGGCGAGATCGCCCCATAGGAAATCTGCACCATCGGCCGGCCGGCCGGCAGTCGATCGAGCAGGCTTTCGAGCAGCGAGATGCGCTTCGCCATCGGGAAATTCAGAAGCGGAATGCCCGAGACGACGGAATCGAAGGTGAGACCGCCGAAATTGCCAAGAGTGGTCTGAAGATCGAAAGCGTCGCCGTTGATGAAGTGCACGCCGGGATAGGTCCGCAGCAGATGTTTGTGGAAATCCGTCGAATATTCGATCGCAACGAGATTTTCCGGACGAACGCCGCGGCCGAGGATGGCCTTGGTGATGGCGCCCGTGCCCGGCCCGAGTTCAAGCACCGGCAGCCCGGAATGGATATCGACGACGCTTGCCATGCGCTTCGCCGTGATCGAGGAGGTCGGCACGATCGAGCCCACCGTCTTCGGCCCCTGCATCATGCCTCGGAAGAAGCGGATCTCGTCGTCGAACCTCTTCCCGAACCGTTCCTTCACCTTGACCCGTAAGCTCATTCTCCACCCATCCGCATGTTGATCGAATGCCTTAATATGCCGCTTGTCGTTTAAGGGACAAGGATTTTCGCAACAAGGACATCGACATCAACAGCTCATGCGGCTTTCGGCGCTGAATCCGGCATGAGATCGGCAAGCTTTTCGGCCAAGTGATCGGCGTCGACAGGCGCGCGCAGCTTCACGTCGGTATTGTCGAAGTAGAGATAAACGTCGCGGTCCTTGCTGCGCGCCGGCACGGGGGGCAGTACCCGTATCGCGTTCTCAGGTTCTCCGCCCGTGGCCCAGGCGCGGATGCGTTGCGCCCAGATGTCGAGTGCTTCGTCCTCGTAGCCGCTGACATAGAGCTTTTCGGAGCCATGCAGGCGGCAATAGACGAAATCGGCGGTGATATCCATCAGCAGCGGCCATTTCACCGTATCGGCGCAGACGAGAGCGACCTTGTGACGCCGGAGCATCTCGATGAAGGCGGGTGAGCGGAAGCTCTCGTGGCGGATTTCGAGCGCATGGCGGATCGGTTGGTGTCCGTCGCTTTTAAGCCAGGCCGGTCTCTTTATATGCCAGTCATGACGCTTCGCAAGCGCTATCGCCGCGTCGCGGTCATGCGGCAGCAGCGACAAAAAGCTTTCGAAAAGGGATGGATCGAAGGCCATGTTCGGCGGCAATTGCCAGAGGATCGGCCCGAGCTTGGGACCAAGCCGCAGCAGGCCGGAGGCGAGGAAATTGGCGAGCGCCGTCTCGATATTCTGCAGCCGCAGCATATGGGTGATGAAGCGCGGTCCCTTGACCGCGAAGATGAAATCATCCGGCGTCTCGTCGCGCCAGCGGCCGAAACTTTCGGGCCGCTGCAATCCGTAGAAGGTGCCGTTGATCTCGATCGACCGGAAGTGGCGGGCGGCGTAGGAAAGCTCCTGCTTCTGCGGCAGGTCCTCCGGGTAGAATTGGCCGCGCCAGGGCCCATAGGTCCAGCCGGATATGCCGATGCGCACCGTTCCCGTCTTATTGGTCATGGGATCCTCCGTTTTGACAGGAGGAAAAACGGCAAGCGGTCGCCTTCGTTCCCGTCAGACGCGCATCGGCATCAGCACGTAGAGCGCATCGTCGCCCGCCGTGTCGCGGATCAGCGTCGGCGAGCCGGCATCGGCAAGCAGGAAGATCGCTTCCTCGCCGGAAAGCTGGGCGGTGATGTCGAGCAGGTATTTGGCGTTGAAGCCGATTTCCATCGCATCCGTGTCGTAGCCGACGGCGACTTCCTCAGTCGCACTGCCGGAATCGGGATTGTTGACGGTCAGCATCAGCTGCCCCTCGGAAAGCGCCAGCTTCACGGCGCGTCCGCGCTCGGAGGAGATGGTCGAGACGCGGTCGACCGCCTGTGCGAAGGTCGTGCAGTCGACGCGCATTTCCTTGTCGTTGCCTGTGGGGATGACGCGCTGATAATCCGGGAAGGTGCCGTCGATCAGTTTCGAGGTCATGACGATCGAGCCGATCGTCAACCGGATCTTGGCGTCGGAGACCTCGACGGTCACCGTCGTTTCGGGATTGTCGACCAGCTTCTGCAGTTCGCCGACCGTCTTGCGCGGAATGATGATGCCGGGCATGCCCTCGGAGCCGGAGGGCGCATCGACATCGGCACGCGCCAGCCGGTGACCGTCGGTCGCAACCGCCCTGAGTTTCAGCTCGCCATTGCTCTCGATCGTGTGGAAGAAGATGCCGTTGAGATAATAACGCGTCTCTTCCGTCGAAATCGCGAACTGCGTGCGGTCGATCAGCATCTTCAGATCGGTCGCCTTCAGCTTGAAGGAATGTGTGAATGTGCCGGCTGTGAGATCAGGGAAGTCCGACTCCGGCAGGCACTGCAGCGAGAATTTCGAGCGGCCGGACTGCACGGTCATCGCGCCGCCATCGGTGCTGGTGGCAAGCAGCACTTCCGAGCCGTCGGGAAGCTTGCGCACGATATCGTAGAGAAGATGGGCGGGAACGGTAGTGGCGCCGGGCTGCTCGACGCTAGCAGGTGTCGCCTCGGTGATTTCGAGGTCGAGGTCGGTCGCCTTCATGTCGAGCTTCTGGCCGTCGGCCTTGAGCAGTACGTTGGACAGGATCGGGATCGTGTTGCGACGTTCGACCACGCGGTGGACGTGGTTCAGCGATTTCAACAGGTTTGACCGCTCAATAGTAATACGCATGGGATGCTACCGCTTTCGACCGTGACTGTCCGGGCGCGTCGAGCACCCGAAGAATGCTGTCCCGGCTTGAGGCCGGGGGAGTGGACGGGCAAAATGGCAGACTTCAGCATTGCTTTGCAAGAGGCATGGACGCCGGCACCCCTGCATTTGCGGTTTTCCAGAGCAATGCTCACAGAAATCCGAACCCTTGCCGAAGCGGTGCCGCTCGCCCATAAAGGCTTCGATGCCGGCGACGAGCCGGCGGGACGAAAGCAAATGGCATGAATGAGGAAACGACAGCGGACGCCGCCAGCCGGCGAAGCTTCCGCCTGCACAATGCAACGGTGCCGGCGCGACCGCTGGAGCCGGCGCTCTATCTGGTCGCCACCCCCATCGGCAATCTCGGCGACATTACGCTGCGGGCGCTGGAAACGCTGGCCGGCGCCGATGTGCTCGCCTGCGAAGATACGCGCGTCACCCGCGTGCTGCTCGACCGCTACGGCATCCAGAACCGTCCCTTCGCCTATCATGAGCACAATGCCGACGAGGCCGGTCCAAGGTTGCTGCAGGCGCTCGAAGCCGGGCGTTCGGTGGCGCTGGTCTCCGACGCCGGCACGCCGCTGGTTTCCGATCCCGGTTACCGGCTGGCCCAACAGGCGATCGCGGCAGGGTACCGCGTCATTCCCATTCCCGGCGCCTCTGCGCCGCTCGCAGCCCTTGTCGGCTCCGGCCTGCCGAACGATGCCTTCCTTTTCGCCGGTTTCCTGCCGGCCAAGGACAAGGCCCGCCGCGACCGTCTCGGTGAATTAGCCGCGGCACCCGCGACGCTGATCTTCTTTGAATCGCCGCACCGCATCGGTGCAACGCTTCTGGCCGCCGCCGATGTGCTCGGGGGCACGCGGCCCGCCTCCGTCTGCCGCGAGCTGACCAAGACCTATGAGGAGTTCCGTCGCGGCACGCTTGCCGACCTCGCCGCCCATTATCAGCAAGTGGAAAACGTCAAGGGCGAGATCGTCCTCGTGATCGGTCCGCCGGCGCCGGTCGAGACTGATGAGGCCGATGTCGAAGCCATGCTGGCCGACCTGTCGAAGTCAATGCCGACGGCAGGCGCCGCCACCGAGGCCGCCCGCCTCACCGGCTTGCCGCGCAAGGTGCTCTACCAGCGCCTGCTGGAGATCAAGAACGCCGATGGGCGATAATGATCTCACCGCCATCAGGAGGAAGGCGCTGCGCCGGGGCCGCATGTCGGAATATGTCGCGGCCGCCTTCCTGATGCTGAAGGGCTACCGCATCCTGGCTCTGCGCCACCGCACCCGGCTCGGCGAGATCGATATTATTGCCCGCAAGGGTGATCTCGCCGTCTTCGTCGAGGTCAAGGCCCGCCATGGCGAGGCTGCGGCGGTCGATGCCGTCTCTATTGCCGCGCAGAAGCGCATACGGGCGGCAAGCGATCTCTGGCTCGCCCGCCAGGCGGACCAGGCTCGCCTTTCCCAGCGCTATGATATCGTGGCGATCATGCCCGGCCGCCTGCCGCGGCACTTTCCGGATGCGTTTTAGCGCCTTTATGGTCCAATCCGTTTTCGAATCGTTAAACTTTTAGTTCCCGCGTGAACGAGGTTCTTACGACTCTCTGCTACCCCAAATCTCGGTAGGGATAACAATTGGGGATTGTTTCATGGCCTGGAAGCTGATGCTTGCAAGTGCGGTCGCCATGGCCGCGCGCTCCGCGCCTTATGCCGTGGCGAAGCCGGCCGGGAAATCCTTCGTCGCGCATGCGAGCGACCTGCTGCCATTGAAGCCGACGCCGATCAATCCGGACTGGATCGTCAGCGGCAATCCGCAGGCCCGCACGGCCGAACATTCGCGCGGCCATGACGAAGCGTCGCTGACGGCGATCTGGGATTGCACGGCGGGTGAATTCCGCTGGCGCTTCGGCTGGGACGAGACCGTGATGATCCTCGAAGGCGAGGTCCATATCACTGCCGAGGACGGCACCGAACGCACCTTGCGCGCCGGCGACGTCGCCTTTTTCGCCGGCGGAACCTGGGCGAGCTGGCGGGTCGACAATTACGTCCGCAAGGTCGCCTTCCTGCGCAAGCCCTTCCCGAAGCCCTTGGCGATCGCCTACCGCCTCCGCAACATGCTGCGCAACAGCGGCAACCAGGGCATCGCCGCCTGACGATCGATTTCGATGTTCGGACCTATGCGCTAATCAGGCTGAGGCGGGGCGGTTGTTTCGCCCTTCAAGATCTCGCAAGCGAATAGGATCGGATTGTCGAGCTCGGGCGCGGTTTGCTTGTTCAACAGAACAGCCACCGCAGCTGCGGCTATGTCTTGAATAGGCTGTTTCACTGTCGTCAGGCGTGGCGTTGTCATGCTTGCGAGCGGGATGCCGTCGAAGCCGAGGATCGAAAGGGCTGCAGGTATCGGGATTCCCAGATCATGCGCTGCCCGCATGCAGCCGATTGCCTGCTGGTCCGAACTTGCAAAGATCGCCGTCGGCCGCTCGTTTCGCGCGCGGGCCAGAAGATAATTTCCCGCGGAACGGCCGCTCTCGTAGTCGAAGGCCGCCTCGGCAATCAGCGGTGGTCCTGCCATTCGTGTGCCGTCTGCCCGCTCCCTCGCCTGCTCGATTGCATCGAGATAGCCCCTGAGTCGATCGTTAGCGGGGACGGAGTGCCCAGGCCCCGAAATGAAGCCGATGCGGCGATGGCCGAGCTGCAAAAGATGCTCGACGCCAAGACGAACGCCATTGCGGTGATCGGCGGCAATGCCGGAATACCCTGGCATAAGCCGGTCGACGACGACGATCGGCAAGCCCTTCGGCAGCTTGAGTGTGTGGAAATCATTGCTGGGAACCAGCATGATGCCGTCGACCTTACGGCTTGTCAGCTGTTTGATGCGGTCAGCCTCCTTGGCCGCATGATCAAACGACGTCATGACGATGATATTATAGCCGTGATTTGCCGCCGCTTGTTCCGCCGATTGGACAAGTTCCGCGAAGAAGGGATTGGTCAGATCCGGAATGACGATGCCGATGAGGCGGCTGACCTTGCCGCGCATGCTTCTCGCCGACGGGTCGGGCGTATAGCCGAGGTCTTTGATGATCGCTGTGACGCGCGCCCGCAATTCATTCGTCACCGAGGGATGATCATTCAAAATTCGCGAAACGGTCCCGGTGGAAACTCCCGCAAGCTTGGCAACCTCTCGAATCCCGACCTTTGACATAACGGAAACAGTGGCCCTTTCTCTGCGCCTTCGGAAGACACCGAAGGGCGCCTGACCGAAGCTTCCAGCTAATGGTCTTTACCGCCCTCGTCAAAGGGCTGCATCTCAATATTGACCGCCAGTCTCCATAGCATGAGCGTGGGCCAACGCTCAATGGAAACGGTTCATCACATGCACACCGATATGAGCGAAACACAGGAACAAAAGCGGGCGTTTGGCTGAATTTCCACTGCTTGACAATTTTTAAGGGCGTGCTACCCAGATGTCGTTGGAAACGGTTCATTGCCGCAGGCAACTCAGGTGGAGCTGAGCCCAGGGCCGTTCGGAGGAAAAAATGTCCAATTCTATGAAGCGTGAATCCGTCTTGATCAATGCGCCGCGCCGTGCGGCATTGAAGCTCGGACTTGCCGGCACCTTGGTGCTTGCGCTGTCCTGTGGCGTGTCGCCCGCCTTTGCGGCCGGCAAGCCGAAGGTCGGCCTGATCATGAAATCCTTGTCCAATGAGTTCTTCAAGCAGATGAAGGCCGGCGCCGACAAATATGCGGCCGAGAACAAGGACAAGTTCGACTTCAAGGCCGTCGGCATGAAGGACGAGCGAGATTTCGCTTCCCAGGTCGATGCCGTCGAAAACTTCGTCACGCAGAAATACGATATCATCGTTGTCGCGCCGGCCGATTCAAAGGCCATGGCAACCCCGCTGGCAAAGGCAGTCAAGGCTGGCGTCAAGGTCATCAACATCGACGTGCCGCTCGATGCCGATGCGAAGAAGAAAGCCGGTATCGATCTCGCTTTCTTCGGGCCTGACAATAAGGGCGGGGCGACGCTTGCGGGCGACGCGCTTGCCAAGGATCTGGGACCCGGCGCCAAGGTCGTCATCCTCGAGGGTAACCCCGAGGCCGACAATGCCAAGGAGCGCAAGGAAGGCTTCGTGGACTCCGTCAAGTCTGGCAAGCTTGAGCTTCTCGACAGCAAGACGGCCCATTGGGAGACGGAAGAAGCCAATACCGTCATGACGAATTTCCTGACGAAATATAAGGATATTCAGGGCGTTATGGCAGCCAACGACTCGATGGCCCTCGGCGTTGTCAAGGCGCTCGATGCGGCCGGCCAAAGTGGCAAGATCAAGGTTGTCGGCTTCGATAACATTCCGCCGGTCCAGCCGCTGATCAAGGATGGCAAGATGCTTGCCACCGTCGAACAGTATGGTGCGCAGATGGCGGTCCTCGGCATCCAGTATGGCATGCGCGAACTTGCCGGCGAGAAATTCACCGGTTGGGTCAAGACCGACATCAAGCTGGTCACCGCAGCGGATCTCAAATAGTCGGGATCGCCCGCATCGCGCGTCTGAAAAATGACGCGCGGCAGCGTACAGGAAGCGCCGGCCGCGGCCGGCGCTCACCGCTAGCAACCGATTGACGCGTTGATCGCTTCAGGTGAGGCTCGCTTCCGAGCCCCTGGGATGCGTGCTGCGTGGAGTTCGAACAGAGCGTGCATGAGGTCGACGTGTCAGACGCAGCAGATGACGAGATTTTGAGGCTGGAAGGGATCGGCAAGCGCTTCCCGGGCGTCGTGGCGCTCAAGGATGTCTCCATGCGGATCGGCCGCGGCAAGGGCCACGTTCTTCTGGGCGAGAACGGTGCTGGAAAGTCGACCCTGATCAACCTACTCGGCGGCGTTTTCAGGCCGGATGACGGTCACATCCTGTTTGACGGCAAACAATACCATCCGGCCTCGCCGCTGGAGGCGTTCAAGGCGGGCATCCGGGTCATTCACCAGGAACTGCATCCGCTTTCCAACCTCACGGTGGCAGAAAACCTGCTGTTTGAGCATCTGCCGCGCCGATATGGCCTGGTGCACTATAAGGCGATGAACAGCAGAGCGGCGGAACTCCTGGAAGAGGTCGGCCTCGACGTGGCTCCGACGACACTGGCGAGCCGCCTCAGCGTTGCGCAGCTTCAATTGGTCGAGATCGCCAAGGCGCTTTGCTACGAAAGCAAGCTTCTCGTTCTCGACGAACCGACAGCAACCTTGACCTCCAAAGAGGTCGATCGCCTTTTTGAAATTCTCAAGCGCCTGAAGCGGCGTGGCGTGACCACGCTCTACATCTCTCACAGGCTGGAGGAGATCTTTGACGTCGGCGACGATGTGACAGTGCTGCGCGACGGCCAGCATGTGATCACGCGTCCGCTGTCCGGACTTGCTATTCCTGACATCGTCGAACTCATGGTCGGGCGGAAGCTTTCGGATCATGGCATTTTTCGCAGCGACAGCACCGTGTCCGGCGAGGCGCTCGGTGTGTCCGGCCTGAAGGTGACGCGCACTAGCCCGGAATTGTCATTTTCCGTGGCACGGGGGGAAATCGTCGGCATTGCCGGCCTTGTCGGCAGCGGCCGGACGGAGGCGGTTCGCGCCATATTCGGCGCCGACGCCAAAGCGACCGGCGAAATTCGCGTGAATGGCAAGCCGGTTGAGATCCATTCGCCAAAGGACGCCGTTGCTGCCGGGCTCTGCCTGGCAACCGAAGACCGCAAGATGCAGGGCTTGATGCTCGATATGAGCTGCGCCGAAAATGCCACCATAACCGATCTCGCCAAGATCTCCCGCAACGGCTTGATCATGCGAAGGGCGCAGGATGATCATTCGCAGCGCCTCGTGCGCGAACTGCGCATCAAGACCCCGTCCATCCATCAGGCCGTCAGGACGTTTTCCGGCGGCAACCAGCAAAAGGTCGTCATTGCAAAATGGCTGTTCCGCGGTCCCAAAGTGCTGATTTTCGATGAGCCGACCCGTGGAATCGACGTCGGTGCAAAGGCCGAGATTTATGAGCTTCTGTGGAAGTTTGCGGCTCAGGGAAAAGGCGTTCTGGTCGTCTCTTCGGATCTGCCGGAGCTCATGGGCATTTGCCATCGCATCATCGTATTCTCCGACGGCAAGATATCGGGCGAAATAGTTCGGGAACAATTTGACGAGAGCAGGATCCTTTCGCTCGCCTACAAGGAGTACAGTCGTGTCCGCCAACATTGAAAAACAGACCGAGGCGAAAGAGGTGAGCGTCTGGGACAAGCTTATCCGGATCTCGCTGAAGGAGGCGGGCGTCGCCATTGCCCTCATTCTGATCCTGGCGTTTTTCTCGGCGACGGCGCCCTATTTCGCAACGCCGGAGAACTTCCTGAAGATCTTCGTGCAGATTGCCATCAACACCGTGCTTGCTGCGGGCATGACCTTCGTCATCCTCGTTGGCGGCATCGATCTCTCGGTCGGGTCGCTGCTTGCCCTTTGCACGGTGATCGGTGCGACGATCATGATCAATCCGGCGTTTTCGCCATGGCAGGCGATTGTTCTCGCATGTCTTGCGTCGATGGGCACGGGTGCCATCCTTGGCGCCGTCAACGGGTGGATTTGCGAGAAGTGGAAGCTTCCTTCCTTTATCGTCACCCTTGGCATGCTGAACGTCGCGAGCGGCCTGGCGCGCGTTGTCAGCGACAATTCGACGATCACCGGCCTGCCTCAGCCTTTCGTCGATTTCGGCAACCTGATCTTCTGGGGCATATTTCCGTCGATCTTTCTGATTGCGATCGTCGTCGTCCTGATCGGCTGGTTCGTGCTGCGCTACACCGTCTTCGGGCGCTTCGTCTTCGCGATCGGCACCAATGAAGAGGCTGTCCGGCTGTCGGGGCATGAGCCCAAACGGTACAAGATTGCGGTCTTCACGATCTCAGGGCTGACGGCCGGCATTGCGGCCATGGTCTATCTGCTCCGTCTCAATGTCGGGAGCCCGGTTGCGGGCATCGGCTACGAGTTGAATGCGATCGCCGCCGTCATTATCGGCGGCACCAGCCTTTCGGGTGGCAAAGGCTCGATTGTCGGCACGCTGGTCGGCGCCTGCATTCTGCAGGTGCTGTCGACGGGATTGCAGCTCTTGGGCGCCGACGACAATATCAAGCCGATCGTCATCGGCGCCGTCATCGTGCTCGCCGTCATTCTCGATAGCTATCGCGGCCGGTTGATGCGGAAACTCGAAACGCGGTGAAAAGCAATTCCAGCAAAAAAAGTGCGCAGCGGTTTTGCGTCCGGAATTGCGCAAAAACAAAAATGCTCCAGTGCCGAAGCCCTTGATTGGCCGTTGCGTTTGATATCTGGCCGACCTACATCTGTCCGGCATTCAGCGAGGGATGGAAATGGCCAAGATCACCAATGTAGCGGTCCAGATGGATCATGTCGCAGGCATCAATATCGCGGGTGATTCCACCTTCGCCATGAGCCTGGAAGCGCAGGCGCGCGGCTACAGGCTCTTCCATTACACGCCCGATCGCCTGAGCTTCCGCGACAACCGGCTTTATGCCAGCGTCGAGCCGATGGTGCTGCGTGACGTCAAGGGCGATCACTACGAGCTTGGCGCGCCGGAGCGCGTCGATCTCGCGACCATGGATGTCGTGCTGCTGCGCCAGGATCCGCCCTTCGATATGGCCTATATCACCGCGACGCATCTGCTCGAGCGCATCCACCCGAAGACGCTCGTCGTCAACGATCCGGCCTGGGTGCGCAATTCGCCGGAGAAGATCTTCGTCACCGAATTCTCCGATCTGATGCCGAAGACGCTGATCACCAAGGATGCCGCCGAGATCCGCCGCTTCCGCGACGAGATGGGCGACATCATCCTGAAGCCGCTTTACGGCAATGGCGGCGCCGGCGTCTTCCATTCGACCCGCGACGACCGCAACCTCTCTTCGCTGCTGGAGATGTTCGGCCAGCTTTTCCGCGAGCCCTTCATCGCCCAGCAATATCTGCCCGACGTGCGCAAGGGCGACAAACGCATCATCCTGGTCGACGGCGAATTCGCCGGCGCCATCAACCGCGTGCCGGCCGAACACGACAGCCGCTCCAACATGCATGTCGGCGGCCGCGCCGAGGCGACCGAGCTGACGCCGCGCGAACAGGAAATCTGCGCCCGCATCGGCCCGGCGCTGAGGGAGCGCGGCTTCCTGCTCGTCGGCATCGATGTGATCGGCGATTACATGACCGAGATCAACGTCACGTCGCCCACAGGCATTCGCGAGGTCAAGAAGTTCGGCGGTGCCGATATAGCAGCCCTGCTTTGGGATGCGATCGAGCGCAAGCGCGGCTGAGCCAGCCGCCCATGACCGTTCTGGTCCAGCGACCGAGCCAAACAAGGTCACAGCGGATGCCCGACTATGTTCTTTGATTGTTCTTGTTTTATTCCAGCTTCCATGCCAGATTGCAACCGCTGGCCCTAATGCATGTCGCCCAAAACTGTGCAGCGGTTTTGGGACCACGACATGCATCGAAAAAGGCTGCAGGGCGGTATATAAAAGTTTGCGGCAAGGGGATGGGCTTATGGTCGCGCGTGTCAGTACGGTTGCATTTCAGGGTATCGAAGGTGTGCCGGTCGAGGTCCAGGTCATGGTCGCTCCCGGAAAGGTCGGGATGCAGATCGTCGGCCTGCCTGACAAGGCGGTTGCCGAAAGCCGCGAGCGCGTGCAGGCGGCCCTCCACGCCTCCGGCCTGGCGCTGCCGGCAAAGCGGGTGACGGTCAATCTGGCGCCTGCCGACCTGCCGAAAGAGGGCTCGCATTTCGATCTGCCGATCGCCCTTGCCCTGATGGCCGCCCTCGGCGCCATTCCCGCCGATGCACTGTCGGACTTTGTCGTCGTCGGCGAGCTCAATCTCGACGGCACGATCGCCGCCATATCAGGCGCGCTGCCGGCCGCGATCGGCGCCAATGCGCTCGGCAAGGGGCTGATCTGCCCCGCCGAAAGCGGCGCCGAAGCCGCCTGGGCAGGCGCCGACGTCGATATCCTTGCACCCCGCAGCCTGATCGCCCTTGCCAATCATTTCCGTGGCACGCAAGTCCTATCCAGGCCGGACCCGTCGATCCGCGCCAATGCCGCAAACCTGCCGGATCTCGCCGAGATCAAGGGTCAGGAAAGCGCCAAGCGGGCGCTCGAGGTGGCGGCCGCCGGTGGCCATAATCTGCTGATGGTCGGTCCTCCGGGCTCCGGCAAGTCGATGCTGGCAGCCAGGCTGCCGTCGATCCTGCCGCCGCTCTCGGCCGCCGAGCTGCTTGAAGTCTCGATGGTGCATTCGATCGCCGGCCAGCTCTCCGGCGGCAAGCTTTCCGATCGCCGGCCCTTCCGCACCCCGCATCATTCCGCCACCATGGCAGCCCTCGTCGGCGGTGGCCTGCGCGCCCGTCCAGGCGAAGCCTCGCTTGCCCATCACGGCGTGCTGTTTCTCGACGAGTTCCCCGAATTTACGCCGCAGGCGCTCGATGCGCTGCGCCAGCCGCTCGAAGGCGGCGAATGCGTCATTGCCCGTGCCAATCACCGCGTCTCCTATCCGGCGAAATTCCAGCTGATCGCGGCGATGAACCCCTGCCGCTGTGGCATGGCCGGCGAGCCGGGCCATAGCTGTGCCCGCGGGCCGCGCTGCATGAGCGATTACCAGGCCCGCATCTCCGGCCCGCTGATGGACCGCATCGATATCCGCATCGATGTGCCGGCCGTCTCCGCTGCCGATCTCATCCGGCCGATGGCGGCTGAAACCAGCGCCGATGTCGCCCGCCGCGTCGCCCGCGCCCGCGCAATCCAGCAGGAGCGCTTCGAAAGCACCGGCGCCAAGGGCATCGGCACCAATGCCCGCTGCTCGACCGCGATGATCGAGAAACTGGCCGAGCCCGATGCCAGCGGCCTGCAGTTGCTGCGCGACGCCGCCGAGAAGATGAAATTCTCCGCCCGCGGTTACCACCGCGTGCTCAAGGTCGCCCGCACGCTTGCCGATCTCGACGGCAAGCCGACGGTCGGCCGCATCCATCTCGCCGAAGCGATCTCCTACCGCATCGCCGGCGAAAGGCTGACGGCTGCGGCTTAAGAAGAAGGGCGGATGCGCGTAGATATTTTGAAGTACTAGTCGTCAGGCCGCTCACCGATCTGCCGATCGCGCTGGCGCTGATGCTGCCCTCAGCGAAATCCCCGCCGGTGCGCTGCCGGATTATGAGATTATGTCGCTGTCCGCGAACCCAACCCCGACGGAACGATTGATCGCTGCCGTTATGGCGCGCTGCCGGCCGCGAATGCTCTTGGCAGGGGCTGACCTGCCAAAAGCGGTGCCGAAGCTGCCTAGGACGCCGATTTAAACATCTGCGTTGCTTATCCGTTAGGGGTAAGGGCCTCTCCTCACTTCGTCGCTATTTACAATATTAGATTAGGCTGAAAAAATTTTGAGAAGGATGTCGGTCCGTTCGACATAGTCGATCGGAGGTGACGGATAAGAAAATCTGCCGGGGATGTAGATGAGTAACGAATATCCGGGCTCGAACGCTAACCCATCGGAGGTTCTAGACTTAGCGAATGCCTACTCTCTCGCTTCGAAATTCCTGTTCGGGAAGGGTCAGAAGCGAGTTGCAATATCCATTGCTCCAGCTCGAATGTGCGCCATTCACGCTATCGAACTCTACTTAAATGCCTTCCTGCGCCATGAAGGCGTTGCTCCAGAAGAAATACGAAAACGGATGCACAATCTCGCTGAGCCTTTGTTCGTTGCCAAACTTAAACTGAGAAAGAAGACTGCCTTGCATCTCGAGGCAATGACAGCAAAGCGTGAGTACATCATATCGCGCTATGCTCCGGAGCGGACGAGAGAGCACACTGAGCTGAATCGTTTGACCGCGACGCTGGCGGAAGTCATGGCGAAGGTTGGCAAACACCTGCATTCAACGAGCTCAGGTGGACATCGACAATCGTTATTACGGACTGCCACAGAACTTTCGTCCCACGTCGATTGGGATGCAGGTGACGGCACAAATGATGGGGCGCCGAAGCGCCCCGATATTCTGCAGGATAAATTGCCGGCGGAAAGGCCCCGCCATAGCCACCTTTAGCTCCCGAGCCCTTCAAACAGCGCCGTCGACAGATAACGCTCCGCAAAGGACGGGATGATGATGACGATGTTCTTGCCGGCGTTCTCGGGACGGATGCCGACCTTGATGGCGGCGGTCAGTGCTGCACCCGAGGAGATGCCGACCGGCACGCCTTCGAGCCGGGCGACGAGGCGTGCCTGTTCGAAGGCCTCGTCGTTGGAAACGGTGACGACTTCGTCATAGATGCCGGTATCGAGGATCTTTGGCGCGAAGCCGGCGCCGATGCCCTGGATCTTGTGCGGGCCGGGGTTGCCGCCGGATAGGATCGGCGAATCGGCCGGTTCGACGGCGATGATCTTGATCTCGGGCTTGCGGCTCTTCAGCACTTGTCCGACGCCGGTGATCGTGCCGCCGGTGCCGATGCCCGATACGACGATATCGACCGTGCCGTCGGTATCGTTCCAGATTTCCTCGGCCGTCGTCTTGCGGTGGATCTCGGGATTATCAGGGTTTTCGAACTGCTGCGGAATGACGGCATCGGGAAGGGAGGACGCCAGTTCCTCGGCCTTGGCGATGGCGCCCTTCATGCCCTTTGGCCCCTCGGTCAGCACCAGCTCGGCGCCGAGCAGCGCCAGCATCTTGCGGCGCTCGACCGACATCGTCTCCGGCATGGTGAGGATCAGCCGATAGCCCTTGGCGGCGGCGGCAAAGGCGAGCGCGATGCCGGTATTGCCGGAGGTCGGCTCGATCAGCACCGTCTTGCCGGGGGTGATCTTGCCTTGCGCTTCGAGGCCCTCGATCATCGCGACGCCGATACGGTCCTTCACGGATGCGATCGGGTTGAAGAATTCGAGCTTGCCGATCAGGTTCGCCACGACGCCTTTTTCCCGCGCCAGCTTGTCGAAGCGCACGAGCGGCGTGTCGCCGATGGTCTCGGTGATCGAGGAATAGATGCGGCCGCGGCCGGGCTTGTGCGACATGGGTGCTCTCCCTTTGAAATCCTGCTCCTGAAATCGAGGGGGAGAATAGGGTCAAAGACCCGTCTAGGCCAGACCGCGTTCGACCTGGAGGAGCGGTCAGGAGAGAAAAAAACCTTTGATAACCGTTTCTTGCCGAATGTTTATTTCAGGCCGCCCGCGTGGCGATGAAGGCTGCCGTGCCGGCGAGGATGCCGGCGGCAACCCGGTTCAGCGCCTGCAAGGCCCGCGGCTCTCTCAGCATCGTGCGGGCCCGCGAGGCAAGCAGCATATAAGGCACAAGCACGACGATCAGCACCACGAAGGTGGCGGCGAGCAGGATCGCATAGTCGCGTAGCCCGATATTGCCGATATCGATCAGCGTCGGCACCAGGGCGACATAGAAGAGCATCGTCTTCGGATTGCCGAGCGTCACCAGCAGGCCGGAGAGGAAGGACAGGCCGATATTGGTCGATTTCCGTGCCGCAATATCCTGCGGCAGCAGCCCCGCCGTCCAGAGTTTCCAGGCGATGTAGCCGAGATAGAGGACGCCGGCGATCTTGATTGTTATGAACACCTCGGTGAAGGTCTGCGCCACGAAGGCAAGGCCGAGAATGACCGCTGTGAGATAGGTCATGTCGCCGATCACCAGGCCGAGACCCATGAAGAAGGTCTCGCGGAAATTCGAGCCGAGCGCACGCGCGACGATTGCGGTAATCCCGGGTCCCGGAATGGCCGCGGCGATGAACAGCGCTTCGGCATAGGTGATCAGGACGGTGAGGCTCATCTTCTTAACCCTCAGGGCTTCCACCGCCCATCTATAGGCAAGCGCCGCTTCTTCATCAATGCTTTGGCGCTGATCGGTCCATAACCATAAGGAATAGGTCTGCTAGACCATGATCTACTTGGAAAGCGACCCGGCCTTGCTATTTCTCTCTCTGCAAATGCGCGATCAGCGCGGCCCGCCGCGGTTGTCCCGGCCGGTGGCGCTAGAGATTTTCATCACCAAGGAGAGATTAAATGTCCGATACGCCAGCCGAAACCCGCAGGCTTTCGCCACTCAAGACGCCGTCCAGCCTGCCGACCAACGCCATTACCGATATTTCGGCGGCGCTGACCGCACTGCTCGCCGATGTCTTTACGCTTTATGTGAAGACCAAGAATTTCCATTGGCACATGTCCGGCCCGCATTTTCGCGACTATCATCTGCTGCTCGACGAACAGGCGGAACAGATCTTCGCGATGACCGACGACATTGCCGAGCGTGCCCGCAAGATCGGCGGCACGACGCTCCGCTCCATCGGCCAGATCGCTCGCCAGCAGCGCCTTTTGGACAATGACGCGGATTTCGTCACGCCCGAAGACATGTTGTCGGAACTGCGCGAGGACAACGCTCAACTCGTTTCGCTGCTGCGCGAAGTGCATGGCCTTTGCGACGAGCACAATGATGTCGCAACCGCCAGCCTGATCGAGAACTGGATCGACGAGGGCGAGCGCCGCACCTGGTTCCTGTTCGAAACGACGCGCCCGCAGAGGTAATGTCGGCAACCGGGCGTCTCGGCCATCCCGATCGAACGCCCGGTTCAGCTCTCCACCGCCCGCGGCCGCAGCCAGCGCGGCGTCCAGCCGAGATTCATGCCGGCGGCGGCAAGGAGAATGATCGCGGCGCCTGCGATCTGCATCGGCTGCAGCGCGTGGCCGAAGGCCAGCCGGTCGACCAGGATCGCCGCGATCGGATAGATGAAGGACAGAGCGCCCGTGAGATGCGTCGGCAGCCTCTGGATCGCACCGTAGAGCAGCACATACATCAGCCCGGTATGGACGACGCCGACGGTCACCAGGATCGCCCAGGATCCGACATCGCCGGGCGGATGAGAAAAATCGGTCATCGGCGCCAGCATCAGCATGCCGGTTGCGACCTGGATGAGCGCGATCAGATGCGGCGGCGTGCCTTTCAGCCATTTCGCGGCAAGGGCGGCGAGCGCGTAGAAGAAGGCGGCACCGAGCGCCATCAGGATGCCGAGGCCGTAACCGTCAGATGCCGCCCCGCCTGTCCCCGGTTTTGCCTCGACGATGGCAATCATGCCGGCGAAGGCGAGTGTCAGCCAGAACAGCTTGGTGGCCGTGATCTTCTCGCCGAGAAAAAGCGCGCCGAGCACGAGCAGCATGAAAGGCTGGGTGTTGTAAACCGTCGTCGCGATCGAGATCGTCGCATGCGAGTAGGAGGCAAACAGCAGCAGCCAGTTCAAGACGATGGCGATACCGCCTGATATGGCGATGCCGAAGGCGCGCAGCGTGATGATGCCTGGCCGCAGCAGCCCGAGAGCACCGCAGATGACAAGCAAAGTGAGCGCGCCGAACAGGCAGCGCCAGAAGACCACGCCGCTGACAGGCTGGCCCGACATGACGACGAACCAACCGATCGTCCCCGAGATCAGCATCGCTGCCGTCATTTCCACCGTGCCTCTTTTGATGTCACTGCCCATGATTGCCTCCATTTCGGTGGCATAAGAATATTGCGGCGATAGGCGATTTTATATAAGGATAAGAAGGAAGATGATCGATGTTGCCTAATCATAAGAGGAGAATATCTCGTCGTGGCTAATGATGTGCAATCGCTCGACGAAATTGATCAGGCCATTCTGGAGGCGCTGGCCGGGAATGCGCGGATCTCGCTGAAGGAACTGGCCCAGCAGGTCGGCCTCTCTTCGCCGAGTGCGGCCGAGCGCCTGCGGCGGTTGGAGGAGCGTGGCGTCATCAAGGCCTTCACCATTGATCTCGATCCCGCCGCCGTCGGTTATCCCCTGCAGGCGATCGTGCGCGTGCGTCCGCTGCCGGGGCAGTTGCACATCGTCGAGCGCATCATCGAGGAAATTCCCGAAATCATCGAATGCGACAAGGTGACGGGTGATGATTGTTTTATCGCCCGCCTGGTCATCCGCTCGATGGCCGATCTCGACGGCATCCTCGACCGGGTTGCCGAAAGGGCGGAGACCAACACCGCGATGATCAAGGCCTCGCCCGTCAAACGCCGCCTGCCGCCGCTTTCCCGGCGGAAATAGGGGGCGGCGAAACGCCTTTTTGTTTTTGCGCATTCCGGTCGCAAAACCGCTGCGCAGTTTTGCTGGAACTGCTCTAGAATTCCGCCATCGGCGACAACATCGCCGGAAAATCCGGGGTGGCATGGCCGAGCCCGCGCAGCATCAACCTCGTGCCGCTTTCCAACGGTTGCGGAACACCGTCCCAGCCGAGCTTGTCGGGACGGAAAAGCACTTCGACAGAGGCGGGGGCGATCTCCAGTCCGCCAAGGATCGCTGCAAGCGACGGTATGTCAGCCGCCACGACGTCGAGGAGGCTGAAGCGGCCTGCCTCATCCATCTTCCATGCGATCGCCGCCTGCCGGTCTTCCAGGAAGCTGATGCGGATATCGGGATCGAGCCGGGTGTTGATCAGAAACATCGCCGCATTGACTGTGACCGCCAGCGAGGTCGAAACCGGGCGTCGTCTTTTCAGCAGCGATTGCAGCAGGGCAAGATCATCCGCGTTTGTCGGCAAAAGCGGCCGGGCGCGGGCGGCGGAAGACGAAGGGTCGGGCGTCGGTCCCTCGTATCGGTGCAGCGCTATCGCGCGGAAACCGTAGGGTTCGTAGAGCGACGGTTTGTCGGTATAGAGGATGACGGCTTCAAAGCCCTGTCGCTCGCACCAGTCGAGGGCTTTTACCGTGACGTCGCGATAGAGCCCGCGGCCGCGCCATGGCGGCCGCACGGCGCCGGATTGCAGGCCGGCGGCATGGACGTTCCTGCCGTTGAGGACGAAGGGCAGCGCAAAGGCCGAGATATTCGCCGCAAGTTCCCCTTCGGCGTCGAACCAGCCGAAGGGCATGCTGGTGGGGTCGGGGCCGCCGAGCTGTTGCAGCGGTCCGATATCGATGCCGAAAATATCCCTGAGCAGGCAGACCAGCGCCGCCCAGCCGGCGGGGTCGCCGAAATAATCCTGCCGGAAGGTCAGGCCCGCGCTGTCGAGGCGCTGTGCCATCAGACGCCGGTGGAGCCGAAACCGCCTGCGCCGCGCACCGTTTCGCTTGCCTCGGTGATCTCCACCACCCGTGCCTGGGTCACCGGCGCGATCACCATCTGGGCGATGCGCATGCCGCGCGAAATGACGAAGGCTTCCTCGCCGAGATTGACGAGCAGCACCTTCACTTCGCCGCGATAGTCGCTGTCGACGGTACCAGGCGAATTCAGGCAGGTGATGCCGTTTTTGAAGGCAAGGCCGGAACGCGGCCGCACCTGTCCCTCGAAATGCTCGGGGATCTCGAAGATGAAGCCGGTCGGCACCAGCGCCCGTTTGCCGGGCAGAAGCGTCAGCGGTGCTGCCTCGTCAACGGCAGCGCGCAGGTCCATGCCGGCCGCCCCCTTGCTTTCATAGGCGGGCAGATCGAGGCCTTCGCCATTCGGCAGGCGGATGAGTTTCAGCCTGGGGCTGACGTCGTGATGAATGTTCATGGGCCATTACTTTGCGCGCGCGACGCCGAGGTCAATTGCAAAGTCGGCCTTTAGTCGCTAGATACGCGGCAATTCCACAGGATTCACAAGTATGGCCGAAAGTCTCGCCGAGGCGGTCTCCCGCCGCCGCACATTCGCTATTATCGCCCACCCGGACGCGGGTAAGACGACGCTCACCGAAAAGCTGCTGCTGTTCGGCGGCGCCATTCAGCTTGCCGGCGAAGTCAAGGCAAAGAAGGATCGCATGCAGACGCGCTCCGACTGGATGAAGATCGAGCGCGAACGCGGCATCTCCGTCGTCACCTCGGTGATGACCTTCGAATATAACGATAATGTCTTCAATATCCTCGACACGCCGGGTCACGAGGATTTCGCCGACGACACCTATCGCACGCTGACGGCCGTCGATGCCGCGGTCATGGTCATCGATGCCGCCAAGGGCATCGAGCCGCGCACGCTGAAGCTCTTCGAAGTCTGCCGCATGCGCGATATTCCGATCATCACCTTTATCAACAAGATGGACCGCGAAAGCCGCGATCCCTTCGAGATCCTCGATGAAGTGGAAGAGAAGCTGGCGCTGGATACCGCGCCGATCACCTGGCCGATCGGCCGCTCCAAGACCTTTTGCGGCTCCTACAATATCGCCGCCAACACGGTGCGCGGTTCGGATACCGAAATCGAGGGAACGCCGGTCAACGGTCCGCAAAGCGTCGCCGGTAGGCTGCCCGAAAACGAGCGTAAGGCTTTTGTCGAGGAGACCGAACTGGCGATCGAGGCCTGCCGTCCCTTCGACCGCGAATCCTTCCTGGAAGGCCATATGACGCCTGTCTTTTTCGGCTCGGCGCTGCGCAATTACGGCGTTCGCGATCTCATCAACGCGCTCGGCGATTTCGCGCCGCCGCCGCGTGACCAGGTCGCCGATACCAGGACCGTGCATGCGACCGACGACAAGATGACGGCCTTCGTCTTCAAGATCCAGGCCAACATGGACCCCAACCACCGCGACCGCATCGCCTTTGCCCGCATCTGCTCCGGCAAGCTCGAGCGCGGTATGAAGGCAAGGCTCGCCCGCACCGGCAAGCAGCTGGGCCTGACCGCGCCGCAATTCTTCTTCGCCTCGCAGCGCCAGCTCGCCGACACCGCCTATGCCGGCGACGTCGTCGGCATTCCCAACCACGGGACCCTCCGGATCGGCGATACGCTGACCGAAGGTGAATCGCTGGTCTTCCAGGGCGTGCCGAACTTCTCGCCGGAGATCCTGCGCCGCGTGCGCCTGGAAGACGCGATGAAGGCGAAGAAGCTGAAGGAAGCCCTGCAGCAGATGGCCGAAGAAGGCGTCGTCCAGCTGTTCTCGCCGGAAGACGGCTCGCCGGCGATCGTCGGCGTCGTCGGCGCCCTGCAGCTCGACGTCTTGAAGGAGCGGCTGATGGCCGAATACGGCTTGCCGGTCTCCTTCGAAATGTCGCGTTTCTCCGTCTGCCGCTGGATCTCGGCCGAGCAGCCGGCCGATCTCGAGAAATTCCTCACCGTCAAGCGCGGCGATATCGCCCGCGACCTCGACGGCGACCCGGTCTTCCTCGCCCAGGACGGTTTCTCGCTGCGTTACGAGTCCGAGCGCCATCCGACGATCAAGATGGTCGCCATCAAGGAATATCACGCCGCAAAGGCGGCGTGATCTCTACAGCGCCGCGCGTCTTTTCAGACGCGCAAAGGACGCTGTAGCACTTTGAACTACCGCATAATTCCTTAAATCAATTCCGACTTAAGGAGTTATGCGGGGCCGCCAGCCGTTCGGCCAGGAAATCGACGACGGCGCGCACTGCCGGCAGTTGGCCACGCCGATGCGGCATCAGGATCGTCGTCTCGATGCTGCCCGCCGTCCATTCCGGAAGCACCCGCACCAGCCGCCCGTCTGCCAGCGCCTTGCGGCAGACGGATGTCGGCAGGCAGGTAATGCCAAGCCCCGACACGGCCATTTCCATCAAGACATAGGGTTCATCCGCCGCCATGACGGAATGCAGCGTGACGAGAGCCTCATCGCCGCCATCGGAGTGGAACCGCCATTGGTTTTCCGTCAGGCTGGTCATGATCGTCGCATGCTGCGCCAGTTCCTCCGGCAGGCGCGGCTGCCCATGGGTGCTGATATAATCCGGCGAGGCGAGGATGAAGAAAGGGTGGCTGGCGAGCTTCCGCTGTACCAGTGCGGAATCCGGCAGCGGCCCGCGATGGCTGCGCAGCGCGATGTCGAAACCTTCCTGCACGATATCGACGAAGCGGTCCGTCACGTGCACGGAGAGCCTGAGCTTCGGATATCGCGCTGCCAGCGCCGGCAGATGCTCCGTCAAGGTAAACTGTGCCGTCGGCACCGAGGCGGTGAGGCGAACGCTGCCTGCGGGTTCAGCCAGATGCCGCCGCACGATGCCTTCGGCCATCTCCGCCTCGATGATCGAGGCCTGGGCGTGCTGAAAGAATTCCCGGCCGAGCTCGGTCAGCGCGAAGCTTCGCGACGTGCGCTGGATCAGCCTGACGCCAAGCCGTGCCTCCAGCTCCGCAACGCGTTTGCTCACAGTCGATTTCGGAATGCCGAGATGCCTGGCGGCGGCGGTAAAACTGCCGCTGTCGACGGCCTGCACGAAAAGATGGAGGTCGTTGAGGTTGAAGAGCGTCATTGCTATCTTCCAGATATGTGGACATTGCGACGCATTTATAGCCTCTACCGCAGGATCGTCCACATCTTCACATTCATCGTGTCCAAACGGGGTCAATTCTGAAAGGAACGATTGATGTCACCCATATTGTTTTACGGCGTGCCGGAGGGCTGCTCCTTCGGCTCGATCGTCGCGCTGGAATGGTCCGGCCTGCCTTATCGGCTCTGCCGAGTCGAGATGCCGGAAATGGTTTCCAGCGAAGACTACATCAGGATCAACAAAGTCGGCGAAACGCCGTCGCTGCTGCTCGAGGATGGCAGGACGATCAGCGAAAGCATGGCGATCCTCCATCATATCGGCGCTCGCGCGATCGGCGGCGGTCTGGGTTTTGCGCAGGGGTCGGAGGATTTCGATCGGCTGAACCAGATGCTCGCCTTTCTCAACACCAGTTTCTTCAAGGCCTTCGGCCCGCTCTGGTATGCGTTCGAACACCCTCTGGAGCCGCAGCAGAAGCAGGCCCTCACAGCCTATGGCATTGCCGCGGTCGAAAAGGCGCATCAGACGCTGGAGCGTCTGCTCGATGGCCGCGAATGGCTTCTCGGCAATGGGCCGAGCCTGGCGGATGCCTATTTCGTCGGGATCGCCCGCTGGAACGATTTCCATAAGGTCGTCGACCGCCGGCAGTTTCCCGGCCTGCATCGCCTCTATGAGCGCATGCAGCGGGAGCCGGCCGTGCGTTTTGCCCATGCGATCGAGCATCGGCAGGAAGCGAAAAGCAGCGGCGGTTTCCGCGGCGAGGTCGATCTGGCCGAAGCGCTCGGCCTGTTGAAACAGGCGGCCTGATCGCCGCCGCCGTCGCACCCCTGGGGTGCGACGGCCAATGTGCCTTAGCCGGCAGCGATGATCTCGATCTCGACCAGCCAGTCGTCACGCAGCGTTTCGACGATGATCGCCGTGGTCGGCACGGCGCGGCCGCCAAGGGCCCGAAGGCGGGCATTCTGGTTCGCCTCCATAAAGGCGCCGTCGCTGAGATAGCTCGTCAGCCGCACGATATTGTCCACGGTCATATCAGCGGAAGTGAGGATGGCGCGCAGATTGGACCAGATGAGCTCCAGCTGTCTTTCCAGATCGGCCGCCGCCATTCCCTCTTGATCGAGACCCATCGTACCGCTGACGAAGAGCAGCCGGGACGGATGCCTGACCTCCAGCGCATGGATGTAATCAGGGCTGGCCGGATAGACCCCACTTGCCGGATTGCGCGTGATCATCTCCATGAAATTTCTCCTCTTCCGAATATTCTGTTGAATAATGGCAGTATCGGCGATTATCCTTCGGCAGAAAGGGGCTTTTGCGGAATGACGAAAAATACAGAGGATCTTCGGCAGAGGCGTCCGCAGCAGCCGGTCATCGATGCTTTCGACCGAAAAATATTAGCCGCGCTCGCCGCCGACAGCAGCCAGAGCTATGCCAGGCTTGGCGAAACGGTCGGCCTGTCGGCGCCGGCCGTGCATGAGCGTGTGCGCCGCCTGAGACAATCCGGCACCATCAAGGGCGTGCATGCTGCGCTCGACGGCGCAGCGCTCGGCAAGCCGCTGCTTGCTTTCGTGCATGTGGAAGCGGCCGGCTGGGGCAAGAGCGAGCGGTTGATGCAGGTTCTGCAGTTTCCCGAAGTCGAGGAGATGCATTCGGTCGCTGGCGACGCCAGCGTTCTCTTCAAGGTCCGTACCGAAAGCCCGCAGGCCTTGGAGGCTTTTCTCTCGCAGATTCATGCCGTTCCCGGCGTCACCGGCACCCGCAGCTATATCGCGCTTTCCAGCTATCTGGAGCGTCCGGTACAGGCCGGCGTCACCGACAGTTGGCCTGATATGCATCTGCCGGAATAGACGAGCGCTCCCGGTTTCCGGTCTAAGCGTAGCTGTCTCGCTAGTCCTCACCCTCGAAACGTGGCAGCGGCTCGATATTCTCCACCCCGGGCAAAGCCGACCGGCACCATATCTGTTTCCTGGGCGTCAGCTCCCGCCGCTGGTCGATGCTGCCGACGCGGACGCCGATCGCGCCGCCTTCGCCGTCCGTGCGGTAGAGCGGCGATCCGCAATTCGGGCAGAAGAATTGCCGGCTGAGACCGCCGCTGTCGCCATATTTTGCGTAGCCTCTCGGCTCGCCTGATAGGAGTGTGAAACTTCCCGGCCGCGCCGGTGCGGTGATGCGATAGGCGGAGCCCGTCAACCGCTGGCAATCGGTGCAATGGCAGATCGAGATCCGCTCCGCATCGATCTCCGCCTGATAGCGGATCGCGCCGCAATGGCATCCTCCGGTGATATGCATCGGCAAGCCCCCAAAAGCATGTCGCGCAAAAGTGTAGAGCGGTTTTGCGATCATGACATGCGGAAAACAAAGAACCAAAGCATGGCAGGCGAATCTGATCGCGCTACGCTTTACTCAGCGGGCTGGGCGGCCGGGTGGGCGGCGTAGAAGGCCTTCGCATCCGCCGTGAAGGCGGCCCGCTGATCGGCTTTCGTATAGAACATATGCCCGCCGCGATAAAGCTTTAGCCCGACGCGGCCGTCGGCGAGCGAGGGCGGCAGATGGTCGACGACGTAGCGGCTGACGCTGTAAGGCGTCACCAGATCGCTGTAGCCATGCGCGATCAGCAGGTGGAATGCTGAGTTCGAGGCGAGCAGTTGCCGGATGTCGTCGGTAGCGCTGGCCTGGAAGCGCGATCCGCCGCCGCGCCCGCCGCCCCATTCCCAGCGCCGGCTGATATCGCCGTCGAGCAGCGAATAGGTCATCTCCGTCTTGAAGCCGAGCTCGTTGCGGGCGTAATCGGCAAAGGCGCCGCCATAGGCGCGGGTGAAGCCGTCGAGGATGGCGTCGTCGCCGCGGTCGTAATCGGATTCCGGATAGGGATCGGGTGCTGCAAAGGAGGCGTCGTAGGCGCTCATCACCTCGCCGCCCCCATCTGAATGTTTGACGAAGGAACTGCCGAGGAAGCCGCGGTTGCGGGTGACGATATCCTCTGGGATGCCCGTCAGGCGAGCGATCCTGCCATAGAAGGCGGCGGCATCGGCACCCGTCGGCGGTGGTCCGGCCAGCGTCGTCAGATAGTCGCCGAGCGCGAAGGTCTCGGCCTCCTTCTGCTTCTCTTCGTCAAAGGCCTCGTGCCGGTCGAGTTCGGCCGCCGCCAGTGACGGCAGCTCCAGCGCCGCGCCGAGCGCAAATTGATCGGCATTGAACATCAGCTGGCCCTCGAGCAGGGGGGAAAGCATCACCGCGCCGGCGACGATGATGCCCTGGCTTTCCTGCAGCACCGAGGCGACCTTGGCCGCACGGAAGCCGCCATAACTCTCGCCGAGAAGATATTTCGGCGAGTTGGAACGGTTGTTGTGCGCGACATAGAGCGCAATTGCCTTGGCGATGCTCTGGGCATCGGCACTGACGTTATAATAATTGGAGGCGTCGTCGGCCTTTGCCGTCCGGCTCCAGCCGGTGCCGATCGGGTCGATCAGCACGAGATCGGTGAAATCGAGCCAGCTTTGCGGATTGTCGACGAGTTTCGCATTGGCGCCGTCGCGTCCGTCCGGCCCGAAATCGAGTACCTTCGGCCCGACCAGCCCGAGATGCAGGAAGGCGGAAGCAGCACCCGGCCCGCCGTTGAAGGCAAAGGTCAGAGGCCGGTTCGGCCCGCCATCCCTTGCGACATAGGCGGTGTAGAAGACCGCGCCGGTCTGTACGCCGTCCTGGCCGAAGAGATCCAGCGTGCCGGCGGTGGCAGTATAGGCAATCTTCCGGCCGCCGATCGTCAGCGCGTGCTCGGTGACGGAATCGGCCGGCAGCAGCTTCAGCACGCCATCGCGTGCGCCGCTCTGGACATTCGCCCTCGGTGGATCGCTTTCCTGCGCATGGGAAAGGGCGGGGGCCAGCATTGCTGCGAGCGCGGTGAACAGAAACAGGGTTCGTATGCGCAAGATGTCTCCTCCGGCGTGGGGAATGAGAGGCTGAGATAGCGTAGCATCCGCGGCCGACGACGGGCATCAAGAGATGGTGATGGGCCAGTGAGCGAGCTTCAGCCGACCTTCTCGACCGCGTGAACATTGATCTCGATCGCACGGCCGGCCTTCCAGCCGTTGATCGCCGCGCCCAGCCCGAGCGCGACGAAGAGGGCAGCGCACCAGGAAAAGCTGCCGGTCCAGCCGCGGATGAGGCCGACGATGAGCGGGCCGATGGCGGCAAGCAGGTAACCGACGCATTGCGCCATGCCGGAAAGATGGGCGGCGACATCGGGATCGCGTGAGCGCAGCACGATCGTCGTCATGGCCGCCGCGATCAGCCCACCCTGGCCGATGCCCTGCAGCACCGCCCATAGCCAGACCGTCGAAAGTGGCGCGAAGAGCAGGCCGAGCAGGGCGATGACGGCGACGCCGCAGAGGCTCGCATTGATCAGCCGCTGGTCGCGGCCGCGCACGGCGATATGCGGAACGATCAGGCAGGATGCCGCCTGTACCATCACCGACAGGGAAACGATCGCCCCTGATGTGACGCCGTCGAGCCCGCGTTCGCGTAAGATCGGAACCAGCCAGCCGAAGACGCAATAGGCAAGTGCCGATTGCAGCCCCATGAACAGCGTGACTTGCCAGGCGAGCCGGTCGCGCCAGAGGCCTTTGACGTGGAAGCCATTTCGTCTTGCCTGCCGGCCGCTGCGAAGAACTTCGGGCAGCCAGAGCAGGCTGACGATCAGGGCGGGCAGCGCCCAGACAGCGAGGGCACCCTCGAGAGAGCCGCCCAATCCATGCTCGATCGGCAGTGTCAGCCCGGCGGCACTTGCCGCACCGGCGCAAAGCGCCATCGTGTAGAAGCCGGTCATCAGTGCGGCGCGCCCGGCGAAATCGCGCTTCACCAGCCCCGGCAGCAGCACGTTGCCGACAGCAATACAGGCGCCCGCAAGGGCGGTGCCGATGAAGAGCAGTGGCACGGAGGAAAGTCCGCGCAAACCCGTGCCGAGTGCGAGAAGCAGCAGAACGCCGAGCAGCGTGCGCTCCGTCCCGAGGCGCTGGGCAAGACGAGGCGCAAGCGGCGAGAAGGCACCAAGGCAGACGACCGGTAGCGTCGTCAGTAGGCTGGCGCCCAGCGCGCTGAGACCGAGCTCCGAGCGGATCTCCGGCAGCAGCGCCGAGGCGCTCGAGAAGACCGGGCGCAGGTTGAAGGCGATCAGCACCAGGCTCGCGCCGAGCAGGAAACGCCCGGCAGCTCCCCGCACCGGCGTTGCCTGCGGCGGCGGAAGGCTGCCGGCCTCGGCGTCGATCAGCAATTCGTCGGCGGGGTCGAGCGCGCTGGCGGCATGGCTGGACGGCGCGTTCATGACAGGATCATCCTGTCGAGGGCGGCAAGAACGGGCGCCATGAAGCGGCGCACCGCCGCATCCGCCTCGTCGGGATCGCCGGTTTCGATGGCGTCGACGATATCGGCATGCGCCTGCATATCCGGCTCGGGAATGTCCTTGCCGAGCGTCGCCGCAATGGTATCGGCGATCGAGGCCGAAAAGAAATCGTAGATCTCGATCATCGCCCGGTTGCCGGAAGCGGCGATGACAGCCTTGTGGAAGGCGAGGTCGCGTTCGATGAAGGCGGCCTGATCGCCGCCGTCGTAATTGCCACGTTCGGCAAGCAGCCTGCGAAGCCCGGCAACCGTCTTCGGCGTCTTGCGGATCGCCGTCAGCCGGGCTGCCTCGACGTCGAGCGCCAAGCGCGCCTCGAACTGGTCACGCAGGCTGGCGCGCCGGGCCATCGTCAACGGCCGGCCGGCATCGGTCGTCGAGCGGACATAGGTTCCCGAACCCTGTCTTGTTTCGAGATAACCCTGGGAGACGAGAACGCGCACCGCCTCGCGCACGGTGCCGCGGCTGACGGAAAGCATGGCCGACAGCGAGGCTTCATTCGGCAATTTCTCGCCGACCGCCCAGCGTTTGCCGAGAATGTCGCCGCGGATCGCCTCGATCGCCTCATCCGCGAGATTGGTCTTGCTGAGCGCTCGCATCTCACTACTCATAAAGTCATCTGATGACTTTATGAGTAGTGAGATTTCGATCTTTCGTCAACGCCTGACATCAAGACGATAAAGACATCAAGACAATAAAAAAGGGCCGCCTCGGCGACCCTTTCCATGAGTTTGGCCTCAAACTGGCCTGGACTGTCTATGCAGCCCTAGGAAGGCGGGGATTAGAGCGAGGGCTGCCTCGCCTTCGTCACCTCTTCCATGCCCGTTACGAGGTCCGAAATCTCATTAGACATTGGATCACCTTCCTTTCGTTCTGTTGCTGATGGCTTAAAGTTAGGCTGATTCTTCTGAGATGCAAGCAGAAATGCACGCCTGCGCTGCTTTGAGAGAAGCGCGGGTGTTCACAAAAGAACACGGCTTTTCGCCGAATGTGAAGGTGCCAGACGTCACGAAACCGTCATGTTGCCCTTGCAAACCGGCAACGCGTTAAGCTGTTATTAGCCGTGACATCAGACAATTTAGAGCATTCCCGCCGATGCGGCGGCGGGTTCCGGAGCAAGAAAGCCATGTGTCGCTGGGCAGCCTATCGCGGAGACCCTCTCTATCTTGAGGAACTGGTATCCTCGCCTGCGCACTCGCTGATCGAGCAGTCCCATTGCGCCACCCGCGCCAAGACGGCGACGAATGGTGATGGCTTCGGTATCGCCTGGTATGGCGACAGGCCCGAGCCCGGCCGCTACCGCGATATCCTGCCGGCCTGGTCGGATTGCAATCTGAAGAGCCTGGCACGGCAGATCCGTTCGCCGCTCTTCCTCGCCCATGTCCGCGCTGCCACAGGCGGCGGCACGCGCCGCGACAACTGCCACCCCTTCACCCATGGCACCTGGTCTTTCATGCACAACGGCCAGATCACCGGTTTCGAGCGTCTGCGCCGGCCGATGGAGGCGATGCTCGACGACGAGCTGTTCAATGCCCGCGGCGGCACGACCGATTCCGAACTGATGTTCCTGCTGGCGCTGCAATTCGGTCTGCGCGAGGCGCCGATCGCTGCGATGGCTCACATGATCGGTGTCGTCGAGGACCTGGCCGACAGCGTCATCGGCTCGATCCTGCTGCGCTTTACCGCTGCCTTCTCCGATGGCAACATGCTCTATGCTGTTCGCTATGCGACCGACCGCAAGGCGCCGACGCTCTATGCCTCGCCTGTGGGTGCGGGCTATTGCCTCGTGTCCGAGCCGCTGAACGACGATGGCGATGCCTGGGCGGAAATTCCGGATGGCAGCGCCGTCACCGTCGGTAAAGACGGCATCGACGTCGCCGACTTCCGGCCGGAGAAGCGGAGTGCCTCCAAGCCGCCGCGCGTGGCTATTCCTGCCTGAGCCGCTCGACGATAGCTGAGCCGCTGGCGATTAGCTGAACTGCCTGGCGATCAGCGCCGCGAGCCGTTCGGCAACCTCTTCCTTCGCCAGGTCAGGCCATTGCTCGACGCCGTCGCGGCGAACGAGTTTGACGCGGTTGTGGCTGCCGCCCATGATGCCAGTCGCAGGAGAAACGTCATTGGCGACGATCATGTCGGCGCCTTTCCTTTCGAGTTTTGCCTTTGCATTGCTTTCGACGTCCTGGGTCTCGGCGGCAAAGCCGATCACCAGCTTCGGCCGCATCGTATGATGGCCGACGGTTTTCAGGATGTCCGGGTTCTCGGTCAGCGCCAGCGTCGGGATGGATTCGCCCGGATGTTTCTTCAGCTTCTGGTCGGCCGCCGAGGCGACGCGCCAGTCCGCCACCGCTGCGACCATCACGGCGATGTCGGCCGGCAGCGCCGCAAGCACGGCATCACGCATTTCTTCAGCCCGCTCGACATGCACGACTGTCACGCCGACGGGGTCGGCGATTGCCACCGGCCCCGATACGAGCGTCACCTCCGCTCCGAGCTTTGCAAGGGCTGCTGCGATCGCATGCCCCTGCCGGCCGGAGGAGCGGTTGGCGATATAGCGCACCGGATCGATCGGCTCATGCGTCGGTCCTGACGTGACGATTGCCTTGCGTCCCTTGAGCGGCTTTTCTCCGTCGTCGAGCATGGTTTCGGCAGCAGCGACGATCTCCAGCGGTTCCGCCATCCGGCCGAGCCCTGCCTCCCGGCTTTCCGCCATCTCGCCGGCCATCGGCCCGACGAAGCGGATGCCGTCGGCTCTGAGCATCGCGGCATTCCGCCGCGTTGCCGGATGCGCCCACATGGCGGGGTTCATCGCCGGTGCGGCAAGCACCGGCCCATTGGTCGCCAGAAGCACCGTCGAGGCGAGATCGTCGGCAAGCCCATTCGCCATCTTCGCCATCAGATCGGCGGTGGCAGGGGCGATCAGCACGAGGTCGCAGTCGCGCGCCAGCCGGATATGACCGATATCCTGTTCGTCCTGTCGCGAAAACAGATCGAGGTACACATGGTCCGCCGCCAATGCACCGACGGCAAGCGGCGTGACGAATTCCTGGGCGCCTTTGGTCATCACAGGGCGCACGCTCGCGCCGCGCTCGCGCAGCCGGCGGATCAGATCCAGGCTCTTATAGGCCGCGATGCCGCCGGAGATGATGAGGAGGATGCGTTTGCCGCTGAGAGCCATGGCCTTCTACCCGTTGCCTTTTCTGACCGCCCTCGACCCTAAGCCTTTGGCGGAGAACATGCAATCGCGCCGCCGATAGGCATTGGAGCTGCTCCGGAAGCCGCCGCATGACGATCGCAATCGCCATGCCGAGGCGGGCAAGCTGCGGCGGCAGCCAGTCTCCGCCGCACTCGTGGGTCAGAGGTTGCTCATCCCGCCGTCGATGATGAGTTCGCTGCCGACGATATAGGCCGCCTCATCGGAGGCGAGGAAAACGATGGTCTTGGCGACTTCGCCGGGGGTTCCGAAACGGCCGACGGGAATCTGGGCCTGGATCTGCGCAGTCATCGCTTCGGATTGGGCTTGTGAAGCGCCGAGCTTGCTGTAGAGCGGCGTGGAGATCGGACCGGGGCTCACGGCGTTGACGCGGATGCCGCGGCCGATGAGCTCGCCCGACAATGTCTTGGCAAGCGTCAACAGCGCGCCCTTCGTCAGCGAATAGACGCTGGAATTCGGCATGCCGATATGGGCGTTGATCGAGGTGTTGAGCACGATCGCGGCCTGCTTCGAAAAAATCGGCAGCAGCGCCTGAATCAGGAAGAACGGGCCCTTGACGTTGATATCAACCGACTTGTCGAAGGCGGCTTCGCTCCACTGTTCCAGCGGCCCGAATTCGGCGACCCCGGCGTTGACGAAGAGGATGTCGAGCGTGCCGAAAGCCTCTCTCACGCTATCGGCGACGGCTTTCTGGCCGACCGCATTGCCGGCATCGGCCTGGATGACGGTGGCTTTGCCGCCGAATTCGGCGCGGGCCGCCTCGACGCTTGCCGCGCTGCTGCCGGTAACGACGACGCGGGCGCCCTCAGCGATGAACTGGCGGGCGGTCTCGAGGCCGATGCCGCTGGTGCCGCCGGTGATGAGCGCTGTCTTGTTCTGCAGGCGTGACATGATGAAGTTCCTTTGACCGAATGTTGGCGCGCGGCCCGTTCTTGTTCAATGCGAGAATGCTCTGAAAAAGGCGGCGCGATAAGCCGGCGCGTTGAAGGATCATCAACCCGCAGCGGATAACCGCGCCGCGCCGCCTCAGGTGCGGGTGATCGAAGCGCCGCCGTCGACCAGCGACGCCGTACCGGTGACGAAGCTTGCATCGTCGGAGGCGAGGTAGAGGACCGAGCGGGCAAGTTCTTCGGGTGTTGCGACACGCTTCAGCGCATGCAGATTGGTGACGAAGGCCTGCTTCTCAGGCGTATCGTTCATGTCCCGATACATGTCGGTATCGACCGCACCCGGCAGGATGGCATTGACGCGCACGCCCTGCTGGCCGAATTCGGCGGCAAGCGCCTGTGTCAGGCCGATCAGGCCGGATTTGCTGGCGGCATAGGCGGCAACCCCCGGGAAGGCGAAGCTGTAGCCGACGAAGGTCGAGGTGAAGATCACCGAGCCGCCGCCATTTTCCACCATCGCCCCGATCTGGTGCTTGGCGGCGAGGAAGGAGGCCGTCAGATTGATCGCCAGCGCATCGCTGAAGCCCGATTCGGAAACGGCGGTGCTCGGACCGGCTTCGCCGAGCGTGCCGGCATTGTTGAAGGCGATGTCGAGCTTGCCGTAATTCGTCACGGCGGCGGCGACCAGCGCCTTGTGATAATCTTCCGAGCGCACGTCGCCGGCAATGGCGATGGCATCGCCGCCCTCTGCCTTGATCTCCGCAACGAGGCTGTCAAGTTCGCCTTGACGGCGGGCGCCGACGACGACCCTGGCGCCTTCGGCGGCGAAGAGTTTTGCCGTGGCGCGGCCAATGCCGGAGCTTGCGCCGGTGACGATCGCGACCTTGTTGTTCAAGCGGTTCATGGTTCCATCTCCTGTGTTGAGGTGAGGCGGCCCTTGCCGTCCCTTCCGTTGAATGGAAGATGGCATTTTCCTTTCGTTCGGATTAGTCTCCAGATCGGGGAATTCGAATTCGGAAAGACCGAACGATGATCAGGATAGAAGGCATTGCGGCTTTTGTCGCCGTGGTCGAGGCAGGCTCGGTCAGCGAGGCGGCCCGGCGTCTTCGGCTGTCCAAATCCGTCGTCAGCGAAAGGTTGGCCGAGCTGGAGAAGTCGCTCGGCGGCATCCTGCTGCACCGAACGACCCGCAAGCTTACTTTGACCGAGGACGGCACGGTCTTCCTGGAGCGGGCTGCGCGCATCGTGCGCGAGATCGAGGAGGCCGCGGCCGATATGGCGGAGCGGCGCGGAACGCTGTCAGGCCCGATCCGCATCGCCGCCCCCGTCACCTTCGGCCGCATGCATCTCGGCCCGGCGCTCTATCCCTTTCTCGCCGAGCATCCCGAGATCGAATTGACCCTCGATATTGATGACCGGCGGGTCGATGCCGCTTCGGACGGCTATGACGCCATCATCCGCAATGGTCCGATCGCTGATAGCCGGCTGGTCGCCTGGAAGCTCACGCGAAGCCGCCGTCTTCTCTGTGCCTCGCCGGATTATCTCGCCCGCCAGGGAATTCCGTCGTCGCTGGCTGATCTCAACGGCCATCGCGGCATCTTCTACACCAATCGCGGCGTTGCCGACTGGCGCTTCCAGACGCCGGAGGGTGCGATCGTCGTCCGTGCGAAACTGGCGCTCGGCATCAACAATGGTGACATGCTCCGCGACGCCGCGATTGCCGGCCTCGGCATTGCGCTGCTGCCCGCCTTCATCGCCGGCCCGGCCATCCGCGAGGGCCGGCTTGCCGAAATCGATGTCGGCCATAGGCCGGAGGTCGAATTCATCTATATGGCCCATCCCGAGGGCCGAAATCCCTCCGCCAAGCTCCGCGCCATCGCCGATCACCTGAAGAAGAGTTTCGGCGATCCGCCCTACTGGGATCCGGCGGGCTAGAGCATGTCGCGCAAAAGTGTGCAGCAGTTTTGCGACAACGACATGCGTAAAAACAAAGACCTAAAGCGCGAAGAGCGAATCTGAAAGATCGCGACGCGCTTTAGCTCAGCAGGCTCATCAGGTTCTCGGTGACCGGCGAGCGATGTGTTTTCAGGATTGCCAGCGCCAGGCGCGCCACGGCCGGCGGCCCCTCGATCGGCCGGTAGGCCACACCTTCGAGCTTGATCTGCGAAATCGAGGCCGGCACGATCGAGACGCCGAGATCGGCCGCCACCAGATTGACGACCGAGGAAATCTGCGGCGCCTCCTGCGCCACGGTCAGCTCGAATCCCGCCTTGCGGCAGGCGAGCACGACATCGTCGTAGAGGCTCAAGCCCACGAGCCGGGGAAAGAGGATGAAGGGTTCGTCCGCCAGCATTGCAAGCGGCAGGCTACGATGTCTTGCCAGAGGATGGCTGGCGGGCAGGGCAATCACCATCGGCTCGTCCGGCAGCCGCCGCAGCCGGATGCCGGCGGGATCGTCCAGGCCGGGGCGCATGAAGGTGGCGTCGAGCTCCCCGCGTTCCAGCTTCTGCATCAGCGCTAGCGTATTCATTTCCGTCAGCGACAGCTGCACCTCCGGCCAGCGCGCGCGAAACCGGCGGATCGTCGTGCTGACCACCGGGTTGAAGGCGGAGGATGCGGTGAAGCCGAGCGACAGGCGGCCGGACTCGCCGCGATTGGCGCTTTGCGCCGCAAGCTTCGCCTTCTCAGCTGCCACCAGCGACGCCTTTGCCTCGCCAAGGAAGGCCGCGCCCGCTGCCGTCAATTCGGCGCCGTGCGGCACACGGTGAAACAGCGCCGCACCCACTTCCCTCTCCAGGTCGCGGATCTGCTGGCTGAGCGGCGGCTGCCCGATGCCGAGCTTGCCGGCGGCACGCGTGAAATTGCCTTCTTCCGCCACCGCCAGAAAATACCTGAGATGCCGCAGCTCCATCACTATCTCCAAAACCTATCGGAATCGACGGTCTCATATATTGGACAAATGGAGGCGCTTTGACTAGATCGGAGGCTGGAAGGATGAAGATATGCCGACGTCAGTGCATGCAGTGAAGACCTCCGAGACAGCTGCGACCCCAGGGCAGAAGCACTACCTGACCCGTGGCGCCGGCGCCTATCGCCGCGCCAGCCTGGCACTCTTCCTTTCCGGCTTCTCCACCTTCTCGCTGCTCTATTGCGTCCAGCCGCTGCTGCCGATCTTCTCGCAGGAATTCGCTGTCAGCCCGGCCGAAAGCTCGCTGTCCCTTTCGCTCTCCACCGGTTTCCTGGCGGTCGCCATCGTCTGCGCCGCCGCCGTCTCGGAAGGTCTCGGCCGCCGCAGCCTGATGTCGATATCGCTGGTCGGGGCGGCATTGCTGACCATTGCCACCGCCTTTGCCCCGAACTGGCATCTGCTGCTCGTCATCCGCGCGCTTCAGGGCCTTGTTCTCGGTGGTGTGCCGGCCGTTGCCATGGCCTATCTCGCCGAGGAAATCGATCCGCGCGGCCTTGGCGCCACCATGGGCCTCTATGTCGGCGGCACGGCCTTCGGCGGCATGTCCGGCCGTGTGCTCACCGGCATCTTCGCCGAATATCTCACCTGGCGTCCGGCGCTCTTCATCATTGGCACCATCGGCCTTGCCGCCGCGCTCGGCTTCATCGCCCTCTTGCCACCGTCACGCAATTTCGTCCGCCGGCCGGGCTTCGACCCACGCTTTCATGCAAAGGCCTGGCTCGGCCATCTCCGCAATCCGACGCTGCCCTTCATCTTCGCCATCGCCTTCCTGGCGATGGGCTCCTTTGTGACGATCTACAATTATGCCGGCTTCCGCCTGGTGGCGCCGCCCTACGGCCTCAACCAGACCGAACTCGGCCTGATCCTCACCGTCTACCTCTTCGGCATCGGCGCCTCCTCGATCGGCGGCCTGTTGGGAGACCGGATCGGGCACTTTTCCGTGCTTCTCTTCGGTCTGGCACTCACCGCCGCCGGCAGCGCGCTGACGCTCTTTGCCTCGCTCCCGGCGATTATCCTCGGTATCATCGTGCTCACGACCGGCTTCTTTATGAGCCATTCGATCGCCAGCGGCCTTGTCGGCAAGCTGGCACATGGCACCAAAGGGCACGCCTCGTCGCTCTATATGCTCGCCTATTATGTCGGCTCCAGCCTCATGGGTTCGGCGGGCGGCTGGTTCTTCGCGGTTGAAGGCTGGGCCGCCGTCGTTATCTTCACGCTTGCCATGCTGGCGCTGGCCTTTGTCTCCGCCTGTCTTGCCCAGCACCTCGCGAGGAGAAAAGCATGATCCGCATAGACCGGCTTGACCATCTCGTGCTGACCGTCGCCGATATCGCGATCAGCTGCGACTTCTATTCCCGCATCCTCGGCATGTCGGTCGAAACCTTTGCTGAAGGCCGTAAAGCACTGAAATTCGGCGGGCAGAAGATTAATCTGCACCATGCCGGCCACGAATTCGATCCCAAGGCAAGGCAACCCACACCCGGCTCCGGCGACCTCTGCTTCATCGCCGAGACTCAGCTTGCCGATGTCATCGCCCATCTGGAGGCCTTAGGCGTTGCCATCGAAGAGGGTCCGGTCGAGCGCACCGGCGCGACCGGGCGTTTGCGCTCGGTCTATTTCAGGGACCCCGACGGCAACCTCCTCGAGGTCTCCAATCTGATTGCCTGACGTCGGCCTCCCGCACATCAACCGAGCCGGATATAGGGCACGTCCTTCTTCGCCACCTCATCCAGCGCCTCCTCGTAACCGGCATCGGCGTAACGCATGACGCCAAGCGCCGTATCGTTGGTCAGCGCATGGTCGAGCCGTTCGTCGGCGGCATCCGTGCCGTCGGCGACCACGGTGACGCCGCAGCTCGTCATGTAGCCGGCATAGCCGCCGCCGCCGGAATGGATGACGACCAGATCGGCCATCGACGAGCAGAGCATCATCGCATCGATCAGCGGCCAGTCGGCGATTGCGTCGGAGCCGTCCTTCATCCCCTCGGTCATGATATTCGGATGCGCCATGGCGCCGGCGTCGAGATGGTCGCGGGAGAAGGCGACCGGGCCTTTGAGTTCGCCGCTCGCAACCAGCGCGTTGACGCGCCTTGCGAGTGCGGTGCGTTCGCCGTGGCCGAGCCAGGCGATGCGGGCCGGCAGCCCCTCGAAGGGCACATGCTCGCGCGCCAGCCGGATCCAGTTTGTGATGATCTTGTTATCGGGAAACATCTCGAGCAGCAGATCGTCGATCCGGGCGATATCGCTCTCCTCGCCTGACAGAGCCATCCAGCGGAACGGGCCGATCGCCCGGGCAAAGAGCGGCCTGAGATAGGCTTCGGTGAAGATCGGAATGTCGAAGGCATTGGCGACACCGCCCTCGCGGGCCTGCGTGCGGATTAGATTGCCGTTGTCGAAGACTTCCGAGCCACGCTTCTGGAATTCCAGCATCGCCGTCACATGCTCGACGATCGAGGCCCGGCTTGCCGCCATCAACTGCCCCTGGCCATCGTCGCGCAGGCCCTTGACCTGATCGAGGCTCATGCCCTTCGGCACGTAACCGTAGACGAGGTCATGCGCCGAGGTCTGGTCGGTGACGATGTCGGGCACGATGCCGCGGCGGGCGATCTCGGGATAGACCTCCGCCGCATTACCGACGAGGCCGACGGACAGCGCCCGCTTGTCCTTCACCGCTGCATCGATCATCTGAAGGGCGGTATCGAGATCGGGAGCGATTTCCTGGAGATAGCCGATCTGCTGGCGCTTGCGGGCGCGCTCCGGATCGATGTCGATACAGAGGATTGCAGCCCCTGCCATGCGGCCGGCGAGAGGTTGCGCCCCGCCCATGCCGCCGAGGCCGGCCGTCAGCACGAACCGGCCGAGGAGATCGCCGCCGAAGCGCCGCTCGGCAATGCGCATGAAGATCTCGTAGGTGCCCTGGATGACGCCCTGGCTGCCGATATATTGCCAGGCGCCGGCCGTCAGCCCGCCCCAGCAGATCAACCCCTTGCGCTGCAGCTCGTAGAATACTTCGGCCTTTGCCCATTGCCCGACGATATTGCAGTTCGCCATGATGACCAGCGGCGCCTTGGCATGCGTTCGAACGAGGCCGATCGGCTTGCCGGACTGGATGAGCAGCGTCTGGTCCTCGTCCATCTCGGTCAGCGCTTTGACGATGCCCCTATGCGCCGCCCAGTTGCGGGCCGCCTTGCCGAGCGCGGCGTAGACGATCAGATTGTCGGGGTCCTCGCCGACGGAGAGCACGTTTTCGAGCAGCCGCAGCAGCGCCTCCTGCCGCCAGCCCTTGGCGCGCAGTTCCGGCCCGCCGGGAATCGGAAATTTCGGATGACGTGGATTGGCCTTCGGCATCGTGGGTTCCTCGTTTTGCTCTGCCTTCGTTCGTTATTTGCTGGGCAGCGATTGCACATAGGCGAGTGCCGCATCGAGCAAACGCCGCCTCAGGGCATCGTCGCCGTAAACTTCGGCACCGCCTCGCACCCAGCCATGCATGACACGCTCCCCCGACAGCATCTGGATCACGCCAGGCAGTGCCAGCGCCCAGCCGTTATTGCCCTTGCCGAGACGGATCAGCATGCCGTCATGGCGTGCGCAGCAGAGAAGATTGCCGTTCAGCATGAAGGCCCAGCCGCCGAACATCGATTTTTCGGCAAGACCCGGCCGATCGCCGAGTTCCTCACGCATCAGTTCTTCGAGACCGGGATCGCGCGCCATGGCTCAGGCCTTTGTCGCCAGTGCGTAGCGTGCGATCTCGATCCCCATCGCCTTTTCGACGACGGGATAGACGGTCGGATCGAGCACGCTTGCCGACAGCGGAATGACATACATCGGTACATGCAGGATGAACACCCGCATGCCCTCCTTGAGCTGGCCGACGCTGAGCGGCTCGCCCTCTGGTGAAAGCGTGGTGATGACGGCAGGAAAGGTGGCAAGCCGCCCGCCATCTGCATCGTCCACCGCCATATATTCGTTCATCACATGCAGCGTCACCGACTTTTCGCCCGCGCCGACGGTGATCGTGCCGATGTCGAAGGCTTCCTTGGTGTAGACGACGTCCTTGCGGGTAATGACGCCCTCGGCAAGGATATGTCCGCCCGTCGTCTTGCAGATCGCGTCGATGACATCAGATCCGCCTTTCTTCTCCGCCGCGATGATCGCCTCACCGAGCGAAAGCGCCATCGAGATGCCGCCGAGCGCCGCATGGCTGCGGACATAGGAGGCTCTGAGCGGATTGCGGCAACTGGCGATGAAGCCGCCGGATTGATCGGCGGCAGCGCGCAGCACCGGCGAGATCTTCGCCGTCGCGCCCTTCACCACCAACTCGATATAACGGTTTTCGGCCCGATTGCCGCCGACAGCAGTCTGGATCATCTGCTCGGGCGAACCGGCCATGCCGATCGAGCCCATGTCGCCTGTGGGATGGGCGCGGATATCCCCGACCGCATCGACCACCTTGGTGCCGAGGATTGCCGACGGCAGCCAGCCGTTCAGCGTCGAGGATTTGCCGTTCTGGCCGATGATCAGACCGGAAAGCTTTTCACCCAGTGCCTCCTGCAGCAATTGCACGGCCTTCACATAGTCGATGCCCTGCATTTCCCAGGGGGTGGTGGAAGCCGGCGCGCCGATCGCAGCTGCGGTGGCGATCCACGCCTCGTCCTTCAGCTCGTCGATCGAGACCAGCTCGGGCTTGCCGACATTGACGGCGGCATAACCGAGCATCCGCCCGTGATCGGCCCAGCCGCCGCCGCCGGCGGCATAGACGGAGCCGCCCTTGACGGCAGCTTCCACGTCCTTCTCAACGAGTATGCGTCCCATCGGTCCTCTCCTGATTCAAATCCTTGTCCATCTCGCGCACCGCCTCGAAAAGCACGGCGGCGCCGAGCGCGATATCGTCGTTTTCAGCCCACTCGTCGGCCGAATGGCTGCGGCCTTCCCGGCAGGGCACGAAGATCATCGCCGCCGGCGCCACCTTGGCGATCCAGGCCGTGTCGTGCCCCGCGCCGGAGGCCATGCGCCGATGTTTTGCACCGACACGTTCGCAAGCGGCCTCCAAGGTCGACAGCAGCCCGGCATCTGCAGGCGTCGGTAGATTGTCGGATACCCGGTTCGGGGTCTGGATCGTCACGCTGTAGGCCGCCGCCAGCTTTTCGACATGGCCGTCGAGCCAGCGGCAGAATGCCTCCATGTCGGCGCGGACTTCTGCGCGCCCATCGATCAGCAGCGCCACCTTCGACGGCACGACATTGGCGGCATTCGGCTCGATGCGGAATTCGCCGACCGTCGCTGCAAAATGGCCCGGCGTTTTCGCAAGCTCGGCGGCGGCGTTGCGGATGTCGAGCACCAGCTGCGATGCCGCCACCAGCGCATCCGCCCGTCGGTCCATCGGCGTCGTGCCGGCATGGTCGGCCCGCCCTTCGACGGTGATCTCGATGCGGGTGATGCCTGATATCGCGGTGACGATGCCGACATCCTCCTTTTCGGCTTCGAGCACCGGGCCCTGTTCGATATGGAGTTCCAGAAAGCCGGCTATATCGGGCCTGTTCTGCTGCATCAGTACATCAGGTCTGCCGCCGACCTCGGCGATGCCCTCAGCCAGGTCGCGCCCGTCGCTGACACGCGAAAGCCAGGCCGCCGGCAGTTGGCCGGTCATGCCACGGCTGCCGATGCAGGACACGCCGAAGATGCTGACCTCCTCGGCAAGGAAATCGACGATTTCGAGATCGTGATCGAGCTCTATATTCTGGTCGCGCAGCGCGCGCGCCACCTCCAGCGCCGCAATTACCCCGGCAATACCGTCAAAGCGGCCGCCGTCCGGTACCGTGTCGGAATGCGAACCGACCATGATCGTGCCGAGCCATGGTTTCCGGCCAGTCCGTCGGCCGATCAGATTGCCGGCGGCATCGACCCGCGTTTCCAGTCCCGCCGCCTTCATCCGCGCGTCGATATAGGCCCGGCCTTCGAGGAAGAGCGGCGAGAACGCCCGCCGCGTCCAGGGATGCCCCGGCTCGGTCATCCCGGCCAGCGCCTCGATATCTCCAGCGATCCGGCCGGCATTGACGGGAAGATTGCGGCTCATACTTTAGCTCCCGCAATGACCTGGCGCGGCAGCGGCCGCACGAAGCGCCCGGTGCCGGGCGCAGCCAGCACCTTGGCGCCCTCGGCAATCTTTTCGCCGCGCAGGTAGGTGGCGGAAACGGTCCAGGGCAGGCGGATGCCGTTATAGGGGCTCCAGCCGACGACATTGTTGCCGCTCGCGGCGGCATCATAGATGCTGTCGCGCGGCTCCAGCACGACGATATCGGCGTCCTTGCCCGGCGTCAGCGCGCCCTTGATATGGTCGAGCCGGAAATGCTTCGCCGGGTTCTCCGCCATCAGCCTGGCTGCCCATGTCAGCGGAATGCCGCGTTCGATGGCACCTTTGACGAAAAGCGGCACCATCACCTCGAGGCCTGGAACGCCGGAGGCGTTGGCGAGCATGTCGGGATTGGTCTTGCGGTTTTCCGACCAGCTGACGTGATCGGTCGAGACCAGCCAGACATCACCCTCGGCCACCTTCCGCCAGAGGCTCTCCACCTCGGCGCGCGGCCGCACCGGCGGATTGATCTTCGCCTTGCCACCGAGGCGCTTCACGTCGTTTTCCTCGTCGAGCGTCAGATAATGGATGCAGCATTCGACCGTCGCCGCAAAGCCGTCGCGGCGATAGGCGCGCGCGATATCATAGCCGCGCCCGAGCGAGCAGTGCACCACATGCGCCGGGCAGCCCGTGTCGGCACCCGTCTCGAAGATCGTATGCATCGCCAGCAGCTCGGTGATCGGCGGTCGCGACAGGCCGTGCGCCCGCCAGTTGGTGATGCCGCTCGCCTTCACCTGCTCCATATAGGTGCGCACCGCCTCGTCGTCCTCATTGTGCACGCCGGCTGTCAGCCCCGTCGGAGCGATCGCCGCGAAGCAGGCGTCGAGCAGTGCCGGCGGAATGCGCGGAAAGCGCTTGGGGTCGGTGCCGAAGGTCGAGAATTTGAAGGCTGCAACGCCTGCCTCCACCATCTCGCGGATCCGCGCCGGGCCTTCTTCCGGATCGACGGTGCCGTAAAGCGCGAAATCGACGCGCGCCTGCGGTCCGGCATGGTCGACTTTCCGCTTCACCGCCGCTGCCGAACAGACGAGATTGCCTTCGTCATAGGGCATGTCGACGATTGTAGTCACGCCGCCTGCCGCCGCCGAGCGCGTCGACCAGATGAAATCCTCCTGGTCCTTCTGGGAAAGCGAATGTACCTGCGCATCGATCGCGCCGGGCAGGATCAGCGCTTTTCCGAGCAGATGCCGTTCGCGGCCCGCAGGCGGCACGCCGAGGCCGACCTCGGCGATCTTGCCGTCGCGCACGGCGACATAGCCCTCTTCGACAATGCGGTCCGGCAGCACCACCGTGCCCTGCAGAACGAGATCGAAGTCCATGTTGCTTCCTCCGTAGACTGGAAATCAGACTGCTGCCGGCTCGTCATGGGTTAGCCGTTCCTCGATGTGCTCCAACGAGCCGAGGGCGAAGAAATCGTCGAAGGAGGCGATCGGAACCTGCTCAGTCAGCTTCGTGACGAAATCGTCCGAACCAAGTTCCTCCTCGATCGCCTCCACTTCAGCCGAAAGCGGCCGGTCGACCGTATAGAAATCCGCATGTTTGCGCACGACCTCGTAGAGCATGGCTGCAACACCCTTCGGTTCATCGCCGAGAATGTCGATCGCCTGGGCCGAGAGCAGCGCCTCAAGGGCTGCGAGGCGCTTCAGCGCCCGCATCTGCCGGTCGAAGCGCTCGATGACGAGCGGCAGGAAGGCCGCCTCGTCCTCCAGCCCGGCCGCAACCACCAGCGACTGGGCCGACACGGGATTGGACATTGACAGCACGCGCGAGAAAATCTCGCCGGCAAGTTTGATAATCGGCCCGAAACCGGTGGCAATCCGCCCCGGCGGCACGAGATTGACCGGCAGGTCGCGCCGCTGGCCGTTGCCGAGAATGACGCAGCGGTTGAAGGCGTTGCGCGCTGCATGCGCCATGCAAAGCGCTGCCGATTCGAGCAGGATCGTCACATCGAGCGGAAGAGAGCCGCCCGACGTCATCACCCGGCCTTCAACCACGACGGGATTGTCGTCCGAGCGCCCGGTGGCGGCAAGGATCTTATGGCCGGTCGATAAAAGGTTTTCGATCACCGCGCCGAACACCTGGGCGATCATGCGCAGGCTCAGCGGATCCTGCACATGCGTTGCGACGGGCCAGTTCCATTCGTCGGAGGCATTGCAGAGCCAGGCACCGATCAGCGCTTCGCGCGCAGTTCCGACATGCCGGACCGCCTTCCAGGGATCGCGGGAAGCACCGAGCGCACCGGCCGCCATCATCGCCGTTGCCAGCAGGACGCGGATCGAGGCCGCGGCGTTGCGCGTCGTTTCCGCCGCCGAGGCAAAGCTTACCGCATTGATGCTGAGCGAGGCGAGGCTGTCGCGCGGCGCCATCCGCATCGGTTCCAGCCCGGCCGCCTGGAAAGCCTCGGCCGCCTGCATCCGGTTGCCGCGATAGATCGCTTCGCCGACGCCGGTCAGCACCGCTCCGATCTGTCCCATCAGGCCGATATCCGCACAGCCGATCGAGCCGGTGCGGCGCACGACCGGGATGAGATCGGCCTCGAGCATCCTGATATAGGCCTGGATCAGCTCCGGCGTGCAGCCGACCTGGCCGGTCAGCGCCGTGTTGATACGGATCGCCATGGCATTGCGGACGATATTGCAGGAAAAGGGTGTGCCGGTGCCGAAATGATGGGCGCGCACCAGGCCGAGATTGAAGGTGTCGAGTTCGTCGGCCGACCACTCCACATCTTTCATGGCGCCGACGCCTGTCGTCGAGCCGTAGACGGGCATGCCGGAGGCAATCGCATCCTCGACGACCTCGCGGGCGATCGCGATGCGGGCCATGCCTGTCGCCGAAGCCGAAATCTTAGCCTTGCCCGCACCAATCGTCACCATCTCGGCAAAACCGAGCGGTTGTCCGGAAAGTTCGATGCCAAGGCGTTCGTGCTTCATGTGCCTATCTCCCCAGAACAGGATGATTTTAGGCCGGATCGGCCGAAAATCTGAATCCTGTTCTAAACTAAAGAGTCAGAGCATGATGTCGCCCGAAAACCGCTCACACTTTTCGGCATCATGCTCGGAACGTGAGACTAAGCGAGCCCTCTGTCACATGGGATATCCCAAATGCCGAACACAGCATGTTTTTGGCAGGCGGTCAGCTCAGCATCCAGGCAATATAGACAAGCGTCAATGCGATGATCCAAAGCGCGATCCTGGCTGAGCGGTTGTGCCGCGCTTCGGCCTTGCCGATCGCATCCGCCGTCTCAGCATCGAAGCGCAACCCGTGCTCGCTCATATGCAGGAGCTGATGGTGGAATTTTTCGGTCTTCGCTGCGATTTCGGGCACGGCTTCGGCGAGCTTTACCGCCGCCTTCAGCCCGTCCTTAAGATCGGTGGCGATCCGCTTCGGCCCGAGATTGGTGCGGATCCAGTCGCCGACGACAGGCTCGGAGGCCTTCCACATGTTGAAGCGCGGATTGAGCATGCGCGATACGCCTTCGACCACGACCATGGTCTTCTGCAGCATCACCAGCTCCGGCCGCGTCGCCATGTCGAAGAGTTCGGTCACTTCGAACAGCAGCGTCAGCAGCTTGCCCATCGAGATCGTCTCGGCCGGCTGTCCATGGATCGGCTCGCCGATCGCCCGGATCGCCTGGGCGAAGCTTTCGACATTGTGATGTCCGGGCACATAGCCGGCCTCGAAATGCACCTCGGCGACGCGGATATAGTCGCGGGTGATGAAGCCATAGAGGATTTCGGCGAGGAACCGCCGTTCCTTCTTGCCCAGCCGCCCGACGATGCCCATGTCGACGGCGACGATCATGCCGTCAGCATCGACGAAGAGATTGCCTGGATGCATGTCGGCATGGAAGAAGCCGTCGCGCAGCGTGTGGCGCAGGAACGACTGGATCAGCGTATCGGCAAGCAGGTTGAGATCGTGGCCCGCCGCGCGCAGGCCCTCGACGTCGGACATCCTTGTGCCGTCGATCCACTCCATGGTGATGACGTCGCGCCCGGTGCGCTCCCAGTCGACCTTCGGCACGCGGAAGCCGGGATCCTTTTCGGTATTCTCGGCGATCTCGGAAAGGGCTGCCGCCTCCAGGCGAAGATCCATCTCCACCTTCGTCGTCTGCTCCAGCGTCTTCGTCACCTCGACCGGCCGCAGCCGCCGGCTGGACGCCAGGAAACGCTCCTGCATATGGGCAACGAGATACATAGCCTCGATGTCATGGGCAAAGCGCTGGCGCACGCCGGGCCGCACGATCTTGACGGCAACCTTCTTCCGGCCCTCGGCGCTATCGACCTCGGCCGGATGCACCTGCGCGATCGAGGCGGCGGCGATCGGATCGCCGAAGCTCGCATAGAGCTCGCCCATCGGCCGTCCGAGCGAGCCTTCGATATTGGCCTTGGCCGCTGCCGAGGGAAAGAAGGCCATGCGGTCTTGAAGCTGCGACAGGTCATTGGCGAATTCGACGCCGACGACATCCGGCCGCGTCGCCAGGAACTGCCCGATCTTCACATAGGAGGGACCGAGCCGCTCGACAGCCTGGGCCAACCGGTCGCTGCGCTTCTGATGCCGCGCCTTGCTTCGTTCGAAAATCGTGACGAAGGATTTGGCGAGCGCGACCGGAGGCGGCAGCCCTTCGGAAGGAAGAGCTGAGACGACACCCTCACGCACGAGCACCCAGCCGACGCGCCAAAGACGGAAATATGCGCCGAAAGTACTCATCTTCTGTTTGATTCTCGCGCGACGCTATTCGAAAACCGCTCTGCATTTTTCGGCGTCATGCGTCAGAGCTTCCAGCCGGAATGGAGTGCGGCGATGCCGCCGGTATAATTGGTGTAGGTGACGCGCGAAAAGCCGGCCTGGCGGATCATTGCCGCGAAATTCTCCTGGTTCGGGAACTTGCGGATCGATTCCACCAGATATTGATAGGGTTCGGCATCGCCGGTAATCGCCTTGCCGAATTGCGGAATGGCATTGAACGACCAAGCGTCGTAGATTTTGTCGAGAAGCGGCATATCGACTTCGGAAAATTCCAGCACCAGCAGCCGTCCGCCGCGCTTCAAGACGCGATAGGCCTCCGACAGCGCTACGTCGATCCTCGGCACGTTGCGGATGCCGAAGGCGATCGTATAGGCATCGAAGCTGCCTGCCTCGAACGGCAGTTCCTCGGCATTCGCCTCGACGAAGGTGAGATTGCCGGAAAGCTTCTTCTTTTCCGCCCGCTCGGCCCCGACACCGAGCATCGAGCCGTTGATATCGAGCACCGTGGCATGCGCCTGTCTGCCCGAGGCCTCGACGATGCGGAAGGCGATATCACCCGTGCCGCCGGCGACGTCGAGCACCTTGTAGCCCGGCTCCTTGCGCGGGTTCAGCGCCGAGATCATCGCATCCTTCCAGGCGCGGTGCATGCCCATCGACATGACGTCATTCATGATGTCGTAGCGCTTGGCAACCTTGTGGAACACCTGGTTGACCATGCTTTGCTTCTCGCCATTGGGCACCTCGCGGAAGCCGTAGGAGGTCTCCATGCCGCCATCGGCGGAAGTGCGGCTTTCTGACATCAGACTGCTCCGTTCCTGAAGATTCGGGCGCGGCGGCCATAGCGAAAGACCGCGCGCGACGTTATCTATGGGCCGCGCTCTCCACGGCACACTGGCGCTATAGCGCACATCGTCGTCGGTTGAAACACGTTAGATATAGATGGGTTAAGATGCCGGAATTGCCAGAAGTCGAAACGGTGAAACGCGGCCTGACGCCGGCGATGGAGGGCACCCGCATCACCAAGCTGGAGCTGCGGCGCGGCGATTTGCGCTTCCCCTTTCCCGACGCTTTCGCGGACAGGGTTTCGGGCCGCACCATCGTCAGCCTTGGCCGCCGCGCCAAATATCTGCTGGTCGATCTCGACGACGGCAACACGCTGATCTCCCACCTCGGCATGTCCGGTTCCTTCCGGATCGAGGAGGGCCGCATCGAGAAGGCTGCTGCCTCCGCCGCGCCGGGCGAATTCCACCATGCCCGCTCGAAGGACGAGAAACACGATCACGTCATCTTCCATCTGCAAGCCGCAAGCGGCCCACGCCGGGTCGTCTACAACGATCCGCGCCGCTTCGGCTTCATGGATATGGTGGGACGTGCCGATCTCGCCGCCCATCCCTTCTTCCGCGATCTCGGCCCGGAGCCGACAGGAAACGAGCTTGGCGCCGCCTATCTGGCCGAACGCTTCCGCGACAAGGCGCAGCCGTTGAAGAGCGCGTTGCTTGACCAGAAGAACATTGCCGGTCTCGGCAATATATATGTCTGCGAGGCGCTGTGGCGCGCGCATCTTTCGCCGATCCGCGCCGCCGGCACGCTGGTGACGGCAGGGGGCCGGCCGAAGGCGCAGCTCGACCTGCTCGTCGCCTCGATCCGCGACGTCATCGCCGACGCGATCGCCGCCGGCGGATCATCGCTGCGTGACCATATCCAGACCGACGGATCGCTCGGCTATTTCCAGCATTCCTTCTCAGTTTATGATCGCGAAAGTCAGGCTTGCCGCACGCCCGGCTGCGGCGGTACGGTCGCCCGCATCGTCCAGGCGGGTCGCTCCACCTTCTATTGCGCCACCTGCCAGAAGTAAGAGTGAGAAACCGGGAGAACAGCATGGCCTATGAGACCCTGATCGTCGAAACCCGAGGCAATGTCGGCCTCGTCACGCTGAACCGCCCGCAGGCGCTGAACGCGCTGAACTCCACCGTCCTGAAGGAACTGAAAGAGGCCTATGCCGCCTTCCACGCCGACGAGACGGTTGGAGCGATCGTGTTGACCGGTTCCGAGCGTGCCTTTGCCGCCGGCGCCGATATCAAGGAGATGCAGCCGCTTGAGTTCGCCGATATCTATAAGAGTGATTTCATCAGCGGCTGGGATGAGGTCGCCAAGGCACGCAAGCCGGTGATCGCTGCCGTCAGCGGTTTTGCGCTCGGCGGCGGCTGCGAGCTCGCCATGATGTGCGATTTCATCATCGCCTCGGAGACGGCGAAGTTCGGCCAGCCTGAAATCACACTGGGCGTCATTCCCGGCATGGGCGGCTCGCAGCGGCTGACGCGCGCCGTCGGCAAGGCGAAGGCGATGGATCTCATCCTGACCGGCCGCATGATGGATGCGGCCGAGGCGGAACGTTCGGGACTCGTTTCGCGCGTGGTGGCACCCGAACGTCTGCTCGACGAGGCTTTTGCCGCGGCCGAAAAGATCGCTTCGCTTTCGCGTCCCTCGGTGATGATGGCCAAGGAGGCGGTCAACCGCGCATTCGAGACGACGCTGGAGGAGGGCTTGCGTTTCGAGCGCCGCCTGTTTCACAGTCTCTTTGCCACGGACGACCAGAAAGAAGGCATGGCGGCCTTCGTCGAGAAGCGCAAACCGGCTTTTACGCACCGTTGAATGCTTTTAGGCGCTTGCCAGTGGTAAAGCTTGAAAATCCGCGTTGACGTGGGCCGGCTTTAGAGTTATATGCCCGCCCACGGTTCGGAAAGCCAGTTTGGTTTTCCGCGATTGCTCCCGCATTGCTGGATTTTGTGGCCGCAAGGCCCGCGGTAATGGCGGAGTTTGTTCGAATTCTTGAGAGAGGCATCCATGGCCAATACAACTTCGGCGAAAAAAGCGACCCGCAAGATCGCCCGCCGTACCGACGTCAATAAGGCTCGTCGCTCGCGCGTTCGTACTTTCGTTCGCCAGGTCGAAGAGGCCATCGCATCCGGCGACGCCGCCAAGGCGAAGGAAGCTTTCCTGGCTGCTCAGCCCGAGCTTGCCCGCGCCGCCAGCAAGGGCGTGCTGCATGCCAACACGGCATCGCGCAAGGTCTCGCGTCTGGCCGCTCGTGTGAAGGCTCTTTCGGTCACCACGACCGCGTAATCTTCCATTAAGGACTTCTTCTTTATGATTAGCCCGGTAATTTTACCGGGCTTTTTCGATTCCACCGATCAGCCCCTGCATGGTTAATCTGACGACTGTTTCGTGTCAGCGCCATGACAGGAAAAATTGTGTAAAAACAATGGCTTGCGCAAGGATGCTTTGACGCCGCGCGACTCTACCCCACGCTTCCGGGACCACAGGCGAGTCAAGAGGATTTTATTTTTTTTTCTTTCAATGCGTGTCAAAATAGCCCGAACGGGGAATCTCTTTGATTCAACTGCGATTCTTTTTTGACGCTGGTGTGACGCCCGAAAAGGGCAGGCGGAGTCAATGCCCGCTTCTTAATTTTGCGTAAAATTCATCGTTGATATTGCCTTTTGATCCTGCCTAAATGGCTTTCAACAAAGGGCGCGGACATCACCTGCAGAGGCTCGGTCTTAACTGCCACGTCGGCAGGGCGATAAGTTTGTGCCGTTTGTTACGGAGCATTGCGCTTCCGTTTTTTCAAGCACTCGACGGATTTGAGCCGTAACGTGGCTGTTACGGAGCGGGGATGTTTTGTGCCTTCAGTGGCCACACGTTTAAGGCGAGGCCATCGGAGAAGGTAAAGTAATATTGCGTTCGGGCTGGTCGGCCGAAAACGAGGTTCGACCGCCAGCCTGGCACGGAAAGCCGATGAAGGTTGCCGCATGAGCGCGGCACCTGCAACGGAGTTCTGCGCCGGTTCCTTCGGGGGCAGTGTTTGAGTGAACCGGCAGGCGAGCGGCTCATGAGGATCCGTCAGCCCGCCAAAGCGGGGAATGATCGGGCGGCCGTTTTAGCGGATGCCGCCCGGTGGAATTGAAAGGCGGCATTATGCAGATGAATACGATGACGACGAGCGGGCTCGACAATGCGGATGCGGCACCGCAGGCGTTCGGCTCAATTCGCCTGGAAGCGGCGGAAGTAAAGGCGGATATGAAGCAGAACGTATTGTTTGAGCGCGTCAGTGCGCGCTTGAAGGCTCAGGTCGGTCAGGATGTTTACGCCAGCTGGTTCGCCCGGCTGAAGCTGCATTCGGTATCGAAGAGCGTCGTTCGCCTTTCGGTCCCCACGACCTTCCTGAAGTCGTGGATCAACAATCGTTATCTCGATCTCATCACCGGTCTGTTCCAGGCCGAAGATCCGGAAATTCTGAAAATCGAAGTCCTGGTGCGTACGGCGACGCGCCATGGCATGAAGCCACTCGACGAAGCGGCGGTGCCGGAACCAGCCGCCCCCACGCAGATGCGCCGCCCGACAAGCGCCCAGCCGGCCGGTCAGGCCGTCCAGCAGGCGGTGTCGGCTGTTGCCGCCGCAAGGCCTGCAAGCTTTGGCTCGCCGCTCTTCGGTTCGCCGCTCGATAGCCGCTTTACCTTCGACACCTTCGTCGAAGGCAGCTCGAACCGGGTCGCGCTTGCGGCTGCAAAGACGATCGCGGAAGCTGGTCAGGGCGCCGTGCGCTTCAACCCGCTCTTCATCCATTCGACCGTCGGCCTCGGCAAGACCCACCTGCTGCAGGCGGTCGCCAATGCCGCGGTGCAGAACCCGCGGGCGCTGCGCGTCGTCTATCTGACGGCCGAATATTTCATGTGGCGCTTCGCCACCGCGATCCGCGACAATGATGCGCTGACGCTGAAGGATTCGCTGCGCAACATCGATCTCCTGATTATCGACGACATGCAGTTCCTGCAGGGCAAGATGATCCAGCATGAATTCTGCCACCTCCTGAACATGCTGCTCGACAGCGCCAAGCAGGTCGTCGTTGCCGCCGACCGTGCGCCTTGGGAGCTGGAGTCGCTCGATCCCCGCGTTCGCTCGCGCCTGCAGGGCGGTGTCGCGATCGAACTCGACGCGCCGGATTACGAGATGCGTCTCGAAATCCTCAAGCGTCGCCTTGCTGTAGCCCGGCTCGAAGATCCGTCGCTCGAAATTCCCGCCGAGCTGCTCCAGCACGTTGCTCGCAACGTCACGGCCAGCGGCCGCGAACTTGAAGGCGCCTTCAATCAGCTGGTCTTCCGCCGCTCCTTCGAGCCGAACCTGTCGATCGAACGCGTGGACGAACTGCTCGCCCATCTGGTCGGCTCCGGCGAGCCTCGCCGTGTGCGCATCGAGGATATCCAGCGCATCGTCGCAAGACACTACAACGTCTCGCGTCAGGAACTGGTCTCGAACCGCCGCACTCGCGTCATCGTCAAGCCGCGCCAGATCGCCATGTATCTGTCGAAGACACTGACGCCGCGCTCCTTCCCGGAGATCGGCCGCCGTTTCGGCGGGCGCGATCACACGACCGTGCTGCATGCCGTGCGCAAGATCGAGGAGCTGATTTCGGGAGACACCAAACTTTCGCACGAAGTCGAGCTTCTGAAGCGCTTGATCAACGAATAATCGACGGGTTTTCTTAAGGATTCAACGGCTGGAAGCGATTCCGGCCGTTTTCCTTTATAAGTTTTTTATTCTATACCTCCCGCGCATTACGTGCATGTCAAAGACTGAAGCGCCAAAACGGCGCGTGGGAGGAATGAATGAGTTTTGAAAAGATCGCCGTTCTCGGCCTGGGCAAGGTCGGACGGCTGGCGGCGACGCTTTTGCATGAAGGCGGCTTCGAGGTCATCGGCGTCGACGCGCAATTGCCGCTGAGCGACGTCCCCTTCAAGTGCCGCACCGGCGACATCTCCGATCCCCAAGTGATCGGCGAACTGCTCTCGAATGTCGAGGCTGTGCTCTCCTGCCTGCCCTATCATTTGAACATCGAGCTGGCGCGCGCCGCCCATCTTGCCGGCATCCACTATTTCGATCTGACCGAAGACGTTCCCACAACCAATTTCATCATCGAGCTGTCGAAGACCGCCCGCGGCCTGATGGCGCCGCAATGCGGCCTGGCGCCGGGTTTTGTCGGCATCGTCGGCGCAAGCCTGGCCGACGGCTTCGATCGCTGCCGTTCGATCCGCATGCGCGTCGGCGCCCTGCCGCAGCATCCGACCGGACTGCTCGGCTACGCCTTCAACTGGTCGCCCGAGGGCGTCGTCAACGAATATCTGAACGACTGCGAGGTCATCGAGGGCGGTGTGCGCAAGCTCGTCTCGCCGATGGAATGGCACGAGACCGTCTATGTCGGGGGCGTCAAGCTCGAAGCCTTCACGACGTCGGGTGGCCTTGGCACCATGTGCGATACGATGCTCGGCAAGATCGACAATCTCGATTACAAGACCATGCGTTATCCCGGCCATATGGAGCTGATGAACTTCTTCTTCCATGAGCTATTGATGCGCGACAAGCGCAAGCTCGCCGGCGAGATCCTGACCAATGCCAAGCCGCCTGTTGAAGACGATGTCGTCTATGTCCATGTCGCCGCCGAAGGCACCGAGAATGGCAGCCTGCGCCGCAAGGAGTTCGTGCGCGCCTATTACCCGATCGAGATTGCCGGCGCGCGCCGCACGGCGATCGCCTGGACGACGTCAGCCTCCGTCGTCGCCGTCATCGAGATGGTCCGCGACGGCCTGCTGCCGGCAACCGGCTTCCTGCACCAGGAGCATATTCCGCTGGAGATGTTCCTGAAAACGCCAACTGGCAGCCTGTTCAAGGCGGGTGCGACTACAGCGCCGCGCGTCCCTTCAGACGCGCAAAGGACGCTGTAGCACTTTGAATTGCTGCATAATTTTATCCTTAAATCGATTTCGATTTAAGGAATTATGCAGTAGCCACCGCTGAGACACACTTTTCGGCGCGGCGACAACATCGATGCCGCCGCGCTGCAATTCCGCTCGTCGTATTGACGTCAGCAGGCGAGATCGGCGACGACGGAATCGAGGATCAGCATGCCGGACGGCGTGCAACGCAGCCGTGAATTGCCGATCCGCTCGATGAATTTGTGTTCGAGCAAGAATTCCTCGCGTTTCGGGTCGAGGTCGCGGCCCGAAAGCTGCTGCCAGCGGGCAAGATCGACGCCTTCCCTGAGCCGCAGCCCCATCAGCAGCAGCTCGTCGGACTGTTCCTCAAAGCCGAGCCGCTCCTCGTCGAGAATGCCGTGCCCGTCACGCTCGACCATGTCGAGCCAGGTTTCCGGCTTGCGCTCGGTCGCCGTCGCGAGCTTCTCCGGGCCACGCGTCAGCCGGCCATGGGCGCCTGGGCCGATGCCGGCATAATCGCCGTAGCGCCAGTAGGTCAGGTTATGCCGGCTTTCAGCCCCCGGCCGGGCATGATTGGAAACCTCATAGGCCGGCATGCCCTCGCGCGCGGTGATCTCCTGCGTCGCCTCGTAGAGCAATGCCGATTGCTCGCCGTCCGGCACGATCAGCTTGCCGGCCTTATGCAGGCCGTAGAAGGGCGTGCCTTCCTCGATGGTCAGCTGATAGAGCGAAAGGTGGTCGACCGCGTAGGAGATCGCCTCCTTCAGTTCCTTTTCCCATTCCTCGACCGTCTGGTCGGGCCGGGCATAGATCAGGTCGAAGGACATGCGCGGAAAGATGTCGCGCGCCAGCCTTATCGCCTTCAGCGCGTCGGCGACATCATGCAGCCGGCCGAGGAATTTCAGATCCCGGTCATTCAGCGCCTGCACGCCGAGCGAGACGCGATTGACGCCAGCCGCCCGATAGCCGCGGAAGCGTTCGGCCTCGACGCTCGAAGGGTTGGCCTCCATGGTGATCTCGATACCGGCAGGCACATGCCAGTGCCGCGCAATGCCGTCGAGAATGGCCGAAACCGTTTCCGGCTTCATCAGCGAGGGGGTGCCGCCGCCGAGGAAGATGCTCGTCACCGTCTTCGGCCCGCTCATGGATCGGACCGTCGCCATCTCCGTCAGGAAGGCTGATGTAAAGCGCTCCTGATCCACCGGCTGGTGGCGCACATGGCTGTTGAAGTCGCAATAGGGACACTTCGCCGCGCAGAAGGGCCAATGCACATAGACGCCGAAGCCCGGCTCGCCGGTATCGGGCAGCAGGGCCGCGTCGCGCGAGATGCTTGGCGTGTCGAGATTGACCACGGACCGACCTTATGCCTCCAGGCAGGTTTCGACAAAGAGTTTGAAGGCGCGGGCCCGGTGCGACAGCGCTTGCGGCTTGCCGACATTCCAGCCGTGTTTTTCTTCGCCGCTCATTTCGCCGAAGGTGATGCCGTAGCCCTCAGGCTGGAACACCGGATCGTAGCCGAAGCCCTGGGTGCCGCGCGGCGGCCAGACGACGCTGCCTTCCACCTCGCCGCGGAACAGCTCCGTGTGCCCATCCGGCCAGGCGAGGCAGAGCACGCTGATGAAACGCGCCGTGCGCTGTTCCGGCTTTGTCGCGCCCGCATCCTGCAGCGCCTTTTCCACTTTGCCCATCGCCATGTCGAAATCGCGCGTACCATCGGCCTTCTCCGCCCAATTGGCTGTGTAGACACCGGGATCGCCGCCGAGTGCGTCGACCACCAGCCCGGAATCGTCCGAAAGCGCCGGCATGCCGGCGGCATTGGCCGAGGCGACCGCCTTGATCGTCGCATTCTCCTCGAAGCTCGTGCCGGTCTCATCCGGTTCGACGAAGTTCAGCTCGGCGGCCGATTTGGCGGTGAAGCCGAGCGGCCCGATCAATTCCTGGATCTCGCGGATCTTGCCGGCATTGTGGCTGGCAACGACGATGGTCTTCGTTTCAAGCTTGCGCATTCAGATATCCTGTTCGATGCCCCAGATTTTAGCCTCCGCGCATTCCAGGCTGTTGCCGGCCGGATCGCGGAAATAGATCGAGCGGCCGCCGTTCGGCCAGCGCACCTCGGATTCGATCGCGACACCCGCCGCCGTCAGCCGTTCGGCCATGGCATCGATATTGCGGCCGGACACCCGGAAACAGGCATGGCCCTGGCCGGTCGTGCCATGCGGCGGCACCTGCAGTGCTTCAGGCGCCGGCGGCTTCACCGTTTGCTCGGGATTGAAGATCAAGAGAACGCCTGGCCCGCAGCGGAAGAAGACATGCCGATTGGCGGCGCGGGCGATCTTTTCAAGTCCGAGAACGTCTTCGTAGAACGTCTCGGCCTGGTCGAGATCCCGCGCATAGAGCGCCGTTTCCAACATGCCTTCCAGCATGGGGTTCATCCTTCGACGGCTTGCTTCTGCAGCGCCACGAGTTCGCCGATGCCGTTTCTGGCAAGCTGCATCAGCGAGGTGAATTCGCCTTCGCTGAACGGCGTGCCTTCGGCCGTTCCCTGGATCTCGACGATCCCGCCGGTTCCCGTCATGACGAAGTTCGCATCGGTCTCGGCCGAGGAGTCCTCGAGGTAATCGAGATCGATCACCGGCTGGCTGGCGAAGATGCCGCAGGAGATGGCGGCGACGTGATCCTTCAGGACCCGGTCGACCTTGATCATGTTGCGGCTTTCCATCCATTTCAGGCAGTCGTAAAGCGCGATCCAGCCGCCGGTGATCGAAGCGGTCCGCGTGCCGCCATCGGCTTGGATGACGTCGCAATCGAGCGTGATCTGCCGTTCGCCGAGCGCCTGCAGGTCGACGACGGCACGCAACGACCGGCCGATCAGCCGTTGGATTTCCTGGGTGCGGCCGCCCTGCTTGCCAGCGGCGGCCTCGCGCTTCATGCGTTCGCCGGTCGCCCGCGGCAGCATGCCGTATTCGGCCGTGACCCAGCCCTTGCCGGTATTGCGCAGCCATGGCGGCGTCTTTTCTTCGAGGCTCGCCGTGCAGAGCACATGCGTATCGCCGAACTTCACCAGGCAGGAGCCTTCCGCGTGCTTGGAAAAATTGCGCTCGAACGAGACCTTGCGCATCTGGTCGATTTTTCTGCCTGAAGGCCGCATTCTTATCTCCTGGAGTTTATTTGACCGCTTCTACGATTGGCGGCGCTCATTTGCAAATTCCCTTTTGCCACGGGTGCGAGTTTGACTTACTTTTCGGGAAGTATCATCAGCGCGGGTTCGAAAGCTTCATGGGCATCAGGTCGACGTCGGTTTCGGATGCCGTAGCTGCGCTGGACGAGCGCTCCAGGGAAATTTTTCGTCGCATCGTCGAAGGTTATCTGGAAAGCGGCGAGCCGCTCGGTTCGCGCAACCTGTCCCGGCTGCTGCCGATGTCGCTGTCGCCGGCCTCGGTGCGCAACGTCATGAGCGATCTCGAAGAGCTCGGCCTGATCTATTCGCCGCATGTCAGCGCAGGCCGGCTGCCGACCCAGATCGGCCTGCGCTTCTTCGTCGATGCCTTCATGCAGGTCGGCGACCTCTCCGCCGAGGAGCGCGCCAACATCGACCGGCAGGTGCGGGCCGAAAGCGGCGGCAACCCCGTGGAATCGATGATGAACGAGGCAAGCCGCATGCTATCCGGCATTTCGCGCGGCGCCGGCCTTGTCATCACCTCGAAAAGCGATCCGGTGCTGAAACATGTCGAGTTCATCCGGCTCGAGCCGACAAAGGCGCTCGCCGTGCTCGTCGGCGACCACGATCAGGTGGAAAACCGCATCATCGAGCTGCCGGCGGGCGTCACCTCCTCGCAGCTGACGGAGGCGGCGAATTTTCTCAATGCCCACATGTCCGGCCAGACCCTGCCGGAGCTTCGCAAACAACTAAGCCGGCTGAAGGACGACGTCCGTCATGAGCTCGATGCCCTGTCGCGCGATCTCGTCGAGCGCGGCATCGCTGTCTGGTCTGGTAGCCCGGACGAGGGAAAGCCCGCTCAGCTGATCATCCGCGGCCGCGCCAACCTGCTCGAGGGCCTGGCCGGCGCCGAGGATCTCGACCGGCTGCGCCTGCTGTTCGACGATCTCGAGAAGAAGGACAGCCTAATCGAGATTCTCAATCTCGCCGAAAGCGGTTCGGGGGTGCGCATCTTCATCGGTTCGGAAAACAAGCTCTTCTCGCTGTCCGGCTCGTCGCTGATCGTCGCGCCCTATCGTGATGATGATGATCGCATCGTCGGCGCCGTCGGCGTCATTGGCCCGACGCGGCTCAATTATTCCCGCATCGTGCCAATGGTGGACTATACAGCCCAACTCGTCTCCCGCCTTTCGCGCAATCAGCTTTGACGAAGCAGCTATCAAGTGTGCGGAATTTTCGCTTCTTTGTCACGCAGACTTGATTTTTTTCGGTCAAACCTCGATATCGGGCGCATCTGAAGACACCAACCGGAGACCGTCATGACCGATGACACGACGAAAAACGGACCTGACGCAACTGCGGCCGATGCCGCAGCCGACGCTGCCGCCTACGTCGAGAACGAAACTGCGCAGCAAGAGCCCGCCCAGCCGGACCCGATCGAGCTTCTGAAAGCCGAAAACGGCGAACTACGCGACCGCTATCTGCGCCTTGCTGCCGAGATGGACAATCTGCGCCGGCGCACCGAGCGCGAGGTGAAGGATGCCAAGTCCTATTCCGTCGCGGGTTTCGCGCGCGACATGCTCGCCGTCTCGGACAATCTGCGCCGCGCGCTTGATGCCATCTCTCCGGAGACCAAGGCTGCGGCCGATGCCGGCCTGAGCACGCTGATCGAGGGTGTCGAGATGACCGAGCGCGCCATGCTGTCGGCTCTCGAGCGCCATGGCGTTCGCAAGCTGGAGCCGGTTGGCCAGAAGTTCGATCCGAATTTCCATCAGGCGATGTTCGAGGTGCCGAACCCGGACGTGCCGAACAACACGGTCGTCCAGGTCGTGCAGGCAGGCTTCACCATCGGCGAGCGCGTGCTGCGCCCGGCCATGGTCGGCGTCGCCAAGGGCGGCCCGAAGCCGGCCGAAGCCGAAACCAACTCTGTCTTCGACGAGAAGGACGCCTGATATCATTTCCCTCTCCCTCGGGAGAGGGAGGCCAAAGGATCAGATGCGGGCGAAGCGTTCGATCAGCAGATCGAAGAAGCCGTCCGCATCGACATAGCGCATGACCCTGGCATTGCGCTTGCGCTCGGTCACATGCCACCAGTCGACGACCGTCATGCCGACGGTGAGTTCGGACTGGACCTCGATCTCGACATTGCAATCCCGGCCCTGGAAAAGCTCCGGCTTCAGCAGGTAGGCGACAACGGTCGGGTCGTGCAGCGGCCCGCCGTCGGAACCGTATTTCTCGATGTCGAAGCGTTCAAAGAATTCCAGCATCTCGACCATGGCCTTTGCCGGCGCCGTGCCGATCTCGGCCATGCGTTTCACCCGGTCCTTGCGGGTCAGCAATTGATGCGTCACGTCAAGCGGCATCATCACGATCGGAACGCCTGAGCGGAAGACGATGTCGGCGGCCTCGGGGTCGACATAGATGTTGAATTCGGCCGCCGGCGTGATGTTGCCGCCCTCGAAGAAGCCGCCGCCCATCATCACCAACTCGCGGATGCGGGGGACGATGTCGGGCGCCTTCTGGAAGGCCATGCCGATATTGGTGAGCGGCCCGAGCGTGCACAGCGTTACCGTGCCCTCCGGCTCGCGGCGCAGCGTCTCGATGATGAAGTCGACGGCATGGCCGGGCTGCAGCGCCATCGTCGGCTCGCTGAGTTCCGGACCGTCGAGGCCGGTCTTGCCGTGCACATGTTCGGCCGTTACCAGCTTGCGGGCGATCGGCGCATCGGCGCCGGCAAAAACCTTGGTCTCCGTCCGGCCGCAGAGCTCGCAGACGATGCGCGCATTGCGGCTGGTGAACGAAAGCGGCACGTTGCCGGCGACCGTGGTGATCCCCAAAACCTCCAGCTCATCGGGACTGCCGAAGGCAAGCATGATGGCGGCCGCGTCGTCCTGGCCGGGATCCGTGTCGATGATGATCTTTCTTGCGCTTGCCATTCCGATCGTTCCATCCTCGCACTGCGTGTTATCGGCATGCACCGATTTCTTCACTTCCCGTCACAAATCAGCACATTCCGCGCGGGCACGTTTTGATGCGAGGCAGCGGAGGCTTTGTCAAGGAAAGAGCCTGGCCGCCACCACCTCAAAATTGAGAGGGCGCGCCGACAGTCGCGCCCACGCCTTGCAGCGCCGGGCTCTTCTCCCCATATTAGCGGCATCCGGATGCTGCGTTTGAGGTCCGGGATGGTCGCTTGCGTCAAGGACTTGAAAAGAGATGAGCCGCATTACCCCTTTCGCCAGCCCCCTGCTTTTGGGCTTCGATGCCATGGAAAAGACGCTGGAGCGCATTTCCAAGGCGAGCGACGGATATCCGCCCTATAATATCGAACGCATCGGCGCCGACAGCGGCGCGCCGGAACGTTTGCGCATCACCCTTGCCGTGGCCGGCTTCAGCGAGGAGGAACTCGATGTCTCCATTGAGGAGAACCAGCTTCTGATCCGCGGCCGCCAGGTCGAACAGGGCGAGCGGGATTATCTCTATCGCGGCATCGCCGCCCGCCAGTTCCAGCGCACCTTCGTTCTTGCCGACGGCATGCAGGTGCTCGGCGCCGGCCTGAAGAACGGTCTGCTCTCCGTCGATCTAATTCGTCCGGAACCTGCGAGAATGGTCAAGAAAATTAACATTTCGGTCTCACAGTAGCACAACGGTTGTCGAACCGTTGGTCCCTTCTCCCGGAGGAACAGGAATGTTGATGAAAGAAGCCACGTCTCACTTGACCAAATCCGAGCTTGCCCATATCGGCAACGGCGAGGTCGCCTATATCAGAAAAATGCGGACCGATGAGGTCGCCAAGTGCTTTCCCGAGGCGCCGGATATCGATCCGACCGTCGATCTCTGGGCACTCTTCGGCGCCGACGGCACGCCGATCCTTTTGACGGACAACCGCTCCAGCACCTTCTTCAAAGCTGCCGAGGACGAGTTGAAGACGGTCAGCCTGCACTGACCGTCAGTTAGCGTCCGTCGCGTTTCAGCGCTCGTCCGGTGCGTGGCCGCTTATCCGATTTCGCTGCGGTTGAGGCTGCTTGTCGCGACCTATGCGCGGAGCCTCCTTTCGACGCCTTATGTGCGAAGACGTTGAAAATTCCAGGATTCGGTAGCACCTGTCACCAGGCCTATCGAGGGCAACTATGAGCCAGAGGCGGCCGACGAGTCGTGCTGGTTGCGGTCGTCGACGCGCGGAACGTTACTCAAACAAAAGCTCCGGCAAACAGCGTCGGTCAATCAACGGCCGGCGAAACGCTGTCTCGCGGCGTCGGTTACGGGTGTATAGAGGGCAACGCGTGTCCCCTCGGGATCGGAAATCTGCACTGTCCGATTGCCCCAAGGCAAATCCTTGGGGGCGTGCACGACCGTGACCTGGTCCTTGAGCCGTGCGAATTCCGCATCGACGTCCGATACCATGAACTCGAGAATGGCCGTCCTGTTGGCCCCGGGCTCCGCACTGCCTTCGCTGAACAAGGCCACGGTTTCCGCGCTGCCTATTGCGAGGCTCGCGCCGGGGGTGACGATCTCGGCGAAGAGGGGCGCAAGCCAGTCGGCGCGACAGCCCGTCACAAGCTCATAAAAGGCCACCATGCCGGTCATATCCGAGGCAATGAGGCGGGTGGATGCGAACTTCATGATCTTCTCCTTGGGTGCGCGACCGTCTCTTTCCTTGCTTTTGTGACATAGCCGTGCTGACAGCGTTGTGGCAGCAGGAGTCATCAGGCATGCGAAAAGCAGATCGACTTTTTCAGATCATCCAGATTCTTCGACGGTCGAGCCGCCCGGTGACCTCGTCTGAGCTTGCGGATGAACTTGATGTCGCGCGGCGAACCGTCTACCGCGATATCGCACACCTGATTGCCCAGCGTGTTCCAATCGAGGGTGAAGCGGGGTTCGGCTACGTCCTCGATCCGCGATATGACATGCCGCCGCTCATGCTGACGCCTGACGAGATCGAGGCCGTCGTGCTCGGCGTTCAAATGGTGGCAAGGTTGAATGACGCGGCCATGCGGAATGCCGCCAGCGATGTGATGGCCAAGATCACATCGGTCATGCCGCAGGACCTTCTTCCCTATATTGCCCAACCCGCCGTCGGCATCAAACCGGATGATGTCGGCGGCGATGTGACATGCGATACGCGTCCGCTCAGGTTGGCGATCAGGGAAGGCCGCAAGCTTGAGCTCGACTATCGCGCGGCGGATGAGACGATCACCAGCCGCATCGTCTGGCCTGTGCTTCTCGGCTATGCCGACACGCACAGCCTCTTGATCGCGTGGTGCCAATCGAAACAAGCCTTCCGTCATTTCCGCACGGAACGGATCCTCAAAGTCGAGATTCTCGGTGAATCCATAGGCATGTCCCGGAGCAAGCTGAGGCAGCGATGGCAGCAGTGGCGCGATGCCGAAATGCGGAATTCCCGTGGGGCGCAGTGACCGTTTCGGGGCCGTTAGCGGTCATTGATGGCACTTGCCGCACAATACCGGAAATCCGTCAGGCCTGCGCCTCATGCGATCTTTCGCGCCGAGGAACATCCCGGCGCGTTCGCCGACTTGTCGGCAGCCTCAGATCTTCCTGAATGTCAGATAGGCCGAAGACCGGCCCTCGCGCCTGGCCTTGGCCTCGTAACGTGTGCTCGGCCAGCCCTCATAGGGCGTCAGCCAATCCGCTGCATTGTTGGCTATCCAGTCGAAACCGCCATGGTCGCGGCATTTGATCAGCGTCCAGTTGACATAGGTGTCGATGTCGGAGGCGAAGCAGAACAGGCCGCCAGGCTTCAGCACGCGATGAAAGCGGTCGAGATTGGTTTTCGAGACGAAACGCCGTTTCCAGTGTTTCCGCTTCGGCCAGGGATCGGGATAAAGCAAGTCGATCTGATCGAGTGAGCCGTCCGGCAGCCAATCGAGCAGTTGCGTCGCGTCGTCATTATAGACGCGGATATTGGAGGCACCCGTCTCGCCGATGCGCGACAACAGCTTCTGCATGGAATTGACGAAGGGTTCGACACCGATGAAGCCGGTCGAAGCCGTCTCCAGCGCGCGGTGGATCAGGTGCTCGCCGCCGCCGAAACCGATTTCCAGCCGCAATCTCTCTACCGGAACCGGGAAGAGGGATGTCAGCGGCTCCGGGGGAGCCGCTGAGAGATCGATCAGGAATGCCGGCAGGAGACTGTTCAGCGTCTCGGCCTGCTGTTCGCGCAGAGCCTTGCCCTTGCGACGACCGAAGAAGGCTTCGGTCGCCCGGCCGCGGCGTTCCATATCCGTCATGCTTTATCTCAGGCCTTCACGCTTTCCTTGAGCGCCTTCACGAGGTCGGTGCGCTCCCAGGAGAACGAGCCGTCGCGGCCGGCCTTGCGGCCGAAATGGCCGTAAGCGGAGGTCTTGGCATAGATCGGCTTGTTGAGGTCGAGATGGCGGCGGATGCCGGTCGGCGAAAGGTCCATGTTCTTGCGGATCGCTGCCTCGATCTGATCCTCGGTGAACTTGCCGGTGCCGTGCAGGTCGACATAGATCGACAGCGGCTGGGCGACGCCGATCGCGTAGGAGATCTGGATCGTGCAACGGTCGGCAAGGCCGGCGGCGACGACGTTCTTGGCAAGATAGCGGGCGGCATAGGCGGCCGAACGGTCGACCTTCGTCGTGTCCTTGCCGGAGAATGCACCGCCGCCATGCGGAGCGGCACCGCCGTAGGTGTCGACGATGATCTTGCGGCCGGTGAGGCCCGCATCGCCGTCTGGTCCGCCGATGACGAACTTGCCGGTCGGGTTGATGTACCACTTGCAATCGTCAGCGATCTTCAGCTCGCCGAGCGCTTCGCGGATATAGGGCTCGACGACGGCGCGGACCTTGTTCGAATCCCAGCTCTCGTCGAGATGCTGGGTCGAAAGCACGATCGAGGTTGCTTCCGACGGCTTGCCGTCGACGTAACGCACGGTCACCTGGCTCTTGGCATCGGGGCCGAGCTTGGCAACTTCGCCGTCGCCCTTCTTGCGGGCAACCGCGAGCAGCTGCAGGATCTTGTGGGAATAATAGATCGGAGCCGGCATCAGGTCCGGCGTTTCGCGGCAGGCATAACCGAACATGATGCCCTGGTCGCCGGCGCCTTCGTCGCCCTGCTGGTCAGAAGCGCTGTCGACGCCCTGCGCGATGTCGGCCGACTGCGAGTGAAGCAGCACGTCGATCTTGGCCTTCTTCCAGTGGAAGCCATCCTGCTCGTAGCCGATATCCTTGATGGCGCGGCGAGCGGCGGCCTTGAACTTCGACGGGTTGATGACGTCCTTGCCGTCCTTGTCCTTCTTCATCAGGCTCGGCGGCAGACGAACTTCGCCGGCGATGACGACGCGGTTGGTCGTCGCCAGCGTTTCGCAGGCAATGCGCACGCCCCATGGATTGACGCCGGTCTTGGCCGCTTCGCGGTAGACCAAATCGACGATCTCGTCGGAGATGCGGTCACAGACTTTGTCCGGATGACCTTCGGCAACAGATTCGCTGGTAAAGAGATAATTCGCGCGCATTTCGGGATTCCCCTCAAAGAATAAAAGCCAGCTAGTAGGTACTCAGTTCGAGGGCCGATGACAAGCGCAGAAGGACATAAATATATCTTTATATCTGCGGCAAAGTGACAAATTTTGCCCCAAAAACGCAAAAAAGGCGGCCTTTCGACCGCCTTTCGAATTCTGCGATGGTCGTCGTTCAGTCGGCGTCGGCTTCAGCTGCCAAAGCTTTCACCAGCTCCACGACCTTGCGGCGAACCTTGGGATCGGAAATTTTGACGAAGGCGCGGTTGAGCTGCAGGCCTTCCGAGGAAGACAGGAAATCGACGACGTAATTCGAACTGGAGGCTTCGGCCATGCCGCCGCCGGCAGAATGTTCGCCGGGCGCGTCCTCGAAGAAAAAGGACACCGGAACATTGAGGATGTTCGAGATGTTCTGCAGACGGCTTGCGCCGACGCGGTTGGTGCCCTTTTCGTATTTCTGGATCTGCTGGAATGTGATGCCAAGGCTTTCGCCAAGCTTTTCCTGGCTCATGCCCAGCATCGTACGACGGAGGCGAATACGGCTGCCAACATGGATGTCGATCGGATTCGGCTTCTTTTTGTTTTCAATCATGGTCGTGCCCTAGCTAAGAATTTCAACCTGTTTCTAACCGGCATGCCCCTGATCCATCCCAAAACGCCACGTTGCAAGCGGTGAGGAACCCACCTTCAAACATACGTTAAGAACGCCGATTGTCATCACTATGCAATTTTAGGGGTTTTTGGTCAATTCAACCCGGAAATAAAACCTCTGCGAGAAATTAGCGCAATCAGAATCAGCAGCGCCTCGGTCAACCAGAAGTAAGTTTGCCGGGGGTATGTTGTTCCGCGCCCGTCGCTGATACTATCGAGCGTTGCATCGATGAAGCCGGTTTCCGCAAGATCGAGACCCGCAATAATTTCCCCATGGGCATTCACCAGCGCTGAAATGCCGCTATTGGCATCACGAATCAGCGGCAGGCCGGTTTCCACGGCCCGTACCCGCGCCTGCTGGAAATGCTGGTAGGGGCCGGGCGTCGCGCCGAACCAGGCATCATTGGTGATATTGAGGATCGCGTTGGCGTCTTTTATGTCGCCGGTCATTTCATCGGGGAAAATGATTTCGTAGCAGATCAGCGGATAGAGATTGAGCCCGCCGGGCAGCGTCAGCAGGTGCCGGCTTGCCGCGGCCGAAAACCCTCCCGGCATCTCGACGACGTTCTGGATGCCGAATCCGGTGAGCACGTCCTCGAAGGGCAGATATTCGCCGAAAGGCACCAGATGCACCTTGTCGGAGGCGGCGATGATCTGGCCGCGGCCGTCGATCACGTAAATGGAATTATAGTAGCGCACCGGGGTGCCCGGTCCCATTTCCTCGGCGCGTACGGCGCCGGCGATCAGGATCTGATTGTCGTCAAGCGTATCGGCGATCCGCGTGAGCGCATCCTGGTTGTCGGTGAGGATGAAGGGGATCGAGGTTTCCGGCCAGACGATGATATCGGGCTTGCGCCCGCCATTCTTCGGCGCTTCGGCTGACAGCTTCAGATGCGTCTCGAAGATCGCGGCGCGGTCGGCGTCGTTATCCATCTTCGCCGCCTGGTCGATGGCCGGCTGCACCAGCCGCACCACCGGCCGCTTGTCCTCCGGCAAGGCGTCCGGCCGCGGCGCGAGATGGAGAGCATAAGCGCCATAACCGAGATGGGCGGCAAAGAGCAGGACAGCAAGCGCGATGCCCGGCCGCGCCCCTTGCCGTGTCCCGGCAAGGGCAGGCGCGGAAAAGACGAAGACGGCAAGGGCCGTCACCCCCATCGCCCCGATCACATGTGCCGACTGCATCATCAGCGGAACCGGCATCATGCCGTAGCCGATGGCATTCCAGGGAAAGCCGGTGAGGATCACGCTTCGAAGCCATTCCATCAGCCCGAAGCCTGCCGCAAGGGCGGCGATCCGCCCCATGCCATCTGACCAGAAGATGCGGGCAAGGGCAGCCGCCAGCCCGTAGAAGATTGCAAGACAGGCCGGCAGCCCGAGGATTGCCAGCGGCAGCGCCCAGGCGAATTCTTCCTGATCGACCAGCAGCGCATGGCCGAGCCACCAGAGGCCGGCGACGAAATAGCCGAAGCCGAACAGCCAGCCGGTGGCAAACGCCGGCCATAGCCTGCCGATCAGGCCGCTTTCAGGCGAAGCCGCCGCCCCGTCGATCAGCCAGACGAGCAGTGTGAAGGAGACGAACATCGCCGCGAAAAAACCGATGGGCGGCAGCGCCAGAACCGCGAATGCCCCGGCGGCGATGGCCAGCAGCGACCGTTTGAAACCCCAGACGAGGATAACCCTGTCCGCAAGCCGCTCCATGCGCACTCCCATCAAACCGCGAATCAACCCGTTCGCAGTCTTTCAAAAAAGCGGCTCTTTGTCCCGTCAGTTGGGTGCTGTCAGTTCGCGGTCGATTCCGCCGGCCGGTCGTCGCCGGCCTCGGAGCCGGGGGAGATGTCGCCATCCAGCTTGGTCCGGCGGCGGATCGCATGGCGCTTGCGGGTGATGCGCAGCCGCTTGATGCGGCGCGGATCGGCGTCGAGGATGTGGAATTCGAAGCCCGGGAGCGCCTGGACGACTTCGCCGCGCACCGGGATGCGGCCGAGCGCCGAGAAGATCAGGCCGCCCAGCGTATCGACCTCGTCGACCTGCTCGCTGATGTCGAAATCCGGCCCGATCGCCGCGGCGATCTCTTCCAGTTCGACGCGCGCGTCGGCGATGAAGACGTCTTCGGCGACGCGCTTGAACATCACCTCTTCGTCGTCATGTTCGTCGTCGATGTCGCCGACCACCATCTCGACGATGTCCTCATGCGAGGCAAGCCCGTCGGTGCCGCCATACTCGTCGATGACGAGCGCCATCTGCGTGCGGTTCACCTGCATGCGACGCAACAGGTCGGACGCCAGCATCGACGGCGGCACGAACAGGATCTTGCGGATGATACCGGCTTCGGCCAGCGTCTTTTGCAGGTCGACGCGGGCGAGATCGAAATTCGTCTTGGCCGAACGCGTGGTCTTCTGGATGTTTTCGGGCGCAACCTCGATCGCCGGCACGGCAACGGCCGGTTTCGTCGGGCCGCGGCGCTTGTTGCGCGCCTGCTTGGCGACGTAGGAGAGCAGGTCGCGGATATGGACCATGCCACGCGGATCGTCGAGCGTATCGGCATAGACGGGCATGCGCGAGCGGCCGGATTCCTCAAAGAGGATCATCAGCTCGCCGATGGTGATATTCTGGTCGACCGCCTCGATATCGGCGCGCGGCACCATCACGTCGGCGACGCGCACCTCGCGAAAGCGCAGGATGTTGTTGAGCATCGCCCGTTCGTCGGGCGAAAAGGCGTCGTCGCCTGCCGCATCGGTCATCAGCGCGTCGGCGAGATCCTCGCGCAGTCGCGAGCCCTGCTGCGGGCGAAGGATGCGCGCGGCGCGCGACCAGAAGGATTGCGATCGGCCGGATGGCCGACTACTACTGCCTGCCTCGTCCGAAGAGGAGGATGACTCGGAGTCCTTGGCGTCTGCCGCCGGCTTCGTCGTAAAGTCGCTCATGGTTCCATTTTAAGGTCTTGACCCTCGTAGGGATCAGATAGGCCGAGCTGGGCCAAAATGCGAGTCTCCAGCCCCTCCATAATTTCGGCTTCGGCACTATTCATATGGTCGTAGCCGAGAAGATGCAAGAAACCGTGCACCAGAAGGTGGGTCAGGTGGTCGTCGAAACTCTTTTCCAGCTCGGCCGCTTCCCGCTCCAACGTCTCCCGGGCGATGATGATGTCGCCGAGCATCGGGCCGGGCATCTTGCCGGGCTGAACCGGAAAGGCCGGAAAGGAGAGCACATTGGTCGCCTTGTCCTTGCCGCGCCATTCGGCGTTGATGTCCTGGATCGAGGCATCGTCGGTGAAGACGAGCGAAACCTCGGGCGGCATCGTCGGGAAGGGCTGCTTCTCGCTGTCGCGGAGATAGACCACCGCGGCACCGAGCACGCGTTCGCAAAACGACAGCAGCGTCTCCTCGCCGGGCCAGCCGACGTCCTCAACGCTGATCTGGATGTCGAGTTCGGCCATTAGTCCTGCCGGCTGACTTCTTCGGTTTCGACGGCGTAAGTGGAATCATAGGCCCTAACGATGCGCCCGACCAGCGGATGGCGGACGACGTCGGTATCCTTGAAGCGCACGATCGAGATGCCCTCGACGCCGTTCAGAAGCTGCAAGGCCTCGACGAGGCCGGATTTGACGCCGCGCGGCAGGTCGATCTGGCTCGGGTCGCCGGTGACGATCATGCGGGCATTTTCGCCGAGACGCGTCAGGAACATCTTCATCTGCATCGACGTCGTATTCTGCGCTTCGTCGAGGATGATGGCGGCGTTGGCGAGCGTGCGGCCGCGCATGAAGGCGAGCGGCGCGATTTCGATGACGCCGGCGGTGATTGCCCGATCGACCTTGTCGGCAGGGATCATGTCGTAGAGCGCATCATAAAGCGGGCGAAGATAGGGGTCGACCTTTTCCTTCATGTCGCCGGGCAGGAAGCCGAGGCGCTCGCCGGCCTCGACGGCCGGGCGCGACAGGATGATCTTTTCGACCGCGCCACGCTCCAGGAGCTGAGCGGCATGGGCGACGGCGAGATAGGTCTTGCCGGTGCCGGCCGGGCCGACGCCGAAGACAAGCTCGGCGCGTTCCAGCGCCCTGATATAGGCATCCTGGGTCGGCGTACGGGCGATGATCGTCTTCTTGCGTGTGGAAACCTGTGCCATCGTCAGCTTGGCCTTGCGCTCCATGGTTGGCAGGCTGAGCTGATCGTCGGCGGCGACCGCCATACGGATTGCGCCCTCGACGTCGGATCGTTCCACGCTGCCGCCTTTCTGAAGCTTTTCATAGAGATAGTCGAGTGTGCGCCGCGCCTGGTTGGTGGTCACGATATCGCCTGTGATGACGACCGAATTGCCGCGCGCCCGCGCATCGATGTTCAGCCGTTGCTCGAGCAGTTTGAGGTTCTGGTCGAATTGACCGAAGAGCTCGCTGGCGAAGCGGTTGTTCTCGAACGTCAGGACGAAGTGATTGGTGTCGCTCGGCGTGCGGGGGTGGCGCGGTGAAGAAGAAACCAATTCTTGTCCGTTCAAGCGGTCGGGCTCCTTAGGTTAAACCGCAGCCTCTGCGCGTTCGGCAAACAGGCTGTTCGTTCCGGTTCCTGTGATTCGCACTTTGATAATGTCACCGATTTGCGATGCTTTTGCATCAACATTCACAGATTGAAGCCAGGGAGAACGTCCGATTAGTTGTTCCGGCATGCGACCGGGCTTTTCGAGCAACAGGTCAATCTCTTTGCCGATGCAGGATTCGGCAAATTCCTGCTGCTGCTTCAGGAGAAGCATTTGCAGGCGTTCCAGCCGTTCTGCCTTGATCTCTTCCGGCACCTGGTCCTTCAGTTCCGCGCCGGGTGTGCCCGGCCGTGTCGAGTATTTGAACGAGAAGGCCTGTGCATAACGGACCTCCTCCACAAGCCTCAGTGTATCCTCAAAATCCTTGTCTGTCTCCCCCGGAAAGCCGGTGATGAAATCGCCCGACAGTGCGATGTCAGGCCGCACCGTGCGGATGCGCGCAATCAGCGCCAGATATTCGGCCGCCGTATGACGCCGATTCATCGCTTTCAGGATGCGGTCCGAACCCGACTGCACCGGCAGGTGCAGATAGGGCATCAGCGCCCTGAGGTCCCGATGGGCATTGATCAGCCGGTCGTCCATGTCGCGCGGATGGCTTGTGGTATAGCGCAGCCGGGCAAGGCCGGGGATCTCGGCCAGCCGGTAGAGCAGGTCGCCGAGGCTCCATGCCTCGCCCCGCGGCCCGGCGCCGTGCCAGGCGTTGACGTTCTGCCCGAGCAGGGTGATCTCGCGCACCCCGCCTTCTGCGAGCTTTTCGGCTTCCTCGACGATCTGGGAAACCGGCCGCGACACTTCCGAGCCGCGTGTATAGGGCACGACACAGAAAGTGCAGAACTTGTCGCAGCCCTCCTGCACCGTCAGGAAGGCGGTAACGCCGCGGGCGCGGATCTTTCGGCTCTCGGCGATCGGCAGATGCTCGAATTTGTCTTCGATCGCATATTCGGTATCGACGACGCGCTGGCCTTGTTTGGCCCGGCGCAGCGCCTCCGGCAGGCGGTGATAGGTCTGCGGGCCGATGACGACGTCGACGGCAGGCGCGCGGCGCAGGATCTCCTCGCCTTCGGCCTGGGCGACACAGCCGGCAACGCCGATCATCATCTCCCGGCCGTCCGCCGCCTTCTTCTTTTTCATCTCGCGCAGCCGCCCAAGCGCCGAATAGACCTTCTCGGCCGCCTTCTCTCTGATATGGCAGGTGTTGAGGAGAACGAGATCCGCCTCTTCCATATCGTCCGTCGGCTCATAGCCGTCGCGGGCGAGGGCATCGCTCATGCGCGTCGAATCGTAGACGTTCATCTGGCAGCCGTAGGTCTTGATGAAGACCTTGCGGCTGTTGCTGCCGTCGCGGAGGGCCTCGTTGGGGCCCTCGTGGGGGATTGCCTTCGGGGCCGGGAGAAGGGCGCTGTCCTGTGTCATGGCGCGCTATTTAGTGGTTTTTGACGCCGGAGAAAATCGAAATCTTGTTTCAGGAGATTTCCCGCCCGCGCAGTCGGCTGTTCAGCAGGTTGCGGATGCGCAAGGCAATCGTCGCGCTCACCTCCTTGCGGCTGGTATCGGCACGGTAATCCACCGCCTCACCGAAGGAAACTTCGGCGTCGATGGCGCCGCAGCGCACGATATCGATGAGATGCGGCAAGAGGTCGAGATCCCCCGGCCAGGCGGCGAGCCGCCGGTGATAGCGCCCCATGGCGATGCCGTGCACCCGGGTATAGGCAACCGCCACCGGCTGCACCACGACCGTTCCCGTCGGCGACGTCGGCACCGCCATCGCGGCAGCGCCGAACAGCGACGACTTGACCTCGAGCAGCCGGTTGCCGTCCGAGGTCGTGCCCTCGGGGAAGAGCACGACAATCTCACCGTCGGCCATGCGCCCGGCGATCTCGTTTGCCTGATGGCCGGTCTTGCGCCGCTCCTCACGCACGACGAAGACACTCTTCTGCAGTTTGGCGAGCGTGCCGAAGATCGGCCAGTCGCGCACCTCGATCTTGGCAATGAAGACGACGTCGGCAACGGCCGACATCACCATGATATCCAGCCAGGAGGAATGGTTGGAACAGAGCATCAGCGGCCGGCGATCTTCCAGCTTGCCGCTCACGCGGACGCGGATGCCGAGGCAATAGCAGACGATCCGGTGCCAGACGCGCGGCAGGCTGCGGCGCAGCCGCCAGTCGAAACGCAGCGCCAGCACCTGCAGCGGCATGAGCACGATGCTGACGGCAAGGATGACGACCGCGGCGAAGGCGATGCGCAACCAGGCGATCAAATGCTGGTCTCCCGGGCTGCCATTGCTTCAGAGGTCTTCCTTCTTCAACGGCACGCCGTAGAGCTCCAGCCGGTGGTCGACCAGCCGGAAGCCGTGTTCGCGGGCGATGCGCTCCTGCAGCGCCTCGATCTCCGGCGAGCGGAATTCGATGACCGTGCCGGTCTTCAGGTCGATCAGATGGTCATGGTGTTCTTCCGGCACCGTTTCGTAGCGCGAGCGCCCGTCGCGGAAGTCGTGCCGGGCGATGATGCCGGCATCCTCGAACAGTTTCACGGTGCGATAGACGGTCGAGATCGAGATCTTAGCATCGACCTTCACCGAGCGGCGGTAGAGTTCTTCGACGTCGGGATGGTCTTCCGAGTCTTCCAGGATGCGCGCGATCACGCGGCGCTGCTCGGTCATGCGCATGCCGCGTTCGGTGCAAAGCTCCTCAAGGGTCTTGGCTACATCAGTCATCGCCGGCCTATAGAGACATTCGTGTTTCGACAACGCCGCACGGCATTTGCGCCGGCCTGCATGTCATCTTGCTGCCAGGGAACTACCGAAGAACGCGCTTCATGACAAGCGCCGTGGAGAGGGCGCCGTTTTCCTGTCTGTAGTAACCCTGACGTTCGCCGACCTTTTCGAAGCCGAGCTTGCGGTAGAGGCCAAGCGCTGCCGTATTGCCGTTGTCGACCTCGAGAAACATGCTCTCGCCGCCGCGCGACCGCGCTTCCCGCATCGCCGCCTGCATCAGCCGCCAGCCCAGTCCGGCACGGGCGACCTTCGCCTGCACGGCAATGGTCAGGATTTCAGCCTCGCCGGCGACATGGCGGGCAAGAATGAAACCCGGAAGCGGCTTTTTCAGGATGGCATTGGTCTGGCGCGCGACGAAGCCGAACACAGTGTCCTGCATCAGCAGGCCGTGAAATTCACCGTCGCCCCAGGGCCGGGCGAAGCGCTCGCCGTGCAGGACGGCGACATCGCGGCAATCCTCGCGCTCCATGGCGATGATCTCGAATTCCGGTTTCAGCGTCAGATAGGCTTCCAGCATCGTCATACTCGTCGCGCAATCGCGTATCCGGCCTGCGGTTTGGCATCGGGTCCGCGCAGATAAAGGGGCTTCGGCTTTCCGGCATCGGGGGAGGCGGCAGCGCCCAGGCGCGCCACGATGGAGATCGGGAACCTGTTGGTGTGATCGCCGCCGGCGTCGGCCTTCAGCAGCGCCGTCGCCGAACCGGTGATCTCGCCGTCGAAGCCGGCAGCAAATGCCTGTGCTTCTGCAACGCTGACTGCCCGTGGCGTGTCGAGGGACGAACCGTCGGCTGCGAAGGACTGGAGGTAGATCTCGTCGCGCTTGGCATCCATCGCCGCCAGCACGGCGCGATGAGGCGTCTTGTCGCGCTGGGCTGAGGCCATGACTTCGAGTGTCGTGATGCCGACGGCCGGCACATTGAGGGAGAGCGCAAAACCGCGGGCTGCGGCAACACCGACGCGGATACCGGTAAAGGAGCCGGGACCGATGGTGACGGCAAGGCGGTCGATATGAGAAAGTGCCAGTCCCGCCTGATCCAGCGCGCGATCGACGATACCAATCAGATGTTCAGCATGCCCCTTGCCGATCATGTCCGATGCCTCCCCCAGCACCGTATCCCTGCCGCTGTCATAGACGGCGGCAGCGCAGTCCACACCTGCCGTGTCGAGCGCCAGAATGATCATGCCATCAATTTCCGAATAAACTAGTGTCGCCTATCGATAAATCCGTTCGGCCGAACCTGAGGTGAACGGCCGGACGAATTCAAGATTTTTAAGCGGCAATCACTTCCTGCACTTCCGGAACGAAATGGCGCAGCAGGTTCTGCACGCCGTGCTTCAGTGTTGCCGTCGAAGACGGGCAGCCGGCGCAGGAACCCTTCATGTTCAGATAGACCTTGCCGTCCTTGAAGCCGCGGAAGGTGATGTCGCCGCCGTCTTGGGCAACGGCCGGGCGCACGCGAGTTTCCAGAAGCTCCTTGATGGTCAGCACGATCGATTCATCGCCTTCGTCGAAGAATTCGTCGCCGGCATCGGCGTCTTCGGAAAGGATGGAGGCGTCGCCCATGACCGGCTTGCCGGACATGAAGTGCTCCATGATCGAGCCTAATATAGCCGGCTTAAGATGTTGCCAGTCGGCATTGTCCTTGGAGACGGAAATGAAATCATAGCCGAAATAGACGCCGGTGACGCCTGATATTTCGAACAGGCGGGCGGCGAGCGGCGAGGCTGCAGCCTCCTCAGTGCTGCGGAACTCGGCCGTGCCGTTTTCCATCACCACCTTGCCCGGCAGGAACTTCTGCGTGGCAGGGTTCGGCGTGGCTTCGGTCTGAATGAACATCTGGTTCTCCATGCGGCCGGCCCATGGTCTCGGCCGTCTTTAGAATTCTTCAAAAGAAGATAAGCCGATTGACGGCGCTAATCAAGAGACTTGTACTCAAGAAAAGCTAGAACAGGATGATTTTAGGCCCGGTTGGCCTAAAATCTGAATCCTGTTCTAAATTATATAGTTAGAGCATGATGTCGTCCGAAAACCGCTCACACTTTTCGGCATCATGCTCTAGCAGAGGGCGTCGATTTCCTCGTTGGTCAGCGTATCCGGCAGCACGGTGACCGGGATCGGAAACGCCGCCGCGCGGCCCGCGACCGAGGAGACCAGTGGCCCTGGACCTTCCTTCGCAGAACCGGCGGCCAGAACCAGGATCGCCACATCGCGGTCTTCCTCGATCACGGCGTTGATCTGTTCGGCAGCACCGCCCTCGCGGATGACGACCTCAGGCTCGATGCCGATGGTCTCGCGCACGATCTGGGCGATCTTGGCAACGACTGCCTCGGCCTCTTCACGGGCTTCGGCCCGCATGATCTCTTCGACGCCGAGCCATTGCTGGAAATCCCCATCCGGGATCACATAGAGCAGCACCAGCCCGCCATTGGAATTCTTCGCGCGCCGGCCGGCATAATGAACGGCGCGTTGGCATTCGGGTGTGCCGTCAATCACCGCCATGAATTTGCGGCGGTGACCTTCGAGCCGTGAGAGTCGCTTCGATACCATAGCGCCGACTCTGACACCCGAAGCGGAAAATTTGCAAGTCCAGTTTTTGCCCTGATGCCCGAGAAGAAATCCTCTTCTCCCCGGGGGAAGGTCCCCTTCTCCCACGGCGGAGAGAAGAGGAGATTTATCTCAATAGAGGAAGCCGATGACGTCGCGCACTTGGCTCATCGTCACCTCGGCGCGCGCCCTTGCGCGCTCGCCGCCCTTGCGCAGGATCGCGTCGATATGGCTGGTATCGTCCATCAGCCGGCGCATCTCGCCGGTGATCGGCGCCAGCACGTGGATCGCCAAATCGACCAGCGCCGGCTTGAAGACGGAGAACTGCTGGCCGCCGAATTCGGCCAGCACGTCCGCCTTCGACTTGTCGGCGAGTGCGGCATAGATCGCCACCAGATTTTCGGCTTCCGGACGGCCCTGCAACCCGTCGATCTCGCTCGGCAAGCCGTCCGGATCGGTCTTGGCCTTGCGGATCTTCTTCGAGATCGCGTCCTCGTCATCCATCAGGTTGATGCGCGAGAGATCGGAGGGGTCCGATTTCGACATTTTCTTGGTGCCGTCGCGCAGCGACATGACGCGCGGCGCCGGCCCGCCGATCAGCGGCTCGACCATCGGGAAATAGGCATGCACCGGCTCGTTGCCGACGGTGATGTCGACGCCGTAGCCGGTCCTGCTGATATGCTCGGCATAGTCGAGGTTGAACTTCATCGCGATGTCGCGGGCAAGCTCCAGATGCTGCTTCTGGTCCTCGCCGACCGGCACATGGGTGCCGCGATAGACGAGAATGTCGGCGGCCATCAGGCTCGGATAGGCGTAAAGGCCGAGCGAAGCCTGCTCGCGGTCCTTGCCGGCCTTGTCCTTGAACTGCGTCATCCGGTTCATCCAGCCGATGCGGGCAACGCAGTTGAAGATCCAGGCGAGTTCGGCATGCTGCGGCACGGCCGACTGATTGAAGACGATATGCTTTTCCGGATCGATGCCGGCGGCGATGAAGGCAGCGGCGATCGAGCGCGTCTGGCTCGGCATGTCCTCGTGCACGAGCTGGGCGGTGAGCGCATGCATGTCGACGACGCAGTAGATGCAGTCATTGCCTTCCTGCAGTGCCACGAACCGGCGGATCGCGCCGAGATAATTGCCGAGATGCAGATTGCCGGTCGGCTGCACGCCGGAGAATACGAGTTTCTTGAATTCGCTCATGTCGTCCTCAATAGGCTGGTGGAGGGCCCCAGGGCTTTGCGCCCATGTTGCTAACGCGGCGGCTTATGCACGGCCGACCGGTCGCAATCAAGGGGTTCAGGCAGCCGCGTGTTGGATCAGATCGAAAGTGTTGCCGTAGGGATCCGCAAAGACCGCCACCGTGCCGTAAACCTCATGACGCGGCTCTTCCAGAAAGCGCACGCCGACTGCCAGCATCGCGGCATGGTCGCGGGCGAAATCGTCGGTCTTCAGAAAGAAGCCGACACGGCCACCCGTCTGATTGCCGATGGCCGCGCGCTGCGTCTCGTCTGCCGCTTGCGCCAGCAGAAACGCGGCTCCATCCCCACCCCTCGGCTTCACCACCACCCAGCGCTTGCCCTCCGGCTGCAGCTCGTCCTGAAGGCAAGCGAAACCGAGACCATCGCAATAAAAAGCCTTGGCGCGGTCGTAATCGTCGACCACGAGGGTGACGAGGAAAAGAGAGTGGATCGTCATGTGTTGCCTCGCGTTTGAGATGTTTATTCCACCTTTGAGCCACAATTCCCCGGATTTTAAGCCGAATTGATCAACCGACTTACTCATAATTGAGTATAAAATTTCACAAAAAAGCTTTTTTTGAACCGAAAATCCTGCGCCTGGTGCCGGCGCCGTTGGGGTCGCTGGATAGCCGATCGGAGCGACCATGCAGAACGCAATTTTGCTCGCCATGGCAGGCCTTTTCGCCTTTCAATCAGCAACGGGTGCCGTCGGTCAAGACATGAAAAGGCATGGCGTTCATCTTCCAAAACATCAGGCACGTCTCGCCTATACGGTCCAGACAGTCAGCGTTCGTGCCGGCTGCTTTCCAGGGCGCCTGCGAGCGGTCCTGTCGCATATTGCTGCGAAGACCGGCCGACGCCCTGTGATAACCTCGGGCCACAGGCCGCATCCCCGCCGCCATGGGTCGCTGCACGGAAAATGTCTGGCGGCCGATATCAGGATGCCCGGCCTGTCGGAACGCACGATCATTGCTGCCGCAAGAAGCGCGCCGGGCATCGGCGGTATCGGCAGCTATTGCAACGGCATCATCCATGTCGACGTCGGACCGCAAAGGCGATGGGTCGATTGCTGAAGCAATACCAGGAAAAGTGCGCCCTCATCCGTCCTTTGCCGGCGCCGGCTTGCGGTTCAGATTGCGTCGGATCATGCCGAGATTTGCCCCGCCGACCAGAAAAGCGGCGGCGAAATAGATCAGCATCGCAATCGCAATCAGCAGCCCGAGGGTACCGATCTTGGTGACAAGCGGCGCGCCGGAGGCAAGCCAGGGCGCCCAGTGCTGCTTGAGGAAGACGATGGCCGCACCCATGACGGCCGCGGCGACGATCAGCAGAGCGGTGCGCTTTGCCAGCGCCCATTCCCATGTCAGGTGGCCGCGGCGCAAAAGCGTGGTGAACAGCAGCACGGTGCTGATCCAGCCGGCCGTGGCTTCGGCAACCGCGATGCCGGGCGCGCCCATATAGGGGAAGAGGGTCAGCGCCGTGGCGCAGTTGGTCGCAACCGCGATGGCCGAAAAGCGCATCGGCGTCTTGGTGTCCTCGCGGGCATAGAAGCCGGGCTGCAATGCCTTGATCAACACGAAGGCCGGCAGGCCGATGCCGTAAATCGCCAGGATCGAGCCGACGACGGCGGTATTTTCCTGATGGAAGGCGCCGCGCTCGTAGAGCACACGGATGATCTCGTCGGACAGGATCCAGAGCGCGAAGGCGGCGGGGATCGTCAGGAACAGCACGAATTCGATCGAGCGGTTCTGCAGGTTTCCGGCCTCGCGCAGGTTGCCGCCCTTCAGCGCCCGGGCCAGTTCCGGCAGAAGCACCACGCCGACGGCGACGCCGACGACGCCAAGCGGCAGCTGATAGATGCGGTCGGCATATTGCAGCGCTGCGATCGCGCCGTCGCGGGACGACGCAATCGCCTGCCCGATCAGCTGGTTGATCTGGGTGATGCCGCCCGTCACCGCAGCCGGCACCGCCAGGATCAGCAGCCGCTTGACGTTCGGTGTCATCTTCGGGAAACGGAAGCCGATGCTCATGCCGGCTGCAAGCACGCCGACATAGACGACGGCGAGCTGCAGGACGCCGGCGGCAAGAACGCCCCAGGAGAGGTACCAGGCCGTCGCCAGCGGATCGGCGCCGGTATAGAGGGCATAAAACAGCGCCCCGATCATCACCACATTGAGGAAGACGGGCGCGATGGCGGCGGCGAAGAAATGATGCAGCGAATTCAGCATGCCGCTCATCATCGCCGTCAGCGACATGCACATCAGATAGGGAAACATCACCGCCGCCATGCGGATCGTGATCGAGAACTTGTCGGGATCGTCGGCAAAGCCCGGCGCGATGACGAAGCGCACCAGCAGCGGCATGGCAAGCTCCATCACGATGGTGATGAGGAGCAGTACCGAAAACAAGACGCCAAAGACTTCTTCCGAAAAACGCTTGGCGCCATCCGTGCCGTTCGCCTCGATCTCCTTGGCAAAGAGCGGCACGAAGGCAGCGTTGAAGGCGCCCTCGGCAAACAGCCGGCGGAACAGGTTCGGAAAGCGGAAGGCGGCGTAGAAGACGTCGGCCATCGGTCCGGTGCCGAGGGCCGCAGCCATCAGCGTTTCGCGGGCGAAGCCGAAGACGCGGCTGCCGAGGGTGGCACCGCCGACGGTCGCGAATTTCTTGACGAGGCTCATGCGTTTGGGCTCATGCGTGGTGGCTCATATGGGGGAACCGGCCTTCTTTTCGGTGGTAGGCGGGGTCCGGGCGGTGGCGGCAGGCGCGATGATGCCGGAGGGCATACGCTCGCGCAATTCATCCTCCTCCTCGGCCATGACCGCCTTCATCCGGGCGGTGATGTTGGCGCGCTTGCTGTCGCCTGATATTTTCTGGCCGACCAGATCGGTGACGTAGAAGGTGTCGATCACCTTCTCGCCGAAGGTGGTGATGCGGGCCGACTGGATGTCAAGCGACAGATCAGAGAGCACGGCGGTGATCTCGGACAGCAATCCCGGCCGGTCGAGGCATTCGACCTCGATGACGGTGAACTTGTTCGACAGGCTGTTGGTGATGTTGACCGACGGCGGAATGACGAATGCCTTGCTTTTCTTGCGGTTGCGCGCGCGCGTGGCGATGACTTCGGGCAGCCGCTTGCGGCCGGATAGCACGTCCTCGATCATCCGTCCGATCGTCGCCGCCCGGCGCAGTTCGTCGGCATCGTCGGTAAATTCGCGGCTGACATGGATCGTGTCGAGCGCCCGCCCGTCCGATGTGGTGAAGATCTGGGCGTCGACGATATTGGCCCCGGCCGCAGCACAGGCGCCGGCAATGACGGCGAGCAGTCGCGGATGGTCGGGCGACAGCACGGTGATCTCGGTGATCGCGTGGAAACTGTCGGTGCGCACCGTGGTGGCAAGCGCCTGGCCCGCCTTATCCGACTGGCGGATGAAATGGGCGTGACGGATCTGGTCTTCCAGCGGTACCGAGAGCAGATAGGGCTGGTAGTGCAGCTTGGTATAGGTATTGCGGTCCTTCTGGCTCCAGTCGGCGAGTGCCGAATGCAGCGCTTCGGCAGCGGCATTGGCCCGCTCCTTGCGGGAGACCTCCGAAAAGCCGCCGGCCAGCAGCAGCTCGGTTTCATAATAGAGCGTGCGCAGAAGCTGGCCTTTCCAGCCGTTCCAGACGCCCGGACCGACGGCGCGGATATCGCAGATCGTCAGGATCAAGAGCATCTTCAGCCGGTCGAGCGACTGCACGCGGTCGGCGAAATCGGTGATCGTCTTGCGGTCGGTGAGGTCGCGGGTCTGCGCCACCATCGACATGGTCAGATGTTCCTCGATCAGCCAGACGACGATCTCAGTCTGCTTCTGCGACAGGCCGAAGCGGGCGCAGAGCTTGCGGGCGACGCGGGCGCCGGCGATCGAATGATCCTCCTGGCGGCCTTTGGCGATGTCGTGGAGGAGAACGGCGACATACAGCGCCTCGCGATCCTCGATGCCGGGCATCAGCTTGTTGGCGAGCGGATGCAGATCCTCGGCGCGCCCCTTGTCGATCTCGGAGAGAATGTCGACGGTGCGGATCAGATGTTCATCGACCGTGTAGTGGTGATACATGTTGAACTGCATCATCGCGACGATCTTGCCGAATTCGGGGATGAAGCGGCCGAGCACGCCGGCCTCGTTCATCCGGCGCAGGATGAGTGCCGGATCACGCTTCGACGTCAGGATCGACATGAACAGGCGGTTGGCCTCGTCGTTTTCCCGCAAGCTATTATCGATCAAAGCGAGTGAACGGGTGACGCGTTTCAGCGCGTCTGGATGGAATTCGAGCCCGTTGATGTCGGCGACGTGGAAGAGCCGGATGATGTTGACCGGATCGCGCTTGAAGACTTCGGGGTCGGCGAGCGCGATGCGGCCGCGGTCTTCGACGAATTCGACGCTGCCGGCGATCTTGCGGTTGCGATGGGTGAAGCGGCTGATGACGCCGGTGAGGCCCGGGATCGACTTCGCCTGCTGGTCTTCGAGCGCAGCGCAGAGGATGCGCGTGAGGTCGCCGACATCCTTGGCGACGAGGAAATAGTGCTTCATGAAGCGCTCGACGGCCGAAAGGCCCGGGCGGGTGTGATAACCGAAGGCTTCAGCGATCTCGCGCTGGATATCGAAGGACAGGCGCTCCTCGGCCTTGCCGGTCAGGAAGTGCATATGGCAGCGCACCGCCCAGAGAAAATCGTCGGCTTTCTCAAGCAGACGGTATTCGTGCTTGGACAGCACGCCGAGCTTGACCAGTTCCGCCTGGTCGCGCACGTGATAATAATATTTCGAGATCCAGAACAGCGTGTGCAGGTCGCGAAGCCCGCCCTTGCCTTCCTTGACATTCGGTTCGACGAGATAACGCGTGTCGCCCGCCTTGCGGTGGCGCTCGTCGCGCTCGGCCAGCTTGGCGGCAATGAATTCGGGACCGGTTCCGGTGACGATTTCCTTGTCGAAGCGGGTCTCGAGCTCGGTTTCGAGCCGCTGCAGGCCGCAGATGTAGCGCATCTCCAGGATGGCGGTGCGGATTGTCATGTCGGACTTGGAAAGCGCGATGCATTCCTCCACCGTGCGGGTGGCATGACCGACCTTGAAGCCCATGTCCCAGAGCACGTAGAGCATGAATTCGACCGCCTTGTGCGTCTCTTCCGCCGGCCTCGGCAGGAAGAGGAACAGCAGGTCGATATCCGAGCCGGGCGCCAGCGTGTCGCGGCCGTAGCCGCCGACGGCGGTCACCGCAAACTTGTCCTTCTGATGCGGAAAGATATGGGCGGTGGCGAAATTGTAGAGGGCGGCGATGATCTGGTCCTGCAGCCAGGAAATCCGGTAGGCGCAATTGAGCCCGCCGCCGTCGGCCATCAGTGCGGCGCGCGCCTTCTGCCGACCTTCCGTGCTCGCCTTCTTCAGCACGGCCAGAAGATCGGCGCGCAGGACGTCGGGCCGGCTGCGGTTGGCCTCGGCAACGGCGTCACACTGCTTCTGCAAGAGCTCAACGTCGAGGATATTGGAGAAATCGAGGTCGCGCATCGCTGTCGCCGGGACGGTTTCCTGTTCATGCCGGGCTGCCGGTTCACGGCCTGCCGCTTGTTTCGTCTGCATGCGCTATAGCCCCTTTGCCCGGCGATTGACACGGGCTTTCATACTGCAAGAACCTTTAAATTTGGCGAAATGGTGTTGGTTCGCTGCAAGATGCAAGGGCGCTTTGACGCAAGGCGCCGGCTTTCCCGGAATCCTCAGCCGGCGGCTCGCGCATTCAGCAAATGCAGAACCTGCCGTGTCTCGCGCATGATCTCTTCAAGCGCCTGCCTGTCGCATTCGCGATAGCCCGCCTTGGCGATCGACGTTCCGAGTTCGCAGATCATCGCGCAACAGCGGGTGATTTTCAGCATGCCGATCGGCGAAGTCCAGCCGCGGGCGTTGCGGTCCTTGTCGGCGCGCCGCATCGTATCGAGCATGGAGCAGATGAGCGAGAGGCGCTCGGTTTCGCGAACCAGTTTTTCCATGAACATGGCGCGCTACTCCTATTTCAGCTTCTTCTTGAGATCGTAAAGTACATCCATTGCCTCGCGCGGCGTCATGTCGTCAAGGCTCATCGCTTTCAACGCCTCCTCGACCTTGGAGGGTCCGCGGGCGGTATCCTCGCGGCGTACCGCCACCTGGAAGAGCGGCAGGTCGTCGATCAGCTGGCTCGCCGGGTTCTTGCGGTCGGCATCTTCCAGACGGGTGAGCACATCGCGGGCTCGCGCCACGACCGAGGCCGGAAGCCCGGCAAGGCGCGCGACCTGAATGCCGTAGGAGCGGTCCGCTGCACCCGGCCCGACCTCGTGCAGGAAAATGACGTCGCCGTCCCATTCCTTGACGCGCATCGTGGCGTTCGACAGCCGGCCAAGCTTTTCCGAAAGCACGGTCAGCTCGTGGAAATGCGTGGCGAAGAGGCCGCGGCAGCGATTGGCTTCATGCAGGTGCTCGACGGCGGCCCAGGCGATGGAAAGACCGTCGAACGTGGCGGTGCCGCGGCCGATCTCGTCGAGGATGACAAGGGAACGGTCGCTGGCCTGGTTGAGGATCGCCGCCGTTTCCACCATCTCGACCATGAAGGTCGAGCGACCGCGCGCCAGGTCGTCTGAGGCGCCGACACGCGAGAAAAGCCGGTCGACGATGCCGATATGGGCTGATGTCGCCGGCACGAAGGAGCCCATCTGCGCTAGAATGGCAATGAGCGCATTCTGGCGCAGGAAGGTCGACTTGCCGCCCATGTTCGGGCCGGTCAGCAGCCAGATCGCCCCGTCCCGGTCGCCGGTCTTTGGCGAGAGATCGCAATGATTGGCGACGAAGGGGCCGCCAGCCTGCCGCCGCAGCGCCTGCTCGACAACCGGATGGCGCCCACCGTCGATGGCAAACATCTTCGAACCGTCGACCTGCGGGCGGCAATAGGCCTGCTCCTCGGCGAGAAGCGCCAGACCTGCGGCGACGTCGATCACGGCAAGCGCCCGGGCGCCTGATTTGATCGCCTCGGCTTCCGCAACGACGGCCGCCGTCATCCTGTCGAAGGCTTCGAGCTCGATCGTAAGCGCCTGGTCGGCGGCATTGGCGATGCGGCTTTCGAGATCGGCAAGTTCGGTCGTGGTGAAGCGCATGGCGTTCGCCATCGTCTGGCGGTGGATGAAGCGGGCTTTCGCGTCTGCCGTCTCCGTCATCGGTGAGGCATTGCCGGCGGTGACTTCGATGAAATAACCGAGGACGTTGTTGTGCTTGATCTTCAACGACCGGATGCCGGTTTCTTCGGCATATTGCAATTGCAGGCCGGCGATGACACGACGCGACTGGTCGCGCAGTGCCCGGACCTCGTCGAGCTCGGCGCTGGCGCCGTCACGGAGAAAACCGCCATCGCGTTTCAACAGCGGCAATTCGTCGGCGAGCGTTTCGGCAAGCAGCTTCTCCAGGGCCGCGGGAAGGGCCTGCAGCCCGGACAGTGCTTGGCCGAGCTCTTCGGGCAGCATCGTCTTGCCGAGCATCGCCGCAACTCCGCCCGCCGCTTCCAGGCCTTGGCGGATCGCCCAGAGATCGCGCGGGCCGCCGCGGTCGAGCGCCAGGCGTGACAGCGCGCGCGGCATGTCGGGCACATGTTTCAGCGTGTCGCGCAGATTACCGCAGAGCAGGGGTTCGTCGATCAGGAAGCCGATCGAATCGAGCCGCGCATTGATGCGGGCGGGGTCGGTCAGCGGCGACATCAGCCGCTCGGCAAGAAGCCTGGCGCCGCCGCCGGTGACGGTGCGGTCGATCGCCTTCAAGAGCGAACCGTTGCGATCGCCCGAAAGCGTGCGGGCAAGTTCGAGATTGGCGCGGGTGGCAGGATCGATGAACAGTGTCGAGGCTGCACTTTCCCGTTCCGGCTTTCCAAGCGGCGGACGCTCGGCAATCTGCGTCTTTTCGACATAGGCGACTGCGGCCGCGGCTGCTGCCAGCTCGGCGCGCGAGAAGGTGCCGAAGCCGTCGAGAGTCGCGACGCCGAAATACCGCGCGATCCGGCCTTCGGCGCTGGCGCTGTCGAAGAGCACGGCCGGCTGCGGCACGGCTGTCCGGCCGAGCACGTCGAAGACCGGCTTGAGTTCGGGATCGTGGAAGATCGTGTCGGGCAGGATGAGTTCGCGCGGATCGATGCGCAGGATATCGGCAAGCAGGCGCGAGGCTTCGGTCTCGGCAAGCCGGAAGACGCCGGTGGAAATATCGATCCAGGCAAGCGCCAGCAAGGCCTCGCCGCTGCCGCGAATACGGGTCAGCGCCATCAGATAGTTGGATTCCGAGGGCGAAAGCAGCTTTTCCTCGGTGATCGTGCCTGGAGTGACGAGGCGGACGACGTCACGCTTGACGACGGATTTCGCGCCGCGTTTCTTCGCTTCCGCGGGATCCTCGATCTGCTCGCAGACGGCGACACGGAAGCCGAGGGAAATCAGCTTCTGCAGATAGTCGTCGGCTGCATGCACCGGAACGCCGCACATCGGGATATCCTGGCCCATGTGCTGGCCGCGCTTCGTCAGCGTGATACCGAGCGCGCGGGAGGCTTCCAGCGCATCCTCGAAGAACAGCTCATAGAAATCGCCCATGCGATAGAACAGAAGCGAACCGGGATTGTTCGCCTTGATCTCGATAAATTGCTCCATCATCGGCGTCGCCGAGGCACGGCTTTCCGCCGTGGCGAGCTCGGCAGCCGAAAAGGCTTCATTCCCTGTGTCTATTCGTGCGTTCACGGAGGTGGAGTTTTTCCCAAAAAAACAGGTGCCAACCCTATCCGCGCGCCGCTATAGATGACAACAGCATTTGAGGAAGAGCAAAGCGTCGCCCACAGGACGTTGGAGGATTTATGCCCGATATCGATAAGAAGGACCGGCCGGTGACGTCTGTTACCGACCAGGAGGCGCTCGAATTTCACGCAATGGGCCGGCCCGGCAAGCTGGAGATCAACCCGACCAAGCCGATGGCGACGCAGCGCGACCTCTCGCTTGCCTATTCGCCGGGTGTTGCCGTGCCCGTCAAGGCGATCGCCGCCGATCCGCAGACGGCCTATGATTACACCGCCCGCGGCAACATGGTCGCCGTCATTTCCAACGGCACGGCAATCCTCGGCCTCGGTAATCTCGGCGCGCTGGCCTCCAAGCCCGTCATGGAAGGCAAGGCGGTGCTGTTCAAGCGCTTCGCCGACGTCGATTCCATCGACCTCGAGATCGATACGGAAAATGTCGACGAGTTCATCAACTGCGTGCGCTTCCTCGGTCCCTCCTTCGGCGGCATCAACCTCGAGGATATCAAGGCGCCGGATTGTTTCGTCATCGAAAGCCGGCTGCGCGAGCTGATGGATATTCCCGTCTTCCATGACGACCAGCATGGAACGGCGATCATCGCCGCTGCCGGCCTCATCAATGCGCTGGAGCTGACCGGCCGCGACCTGAAGACGACGAAGCTCGTCTGCAACGGCGCGGGTGCTGCGGCGATCGCCTGCGTCGAACTGATCAAGGCGATGGGTTTTGCGCCTGAGAACGTCATCCTCTGCGATACCAAGGGCGTCATCTACCAGGGCCGCACCGAAGGCATGAACCAGTGGAAATCGGCGCATGCGGCAAAGACCGACAGACGCACGCTAGAAGAGGCGATGGAGGGCGCGGACGTCGTTTTCGGCCTGTCGCAGAAGGGCGCGTTTTCGGCCGAGATGATCCGCTCGATGGCCGAACGGCCGATCATCTTCGCCATGGCCAATCCCGATCCCGAGATCACGCCGGAAGAGGTCGCCCGCATCCGCGACGACGCCATCATGGCGACGGGTCGTTCGGACTATCCGAACCAGGTCAACAACGTCCTCGGCTTTCCCTATATCTTCCGCGGCGCTCTCGATGTGCGCGCCTCCACAATCAACGACGCGATGAAGATCGCCGCCGTCAAGGCGCTGGCAAACCTTGCCCGCGAGGACGTGCCGGATGATGTGGTCGCCGCCTATCAGGGCAACCGGCCGCGTTTCGGGTCGCAATACATCATCCCCGTTCCTTTCGATCCCAGGCTGATCTCGGCGATCCCGGTTGCCGTCGCGCAAGCCGCGATCGAAAGCGGCGTCGCCCGCAAGGTCATCACCGACATGGCCGGCTACGCCCGCGAGTTGTCGGCGCGCCGCGATCCGATCGCCTCGACGCTTGCGAGACTCTACGAGCGTGTCCGCCGCCATCCGAAGCGGATCGTCTTTGCCGAGGCCGAGGAAGAACAGGTCCTGCGCGCCGCCATGTCCTATGCCAACCAGCAGCTCGGCACCGCCATCCTGCTCGGTCGCGAGGACCTGATCCGGGCGACGGCGGAACGCGCCGGCATCGATCTCAACCGGCCGGGCCTCGAGATCGTCAATGCCCGTATCTCGACCCGGGTCGAGGCGTATATCGACTATCTCTATGCCAGGCTGCAGCGGAAGGGTTATCTCCACCGCGATGCCCAGCGGCTGATCCACAACGACCGCAACCATTTCGCCGCCACCATGGTGGCGCTCGGCGACGCCGACGGCATGGTGACGGGGATTACCCGCAATTATTCGACGGCACTCGAAGATGTGCGCCGCTGCATCGACCAGAAGCCCGGCCATCGCGTCATCGGCGTATCCCTGGCGCTCTGCCGCGGCCGCACCGTTTTTGTTGCCGATACCGCGGTGCATGACATGCCGACGGCCGAGGAGCTTGCCGATATCGCCGAGGAAGCCGCAGGTCTCGCGCGGCGCATGGGTTATCCGCCGCGTGTCGCCCTGCTTGCCTATTCCACCTTCGGCCACCCCTCGGGCGAACGCTCCGAGCGGGTGCGCGAAGCAGTGAAAATCCTCGACAAGCGCCGCGTCGATTTCGAATATGATGGCGAGATGGCCGCCGATGTCGCCCTGAACCGCAAGGTGATGGAGCAATATCCCTTCTGCCGCCTCTCCGGCCCGGCCAACGTCCTCGTCATGCCGGCTTTCCACTCGGCCTCGATCTCGACCAAGATGCTGCAGGAGCTCGGCGGCTCCACGGTGATCGGCCCGATTCTCGTCGGCGTCGACAAGCCGGTGCAGATCACCTCGATGGGCGCCAAGGACAGCGACATCGTCAATATGGCGGCGATCGCCGCCTATGGGGCTGGTTCGTAAACTCGTCCTGCCGACATATGAGACGGAATTCTCTGCCCGGCCGACCGCCCGTCGGCCGGGCAGAAGTTTTCGTGGGCAGCCGCGATGAAGCTTCTGCCCGTGGTGTCAGCGGACACGGTTCTCTTTCAATGTCGGTGCATCGGGAGCCTCTTCCCGCCCAGGTAGTCCTGAGCAAGCGGAGCGTGCTACTCTTCCGATAAGTCATACTTTTGATATAATAACCCTATACGGGCGGCATAAATTTGCCCGCAGGAACCTAAAAAACTGCGGGCAATCGATGCGGTTTCGCAGCTCAGTTGTTTAATACCAGCCGGTTGGTTTCCCATGCCAGAAAACGCATCTCCCAATTTCATCGCCCGATTTCAGGGGGCAACTTTCGACGATATGGTTGAGGCTCTGACCAAGGGGTTCGGTTCGTTCGACGCATGGCGCAATGGTCGAGAGAAACCACTCGACTGGAAGGTCGGGTTTTGGGGTGATGAAAGGTTGTCGCTGGTCAGCAACCAGGATTCCGGCGGCTGGGGTGCAAGAACGGCACATGGAACGCCGGAAACTCTGGCAATCATCATGCCGCGTACGGGTGCTCTCGATGTAGCGCTTGGTCGGACTGTGATCGAAGGGACACCTGGGCGGCTGTTGTTGATGAACAATCTCGAGCCGGAACGGGTTTCCGTGCGGGCAGCGCCGCACCGGTCGGACACACTGAGTCTGAACTGGACAATCATCGCTCAGACCGTCGCCGCCGTATTAGAGACCCCCTTGACCGGGGCAATGGACTTGGTACCGCTCATTGATCTTTCCACGGCGGCGGGCCAGTTGATCGGCAGTCTCGCCCAAACGATCATCATCGGCATGCGCAACAACGGGCCGCTCCTTCACTCGCCAATCGCCATGTTGAACCTGACCCAGGCGTTTGCCGATCTGCTGGTGCGCTCGGTTCCTCATCGGCTCTCGCATCTTCTTGACAAGAAAATCCATCTGATCGCACCACGGCATGTCCGTCGGGCAGTTGAATTTATGCATGCGAACATCGCACAGCCATTTACGATGCAGAGTGTCGCGGAGGCGGCAGGCATTTCCATTCGCGCTCTTGAAAGCGGTTTTCGTGCCTTCAAGGGAACCACGCCGGCTGCCTACCTCAGGACGATCCGCTTGCAGGCGGTCCGAGAGGATCTCTGCGATCCTTCAAACCGGCAGCCGTTGCGGGACATCTGCTTGAGGTGGGGATTCTTTCACTTTGGCCGCTTTGCGGCAACCTATCGGGCGGCGTACGGAGAGAACCCGTCGGACACCAGAAGGCGAGCCGATCTGTGACAGACGATCGTCACTCTGCGTAGACTAAATTAGCTCGCGAAGCGGCCGGCGTCGGCGCCGTAATAATTCAGGTAGCGGTCGGAAATGCTGGAGATCGGCAGCACGATCAGCACGTCGGTCGTGTTGAAGGCATGATCAATGACCGCGCTGGAGCCGACCATCGCGCCGAGGCGCAGATAGCCCTTGATCAGCGGCGGCAGCGCCATCAGCGCTCGCTTCGGGTTGATGGCCTCGACCGGCATCAGATCCATGTTGCGGGCGAGATCCGGCAGTGCCCCGACGGCCCACTCGTTCTTCGCCAGCACGTTGTGATAGAGGAAGGACAGCGCCAGCGCGTGGCTTTCGAGATAGACACCCGGGAACGAGGCGCAGCCGAACATGGCGCTGACGCCGTGTTTCAGCGCATAGGCCCAGTTGCCCTGCCACAGGAGCTCGACGGTGCGCTTGGTGCGGTATTCCGGCAGCACGCAGGAGCGGCCGAGCTCCATGAAGCGCTTGTCCGGATGTTTCGCGATAAGGCCCTCGATTTCGAATTCGGAAGCCGAGTAAAATCCGCCATTGGCGACGGCGACATCCTGACGCAACAGCCGGTAGGTGCCGACGATCTGGTCTTCCGGGTCGCCCTCGATCGAGCGGTCGAGAACGAGAAGATGGTCGCAGACGGCGTCATAGGCGTCGACATCACGCTGCCGGCGCATGGCATCCAGCGGCAGCTGCGCCTTCATTTCGTCGACGAACACGCGGTAGCGCACGGCCTGGGCAGCATCGATCTCCCGCGCCGTGCGGGCAAGGCGGGTCTCCAGATTGCCGATGCGGCCGAGGATATCGCCGTCCTTCTGCACAGCAGCCGTCGAGGGTGGTGCAGCCTCCGCGGTGGTGTCACGATTCAGGATGTCGATGGCGGACATGACGATTCTCCCGTTGCCGGCTTATCGACGCCATAAAACACTTCTCTGCGACAGGAAAGTGACATTTTGAATTTCCAAGCGCAAGCAGCGGGCCGGTTCCTGAGGCGCTCACCGCGCCTCTGCCCGGCGGGCGGAAAGTGCGGCGACCGCCTGAACTTCGGTCAGCAGCCGCACCGGATCGACCGGCTTTACCATGACGCGGTTGGCGCCGTTGAGCAAGACCTGGCGGCGTGAATCGTCGCTCTTGTCGGCAGTCAGGACGATCACCGGCACCGAGGCGAGATCGAGCCGCCGCTCGTGGCCGCGCAGGCGTCCCAGCATGTCGATGCCGTTCCCACCCGGCATCGAGAGATCGCTGATGATGATATCGGGCCGGGCATTCGCCTCGCAGAGCGCGCAGTCGAGCAGCGACTCGAAATCTTCGACATGGCGCACCTTATGCCCGCCCTTTTCCAGGACGACGCGCACCAGCATGGCATTGATCGGATCGTCCTCGCCGAGAAGGATGCTGAGCCCGCTGGCGGGAACCACCGTCTCCGCCACCGAAAGGCCGAAGCCCGGCTGGTTGTCGTTCAGCGCGTCGCGCTTCTCCATGCCGCGCATGCGCCCGCGCAGCACGTCGATCAGCGACTGTTCGCGCAGCGGCCGGATCAACCAGGCATCGAAAAGGTCGAGCGGATGGGCGCTGCGTTCTTCCGGGTTGACGAGCAGGACCTTGCGCAGGCCAAGGGCGGCGATTTCGGCACGATCGGCAAGATGGTCGGAAAATTCCGCCGACATGCGATGGTCGATGATGATATCGGTCGGCCGCCGTCCGCCCTTTGCCAATCCGAGCAGCGTTGTGCGCGCCGTCTCGCCGTCGCCGACGAGATGACAGAGGCCACCGAGCGCGGTGATCGTCTCGGCGATGGCGGTACGCGCGGCACCTGCCGGCGCCAGCAGCACGACGCTGTTGCCGGCAAGCAGCGTGTTTCGCCGGTCAGGGCGCTCGCTGCCGATATCGACTGGGAAGCGGATGGCGAATTCGCTGCCTCTGCCCTTTTCGCTGGCAACCGTCAGAGTGCCGTTGAATTCGCGCATGATGCGGGCGGAGATGGCAAGGCCGAGCCCGGTGCCGTTGCTCTTGTCGGCAACGGTCCCGCCCTGCTCGAACTCGCCGAAGACGCGCGCCTGCTCCTCCGCCGTCATGCCGGGACCGCTATCGGTCACGGTGATCAGCAAGTCGCCGGCGTCGAGCGACACGCGGATGAAGACGCCGCCGACCTGGGTGAACTTCACGGCATTGCCGATGACGTTGAACAGAACCTGGCGCAGCCGCGCCGGGTCGAAGCTCATATTCTCAGGGACATCGGATGACACGGTGGCGCCGATCTCGATACCCTTTTCATGCGCCCGGTGGGCGAGCATCTCGACGACGCTTTCCAGAAGCTTGCGCAGCGATTCCGAGCGCGGATGCAGCGCGAAGCGGCCGACCTCGATGGTAGAGAAATCGAGAAGATCCTCGACGAGCTGCGTCAATGCATGGCCGGACTGGCGGATGCTCGCGAGATAGTTCTGCTGCTCCTGCGTCAGTCGCGTCTCCGCAATCAGATGCGTCATGCCGAGAATGCCGGAAAGCGGGGTGCGCACCTCGTGGCTGACGGTGGCAAGCAGCCTCGATTTGGCGGCGCTGTTATATTCAGCCTTCTGGCGGGCCTCCTCGCGGCCCTGCGCGATGAGCCGCTCGTCGGTCACGTCGCGGGCAACGCTCTGCAGCAGCAGGCGGCCGTTCGCCGGGTCGCGGGTAACGACGTCGCGCCAGAGGAAGATGCGCTGGCCTTCCGGCGTCGAGATCTCGACATCGTAGCAGTGCGATATCGGACCAGGGCGGAAGGCAAGGCCGATCTCCTCGCAGGTTCGTCCTTCTGGACGCAGGCGCCCGGTCAGGCGGCGAAAAGTGTCGTTGGCGGAGATGATGCGCCGGTCCATGGTGCGGCCGACCGTGATGTCGCCGAGCACGTCGTGCACGTCGGCAAACAGCTTTGCGCCGGCGTTCCAATCCGGCATGGATTGGCCTGGACGCTGCCCGGCCTTGCGCGACCGAACCATCAGAAGGGCATAACTGGCGATGACGGCAAGGCCAAGAACGACGAGACCGCCCGAAAGCAGCAGCGGATCGCCGGCATGGGCAAGCAGCATCAGGATCGTTGCGGCAAGAAGGCCGGCGCCGCCCAGCCAGTAGAACAGCAGGCGCCTTGTCGCTGCGGGCCCGCTCTGGCGATCATCGGCTCCCCGGGGTGCCGCTGCGTTCGGTCGTGAGGAAAGGGCCTCCATCCGCTTCTCATGCGGCTTAGCGGCGGGTCCACCGAAGGCGGCGGACAATCTTTCCTGCAACTGTCCCAGGTTCTGCATGCTACCTGGCTAACATGAGGCCCGTTCCGAATGCCTTCAGGATTTCGATAAGATTTTAACGGCCGGCCTTTTTAGGCAGCAGCAGCTCGTCGAGAATGACGCAACCGGCGCCGATGGTGATGAAACTGTCGGCGAGATTGAAGACCGCGAAGGACCAGCTCTCGGTGTAGAAGAGAATGTAATCGATCACATGTCCATAGGCGAAGCGGTCGACGAGATTACCGATCGCCCCGGCGATGATCAGCGCATAACCGAGATGAGCGAGCCAGCGATCCTTCGCCGTGCGGTACCATAGCCAGATGACGAAGGCGACGATGACGAGCCGCATGCCGACGATGAACCAGCCGTCCATGCCGGACAGCATCGAAAAGGCGACGCCGAGATTGTAGGTGCGGTAGAGCGCCAGCATTGGAATGACCGGCACGACCTCCTGTAGCGGCAGGTAGTGATCGACGGCGATCTTGACGACCTGGTCGATGAGAACGGCGACGACGATGAAGAAGAGGATCGGTGCCGGGCGCGAAAACAGCGCGGGGCGTGCAAGCGTCTGTTCGGTCATTTGCCCTCGGCAAGTGAGAGGAGATGGCGGCGCGCCTCGAAAAGCATGACGGCGGTGGCGACAGCGAGGTTCAAGGAATCGGCGCGGCCCTGCTGCGGAATGCGGGCAAGCGCGTCGGCCTCCTTGGCCAGTTGCTCCGGCAAGCCGGATTGTTCGTTGCCCATCAGGAGCACGACAGGCTTTTTCCGGTAGTCGATCGTCCGGTAATCGACCGCGCCGGCAAGATGCGTCGCGACGACGGAAACGCCGGCCGATTTCCGCCAGGCGATGAATTCTTGAGGGGTTGCCCGCGCGACCGGAACGGCAAAGACCGAACCCATGGTGGCGCGCACGGTTTCGAGCGAGAAGGGGTCGGTCGTTTCTCCGACCAGAATGATGCCGGAAGCGCCGGCCGCATCGGCCGTGCGGATGATGGTGCCGAGATTGCCGGGGTCGCGCACCCGGTCGAGCGCCACCCATGTCTCGCCATCCCTCGGCCGGATATCCCGCAGCGGCTTCCAGCGCTGCTCGAAGATGCCGACGACCATCTGCGGATTGTCGCGGCGGGTGATCGAGGCGATCACCTTTTCGCTGACTTCGAGCACCAGCCCGCCCGAAGCGACGGTCCTTGCCGCCATCTGCTCGACCAGCGGCTTGCCTTTGGCGGCCTTGGCATAGACCAGCGTGCGGATCGTCCAGCCGAGTTCGATCGCATCGATGACGAGCTTCAGTCCTTCGGCCAGGAAAGCACCGCTTTCCTCGCGCGACTTCTTGTTCGTCAGCGCCTTGATGTCCTTGATGATCGGATTGGCGAGCGAGGTGACTTCCTTCACCTGCCCGACCCTGCGCGGTCCCTGGTCGTGGAAGTCTTTGCTCATTTCGGCACCCAGCGGGAAAAGAGGGAGGTGGAAAGCGCGCGGCCCTGCGTCTTGCCGTCGGTGCCGGCTTCGCGAATCACCAGCTCGCCGGATTCGACCACGCCGCCGGCGCCGCGCATCGTCTCGCGCATCAGCTCGTGGATCGAATAGAAGCTGGCGCGGATCGAATAGGCCGTCAGCACCAGGCCCACGGCCTTCGGCGACAGAATCTCGCGGCAGACATCGAGCATCAAGGGCAGATGCTCGAAGAGATGCCAGACTTCGCCATTGGGGCCACGGCCGAATTTCGGCGGATCGGTGAGGATGATGTCGTACTGGCTGCCGCGCCGTTCCTCGCGCAGGATGAATTTCATCGCATCCTCGCAGATCCAGCGGATCGGCAGCTTCTCCATGCGCCCGAGCGCCTGGTTTTCCCGCGCCCAGCCGATCGCCTTCTTCGAGGCGTCGACATGGGTGACCTCGGCGCCGGCTGCGGCGGCAACCAGCGAGGCGACGCCGGTATAACCGAAGAGATTCAGCACCTTCAGCGGCCGACCGGCCTTTTCGACCTGCTCTTTCATCCAGCTCCAATGGACGATCTGCTCGGGGAAGACGCCGACATGACGGAAGGAGGTGAAGCGGCCGAGGAAATCGACACCGAGCAGATTGAGCGGCCAGGTCTCGCCGAGCGCATCTTTCGGGAAGCGCCAGCGGCCGGAGCCTTCCTCGTCGGTATCGCCGGTGAAGACGGCATCGACCTTTTCCCAGACATGAGCGGGCAGCGAAGGCCGCCACAGCGCCTGGGCCTCGGGACGGATGATGCGGTAGGGGCCGTATTGCTCCAGCTTTTCGCCGTTGCCGCTGTCGATCAGGTGGAAGTCGCCGGCTCCGAGCGATTCGAGGATGACGGGCACGCGCTCGACCGGACGTTCGCCGCTGCGTGTCATCAGAGGGCGCTCGACGGCGCCAGGCACAGCAGCCTCGCGCACTGTCTCGCGGGCCGCCGCAGGCCGCGCGACCGGCTTCGGCGGCCGGCCTGTCCGATCGTTCCTGCGGCTTTCACCGGAAGAACCTGATGTTTTCTTCTGGCCCGGCCGGCCTTCTCTCTGTTTCAACGTGCTCTTCCGCATCTCTGTCGGGGTGTCTTATCGGCTTTGTGTCCGCTGCGGCGCCGTGCGTCTTTTCAGACGTGCAAAGGACGCTGCAGAACTTTGAATATGCAGTAGCCCAGAAAAGCGTGGCGGATCAACTGCGCAGCCGCCCGAGCCCGGGCAAGAGGAGCGGGTTCTCCCGGCGCAACGCCTATTTCAAGCCCTCGGAGGCCTGTGTGCGAAGCCAGCTTTCCGCCGTAAAGAGGGCTGCGACATGCATCGACTGCATGATGACGGCGCCGGACTGCAGGTCGGCAAGGATGGCAGCAAGATCGGTAAACAGCAGCTCGACCTTCTCGCCCGGGTCGAAACGCGGTTCGCCGGCCTTGCTCAGGCCGAGCGCCAGCCAGCTGGTTACCGCGTTGCTGTGGCTGGCGGCATTCGGATAGGAGGTGAGCAGTTTGACGAAGGTCGAGGCTTCATAGCCGGTTTCCTCCCGGAGTTCGCGCTGGGCTGCCGCCAACGCCGTATCGCCGGTGTTGCTGTCGCTGCGTTCGACGCCGCTGGCGACGAGACCGAGCACAATCTCGCCGCGGCCGTGCCGGTATTCTCGCGTCAGCACCACGCGCCCGTCGGGCATCACAGGGATAACGTTGATCCAGTCGGGATAATCGAGCACATGAAAGGGCGCGATGACGGTTCCATCGGCGGTGACACAATCGTCGCTCCGGACCCGGATCCAGCGGTCCTCATAGGTGATCCGGCTTGCCGTCACGCTCCAGGGCTTCAGTTCGTCGGTCATCGGCCCATCCCTTGTGTGTCAGATGTGTGTCATCGGAACCCGGCAGATAACATTCCGTCCCGCCTTGGCAAAGCGCTTTCCCGCTGGGATAAGATGAGCGAATCGAAGATGGGGCCATCGAATGGATTTCACCGGCGAAGAACGCATCGCCGCGCCGCGGGACGTCGTCTGGGCAGCACTCAACGATCCCGACATCATGCGTGGCTGCATTCCAGGCTGCCAAGGTATCGAGCGGCTTTCACCGAGCGCCTTCGAGGCGACGATCAAAGTCAGGTTCAGCCTGCTGTCCGCCACCTTCCATGGGCTGCTGACGCTTTCCAATGTCGACGCGCCGAAGAGCTATACGCTGTCGGCCGAAGGCAAGGGCGGTCTTGCCGGCTTCGCCAGGGGCAGCGCCGATATCGTGCTTGAGGAAAGGGGTGCCGAGACTATCCTGCACTACCGCTCGAAGGCCGAACTCGGCGGCAGGCTTGCCCAGCTCGGCGCCCGTCTGCTCGATTCGGCTTCGCAAAAGCTCGCCGAAGGGTTCTTTTCGGAATTCAATGCCGCGGTCGTCGCGAAGATGGCGGCCGGTTAGGCTTGGCGCGGGTTGGAGCTTCGTTTAAATCGGCATGATGACGTGGACCATCAGGCCGCCGCGGGCGGAAGACCAGGAAATGCTCGCGGAGATTTATCTTTCCGTGCGCCGCGAAACATTCGTCTGGGTCGATCCCGGCAAGTTCCATCGCGAGGATTTCGCCGCCCATACCAATGGCGAGACGGTCTTCGTTTGCGAGCATGCGGATGGCAGCGTAGCCGGCTTCCTGTCGCTCTGGCCGGAGGACGATTTCATCCACATGCTCTACTTAAGACCGGAATTCCAGGGTCGGGGCGCCGGCACGGCGCTGTTGCACGCGCTGCCGGAATGGCCGCAACACCGGTACCGGCTGAAATGCCTGGTGAAGAACCGGCGGGCAAAGGCGTTCTACCTTTCCCATGGTTTCCATGTGACCGGCAACGGCGCGTCGCCGGAGGGCGACTATGAGGAATTGAGCTTTTTTCCGGTTTGACGGCACCGAAAGCCGGCCGCCGAAAACCGAGTCAATCGAATATTGACCAGTTTTACCGCGCCGGCAGCTGCCCGGCGATTTCCTCGGCGCGGTTCTTATGGCGGTCGGCCTCGCTTTGCCAGCGGATGGCTTCCTTGGCCTCGGTGCGGGCGCGCTTGCGGTGTTTGCCCTGGCTGAACCAGGTGGCGGCCGCGCCGATCAGCATGCCTGTAATCAGCGCGATGAACAGGAAGACGAAGAAGGGCGCGGAAACCGCAAGCACCTGATCATCAGGCCGGAACGGATTGAAGGCGAGCGTGACGCTCTGCCGGTTGGCGACGCAGAAGACGACGAGGATGACGCCGAGCGGCAGCAAAATCAACAGGTTGACGATCTTCTTGGCCATTTAAAGTCTCCACGCGGCAGATTGCGCCGGTCTTTTGAAGGGCGCGTTTCATGCTTACGGCGCCACGCGTCTTTGTAAGACGCGCAAAGCACGATGCGTTACCAGAATAGGAAAACGGCCCTCGAGTTCAAGTGCGGTTTCGCCGCAGGCGGCGCGCGCCGCTCAATCTTCTTCGTCGGCCTGGCCGGGATTGAGCCGCTCGCGCAGCTCCTTGCCGGTCTTGAAGAAGGGCACCCACTTCTCCTCGACGAAGACGGTGTCGCCGGTCCGCGGGTTGCGGCCGGAGCGCGAAGGGCGGTTCTTGACCGAAAAGGCGCCAAAGCCGCGCAATTCGACTCGGTTACCCGCAGCCAGTGCATCCGTGATCTCGTCGAGAACCGCGTTGACGATATTCTCGACGTCGCGATGATAGAGATGCGGGTTGCGTGCGGCAACAATCTGCACCAATTCGGACTTGATCACATTCGCCCCCTTAAATTATTGATTTCTTATCAATCGTGGCCAACCTGCCAAACTGAAAGCAGCCCGTCAAGAAGCAACTTTGGGGGCAGGATTCCATTGATATCCTGGGTTTTCATGAGATCATCATAACCGAAGATCGTAATCAACCGCGAAACAGCCCCAGCGAGCAGAAAGGGCGTATTGCTCTTCTTGTCCCAGTCGACCATCGGCAGATCGCCGTCGACGCCGCGTGATTTGAGATAGGCACGGATCTCAGCCTCGCCGCCGATTGCATCGACGAGTTTCACCTTCAGCGCCTGGCGGCCGGTATAGATCGTGCCGTCGGCCAGTTTCAGCACCTCGTCGCGCGGCAGCTTGCGCCGGTCGGCGACCAAGTCGACGAACCAGTTATAGCTGTCGACCACCATGTTGCGGATCATCGCTTTGGCTTCCTCGCTCGCCTCGTGGAAGGGCGAGGGCTCGGCCTTCAGCGGCGAAGACTTGATTTCCTGCAGCGAGACGCCGATCTTGTCGAGCAGCGGCTGGATCTGCGGATACTGGAAGATGACGCCGATCGAGCCGGTAATCGAGCTGTCGCCGGCAATGATGGTATCGCCGGCGGTGGCGATCATGTAGCCGGCAGAGGCGGCAAGTGTGCGGACGTCGGAGACGACAGGCTTCTTGGCTGATATCGCGCGGATCGCCTTGAAGATTTTTTCGCCGCCATAGGTCGTGCCGCCGGGCGAGGAGATCGAAATCACTGCTGCCTTCACCTGGTCGCTGGTCTCGACCTTCTTCAGCCGCTCCAGAAGCTCGTCGTCGTCGACGATCAGCCCCGATATCGTCACATGGGCGATGTGCGGGCGCTCCGTCCCGGTATCGCCGAGGGCGAAGCGGTAGAAGGCGAAACCAAGTGCCACGATGAGGGCCACCGCGATGAGGCGCCAGAAGCCGAGCTTGCGGCGCAGCCGACGGCGATCCGCGATGATCGAACTGTCCATAAAAACCTCCAGCGCTGGCACCGGCTTCGGCATGGCGCCGATCGACCCGGTGAAATAGGGTGGCAGCGGCCCGTACGAATGCCACTTTTCAATGTTTTTCCGTTTTGTTGCTTGTTGCAGAAAAAATTCCATATTGGCAAGCCAATGTAATAATGCGAAACGAACTGTGATTGGCGGCCGGCTTTGTTATGAAGGCGCGGCGATCACCGCACATGGACGAGGCCTATGCTCGATACCCTGAAGAACAACGGACATGCCGCCTATTCAGGGTCGGGCAAGAATGCCTATGGCGATGCGTTGTTCCATTCCGCCCGCGTGCGGCGGCTGAAAATATTGCTGCCGGTGGCGGCCCTGGTCATCGCAGCGAGCCTCACCGCGGTGGCGTTGGTCCGCATCTATCTGCCCGAGAACATCAAGTTGGAAGGCGCCAAGATCGAGAACGGCAAGGTCGTGATGGAAAAGCCGGCGATCGCTGGCCGCAATTCCGACGGCATCAACTATTCGATGCTGGCCGAAAGGGCGCTGCAGGACATCCGCAATCCCAATCTCATCACGCTCGAAACCATCAAGGCCGCCGTGCCGATGAATGACGGCCTGATCGCCCGCGTCGTCGCCTCGACCGCAGACTACAACCGCACTACCGACAATCTGCATATGACGGCCCCCTTCACTTTGGTGCTGAGCAGCGGCCTCAATGCGAATTTCCAGTCCGCCCAGCTCGACATCAAGGGCGGAAACATGCGGAGCGACGATCCCGTCACCATCACCAAGGACAATGCCTCCATTGTTGCGCAGTCGATGGAGATAACCGATAAGGGGCGGGTGATCACATTCGAGGGGAATGTTCGCATGAATGTCGATCCATCCACCATCCATAAACAGGGCACTTAACCAGCCGGGTCATCCATGACAAAAGATTGTCGCATTTCCACTTGCAAGACAGGCATGGCATTCGTTGCCGGCGCATTTGCCCTCATTCTGACGGCCTCGGGCGCGGGTGCGCAGTCGACCACGATGTCGGGCATGAAGCTTTCCAACGACCAGCCGATCCAGATCGAAAGCGACAAGCTTGAGATCCATGACCAGGAACACACCGCGCTTTTCACCGGCAAGGTCAAGGTCGTTCAAGGCACGACGACGATGCAGTCCGGCAAGATGACCGTCTATTACAAGGACAAGGCGGCAAAGCCGGCTGCCGACGGGGCGCAACCCGCTGCCCAGCCGGAGCAATCGGCCTCGCTTGCATCGGGAAGTGCAGATATCGACAAGATCCTGGTGACGGACAAGGTCCTCTTGACCTCGGGCACGCAGACGGCGACCGCCGATGACGGCAATTTCGACATGGCCTCGCAGACATTCATCCTCACGGCAGATGAGGGGAACAAGGTTATCCTGTCGGACGGGCCGAACGTCTTTACCGGCTGCAAACTGACGGTTCACATGCAGACTGGCCAGGCGGAGCTTGAAAGCTGCGGCGGGCGTGTCCAAATTCAGCTCGATCCGAAATCGAAGCCGAATACACCGCAGCAGAAGCAGAACTGAGAAGCCGGCCTCCCACGTGAAATTATCATCGCTATCCACCATGTTCGGCAAGCCCGGGCCACAAGCTGCGGGTGCCGCCGACAAGAGCCGTTATCAGGGAACGTTGATCGCACGCGGTCTGACGAAGACCTATGCGACGCGGCGCGTCGTCAACGGCGTCTCGCTGGTGGTGCGCCGCGGCGAGGCTGTCGGCCTGCTCGGCCCGAACGGCGCCGGCAAGACCACCTGTTTTTATATGATCACCGGCCTTGTGCCGGTGGACGAAGGCACGATCGAGATCGACGGCAACGACGTCACCACCATGCCCATGTACCGCCGCTCACGTCTCGGCGTCGGTTACCTGCCGCAGGAAGCCTCGATCTTCCGTGGGCTGACGGTGGAAGAGAATATCCGCGCCGTCCTCGAAGTGCATGTGAAGGACAAGGCTGAGCGCGAGCAGAAGCTGAACGAGCTGCTGGAGGAGTTCCATATCCAGAAGCTGCGCAAGAGTGCCGCCGTCGCCCTTTCCGGCGGTGAGCGCCGCCGCCTCGAAATCGCGCGTGCGCTTGCGACCGACCCGACCTTCATGCTGCTCGACGAACCTTTCGCCGGCGTCGACCCGATCTCGGTCGCCGACATCCAGAATCTCGTTCACCACCTGACGGCGCGCGGCATCGGCGTTCTCATCACCGACCACAATGTACGCGAGACGCTGGGTCTGATCGACCGCGCCTACATCATCCATGCCGGTGAGGTGCTGACCCATGGCCGGGCGAACGACATCGTCAACAATCCGGAAGTGCGCCGGCTCTACCTCGGCGACAATTTCAGCCTCTGATACCGGGCGGCCCGCAGAAATTCACCTTGTCGGCATAGTTCCGCTTGACCAAATACAATAAAAAAGCAATTTTTGGGCCAACTTGGATTTCCGTGGCCTGAAGCCTTGATCGGACGCGGTTTCCCGGAGGAATCGAGGGGAGTTTCGCGTCCGTCATGGCACTGTCCGCCAATCTTTTCCTGCGCCAGACCCAGTCCCTGGTGATGACACCGCAACTGATGCAATCCATCCAGTTGCTGCAGATGACTCATTTCGAACTCAACCAGTTCATCGCCATGGAAGTGGAGAAGAACCCGCTGCTCGAATTTCCGTCGAATGACGGCGAGGCGGTCGGAGAACGTGGCGAAAGCGAAGATGAGCAGTATGCTCATCAGCCGGAGGATGCCGGGTCGGACGATGGCTATGACAACCGCGCCGAGGCGCTCTCCAGCGACTGGTATGACAATGGCGGCAGTGCCAGCACGAGCCGGCTGAACGACGAACTCGACGCCAATTATACCAATGTCTTTCCTGATGACGGCGCCCCGCAGCGCCTCGATGCGCCCGAGCTCGTCAGCCAGTGGAAATCGATGCCGGGCAGCGGCGAGGGCGCCGACTATGATCTCGACGATTTCGTCGCCGGCCAGGTATCGCTGCGCGATCATCTCGCCCAGCAGATCCCCTTCGTCCTGCCTGACATGGCCGACCGGCTGATCGCGCAGAATTTCGTCGACCAGCTCGACGACTGCGGTTATCTGCAGGCCGATATCGTCGAGGCGGGCGAGAGGCTGGGCACGAGCCTCGCACAGGCCGAGCGCGTGCTCGCCACCCTCCAGAGCCTCGATCCGCCGGGTGTTTTCGCCCGCAGCCTTGCCGAATGCCTGGCGATCCAGCTCCGGCAGAAGGACCGATACGACCCCGCCATGCAGGTTCTGGTCGAAAACCTCGAACTGCTCGCCCGGCGCGATTTCGCCACGTTGAAGCGGCTCTGCGGCGTCGACGAGGAAGATCTTCTCGACATGCTCGGCGAGATCCGCCAGCTCAATCCGAAGCCCGGCAGCGGTTTCGAGGCAGGTGTTTCCGAAGCGATCATGCCGGATGTGGTCGTCAGAGCCTCCTCGGACGGCGGCTGGCTGGTCGAGCTCAATCCGGATACACTGCCGCGCGTGCTGGTCAACCAGTCCTATTTTTCCCGGGTGACAAAGAACGGCGAGGATCACGCCTTCCTCTCTGATTGCCTGCAGACCGCCAACTGGCTGACGCGCAGCCTTGATCAGCGGGCAAAAACCATCATGAAGGTGGCAAGCGAAATCGTCCGCCAGCAGGACGCCTTCCTGCTGCACGGCGTCGACTATCTGCGCCCGCTGAACCTGAAGACGGTCGCCGAGGCGATCAAGATGCATGAATCCACAGTCAGCCGCGTCACCTCGAACAAATATATGCTGACGCCGCGCGGCCTCTTTGAACTCAAATATTTCTTCACCGTCTCGATCAGCGCCGTCGCTGGTGGCGACAGCCATTCGGCTGAGGCCGTGCGTCACAAGATCCGTGCGCTGATCCTGCAGGAAAGCCCGGAAGCGGTGCTTTCCGATGACGATATTGTCGACATGCTGAAGAAGGGCGGCGTCGATCTCGCCCGCCGCACGGTTGCGAAATACCGGGAGGCGATGAACATCGCGTCTTCGGTCCAGCGCCGCCGCGAGAAGCGGGCGCTCGCCAAGGTCGCCGGCTTCTGACGCTGTCATGCTTCGACCTGGATCGAAGCATTCTGCCCGCAAATCCCGTTATTCCTCTCCAGCGCCCTGCGTCTTTTCAGACGCGCAACGGCGCTGCAACCCTTTGAATTTTCTTGAACGAAGATCGAAATGCCGACGATGACGCCGCGAAATCCGAACCTCGCCAGGGAGCTTTTCCTGCTGCTGGTGCTGGCGACCCTTTGGGGTTCCTCCTATAGCTTCATCAAGATCGGCGTCGAGACGATCCCACCTATAACGTTGATCGCCGCCCGCACGCTGATTGCCGGGGGCATTCTGCTGGCCGTGCTGCGCCACCGGCGTGTCCGCCTGCCGCGCGATCGTGCGACCTGGCGGCGGTTTTTCGTTCAGGCCTGGCTGAACAGCGTCGTTCCCTTCACGCTGATCGCCTGGGCGGAACAGTCCGTCGATGCCGGATTGGCGGTGATCCTGAATTCGGCAACGCCGATCTTCACCTTCCTGCTGACGGTGCTGATGACCCGCCATGAGCAGGTGACGCTGCGACGGCTTTTCGGCGTTATGGCCGGGCTTGCCGGCATCTGCCTCGTCATCGGCGTCGAAGCGCTCGGCGGTCTCGGCGAAAGCCTGATGGCGCAACTCGCCATCATCCTGGCGACCATCTGCTATGCAGGTGCCGCGATTTTCAGCAAGAACTTCAAGGGGCTCGATCCCGCAGTGCCGGCGGCCGGCTCGCTGATCTCAGGCGCGGTCATTCTCTTGCCCATGAGCCTCGTCGTCGATCGACCCTGGGAGCTCGATCCCTCGGCAGCATCGATGCTGGCGCTGCTTGCCCTCTCCGCTTTTTCGACGGCGCTCGCCTTTGCGATCTATTTCCGTCTCATCCAGACGCTGGGCTCGGTCGGAACCACCTCGCAAGCCTATCTCAGAGTGCCGATCGGTGTTGCGATCGGCATCGTCTTCCTCGGCGAAAGGCTGAGCTCGACGGCCTGGATCGGACTCGTCTGCGTCATAGCAGGCGTCGCTGCCATGACGATCCCCGCAAAGGTGAATACAACTCAAGCGCGAAGCGCGTAAGGTGATTAGGGTGGTGATTGGCGGCATGCGTTGCCCAGCAAGGTACCCGACACACGTTGTCCGAGTGCCGCTGATGGTGATTCGCCGCCCTATTGACTTTTCGGTAACCTGTGGCTAGAAGCGCGCCGCAATCGGTGCCGTGAACGGCATCTGGAGTTATCCCCATCATCCCCAGGGCACCAAGGACCCGCAGGCCTAAGCCGATCTTGCTTGAGATTGCGCGAAGTGCTTGGATGAACCTGATGCTTGGCGTAAACTGATACCCGCAAACGACCATAAGAAGGGAAACTCCATGAGTGTGCGTGTATCCGGGAAACATATGGAAATTGGTGAATCCTTCCGTCAAAAGATCGAGGACCAAATTGGTATGGCCATCACGAAATACTTCGACGGGGGATATTCCGGCCAGGTGACCGTGGAAAAGGCGAGTTCTCGTTACTCGGCGGATTGCAAGCTGCATCTGGACAGCGGGGTGGTGTTGCATGCGGCCGGCGAGGCGACCGACCCGCAGTTGGCTTTCGACGCCGCCTCCCAGCGGATCGAAAAACGGCTGCGGCGTTACAAGCGCAAGCTGAAGGACCATCACGCCGGAAACCATCTGAATGGTTTTGCAGAGGTCTCCTACACGGTTATGGATTCCGTTCCTGATCACGATGATGAAATCGCCGACGATTTCGCTCCCGCGATCGTCGCTGAAAGCACGAAGCAGTTGAAGACCATGTCGGTCGCCACCGCCGTGATGGCGCTCGACATGACCGACGAGCCGCTTCTCCTGTTCCGCAGCCCCGGCAAGGAACATCTGAACATCGTTTACCGTCGGCACGACGGAAATATTGGCTGGATCGATTCAGCCAGTATCAAAGGCTGAGATCAGGGTGGTGAGCGGCGGTATTGCCGCCGCTCCTTGCATTATCTGATCCCGGCGACAGAAGGAAAAAGAAATGGCATTGGCAGATTTGCTCCATCAGGATGCGATCATTCCCGCCCTCAGAGTAAATTCCAAGAAACAGCTGCTTCAGGAGTTGGCCGCAAGAGCCGCCAGGATCACCGGGCTCTCCGAACGGGAGATCTTCGACGTCATCCTGCAGCGCGAGCGCCTTGGCTCGACCGGCGTCGGCAACGGCATCGCCATTCCCCACGGCAAGCTGGTCAACATCCATTCGATCGTCGGCATCTTCGCCCGGCTGGAGCAGCCGGTCGATTTCGAGGCGCTGGACGACCAGCCGGTCGATCTCGTCTTCCTGCTGCTTGCGCCGGAAGGGGCGGGCGCCGATCATCTCAAGGCTCTGTCGCGGATCGCCCGCGTGCTGCGCGATCACGATCTGGTCGCCAAGCTGCGCGCCACCGATTCCTCCCAGGCGATCTATGCCTTCCTCAACGAAGAGCAGACGTCGAACGCTGCCTGACGCACGTCGCGCGATAACGCATCGATTCTCGAATGCAAAAAGGCGCCTGATCTCTCAGGCGCCTTTCGCATTATGATGCGCTGAACGATCAGAACTCTTCCCAGCTGTCCTGCGCCACGGCCGCGGATCCAGGCGACGGGGCAAGGGAGCGACGGACCGCCGGGGCGCTCACGCGAAGCGAAGGGGCCGTAGCTGCCGGCGCGCGCATCTTTTGCGCGACGGAGGCAAGGGCTGCGGCGTTCCTCGAACCCGCGACATTGAAGCGGGTGGCGAGCGCCTTCAGCGTCTGCGCCTCGTCGTTGAGTGCGACGCTCGCCGCGGTCGCTTCCTCCACCATGGCCGCATTCTGCTGCGTCACCTGGTCCATCTGGTTCATGGCCTGGTTGATTTCCTTTAGGCCGACAGCCTGTTCGCTGGCCGATGCCGAGATCTGCCGGATGAGGTCGTTGATGCCCATCACCTGTTCGGCGATCTTGTGCAGCGTGCCGCCGGCGCGCCCGACGAGATCGACGCCTTCCTTGACCTGGACGGCCGAGGTGTTGATCAGCGTCTTGATTTCCTTGGCGGCATTGGCCGAACGCTGTGCGAGTTCGCGCACCTCCTGGGCGACGACGGCAAAACCCTTGCCGGCTTCCCCGGCACGCGCCGCCTCGACACCGGCATTCAGGGCCAGCAGGTTGGTCTGGAAGGCGATCTCGTCGATGACGCCGATGATCCGCGAAACCTCCGTCGAAGATTGTTCGATCCCTTGCATCGAGGCAATCGCCTTCTGCACCACTTCGCCGGACTTTTCGGCATCCTGGCAGGCGAGGTTGACGTTCTCGGCTGCCGTGCGCGCATTCTCGGCGCTGGAATCGACCTGTGCAGTGAGCTCGTTGAGCGCGGCCGCCGTCTCTTCCAGGCTCGCCGCCTGCTGCTCGGTGCGCTTGGCGAGGTCGGAAGCGCTGTTGCTGATTTCACCGGTGCCGGAGCCGATATTGGCGACGCTGAGGTTCATCGTGTTGATGGTCTCTTCCAGGCTCGCGAGCGCTGCGTTGAAATCCTGTTTCAGCTTGCCGTATTCACCGGGGAATTCGTCGGTGATGCGGTGACCGAGATTGCCCTGCGACAGCGCGGAAAGGCCGGCGCCGACGATCGAGACGATATGGCGCTGTAGCGACACCGATTCCTGGCGTTCCGATTCCGAGCGGCTACGCTCGGTCTCGGCCGCCTGCCGTTCTCTGGCGGCTTCGTCTTCGAGGCGGCGGCTGTCGGCGAGCGTGAAGCGGAAGCCTTCGAGCGCCTTGGCGACCGAACCGACTTCGTCGCTGCGATCTTGAGCAGCGACCGGTTCGCCATATTGGCCGTCGCTCAGCGCCTTGACGCTGGCGACGAGCCCGCCGAGCGGCCGCTGCACGAAAGAGCGGACGGCGAAATAGAGCGCCAGCATGACGGCACCAAGCACGATCAGCCCGTTGATGATCATCATGTAGGTCTGGTCTCGCACCGGCGCGTTAATCGCCGTGTGCGGCACGTCGACGAGCACGACCCAGGTGGCGTTGACGCCGGGAACCGCGAATGGATAGACAACGCGATCGAAGGGATCGAGGCCGTCATAGGTGAGGTTCCTGACGAGACCGGGCTGCTTGCTGGACAGCGCCGTCTTGACGATGTCGGCGCCCTCGCCGTCATATTCCTTGGTCATCAGGTCGGGGATCGGCGCGACGATCCAGTTGCCGGCCTGCGACAGCAGCGTGACGCGGCCCGAACCGAAAGGATGCAGCGCCTGCAGCTTGTCGGTCAGCGACTTCAGCGAAATGTCGACGCCGCCGACGCCGATGATCTTACCATCAGACATGACCGGATAGGCAATCGAGGTCAGCAGCGTCGGCACATCTGTTCCCTCGGCCATATAGGGCGTGGTGATCGCGCCCTTGCCGCTGTCGGCGGCAAGCTTCCACCATGCGGCGGTATAATCATTGTCGAAGGTCGAATATTGAATGCCGCCGTCCTTGGTCTTCGACCAGTAGGGCGTGAAGGCGCCGTTCTTGTTGGTGCCTTCGTCATTATTGTTGGCGATCTCGGTGGTCTTGCCGTCAAGCGCGCCGAGCTGCTCGCAGAACCAGCTGCCGAAGGCGAAGGCATTCTGCTCGAGATTGGCCTTCAGCACATTGATCATGCCCTTGCGATCGAGCGACTTGCCTTCATGGCCACGGCCGATGACGCCTGACATGGTGCGCGCGGCACTGGCAAGTTCGCCGACATTGGCAGCGATTTCATTGGCGATCGACTTTGCCTCGAGGTTGGCCTGATCCATCGTCAGCGTCTGGACGCGATCCCGGGTCTGGCCGATGAGGAAAAAGTTCGACACGATGAGAACAAGCGCGATGGCGATGCCGGTGATGACGATGAGTTTCGCGGCAAGCGATTTCATGCGAAAAATGAACATGGGGTCCTCGGGCAAGGATGCGCCGAACGGGCATTCTCCGGCACAGGAGCAAAGGCTCGCCCCATCATGGGGCAGCCGCCTACAGCGCCGCGCGTCTTTTCGAGGGCCGCAAAGGACGCTGTAGCACTTTGAATGGCTGCATAATTTTTTCCTTAAATCGTTTCCGATTTAAGGAATTATGCAGTGGACGTCCGGAATCCGAAAGGCGGGAGGCGCCGGCGACCACGAGGAACATCGCCGGAAATCTCTTAAATTTAAATGAAACCCTATCGATCAGGGCCATGAAAATCGCCGGAACGCCCTGAATTACAGGGAGTTTTGCCGGCGGCTTCGCAAAGAGACGCGGACTATATCCTGTCTGCGACTTCCTCGCTCAAAGGGATCGACGGTTGCGCCCCGGCCTTGAGGCAGGCGAGCGAACCGGCAACCGCCGCACGGCGCAGCGCCGAGACAAAATCGAAGCCGTCGTCGAGGCTCGCGGCGAAATAACCGCAGAAAGTGTCTCCGGCGCCGACCGTATCGACAGGTTCGATCTTGAGACCTTGCGCCCTTGAAATCGCCCCGTCGCGAATGGCGATGACCCCATCGCCGCCGAGCGTTACAATCAGCGTCTGGCCCGTCTCCGCGTGCAGGCGCACAAGGGCTGCCTCACGCGCTGCGGCGTCCATGCCTTCCTGTCCGGCAAGCCGCTCGAATTCGGTCTCGTTAGCAATAACGATATCGGCGAGCCGGCCGAGACGCGGGGCATCGGGGATCAGCGGCGCGAGGTTGAGGATGCTGGTGACGCCCTTGGCGCGGGCGGCCGACAGCGCGCGCTCGACGGCAGCAGCCGGCACTTCGAGCTGCAGCATCAGGATATCGCCTTCGTTCATGCGGCCGATCGCCGTCTCGGCATCGGTGGGCGTGACCTGGCCATTGGCGCCGGGAACGACGGCAATCATGTTTTCGCCGTCGCCGCCGACAAGGATCAGCGCCGTGCCTGTGGGACCGTCGACATGTTTGATCAGAGAAAGGTCGGTGCCTGCATCATCGAGCAAGGCCAGCGCCTCCGCAGCGAAAGCATCCTTGCCGACGGCGCCGGCCATATGCACGTAGCGGCCGGCGCGCCGGGCCGCCAGCGCCTGGTTGGCGCCCTTGCCGCCGGCGGCCGTGGCAAAGCCGTTGCCGGCCACCGTCTCGCCGGGCTTCGGCAGGCGCTCGGTCGTGGCGATGAGATCCATGTTGATGGACCCGAAAACTGTGATCATGAATGTGTCCCGTCTTCTGGAGCCTGCAAATGAAATCATGCTCCAACTGTTTCATGCGGGCGAGACACTGCCCGAAGCGGTCACTCCTCGTCAACCACCCGGAGCTTCAGAAGGCCGGTGCGGCTTTCCACCGATTTGGCCGCGGTTTCGCTGTCGCGGGCGGGTTTTGCATCGCCGCCGCCCGCCTCGAATTCCAGCGCTTCGATCTTGGCGCCGCGCCTGGTGAGCTTGTCGGCTGACGTGACCACCATGTCGATATCCTTCTGCGCCATGGCGAAATGGCCCTGCAGCTTGCGCACCCGTTCGTCGAGGCGGCTGAGATCGTCCATCAGGATCGCCACCTCGCCCTGGATCAGATGCGCCTGCGCCCGCATGCGCTGATCCTTGAGCACGGCCTGGATGACCTGGATCGACAGCATCAGCAGCGATGGCGAGACGATGACGATACGCGCGCGGTGCGCCTTCTGCACCACCGGTTCGAAGTGCTCGTGGATCTCGGCGAAGATCGATTCGGACGGCACGAAGAGAAAGGCCGTATCCTGGGTTTCGCCCTGGATCAGATATTTCTCGGAAATGTCCCTTATATGGACCTCCATGTCGCGGCGAAATTGTTGGCCGGCGATCTTGCCGGCCTCGGGGCTGCCGGCGTCGCGGATCGCGTTCCAGGCTTCGAGCGGAAATTTTGCGTCGATCACCAGCGGCGGCGCGCCGTTCGGCATGCGGATCGTGCAGTCCGGCCGCGAACCGTTGGACAGCGTCTGCTGGAAGGCGTAGGCGCCCATCGGCAGGCCGTCGGCGACGATCGTTTCCATCCTGGACTGGCCGAAGGCGCCGCGCGTCTGCTTGTTGGACAGAATGGCCTGCAGCCCGACGACATCTTTGGCGAGCGTCTGGATATTGTTCTGTGCGGCATCGATGACCGCCAGCCGCTCCTGCAGCCGCTGCAGGTTCTCATGCGTCGATTTCGTCTGCTCGGTGATTGTCGAGCTGACCCGCTGCGACATGCCGTCGAGGCGTTGGCTGATCGTCTGGTTGAGTTCGCTCTGCCGCGCGCCGAAGACCTCGGTCATGACAGCGATGCGGCCCTGCATCTCCGCCTGGATCTTCAAAAGCTCTGCCATCCGCGCTTCGTTTTCCTCAGCGCGAAAGCTCGCTTCCTCCGCCTGCTCGCGGCGAAGGCTGGCACTGCGCAGGAGAAGCACGACCACCAGCAGGGCGAGGGCGGCGAGAACTCCGCCGATGAGCGCCAGCATGGCCGGGTTGATCGAGGCAAGGGAAAGGGCGAGCGATTCGGAATGGATGGTCATGCCGCGAGCATAACAGAAGAAACGGCAATATATAGATCAAAACGTGAACGGAATGGGCGGCCCCCAATATCCTCGCAAGCCATCGCTCTTCCTCGCTCGGCGAGAAGAAATCGCCGCCGATTTAACGATTGCTCAACCATATTGGCCAAAACCTGCGGCGCAGAAATTCCTTCCCGCGCGCGTCGCGCCAAGTACAGAGATCCCCATGACCGCCCAGCAGACCGACAACGCCCTCAGGCAGCGCCTCGATTTCATCGAACTGGATGAGGCAGCGCGCAAGTCGATGCGGGATTTGCGTCCGGTCATATCGGAGCTGATCGGCGGTGCCCTCGATAAATTCTACGCCAAGATCGCCAAGACCCCCGCGGTCTCAGGCTTCTTCGCCGATAAGAGCCATGTCGACCATGCCAAGAAGCGCCAGCAGGATCATTGGGCCAATCTGGCCGGCGGCGCGTTCGACGAGAGCTATGTCAACGGCGTGACCGCGGTCGGCCGGACGCACGCCCGCATCGGGCTGGAGCCGCGCTGGTATATTGGCGGTTACGCCATCGTCATGTCCGAGCTCGTCAAGGGCATCATGGAGAAGCAGTGGCCGTCGATCTTTGCGCGCCAGCAGGGCAAGGCATTGGCCGAGAAGCTGTCGGCCGTCATCAAGGCCGGCATGCTCGACGTGGATTATTCCATCTCGGTCTATCTCGAGACGCTCGAAGCCAAGCGCCGCGCCCTGGAAGAGGAGCGTGCCCAGGCCGAATCCGATCAGGCGATCGCGCTGGAGCAGCTGCGCCACGGTCTGGAAGCGCTGTCGAACGGCGATCTCGAAGCCACCCTTCCGTCCGACCTGCCGGGCAATTTCCGGCAGATGGCCGAGGACTACAACCGCGCCGTCAGCGCCCTTCGCCAGTCCTTCGCCTCCGTGCGCGAGACTTCTGGCCATATTATGAGCGGCGCCGACGTCATTTCCAATGCAACCAACGATCTGGCGCTGCGCACTGCCCAGCAAGCGGCAGGCGTCGAGGAGAGTTCGGCCGCCCTGCAGCAGCTGTCCGTCAGCGTCGGCCAGACGGCGGCCAATGCCGAGAAGGCTTCGGACGCCGTGCGCGAGACGCAAGAGAAGGCAAAGAACTCCGGCGAACTCGTCACCAGCGCCGTCTCGGCGATGGCCGGCATCGAGAAATCCTCGACCGGGATCTCCAAGATCATCGGCGTTATCGATGAGATCGCCTTCCAGACTAATCTGCTGGCGCTGAACGCTGGCGTTGAGGCGGCGCGCGCCGGCGATGCCGGCAAGGGTTTTGCCGTCGTCGCCCAGGAAGTCCGCCAGCTCGCCCAGCGCACCGCGGAAGCGGCCAAGGAGATCAAGAACCTGATCTCGCAGAGCTCGACCCAGGTCAATCAGGGCGTCGGCATCGTCTCCAGCACCGGCGAGGCGCTGAACGACATGATCAGCCGCATCGACATCATCAACCGTTTCGTCGCCGATATCGCCGCCGCCGCCCGCGATCAGGCGACCGGCGTCAACGAGGTCAGCGTCGCCGTCCGCAACATGGGTGCGATCACCCAGCAGAATTCGGACATGGTCGAGCAGTCTTCGGCGGAAACGCGCCGCCTCAAGGACGAGGTGGAAACCCTGATCGAGCTGCTGCGGCGCTTCCGCGCCCGGCCGGAAGGCCGTTCCACCGGTGCTGCCCGCCGGGCGGCCTGAGGCGAATAGAGCCTTTCCTGGTCAGCTTGAATCATTCTGCCGGAGCAGGTTTTCGTCAGGGCAGAGGCGATTGGCGACGGGCATACCTCTTGGTACGTCCGAGCCGATCGCCTCTGATCCTGGCGGAAAGATGGCCGGCCCTTCGGGTTGGCTGAAACGGGCCGGCTGATCGACCGGCCGGCTTGGCCGTAGCGCTTGGCTACGACGCGCGCCGGCCGGTCGACCATCCGACTCCGTTTGAGCCAACAGAATGTTTCAATCTGACCAGGAAAGGTTCTATGGCGAAATTCCAGGCGGGGATGCAAAAAAGCGTATTCCCCGCCTGCCGGATAATTCCATAGTCGGAAAAGATGGGTTATGGGAACGCCATGACCATCAAGCCACTCATCATTCTTCCTGATCCCGTTCTCCGCCAGCTGTCCAAGCCGATCGAGCGGGTGGACTCCGACCTGCAGCGTCTTGCCGACGATATGCTCGAAACCATGTACGACGCACCGGGCATCGGCCTTGCCGCCATCCAGATCGGCGTGCCGCGCCGCATGCTCGTCATCGACATCTCGCGCGAAGGCGAGGAAAAGCAGCCGCAGGTGTTCATCAATCCAGAGATCGTCAAATCCTCCGACGAGCGCTCCGTCTATGAGGAAGGCTGTCTTTCGATTCCGGATTATTATGCCGAGGTCGAGCGCCCGGCTGTCGTCTCGGTCAAATATCTCGACCGCAACGGCAAGGAACAGACCGTGGAAGCCGACGGACTGCTCGCCACCTGCCTGCAGCACGAGATCGACCACCTGAACGGCGTGCTCTTCATCGATTATATCTCGCGGCTGAAGCGGGAGATGGTCATCAAGAAATTCACCAAGGCGGCAAAGTCCAAGGCGCTCTGAGCGCTGCGTTGAAAATTCACAGGCGAGGCACTATGATATCACCGATATCATGATGGAGGTGCCGAATGGGTGACCTGCTTATTCGAGATGTTCCGGATGCAATGAAGCTGCAGCTTCAGGAAAGCGCGCAGCGCAACGGCCGCAGCCTTTCGGAAGAGGCGATCGAAATCATGCGCCGACAGATTGCCGTCGAGCGCTCAGGAGCTTCCGCCGGGCAGCGCCTGCGCTCTCTGATGAGTGACGAAAGATTGAGCGAAGATGAAGTTGAGGCTATCGCCGCATCTCGCCACGAACGCGACCGCGAACCGCCGCGCTTCGACAGATGATCGTCCTCGATACGAATGTGATTTCCGAAATGCAGGGGAGGACCCACAGCGAGCGGATATTGAACTGGCTGGACGTCTACGACGTCGAGACGCTTTTTCTGACGACGATTGCCGTCGCCGAAATGCGTTACGGTCTTGAACTCCTTGATGATGGCAGGCGAAAGACAGCGCTGGTGTCCGACTTCAATCGGATCGAGTCGGAATTTTCGGGCCGCATCCTCGGTTTTTCCCTGAGTGCGGCGCATCGCTACGGCCTGTTGGCTGGGGAGCGCAGAAAGGCGGGACGGCCGATGGAAACCAAAGATGCTATGATTGCCGCCATCTGCCTTGCCAACGGCGCGACGCTTGCGACCCGCAATACCAGAGATTTCGAGGGGCTTGATCTCAAGCTCGTAAACCCGTTTGAAGACGGTTGATCCTCAATTGGCGAGATAACATGTCTCTTCGCATCATCTTCATGGGAACGCCGGAGTTCTCGGTCCCGACCCTGCGCCTGCTCGTCGATGCCGGGCACAGGATCGTTGCGGTCTATACGCAGCCCCCACGGCCGGGTGGGCGGCGCGGCCTCGATCTGCAGAAATCGCCGGTGCATCAGGCGGCCGAACTGCTGGGCCTCCCGGTCTTCACCCCGGTCAATTTCAAGGACCCCGAGGAGCGCGAGAGGTTTCGCGCTTTCAATGCCGATGTCGGCGTCGTCGTTGCCTACGGACTGTTGCTGCCGGAGGCGATTTTGAACGGCACAAGGGATGGCTGCTACAACGGCCATGCCTCGCTGCTGCCGCGCTGGCGCGGTGCTGCTCCGATCCAGCGGGCGATCATGGCCGGCGACGCAAAAACCGGCATGATGGTGATGAAGATGGACAAGGGTCTGGATACCGGCGCCGTCGCACAGACCCGCGAGGTCGAGATCGGCCCGAACATGACGGCTGGCGAGCTACACGACCGGCTGATGCTCGTGGGCGCGAAGGCAATGGCGGAAGCCATGGTGAAACTCGAGATAAACGACCTGCCGCTGACGCCGCAGCCGGAAGACGGCGTGCTTTATGCCGCCAAGATCGACAAGGCCGAGACGCGCATCGATTTTTCCAGGGATGCCAGGGACGTGCACAATCACATCCGCGGCCTGGCGCCGTTTCCGGGGGCCTGGTTCGAGCTCGAAATCGGCGGCAAGCCGGAGCGGGTGAAGGTGCTGGCTTCCGAACTGGCTGAGGGGCAGGGTGCTGACGGGAAATTGCTGACGGATGATCTCGTGGTCGCCTGCGCCTCGGGCGCGGTGCGGCTGACCAGGTTGCAGAAGGCCGGCGGCAAACCGCTGGCGGCCGCCGATTTCCTCAGGGGCACGCCGCTTGCGGCGGGCACGAGGCTTACCTGATGCCGCGTTTCCGCATGACCGTCGAATATGACGGCGGCCCCTATGTCGGCTGGCAGCGGCAGGAGAACGGCCCCTCGGTGCAGGGCGCGATCGAGGCCGCGGTGCTGTCGCTGACCGGCGAGACGGTGTCGATCCGCGGCGCCGGACGCACCGATTCCGGCGTCCATGCCATGGGGCAGGTGATCCATGCCGATCTTTCGAAGGAGTGGTCGCCCTACCAGCTGCAGAATGCGTTGAACGCGCATCTGAGGCTCGCCGGCGAGCGCGTCTCCATACTCGACGTCGAGGCGGTTGCCGAATTCTTCGACGCGCGCTTTTCGGCGCTGCGGCGCCATTACCTCTATCGCATCGTCAGTCGCCGGGCGCCGCTGGCGCTTGAAGCCGGCAAGGCCTGGTGGGTGCCGAAGGTGCTCGATCACGAGGTCATGCACGCTGCCGCCCAGAGGCTGGTCGGCAGGCACGATTTCTCCACCTTCCGCGCCGCCCATTGCCAGGCAAACAGCCCGGTGCGCACGCTCGACCGGCTGGATGTGACGCGCAATGGCGAACTGATCGAGATCCGCGCCACGGCGCAGAGTTTTCTCCACAACCAGATCCGTTCCTTCGCCGGCACACTGAAGCTCGCCGGCGAAGGCAAATGGACGCCTGATGATGTCGAGGCAGCGCTTGAGGCGCGCGACCGTAAGGCCTGCGGCCCGGTGGCGCCGCCGGACGGACTCTATTTCATGCAGGTGGATTATCCCGAGGTGATCGTCGATCGCCGAAGGCCGGTCACCGATACTGATGATGATCTGTCATGAAAATTCCGCTCCAGCAGGAGCCTGATCAGGCGGGATAGATGCCGAGGAAGTGCTGCAGATATTCCGAAAGGATCATCGATGGCACGAGCAGCACCAGCGTCAGCGCTCCGACCATCAGCGCGTGACCGTGGCAGATCATCCGGAGGATGCGCGCCAGCACGAAGACCTGCGCCAGCATGAAGGCGAGCAGCAGCAGCGAGACGAGGCCGACGGAGCCGGGCAGGAAGAACACCAGCGCCAGCAGCAGCCCGTTGATATAGGAGAGCGGCACGCCGAGCCAGTTGACGCTGACGACGACCGGGGCGAAACGCTCGCCCATGCGGACGGCAAGCAGCAGCAGCCCGGCAAAGACCAGCGGCACGAACCAGTTGGCGACCTCGACGAGGCCGAGCCTGATATAGAAGGCAAAGTTGACATCGGCTTCGGGCGGCATCGACCGCAGAAAGGCCTGTCGCCACCAGAGCCAGGAAATACCCATCGGCGGCAGGCACCAGAGCATCGCCCAGAACGAACGATTGACGCCGCGCTCGGACATATCGAGGTAGCGGAAGCCGCGCGGATCCAGCCGGATCAGCAGCCAGAGGCCGGCCAGGTAATATTGAACCTCCCTAAAGCCCGGCATTGGCGAACCAGCGGGCGATGAAGGTTTCATAGATCGCCGTCAGCGTCTCCAGATCGGCGACAGCGACGCGCTCGTCGACCATGTGCATCGTCTGGCCGACGAGGCCGAACTCGACGACCGGGCAATAATCCTTGATGAAGCGCGCATCCGATGTGCCGCCGGTGGTCGAAAGTCGCGGCGACTGGCCGGAAACGCTTTCGACGGCTGAAGACAGCGAGGCGATCAGCGCATTGTTGCGCGTCAGGAAGACATGGCTCGGCCGATCGGCCCAGACGATATCGTAGGCCACCGGCTTGCGGTCCGGCCGCAACGCGCCGTCCCGGGCAGCAACGTCCAGGCGGCGCAGGATTTCGGCACGTAGCGTTTCAACGGTCCAGCTGTCGTTGAAGCGGATGTTGAAGCTTGCCGATGCCTTGGCCGGAATGACGTTGGTCGCCGGATTGCCGACATCGACCGTGGTCACTTCGAGATTCGACGGCTGGAAATCGTCGGTGCCGCCGTCAAACGGCGGGTTCATCAGCGCGTGAGTCAGCTGCAGCATGCCGCGCACCGGATTGTCGGCAAGATGCGGATAGGCGGCATGACCCTGGACGCCATGAACAGTGATTTTACCCGACAGCGAGCCACGCCGGCCGATCTTGATCATGTCGCCGAGCCTGTCCGGATTGGTCGGCTCGCCGACGAGGCAGGCATCCCAGCTTTCGCCGCGTTCGGCCGCCCATTGCAGCAGCTTGATCGTGCCGTTGATCGCCGGCCCTTCCTCGTCGCCGGTGATCAGGAAGGAGATCGAGCCCTTGGGCGGCCCGTTTTTCTCGATATGCCGGGCGACGGCGGCGACGAAACAGGCAATACCGCCCTTCATGTCGACGGCACCGCGGCCGAAAAGCTCGCCCTTGGAAATCTCGGCGGCAAACGGCGGATGCGTCCAGGCGGCTTCGTCGCCGACCGGCACGACATCGGTATGGCCGGCAAACATCAGATGCGGGCCATCCTTGCCGAGGCGGGCATAGAGGTTTTCGATGTCGGGCGTTCCCGCCTCGCTCGCCTTCACCCTGTCGACCGTAAAGCCGAGCGGCCCAAGCATCGCCTCCAGCGCCGACAGTGCGCCACCTTCGGCGGGCGTCACGGACGGGCAGCGAATCAGTGTCTGGAGATTGGCGACGGGGTCGGTAGCGGTCATGGCGGTCGAACTATCCGGCGGGAATGGCAAAGACATGGCAAGGCGGGGCCGCCTCGCGTAAAAAGACGCCGTCTGTTTACCGGATCAACGTCCCGGTGTCATCAATCTCTGAGCAGCTCGTTGATGCCGGTCTTCGAGCGGGTCTTCTCATCGACGCGCTTGACGATGACGGCGCAGTAGAGATGCGGCGCCGGCTGGCCGTTGCCCATCGTCGCATTGCCCGACGGCATCGAGCCGGCGACGACGACGGAATAGGGCGGCACTTCGCCGTAGGTCACCTCGCCGGTGGCGCGGTCGACGATCTTGGTCGACTTGCCGATATAGACGCCCATGCCGAGCACCGAGCCTTCGCGGATGATGCAGCCTTCGACCACCTCGGAACGGGCGCCGATGAAGCAATTGTCCTCGATGATCGTCGGGCCGGCCTGCATCGGTTCCAACACGCCGCCGATGCCGACGCCGCCGGAGAGATGCACATGCTTGCCGATCTGCGCGCAGGAGCCGACCGTGGCCCAGGTATCGACCATCGTGCCTTCGCCGACATAGGCGCCGAGATTGACGAAGGAGGGCATCAGGATCGCGTTCGGGGCGATATAGGCCGAGCGGCGCACGACGCAGTTCGGCACGGCGCGGAAGCCGGCGGCGCGGAAGTGGTTCTCGCCCCAGCCCTCGAATTTCGAAGGAACCTTGTCCCACCAGGTCGAGTTGCCCGAGCCGCCCTTGACCACATCCATGTCGTTGAGGCGGAAGGACAGCAGCACGGCCTTCTTCAGCCATTGATTGACCGTCCAGGCACAGTCGGCGGAGCGTTCGGCAACGCGGGCCCGGCCGGCATCGAGCAGATCGAGTGCTGATTCGACTGCATCGCGAACCTCGCCCTTCGTCGACGTGTTCACATTGTCGCGATTGTCGAAGGCGGCTTCGATGATCTTTTCGAGGGATGCGAGGTCGGTGGCGCTCATGAGAATTCCTTAAACTTCGATCTTTATCGTGGAGACGGCGGGGTCTCCGGAACTGCGGTTGGCGGGGTTTACCCTGCTCTACAGCATGAAGCCGTAGAACGGAATGATTTTTCCGACAAGATCATACCTGGATTCAAGGCGTTATAGCGACATATCCGGCTTCGTAGCCGGCAATACTGAAAGGCATTTCGAGATGGCGAAGGGACGAAACGGCGGTTCGCGGCGCAAGGATGGCGTATGGGACCCGCTGAAGAGCAGCTCAACCGACAGGCAGCGCGCCGAAGCCGTGCCGAAGACGCCGCAGACGATGTCGCCTGCCTACCGCCTTGCCTATGTCGACGAGGATTTCCTCTGCCGCGAGGAGCTGCGGCCGATCCGCCTGCAGCTGGAACTGATGAAGCCGGAGATGATGCTGACCGAACGCGGCATCAGGTCGACCGTCGTCATGTTCGGCGGCGCCCGCATTCCCGCCCCCGGCCAGAGCGCCTGGGCGGCCCGCAACGATATCCAGCGCGTCAACCTGGAGGCGGCTTCCGTCTATTATGAGGAGGCGCGCAAATTCGCCCGGCTCTGCTCGAAATATTCTGCCACCTTCAATTTCCACGAATATGTCATCGTCACCGGCGGCGGCCCGGGCGTGATGGAGGCCGGCAATCGCGGCGCGGCCGACGAGGGCGCCCCTTCGATCGGCCTCAACATCGTACTGCCGCATGAGCAGGCGCCGAACGCCTATGTGACGCCGGAACTCAGCTTCAACTTCCACTATTTTGCCATCCGCAAGATGCATTTCATGGTGCGCGCCAAGGCGATCGCCGTCTTTCCCGGCGGCTTCGGCACGCTCGACGAATTCTTCGAATGCCTGACGCTGATCCAGACCGGCCGCATGGAGCGCCTGCCGCTGATCCTTTTCGGGGAGGCGTTCTGGCGGAGCATCATCAATTTCGACGCATTGGCGGAATTCGGGACGATTGCGCCCGACGACGTCAAGCTGATCAGCTTCGTCGATACGGCCGAAGAGGCATGGAAGATCGTCCAGAATTTCTACGAACACCGCGAATAGGCGCTTCGGAGGGGTAAGCTGCAGAGCCTCTCCCCGTCGAGGCGGGGAAAGGCAAGGGCATGTCGCCGTCCGGCCTTAGAGCAATTCCAGCAAAAGTGCGTAGCGGTTTTGCGTCCGGAATTGCGTGAAAACAACGAGATAGTGCATGATGCCGAAAAGTGTGAGCGGTTTTCGGCATCATGCTCTCACTCTTTAACTTAGAACAGGATTGAGATTTTAGGCCGATCCGGCCTAAAAATCCTGTTCTAGAGCAGCGGCCGGTCCGGCATGTCGTCGATCGAGATGACACCGTCCTTGTTGCGGTCCATCCGGGTGAACAGCTTGTCGAAGGCGGCTTCGGCTTCCTGTTTGGAAATCTGGCCGTTCTGGTCGGTGTCGACCCGGTGCATCATGATCGAGGCACGCATGATGTTGCCGCCATGGCGCATCCAGCGCTGTCCGTCACGACCACCATGACCATCGCGCGGCGGCCGTCCCTGGTCGTTGTTGTCCGGCGTCGCGGCTGCGGCATTCGCATCCTTGCTTTCGCCGGCCTCCTGCTTGCGCTGATCTCTCATCGCCTGCATCTGCGTTTGCCGGTACTCACGGATTTCGCCCGGTGTCAGCGAACCGTCCTTGTTGGTGTCGATCGCGGCGAAGAGCTTGTCGATGCCGGCCGTCGCCTCGTCCTTGGAGACCTTCCCGTCCTTATTCGCGTCGAATTGCTTGAGCATGCGGACATAGGTGATTTCGCGGAAGGCAGCAGCCCCCGGACCGTGCATGCCGGCGTGCTGGCGCGGCCCGTCGCCGGGTGCGGCAAAGCCTGCCCCGGCGGTTGCACCGAAGATGAGGGTGGAGGAAAGCGCTGCCAGTATCAGCTTGTTGCGGTACATCGTGTTTGCCTTTCGTAAGGTGTCCCCTCACGAAAGAAGATATGGCCGCAGCCCCGGAAGACCCAGTTAAACATCGGTAAGCTAAGTGAAAACTTGGTAATCTAATGCATGTCGCCCAAAACTGTGCAGCGGTTTTGGGAGAGCGACATGTATCAAATAAAGACCTAAAGCCGTCAGCCGGTAACCTTGCCGAGGCCGATAATCTTGCGGAGAAAAGCGGCGAGATCGTCGGTGACGAAATCGATATGATCCTCCTCGCCGCTGGTCTTTTCCCACCATTCGACGACCGTCTCTTCCAGATTGCGCGGCACGAGCAGCACGGTCTGCATGCCGAGCGCCTTCGGCACCGTCAGGTTGCGCGGTAGATCCTCGAACATGGCGGCCTTGGTGGTTTCGACCCGCTTCAGCGCCGTGAACTTGTCGTAGGTCGCCTGCGCCGGCTTCGGCACGTAGTCGGCAGCGACGATATCGAAGATGTCGTCGAAATGATCGAGAATGCCGAGCGCCTCTGCCGTCATTTCGGCATGCTTGACGCTGCCATTGGTGAAGATGAACTTGCGTCCCGGCAGCGCCTTGATCGCCTCGCCGAGTTCCGGCTGCGGCGTCAGCGCCGTGTAGTCGATCGCATGTGCCTTCTCGAGGAAGTCGTTCGGGTCGATGCCGTGATGGATCATCAAGCCCTGCAGCGTCGTGCCATGGTCGAGGTAATATTGCTTCTGCAGCTTGCGCGCCTCTTCCCGCTCCATCTGCAGGAGTGCCGCGACATAGGCGGTCATGTTCTTGTCGATCTGCGCGAAGAGATTGACATGATGCGGATAGAGCGTGTTGTCGAGGTCGAAGACCCAGTCTGTGACGTGCTCGAAATCGGATTTATCAGGCGTGCGGTCGATCTTGGTCATGGCGGTCTTATGGCACGGCTGCTGCCGCAAGGAAATCGACAAGAAAGAATAGACGCCCGATTTTCGGCGGACGGCGCAGGCACGGAATGTTAGAAAGCGGTCATGCTTTTCGAACGCCCCGATGATGATACGCTCTATGATGCCCTGATCGCGCGCAGCGCCGATTACGAGGGTCAGGCCTATGTCTGCGTCAAGACGACAGGCATTTTCTGTCGCCTGACCTGCCCGGCGCGCAAGCCGAAGCGGGAAAATACCATCTTTTTCGACACGATCGCCGCCTGCATGCATTCCGGCTTCCGTCCGTGCCAGCGCTGCAGGCCGCTGGAGCAGCTGGGCAGGGAACCAATCGTCGACGAGCTGCTTGCCGCACTGGACCGCGAGCCGCAGCTGCGCTGGACCGAGGATGAACTTGTGCGCCGGGGCCACGATCCCTCGACCGTGCGTCGCGCCTTCAAGCGGGCGCTCGGCATGACCTTTCACGATATCGTCCGTTATCGCCGGCTGGGTGAAGCGGCCCGGCAACTGGCCGATGGCGCACGCGTCATCGATGCGCAGCTTGAGGCGGGATATGAATCTCCAAGTGGTTTCCGGACGGCTTTTCAGCGGCTCGTCGGCAAGGCGCCGGCGCTCTCGCAGAACCGTGAACTTCTCTTTGCCGACTGGTTCGAGACGCCGCTTGGACCGATGGTGGCCGTTGCCGACCAGACGCATCTCCACCTTCTCGAATTCCACGATCGCAAGGCACTGCCGACCGAGCTTGAGGCGCTGCAGAAGCGTGTCCGCTCCTCAGTTGCGATCGGCCGCACGCCGGCGATCGACCAGATCGAGGCAGAAATCCGGGATTATTTCGAAGGGCGGCTGACTGTCTTCAGGACGCCATTGGCACTCGGCGGCACGCCCTTCGAAAAACATGTCTGGGCAAAGCTCATCGATATCCCTGCCGGCCAGACGCGCGCCTATGGCGATCTTGCAAGGGAGATGGAAAGGCCTGAAGTGGTGCGTGCCGTCGGCCGCGCCAACGGGGCCAACCAGCTTGCCATCATCGTGCCCTGCCATCGCATCCTCGGCGCCGATGGTTCGTTGACAGGCTATGGCGGCGGGCTCTGGCGCAAGCAATGGCTACTGCGGCATGAAGAGAAGATCAGCACGCAAGCAAGGATGGAGGAGACAGCATGAACCAGAACGAAAAGGCCAAGGCATTCGGCGCATTGCACCGCAAGGGCGCTCCGGTTGTTCTCTACAATATCTGGGATGCCGGGACGGCGAAGGCGGTGACCGATGCAGGCGCCAAGGCGCTTGCCACAGGAAGCTGGTCGGTCGCCGCAGCCCATGGTTATGCCGACGGCGAAAAGCTGCCGATGTCGGTGCTGGTCGAGACAGCAAAATCCATCACCGCTGTCGTCGATCTGCCGCTTTCTGTCGATTTCGAAGGCGCCTATTCGGCCGAGCCTGAGGGGGCCGCCGCCAACGTCGCCAAGCTGGTGGAGGTCGGCGCCGTCGGCATCAATTTCGAGGATCAGGTGGTCGGCGGTGGCGGGCTTTATCCGGCCGAGAGGCAGGCGGCCCGCATCCGGGCCATTCGCGCCATGGCAGAAGGCAAGGGCATTGCCTTCTTCATCAACGCCCGCACCGATCTCTTCCTGGCCGAGAGCGATCTTTCCAAACATGCCGGTCTGGTGGACGAGGCGATCGAGCGAGGCAAGGCCTATGCGGCGGCTGGCGGCAGCGGCTTCTTCGTTCCCGGTCTGATCGATCCCGCCTTGATCGAGAGGATCTGCGCCGCATCGCCGCTGCCGGTCAACATCATGATGCGGACAGGCGCCCCTGAGGTGAAGGCGCTCGCCAAGCTCGGCGTCGGCCGCGTCAGTTATGGCCCGGGGCCTTACCGGTCGATGATGGAAAAGTTGAAACAGGAGGCAGCGGCGATTTATAGCCTGCTCTGACGTCGAATGCCCGAGGGCCGCAGGTCTGGTGTGGAAGGCTGCGGCCCGGAATGAAATCTCGTTCTGCTCAGGAACGGAAGCGCAGATTCCGCCGGCTGAGCTGGCTGACCGAGGTGCAGCCCATCAGCTTCATGCCGCGCTCGATCTCGGTACGCATCGTCTCCAGCGCCCGTTCGACGCCGGGCTGTCCGGCAGCGGCAAGCGGGAAGAGATAGTAGCGCCCGAGCCCGACGGCCTTCGCCCCCAGCGACAGCGCTTTAAGAACATGCGTTCCCCGCTGCACGCCGCCATCCATCATCACGTCGATCCGGTCGCCCACGGCGTCGACGATCTCGGCCAACTGGTCGAATGCGCTGCGCGAGCCGTCGAGCTGGCGCCCGCCATGATTGGAAAGCACGATGCCGCTGCAGCCGATCTCGGCCGCGCGCTTGGCGTCTTCGACCGACATGATGCCCTTCAGGCAGAATGGCCCGCCCCATTCGCGCACCATCTCCGCCACGTCGTCCCATGACATCGAGGGGTCCAGCATCTCGGTGAAGTATCGGCTGATCGACAGCGCGCCGCCATCCATCTTGACGTGGTTTTCGAGCTGCGGCAGCCGGAAGCGCTCATGCGTCAGCCAGTCGATCGCCCAGGAAGGCTTGATCGCGAACTGGGTCATGCCGGCAAGATTGAGCTTGAAGGGAATGGCAAAGCCGGTGCGCTTGTCGCGCTCGCGGTTGCCGCCGGTGATGCTGTCGACCGTCAGCATCATCGCCTGCACGCCGGCATTTTTCGCTCGCGCCATCATCTCGCGGTTGAGGCCGCGGTCCTTGTGGAAATAGAACTGATAGACCTGCGGCCCGTTGCTGATCCGTCTGGCTTCCTCCAGGCTGATCGTGCCGAGCGAGGAGACGCCGAACATCGTGCCGTGTTTTGCCGCCGCCGCCGCGACCGCCCGCTCCCCCTGGTGGTGAAAAAGGCGCTGTAACGCCGTCGGAGAGCAATAGACCGGCATTGCGAGCTTCTGCCCCATGACGGTCACCGACATGTCGACCTCGGCCACACCGCGCAAAACGTCAGGCACCAGATCGCAAGCCTCGAAGGCCGCCGTATTGCGCCGGTACGTCACCTCGTCATCGGCACCGCCGTCGATATAGTCGAATATCGGTCCGGGAAGACGCCGTTTGGCCATGCGCCGGAAATCGTGAAAATTATAGCAGTCTGTCAGGCGCATTTCTTTCCCCGATACCCTGTTCCCGTGTGAGGAAGATCCGCCCTTCGCAAGTGAAGGGCGCAGCCTCGGTCAGGGAACGATCAGTGTTCCGACGCCGTGCTCGGTGAAGATCTCGAGCAGCACGGAGTGGGCGGTCTTGCCGTTCAGGATGACGACGCCCTGCACGCCGGCCTTGATCGCATCGATGCAGGTCTCGACCTTCGGGATCATGCCGCCCGAAATCGTGCCGTCGGCGATCAGCGCATGCGCTTCGGCGACGGAAAGCTCCTTGAGGAGCTGGCCGTTCTTGTCGAGCACGCCGGGCACATCGGTGAGGAACAGCAACCGGGTGGCGTTCAGCGCGCCGGCAATGGCGCCGGCAAAGGTATCGGCGTTGATATTGTAGGTGGCGCCGTCACGGCCAGGCGCGACGGGGGCGATAACCGGGATCATCTCGGAGCGGGCGAGCAGATCGAGCAGCGTGCGGTCGACCTCGACCACTTCGCCGACGAATCCGAGATCGAGCACGCGCTCGATGTTCGAATCCGGATCCTTGACGGTCTTGCGCGCCTTTTCGGCGAAGACCATGTTGCCGTCCTTGCCGCAAAGGCCGATCGCCCATTCGCCGGTCTGGTTGATGAGCGCAACGATTTCCTTGTTGATCGAGCCGGCGAGCACCATCTCGACGATCTCGACCGTCTTCTGGTCGGTGACGCGAAGCCCGCCCTCGAATTTCGATTCGATGCCCATCTTGCTCAGCATGGCGCCGATCTGCGGGCCGCCGCCATGAACGACGATCGGGTTGACGCCGGACTGCTTCAACAGGGCGATGTCGCTGGCAAAGGCCTTGCCGAGCTCGGGATTGCCCATGGCGTGGCCGCCATATTTCACGACAATCGTCTTGTTCTCGTAACGCTGCATGAAGGGCAGTGCCTTGGCCAGAAGCCGTGCCTGCATTTCGCTTTCGGTTTCGTTCATGGGAACCCCGCAGAATTGTTCGCGGCCTTTTATCGCAAGTTTCTGACAGAGGGAATAATCCAGAGGGCAATAGTTTTTCGTATCTGGCGCGGAGCCGGACGCCGTTACCGTCTGGCGCACGCAAGCTTGAGATGAGGAACGGCATGCAAGGCGATGACATCGCAGACCTGATCGGCCGCGTCGCACTCGGCGATCGCAGGGCTTTCGTGGCCCTCTACAATCAGACCGGACCGAAACTTTTCTCGATCTGCCTGCGTATCTTGAAGGATCGCACGGAAGCCGACGAGGCCCTGCAGGAAGTCTATATCAGCATCTGGCAGCGCGCACGCAGCTTCTCCGTCGCCTCGGGTTCGTCATCGGCATGGCTGGCTGCGATTGCCCGCAACCGGTCGATCGATGCGCTGCGGGCGCGCAAGCCCGTCGCCGACGAATTGGACACGGTCTATGATCTTGCCGATGCCGGGCCCGACCCGGAAATGCAGACGGTGACGAAGGATGAAGGAAGGCGGATTGACACCTGCATGGAAGAGTTGGAAGCTGATCGCGCGGTCGCGGTGAAACGGGCTTATGTCGAAGGGCTGAGCTATCAGGAACTGGCCGATCAGTTTGGTGTCCCGCTGAACACGATGCGGACCTGGCTTAGGCGCAGCCTCTTGAAACTGAGAGAGTGCATGGAACGATGACATCGCCCGACAAAAGCAAGGGAGACCGCTCCCGCGACGAGGTTCTCGCCGGCGAATATGTGCTTGGCGTCCTGTCGCTGCAGGATCGCCGGGTGGTGGAAGAGCGCATGCGCCACGATCGGCCTTTCGCTGCGATCGTCAGCCGTTGGGAAACCAACCTCTCCTCCTTCAATGACGAGTATGAAGCCGCCGCTCCGAACCGGGAAACCTTCAAGCAGATCGAGGCGCGGCTTTTCGGCGATGGCCAAAGGCCCGCATCCTTTTCGCAAGGGCTCTGGAATTCCGCCGTATTCTGGCGCTCGCTGAGCTTTGCTTGCATCGTCGTCGCCGTCAGCGCCGTCATCTTCGCCTCCGGCGTGGTGCCGGAGCCGCAGGGGCCGGCACCGCTGGTAGCCTCGCTTTCGGGCCAGAACAGCACCATCAATCTTCTCGCCTCCTATGAGCTGCAGAGCGGCCGGCTGAAGATCGTGCCGGTCGCCGCCGGTAAGCCGGAGGAGAAGTCTCTGGAACTCTGGCTGGTGCCGGGTAGCGGCATGACGAGATCGCTCGGCATCTTCCAGCCGGGCGAAAACGGTGAACTTGTCATTCCTGCCGATCTGCGCAGCCAAGTCGCCGATGGCGCAACGCTTGCCGTCAGCCTCGAACCCTTCGGCGGCTCGCCGACCGGACAGGCGACCGGTCCGGTGATCGCAAGCGGTCCCTTGCACAGGCCGTAAATCGGGCGCCGGCCATGATCGTGCCGGCTGTCAATCAAATTTCTCCTGTCTGAAACTCTTTCGGGTGGCCCTCCGTAGTTCGAATTGTCCGGACGACGCTCAGGCATAAAGCCCCGCGGATGGTGTCCGGTGAGGAGAAAATCATGATCAAGTCCGTATTGCGCGGCTTCGCGCTCGCCACAGCCATGTCCGCCGTCGCCTTTGCTGCCGCCAAGAACCCGGTGGTCGGCGGTGCTGCGATGTTCGATAGCAAGAACATCATCGAGAACGCCGTGAACTCCAAGGATCACACGACGCTGGTCGCCGCCGTCAAGGCCGCCGGCCTGGTCGGCACGCTCGAGGGCAAGGGCCCCTTCACCGTCTTTGCGCCGACCAACGAAGCCTTTGCCGCGCTGCCGAAAGGCACCGTCGATACGCTGCTGAAGCCGGAAAACAAGGCGACGCTGACCAAGGTTCTGACCTGCCACGTCGTTGCTGCCGATGCGATGGCCAAGACCGTTGCCAAGATGATCAAGGATGACGGCGGCGAGCACGACATCAAGACCGTCGGCGGCTGCGTGCTGAAAGCCAAAGAAAGCATGGGCAAGATCACGCTGACCGATGAAAACGGCGGCGTCTCCCATGTGACGATTGCCGACGTCAAGCAGTCGAACGGCGTCATCCACGTCGTCGACAAGGTGCTGCTGCCGAAGATGTAAGCCCGCTCGTATCGGCATACGCATTGGGGCGCTCTTGGGGCGCCCCAAACACAAATCGATAAGGTGGCTAGCGCATAACCCCGAAAATCGGAATCGATTTTCGGAAAGGATTACGCGCAGATTCAAAGTGATAGGCTCTAGCGCGTCTGAAAAGACGCGCGGCGCTCTATCGGGCCGCTTCAACTCTCGGGAAGACGAGGGAGACACTCATGCCGGTGTCAGGGGACGAGCTCACTTCAACCTCGGCGCGGGCATTCTGTTTCAGCGACTGTACGATCATGGCGCTCAGCTTTCCCGGTTGCGGCCAGGTTACATCCTGGGGAAGACCGACCCCGTTATCAGCAACGGTGATCCTGCATCCGGTATCGCTGACGACACAGCGGAGCGTGATTTCGCCGCCATCACGCCCCACGAAGGCATGCTTCAGCGTATTGGTGAGGAGTTCGTTGATGACGAGACCGGCCGGCATGGCGACATCGACCGAAACCGGCCAGGTATCGACCTTCATGTCCAGGCGGATCCCTTCCACGGCGTGGGCCGCCATTACCGAGGCGGCAATCTGGCTGACATAGGTGCCAAGATCGACTGTGGCGCCTTTCTCTTCGTCCGACAGCGAGCGATAGAGCAGGGCCAAGGCTTCAATCCGCCCGGCCAGCCGTGCAAACCTCTCGCTTTCCTCATTCTGTTGAGCATTGCGCGCCTCCATTCGGATGAGCGCCGTGATCATCTGAAGATTGTTCTTCACGCGATGTTGAAGTTCCCGCAGAAGGACATCTTTCTCCGTCAGCAGTTCGCTGAAGCTCTCAGCGGCCGTCGCCTCATTGCGGGCAGCAAAGGCTACCAACCGGAAAAGTGGCGTGTCATCATCGTCGACGATCGTATTCGACCAAACATCGATAACGACGGTGCTCTCGGGTTCGGCCACCAGGGAGAAGGCACCAATATACTCCTCCGCAGAGGTCACGGCGGCCGTGAGCGGCACCTCTCCGGAGACCGCGGTGGAGTTCAATTTAATCTCCGGCCAGGGTTTTCCCTGAACCTCGGTTGCCTCAAGCGCCGTCAGCCGTTCGAATTCGAGATTGACGTAAATCAGCGGCTCGTCGCCACCGAGTTCGGAGACAGCCACCGCGAATGGCACATGATCGAGAAAGTGTCGAAACCGGTCGTCATCGAGGGCTTCGGCAAGATGGGGCAAGTTGCCGACGCCTTCCGGCGAAATCGGCGGGTCTTTGCTATCGGTCATCAAATTTTACTCGTGGACGCGGCTGCTCCCGCACGGCAGGAGAACTAGGGTTGCTTTAAAAACTGCGGGGACGCAAGCGCTGATCAGCGGCACGTCCATCGATTGCCGGCCACAGGGTGATTTAAGCCCGGTCATAGGTAAATGATGTCAGCAGGGTCGTGACGAAGTTGCTCGCCCTTTCCTTGACCAGGACTTCCGTCCATTCATCTGTCCCGCGCAGCCGCAAATCCGTGTAAATGCTGTCGACGGCCGCTTCTTCGATACGTTTGATATGCGTCCTGAACGACGCTTCGCCGCCGCCGTGATACATGTCTCTGATGACCATGCGCAGGATCTCCTGAATGGCGATCTGCCAGGCCGTATTGATCGATTGAAGTTCGTTCGCAGTCTCTGTCATTGACGCTTCCTTGGTGCGAGTGAATGCCAGCATGCCTTCGGCCATGCTGCAGCGCGCGATCTGCAAGCTCGTCATTTCAGACGCGGTTTAAGTCTCGAGCCCTGTCGATCGGGTTGAGATCAGCGGGCCCTGGCGCGTTTGGCCATGAGGGCAGAGGTTGCCGACACCCGGTCACTCTGCTCCCTCGCAAGCCGGGCTTCCCGCAGCCGCAACGTCTTTGCCTGTTGCGATTGGGCGTCGGATTCGAGCTCTTCGGCCGCCTGGTTCTTCGCGAAGAATTGGGTCTGGACGCTGCCGAAGGCAATCTCCGCCCGCTGGCGGGATTTGCTGTATGTCTCTGTCATGTTGGCTCCGATACGGGAGGGCTCGACGCGCGAGCGAAAACAAAAAAGGCCAGGCAAATCGCCTGGCCTTGGATTGATAACGTGCTTCCGGCAGTGCCAGTACATCCGTGGTCAAAGGGAAGCAGATACCGATTTAAGCGTTCTGGAGATTGCAAGCGGACATCTTGCCCGACTTGTTGTCACGCTCGAGGTCGAAGCCGATCTTCTGGCCTTCGACGAGGTCGCGCATTCCGGCGCGCTCGACGGCGGAGATGTGAACGAAGGCGTCGTCGCCGCCATTATCGGGCTGAATGAAGCCGAAGCCTTTGGTGGAATTGAACCATTTAACTGTGCCAGTGGCCATGATGATGAACCCTTTCATAGCAACATTGAAGAACCGCAACGCTGAGGCGATGCGGATGGTGATAGCGATTTTTGAAAGGAAGTTCGTTCAGGGCGCGGTGCCAATCGCGCGATAACCAAGCCAGCAAGCAAAATTCGATGATCGCTATCTAGCTCATCAAGCTTGCGTCGTCAACCGTTAGTTTTCCATTGGCGCCATGTTCAACTATGGGATGTCGCGGAAACCTTTACACCAAACAGCGTTCCGCGTCCGGGGCGCGTACGCCCTCTTACTTCCAGCGGGCGATGCCGACGGTTTCGGCGATCGCCTGGCGCAATTCGTCCAGCCCATCGCCCTTTTCGGACGAAGTGGACAGCACGCCGGGATAGGCGGCCGGGCGCTTGCGGATCTTTTCCGCCGTTTCTGCAAGCAGCTTCGGCACGCCAGCCGCCTTGATCTTGTCGGTCTTGGTCAGCACGATCTGATAGGAGACCGCGGCCTTGTCGAGCAGATCAAGCACGTCATCGTCGTTCTTCTTGATGCCGTGGCGGCTGTCGATCAGCACATAGACGCGCTTCAGCGTCGCGCGGCCGCGCAGGTAATCGAAGACGAGCTTGGTCCACTTGTCGACTTGCTCCTTCGGCGCCTGCGCATATCCATAGCCCGGCATGTCGACGATGGCCGTCGGCGGCAGGTCGCCGCCTTCGCCGGAATAGCCGTCCGGAACGAAGTAATTGAGTTCCTGCGTGCGTCCCGGCGTGTTCGAGGTGCGCGCCAGGCCCTTCTGGCCGACCAGCGCATTGATCAGCGAGGATTTACCGACATTCGAGCGACCGGCAAAGGCCACTTCCAACGGCCCTTCCGGCGGCAGGAAGTTCAGGGACGGTACGCCGCGGATGAAGATCCATGGGTGGCCGAAGAGCGGCTTTTCGGTTTCGGGCATGCGGGCTCTGCAATCTCTGGGTTGGGTCTTTTACCGGGCTTCGTGGTTTTGCGGGCGGATGTCAAGCTTCGAGGCCGTTTGCAGGCTATTGCCTTGCCTCCTTCTTCCGCTGCCGGAAAAGAAAAGCCCCGCCGGAGCGGGGCTTGGCAAGCGTCATTTCGATGGCGCCGTTTTTCGTCGGAACAGACCCTTCAGATTGTCGAAGAGTTCGACCTTGACGCCGTGGCGCTTCATGATCACCGACTGCTGCGCCACCGAGAGCGTGTTGTTCCAGGCCCAGTAGATGACCAGGCCGGCCGGGAAGCTTGCCAGCATGAACATGAACACCAGCGGCATCCAGGTGAAGATCATCGCCTGCGTCGGATCGGGCGGCGTCGGGTTCATGCGCATCTGCAGGAACATCGTGATGCCCATGATCAGCGGCCAGACGCCGAGATGCAGAATGGTCGGCGCCTCGAACGGCAGCAGGCCGAACAGATTGACGATCGTCGTCGGATCGGGCGCCGAAAGGTCCTTGATCCAGCCGAAGAACGGCGCGTGCCGCATTTCGATGGTGATGTAGATCACCTTGTAGAGCGAGAAGAAGATCGGGATCTGCAGCGCCACCGGCCAGCAGCCGGCGATCGGATTGATCTTTTCTTCCTTGTAAAGCTGCATCGTCGCCTGCTGCAGCCCCATGCGGTCGTCGGCGAATTTCGCCTTCAGCTCCTCCATCTTCGGCTGCATGCGCTTCATGTTCGCCATCGAAGCGTACTGCTTGCTGGCGAGCGGGAAGAACAGAGCCTTGACGACGATGGTCGTGCACAGGATCGCCACGCCGAAATTGCCGAAGTAGCGGAAGAAGAAGTCCATCAGCTTGAACATCGGCTTGGTGATGAAATAGAACCAGCCCCAGTCGATCAGCCGGTCGAACTTCGGGATCGAGTAGCTGGCCTCATAACCGTCGATGACGGGCACTTCCTTGGCGCCGGCGAAGACGAGGTTCTTCAGCTCGATCGATTGGCCGGGCGCAACGGTGAAGGCATCGTCCTTGTAATCGGCCTGATAGCGCGGCTGGCCATCGGCAAAGTGCGAGAAGCGCGCCTCATAGGCCGCACTCTGCGGCGGAACGATCGTCGCCGCCCAGTATTTGTCGGTAATGCCAAGCCAGCCGCCGGTGGATTTCGCCGGCATCACGGCTTCCTTTTCGGCGGCGCTATATTTGGTTTCGATCAGGCCGTCTTCGCCGATGACGCCGATGAAGCCTTCATGCAGCACGTAGACGGAGGGTGTCGTCGGCTTGTTGTAGCGCGTCACCCGGCCGTAGGAAGACAGCGAAGCAGGCGCCTGGCCGGCATTGCTGATCTTGTCGGCGACGGTGAACATGTAGCGTTCGTCGACCGAAATCGTGCGGGTAAAGGTCAGGCCCTTGTCGTTGGTATAGGAGAGCGTCACCGGCGTCTTTTCGGTGAGCTTGGCGCCGTCAGGCGCGGTCCACAGCGTCGAGGCGCCGGGAACGTTGCCCGTTGCGTCGCTGCCGATATAGCCGAGCTCGGTGAAATAGCCGTCCTTGGTCTCGGCCGGGCTGAACAGCGTGATGATCGGGCTCGAGTCGTCGACGGTCTCGTGATAGCCCTTGAGCTTCAGATCGTCGAGGCGGGCGCCGGCAAGGTTGATCGAGCCGGAAAGTGCTGGGGTGTCGATGACGACGCGCGGGGTCTTTGCCAGCGCCTGCTCGAGCGTCGCCGTCGCGGCTGCCTGGCCGGAAGGGGCCGTGCCGCTCGGCTGGGCCGGCGTCTCGCCGGCCGCTGCCGGCTGCTGCACCTGCTCGGTCTGCTGCTGCGCCTTCTGGGCTTCCTGCGCCTTGCGCTGGGCCTCGATGCGCGGATTCATATAGAGAAACTGCCAGCCGAGGACGATCAGCACCGAGAGAGCGATCGCAATGAAGTAATTGCGGTTGTTTTCCATCATACGTTCCTGGGGCGTCCGTCTCCGGAGCGCCGGTGTTTCGGCCTGGTTTCCACGCGGGATTTCAGTTCCGCGGCCAATTCCTGGAAGGACGCGTCAAGCACGTCCCTGCGCGCGACAACCACATAGTCGTGTCCGGGCTGCATTGCAAACCCCGCATGAAGCCGCACCGCCTCTTTCAGGCGGCGGCGCATGCGGTTCCGTTCGACCGCGTTGCCATGTTTTTTGGTGACTGTAAAACCGACGCGTGCCTGGCTGTCGGGTTCCTTCCGGTCGAGGACTTCGAGAAGGAAGAGGCCGCCCCGGCGTTTTTCGCCCTCGCGTACGGCAAGAAACTGCGGGCGGCTCTTCAGCCGCCCGACAGTGTGTTTCTTCTCACTGGTCGTCAATTCGCCCGCCATCTCTTACCGGGCTACCCGGCCTTACGCCGACAGACGATTGCGGCCCTGCGCGCGGCGGGCTGCGATGACCTTGCGGCCACCCTTCGTGGACATGCGGGCACGGAAACCGTGGCGACGCTTGCGAACAAGCTTGGATGGTTGGTAGGTACGCTTCATTTATTTTAAACACCGCGGAGTGCGGCCCTTCTTGAATTTGCATAATGCAAGGAGCGTTGTTTTTCGAACGGGCGGGCCATGAAAGGCTTGAGTGACCGAACGTGCGCGGGCTTATAAGGATGAAGCCCGCAAAAGTCAATTATGCCGGATAATTTCACTCTGCACTGCCGGCCTCGAAAGTAATTTCGCACTCTGGTGTTAAGAAATAAGGCATGCCCTGAGTGGTTGTAGTTTTGCGCCGCGGCAGATCGATCTCCCCGGTTTTCAGGCGTTTACGCCGCCCGACCGCATTCGGCACGGATCATTTCCGAAGCCATAATCGTAAATATTAGAAATCTAACTTTAATAAATTTCGCCGATATTCAACCATCGACTGGGAATTTGCTTTCCAGGCAGTGGCGTAGCTAGGAGCATTGCATTGAAGATCCGGGGCAAAATTAATCTGCTGGTTTGCGTGATGGGTGCGGTCGCACTTCTGATCGGCGCAACGGCATTGTCGGCCATGCACGAATACAGTCGCAACCTGACGGCTTACGAGCATGCCGCCGCCCGCGCCTATGCCGGCGAACGGCTCAACCGTTTCGTCACGGCGGTGGTCATGGAATCGCGCGGCATCTATGCGGCCAAGACGATCAAGGATACGCCGAACTTCGCCAAGGGCCTGATGGCCGACCTCGACGAGATCGACAAGGTCATCTCGGGCTGGGCGCCGCTCGTTCCCGAGAGCCAGAAGGCCGATTTTGCCAAGCTTGTCGCCCGCGCCGCGGAATTCCGCACCTTCCGCACGGAGACCGCCCGCCTCGGCACGGAAGTCGGCCCCGAAGCCGCCGGCCAACAGGGCAACAATGACGCCAACCGCGCCAACCGCAAGGCGTTCCAGGCGGAAATCGATGCTGTGGTCGCCACCGACAAGGCAGCACTGGAAACCGTCAACGCCGAGATCGAGAGCTTCCGCTCCCAGGTGCTGATGCTTGTGCTCAGCATCACCGGCATCGGCATCGCGGTCGGCATCGGCATGGGCTTCTATATCGGTACCAGCCATCTCAGCCGCCCGATCAAGCGCGTCACCCATGCGATCAAGGAAGTCGCCGACGGCAATTTCGACGCCGAGGTCCCCTTTGCCGGCCGTCCGGACGAAATCGGCGAGATGGCCGCAGCGGTTGCTGTCTTCAAGGCGAACGGCCTCGCCGTCAAGCGCTTGAACGCCCAGGAGGCGGCGATGCGCGCCAAGAGCGACGACCTGCAGTCGAGCATGTCCGTCGTCGTGGCTGCGGCTGCGGCCGGCGATTTCGGCCACCGCATCAGTAAGGACTACGAGGACGACAACCTCAACCAGTTCGCCGGCAACATCAACACGCTGCTGTCGAGCGTCGATGCCGGCATCGGCGAGACCCGCCGGGTCATCGCAAGCCTTGCCGACGGCGACCTCACCCAGACGATGAGCGGCAACTTCCAAGGCGCCTTCGCCGAGCTGCAGCAGAACGTCAACAATACCTTCGTCACCCTGCAGGCGACGATGCGCGAAGTGCGCGAGACGACGGAAGCGATGAACGGCAACACCGCCGAGCTGCGCAATGCCAGCGACGACCTGTCGAAGCGCACCGAGCAGCAGGCAGCCGCCCTCGAAGAGACCTCGGCGGCGCTCGACGAGATCACCGCCGTCGTCCAGAATTCCACCGAGCGGGCGCATGAAGCCACCATCATGGTGTCGGAAGCCAAGGAGAATGCCGGCCGCTCCGGCGTCGTCGTGCGCAATGCCGTCGAGGCCATGGGCCGCATCGAGCAGGCCTCGCGCGAAATCAGTCAGATCATCAATGTCATCGATGAGATCGCCTTCCAGACCAACTTGCTGGCGCTGAATGCCGGCGTCGAGGCCGCACGCGCCGGCGATGCCGGAAAGGGCTTCGCGGTGGTGGCGCAGGAAGTGCGCGAACTCGCCCAGCGTTCGGCAACGGCTGCCAAGGACATCAAGGCGCTGATCACCAAGTCGGGCAACGAGGTGCAGGTTGGCGTCAAGCTGGTCCAGGCAACCGGCGAGGCGCTGGCCGAAATCGGCACCCGCGTTATCGCCATCAACGACCATATCCATTCGATCGCGACGGCTGCGACCGAACAGTCGACCGGCCTCAAGGAGGTCAATACCGCCGTCAACCAGATGGACCAGGTCACCCAGCAGAATGCTGCGATGGTGGAAGAGACCTCTGCTGCCACGCACAGGCTTTCGGCCGAAGCCGGTGGACTGGTGCGCCTCATTGCCCGCTTCAAACTGTCGGATGATGCGCCGGCAGCTGTGGCGCTTGTCCGCAACGAGCCGCAAAGACCGGTTGCCTCGCCCGCCCGCCGCGCGATCGCCAAGGTCGCCCGCGCCTTCGGCGGCAATGCGGCCGCAGCCGAGCAGAGCTGGGAAGAGTTTTAAGCTTTACTGATCACGCGACTTCGAACGCCGCCTTCGGGCGGCGTTTTCTTGTGGCGACATGACGCTGCTCGCAAAGATTTGAAAGCGGAGCGTATTGGTCTAATATAGAGCTCAGCGGTAAGGGCGGCCGACGTGCTGCCGATCGGGCGAGACCAGAATGCCGAACCAAGATCAGGGCGATAATCCTTCGGCGGAAAACCCGGCGGCCGGCGAGGCTGCAAGGGCGCCGTGCCCGCCTGCCGGCCTGTTCGGCGGCCTTTCCGGCAAGCTGCTCTGGCTCACCGTCGTCTTTATCATGCTCGCCGAAATCCTGATATTCTTCCCCTCTGTCGCCAGCATGCGCGTACGCTGGCTGCAGGACAGGCTGAATACGGCCGCTGCCGCCGCCATCGTCATCGATGGGCTGCAGCCGGTCGAGCTGCCACGCGCGCTGCAGAAAGAGACCTTGGAGGCGACCGGCACCAAGGCGATCGTGCTGCGCAAGGACGGCACCTCGCGGCTGCTGGCGACGACCGATATGCCGACCTCCGTCGACGAATCCTACGATCTCACCGACGTGCCGCCGGTAACGGCAATCCGCGATGCGCTCGACACGCTGGTTTTCGGCGGCGGCAGGATGATCCGCGTCTATGGTCCCGTCGGCGACACCAATACCGGCGTCGAGGTGGTGATGAAGGACAGGCCGCTGCGCAGGGCGATGTTCGTCTATTCCCGCAATGTCCTGTTGCTGTCGGTGCTGATCTCGCTGTTCACGGCGACGCTGATCTTCTTTGCGATCAACCGCATCCTCATCGGCCCGATCCGCCGGCTGACCGGCAGCATGCAGCAATTCTCCTCCGATCCCGACAACCCGGCCCATATCTATATCGGCGATGGCGGCCGCGACGAACTGGCGGTCGCCGGCCGCAACCTCACCTCGATGCAGATGGAGCTGCAAAAGACGCTGAAGCAGCAGAAGAATCTTGCCGCTCTCGGCCTTGCCGTTTCCAAGATCAATCACGACATGCGCAATATCCTGGCGTCGGCGCAGCTGATGTCGGACCGGCTGGTCGATGTCGATGACCCGATGGTCAAGAGCTTCGCTCCGAAGCTCTTGCGCACCATCGACCGCGCCGTCGGTTATACCACCGAGGTGCTGTCCTATGGCAAGGCGAGCGAATCCGCGCCGCGCCGTCGCCACATCCGCCTTTTGGAACTGACCCAGGACGTCAAGGACATGCTGGCGATCGATCCGCTCAGCGGCATCGAATTCGCAGAGCAGATCGGCGCCGAGCTTGAGGTCGATGCCGATGGCGAGCAGCTTTTCCGCGTCATCCACAATCTCTGCCGCAACGCCCTGCAGGCGCTGACGTCGCCGGGCGAGGGGGGGCCGGGCTCCGTCAGGCGCATCACCGTCTCCGCCCAGCGCGTCGGCAGCGTCGTCAGCATCACGGTGGATGATACCGGCCCCGGCATGCCGCTGAAGGCGCGCCAGAACCTCTTTGCCGCCTTCCGCGGCTCGGCCCGCTCCGGCGGCACCGGCCTCGGCCTCACCATCGCCCGCGAACTGGTGCTTGCCCATGGCGGCACGATCGCGCTGGTGGAAAAACCGACGGTCGGCACACAGTTCCGCATCGAGATCCCCGATCGCCCGGTTTCGCTGGAGGATTACCGCAGCCGGACGCACATCGAAAAGTGACAGGGTTTCGCAAGGCGCGGCCGCAAACAGGCAAAGACGCGATTTTTTCAGAAATGCTCTTGCATTGTCCCGAAGGACGTTTTAGAGGATCGCCACGCAAGCGGCACCGCCGCATTTTGCACGCACCCGTAGCTCAGCTGGATAGAGCACCAGACTACGAATCTGGGGGTCAGGAGTTCGAATCTCTTCGGGTGCGCCATTCTTTATAGCGATTGTGGGTGGCAAATAAGGGCCAGTATGAGGCGCTCGCAGTGACTATGCTCATTGCCTCCATGGACCACAGTCCTCAAGAAATACCCAATCATCGTGACGTTTGGCACACTTCCGCTCTTCTGGTGTCTGTCAGCGCCGAACAGTGGGGTTGGGGCGAGACGCTTGGACCGTTGCTAAATCCACAAAGAAAGAAATTGCGGAAATGGGCGGCAAGGCGCGCCGATCGTTACCGAAGCGAGTTTCGTCGGCAGTTTCCCATGGTGTTGGCGGGTAGCAGCGTCTTCGCCCTTGGGCTAAGCGTTCAGGGCGGAACAATAATTGATTCCTTGCCCGAGTTGATTGCCCAAATGGGTCTCGATCAGAACCTACGTGTTTCGGGACAACAAGTGACGATCGTCGGCCTAGCGTCCGGCCCGAACTTTACCATCTCTACCGTTCAAGCCGCATCCGTCATTTATCTCATGCACTTTATCTGTCGTATGCACGCGTTGATTCGCGATGAGCTGCGCGACGGTGAAGGAGCCCAATTCGTATCATGTGATTGGCAAATCAGTCCGGACAATTTCCCTCTTGGAGTTGATGGACCGATGGCCGCCTTGTTCTCCATTGCGGCAAACAGTGCTGCGAACCTGCGTCTAGTGAGTGGCAATCTCAGAGTATTGACCCATTATCTTCATGGCGATCCGGGGGTCGATGTCTGCGACAACTTAGCGGGAATGTTAAAGGATGATCTAGCACGCGGATCGTGCACCCTTGAATGCTTTGAACGCCCTACAATGGGCGGCATGTACTGGGAAATTCATTCTGCCGATAACGTATAGAAGCAGGACGCAGCAATGACACTGCGTGCCGCTGATAGCGCTAAGGCTGCGCGTATCATAGTGCGCCAGCAAGATGTGGTTGCAGTTTCATCCTCTCCGGTGGGCACTGGCGGCATTACGTGCCCGAGCTGGGTAAAAGCTTTTCAAATTCCGTCTCTGTGAAATCTCAATTCGACAACGAGACGAGAGGTGCCCGGCCAGGCCTTGCTTGTGCGATATAAGACGATGAACAGCGCCGACGCTGCGGTCATCGCTCGCTGGAAGCCGCCGCGTCGCGCTTCCTTCGTGGAGGCATCAAGCCGAACAATAAACCAGGCATGTGGCCTCATTCCTTGATCGGGATTCCGGCTTCGATCGCCGCTTCGATGAACGCCTGCCGCGCCTCTTCCCGGTTTCGTTTGCCCGACATCACATCCGCGCAAACCGCACAAGCCCTATCCAAGGCGGGACCCTCTTCGGTCGGCCAGTCCTCAACCAGCGCCCATGTTGCGGCCTGGGTCGTCTGGATCACCACCCACTGATCCGGGCCCTCAAGGGCGAGCGTCACCGGTTTCTTCCAAATGGTCTGCATGATCTCAGGATCTCCGCTGCGTGCTCTCTGTAGGCTGCTCACATAGCGCGGTTGATCCAGCGTGGCGAGGTGAAGGGATGAACGAGATGCTTTTCTTAATCAGTGAATTGCTGGGATATGCTTTTCGAAAGGGGTTTCGTGCCGCCGTTTTACGCGCTTATGCGGAGCCTCCTAGAATTCCTGCACGAATTCACACGCCAGCAAGGTTTTGCCTGGCAGGGCGTCGCCTTGGCGGGCAACGATGGAGACCTTTCCGGGGCCGGCCATTCCGGGTTCCGGCTGCAGATCTGCCGGCAGCTCGCGCGAATAGCCCTTGGTGGCTGTGCCGAGCAGATCGGAGGTCTCCGGCTTCAAACCGTATTTCAAGGCCAGATCGTCAGCGCGCTCGCCCTCGATCAAGACGCCAACAGCGTTGCTTGCAAAGAAAATCTCGGTCGACTTAAAGCCGTCGCGGTCTATCTGGTTCGGGAGTTTGTAGATCGCCGCGCCCAAGGATGACGTGTCCGGCTTGGCCAGAGCTTCCACGACATCATAGATCTTCATTGCCGATGTCATCGTATAGGGTGGCTTACAAAGGGCTGCGTCAAAGAATTTGTCATTGGCCGAATCGGCAAGAACCGGTCCGGCCTGAAATGCCGCAAAAGCGACGCACGCAGAGAAGGCGGCGTAACGAATGAATTGAGCGTTGTGCATGGAATATTCCTGAGAATGCTGTAGCGGGTTGGTAGTCGTGCAATGCATCCGGATGCTTAGGGGATTCGAAGCAATTGTGCTACCTTAAGTTTACCTCTCGACATTTTCGAAAGGGCTGCCAAATGTTTAGCGGAAGGTGGCGGTGGAGACGGAAATTTAAATGACGTCACTCACCCAGGCGCAAATCGCCAAATTTCAGGGCATCGCAGGCAATGCTCCATCGATTTCACCAAGCGATCCAAAGTCTCTTCTCAAGGCCACGGCTAGCCTGCTGGATGAAGACGATCTGCAGAGCATCGCGCGTGCTGACTACGGCAACGACACCCATGAACATCTCACCCAACTCGTTGACATCGTCCGGCTGTGCGAATTGCCCTCGCCATTGAAATGGCATCCCCGTGAGGTTCTGGAACTGACCCGGTGGTCTGAACCCGAACAACAGGATCCCGGCATGGCGGCGAGACTATCGAGGCAGTGCGCGTTCGCGTGCACGGTTCTCCTCGTCTCCTATGGCGATCCGCGCAACGCGGGTGCTTCTTATGGCAGCAACCAGACACTCATAAGCTTGGTCGGCAGCCTGGAAGCGCTCGGGTTGGACGTCGAGGATGAGGTTCTGTCGCTGTTATCCTGGCTTATTCCGCGCCTGCCCGAACATGAAGCGGGAGAAATCCCCTTCTTCGGACTGGCCATGCTGTGGTTCGCGCTCGGCAGCAGGCACCAATGGAACGACGCAGCACTTCTCGGTCTCTGCGAGTGGATCATGGTCACCGAGGAGGCAGCCAGGCGCCGCAAATCCATCGTCTTGGGCGCAAGCGGATCGTGGCTGGTTTCGGGAACTGGCTATGACACCCATATCGACCGGTGGCAGAAATTGGGGCGAAAGCTGGTGGGTCGGCTCGACATGCGTGACGGCCCGGACGTCAGAGAGGCAGTTCTACTGATCGGAGCGATGCTGACATGACTGCGTCCAATGAGGAGATGGCCCAACAATTGTACAAACAGAAGCGTTATAAAGAAGCCCTCCCTCTTCTGGAGGAGGCCGCAAATGCCGGATCTGCCTGGGCTCATGGAGTGCTTGGTTGGATGTATTGGTATGGCCACGCTGTTCGAAAGGATAGAGATCGATCGCTTCACCACTACCAGCTGGCCTATGACGGCGGAGACGAGTCCGCTGCAAATCCTCTTGGGCTCAGCCATTTCGACGCGGGACGCGCCCAACTCGCGCTGGAATGGTTCCGGAAAGATCGCCATTACCCGATATCGTCGCTCTATTGGCAATACAGGACGATCGAGGCGCATCCCCATTTGGCGCGATATGCCGACGAAGCCGACGAGATTCTGTTGGAAGCAGCCGATAGCGGCCACCTGTTCGCGAAACGCGATGTGGCGTTTCGAATGATGAAAGGGCACAAGCGCTTCGGGACACGACTCCAGGGTTTGTTTCTATGGTTGGGTGTCTATCCCGATCTGTTCCGTCTGGCTCGTGCCGATTCATATGATGAACGGCTTCGCTAAAGCATGTCGCGCAAAACTGTGCAGCGGTTTAGCGACCGTGACATGCGCAAAACCAAAGACAGAGGCGCGGACGACACAGGTGGCGCCCTCATGGGCGTAACCGTACGAGAATCTTGGCCCCGGGAACCCTCAGCTGTTCCGCCATCGCTTCCAAATCTTTCCTATCCGTTTCCGCCAGAACGATGTGACCATCCATGATCGGCTCCCTCATCCAGGGTTCCATGACGACCTTGTCGTTGATCAGCATCTGCGTTTGTCGTCCCAATACCGCTTGGGTGAAATCGCGGAATGTGACGGCGCTTTCCGGGGTGAGCTCGATATTCAGGCCATGGTCGTAGGACACGGGGGACAGGGTTACCTCCGCACTCTTCACCTCAACCGAGACAGGCGCGATCGCCTTGGCCGCGTCATTGTCTGCAGCAACGGTTGTATCTTGCGATGCCGTCGGTGGGGCAGGCGGTGTCGAAAGCTCATCCAGGATGCTCGGCCCGGCCTTGGCCGATGGCAGCGGCTCGATATGCAAATCGGGCGTCTGCAAGTCTTTTGCCGTCAGCACGGTGGGAAGCTGCAGGCTGGCCGGTATATCCTCGCGTTTGATGTGGGTGTATGTGCGCAACGTCGTCCCTCCTGCCGCGACAGTCACGATCTCCGACGCTTCGAGCGTCGAGCCATCGTTGAGGGACACCACGAGCTCGACGCTTCGGTTCTTGCTGGCGCGTTTGAGGGAAGCCAGTTGATCGGCCGTGAGGTTCTTTGCCCGCTCGGCAAAGTTGCTCATCAAATTTGCGATCGCCGGCTGCTGCGACTGGCTGAAAACTGCGGCGTCGGCTTCCTCCGACAGGGAAAGGGTTGCCGTGCGTGCGGTTGCGTCGGTGGATTCCAGGGTCCAGCTCGACGTCACCGGGACATTGACGCCGCCATAATCTTCGTCTCGCGAGGTCGCCGAGGCCTGACCAATCTCCATGGTCTCCGCCCGATAGGATTGCCCCGTGGCAAGCAGTTGCGCCTCCGGCACCAAGGCGGCAACAATCTGAAGAGGGTCTGCCTCCAGCTTGGCGATGATGTCATAGACCCCGCTTTCCGCCGCCGCGGGAACTCCATCCGGTCCATTGGCCGCCATCTCCCGCATGTGCGTCACGATCTGATCGACACCGGAGAGATCGCGCGGGTTGCCGTTCAGGTCGGTTTCGAGTTCGAGCGCAGCGGTGCCATAGGCCGTGAGGGAATTCCGATAGAGCAGGTTCATCTGATAGCTGTCGGCAAGGCCCGCAATGCCTTCCGGCAAGTCGGCGCTGAGGGACCAGCGAACCCGCATGCCGTCTTCATCCCGCGACAGGACCGTCATACGTTGGCGAAACGCGCCGCGCATCGTCATGGCCGAGGCGCCTGGCTTGTCGAACCAGAACGACATATCGGTCTCGGTCGCTTTTTGAACGCGGTAGCTGCGCTCGACGCCCGTCGCCGGCGCGTAGCCCGGGATCTCGATGCCGCCGGCAGACCACGCCGGATGGGAGAGTGTGAGGCACAGGCAAAACCAGGCAAATCTCTTCCAGTGCGGTGATGTCATGCGTGCAGGGCCTCTGAACATTGAGGGTTGTGGGGCGCCGTCCGGCTGCCGGCCCGCGAGCATATTTGCATATGAAGAGGATGGGTAGTGCCGTTGCCGCAATAATCGTTTTGCGCGAAACTGCTTCAGGTTTTCAAGATTGAGATCAGGAGATCAAGGCTCAGCTTCTTCGGCTATAGGGTCTCTCTCAACCCCCTTCGGATTCTCTTTTCCACGACGCGCCGTTGCAAATGATATAGGAGCATTCGTCCTTATTGCCCTCATCCCATCCCGGCCAGCAGATCACGACGCGATGGAATTTGGCGTTGCAAAGCCCGTGGTTTGCCAGCGCACGCGGATCATTCAAGAAATAGGGGCTTATGGCTTTGTCGCGGGTCCATTCAGGCACCGCCTTCCAATCAGCGGCGCCACCCTCATCGCTCAAGGGGGCGACCTGGCAAGACTTCCAGTTGGACAGCACGATGGTCTGATCGCAGGGAAAGGCTTGGACAGCGCTTGCCAGTAAGATCGAAACCAATGCCGACAATCGCCGGATGCAAACGACCACGCTCTTCTCCCCCATACCGCTTATTCGCATCGTGCTTCTACCCCCGAGATTCATTGCAGGGATCCTAGCAGAAGGGACTGGATAATAGAAGATCATAACTAAGAATATTTTCCTAGTTCATGGATCGTTCTTGCGCTAGGTTTGCCGCCATTGCAACCATGGACTGTCAGATGTTGAGCAAATTTTTTCTCAGAGATGAGATGATGGTGTGGACGAGCTTTGGCCGTCACGCGCTGCATGAACGGAGTTCCCGCAACAGGCTCCGGAGGGCGGGCGGATACCGATCGACAACACGGGCGAGGGGCTGATGGCGGAATTCAACCCTCGCGACAAAAGTCGAACCAGTCAGGGAAAGACGCGGGCAATGGTGCGCAAGCATATCGCTCCGCCGAGCCGGACGGATGACGGTAGCCTTCGCTGGCAATGGTTCACCATTCAGTTGCTGGAATCTGCGGCCTTCACGACATTGAGTGCGAATGCCTGCCGCGCCTTCTTCCGCATCGTCATCGAGCACGCGTCGCACGCCGCCTTGGAAAACGGCAAGCTTGTCGTGACCCATCCTCAATTCGTGTCTTACGGCGTGACCGGCGAATATGTAGCCGATGCGATCGATGAGCTCGAATATAAGGGGCTGATAAAAGTTCGCCGCGGCCGGGCGGGCAGCGGTGTCGCGCATCCCAACCGGTTCACGCTGACTTTTGTCGGTGACCATGAAGGCGCGCCACCCACCGACGAGTGGAAGCGATGCACGGCGGAAAGGTGCCGGAAATGGTCCGAGACCGACCGCAAGATTGCCGCCGACAAACGCGGGCGCGTCGGCAGGAAGAAAAAATCCCACTTCGGAATCCCGAAATTCCCCCGCTTCGGGATTCCGAAATCCGCCGCGCTTCGTGAGGTATCGACAGCGAGAAACGTTGAATGATTTCAATGTCGCAACCAATTTCGGGATTCCGAAGTGCTATATAGATCTTGGTGGGGAGTTACTGACGAAGACACTTTGCCACGATCAGGAACTCCGTCTCCCGCCCCCCGATCTTCCCAGCCGAAGTCGTGCGAAGCAGAAGGCCGAAAGCTTCATAGAGCCAATAAAGCGGGGGAATTCGGTCCTTGAGCGCGTACACCTGCGTCGACACATACTCGCCGACGAAGACGACATCCATGCCGAGTTCCTTCAATGTTCCTGCAATCTCCGAATGGGATGCCTCCGCGGCGTGCTCGACGCGGAAGGGGGCATAGCCCGGTTTTCCGGCGTTTTTCTGCCTGAGCACGTAGCGATAGAACAAGACGTGGGTCCACCAGGGTGTCAGATCGGTGAAGATCCCCTTGGCTGAGTTCAGGATCGGACCCTTGACGAACACCAGACCACCGGGAGACAGGGTGTCATGGGCTCTCAACAAGGCAGAGCGCGGGCTTTCCAAATGCTCGAGAACGTCCCAGAAGACGCAGGCGTCGAAGCGGCGATCTCCATAGTCGATGGTTTGAGCATCGCCGAGGATCCGCTCAGCGGCGTCCTTGTTCTTCTCGAGCTGCTCCTTGGAGATATCGACAACGGTATATCTCGCTCCTTGCAAGGGGATATGCGTGCGAGAGCCACCTCCAACCTCAAGGATATTTGTGTCGGTCTTGCTGGAAAACGCTGATTGTGCGTGCGACAGCGCGTCGTTTACCCACGGCGAAGCCATAATCTTTCCCTCCTGAAAGATTAGCGTTTACGACTATAAGTAAGCATTAATATAATATTTTAGCAATATTTTAAACATATCTAGTTGAGTGGCGCCGTCTGGTCGGAATTGGCAGGCAACTCGTCAGCCTAGTTTCGCGCAACCTTCCTGATGTATCCGCAGGTCTGATGATCTTTGAGGCGCTTCAGCCGGAGGAATGCATGACGGTGGGAATTATTCGGGCTCTGGCTGCCCTGGCGATGATGACGGGCCTTGCCGGCTGCATCGACCATGCCAATGATCCCGTACTCCTGGCGGTCGGCGTGCCGGTCAATCCGCCTGCTGTTGCGCACGGCCTGTGCATGACCGACGGCAACGCCATGTATGATGAGGCGAGGAAGCAGTATCAGCTGCGCGCCCAGCTGACCGGGTATGCCGGAGCCGATGAGCTGGAGGCCGAAACGACGGCGCGCGCCGCCGCCCACCGGCAATATGTCGCCTGCCTCTCCGGCCAGGGCTACCGGACATTATACGCGAATTGAGAACAGAGAATTCAGCTTTCCTCACCAGCGCCGTTCGAGCCCTTCTGCTGATCGCGACTTTTCACGTTTTTCAGCGATTTAGTCACGTCGGATCGCCTGCAATCACGAGTTTTGGAATTACATGTGAGCCGCGGAACTCCGCACCCGGGAAAGGCATTCTCTCGAGATAAATCCAGTAAGGAGGGTTTATCATGAAGATGCTCAGGCTCACCCCTTCCAGCGCCGCACTCGGCGCCCTTCTCGCCCTCGCGTCGATTGTCCCCGCGCGAGCCGCACCCGTCCAGACGGGCTCCCCGCCAACTGTCTCGGACGTGAAAATGGTGCAATATAAACCACATGCCGGGTCCTGGCATGGCTATCAGGGCTTCCGCACCGAGCGCCCCGGCACCCGCCGCCATTCCGATGGCTACTGGTATCCACTTGCCGCTTTCGGCGTCGAGGCCGGCACCACGGGCTCCATCGTCCGCCCGCCGGTGAACAGGCCGGCAGCTCCGGAAATGTGCAACCCTACGTTTTCTGGATCGATCGGCCCCGGTAGCATGCCCTGTGATAACGGCTATTGAGCCGGCAAATGAAAGAGGCGGCGATGAGCCGCCTTTTTCTCGATCGGGCCGCCGCTCACATATCCGTGACCCCCGCTTTGGCACCGTAGTATGTGACAGATCGCCTTCCTAACTCCGGGGCGTAAATTCCACGAATCCTCCCAAGGAGACGATCATGACCACGACTTTCAAGCACGACCTGATGGCCGCTGCCTTCGGCGCAATCCTCGGCCTCTCGGCCTTCTCGGCCACGGCAGCTCCCCTCCAGTCGAGCGCGACGGAGCAGGGTGCAGCCACGCGTCCGGTTGCCCAGCAAGAAACCACGGTGCAGCACGACAGGCGCACGACCGGTTCGATCGGCGAGCGCGCCTCGGAAACCACGGGCTCGACACATTATATGATGAACCCGAAGAAGCCGCTCAACATGGATTGCAAGCTCGGCTTCAACCCGACGAGCAGCTCCAGCTGCAATTACTGACGAGACGCTCGGCCGTTCGCCATCGCGAGCGGCCGTTCTTCCAGAACGTCATAGGCTGGCAGATCGACTTTCATCCTGTCCCTCCAGGTCTCCAGAAATGCCAGGGTCTCGCCTCCCTCAAGATGGGCCGTCAATGATTCCCGATCCTGCCAGCGTTGAGCGACCAGAAAGCGTCCGGTCGGCCCGTCCTCCAGGACAATGCCGTAAAAGAGGCATCCCTCTTCAGTTCTCGTGCCGAGGCTGATCGCCTCAACGTCGGTGACGAAATCATGAAGGTCGGACGGATCAAGGTGGATGTAGCCCATGAGGATAAGCATGCTTGTTACGCCCCCTTCTTCAATGGCATGACCGTGAGCACGATCTTGCCTTGGATGTGGCCTTTGGCGGCGCGTTCGTGCGCCTTGCGAGCCTCGGCGAGCGGGTAGGTGCTGTCTATGGCGACGCGGATCGTCCCGTCATCGAGCAAGCGGCCGACGTCCGTCAGCTGGCCCCCGCTCGACCGGACCTGGGTTGCCGAGACCGTGACGCCCAGCTTCTCGGCATCCTCGGCACCGGCAAAGCCCAAGGGGTACACCGGGAACAATGCGCCGCCGCGCTTCAGCGTGCGCAGGAAGCGACCTGATGTCGGCCCGCCAAGCGCGTCGATGACAAGGTCAATGTCATGCGCGACGTTCTCGGGTGGCGTTCTGGTGTAATCGATGAATGCGTTGGCGCCGAGTTCGAGCAAGAGGGATTCATGCTTGCCCGATGCCACGGCGATGACGTCAGCGCCTTTCAGTTTGGCGATCTGCAGCGCGAAATGCCCGACGCCGCCGGCCGCCCCGTTGACGAGCACGGTCTTGCCCTTGAGCGGCACGGGCTGATGCCTATGCGGCTGAAGCGGATTGGGCTCGTTGTGCCCCAGTTCGATCATGAACTGCCACGCGGTGAGCAGCGACATCGGCGCGCCGGCGGCATGCACGTGATCGATGCCGGCAGGCTTGAGGGCAAGATCCGACGCCGGCACGCTGACATACTCGGCATAGGCCCTGCTTTCCCCGACACTGAAAAATCGAACCATGGAGTAGACCTCGTCGCCGACGGAGAAACCTCCGACATCGTCGGCGACCGCTTCGACGACACCTGAGACATCCGTGCCCAGAATGATCGGGAACGGCACTTGCGGCCGCCATTCCGGCGGAAGCGCCTTATAGCCATCGCGCAGGTACCAGTCGGGAGGATTGATGCCGATAGCGTGCACGCGAACAAGGACCTCTCCCGGCTTCGGCTCAGGCTTCGGCGCGTTCTCGTAGCGCAGCACCTCGGGGCCGCCAAAGGCATGAATCCGGATCGCTTTCATTGTTTCACCCGACATCGCTTTTCTCCATCAGGACAGATGTGCTATTGAATTCGGAGCGCTGCCCCGGTTTATCCGGAGCGCCGCCCCGTTTAAGCGGAGCACTGCGCCGCTTGTCAAGAGGTATGATGAGAGCCGACGCGAAAAAGAACTACGATCACATCCTCGCCGTTGCCCGTGAACTGCTGACGGGAGGAGGTGCCGATGCCTCGCTGCGCGACATTGCCCGCAAAGCGGGGGTGGGGGATGGGACGCTGTACCGCCACTTTCCGACGCGGGAGGCGCTGCTGGAGGCGCTTCTCCGCAACGGCTTCGACGCGCTGAAGGAAAGGGCGCACGCACTCGAAACGTCGAACGAGCCCGATGCCGCTCTGGTGACCTGGCTGCGGGAGGTCGTCGCTATGGCGCATCATTATAGTGGTGCCATTGCCGCGGTGGTCGCCGCGATCGCCGACGAAGGCTCCGCGCTTCATGCCTCCTGCGTCACCATGAAAGCAGCCGGAACGCGCCTGCTTGTCCGCGCCCAGGCCGAAGGCGTGGCGCGATCCGACATGGACGGGACGGATCTGTTTGCAATGGTCGGAGCATTGGCATGGATCGGCGACCAGCCTTCGCTCGCCCCACGCGCGGATCATCTGTTCGACATCATCTCGAGCGCGATCCTGACGGGCAAAGTGCGATGACCAGGCTGAAATCCGTTCGATCTCGGCGACCGACAGGCGACGGGATGATCGGTGGCTGCAACGATGACAGTCATTCCTCTCGCATTTGCGGCACAAATGTTGCGTCGAATGCAAAAATGCAATAAGTACAGAATCGTGCAAACTGGTGACAGTGGGTGTTGCGAAAAGCCGCAGCCAAGAGCGATTGACGCGTCTGCCTTGGAATTGCCATGCTCGCCGCGATGGTCGCATTTCATAATCAATCGAATTTCAGACACAGGTGGGGATAGTCATGACTGCAAAGGCCGCATGCTCCGATTTCCTGCATTTTTTCCGCTCCTGGATCAGCAACCCGCTTCGGGTCGCGGCCATCGCGCCGTCGGGGGATTCGCTTGCCAGGATCATGACCAGTGAAATTGCCGCACTCGACGGTCCGATCATCGAACTCGGCCCGGGAACCGGCGTCTTCACCCGTGCGCTGTTGGCGCGCGGCGTCAGTGAGGCGGATCTGACCCTGATCGAGTATGGCCCGGAGTTCATCAATTCGCTGCAGGCGCGGTTCCCGACGGCGCGCGTGTTACAAATGGATGCCGCCCATCTCTCCCATGCCGATATTTTCGAAGGCGAACCGGTCGGCGCAGTTGTCAGCGGCCTGCCGCTTTTGTCCATGTCGCCGCGCAAGATCACCTCGATCATGGCTGGCGCCTTCGCCTATATGCGGCCGGGCGGGGCGGTTTATCAGTTTACCTATGGTCCGCGCTGCCCGGTGTCGCGGCCGATCCTCGACCGTCTCGGCTTGAAGGCGGTGCGCATCGGCGGCACGGTGCGCAACCTGCCGCCGGCCTCCGTCTACCGGATTTCGCGCCGCAAGCCGCTGGAATTGTCGAGCGAGCGCTATCGCCAGAGCGACACCGAAATCGACGACGTCGCCGCCTTTTCCAACGAAACCGGCGGCTGAACGATGATGCCGGGCCGGAATGGCTGAGAACAAGCGGACGGAGACCACGGAAGGCAGGCGGGAACGCAAGCGTCGGCAGACGCGCGAGCGCATCGAAAACGCTGCGATGACCCTGTTTCTCCAGCGCGGCTTCGACGCCACGACCATCGAGGACATCACCGAAGCGGCCGATGTCTCCAAGCGTAGTTTCTTCGATTATTTCCCCTCCAAGGAAGAGGTGGTTTTCGCTTGGCAGGATAGCTTTGCCGATCGGCTGATGGCGGCAATCGCCGCAAGGCCTGCAGATGATTCTTCCGTCGAGGCGGTCGAGGCGGCAATCACCGCAACCGTCATCGCCTCGGTTGACGAGCGCGGCCTCGCGCTTGGCGAACTCATCCGTCGCACGCCGGCGCTGAAGGCCCGCGATCAGCTGAAATACGCCAGGCTCGAACAGAAGCTCGCCGAGGCGCTGCTGCTGCGCAAGGGAAATGATCCAGAGCAGCGGTCGCGCATGCGCCTCCTTGCGGCGATCGTCATCGGCGCGCTGCGCGTCGGTGGCGAACTCTGGCAGCAGCGCCCGCCGGGCGCCTCGCTTGAGGATTTCGCCCGGGAGATCTTCGCCGACCTCTGGAAGATGCTGGCGGAGTTCGGCGACCAGGCGAAGACCAGGCTTTGACGTACGTCGCCTGAGGATCAGCGTGCACACCCCGCGCGCCAGTGGCCTGTAATGTTTTCATCGCCGTCACTGTTATCCCCGCGGTGCGATCCTATATCTGCAAGCGTCGCAGCGACCACATTCTCATTTATCATCTCGATGGGCGGGTCATCACCATGCCGGCATCACTTTCGATCAGGGCAGGCATTCGCGTCCGAAGACGTCTCCAAAAGCCCAGGCATCTCCGACCATTCCACCGACTTTCAATGATCTATTGACCAAGAGAGGAAAGACCATGTCCAGTTACACCGCAGCCAACTACAACGCAGCGAAGTCAGGCACCTTCAAGATCGGCGGCGAGATCGAGGTCAACCGTCTCGGTTTCGGCGCCATGCGCGTCACCGGCAAGGGCATCTGGGGCGAACCGGCCGATCATGCCGAATCCATCCGCACGCTGAAGCGCCTGCCGGAACTCGGCGTCAACTTCATCGATACGGCCGATTCCTACGGCCCCGATGTCTCCGAATGGCTGATCAAGGAAGCGCTGCATCCCTATGGCGGCAAGTCGATCATCGCCACCAAGGGCGGCCTGACCCGCCACGGTCCCGATATCTGGCTGCCCGTCGGCCGTCCGGAATATCTGATCCAGCAGGCGCATAAGAGCCTGCGCAATCTTGGGCTCGAGCAGATCGATCTCTGGCAGCTTCATAGGATCGATCAGAAGGTGCCGGCCAAGGAACAGTTCGATGCGATCAAATCGCTGCTCGATAGCGGCCTCATCCGCCATGCGGGTCTGAGCGAAGTGTCCGTTGCCGACATTGAAGCCGCCTCGAAGTACTTCAAGGTCGCGACCGTCCAGAACCGCTACAATCTCGTCGATCGCACCAGCGAAGACGTGCTCGATTACTGCGCCAAGCATAATATCGGCTTCATCCCCTGGTACCCGCTGGCCGCCGGCGACCTCGCCAAGCCGGGCTCGCTGCTCGATACGATCGCCAAAAAGCACAATGCCGCGCCAAGCCAGATCGCGCTCGCCTGGGTGCTGAAACGCAGCCCGGTCATGCTGCCGATCCCCGGCACCTCCAAGGTCAAGCATCTCGAGGAAAACGTCGCAGCCGTCGACATCACCCTCTCGAGCGAGGAATTCTCCGCCCTCGACGCCGAAGGCCGGAAGCTCTTCAAGGCGGCTTGACGGGCGCTGACAGCTGCCCCTCACCCTAACCTTGCCGGGTCGAGCCACTCGTCTCGACCCCGGTTGGTGCCGGCAGGCGGATGCGGGGCAAGCCATCGGCGATCCGCGAGGCCGCAATTTTCGGCATAATTTTGACCATCCGGTCAAACATGCTGCAAAATGAGGCGGTGACCTGTTATTTTGAGGGCAAGCATTGCATCCAGTGCATTGCTGCATTGCGGTATTTTCGCTATTCCGAATCAAAAGAATTGGGTATCACTATCTTCGTAAGCAGCGCACTCCTCCTCCCAGCGCTCTTACATCGGACTGACAACACTCCTCCTCCCAGTTGTCAGTCAGGATCAAGAGCCCGGCGCACCTCCTCCCGCGTCGGGCTTTTTTCTTTTCCTGCAAGTCTGTTTTCTCCCAAGTCGAATCGATCAATTGCCAATACGGGCAACGCCGCTTTTGCCGTTGTCCCGGGTCCATTTGACCTTGTTGGCGCCGGCGCGTTCGAGTTCGAAGCACATCGGCTTGCCCTTGTTCCAGCTCTGGAATTTCTGGCAGAGGCGGTTGGCGTCGATCCACCATTGGCCGGTATCGCTTGGCTTGACATAGCGGCCGAGACCGATCGCCTGGCCGTTGCCGTCGACCTTGCCGGAGGAGCGGAAGATCAGTGGCAGTTCACCGCCGAGCGGTGTGGAGAGGTAGACCGTCTTGCCGATGATGTCGCGGCGGATATCGGCCTCGCCAAGCGTCTCCGTCGAGCCGAGAGAAGGCATCAGCATCAATGTCGATAAGCCTGTGATCGCGAGCAACTTCATCACCCTGATCCATCGATTGAATGTGATCGGACAAAACGCCGTGGACAGCCTAAAGTTTCAGGAGCAATTCCAGCAAAAGCGCGCAGCGGTTCTTACAGGAAAGCTCTTGTCCACCTCCCGCGGTTTGACTCGGCAAGCCTCGTCGGACTATTTGAACGGGCGCCGCCTGTCCGGTGCGTGAACCGATTGGAGTTTGGTCATGATCGGCAAAAGGCGCGCTCCGCGCGCGGCCCTGACAGGTCTTCTGGTTGCAACGATGGTGCTCGCCGGCTGCGGCGGCAGGCCGGTCGGTGTCATGCAGGCGGCCGGCACCGTCGCCCCCGGCACCTCCAAGGTCGATCTTCTCGTCGCCACGACGCGCGCTGCCGACGACAATCCCGCCGTGCTTTTCTCCGGCGAACGTGGCACTGGGCTCGCCGTCAATGCCGTCGACGTCTCCATTCCGCCGGAAGCCAATCGCAAGGTCGGCCAGGTGCAATGGCCAAGCCGCCTGCCGGCCGATCCGCTGCGCGACTTCGTCACCATTTCCGTCGATCCGCTGGAAGGCGAGCGGGCCGGCGAGACCTGGCTGAAGACCCATATGCCGAAGAGCCGCCGGGTGCTGGTCTTCGTGCACGGCTTCAACAATCGTTATGAGGATGCCGTCTACCGCTTCGCGCAGATCGTCCATGATTCGCATGCCGACGTCGCCCCGGTCGTCTTCACCTGGCCGTCGCGCGGCAGCATCTTCGATTATAATTACGACAAGGAAAGCACCAACTATTCCCGCGACGCGCTGGAGGAGCTGCTCACCCGCACCGCCGCCAATCCCGCCGTCAGCGACGTCACCATCATGGCCCATTCGATGGGCACCTGGCTCACCGTCGAAGCGCTGCGGCAGATGGCGATCCGCAATGGTCATGTCGCCTCGAAGATCAACAATGTCATCCTCGCTTCGCCGGATCTCGATGTCGATGTCTTCGGCCGCCAGTTCGCGAGCCTCGGCAAGGAAAGGCCGCACTTCACCATCTTCGTCTCGCAGGACGACCGGGCTCTGGCGCTGTCGCGGCGCATCTCCGGCAATGTCGACCGGCTCGGCCAGATCGATCCCTCCGTAGAACCCTATCGCAGCAAGCTCGAGGCAGCCGGCATCACCGTGCTTGACCTCACCAAGCTCAAGGGCGGCGACCGGCTCAATCACGGCAAGTTCGCCGAAAGCCCCGAGGTGGTGAAGCTGATCGGCGACCGGCTGATTGCCGGCCAGGCGATCACCGATTCCAATGTCGGGCTCGGCGAGGCCGTCGGCGCGGTGGCGATGGGCGCTGCCCAGACTGCAGGAAGTGCCGTCAGCGTCGCCGTCAGCACGCCGATTGCGATCTTCGATCCGCGCACCCGGCGCAACTACGACGCCCAGCTGAAGCGTCTCGGCCAGTCGATGAACAACACCGTCGGTTCGGTCGGCGACAGCGTCGGTGCCAGCCTGCCGGAAAGCCAATAAATTCCACAGAGCAATTCCAGCAAAAGTGCACTGCGGTTTTGCGTTTCGGAATTGCGAAAACCAAAGAGATAGGGAATTTCCCGTAATTCGGAGAAAACGGAAATTCTCTAGGCATCCCATCTTGATGTGATATATCAGGCTGACGACGGCAATTCTGTCTGCCGTGCGATGGGTTGATGGCATGGCGGATGAGATGAAGAAGAGGGTAGCGGTCGTCGGCGCGGGCGTGATCGGCGCCTCGATCGCCTTCGAGCTGCAGCGGCGCGGCCTTGAGGTGACGCTGATCGACAAGGGCGAGCCGGGACGCGGCACCTCTTTCGGCAATATGGCGAGCATCGCGCTCGATTTTGCCGCCGGCTCCGGCCCTTCGACCTGGAAGAAGATCCCCGGCTGGCTGCTCGATCCGGAAGGCCCGGTCTGGCTGCGGCCCTCCTATGCCGCCAGGATGCTGCCCTGGTTCCTGCGCTTCCTCGCAGCCGGCCGGCCCTCGCGGCTGAGAGCGATCGAGGATGCCGGCATGAGCCTGTCCAACCGCGCGCTCGGCGATTTCAGGCAGATGCTCCAGGCGATCGGCGCACCCGAATTGATGACCGAGGAAGGTTGCCTGGCGATCTACGAGACCGAGGCGGAATTTGCCGCCGATCGCGGCCATCTCGCCATGATGCAGCGCTACGGCCTCGAATTCGAGGTTTTGAGCAACGGCGCCATCCAATATTACGAACCCACCCTGTCACCGGCGATTGCCAAAGCCGTGCTGCTTCCCGACAACAAGTCGATCCGCGACCCTTATCAACTGGTGGTGAAACTCGCCGACGCCGCCAAGGCTGCGGGCACGACCTTCGTCTCCGGCACTGTGCGGAATATCGAGCGCCGGGACGATGGCACGGCCGTCGTTCTACTCGAGGATGGCAGGCGGATCGAGGCCGGTTCGGTGGTGCTTGCCGCCGGCGTCCACACCCGTTTCCTTGCCGAAAAGCTCGGCGAGCCGATCCCGCTCGAAACCGAGCGCGGCTATCACACGCAGATCATGAAGCCCGGCATCTCCATGCGTTATTCGGTGATCTGGCCGCATCGCGCCTTCATGGTGACGCCGACGGCGGGCGGCATCCGTGTCGGCGGCAATGTCGAGCTCGCCGGTCTCGATGCCGCGCCGGATTTCCGCCGTCCGCGGGTGCTGGTGCGCCATGCCCAGCGCGCGCTGCCCGGCCTGAAGGTCGAGGAGACGACGGAATGGATGGGTCATCGTCCGGCGCTGCCCGATACGATCCCGATCATTTCGCCGTCGTCGAAAATGCCCGGCGTCTTTTATGCGACCGGCCACGGCCATCTCGGCCTGACCTTTTCGGCAACGACAGCGCTCGTGATCGCCGATATGGTGACCGGGCTCAAACCATCCCTCGATGTGACCCCGTTCCGCATAGACCGCTATTAGGAGGCCCCGATGTCCGATACCAGCAAACCCGTAGCGCTGATCACCGGCGGCGGCCGCGGCATGGGCGAGGCGATCGCCCGCGAGCTCTCCGCCCAGGGCTATCAGTTGGCGCTGATGTCGCCGTCGGAAAGCTGTGAGAAGCTGGCGGCCGAACTCGGCGGCGTCGCCTCGCGCGGCGTTGCCGAAAAAGCTGAGGATCTCAAGGCGATCGTCGATCTGACGATGAAGACCTATGGCCGTATCGATGCCGTCGTCAACCTGAGCGGTCACCCGCCGAAGGGCGACCTGCTCGATATTTCAGACGAGAACTGGACGCTCGGTTCCGACATGATGATCCTGTCGCTGGTGCGCATGGCCCGCCTGGTGACGCCGGTCATGCTGAAACAGGGCAAGGGCGCCTTCGTCAACATCACCACCTTCGCGGCCTACGAGCCGTCGCTGGTCTTCCCGGTGTCCTGCACCTATCGCGCCGCTGCCGGCGCCTTCACCAAGCTTTATTCCGATCGTTATGCGGCCGACAATATCCGCATGAACTGCTTACTGCCGGGCTATATCGACAGCCTGAACCACAAGCCCGAGACCGCCGAGAAGGTTCCGATGAAGCGCATCGGCCATGTGGAGGAGATCGCCAAGACCGCTGCCTTCCTGCTCTCCGATGGCGCCGGATATATCACCGGCCAGAATATTCGCGTCGATGGCGGCGTCACCCGTCACGTCTGATCTGGAGTTTTCGATATGAGATGGAAGCGCACGATCCAGTTGCTGGATGTCCACGCCGAAGGTGAGATCGGCCGCGTCGCGATCGGCGGCGTGCCGAAGATCCCGGGCGATACCATTGCCGCCCAGCTGCATTGGCTGAACACCGATCCGAAGGGTGACGAGCTTCGCCGCTTCCTTTGCCTGGAGCCGCGCGGCGCGCCGATCGGCTCGGTCAACCTGCTGCTGCCGGCACGGCACCCGGAGGCCGACGCCGCCTTCATCATCCTGCAGCCCGACCAGGCGCATGCGAGCTCCGGCTCGAACTCGATCTGCGTCACCACGGCCTTGCTCGAATCCGGCATCGTCGACATGAAGGAGCCGGAGACGATCGTCACCCTCGAAACCGCCGCCGGCCTGGTCAAGGCGACGGCAACCTGCCGCGACGGGCGCTGCGAAAAGGTCAGGCTGACCATGGTGCCCTCCTTCGTGCATGAGCTCGATGTCGCAATCGACACGCCGCATTGGGGAAAGATCAAGGCCGACATCAGCTACGGCGGCATCTTCTATGCGCTGGTCGATGTCGGCCAGATCGGTCTGACGATCGAGAAGGCCAATGCCGCCGGCCTCGTCCAGGCCGGCATGATCCTCAAGGAGCTGATCAACCGCGACATCAAGGTCGTCCATCCCGAGATCCCGGCGATCTCAGGCGTCGCCTATGTCATGTTCCGCGATACCGAAGCCGACGGCACGGTGCGCACCTGCACCACCATGTGGCCGGGCCGCGCCGACCGCTCGCCCTGCGGCACCGGCAACTCCGCCAATCTCGCCACGCTTTATGCGCGCGGCAAGGCCAAGGTCGGCGACGTCTTCACCTCGAAATCGATCATCGGTTCCGAATTCGAGGTCGGCCTCCAGGCAGTGACCGAGGTTGCCGGCCGCCCCGCCGTCATCCCCACCATCACCGGCCGCGGCTTCACCTTCGGCCTGACCCAGGTAGCCCTCGACCCCTTTGACCCGCATCCGAACGGTTTTGCGCTGACGGATGTCTGGGGACCGTCGGCGGGAGAGATTTGAGCGTTCAGGGCGGGATGCCGGAACTGTGAGGCGGGTTCCTGACGGTTCGCGCCGATGGCTGCCCCTCACCCTAACCCTCTCCCCGTAAACGGGGCGAGGGGACGTGCCCTGCGACAGGCCAGTGGGGAACGGAGAGGTCGCGACATGTCCCCTTCGCCCCATTTACGGGGAGAAGGTGGCGGCAGCCGGATGAGGGGCAGCGGTGCGCTCCAACGATCCTGCGAAGCCTCCGCGACCGACTGCCTAGAGGTTATGCATGATCGGCGTAAGTCTGCCTGCGCTCAGCATCCCCGGTTCGAGTGTCCCAACCCAGCATGGCCAGCTCGGCCACGGCCTCCAGTTCGCCACGGGTCGCGCCGTCGCGGGCCAGGATCGACATGCCATTCTGAACGGTCTGCACGAAGCGGGCAAGCGCGTGCACGTCGGTCGAGACCGGAATTTCGCCGGCTGATATCGCCTGGTTCAGGCGCAGCTTCAGGCGGTCGAGCGTGACGGCGCGGGCGGCTCGCACGAGTTCGCCGAGTTCCACATGGCCCTCGCTGCCGACCGAAGAGAGCGCCACCATGCAGCCGCGGGGAATATCCACGACACAGCCGGTCAGGGCAGCGGCCGAATCCATCAGAAACGACATCACCGCTTCACGGGCCGTGCCCGCGGAGAGGAAGCCTGCCCAGACGAGCGCCTCGTTGTTGTCGCGATAGTGGCGCAACGCCTCGGCATAGAGCGCCTCCTTCGAGCCGAATGCCGCGTAAAGACTCGGCGATCCGATCCCCATCGCCTCGGTGAGGTCGGCGATCGAGGTCGCCTCGAAGCCCTTGATCCAGAACAGGCGGGTTGCCCGCGCCAAGGCTGTTTCCCGATCGAACGCCCGCGGCCGCCCGCGACTGCGGGCAGGGGTTTTATCGACTTCCGAGATCTCATCCGATTTTTGCATCGATCATTATATAAACCCATTGACACCCCATCGCAACGTGCCTAGCTATTTATGTGTCGATCACTACAGAAAGAGAAGATCATGACAGAACTGGCTGGAAAGCGTGCCCTGGTAACAGGCGGCTCGCGCGGCATTGGCGCCGCCATCGTATTGGCGCTTGCCGACAAAGGCGCCGATGTCGCCATCACTTATGAGCGTTCGGCCGATCGCGCCGCCGAAGTCGTCCGGGCGATCGAGCGCAAGGGCCGCAAAGCGCTTGCCATCCAGGCCGACAGCGCCGATCCGGCAGCCGTGAAGCGCTCGGTTGACGAGGCAGCCCAGGCACTTGGCGGTCTCGACATTCTCGTCAACAATGCCGCAATCGCGCTTTACGGTGCGATCGCCGACGTCAGCGTCGAGCAGATCGATGCGCTGCTGGACGTCAATGTGCGGTCGCCCTTGCTCGCTTCGCAGGCCGCGATTCCCTATCTGCAGGCGGGAGGCCGCGTCATCACGATCGGCTCGGTCGGCGCCGAACGCATCGTCGGTGATACCGGTACGGTCTATTTCATGACAAAATCCGCGCTCCACTCGTTTACCCGTGGCCTCGCGCGGGAACTCGGATCTCGCGATATCACCGTAAACCTCGTCCAGCCGGGTTCGACCGACACCGATATGAATCCCGCAGACGGCGACTTCGCCGACTTCCAGCGCGCCCTCATCCCACTTGGCCGTTATGGCGAGCCGGAAGATGTGGCGGCCGCTGTGGCTTTCCTCGCAAGCCCTGCTGCAAGGCACATCACCGGAACCATTCTCACAGTGGATGGCGGCCTGAACACCTGAATCGGGAGGTGTTGCTTCCGGCCCTCAAAAGACAGGGGGACCGACAGATGTCGGCCCTTCTCTCTCACTTATGCATTAGCCAAACGGGGTGACGGCCAGGATCGTGTCGGAGAGCCTATGGCCGGCGTGGGGGTCGCGTGCAATGCGCGCTCCGCGTAGCTGTGCAGCAGCGCAGGGTCGTCGATCACATGTGCCGGGACGGCGTAGTAGCGGCGAACCGTCACCTCCCTGCCGGCAGCGCGGTAGCTGAACGGTTCGGAGCCATCTGCCTCGAACTCCGCGCGCATCGCTTCGTCGACGCGGAGATACAGCGTGCCCTTCATGACGAACCCGAACTGCGCGCCGTTTCGGACCAGGGCGGATCCGCCGAAGAAGCGCCTGATATCGATGCAGCCGGCTGGGGCGATCTGGCCGGCAAAGTCGAGCGCCAGCCCGCGTGTCGCCTCGCTAGTCATGCTGCTGCTCCGCCAGAAGATCGAAGAAGCCGGTGATCGCGCCGAACCGGCCATCGGAAATCACCCCGAAACTCGTGCCGGTCTGCAAGACCCTCTCGTCTTCGTGGCGCAGTGCCCAGCGCGCCAGAGAACGATCATTATGGTGGAGAACGCTCAATATCTTGAACCGGCCTCCCGGCATGCTCTCCTTGAAGCCGGCCATATAAGCCGAGAGACCGGCGCGCCCCGCGATCGCTCCATTCGGGTCGCAATAGGTCACATCGTCCGCGAGGCAAGCCAGCATTTCCGGCTCGCGAGCGTCAGCGTCCAGCGACCAGATGGCTGCATATCGATTCCAGAGTGCCTCAGGTGTCATGACATCGTCTCCAGTTGATTGAATTCATCTTCTATCGCCTGCCGCAGGCCGGCCTTGTCATCGCCGCCGCGAATGAGCACGAGGAGTCCCTGATAGAAGGCCAGAAGGCGGGTGGCTGTCCTGTTCGCCTTGGCTCCGTCACCGTCTCGAACGATGGTCGGCACTTCGGTCAGCCTCGAGCGGAATGTGGTACGAAGGAGGCCGAGCGCCGCTTCGACACGGGGATGCGGATTGACGCCGCCGCCGAATTCCACCGCCATATTGGTGATCAGGCAGCCAAGGGAGCCATCGTCGGGCTCATGCAGGAGCGAGAGGAACAATTCGCGCAACCCCTGAAGCCCGCTTCCTGGCGGCGCAAACCGCTCGATCCGTCCCCCCAGCACGGTTCGGTGGTAATGTTCGAACGCTGCGTCGAAGAGGCCGGCCTTGTCGCCGAAGGCGTGATAGATGCTTCCGCCCTTGAGCCCCGTCGCCTCCTCGAGGTCTCGGATTGATGCAGCTTGATAGCCCTGCTTGCGAAAGATGTGCATCGCCCCCGTCAGCACCGCCTGCTCATCGAATTCCCGCGTTCGGCCCATCGTCACTCCGATTCTTTATCGATTGTTCTAGAATGACCGATAAAGAATTCAAACGCAACTGCCTCAGTGACTTTCGGCGCAAGTTCTCGCCTGGACGACCTCGGTCATCCCAAGCGCGTGGGCACCCATCGCTTAAGGTTTAGGATGATGTTTCGGTGGAATGGCCGGTCGGCCAGGTGGACGGCGCTTGTTCGACGACAGCCTCCAGCATCTCCAGGATGAATCCGACATACCGCGGCCCCCATCAACCGCGTTGCAAAATTCTGGCGCTGACCTGGCCTGTGGCAAGCTTCTCGGCCGGCGCTGGCCTGCCAAGCAGATACCCTTGGCCGATGTCGCAACCCAGGTCCTGAAGCCGCTGAAGTTGGCTCTCCTCTTCGATACCCTCTGCCGTTATCGTCACGCCAAGTCCCACACCAAGAGCGATGATCGCCTTGATCACCTTGTCTTGCTTGTCATTGGTCTCGAATGAAGAGACGAAACTCCTGTCGATCTTGATCTTGTCGAACCGGTAATTGGATAGTTGTGAGAGGCTGGAATATCCTGTTCCAAAGTCGTCGAGAGCAATCTTGACCCCCGCATTCACCAGATCGTCAAGGACGATTCGTGCCGTGACAGCGTCCTGGATGATGGCGCTCTCCGTCACCTCAAGCTCGACCCTGTGCGCCGGCAGACCGACATCGCCCAATATCTTGAGAATTCGCAGGCCCAGCAGTCGATCGCTCAGTTGGATCGGAGAAAGGTTGAATGACAGGACGAGCTCATTTGGCCAGGAAAGCGCATCGGTGCAGGCGTGGCGAAGCAGTTGGTCTGTCAATTCGACGATCAGACCGGCTTCCTCTGCCACAGGAATGAATTCGTTCGGTGGGATGAATTCGCCGGAGGCCGTCTTCCAGCGCGCCAGCGCCTCGAAGCCGATAATCCTATTCGTCTTCAGGTCTACGAGCGGTTGATAGTAGGGAACGATCTCGGCCTTCTTGATGGCTGCTCTCAGATCCGCTTCCACTCGAATCCGCTTTGCCAACTCGTCCTGCATCGAGGGCACGAAGGGCTTCACCAGATTGCGCCCCTGCTTTTTCGCGACATACATCGCACAGTCCGAATGTCGAATGACTTGACTGAGGTCATCGCCGTTCTCCGGATAAAGCGCGAAGCCGACACTGGCGCCGAGGTCGACGGCGACTCCATTGAATGTGAACGGCTTGCCGATCACGGTCACTATGCGGTTCCCCAAGGTGACAAGATCGGGATTTCCAGTGCGCCGCGCCAGAACAACGAACTCGTCTCCGCCAAGGCGGAAAACGTGCTCACGGGGAAAGAGGGAAGAGAGCCGCTGGGCAACAGTCTTCAGCACCGCATCACCGTGATCGTGCCCGAGGAGATCATTGATCTTTTTGAAGCCGTCGAGATCGATGCTGAACACGGCGTAGGTTTCTTGTGTCCTTTGATCGGTCATCGCCTGTGCGCATACGGAATCCAGAAACCTGCGGTTAGGCAGTTCGGTCAGCGTGTCGTGACAGGCTATCCAGTCTACGTTCTTTTCGGCCTGCAGCCGGCGATTGACCTCCCTCGAAAGATCCCGGATCCTCAGCGCGGAATAAATGATCCCGAGAAACCCGGAGATATTGAGGGCGAGGAGCGCGTGGTCCAGCGGATAGTCATGATGCTTTTCGATGAATCCATCCAGCCCTTCATGCCATTGGAAGAGCCAAGACAGGCAGAAGAGAAGCAGGAAGATCGCGAGCCAGGCAACGATCTCCATCTGCGGTCTGGTTGGTTGGATGCGAGGCATATGAACAGGCTCCTGTTGTGTGAAGAGCCGTCATGGCCAGTTTGCTACGCTCGTATCAGCGAATGCCGACGACGGATGGCGCAACTTCACGGCATCGGCGATCCTACGCCGTGATCGAAGACCGCCTCAATTCATTCGGGCGGAATTAAGAGGGCCGGTATCGCAATGGCTGATGAAGCCGCGCAGCACCGACAAATCCCAAAGATCGTGCGCTTGGCAGGTTAATGGTGGGTTGCCTTTACGAAGGCACGGGAGTTTCGCTGCGCACAATGGATATCTTTGCCGTAAATCGGATGAGGATTCGGTTCCTGTCCATCGGTCGCCGCAAACAGCCATTCTTTCGATCGGCTGAAGAATCCGCCGGAGGATCGGCGTCAAACCGACCGCTGACAGACCCAATACAGATAACAATTGCCAACGCGTTTACAGCTAGGCGGGAGAGAGGGAAGAAACTTCCTGGCTAGTACACGAAAGGGATCGACCCGGCCGCTGGATGGGTGCAGGGCGCATCCCAGAGCCGATCAACCTGCCAGCATGGTATCCGCCAGGCTGTAGCAGTGGCTCGCCTGATAGGCGTTCCGGCCCCGGTTCATGTGCGTCACATTGAAAGTCCGAATGGCGCGCAAGATGCGGCGCTCCGCGAGGAATTTGCGGATCGAGGCCGAGCCCCGCACATTGATGCCGAAAATGTCCTCGCCGCGCGGAAAAAAGTAACCGACGTCTTCGGGTGTCGTGACGCAGTGCTCGAGAAAAGCCTCGTCCACGTCGCCCTGCGCGGGTGAATGGTCGGTGGTGAAATGCGAAAGATGCACCAGGAATCGTGCACGCAGCCCTTCGCCGTCGGCGTAGAGCGTGAAAAGCTCCATCCAGCTCGCATTAACGCGGACGAGCGGCTTGTCGGAAGTCGTGGGCAGGCAGGAAGCTGACCAGTAGTGACGCTCGGTCTTGCGCGGGATGGGGATGCAGGTCTGCCCGTATACCCCGAGAATTTCCAGAACGTCTTGCGCCTGCGGGCGACGAAGCAGCTTCTGGAACCGTGCGACGTACTTGAACCGCTGTTCCAGGGACTCCAGACGCTCTTCGGCGTCGATCAAGTCTGCCTCGCCGTCTATCCACGCCTGCTGCTGCTCAGGATCGAGAAACTTGCGCAGACCGGTGGTGCTGCGACGAGGAGTCGTGCTCATGTCAGGTGCCATGTGAGATCCGTCTTCTCATCGCTTCACCGGCCTGATCCCGCGACGTCGGCTCCTGGTGGTGAGGCGCCGTTCGCAGCCGAGCGGTTTGCCGGCGCGGTGGACCAACGCACCGGCCGCACAATAACATCCATCGAACGAATGGCGAAGACTGCCCTTCGGCCGGCCGAATGCCTAACCGGTCGTTTTAACGTTCCGCCTCTTGCAGCAGCTCGTCCAGGCGGGTGGCCCATTCCTGGTTGCCGTCTCTGAAAGGACCAAGCGCATCGCCGGCAGCTTCGGGAAGGTCGCTGGCCGCCGCAGCAAAGCGGCGAGCCTGCTCACGATGTCCCACGGCCGTATGGCAGCACGCCTGAATGCGCAGAAGCGCCGGCCAGTCAGGCCGCGCCTTTAGCGCCGTACGCCCCGTTTCGAGCGCGCGCTCCACGTCACCCGAAAAGAACAATGCAAGCATCAAGAGACTGAACCAAACCCCATTCTGCGGATCATGGGGGTTGAGTTCGAGGCCGCGAGCCAGGGGCTGGCGCGCGCCGGCCGCATCACCCGAAAAAAGACGGGCCATGCCGAGGACGAGATAGCCCAAGGCGAAACTCGAACCGAGTTCGATGGACCGTTCCGCTGCGAGGATCGCCTGGTCAGCCCTGCCTGTATAGGCCGACACAATCGCCAGCGCATAGTGCGAGTACGGATTTCGCGCATCGAGATAGATCGCTCGCAGCGCCGCATCCAACCCTTCCTTCCCGTCCGCGGCGGGGTTATCAGCCCAGCCGTAGGCAATGAGGCCCGCATTGACCCGCGCCCGCCAGATCTGTGCCTCTGGCAGCAGGGGATCGAGCTCCGTGGCCTCGCGGAAAAATCGCCGTGCCATGAGGTGGGTGGACTGCGTGACCTTGTGGAAATGGAATGTGCCTTGCCGGACAAGATCCCAGGCAGTGATGTTGCCGGTGTGCGGAGCCACCTGAAGCCCATGGCGCAACAGCAGCTCGGGCTCGATCGCCGCTGCAATCCGCTCGGCGATGGCATCTTGCACCGCAAATACCTCGGCCATCTGAAGATCGTAATGTTCGGACCAGACGGTGGCGCCTTTCGCTGCGACGGCGAGGTGCACCGATATTCGGATCCGATCGCCGATATACCGAACAGCTCCATCCACGAGAAAATCGACGCCAAGTTCGCGCGCGATAGATTGCGGATCCCTCGAGCCATTCCTCCTTGTGAAACTTGCCCCACGTAACGCGACCCGGAACCATCTGAACCGGACGAGCGCCATGATCAGGTCGTCGGTGATGCCGTCGGCCAGATACTGTCTTTCACCATCGCCGCCGAGATTTTCGAACGGCAGTACCGCAATCGCCGGGATCGAACCGGTCTGCGCATGCCATCCGCTATCGGCTGCGTCGGTCCGGCTCTCCACCGGGCCGGAGAATCTGTACCCGACGCGCGGAACCGTGACGATCCATTCGCTGCCGTCTGATGCAGGGCCGAGCAGCTTGCGAAGGGCAGCAATCTGAACGGAAAGATTGCTTTCCTCGACGGCCAATCCCGGCCAAACGGCATCCATCAGGGCGGACTTTGGGACGACACCCCCCTGAGCCGAAAGCAGAACGGCAAGCAGCGAAGCACCTCGGGCGCCGATAGCGACTGGCCTATTGTCGCGAAACAGGCATCCGTTCTCGGCAATGAACTCGAAGTGGCCGAAGGCAAGGTGCTTGGTGTTCATGGCCCGGAATTATACCCGATTTCGCAGTTTTTCGGAATTTTTCGGCCCCGCTTCAGGACTTGCGCCGGCTGAGCGCGCAGATTCCGCTTCAGTGCAGCGGTTGAAGTGGTGAGAGTGATGAAGAACGGAGCAACGCAACCGAAAAATCCGCAGGTATCAACCGCGAAAGTCGTACGCGGGAGCGGCAGCCATGTCGCCGAGCAGGGGTCTGTCTATCGCTCAGGTGTCTCGGCGGAAAGCGTCGGATCAACCATGCTGTGGCTCGGGACGATTTCGCTTCCCGCAGGCAGACGAACCAGGGCCCATCGCCATGAGGGACACGAGACCGCCCTTCTCATGACCGCGGGCCAAGAGATCGAGATCTGGTCGGGGTCGAAGCTCGAACAGTGCGAATTGGTCCACGCCGGCGACTATCTCTTCATTCCGGCCGGCGTTCCCCATGTGGCCGTCAATCGCAGCAACGAAAACGCCGAGTTCCTCGGTGCCCGCAATGACCCCGCCGCAAACGAGAGCGTCGTTCTGATGCCGGAGCTCGACAACATCGTACCTTGATCATGCCGGGAGGTGCACCGTGGCCATCATCGAACAACGTCTGGCCGAAATGGGTCTTGAATTGCCCGAGCCCTTGAAAGTTCGCGAAGGGCTGCGAATGCCCTTCGTCTGGGTTCGGGTGCGCGGCAACCGCGCCTACATTTCGGGTCACGTCGCGTGCAACCGCGATGGGACATTGGCAACCCCGCTTGGCAAGGTCGGAGCGGAGGTCTTGCCAGAGCAGGGTTACGCGTCGGCCCGGCTCGTTGCCCTGGCCCATCTCGCCAGTCTCAAACGTGCTGTCGGAGACCTTGATCGGGTCACGGCTTGGCTGCGCGTCTTCGCCATGGTGAATGTTGCTCCGGGTTTCGATGAGACGCCGCTGGTCACAAACGGCTATTCCGATCTGATACTGGAGCTGTACGGGCCCAACGTTGGCGCCCACGCCCGCTCGTCCATCGGCATGGCCATCCCTTTAAATGCGCCCGTAAACTGTGAAGCGGAGGTCGAAATCGACGGGTGACCGCTAGTAGACGAACGGGTCTACCCCGGCGGTTCCGTGGACGCCCGGCTCTTTCGGATAGATCACGCCCTTGCGCAGGATGATGTTGGCATAGAGCCTGGGCTCGCCGGTCTGGATCACCGCATGGGCGGTCTTCACCCTTCCGTAGAAATCCTGGCCGATCAGCGGCACCACCTGCCGGTGCGGCTCATGGCGGGCGCAGCAGTCGATCATCTCCTCATGCACGGGATCGAGCTTGTCGCGCTCGGCCTTGACGGTCGAGCGGAAGATCGCCTCCGCCACGAAATCGTCGATCGGCAGCACGCTGAGCACGGCATTGAGGACCGGGATGAGGTGGTGGCCGTCGAGCCGGATCAGCCGGCGGGCATGTTCGACGCCCGGATAATTGCCGTCGACGATGGCGATCTCGTCGCCGTGGCCCATGGCGCGAAGCGTAAAAAGCAGCTCCGGGCTCAACAGCGGATCAAGTCCTTTCAGCATGGTCTACCTCCTTGAAGAGTACGTTCTGGTCGGTGAGGTAACGCGCAAAGATCGGCAGGCTGGCGCCGCCGATGGCGCGCGCCTGCGCGCCGACCGCGCCCTCGATGATTTCGGGCATGACGACGCCCTGCAGGTCGAGCTTGGCGGCTTCGTCGATCGTGGCTTGCACGACGCGGCTGCGCACCCAATCGGGAAAGCCGCCGTCGATGACAGCCGCGCTGAAATCGACGATCGAGGCGGCGGCAACGATCGCCTGCGCCAGCGCCTTGGCGCTATCCTGGATCCAGGCTTCCATCGGCTCGCCGAAATCCACCCAGCCGTCGGCGGAATACCACAGCGGCTCGGGATCGATGCCCCGCTCGCGCAGCATGTTCTCGAGCACGAAAATCGAGGCGATTTCAAGCAACTGCATCGTCTCGCCGTTCTTGCCGCGCACAGGCAGCGGCCCGATCGCGCCTGCCGTGCCGGTGCGGCCGGAAAAGATCGCCGAATTCAGGACGATGCCGCCGCCGATAAAGGAGCCGATGAAGAAATAGACGAAATCCGGATAGGACGGTCCGACGCCGAAGACGAGCTCGGCGCCGCAGGCGCTGGTCGCGTCGTTCTGCATGAAGACCGGATGGGAGACGCGGGCGGCGATGTCGGCCTGCAGGTCGACGTCGCGCCAGACATCCATGGCGCCTGGCGGCGCACCCACCTCTTCGGCCCAGTTCCAGAGCTCGAAGGGGGCGGCGATGCCGAGGCCAGCGATGCGGCCGCGCTGCTTGTCGTCGAGCCGATCTTCCAGCTCCCGGATGCCTGAGGTGACGAAGGCGAGGATTTCATCCGGCAGCGGATAGGCATAGGTCCGGTGCAGCTGCATGCGGATGCGGCCGACGAAATCCATCAACACCAGATCGGCGCTGCGCCGGCCCATCTTCAAACCGAAGGAATAGACGGCATCGGGATTGATATGCATCGGGATCGACGGCTGGCCGACACGGCCGCGCACCGGTTCCCCGCGCGACAGCAGCCCTTCCTTCTCCAGCACCCGCATGATGACGGAGACGGTCTGCGCCGACAGCCCGCTGCGGCGCGCGATATCGGCCTTCGACAGCGCGCCGTAGAGACGCACCAGCGACAGCACGAGCCGTTCGTTATAGGCTCGCACCCTGACCTGGTTCGCACCGCCGGCCGGATTCAGAATTGGTGGCGGGACCGGTATGTTTGCCGGTCCATCCAAGGACGACATGGCCGCTCCTCCCGATTGTTGGCCTATGCCCTAATTCGAATGAGCATGCCACATCGAATTAATAATTCAATTGGATTTATTTATTGACAAGGCGATTTCTTTTCGCTCTTAATTGCCGTCGTCAAGGGCACAGGACCGCTGGAGGCATTCGATCCACGGCGAAGTGCTATATCTTAAATTCCGGCCCCGCAGGGGCGGCGCCGGCAAACTCTGGGAGGAGTTCCATGAAGAAATCTGTTCTCGCTTTCGGCGCGCTCGCGCTTGGTGTCACCTTTTCCGCTCCTGTCATGGCGGCTGATGTTGCTGCCTGCCTCATCACCAAGACCGACACCAACCCCTTCTTCGTCAAGATGAAGGAAGGTGCGACGGCCAAGGCCAAGGAACTCGGCGTTTCGCTGAAGTCCTATGCCGGCAAGGTCGACGGTGACAGCGAAAGCCAGGTGGCCGCGATCGAAAGCTGCATTGCCGACGGCGCAAAGGGCATCCTGATTGCTGCTTCCGACACCAAGGGCATCGTGTCTTCGGTCAAGAAGGCCCGTGATGCCGGCCTGCTGGTCATCGCTCTCGACACACCGCTCGAGCCGGCCGATGCCGCCGACGCCACTTTCGCTACCGACAACCTGCTCGCCGGCAAGCTGATCGGCCAGTGGGCCAAGGAAACGATGGGCGACAAGGCCAAGGACGCCAAGGTCGGCTTCCTCGACCTGCTCCCGTCGCAGCCGACGGTCGACGTTCTGCGCGACCAGGGCTTCATGATGGGCTTCGGCATCGATCCGAAGGACCCGAACAAGATCGGCGACGAGGACGATGCCCGCATCGTCGGTCATGACGTGACCAACGGCAATGAAGAAGGCGGCCGCAAGGCCATGGAAAACCTTCTGCAGAAGGATCCGAGCATCAACGTCATCCACACGATCAATGAGCCGGCCGCTGTCGGCGCCTATCAGGCGCTGAAGGCCGTCGGCATGGAAAAGAACGTGCTGATCGTCTCAGTCGACGGCGGTTGCCCAGGTGTGAAGTCGGTCAAGGAAGGCGTCATCGGCGCCACCTCGCAGCAATATCCGCTGATGATGGCAGCCCTTGGCATCGAGGCGATCAAGAAGTTCGCCGACAGCGGTGAGAAGCCGAAGCCGACCGAAGGCAAGTCCTTCTTCGACACCGGCGTTTCGCTCGTCACCGACAAGCCGGTTTCCGGCGTCAAGTCGATCGACACCAAGGAAGGCACGGACAAGTGCTGGGGCTGAGGCCTGATTGTTGAAAGCAGAGCGGCCGGGGCTTGATCCCCGGCCGTTTTCGACGGACGATGTGCCGTCGCCTCACGAACCGGCTAATCAAAGACCGGATGGATATCGGTGACGGCCCCCGCGCGAGTTCGGCGCGCGGATGCGGAGGAGGAACCATGACCGGAACACAGGAATTCGAACGTGTCCTCGATGGCAGCGACAAGAGCGTTGCCTCCTTCGAGCACGAGAAAGTCTCGCTGATCAAGCGCGCGCAGCATTTTCTGCACTCGACGCCGGCCGCCGTGCCGCTGATCGTGCTGGTGCTGGCGATCGTCATCTTCGGGATCACCATCGGCGGACGGTTCTTCTCGTCCTATACGCTGACGCTGATCCTGCAGCAGATCGCCATCGTCGGTATTCTCGGCGCCGCCCAGACGCTGGTCATCCTGACCGCCGGCATCGATCTTTCGATCGGCGTCATCATGGTGATCTCGGCGGTCATCATGGGCAATGTCGCGATCACCTACGGCATACCGACGCCGATCGCGGTCGCAGCCGGCATGCTTGTCGGCGGCCTTTGCGGATTGCTGAACGGCTTCCTCGTCGCCTACATGAAACTGCCGCCCTTCATCGTCACGCTCGGCACCTGGAACATCGTCATGGCGACGAATTTCATCTATTCCGCCAATGAGACGATCCGCGACACCGATGTCGACGAAAAGGCGCCGCTGCTGCATCTTTTCGCCGTGAGCTTCAAGCTCGGCAGCGCCGTGCTCACCCTCGGCGTCATCGCCATGGTGCTGCTCGTCTTGGTGCTCTGGTATGTCCTCAATCACACCGCCTGGGGCCGGCATGTCTATGCGGTCGGCGACGATCCGGAGGCAGCCAAGCTCTCGGGCATTCAGACCAAGAAGGTGCTGCTGACCGTTTATGCCATATCAGGCGTCATTGCCGGCTTGGCCGCCTGGGTCTCGATCGGACGCAACGGCTCGATCTCTCCGTCTTCGGCCGTCACCGATTTTAACCTCCAGGCGATCACCGCGACTGTGATCGGCGGCATCTCGCTGTTCGGCGGCCGCGGCTCCATTCTCGGCACGCTCTTCGGTGCCATGATCGTCGGCGTCGTCTCGATGGGCCTCAACATGCTCGGCGCCGACCCGCAATGGAAAGTCCTTTTGACAGGCGTGCTGATCATCGCCGCCGTCGCCATCGATCAGTGGATCAGAAAGGTTTCGGTGTAATCATGGCTCGCGAACCCCTTCTCACCGCCCGCGGTCTCGTCAAGCGTTATGGCCGCGTGACCGCGCTCGACAATGCCGATTTCGACCTCTATCCGGGTGAAATTCTCGCCGTCATCGGCGATAACGGCGCCGGCAAGTCCTCGCTGATTAAGGCGATATCGGGAGCTGTCACCCCGGACGAGGGGGTGATTACCCTCGAAGGCCGACAGGTGCAGTTCCGCTCGCCGATGGAAGCGCGCGAGGCCGGCATCGAGACCGTCTATCAGAATCTCGCTTTGTCGCCGGCGCTGTCGATCGCCGACAACATGTTCCTCGGCCGCGAGATCCGCAAACCGGGCGTGCTCGGCTCCATGTTCCGCATGCTCGACCGGCCGGCCATGGAAAAGCTGGCGCGCAACAAGCTGTCCGAACTCGGCCTGATGACCATCCAGAACATCAACCAGGCGGTGGAAACGCTCTCCGGCGGTCAGCGCCAGGGTGTCGCGGTCGCCCGCGCCGCCGCCTTCGGCTCGAAGGTCATCATCATGGACGAACCGACGGCAGCCCTTGGCGTCAAGGAAAGCCGCCGCGTGCTGGAACTGATCCTCGATGTCAGGGCCCGCGGGCTGCCGATCGTGCTGATCTCCCACAACATGCCGCATGTCTTCGAAGTGGCCGACCGGATTCATATCCACCGTCTCGGCCGGCGGCTGACGGTGATCGATCCGAAGGAATACACCATGTCCGACGCCGTCGCCTTCATGACCGGCGCCAAGGCGGTGCCGACGGAGCCCGTCGCGGCATGACGGCACGCATCGACGAAATCGCCGGCGCAGTTCTTGACCGCGCCGGCCATTCCAGACGTTTCCTGGTCGCCATCGCCGGACCGCCGGGTGCCGGCAAATCCACCATGGCCGACAACCTGGCGGAAGCGCTGAAAGCCAGGGGCGAAAGTGCCGAAGTCCTGCCGATGGATGGCTTCCACATGGACAACGCCATCCTGATCGAACGCGGCCTGCTGGCGCGCAAGGGTATCCCCGAGACCTTCGACGTTCGTGGTTTCCTCGATATCATCCGCGCCGTCAGGCTGGCCGATCAGGAGGTTCTGGTGCCGGTCTTCGACCGCTCGCGTGAACTCGCCATTGCCTCGGCCCGGCCTGTTTCGCCCGATCACCGTTTCATCATCGTCGAGGGCAATTATCTGCTGTTTTCGCTGGGCAAATGGGCCGAACTCGAAGGCGTCTTCGACTTTTCGATCATGCTGGCGCCGCCGATCGAGGTGCTCGAGGAGAGGCTCTGGGCGCGCTGGCGCGGTTATAAGCTCACCGAAGAGGCCGCCAGCGCCAAGGTCTACGGCAATGACCTGCCGAACGGCCGGCTGATCCTCGAAAACCGCCGCCCGGCCGATGTGACGCTGGAGATCGCGCTGGCGTGATGCCGCGCGACATTCACGAAAAAAAGAGCTAAAGCGCGTCGCATGATTCAATTTCAATGCGACGCGCTTTAGTGTTATCGAGGCCGCAGACGCATCGCTTCGGAGGTCTGCCATGCAATCGATCACCATCCGCCGTCCTGATGACTGGCACCTGCATCTGCGCGATGGCGCCATGCTGGAAGGCGTGATCGCCGATACGAGCCGCACCTTCGCCCGCGCCATCATCATGCCCAATCTCGTGCCGCCTGTCGTCACCACCACTGACGCCAAGGCCTATCGCGAGCGCATCCTCGAGGCCTTGCCGGACGGCCATCGCTTTCAGCCGTTGATGACGCTTTATCTCACCGAACATACCAGCCCCGATGACGTGGAGGAGGGGAAGAACAGCGGTCTCATCACCGCCGTGAAGCTTTATCCCGCCGGCGCCACGACCAATTCGCATGGCGGCGTGCGCGACATGGAAAAGGCGATGCCGGTGCTGGAGCGCATGGCAAAGATCGGCCTGCCGCTCTGCGTGCATGGCGAGGTGACGACGCCGGAGGTCGATATCTTCGATCGCGAGGCCGTCTTCATCGAGACCGTGCTTGATCCGCTGCGGCAGCGCCTGCCGGAGCTGAAGGTGACGATGGAGCATGTGACGACATCGGATGGCGTCGATTACATCAAGGCGGCCAAGGGCAATCTCGCCGGCTCGATCACCACCCACCATCTGATCATTAACCGCAACGCCATCCTCGTCGGCGGCATCCGCCCGCATTACTACTGCCTGCCGGTCGCCAAGCGCGAAAACCACCGGCTGGCTCTGCGTGCGGCCGCCGTCAGCGGTGACGCCCGCTTCTTCCTCGGCACGGATTCCGCGCCGCATGTCGATCCGCTGAAAGAATGCGCCTGCGGCTGCGCCGGCATCTATACCTCGGTCAATACGATGAGCTGCCTGGCCCATGTCTTCGAACAGGAGGGCGCCCTGGAGCGGCTCGAAGCCTTCGTGTCGCTGAACGGGCCGGCCTGGTACGGGCTCCAGCCGAACGAGGAGCGCATCACCCTGTCAAGGCAGGCCGAGCCGGTCGTCTTTCCCGCGAGGATTGAAACCGGAGCCGGTCCGGTGACGGTGTTCGATCCGATGTTTCCCCTGCATTGGCAGGTGGTGCAGCAGGCGTAAGCTTTCGGAATTCAATTTTAAATAGAATATTCATCTTAAATTTCGGCGCGACGTTAAACGCGTAACATTTGCATTGTGCAGTGCATCATTTGTTAACGGATGCATAAGACATTCCTCGTCGCGGAGCCCATAAGCTGCCAACATCTGGCGCGGCAACAGCTGCGGAGACTGAAAAGCATGACGCTTGACTATAACTCTCTCTTGCTGGCGCTTGGCGTCTCCGCGGCATGCCTTGCCGTCACGCTGATGGGCAGTTGGATTGTCCGCCGGGCGGAAACGGTGCTGCTCACCGCCACCATCGGCCTGGTCCTCGTCGTCAGCGGCATTTTCGTCTACAGCGCCTACGTCAATACGCCGGAGACATGGCTGGGCGTTGCCAATTTCGTGCTGTTTCATGCCGGCTTTGCCACCATATGGGGGGCAGGCAGACAGTTCCTCACCGGCCGCCTGTCTATCCCGGCCATCGCGATCCGCGCGCTTGCCGCGATGGTCTTTTCCATCGTGCCTATGCTATCAGGGTATGACGGCCTGGCCTTCATCGCCGACAATCTCGCTATCGCCCTTTTGCTCTTTGCCACCGCCCGGCAATATTGGCTCGCCCGTGCCGAAGCACCCGCGCCGCTCCTCGGCATTACCGCGCTCTATACGCTGACGGCGATCTCCTTCGTTCTCTGCGCCGCCGTGCTGATCTCCGACGGCAAGCTGGTTCTCGGCAAGGCCCCCAGCAACTGGGCGGAGGATCTCAGCCTCGCCGTCTGCATCGCCGGCATGACCGGGATCGGTGCGCTGTCGTTGGCGCTGCATCAATGGCGGCTCGCTGCCCGCCACCGTCTCGATGCGATCACCGATCCGCTGACCGGCCTGCTCAACCGCCGCGCCCTGTTCGACGAGTACGGCACGCGCCCGATGGGCACGACCACCGCCGTCATCGTCTTCGACATCGACCATTTCAAATCCGTCAACGACCGCTTCGGCCATGCTGCCGGCGATCGCGTGCTCAAGGTCTTCGCCGGCGAACTCGCGGCCAGCTGCCGCACCGGCGACACCGCCGCCCGGCTCGGCGGCGAGGAATTTGCGCTGGTGCTGAAGGAAATCATGCCCGGCCGGGCGGAACTGACGGCCGAGCGCATCCGCCGGGCTTTCGAGGCGCGCGAGATCCATATCGATGACGAGGTGCTGACATGCACGGTCAGCGTCGGCGTCGCGCCCGGCCGCTCGAAGCCACAGGATTTCGACGCCATGCTGAGTGCCGCCGACAAGGCGCTCTATGTCGCCAAGCGCGCCGGCCGCAACCGTGTCGAGCTTGCCGGCCATCTGCAGGCCGTTCCCGTCGAGGCAGCGCGCACCGCGTCTTGATCGCCGATCGATCCTCTCATACTATCGCCTTCGGCCGGATGCGGCCAGCCGCCCCGCGACGCTCGAGTTTGACGCTCTGGCGTTATGGTGAATGCATCCAGACAACATCCTTCACATCCTTGCCGTTAGGCGATCGATGGCGAACGGGTCAGCAGACGCGGGCACTGATCTTCCTGTTTGCCGTCAACGGAAGGATGACTTCATGCGCGATTTTCGCGATGCCAAGCTCATGGCAAAAACATTGCGGCAGGCCCTGGCCGACCGCGACATTTCGCTCACCCACAGCGAAACGCTCGAAATCGTTGCCCGGCAGTTCGGGCTCGATCAATGGAATATTCTCTCGGCCAAGATAGAGGAGGCGGGCGCCTCCCGCTCGGTCATCGGCATCGAGCCGCCAATGCCGATCTTCCGCATCTTCTCGGTCGAAAAAGCCATGGAATTCTATTGCGGCTTCCTGGGCTTCCGTCTCGATTGGGAGCACCGTTTCGGCGAAAATTTTCCGCTCTATTGCCAGGTTTCGCGTGACGGCATGGCGCTGCACCTGAGCGAACATTCCGGCGACGCCAGCCCCGGCGCCAAGGCATTCGTCCGCGTCGCCAATGTCCAGGCCTATCACGCCGAACTCTCAGGCAAGGACTACCGCTACATGAAGCCCGGTGTCGAGGAAGAGCCGTGGGGGCTGGAGATGACCGTCATCGACCCCTTCAGCAACCGCATCGTCTTCTGCGAGCAGACGTAGTCTAGGGCATCGCGCCGGCATTGGAGTGCGGGTCGATGCTATAGGGATAGACTGGATAATCGGCCCCGATGGCATCTCCAACGCGGTCAGACCAGGCGACGAAGGCGGGATAGGCCGCAAGAGAAAACCCGCAATCCTCGGCCCGGTGGCTATAGGCGTAAACGGCGATATCGGCGATCGTCAGCTCCTGGCCGACAAGAAATGGGCTGTCGGTCAGGCCGCGATCGATGGCGGCGAGGGCGCGGGTTGCGGCTTCGCGCTTGCCCGCAACCATGCTCTGGCTACGCTCCAGCCGTCCCGTCAATGTCCAGAAGCGCAGCGAGCCGATGACCGGCTCGACATGATACTGTTCGAAGAACAGCCATTGCATCACCTTGGCGCGCAGATAGTGGTCTGACGGCAGGAAGCGCGTGTCCTCGGCGAGAAAAGTGAGGATCGCATTGGATTCGGCGATCGGACGCCCGTCGTCGAGTTCGAGGACCGGAATGGCGCCCACCGGATTGAGTTTCAGGAACGCCTCGGTGCGGCTCTCGCCCTCGAAGATCGAGACGATACGACTGCGGTAGGGTATGTCGAGCAGGCCGAGCAAAACCCTGACCTTCCAGCCATTTTGCGACGGCAGATAATCGTGAAGTGTGAACATGGCGGTCCTTTCGCGGCAATCGGCTCATGTTCACACGCCGGCCCCGAACCAACCACCCGATTCCTGACGGGGGCGTCGGATCGTCGGGAAGCAATCATTCAAACGATCATCAGCGCCCGCACGAAGGCGACCGAGGCGAGCAGCGAGGCGATGGTCCGCACATGGTTCCACCATGTCCAGTCCCTGACATAGCTGGTCCAGAGCTGAACCGCTTCCGGCCCATTGCCGCCGACCTTCGCCAGTGCATCGTTCATCGGCACGTTGAAGACGATGGTCGAGACGAAAGAGGCAAAGACATAGAGGGCTGCTCCGCCCAGCATCAGAAAAGATGCCCCGCCGCGCCAGTCGATCAGGGCGAGCACGGCGATGACGATGCAGAGGATCGCCGTCGGCACGAAGAGGCCCATGAAGGGCGAGCGGACGATCGTCACGTTGATCGAGTTCATCGCCGCGATGCCTTGCTCTGCCGGAATCCGCGAGAAGGCGGTCATGATGAAGGTCGAGAAGGCGAAGAAGATGCCGGCGACAAGGCCGCTGCCGATCGCCGCCGCCGCGAGGGAGAGGATGAGAATGATCTGCATGGTCAGGCGCTCCATATTCCGGTTGCCGCGGTTTGGCGGGCATATTCGCTGAAATCGGTGGCGGGGCGGCCAAGAATTTCGGTGACGCCGCCCATCACATTGGAATTGCGCCCATCGAGCACCTGGCCGAAGAGCTCCTCCAGAAGATCGATCAGGCCATGCGGCAGGCCGGCAGCCGCAAGCCCGCCGGTGAAATCCGCCGTCGAGACCTGCTGATATTCGATCGGCCGCCCAGCGGCCGCGGCGATTTCGCCGACCGCCTGCCGGAAGGTCAGCGCCCGAGGGCCGGTCAACTCGTAGGTCTGGTTGCGGTGGCGCGGGTCGGTCAAGGCGGCGACGGCGGCATCGGCGATGTCGTCGGTATCGATGAAAGGTTCACCGATCTCGCCCGCCGGCAATTGCAGCCGGCCGCCAATGATCTGCTCGACAAAGGCGCCCTCGCTGAAGTTCTGGCAGAACCAGGAGGCGCGCAGGATGGTGGTATCGATGCCGGAAGCGGTCAGCGCCGCTTCGCTGCGCTGCGCGCTCTCTTCGCCGCGGCCGGAGAGCAGTACGATATGCTCAAGGCCGCATTCCACGGCGACCTTGGCGAGCGCTTCGATCGCCTCCGCCGCCCAGGCGACGGCAAGGTCCGGCTGGAAGGCGACATAGGCGCTCGATGCGCCCTGAAGTGCGCCGCGCCAGGTCGACCTGTCCTCCCAGTCGAAGGGACGGGCGCTGGAGCGTGATGCCGCGCGGACGGTCAGGCCGCGCGCTTCCAGACGCCTGATGATGCGGCCGCCGGTCTTTCCCGATCCACCGACGAGGACGATTTCGGACGTCTGCATGTCAAAACTCCTTCCATATTTTGCAAACAAGAGAAACTCTCTCATTTGCAAAATGAGATAATCTCTCTTATTTTGTTTGTCAACGTGGAAAAGGAGAGATCATGTCGGAACAGCCGGTCGCAACGCGCAGGCGCCAGCAGGAGTCTACCGGCCAGCCGCGCCGCATCCCCAGCCAGCAGCGCGGCCGCGAGCGCTTCGAAAAGATCCTCGCGGTTGCCTCGCAACTGATCGAAAGCCACGGCAGCGATGGCTTGAAGATGAGCGAGATCGTCGAAAAGGCCGGTCTTTCCTTCGGCGCCCTCTACCAATATTTCCCCGACAAGACCTCGATCATCCGCACATTGGCCGAGCGCTTCAACGAGCAGGGCAGGCGGTGCGTCGAAGAGGAACTGGCGAAGGTGACCGACGCTGCGGCCCTGCAGCGCGCGCTCGCCAATATCGCCGATGAATATTATGCCTTCTTCCGCCGCGAGCCCGTCATGCGCGACATCTGGCATGCGACCCATACCGACAAGCTGCTGCAGCAGGTCGATGCCGAGGACATGGAATTTCATGCCCAGGCATTTCTCGCCGTGCTTATCCGTCTATGGCCGGATCGCGACCGCAAGGAGCTCTTGGCGATCGCCCGGCTGACGATGCAGCTGCTTGCCGCCGGCGTACGTTATGCCGTTTCGCTAGATGCGGAGGAGGGCGCTCAGGCGATTGCCTTGTTCAAGAAGATGCAGATCGCCGATATCGGCCGCCTGCTACTGTCATGAGCGCGCCTTTCGTCTGGAAACGTCGGGCTCTTGCTGCTATTCCCGCAAGGATCCAAGCCGAAGGAGAGCCGCATGATCCAGACCACATTTCCCGACCGCGCCGTGATGGCCGAATTGTTGGCCAAGATGCTCTGGGAGATCAAGGCGGTGCATTTCAATGCCGCGCAGCCCTATAAACTCTCCTCCGGGATGGCGAGCCCGGTCTATATCGATTGCCGCAAGCTGCTCTCCTTCCCGCGCATCCGCTCGACGGTGATGGATTTCGCCGCCAGCACCCTGCTGCGCGATGCCGGTTTCGAGCAGTTCGATTGCATCGCCGGCGGCGAGACCGCCGGCATCCCCTTCGCCGCCCTGCTGGCAGATCGTCTCGGCCTGCCGATGGTCTATGTCCGCAAGCAGCCGAAGGGCCATGGCCGCAATGCCCAGATCGAAGGCAACATGCCGGAAGGGTCGCGCGTGCTCGTCATCGAAGACCTGACGACAGCCGGCGGCAGCATGTTCAAGTTCATCGACGCGGTCCGTGCCGCCGGCGGCATCGTCGATCATGGCATCGCGCTGTTCTTCTACGGCATCTTCGGTGAACAGCGTTTTGCCGACGGCAAGGTCAGGCTGCATCACATCGCCACCTGGCGGAATGTTCTGGCCGTCGCCAAGGAGCAGAAGCTCTTCGACGACAAGACGCTGTCGGAAGTCGAGGCCTTCCTCGATGCGCCGCTGGCCTGGTCGGGAAGGAATGGTGGGGTTAGTGAGCTTTCGCTCTAGCCAGTTGACAAAAGCTCGCTTAATCGGTTGATGAACGTATAGATGCTGTTGGGAGGAATACGATGATTTTGTGCTGCGGCGAAGCCTTGATCGACATGCTGCCGAGGGACACGACCCTGGGCGAAAAGGGCTTCGCGCCCTATGCCGGCGGCGCGATCTTCAACACCGCAATCGCGCTCGGCCGCCTCGGCATCCCCACGGCCTTCTTCACCGGCATCGCCGATGACATGATGGGCGAAATCCTGCTGGAAACGCTGAAGGCGAGCAATGTCGATTACAGCCCATGCGCCATTACGCCGCGTCCCTCGACCATCGCCTTCGTCAAGCTGGTCAACGGCCAGGCGACCTATGCCTTCTACGACGAAGGCACCGCCGGCCGCATGATCACCACGGCCGACCTGCCTGTTCTCGGTGACGATTGCGAGGCGCTGCATTTCGGCGCAATCAGCCTGATCCCGAGCCCTTGCGGCGAAACCTACGAGGCGCTTCTCGACCGCGAAGCCGCTCGCCGGGTCATCTCGCTCGATCCGAATATTCGTCCGGGTTTCATCAAGGACAAGCCGGCGCATATGGCCCGCATCAAGCGCATGGCCGCTAAATCTGACATCGTCAAATTCTCCGACGAGGACCTCGAATGGTTCGGCCTGCAGGGAGACCATGATGCGCTCGCCGCCCACTGGCTGAACCACGGCGCCAAGCTCGTCGTCATCACCAAGGGCGCGGAAGGCGCCTCCGGTTATACCAAGGAGCGCAAGGTGACGGTCCCGAGCGAACGGGTCACCGTCGTCGACACGGTCGGCGCCGGCGATACCTTCGACGCTGGCATCCTCGCGTCGCTGAAGATGGATAATCTGCTGACCAAGCCTCAGGTGGCCAATCTTGACGAAAAGGCGCTGCGCAACGCCCTGACCCTCGGCGCCAAAGCCGCCGCCGTCACCGTCTCCCGCGCCGGCGCCAACCCCCCCTGGGCACGCGAGATTGGGCTTTAAGGCTTAAGCCCGAGACTGCCCCTCATCCGCCTGCCGCCACCAACCGGGGTCGAGCCACGTGTCTCGCCCCGTCCTTCGGACCCCCGTAAACGGGGCGAAGGGACAATGCCGCGGCCTCCCGATTCCCATTGACGTCTCGCGTGGCACGTCCCCTCTCCCCGCGCGCGGGAAGAGGGTTAGGTGAGGGGCAAATCTTGAACGGTTACTTCGCTAGCTTCGCCAGCGCCGCAACCAGGCCCTGCGTCGACGAGTCATGCGATGCCGCACTTTCCTTGCCTTCGACGACCGGCAGCAGGCCCGTCGCCAGTTCCTTGCCGAGCTCGACGCCCCACTGGTCGAAGGAGTTGATGCGGAAGAGCACGCCTTCGACGAAGACGCGGTGTTCGTAAAGCGCGATCAGGCGGCCGAGTGCGTAAGGGGTCAGCTTGTCGTAGACGAAGGTGATCGACGGCCGGTTGCCGGTGAAGACGCGGTGCGGCGCGATGAAATCGGCCTTTTTGTCGTCCATGCCTTTGTCGGTCAGCTGCTTCTTGGCTTCTTCGAAACTGCGTCCCTTCATCAGTGCTTCCGACTGGGCAAGCACGTTGGAGATCAGCAGCTGGTGCTGGTGGCGCAGCTCCGGCTCGAAGGCGTTGGCGGCGATCATGAATTCGGCCGGGATGATGCTCGTGCCCTGATGGATGAGCTGGTAGAAGGCGTGCTGGCCATTGGTGCCGGGCTCGCCCCAGACGACAGGGCCGGAATTGCCTTCGACCGGCGTGCCGTCAATGGTGACGCCCTTGCCGTTCGATTCCATGTCGAGCTGCTGCAGATAGGCCGGGAAGCGCGACAGGCGCTGGTCGTAGGGCAGGATGGCGCGGGTGGGGTAGCCCAGCACATTGCGATGGTAGAAGCCGATCAGGCCGAGCAGCATCGGCAGGTTTTCGGTAATCGGCGCCTTACGGAAGTGATTGTCGACGGCATGCGCGCCGTCGAGGAACTTGCCGAAATTCTCCGGCCCGACGGCGATCATCAGCGGCAGGCCGATCGCCGACCAGATCGAATAGCGGCCGCCGACCCAATCCCAGAAGCCGAAGACGCGGGCGCTGTCGATGCCGAAGGCGGCGACCTTGTCGAGTGCCGTCGAGACGGCGGCGAAATGGTGCTGCACGGCGGCTTCGCCGAGCGCCTTGGCGATGAAATTGCGCGCCGTCTGCGCATTAGTCATCGTCTCGACGGTGGTGAAGGTCTTCGAGGCGACGATGAACAGCGTCGTTTCCGGCTGCACCAGCTTCAGGATGTCGGCGATATGGGCGCCGTCGATATTGGAGACGAAATGCGCGCGCGGACCGTCATGGAAGGGAGCAAGCGCCAGCGTCGCCATCACAGGGCCGAGATCCGAGCCGCCGATACCGATATTGACGACATCGGTGATCGCCTTGCCGGTGGCGCCCTTCAGCGTGCCGGAGCGGACGTCGTCGGCAAACTTGCCCATGGCGGCAAGCACGGCATTGACGTCGGGCATGACGTCCTTGCCGTCGACCAGAACCGGTGTGTTGGAGCGGTTGCGCAGCGCGGTGTGCAGAACGGCGCGGTCCTCGGTGAAATTGATCGCCTTGCCGGAGAACATTTCCTCGCGCTTCTTCTCGACGCCGCCGTCTTCGGCGAGCTTCACCAAGAGCTTGAGGATGTCGTCATTCACCGCCGTCTTGGAAAAATCCATCAACAGGTCGTCAAGCGAGACGGAAAAGCGCGAAAAGCGCTGCGAATCGGCGGCGAAGGCGGCCCGGATATCGGTCACCTTGGTGGCATCAGCGGTGCTTTTCAGCTGTTCGACGATGGCGTTCATGGGAGGCTCCTTTGGAGGCGGAAAGGTTGCGGAAACTATTCGCTTTCTCACTCGCAAATCAAGTTCAGCCACCTGCCGAAATTGAAAAAAGCCACCCGCCGCAAGCGGATGCTTTAATTTCATTACAGCGCCGCGCGTCCGAAAGACGCGCAAAGGACGCTGTAACACTTTAAATTCGTCAAATTCAGCCGCGCAGGTCCTTGCGCAGGATCTTACCAACCGGCGACTTCGGCAGCTCGGTGCGGAACTCGATGAAGCGCGGCCGCTTGTAGTTGGTGAGGTTGGCGATGCAGTGGGCTTTGACCTCCGCTTCCGTCAGGTTCGGATCCTTCCTGACCACGAAGAGTTTTACCGCCTCGCCCGAATGTCCGTCCGGCACGCCGATGGCTGCGGCCTCGAGGATGCCGGCATGCATGGCGGCGACTTCCTCGATCTCGTTGGGATAGACGTTGAAGCCGGAGACGAGGATCATGTCCTTCTTGCGGTCGACGATCTTGGTGTAGCCGCGGTCGTCCATGAAGCCCATGTCGCCCGAGCGGAAGTAGCCGTCATCGGTCATCACCCGCGCCGTTTCCTCCGGCTTCTGCCAGTAGCCGGCCATCACCTGCGGTCCGCGAATGCAGATCTCGCCGACGTCGCCGAGCGGCAGCGAATTGCCGGCCTCGTCGCGGATATCGAGGTCGGTGGAGGGAAGCGGCAGGCCGATCGTGCCGGTGAACTCAGCCGAATCGAAGCGGTTGGCGGTGGCAACCGGCGATGTCTCGGAAAGGCCGTAGCCTTCCGTCACTGCCGTGCCTGTCATCTTCAGCCAGCGATCAGCGACCGGGCGCTGCACAGCCATGCCGCCGCCCAGCGACATGATCAGCGAGGAGAAGTCGAGCTTGGCGAAATCGGCATTGTTCATCAGCGCATTGAACAGCGTGTTGAGGCCGGGGAAGATATGGACCTTCGACTTTTCGAATTCCTTGACGAGACCGGGAATGTCGCGCGGATTGGCGATCAGGATATTGTGGGCGCCGAGCGACATGCCCATCAGCGAATTCACCGTCAGCGCGAAGATGTGGTAGAGCGGCAGGGCGCAGAGGAAATTCAGCACCTCCGGCTCTTTCTTGCGCTCGAAGGCCGATCGAAGCCAGAGCGACAGCTGCACCTTGTTGGCGAGCAGGTTCTGATGCGTCAGCACCGCGCCCTTGGCAACGCCCGTCGTGCCGCCGGTATATTGCAGGAAGGCGATGTCGCTGCCTGTCAGCGTGACCGGCTGGAGCTTTTTTCCGGCACCTTCGCGGAGCACCTGGCCGAAGCTCTTGTGCTGAGGGATCGACCAGGAGGGAACGAGCTTCTTCACCTTGCGCACAACGAAATTGACGATCAGCCCCTTTGGCCCGAGCATTTCCCCGAGCGAGGTGACGACGACATGGCGAAGGTCGGTCTTGTTGAGAACCTGCTCCACCGTGCGGGCGAAATTCTCCAGCACGAAGATCGCCTTGGCGCCGGAATCCTTCAACTGATGTTCGAGTTCGCGCGGCGTATAGAGCGGGTTGACGTTCACCACCACGAGACCGGCGCGCAGGATGGCGTAGGTGGCGATCGGGTTCTGCAGCACGTTCGGCATCATCACGGCGACGCGGTCGCCCTTCTGAAGGCCGGTGCTCTGCAGCCAGGCGGCGACCTTGCGCGTCTGGCTCTCCAGTTCGCGGTAGCGCATCCCCTTGCCCATGCTGGAAAAGGCGGTCCGGTCGGCGTAACGGGCGCAGGATTTTTCCAGCAGTTCGGCAAGCGAGGCATATTCCAGCGGCGGAATCTCTGCCGGAACGATATCGGGATAGGCGGCAAGCCAGGGCTTGTCCGGCCTGGCGCCGTTTGGATGGACGGAAATGCTGTTCATCTGTCTCTCTCCCGTGAGGCCGCCGCGCCGACATCATTCGGCAGATAACCGGAAAGATCCTCCATCTTCCAGTCCGGCAGCTTATGCGATTGCCTGAATGGTTCAAGCCGAATGACGCTATACTAACCTTGACGTAAACGTCAACATTCCGCCAGCGCACGATCATGGAAAGGATGGGGAACTTTGAGTCCGCCATGACGTTGATCTTGCATACTCACCATGAGGAAACACCAAAAGGAGGTGCACAATGTTGAACCAGGATACTGACGCCACCCGCCGTGACCCGAATGTCAAGGTCACGCACTCGCTGATCGCCAGCGACCGCGTCGAAGGCACCCGTGTCTATGGGCCCGATGGCAGGCATATCGGCTCGATCGAACGGCTGATCATCGGAAAGCTCGACGGCCGTGTCGCCTATGCCGTGCTGAGTTTCGGCGGCTTCCTGGGCATCGGTCACGACCACTATCCGCTTCCCTGGGAAAAGCTGAACTACGACACCCAGCTGGATGGCTATCGCATCGACCTGACCAAGGAGCAGATCGAAGGCGCCCCGAGCTATTCGGACGATGACGACACCTGGTACAACGACAATGGCCGCCGGGTCTATGATTACTACGGCGTGCCGCCTTACTGGATGTAACGTCGTCCGATAGGCCGAGCTGGAAGGGCCCCGCGGATGCGGGGCCTTTTTAGTGTTTGGCGAAGAGATCGTTGGCCGATCGCAGCACGGTGCCGATGACAATATCGTCTGCCACGATCGTCTTTGCCGTCTTGATCACAAAGACATGGCTCTCGCCCGGCAGCAGCGTCACCAGCATCGAATCGACAACGGCATCCGGATGCAGCCGATCGGCCATCAGGCAGAGATCCTTGAGGAAGTTTTGCGCCGTCACCTTGACCTCATACCCACCGTCGATCCCGACGACATCGACCGTCAGCTGCGGTGCCGGCAGGGCAAGCTCGATATCTTCGACGAAATAATGGAAGGCCCGCCGGTCGAGCATCTGCACGACGATGAGCTCGTCCTTCGGTAAGCCGGGGGTGACGATATCCTCGGGCAGCGGGAATTCCTTTGCCTCGAAACGATCGCAGAGCAGGCGCCAGAATTCGAATTCGGCCAGCACGGTGCCGTCGAGCGTCACGCGTTTGCCGCTGATCTTCGCCCGCCAGAACAGCGTCCGTTCATTGACGGCCACCGCCGCAAGTCCGCCGTCGCGCGGCTGGATCGTCAGCAGGCGCGGATCATAGGCTGCCTTCAGCGCATACCAGAGCGGCTTGCGGCGTCCGGCCGAATCGAGCGCGGCCCATGAGGTCACTGGCCAGCAATCGTTGAACTGCCAGACCACCGCACCCTTGCAGATATTCCGATGCGAGCGCATGTGTTCGACGCCGAAGCGGATGGCGCGCGCCTGGTTGAGCTGGGTGGCGAAGTGCCAGTCATCCATTGTCCGCGGCTCCGGCAAATGGCTGGACAGGCCGCGGATCAGCTTTTCATTGCCTTGTGTGGCCTTCTGATGGTGGAAGACGCCGTTCGATTGCGGCGTCAGCGGCGCGTCGTGCACGCTTTCTTCGATCGTTGCCCAGGCCGGAGGCGCTTGCCAGCCGAATTCGGAGCAGAAGCGCGGGATATAATTGCGGTAGACCTCGTAGCCGACATCGTTCCACACGTCCCAGATATGTTTGCAGCCATGTGCGTCGGCATTGGGTTCGATCTCCATCGAGCCGGAATAGGGGCTGCCGGGATAATAGGGCCGGTCCGGATCGAGTTCGACGCAGAGTTTCGGCAGCAGGTCGAGATAATAACCGAGGCCCCAGCTTTCGCCCGCCTTGATGATCGGCCGCCAGCCCCATTCGTCGAAGCCCCAGATGTTCTCGTTGTTGCCGTTCCAGAGGACCAGCGAGGCATGCGGCATCAGCCGCACGACATTGTCACGCACCTCCGCCTCGATCTCGCTTCTGAGCGGCTCCTCCTCCGGATAGGCGGCGCAGGCAAAGAGGAAATCCTGCCAGACCAGCATGCCGGCGCGGTCGCAGGCCTCATAGAATTCGTCGGCCTCGAAAATGCCGCCGCCCCAGACGCGCAGCATGTGGATATTGGCGGCCTTTGCCTCCTCGATCCGCGCGGCACAACGCTCAGCCGTCACCCGCGGGGGAAAACAATCGTCGGGAATCCAGTTCGCCCCGCAGATGAAAAGCGGTACGTCGTTGATGACGAAGGTGAAGGCCGAGCCGTGCTCGTCGGCTGCGGTGTCGAGCCGCAGTGAGCGGAAACCGAGTTCGCGCTCGTGAGCGTCGAGCAGATCGTCGCTCCCGTCGCCGATCAGCCGGAGAGTCAGGGGATAAAGCGGCTGCGCGCCGAGATGGTGCGGCCACCAGAGCTGCGGCGAGGGGAGGGTAAGCTCGAAGGCGATCTCGTCTTCGTCAGCGTCAATCGCCAGCGTTTTGGTTACGCCGCCGATTTCGGCGACAAGCCTCAACGGCGTCGTGCCGCCATGCCGCGCCAACCTGGTATGCACCTTCACCAGCCCGTCACCGCCGGCAAGCGTTGCCGACACCCGTGTTTCGGCAAGCCGCGCCCGATCCCAGCTTTCCAGCCGGACGGGCTTCCAGACGCCGGCCGTCACCAGCGTCGGCCCCCAGTCCCAGCCGAAATTGCAGGCCATCTTGCGCATCAGATTGCCCGGTCCCGGATAGTTGTTGGGACGGTAGCCGTAATGTTTTTCCATCTCCGCACCATAGGCGTAAGCCGAGCGGAAGGTGACGGTGAGTTCGTTTTGGCCAGCCTTCAGCAGCTGGGAAACATCGAAACGATAGGTGCGGTGCATGTTGAAGGTGCGGCCGATCTCTTCCCCGTTGAGGGATATCACCGCGATCGTATCGAGCCCGTCGAAGACGAGCTCCTGCACCCTGCCATCGTCAGGCATCGCCTCGAACGTGCAGCGATAGGTCCAATCGGTCCTGCCGATCCAGTCACTGCTGATCTCGTTGACGTCGATATAGGGATCGGGGATCAGCCGGTTGGCGATCAGGTCGAGATGCACGCAGCCCGGCACCGTTGCGGGGATTGCGGCAGGCAGTCCGGGCCTTGCTGTATCGTTACAGGAGAGCGTCCAGCCGGAATTGAGCTCGGTCTTCTCGATCATGGGCGGGCTCCTAGTTCATGCCGCTCGAAGCTGTGGGATTATCGGGAGATTGGAACGGTGCGGCCGCAATCCGGCTCGGCACGATGCGTCAGAGAAACCGGCCGTGGCGCTGCAGCACCTCGATCTTGTAGCCATCGGGATCGCTGATGAAGAAGAACAGGCCGAAGAGCTTGCCGTCGCGGTTGAGCTCTACCAGTTCACCCGGATTGAGCCCGAGCTTCGACAGCCGCTCCCGCTCGACCGCCACCTCCTCGACCGAGACGGCGAGATGGCCATAGGCATTGCCGAGGTCATACGGCGCGGTCCGGCCCTTGTTGACGGTCAGTTCCAGCTCGAAGCCGGTCTCGGCATTGCTCATATAGATCAGCGTGAAGGTTTCGAAATCGACGCGGTCGGCCACCGAAAGGCCGAAGGCCCTCTCGTAGAATTCGACGGAGCGCGCCTCATCGAGAACGCGGATCATGGAGTGGATCATCTTCGCCAATTCTGCCTCCCATTGCACTACAGCGCCGCGCGTCTTTTTAGACGCGCAAAGGACGCTGTAGCACTTTGAATTGCTGCATAATTCCTTAAATCGGAATCGATTTAAGGAATTATGCAGTAGTCACGGCAGTCTTGGTACTCGTCCTCCTACGCCGCGCGCAAGCCGATTCTTCGGGTGATCGCCCCTTCGACCAGACCCATGGCGTCATAGATCAGCACCGCCATCAGGCCGACGATCAGGCCGCCCTGCAGGATGAAGGCGGTATTGTCGGAGATCAGCCCGGCGATAATGACCTCGCCGAGGCCCTTTGCCGCAACCGTCGAGCCGATCGTCGCCGTGCCGATATTGATCACGGTCGCCACCTTCAGCCCTTCGAGGATCAGCGGCAGGGCAAGCGGCAGCTCGACCCGCAGCAGCCGCTGCGTGCCGTTCATGCCCATGCCGTCGGCGGCATCGAGCACTTGCGGCGAAACCTGCTTCAAGCCGGCGACGGTGTTTTCGAAGATCGGCAGCAGGCCGTAGAGAAAGAGCGCGATCAGCGTCGGCATGGCGCCGAACCCGGTGGCGGGAACAGCGAGTGCCAGCACCGCGACCGGCGGAAAGGTCTGCCCCGCATTGGCGATGGCGCGCGACAGCGGCAGGAAGTCAGCCCCGCTTTCCCGCGTCACGAAGATGCCGCCGACAACGGCAAGCACGGCGCTGCAGACAATCGAGCCGATCACCAGCTGCAGGTGCCCGGCGGCCAGCGAGGCAAGGCTGTTCTGCGTATAGACGGCAGGCGCATTGTTGCTGGTCAGCGGCACCAGCAGGAGGGAAAGCCACTCCGTCCTGAACAGCAGGATGAGCAGCAAAGCCAGCGCCGCCAGGCGGAAGAGATTGGCGACGAGGAGCTTCATGCCTTGCGGCCCAGTTCGAGAAGCCGCGTCATCGAGATCGAGCCAACCGGCGCCTTTTCGCCGTCCTGCACGGCTGCCTCGTCGACCCCCTGCCAGATCATTTCGGCCAGCGCATCACGCAGGCTGAGCGACTGCGGCAGGGCATAGGCGAGACCGTTCTTGGCCGGCTCCATGCTCTCCTTCAGCGGCAGCAGCGACATCAGCTTCAAGGCCCGGTCGGACGTGCCGGTCAATTGCTGCACGAAGGGATCGGCGGGTTCGGTGAGGATCTTTTCCGGCGTCGAGCATTGCAGCAACCTGCCCTGGCTCATCACTGCAATCTGGTTGCCGAGATGGAAGGCCTCGTCCATGTCGTGGGTGACGAGAATAACCGTCGTACCGAACTGTTTCTGGATCGCCAAAAGGTCGTCCTGCGCCTTGCCGCGGATGACGGGATCGAGCGCACCGAAGGGTTCGTCCATCAACAGCAGCTCCGGCTCGGCCGCCAGCGCCCGGGCCACACCGACGCGCTGCTGCTGGCCGCCCGAGAGCTGGTGCGGATATTTGTCGGCAAAGGTTGCCGGATCGAGGTTGAAAAGCCCGAGCAGTTCTTCGACGCGTTTGGCGATGCGGGCGGAATCCCAATCGAGAAGCTGCGGCACGGTGGCGATATTCTGCGCCACCGTCCGGTGCGGAAACAGGCCGTGTCCCTGGATGGCATAGCCGATCTTGCGGCGAAGCTCCGTCACTGGAACGTCCATCACATTCTGTCCGCCGACTGATATTTCGCCTTCGGTGATCGGCACCAGTCGGTTGATCATCCGCATCAGCGTCGATTTGCCCGAGCCCGACGTGCCGACGATGACGGTGATCTCACCCTTCTCGACGCTCATCGAGACGTTGTCGACGACGGTGGCCGGGCCGTAGCGCTTGGTGACGTTCCTGATCTCGATCATGGTCATGCGGCGGTTCCCCGGATGCTGTCGATGACCGCATCGAGGATGACGGCCGATGAGAAGGCGAAGAAGACGGTCGGCACGGCGCCGAGCAGGACGAGATCCATGGCCGTCTGGCCGAGCCCCTGGAAGATGAAGATGCCGAAGCCGCCGCCGCCGATCAGCGCGGCGATCGTCACCATGCCGATCGCCTGCACCAGTACGATGCGGATGCCGGTGAGGATGACGGGAAAGGCGAGCGGCATGTCGATGCCGGTCAGAATCTGCAAGCGCGTCAGCCCCATGCCGGCCGCAGCATCGCGCACCGAGGGGTCGACGCCCTGAAGGCCGACGACGGTGTTGGCGACGATCGGCAGCAGCGAATAGAGCACCAGCGCAATCAAGGCAGGCGCCGTGCCGATGCCGCGGATGCCGATCGCGGCGGCGAGCGGCACATGGGTGGCGAGATAGCCGAGCGGCAGCATCAATAGGCCGAAGAGTGCCAGGCTCGGGATCGTCTGGATGAGGCTCAGCCCCTGCAGCACGATGGCCCGCAGCTTCGGCACCCAGAAGCAGAGGATGCCAAGCGGCAGGCCGAGAACAATGGCGATGGCAAGCGAGCCGAACGCCAGCAGCAGATGCGAGAGCGCTTCGGTCTCGAATTGCGGGGCCCGCGTCGAGAATTCCTTCATGATCGAAAGGCTGTCGAGCAGGCCGGAGGAGAGCGAGATGAAGAGCAGCGCCGTATAGGCTGCAAGGGCTGCCACCCGCATCCATGGTGCCAGCCGGATTTTGACAAGCGCATCAGATATCACGAGCCCGATCACCGCAAACAGCGCCCAGAAGCCGCCGCCGGGCGTCATGCGCGCCACTGTGCTGCCGGGGGGCGTTGCCGCCGTCGAGACGAGGCCGATCGCAACGATCAGCGCCGCAAGGCAGAGTGTGGCGATGACAAGCCGTGCTATCGCATTGGTGAGGAACAGCGTGGCGAAGGCGGTGAGAAGGAGAAGCACGGTCAGGATGACGACGGAAGGCTGGGGAAGAAGCTGCATCAGCAGCATCGGCTTGCCGGCGGCGATGCGGTTCGCCTTCACGTAGATGAAGGGCATCAGTGCAGTCGCCGCGATGCCGCCGGCCACCAGAACCACGCCGAGCCGGTCCAGCTTGCGGACCGCTAAGGTTTCTTCCATCAAATCAACCCTGTCTGGCCAACATCAGCCCACCCTATCAGCAAACGGGGCTCCGCCCGCAATCGGGCGGAGCGAGCGATGATTACTTCAGGAAGCCCTTTTCCTTGAGATAGGCTTCGGCGACGGATTTTGCCGGCTCGCCGTCGACCTGGATCTTGGCGTTGAGCTTACGCAACTCGTCGGCGGTCAGGCTCTTGAAGATCGGCGAGAGCACTTCCTCGATCTTCGGATTGGCCTTCAACACCTCTTCGCGGATGATCGGCGTCGGGGCATAGACCTGCTGGACGTTCTTGTCGTCTTCGAGAACGGTGAGTTCAGCCGCTTCGATGGCGCCGTCGGTGCCGTAGACCATGGCGGTGTTGACGCCGTTCGTCTGGTCAGCGGCCGCCTTGATCGTTGCCGCCGTGTCGCCGCCGGAAAGAACGACCATCTGGTCGGGCTTCAGCTGGAAACCGTAGGTCGTCTGGAAGGCGGGGAGCGCGCCGGCCGAATTGACGAATTCGGCGGAGGCGGCAAGCTTGGCGGCACCGCCGCCGGCAACCCACTTGCCGAAGTCTGTGAGGCTCTTCAGCTTGTTCGGACCGGCGACATCGCTGCGCACGGCAAGCGCCCAGGTGTTGTTGGCGGGCGACGGCGTCAGCCAGACGATCTTGTTGGCGTCATAATCGAGCTTCTTCGCCAGCTCATAACCCTGGTCGATGTTCTTCCAGGCGGAGTCATCGGCCTTGTTGAAGAAGAAGCCGGCATTGCCGGTATACTCCGGATAGATGTCGATTTCGCCGGCGGTGATCGCCTTGCGCACGACGGGTGTTGCGCCAAGCGCGATGCGGTCCTGCGTCTTGATGCCGTTTGCTTCGAGAGCGAGCGCAATGACGTTGCCGAGCAGCGTGCCTTCGGTGTCGATCTTCGACGAAACGACGACGTCGGCGGCATGGGCCGCACCCACCGCGAAGGCGGAGAGCGAGACGGCAAGTGCGAGTTTCTTCAGCATGGAAAGTCCCCTTTTTCAAAACCATTGAATGTGGCCCAAGCCTCGGGCGGGAGGCCTGCGCATAGGAAATCCGCCGGCGAAGGCGACCAAGCCGCCATCATGCCGGAATTGCGTGCGTCATGGAAATAGCGTTCATGCCCGAAAAATCGATGCAAGCCCCCTCCAGTATTTGCGGTCGCGGCACGATTATGGCGGCGAATGCGGCTCCGCGCGCGGAAACGCATTCCCTTTTCCAAGGCCGGCGCGATTTGTTTTTGTTCCCTTGCGTGTTTCCACGATATTCCCCGGCTCTTTCGCGGTTTCCCGCCGCCCGGTTTTTTATGACGGCAACGATAGCCCGCCTCTCCGGAGGCAGGGATATCTTTTTTCATGAACACAGCATATCGTCCGGTTTTTCCAGCGCTTTCCGGAGGCGACCGTTTGCATCTTGGTGCCCTGTTCATCGCAAGCCATGTCCTGACCTCCGGTTCGGTGCGCGAGACCGCGCGGCGCTTCCAGCTGTCGCCCTCCACCGTCTCGACGGCAATCCATAATCTCGAGACCGAACTGGCGATGAAGCTGACGGAACGCGCTTCCGGCGAGTTGGCGACGCTGATTGCGAGCGGCAGGGTGCTGGAAGGCCTGGAGCCGATCATGGCTGCAATCGCTGAACTCGGCCAATGGGCCGGTCACGACGGCTCCGCCGCCGGGATCAACGAAGCCTGGGCATCCCGCATTCCCGTCAAGATCGTCACGATGGAGCGTTTTCTCGAAGTTGCCGACCAGGGTAGCATCAATCGGGCCGCCCGCCGTCTTCGCCTCGGTCAGCCGCAGCTTTCGCTTCAGCTTGCCAATCTTGAGAAATTTTTAGGCCATCGCCTGTTCGAGCGGCAGGCGCAGGGCTCGGTGCTGACGGAGGAGGGCAGGCGCGCCTACCAGATCTTCATGGCGATCAGCCAGGCGTGGAACGATCTCAAATCGTCGGCCGACGAGCGTTATCGGCGCACCGCCCGGTCGCTGCGCATCGGCTCGATCATCCCGACCGGCTCGGAAAGCTGGGTGGCGCGCTGCCTGGGCACGCTGGTCTCGGAATGGAATGCACGCCGCAACAACAATGCGATCTCGCTGGTCTCGATGACCGCCGACGATCTGCGCGAGGCGCTGAAGAGCGGCCGCATCGATGTCGCGATCCTGGATTCGGTCTTCGGGCTGGAAAACTTCCGCCATCGCGAACTGCTGCAGACCGACATGGTGGTGATCGCGCCGCCGGATAGCACCGAGACCAGCGTCGCCGATCTCGTTGCCGGCCACCCGATCTGCATGCCGAGCCCGCGCACCGGCCTCGGTCATGCGGCCATGGCCTTCAGCTACGAGCGCGCGCCCAACTGGCGCCTGCGCGGCCAGGATATCACCGCGGCGGATTCGCTGCCGGTCATCGTCGACCTCGTCGCCAATCACGGTTACGTCTCCTTCCTCGGCCGCGTCAGCGCCATGCCGATTGCCGACAAGGTGCGCATCGTCGATCTCGACGAGCACCTGCCGATGTCCTATCACGTCGCCTTCAACCATCGAAAAGCCGCCGCCGATGCCTGCACTGTCATCATCGAGGTGGCGGCGAGAATTACCTCGGAAACCGTGGCGCGCACCATAAGGCCGACGGACGCCGGAGCCAGGGAGACTGCAGCGTGACAATCTTGCTTGAAGTGTGCGTGGACAGCGCCGAAGGCCTTGCCGCCGCGATCGAAGGCGGCGCCGGCCGCATCGAGCTCTGCTCGGCGCTGGAGCTCGGCGGCCTGACGCCGCTGCCGAGCCTGATGAAGATCGCCGCCCGGGCTCCCATTCCGGTCTACGCGATGATCCGCCCTCACGCCGGGCCTTTCATCTTCGACGGGGCAGATGAGGAAGCGATGATGATCGATATTGATGCCGTGCGCGCCGCTGGCCTTGCCGGTGTCGTCATCGGCGCCAACCGGCCGGATGGTACGCTCGACATGCCGTTGATCCACCGTTTGAAGGCGCATGCGGCCGGCCTCGGCTCGACGCTGCATCGCGCTTTCGATCTGGTGCCGGATGCCGACCAGGCGCTGGAACAGGCGGTCGAACTCGGCTGCGAACGCATCCTGACCTCCGGCTGCGCCCTGAAGGCCACCGACGGTCTCGACACGCTGAAGCGCATTTCGGCAAAGGCCGCCGGCCGCATCGCCATCATGCCCGGCAGCGGCATCCGCCCGGCAAATGTCGGCGAGATCCTGCAGGCGACCGGCGCCCGCGAGGTCCACGGCTCCTGCAGTTCCCCGATCGAAAGCGCCGATCCGCGCGCGGTTGCCTTCGGCTTCGAGGCGAAAAGCACGAACAAGACCGATGTCGCCGTTGTCAGGCAGATGCGCAGGGCGATCGAGGCGGTGGCAGGATAACGGAGCGTGAGGACAAGGGAGCATTCGTTTGTCGATGCACCCCTCAATCTCCGTCATCCTCGGCCTTGAGCCGAGGATCCATGCCTTGCTGGTGACGGAGGCCAACGTGGATCCTCGGGTCGAGCCCCATAGGCGCTAACTTAGTTGTCGATGTGCGATGGCTCGTCGCCTTCGCGGTGGCTCGCGCAGTCGATGGAGCAGCC
>NZ_MRDL01000036.1 GCF_002008365.1 Rhizobium leguminosarum bv. viciae USDA 2370
GCAAAACCCCCGAAGGTGGATGTCCAACTTTCGGGGGTCAGTTCACTCCGGCGGGCTTTTTTGCGTCTAGTCTACGGTACATCGCAGCAACAACCCTCAATGCAGACGCGGTCGGCGTCGCTCGCTGAGATGACGGCCCCGGTTCCAGCTGGCGATGGTCTCAAGCATTACGTCCGTCTTGCGTGCGGCGGGCTCGGCACTCATGCGGATCCGCTCGAGGGAAATACCCGCCTTGGCGATATAGTTGAGCGCGGCTGGATTGATTGAACGCGGCCGCTTTTGGAGCGGTCGCGAACCGCATTGCGTTTAATAGGACCACGCTTCGGGACAATCTAACAAATCCGGTCACTTACTCAAAACTCAAGACCAGCGTGCTCTCAAGGGCCGGATTCGCCTACTCGCCCTGTCGTAGGTTGCGAAGTCGGTCGAAAAGGACGGCAAGCACGATTGCCCCACCGATAAAGCATCCTTGCCAGAATGCGTTGATGCCGAGCAGACCAAGACTGTTGCGGATGACCTCGATAAGTGCGGCGCCGACCAGGGCTCCAAAGGCGGTGCCGACGCCGCCAGCCAGATTGGCGCCGCCGATAACCGCGGCGGCAATGACCTGAAGTTCCATTCCGGCGCCGATGTTTGTGGTGACAGCGCCGAGCCAGCCGGTTTGAATGATGCCGGCAACCCCCGCGGACAGGGCAGAAATCATATAGACGATGACCTTGATCCTCGGCACGGGAACGCCCGTCAGTGTCGCGGCGTGCTCATTGCCGCCGATGGCAAAGACATAGCGGCCGAACTTGGTCCAGCGCAGCACGAAACCGGTGATGAGTGCCAGCACGACCATGTAAAGCACTGGATTGGCGACGCCGAAAACCCAGGCGCCGCCACCCAGCGCCAGTAGCTTGTCGTGATCAGGTCCGAACTGGAAAACGACTGTGTTGTTGGACGCAACCATCGCAAGGCTGCGCGCAATCGACAACATGCCGAGCGTGACCACGAAAGGTGGGAAGCCGAGATAGGCAATCAATGCACCGTTGAAAGCTCCGACCAAAAGAGCAGTACCGATTGAGGCGGCGATGCCGACTTCAATGCTGTATCCCGCATGCATGACGACCGCCAGCACCATGCTGCACAGGCAAAGCACGGAGCCAACGGACAAATCGATGCCGCCGGTGATGATGACCAGCGTCATGCCTAGCGCGATAATGGCGACGAAAGTGACGTTGCGGGTGATGTTGTAGATGTTCTTCGCCGTTGCAAAGGAGTCCGTCGCCATCGACAGAAAAATGCAGGCGAGAATGACGGCAATCAGCACCCAGAATGTCTGGCCGCCCATGATCGTCGCAAGCCAGCTGCGTTGCTTCTGTCCGATCGTCTGGTCAAGTGTAATCGCCATCGTCGACCTTCTTCCTTCCTGTTGCAACGGATAGCATCGATCACACCTGTTCGATGGCGCCGGTGATCAGTCCCGTCACTTCCTCCGGCGAACTTGCCGCAATCTGCTTGTCGGCTACTTTTCTGCCTCGCCGCATCACGATCACGCGGTCGGCGACCGAAAAGACGTCGGGCATGCGGTGGCTGATCAGGACAACGACAATACCCCGGTCCCGCAATTGGCGGATCAGATTCAGAACTTCAGCCACCTGGCGCACGGAAATGGCTGCTGTCGGCTCGTCCATCAATACGATTTTCGCTTCAGACAGCATCGTGCGGCCGATCGCTACCGCTTGCCGCTGGCCACCCGACATTTGCTTGACGAGATCGCGGGCCCGCGTCTCGGATTTGAGCTCGCGAAATATCTCGCTGGCGCGCTTGTACATGCTCTTGTGGTCGAGGATGCGAAGAGGCCATACCCCGCGGCGCAATTCTCGGCCAAGGAACACGTTGGCTGCCGCCGTCAGATTGTTGCAGAGCGCCAAGTCCTGGTGAACGATCTCAATGCCATGCTGGCGCGCTTCCTTCGGCTGATGAAGCACGAGATCGGCGCCGTCGAGCCGCATGGTTCCATGGCTCGGTCGAAAGTTGCCGGCAATCATCTTCACCAGTGTGGACTTGCCAGCCCCGTTGTCGCCCATGAGGCCGACAACCTGACCCGCTTCGAGCGAAAACGAAACATCGTTGACTGCCTGGATGGCACCGAAATGTTTGGAAATATTGCTGAGCTCAAGAACTGCCACCAGCCTCCGCGCCTCCCAAAACCTGCGGGCTATCCATCGCTCCCAACCCTGCTTGTCTTCGACGCAAGGCTCCGGCGCGTTCGCCTTTCCAATATCCTCCCAGGAAAAACGATTGGGAGCATTTACGCAAAACCCTGCGACAGCGTCAACTCATTGTCCGGGCCATTGACCTTATTGTCGCAAAAATCTGTTTTGTCAGACAAATATCATTTGACGAGAGTGGCGCCCGGATATTAGCTATCAGTGGGGGAGAAAGAGCATGCTAATCCTTGTTACTGGTGCGACGGGCAAGGTCGGGCGGCGCTTCATTGCTGGGCTGCTTGACGATCCGAGATTTTCCAAAGCCCGTGTTCGTGCGCTTTGTCATAATCGTTTGTACGAGGCGACCGACCGTGTCGACGTCATCCAGGGCTCGATCGCCGATCGCGATGTCGTGGCAGCGGCGCTGGATGCGGTTACCCATGTCGTGCATCTCGCCACATGCAAGGAAACGCCTGAAGACATCATGGATGTCACGGTCAAAGGTCTCTTTTGGCTGCTCGAGGAGTTCCGTACGAGCGTCACGGCACGCCAGTTCATCCTGATCGGCGGTGATGCGGGGGTGGGACATTTCCACCATCGCCACGACGGCCCGATCACCGAGAACGCCCGCCATTCTGCCTATCCGGGAAGCTATGCGCTCTCCAAAGTCCTGGAAGAGGTCATGCTGGAGCAGTTTGGCATTCAGTACGGCCTCAATGGGTGTTGTCTGCGCGCGCCCTGGATCATGGAAAAGGACGATTTCAAGTATTCGCTGTCTTTTGGAGACGACGTCTTTGGCGGCCCAGACTGGAAGACGCTCGTTCCGGAGGACGCGGCGCGGCGTTATGCAGCGATGGGTACGGTGCCGCTGCTGCTCGATGCCGACGGGCGTCCGCTGAAACGCAATTTCGTGCATGTCGACGACCTCGTCTCGGCAATACTGGCAGCGATCGATAACCCCCGGGCAGAGCGGCAACTCTTCAATATCTGCATGGATCGACCAGTCGACTATGCTGAAGTCGCCGCCTATCTCCTGCGCACGCGCAATCTCGGCTCCATCGACATACCAAGCCGCTTCCATTCCAATTGGATGGACAACAGCAAGGCGAAATACCTGCTGGATTGGCGGCCAAACTACGATCTCGAAATGCTTATCGACTCAGCCTGGCAATACGAGCGTTCGAAGGAGGAGCCTCGCATCGTCTGGTATCCGGGTTGATTTCGTGTGGCGGGCACGCGGTGTCCGTCTGTTTCAAGGGAGGAAACTATGAGGAAGGCATTACTACTTACAGCCGCAGTCTTAGCACTCACCGCCGGGCAGGCCTTGGCCAAAAAGCAACTCGTCATCGTCGTCAAGGGCCTCGACAATCCGTTCTTCGAAGCAATCAATCAAGGTTGCCAGAAATGGAACAAAGAGAACCCCACGGCGGAATACGAGTGCTTCTACACCGGCCCGGCATCGACATCCGATGAAGCCGGCGAAGCGCAGATCGTTCAGGATATGTTGGGCAAGGCAGACACGGCTGCAATCGCAATATCGCCGTCAAATGCGAAGCTCATCGCCCAAACCCTCAAGACCGCCAATCCAACGGTTCCGGTGATGACGCTCGATGCCGATCTTGCCGCCGAGGATGCAGCCTTACGCAAGACCTATCTTGGCACCGACAATTATCTGATGGGCGCCCGCATCGGGGAGTACATCAAGAAGGCCAAGCCGAAGGGCGGTAAGATCTGCACGATCGAAGGCAATCCGGGAGCAGACAATATTCTACGCCGCGCACAAGGGATGCGCGACACGCTCACTGGCCAGAAGGGCTTGACCGCGCTGAAAGGCGAGGGTGGTTGGACCGAGGTTGCCGGCTGCCCGGTGTTCACCAATGACAACGGTGCCGCGGGTGTTCAGGCAATGACCGATATTCTCGCGGCCAATCCCGACTTGGACGCATTCGGTATTATGGGTGGCTGGCCATTGTTCGGTGCGCCGCAACCATATCGCGACCTGTTCAAACCGATGGCCGAGAAGATCGCTAGCAATGATTTCGTCATTGGTGCGGCCGACACGATCGGCGACGAGGTTGCCATTGCGAAGGAAGGTCTAGTGACTGCGCTCGTCGGCCAGCGGCCATTCGAGATGGGCTACAAGGCACCTTCGGTGATGATGGATCTGATTGCCGGCAAGCCGGTCGAAGATCCAGTCTTCACCGGGCTCGATGAGTGCACGAAGGATACAGTCGATACCTGCATTCAAAAGTAGGTTCAAAGTTTGGCGGCACTCGGTTCACGGGTGCCGCCGACTGTCCGCACGAGACGGATCGAAAGATCCGCAGGCTTGACGTGCCTTGGATTCCGCGCTTTTTGCGCAGGGTCAATCGCAGGCGACTTCCTCGTTATTACGATTGTTTTGATCATACGTGCAGACAGTCGAAAGAATGCTGAGGCAGTAGAAATAAATGCCTGACAAGAAATCGGGAAAGCCGACGGCTCCGGTCGAGGTGGCGGCGGTTGACCGCTCGGCCACCACAAGGCGCCCAAATGCTCCCCGCATGACTGGGGCGAGTGTGCATGTGTCCTTAGCGGGCGAGATCGGTCTGCGAATCGTGCGCGGCGATTATCCGCCGGGCACGATTCTGCCAAATGAAGCAAAATGGTCGGAAGTCTTTGACGTCAGCCGATCGGCGGTTCGCGAAGCTATCAAGATGTTGATGGCAAAGGGCCTGCTTTCCTCTCGTCCGAAAATCGGCAGCTGGGTGGAGCCCAAGGAACGTTGGAACCTGCTGGATAGAGATGTCTTGGGCTGGTATGCCGCATCTCCCGATCGGGAATCCTTTCTGAGGGCCGTGCAAGAACTCAGGCATATGATCGAACCGGAAGCGACTGCGCTTGCTGCGGAACGCCGAACCGAAGAGCAGATGAATGCGATCAGCCAGGCCCTGCATGACATGGATCAGGCGACATCGCTCCAGCAGCGAACGGAATCCGATGCGCGATTTCACATCGCGATCCTGCGCGCCTCCGGAAATGATCTGCTGGTGCCGCTCGGCGTATTGATCGAATCGGCGCTGAACCACCTCTTCGCCCATGTCACGCGGGAGGAAGACAACTTGCGATATGCGCTGAAGCTTCATGAAAATATTGAGAAAAGCATCCGATTGCAGCGGCCGAACATGGCGCGCAACGCAGTCCGCAAGGTGCTGGCAAATACCGATCAAATCATAGCACGGTGGTCGCGATAGAAGTCTGCATCCAGCCCGGCTCAGGCTGCTAGGCCAGCGTGGTACCTTCGCCGACTCTGGATGTAACGCAAAGCGGATCCGCGCTTCGGAGGTCGTCTATAAATATTGAAATTGCAGGCCTCCGTAGTTTCAGTCCGCCGCAACCAAATCCACAAAAGATGCGCTATCAAGCGGGTTTTTTGCGTCTAATGTCCGGTGATCGCCCGGGTTGAGTTCCCTGAGGCCAGTCTTTCTTCGAGATCGTTCCGCACCTCGGCAAGATTGCGCCGGGTCATCAGGCGATGAGGCCACGCATCCTGCAACGCCCCGGCTGATGGCGGGTGTCTCGCCGATCAGGCGTTTCTCGACAAGTTGGAGGACGATCGGAATGGGCATCCGTTTTGCATCCTCTTCGCGCCCGTTGCGGGCTCGGAATCGGCTTGCACCTCGCCGGAGACCAGCTCTGGCAACATACCTCAAGGTTATTCCCTGAACCGCAACGTTAGGGATCTTTGCTTCTGCGCTGCAGGCGACCGATGAGGGGGAGGACAGCCGCGGTCGGCAAGAATGCGACAAGAGTGAGCAACTTGGCTGAAATGCCAGGGACAACGCGGCGACGGCCCGAGTTGAAACCTCTCCAGGCCCGCTCAGCGACATATTCAGCGTCCAACTTGGGCAATATCTTGAAGAGAGCCGCCCGGTTCGCGCCGGCCTTTTCGAGGAATTCGGTGGACACCGGTCCGGGCGCGACACATGTCACCGTAACGCCAAAGCGGCGCACTTCCTGATGGAGCGCGTCCGAAAAAGAGTGCACGAAACCCTTGCTTGCGTAGTACAACGCCATATACGGCCCGGGAAACAAACCCGCTATAGAGCCGAGATTGATCACGCCGCCACGTCCGCGCGCAAGCATTCCGGGCAGGAAGCGAAGGGTCAAGTCCGTCAGGGCGCGTATATTGAGATCGACGATCCCAAGCTGATCGTTGAGGGGGAGTAATGTTGCTGCGCCTCGCAGGCCATACCCGGCACTGTTGACCAGCACGCCGCAGACCAAATCATTGGCGGTTAGAAAAGCCTCAAGACGCTCGGACGCGTCGGCTGCAAGCAGATCCAGTTCCAGCGTGAAGGCCTCACCGCCGGCCTGCTGTACCTCGGCCGCCGCAGCGGTGAGGCCTTCAGGCGAGCGCGCGATGAGCACCACGACGTTGCGGTCGCGTGCGGCAACCTTTGCGATTGCTCGTCCAATGCCGCGGGAACCGCCAACCACGACGACAGCCGAACGGAACTCGTTGTGCGGGGTCACTTCGATGTTCCTACCGACGGCATGATGGTCGCGGCTCCCCTGTGGACGAGGCTATTTACTTCGTCGGTGACCTCGCCATTCAAGATCCTTTCGAATCGTTCCAATGCCCGTGCCACATTCGCTCCATCCATAACCCTGTGGTCGTAGTGAATGCGGACAGTAACCGATCCATCCTCGCCGATCGGGCCGTAGTTGAAAAGTGTGGTCAGCGGACTGAGAGGGTTGAGAGACTCCGCTCCGAGACCCGAATAGACAGACAGTTGGAAGGTGCCGAAATAGCGCGCTCGCTTCCGTCCTATATTGAGTCCGAGCCACATGAGCAGCCACCTCACAGGGGCAGGTGCGCGAGCAAGCTCCAGAGAGCGCCGAAACTCCTTGATCTCCAGAACCGGAAGTGACCTCGCTGAACGGATCAGCGTCTCCAGCTCGGGGATTGAGCGTTGCTCGGGACCTTTGATGGTGCTCAGCAGAACGACCCGTTCTCCGTCATGCTCGCGCTCATGGGCAATGGAGGCCACGCTGGCCGGATATTCATAGAGCTGTGGCCACGGAAACTTGATGTAAGCGCGCCGCAATTCAGGAATTTCTTGAGAGAGCAGAGCGTATCCCTTCAAGAAAAGCACCGTCCAGGACGGCCGGGCATCCGCTCCGTCTCTTGCATCCAGGAGGGGCCGAACGTTCATTTGCCGCTGGACCGTCACACGCGGCACCCCGATCGAGAATCTCATCAGATCTCCGACAAGGCGTCGCGATGCCGAGAGCTTGATCGTTCGGCCTCTCATCTTGCCACCTCTAATAAAGATAAGGGATGATGCGCTTGGTCTTCGCCATATACGCTTGATATTGCGGACCGAAAACTTCCAGCATCATACGTTCTTCCTTGTCCACCCTTAGGAAGAATAGAACGGTGAAACCGATCAGGCCCGCCATGCCTGCCACCCAGTTCGGCAGCAGAAACACTTGTGAAAGCCCCATCAAAAGGAACGACGTGTACATGGGGTGGCGGACAAGGGCGTACGGGCCAGCGCATATCAATTCGTGCTGCTGGCGGATTTCCAGCGTAATCGACCAGTTTCGTCCTAATTGCTTGTGGGTTCTTCGAAAGACCCACATCGCGGCGCAGAAGAGTATTGTCCCGATCACGACGGCCCACAAATGGGCGGTATAGTTGGCTGCCTCAGGGATGCCGGTCGCGACGTAAAATCCCGGCACGATCGCAAGTCCTGCGAGGGCTGCCGCAAGTCCGACCGCCTCCGAACCGGTACGGCGTTTACTGACGACCGGCACTCGCTTTGCGCGACGCTCAAATGGGTATCGAATGATGCACCAGGCAACAATTCCGAGAACCCAGACGCCCTCGCCGACGACGGCTGCTGATAAGTTCAAATCAAGTCACCAGAACCTTTCCATAATCTGCCTTCTTGGATGCCCCGGTAATCAACCTGTATTCATCTCCCGAAGGTTTGTAATGAACTGTTGCGGCCTTAGCCAAATGCTGGGCGCCTTATAACCCATGTGCCGTGCGATATCCGCCACAAAGGCATTGCAGTTGTATACCGATGCCTCCCAGAGACGAGAGGTTGCCTGCAGTTTGCGTATATACGCAACTGTGTCGTTATATTCATTATCACTCAGCATCACACGCCAGCTTGCTGATCTGTACTGCTCTTCCAGGTCACCGTCCGTCGCTCCGGTCGAGGCCGGAACCGGTATGAAGTGGCCTATTACATACTGCGCGGCATCGGGAGAAGCTGGGGCAAGCCCTGCAACTTCGGGATTGATCATATTTCCGTTTTTATCCGCCTGCCCAAAAACGACGTAGGTGTGGCCGTAGGTCAGCGCATAGCGTGAGCGGAATTCGATGAAATGCCGATTTGATTTGTTTTCAGCCGTATTGGTTGGAGCTACGCCTCTGCCGTTGGATGTATAATGCGGTAAAGGCCTTTTGTCTTCTGTCTGGCATGACGATGCCACGAACGCCAACATAACAACTAGCGACACACCGCCTCTTCCAAGCGCCATCACTAAGCTCCATATGCAGGCCCTGACGAATGCGAGCCCGAAGTCAGCATATAAAAATGCCACTCTTGCGCTGTGAGTTACGAAGGAGCGCAGCTTGGCGGTTTATGTAAGAAGAGGAAGGGTCTATGTGACCCTTCCTAAGAATCAAACCCGATATGCTACTTGTAGACTGCTTCTGCCGGCGGTGGGGCCTTCCCCTTGCCTTTGCCAATCGACCCGCAAGCACTCAGATTGGCCACCGCAAACATCGCAACGATTACAATTAGAATTCTGCTCATCAGGAAGTCCTCTCCTCATCATGGAATAGCCCTTCAGGCTACACCTTAAAGTTTAGCGACAATCAGTACCCTGGATAGGGCAGACATGATGCAACATGCAACGAATCTACATTAGCAGATACATATTGCTATGGCCAACCCCGCGATTTCAAATGGTAAACACCATCAGATGACAACCACGCGCGTGCCTACGCGTGCACGGGAGTAGAGGTCGACGATGTTTGTGTTCGTCAGGCGAATACACCCATTCGAAACGGCACGGCCTATCGACCAGGGGGCATTCGTTCCGTGCAACCGGAACAGGGTATCTTCTCCGCCTTGGTAGAGGTAGAGGGCCGCTGCACCGAGAGGGTTGAGCGGTCCTCCCGGTATCCCATCGGCATACTTGGCCAGCCGGGGCTTGCGCTGAATCATGTCATTGGTGGGCTTCCACGAAGGCCACTCTGCCTTATAGCCGATGGTAGCCTCGCCCTTGAAACTCAGTCCTTCCTCACCGACGGCAACGCCATAGCGAGTCGCCAGTCCGTCTGCCTCCACGAAGTAAAGGTAGCGGCTCGCCGTATCGACGACGATAGTTCCGGGCGGTTCACTCCCCGTATACGCGACCTCCTGTCGTCGATAGCGGGGATCGGCATCCGGATCCCTCGCGAATCGGTAGCCCAGTGGCGGCCCATCGCCCGAAGTACATCCAGAAAGCATCAGAGCCAGGCTCCCCAGCACGAGCCCCCGGCGTGTAATATGCTGTTTGTCCATTTCCACCTGCCAAGTAACTCCGTCGATCCCGTTCATTCCAAATTAGCCCGTTCATTCCAAATTAGATTGCGACATCTTTTGATAAAGACACTCAACTCTGTGGAAGAGGAGTTCGCAACACTGGCAACATCTCAAGCTGCGCAATACCATGCCCTTCTATTTATCCGTGAAACCCCTTGCATCAATAATCGCGCCGATCGAATATTAGCATATCAACAAGGACAGAGACGATGAAGCTTTGCCTGGAAGGAAAAATCGCGATCGTAACGGGCGCAGGTTCCGGAATTGGTGCCGCCGTTTCCCGACACCTCGCTGAGGAGGGTGCCGAGGTTGTTGTCGCCGATATCAATGCTGACGCAGCACACACGATTGCCGCCGCAATCAGATCAGAGGGAGGCCGCGCCCGTGAATTTGTCGTCGATGTCAGTGACAGTGAAAGTGTGCAGAGACTTGTCGATTTTACCGTCGAGACATGTGGCGGCTTGAATCTGGCGGTCAATAATGCGGGAATCGATGGGATGCGCGCAGCGGTCGCAGACTATCCGCTCGATAATTGGCACAAGGTGATGAACGTCAATCTGAACGGCGTCTTCTATTGCATGAAGTCCGAAATTGGCGCGATGCTGAAGCTGGGCGGCGGTGCAATCGTGAATATGTCTTCCACTCTCGGGACCGTTGGATTACCCACCGCGGCGGCATACACCGCGGCCAAGCACGGGGTTGTTGGACTGACGAAAGTCGCAGCGATGGAGTATGCGAGATTGGGTATCCGCATAAATGCCGTCGGTCCCGGCTGGATCGAAACGCCACTTTTGTCAGAGCATCTTGAGGCGGCGAGTACGCGACGCATGGCATCGCTTCAACCAATGGGCAGGCGTGGAAAACCGGAAGAGGTCGCGACTCTTGTGTGTTTCCTCCTGTCCGAGCAGGCCAGCTTCATCACTGGGGTGCACTATTTGGTGGACGGGGCCTATACCGCTCACTGAAGAAAGGCCTTGAGAAGATGCGACGATGTCCAACCTGCCTCTATTTTGCCCGACGGTGTGGGTGACCGGGATAGCTCATGTTTTACACGACATCGCGGTCCCTCCGGTGATCCTGTCTGCTATCGCCATGTAGGCTACGTTGGAGGTTCTCACGAATAGCAAGACCGGACATGACGGCCATCGCCGCTAACGGGGCGAGATGAAGGCGTGGATTGTGTCGGAGAGTTTGCGGTCGGCGCGATGATGGATGACGGTGTGGAGCGTGCCAGACTGAGGCCGAACATACTGTCGTCGTGGCGAACGATGGCGCCGTGTGGCAAGCGCATGTCTCCGAATGCGCCGTTCATCTCCGGCTCCGTCGGCAGGTGCAGAGAACGAGCCGCCAGGGGCACTTCCACCAGTTTCGTCGCTGCCTTCGGAAACCGCGATCATCTGCTAGCGGGAGAAGAGCGAGTGGTCACAGGGCGCGAAAGGATAGGTGGAAATAATTGCGGTGCATTCCGTTGGTGACTTTCAGGAGCGTCAAATCTCAGCGCAAATCGGGCCCCAGGCAACCAAGCTTCTCCTAGATGACCAAAAGAGAGCCCCCTGACAAGGGGGCGTGTGCCGGACCGTAGCTGAGATTGGAAATAGCGCGCAACAACCGAATCGAAGTCGGAATACGCGCTGCTTTTGCGAGGTTTTCGATCCAAGCTCTTCCATCATGCAAACCCTCGCTAATCTCGGCTCTTCAAAGAGAAGGCAAGGACGTAGTCGCCGATATCCTTCGAATAGGGTGCGCCGCCAACCGATATCAGGACATATTGCTTGCCTGTTTTCGGTGAGACATAGGTCATGGGCGTCGCGCTCGAGCCGACTGGCAGCGGATATTTCCAGAGCTCGGTACCGTTCTCGGCGTCATAGGCGCGGATATAATAATCCTGGAAACCAGCGAAAAAGACGACGCCGCCGGCGGTCGCCGAAGTGCCGGCGTAGCTCGGCAGACCCATCGGCATAGGCAGCTTGGTTTTGATCTTAAACGGCCCGAGTTCTTCGGCGGTGCCGGCTGGAACCTGCCATGCGATCTTGCGGGTGCTCAGATCCACTGCGGTGACGGTACCGAAGGGCGGCTGCGTGCAGGGAACGCGGAGCCTTGAGGTCCACATTTCGGTAGCCATTGCGTAAGGTGTGCCTCGTTGCGGTGCCGAGGGCCCGTGCGCCGTCGTGGTGAGGGCAAAGTCGACATACTCCTCGCGCGGAATGAGTGCGAAGAGACTGGGCACGCGGATATCGTTCATGAAGACCCGGTTGTTGGGCAGATCGACCGATACGCTTCCCCAATTGAGGCCGCCCAGATTTCCCGGCTGCTGGATCGCATACTGCGTGCCGATCGGGGTGAAATCGCCGTCGTAGCGCATCTTGCGGAATGCGATGCGGCATGCCAGCTGATCGAACATCGTCAGGCCCCAGGCCGTCTGCTCCGTCACGCGCTCCGCACCGATTGTCGGCATGCCGACGGAGTAGGGCTGTGTCGGGGAGAGTTTCTCTTCCGGCGCGCCACCTTCCTGCGACACCGGCTTCTCCTCAACTTCGGCAAGCGGTGTGCCGGTCCGGCGGTCGAGGAGAAAAAGCTGCCCGCGTTTGGTGGTCTGCAGGAGAGCAGGCACGGTGGCGCCATTACCGTCAGGCAGGTCGATCAGGACCGGTTGGGCCGGCAGGTCATAGTCCCAGATATCGTGATGCACGGTCTGGAATTTCCATTTCTCGCGACCCGTCGTCACATCGAGCGCCACCAATGTCGCGTTATACTGATCGGCGAAACCAGGGCGATTGACGCCGTAATAATCCGGCGTGGTATTGCCGAGCGGCGCATAGATGAGACCGAGCTTGTCGTCGAATGCGGCCGTCGTCCACATGTTGGGGGTGGCCCGCGTATAAGTCTGGCCCTCCGGCGGGAGTTTGGTGATTTCAGGGTTGCCGAGATCCCATGCCCATTCGAGCTCGCCGGTGACCACGTTGAACGCGCGGATGACGCCCGAAGGTTCGCCGATCTCCTGATTGTCCGTGACCCAGCCTCCGACGACGATCAGGTTGCGGGCAATCAGCGGCGCCGATGTCTGGAAATAATAGCCTGTCTTGACTTCGCCCATGCCCTGGGAAAGCTGCACGGTGCCATTGTCTCCGAAGCTCTTGCAGGGAACGCCAGTCTTGCTGTCGATCTCCAGGAGACGGGCATCAATCGTCGTCTGCACCAAACGCTCGTTGCAAAGACCATCGGCGGATTGCGCTTCTTGCGGCATCTTGTAGTAACCGAGACCGCGGCAGCGCTGCCAGTAAGGCGCCGTCGCCTTGGGGTCGAAGGTCCAGCGGGGTTTGCCTGTATCTGCATCGAGTGCTGCGATCACATCTGTCGGCGTGCAGGTGTAGACCGTATCGCCGATCTGCAGAGGCGTGTTCTGATCGGCGCCATCGCTTTTTCCGGTGCGATATGTCCAGGCAAGATCGAGCTTGGACACGTTGCCGCGGTTGATCTGATCGAATGGGGAATAACGGTCTCCCGCCGTAGTGCGGCCATAGGATGTCCAGTCGGAGGGAGCGTTGTCGCCTTTGGCGGGCTTGTAGGCGGTGATGTCGGCGGATGGGCGGATGACGCCGTGCGGTACGAAGCTGAGACCGAAACCCGCGACAAAGATGAGAGCGGTCACCAAGGCGCCGGCATAAAAGACCTTCCGGTTGGCGCTCGGGGAACGCGACGGCGCAAACAGAAGCGCAAAGCCTGCCAGCGCGATGGGGGACATCAAGCGGGCAAAAAGCGCCCAAAAATTAAGACCCGACTCCCATAACGCCCAGGGAAGGGTGAAGACGGCGACAAGCAGGACGATGAGGCTGCCGGATATCTTCCGGCGCCACAGCAGAAACGCGCCAACCACATAAGAAAGCCCAACGATCGCGTAATAGGGGGAGCCGCCGAGGCGTAGCAGCCAGGCGCCGCCTCCGATCAGCCCCAATCCGATAAAGGCGAGAACAAGACAAAATACGGTAGCCAGCAATTTCATAGTCTCCTCATCCAATCCGCCGCCCGATCACCTGGATTCCAACTCCGACCGTCGCAGGGCACCTCGGGAAGCACAGGGGCCATGGGTTGATGGTCAGAGATGCGTCTTCGGGAGAGGGGTGCTCTCTCGTTCAATTTTTACCTGATGTACCTGTGGTCACTGACACGCGGCCCCGATCCGGCAATGATGCCGCCGCTACTCTGCAGCAACGGCTTGCCATTCCAAATCGAGTCAATACTTCTGAAAGGGGCACAGATGTTTCTCGGCGAAAAGCTTGATCAAGCGAACGGGCGACCGACAGGATTCGATTATATGCGATTACTGTTAGCCTTTTCAGTGCTTTGGATACATACGGCCCGCGTTACGTACGGCGATGACCTGTTTCTCTGGGAGTCACCCTTCCGCCCTGTTATCAAGTCAGTGCTGCCCATGTTCTTTGTCCTGAGCGGGTTCCTGGTGGCTGGCAGTCTTGAACGATCGAAGACATTGATCTCCTTCCTCGGTAACCGATTTATCCGGATCTACCCTGCTCTTGCGGTTGAGGTATTGCTGGCTGCCTTTATACTCGGAGCGATCTATACAGAGTATGACCTGCGTGACTATTTCACCGATCCTCAGTTCTTTACATATCTGATGAATGTCACAGGGCACATTCACTTCAATCTTCCCGGGGTATTCCTGGATAATCCTGATGCCGCGATGGTGAACGGGCAGCTCTGGACGGTGCCCTTCGAGCTTGAGTGCTATGCGGTGATCGCCGTCCTCTTTGTGCTCGGTGTCGTCAGGCGGCGGGTGATTGCCCTTATCGCAACGCCGGCCTTGATCATAAGCTTCGGTATCGCAAGATATTGGAAACATGAAAGTGATTGGGCGAATATGCCGACGACTGCGTCAGGCAATCTGCTCATTTGTGCTTTTCTTGTGGGGGTGACCTTCTACCTCTACAAGGACAAGGTTCGTTGGGATGTTAGAATTTTCCTCGCCTCGGTGGCATTCATACTATGGGCCTATTGGTTCACCTCCTTTGGGGACTTCGTTGCGATTCCGGCCATAGGCTATGTCACAATCTTCCTTGGCCTCACCTCGCCCCGCAAGCTTGGCGTCCTGCGTGGAGCCGACTACTCCTACGGCGTCTTCCTCTATGGCTATCCGATCCAACAGGCATTCGTAGCGCTCGGGCCTTGGGCGCATAACTGGTGGCTGAACGGCATTGTCTGCAGCATCATTGCCACTTGCTTTGCCGCCTTCTCGTGGAGATTCATCGAAAAGCCAGCGCTGAAATTGAGGAAGCAAGTCACCTGGCTGGAAAACTTCAGGCTCCAACGCGGCGCAAAACGGCAACTGGCCGGCGCAGTCTCGAAATAGGCTTGTCTGTCGATACCGGACCCAAGGCTGGCAATTCCATCGCTGGCGCTTAACCGACTACAAGGTCAGCAGGGCTCGCCATCGCCGCGAGCCCTGTTTCGTTGTTGCCTGACCCATCACCACTGATGAACACCCCCGTCCGTCATAGGGGCCGAGTTTTGCGTAGGCGGTTGCGCAACCCTGAGACCGTCAATGTCACATGCTTGCCGGGTAAGCGTGACCCCGACCGCGGCGAGCGCATATGCGCTGATCCTAGAGCCTTTCCTGGTCAGATTGCAGCATTCTGTTGGCTCAAACGGAGTCGGATGGTCGACCGGCCGGCGCGCGTCGTAGCTAGGCTCTACGGCCAAGCCGGCCGGTCGATCAGCCGGTCCGTTTCAGCCAACCCTCCCGCGGATTTGCCGGGCAAATCTGCAAGACTTTAGAATCGCCGGACGCACCTATTGCTTCGCATGGCGAAGCAGTGCGGCCGGTGGGCCGGGCATCTTTGCGCCAGGATCAAAGGCGATCGGCTTGAACGTACCAAGAGGTATGTCCTTCGCCAATCGTCTCTGCCCTGACGAAAACCTGCTCCGGCAGAATGCTGCAATCTGACCAGGAAAGGCTCTAGGCCTATGACTAAACTTATTTTTTCGGAAAAAATGTTCAGTTCGGCAAGAGAATGCCGTAACCGCATCCCCGGCTTCTGTATAAGCCTTCGATGCCTAAATCTTTCCTGCCGCTATATCCATGAATTTCTTGGTTTTTGACGATGGAGTGGCCATGGCGGATGAATAGTCGAATATTCTCCGGCGTAGCTCAGCCGAGTTATTGGGCGGGTGTTAGCAATATTTTAACCGTAATGGATAAAATACTTTGATCGGACTTCGTTCTGACTTTGGGTTTTGTCATGTCATTGAGGGCTGACGGTGGCTTGAAGGAGGTGTGAAGAGAGGAACGGAATAATGCTGAACAGCACGCTCATCGTGGTTGCCGTCTCCATCGCCGCCGGAGCGACCATTCGCGCTTGGGCCTTTGCAACCTTCGCATTTCTGGTGGTCGCGGCCTTGGGCGCCGTGACCCTGCTAAAAGGTTCCTCCTTGACGGAAGCGATCGTTTCTTGCCTCGAAGTGCTTGTGTTGATGGAGATATGCTATCTGGCGGGTCTATTCGCCTTCTCATTGTGGGGGCATATTCAAAAGCGCCGGAAAAAGAACTCCATCGCCGATCGCTCCCATGTCACAGGCAAGCGTCCTCATGGATGATGACTGAGGCGGCAGGATGCCCGGTGTTTGCGCTATGTCAGGATGTCTAAAGCGAGGCGCAATCTTTCAGATTTGTTCCTCACGCTTTAGATCTTTATTTCCAACGCATGTCGCTATCGCAAAACCGCTGCACGCTTTTGCGCGACATGCTTTAGGAGTCCACCCTGGGCAGTAGGGCCTGCCGGGACAGCAGGGCGGAGAGTGTTTTTGCCATGATCGCAAAATCCAGCGCGAGCGTCCATTTGGACAAATACTCGACGTCGAGGGAAACTCTATTCTGATAGCTGACGTCGTTGCGCCCGCTGGTCTGCCAAGGGCCAGTCAGGCCGGGGCGGACGGCCATGTAGGCGTAAGCATGTTCACCATAACGCGACAGCTCTTCTTTGGTAATGGCGCGAGGCCCGACGAGGCTCATTTGACCCAGCAACACGTTGATCAATTGCGGAAGCTTGTCGAGGCTCGATCGTCTCAAAATACCGCCGACGACAGTGACCTGCGCTTTGGCCGTTGCGTCGGCTCTTATCGTACGAAACTCGAGGCAACCAAACTCTTTTCCCTTATAACCGAGCCGACGATGGGAATTGAATACAAGTCCCCAATCACTTAGCGTTATGATGACTGCAACCGACAGAAGGAGCGGCGACAGAAGGAATAAGACACTTGCCGCAATGATGATGTCCAATGCACGCTTCAGAATTCTGCTGATCCTATGGGATTTTGACGAATTAAATGGACGCCTTTCCTGTCGAGCCCTGGCGAAATCCCGCCAAGGTTTGGTTGGGTTGACGCCCTGATTTTTTCCCGCCATCCGCGTCTCCGTTAGACAAACCCCAGAAATCACAGCCAAAGCTTGTTTTAATGCAAGTTTGAAGTCTGTGACCGAGGTCATAATCTTCAATAAATTCTTTATACTCTAAAGAAATTCTTTTGACTATTTAAAATATTACCTTTGTTATTGAAATATATAACGGAGGCGTCATTCAGATTTATTTTATATTCCTATATTGCTCTTATAGTTGTTAACTTATTCTACGGGTAAGCAATTGTCATAAATTGTATAAAAGCCGTCGCGCAGCTTCAAGGAGTTTCTTGTGATAGAATTCAATATGAATTTTATTATATATAAATGTGAGGAGCCGTCATAATTATGTATAGTTTAAACACTAGATTTTTATTTTATTACTGTTTGACTTTATATTTTAACGCATTACGAATGTCGCTCAAGACAGTAAATCAATTAGTCTGCGTGGAGTTGCGCGTATGGACGGGGCGATTAGCATCAGAGACGACAGGACTAGAGGAAGCGCGGCGCGAATAGGCGAAGCGGTTACTTGCGGGCCTGTTGGTATTGTTTACGGTGGCCGGGCCGATTTGGATCACGAGTTTCCGTTTTGCCGCTCAAGTATTCGAAAGTTTCGCCGCGGTGAGGTTATTGCCAGCGCCGGTGTCCTCATCGACATGTTCGCCCGCGTACAGCGCGGAATGGTGAGCGCAAGCACGCCGCTTGCCGATGGACGAGAGTTCATCGTCGAAATCATTCCTAAAGGTGGCTTGATCGGCGAATTGGAGGTGCTGCGCAAGCAGTCTCTCAGCCTGGAATATCGAGCCTCCTCGGACTGCGAACTGCATTACTTCGACGGTCGATTGCTGCGGGACTTGTGTGCGAACGATCCGCAATTTCAGGTGAAGATCCTGTCGAAGGCACTGGCGCGTGTTTCCGAACTCGAGCTGCGGATCATTTCCAACGCCGGATCGAGTCTAAGGCAGAGACTGGCCCGGACGCTGCTGCGTCTTTCTGCCTTGTACAGAATGGATGCGCAGAATAGCGGCGACGAGTTGATCATCTCCCAACATGACCTGGCCGCGACGCTGCCGGCGTCGCGTGAGAAGGTCAACCAATGCCTGCGGCGTTTGCGCGAGAGCAAAGTGGTCGACGGGACACAGGGCAAAATCCGCATTCTCAATCGGAAGGCGCTGGAGGCTTACGCTGAGGGTGTGACGTCCCTCGCTTGAGACGTCGCGGTGATAAAAACAAAAGAGCAGAAAGCCTCAACAGAACCCGCCACCGGCGGGTTCTGTGTTTGAATGGCTGTGGGTGTTGACAATCGGACGAAGCAGGGCTGAAAGACCAAATTGGCGTTTTACGTCCATATCTTAGTGACGTTTTGCCCAAACGGCCGCGCAATTTTGCGCGACATGCTCTAGATTTCGCTCTCGGAAGCATTCCTCCAGTATTTCCACCCTTCACCCTGTATGAGCCCGTGATCGGACAGGTCCTTCCAGCTTCTGTAGGTGCCCGTATCGTCATAGACGAAGTCATCCATGTCCTTGCCCGAGGAGTATACGGTGTATTCCTCCGTATGTTGGGACAGGTGTGCCGCGTCGGCAACCTTGTGCACGAAGGTCGACAGGAACTTGAAATGCAGAAGGGCGCCGGATACGCCGAGCGCTCCACGCATGTCGCCCAAATTCAGGGAGAGTGGCCAGACCTGGTGCGATGATTTGAGAAACAGACGTTCACCCTGGACATAGACGAGAGGTATCTTGTTAAGCGCGGGGCCTTCCCAGAGCCGGTCGTGGAAATAGACCCTCCCGCGAACGCCGCCCTTGATCCATATTGTCCCGTTGCGTTCGTCGAAATGCGCGACATATCCGGATCGGTCGAAGAGATTGCAGACCTCGAGCGGGTTGCGACCGGGTTCGCAGATGTTTTCAAGAACGGGATGCGGGCTGTACATGTCGATCATGACCGAGCGGAGGGAGTGGCCGCCCATGGAATCGATATAGGCGGTCAATTGATCAATCGGCCGGGTGTCGCAATGGGGATAGACCAGAAATTCATCTGCATCAACATACAGGACCCACTTCTCCCGGCAGTGCCGGTTGATGACTTCGTTGATCCAGTCGTTTCCGAATCTCGCCGCCTTGTAGGACCCATGAGCCGAAAGAAGAGAGACATCGTCGAAGCTGGACAGCAACTCAGCCGTGCCGTCGGTGGAGCCGTTATCGATGCAGATGAAGTGCTCGAAGCCGAGATTACGATAATACTGCAGGAAGAAGGCCAGCCGGTGCCCTTCGTCGCGGATGACGCAGATGACGACGTGGCGCGCCTGCTTGAGCCCGCTGCGCAGCAGGTCATAGCGAACCTGCCGAGCCTTGAGCGACCGGCGCAGGCGGGCTTTCACGTAATGCGAGATACTGGCGGCGGAAGCCCTATAACTCATATTCTGTCCTGAACATTATCCATTCCTGGAATGAATGGATGAATACTTGCGCTTCCGTCTGCAAATCCACGGCTCGACCGGCGACGCTGAGTTCAGTCACGCGGACATTCAGGTCGGACCAACCATACATCATCATACTGCGTAATCGCCAACCAGCAGGCTCTGGACCCGAGGATTGGATCCGTCTTTCTCAATTGCGTGTTCGATGCGTGCCCGTATCGACCTGTATTTATACAGCATCTTACGGTCGAAGCTTATTCCGCGATACAGCGAGTTGTAAATCGGATGTGCTTTGCGCAGGTCGACGTAGACCTGGCTTTCCTTATCGGTCCATGGAAAGAAGGTTCCGTGCCATGGCTTCGGATGCGCCATATAATGGACGATCGACAAGGAGGACATGTTCACCAGATGAAGGAACTGTTTGGGAAAGTTCCAGCGGTTCGATACGAGGATGAGCGCTGAACCGCAGACATAATTCAATGCGCCCTGATCATGTTTGCCCTCGCAGGCCTCGGGATTTTTAGCAAAAAGCTCAAGCGCCTCCTGCCCGATCCAGCCGTTGCGATGGAATTTCAGGACTCCCGCGTTGAAATAGTGGCTGCTGCTTCCAGTATCGAGGAAGTCATGGATCGCCGTATAATCTCGCGCCGCGAAAAACCGGCCCTCTGGCACCGTGGCGCTTTCGAACGCACCGAGATCGCTGACGATCTGGGTATCACCGTCGAGGTAGATGATCTGAGTATAATTGTCAGGCAGGATCTCGCAAAGGACCAGCTTGGCCATCGTGCTGACGCTGATGCGTCCCTGGAAATGCGAACTGTCGAGCTTGCCGAGCGAATCCTGCAGCGCTTCGGTCGCATCGATCAGTATGACACTGCTCCTTGCAAGCAAGGCCTTCAGCTCCCCGAAATTATCGAGATGTTCCGACAAGAGGACGCAGACATCGGTCGCGGGGCTTGCGAATTTGCGAGCCTGAAGCGCCGAGAGAATAGTCGGAAATGAATACTCGACATCCGTGACGTAGACGACGCACTGATTGTTCATGTCATCACCCTTCCGATTGTCCGCAATACAAATGAATCGGCATTGTCTTTCCAGTCGAGGGAACAGTTGTGAATTGCGCTGACGGGTCTGTCATATGAAGGCCCTGTTCGGTATATATAGCCGGCGTCCAGACCGGTGGGGCTGAATCGGTGTCTGGCTGCCGGCGGCTTTTGTGTGTTTCATTGTTGAGATATTCGCCATGAAGAGTGCCTTGCCTGACACAGGGCTGTGTTTCGACTTCTTGTTTCGCGGTACGACGATTGGTGCCGGGACCCTTGTCGGAATGCGGAGGGAAGGGGGATTGTCATGCTGATCACCGCGCTCGTGGCAACCGTGATTTCGATCGCTGCCGGGGCTGCCATCCGCGCCTGGGCTTTCGCAATTTTTGCATTCCTCGTGGCAATCGGCTTCGGCAGCGTGGCTTTTGCCGACGGGTCTTCGGTGACGGTGGGCGCGCTCTCCGGTATCGCCATCCTCGCGCTCATGGAAATCGGCTATCTGGCAGGCGCGTTCCTGTCGGGGCTTTTGCGGCGTAGTGCCAGGCTGCGGGAAAACAATTCCGTCGCAGATAGCGTCGCGACCACCACTGAGCGCCCGCAAGGCTAATGTTGGCATAGAACCTGCAGCATATCCTTGTGCGGATGACCTTGCCGGAGCGCATTCGTCCGACCGGCCGCTTTTACAGGCGATCCTTGAAAGACGCGGCGCGGCCAGCCGACGTCGACCCAGTGCCGACATGCCGATGGCTTGACGAGATCGCCATCCCGCGCGGTGGCTGAGCTTCACAGCGGGCCTCATCGTGTTGAAAACATCGGCGCTCTCGGCAGAGATGTCGATGTCTCCAGTGGGGTTCGGTTGGCAAGCGATCGGTTTGCGCGCCGTGGTGCGATATTGGTTGCCGCCAGGCAGCCGGCCGCCAGACCCGCCGTCGTGCTGAACAGCAAGCCGAGATCGGTACCGCTTCCCGATATCGCCGCCGAGGCGACCTGCGCGATGGATGCCATAACCGCAGCGTTTCCGATCGCGCGGATCTCCCGATCGCCTGACATATGCCGGCCGTTGGCTCTCACAAGGCTGTACAGGAAGGCGGCGAAGAGAAGAGTGCCGGTCAATCCGACATTGGAGAGCAATGCAGCGATGAAGCTCGAGGCTCGAACCGTGCCGAGCCCGGCGCCGAAGGTGGCTGTATCGACGAATGCGATCAATGCCAGCGTGTTCCAGGCAGTGCGCTCTTCGCCGGATTGCGATTGAAGCTTGTCCGACAAGGTGGTGTTCACCAGGCCGGCGATGGAATCCCACGCATCGGGGACAAGGCTTAGCGCGACGATCCCGCAGGGAATCAAGAATAGCGTGATCACCAGGAGTGTCACGTGCGGGGTCGTGGCCGGGCCGCTGATCAGTCGTTTCAAGCAATACAGCACGAACATGCAGACAACGAAGATGCCGGCGATATAGGCGGTTGTCGACGTGCAAAGGACGATCGTCGGGCCGATGAAAAGCGTTGCAAGTCCGGCCATACGGCTTTGGACGCGCTCCAGCCAAAGCATGAGCGTGAAGGAAAAATAGGCCAACGCGACCGCGCCATAAGTGCTTGCTTCCGGGAACGGACCGACGATGCGTTTGAAGCCACTGATCGTCTCGGCCGTATGCATCGTATAATTCGCATTTCTGATGACATCGAGCAGGTAGGACTGGTCGGTCAGAAACGTTCCGATATCGATCAACGCCAGGGCAAAACATGCGATCGAGGCCACGATCAACTGCAGTGCGATGAAGCGGGCATAGCCGAGCCTGGTAAGCCCCGAGACGACGGCAAAGCAGGCGAGGTCGCCGAGCAGATAGACGGACTGGCTGAGATTGGACGAACCCGGCGACAGGGGAGCGGCCACCGTCGACATCATTCCCGTGGCGTCTCGTGCAGAGGAGTAGACGAGGGTCGCCCCTGCAAAGATGCGGGGCAAAAAGAAAGACGATGCCACGGAAAACAGGATGTAGGCCGCAAACCAGAAACCGGGACCCGGATAGGCGACGCTGGCCAGCATGGCCTGTGTTTGAGCCGGGCGCAGCAGGGCGGCGGCCACGAGAAAAAGCACCAGAAGATGGCTCGGCTGGATGCTGCTGCCGCCGAGCGCGGGCAATTGGAGAGCCGCCGCGGCCCCCAGCAGCGTCGACAGGCAAAGGGTCGCAATCGCAAATCGCGCGCCGTTGACCATGCCGAGCAGGCCAAGCAGCAGAACGATGAAACCGATCGGTTCTATCGACATGCTTCAAATCCCGATCCGGACGGCGAGCGGCGGAGGCATCGGTTTTGCCGAAGACCGGCATCCGCCTTTCGGCGCGATGCTTGAGGCGCAAGCCGCCAGCTGTCGTCGATGGTCACAACCGCCCCCCTAATTCGATCCCGTCTGGGATATCCAGCCGGGAGCCGCCTGATTATCGCCTGCCACCTTCGACAGCGGGACGGTCGAGGTTTGCTGCTGCGGCGCGGACTGCAACCGCAGCGGAGGCGACGGCGTCTGAAGGTCCGTATCGATGCCGATTTCGACGACATCATGCGGCCGCAAGGTGGTCGTCTCGTCCGCCTCGATGTTGCGATAAGTCCCGTCTTCGTTGCGACGCACGATCCTGTAGTTCTTTTGCGCTCTGCCAAGACCCGGCGTTTCCGTATTCATCTGAGCGAGCTGCGCGCTGTAGCCAGCCTGCTCGCCCAGAAGCTGGGCCACCTGGATGTCGATCGCCGCCCTGCCGATCGCGAGATTGACCTGGTTCAGCAGCTCCTGGTTTTCACTGTTCTGCCGATTGACGATATTGATCTTCGAACGATCGGCTTCGCTGAGCCCCTGGCGAGCCGTGGTCAGAGCGACTTCGAGATCGATCAGGGTGCCTTGTGCATCCGCGACCCCGCGGTCGACAGAGACCTGACGGGAATTGCTGACCAGGCCCTTGCTCACCAGGCTATTGACATTATCCAGTTCCTTTTGCGCGAGGTCGATCTGCCGCTTCTGCGAATTGATCTTGGCCTCGAGCGACTGCACCTGCTGGCCGTAGAGACGGGTGAGGTCGCTCGCCGCATCGATCTGGCTTTCGATATCGACACGTCGCAGCCGCATCAGGTTCAATTCCTGCGCCTTCAGCTTGTCTACATCGGGCGTTCCGGCGAGCTCGGCAGGGATCTCGAAACTCTGTTCGCCGGCGATCTCGGCACGCAACCGCGCCTGACGCATCAGAAGATCGCGCCGGTTGAGAATGGCCGTTCGATAGGCTCCGGCCGCCTGGATCCGGTCGCGCTCGAAGACGGTATTCTCCTCGCGCTCCCGAAGGAAGCCGCCGGCGATGCTGACGGCCTTCATGACCGTCATATCGGCTTCAAAAGCATAACGCCCGGGGGTCTGCACTGTCCCGGTTACGAAGATCGGCGCATGCTGGGCAATTTCCACGGCGATGAACGGCTTTCCCGGCAGTTCCGCCTTTTCGGAGAGCGCAGTGGCGATCGCATCGGAAACCTGTTCCGTCGTCTTGCCAATCGCCTGCACCTGTCCGGCGATCGGGATCGCCAGATTGCCGGCATCATCGACTGTATATGTCCCGCCGAGTGCTTCCCAGCTGGCATACCGGGAATCCGAAGATCGCCATTCGACGACGCGCAGTCTCACCTGATCTTCCGGCACGAGGGTATAGTTTTCCGCATGGGCGACGCTCCAGCCGGTCACGCAGGAAAATACCAGCAAGGCAAGAGCGGCGGAGATGAGGCGATCGGACAAGGATGTGCGCTGCATTGTCTGCTATCTCCGTTTCGTTGCGATCGACGGCGAAGGCATCTCGCGCGGCGAGGGATTGCCGAATTCGAGAATGCGGGACGGAGAGGCGCGGCCGACAAGAAGATCGGACAGCGCCAGCAAATTGCCGTTCAAACGTCCCCAGCGGTCGATCAAGCGATCATTGAACAATAGGCCCCGCGTATTCGCCAGGATGTTACGGCCGATCTGCGCAACGGCACGGCCCTTCGACATCGTGCCCTTCCGGATCAGGTAGACAGGATTGGCAACCTGCGAATAGCCGAGTCTTCGGCCGGGCTGGCGCCCGGATCTGACGCCGAGATGCACCCCGCGGGCGCCTTCGACGCGTACGGACCTGCCGTAGCGGGCGATGGACCGGCTGAAATCGACATCCTCGAGCCAGCCGTAGAGCGGCAGTTGTTCATCAAAGGCCAGTGCGTGCTCGAGAATGGGTGAAAGGCGAACCGCCATGTTGCATCCGTAGGCGTTATAGACTTCCGTCACCTGCTCGGCTCCTTCGGCCGCAGTTTCAAGAACCAGCAGGGCGTTTGACATGCTGAGGCCGCCGTCGAGGATGCCATCGGCCAGAACTTCACCGGTGGCGATTGCCACGTCGGGGTTTGCCGCAAAGACAGCCGCCATCCGCGACAGGAAGGTCGCGGCGGGAATGAAGTCGTCATCCAGGAAGATCAGAACATCCGTATCGGCGGCCGCCGCCTGGATGATCCTGTTGCGCTGAGAGGTCAGGCCGCGGCTGCCGACGATGACTTCAACATCGAGGCGCTCGGCGAGCCCGGCGGCGTCGTCGATCGTGGGCACGCAGACGATCAGCCGCTCGGGCTGGTCCGGCAGGGTGGTGAGATAATCGATCGTCTCCCGCAGTATCGAGGGGCGGCCTGCCGAGGCGATCCCCACGGCCATTCGCAACGGGCGGTTCGCGCGCTCAGCCATGGCTTCAGCGCGGCAAGGAACAGGCGCCGGCCCGATCCGGCCGTCCTGCCTGGTTGCTTCTGCCGAAGGCGAGGTCATGAGTGCATTCTTTCCGGTGCATGGTTGATGACTGCGCCGAGGATCTCCGCGCCGACATTGCGCAGGGTGTCGATGACGCGCAGGGTGTCGTCGATCGAGGTGCGTCCGTGCGAGGTGACGACGAGGACACCGTCCAGCTCCGGCGCGATCGCATTGGCATCCGGCGAAGCAGAGAATGCGGAAATGTCGATGAATATGGCGTCGAACTCCTTTTTCAGGTCGGCGAAGCTCAACTGCGTGCGGCGGGAACTCAGGCGAATGGCCGGCGTCACTGCTTCGACCTTGCCGAGGGGGAGGAATTTCAGTGTCGAAGTGAGGGGCAATGCCGCCGTCTGGATCAGTTCGCCATTGTCGAGAACATCGACGAGGCCTGTGGAACTATGGGGCGCGATCGATTTGCTGAGTGACGACTTCTGCGCAGCCGCATCGATCAGCAGCGTGTGAGCCCCTGATATCGACGACAGTACTGCAAGTTCACATGCTATGGTCGAGGCTCCGCTGCCCGGATCGACGGCGACGATTCCAATGACGACCCGGCGTTTGCGTCGAAGACCGACGACCGTCGCGCTCAGTTCCGCCATGCCCGGAATAACAGGATAGGCGGCTGTGCTGCTGCTGCCGGTACCGGCGGGGAGGAAACGCGCAGGGAGATGGGTCTTCCTCGATGTCGCCAGCAAAGTGACAAAGGGCAGCCCACTGGCTTCAGCGATCTGATGAGGGCGGATGATCCGGCGATCGCCGACGTGCCTTATCATGGCGAGTGCCAAGCCGACGCCAAGACCGACCGCCGCCGCAAAGGCGATGATGAGCGTGCTGCGCGGTCTGGCTTTCGAGAGAGGCAGCGTGGCCCGCGAGACGATCGTGGCATCGGACACCGGGTAGGTGATGCGCTGCCGAGCTTCCGTCAGCTGGTTCAAGGTATTTTCATAGAGGCTGCGGCGGGCATCCGTTGCGCTCTGCAGCTCCGCAAGCTTGAACTGATCGCGCGGGTTGCTCGTGAAGCTGGCCAGGGCGCTGGCAGCCTCGGCCAGTCCACGCTGCTGCTCGCTTACGAATCTTTCCAGCCATTCGCTATATTGCCGGGAAGCATTGGCCTTCATGGCGATATTCTTCTGGATATATTGCCTGGCGAGCATATCGGCGATGGCGACGGCCCTCTGAGGGGTCGACGCAGCCGCCGAGATCTCGATGATCGTCGAACTCCCGACCCGGCGTATTCCTATCATGTTCAGCAGCGTGGCGATCGCCCGATCCTGGATCCGCTCGTCCTCCGCGTGCGGTTGTGCTTCACGCGGCCCTGTGCCTGCCGCTTCCTGCGATTCCGTATCCGGTTCAGAAGAAATCCCCATCAACCAGTTCTTTGCCCTATCCTGCAGCGAAGGCGTCTGATCGACAAAGTCAGGATCGGTATCGAGACCAAGTGCCCTCACCGTTCCGCCGACGACATCGCTGGATCTGGCAATCTCCAGCTGTCCCTCTATGAACGCGTCTTCCGCGAAAGCCCTCTGTGCTTCAGAGCCGCTCACCTGTGGGACAATCACAAGTTGCGTGCTGGCAACGAAAGTCGGCTCGGCGGTCAGCACGTAGGTCCCGGCCATTGCGAGGAAGGCAAAAGTTGTCGCCAGAACCCACAGCCAGCGCATTCTGAGAAAGAAAAGCATATCCCGCAAGGTCAGCGGGGAGTTCCCGCCGGGAGCTGCGGCAGCCAGAGGTATCGGCGAAACGCCGCTGAAGATCGTGCTGGAGGTCATATCGTCCTAATCCAAAATGGCGAGATCACGTAGTAACCAGGTAGTGGCAGCTTGGAGGGGACGGAGGGAGTAGCATATCTTCCGATTTCGGGCATGCTCGGCAGCTCTCCCCTTGCATGCTCAGTACGAGCCACGTTGCGAAAACAGAGCGGGAATGGTCTTGGCAATGATGACGAAGTCCCGGCCGAGCGACCAGTTGTCGAGATAGTGAACGTCGAGGGAAACCCGGTACTCGTAACTGACATCGTTGCGCCCGCTGGTCTGCCAGTGACCGGTCAGGCCCGGGCGCACCGCCATGTAGGCCCATACATGCTCGCCGTAGCGCGGCAATTCCTCGGCGGTGATCGGCCGGGGGCCGACAAGGCTCATTTCGCCACGCACGATATTGATCAGTTGGGGAAGCTCGTCGATGCTCGACCGCCGCAGAATCTCGCCGACTGCCGTGATCCTCGGATCGTCCTTCAGCTTGCGTGTCGCTTCCCATTCGCTTCGCGCAAGCGGGTTGTTTTGCAGCAATTCGGCAAGCTGAGCACTCGCATCGGTCTTCATCGTGCGAAACTTGAGGCATCCGAACGGTGCTCCGCCGACGCCGATGCGCGTATGGGAATAGAAGACCGGGCCGCGGTCGCTTATCTTCACGATCACCGCGACGATCAACAGAAGCGGGGAAAGCAGGATCAGTGCAATGATCGCGATGAGAAGGTCTATCGCGCGCTTCGACGATCTGCCTGCCGCACGAGGCCGGGACGAATGGAGATCGCCGCCTTTCGCGGACCGTCCGACACGCGACCAGGCCTCGAAACTATGTGCTTCCCATGTCATCAGTGGTCTCCAAAATATTCCGATTAAGAACCATTCAAAGTTTGCTGCGCCGCACTCTTGTTGTCTGTTACCAAGGTCATAATCCTTAATAAATTCTTTATGCTACTAAACGGCATTCGAGAATTCCGACTAGTCCTCGATGGCCTCTTTTCATTGCAAATGCCAATCTAACCTACTTCGAGGTGATAATACGCAGGTATTCATTTATATTTTTGATATCCACATATCTATTATTGCTTATTTTTAACTCATGAAGACTTTTTAATAAGCACCTGTCTTCAATCGTACAATCTATCTTCGGTTCCGTCGAGATTTTGATTTCGATTGCTGATGTATTTTTGTTTTCAACTAAATGTAGACTTGATCTTTACGCTATCTCTCTGGGATGTTATTTGACACCCATATTAAGACAATATAGATGATGCAGTGCAGCATTTCCTATGGTTATTCGAGTACTCGGAGTTATGCTCATGGATGGGGCGACACACGCATCAGCTCGCAGGGCCGGCATCGGCAAGACGGCGATATCGGCTAACGGCAGCATTCATCTCAACAGCCGCATCGTCATCGACGACGAATTTCTTTCCTGCCGGTCGAGCGTCCGGCGTTTCCGGCGCGGCGAGGTCATCGCCGGGGCCGGCGTCCTCGTCGATACCTTCGCTCGTGTGCATTCGGGGGTGGTCAGCGCCAGCACGATGCTGCCCGACGGCAGGGAATTCATCGTCGAGATCATTCCGAAATCCGGCCTCATCGGCGAGCTCGAGGTTCTGCGCAGGCAGACGTTGAGTCTCGAATACCGAGCCGGTTCCAACTGCGAACTGCATTTCTTCGAAGGCCGGCTGCTGCGCGACATGTACGCCAGCGATCCCTGCTTTCGCGAAAAGGTCTTCTCCAGGGCGCTGGCGCGTATTTCAGAGCTCGAACTCCGGATCATTGCAAATGCGGCGTCGAGCCTGCAATCGAGGCTGGCCAGCACGCTGCTGCGGCTCTCCGCTGTTTACGGAAAAGATGCGGCAAACAGCGGGGACGAACTGATCATCTCGCAAAATGACCTGGCCGCAACGCTGCCGGCGTCTCGCGAGAAGGTCAATCAATGCCTGCGGCGCCTGCGGGAAAGCAAGATCATCGACGGGGGGCAGGGCAAGATCCGCATTCTCAACCGCAAGGCGTTGGAGGCCTGTGCCAACGGCGCGGTTTCGGTGAAGTGATGCGCCCATCGCTTCTCGGGGTTCTCCGATCTGCCACAAGCGTGGGCCGCTTTCCCGGCCCCGGCACGACAAAGATCGATCGCGTGGTCATCATCGACGACTATTCGGTGGCCAGAGGCGGTGCGACGGCGCTGGCGGTGCTGTCCGCCAAGCTTTTTCGGGGGCTCGACATCCCCGTGACCTATATTTGCGGGGATGACGCCGCCAATGCGGAGCTTGTCGCCCTCGGAATCTCAATGGTCGGGCTGAACAGCCGCGACCTGCTCAGCGCCGAGCGTGCGAAGGCTTTCGTGACCGGCATTCACAATGGCGCCGCCGTTCGTATGGTCGCGAACTGGATTGCTGCAAAGGACACTGCCAATACCGTCTACCATGTCCATGGCTGGCACCAGATCCTGTCTCCCGCGATTTTCAAGGCGCTGGTACCGGTCGCCAGACGATGCGTGGTTCACGCGCATGATTTCTTCACGGCCTGCCCCAACGGCGCCTTCTTCGACTATCAGGCGCAGGAAATCTGCCTTCGACGCCCGCTCGGCGGAAGCTGCATTGCGACGGCCTGCGACAAGAGAAGTTATTCGCACAAATTGTGGCGGGTTGCCCGTGGCTCCAATATCCTCCGGCTGCTGAAGGATCAGGCCGATTTCGGCCGGATCATCCTGCTGCACGAGAAGATGGCCGGCTTTCTCGTCGGCGCCGGATATCGGCCCGAACGGCTGACGACGATCCGCAATCCCGTCGCTCCGCTATCCATCAAACGCATCGAGGCGGAGGCCAATGAGGAGTTCGTCTTCATCGGGCGGTTGGATGAGGAGAAGGGCATTGAGGACGCCGTGGCCGCCACGCGCAAAGCCGGCGTCAAGCTCTGCGTGATCGGGGACGGGCCGCTGATGCCGCTGGTCGCAGCTTCGGGAGATCACGTCAGGGCCGTGGGCTGGCAGTCGCATGCGGAGATCGGCCCGACCATCCGCAAGGCGCGCGCCCTGTTGATGCCGTCGCGCTATCCCGAGCCTTTCGGCCTCGTCGCTATCGAAGCGGCCAGGAGCGGTCTGCCCGTCATCATGTCGCGTAGCGCCTTTCTCGCCGAAGAAATGCAAAGAGCCGGCATGGCGCTTGCCTGCGATACGGCTGACGAAAGCGCCTTTGCCGATACTTTGACGAGATTTAGCCAAATGCCGGGGCATGAGATCCGCGCCATGAGCGAGCGGGCTTTCCGGCTGTCGCCGGATCTCGCCTCGACACACGAGGAATGGCGCGACGCGCTTCTTGCCGAATACCAAAGCCTGATTTCGACGAATGCGGTTCCCGAGCTGACAGACGGTGTGGCGATACAAGGAGTATTGAGTTGACTCTTAAAGCAACTACCTCTCTTCCCGACGCGAGAGCATTTCTCGGCGATGCGCCGGTGATGGCGAAAAGACGTGTCACGGAGGCCGGAGGCGCGAGCGATACCAAGCAGCTTCGTGTCGCCATCGTGCATTATTGGCTGGTCTCGATGCGCGGCGGCGAGAAAGTCGTCGAAGAGCTGTGCCGCATGTTTCCGCAGGCCGACATCTTCACCCTCGTCTGCAACCGGGATCGCATCAGCGATTTTCTGAAGACGCGGAACATCCGCACGTCCTTCCTGCAGAAGATCCCCGGTGCGCAACGGCATTATACCAAGATGCTACCGCTGATGCCCTTCGCGCTCGAGCAGTTCGATCTGCAGGAGTACGATCTCGTGCTGTCGAGCGAATCCGGACCCGCCAAGGGCATCATCACGCGCGCCGACGCGCTGCATGTCTGCTACTGCCACTCGCCGATGCGCTACATCTGGGATCAGTTCCATGTCTACCGTCATGGCCTGCCCTGGGTGGGTCGCGCCTTGATGTCGATCACTGCGCCCATGCTGCGCGCCTGGGACGTGACGACGTCCTCGCGGGTCGATGTGTTCGTCGCCAATTCCGATTATGTCGCAAGCCGCATCCGCCGCTTCTACGATCGGGAATCCATCGTTATCCATCCGCCCGTTGCGACTGACGATTTTGCGGTGGGGAAGGGAAAAGGCGAATTCTATCTCTATGCGGGACAGCTGACCACTTACAAGCGGCCGGATATTGCCGTTCGCGCCTGCACCGAGGCCGGGCGGAAGCTGGTCGTGATCGGCGAGGGAGAGCAATTGGCTTATCTGAAGTCGATCGCCGGACCGACCGTTGAGTTTCTCGGCCATCAGCCCTTCAACGTTCTGCGCGACCACCTGTCGCGATGCCGCGCCCTGTTGTTTCCGGGCACGGAGGATTTCGGCATCCTGCCGGTGGAAGCCATGGCGTCAGGGCGGCCGGTCCTGGCTTTCGACGCCGGCGGCGCCAGAGAAACCGTTTCCTCGCCGCAGGTCGGGTTTCGCTTCGGGCAGCAGACCACGGAAGCTCTGTTGGAAACGATGGCGGCGTTCGAAGAGGTGGAGGACGATATCGATCCGCATGCAATCCGTGCGCACTCGCTGAAATTTTCTTCCGCCGTGTTCCGCGACCGTCTGTCCGGTCTCATCGAGCAACAACTGTCCACCCATGGCGACCGATCCGCCGACGTCTTCAGAAGACGGCCGGGCTGATGGGAAGGCCGGAGCTGCCTGTCTTGCCGCTGCGACCGAAACCGCCTCAATCCGCCGACGAGGAATAGAAGATAGATCATGTCAAGCGTATCTCAGAGGACGGCGACGGCGGGTATCTGGACCATCAGCGGAAAATTCCTGGCGCGACTGCTCGATTTCGTCAGCCTCCTGATCCTCGCAAGGCTTTTGAGCCCAGCGGATTTCGGCCTGGTCGCCATCGCGACCTCGGTTCTGGTCATCGTCGAGACAATCCTGGACCTGCCGCTGACGCAGGCCCTGATGCGCCAGCCGTCGCCTTCGGACGATATGTTTGCCACGGCCCTTACCCTCAGCCTGCTTCGAGGCGTGGCCATCAGCACGCTGATGATGATCATCTCCTGGCCGATGGCTTTGATCTATGACGATTCCCGGCTTTTCTCTCTTGTCGCCGTGCTCTCCATCGCGCCTGCCATGCGCAGTGTGATCAGCCCGCGCATGGTTCTCTTCATGCAGCGGTTCGATTTCAAACGCGAGTTCGCACTCGATCTCATCACCAAGGGGTCGACACTGCTATTCGGTGTCGGGGTGGCGTTCGCGACCGGCAGCTATTGGGGACTGGCGATCGGCGCGGTTGCAGGCCCGACCGCTGCGGCGATCACCTCCTATGTCTTTGCGCCGATGCGACCGAGGTTCAGCCTTTCCGAGTGGAAGCACTTTCAGGACATGATCAGCTGGAACACCGTCTCGCAGGTGCTGAGTTCGATCAACTGGCAACTGGACCGGCTGCTTTTGCCGCGCTTTACCGGCTTGTCGACGTTCGGCGCCTTCAGCGTCGCCGACAATATCGCCGGTATTCCATACCAGACCTTCGTCGGGCCATTGTTGCGTCCGCTGATGGCGGCATTTTCGACCGTCGATGACCGTCGTAATCTGATCGCTGCCTATCTGAAGGCGACGAACGCGATCACCTTCGTGGCAGCGCCCATCCTCATCGCGCTCGCCCTGCTTGCCGAGCCGGCCGTGCGGATCATCGTCGGCGAGAAATGGGCATCTGCGGCGCCGATTCTGCAATGGCTGTGCATCGTCAGTTTGCTCGGTCTTCCCACGAACATGATGCCGCCATTGGCTATGGTCCTGAACAAAACCCGCTATCTCGCTCTCCGGATGTTTGCCGAGTTCGCTGTCAGGGTTCCGGTCACCATCCTGGGCATTGCCTATTTTCAGGTGGCAGGAGCACTGGGCGCGCGGATCGTGGCGGTGCTTGTCGCCTATGCCGCATCGCTCATCATCACGCGACGGCTGATCGGCGCGACGTTTGCCGCTCAGTTGCACGCCTTTTTACGGCCTCTGGCGGCAAGCTTGCCGATGATCGCTTTCCTGCTGTGGATCGAGCCGATGCTCTCCGCCATGCCTGCCGGCCTCAACCTTATCGTCAGCCTGGCGCTTTGCGGCGCAGCGGCAGTAGCGATTTTCTGGGCCTTCGCATTGCTGCTCTGGCAGATTCTGGGAAGGCCCGACGGCATCGAGACCATTGTCGTCCAAAGGCTCATGCCGCGACGAAACGGGGTTCTCACCTTTTGATCGAGACAAGTGTAGTCCAACGATTGGTTTGGCGTTTTCGGAGGAGCAGAATGCGTTACGGGATATCTTCTAAGGCTCTGGGTTTGCTCATCGTTCTCGGTCTGGGGGCGTTGCCCGGCCAGCCCAGCGTGGCTCAGCAACCACTCAATATCAATGCGTATCAGCTAACGTTCGAGGAGAGTTTCGACAGTCTCGACGTCTCGGCCTGGGGAGAGAGAAGCTCCCGCTGGATCGCCCATACGCCCTGGAACGGCGATTTCGGTGACGCCCGTTTCACTGATCCAGCCCCCGGCTTTCCGTTTACCACCGATCAGGGAATTCTGAAGATCGAAGCGCGCAAGGAGGCCGATGGAACCTGGCGCTCGGGCCTGTTGTCGTCGGTGAACCCGAAAGGCGAAGGATTCTCGCAGCAATTCGGTTATTTCGAAGCCCGGATGAAGCTGCCGCCGGGTAAGGGCGTCTGGCCAGCCTTCTGGCTCATCGGGCTCGACCGGTCGAAATACACCTCCGAGATCGACGTGCTGGAATATTATGGGCGCGCGCCCTACGAATTCAGCATGGGCTTCCATATCTGGCGTCAGAGCCAGGGCGGCCAGAACAGCACCGGTGGCCATTGGCAAACCGTCCAGGACGGAATTCTGAACAGCGAATATCACACCTACGGCGTCGATATCCAAGCTGACAAGACGAGCTTTTATCTCGACCGTCAGTTCATCTGGAGCTTCGACACGCCGAAGGAGTTCCACATGCCGTTCTATCCGCTGGTGAACCTGGCACTCGGCTCGGGTTGGCCGATCGATGAAACGCCGAATCCTTCCATTCTGCTTGTCGACTATATTCACGTCTACCAGCGCAAGCCCACCGACGCGGCAAATTGAAAAGCCGGGGATAGCCGTTCCGTCGCTAACGGCCGCAGCTGAGGCCGGTTTGCGGGTCGAAGAGATGCATTGCTTCCTCGTCGAAAAAGAGGGTGAGCTTTTCGTTGTCGCGGATTGGCGTGCGTGGCGGCAGGCAGGCCATCAGGCGCTGATTTCCGGCAAGGGCGGTGACGACGAGTTCCGGGCCGGTCAGTTCTGCCACCTCAAGGATTGCCTCGATCGATGGGCCGGCGCCGTCTGTGCGAAGCGCCTCGGGACGAATGCCGAGGATAAGTTCGCGGCCATTGCCGGCCGTCTCGCGGAAGCGGGCGGGCAGGGGCAGGCTGGCATCGGAGCCTGAAAGCGCCAGGCGGCCGTCACGCACCGTTGCCTTCAGCAGGTTCATCGGCGGCGCGCCGACGAAGGTCGCGACATAGAGCGTTGCCGGATGGTTGTAGATCTCCTCCGGCGTGCCCAGCTGCTCGATGCGGCCGTCGCGCATGACGGCGATGCGGCTTGCAAGCGTCATTGCCTCGATCTGGTCATGGGTGACATAGACGACCGTGGTCTTCAGCATCTGATGCAGCCGCTTGATCTCGGTGCGCATCTCCATGCGCAGCTTGGCGTCAAGGTTGGAGAGCGGCTCGTCGAAGAGGAATACCTCAGGCTTGCGCACCAGCGCACGGCCGATCGCGACGCGCTGGCGCTGGCCGCCGGAAAGCTGGCTCGGCTTGCGGTCGAGGAGGTTTTCGATCTGCAGGAGCCTTGCGGCATCGCGCACGGCATTGTCGCGCTCCGGCGCCGGCACCTTGCGCATTTCCAGGCCGAAGCCGATGTTCCGGTGCACCGTCAGATTGGGATAGAGCGCGTAGGATTGAAAGACCATGGCGATATCGCGGTCCTTCGGATGCACGCTGAGCACCGAGCGGCCGCCGATCCTGACATCGCCGCTCGTTGCCTCGGCAAGGCCGGCGATGATGTTCAGCAGGGTGGACTTGCCGCAGCCGGAGGAGCCGAGCAGCACCAGGAACTCGCCGCTTTCCAACGAGATGTCGATACCTTTCAGCGTGTCGACATCGCCATAGGTCTTGCGGATGTTCTGAATTTCGAGCGCGCTCATCGCACAGGCTCCTCGGGAGATGACGGGCCGCCATAGTTGCGGGGAAGGGTGGATATGGCGCGCGAGGCGACTGCGGTTCCCGCCTGCAGGCAAGAAATCAGCGGCTCATCGCTTGCGAGCGCGGCGAGAAAGGCGGCGTTGAAGACATCGCCGGCGCCGATCGTATCGACGACCTCGACAACGGGTGCAGCCACCGAAACCAGCAGGCCGTCCGGCCCGATCGCGAGAGCGCCGTCCGGGCCGCGCTTGACGACGATGATCGCACCCTCCGGCATATGCGACCTGATGTGACGGGCCGCCTCGACCGGATCGGCAATGTCGGCAAGTGTCGTCGATTCGACCTCGTTCAGAAGCGCGATACCGCTGCGAGAGAGCCATGCGCGTGTCGCTGCGCAATTCTCGTCTGTCCAGCCGTCGAGCGGCCAGCCGGTATCGAGCGCGACGGTGATGCCATGGCTGTCGGCCCAGTCGAAGAACGCGTCATAATCCGCTGTCAGGTCATCGGTCAGGAACGAGCCGCAGAGAAGGGCGTAGCCGCCCTGCAGCCTAGCGCCGTCGATGACCGCGAAGACATCTGCCAAGCTGAAGCCCGGCAGGTGGCCTTTTGTCGTGAAGAAGGTGCGCTCGCCGTCCGGATGGGTGATGCCGACGGAGAGCGTCGTTTTCTCAGGACGTACCGGCCACTTGTCGGAACGGTGGCCGAAGGCTTCGCTCAGCCAGCGGCCGAACTGGTCACTGCCGATATTGGCGGCGATCTCGAATTCGACACCAAGCGCTTGCCAGGCGAGCGCGCTGTTGCCGGCGGCTCCGCCGACCCGTAACTCGTCATGATCGACGATGATTTCCGTCCCGGCCTTTGGCCAGGGGGCGGCCGGTCCAAGGATTAGGTCGATGTTGACGTTGCCGATGACTGCAAGCGGCCGCATTCATTCGCTCCGGGTGATCTTGGTGGAGCGGACCGGCGTTCCGGCATTCTCCACGCGGGCGTCGGCAAAGGCGATCATCAGCCGCTGGGCGACCGGCAGCATGGCGAAGATCGCAGCAAGACCGGTTGCAGGGGCAAAGCGGATCGTCACCGCGCCGGCGACCGACGCTTCGCCCGAGGCGTCGAAAAGGATGACTGGGGCGCCGGTCTCGACAGCGGATGTCGCCATTGCAGTCACCAGGCCGGCCGTCTCGTCGAAGCCGCGGAACAGCACGACGCCAATCTCCGGCCCCAGCATCTCCATCGGTCCGTGGCGCAGTTGGCCGCCTTCGAGCGAGAAGCAGGGACGGCGCGACAGTTCCGTCAATCCGAGCGCCAGCGCCTCGGCGATACCCTGCAGCCGGCGGCCTGACGTGACGATGGTCGCGACATTTTCGAGCGCGGTGAGCGCGGCGGTGATGTCATGGTCTTCCGGCGCCTTGAGGGCGGCAATCGCGGCATTTGGATCTTCGCCGAGGGCGGCGAGGATTGCCAGATGCAGGGCGAAGGTCACCGTCAGGCTCCGGGTCGCGGCGAAGGCAAGCTCGGTGCCGCCGGCGCCAATGAGTGACGGGGCGGTTCTTGCGAGGAAGGAGTTGCCTTCGAGCGTCAGGCCGAAGGTCTCCTCGGTGCCGCCGGTTTCGTTAAACCATCGCAGAACCTCGGCGCTTTCGCCGGATTGCGAGGTGACGAAGATCGTCCTGCCAGCGATCGGCAACGGCTGGCCGAGCTGCTCGGACAGCGGCAAGGCGAGGGCATCGATGCCGCATGCACGATAGAGCGGCTCGACGGCGCGGTTGACGGCATGCGAACCGCCCATGCCGATGAGCAGCAGCCTGCCGGTCTTCTTCAGCGAGGTGGCGGCCTTCGCCGCCATCGGCTGGGCCGCTTCATAGGAAGCGATCGCATCGGCATGTTGGCGGGCCATTTCGCGATCGATCGCGGCAAGCCCGGCCGGCCGGGTTCTTTCTGCTGTCATGTTCATCCCTTGACGCCGCCGCTGGTGAGCCCCGAAATCAGGGCGCGTTGCATGACGAGGCCGATCAGCACCGGGGGCAGGGCGGCGAGCACGCCTGCCGTCGCGATCAGTCCATAATCGGAAACGCGGCCGCCGGCGAGATCGGCGATGGCGACGGTCAGCGTTTTGGCGCGCTGGTCCGAGGTGAAGAGCAGCGCATAGAAGAATTCATCCCAGGCAAGCAGGAAGGCAAAGAGGCTTGACGTGGCCATCACGGGGGCGGCGAGCGGCAGCGTGATGATCCGCAGCGTCTGGAACAGGCCGGCGCCGTCGATCATCGCGGCAGATTCGATCTCGCGCGGGATGGAATCGAAACCCGATTTCATCAGCCAGGTGGTAAAGGGCGCGAGAATTGTCAGATAGACGAGGGCGAGGCCGAAGACGTTGTTCAGCATGCCGAGATGGGAGAGGCCCATATAGAGCGGCACGGCGAGCGCGACCGGCGGCAACATGTAGGTGGCGATCACCATCGACAGCGACCAGCCGACCGAAGGTGTGCGCGACACAGCCCAGCCGGCCGGAATGGCGAGCGCGATGGCGGCGATCGTCGCCATGCCCGCCACTTCGATGCTGTTGCGCAGCGACGAGGTGAAGGCGGCGCCGGCGCTGTTTTCGATCGTCGAAAGCAGTACGCCGTAACGAGAGAAATCCACCGTCTGCGGCCACCAGCGCAGCGGCTTTGCGGCAAGGTCGGCGGCCGGCGAGATGCTCATGATGAACAGCCACAGGATCGGCGCCAGGATGACGGCGGCAAGCAGCAGCGCGCAGAGATGAATGAAAACAGAAAAGAGTGGGCTCTGGCGTTCCATCAGGCCGCACTCCCGGCGGTCTTGCGCACCAGAGCGGCGTAGCCGGCAGCAAGCAGCGTCACCAGCAGCGTGACGATCAATGCCAGTGATGCCCCCGAGCCTGCCCGCTGGAAGGAGAAGGCTTCCTGGTAGACCAGGATCGACAGCGTGCGCGTGCTGTTGGCCGGGCCACCGCGGGTCATGACCCAGATGATATCGAAGACCTTGAAGGCTTCGATCGTGCGCAGCACCAGGGCCACCATCAGCGGGCCGACGAGATAGGGCAGGATGACGAAGCGGAAGCGGGCGAAAGCGCCGGCGCCGTCGACCAGCGAGGCGGCGGTGATGTCGCGCGGCACGGCCTGGAGTGCGGCCAGTGCGATCAGCGCCACCAGCGGAAAATTCTTCCAGCAGTCGGCGACGATGAGGGCCGCCAGCGCCGTGCCCGGTTCTCCGAGCCAGGAGCGGTAGGCCTCCAGCAGGCCGAGTTGGGTCAGCGCGGCGTTCAGTGCGCCGTATTCCGGATTGTAGATCAACCGCCAGAGCGTGGCGTTGACGACGGTCGGCAGTGCCCAGGGCAGGATCATCAGGGCGCGAAGCGCGGTGCGGCCGCGAAACTGCTGGTTCAGCAGCAGAGCTGCCAGAACGCCGATCACCATTTCGGCGGCGACCGAGACGATCGCGAACCATGCGGTGGTGATCAGGGTGCGCTGGAAATTCGAGCCTGAGATCATCTTCGCGTAATTGTCGATGCCGACGAAGTTTCCTTCCGTGCCGACGAGCTTGGCGTCGGTGAAGGAGAGGCCGACGGTATCGATCAGAGGCCAGCCGATGACTGATATCATGACCACGAGAAGCGGCAGCATCAAAAGCCACGCGCGGGTTGTCAGCCAAGTGCCCGACATCAAGGCGACCCTTCTTCATTCACAGGTTATCGAGATCGAACCGGGCGACGGTGGGCGCCGCCCGGGGTTTCGTGCTTTGCTCAGAGGCCGCTATTGTCGGCGGCTGACTTCAGCGCATCCTCGGGAGAGGACTGGCCGAGCAGCGATTCCTGGATCGCCTGCTGCAGCGCGGTCGAGAGCTCCTGATATTTCGGCGTCGTCGGACGCGGATACATGGCCGCAAGGCCGATCTTGGCGGCGGAGATCAGCTCTTCCTGGCCCTTGGTGACCGCCGGGTCCTCATAGGAGGACGCCCAGATCGGCAGGCTCAGCTTGGCATAGGCATTCTGCGTCGCCTGCGACGTCATGAAGGTGATGTATTTCCAGGCCTCATCCGGATGCTTGCTGGCCGAGGTGATGCCGAGGCCCATCGAGCCGTTGACGGCCGAAGCCTCGCTCTTGCCGGCAACACCCGGCGCCGGCACGACGCCGACCTTGCCTGCGACCTTGCTGTCTTTCGGATCGTTGGCCATGTTGTACATGTAGGTCCAGTTCAGCGCGAAGGCGGCATCGCCGTTTTCGAAGACCTTGCGGACGTCTTCTTCCAGGAATTCCTTGGAATTCGGATTGGTGAGGCCCGAGGAATAGCTGGAGACCATGTATTTCAACGCATCGAGGCCGCCGCCGGTCTGGAAGGCCGGCTTGCCGTCCTTCAGGAAATCGCCGCCAAAGGCGCTGACGAGCGTGGTGTAGTCGCAGATCGCGGCTTCGGCTTGCGACCAGCTCCAGGCGATCGGCGTGGCGAGCAGGCCCTTGTCCTTGATCGTCTTTGCCTGTTCGGTCAGTTCGTCCCAGGTCTTGGGCGGGGTCTTGATGCCGGCCTTTTCGAGGATTTCCTTGTTGTAGAACAGGTATTTGGTGTCGAGGATCCACGGCATGCCGTAATATTTGCTATCATATTGCACTGTGGTCCAGGCGCCCGGCAGCACGCCTTTCTTCATCTCGTCGGTGACGCGCGAGGAGACGTCGACCAGCACCTTGTTGGTGGCGTATTCGGCCGGCCAGATGACGTCGAAGAGGACGACGTCGTAGCCGCCGCCGGAACCTTGCGCCAGCACCGTCTTGTCGTGCAGGCCTTCATAGGGAACGAATTCGAGATTGACCTTGATGTCGGGGTTCGCCTTGGCGAAGGCGTCGGTCATGGCGCGCACATCGGCCTCGCTATAGGCGGCCTGCGCCATGAAAAGCGCGTTCAGCGTGGTTTCGGCGAAAGCGTGCGGCGCAAGGGATGCGCCGATCAAGGCCGCACCCAGAAGCGTCTTGTTAAAGGATTTCAGCATTGCAGCCTCCAGTTTTTGACATTTACGCATTGCCGAGGGCGGTCCTCCGCCATCGGTGTTCGAGAAGGCACGCGCGAAAACGTGCCTGTTCGTCGTCTCGGAGCGTCGTCGGAGCGCCTTGCGGGCTCCTGCGTTCCCTGGAACTCTCCGGTTCCTTATTAAGTCAAGTGTCTTGACTTATTACTTCTTCAACATTCTATTGGAGTCAAGAGGGAATTGCACATGAATGACAGCCGCCCGATCCGGGCCAAGAGCGGCACCAATCACGAAGGCACCAGCGCGCATAATCGGCGCGTGATGATCGATGCCCTGAGGATCAACGGTGCGCTTTCACGCGCTGATCTGGCGCGGGCGACGCGGCTGACCAAACAGACGGTGTCGAATATCATCGAGGAACTCGAGCGCGACGGTCTGGTCAGTTCGCAGGAGGCGGTGAGAAGGGGCAGGGGCCAGCCGTCGACACCCTACGGCCTGGTGCCCGAGGGCGCCTTTGCGATCGGCCTGCAGATCGACCGGCATGTGACGCGGGCGGTCGCCGTCGATCTTGTCGGCAGCGTTCTCGTGCGTGATGAGGCCGGCCTCCCACCAGGCGGTCCGTCGAACGGGACGAAGGTCATCCTCGATCTCGTCGCCAGCGTGCGGTCAAAACTTGCCGGGATCGTCCAGCAGTCGGAAAAGCGGCTGGTCGGTCTCGGCGCCGCCATGCCAGGGCCCTTCGGGGTCGCCGGCAGCGGCGACGATCCGTGGATGATGGAGACCTGGCAGAAATTTCCGTTGTTGGAAACGCTGACTGCCGGCACCGGGCTTGATGTCGGCCTGCAAAACGACGCGGCGGCGGCGGCGACCGCCGAGCGCATGGTGGGAGCCGCCCATGGCCTCGACCATGCCGTCTGCCTCTTCGTCGGTTATGGCATCGGCGCCGGCCTCATTCTGAACGGCGAGCTCTACCGCGGCGCCAACGGCAATGCCGGCGAGATCGGTATGGCACTGTTGTTTGCCGACGGCAAATCGACGCCGCTCGAACATCGCGCTTCGCTCGCCTCGCTCTACCAGCATCTGTCGATCGATCCCGCCGATCCGGGCCTTTATGCACGGATCAACGATCTCGCCTTGAGGGGCGATCAAAGCATCCACGCCTGGGTCGAGGCGGCAGCAGTGGATCTGCGCTGGAGCATCCATCTCCTTGAGACGCTGTTCGATCCGCAGACGGTGATCCTCTGCGGCAGCGCGCCGGAAGCGTTGGTGAACAGGTTGATTGCGGCAATCGGCCCGTTGCTGCCCTCGATCGCCGAGCGTCGTGGCCGGACGCTGCCGCGCCTGCAGCCCGGCATGGCCGATCCTTGGTCGGTGGCGCTTGGTGCTGCCGCCGGACCGATCAGCCGTGCATTCGATCCCCGTTTTGCGGCGATCCTGAAGGATTCCCTTCAATCCTGAGGTCTAAATCCTGAGGTTGCACACCAGTGCAACGGCAAAAATGTCAGCGTTTTGCAAGTTTCGTTGCGGCGGAGCAGGCGAATAACGGCGCTCCGTCGTAATATAAATAAATATTAAATATCCCCTAAGAATCCATTGTTTCGAATATAGGTGTAATTTATTGACTACATGCTGAAGCAATCGGCGAAATTTCTCTAAATATTTCCCCGAGGTTGGCGAATAACGACTGTATGAAGGTTTTATGACAACTGGAGTTCGCTCATTTCATGTCATGTAATATTCATTGGCCGCGGCAATTTGAACCAGCTAATAGGGCGTGCACTGAAAGTGCGCGTCCCTTTTTACGTTCGAGGTTCTCATGCAAGCCAAGCTTCTCGGCGCCGTTGGCGCCCTTCTCGCTACAGCGTTTCTTGCTGGTCCCGCTGCCGCCGCCGATAAGACCAAGATTGACTTCTGGTTCGGTAATTCCGGTGACATTGCAAAGCGTGTCCAGGAGCAGTGCGATCGCTTCAACCAGTCGCAGGCCGACTACGAAGTCGTCTGCACCAGCCAGGGCAGCTACGACGCTTCCCTGCAGAACACCATCGCTGCCTTCCGCGCCGGCAAGCAGCCGACCATCGCCCAGGTCTCCGACGCCGGCACGCTCGACATCATGCTCTCCGGCGCCTACTACCCGGCCAACAAGCTGATGGCCGACATGGGCTACACGGTCGACTGGAACGACTATTTCTCCGGTATCTCCGGTTACTACGCGACCTCGAAGGGCGAGATGTACTCCTTCCCCTTCAACTCCTCGACCGCTCTGCTCTACTGGAACAAGGACGCCTTCGCCAAGATCGGCAAGGATCATGCTCCGGCAACCTGGAAGGAAGCAGGCGAAGACCTCAAGGCTCTGAAGGATGCAGGCTATGCTTGCCCGCTCGGCTTTGACATCTCCAACAACGAAGTCTGGCAGTATATCGAGCAGTTCGAAGCCGTAAACGGCGAAGCGATCGCCACGAAGAAGAACGGCTTTGAAGGTCTCGACGGCGAGCTGGTGTTCAACAAGAACCCGCTTCTCGTCAGCTACGTCAAGGACCTCAAGTCCTGGTACGACAACAAGCTTGCCGTCATCAAGAACAAGGCTGTCGGCCAGACCTTCGTCGAAGCTTTTGCCGCTGGCGATTGCCAGGTCATCCTGACCTCGGTCGGCGACCACGGCAATGTTGGCCGCACCGCCAAGCAGGGCATGAACTGGGGCGTTGCCATGCTCCCGACCTACGGCGACGCAACCCGCCACAGCTCTTATGTCGGCGGCGCTTCGCTCTGGGTTCTGAAGGGTCATTCCGACACTGAATACAAGGCTGCCGCTGCCTTCTTCAACTTCATCGCAAAGCCGGAAGAAGCTCTTACCTGGTCGACCGTTACCGGCTACATCCCGGTTCGTAACTCCGGCTTCGAATATCTGAAGAAGCAGGGCTTCTACGACAAGGCTCCTTATGCCGGCCGCGAACTCGCCATTCAGAGCCTGACCGCTTCCCCGGCTGGCGACGCGGCTCCGCACGGCATCCGCCTCGGTGGCCTGCTGCAGGTCCGCACCGAAATCGCCAATGGTCTGCAGGCAATCTTCGTCAACAATGCCGATGTCCAGGCTTCGCTCGATGGGGCTGCCGAACGCGGCAATACGCTGCTGCGTCGCTTCCAGCAGACCTACAAGAACGTTCAGCTCCCCTAATCGCTTGATATGAGCCGCACCCGGCCCGCGTTTCGCGCGCCGGGTGCGTCTTTGTAAGTTCTTTAGTCGGCCGCGGATGCGAACTCCCCGCCCGCGCCTAAAGCGCGCCGCTCGCGCTTTAGATCATTATTTCGACGCATGTCGTTACCGCAAAACCGCTGCACACTTTTGCTCGACATGCTTTAAACCAAACCAGGACGAAAACGACCACTCATGGAAAAGCGCGTCACTTTCTCCTCAACGACGATCGGACTGCTCTTCGCATTTCCGATGCTGTTGCTGATCTTCGTCTTCTTCTATTGGCCGAGTGCGCAGGCGCTCTATTGGGCGTTCACGCTCGAGCAGCCATGGGGCGGCGGCAATGCCTGGGTCGGTTTCGACAATTTTAGACAGCTGCTCACCGATCCGATCTATTGGGACTCGATCACCCGCAGCACGATCTTTGGCTTCAGCTCGACGGCCATTGCCATGGGGCTGGCGCTCATCCTGGCGCTTTTGACAGATCGTGAACTGCGCGGCCACAAGGTCTACCGGTCCGTCTTCATCTGGCCTTACGCAATTGCCGCTCCCGCTCTTGGCCTCGCCTTCCGCTTCATCCTGGCTCCGGAAGCCGGCCTTCTGTCGGTTATCAACCACGTCTGGCCCGGCCTCTGGAACCCCGCACTCGACGGCAAGGATGCGATGATCGCCGTCATCGTCGCCTTCTCCTGGAAATATATCGGCTACAACTTCATCTTCTTCCTCTCGGCGCTGCAAGGCATTCCGCGCTCGCTGATCGAGGCCGCCGCAATGGATGGTTCGGGGCCGATGCGCCGGATCTGGGATATCCAGCTGCCCCTGCTGACGCCGACGCTGTTCTTCCTGCTCGTCATCAACATCACCGAGAGTTTCCAGGATTCCTTCGGTATCGTCGACGTCATGACGCAGGGCGGCCCGGCGCGCGCCACCGAGCTCATGGTCTACAAGATCTATTTCGACGGCTTCAGAGGTCTCGACTATTCGGGCGCCGCAGCGCAATCCATCATCCTGATGGTGCTCGTCGTCCTTCTTACCATCTTCCAGTTCCGCTTCATCGAGCGGCGCGTGCACTACAAGTGAGGTCGCGGACATGATCGAACGCACGCCGATGTTCAACTTCATCTGCTATACGCTTCTCGCGCTCGGCATGGTGATCGCGCTTCTGCCTTTCGCCATCGTCATCATCGCGTCGACGCTGGATCTGGAGACGGTCAATCGCGTGCCGCTGCCGCTCACTCCGGGCTCGCATTTCTGGGAAAACGCTGAGACGGCCTGGGTTCGCGCCGATCTCGGCAACAAGCTGTTCCACAGCATCATCTTCGCCGCAACGGTCGGCGCCGGCAAAGTCATGCTGTCTTCCATGGCAGCCTTCTCCATCGTCTACTTCCGCTTCCGTGGCCGGTACGTGATTTTCTGGATCATCTTCATCACGCTGATGCTGCCGCTGGAAGTCCGCATCGTGCCGACCTATTCGATTGCGGCCAACGCGCTGCAGCCTTTCCAGACGATCCTCGACTTTACCGGCATAAGCTGGCTCGTTGCACAGATCACCGGCTTCCAGATCAAGCTCGAGTGGGGCCTGCTGAATTCCTATCCCGGTCTCGTTCTGCCGCTGGTCGCGACCGCGACCGGCACCTTCCTTTACCGGCAGTTCTACCTGACGGTTCCCGACGAACTTGCTGAGGCCTCGAAGATGGACGGATCGGGCCCGGTCCGGTTCTTTTGGGATATTCTGCTGCCGCTTTCGCGGCCAAACATGATCGCGCTCTTCACCATCATGTTCGTCTGGGCATGGAACCAGTATCTCTGGCCGCTGCTGATCACCACCGATCCGAAATTCGGCATCGCCGTGACGCAGCTCAAGACCCTCATCCCGTCCGAATTCGGTCTGCCCGACTGGAACGTCGCCATGGCCGGAACCCTGATCATCATGTCGCCGCCATTGATCCTCGTCATTTTGATGCAGCGCTGGTTCGTACGCGGCCTTATCTCCACCGAGAAGTGAAGGAGTATTCCCTTGGCACCGATCTCCATTCGTGGCGTGAAGAAAAACTACGGCAAGAATCCCGTCGTTCACGGCGTCGATCTCGACATCCAGTCCGGCGAGTTCATCGTCATCCTCGGCCCGTCCGGCTGCGGCAAGTCCACCCTGCTGCGCATGATCGCCGGCCTCGAGGAAATCACTGGCGGTGAAATCGCCATTGACGGCCGCGTCGTCAACCAGCTGGAACCGCGCGAGCGCGGCTGCGCCATGGTGTTCCAGAACTATGCGCTCTATCCGCATATGAGCGTTGCCGAGAATATCGGCTACGCATTGAAGGTGGCCGGCGTCTCGAAGGCGGAGCGGAGCCGGCGCATCGGCGAGGTCGCCAAGGCGCTCAGCCTCGAACCCTTCCTCGAACGCCGGCCGGCCGCTCTTTCCGGCGGTCAGCGCCAGCGCGTCGCCATGGGCCGCGCGATGATCCGCGAACCGAAGGTGTTTCTTTTCGACGAACCACTGTCGAACCTCGACGCCAAGCTGCGCATCGCCATGCGCGCCGAAATCCGCCGCTTGCACCGTCGTCTCGGCGCCACTTCGATCTTCGTCACGCATGACCAGACCGAAGCGATGACGCTGGCCGACCGGCTGGTGGTGATGAACGGCGGCAGGGTGGAGCAGGTCGGCACGCCGGAAGAGGTCTATCATCATCCGGTCTCGCGCTTCGTCGCGGGCTTCGTCGGCACGCCGGCGATGAACCTGCTCGAGGGCACGATCAATGACGAGGGCGTCTTCGTCTACGATCAGAGCCGCAAGGTCGTACTGCCGCGCGAACGCGCTGCACCGCTGAAAGGCAAACGCGTCGTACTCGGCATGCGCGCCGAAGCCGCCCGGCTGGTGGCCCCGGATGCGCCCGGCGCCCTCACCGCAACGGCCGATTTCATCGAAGAGCTCGGCGCGAGCCGCGTCGTGCACGCCGATTTCGACGGGCTGCCCTTTGCGGTGGCGCTGACCGAGGCCGTGAAGGTGAAGTCGGGCGATCCGATCGGCATCGCGATCGATTACGACCAGATCCACCTCTATGCCGCCGATACCGGCCGGATCATCGAGAACCCTGTTATGAAAGGCGCAGGCGCCGTCCACGCCTAAAGCGGTCTGCGATGATCCTTGCAGAGCGTTCGGCGGCTGAGGATGTCAGCCGCTTGCTCGAACGTGAATTGCCTATCGGTGGATTGGGTCGATCCACGCGACGTCTTCCGGCTTTTCGACCGGCTCGATGTCGAGATTGACGACGACCGGTTCCTGGCCTGAGCGGACGAGCACGCATTCCAGCGTCTCGTCGCGGCTGGCGTTGATCTCCTGATGCGGCACAAAGGGCGGAACGTAGATGAAGTCGCCGGGGCCGGCCTCGGCAGTATATTCCAGATGCTCGCCCCAGCGCATGCGGGCCCTGCCCTTGACCACGTAGATGATGCTTTCGAGCTCGCCGTGATGATGGGCCCCGGTCTTGGCATTGGCATGGATCGTCACCGCTCCCGCCCAGATCTTCTCGGCGCCGACGCGCGCATTGTTGATCGCCGTCGCGCGGTTCATGCCCGGCGTCTGCGCGGTGTTCGGATCGAGCGAATTGCCGGGAATGACCTTGACGCCATGTTCCCGCCAGTCGACATGATGCTGCTCGTGGTCGTCGCTCATGCCTTGCCTCCAGCTTCGATTTGGTCAGTCTAGGCCGGCGCCGGGCGGCGGCCAAGCGGATTTGCCGCTGGGCTGTCGCCCAATATCTCGGCGCCCCGATAGCTTCTATGCACAAAGGAAAGAACGGACCCGATGAGCCACCTCCCGCAGATCGATTACGACACCGCTTCGGAAGAGGTTCGTGCGGCGCATGACGAGGAAATCAGGCTGCGCGGGCGGATGACCAACATGAAGCGCACGCTGCTGCATTCGCCGGCCGCCCATCGCATCTATGCCGAATGGTTCACGCTACGGGCCGAACTCGACCCCGCGATCAACGACCGGGCGATCTGGATCTTCTCGCATGCGATCTCGAAGGCGGCGCAATCGAAGATCGCCATCACCTTCTTTCGCCGGGCGCTGATCAACAAGGGTTTCAATCCCGACGCGCTGGAGCTTTCCGACGAAGAGGCGCTGCTCGACGCCTTCGGCAAGGCGATCGTCGCCGATTCCAACGCCGTTCCCGCTGAACTCTGGGCAAAGCTGAAAGAGCGCTACGAGACCAAAGTGCTCGTCGATCTCGTCGCCTTCGCCGGCATCATGCTGGCCACCGCCGTCTTCAACAATGTCGTCGAGGTCGATTTCGATCCCGAGCTTGAAGTCTTCGCCGAAGGTGCCAGCTCAGCTTAACCGCCGAGCGAAGCAATCGCGGCCTTGACTGCGCCCACACCGGGCCTGGTCGGCCGGTACTCCAAACCGACGGCGCCGTCATAGCCGTTGGCGAAGATCCAGCCGAGGCGAGGAGCAAGGTCGATGCTGCCGGAACCCGGTTCGTTGCGGCCTGGGTGATCGGCGACATGGACGTGGATGATACGGTCGAGGCGGCCGTTCAGCACCTCTTCGGTACGTTCGTCCATCACTGCGGAATGGTAGATGTCGTAGACGATGCCGATCTCGGGGCGGGCGACGTCATCGATGATGTCGAGGCCTTCTCGGGTCGAATCGAGGAAGTAGCCGACATGGTCGATGCGGGTATTGAGCGGCTCGACGCCGAGGCGGACACCGCTGCCTTTGAGGATATCGGCGCCGGCTCTCAGCGTTTCGGTGACTGCCCGGCGCTGTTCTTCGCGAGTCAAGCCCGGGAGATCGTCACCCGCCTGGGCGATCAGCACCGGCGCGCCAAGACGTTTCGCGACAGCGACGGATTCAGCCAGGCCTCTCAGCCAGGCCTGCCGGTTGGCGGCGTCGGTCAGCGCGATCATCGGTTCGGCGACGAGGCTGGTGACGGCAAGGCCCGTTTCCTTCAGCGCTGCCTCGATCGCGTCCAGATCCTTGTCGGTCCAGCGCCAGAATTCGATCGCCGTCAGCCCGGCCGCATGGGCGTGGCGGATGCGATCGGGAAAGCTGTCGCCTTCTTCGGCAAACAGCCACTCTATGCAGGCTGAATAACGTCGCATGAAAACTCCTCCCAAGTGTTGATGCAGGCATGCGACAGATCGGCGCCTGCCGCAAGAGGTGTTCGGGGCGCTTGACGCCGGGATTCATTGGCGGAACACTCAGCCCATCAGGCCGGAATCTCCGGCCGTTTGCGGAGGAAGACATGGATCTCGGATTGAAGGGAAAAACTGCCGTCATAACAGGTGCATCGGTCGGCATCGGGCTGGCGATCGCCGAGGGGCTGGCGGCTGAGGGCGCCAACCTCGTGCTGGCAGCGCGCGGCGGCGAACGGCTCGAGGCGGAAGCCGCCCGTATCGCCGAGACATACGGGGTCAGCGCCGCCGCTGTTGTCGCCGATGTGGCAACGGTTGCGGGAACCGAGGCGATCATAGCGGCGGCGGCCGAAAAAGGCGGCGCCGATATCCTCATCAACAATGCCGGCACCGGATCGAACGAGACGGTAATGGAGGCACCCGACGAGAAGTGGCAGACCTATTGGGACTTGCATGTGATGGCCGCCGTGCGGCTGGCGCGCGGCATCGCCCCGCAGATGAAGGAGCGCGGCGGCGGTGTGATCCTGCACAACGCCTCGATCTGTGCCGTTCAGCCGCTCTGGTACGAGCCGATCTACAATGTCAGCAAGTCGGCGCTGATGATGTTTTCGAAGACGCTCTCGACCGAACTCATCAAGGACAATATCCGTGTCAACTGCGTCAATGCCGGCCTGATCCTGACGCCCGACTGGATCAAGACCGCCAAACAATTGACGGCCGAAACCGGCGGGAACTGGGAAGGCTACCTGCAGAGCGTTGCCAATGAGCACGCCGCCTCCAAACGCTTCGGCACACCGGAGGAGCTGGCAAATGTCTTCGTCTTCCTGAGTTCGGAGCGCGCGAGCTATTGCATCGGCTCGACCTATTTCGTCGATGGCGGCATGCTGAAGACGATCTGACCGAGACTGCCGGCAGGGCGTGCGGCGGCCGGTCTTTCTCAGGGCTGCCGGGCGTTTCTGTGGACGTTGCCGATACAAGCTATAAATAATAGCTATTTTGTTGTATGTTCACGCTTTTGACGCTATTTGCCTGCTATTGGCAGGATAAATACTGCGATTTCTACAAGGCGACGACGATGCTGACGAAAAAGGGAAAATACGGGCTGAAGGCGCTGGTCGACCTGGCGCGGCTGGCGCCGGGCGAGACTGCCTTCATCAATGACATCGCCGCCCGCAACAATATCCCGAAGAAGTTTCTCGATACCATCCTGCTCGAACTGCGCAATGTCGGCATCCTGCGCTCGAAGAAGGGACCGGGCGGCGGCTATTCTTTGTCACGGCCGGCCTCCGAAATCCGCATCGGCCATGTCATCCGCACGCTCGACGGGCCGTTGGCGCCGATCCGCTGCGCCAGCCGTACGGCTTACGAGGCCTGCGACGACTGTGCCGATCCCGAGACCTGTCAGGTGCGGCGCTCGATGACCGATGTTCGTGACGCGATCGCCGCCATTCTCGACAATATGACCCTCGAGCAGTTCGTCGCCGACGGCGGCCGCATCGAAGGCGCCAAAGAACAATTCCCGATCTCCGCCGCCAGCTGATTAGGCGCCGCCGGCCTTCGATATATATTCGCCTGCGGTGTGCATCAACTTATCCCGCGGCAGCGATAGCGCGTGAATGCGGGCATTGCGCCAATGGCGGTCGAGATTGAGGCCGATGCCGGCCGATGTTTCTCCTGCAAGTTCAAACAGCGCGTTTGCGGTGTCGAGCGCCGTTTCCCCGGCAAGGATTGCGGCGGCCGAGGCGGAAAAATGCGCGTCCACCATCGCTGCCTCCATAGGATTGACCTGGGCAATGTCGAGTTTGCGGCCAGCCCGTTCCAAGGCTGCCGCCGTCGCTTCGATGCGGATGGCGCGCTCGCCGATCCGGGGGAGGATGGTCGCGCTGCGATCGCCAATCGCGGCCATCAGGTCGCTCCATGTGGCCCGCGCGATGCCCAGGCTGACGCCGGCCTTGAGCAGCAGGCCGAGCGAGATGCCGGTCGAATATCCGGAGGAGGGGGCAGGGGCAATCGCATCTGCATTGACGTGAAGCGTGCCGACGATCGCGGTCGCTGATCCATTGGTGCGCTGGCCGAAGCCGTCCCAATCGTCGACCACCTGCACGCCTTCATCATCGCGTGCGAGATAGAGCGTCACCGGGCGGCTGGGCGGGGCGGTGGCAGCAGCGGCGATCCAGTCGGCGAATAGAATACCGGGCGCCTGCCGCGTGCGCCCACTCAGGCGGTAGCCCGGACCTTCGGCGGTAAGCTCGGCCCCATCGGTGAAGGTGGCGGCCGAAAAGCGGTCGCCGAGCAGCACCCGGGCAAACAGCGATGCCTTCAAATCCTCGGCAGCCTGGGTGCGGAGCGTTTCCAGTACGCAAAAGTGATTTTCCAGCGCCTCGCCGATCGAGGCATCGCCCTCGGCGATGATTGCAACGATTTCGGCGAGCAGGGCGTTCGACACGTCGAGCCCTTCATGGTCAGGCGGTACGGCGATTGCCGTCAGCCCGGATACCGACAGCGCATCAAGCTCGGCAAAGGGCAGGATGCGGTTGATATCGCGCTCGCTCGCCTGACGCCGGAATGCGGCGGCGAGATCGCGGGCCGTGGATATTGCCTCCTCTTCGCTTTCGATGCGATGCGCGGGAGGCCTCAGGCTCTCATGAAATTGCGATACCGTTCCCATCGGTCACTCTTTTCTCTATGGATTTAGGAGTGAGGGATTGCCCCTCGAATGATAAGGCCGGTTTTTCTACAAAACCCGTGTGCTTTGAATTTTCTTACCAGCTTGATTGCCCTGTTCTCCACGCTACTTACGGTGAAGTGGGGCTTTCTTAATCGAGAAATATGATGAGCGACTCTCGTGCTCGCAACAGCGAGGTTTCGAAAATGGCGCGCCAGCCGAGACCGCGTCTGACGCTGGATATTGCCGCTATCCCAACCTATGCGATCGGCGATATTCACGGTCGCTACGATCTGCTTGTGAAAGCCGAGGCGGCGATCCTGCGCGATGGCGGGCAGTTGCCCGGGCGTAAGCTGATCGTCACGCTCGGCGACTATATCGACCGCGGCCCGGAATCGTCACAGGTCATCGACCATCTCATGGAGCCACCGCCGGATGGATTCGACCGCATCTGCCTTGCCGGCAATCACGAAGTCGCCATGCTCGACTATATCGACGGCTGGATCTCCTATGACGATTGGATGCAGATGGGGTCAGCGGAGCTGCTCAAATCCTATGGCCTCGATCCGGAGCACCTGCCGCTGGTCTTCCCCACTGGCGCGAAGCTCGATGCCTTCATCCGGCAGTCGCTGCCGCGTACGCATATCGATTTCATGCGGGCGATGCCTGTCCTGCTGGAAACCCCAAGCGTGATTTTCGTGCATGCCGGCATCAATCCGAAACTGCCGCTCGACAGGCAGACGGACGAGGATCTGGTCCTCATCCGCCAGCGGTTTCTCGAAAGCCGGGTGCCGCTACCAAAACTCGTCGTTCACGGCCATACGCCGAACGACGAACCCGATATACGGCCGAGGCGGCTCAATATCGATACGCGCGCTTATCGCAGCGGCAGACTCACCGTCGCCCGCTTCTGGCAGGGCAAGGTGCATCTGTTTTCGACCTGACTTCCGTTTCCTCAACCGGGTGGGATCGTCTCAGACGACCCCTTCCTCGACCGGCTCTGTCTTCGCTGGCTCTACAGTGGCCGGCCGCTTGCGGCGCCAGCCGCGCAGCACGACGTAGAAGACTGGCGTCAGGAACAGGCCGAAGATCGTCACACCGAGCATGCCCGAAAAGACGGCGGTGCCGAGCGACTGGCGCATTTCGGCGCCGGGGCCGGTGGCGATGGCAAGCGGCAGAACGCCGAAGATGAAGGCGAATGCCGTCATCAGGATCGGGCGCAGGCGAAGATGGCTGGCCTCGATGGCCGCCTCCACCGGCGACTTGCCCTCGTCTTCCGCTTGCCTGGCGAACTCGACGATCAGAATGGCGTTCTTGGCCGCAAGGCCGATCAGAACGATCAGGCCGATCTGCGTCAGGACATTGTTGTCCATTCCCCTCAGAGAGACCCCGATCAATGCCGCGAGCACCGCAAGCGGGACGATGAGAATGATCGCCAGGGGCAGAACCCAGCTTTCATATTGTGCCGCCAGCGCCAGGAAGACGAAGACGACGGACAGGGCGAAGATGTAGATGGCAGTGTTGCCGGTGTGGGTTTCCTGATAGGCGAGTTCCGTCCATTCGAAGGTCGTTCCCTGCGGCAGGATCTTCGCCGCCAGCGCTTCCATCTTGGCGATGGCATCGCCTGTCGACGTGCCCGGCGTCGGATTGCCCTGAAGCGGCACCGAGACATACATGTTGTAGCGCTGGACAAGCGCCGGGCCGCTGGCATCCTGGATGTCCATCAAGGTTCCAAGCGGAACCAGCGCGCCGGTCGCCGACCGGACCTTCAGGGCGAGGATGTCTTCCCGGTCCATGCGGTATTGCCGATCGGCCTGGGCGCGAACCTGGTAGACGCGGCCGAACGCATTGAAATCGTTCACATAGGCGACGCCGAGATTGATGGAAAGGGCGTTGAAGATATTGGGGATCGGCACATTCAGGAAACGCGCCTTGTCGCGGTCGATCGCCAGGAAATATTGCGGGCTTGCATCGGAGAATGTCGTAAAGACGCCGGTCAGCCCCTCGGTCGTTGCCGCCGCACCCATCATCTGCCGGGCGAGGCCGAGCACGCGCGTCATGTCGGCGTTCTCGAGATCGGAAATCTGCATCTTGAAGCCGCCGGAATTGCCGACGCCACGCACGGATGGCGGCGGGATGGCAATGATGAAGGCTTCCTGGATGCTTTGCAGCTTTCCGTAAAGCTCGCCGATGATCTTGTTGGCATTCTCCCCGCCTTCTTCACGTTCGGCAAAGGATTTGAACGGGACGAAGACGACGCCGGCATTCGAGGCATTGGTGAACGTCGCCCCGCTGAAGCCGGCAAATTGCACGGCATTGCCGACGCCGGGCACGGTGCGGGCGATATCGCCCACCTGTTTGACGACGGCATCGGTACGCGCGAGCGAGGCGCCGTCCGGTAGCTGTATGACGATGATGGCGTAACCCTGGTCCATGGTCGGGATAAAGCCCGCGGGAACTTTCGTGCCCATGTACCAGGTCGCTCCGAGCAGGCAGGCGAAGGTGACCATCGCGGCTGTCAACCCAATCCAGCTGCTGACCAGATGCCGAACGGTCCATGAATAGCCGGAACTCAGCCGATCGAATCCATGGTTGAAGCCGTTTGCAAGCCCCCTTCCCACACGGGATGCGACATTCATGCGTTTGGTTTCATGGTCATGGGTTTTCAGCAATATGCCTGCGAGCGCGGGCGACAGTGTGAGCGAATTCAATGCGGAAATTGCAGTGGTGACGGAGATGGTGACCGCGAACTGCCTGTAGAACTGGCCAGAGATGCCTGGAATGAAGGCTGTCGGCACGAACACGGCGATCAGCACCAGCGAGATGGCGACGACGGCGGTTCCGACTTCGTCCATCGTGACGTGAGACGCCTGCTTCGGCGTCATGCCGCGTGCCAGATTGCGCTCGACGTTTTCCACCACCACGATCGCGTCATCGACTACGATACCGATCGCCAGTACGAGACCGAACAGGGTGAGCATGTTGAGCGAGAAGCCAAAGGCGAGCAGGACGGCGAAGGTGCCGATCAGCGATACCGGGATGGCAATGATCGGAATGATCGCGGTTCGCCAGGATTGCAGGAAGACAAGAACGACGATTGCCACCAGGATGGCCGCTTCTGCAATGGTTCTATAGACCTCGGTGATCGAATCCGAGATGAATTCGGTCGTGTCGTAGACGATACGATATTCCAGACCCGGCGGGAAATTCTGGGATATGTCCTTCATGAGCGTCTGGACTTGATGGGCCGTGTCCAGGGCGTTGGTTCCCGGCCGGGCGAAGATGCCGAGAGCAACTGCGGGATCGTTGTTGAGATAACTGTTGGTGACGTAATCCTGTGCGCCGAGTTCGATCCGGGCGACATCCTGCAACTGCACGAGCCGCCCCGATGTCGTCGATTTCACAATGACATATCGGAACTCGCGCACGTCGGAGAAGCGGCCATCCGTTCGCACCGTATATTCGAATGCATTCTTGCCGGTGACGGGTGGGGCACCGATCTTGCCGCCTGATACCTGGACGTTCTGATCTCTCAACGCGGAGACGACGTCATCGGATGTCATCCCGTAAGCGGAGAGCTTTTCCGGATCCAGCCAGATTCGCATCGAATACTGGCGCTCGCCAAAGATCTGCACGTCGCCGACGCCGTCAAGGCGCACGAGAACGTCGCGGATGCGGTTGCGGGCGTAGTTCGAGACGTAAAGCTGGTCATAGCGGTGCGATGGCGAAAGCAGGTGCACCACCATCATCAGATCCGGCGAGCTTTTGTCGGTGGTCACGCCAAGCCGCTGGACTTCCTCGGGAAGACGGGGAAGGGCGATGGAAACGCGGTTCTGGACGAGCACCTGGACCTTGTCGAGATCGGTGCCGAGCTTGAAGGTGATCGTCAGCGACATGGCGCCGTCGGCGCTGGAGTAGGAAGACATATAAAGCATGTCTTCGACGCCGTTGATCTGTTGTTCGAGCGGCGTCGAAACGGTATCGGCGATCGTCTGCGGGTCGGCACCCGGATAAGAGGTGCGCACGACGATGGTCGGCGGCGCTATCTCCGGATACTGCGATACCGGCAATTGCGTATAGGCAATGCCGCCGACGACGAGAAGAAGGATCGAGATCACGGCCGCAAAGATCGGCCGGTCCACGAAAAAATGAGCAAATCTCATTGTCCGCTCTCCGCGCCGGCGGTTTCGGGCGCAGTGTCCTGCCGCTCCTGCGGCAGTTCGGTCATCTGAGGCGTGATCTTTGCACCCGGCCGGGCGCGCATAAGGCCGTTGACGATGATCGTCTCGGTGCCGTCAAGGCCCTCGCGTATGACACGGTAGCCGTAGAGCCGCGGTCCGGGTCTCACCGGCTTGGTCGAAACCGTGCCGTCTGTCCCGACGACATAAACGACGCGCTCATTCTGGTCCGAGCCGATGGCCTCGTCGGGGACGAGAATGGCCTGGTAGGTGTTGGAGGCTTCGACCTGTATGCGACCGAAAAGGCCGGGCTGGAGGACGAGATCGGGGTTGGGGAAGCGGGCACGGAGACGAATGGTGCCACTCTCATTGTCGACCCGGTTCTCGGCGAAATCGAGCTTTCCCTTGAATGGTTTGGCACTGGGATCCGAGATGATGACGGACACATCCAGTCCGCCGCCGCCCTGCTGGAGATCCTTGCCCAGTTTGCGCGCCGTGTCGGCGAAATTCAGCAGGCGGCGCTCATCGACGTCGAAATAGAAATCGATCGGGTCGAGCGAAACGATCGTCGTCAACACAGTCTGGTCGGTCTGCACGAGGTTGCCGGCCGAGATCAGCCGGCGGTCGATGCGGCCGCTGAGCGGCGCCTTGATCTCGGTATATTCCATGTCGAGAGAGGCGCGATCGGCTGCGGCCTGCGCGCCGCGGACATTGGCCTCGGCCGAATCGAATTCCCGGCGGCGATCATCCAGCGTCTGCGCCGACTGGCTGCCGCTCGCAGCAAGCGATTGCGCGCGTTTATATTGCGCATCGGCAAAGACCAGGGCGGATTGCGACGATTCGAGTGTCGCTTTTGCCTGATTGAGCGCGGTTACGAACGGTCGCTGATCGATAACGAAGAGCAGGTCGCCCTGCTTGACCAATGCGCCGTCCTGGAAATGGATTTCCTGCAGGTAACCACCGACGCGCGAGCGAACGGAGACTTCGTCGACCGGCTCGAAACGGCCGATGAACTCGTCGCTGTCGACGACATCGCGAACGACCGGCTTGGCGACGGTGACGGGCGGGGGCGGTGGGGCGCTCTGGGCCAGCGCGGGGAGAGGCATGAATGCGGCAATATAGCCAAGCACCACCATCTGTCGAAGCGCGTAAGTCATACCGGTCCTCCAATCTCGACGGCCGATTCACTGCCGCCAACCTCAAGATGAAGTGATGCTGTTCAGGTCTTGCTGCTTTGAACGAGGGCCTCTGCCCCCATGATTCCCCCGGCGTTCAATCCCTTGGAAAAGGAAGGCCGGCACGCAATGCACATCAGAAAAATCGTAACCCTATGGAATTGGACTATAAACGGCAGCGGCGAAAAATTGCAAATGCCAATTGGTAACGATTCCGCAATCCATCAAAACGTTAGAGGGGACATCAGCTCTCGACGATCTCGTCTCTGCCGGGTGGGAGAGCGGCGAGTTCGGCCCAGTCGAGCTCCTGAGAAACTGAAAGATATCGATCTCGTCGGCGCGGCGCATCGGACGGCGAAAGGGAGGAGCCACAGGATATGCTTGACCGGTCTGCGGCATTTTAGCCGCTGCCGTTGAATCTGCCGTCCATGCCCTTGTGCGACGCGCATGCTCAATATATCTACCGATATTATAAGTATGCTTATAAATAACGGCACAGGTTTTCATGAACGCCACTCCCACCCTCGGTTTCCTTCTCCACGACGTCGCACGGCTGCTGCGCAAGCGGTTCGAGCAGCGCGCGAAGTGCCTTGGGCTGACCCGGTCGCAATGGCAGACGCTTGCCTATCTCTCGAATAACGAAGGCATCCATCAAGGTGGCCTTGCCGAAATCCTCGAAGTCGAGCCGATCACGCTGGTGCGCATTCTCGACAAGCTCGCCGAACGCGGGCTGATCGAGCGCCGCCAGCACCCGACCGACCGACGCATCTGGCTTCTCTACATGCGCGACGAGGCGCACCCGCTGCTCGCCGAAATGCGCGAGCTCGGCGACACCACCCGTGCGGAAGCGTTGCAAGGCGTCTCGGCCGAGCAGCGCGAGCAGCTTTTCCACATCCTATCCGTAATGAAGACGAACCTGGTTCAGGCATGCCGGAGCCCGGTTGATGAGAATGAGACGAACGATGGCTGATCAATCCCCCCTCCGCGTCGTTGCCGACGCCAGTGCCAAGAACCCTGTCGAAGAAAACCAAGAGAAACAGCAGGAAACGGTAGCCGAAGCGCCTTCATCCAATTCAGCGCCGGCTGCCGCCGTGGCTGCGCCTGGCGGCAACAAGGTCCGCCGCCGGCGCAGTCTCACGCGGCCGATCCTGTTTGCCTTGCTGCCGGTGGCGCTCGTCGTCGGCGGTTATTATTACGTCAATGGCGGCCAGGTGATGTCGACGGACAACGCCTATATCCAGGCCGACATGGTCGGGCTTACCACCGATGTCTCGGGTATCGTCGACCAGATCAACGTGCATGAGAACGAGGCCGTCAAGGCGGGGCAGGTGCTCTTCAGCCTGCGGTCGGATTCTTTCAAGATTGCGCTCGATGGCGCCAAGGCGCAGCTCGGCGCGCAGCGCAACCAGATCATGAATCTCAAGGCCAGCTATCAGCAGTCGCTTGCCGAGATCACCCAGGCGCAAGCCGACCTGCCCTATTATCAGGATCAGTTTGACCGGCAGCAAAACCTCGTCAACAACGGCAGCGCGACGCAGTCGGCCTATGACGAAGCCAAGCACAATCTGGAAGCCGCGCAGCAGAAGGTTGCCGTCGCCAAGGCGGAAGCCGCAACGACACTCGCCCAGCTCGGCGGCAATGCCGACCAGCCGGTCGAGGAAAACCCGCTCTACCTGCAGGCCAAGTCGCAGGTCGACAATGCCCAGCGCGAACTCGACCACAGCGTCGTCAAGGCGCCATTCGACGGCATCGTCACCAATGTCAACGCGCTGCAGGTCGGTTCCTACCTGCAGGCTTCGCAGCAGGCCTTCTCGCTTGTTGCCACCGACCATTTGTGGATCGCCGCCAGCCCGAAGGAAACTGAACTCACCTACGTCAAGCCCGGCCAGACGGCCGAGATCTATATCGACACCTATCCCGGCGTGACATGGAAGGGCAAGGTTGAGAGCATCAGCCCGGCCTCCGGCTCCAGCTTCTCGCTGCTGCCGGCGCAAAACACTACGGGCAACTGGGTGAAGGTCGTCCAGCGCATTCCGATGCGCGTCAGCATCGAGGACACCGAGGGCAAGCCGCCTCTGCGCGTCGGCATGAGCACGGTGGTCGATGTCGAGACCGGCCATGCCCGCGGCCTGCCTGATTTCGTCAACAAGCTTCTGGGTCGGCCTCAGGGCAAGGATCATGAGTAACGCTTCTGCTTCTCCGGCGACGCCGATTGCCAATCGCGGTGCGATCACGGCTTGCGTCATTCTCGCCGTCATCATGCAGGCGCTGGACACGACGATCGCCAACGTCGCGCTGCCCTATATCCAGGGCAGCGTGTCGGCCTCTGCCGACCAGATCAACTGGGTGCTGACTTCCTATATCGTCGCGGCGGCAATCATGACGCCGCCGTCGGGCTTCCTCGCCGCCAAGTTCGGCCGCAAACGCGTGCTGCTCGTCGCCATCGCCGGCTTTGTGGCGGCCTCCGTTCTCTGCGGCCTGGCGCAATCGCTGAACCAGATCGTCGCCTTCCGCCTGCTGCAGGGCCTGTTCGGGGCATCGCTGGTGCCGCTTTCCCAGGGCATCCTCCTCGACATCTATACGGTCGAGGAGCGCGGCTCGGCCATGGCCCTTTTCGGCGTCTCGGTCATGGTCGGGCCGGTGCTTGGGCCCGTCATCGGCGGCTGGCTGACCGACAATATCAGCTGGCGCTGGGTATTTTATATCAACGTGCCGATCGGCGCGCTCGCCTTCATGGGCATCGTCGTCTTCGTCACCGAGACCAAGAGGGATCTGCTCGCCAAACTGGACTGGTTCGGCTTCGGGATGATGAGCCTCGGTATTGCCGCGCTGCAGCTCTTTCTCGACCGCGGCGAGCAGCTCGACTGGTTCTCCTCGGGCGAGATCGTCGTCGAGGCGCTGATTTGCGCTGCCGCCTTCTATCTGCTGGTCGTGCATACGCTGACCGCGGAGAAATCCTTCGTGAACCCGAAGCTGTTCCTCGACCAGAACTTCTCGATCAGCATGATCTTCATCTTTGTGATCGGCATTACCTATCTCGCCTCGCTGGCGCTGATGACGCCCTATCTGCAGACGCTGATGGGCTATCCCGTCATCACCGCCGGCATCGTCATGGGGCCGCGCGGGCTCGGCACCATGCTCTGCATGTTCATCGTCGGGCGGCTGGTCGGCAAGGTCGATACGCGCGCGTTGCTGGCGCTCGGCTTGGGGCTCACCGCATGGGCGATGTATGACATGACCGGCTGGACACCCGACGTCTCGCAATGGACGATCGTCTCGGTCGGCTTCATCCAGGGCGCCGGTCTCGGCTTTCTGTTCGTGCCGCTGACTACGATCGCTTTTTCCACGCTGCCCGCCCATATGCGCGGCGACGGCACCGGTCTCTACAACTTGTCGCGAAACATCGGCTCGGCGGTCGGCATCTCGATCGTCTCGGCGCTGATCGTCGAGAACACGCAGAGCAATCATGAATCGATCGCGGCCTATGTGACGCCGTTCAATCACGCTTTCAATGCGGTGGCTGCGCAGGGGCTCAGCCCGGTGACTGCGGCCGGCCGCGCCTCGCTCAACGAGGTCATCACGCTGCAAGCGACGATCATTGCCTATATGGACGATTTCAAGCTGCTGATGCTGATGTCGCTTGCAGTCATCCCGCTGGTGCTATTGCTACGCAAACCGAAGGCAGCACCTGCCGTCGACCACAGCGCCGTGATGGAATGAACTCCAGGCGTTGCCGCAATTCCGGACGGAAAACTGCGTCGCGCTTTTCGGCATCATGCTCTAGCGGAACGGCTTGCTGAGATAACGCGATCCCTGAATGCCGAAGCGCCATAGTGCTTCGGCATTTTTGGTGATGCCGATGCGTTTTCCCGAGACGATCGGCACCGGTGCGGACGGCGTGATCGCATAGGGCGGGCGATCGAGCAGCCTGTCATTGATCTCGATATCGATGCCGAGTGCCTGGCAGAGCTTGCCGGGACCACTGCAGAGCGACGTCAGCATATCGGTGCCGCGCCGCTCGATCATCACAGGAATTCCCGTTTCCGGCTCCAGGGCGCGGATGAGTGCAGCCGAACCCGGATGGCAGACGAAATTCAGGCACCAGTACATGCCGTAGATACGGTAAATATAGACGTTGCCCGGCTTGCCATACATGGCGCCGTTGCGCTTGGTCGGGCCGCGGAAGCTGTGCGAGGCCTCGTCATCGGGGAAATAAGCTTCGGTCTCGGTGATGCGTCCGCCGACGCCATCCACGGTCAGATGGCAGCCGAGCAGGTCACGAGAGACGGTGATCGCATCGCGCTCGAAAAATTTCCTGAGGCTTTCGCCGGTGAGCGTGCCGGCGCCGATTGCGCCTGATATCGTTCCACCATCGGTCATATCAGACGCAGATAACATTCAACGCGCTTATCGTCATCCCAAAACCGTTTCATGCGTTTGCGCGACAGGGATCAGCGGCCGGCATTCGGATCGCGCATCGGGATCGAGGATGATGTGACCGAGACCGGGTCGCTCGCCGGGAAGGAGTCTTCCAGACCCTCCTCCAGCTCTTCCTCGAGCAAAGCGGGGTCCTTGCCGCGCGCGCCGTCGCCATGGACAGGTTCGATCGCTGCGGCAAGCAGGGCCTTGGCACGCAAGACGGCATTTTCCGACGTCAGCTCAGGCGTGCTGCGCAGCGTCACGGCAATGCTGTCTTCGCCTTCGCCGCCGAATTCGACGACGAAGCCGTCTTCCGTCTGGTAGACGGTGATATCGTTGAGTGCCATGGCCGTTCTCCGTGGGCGCTCATATTAGCAAGGCGCATTTTAGTGAAGCGCGTTTTCGGAATTTTGTCGAGCGAAGACCTTTACCAGCCAGTCGATGAAGACGCGCACGCGCGGCGAAAGCTGGCGGTTACGGGGGTAGAGCAGGGAAACCGGCGTCGGGGTCAGCGGAAAATCCTGCAGCACGCGGACCAGCGTGCCCGCGGCAAGGTCCTTTTCGGCGTGATAGCGCGGAATCTGGATCATGCCGAGGCCCATCCTCGCCGCTGAAATATAGCTTTCGGCGGCGTTGACCGCGACGGTGGCGGGAATGGAGATGTCACGCACCGTGCCGTCGACGATGAATTCGAGCGGCAACAGGCTGCCGGTGCTGCTGGAGCGGAAGCCAACCATGCGATGGCCGTCAAGCCGGTCAGGGTGCTGCGGCAGGCCATGGGTGGCGATATATTCAGGAGAGGCGAGTGTCACCTCATCGAGCAAGGCAACGCGCCGGGCGACCATGTCGCTGTCTTGTGGCGTGCCGACGCGCAGCACGCAATCGATGCCTTCGCGCACCAGGTCGACCAGCCGGTCGCCCTCGCTCATGTAGAATTCGATCTCGGGATAGGTCTCTAGAAAAGACGGCAGGCTCGGCAGCACGAAATGCCGGGCGAGCGTGCCGTGCACATCGACGCGCAGCAGGCCCTTCGGCTTGGCGCCGGCGAAAGCGCCTTCGGCATCTTCGATATCGGCAAGGATCGACAGGCAGCGCTGGTAATAGGCTTCGCCGTCGAGCGTCGGGCTGACATGGCGTGTCGTGCGCTGGAGCAGACGCACGCCGAGGCGGGCTTCGAGCTGCTTTATCGCATCGGTGACGGTCGAGCGCGGCAGGCCGGTGTCTTCGGCAGCAAGCGTGAAGCTACGGCGTTCCACGACGCGGCAAAACACGCGCATGGCATCAAATCTGTCCATCTTTTTGTTCGCGATTCCCGGATAGTGATGCCGAAGAATGCATGATTATCCGCATAATGAACAGGTGCATCTTCTCCTCATTGAAAACGCGCTGCGGCGCAGGATGAAGGAGAAGGACAATGGCTTCCAAAGAAAACGGCAAGGTGGCACTGGTCACCGGTGCTTCCCGCGGCATTGGAGCGGCAGTCGCCCGACGCCTCGCCAAGGACGGTTTCACCGTCGTCATCAACTATTCCGGCAATGCCGCTCCGGCCGAGGAATTGGTCCAGGAGATCGAGCAGGCCGGCGGCAAGGCGCTGACGGCGAAAGCCGATGTCAGCGACGCCGAAGCCGTCCGCCGCATGTTCGATGCCGCGGAAGCCGCTTTCGGCGGCGTCGACGTGCTTATCAACAATGCCGGCATCATGATGCTCTCTTCGCTTGCCGAGGCCGATGACGCCAATTTCGATCGGCAGATCGGCGTCAATCTGAAGGGCACCTTCAATACGCTGCGGGAAGCCGCCAAGCGGCTGCGTGACGGCGGCCGGGTCGTCAACTTCTCGACGTCGGTCGTCGGCCTGAAGCTCGAAACCTATGGCGTTTACGCTGCCACCAAGGCTGCCGTGGAAACATTGACGGCGATCATGGCCAAGGAGATGCGGGGCCGCAACATCACGGTCAACGCCATCGCACCTGGCCCTGTGGCCACCGACCTTTTCCTCAACGGCAAGTCGGACGAACTGATCGCCCGCATGGCGAAGATGAACCCGCTGGAACGCCTCGGCACACCGGAAGACATCGCCGCTGCGGTTGCCTTTCTTGCCGGTCCGGACGGCGGCTGGATCAACGGCCAGACGCTGCGCGCCAATGGCGGCGTGATCTGATGAAGGGCTGGCGGCTGTCTCGATGCCGCCGCCAACCTCAAGCTTCCACTTCAACCAACCCCAATCGAACCCAGAAGGAATAGGATCATGAGCAAGCAAGTCATCATCATCACCGGCGCTTCCAGCGGTTTCGGCGCTCTTACCGCCCGCGCCCTCGCGAAGGCCGGCCATACCGTCTATGCCGGCATGCGCGCCACGGAAGGCCGCAACGCTCCGGCCGTCGCCGATGCGGCTGAATTCGCCAGGGACAACAACGTCGATCTGCGCTCGGTCGAACTCGATGTCGCCTCCGACGCTTCGGTTGTATCAGGTATCGCCAGGATTATCGCCGATGCGGGCCGCCTCGATGTCATCATCCACAATGCCGGCCATATGTCCTTCGGCCCGGCCGAAGCCTTCACGCCGGAACAGTTCGCCGAGCTCTTCGACATCAACGTGCTCTCCACCCAGCGCGTCAACCGCGCGGCACTCCCCTATCTGCGCAAGCAGGGCAAGGGTCTGGTGGTCTGGGTATCGTCGTCGAGCAGCCGCGGCGGCACGCCTCCCTACCTCTCGCCCTATTTCGCCGCCAAAGCGGCGATGGATTCACTTGCCGTCTCCTATGCCGGCGAGCTTACCCGCTGGGGCATCGAGACCTCGATCATCGTGCCCGGCGCCTTCACCAAGGGCACCAACCATTTCGCCCATTCCGGTTCGCCGGATGATACCGCCCGCGCCGCCGAATATAATGAAGGACCCTACAACGGTGTGCCGGAACAGGCGCTGCAGGGCCTGGCAGCACTCGAACCGGCCGGCGCCGATGCCGGCACGGTAGCCGTCGCCATTGTCGATGTCGTCGGCAAGCCGTTCGGTACGAGGCCGTTCCGCGTCCATATCGATCCATCCGAGGACGGCGCGGAGATCGTCAACGGCGTCGCCGACCGTGTCCGGGCAGAATTGTTCCGCCGCATCGGCCTCGAGGACCTGCTGAAGCCGGCCGTCGGGAATTGAAATCCGGCCTGCCGCTGGCGCGGGAACATGAGCGCCAACCGGTCATCGCAATTATGTGAACGTGATTGCGGAATTTTTCCTTACAATCCTGCGGGGAGTGCGTATATCTGTTTTATCGCGAGAGAGTGGAATTCCCTGCCGCTCTCTCCCGACCTCCAAAGCCTGCCGCGCCCTTTCCACGGTGCGACAGGCTTGATGTTCAAAGTTGTACATTGCGGCCCGTCGAAGGTTTCCCCTGCCTTCCGGGCCGTATTTATCTTGGCGCTCAGACGTCGTTCAATCTCGCCTCGACCAGAAGCTTCACCAGCCAGTCGACGAAGACGCGCACCTTGTTGCTGAGATGGCGGTTCGGGGGGTAGACGACGTAAAGCGGCAGCGGATCGCGACGCCAATCCGGAAGCACGCGGACGAGTTCGCCCCTTGCCATCGGCTCGCGCGCCATGAAGATCGGCACCTGCGCGATGCCGAGGCCCGTCAACGCAGCTGTCAGATAGGTGCGGCTATCGTTGACCGAGGCGATGTAACGCGGACTGGTTTCGATCACCTCGTTGTGCCGGCGAAATTCGAAGGGCAGTGTCCGGTTGTTCTGGGCGCGGAAATAGTTGACGGAGTAATGATCAGCCTCCAGATCCTCGGGCCGCTCGGGCATGCCGAATTTCTGGATGTAGCTCGGCGCAGCACAGGTGATCATCTCGACTTCGGAGACGCGCCGCGCAATCAGCGACTGGTCGGCTGGCGTGCCGGCCCGTAGCGCGCAATCGACATTTTCCGCAAGATAATCGACCGTGCGGTCGCCGACACCGAGGTCGATACGGATATCGGGATAACGCTGATAGAAATCGCAAAGAGCCGGAACGACGATCCAATCGGCGAAAGCGCCGGCCATCTCGACACGCAGCCGCCCGCTCGGCAGGCTCTGCGAATTGGAGAGGCTGCCATCAAGCTCTTCTAGTTCCGAAATAATCTGGGCGGCGCGTTCGTAATAAAGCGCACCGTCCGTGGTCACCATCACCCGGCGCGTGGTACGGTTCAAAAGCTTGGTGCGCAAATGCGCCTCCAGACCCTGGATGAGATTGGTCACCGTCGCCTTGGGCATGGCGAGCATGTCGGCGGCGCGGGTGAAATTGCCCGTCTCCACGACGCGAATGAAGACGCGCATTGCCGAGAGCTGATCCATCGGTTTCAAATCCGCAGTTTGCGTTGCACCATTGTTCGAAATCTGGAACAGTGTTATCGCGATATAGCTTCTTATTCCTTGGTTGGAATAACAATATCTTTTTTGTAGAAAATGCAAGCGGCAGGCGTTGTCTGCTTGTGGCCGATGCAAAAGAGACCGGAAGCATGACGGTGGAATGGAAAGATATGATGCTGGACAAGGTGGCCATCGGCCCCGTTTCCGCACGCATCTACCAGGGCGCCGATTACGGCAAGGGTCCGCCGATCGTGCTTTACCTGCATGGCGGCGCATTTCTGGACAGCGACAAGAATGTCGACCGGCCGGTAGCGATGAGTCTCGCCAAGGCCGGCGCGATCGTCGTTGCTGCCGATTACAGCAGCCTGTCCGGCAACATATTCCCGCAAGCGTTGGAAGTCTCCTTCTCCGTTTTCACCTATCTCGCCAACAAACGCGCCGGTCTTGGCGACCGCAAGTCGCTGCTTTTCGTCGCCGGCGAAGAAGCAGGCGGCAATGTTGCCGCCGGCGTGGCGCTGAAGGCGCGCGACCAGATGCCGGACGCGCTCGACGGCCAGGTCCTGATTTCGCCGCTGCTCGATCCCTTCATGGGCACGTCCTCGATCCGCAAGGCCGAAGCCATCGGCATGCGCCAACGCTGGACGGAGGGCTGGAGCCACTATCTGAGCGGCGGCGGTTGCCACCCTTATGCGGCGCCTTGCCTCTGTTCGCGTATTTCGGGCGTCGCGCCGGCGCTGGTATTCACTGCGGAGGACGATCCTCTGCACGACGAGACAATTGGTTACGGTGCCCGCCTGAAACAGGCCGGCGTCGGTGTGCGTCAGCATGTCCTTCCCGCCGGGACGGGCTGGCCCTCGATTTATGGTGGGAAATCCGACGGAGCGCCGGACTGGCAGGAAAACGTCAGCCGCCATTTCGGAAGCTTCCTTCGGGACGTAAGCGTTCAACCGCAATTGCATTGAAGAAGACCTGATATTTCGGCGGCCTTGAGCCGCAAGGAGAGTACCGATGACGTCCAGAAAGAAGCGCTGGGCCCTTGTGGGCGCCGGCATAGGCCTTGTTGCGTCAGTTTCCGGCGCCGCATTGTTTTTCGAACTGCCGATGAGCACGACCGCCACGGCCGCCTCCGCCCCTGCACAGGCTCCCGCTGTGCCGGTGACGGTTGCCGTCGTTGCGGCGCGCGATGTGACGGCCTGGGAGAATTTCTCCGGCCGTCTGGAAGCGGTCGACCGTGTGCAGGTGCGTTCCCGTGTCGCCGGCGCCATCCTGTCGGTGGCTTTCCGCGAAGGGGCGTTGGTGAAGCAGGGCGACCTGCTCTTCACCATCGACCCGGCCCCCTACCAGGCGAGCGTGGCGCAGGCGCAAGGCCAGGTCGCTTCGGCCGAAGCCAAGGTCAGCCTGGCGCAGACCGAACTCGACCGCGGCCGCAGGCTTTCCGACAACCGCACCATCTCCCAGAGCGATCTCGATCAGCGCCAGAGTTCGCTGGCCGAGGCTCAGGCGGGGCTGCGTTCGGCGCAAGCTGCCCTGCAGTCGGCCCAGCTCGATCTCGATTATACTGAAGTGCGGGCTCCGGTTTCCGGCCGCATCGGCAAGATCGAGGTGACCGCCGGTAACCTCGTCGCGGCCGGTTCGACTTCGCCGGCGCTGACGACGCTCGTTTCTGTCGATCCGATCTATGCGAGCTTCAATGCCAGCGAAGAGATGGTGACGCGCGCGCTTGCCCAGCTTCCGCAGACGGATAGCGCCCTGCCTGCCGTCGAGCAGATTCCGGTCGAGGTCGGCACGCTGACCGACAGTGGCACGCCGATCAAGGGCAAGCTGCAACTGATCGACAACGAGGTCGATGCATCAAGCGGTACGATCGGCGTGCGCGCCGTCTTCGATAATCCGGGCGGGCGTCTCATCCCCGGCCAGTTCGTGCGGGTGCGCATGGGCCAGCCGAAGGCCGAGAACAAGATCGTCATCAGCGACCGTGCCGTCGGCACGGACCAGGACAAGAAGTTCGTCTTCGTCGTCGATGGTGAGAACAAGGTCGCCTATCGGCAGGTCCAGCTCGGCACGCTGGCTGACGGCCAGCGTGTAGTCGAAAGCGGCCTCAACGTCGGCGAAAAGATCGTCGTCAACGGTTTGCAGCGCATCCGTCCAGGTGCAGTCGTAGCACCTCAGATGGAAGAGAAGGTCGCGACCGCGCAGTAAAGACTTTGCCTTCCCCTCCGGGGGAAGGCCAATACCCGAAATGATATGACCCGCCGGCGGCTCCCAAACCGCCGGAGAGGGACGTTGCATCCATGTTCACCCCGGAGAGGGCTTTGATATGAACATCTCCAGATTCTTTGTCGACCGCCCGGTCTTTGCCGGCGTTCTTTCGGTCCTCATCCTGGTTGCCGGCCTGATCGGCCTGCGCGCGCTGCCGATTTCCGAATATCCGGAGGTCGTGCCGCCGTCGATCGTCGTGCGCGCCACCTATCCCGGCGCCAACCCGTCGGTCATCGCCGAAACGGTGGCAACGCCGCTCGAAGAGCAGATCAACGGCGTCGAAGGCATGCTCTACATGGCCAGCCAGGCGACATCGGACGGGGTGCTCAACGTCACCGTCACCTTCAAGCTCGGCACCGACCCTGACAAGGCACAGCAGCTCGTGCAGAACCGCGTTTCGCAGGCCGAACCGCGCCTGCCGGCGGAAGTCCGCGCGCTCGGCATCACGACAGTTAAGAGTTCGCCCAACTTCATCATGGTGGTCAACCTCGTCTCCGACGGGGACAATCACGACATCACCTATCTTCGCAACTACGCGACCTTGAACGTCAAGGATCGTCTCGCCCGCATTGCAGGCGTCGGTCAGGTACAGGTCTTCGGCGCCGGCGACTATTCCATGCGTGTCTGGATCGACCCGCAGAAGGCCGCCGAGCACAATCTTGCCGCCAGCGACATCAGCAGTGCGATCAGCTCCCAGAACATTCAGGCCGCCGCCGGTATCATCGGCGCGTCGCCGAGCCAGCCGGGCGTGGATCTGCAGCTCAACGTTAACGCCCAGGGCCGCCTGCGCACGCCTGAGGAATTTGGCAACATCATCGTCAAGACGGGCGCCAGTGGCGAGATCACCCGCCTTCGCGATGTCGCCCGCATCGAGCTCGGTGCTGCGGACTACACCCTGCGTTCGCTGCTCGACGGCAAGCCGGCCGTCGCCGTTGCAGTCCTGCAGGCGCCGGGTTCGAACGCGATCGAGATTGCGGACAATGTGAATGCGACCATGGATCAGTTGCAGCTCGCCATGCCTGAGGGCGTCAAATACGAGATCGTCTACGATACGACGAAATTCGTGCGCGCCTCGATCGAGAAGGTTATCGACACGCTGCTCGAGGCCATTGCGCTCGTCGTCCTCGTCGTCATCCTGTTCCTGCAGACGTGGCGCGCCTCGATCATCCCGCTGATCGCGGTTCCGGTATCGATTATCGGCACCTTCGCAGTCATGTATGTCTTCGGCTTCTCGATCAACGCGCTCAGTCTGTTCGGCCTGGTGCTCGCGATCGGTATCGTCGTCGACGACGCGATCGTGGTGGTCGAAAACGTCGAGCGTAATATCGAACATGGCCTGTCGCCACGGGCTGCCACCTACAAGGCGATGAAGGAAGTCTCCGGTCCGATCGTCGCGATCGCGCTGGTCCTCGTCGCGGTCTTCGTGCCGCTCGCTTTCATCTCCGGCCTGTCGGGTCAGTTTTATCGCCAGTTCGCGCTGACGATCGCAATCTCGACCGTCATCTCGGCCTTCAACTCGCTCACCCTGTCTCCGGCGTTGGCAGCCCTTCTCCTGAAGGGCCATGATCAGCCGAAGGACTGGCTGACGCGGTTCATGGACGCCGTCTTCGGTTGGTTCTTCCGCGGCTTCAACCGAGTCTTCGGCGCGGGCTCGAATGCCTACGGCAAGGGCGTGGGTGGTCTCTTGTCGCGCAAGAGCATTGTCATGGTGATCTATCTGGCACTGGTCGGTGCGACCTACAGTCTGTTCAGCTCGGTTCCCGGCGGCTTCGTGCCGTCGCAGGACAAGCAGTATCTGATCGGCTTCGCCCAGTTGCCGGATGCCGCAAGCCTCGACCGCACGGAAGACGTCATCAAGCGCATGACCGACATCGCGCTGGCGCAGCCGGGTGTTGCCAATGCGATCGCCTTTCCGGGCCTGTCGATCAACGGCTTCACCAACTCCTCGAATGCCGGCATCGTCTTTGTTACGCTGAAGGACTTCGAGGAGCGCAAGACGCCAGATCTCTCGGGTGGCGCAATCGCCATGGCGCTGAACCAGAAGTTCGGCGTCATCCAGGATGCCTTCATCGCCATGTTCCCGCCGCCGCCGGTCAATGGTCTCGGCACGACGGGCGGCTTCAAGCTGCAGATCGAGGATCGTGCGGGCCTCGGCAACCAGGCGCTCGACGAGGCAACCAAGGCAGTGCTTGCAAAGGCTTACCAGACGCCTGAACTCGCCGGGCTGTTCTCCAGCTTCCAGATCAACGTGCCGCAGCTCTATGCCGATCTCGACCGCGCCAAGGCCGAGCAGCTTGGGGTTTCCGTCACCGACGTCTTCCAGACGCTGCAGATCTACCTCGGTTCGCTCTATGTGAACGACTTCAACGCTTTCGGCCGCACCTACAGCGTCCGCGTGCAGGCCGATGCGAAATTCCGCGCCCAGCCGGAAGATATCGGCCAGTTGAAGGTCCGCTCGGCATCGGGTGAGATGATCCCGCTTTCGGCCCTTCTGAAGGTGGAGCCGAGCACCGGTCCGGAGCGTGCGAACCGCTACAACGGCTTCCTCGCTGCCGACATCAACGGCGGTCCGGCACCGGGCTTCTCGTCCGGCCAGGCGCAGGCGGCAATCGAGAAGATCCTTCATGAGACCTTGCCTGCCGGCATCGACTTCGAATGGACGGATCTGACCTATCAGCAAATTCTCGCCGGCAATTCGAGCATCGTCGTCTTCCCCCTGGCGCTGCTGCTGGTCTTCCTGGTGCTGGCCGCCCAGTATGAAAGCCTGACGCTGCCGCTTGCGATCATCATGATCGTGCCGATGGGCGTGCTGGCCGCGCTGACCGGCGTCTGGCTCACCGGTGGAGACAACAACATCTTCACCCAGATCGGTCTCGTGGTGCTTGTCGGTCTATCAGCGAAGAACGCGATCCTTATCGTGGAATTCGCCCGCGAACTGGAGTTCGAGGGAAGAACACCGCGGGAGGCCGCGATCGAGGCCAGCCGCCTTCGCCTTCGCCCGATCCTCATGACCTCGCTCGCCTTCATCATGGGTGTCGTGCCGCTCGTCGTCTCCACCGGCGCCGGCGCGGAGATGCGCGCGGCCATGGGTGTCGCGGTCTTCTCGGGCATGATCGGCGTGACCTTCTTCGGCATCTTCATGACGCCTGTCTTCTACGTGCTGCTGCGGCGGCTGACGGGCAACCGTCCGCTCGTCCAGCACAAGCCGGACGAACACAAGGAAGAAGAGGCGGAGGTCATCCGGCTCGCGGCGGAATAAACGGAATTCAACCTTCCTTTGTCGAGTAAATCGGGCGGGAACTTCGGTTCTCGCCCGTATCGTTTTCAGAGCATGATGCCGAATACTGTGCGCGGTTTTGGGACGACATCATCCGCATCTAAGGACACACCACAAAAATGCGTTACGTCCGCCAAAACGGTTTGCATCGGTGGGCGAGGGGACTATCAAAGACGGACAACAGTTGGGAGGACTGAATGACAGGTTCGAGAAAAGGTGATGAGGGCAGGCGGATCGCCTTTCTCGGCACCGGCCTGATGGGAGCGCCGATGGCTCGCCGGCTGCTCGGCGCGGGTTTTGCAGTCACCGTCTGGAATCGCGATCCCGGCAAGGCCGAGGCGCTAGCGGGAGATGGCGCGGTTCGCGCGGAAACACCGGCGGATGCCGTTGCAGGCGCCGATGTCGTCATCACCATGTTGACCAACGCCGAGGCGGTGAAGGACGTATTGTTCGACCGCGGAGCGGCCGATGCGATGACGCCTGGCGTTACCGTCATCGACATGAGTTCGATTGCCCCGCATTTTGCCCGCGATCATTCGGCGAGGCTTGCCGACCGCAGCGTCGATCACGTCGATGCGCCGGTATCGGGCGGCGTCGTCGGGGCGGAGGCCGGTACGCTGGCGATTATGGCGGGCGGCGACGAAGGCGTGATCGACCGGCTTGCGGATGTCTTTGCCCCGATGGGGCGGGTGACCCGCGTCGGTCCAAGCGGGGCAGGCCAGCTTGCCAAGCTCGCCAACCAGCAGATCGTCGCGGTGACGATCGGCGCCGTCGCCGAAGCGATGATGCTGATCGAAGCGGGCGGCGGCTCGCCGGCGGCCTTCCGAGACGCCATTCGCGGCGGCTTTGCCGAGAGCCGTATCCTGGAGCTGCACGGCAAGCGCATGGTCGAACGGCAGTTTACTCCAGGCGGTTCGTCCAGCAATCAGCTGAAGGATCTGAACGCCGCCATGGAGGCGGCCAAGACCCTGTCGCTGACGCTGCCGCTGACGGCGGCGGTGCACGCCGAATTCAGCGAATTCGTCGCCAATGGCAATGGCGAAAAGGATCACAGCGCCCTGCTCCTCCATCTCGAAGAGAAGAATGCCCGGCCGGGAGGAGAGAAGTGACGGACAGCCATTCGCCGAAACGGCGCCTGCGTTCGCAGGACTGGTTTGACAATCCCGATCATATCGACATGGCAGCGCTCTATCTCGAGCGCTTCATGAATTACGGCATCACGCCGGAAGAGCTGCGCTCCGGCAAGCCGGTCATCGGGATTGCCCAGAGCGGCAGCGATCTCACGCCCTGCAACAGGGTGCATGTCGAGCTTGCCAAGCGCGTGCGCGACGGCATTCGCGATGCCGGCGGCATTCCGATCGAGTTTCCGACGCATCCGATCTTCGAGAACTGCAAGCGCCCGACCGCCGCACTGGACCGCAATCTAGCCTATCTCGGCCTCGTCGAAATCCTCTACGGTTATCCGCTCGACGGTGTCGTGCTGACCACCGGCTGCGACAAGACCACGCCTTCGGCGATCATGGCTGCTTCGACGGTCGATATTCCGGCGATCGTGCTCTCCGGTGGGCCGATGCTTGACGGCTGGCATGAGGGAGAGCTGGCGGGCTCCGGCACGGTGATCTGGCGGATGCGGCGGAAATATGCGGCAGGCGAGATCGATCGGGAAGAGTTTCTTCAGGCGGCGCTCGATTCTGCGCCTTCCGTCGGTCACTGCAATACGATGGGTACAGCCTCAACGATGAATGCGCTGGCCGAGGCGCTCGGCCTTTCGTTGACCGGCTGCGGCGCCATTCCGGCCGCTTACCGCGAACGCGGCCAGATGGCCTACCGTACCGGGCGGCGCGCCGTCGAAATCGTGTTCGAGGATCTGAAGCCGTCGGATATCCTGACGCGCGAGGCTTTCCTGAATGCGATCCGCACCAATTCGGCGATCGGCGGCTCGACCAACGCGCAGCCGCATCTGGCCGCGATGGCGAAGCACGCCGGCGTCGAACTCCATCCCGACGACTGGCAGGTGCATGGTTTCGATATCCCGCTGCTGGCCAATGTCCAGCCGGCCGGCGCCTATCTCGGCGAGCGCTTCCATCGCGCCGGCGGTACGCCGGCGATCATGTGGGAACTGCTGCAGGCCGGAAAGCTCGATGGCAACTGTCGTACGGTGACGGGCAGGACGATAGCCGAGAACCTACAGGGCAAGGAAGCGCGCGACCGCGAGGTCATCAAGCCGTTCGCTGAGCCGCTGAAGGAGCGGGCGGGCTTCCTCGTGCTCAAAGGCAATCTCTTCGATTTCGCGATCATGAAGATGAGTGTGGTCTCGGAGGATTTCCGCCGGCGATACCTTGAAGAACCCGGGCACGAGGGCGTCTTCAAGGGCAAAGCGGTGGTTTTCGACGGTTCCGAGGACTATCACAAGCGCATCAACGATCCCGCACTCGGCATCGACGAAAACACCATCCTCGTTATCCGGGGCGCCGGGCCGATCGGCTGGCCTGGTTCGGCTGAGGTCGTCAATATGCAGCCGCCGGATCATCTCCTGAAGCGCGGCATCCGCAGCCTGCCGACGATCGGTGACGGCCGCCAATCGGGCACGGCCGACAGTCCCTCGATCCTCAACGCCTCACCGGAAAGTGCCGCCGGCGGCGGCCTCGCCTGGCTTCGTAGCGGGGATATCATCCGCATCGACTTCAACCACGGGCGTTGCGACATGCTGGTCGATGACGCAGAGATCGAACGGCGCAAGAGCGACGGCATCCCGCCGGTGCCGGCGGATGCGACGCCGTGGCAGCAGATCTATCGCCGCTCGGTGACGCAATTGTCGGACGGCGCGGTGCTGGAGGGGGCGACGGAATTTCGTCGGATTGCGAAAAACCCGCCGCGGCACAATCATTGAACTTGAGTTGCTAAAGACTGCGAGCCCTTTGATCCAAAAGGGGAAGTCGTAACGAACAGTTCACCTAGTCACTAGTTCGGTCACTAGGACAAGGCTTCATTAATGCCGGCTTGAGACCATATTGCCGTTATACAAGCTTCTAAGGCTGGGACCGCGTTGCCAGAGAACAAAGCCACACGATCCGAACGAGAGTTTCAGGATCTTCTGCGTCGGCTCGAACTCGCTCTCGATGCATCCCAGATTGGTGTCTGGGAGCATAGCATCGAGCAGGACGGGATCTTGTGGGATGCGCAAATGCATCGTCTCTATGAGACCGGCGAGACGTATCGTCTTGTGCCGGCTTCGCTTTGGTCGAATGCCATCCATCCCGATGATCGTGAGCGGGCCGAAAGCGACTTCGAGCAGGCAATCGCGACGCGCGGCGCCTATAACTCACAATTCCGTATCGTGCTGCCGAGCGGCGAAATCCGTCATTTGCGTTCGCGCGCGCATTTCTATGTCGATGCGGAAGGTCTGCCCTCCTTCATTGGCGCCGAATGGGATGTGACTGCCGACGTAATGCTCAACGCGGAACTGGCGCGGCAGAAGGTGGTGGCCGAGGCGAGGGCGCTGGCGCTTGAGGAAAGCAATGCCCGCATCGAGCATGTCGCCGATCACGACTATCTCACCGGCTTGCCGAACCGGCGCCTTCTCGACAAGCGGCTGGCGGAGCTGCCGGCCGACAAGAGCATCACGACGCTCGCGGTGCTGCATCTCGACCTCGACCAGTTCAAGCAGATCAACGACAGCCACGGTCATGCGGCAGGCGACGCAGTGCTCAGGGCAGCAGCCCTTCGCATCACCGCTGCCATTCCTGCAAATGGCATGGTCGCCCGCGTCGGCGGCGATGAATTCGTCATCGTGCTGGTCAATTTTACCGATCTCACTGAGCTGAGGCTGATCACCGAGGATGTCCAGCGACGGCTGCGGAAGAAAGTCCGTTTCGGCCAGGAGATGCTGCAATCCGGCGCCTCGATCGGCGTTTCCTGGAGCGGCGATCGGCGGGCGCGCAACCTGCTGGCCGAATCCGACCTGGCGCTCTACCAGGCCAAGAAGCTCGGACGGAACCGCGTCGAATTTTTCACGCGGCAATTGCAGGAGGATCTGCGCTCCAAGCGTCGCCTCGCCGAAGAGCTGAAGCTCGGGCTGGAGCGCGGCGAGATCCTTCCCTATTATCAGGTGCAGCTCGACGCCCGGACACGGGAAGTCATCGGCTTCGAGGCGTTGGCGCGCTGGAAACATCCCGAGAAGGGCGTGCTTGCCCCAGGGGTATTCCTGAAGATCGCAGACGAGCACGGACTTGCGGCGGAGATCGACGCGGCGATCCTCAAAAGCGCTCTCGAAGACCGGCTATTCTGGCTGTTGCGCGGCCTTGCGGTTCCGCGCATCGCTGTCAATATTTCCGCCTCGCGGCTTGCCGATCCGGCGTTGCTCGACAAGCTGAGGAAACTCGACATCCCGCCTGGCGTGATCGTCTTCGAACTGGTTGAGACGATTTTCCTCGACGACAGCGACGAAAAACTGCTCGATCATATCGGCGATATCAAACAGATGGGCATCGACATCGAGATCGACGACTTCGGATCGGGCCATGCCTCGCTCATCGGTCTCGTCAAGCTGCGGCCGAAGAGGCTGAAGATCGACCGGCAGCTCGTCACCGAGGTCGTCAGCTCGGCCGAGCAGCGGCGCGTGGTGGGTTCGATCGTGGAAATCGCCAAGGCGCTTGATGTCGAGGTGATCGCCGAGGGCATCGAGACCGAGGCGCATGCCGTCGTGCTGGCGCAGCTCGGCTGCGACGGTCTGCAGGGTTATGCGTTCGGTTATCCCGCACCGGCGGCAGATACAGACCGTCTTTTCTCATCGATGGCGAGCGGGATCGAAAAGCAGAAGACCGCAATGGGCGGCTGAACGGTCGGTGATCCGTTCGCGGGCGACCGTGGTCGCCGCCGGTTTCAACGGCGCCTTTGCCGCGTCGCGGAGGAGATTTCGGCCGAAATGCTTTCCTCGCCTTTCAACTTGGCAGGCGATATCTTTTCGGCGCGGCGTTTTATTTGCATCGGCAGGAAGATAATTGGCGCACAAGTAATTTTCTTGAGCTTGCAACGGCATTGTTTCATGGTAATTCGGAAACGAAGATTTCTGCATTGCATCGAAAAATGATTATACGCGTCGTCAAGTCCATGAGCGCGGCTCTCCATCATTCGCAGGTGCAATCGGGGAACTGGGACCTGACAATTGCTTTGCCTTTGCCGGGATGGACTTGCGGGACATTCAATCTAGGAAAGTCGCATGAATTCGGAATTTGCCGTTCGTTCGATGCGGCCCGGCGAACTGGAACTCGTGCTCGAATGGGCGCGTCAGGAGGGCTGGAACCCGGGCCTTGACGATTCGCTTGCGTTCCTCGAGGCCGATCCGTCAGGATTTTTCGTCGGCTCGATCGGTGAAGTCCCCGTCGGTTCGATCTCGGTCGTCAAATATGGCGAGAGTTTCGCCTTCCTGGGCCTCTACATCGTCCATCCCGATTTCCGCGGCAAGGGTTACGGCAAGGCGATCTGGGAGGCGGGCATCGCCAGCGCGGGAGACCGCACGATCGGTCTCGACGGTGTCGCCGCACAGCAGGACAACTACCGCAAGGCCGGCTTCGAACCCGCCTATTCCACCATTCGCTACGGCGGGGTCGCCAGCTCCCTGCCAGTCTCGACGCTTGTCGCGCAGTCGGTACTGGATTCACGTCTCGAAGGCCTGCAGCGCTATGATTCGGCGATCTTTCCGCAGCCGCGGGATGCCTTCCTCACCTCCTGGTGCACCGGCCGTAAGGGCCGCCGTTCGGCGGTGGTGCGCAAGAGCGGTAAGATCCGCGGCTACGGCACGATCCGCCGCTGCTACGAGGGCTACAAGATCGGCCCGCTCTTTGCCAATGATGCCGATAGCGCCGCGGCGTTGCTTGCCGAATTGATCCCGGAGGCGAAGGGGGCCGCGGTCTTCATCGATATTCCCACGGCGAACCACGAGGCAGTCGCGCTTGCCGAAGGCCTCGGCCTTCAACCGGTGTTCGAGACGACGCGCATGTATCGCGGGCCGGCGCCGGCCATCCCGCTGAAGCACGTCTTCGGCGTGACAACGTTGGAACTCGGTTAGGCTCTAATCCATGGGTGAGGCGGGCACGGTCTGTGCCGACGCTTTCGGACGGCCCTTTTCGGCGATCGCGATGCCGCCCAAGGTGAGCACCAGCGCGATCACATGGAAGGACTGCAGCCTCTCCCCGATCAGGGCGACGGAGAGCAGCGTTCCGAACACCGGCACGAGATTGATGAAGAGGCCGGCCCGGTTGGCGCCGATTGCGACGACGCCCTTGATATAGAGGATCTGCGCGACCAGCGAGGGGAAGATCGCCGTATAGAGAGTGATGACCCAGCCGGCCTGGTCCGGCCACTGCGCAGCGCCGCGGCCGACCTCCCAGAGGAGCAGCGGCAGCGAGGTCAGCATCGCGCCGAGCGCCGGGACCGCCATCAGCGTGCGCCAGTCGAGCGGCGGCTTCCAGCGCAGGAAGATCGTGTAGACCGAATAGGCGGCAATGGCGATCAGCATCAGCCCGTCGCCGCGGTTGAGGCCTAGTTGCAGCAGCGTTGAGAGGTCACCATGCGCGGCGGTCAAAGCGACGCCGATCAGCGTCATGCCGAAGCCGAGACATTGCGCCAGCGAGATGCCGGTGCGGAAGAACATGAAATTCAGCAGGAAGATCAGCATCGGGATGCCGGCCTGCTCAATGGCGACGTTGATCGCCGTTGTATATTGCACGGCCGAGTAAAGCATGGCGTTGAAAAGGGTGTAGCCGATGACGCCGTAGAAGAGGAGCAGCGGCAGGTTCTTCCTGACCACCGGCCAGTCCTTCCGCAATTGCGGTACTGAAATCACAGCGATCACCGCCACGGCGAGGAACCAGCGCAGGAAGGTCAGCATCATCGGGCTGATATGCCCGAGCGCGAGTTTGCCGGCGACGGAGTTGCCGCCCCAGCAAAGGGTGGCGATAACGAGGCAGATATAGGCCGTGGCTTGCAAGAGCGTTCTTCCCGTCTTTCCGCGATCGCCGTGCGGCGTTTTGTGAGGGGAAATAGCCTGTCGGCTGCTGATTTGTCACGTAAAAAGCCCAATCTACTGTGACAACAGGGTCGCTTTCCAAAAAACAAAGCTTTATAGATGCGCGGGTTTGAGCAGGTGCGCGGTTCCGCGCCGGTAACAGGAAGAGTTGGATGACGAACGTAGTCGTGGTCGGTTCGCAATGGGGTGACGAAGGCAAGGGCAAGATTGTCGACTGGCTTTCGGAGCGTGCAGATATTGTCGTGCGCTTTCAGGGCGGACACAATGCCGGCCACACGCTCGTCATCGACGGCACCAGCTACAAGCTCTCGCTGCTGCCGTCCGGCGTCGTGCGTCCCGGCAAGATGGCGGTGATCGGCAACGGCGTCGTCGTCGATCCGCATGCGCTGATCGCCGAGATCGAAAAGCTCGCCGGTCAGGGTGTGACGATCACGCCCGAAAATCTGCGTATCGCCGACAATGCGACGCTCATCCTGTCGCTGCACCGCGAGCTCGACGCGATGCGCGAGGATGCCGCATCGAACAGCGGCACCAAGATCGGCACGACGCGCCGCGGCATCGGCCCGGCCTATGAAGACAAGGTCGGCCGTCGCGCCATCCGCGTCATGGATCTTGCCGATCTCGATAGTCTTTCCGGCAAGGTCGACCGTATTCTGACGCATCACAACGCGCTTCGCCGCGGCCTCGGTGTCGCCGAAGTCAGCCACCAGGCGATCATGGACGAACTGACCTCGATCGCCGATCGGGTACTGCCTTTCCGTGATACGGTCTGGCTTTTCCTCGACAAGGAGCGTCGCAAGGGCTCCCGCATCCTCTTCGAAGGCGCGCAGGGCAGCCTGCTCGACATCGATCACGGCACCTATCCCTTCGTCACCTCCTCGAACACGGTGGCCGGTCAGGCCGCGGCCGGTTCAGGCATGGGACCTGGCTCGCTCGGCTATATCCTCGGCATCACCAAGGCCTATACGACACGCGTCGGCGAAGGCCCGTTCCCGACCGAGCTGAAGGACGCGATCGGTGAGTTCCTTGGCGAAAAAGGTCATGAGTTCGGCGTGGTGACCGGACGCAAGCGGCGCTGCGGCTGGTTCGACGCTGCTCTCGTGCGCCAATCGATTGCCACCAATGGCATCACGGGCATCGCGCTCACCAAGCTCGACGTGCTCGACGGTCTCGAGGAATTGAAGATCTGCGTCGGCTATATGCTCGACGGCGAACAGATTGATCATCTTCCGGCAAGCCAGGGAGCGCAAGCTAGGGTCGAACCGATCTACATCACGCTGGAAGGCTGGAAGGAATCGACCGTCGGCGCCCGCAGTTGGGCGGATCTGCCGGCACAGGCGATCAAATATGTTCGCCAGGTCGAAGAGCTGATCGGGGCGCCTGTCGCGCTCTTGTCCACCAGCCCGGAGCGGGATGATACGATACTTGTGACCGATCCGTTTGAGGATTAAGCTCACGGGTCACTGTGGAGGATGGTTCGGTAGGGTACCGGACTTCTTGAGAAAGTACTGATGGCGGATTTTATTGCAGTCATTCGGCGGGCCGTTGACGGCTTGGCTGAAAATACCCCCGAGATGCGGGTGAAAGTCTACGAACGTGCCCGCGGCGCAGTGCAGCGGCAGCTCGAGAATATGAAGCCGCGTCCGCCGGAAGCCATGCTGCAACGCCAGCTCGAAAAGCTCGAGGCCGCCATCCGCGAGGTGGAAGGCGAACACTCCGAGGCGCTGCCGCTCGATGAGCCGGTCGCCGCCGTCGCCGCGCTGGAATCCGCGGAAGAGCAAACTCTTCACGACGAAAGCGAACCGGCGCCTGCGCCGGAGACTGCTGTCGAGGAGCCGGTTGACGAAGCCTATGCGGAACCGCAGGCGGCCGAGGTCGCCGACGAGCCCGATCACGTGGAAGCCGCCGCGCCAGAGGACGCTGAGGAAGAGGTCGCTGCCGAGGAGCCCCTTTCCGCGGAAGAACCTGTTCCCGCCGTAATCCCTGTTGCCGCCGAGACAGCGGTTTCGCCGGAGACATCCGGTCCCGCCGAGACATATTGGCATCCCTCGCATGAAGAGGAAGCGCCAGCCGAGGAATGGCATGCTAGCGAGGCGCGCGACGTCGCTGCCGAAGACGTGTCGGCCGAACATGACGGCCGGGAGCCGCCTGCCGCGCATCGCAGCGAGCAAGCCGACGAAGACCGTGCCGACGAGCAGCATCCCCTGGAAGCTGACGAGATCGCGGCCGAGCCGGTGGCGGTGGACAACGAGGAGCCGGAGGCCGAGGAGGCTTACGAGCCCGTCGAGCCGTTGCCGCCGACCACCCGCGGCATAGACCATGCATCCAACCGGCTGGTGGAGCCGGTCGCCGATTTCGATCGTCAGCAGGAATTCGTCGAGCACAGCCGCGAGGAGCCGTTGCAGGCCGATGCTGCGGCGCATTTCGACCCGGTCTGGGCCGAGCCCGTTGCCCAAACGCCGGCTCCGCCGCCCAAGGATGCGGAGACCGAATGGGCGGAAGAGGAACTCAGGCAATATTCGCAGGCGGCGCCGGTCACCGCGGATGCCTCGGCGCGCGCCTTCGAAGAGGTGATATCAAGCCTCGAAAATGCGGCCCCCGCGGCCGTCATGCCGGCCGCCAAGGAAAGTTTCTCCTGGGAGACAGCCGCCTTCGACGATCTGCCGCCGATCGAGGCCGGCAGCAATAAGAAGGCGCCGGTTGCCTCTCATTTCGACGATGTCGACATCTTCGCGGAAGTGCACAACGGCAAGCCCGCGGCTGCTAGCGGCGCGCCGAGCGAGGACTGGCGCGAGGCGAAGGCGCTGCGCGGCTACGACCGCCGCGGCTCGGTCGCCGCTGATGACGATGACGCCAATCCGTCGATGGATATCGATCAGATCGTTGCCTCCAAGCTGCAGGGCAAGAGTTTCCGTATGGAGCCGAAGCGTCGCCGCTTCGGCATCGGTACCGTGATCACGCTCATCTTCGCACTCATCCTGATTGGTGGCGGCGCCTATGCCGGCTGGATGAACAGAGAGGCGCTAGTGGCGATGGTCGACGGGCTCGTCAGCTCGGCACCGTCGCAGGCGACCAAGAACGAGGCGGCAACACCGCCGGCTAGCTCGGCGACGCCTGCCCAGCCGGGCGCGGTGACGCCAGCCCAGCCAACCACACCAGGAGCGCAGAATACCCCAGCGACGCCGGCTCAGCCGAACCCGCAGGTAGCGTCAATGAACAATGACGGCGCTGCGGCCAATTCGAAATTCACCCAACGGCTGCTGACCGATGGGACCGAGGTCGACAGTGGACCGGCGACTGTGCCGGGAACACCGACTGCGGAAGGAAAATCGGTCGCCGAACAGAATGTCGCGGCAGCAGATACGCCGCCTGCCAGCGCGCAGGGCGATGTGGCACCCGCCGAAACGCCGACGCCAAACGGCCCGGTGTCATCGCCGCAGCAGACCCCACCCGTCGGTTCGTCGGAAAAGATGTTCCTCTATGAGGAGCGTATCGGCCAGAGTTCGCCGACGGCGATCGAGGGATCGGTCGTCTGGAGCGTGCAGCACGAGGCCGGTCAGGACGGCCGGCAGGAGGCGACGGTACAGGGCAACGTCACCGTTCCCGAACGCAATCTTTCGGCTCTCGTCACCTTCAAGCGCAATTCCGATCCGTCACTGCCGGCAAGCCATCTCGTGGAGATCGTATTCTCGGTGCCGCCGAATTTCGAAGGCGGCAGCATCGACAGCGTCCAGCGCATCTCGATGAAGCGCACGGAGCAGGACCGCGGCGACGCGCTGATCGCGGTTCCGGCCAAGATCACCGACGATTTCCATATGATCGCGCTCAACGATTACCCTGATGCGCGCAAGGCCAATCTCGACCTGATGTCGACCCGCAACTGGATCGATATTCCGATCACCTACCGCAACGGCCGCCGCGCGCTGCTGACGATGGAAAAAGGCGGTACGGGAACGGACGCCTTCAATACCGCGATCAAGGAATGGACCGCGCTCGGGGATGTGTCGACGAGCCAGTGAGGGTTTCTTCAGCAACGCCAGAATTCCGGACCTTTGGGGTGGCGCTGAGACTGCGGTACAAAAGTGAATGAAAATGAAAAGGCGGGCCGCAAGGGACCCGCCTTCTTCAATTGTATCGCGCGGCAGGCTTATGCCGTGGCTTCGACGACGCGGACGGCCTTGGCGCGTTCCAGGGCTTCCTTGCGGACCGCGTCCTGCACCTTTTCGAAGGCGCGGACCTCGATCTGGCGCACGCGTTCGCGGCTGATGTCGAATTCGGTCGAAAGGTCTTCCAGGGTCACTGGATCCTCGGCGAGACGGCGAGCCTCGAAGATGCGGCGTTCGCGCTCGTTCAGCACGCTCATCGCTTTCGCCAGCATGCGCCGGCGGGTGTCGAGCTCATCCTGTTCGATCAGCACGTCTTCCTGGCTGTCATGGTCGTCCACCAGCCAATCCTGCCATTGGCCGCTGTCACCTTCGGCTGCCTTGATCGGTGCGTTCAGCGAGGCGTCGCCGGAGAGGCGGCGGTTCATCGAAATGACCTCCTCCTCCGAGACGTTCAGCTTGGTGGCAATTTCCGAGACGTGCTCCGGCTTCAGGTCGCCGTCATCGATTGCCTGGATGCGGCCCTTCAGCCGGCGCAGGTTGAAGAACAGGCGCTTCTGGTTGGCGGTCGTGCCCATCTTCACCAGCGACCACGAGCGCAGGATATATTCCTGGATCGAGGCCTTGATCCACCACATGGCATAGGTGGCGAGGCGGAAGCCGCGCTCGGCATCGAATTTCTTGACGGCCTGCATCAGGCCGACATTGCCCTCGGAGACGACTTCGCCGATCGGCAGGCCGTAGCCGCGATAACCCATCGCGATCTTCGCGACGAGGCGAAGATGGCTGGTGACGAGCTTGTGGGCGGCGTCCCGGTCACCATGCTCGGCATAACGCTTGGCGAGCATGTATTCCTGCTGCGGCTCCAGCATCGGGAACTTGCGGATTTCGTCGAGGTAACGATTGAGACCGGCTTCACCGGCGGTGATGGACGGCAAGGTATTTCGGGCCATAGTGCACCCTCCTAAAGTGAATTCCGGTTCCCGATGGAAACGCGTCCTCGCGTTAAAAAGGCAAACCGGGACGTGCGGCTCTCTCCGAGCCCGCACTAAGTCAATATACAGATAAGTGTGGCGAAACGGCGGTTCAAGGTGCCGCTCACGCAGCTGTGAGTTGGAAGGCCGGCATTCAGAGCCGCCTTTATCGCCGCAGCGCCTCGACCAATTCGACCATATCATCCGGCAGCGGCACCTCGAAATGCATGATTCCGCCGGTGCGGGGATGCTCGAATTGCAGCATGAAGGCATGCAGCGCCTGGCGGCCGAAACCGTTGACAACCTTGCGGATCTCTTCGGGCAGAAGATTGGCCTTGGTCTTGAAGCCGGCGCCGTAAACCGTATCGCCGAGCAGCGGATGGCCGATATGGGCCATGTGGACACGAATCTGGTGGGTGCGGCCGGTTTCGAGGCGGCACTCGACCAGCGAGGCGAACGCGGTCGCGTCCGGCTTCTCATGGAAGCGCTCGATCACCTGGTAATGCGTGATCGCCTCGTCGGCGTCCCGACTGTCGGGGCGTTTGACGGCGCGGCGCGTGCGGTCGCCGGTGGCGCGGCCAAGCGGCGCGTCGACTGTGCCCGACAGCGTGCGGGGTCGGCCCCAGACGACTGCCTGGTAGGCCCGCTCCAGCGGCATGGTGCGGCCATGGTCGGCAAATTGCAGCGAGAGGTGGCGATGGGCAATGTCGTTCTTGGCGACGACCATGACGCCTGTCGTGTCCTTGTCGAGACGGTGGACGATGCCGGGGCGGCGCACACCGCCGATGCCGGAGAGCGTATCGCTGCAATGGTGGATCAGCGCGTTGACCAGCGTCCCCGTCCAGTTGCCGGGGCCGGGATGGACGACGAGGCCGGAAGGCTTGGAAATGACGATGACGTCGTCGTCCTCATGGAGGATATCAAGCGGGATGTCCTCGCCCTGCGGCGTCGGGTCTTCCGGCTCGGGCAGCGTGATCTCGAAACTATCGCCGGTGCGCACCTTGCGTTGCGGGTCGGTGACGGGCTGGCCGCGCAGAAAAACCTGGCCATCTTTGATCAGCGTCTTGATGCGGCTGCGCGAAAATTCCTCACCGACCTGCGCCGTCAGCCAGGCGTCGAGCCGGCCTTCGGCGCTTTCATCGGCGGTCAGGACTTTTCTATTGCCGGCGGCTTGTTTAAAGGGGTCGCTCAAGACGCTTCTTCTCCGACGTATTTTTTAGAACGGGACGCACAGATGACAGCAATCGAGCCAGACGACCAGGAAGAGAAGCCCCTTGATCCGGCGATGGAAAGTGTCCGGCGCAAGATGGTCCGCCTGCAGATCGTTTCCGGCGCCATCATGTTCGTGAGCCTTATGGCGGTCTTCGGCGCGGTTGTCTACAAGGCGATGCACAGCGAGCCGAAGGAGACGGCGTCCACTGTTGCCGCCTCCGGCGTGCCTTCGGATGCGCCGCTTGCGGCAACCGTTTCCCTGCCGCTTGGCTTCAAGGTGCAGTCCACATCGTTTTCGGCCGGGCAGATCCTTTTCTACGGCGAAACGGTCGAGGGCAAGAGCAAGGCTCTGGTCTACGATCTCAGGACCGGCCGCACCGTCGCCGACGTCACCGTCGCGGGCAATTGAGGCCGGCATGGCCGCCGTTCCGATCGACATCGACAGCGCCGACGATCCGCGCGTCGCCGAATTCCGCGATATTCGCGAGCGCGACCTGACCGGCCGAGAGAACCGCTTCATCGCCGAAGGCACCGTCGTGCTGCGCATGCTCGCCGAGGCGCATGCGGCCGGCCGCGGCTTTTTCGCCGAAAAGATCCTGCTGCTGCGCAACCGCGTCGAGGGCCTCCGGCCCATCCTGGAGCGGTTTCCGGCCGATGTGCCGGTCTATGTCGCCGGGGCTGATGTGCTCGACGGCGTCGTCGGTTTCCATCTGCATCGCGGCGTTCTCGCGCTCGGCCGGCGGGAGGATCGCGGGGAAGCTGCCCTTCTTGACGCGCTGCCGGAGCAGGCGCTGGTGCTCGTCGGTTGTGGCATTTCCAATCACGACAATGCCGGCTCGATGTTTCGCAATGCGGCTGCCTTCCGGGCCGATGCGGTGCTGCTCGACGAAACCTCCTGTGATCCACTCTACCGCAAGGCGCTGCGTGTCTCGGTCGGTTCGGTGCTGGGCGTTGCGCACCGTCGCGGCGGCAAGGCGCTGGATGTGCTTCTGGCGCTTGCCGAACGGGGCTTTGCCATCTGGACGCTTTCGCCGCACGGCAAGACCGATATCCGCGCCATTCCGGCCTCGACGCGTATGGCGCTCGTCGTCGGCACCGAAGGCGAGGGGTTGCCGGAGGCGCTGCTTGCGCGGTTCCAGAGCGCGCGCATTCCGCAGTCGGAGGAACTCGACAGCCTCAACGCCGCGACGGCAACGGGGATCGCACTGTTTTCCATGGCCTCGGCGATGGGCCGGATCTAACGCATGCCTTCTCAAATCGAAATCGATTTTCAGGGTTCTGCGCCAATTCAAAAATGATGGCGCGCCGCGCTAAGGCGTCAGCGCGGGGGATCGGCGATGATCGCGGCCGCCCTGTCGGCAAGGCTGACGCGATCGTTCGGATTCCTTTCCGCAGCATCCAACAGCAGTGTGCGGATCGGTGAGGAGGGACCTTCCTTAAGTGCGGTCAGCGCCACCATATTGGCGGCGATCGAGGCGATCTCCTCGCGGATCGCGCCATCGCGCCCGGTTGAGGCCTTTGCCTTTTCCAGCCGCTCGGCAAGGGCGGCACTGCGCGTGCGGACATCTTCGCCGATCTCAGACGTGACGACGGCGGTGTCGAGCGCGGATGCGACCGTGTCTTCGGCCGGCATTTCCGCCGGCAGGTCCGCCACCATCCCGGCAAGGCCGGCGTCGCGCAGCACCCGGTTGACCTTGCGGATTTCGGCGTTGGCGGCCTTCAACTGCTCCTTCAACTTGGTGATCTCCTGCTGGCGGCGCGCGACCAGGGTTTCCTTTTCGGTGGCGGAAGCGCTCTCGCGCGCGGCCTTATCCTCCAGACGGATTACCATATGCTGCTGCTGCGTCAGTTTCTGTTCGGCATCCTTGGCGCGCTTCTGCAGCAGGCTGACGTCCTGGCGCAGCGTGTCGCGTTCGTCGCGCAGCGCGTTGACACGGAATTTCAGGCTCTCCGCCTCGGTCTCGCGCGCGGCCAGGTCGATCCTCAGCCCATCGGCCTGTTCACCGAGCTTGCTCAGGCGCGTCCGCATCGTCGCCAGTTCGCTTTCCTTGTTGGCAGCGGACTGCTCGGCAATATGCAGGTTGGTCTTCAACTGGCTGATATAGTTCTCGTCCTTGCGCAGATGCGAGCGCTGGTCGGCTGCTTCGACATGCATCTCGCCGATCTGCGCCTGCAAATCGCCGATCTCGGCGGCAAGCCTGCCGGCGTCGACGGCGAGGGCGTCGTGGCGAAGCTGGAACGACAGGGATTTCTCGCGCTCACGCAGAAGGTCCTGGGTGGTGCGGGCATTTTCGGCGGCATAAAGCGCGCGCACCATGTCTTTCTGGGCGCGAACCTCTTGTGGGCTCAGCGGCATCGTCGCTTTCAGCCGGTTCTCTGTATACCAGACAATACGGCGGTGAACGGCCGGCGAGACCAGAAAGACGAGGAAGGCCGCGGTCAGGAAGCCCAATCCGAACAAAAGAGCATATTCGATCACGGCGCGGCCATCGGTAAGAAGGTTGATACGGGTCAGCCGCGATGATTAAGCAGGCATGACGCCCATGGCAAGGCCGCCGGTGGGGACGGCGGCAGATTCCGGCGGCTTTGCGGCCTCAGAAGGGGTTCCAGGTCGGCGCCTGGGTGATCTTGAGATAGCCGACGTTGACGCCGAGGCGGGCACCGACGCCGGTGCGGATCGGCACGACCAGCACATCGTTGCTCTTGAGCAGCGTCATGCCGAAGCCGGCGATGACATAGGCCGAGCCGCTGACGCCGCCGAAGCGGGCATAGATGCCGTTGATGGAGGGCAGGTCGTAGACCAGCATCATCACGCGCGAGCCCTGGCCGCCGTAATCGAGGCCGAGCGAGGGTCCCTGCCAGTAGAGATTATGTTCGCCAGCGTTCTTGGTGTTCAGCTGGCCTTCGCCATAGGTAAGGCCGGCGATGAAGGCGCCGCCGCCTTCTTGTCCGAGGATATAGCCGTTCGGCAGGCCGTATTTCTGGAAGGCACTCTCGACGACCTTGGCAAGTCCGCCGCTGGCGGAACCGAAGAAGGAGTGGCCGGCGTCAACGATTTCCTGCATCGTGTACTGGCCGTTGTCCTGGGCAGCGGCCGGTGCGGCAACCATCAGCGAGGAGAAGACGAGGGCCGAAAGCAACCTGCAGAAGCCGATGAATCGGTGCGGAAATCGAGGGCGCATTGTGTCATCCGTTCGTCGTTTGGCTAGGAGCGGGCAACCGCTCGCGGCGATTGGTGCATTTTGCGCCGATGATCTTAACAATCGGTTTACCAAATATGGTGTCATTATGGCATCGAGTACGATCGCAAACTTCGCGCAATTTTGATGAAGTATATTCCGGGCGCAATGAAATTGCCGCCCCTCAGGAGACGATGATGTCCAAGAACCCCAATCTCACCCTGTCCGGCCCGGATCTGGCCGCGCTTCTTTGCAGCCGCGTTTGCCACGATGTCATCTCGCCCGTCGGCGCGATCAATAACGGGCTGGAACTGCTGGACGAGGGCGGCGCCGATTCCGATGCGATGGACCTGATCCGCACCAGCGCCCTCAACGCGTCCGTCCGCCTGAAATTCGCACGCCTCGCCTTTGGTGCGTCGGGCTCCGTCGGCGCCTCGATCGACACGGGCGAGGCCGAACGCGCTGCCAAGGATTTTGCCGTCGCCGAGAAGAAGACCGAGGTGATCTGGAACGGACCGCGCGCCATCGTCGCCAAGAATCGTGTCAAACTGCTGCTCAACCTCTTCCTCGTTGCCTATTCTGCCATTCCGCGCGGCGGTGTACTCGAGGTAACGCTCGAAAATCCCGAATTCGATGCCAGGTTCAAGCTCACGGCCAAAGGCAAACTGATGCGCTTGCCGCCGAAATTCGTCGAGATATCGACCGGCACCATCGAGGAGGCGATCGACGCCCATTCGATCCAGCCCTATTACACAGTACTTCTGGCGCAAGAGTGCGGAATGACGCTCGATCACAGCGCCAGCGCAGACGAGCTGGTGTTCACGGCAGTGGCCGCGGTGGCCTGATTTCGGAGCGCGGACGCGTGTCGGCGCCCGTCCGGTAACGATTCGTTAGCCTGATGGACCTATTCTCCAGGGTTGTAAGAGGCCTCTTGCTGCGACGAATGCGGGGGCAAAGGAGCGGCCATGCAAAGGTTCATGATCACCGATAATTCGGACATCGTCCGCAAGGTCGGCAAGCGCATTCTCTCCGAACTCGATTTTCTCGTCAGCGAAGCCTCCAATGCCGGCGAGGCGCTGCAGCGCTGCCAGGCGGAGCTGCCGGAATATCTGATCGTCGATTCCGGCATGGAAGGCGCCCTCGATCTCATCGCCGCCATCCGCGCAATGGACGGCGGCAAAGAGGTCAAGATCTATTACTGCGTCGTCGAGGCGGATCTGAAGAAGCTGATGGCGGGCAAACGGGCCGGTGCGACCGACTTCCTGCTGAAGCCGTTCGATCGCAAGATCCTGACCGCGGTTTTCGGAAACCGCGCGATCGCCGCCTGACGCAGATCTTCCGCTCATATCGGTTGTCCCTCGAGCATCATGCCGAAAGTGCAAGTGCGTTCGGCCGTCGCCACGTCCTATTTTTTCTTAAACGAGACACGGAGGATCAGGCCTATCCAGCCTGAAATCTTCCGTCAGGGTGGCTTCTTATTTGCCCAGGGCAGAAACGAAAAATCCCGCCGGAAAGGCGGGATCTTCGTTTATCCGATAAGGGGGATCGGAAAAAATCAGGCGGTTTCTGCGTATTCGGCCCCATCCGGTTCGCGAAGAACGTAACCACGGCCCCAGACGGTCTCGATATAGTTGGCGCCGCCGGCAGCGTTGGCGAGCTTCTTGCGGAGCTTGCAGATGAAGACGTCGATGATCTTCAGTTCCGGCTCGTCCATGCCGCCGTAAAGGTGGTTCAGGAACATTTCCTTGGTGAGGGTGGTGCCCTTGCGGAGCGAAAGCAGCTCCAGCATCTGATATTCCTTGCCCGTCAGGTGGACGCGCTGGCCGCCGACTTCGACAGTCTTGGCGTCGAGGTTGACGATCAACTCGCCGGTCATGATGACCGACTGGGCATGGCCCTTGGAGCGGCGGACGATGGCGTGGATGCGAGCGACGAGCTCGTCCTTGTGGAACGGCTTGGTCATGTAGTCGTCGGCGCCGAAGCCGAGGCCACGAACCTTGTCTTCGATGCCGGCCATGCCCGACAGGATGAGGATCGGCGTCTTGACCTTGGACAACCGGAGAGTGCGAAGCACTTCATATCCGGACATGTCGGGCAGGTTCAGATCGAGAAGGATGATGTCATAATCATACAGCTTGCCCAGATCGACGCCTTCTTCACCGAGATCGGTGGTATAAACATTAAAACTCTCTGATTTCAGCATCAACTCGATGCTCTGCGCCGTCGCGCTGTCATCCTCGATTAGAAGTACCCGCATAATTATCCCCTTTACCGCCGCCGAAAGGTGGTCTGGCCCCCTACACGATACCGAACACGCTACGTGATTTGGAAGCTGCCACGAAATGGTTAACAAATTCTAATTCACTCTGGCAAGGAGTATCGAATTTATTAAATAATTTTTCCATTTCTCTGTTTTCCAATAGGAATCTCAAAAAGGCGTTCCTCAACTTTAACATTAGGAAACAGCGCTAAGTGATTCATCCGACTCGCCAATGAAAAGGTTCGAACTTCATGCCGTGGCATTTACCGACCCTTAAATCATAGGGCCTATCATTAACGATGCCCGTAAACGAAAGGTTACCAGCGGTAGGTATTTGTTAATATCGCAGGAAATTTTTTAGCAAACCGTGTCAAAGCGGCGCGCAGGGCGGTTTCAAGTTGAGCCGGGGTCTCGCATCACGGGAGTAATGCGTATGAAGTCGCGAGAAAGTCTCGTTCGCCTGAAGGAATTTCAGGTGAACGAAAAACGACGTCAGTTGCAGCAATTGCAAATGATGATGTCTGAATTCGAACGGATGACGAAGGATCTGGAGAGCCAGATCGTCGTCGAGGAAAAGAAGTCCGGTATTTCCGACCCGAATCACTTTGCTTATCCGACCTTCGCCAAGGCCGCGCGTCAGCGGGCCGATAACCTGCAGGTTTCGATCAAAGAATTGAAGATGCAGGAAGAGACGCTGGAAATGGCGCTCGAGGAGATGCAGGCGGAATATGCAAGGGCGACGGCGCTGGAAGAGCGTGACAGCGGCGCCCGAGCAAGGGCGTAAGAGAAAAACGGTGGGCGCCGGTTTCGGCGCCTGGGATCGCCGCTGAGAAGCCATGTATGACGGGCGCGCTGTCCGTCATACATGGCTTTTGGTGTTTTCGCCTCTCGGCGAGCGCCTCGGTGCAGCTCTCGCCGAAATCGAGGCTGTCACGCCGAAGGCGATTGAAGAAGCTACCTCCAAAGCGGGTCACATCGAGCGTGATTCACGCGACGCGAGTCATGACTTTTTATGCGCCGCCCCAAACCTGCAGCCTGTCTTTGAGCGACGCGCATTAGAGCGCCGTGCGTCCTTTCGGACGCGCAAAGGACGCTCCAACTCTTTCAATCCGCGCATCGTGCTTTCTGACAACCGATTTCGATTTTCGGGCAGATGCGCTAGTTCACGACATCCTTCCATTCCGGATGGCGTTGCGCCTGCGCCTTGAAGAAGGGGCAAAGCGGGATGATCTTCCACCCGCCGGTGCGGGCTGCTTCCACGGCGTGGAGCGCCAATGCCTGGCCGACACCCTTGCCGCGCAACGCATCGGGAACGGCCGTGTGATCGATGATGACGAGCTTCGGCGATGTGCGTGAATAGGTCATCTCCGCCTCGTGCCCGTCCACCTCGGCCGCATACCGGCCGCCGGAGGCGCCTTCCTCGTTTCGAATGTCCATTGTCTTTCCTCGTAACGGATAGTGTCGTCGCGGACCGTGACATGGCGGCGCGGTCGTGCCAAGCCGTGGAGGCAGTACAGGCAGGAGACGGAGTGTTCATGCAAAATATCGGATCGATACGAGGTTCAGGGCAATGAAGGCGCTTTCGATGATTCGCCCCGTGCTTCTCGTGGCCGCGCCGTTCTTCCTGGCGCTCGGTCTCGTGTTACCGCTGGTCCGTTTCGAGACGCTGTATTTCTTCGACGAGACGCCGTCCCTCATCGAAATCATCGTCTCGCTCTGGCAAGGCGGGGACGGGCTGCTGGCGGCGATCGTTGCACTGGTTTCGATCCTGCTCCCGTCTCTGAAGATGATCGGGATCGCCGCAGAAGCGACGGCCACCGGCGTTGGGGCCGGCAGCCTCTTCTATCGTCGTGTCGTACCGCATCTGTCCAAGTGGTCGATGATGGACGTGCTGCTGGTCGCGATCGTCATTGCGGCGGCGAAGACGACGGGGCTGGCGGATGCCTTCACGCAGCCAGGCCTCTGGTGCTATGCGGCCTCGTCAATGATTTCGGGCCTTCTTCATTCCCTGATGGGAGATGCGTCCGGCCCGAAATAGATGTCGTCGATGCTGGCGGGTGATCAGTGACGATATTGCTGAATGCGCGTGGTGCGCAGGCCGGCGAGACCGTGGCTGTTGATCGACGACTGCCAGGAGAGGAATTCTTCGACCGTGAGCGTATAACGCTCGCAGGCCTCTTCCAAGCTCAACAAGCCACCGCGAACAGCCGCGACAACCTCTGCCTTCCGGCGAATCACCCAGCGCCGCGTATTGGGCGGCGGAAGATCCGCGATCGTCAGGGGGCTGCCATCGGGGCCGATGACATATTTTACTCGGGGACGTATCATTTCGGTCATTGGACTCTCTACACAACGCAAGACCACGAACCCCACTCTAGCCTGCCACATTTAAAAATTGCCTAAACCCATCGTAAGACTTTGATAACAAATTTAGATGCCCTCGGGCCGCGGATTTGGGGCGGCCGCCTGCCGCTACGTCAATTTGTAGCGCCTGCATGGGAGCCATGCGGAATAAAGATTAGCTGATTTCCCGGGATGATCTTCTAAGCGCTGCAACAAAGGAATGAGCGCAAGACTTCGACTCCGCTCTTCCCGCTGCATCAGTCCAGTTTGCGCTTTTGACGCTTCGTGTCCTCGGGATGCGGGGCAGAAATCCGTCTCTGCTGATGCTCCGGCGCGAGCTTCTCGCCGCCGGCAGCGAGGCCGAGCCGAAGCTGGCCTTACGAGGATACGAAGATGGAAAGACCTGAGCGCGCAGTCGACGACTGCGCTGAGGATGCTGCATTTTCGCCTTCGAAGGCCGTGGGCGCCGGGGCTTCGTTTAACGACGGCAAGGAACGGCTCGGGGAGTGGCGAAGCTTGCGGGCTTCGATTTTTATCTGCTCTCGGTTTTCCCGCGCGGCGACCGTACGGCTTTCATCGAAAACCGGCTGATCAGGAACTGGCCGCTAAGCCTGGTCGGCTTTTACGAGGCCGCCGATCTCTTCTATTGCAGCAGACTGGTGACCGCGATGAAGCGGACGATCGTGCCGATCTTCTGCAAAGAGGGGTCGTTTGCGGGCAGCGCCGCCAATCAGGAAAACCGCAGACTCAACACGCTCTTTCAGCTGCACGGGCTGAAGAATACCTTCGCCTTCGCGCTTGCATGACGCTGACCTGAAACAATACATCTTCGCCTTCTCAGGCGACTGTCCTATGCCCACGCGGGAGCAGGCGATGGCGCTGCTTTACGGCTGCATGGAGCTTCTGGACAAGGTTTCGCGCAATGGCAACCCGGAAACGGTCCGTCGGAGACGCTCACCCGGCGCGAAATCGAATGCCTGCGACGCCGCCTGATTCCTTAAATCGGAATCGACTTAAGGAATCAGGCGGCAATTCAAAGTGCTACAGCGTCCTTGCGCGTCTAAAAAGACGCGCGGCGCTGTAGTCGGCTGCCGGCAAGAGCAGCGACGAGATCGCGATCGTTCTCGATCTCTCGTCGCATACGGTGGCAGGTTATCTGAAGAGCGCGATGCGCAAACTCGATTCGGCCAACCGCATGCAGGCGGTCGCCAGAGCATTCCGGTGCCGGATGCTCTAAAGCGCGTGGCATCGCGCTTTAGGTTTTTGTTTTATGCATGTCGGTTTCGCAAAACCGCTGCACACTTTTCGGCGACATGCACAAGGCAGCCGGTCTCTTCTCACAAAGCTTAAAGCTTAGAAGCCTTTTCCGCGGGTCAGCTCCGACACGACGGTTCCGAAAATGATGCGCATGTCCATCACGATCGAAAAATTCCCGACGTAATAGAGATCGCTGGCGATGCGGGCGCGCGCCTTGGCCGGACGATCGGTCGGGCCGCGCAAGCCGCGCATCTGGGCAAGACCCGTCATGCCGGGGCGCATCGCATGGCGCTGATGGTATTCCGGTACGAGCTCTTCGTAGAGCATGCCGCCGGCGCGCATGCCGATTGCATGGCAACGCGGGCCGACGACCGACATGTGGCCCAGCAACACGTTCAGCAGCTGCGGCAACTCATCGACATTCGTGCGGCGCAGGATGGCGCCGATGCGAGTTATGCGCGGATCGTTCTTCACCGTCTGGGCAACACCGGAGACGTCGCAGAGGTCGGTGCGCATGGAACGGAACTTGTAGACCTTGATGGCCTTGCAGTTCTTGCCCCAGCGGGTCTGCTTGAAGAGCACCGGTCCCGGGCTGTCGAGCTTGATCAGCAGGGCGACGAACAGAAGGAACGGGGCGAGGACGAGGAGGGCGCTCAACGACGAAAAAATGTCGAACGCCCGCTTCAGGACCAGATCCACCAACGGCGCCTGCGGCGCATCGCTATGGATAACAGGGGTCTGGATCTTCAGGCTCGGCTGCTGGCGGCGGCTCGGCCGGAAGGAGTCTGTCGAAATGCTGTTGTTTAGTTCCGTGATGCTCAAGGATCGTACTCTGTTGTCTTCGAGGGGGGCGCGGCGGCAATAGGCGATCAATGGTTAACCCTGTCACCAGGGCTGCACTCAGGTCTTGGTAACCCTACTAAAACGGAAAAATGCGACAATTGTGTAATGGTGTCCAGAGAAATATCGCATCGCAGCAAATCTTTCGCATGTGCGTTAAGTTGAGGCAAGCTCATGATATTTCGTTAAGAATTGGAATTTTGTCAAAGTTTCTAGGCCTTTGGCAGGGCTTCACAGGGGGGTGGCGACGTGCCGTTTCGACACGTGACCCAGGTCTCTTAAGCATATTTCTTAACGGAACACGGGGCGAAATTTTTCTGATGAAGATATCGATCACTATCGAAGCCGTGCCGAAATGTGACAAAATCAAGGCAGGATTGATGGCGCGCAGCGTCTTGAAAAGATGCAGGGCAAGGAATTTGCGGCCCGAATCGCTCAGTGAGGCCCGATAACGCGAATCACTCCACAGCTGGAGAGGGGATCGTGGATGCGCTTTACGGAGGGACGCTTGCGCAGTTGAGGCGCGCATGCCCGAGGCCGGTCGCGGATTGTCGCGACAGGTCTGAGCTCATGGTTACGATGCAGAGAATCGCGCCGCTTGCCGGTATTCAACGATCCTAAGGATGGTCACGCCGGTTCGAGGACGCGTTTCCTGCCGCCCCAGGAGATGAAGTTCGGGTTGGCGAAGTCGAAATCGGCCGCCGTTCCCGTCTTGCCATAGGTCAGCGGCGTTCCGTCCAGCGTCACCGTCGAACCGCCGGCGGCGCGCAGCACCGCATCGCCGGCCGCGGTGTCCCATTCCATCGTGCGGGTGAAACGCGGGTAGACGTCGGCCTTGCCTTCGGCCAGCAGACAGAATTTCAGCGAGGAGCCGATATTGGTGCATTTGAAGATCGCGTGGTCGGCGAGGAAGCTTCCGGTCTCCGGGCTGTTGTGGCGAAGGCTTGCAAGCGCCAGCCTGTCGTCAGGCTGTTCGCGCACAGTGATTGTGCTGCGTGCACCAACCGTGAAATCGTCCGCGACGACAAGCCTTTCGGCGTGGCCGCGTTCTCCCGAGAAGGCAAGTCCGAGCGCTGGCGCGTAGACGATGCCCGCCACCGGGGCGCCGTTGTCGATATAGGCGATGTTGACGGTGAATTCCTGCCGTCCGTCGACGAACTCGCGGGTACCGTCGAGAGGGTCGACAAGAAAGAAGCCACGGCCGGCAATGTCGGGCACTTTTCCGGCGGCGACCGATTCTTCCGCCACGACGGGTATTTCGGGATAATCTCTGGCGAGATGAGCGAGGATGATGCGTTCAGCCTCCTCGTCGGCGACCGTGACCGGACTGGCATCCGCCTTCATGGCGACGGGGAAGCCTTCGCGCAAGACCGTGATGATGGCCCTGCCGGCTTCGAGTGCCGCCTTTTCAAATGTCCTCAGCATTGTCCTTTTGCCGTTCGCCACGCGGCGAGCACCCCGTTGTCGCTCGTCCGCAAACCATCCCTATTACAACCAGATACTTAAGTTATATGGTGTTCCCCGTCATGCTCTGCATCCCTCAATGCACAGCTTGACGATGCTACCATAAGTTTTCGGCCTTGTCAGACGAAGATGGGGCATTGTTCGTGAAATGGCATTCGTCAAAGAGGCTGCCTTGGGGTCTGAATTTGCTCCATCTCCCAATTCTGTGGAATAGCTTACGCAGCAAGCGGGGCAGGAAATCGACGGCGATATCTCCGTATGGTTAAGCCAGTGGCAGTTTCTGGCTAAAAATAGGCCCTGCTCTGCCGTTTTTCTGTGGATTTTGGTTCAAAACGCGCCAGTTAGGCCTGTTCTGACAAGAATCTGTCGGAGTAAATCCTTTTTGTCTTCACATTTCCAACGAAACCGCTATGCATTCGGCCTATGAGGTTCTCTGAAACGGAGAACTGAAGAACCAAAAAGAGATGCAGCGTGTTTCGCTCGCATCCAGGGGAAAACGACATATGGAGTATTTCGTCCAGCAGCTCTTAAATGGGCTGACGCTCGGATCCATCTATGGCCTTGTGGCTATTGGCTATACGATGGTTTACGGCATTATCGGCATGATCAATTTCGCCCATGGCGACATTTTCATGCTCGGTGGTTTCGCCGCTCTTATCGTCTTCCTCGTCCTCACATCCATCTTCGCAGGTCTCCCGGTGGCAGTTCTGCTGCTGGCGATGCTTGTCGTCGCGATGTTGATGACGAGCTTGTGGAACTGGACGATTGAGCGCGTCGCATACCGTCCCCTGCGCGGTTCCTTCCGCCTGGCGCCGCTGATTACCGCGATCGGCATGTCGATCACGCTGTCCAATTTCATCCAGGTGACGCAGGGTCCACGCAACAAGCCGATTCCGCCGATGGTGAGCTCGGTCTACCAGTTCGGCAACATTTCGGTGTCGCTGAAACAGATCATCATCATCGTGATCACGGCAGTGCTGCTCACGATCTTCTGGTACATCGTCAATCGTACCGCACTCGGCCGTGCCCAGCGCGCCACTGAGCAGGATCGCAAGATGGCAGCGCTGCTCGGCGTCAACGTCGACCAGACGATCTCGATCACTTTCGTTATGGGTGCGGCACTCGCAGCCGTCGCCGGCACGATGTACCTGATGTATTATGGCGTCGCCTCGTTTAACGACGGCTTCACGCCCGGTGTGAAGGCCTTCACGGCAGCCGTTCTCGGCGGTATCGGTTCGTTACCCGGCGCCGTCTTCGGCGGCCTCCTTATCGGCCTTATCGAGTCGCTGTGGTCGGCATACTTCACCATCGCCTATAAGGACGTCGCGACCTTTGCGATCCTGGCTTTCGTGTTGATCTTCAAGCCGACCGGCATCCTCGGGCGGCCGGAAGTCGAGAAGGTATAACGTCATGGCAAACATCGAAAATTCTGCAGGCAAGCCCGATGCCGGACTTGTCCGCAAAGGCCTTACCGAAGCTCTTTTCGCCGCCGTCCTGTCGTTCGGCATGTTCGTTCTCTATGTCGGCCTCAAGACTGACCAGAACATCAGCAACGAGCTGATCATTGTCCAGCGCTGGGGCCTGCTTGCGATCTTCGTCGCGGTCGCCGCCATCGGCCGCTTCGCCACGGTGGTTTTCCTGCGGCCGCATCTCGATAGCCGCAAGCTGGCAAAGTCGAGACAGGGCGAACTCGACATCTCAACCGAGAAGAGCTTCTTCCACCGGCATTTCCTGAAGATCGCGCTGATCGCGCTGCTGCTTTATCCCATGGTGGTGGTGGCGTTCAAAGGCCCTCAGGGCTCGCTGACATATGTCGACAATTTCGGCATCCAGATCCTGATCTATGTAATGCTCGCCTGGGGGCTGAACATCGTCGTCGGCCTCGCCGGCCTGCTCGACCTCGGTTATGTCGCCTTCTATGCTGTTGGCGCTTATTCCTACGCGCTGCTTTCGAGCTATTTCGGCCTGTCCTTCTGGGTGCTGCTGCCGCTTTCGGGCATCTTCGCGGCACTCTGGGGCGTCATTCTCGGCTTCCCGGTGCTGCGCCTGCGCGGCGATTACCTGGCCATCGTGACGCTTGCCTTCGGTGAAATCATTCGTCTCGTCCTCATCAACTGGACTGAAGTGACGAAGGGCACTTTCGGTATCTCGAGCATCCCGAAGGCAACACTCTTCGGCATTCCCTTCGATGCGACGGCCGGCGGCTTTGCCAAGCTCTTTCACCTGCCGATCTCCTCGGCCTATTACAAGATCTTCCTCTTTTACCTGATCCTGGCGCTCTGCATGCTGACGGCCTATGTCACCATCCGGCTGCGCCGCATGCCGATCGGACGCGCCTGGGAAGCCTTGCGCGAAGACGAGATCGCCTGCCGTTCGCTCGGCATCAACACGGTCACGACCAAGCTCACCGCCTTTGCGACGGGCGCGATGTTTGCCGGTTTCGCCGGCTCGTTCTTCGCCGCCCGCCAGGGCTTCGTCTCGCCGGAATCCTTCGTCTTCCTGGAATCGGCCGTCATTCTCGCTATCGTCGTTCTCGGCGGCATGGGTTCGTTGACCGGCATCGCGATTGCCGCCATCGTCATGGTCGGCGGCACCGAGTTGTTGCGCAGCATGGACTTCCTAAAACTCATCTTTGGACCCGATTTTACGCCGGAACTCTACCGCATGTTGATCTTCGGCCTCGCCATGGTCGTCGTCATGCTGTTCAAGCCGCGCGGCTTCGTCGGCTCGCGTGAGCCGACAGCCTTCCTCAGAGAGCGCAAGGCGATATCCGGAAGCTTCATCAAGGAGGGCCATGGTTGATGAGCCCCGTAACGAATACGATGTCTGATGACACTTTGCTCAAGGTCGAACACCTGTCGATGAAGTTCGGCGGCCTGATGGCCATCAACGACTTCTCCTTTGAAGCCAAGCGTGGCGATATCACCGCGCTGATCGGGCCGAACGGTGCTGGCAAGACCACCGTCTTCAACTGCATCACCGGCTTCTACAAGCCGACGATGGGCATGATCACGTTCAACCAGAAGAGCGGCAAGCAATACCTGCTGGAGCGCCTGCCGGACTTTCGCATCACGAGGGAAGCCAAGGTCGCACGCACCTTCCAGAACATCCGGCTGTTCTCCGGCCTGACCGTTCTCGAAAACCTGCTGGTTGCCCAGCACAACAAGCTGATGAAGGCATCGGGTTATACGATCCTCGGCCTCATCGGTGTCGGCCCCTATAAGCGGGAAGCGGCCGGGGCGATCGAGCTTGCCCGTTTCTGGCTTGAGAAGGCCGACCTGATCGACCGCGCCGACGACCCCGCCGGCGACCTGCCCTACGGCGCCCAGCGGCGTCTCGAAATTGCCCGCGCCATGTGCACTGGCCCCGAGCTGCTTTGCCTGGATGAACCGGCTGCCGGCCTCAACCCCCGGGAATCGGCAACGCTCAACGCGCTGCTGAAGAGCATTCGCGCCGAAACAGGAACGTCGATCCTGCTGATCGAGCACGACATGTCGGTGGTCATGGAAATCTCCGACCACGTCGTCGTCCTCGAATATGGTCAGAAGATTTCCGATGGCACGCCGGATCACGTGAAGAACGATCCGAGGGTTATCGCGGCCTATCTCGGTGTCGAGGATGAAGAAGTGGAAGAGGTGATCGCAGCCGTCGAGCAGCTCGAAGGAGGCGCAAACTGATGGGCGATGAAGTAATGACCGGTCAACCGCTCCTTCAGGTCAACAGCGTCGAAACCTATTACGGCAATATCCGCGCGCTGGCCGGCGTCGATGTCCACGTCAACAAGGGCGAGATCGTCAGCCTGATCGGCGCCAATGGCGCCGGCAAGTCGACACTGATGATGACGATCTGCGGCAGCCCGCAGGCCCGCACCGGTTCGGTGGTCTTCGAGGGCCGCGACATCACCCGCATGCCGACGCATGAAATTGCCCGTCTACGCATTGCACAGTCGCCAGAAGGCCGCCGCATCTTCCCGCGCATGACGGTTCTGGAAAATCTTCAGATGGGCGCAGGCCTCGACAATCTGAAACACTTCGCCGAAGACGTCGAGAAGATCTTCACGCTCTTCCCGCGTCTCAAGGAACGTCACGCCCAGCGCGGCGGAACGCTTTCGGGCGGTGAGCAGCAGATGCTGTCGATCGGCCGCGCGCTGATGGCGCGCCCGAAGTTGCTGCTTCTCGACGAACCCTCGCTCGGTCTTGCGCCGCTGATCGTCAAGGGCATCTTCGAGGCGATCAAGAAGCTCAACGAGGCGGAGGGGCTGACCGTTTTCCTCGTCGAGCAGAACGCGTTCGCCGCCCTCAGGCTTTCTCACCGCGCCTACGTGATGGTGAACGGCAAGGTGACGATGAGCGGCTCCGGCAAGGAGCTTCTTGCCAATCCCGAGGTCCGCGCCGCCTATCTCGAAGGCGGAAGACACTAGGTCGAAAGGAGAGTTTGACATGCAGGGACTTTTCTTCGAAGCGGATGTCGGCCCCCTTGTGGCGATCCGTGTCATCGTCTTGCTCTTAGGCTTCTGGACGGCCTGGCGCGCCGGCAAAGCGGTTGCCGAGGGCTGGAGCGACTATCCGCTGGTCATCGTCTATACATTTCTGCTCGCCTGGGCGATGCAGTTCCTGCATCATGCCCTGTTCAATGGGCCAATGCTTAGCACCTTCTACTATATCCTCGATTTCGTGACGCTGCTGGTCTTCTCGACGGCCGGCTTCCGCCACCGCCGCACCAATCAGATGGTTAACAACTATTACTGGCTGTACGAAAAGACTTCCGCGTTTTCGTGGAAGGACAAACATTGACAGTCCGTTGAAACTAGGCATGAATTGCCTTCCGAGTGGAACAGCTTTCCTGGCGCAGTCAATGGTGGGTAGTGCGCTGGGCCTTGGACCGGAACCCGCCCAAAAATTGGGAGTAATAATATGAAGAAGTCTCTTCTGTCGGCAGTGGCTCTGACGGCGATGCTCGCCTTCAGCGGCAACGCGTGGGCCGACGTTCTCATCGCTGTCGCTGGTCCGCTGACTGGTCCGAACGCCGCGTTCGGCGCTCAGCTCCAGAAGGGTGCTGAACAGGCGGCCGCCGACATCAACGCTGCTGGCGGCATTAACGGCGAGCAGATCAAGATCGAACTCGGCGACGACGTCTCCGACCCGAAGCAGGGCATTTCGGTTGCCAACAAGTTCGCTGCTGACGGCGTCAAGTTCGTCATCGGCCACTTCAACTCGGGCGTTTCGATTCCGGCTTCGGAAGTCTATGCCGAAAACGGCATCCTCGAAATCACCCCGGCCGCGACGAACCCGACCTTCACGGAACGGGGCCTCTGGAACACGTTCCGCACCTGCGGCCGTGACGACCAGCAGGGTGCCATCGCCGGCAAGTATCTTGCCGATCACTTCAAGGACGCCAAGATCGCTGTCGTTCACGACAAGACCCCCTACGGTCAGGGCCTTGCCGACGAAACCAAGAAGGCTATGAACGCCGCCGGCGTGACGGAAGTCATTTACGAAGGCATCAATGTCGGCGACAAGGACTTCTCGGCCCTCATCGCCAAGATGAAGGAAGCCGGCGTCTCGATCATCTATTGGGGTGGTCTGCACACCGAAGCCGGTCTCATCATCCGCCAGGCGGCTGACCAGGGCCTGAAGGCGACGCTGGTTTCGGGCGACGGTATCGTTTCGAACGAACTGGCCTCGATCGCTGGCGACGCCGTCGCCGGTACGCTGAACACCTTCGGCCCCGATCCGACGGCGAACCCTGCGAACAAGGAACTCGTCGAAAAGTTCAAGGCCGCTGGTTTCAATCCGGAAGCCTACACGCTCTATTCCTACGCTGCGATGCAGACGATTGCCGGGGCCGCCAAGGCTGCCGGCTCGCTGGATCCTGAGGCCGTTGCCAAGGCTATGAAGGAAAAGGGCCCGTTCCCGACCGTTCTCGGCGACATTTCGTTCGATGAAAAGGGCGATCCGAAGATCCCCGGCTACATCATGTACGAATGGAAGAAGGGTCCGGACGGCAAGTACAGCTACTTCCCGCAGGGCATGTAAGCTTCGCTCCCCTTTATGGGACATGATTATCGAAGCCCGGTTCCGACCGGGCTTCTTTCTTTTTGCGGACGTTTCAATTTTCGCCTGGCTGGTCTAACTCTTGGCATCGTTTTGAAGCGTTGAGTGGAACCGTCATGTCCAAACCCCGCATTCTCGTCACCCGGCGCTGGCCAGCCACGGTGGAAGCCGTCCTTGCCGAACGTTTCGACGTGACGTTCAATCCTGACGATATTCCGCTCGGTGAAAACGAGCTAAGGCTGGCGCTCTCGACTTATGATGCCGTATTGCCGACGGTTTCCGATCGGTTGCCCGCCGCTGTCTTCGACGGCGTGCCTGTTGTCACCAAGATCCTTGGCAATTTCGGCGTCGGCTACAATCACATCGATATATCCGCTGCCAGGGAGAGAGGCATTGCGGTCACAAACACGCCGGGCGTGCTGACCGACTGCACGGCCGATATCGCCATGTTGCTGCTGCTCTCCGTTGCCCGGCGCGGCGGTGAGGGCGAGCGGCAGGTACGCGCTGGTGCATGGAAGGGCTGGTGCCCGACGCATATGGTCGGCGCCAAGGTGACCGGGAAGACGGTCGGCATCATCGGTTTCGGCCGAATCGGCAAGGCCTTCGCGCAACGCTGCCATTTCGGCTTCGGCATGGACGTGGTGTTCTTCAACCGTTCGCCGGTCGATCCACCGGAGGCGGCGCGTTACGGCGCGCGGCAGCTGCCGACGATCGAGGCCGTGCTGGCGGTGGCCGATTTCGTCTCGCTGCATTGCCCCGGTGGAGCGGAGAACCGACACCTGATAAATGCGGCACGGCTTACGGCGATGAAGCCGGGCGCCTTTCTCATCAATACGGCGCGTGGCGACGTGGTGGATGAGGCGGCGCTGATTGCAGCGCTCAAGGCGGACACAATCCGCGGCGCCGGGCTTGACGTCTACGAGGCGGAACCTGATGTGCCGGAGGCGCTGCGGCGGATGGAGAACGTCATGGTGCTGCCGCATCTCGGCAGCGCCACGGAAGAGACGCGGACCGCCATGGGCATGAAGGTGGTCGACAACGTGGCGGCGTTTTTCGAGGGCAGGGATGTGCCGGATCGGGTGGTTTAGCGACCAGCCGCCAACGCCATCTCACATCTCGTGCAGCACATGCGTGGCCTTCACGGCGGCTGAGGCACGGTTCTCGACGCCGAGCTTCACATAAATCTGTTCGAGGTGCTTGTTCACCGTTCGCGCCGACAGTCCCAATATTTCGCCGATGTCGCGGTTGGCCTTGCCCTTGGCAATCCAGAGCAGCACTTCGGATTCGCGCTGGGTGAGCGAAAACCGCTGGCGCAGCACCGCGTCGTCGCTGCGCTGATTGGCGGCAGTGAGGCGGAAGAGATATTCGTCAGGGCCGATTGCGCCGAGGAAGGCGAGCTGCAGCGCCGCTTGGCCGGCATGGGCAACGGAGATGATGCCGTCGCGCACCGCGGCGACGCGGTCGCGCATCCAGTCGGCGATATGGTGGACGACGATTTCCATGCCGTCGTCGCTGCCCATGGCCGCATTGACCAGCCGTGTGGCTTGCGGCGTTGACCAGTGGATGGCACCGTCGCCCTTGACAGCAAGCAGATGGCGGCCGGCCGCGTCCAGCGCGATGCGGGCGCTTTGGGCCGAGCGAGCGTTGCGCAGATGGACACGGATGCGGGCGCGCAGTTCATCGATGTTGATTGGCTTGCTGAGATAATCGACGCCGCCGGATTCCAGCGCGTGCACGACATGCTCGGTCTCGGTCAGGCCGGTCATGAAGATGACAGGCACCTGTGCCACCGCGGCATTCGCCTTCAGCCGACGGCAGGTCTCGAAGCCGTCCATGGCGGGCATCACCGCGTCGAGCAGGATGATATCGGGCGTGATGCGCTCGACGATACCAAGTGCGGCCGTGCCCGACGTGGCGATCAGCACCGAGAAGCCGGATTGTTCGAGTGCGTCGGTCAAGAAGCCGAGTGCTTCGGCCGAGTCGTCGACGAGCAGAACGATGTCGCGGGGGAGGGCCGGCTCAGGCAATGGGTTCCACCTTTTCGTCGAAGTCGTGCAGGAAGGTCATGAAGCCGGCAAGATCGAAGGCGGCGACATAGGCGCGAAGTTCCTCTGTGAATGGCTGATTTGCCTCCACCTTGGCAAGGTCGGAAAGCTTGGCTTCGATACCTCTGATATAGCCGATCTCGCCGAGCCGCAGCAATTCCTGGATATGGGCAGCGCCTGGGCTCAGCATCGGCGCTTCGATCTTAACAGGAACGGCTGGCGCGGCATCGGCAAAGATCCATTTCAGGCCAAGATGCAGGGCGAGCTTGTCGCGCAGCTGGCGGATGTCGACCGGTTTGCCGATCGCATCGTTATGGCTGTCGTCACTGTCGCTGAGAACCGCTGCATCACCAATATTGGCCGAAAGCATCAGCACTGGCGCCGTCTGACCGGCCTCGCGCAGACGCGAGACGAGCTGCCAGCCGTTCATGCCGGGCATCAGGATATCGACAAGGAAGAGGTCCGGTATGATGCCCTCGATCAGCGTCAGGCATTCGCCGCCGCCTGCCGCCGTCAGCACGATGAAATCGAGCGGCGCCAGGATTTCGCGCATCATCTCGCGGTGGTCCTCGTTATCGTCGACGACCACGACCGTGCGGCGCGGGCCGTCGTAACCGACAATGCGCTTTTCTTGCGGTGCGGCGGCCACGGCGCGCATGACGCCGGACAGCATCAGCCGGACCCGGAAGGTCGAGCCTTCGTCCTTCACGCTCGAGACCGAAATCTCGCCGCCGAGCGTGTTGGTCAGAAGCCGGGTGATGGTGAGGCCGAGGCCAAGCCCCGGCATTGGCCGCACGCTTTCGGCCTCGCCGCGCTGGAAGGGTTCGTAGATGCGGGTCAGGTCTTTCTCCGTGATGCCGCGGCCGGTGTCAGTGACGGTGAAGGTCGCGACTTGGCTGCGATAGCCGACATCGAAGGTGACGCTGCCTTCGTCGGTGAACTTGATGGCATTGGAGAGCAGGTTGACCAGGATCTGGCGCAGGCGCTTTTCGTCGGTACGGACGAACTGCGGCAAGGCCGGCGAGCGCTCATGGATGAAGGTGAGCCCCTTTGCCTGCGCCTGCGGGCGGAACATATCGACGATCTGGTCGAGGAAATCCTGGATGTTGATCTCGTTGGAATAGACCTGCAGGCGGCCGGCCTCGATCTTGGAAATATCGAGCAGGCCGTCGATCAGCCCGGAGAGGTGTTCGGCGCTGCGGCGAATGACCTTGATCGAGGATTGGCGCGGCGCCGGGATGGTCTCGTCACGTTCGAGGATCTGGGCGTAGCCGAGTACGGCGTTCAGCGGCGTGCGCAGCTCATGGCTGAGCCCGACGACGTAGCGGCTCTTGGCGCGGTTGGCGGCCTCGGCCGTCTCCTTGGCGTTCTGCAGGGCGGCGTCGGTCTTCTTGTGGGCGGCGATTTCCTTGAGCAGCAGCGTGTTCTGGCGCGAGGATTCCTCCTCGGCAACGACGCGGCTGTCATGGGCGAGCACATAGAACCAGCAGACAACGCCTGAGATTACCGAGAAGACGAAGAAGACGATGAAGATGGTGCGGTTGACGACTTCGGCGGTCGCGGGTGAGGCGGAGGCGACCTGATGGGCGATCATCGCCAGGATCGCGCCGATGGCCGTCAATGCGAGCACGACGGCGATGCCGTAGCGGCCGAGGCGCGTCGTCAGCTTCCCCAGAATGGTTTCCGGCAGCAGCGCCTTGGCGACGGTGCCGACCTGCGCGTTGAAACGGGCGGCGGGCTTGCACATATCGTGGCAGCGGCTGTCGAGCGAACAGCAGAGCGAGCAGATCGGCGCGGCGTAGGCCGGGCACCAGGCCATGTCCTCCGGCTCGAACGGGTGTTCGCAGACCGAGCAGGTAATGCTCGTCAGGTTCTTCCAGCTCTGGCGCGGCTTGCGGGCGAGGTAGAACTTGCCCTTCGTCGCCCAGGCGATGACAGGCGAGGCGATTAGGGCGATGACGAGGGTGATGTAGGGGGCGAGCGAGGCGGCGATGTCGCCGAAGGCACCGAAATGGGCGATCAGCGACACCGTCGCCGACAGCGTCATGGCGCCGAGGCCGACCGGGTTGATGTCGTAGAGGTGGGCGCGCTTGAACTCGATGCCGGGGGGAGCAAGGCCCAGCGGCTTGTTGATGAAGAGATCGGCGGAGATCGTGCAGAGCCAGGCCATTGCGATGATCGAGAAGATGCCGAGCGTCTCCTCCAGCAGCCGGTAAATGCCGAGTTCCATCAAAAGCAGGGCGATTGCGACGTTGAAGACCAACCAGATGACGCGGCCGGGATGGCTGTGGGTCAGCCGCGAGAAGAAGTTCGACCAGGCGAGGGAGCCTGCATAGGCATTCATCACGTTGATCTTCAGCTGCGAGACGACGACGAAGGCAGCCATCAACAGCAGCGCCGCATTGTGCCAGGGGACCATGTAGCCGAAGGCGGTCAGATACATCTGCGCCGGGTCGGCGGCGCGATCGAGGGGCACACCCGAGGTGAAGGTCAGCACGACCAGGAATGAACCGGCAAGCAGCTTCGGGGCGCCGATGATGACCCAGCCGGGCCCGGCGAGAAAGATCGCCAGGCGATGGCGCCACTTGCGCTGTGGATCCGGCGGCAGGAAGCGCAGGAAGTCGGCCTGTTCGCCGATCTGCGACATCAGCGCCAGGATGACGGCAGAAGCAGCGCCGAACTCCACCAGATCGAATTCGGCGACGGTGCCGGGCGGACCGGAGGCATGGCGGATGCCGGCAAAGGCGCGCCAGAGATCGAATTTTTCCCAGTCCAGCAAGGCGATGAAGATGAAGGGTAGGATATTCAGCACGATCCAGAAGGGCTGGGTCATCAGCTGAAACTTGCTGATCAGCCGCACGCCGTGCGTCACCAGCGGGATCACCATGACGGCGCTGATGATGTAGCCGATCCAGAGCGGGATCCCGAGGGTAAGCTCCAGCGCCCCCGACATGATCGAAGCCTCGATCGCAAACAGCATGAAGGTGAAGCTTGCATAGATCAGCGAGGTGATGGTCGAGCCGATATAGCCGAAGCCCGCGCCACGCGTCAGAAGATCGATGTCGACACCGTGGCGGATGGCGTAGCGGCTGATCGGCAGGCCGATCGCCAGCATGGCGACCGAGGCGACGATAATGGCGTAAAAGGCGTTGGTGGTGCCGTAGGAGAGAGTGATCGCGCCGCCGATTGCCTCCAGCGCCAGGAAGGAGATCGCGCCGATCGCCGTCTGCGAGATGCGCTGCGAGGAGAAATGGCGAGCGCTCTTTGCGGTGAAGCGCAACGCGTAATCTTCCAGCGTCTGGTTGGCGACCCAGCGATTGTATTCGCGTCTCACCGGAATGATGCGTTGGCGCGCTGCCATGTCTTCCTTTCCGGCATTCCGGTTGGGCTCATCGTCTCTCTGGCAGTTTTGGCGGGATGGTTGGGAAAGGCAAGAGGCGGGCACCGACTGGTTCACAGAATGGCAATATATTTGCAATTGATCCGTCACGTAAGAGCTCTAACTCTCCCGGCGTTCGTTCAACCATTTCGGGTATCACCATGTCTGTTTTAAGCCTCTGCCGCCTGAGCACCGCCCTCGTCTGCCTTCTTTCGATCGTGCCATCGCTTGCCAGCGCCGAGCAGGCCACGGCGGCCAAAGTTCCTTATGTGGAGGCCGGAAACACCAACAAGCGTGGTGACGCCTGCTTCTCGACGGCAGACACCAACGCCGCCGTTCACCTTCTCTCCGGCTTCCTTGAAATCTGGACTCCGCGCACGCCTTTCGTCGATGCGGGTGTCGAGGCCCCGGCCAAGGACAATTGCCCGGCTGTCGCCAAGACGGATTGGGACGGTATTCCCGCCAGCAAGACCGACGGCCATATCGTCAACCAGGCTGTCCATGATGCGAACATCGCCTATGTCGTCAATGCGACGCGGGCGCGGACGGCCGATCAAGCGGTGGCCGCCTATCTCGACGATCGGCGCGGCAAGAATGCCAGCATTGTCGATGGTCTCGGTCCGCTGACGGATGCCTGGAAGGCCGGTTCGAAGCAGACCACCACGATCACCGCGGTGGCGGCCGACGCGACGACGGTCAAATATGACGACAAGGGCAACAATCGCGGCGCCGGCAGCAAGCCGGACGCGGAAAACAAGACCGATGCCAACCCCGACATGGGCCTTGCAATCGACTTCATCAACGCCGCAAGCGGTGACGGTTCGACGGAACCGGCCAAGCGCTATTTCAAATATGGCCGTCCCTACCGCTGGAGCCAGGACGTATCGGTCGTCCCGACGCTGGAGCCCGCCAAGAGCGGCAAGCCGGTCGAGGACGGCGGTTTCCCCAGCGGGCATACGGCGGAAGCCTGGCGGGATGCGCTCGCCATGGCCTATCTCGTGCCGCAGCGCTTTCAGGAAATGATCACACGCGCCAGCGAACTGGGTGAAGACCGCATCCTTGCCGGCATGCATTCTCCTCTCGACGTGATGGGCGGCCGGATGCTCGGCACCGCTACGGTCGTCTACAATCTGAACAAGGCCGACAATGCGGCGCTGAAGAGCGATGCTTACGCCCAAGCGCAGGCATGGCTTATCGCCAAGTCAGGCGTTGCGGATGCAGGTGCGCTCGAGGTCGCTGCCCACGCGGCACCGCTTGCCGCAGACCGTTTCGCCGATCATGACGCCAACCGAGCCTACGTGCTGCAGCGCTTGAGCTACGGCCTGCCGACGATCCATGCGACCGATCAGCCGGCGCGGGTGCCGCAGGGCGCTGAAGCGCTTCTCGAAACGCGTCTGCCCTATCTGGACGGCGAGCAGCGCCGCGACGTGCTGAAGACGACGGAGATCGCCTCCGGCTACCCGCTCCTCGACGATGTGGAAGGTTACGGCCGTCTCAACCTGTTTGCCGCCGCCGACGGTTACGCTGCGTTCGAACAGGACGTGACCGTGACGATGGACGCGGCAAAGGGCGGGTTCAATTCGATCGACACCTGGCGGAACCACATTACCGGCAAGGGCAGGTTGGTGAAGCGCGGCAACGGCATCCTCGGGCTTTCAGGCGCCAACAGCTATGCCGGCGGCACCGTGCTGGAAGAGGGCGCGCTGGTGGCCTTGTCGCCGTCGGCCTTCGGTCGTGGCGAGCTGACGGTCAATGGCGGCTCGCTCGTTCTGGCGGCCGACAAGCCTTTGACCGTGAGCGGTGACTATCAGCAACTCGCCAATGCCACGGCGAAGTCGGCGCTCGGCGAAAACGGCGCGGGCACGCTGGTTGTCGAAGGCAAGGCAGTGCTGGCCGGCGACCTCGACGTGACGATTGCCGATGGCTATGCCCCAACGCCCGGAACGAAGATCGAAATCCTGAAGGCGAGTGCCGTGACTGGCACCTTCGGCAAGTTCACGGTTTCCGGCCACAAGGCGACCCTCTCCTACGGCCCGACATCAGTCACTTTGACGATCGACGGATAAATTCCGGTATCGAGACAGGGCATCTCCCGCCGCGGGGATGCCCTTCCTTCCCTGGTCTGCCTGTTTGACCCCCGCGCCTACGTCATTTTGCGTATGTGTTTTTGCGCTGCAGCGCCCGATAGTCCCTTAAGCAACAGTTAATCTCCGTTTCCGGCCTGTTGCGGAACAAGAAGAGGGGCTCAACCAGATGAATCTCAGAACTACTATTACGGGCGCTGCACTCGGCGCCGTCATGGCGGCCTCGGCTGCCTTCAGCGGTGCGGTTGCCGCCGACGACACGATCAAGGTCGGCATTCTGCACTCGCTTTCCGGCACCATGGCCATCTCCGAGACCACGCTCAAGGACGCCATGCTGATGCTCATCGACGAGCAGAACAAGAAGGGCGGCCTTCTCGGCAAGAAGCTTGAGGCCGTCGTCGTCGACCCGGCTTCCGACTGGCCGCTGTTTGCCGAAAAGGCTCGTGAGTTGATCCAGAAGGACAAGGTTGCCGCAGTCTTCGGTTGCTGGACGTCCTCGTCGCGCAAGTCCGTTCTGCCGGTTTTCGAAGAGACCAATTCGATCCTCTTCTACCCGGTCCAGTATGAAGGCGAAGAGTCCTCGCGCAACATCTTCTACACCGGTGCTGCTCCGAACCAGCAGGCCATTCCTGCTGTCGACTACCTGATGGAAAAAGAGGGCGTCAAGCGCTTCGTTCTCGAAGGTACGGACTACGTTTATCCGCGCACGACCAACAAGATTCTCGAGGCATATCTGATTTCGAAGGGTATTCCGAAAGAAGATATCATGACCAACTACACGCCGTTCGGCTTCTCCGACTGGCAGACCGAAGTTTCCAAGATCAAGGAATTCGGTTCGGCCGGCAAGAAGACCGCCGTCGTCTCGACGATCAACGGCGATGCCAACGTTCCCTTCTACAAGGAACTGGGGAACAAGGGCATCAAGGCAACCGACATTCCCGTCGTCGCCTTCTCGGTCGGCGAAGAAGAGCTTGCCGGTCTCGACACCAAGCCGCTCGTCGGCCATCTCGCTGCCTGGAACTACTTCGAGTCGGTCGAAAGCTCTGCCAACAAGAAGTTCATCAAGGACTGGCACGCTTTCACCAAGAACGACAAGCGCGTGACGAACGACCCGATGGAAGCCGCCTATATCGGTTTCAACGCATGGGTTAAGGCCGTCCAGGCTGCCGGCACGACCGACACCGACAAGGTTCTCGACACCATCATCGGCGTCAGCGTTCCGAACCTCTCCGGCGGTTATGCGACCGTCATGCCGAACCACCACATCACCAAACCGGTGCTGATCGGTGAAATTCAGGCCGACGGCCAGTTCGAAATCGTCCAGCAGACACCTGCCGTCGTCGGTGACGAATGGTCGGATTACCTGCCTGATTCCAAGGACCTGATCTCCGATTGGCGCAAGCCGATGTCCTGCGGCAACTTCAACGTTGCTACGGGCAAGTGCGGTGGCAAGGGTTCCTGAGTACGGCCCCGATCCAATGATTGCCTGAAGGCTTCCGTCCGGGTTTGATCCCGGGCGGAAGCTCCGTCCCAGCGATTGCGCCGCGAGGCCAACACTATCAAGGGCGAGAAAGCCGATGTATCGCGCCATAAAGATTTTCCTCATCACGGTTTGCCTGACATTTTCGGGCCTGACATTTTCGGGCGTGATAATCTCGAGCGAAGCCCAGGCTCAGGACGATATCCATGTGCTCATCGACGCGCTCGGCGTCGGCGACTTCCCGGAACGCGAAGCGGCCATCAAAGCGCTGGTCGCCTCCAAGGACCAGCATGTCAGCCAGATCCTGCAGCAGTTGAGCGACGGCCTTCTCTACGTCAATTCTGATGGCGGCCCGGTTCTTCTCCAGGGCGGTACCGATGACGAACCGACCTATTCCGATCCGATCACCGGCGAACCCGCTGCAGATGTCGATCCGGATCTGATGACGAAGGTCAAGATCAACAACGCGCTTCGCGGCGTCATCAGCGCCGCCACCAGCCAACTGACGCTGATGAGCCCGGACCGTTCCGCGCGGCTTGCCGCGGCGCAGGGCCTCCTGAAAGATGCCGACCCCGCCAATCTCGACCTGCTGAACTCGGCGCTGGCGGCCGAAAAGGACGCAGAGATCAAGAATACGATGGAAGCGGCGCGCGCAGTGCTGCTGCTCAAGACGGATGCGAGCGTCGAAGACAAGAAGGCTGCGATCGATACGATCGCGGCGCGCGGTAATCGCGATGCGCTGACCATCCTCACGACCACACTCGAAACCGCGCCTGAAGACCTGAAGCCGGCGATCCAGGCGGATATCAGTTCCATCAATCGCAGCCTGGCGCTGTGGGACATCGTCCAGAACATCTGGTACGGATTGTCTCTCGGCTCGGTGCTGCTGCTTGCCGCGATCGGCCTTGCCATCACCTTCGGCGTCATGGGCGTCATCAACATGGCGCATGGCGAAATGGTGATGATCGGTGCCTATACGACCTATGTCGTGCAGGAATACATAACCTCCGCCTTTCCTGAGCTTGCCGATTATTCGCTGGCCTTTGCTGTGCCTGCGGCCTTCGTCTTTACCGGCTTCGTCGGTCTGTTGATCGAGCGCGCCGTCATCCGCTATCTCTACGGTCGGCCGCTCGAAACGCTGCTCGCCACCTGGGGTGTGTCGCTGATCCTGCAGCAGGCGGTGCGCAGCATCTTCGGCCCGACCAACCGCGAGGTCCGCAATCCGACCTGGATGTCCGGCGTATTCGATCTCGGCGGGCTCTCCATCACCTGGAACCGACTGTGGATCATCGTCTTTTCGATGGTGGTCTTTGTGGCGCTGCTCCTGCTGCTCAAGCGGTCCGCCTTTGGCCTGCAGATGCGCGCCGTTACGCAGAACCGCCGCATGGCGTCGTCGATGGGCATCCGCACCGGTTGGGTCGATGCCTTCACCTTCGCGCTCGGCTCGGGCATTGCCGGTATCGCCGGCGTGGCGCTCAGCCAGATTGACAACGTCTCGCCGAACCTCGGTCAATCCTACATCATCGACAGCTTCATGGTCGTCGTCTTCGGCGGTGTCGGCAATCTCTGGGGCACGCTGGTCGGTGCACTCTCGCTCGGCGTCGTCAACAAGTTCCTCGAGCCCTTTGCAGGCGCCGTGCTCGGCAAGATCCTGGTGCTCGTCCTCATCATTCTCTTCATCCAGAAGCGTCCCCGCGGGCTCTTCGCACTCAAAGGAAGGGCGGTGGAAGCATGATTACGGCCTTCCTTCTCCGATCACTCGATCGCAAGATCGTCATTGCCATCGCCCTCCTGCTTCTGGTCGCGGTCCTCGTGCCGGTCCTGAACCTGATGACGGGGCCGACCAATCCGCTACACGTGCCGACTTATATCATGTCGCTGTTCGGCAAGTATCTGACCTATGCGCTGCTGGCGCTGGCGCTCGACCTCGTCTGGGGCTTCTGCGGCATCCTCTCCCTCGGCCACGGTGCCTTCTTTGCGCTCGGCGGCTATGCGATGGGCATGTATCTGATGCGCCAGATCGGCACGCGCGGCAGCTACGGAGATCCTGTTCTGCCCGACTTCATGGTGTTCCTGAACTGGAAGGATCTGCCTTGGTTCTGGTACGGTTTCAACCATTTCTGGTTTGCGGCGCTGATGGTGCTCGTCGTACCCGGTCTGCTCGCCTTCGTCTTCGGCTGGTTTGCCTTCCGCTCACGCGTCAACGGCGTCTATCTCTCGATCATCACCCAGGCGATGACCTACGCGCTGCTGCTGGCCTTCTTCCGCAACGACATGGGCTTCGGCGGCAATAACGGCCTTACTGATTTCAAGGACATTATCGGTTTCAACGTACAGGCTGACGGCACGCGTGCAGCCCTCTTTGCCGCAACTGCGATCTTCCTCGCTCTATCGCTGATGATTGCTTCGGCGATCGTACGCTCGAAGTTCGGCAAGGTGCTGGTCGGCGTGCGCGATGCCGAAAGCCGCACGCGCTTCCTCGGCTACCGCGTTGAGCATTTCAAGCTCTTCACCTTCGTCGTCTCGGCGATGATGGCAGGCATTGCCGGCGCGCTCTACGTGCCGCAGGTGGGCATTATCAATCCCGGCGAATTCGCCCCTGCCAATTCGATCGAAGTCGTCATCTGGACCGCGGTCGGCGGGCGGGCGACGCTGATCGGGCCGATCATCGGCGCGATCCTCGTCAACGGCGGCAAGACGATCTTCACCGGCCTCTTCCCGGAGTTCTGGCTGTTTGCACTCGGCGGTCTCTTCGTCGCCGTCACTCTGTTCCTGCCGAAGGGCGTCGTCGGCACGATTGCGCAATATCTTGGCAAGCGGAAGCTTGTCTCCAAGGCTGCCCCGCCGGCGGCTGAGGAAGACGGTATCGAGCCGAAAATCCAGGCAGCGGAGTGAGCGCCATGATTCCCGACGTCAAACCCAATAGCGTGCTTTATCTCAACGGCGTTTCGGTTTCCTTCGACGGCTTCAAGGCGCTGAATTCGCTGTCGATCGTCATCGAGCCCGGTGAACTTCGCGCCATCATCGGCCCTAACGGCGCCGGCAAGACGACGATGATGGATATCATCACCGGCAAGACCCGGCCCGATGAGGGTGAGGTGTTCTTCAACGGTACGATTGATCTCACCAAGAAGGATGAGGCCGATATCGCTCAGCTCGGCATCGGCCGCAAGTTTCAGAAGCCGACAGTCTTCGAAAGCCATACGGTGTGGGACAATCTGGAGCTGGCGCTGAACCGACGTCGTGGTGTGTTCTCGACGCTGTTCTACCGGCTTTCGGGCGAGGACAAGGCACGCATCGAGGAAATCCTCGACACGGTGCGGCTGACGCACCGCCGCGACGAATTCGCCGCCAATCTCTCGCACGGGCAGAAGCAGTGGCTGGAGATCGGCATGCTGCTGGCGCAGGAGCCGAAGCTTCTGCTCGTCGACGAACCGGTGGCCGGCATGACCGATGCGGAGACTGCAGAAACCGCAATCCTGCTCAAGGATATCGCCAAGACCCGGTCGGTCGTCGTCGTCGAGCACGACATGGGCTTCATTCGCGACCTCGGCGTCAAGGTGACCTGCCTCGCGGAAGGCTCGGTGCTGGCGGAAGGGTCGATCGATTTCGTCAGCTCCGATCCGAAGGTGATCGAGAACTATCTGGGGCGGTGAGGGATGATGGGTCCATTGAATGTTGGGGAGGGGTCTATTGCGGTCCCACAAAGATTCGGGAGACGGCATCATGCTGACAGTTGAAAACGCAAACCTGCATTATGGCGCCGCTCAGGCGCTGCGCGGCATCTCGATCAAGGCCGAGATGGGCAAGATCACCTGCGTGCTGGGGCGTAACGGCGTGGGGAAGAGTTCTCTTCTGCGCGCCGTTACCGGCCAGCATCCGCTGTCGGCGGGCGCGGTCACCTTCAACGACACCAGGCTCAACGGCCTGCCGCCCTTTGCCCGCGCCAAGCAGGGTATCGGCTATGTCCCGCAGGGGCGCGAAATCTTCCCGCTGCTCACCGTCAAGGAAAATCTCGAAACCGGCTTTGCACCGCTTGGCCGCCGCGACCGCAACATCCCCGATGATATCTTCAGCCTCTTCCCGGTGCTGAAGTCGATGTTGTCACGTCGCGGCGGCGATCTTTCCGGTGGGCAGCAGCAGCAGTTGGCGATTGGGCGCGCCATGGTGACGCGGCCTAGGATTCTCGTGCTCGACGAACCGACCGAGGGCATTCAGCCCTCGATTATCAAGGACATCGGCCGGGCGATCCGCTACTTGCGTGACTCCACCGGCATGGCGATCCTTCTCGTCGAACAATATCTGGATTTCTGCCGAGAGCTCGCCGACTACGTCTACATCATGGATCGCGGCGAGATCGTCCATGAAGGGCTTGCCGAAACGCTGGATACACCGGAGGCCCGCCGCCATCTGACTGTCTGACCGGCAAATGCCGCATTTTGCAGCAAGGGACACGGAGCCTGGAAAATCTTCCTCTGCCTCTGCTGGTCTGCTCCAGACGGCATAGGAATTGCTTGCTTTCCGTCATCCGCGCGATTGAATGAAAACGGTGGCGCGACCGAAAGGGACGATATGACGACCGTGGCGGCGAGTACGAGACCGCAGAGAGCGGAAGGGCGCGGGCATCTGGCGGCGAAGCTGTTCGATGGCCGCACGCGCATTCGTGAACTCTATCAGGAAGGGGCGGCGAAGATCCGCCTGCCGGATACCTTCGATGCCTCGATGGAAGCAGTCATCATCAACACAGCAGGCGGACTGACGGGCGGCGACCGGATGGACTGGAGCGTTGATGCCGGCGCCGGCACGCGCATCGACGTTACCACCCAGGCTTGCGAGAAGATCTACAAGGCATCGGCCGGTACCGCCGAGGTGACGACCAGCATCGAGGTTGGAGCTCAAGCCCGTGTCGACTGGCTGCCGCAGGAAACGATCCTCTTCGACCGGGCAGCGCTTTCCCGCCGCTTGGATGTCGATCTTGACGAAGACTCCGAATTTCTGGCCGTCGAAGCCGTGCTGCTCGGCCGCAAGGCAATGGGTGAGACGGTGGAGACCGGGTTGTTTCGCGACCGCTGGCGCATCCGCCGCTCGGGGCGGTTGATCCATGCCGAAGAACTGAGGTTGTCCGACGGCGTAGCGGCCCTTGCCGCGCGCCAGGCCGTGCTCGGCGGGCAGGTGGCGTTTGCGACGCTGCTTTATGCCGGGCCGCTTTCGGAAGCCTATCTTGGCAAAGTCCGGCCGCTCGTCGAAGGATCGATGGGCGGTGCGAGCGCCTGGGACGGCAAGCTCGTTGTCCGCCTTGCGGCAGCCGACGGCTTCTCACTCAGAAAAATCCTGATCCCGGTCATTTCCGCCTTGCGAAATGGTGCGCCTGTGCCGAAAGTCTGGAATCTATGAATCTAGAGCATGATGCCGAAAAGTGTGAGCGGTTTTCGGGCGACGTCATACTCTAACTCTTTAATGTAGAACAGGATCATCCTGTTCCAGGCATGAAGCAGATGGGCAAGCAATGAACCTCACTCCGAGAGAAAAAGACAAGCTGTTGATATCAATGGCGGCGATGGTGGCACGCCGGCGGCTGGAGCGCGGCGTCAAGCTGAACTATCCCGAAGCGATCGCGTTGATCAGCGATTTCGTCGTCGAAGGCGCTCGCGACGGTCGCCCGGTTGCCGAGCTGATGGAAGCCGGCGCCCATGTGATCGGCCGCTCCCAGGTGATGGAGGGCGTTGCCGAGATGATCCACGACGTGCAGGTGGAGGCGACGTTCCCGGATGGAACCAAGCTCGTCACCGTGCACGAGCCGATCCGGTGAGGAGATAGGAATGCTCGAGCTCAGGCCCAATTGCGAATGCTGCGACAAGGATCTGCTGCCTGATAGCACTGAGGCACGGATCTGCACCTATGAATGCACTTTCTGCGCGGATTGCGTGAACGGTGTGTTGAAGGGTGTCTGCCCGAACTGCGGCGGTAATCTCGTCGCGAGACCTATTCGGCCGGCGGCCATGCTTGCTAAAAATCCGGCTTCGAGGAAGCGTGTGCTGAAGGCCGAGGGCTGTGCGCCCAAGGCGGCTTAAGGAGGACGAGATGATTCCAGGTGAGATCATTGCCGCAAGCGGCGACATCGAACTGAATGCCGGCGCGCAGACGGTGACGCTGGAGGTTTCCAATACAGGCGACCGACCGGTGCAGGTCGGCAGCCACTATCATTTCGCCGAGACCAATGCCGGGCTTTCCTTCGATCGCGCGGCGGCGCATGGCAAGCGGCTCGATATTCCGGCGGGAACGGCCGTGCGCTTCGAGCCGGGGCAAACGCGCTCGGTGACGCTGATCCCACTTTCCGGCAAGCGCGAGGTCTATGGCTTCCGTCAGCTGGTGATGGGTAAGCTTTAAGAACAATAGGCTGGAGGAATGCATGCGTTTGAATGTCTGCCTCGTCGGGGCGGCGATGTTGCTGACGGCAGGTGCGGCCTCCGCTCAGGATATCGATTGCAACAATCCTAAGACGCAATCGGACATGACTGGCTGCGAGGCGGCGCGCCATGAGGCCGCCGACAAGGTGCTGAATGCGCAATACAAGAAGACCCGGGCCGCGATGGTGGCGATCGACAAGGATCTCGACGGCGATATGAAGGGCGCAGAGCAGGCGCTGGTCAAGGCGCAGCGCGCCTGGATCGATTATCGGGACGCCGAATGCGACGCCTTCGGCTTTCAGGCCCGCGGCGGCACGATGGAGCCGATGCTGGTCGCCGGATGTCTCGCCAACATCACGGACAAACGTACAAAAGAGCTTAAAGAGCTCGAAGACACGATGAGCAATTAAGGTGATCAGGAAGATCATGATCGTCGGCAATGGTGAGATCGCGGAGGCAGAGGCAGGCATCATCGATGCCGCCGATTTCGTCGTCCGCTTCAACGATTGCCGCTCCTATGACACCGGCGGCCGGCGCACGGATGCCGTCGCGGTCTGCAATACCGGCCGTCCGGCGAAGGCGATGCTCGGTTCGCTTGAGTGGCGCGCCCATCCCGGCGTCGTTTCGGCTGGCGAAATCTGGAGCGTGCGCGACCCGGAAAAGTTCGCGGCGATGCGGGCGCCGCTTGCCGTCTCGCATCCGGAACTCGACGATTTCTGCGACGACTACACCGATGAGTTCAGCGCCTTCTGCGTCGACACCGACAAGGCGCACATCGTCATCGGCAAATCGGTTCACGAGGCCGTCGATGCCTCGCTTTCGGCCTTTGCTCCGGCGCCCTATGTCGTGCCGAGCAGTGGCATGATCGTCATTGCCGAGGTTTTGAACACATATGCCGAGGCCGAGGTGACGCTTGCCGGCTTCGGCCACTCAGGCTGGGAATGGCACCCATTTGCGGCCGAACGACAGCTTGTCGATAGTTATATTGCCGCCGGCCGCCTCACGCGGCTTGGCGGAGATACACCTGTTTCTTCCTCCCAAGGAGCCTGATGGATGCCCTATAAGATCTCGCGCGCCGCCTATGCCGGCATGTTCGGACCGACCACCGGCGATAAGGTGCGCCTTGCCGATACGGAGCTTTTCATCGAGATCGAGAAGGATTTCACCACCTATGGCGAGGAGGTGAAGTTCGGCGGCGGCAAGGTGATCCGCGACGGCATGGGCCAGAGCCAGGTGACGCGGGCGGATGGCGCGGTCGACACGGTCATCACCAATGCGGTGATCGTTGATCATTCGGGCATCTACAAAGCCGATATCGGGCTCAAGGACGGGCGCATCGTTGCGATCGGCAAGGCGGGCAATCCCGACATGCAGCCTGGCGTCAATATCATCGTCGGCCCGGGCACGGAGGCGATCGCCGCCGAAGGCAAAATTATCACCGCCGGCGGCATGGACAGCCATATCCATTTCATCGCGCCGCAGCAGATCGAGGAAGCGCTGATGAGCGGCATGACCTGCATGCTCGGCGGCGGCACGGGACCGGCGCACGGCACGCTTGCCACCACCTGCACGCCCGGTCCCTGGCATCTCGCGCGCATGATCGAGGCGGCCGACGCCTTTCCGATGAACCTTGCCTTTGCCGGCAAGGGCAATGCCTCGCTGCCGGGGGCGCTGACCGAAATGGTGCTGGCCGGCGCCACCTCGCTGAAGCTGCACGAGGATTGGGGCACGACACCAGGCGCCATCGACTGCTGCCTGTCGGTCGCCGACGAATACGACGTGCAGGTGATGATCCACACCGATACGCTGAACGAAAGCGGCTTCGTCGAGGATACGATCGGGGCCATCAAGGGCCGCACCATCCATGCCTTCCACACGGAAGGGGCGGGCGGCGGCCACGCGCCTGACATCATCAAGATCTGCGGCCAGCCGAACGTCATTCCGTCGTCGACCAATCCGACGCGTCCCTATACGGTCAATACGATCGCCGAGCATCTCGACATGCTGATGGTCTGCCACCATCTGTCGCCGTCGATTCCCGAAGACATCGCCTTTGCCGAAAGCCGCATCCGCAAGGAAACAATCGCTGCCGAAGATATTCTGCACGATATCGGCGCCTTCTCGATCATTTCGTCCGACAGCCAGGCGATGGGCCGCGTCGGCGAAGTGGCGATCCGCACCTGGCAGACGGCCGACAAGATGAAGCGTCAGCGCGGCCGGCTGAAGGAGGAGAAGGGTGACAACGACAATTTCCGCGTCCGCCGCTATATCGCCAAATACACGATCAACCCGGCGATAGCCCATGGCCTCAGCCGTGAGATCGGCTCGGTCGAAGTCGGCAAACGTGCCGACCTCGTGCTGTGGAATCCGGCCTTCTTCGGCGTGAAGCCCGACATGGTGCTGCTCGGGGGCTCGATCGCGGCCGCGCCGATGGGTGATCCAAACGCTTCGATCCCGACGCCGCAACCGGTGCACTACCGGCCGATGTTTGCCTCCTACGGCAAGAGCCTCACCAATTCCTCCGTCACCTTCGTCAGCCAGGCGTCGCTCGATGCCGGCCTGAAGGGCCGGCTCGGCGTCGCCAAGGAACTGGTCGCGGTGAAAAATACGCGCGGCGGCATCTCCAAGGCATCGATGATCCACAACGACCTTACACCCGAGATCGAGGTCGATCCGGAAACCTATGAGGTCAGGGCGAACGGGGAATTGCTGACTTGCGAGCCGGCGACGGTGCTGCCGATGGCGCAGCGCTATTTCCTGTTCTAGACCCACGTCCGATGTGCAACGGGCGGTTCCGATGAGGACAGGTATCCGCTGGTTGTTGCGGATCGTATTCCTGCTTGTGCTTTTGGTGGCCTGCGGAACCTTCATTCCCCGGCCGCTGATTGCGCCGGTCAAGGCGTCGTCCGTCGCAGTGACACATCGGATTCTTCTGCTGTCGGGACCAATCCATACCGATATTGCCATTCCGCTCGACGAGGAGACGCGGGCTGCCTTTTCCTTCCTCGGTAATACCGATTTTCCGCTCGCCCATCCGAATGCGGAGTGGCTCATTATCGGCTGGGGCGGTCGTGCTTTCTATCTGGAAACGCCCACATGGGCGGAACTGAAAGCACTGCCGGTGCTGCGCGCGCTGACGATCGACCGTTCAGTGCTGCATGTGGACCTTGCCGGTCATATCACCGAACCGCAGTCCAACGTCGCGGCATTCGATGTCAGTGAGGATCAATTGGCGAAGTTGCGCGACTTTATCTCGGACAGTTTCGTGCGCGACGCGGGCGCGGTCGTGCCGATCCCGGATGCGGGCTACGGCGAGATCGATCGGTTCTTCGAGGCCAAGGGATACTTCAATGCGCTCTTCGGCTGCAATACCTGGACTGCCGCTGCCCTCCGCTCGGCCGGGCTTCGAACCGGCTTATGGAACCCGTTTCCACAAGCATTGCGATTGTCTGTTGCTGTCTACAATTGAAGCAACCGTCGGGCCATCCCGCTCTTAAAGTGAATTGTGAAGAGCACTCTCCATCTGGTTGTAAAAATCGGTGAAAAAATCGCTATTTTCCCCAGTTAAACCATTCTGGAACAACGGCACTGCACAATTGGATAAATCCGTTTAATATCAATAGTTTAAATGTATTTCTATAGTGTTCGATTCAGGGATTGGAAAGCTGCATCCACTGCTAGAAAAATTCTGTCCACCGAATCGTCCAAAGTGGCTCGAATTTTAACGAGTTGATTAAGAACCCCGCAGCAATTGGGCTCTTATCAATGCCTTGAAACGCCGGGCAAGAAGGTTGATTCTCATGAGAAACTGGATTTCGCTGCAGGCCGATTTTGGCGATCTTCAATACCGCAGGAACGTCTATGTCTTCGCCCTGAAGATGAGCTTTCTTGCCGTCATTCTCTCCGGCGTCATTATTGCGCTGACGATGCCGTCGCTCGATCTTCTCGGACTTTTGCCGGTGACGCTCGCACATGCAATTGGCTTCAGTGCGATCTTTTCCTGGCTGATCGGCGGCACGGTTTCCGGCATGCTGTCGCTGTTTGCCGGCTTTGCCATGCGCGATCTTGCGCTCTCGCGGGCGGAATTCGAAAAGCTGAGCCGCACGGATACGCTTTCGGGACTACTCAACCGGCGTGCCTTTACTGAGGCACTCGATAACGTCGATAGCAACGCGTCGCTGGTAATTTTCGACGTCGATCGTTTCAAGGCGATCAACGACCGCTTTGGCCACGGTTGCGGCGATGCCGTCATCATCGCGGTTTCGGCCATGCTGACATCCGCCTTCGATGAGATGGCCGTCGTCGCACGCCTGGGGGGCGAGGAGTTCGGCGTCATCGTCTCTGGCGAACCTCTGGAGGCGCGGATGGAGCGGATCGAGGGTGTCCGGGCTCGGATCGCTAGCGGCGCCATTAAGGCCGAGGGGCACGAGATCCGCATCACCGTTTCCGGCGGTGTTGCCGATCTGGTCACCGGGCGCCACAAGCAGGCGGTCTATGCCTCCGCCGACCGGGCGCTCTATCTCGCCAAGGCGCTCGGGCGCAATCGCGTCGTACATGAACGGGAAGGTCTTCATCACGCCTGGCACGGGCTCGTCGATAACGGCGTCGATGGCGAGAAAAGAGGCCCGGAGAGCGACAACGTGATGCAGGCTTACGGAATATAAAAGCCGAAGCCGGACGAAAGGCCATTGGTGCTTGCATCGGGAAGAGCTATTTTGCATGGTCGTCCTCTCAGAAAAACGGACATGTCATGCAGCGCGTCACCTCCTATCTTCCCGCCGGAACCCCTTCCTCTCACCCCATCGCCCAGGTCAAGCTGCCGCATGATCTGCGCCATCTTCGCCGCAAGCTGCTGCATCTGGAAAATGGCGAGATGGTCATGCTCGATCTCAAGGATCCGGTGCTTTTCGCCAATGGCGACCTGCTGGTGCGCGACGACGGCGAACTGATCGAGATCCTCGCCGCCGACGAGAAACTTTTCGAAATCCGCGGTCGCGACCGCACCCATCTGGTCGAGCTCGCCTGGCATCTCGGCAACCGGCATCTTGCCGCTCAGATCGAGGAAGACCGCATCGTCATCCTCCGCGATCATGTCATCCGCACCATGCTGCAGGGCCTCGGCGCCGTCGTCCTCGAGATCGACGAGCCGTTCCAGCCGGCGCGGGGCGCCTATCATTCCCAAGGCGGGCATTCGCATGGGCATGATCACGATCACAATCATGACCACGGGGATGACCACGGGCATGATCATAGTCACAGCCATGACCATGATCACGAACATGGCTACGAGCATGAGCATGAGCACCGCCACGATCGCGGCCATGATCATGACCACAAGCACGACTGAGCCTTGATGACCAGGGATCGCGAGCTGCAGGCATTGCTGCGCCTGACGGCATGGCTGTCACCAGCCTTTCCGATCGGCGGCTTTGCCTATTCGGGCGGGCTGGAGCGAGCGGTGGCCGATGGGCTCGTTACGGATGCGGCCTCGCTTGCGGCCTGGATCGGCACGCTGGTCGGCAATGGTTCGGCCTGGAACGATGCGGTGCTTCTGGCCGAAAGCCATAGGCAACAGGCACAGCCCGCACGCCTTGCCGAAGTCGCTGCACTCGCCGAGGCGCTGGCCGGATCACGCGAGCGGCATCAGGAAACGATGCTGCTCGGCGAGGCTTTCCTCGCAGCGGCGCGGGCCTGGCCGGACGGGGTGTTCGAGCGGCTACCTGACAAGGTCGCTTATCCCATTGCGGTCGGGGCGGTTACAGGCGCCCATGGCATAATGCCCGAGAAGGCGCTCGCCGCCTTTCTGCATGCCTATGTCTCACAAGCGGTTTCATCCGGCATCCGCCTCGGTGTCGCCGGGCAAAGGGATGGCCTCGCCGTTCTTGCCGGTCTGGAAGACCATATCGCGGAGGTCGCCCGGCGGGCGGCAGCCTCGGCGCTTGACGATCTGGGTTCGGCGACGGTGCAGGCCGATATTGCCAGCCTGCGCCACGAGACGCAGGCGACGCGGCTGTTCCGTTCGTGATTGTCTGAAATTATCGCTGTGGCTGCGTCATTTGACGGTGGCGCCGGCGGGCGGCTTCGCTATCATCAAGGTTCGATTGGAGTAAGGCATATGAAATCAAGAAACGGACCTTTGCGTGTCGGCATCGGCGGGCCGGTCGGCTCGGGCAAGACGGCGCTGACCGAAAAGCTCTGCAAGGCGATGCGCGACGACTATTCTGTCGCCGTCGTCACCAACGATATCTACACGACAGAGGATGCCGAGGCGCTGGTGCGGATGCAGGCATTGCCTTCGGACCGCATCGTCGGTGTCGAAACGGGCGGCTGCCCGCATACAGCCATTCGCGAGGATGCGACGATCAATTTGCAGGCGATCGCCGGCCTGAACCAGCGGATTCCCGATCTCGACGTCGTCTTCATCGAATCCGGCGGCGACAATCTGGCGGCGACCTTTTCGCCCGATCTTGCCGATATCACCATCTATGTCATTTCCGTTTGCCAGGGCGAGGAAATCCCGCGCAAGGGCGGGCCTGGTATCACCCGGTCGGACCTGCTCGTCATCAACAAGAAGGATCTGGCGCCTTATGTCGGCGCCGATCTCGAGGTGATGGACCGGGATGCGACGCGCATGCGCGCTTCGCGCCCCTTCGTCTTCTCCGACATGAAGCGCGGCGACGGTGTCAGCTCGATCGTCAGCTTCCTCAGGGAGCAGGGCGGTCTCTAGATCCAGATTTTAGGCCGGATCAAAGTCGAAGAATTAGAGGATGATATCGTCCGAAAACCGCTCACACTTTTCGGCATCATGCTCTGACGGTTAGATCCGTCGGAGCAGGTTGACGTCGCTGATGGCGATCGTCCGGCCGCGCACCGTGACACCTTTCGTCTTCAACGTCGAGAAGGCGCGCGAGAGCGCCTCCGGTGCGAGGCCAAGCTTGCGGGCGAGCAGGTTTCTCGGAAAGGGCAGCCGCAGCGAAGCGGCCGCACCGTTCTCGGCGCAGTGGGTCAGCAGATAATGCGCCACGCGCTGCGGCGCGGTCTGCATGCGGTCGCTTGCCAGGCATTCCATCATCGAGATCAGATGCAGTGACAGGCTGCGCGTGATCGCCTTGCCGATCCGCGGCCGCTCCTCCAGCAACAGCCGAACCTTTGCGATATCAAAGCACGCCAGCACGGCATGATCCATTGCTTGCGCGCCGTAGTGATAGGTTTCGTCGGCGTGGATCAGGCATTCCGCGAAGCTGTCGCCGGGCTCGCAGATGCGGATATCGGCCTGCCTGCCGTCGCCGTTGCGACGATAGAGCCTGACATAACCGCTCAGCACGCAATAGAAATAGGCCGCCTTGTCGGCCTCCTCGATGAGAACGTCATGCGGGTCGCAGAGGCGAACGGTGGCGCAGGCGCGCAGGGCTTCAGCCTCGTTGCGGTCGAGCCCGGCCATGAGGGCGGCCTTGGCGAGCACAGCGGCCTCTTGGCCGTTGAATGTCAGCGTCCTGTTCATCTCCCGGTCTCCTGATATGGCCGGTCTTTCCAATTCCATGTGCATGCCGGGCAAAATACGGGAAGGAGATGGCGGTGGATTTGATTTCGGTCAATCGCCAGAAGTGAACAGCAAAAACGAAACGGGCCGGGAGATCGCTCCCGGCCCGTTCATTTCCTGGGCTTTGCCTATTCCGCCGCGAAGGGCGGCAGGCGCAGCACGTTGGTGTCGTTGCCCTTGGCGCTCTTGCGCTTGCCTTCCGGCTTTTCGATTGCGGTCAGACGCTCCTCCAGCGAGTCGATTTCGCTGCGGTTCTCGCGGGTGACGCGGGTGAGATCCTCGCGCGACAGCGGCAGCTCCTCCTCGTCCTTCCTGCCGACCAGGCGGCCGAAAGCCCAGCCGAGCAGGCGGGACAGGTCGTCCATGATCAGGAAGAAGGAGGGCACGACGACGAGCGAGAGTACGGTCGAAACGATGATGCCGCCGATCACTGCAATTGCCATCGGCGCGCGGAACGAGCCGCCTTCGCCGACACCAAGCGCGGAAGGCAGCATGCCCGCCGACATGGCGATCGAGGTCATGATGATCGGCCGGGCGCGCTTGCGGCCGGCTTCGACCATGGCCTCGACACGAGGCATGCCCTGATGGCGCATCTCGATTGCGAAATCGACCAGCAGGATGGCGTTCTTGGTGACGACACCCATCAGCATGAGGATGCCGATCATGACAGGCATCGACAGCGGATTGCTGGTGAGGATCAGGCCGGCTGCGACGCCGCCAATGGCGAGCGGCAGTGAGAACAGGATGGTGAAGGGCTGGATCACGTCCTTGAAGAGCAGGATCAGCACCGTCAGCACCAGCAGCAGGCCCATCAACATGGCGTTGACGAAGCTCTGCTGCATCTCGGTCTGCACCTTGGTGTCGCCGCTTTCGGCAAGGTGCACCGTGGCCGGGATATTGGCGTCGTTGACGATCTGACGGAAGCGGGCCGAAGCCGTGTCGAGTGCTACGCCCTGCGGCAGGTCGGAGCCGATCGAGACGACGCGGTTGCGGTTGTTGCGCTTGATCGAGCTTACGCCTTCCGAATAGTCGATATTGGCGACGCTCGCGAGCGGAACGGTGCCGCCGCTGGCGGTCTGGATCTTCAATGTCCGGATGGCCGCCAGATCGCGACGCATGTCGAGTGCGGCCTGAACGCGGATCGGGATCTGGCGATCGTCGAGCGAGATCTTGGCAAGGGCGGCATCGACATCGCCGATGGTGGCGACGCGGATCGTCTCGGAGATCTGCTGCGGCGTAATGCCGAGGCGGGCCGCCTCATCCATGCGCGGGTGAACCTGCAGCTCCGGACGGGGCAGGGAGCCGTCGGCGCTGACATTGGCAAGCAGCGGATCGGCGCGCAGCTTGGATTCCAGAATGCCTACGGCGTCGTTCAGGTCCTTGTCGTTCTTGGAAAGGAAGTTGAAGGAGAGGTCGCGTTCGCCGCGGTCATTGAGCTTCAGGATCCGGACGTCGGGAATATCGCGCAGCTTGGCGAAGACTTCCTTTTCGATATCCCATTGCGGGCGTTCACGGCCGTGGACCTCCACCTTCGGCAGTTTCGGGCCAATGACGGGGATATGGCCGAGCACGTCGTTGACCATCTTCTTGACCAGCGATTGGTCGAGCTTGTCGAGTGCCAGCGTGATGGTCGCACGGCGCAGTTCGAGATCACCCTTCGGCGACGCGCCGCCGAGGACGAAGACGCTTTCGACGCCATTGATGTCCTTGACCCTGTCATAGATCGCATCCGTCGTCTTCTCGGTGTCGTCAAGGCGCGCATTGGGCGGCAGCTCGACGGAGAGAACGATGCGTGAGGCATCTTCCGGCGGCAGGAAGCTGCCGGGAACCTGCATCAGCAGCAAAACGGAGCCGACCAGGAAAGCGAACGCGACAATCAGCGTTGCATACCGCGTGTACCAGCGTCCAGTCGTGCCACGTATGAGACGGGTGTATCCCCGCATCAGCAGGCTGTCATTGTCGTGATGGTCTTCCATGCCGTCTTCGGCGCGCATCAGATAAGCGGCCATCATCGGGGTGATCAGTCGCGCGACCATCAGCGAGAAGAAGACGGAGAAGGCGACGGTCAGACCGAACTGGATGAAGTACTGGCCCGGAATGCCCGGCATGAAGGAAACAGGCACGAAAACGGCGATGATGGTGAAGGTGGTGGCGATGACGGCAAGGCCGATTTCGTCAGCCGCCTCGATCGCCGCTCGATAGGGCGTCTTGCCCATCTTGATGTGGCGGGCAATGTTTTCGATTTCGACGATCGCATCGTCGACAAGGATACCGGTGGCCAGCGTCAGAGCGAGGAAGCTGACGAGGTTCAGCGAAAAGCCCATCATGTCCATGACCCAGAAGGTCGGGATCGCAGACAGCGGAAGGGCGATTGCAGAGATCAGGGTCGCACGCCAGTTCCTGAGGAACAGGAGGACGACGATGACGGCGAGCAGCGCACCTTCGAGGAGCGTATGAATGGCGGCTTCATAGTTGCCGTAGGTGAAATAGACCGAATCGTCGATCAGTTCGATCTTCACATTGGGGTTTTCGGCCCGCACCTTGTCGAGGTTCTGCGCCACGGTTTCGGCGACGCTGACCTCACTGGCGCCCTTGGAGCGGAAAACGCCGAAGGTAACGACCGGCGTATCGTTGAAGCGCGAGAAGGATTTCGGCTCCTCATAGGTGTCCTTGATGACGCCGAGATCGGACAGTTTGACGAAGCGGCCGTTCGGCAGGCCGATCGTCGTGTTGGCGAGGTCGGCGACGTTGCGGGCGTCGCCGAGAACACGGATCGCCTGTTCGCTGCCCGCCACCTGGCCACGGCCTGAGCCGAGGTCGATGTTGGTGCCGCGCAGCTGCTGGTTCACGCTCGCGGCGGTGATGCCGTAGGCATTGAGCTTGTCAGGGGTGAGTTCGATGCGTACTTCGCGCTCTGCACCGCCGTAACGGTCGACACGGCCGATGCCGGCCTGGCCCTGCAGTGAACGCTTGATCGTATCGTCGACGAACCAGGAAAGTTCTTCCAGCGACATGGCAGGCGAGGAAACGGCGAAGGTCTGGATCGCCTGTCCCTCGACATCGACCTTGGAGACGATCGGTGCTTCGGCCGTCGCCGGCAGATCGCTGCGGATGCGGTCGATCGCATCCTTGGTGTCCTGTACGGCCTGTTCGGTCGGCACTTCCATCCGGAACATGACGTTGGTTTGCGAGCTGCCGTCGGTCACCGTCGACTGGATTTCGTCGATGCCGGTGATGGAGGCGACTGCGTCTTCAATCTCCTTCGTCACCTGCATTTCGAGTTCAGCCGGCGAAGCGCCGCTCTGCGTCACGCTGATCGAGACGAGCGGCACGTCGATATTTGGAAAACGCGTGATCGGCAGCGAATTAAAGGACTGCATGCCGATGAACACCAGCAGGCAGAAGGCCAGCAGCGGCGCAATGGGATTTCGAATGGACCAGGCTGAAAAATTCATCGGATGGTCTCTTTAGTTGGAAGCCGGGAGCTGTTCACGCACCGGCGTGATGTGGTCGCCGTCGCGGACGTAAGCGCCCGCCTTGGCCACGACCTCGTCGCCGGTCTTCAATCCATTGATGACCTCGACATAGGCGCCGTCCTGGATGCCGGTCTCGATCTTGGCGAATTTCACCACGCCGTCCTCGACTTTGCGGGCGGAGGAACCTTCGTTGCCGGTGAGTACCGCGGTCAGGGGAAGCGCTACGCCTTGCGTCTCGCGCACGATGATCTCGGCGCTGCCATACATGCCGGAACGCGCCTTGCTGTCATCGTCGATGGAGATATGGACGAGGCCAAGGCGGGTAACCGGATCGACAGTCGGCGAAACCAGGCGGACGGCGCCCGAAAGCTTGTCGCGGCTGCCGGAAAGCGAAATTGTTGCCTTTTGGCCGGCCATGATCCTGACAACATCGCTTTCGGCGACCTCAGCGACAAGCTCGATATCGCCATCGCGGATGATGGTGAACAGCGGATCGCCATTGCCAGCGGCAATGGCGCCGACCTTGGCGTTCTTTGCCGAGACCGTGCCGGCGACCGGCGTCTTCACATCGGTGCGCGCCAGCTTCAAATCTGCATCGGCGATCTGGCTGTCGAAGACCTTGAGATCCGCTTCGGAGACCTCGATCGCCTGTTCGGCGGAGACGACGCGGGCATTGGCTGCGGCGGCAGTCGCATCGGCCTGTTCGACCTGGGCGGTGGAAACGGTGCCCTTCTTGCCCATTTCCTGGGCGCGGGCCTGCTGCTGCCTTGCCTGTTCGGCATTGGCCTGCGCCTCGATGAGCTGGGCGCGCAGCTGGGCGAGGCTTGCCTCGCCCTTGGCCTTCGTCGCCATCATCTGGCTCTTTTCCAAGACCAGTGCGTCATCGTTGAGCGTCGCCAGCGTGCTTTCCGCCTGAACCTTGTCGCCGACATCGGCTTTCAGCGTGCGAATCGAGAGGCCTTCGACCTGCGGCTGGATATAGACTTCCTCGACGGGCTTGACCGTTCCTGTGCCGATGACACGGTCGACGAGGGTGCGGTTCACCGCCGTGGTGACGACGATCGCCGGCAGGTTCTGCTGCGGTTTTGCGACCGGCGCTTCCTGCGATAATGCGGTAGATGCAGCAAGTACCGCTGCAAAAAGAGTAAAGGCGCCTAGAATTCCAATCGGCTTGCGTGCCATGCGTCTTCGTCCAATCTTATGATAAGGTTGGCCGAACTCGAGCGTCTGCCACTCAGCGCGCGATCAGGCCACTGCCCTTCCTGCATTCTCAGAGGTATCCGCCGATCCTTTGCCGTCTTCATCCCTCGTCGGCAAATTCGGTTTGTAGGTGGTATCGATTTGCTCGATCTACAAGTCCGGCAGAAAACAATTCCCCATTAGGCGATAATAATTACCATTCTGACGTCAATCAATCACCGCAAGGTTATGTCAACATTACGAAGATTGATCGCGCCTCTATCTCTAAGACGTTTGACGCCCGATAAATGCGACAGTTGCAAGGGATTTTTTTCGGTTGCCGGCTGCTGATGATTTAGGTCGACCGGCCTCAAATCTGAATCACCATCCAAATCAAATAAATAGAGCACGATGTCGTCCGAAACCCGCGTACACTTTTCGGCATCATGCTCCAGAGCATGTCGCGCAAAAGTGTGCAGCGGTTTTGCGATATCGACATGCGTAAAAACAAAGACCTAAAGCGCAACAAGCGAAATTGAAAGATCGCGACGCGCTTTAGAAAAAGATAAAACGCGCGGGAAAACTCCCGCGCGTTTCGCTTAGCATCTTGCCGAAACTACTTGGAAGCGGCGTCGGTGATGTCGTGCGTCCAGGCGCCTGATGGCTCCTTGCTGATGATCTTCTGGTCGAGCAGCGCCTTTGCCGTGCGGGCATAGAGCGCCTCATCCAGCTTGCCGGAGCTGTCGCCGACCAGCTTGGCGACTTCACCCATCATGCGCTTCTGATGGTTGTCGTCCTGGCCGCCATTGTCCATGACGATCTCGGCGGCTTCGTCGGGATTCTCGGTGGCATATTTCCAGCCCTTCATCGAAGCGCGGACGAACTTGACCATCTTCTCCTTGAAGGCCGGGTCCTTCAGCTTGTCTTCCATGGCATAGAGGCCGTCTTCAAGAAGGTCGTTGCCCATTTCAGTGTAATTGAAGACCGTCAGTTCTTCCGGCTTGAAGCCGGCATCGATCGCCTGCCAGTATTCGTTATAGGTCATGACGGAGATGCAGTCGGCCTGCTTCTGGACGAGCGGCTGCACATCGAAGCTCTGCTTCAGCACGGTGACGCCGTTCGGACCGCCTTCTGTGGACAGGCCGAGCTTGTTCATCCAGGCGAAGAAGGGATACTCGTTGCCGAAGAACCAGACGCCGAGCGTGTGGCCCTTGAAGTCGGCTTCGGTCTTGATCGGGCCGTCCTTGCGGCAGACCATTTCCAGGCCAGCCTTCTGGTAGGGCTGGGCGATGTTGACGAGCGGAACGCCCTTTTCGCGGGCAACCAGGGCGCCGCCCATCCAGTCGACGATGACATCGGCGCCGCCGCCGGCGATCACCTGCTCGGGGGCGATATCGGGGCCGCCTGGCTTGATGTCGACGTCGAGGCCTTCCTCCTTATAGAAGCCCTTGTCCTTGGCGACGTAGTAACCGCCGAACTGGCTCTGCGTGACCCATTTCAGCTGCAGCACCACCTTGTCGGCGGCCATGGCATGGGCCGATGCAAGCGACATCGCGCTCGCCATCATTGCAACCATCAACTTTCTCATTTTCTTATCCTTACCCTCTGAAGTTATGCCCGGGATCCGTTTCTGGAGCCCGTGCGCGCCTAGCCACCACGGATAGACGGATGCCAGAACGTCACCGCCCGTTCGGTCAGGGCGATGATGCCATAGAAGATCGAGCCGGCCAGCGCCGCGACGGCGATTTCCGCCCAGACCATGTCGACATTCATGCGGCCGATCTCGGTGGAGATGCGGAAGCCCATGCCGACGATCGGCGTTCCGAAGAATTCCGCAACGATGGCACCAATCAGCGCCAGCGTCGAGTTGATCTTCAGTGCGTTGAAAATGAAGGGCATTGCCGCTGGAAGCCTGAGCTTCAGCAGCGTCTGCCAATAGCCTGAGGCATAGGTGCGCATCAGGTCGCGCTCCATGCTGCCGGAGGCGGCAAGGCCGGCGACGGTATTCACCAGCATCGGGAAGAAGGTCATGATGATGACGACGGCGGCCTTCGACGGCCAGTCGAAGCCGAACCACATGACCATGACAGGGGCGACGCCGATGATCGGCAGGGCCGAAACCATGTTGCCGATCGGCAGAAGGCCGCGGCGCAAGAAGGCGATGCGGTCGGCGAGCACCGCGACGACGAAGCCACTGAGGCAGCCGACGATATAACCGATCAGCACCGCCTTGAAGATCGTCTGCCTGACGTCCGCGCCGAGGATCGGCAGCGACGCCATGAACCGCGCGCCGATGGCGCTCGGTGGCGGCAGCAGGATGAAGGGAACGCCGGCGCCACGCGTGACCGCCTCCCAGAGAATGAGGATCCAGGCGCCGAAGATCGCCGGGATCAGCAACTGCAGTGTCGACTTGCCGAAAGTGGTGACGGGCTGCAGTTTCGACAGCTCGGTGACGCATCGCCAGGCAAGCAGCCAGCAGGCGAAGAGCAGTAGGAAGAAAGCCCGCGTCCCTGCGCCCTCGTTGCCGGAAAGAGCGGAAAGCAGCATCCAGGCGGCGCCATGCGCGCCGATAAACAGCACGGTGGCTCGATAGGCCGGCGGTTGCGGCGCTAGGGACAGCAGGGCAGCCGCGATGACGATGATGAAGATGAGGCTTGCCGTGCCGTCGGTGAGGGGTCGCGTCGCGCCCTCGGCCAGGAGCGGCAGGGCCGTCAGTGCCCCGATGCAGAGGAGGAGAGCAACCACGCCTTGCCAGGAGAAGGTCAGATGTCTCATGCCGGCCTCCCGCCCATGGCGCGGTCGACGATTTTCGCCGCAACGCCGACAATCGCAACCAGGATGCCGGCCAGCAGCGATCCGGCGACAAGTGCCGCCCAGATATCGATGGTCTGGCTGTAATAGGAGCCGGCGAGCAGCTTCGAGCCGATGCCGGCGACAGCACCCGTCGGCAACTCCCCGACGATGGCGCCGACGAGGCTGGCGGCGATCGCAACCTTCATCGAGGTGAAGAGGAAAGGGATCGACGCGGGAACGCGCAGCTTCCAGAAGGTCTGCATCGGGCTGGCATAGTAGGTGCGCATCAGGTCGAGATGCATGATCTCGGGCGAACGCAGACCCTTCACCATGCCGACGGCGACCGGAAAGAAGGAGAGGTAGGTGGAGATCAGCGCCTTCGAGACGAGGCGGGAGGCGTCGGAATCGAGATTGAGGAGATGTGCAACGGCATTGTCGCCGGTCAGCACGTTATAAGAGATGATGACGATCATCGGCGCGATGGCGAGGATCGGTATGGTCTGGCTCGCCACCAGCCAGGGCATCAGCGAGCGGTCCATGGCGCGGTTATGGACGATCAATACGGCGAGAAGGATGCCGAGCAGCATGCCGAAGCCGAATCCGAGCAGAGTGGAGGAGAGCGTTACCCAGCTGTGATAGACGAGGCTGCGGTTGCTCGAAAGGCTGCGCAGGAAGGTGTTCTCGTAGACGTTCTGCGCCACCTGGTGCGGCGCCGGCAGGATCGGCTTCGGCTGGGCGAGCGTCTTGCCGATGAATTCGAGGGTCGAAGGTGTGGCGCCGGCGCGGCCGTCCATGTCGCGCTGGAACGGCGCGTTCATGAGGATGGCGGCGACATACCAGATGACGACGAGCGCCAGCAGGATGGTGGTGACGGGGACGATCTTGTCCTTGAGGGTGTCGGCTTTCATGGGATTCGCTCCCATGTGGTGTTGAGCCTGCAGAGCCCGGAAATCAAACCCCTATTCCTCATGCGTGCCCCGTCCTCAGCCCTTCGCGGACGCGATGGGCAATCTCCAGGAACTCGGGAGTTTCGCGGATGTCGAGCGGGCGCTCGGCCGGCAGGGTCGAGTCGATGATATCGGTCACGCGGCCCGGGCGCGGAGACATCACCACGATCTTGGTCGAGAGATAGACCGCCTCGGGGATGGAATGAGTGACGAAGCAGATTGTCTTGTTGGTGCGGGTCCAGAGTTTCAGCAGCTCTTCGTTCAGATGGTCGCGCACGATCTCGTCCAGGGCGCCGAAGGGCTCGTCCATCAACAGCAGGTCGGCGTCGAAGGCGAGCGCACGGGCGATCGAGGCGCGCTGCTGCATGCCGCCGGAAAGCTGCCAGGGGAATTTCTTCTCGAAGCCCGAAAGACTGACGAGATCGAGCGCTTCGGCGACGCGCCTCGTCCGGTCGGCGCTGGAATAGCCCATGATCTCCAGCGGCAGGGCGATGTTGTTTTCGATGGTGCGCCAGGGATAGAGCGCCGGCGCCTGGAAGACATAGCCATAGGCACGGGCCTTGCGGGCTTCCTCCGGCGTCATGCCATTGATCGAAATCTCGCCCGAAGTGCTCTTTTCGAGATCGGCGATGACACGCAGGAAAGTGGTCTTGCCGCAGCCCGATGGACCGATGAAAGAAACGAAATCGCCCTTGCGGACGTCGAGATTGACATTGCTCAGTGCACGCACCGGGCCGTCATTCGCCTGGTAGGTGAGACAGAGATCCTTGGCGGATACGACGGAGGGTGCTTGCATCAATGCGACCAGTCTTGTTTTCCCCGCGGGAGCGCGGTTTGCATGTTATCATTACCGCCGGTTTTATCGACGACACACTCCATGGAGGATGAGGATGGACGCGACATCAAAGCCCACCTGCCACATCGTTCGCCCCAATCATGCCTATGACGGCAAGCAGGGGCTCAGCTATTTCGCAGGCATCGCCGCCGAGACGGTCGGCGCCAAGGGTATCTGCATGCACCTTCTGACGATCCCGCCGGGCGTGCGCGCCAAGGCGCATCTGCACGAGGCGCACGAGACGGCGATCTACATGCTCTCCGGCGAGGCCCATACCTGGTACGGAGACGAACTTGAGCATCACGTCATCGTCCATGCCGGCGAACTTTTCTATATCCCGGCCGGTGTGCCGCACCTGCCGGCGAACCTCAGCAGCACGCCGTGCACGGCGATCATCGCGCGCACCGATCCGAACGAGCAGGAAAGCGTCGTGCTTCTGCCGGAGTTGGACGCTTTGGTGCCGGCGTGAGGTCATTGGCATAGAGGAAGCGGTCTCCGATTGATGGCCGTATCGTCATGCGCCATCGTCATACGCCGCTTGCCGGAATGCCGCTGCGAGTCACCTTGCGCGGCGCGGTGATGTCCTTCCACTGGGAAAGCGCCTTGCTGACAGCCGTGACCGGTTCGCGCCTGACGAATTCGCCGTGGCCCTCGCGGGTCTTGATCGCGCCTTCCTCGATCGCCACGACGCCGCGTGTCAGCGTGTAGCGGGGCAGGCCGGTTACTTCCTTGCCTTCGAAGACGTTGTAGTCGATCGCCGACTGCTGGGCCTTGGACGAAATGGTCTTGGAACGTTGCGGGTCCCAGACGACGATGTCGGCATCGGCGCCGACAAGGATCGCGCCCTTCTTCGGATAGATGTTGAGAATCTTGGCGATGTTGGTCGAGGTGACGGCGACGAATTCGTTCATCGTCAGCCGGCCGGTGTTGACGCCATGCGTCCAGAGCATCGGCATGCGGTCTTCGAGGCCGCCGGTGCCGTTCGGGATCTTGGTGAAATCGCCGACGCCGAAGCGCTTCTGCGCCGTGGTGAAGGCGCAATGGTCGGTGGCGACCACCTGCAGCGAGCCGGAGGCAAGGCCTGCCCAAAGCGAGTCCTGATGCTGCTTGTTGCGGAAGGGTGGCGACATCACCCGGCGAGCCGCATGATCCCAGTCGGGATTGGAATATTCGCTCTCGTCGAGCGTCAGGTGCTGGATCAGCGGTTCGCCATAGACACGCATGCCTTTGGCGCGGGCGCGGCGGATCGCCTCGTGTGCCTGTTCGCAGGAGGTGTGGACGATATAGACCGGGCAACCGGCCATATCGGCGATCATGATGGCGCGGTTGGTGGCTTCGCCTTCCACCTCGGCCGGGCGGGAATAGGCATGCGCCTCGGGGCCGTTATTGCCCTCGGCGAGCAGCTTTGCCGACATCGAGGCGACGACGTCGCCGTTTTCGGCGTGCACCAGCGGCAGAGCGCCGAGTTCGGCGCAGCGCTGGAACGACGCGAACATCTCGTCATCGTCCACCATCAGCGCGCCCTTGTAGGCCATGAAGTGCTTGAAGGTGTTGATGCCCTTGTCGCGGACGATGGTCTCCATCTCCTTGAAGACCTGCTCGCTCCACCAGGTGACCGCCATGTGGAAGGAATAGTCGCAATTGGCGCGGGTCGATTTGTTGTCCCACATGGTCAGCGCCTCGAGCAGCGACTGGCCGGGGGCGGGCAGGGCGAAATCGACCACCATCGTCGTGCCGCCGGAAAGGGCGGCGCGCGTGCCGCTTTCGAAATCGTCGGAGGAATAGGTGCCCATGAAGGGCATTTCGAGATGCGTGTGCGGATCGATGCCGCCCGGCATGACGTAACAGCCGGTCGCATCCAGCGTCTCGTCGCCCGAGAGGTTCGGCCCGATCTCGATGATCTTGCCGCCGTCGATCTTGACGTCGGCTTTGTAGGTGAGGTCGGCAGTGACGATGGTGCCGTTTTTGATGACTGTGCTCATTCTCCGAACTCCCTGTGGCTGCGCGGTGCCTGCGCAAGCTGGTTATCCAATGACTGGCGGTAGCGGATGCAGCCGCGCATGAATTGAGGCCAATCGGGCACGATCTGACCACCAATCGGGGTATCAGGCAGGAGCGCCCACAAATCGGGATGATGCCAACAGAGTTCGTGTCCCGACGTATCCCGATGGATGCGGATCGTCTGGCGCATGACGCGTGCCGCCGACAACAGGTCGGTGTGGCTCATGCTGTCCAGATCTGCGTCCGGATCGGTTGTCACGTAACGATCTCCGCCGTCTCGACCACCGCATGGAACAACACATCGGCTCCGGCCGTCGCCCATTCCTTGGAGATTTCCTCCGCCTCGTTGTGCGAGAGCCCGCCGACGCAGGGGCACATGACCATCGTCGCAGGGGCCACCTTGGCGGCCCAGCAGGCGTCGTGGCCGGCGCCGGAGATGATGTTCATGTGGCTATAGCCGAGCCGCTCGGCGGCTTCGCGCACCGACGTGACCAGTTTCGGATCGAAGGTGATCGGCTCGAAGTGGCCGATCGCTTCGATGGAACAGCCGACACCGAGCGCATCGGTGATCTCAGGCGCCTTCGCCTCGATCTTTGCCCGCATGCGATCAAGCTTCTCCTTGTCAGGCGAGCGGATGTCGACGGTGAAGACCACTTTGCCGGGCAGCACGTTGCGCGAATTCGGCGAGAAGAATACCTGTCCGACGCCGCCGACGGCGCCTGGCTGTTCGCCCATCGCCACGTCCTGGACCATTTCCAGAATGCGGGCCATGGCGAGACCGGCATTGACGCGCAGGTTCATCGGTGTCGAACCGGTATGGGCTTCCTTGCCGGTCAGCGTGAATTCCAGCCACCAGAGGCCCTGGCAATGGGTGACGACGCCGATCTGCTTTTCCTCGGCTTCGAGAATAGGCCCCTGCTCGATGTGATATTCGAAATAGGCGTGCATCTTGCGGGCGCCCACTTCTTCATCGCCGACCCAGCCGATGCGCTTCAGTTCGTCGCCGAACAGATTGCCGTCGGGGTCCCTGCGGTTATAGGCAAAGTCAAGGCTGTGCACCCCGGCGAAAACGCCTGACGCCAGCATGGCAGGGGCAAAACGCGCGCCTTCCTCATTCGTCCAGTTGGTAACGACGATCGGATGTTTGGTCTTGATGCCGAGATCGTTCATGGTGCGGACGACTTCGAGGGCCGCAAGCACGCCGAGCACACCGTCATATTTGCCGCCGGTCGGCTGGGTGTCGAGATGCGAACCGACATAGACGGGCAGGGCATCGGGATCGGTGCCCGGGCGGGTGGCGAACATCGTGCCCATGCGGTCGATACCCATGGTCAAACCGGCATCGTCACACCATTTTTTGAAAAGGCTGCGGCCCTGCGCATCGGCATCCGTCAGCGTCTGGCGATTGTTGCCGCCAGCGATGCCGGGGCCGATCTTCGCCATGTCCATGAGACTGTCCCAGAGACGGTCGCCATTGACGCGCATGTTCTCGCCTGGTGCTGCCACCATTCTTTATGCCCTCACCTGTTTGCGGCAGTCATGCAAAGAGGCATGCCCGCCTGTTCCCGTGGTCCTTTCCTGCGCCCCCTTATTGGTTTTGTCGAGTGCCGGAAAATCGCCAGTTGCCTTTGTTTTGCATCTGACGGATAATTTGACCGATTGGTAAACATTACAACTTCCACCGCCGGGCTCAAGACGAAAATCACGAAAATTGCTGATAAAAATGCGGGCAGTTGCTCAAGGACGCGGCGAGGGTCGTCCCCAACCCAAATTTGAGCGAAGAAGTTGAATTTCAAGGGGAAACGACAGCCTGTGACCATACCGAGAGCAGCGAAAACCCTGAGGCGGACGCGAATCCAGGAGGAGAAGGAAGAGCAGATCCTGGAAGCGGCGCTCGACGTGTTTTCGGCAAGCGGCTTCCGCGGCTCGACCATCGACCAGATCGCCGAAGTGGCCGGCATGTCGAAACCCAACCTGCTCTATTACTTCCGCACCAAGGAAGCCATGCACCGGGCGCTGATCGACCGGGTGCTCTACACCTGGCTGGAGCCGTTACGGGCCTTCGACGCCGAGGGCAATCCCGAAGCGGAAATCCGTAGCTACATCCGTCGCAAGCTGGAAATGGCGCGCGACTTTCCGCGCGAAAGCCGGCTCTTCGCCAATGAGGTGCTGCAGGGCGCGCCGCATATCGAGGACGAGCTGAAGGGGCCGCTGAAGGAGTTGGTCGATGAGAAAGCCGAGGTCATCCGCGCCTGGGCGAAAGCCGGCAAGATCGTCAAATGCGATCCCTACCACCTGATCTTCTCCATCTGGTCGACGACGCAACATTACGCCGATTTCGACGTCCAGGTGCGTGCCGTGCTGGGGCAGGAACATTCCGGCGAAGGGCGTTTCGAGGATGCGGCGCGGTTTCTGGAACAGCTCTTCATCGGCGGGCTGCGACCGGATCCCCTTGGCGGCTGAGAGTTTTACTCTCTCCTCGGAAGCGGCACCCGGGCAAGAATATCCGTCACGCCTTCCATCGTATAAGGCTTCTGTAGCACAGGCGCGTCCGAGTGGCTGTTTGCCTGGGCGATGCCTTCCCCATACCCCGTGGCAAAAACGAAGGGCACGCCATCGGCTGCCAGCCGGTCGGCAATCCCGAAACTCGTCTCATCGCCAAGATTGACATCGAGAAGCGCCAGATCGAAGGACTGGCCGGCGAGAATTTCCATCGCCTCAGTGACACTTGGTGCCGTTGCTACGTCGGCGCCCAGGCGGCGCAGGATGTCTTCGCCATCCATGGCGATGATCAGATTATTTTCCACCAGTAGCACGTTCAGGCCGGAGAGCGGCTGATCGTCGGGAATCGTCTTGCGTCCGGTCGCTCCGACGGGAAGCGGATTTGACCGTTCGCTCGTCGGGCCGACGACATGTCGCGCCGGAATAGAGAAATCGGCCTCGAGCCCATCCTCGACGTAGCGGACCTCCGCCTTGCCGCCAAGGTCATAGGGGATCGAGCGGCGGATGATGGTCGAACCGAAGCCATGACGTTTGGGTTCGACGACGGGCGGGCCATCCTTTTCGCGCCAGCCAATGCGCAGATTACCCTCGTCGTCGCGATGCCAGCGGAGTTGGACCGTGCCGCTGCCGGTACCGGAAAGGCTGCCATATTTGGCGCTGTTGGTCATCAGCTCATGGAAGACAAGGGCGGCGGTGGAAAAAGCCTGCGGTTCCAGCAGCACGTCCTCGCCGCCCATCTGAATGCGTTGCGCATTTTTCCCCAGATAGGCGGCGGTCTCTGCCAGCAGCGATTGCCGGAGCGAAGCGGGCGCCCAATGATCGCGGGTGATCTGGTCATGGGCGCGGGCGAGCGACTGGATGCGGCCCTCGAGCTGGCGAATGTAATCGCCAAGGCTGACCGACGTTGCCTGCGACTGCCGAATGATGCCGGTGATGAGGCTCAATATGTTGCGGACGCGGTGGTTCAGCTCGGCGATCAGCAATTCCTGACGCTCGTTTGCCGTCTGGCGCGCCATGCTGACCTCGTCGGTGAGGCGCAACACCACCTCGATCAATGTGACGCGGATGGTTTCGGCGACACGGCGCTCTGCTTCCGTGAAGGGGAGGGAGCGGCCACGCACCAGTTCCGACCAGGCCTCGAAACTCTTGCGCGGTGTCAGCCGCGGGCCATTGGGCCCGTATTCCACCGGCTTGTGCGGGTCGCCGCCCCAGCGAACGGTGCGCACCAATTCCTGACGGAAAAGCACGACATAATCGCGCGGCGATCGTGAGATCGGGATGGCGAGCATGCCTGCCACCGCATCGTCGACCTCAAGATCCGGATAGGTTTCCGCGAGCCTGTCCACGGCGTAGATGCGGCCGGCGGCGTTGCGGTTGAGGTGTCGGACGAGGGCTGCGAAACTTCTCTCATCCGGCCCGATGCCGGCAAGTGCCAGCCGGCCGTTGATCCAGACGCCGATCCCGTCGGCAGGAATGGCGTCGGCGAGCGCCTCGATCAGCCAAGCCGGATCGTCGAGCAGGCTGGCATTGTCTGCGACGGAGGTGAGAAGCCGGTCGGCGATGCGGCGCGCCTTGGTCTCGTAATCGAGAGCCAGTCGCCGTTCGCGGCTTTCAAGGCGCGAGGCAAACATCTGGCCGAAGAGTTCGGCGGTGGAGCGGCTTTGGGCCGAAGGCAGACGTGGACCGTAGTGATGGCAGGCAAATAGCCCCCAAAGCTTCCCGTCGACGACGATCGATATGGAAAGCGAGGCGCCAACGCCCATATTTTTCAGATATTCGATATGGATCGGCGAGACTGAACGCAAGACCGACATGGAGAGGTCGAGCGGCTGGCCGTGCTCGTCGAGCGGCGGCAGGATCGGGACCGGGACGGCGTCGACATCGGCAATGATGCGGAACAGGTTGCGCAGATAAAGCGCGCGCGCCTGAACCGGAATGTCGGAAGCCGGATAGTGCAGCCCGAGGAACGATCCGATGCCGGCCCGGGCGGCTTCCGCCACCACTTCGCCGGAACCGCTTTCGTCGAAACGGTAGACCATGACCCGATCGAAGCCGGTGAGCGCCCGCGCCTGTCTTGCGCCTTCGCGGAAGAAAGCTTCCAGTGTTTCCGTGTGATCGAGGCGGGACATCATGCTGCGCATGGAGAGCGACGCAGCGTCGTGCCGGTCTTCCTGGCAGCGCTCGCCTTCGATGATGACCTGACCTTCGTTCAGATGCACGGCAAGGTCGAAACTGTTTTGATCGGGCGTCAGAGCAATGCCGAAAATACGCTCGACGACGTCGGAACCGCGCAGCGTGGTAAGTTTGTTGCGGATTGCGTGGAGTGCTTCGGGGCTGATCAGAGAGATAACGGGACGGCCGAGCGCATTGGCCTCTGTCACTCCGAGAAACTCCGCCAGATTTGCGGAGGCGCGGATGACAATCCAGTCTGAGGATACCGCCAAGAGAAAGCCGAAGGGCTGGACCGAGCCGAGCTGGTGGATCGGCTCACGGTCGCAATTGGTGAGATCGACGGGTTCGTGCGTGCCGCTCATGGGACGGCTTCCAGTTCGACTTGCCCCGCTTTGAGGAAGAGATCGAAGACATCGCGGGCTGCGGCGACAGCAGCACCGGGATCGTCCACCTTGCTCGCGTCAAGACGATCCATGAAAAGCCGCATGGCGCCCTTCGGCCCTTGCGGGCTCAAGTAGCTGCTGGGCAAGTGGTCAGGCACGGCCTTGGCGAGCAGCGCGCCGCCGAGCTTGGAGCCCTCAAGGACATAGGCGGCACCCCAGACTGCCGCTTCGCAGCGCAATGCCGGTCGCGGAAGCGGTACGGGCAATCGATCATCGAGTTCCCTTATATCGGCGGCCAGCAGATGCGCGCGTCTTCGTTCCGGCCAGTCCGGCAGCAGGCTGTTGATTCCGGCTTCCTCAAGCGCATGTTCGACTGATGGTACGACCCGGGCATGCGCGCGCAGGAACGCTTTGTAATCCTGGGTGCGTGAGAGGTTGAAACTGCCGAAGAGGGTGTCGACCGCGGCGTGGCAATCTGCAGTTTGTGCGCGGAGGGCGCTGCGAAGTGACATGCTGACGTTTTTCCGAGTGATATGGCCGCCGCCCAAAAGGGACGACGAACTAGCGGATATACTGCGGCATCGCGTTATTTCCAGAGAAACGCCTAGGAATAACATGGGTTTCTCGCCGCTCGCAGACGCGTGGCGAGCGCTTCAGCCCATCATTGCCGGCAGCCCCGCGGCGAGCGTATCAATCGCGAGCCGCACCTTCGGCAGCATCACCGGGGAGCGCAGCCAAACGGCATGGGCATCGAAGACATTGGCCGGTTCATGCTTCAACACCTGAATGAGCCGGCCCGCCAGCACCTCCTCACGGACCAGCCAGCAGGGCAGCCAGGCAAGACCGCGCCCGGCGACGGCCGCATCGGAAATCGAAGCGAGGTCGTCGAGCCGCAGTCGCGCCTTTGGCGCCAGCCGCCGCCCGGGATCGGCTGCAGTCGGAAAGATCCAACCCTTGTCATCGTCGCCCCGCCTGTAGACGATGCCTTCATGCTGGGGAATATCGAAGACTGTCTGCGGTGCGCCATGTTTTTCCAGATAGGCGGGCGATGCGCAGACGGTCATGCGCTGGCGGGCGATCGCCCGGGCCATCAGATCCGGATTGTCCTTCAGCGGTCCGTTGCGGATCACAAGATCGAAGCCGTCCTCGAGCAGGTCGACGATGCGGTCGTTGAAGGAAAGGTCGAGTTCGAGGTTCGGATGTTCATCGAGCAGGCGTGCGAGAATCGGCGAGATGCAATGGCGGCCGAAGAGCACGGGCATCGAGATGCGCAATCGGCCGCGCACATCGCGCCGGCCGGATTCCAACATGGCTTCGCCCAGGCGGATTTCCTCGACCGCCCGCAGGCAGCGCTCGTAGAAGAAGCGGCCTTCCTCGGTCAGGCTCTGCATGCGCGTCGTACGGTTGAAAAGCCGCACGCCGAGACGCTGTTCCAGCCGCGCGATGGTCTTGCCGACCGCCGAACGCGTGAGATGAAGCCGCTCGGCAGCGGCCGAAAAGCCACCTGCCTCGACGGCTTCGACAAAGATCGAGATACCCTTCAACTGTTCCATTTGTTTCCTTCTTGGAACCATTCTGGAGAATTAATATCGCAACTGGTGCGAAATATTCAACGATATGGTTTCGGCTCCCTGCAATGGACAAGGAGCAAGACAATGCAGACAACACGGCAATGGCAGATCGACACGATCGGACCGGAGCGCCAGGTGACGATCGGCGAGCGGAGGCTCGAGCCGATTTCGGGAAACAAAGTTCTGGTCCGGACGGAAGCCGTCTCGCTCAATTTCCGCGACCGGCTGGTGCTGGAGAGCGGCATGGGGTTGCCGCTGCAATTTCCCTTCGTCCCGGCTTCCGATATGGCGGGGGTCGTCGAGGCGGTCGGACCCGAAGTCAGCCGTTTCAAGCCGGGCGATCGGGTCATTTCGACGTTTTCGCCCGACTGGATCGACGGACGCGGGTTGGGCGATGCGCGCACGCCACCCTACAAGACACGCGGCGGCTTCTATCCTGGCGTGCTCTCGCAATATACTGTGCTGTCGGAGGAATGGTATTCACGCGCGCCTGAGACGCTCGATGCGGCGCAGGCAAGCACCTTGCCCTGCGCCGGGCTGACTGCCTGGTTCTCACTGATCGAACGCGGCGGTCTGAAGGCCGGCGACAAGGTGCTGGTGCACGGCACCGGCGGCGTGGCGCTCTTCGGTCTGCAGATCGCCAAGGCGCACGGCGCGGTGGTCTTCATCACATCAGGCAGCGCCGAGAAGCTCGGGCGCGCCGCTGCGCTGGGCGCAGATCACGTGATCAACCGCCATGAGGGCGACTGGGTTGAGCAACTCTATCAGTTGACCGGCGGCTATGGCGCCGATCACGTGCTTGAGATCGTCGGCGGCCCGCATCTCGACCAGGCGCTGAAGGCGGTGGCGATCAATGGCCGTATTTCCGTTATCGGCGTGCTCGAGGGGTTCGAGGTTTCCGGCCCGGCCGGCCCGCTGCTGCTCAAGGCGCCTGTTGTCCAGGGCATTTCTGTCGGCCATCGCCGTGCGCTCGAAGACCTGGTGCGGGCAATCGACCAGACCGGGCTGAAGCCCGTGATCGACAAGCGCTATGCCTTCGACGAATTCCCTGAGGCGCTCGATCATCTCTATCGCGGGCCTTTCGGCAAGGTGGTCGTCGAGTTCTGACGGTAGCGATTTGCCCTTCTGCCTGCTGCATAAAATTATGCAGCAATTCAAAGTGCTACAGCGCCGCGCGTCTGAAAAGACACGCGGCGCTGTAGGCGGAGAAGGGAGGCTGATCAGGCGGCAGCGGGGACGCCCTCTTCGAAGGCGAAGCCTTCATCGGCCCAGCCGGTCATGCCGCCGATCATCAGTTTCACCGACAGGCCGAGGCGGGAGAGGCGAAGTGCGGCTTTATCCGCGCCGTTGCAATGCGGGCCGGCGCAATAGACGACGAAAAGCGTGTCGGAGGGCCAGGCCGACATGCGGTGCGCAGTCATCTTGCCATGCGGCAGGTTGAGGGCGCCGGGAACGTGGGACTGTGCAAAGAGCGTCGGCGAGCGCGCGTCGAGCAGAACGAAATCGACCTTGCCCGACGCAAAGGCGGCGTGAACATCGGAGCAATCAGTCTTGAAGGCAAGCTTGGCTCCAAAATGGGCGGCGGCGATTTCAGCGGCGGCGGCGGGGATTTCTGCGACAGGGCTTGGCATTGCGATTTCCTCTTGGGTTCGAATTGCCGCCTGGTATCGCCGATGCTAAAGCTTTGCGAAATTGGCCATCATGACTGACAGCGTAAAGATCATGCCAAACTCATCGCCACAGCAGACGAAAGGACCGCTGGTCGCAGCGCTTGCCTATGACGGGCTCTGCACCTTCGAATTCGGCATCGCCTACGAGGTCTTCGGCCTGCCGCGCCCGGAGATGGGTGAGGATTGGTATCGCTTCTCCGTCTGCGCCATCGAGCCGGGGCCGCTTCGCGCTGCGGGAGGACTGACGGTCGCGGTCGACAAGGGCCTGGAGGTGCTCGATGAGGCGGACCTGATCGTCGTGCCCGGCTGGCGGGCAATCGATGCGCCGGTACCGGCACCACTCGGCGCAGCGCTCAGGGCAGCGCATCAGCGTGGCGCGCGCATCATGTCGCTCTGCTCGGGCGTTGCGGTTCTTGCCGGATCGGGGCTGCTTGCCAACCGCAGGGCGACGACACATTGGCGCTATGTCGCCTCGATCGCCGCACGTTATCCCGACATCAGGCTTGATGCCGACGTTCTCTACATGGATGAAGGCAGCCTGCTGACGGCGGCGGGGAGTGCCGCCGGCATTGATCTTTGCCTGCATGTGGTGCGCGGCGATTTCGGTTCGGAGGCTGCAAACAGCGTGGCAAGACGGCTCGTCGTGCCGCCGCACCGCGAAGGCGGACAGGCGCAGTTCATTCACGCGCCGGTTCCCGAGGAGCGCGAGGGCATCCGCTTGGGGCCGCTGATCGAATGGATGCGCGAAAGCCTGTCCGAGGACCAGCCGATCAGCCTGCTTGCGAAAAGAGCCGGCATGAGCATGCGCACCTTCCAGCGGCGCTTCGAAGCGACAACGGGTGTCAGCGTCGGCGAATGGTTGCTCACGGAGCGGCTGCGGCATGCCCGCGATCTGCTGGAGAGGGAGCTTGCCGTTTCGCTCGACGATATCGCCGCCGCCAGCGGCTTTGGAACACTGGCGACGATGCGCCATCATTTCCGCAGGCGTCTGGGGACGAGTCCCAATGCCTATCGGAAGTCATTCGGCGGGTAGACTGGCCTGACGCTTTCGAACGTTGCCGGCAAGATTGCAACGCCGCGGATCGATCTTTTCCGCGGCGGTGCAGATCCTTACTCCGCCGCCTGGCGCGCCATCGGGTTGTTCGGGTGCGTCGTCCAGTTGGCGTAGTTGGGGTCGACGACGCGGCCGGTGCGCTTGTCGAGAGTGCCGGCGGGAAGCTGCTCCATGGTGATGCAGTTCTCGACCGGACAGACGCTGACGCAGAGATTGCAGCCGACGCACTCCTCGTCCATCACCTCGAAATGACGCGCGCCATCGACGAAGTTGGTGATCGCCTGGTGCGAGGTATCCTCGCAGGCGATGTAGCAGCGGCCGCATTTGATGCAGGCGTCCTGGTCGATCTTCGCCTTGGCGATGTAGTTGAGGTTCAGATACTGCCAGTCGGTGACGTTGGGGACGGCGCGCCCGGTAATGTCGTCGAGGCTGCGATGGCCTTTTTCGTCCATCCAGTCGGAGAGGCCAGTGATCATCTCCTGGACGATCTTGAAGCCGTAGGTCATCGCCGCCGTGCAGACCTGAACGTTGCCGGCCCCGAGTACGAGGAATTCGGCCGCGTCCCGCCAGGTGGTGATGCCGCCGATGCCCGAGATCGGCAGGCCGTAGGTTTCGGGATCACGGGCGATCTCGGCCACCATGTTGAGCGCGATCGGCTTTACCGCCGGGCCGCAATAACCACCATGGCTGCCCTTGCCGCCGACCGTCGGGTTGGGGGCGAAGTTGTCGAGATCGACGGAGACGATCGAATTGATCGTGTTGATCAGCGACACGGCATCGGTGCCGCCGGCCTTGGCGGCGCGGGCGGGACGGCGGACATCGGTGATGTTGGGAGTCAGCTTGGTGATGACGGGCATGCGGGTGTACTGCTTGCACCAGCGCACGACCATCTCGATATATTCCGGCACCTGGCCGACCGCCGACCCCATGCCGCGCTCCGACATGCCGTGCGGACAGCCGAAATTGAGCTCGATGCCGTCGGCGCCGGTCTCTTCGACCAAGGGTAGGATCGCCTTCCAGGCCTGCTCCTCGCAGGGTACCATGATCGAGGCGATCAGTGCCCGGTCCGGCCAGTTCATCTTCACCTGCTTCATTTCGCGCAGGTTGGTGTAGAGGTCGCGGTCGGTGATGAGCTCGATATTGTTCAGACCGAGCAGGCGGCGGTCGGCGCCCCAGATCGCGCCGTAGCGCGGGCCGTTGACGTTGACGACGGGCGGGCCTTCCTCGCCCAGCGTCTTCCAGACCACGCCGCCCCAGCCGGCCTTGAAGGCGCGCTCGACATTGTAGGCCTTGTCGGTCGGCGGCGCAGACGCCAGCCAGAACGGGTTCGGGGATTTAATACCGACGAAATTATTGCGGAGATCAGCCATTGTTCATTCTCCCCTTCAAGCAACCGCGACAGCCGGAGCGGCTGCTGCGGACAGGGCACGATGGATGGATTCAGCCGCGTCGCGACCGTGGGCGACGGCGGAAACCGTGAGATCTTCACCGCCGAAGACGCAGTCGCCGCCCGCCCAGACGCGGTCGAGCGAGGTATGGCCGTCGCCATCGACGGCGATGCGGCCGGATTCCATGCGCAACGAACCGAGTCCAGAGGCGTCAAAGGTCTGACCGATCGCCTTGAAGATCTGGTCGGCGGCAATGACACCGGTTTCGCCGGTGCCGACCAGGCGGCCTTCGAGAATCCTCGTATATTCCACCTCGATGGCGGCGACTTTGCCGTCCTGTGACAGGATCGATTTCGGCGCCAGCCAGTGGCGGATGATGACACCCTTAGAGCTAGCCAGATCCTGCTCGAATTCGGAGGCGTTCATGTGTTCCTTGCCACGGCGGTAACAGATCGTCACCTCCTCGGCGCCGAGCAGCTTTGCCTGCACGGCGGCGTCGATCGCCGTCATGCCGCCGCCAAGGACGACGACGCGGCGGCCGACGGCGATTTCGCTCTTGTTTTCGGCCTGACGGAGAGCCGCGATGAAATCGACGGCGTCGTCGACGCCTGCGAGGTTCTCGCCCTCGATGCGCAGCGCGTTGACGCCGGCAAGGCCGATACCGAGGAAGACGCCATCATATTGCGCTTCCAGATCGGAAAGCGAGAAATCGCGGCCGAGACGCTGCCCATGCCGGACCTCGATGCCGCCGATCGAGAGGACGTAATCGACTTCCTTCTGGGCGAAGTCGTCGACGGTCTTGTAAGTGGCGATGCCGTATTCGTTGAGGCCGCCGGATTTTTCCCTGGCATCATAGATAGTGACGGAATGGCCCTTGACGGCCAGGCGATGGGCGGCGGCAAGGCCGGCTGGGCCTGCGCCGACAACGGCGATCGTCTTTCCGGTCGGTTCGGCCCGGGCATAGAACTGCTTGCCGGCCTGCATGGCGGCATCGGTCGCATAACGCTGCAGGCGACCGATCTCGACGGGCCGCTCCTCGGCCGTGTTGCGCACACAGGCCTGTTCGCAGAGTTCTTCGGTGGGACAGACGCGGGCGCACATGCCGCCGAGGATGTTCTGGTCGAAGATCGTCTTTGCCGAGCCGATCGGATTGCCGGTCGAAATTTGGCGGATGAACAGCGGAATGTCGATCGAGGTGGGACAGGCCGTCATGCACGGCGCGTCATAACAGAAATAACAGCGGTCGGCGGCGACCAGCGCCTCGTGATTGTCGAGGCGCGGATGAAGATCGGAAAAATTAGCCTCATACTCGGCGGGCGAAAGCCGGCCGGCATGAATCCCAGTTTCCAGTCGTTCCATTGAAGTTCCCTCATTATTGGTAAACGGCCTGTGAGGGAAAGCGTAACTCAGGTTTAAAAATTTATCAAACGGTAAAATTTTGACGATTTTCTCTCGCTGTCACGCCAGTAATCCGCTGTTTTTGCTAGAAGAATTTATTCGGCCTGCATCGGTAAAACGGCTGAACGCGCGACGAGGGAAGGGCATCCGAAAAAAGATTCAAAAAAGTCGAATTTTTTTCGGATGGCAGGGAACCAAAGTTTGATGTCGTCGTTATTGCGATATCCGGATGGTGATCGCATCGACCCAACATGCGCGCCCCCAACCCACTATCCGGACGTACTCACGGTCCCCTCCCGGTGAGTGAAGACAGCCGGTGCGCCGCCCTCGCACCGGCTGTTTTTCGTTCTCGATTGTCTCCAGGGCTTTCACACTCGCTTGAAGATCTCGAATTCGGTTTCCGGAATGGTCAGACGATATTCAATGCGGCCGGGAACGAGGTTCAACTCCGCTTTGCCATTGACCGACGATGGCACGACACGCTCCAGCACGGTGCGGCCGAAGCTGTTGTCGCTGAATTCGTGGACTTCCGACTGATCGTGCAGAACTTCCGCCCAGGCGACTTCGATTGCCTTCCTGTCGTTGATCATGGCTTCGCGGCAATTCAGCGTGATGGAGGCGGCGCCGCCTGATATCGCGCCAAAGGAGGCGGAGTTGACGATGAGTTCGTGGAGGGCGAGCCCGAGATGCACGGCAGCATTCGGTGTCAGGTGAGCGTTGATGCCATAGATCGGCATGGAGCCGGCCGTCTCCGGCCAATAGGGGGCGAACTGCTTTTCGGCGAGTTCGAAGAGGTAGGCGCCGCGCCAGCTGGAATCCGTGATCAGGTCCTGCGAGTTGGAAAGTGATTGCAGCCGTCCGCGGAACTTGAGGAGGAAGCTGTCGAGAGAGAGCGTGTTGCGCGCCGTCTGCGTGGCAATGCCCTGGATGATGGCGAGAAGGTTTTTCGAGCGGTGCGAGAGTTCGCGCAGCAGCGATTTCAGAACTTTTTCGCGATGCCGGCTTTCGGTGACTTCAGTCATGACGGACAGAAGTCCATGTACGCCGCGTTCGCCGGTGCGCTGGATCTTCAGTTCATACGTGCGCCTTTCGCCGTCGACGTCGATCTCAACTTCGGCATTGTTGGGGATGCCGGTTTCCAGCACCTTGTGTTTCAGCGCGGTCAGATATCGCCCATGGGCGTCGCCGAAAAGGGCGGCGTCGCTGCCGCCGGGCATAAAGAGCGCTGCGAAATGCGGCGGCAGATTTTCGGCGTAAAAGATCGACAGCCGGGCGTCCTGGCAGAGGATCGAAATCCCGGCGCTGCCGAGCGCGCGTTCCATCATTGCGGCTTTGCCCTCGAAGGTGAAAGGCATGCCGGACAATGGTTCAGTCGTATTCACGCGGCCGCCTTTCCTTGTGACATCTTGAACGTCGCTGAAGGGAGCGCCCTTACAGACACCGCCTGCCAACTCTAGAACAAAGCGCTGCAAAAACCGTTAAAGCCACCGGAGCGTCCCGGTAGCACCGGAACGCCTGCTTTGGCGATTTGGTTCCGAAGGCCGGAAAATTGCGTCTCAGGCGGCTACTCTGGTCGATTCATTGAAGAAAAGCGCTTGGCTGATCAGTGCCTTGACCATGTCGGGATTGAAGGGCTTGGTGACAAGGAAAGTCGGTTCCGGGCGCTCGCCGGTCAGAAGCCGTTCCGGGAAAGCGGTGATGAAGATCACCGGCACGCTCGACGTCTTGAGGATGTCGTTGACTGCGTCGATACCGGAGCTGCCGTCGGCAAGCTGGATGTCGGCCAGCACCATGCTCGGCTTGGTCTTGTTGTAGAGCGCCACGGCCTCGGCATGCGTACGGGCAATGCCGGTGACGCGATGGCCGAGGCTCTCGACCATCTGCTCGATATCCATGGCGATCAGCGGTTCGTCCTCGATGATCATGATATCGGTTGCGACCTGACGGGAAATCTCCTGCGACGCCACGTCGAGCAGATGCATGACATCCTGTTCTTCGGTTTCCAGGATTTCGGCGATTTCAGCGACGCGGAAATTCTCTACGGAGGCGAGCAGGAAGGCCTGACGGGCGCGCGGCGAAACCTTGGCAAGGTTCAGCGTGGCGCGTTGCTCCCAGGCATAGGGCGAGGTCGGCTCTGGAATCTGGACTGCGGTGGAACCAAACAGTTGCGTGAACAGTTTGTAGAGTGCGACCCGGTCATTCGCCGTATCCGGGAAAATCGACAGATCGGCGATGATGGCTTCGAGAACGGCGGCGACGTAAGCGTCGCCCGAAGTCTGAGTGCCGGTAAGGGCGCGGGAATAGCGGCGCAGATAAGGAAGGTGCGGCGCAATCCGAGTAGAAAGTGTCATTCATGGCTCCTGCATACAGGCCGGCATTGGCTTCAATGAGCGGTTAACGCCGCCTTGGTAAAAAAGTTCCGGAATGGCAGGAACTTTTTTCGTCGCGCCGCATTATTCCAGCCGACGAAGAAAGGGCGTAGCGTTTTGACCCATGCAGCGGCAAATACCAGCGACATCGACAATCGAACGTTCGATGTCGATGGTTGAAATTGTGATTGATCCCATCCACGCCCCGCGAACAGACAACCGGCGAGAAGACGAATTGATGACTACACGCAAGAAAGAAGCAGCCGATCAGCGAAAGCTGGAGCTGCGGGCAAGCGACATCTTGGACCCGAACAATCAGATCGGCGTCAGGCTGAGGTCGCTTTATGCGGCCGCACAGGATGAGGCGATCCCCGATCGTTTTCTCGACCTTCTCGAAAAGCTCGACCATGCTGAAATGATGGCTTCTGCCAAGATGGCCGAATAGGATCGCCCGCATGGAAGATAAATCGCAACCCAGCTTCAAGCGGGAATTGCTGGCGGCACTCCCAAGTCTTCGCGCTTTCGCAATCTCGCTCATCGGGCGGCACGACCGTGCCGACGATCTCGTCCAGGACACCATCATGAAAGCCTGGGCCAAACAGGATCATTTCGAGATGGGCACCAATATGAAGGCCTGGCTCTTTACGATCCTGCGCAACGAACTCTACAGCCAGATGCGCAAGAGCGGCCGCGAAGTGCAGGACAGCGACGGGCTGTTCACTGAATCGATGGCGATGCACCCCTCGCAATATGGCGCTCTCGATCTGCAGGACTTCAAGAAGGCACTCGACCAGCTGCCGCCGGATCAACGCGAGGCGATCATTCTCGTCGGCGCCTCGGGTTTTTCCTACGAGGAGGCGGCCGAAATCTGTGGCTGTGCCGTGGGCACCATCAAGAGCCGCGTCAACCGGGCCCGCCAGCGGCTGCAGGAGTTGCTGCAGATATCTGGCGAGGCTGATTTTGGCCCCGACGCCACCTCGGCGCCGCTAACGTCGAAGGCCTTCGCGTTCTGACAAGAGTTATATTTGGAGGAAAGCCGGTCGCCCCTCGGGGCGCCGGCTTTTTTGTTTTGGGAGAAGGGCGCGTATCCAAGTCGTGGATAGCTGTTCAAGGCAACTACCTCACGCTCCCTCATTCCTGTGACACGCACCGGATGAGGGAGCGTGAGATGGCGTCCTTGCCTAATTTTCCGCTCGTATGTGAGGGGGAAAGTGTTCACTCTCTCCATTTTCGTAGCGAGTACGCATAGAGCGAGTCCCTCAATCAATCGTCGCGCTTCGAGCCCACCAGATTGGCTGCGACGATTGCTGCCAGAACACCGGCGGTTAGGAGCGGCTGGGCGCGGATCAGGCCGAGCCCGACCGTTGCCAGCGATTCCACCGCAGCACGGCGTTCACGGGCGCGGCGTGCTTCCCGGGTGTTGATGATCGACATCGCGACCAGGGCGATGATGGCGATCAGCAGCGCGCAGGCGGCCAGGAAGAGGGCAGCCCCGACTGGGCCGTAGATGGCGGCGAGCCAGATGGCGCCTGCGGTGACGGCCAGCGCGTAGGCGGTGAGAAGGAAGAGCACGGCAAGCGCAATGAAGATGCTATTGCGCTTGGCGCGCACAACGGTCCGGTGCACGCTTGCGCCCGTCAGCAGGCTGAGGATCGAAAACAGCATCGCGCTTCCTCAGCGCCGGGCGAGGAAGGCGATGGCAAGGCCGAAAGCGGCTGCGGCGCCGATGGTTGCCAGCGGATGCTTGCGTACGGTATCGCGCATTTCCGTCGCGCCGCGCTCATAGCCGTGCTGCAATTCGCGCAGCAGATCCTCGCTGCGGCCAAGCAGTTCTTCGTAGCCGGCGCCGGCCTGGCTGCGGATTTTCTCGCCTTGGTGGCGCGAGCTCTTGCCGACGAGGCGCGTCAGTTCCGCGAGTTCATCGCGCAGCGCCTCGATCTGCTCCTCGATGCCGGATTCCAGATTGTGGAAGGTGCCGTTGCGGCGGCTGCGGGCGGACTGGAAGATAGAATAGCTCATGGCTGTCTCCATTGGCTGGGGCGCGCGCAAGCCCGCCTGTTTCGCACGAGGGTCACCACCGTCCGTTGCATGAATGATATCGCCCGGCATTGACCCAGATCATGCCAAAAACGTGCCGGACGATCAAAAGTTCCGCCGGAGCAGTGCTCAGGGGCGGGAAACGGCACTGTGGGCGAGCACGAAGGGCGTACCGTCGGCCGGCACTTGGTTGATGCGCAGCGCGCAACCGAAGACCGAGAGCATCGTTTCGTCCGTCAGCACCTCAACGATGCTGCCGGCGGCCGCGAGCCGGCCGGATTTCATCAGCACGATGCGGTCGGCAAAGAGCGCCGTCAGATTGAGATCGTGCATGACGGCGATGACACCGCCGCCGCGTTCGCAGAAATTGCGCGCGAGCGTCATGATGGTCAACTGGTGGCTGATGTCGAGGCTCGAGACCGGTTCGTCGAGCAGTAGCCAGCAGGGCTTACCGTCGACGACGGGCTCGGCGATCTGGCAGAGAACGCGGGCAAGCTGCACACGCTGCTGCTCGCCGCCGGAGAGCTCCTGATAGAAACGGCCTTCGAAGCCGGTCAAGTCGACGGAGGCTAGTGCTGCGGCGGCCGTCTGCTCGGCCTTGTCGGGATGCAGGTTGAGGCCTGATGTCAGGCCCATGCGGACGATCTCGCGCACGGTAAAGGGAAAGGAGATGGTGCTCGCCTGCGGCAGCACACCACGAATGGCGGCAAGCTGCCAGGGTTTCAGCCCCTTCACCTCGTCGCCGCCGATGCGCACCGAGCCGCCATAGGCAAGTTCGCCGGAGATGGCTTTCATCGTCGTCGTCTTACCGGAGCCGTTCGGCCCGGCAATCGCCGTCAGTTCGCCGGCCTTTGCCGTGAAGGCGACGTCGCTGATGATGGTCTTGCCGGAAAGGCGCACGGAGACGCCGGAAACTTCGATCATCTAAATGTCACTCACGGGGTCACTCACCGGGGTCACTCACAGGGCAAGGCGCGAACGCTGCCTCAGCAGGATCCATAGGAAGAACGGGCCGCCGACCGCCGCGGTGATGATGCCGATCGGCAGTTCGGCCGGGGCAACCAGGGTGCGCGCCAGGACATCCGCGAAGATCAGCAGAGAGCCGCCGAGCAGTGCTGCGGCCGGCAGCAGGAAACGATGGTCGGGGCCGATCGCCATACGCAGGATATGCGGCACGACGATCCCGACGAAACCGATACCGCCGCTGACGGCGACGGACGCGCCGGTCGCCGCGGCGACGCCGACGATCGCGACATTCTTCAGCCGCTGCACCGGCACGCCCATATGAAAGGCGGCCGCCTCGCCGAGCGTGATGGCATTGAGGCCGCGGGCCATGAAGGGCAGGGCGGTGAAGGACAACAGGATGATCGGGCTGGCGGCAGCGATCTTCGTCCATGTGGCGCCGGCAAGCGAGCCCATGCTCCAGAAGGTCAGGTCGCGCAGCTGCTGGTCGTTGGCCATGTAGATCAGCAAGCCTGTTATGGCGAGGGCGAGCGCACCGAGCGCGATGCCGGCAAGCAGCATTGTCGCAACCGAGGTCTGACCATGACGGGTGGCGATCCTGTAGAGCAGTAGCGTCGTGACGAGGCCGCCGCCGAAAGCGGCCGCCGGCAGAGCGTAGATGCCGAGAAGCGCCTGGAGCGGAGCTGCAAGGCCGCTGCCGAGCACGATCATCGCGACCGCGCCGAGGCTTGCGCCGGAGGAGACGCCGACCAGGCCGGGATCGGCCAGCGGATTGCGGAACAGGCCCTGCATCACCGTGCCGGAGACGGCCAGCGAGGCGCCGATCAGGAAGCCAAGAATCGCCCTGGGCAGGCGGATATCGAAGATGATGATCCGGTCACGCGTGCTGAGCGCCGTCTCAGAGCCGGCCATGTTGCTGATGACGTCGAGGATCGAGGCATCCGAGGCGCCTGTCGTCACCGAAAACAGCATCGAAAAGACCGAGCCGGCGACGAGCAGCGCGATCGCCAGCAAGGCGAGCCGCGTCCTGTCGCCCGCCTGCCTGATTTCGCGGATGTCCGCCATCGGGAATGGTCGCCTTCGTTCCGCCATGGCTTGCGGCAGGGCCATGATCAGCCCCCGTAGATCGCCGAGTTGAGCTCACGTGCGGCGGCTGCGGTGCGCGGGCCGAAGCCGAGCAGGTAGACGCCGTCCATTCGGATGATCGCTTTTTTCTCGCCTGCCGGCGTCAGCACGATCGCCGGCTGAGCCAGCAGGTCCTCGTTCTTGGTACCGGCGCCATCGCCGCGGTTCATCATCAGGATGATATCGGGCTTGGCTTCGATGATCGCCTCGTCCGTCAGCGGCTTATAGCCCGGGAATGCGCCGACGGCGTTGATGGCGCCGGCGAGCTTGACGATCCCATCGGCGGCCGTGCCGGTGCCCGATGCCATGATCCGGCCGTTCTGGGCGCTGAGGATGAAGAGAACGCGCTTGCGTTCGGCCTCCGGGCGCTTTTCGGCATCGGCGATCGCCGCGTCGAGATCGGCCGCGACCTTTTCTTCAAGTGCCTTCGCCTTGTCGGGCACGCCAAGCAGCGTGCCGACACGGTCGATCTTGGCGATGATACCGTCGCGGGTAAAGGCGCTCGGCACGGTTTCGAAGGGCACGCTGGCATTCTTCAGCACGGTCAGCGCCTCCTGCGGGCCTGAACCGTCGACGGCGATGATCGCCGTCGGGTTCATGGCGAGGATGCCTTCCGGCGAGAGCGCGCGCATGTAACCGACGTTGGGCAGCTTCAACGCCGCCTCCGGATACATGCTCGTCGTGTCGCGGGCAATCAGCCGGCTTTCTTCGCCGAGCGCATAGACGATCTCGGTGATGTCGCCACCGACCGAAACCAGGCGCGAGGTGTCGAGCTTCTTTTCGTCAGCGTGGGCGGCGCGGACGAAGGCGAAGCCTTCGATTGGGCGCGCCGTCGGGATCAGCGGCAGCGCCATGACGGCCGCCGTCAGGGCCAGTTCCCAAGGGCGGATCCGGCGCAGATTGTTACGCATCGTCATCGTTGCGATCCTTATGCGGCCACGCTTGCTGCCCGCGGCAGGTTTTCCATGATCTCGCGCCATGCGGCGCGTTCGTCGGAACCTTCCTGCCGCTTGCCGAAGAACTGGATGATCATCTCGCCTTCTGCGTTGTAAGCCTCCAGCGAGGTGACGTGGCCGTCCGTGGTCGGCTTGCGCACGGCCCAGGTCTCGGCGATGTGATCCTGGCGCAGATGCAGGTGGAAAGTCGGGTCCATGATATTGATCCACGGGCCCATCGACTGCACGTTGAAGATCGGGCCGGAATGGATCTGGACGATGCCGTCATTGGCGACAAAGCACATGATCGGCAGGCCAGATTTCACAGAGGCATGCATCATCTCTGCCGTTGCGCTGTTGTCGAGCCTCCAGGCATAGTCGTCGCCGACAGTGCGCACCGCCGCCTGGCGGCCGATCTTCAGGCGCTTCAGCATGCCGAAGAACTGATGCGTATCGGTGAGCTTGCTCCAGTTGTCGCGCAGTTCGTCGCGGCTGACGTCGGCAGTATCATCGGCGGCGTTCGAGGTTTCAGCCTCGACAAATTCCTGCGATTGGTCTTCCAGCTTCAACTCGGCGACGATCGCGTGATAGGCCTCGACATTCGAGCTCGGGCGCAGGTGCACCTTGTGCACGGCGTTGCCTGTTTTGTCGAAATATTGCAGGCTGAGGCGCTCCTGGTCGCCATCCTTCTTGGATACGGCGAAACCATGCTCCCAGCGGCTCGGGAAGATGCGCAGGTCGATATTCTCGCCGAGAACGATCGCGGCCTGCGCACCGCTCTTGATGTTTTCGAAGACACCGATCTTCTCGTGCACGGCACTTTCGTTGCGCGACAGCGCCATCACTTCGCCGAGGCCGGCCACGCGTTCGAGAAGCTTCAGTGCGCTGCCATCGATGCGGGTCACGCTGATGCCGGTTTCGGCGGCGACGAGGGCTGCCTCGGAAATCTTCAGCTGCGCGGCGATATCGCGCTCGCGCATTTTCGGATTCTCGGCGCGAAACGTACGGATTTCGGCTGGCGCCGGTCTTGTCTGTTCGGTCATGTCCTACCCTACTTATTGAGAATGAGCTTGCCCTGACGGGTGATCTTCAGGCGATAGACCAAGCCGTCGTGTCTAATCATGATCTCGTTCGTGCCGCGGAAGAGATCCGCGCTTTCGACGATCCGGTGCTGCGCCGCAGGCTCGCTCTGCAGCGGCACGTGCTTAAAGTTATCTGGCTTTTCAACCATCATTTCAGTTGGCAATTCCGCGAGACCGGTGATCAGGGTCCCCGGTTGTGATGACAATTATCTTGACTTTCTTACTCATAGTTTTTTAAAGACGCAATAGGAGACTAATATAGTCAAGTTTTTGAGATTGCTGATATGAAGCCGCCTGGCGGCGGTTCGCGACAATGGCGGAGAAGATGATGACGGTTAGGTTTGCGGCTGTTGCAGCCGGCGTGGTGATGGCGGTTTCAAGCGTATGCCAGGCGCAGGATGCCGCAACCGCCAAGCTGGATGTCGAACTCAACGCTTTGGCGCCGTCGCAAAAGGGCTGCATGATGACCTTCGTCGCCGAGAACAATCTTCAGGCGCCGATCAGCAAGATCTCCTTCGAGCTCGCTTTCTTCAACGACAAGAATGCCGTCGACCGCATCACCGTGCTCGATTTCCGCGATCTGCCGCAGGGCAAGAAGCGCGTGCGCCAGTTCGATATGCCGAATGTGAAGTGCGAGACGGTCACGCGCATCATCATCAACGACACGCCGGTCTGCGACGGCCCGGCGACGGGCGAATGCATGAAGGGTCTTGTTACCCGTTCACAGATTTCCGTTCCCTTCGAGGGCTAAGAATACGCTGGGAATGAATCCCGGCGGGCATGGTCAGACTGTCCGAGGCATACAAATGGCAATTTCAGCGAAGTCCAGATCGAGACAGGTGCTCATCGGGGAGCCGGACGCTGACGGCAGTCTGAACGACAATAACATGCATCCCGGCCACGAGCTTTCCGACCTGCGCAATGTGCAGCGGCAGCCGGCTGGCGAGGCGGTGGTCCACTATGCGCGTTTCGCGCAGATACCCGCCTTTCCCGATCATCCGGAAGCCGAGCCGATAGCCTCCGTTCCTGCGCCGCCGATCGATGCGGCGGTGGAAAAGCAGGAGGACGAGAAGAAGCCGGTGCGGCGACGGGTGGCGCTGACTTGTATTGGTTCGTTCTTTTTTCATGCGGGTCTGGTGGTTGCTCTTAGCGTGTTCATGCCGACGCCGCCGAACGAAGCGATTGAAGATGCTGGTGAGGCTGTCAGCGTCGTCGTGTATGGCGACTCTGACGTTGACCAGACATCGGCCGGCGATCCAGAGTTACAGCGCCAGCCCGAGCAAGTTGCCTCGGAGGAGGTTGAGCCGGATACAGTTCAATCGGAGGAGGCCACCGAACTAAATGCCACGACCGTGCCGCCGGAGCAGGCCCAGCCGGTCGAAACTGAAACGATGGAGACCGTTCAGTCGGTGCAGGAAGTTACGCGGGTTTCCCCTGAGGCCGTTGTTGCCGCCGAGCCAGAGGTGCTTGTCTCCGAGAGCCCTGCAGAATCTTTCGTCGCTCAGCCGATGGCAACGGCTGTGCCCGAACAGCCCATGCCTGATATCGCGCAGGCAACAGTACCGGAAGAAGTAGTGCCAACGGCTGTCCAGCCCACCGCAGTTCCGCCGGAAGAAGTAAAGACTGTCGAAGTGTCGCCGGAACCTGAAGACAAACCGAAGCCGAAGGCTGAAAAACCGAAACCCGTTGAAAAGAAGCAGTCTCAGAAGAGGGCCAAGCCTGCTGGTGGGAAAGAGGGCTCAGATCGTGAGGACTCGACGAGGGGCACGGTGAACGGCCAGCACGGGCCGCAAACTGACGGCACGTCAACCACGACAGGCGGAACTGATGGTATGGGAAGTGCTGCCGTAGCCAACTACCCTGGTAAGATACAGAAGCGGATCCGTCGCGCTGTTCGCGTGCCTGATGAATACAAAAACAAGAGCGACGGTATGACGGTAAGGATTCAATTGACGATTAACGGAACAGGCAGGGTAGCGTCGGTTTCTGTTGCTCGCAGTTCGGGTATTGCAGAGTTGGATAAAGCTGTTCTGGATGGTGTGCGGCGCGCGGCGCCGTTTCCGCCGCTACCCTCGGAGTGGGGTAAGCCTAGCTGGACTTTCACCCAGGAAGTTCAGGTCACTAGATAATATGATAAAAGTAATCAACTTTATACTTTACTCTAAAAATCAAGTTTAATAAGGTCCGCTCGCACACGCAGGAATCGTGTGACGATCAACGAGCGAACGGGTGGTATATGGCTCGCAAGGGCAAGAAGGGTTCGAACCGGGAGGTCCGCGACAGCGCGGGCGAGGACGCCGGTCAGGCATCCCTTGGGCGATCCAAACTGGATGGCCGCAGTTTCCTCTATGTCGGCGGCCGTGACTGCCAGGTGGCGCATCTTCGCCAGATCTGCAGCAATTTCGGCGCCGAGCTCATTCATCACGACGGCGGCTTACGCGAAGCGGTTTCGCGCATCGATACCGTCCTTCCCTCGGTCGACTGCGTGTTCTGCCCGATCGACTGTATCAGCCACGATGCCTGCCTGCGCGTGAAGACCGGCTGCAAGAAGTTCGGCAAGGCCTTCATCCCGCTTCGCAACGGCAGCAAGTCCAGCCTGGAGCGTGCGCTGCAGACGATGAACGAACGAGACAATTCCCGATGAACGACCAGCGCCCCGACGGCTTCACCATGATCGGCCTGCACAAGCTTGCCGCGCAGACAGGCGAGGGCCTCGTGCCCGAACTCTACGAGCTTTTCCAGCAGCATGCCGAACGCCAGCAGATCTACCAGAATGTGATGTTCTTTCCGACCTGGGAAGCGCGCATGCCCGGAGAGGTGGCAACAAGACCGCTTGGCCCGGCGGCGGCAAACGGCGATAATGTTCTCGCCTTTCCCTCGCGTGCGGCAAGGGCGGGCAAGAGGAAGGCGTAAGGAGATTTCATGTATATCGCAATGAACCGCTTCAAGGTTGCAACCGGGAGCGAAGGCGATTTCGAGACGGTCTGGCGCAATCGCGATTCCAGCCTGCCCGAGGTGCCCGGTTTCGTCGAATTCCGCCTGCTGCGCGGCAAGGTCAACGACGAGGAAGGCTACACGCTCTATTCCTCGCACACGGTCTGGAAAAGCGAGGCGGATTTTCAGAACTGGACGAAGTCCGAGAGCTTTCGTGCAGCGCACCGCAATGCCGGCGATCACAAGGCGATCTACAAGGGACCGCCAGTCTTCGAAGGCTTCAACGTCGTCGACGGCATATGAACGAAGGGCCGGATCGCATCGAGGTTCTGCCGGTCCTGCCGTCGCTCGATATCGATGAGACGCTTGCCTTCTACCGCGATGCGCTCGGTTTTACCGAGATCGTCTGTCGGGCGGCGGACTATCTCGTCCTGCGGCGCGACGACATGGAGCTGCATTTCTGGCGGACGCAGGATGCCACGCTTTGCCAGAACAGCTCCGTCTATCTCCGAGGCGGCGGCATCGGCGCCCTCCACGCGGAATATCGCGAAAAGGGCGTCGAGCGCCTGAGCGATATGGAGGTGCGGCCATGGAACATGGAGAGTTCTACATCCATGATCCGCACGGCAATCTGCTGCGCTTCGGCCGTGTGCCGCAGCCGCGTGACTAGAGCAACTCCAGCAAAAGTGCGCAGCGGTTTTGCGTCCGGATTGCGAGAAAACAAAACATAGAGAAATTCCCTCGCTCGGGGAAAAACGGAAATGCTCTATGCCTTGGCGCGGAAGACAGCGCCTGCCGCAACGGCCAGCCAGCCAAGCATCATCGCCCAGCCGCCGGTCGGCGCGGCATAGGGGAAGAGGCCGGAGCCGGTAAAGCGCAGGGTGACGAGATCGCCCGCAAAAAGCAGCGTTCCGACAATCAACAGGAAACCGGCCAGCCAGGCGGTTCTGAGCCTGGCACTGCCGAGAGCCAATGCCAGCAGGGCAGGGGCGTGGGCAAGGCACATGGCAGATGCGGATGCCGCAAGATTGGCCTCGCCGCCGCCATGGGCAGCAAGGGCGGCAAGCGCCACGCCGGCTACGCCGAACAGGCCGGCAAAGAGATAGAGCACCGGTTCCAGACGCGCGTTCAAGCTCATGGTTGTTCCTTGTGGTCAGGGGCCCTGTTCTGCATATGGTAGGCGAGTCGTTCCACCGGCGCCCAGATGAGATCGCGCAGCGCTTGGCTTGCGATCGTCTCGTCCAGGGCGCGGCGGAAGCAGAGCAGCCATTCGTCGCGTTCGACAGGGCCGATCTCGGCGACGAAATGGCGGCTGCGCAGGCGCGGATGGCCGCGCTTATCGGTATAGAGCGGCGGGCCGCCGAGATAACCGCTCATATATTCGTAGAATTTCTCTTCACTGCCGGTAAGGCTCGGCGGATGCACGGCGCGCACGTTTCTCGCCTCCGGCAGCGTGTCCATCAGCTCATAGAAGCGGTGCGTCAGCGCCCGTACGACAGGATCGCCGCCGACCGCCTGATAGAGTGTGGTGATCTTCTCCGTCACGAAACCATCCCATGCCATCCTAATCCCCAGGCCCTTCATGCACCGGGCGGAAAATGATCGCAACTGTCATCAAGGTGCCGCGGCATTTCGCGCATAATGCAGGCACGGCAGGGGTTGTGGCCGATTCTCCTTGACAAAACCGTCCGGACGGTATCTTTTAATTTGCATGTTGAACGCTCATCATCGCAAGAAGCAGCCCGTCCTCGTGCGCCAGCAGTTGCTGGAGGTCGCCGCGCGCCTTGCTGCCAGCGAAGGCATGGCCGCCGTCACGCTCGATGCGGTTTCCGCTGCGTCCAGCGTCAGCAAGGGCGGGCTGCTGCATCACTTCCCGACGAAGAATGCGCTGCTCGACGCCTTGTTCGAGAGCCTGCTCGAAAAGTTCGACGCCGATATAGAGGAACTGATGCGCGGCGATCCGCTGCCGCAGGGCCGCTTCACCCGCGCCTATCTCAGGGCGGTATCCGGTCTCAAGGATCGTCCCGACGATTCCAGGAATTGGACGCAGGTGACGATCGCGCTTCTTGCCGAACCCCGGTTGCGTCTTCGCTGGCGCCAATGGGTACAGGCGCGGTCGGAGGAATATATCGGCACAGACTCCTCCCTCGACGCACAAGTCGTGCGTTTCGCCGCCGACGGACTTTGGTTCGCAGATACGTTGGAAAGCCATGATATCAGCGGCGTTCTGAGGCGGGATCTCATCGATCGCCTTGTCGAACTGACCGGCAAGTAATTCGAAAGGGATTCGCCATGAGCCAGGCCGCCGTCTACGGGCTGCTGTTTGCAGCCATCGTGCTCGAAGTCATTGGCACGACCGCGCTGCAGCTGTCGCAGCAGTTCACCCGCATCGGGCCGACGGCACTCGTCGTCGCCTGTTATGCGGCTGCCTTCTATTGCCTGTCGCTGACCCTGAAAAGCATCCCCGTCGGTATCGCCTATGCGATTTGGAGCGCTTTGGGAATCGTGCTGATTTCCTCGGTCGGTCTGGTTTTCTTCAAGCAGCGCCTCGACCTGCCGGCAGTCGTCGGGCTCGGGCTGATCATATCGGGCGTTGTGGTCGTCAATCTATTCTCGAAATCCGTTTCGCATTGATATTGCTGTGATATTTTAAGGCCGTTTCTCCGCCTCAGGCCGGTAAATTTTCCCCTTTGTCAAAATACTGACAAAGGTCTATGTGTTCTTTGAACGTGGAGGAGACGAGGCGCAGCCAGCGCCATTTTCCAAAGCGCTTTGAATCCTGCCTTCCCGCCTATCGATACTTCCAGGTTCTACAGGAGCACATCATGGCCATTCGCACCGTCGTCTGGGGAGAGAATATCCACGAGAATACCAATGCCATCGTCCGGGATATTTATCCCGAAGGCATGCACACGACGATCGCCAACGCGCTGAATACCGATTCCGATATCTCGGCGACGACAGCGACGCTGCAGGAGCCGGAACACGGCCTCAGCGAAGCCCGCCTTGCCGAAACCGACGTGCTGACCTGGTGGGGCCACAAGGATCACGGCGCGGTCTCCGACGTCGTCGTCGAGCGTGTTGCCAAGCGCGTCTGGGAAGGCATGGGCCTGCTCGTGCTGCATTCGGGGCATTTCTCCAAGATCTTCAAGCGGCTGATGGGTACGCCCTGCGCGCTGAAATGGCGCGAGGCGGGTGAACGCGAGCGTCTGTGGACAATCAATCAGCGCCATCCGATCGCAGCAGGCATCGGCGAGCATTTCGAGCTCGAGAACGAAGAAATGTACGGCGAGCAGTTCTCGGTGCCGGAGCCGCTCGAAACGGTGTTCATCTCCTGGTTCCAGGGCGGCGAAGTGTTTCGCTCGGGCCTGACCTGGCGCCGTGGCGCCGGCAATATCTTCTATTTCCGCCCCGGTCACGAGACCTATCCGACCTATCACGACGTCAATGTCCAGAAGGTGCTGATCAACGGCGTGAAGTGGGCCTATAACCCTGAGGGGGCGTTGACTGGTATCACCGACGCTCCAAATGTCCCGGTAGAAAAAGCACTGGAGCCGATCGTCGAACGCGGCCCGAAACTGCACCAGGCCGGCGAAGCCGGTTACCGCTGAGGAGCATCCATGCGACTACTCGTTCTTGGCACCGGGGTGATGGCGAAAAACCAGCTCGCCCGCTTCCCCCTTATCGACGGCGTGACTGTGGTCGGTGCCGTCGACACCGATCCTGAGCGGCTTTCGGCCTTCGCCGACAAGTTCAACATCGAAAAGCGGTTTCTTTCACTGGAGGAGGCGATCGCCTGGGGTGAATTCGATGCGGCGACGAACGTGACGCCCGACCGCATCCATCACCCGACGACGATGGCTCTGATTGCCGCCGGCAAGCACGTCTTCTGCGAAAAACCGCTGGCGGAGAACTATGCGAAGGCGCTGGAGATGACAGAGGCGGCCGAAAAAGCCGGCGTCATCAACATGGTCAACCTGACTTATCGAAACGTCGCGCCGCTGCAGCGCGCCCGTGAGATGGTGCTCGCCGGCGAGCTCGGCACGATCAGGCACGTCGAAGCCTCCTATCTCCAGAGTTGGCTCGTGTCGCGCGCCTGGGGCGACTGGCGCACAGAATCGACCTGGCTGTGGCGGCTTTCCACCGGCCATGGCTCGAACGGCGTGCTCGGCGATGTCGGCATCCATATCCTCGATTTCGCCGCCTATGGTGCGGCGACCGACATCGACCACGTCTTTGCGCGGCTGAAGACCTTTAACAAGGCGCCGGGCGGCCAGATCGGCGAATATCTGCTCGATGCCAATGACAGCTTCACCATGTCTGTCGATTTCGCCAATGGTGCACTCGGCGTCATCCATGCCAGCCGTTGGGCGACAGGGCATCTGAACGAGTTGAAGCTGCGGATTTATGGCGAGAGGGGCAGCCTTGAGGTCATCCATCGTCCCAGCGGTTCTGAGCTGCATGGCTGCCTCGGCGAGGATGTCGAAACCGCCACCTGGACGAAGATCGAGGTTGAACCGGTAGCGACCAACTACGAGCGTTTTGCCGAGGCCGTGGCAAGCGGCATCCAGCCGGATCCGAACTTCCGCCACGCCGCCAACCTGCAGAAGGTGCTCGATCTTGCGATGGTGACCGAGCGCGAGCGGCGCGAGCTGAAGGTCTGATCCTGTCCGCTGGATAGGCCGCCGTTCATCCGACGGCAGCTTATCCAGCGCATCGGCGCGTTGATCCGCTTTTCGTTTGCGAGATTTTGACGCTATGCTTCTGCATGGGCAGCTCGACGCTTTCCTTTGGTCCGTTCCTTTACGATCCCGTGACAGGAAGCCTGTGGCGGGAAGGGAAGTCCATTGCGACGGGACCACGGCCGGCAGCTCTGCTCGGTTTGCTGCTGGAGGCTGAGGGCCGCGTCGTCACCAAGGCGGATCTGATGGACAGGGCCTGGCCGGGGCTTGCCGTGGAGGAAGGCAACCTCACGGTTCAGATTGCCACGCTCAGGAAGATTCTCGGCGCAAGGCCCGATGGCACGGAGTGGATCGTCACGGTTCCCAGGGTCGGTTATCGCCTGCCGCGCCGGGACGATGCCGGGATGGCGCCCGTGGCGCCGCAGCCGCCTTCCGTCGCGGTTCTTCCCTTCGTCAATCTCGGTGGCGATGTCGACCAGGATTATTTTGCCGATGGCGTGGTGACGGAGATCATCACCGCCCTTGCGCGCTTCCGCTCCTTTTCGGTCGTCTCGCGCCATTCCGCCTTTATTTACAAGGGACGCAGCATCGATGTGCGACAGGTGGCGGCGGAGCTCGGAGTACGCTACGTGCTCGAAGGCAGCATCCGGCGGGAAGGCGGGCAGGTGCGTATCAATGTGCAGCTGGTCGACGGCGTGACCGCGACCAATCTCTGGGCCGATCATTTTGAAGACGGCATCAGCCACATCTTCGCCTTCCAGGACCATATCACCGAACGCGTCGCCTCGATCGTTGAGCCGGCGATCGAGATCGCCGAAATCCAGAGGTCACGACGTGACCGGCCGAACAGTCCGGCAGTTTACGATCTCTATCTGCGTGCGCTTGCCGCGATCATCGACGAATCGATCGAAAGTAATGCCGCCGCCTATGCCTTGCTGCAGGAAGCGCTCGCCATGGAGCCGGAAAATGCGATGCTGCTTTCCCATGCCGCATGGGCGCTCGAACATCGCATTACCATGGGTTGGCCACGGCTCGGGACGGACGACAAGGCGGAATGTATCAGCCTTGCCCGTCGCGGGCTTCAGCATTCGGCCGGCGATCCCCGCGTGATGGCCCATTGCGGCATGGCATTGCTGCAGACGGGCAAGGATTACGAAGGTGGCATGGCCGTGCTGGAGGCCGCCGCTGCCGCCAATCCCAACGATCTTCTGGTCGCGGCCTGCTCCGGCATTGCGGCCTTGCACTGCGGCGATATCGAACAGGCGCTCGAGCGACTGCATCGCGCCGTGAAATTGGGACCCCGCGATCCGGATGCGCGGTTTTCGCTGACGGGCATTGCCATGGCCGAACTCTTTCGCGGCAATTACGAGGCGGCAATTTCATACGCCTCTCGTTCGCTGGCGCTCAATGCCCATTTCGACCCGACCTACTGGATGTTGATCGCCGCACATGCGCATCTCGGCAATATGGAGCAGGCGCGCCAGTTCCTCCATGCGCTCGAGGCGATGGCACCTGATGTGACGCTGGAAGGCATTCTGGCGGGTCAGCCGGCCAAGGATCCGCTGCGTTTTGCGCCGGTTCTGGAAGGACTGGCGCGCGCCGGGATGCGGCCGCGGCTATAGGCTTTTGCAAGTTTTTGCAGCTTTTAGTCGGACTTTAAAGACCCAGCCCCGTCGCTTCGGCCACGCTGATCCCATCAATCAGGATGGAGGATCGGCTCATGCTTTCCAGCATGCATATTCTATCGCTCAAACAGGGCAAGCTTTACGGCGACCGAATTCCGATAGAGGCGCTGCCACAGGGGTTTGGAGCCTTTCCTAGGAAAGGCTCCAAGTTGCCACGGCACCTTGTCGTTCTGTTCTCGCTGATCGGCAGGTGGCGCAAGCGCACGAAAAAAGGCCCCGCCGAAGCGGGGCCGGAAGTTGCCGAGCCGCAACAGGCGGCTTCGGTTGCCTGATTATTCTATGACCTGCACCACACGGTGGCTGCGGGGTTCGACAATCACGCGTTGATTGTTGATGACCGTGTAGGCATATTTCGGATTGTCAGGCACCGGCGTCACGACGACGTCTGCCGGAAGCGGCTTGCCGACGACGATCGGTTCCTGGACTACCACGGAGGCGGTCGGGGCCGGCTGCTGCTGGACATAGGTAACGACCTCGCGCGGCGGCGGATCGACAACGGCACCGGCGACACCACCGGCCACGCCGCCAATGGCAGCACCCACGGGGCCGCCGACGATTGCGCCGGTGATGGCACCACCGGCTGCACCGGTCACGGCTCCATCAGCGAGCGCATTGGTTGCAAGTGACGACAGCGCAAGGGCGCTGGAGACAAGTAGGACCTTGTACATTTTGCTTCTCCTTTGCTGGGGTTGCGTTTGGGTAACGACCACGCCAATCCGAGGTTCCAGCAGGAGAGAGTCACGCTTTGGAAGGCCGGTTCACATTATGTGAGGCGGCTGAAGCCGGGGTTGGGAGGCGTTATTCCAGCCGCCGGCGGAAGAGCCAGGCGGCGGCGCTGAGCGTAACGGTGGCGATCAGCGCCAGCGGGATCGTCTGGTTCACCACCTCGCTCAGCGGAATATCCTTGAGGAAGACGCCTTTGACGATCACCAGGAAATAGCGCAGCGGGTTGATCAGGGTCACCGGCTGCAACCACCCCGGCATGTTCTCGATCGGCGTCGCAAAGCCTGAGAGCAGCATGGCCGGAACCATGAAAAGGAAGGCGCCGAGGATCGCCTGCTGCTGCGTCATCGACAGTGCCGAGATGAAGAGGCCAAGGCCGGCGACCGAGCCGAGATAGAAGATCGCGCTGCCGTAAAGCAGGAAGAGCGAGCCGCGCAGCGGCACTTCGAAGAGGAAGACTGCGGCCAGGATATAGACGGTGATGTGGAAGAGGCCGATCATCATCGGCGGGATCAGCTTGCCGATCAGGATCTCGTGGATGCGCAGCGGCGAGACCATCAGCTGGTCGAAGGTGCCGAGTTCGCGTTCGCGGGCGATCGACAGCGCGGTGACGATCAGGCCGATCAGCAGCGCGATGCTGGCGATCAGGTTCGGCACCATGAACCATTGGTAGGTGAGGTTCGGATTGAACCAGTTGCGCGGCACGGTCGACACGATATCGGCGCCGGCGCGTTTGCCGGCCGGGGTCTCGGCAGCGAGCGCTGCACCGATCTGCGAGAGATAGCCCGCGACGATCTGCGAGGCGTTGGAGCGGCGGCCATCAAGCACCATCTGCAGGTCGGCCGGCGCTCCCGCCTCGATATTGCGCGAAAAGTCAGGGCCGATCTCGACGGCGGCAATGGCCGTCTGGTTGTCGATCGCCACGCGGACCTCCGCTTGGCTGGAGGCGATCTCGATCTTCCGGAAAGTCGGCGAGCCATCGATGCGCTCGATCAGTTCCTGGCCCCAGTGGCCGCTGTCGCGGTTGAGGATCAGGACGTCGACATTGCGGACCTCGAGCGTCGCCGCATAGGAGAAAACGAGAAGCTGGACGATCGGCGGGCCGATCAGGATGGCGCGGCCCTTGGGGTCGCGCAGGACGGCAAGCAATTCCTTGACGATCAGGGCGTAAAGCCTTGTCCACATCTCAGCCGATCCTTTTTCTGGTGCTGCGGGCGGCAAGCATGAACATGATGGCGCCGATCGTCAGCATGACCGATATCGCCTGCAGGAACATCGGCCAGATGTCGCCGGCGAGGAACACCGTCTGCAGGCTGGGGATCAGGTAACGCGCCGGCACGATGAAGGTGATCCACTGGATCACCACCGGCATGGAATTGATCTCGAAGAGGAAGCCAGACAGCAGAAAGGCCGGTAGAAAGGCGGTAATCAGCGCCAGCTGCGAGGCGAGGAACTGGTTCTTCGTTGCCGTCGAGATCAACAGGCCCTGGCCGAGCGCCGGGATCAGGAAGGCGGCCGACAATGCGTAAAGAGCAGCGACGGAGCCGCGGAACGGCACGCCGAAGAGGAAGACCGCAAGCAGCACGCAGAGCGTCATCGAGGTGAGGCCGAGCAGGAAATAGGGCAGGATCTTGCCTGCGAGCAGCTCGACCGCCGTCACCGGCGTCGCCATCATCGCCTCCATTGTGCCGCGCTCCCATTCGCGAGCGACGACGAGCGAGGTCAGGAGCGTGCCGACCAGCGTCATGACGATTGCGATCGAGCCCGGCACAAGGAAATTGCGGCTGGTCAGTTCGGGATTGAACCAGAAGCGTTGCTCGACCGAGATGGCAGGACTCTGCACGGCGACGTCCGCCTGCCTCTGCCGCTCCCAGTTGGCGACGGCGCCCTGGGCATAATTCTGCACGAAATTCGCGGTGTTCGGATCGGAGCCGTCGACGATCACCTGGATACCGGGGCGGTTGCCGGCGGTGTAGCGCGTGGTGAAGTCGGCCGGAATGACGACGATGCCGCGCACCTTGCCGAGCACGAGGTCTTCCTCGAACAGACGCCGGTCGCGTCCCATGGCGACATCAAAATAGCGCGAGGCCTGGAAACTGGCCGACAGATCCTGTGTCAGCGGCGTCATCTCCTCGGTCACGAGGCCGATGCGCGTGCGGGTGGTATCGAGCGAGACGCCGTAGCCGAAAAGAAAGAGCAGGATCAGCGGCAGCACGAAGGCGATGAGGATGCTGCTCGGATCGCGGATCGCCTGGAAGCTTTCCTTGCGCACCAGAGCTGAAAGACGCCGAAGCCTGCCGGAAGAGGCGCTCATGCGGCATCCTCCGCTTCCGATTGCTGGACGAGGGCGATGAAGGCATCCTCCATCGTCGGGTCCGGCTGCTCCTTGGTCGCGATCCGGGCCTTCAATTCATCGGGCGAGCCGAGCGCAATCGAGCGGCCGCGGTAGATCAGCGAGATGCGGTCGCAATATTCCGCCTCGTCCATGAAATGGGTGGTGACGAGCACGGTGACGCCCTTTTCGACCAGCGCATTGATATGCGTCCAGAATTCGCGCCGGGTAATCGGATCGACTCCGGAAGTCGGTTCGTCGAGGAAGAGGGCGCGCGGCTCGTGCATGACGGCGCAGGCTAGCGCCAACCGCTGCTTCAGGCCGAGTGGTAGGTCCTTGGCCGGTTGGCCGATATGGCGGCCGAAATCGAAGATGCCGGCCATGAGATCGATGCGCTCGCGCCGGTGTTTTCCGCGAAGCCCATAGACACCAGAGAAGAATTCGAGGTTCTGCATGACTGTGAGATCACCGTAGAGCGAGAACTTCTGCGCCATGTAGCCGAGCTGGTTGCGGGCTTCGGCGGCATCGCGGCGAAGATCGAAACCAGCAACACGGCCTTCGCCGCCGGTCGGCTTCAGCAGGCCACAGAGCATCTTGAAGGTGGTGGACTTGCCGGCGCCGTTCGGACCGAGCAGGCCGAAGATCTCGCCACGGCGGATATCGAAGCTGATGTCATCGGCAGCGGTGAAATCACCGAAGCGCTTGGTCAGTCCCTTGGCCTCGATCACCGGCCGATCGCCATCATCCTTCACTGGCTCCTGCGCCTCTGCCAGCCGCGAGCGGCCGCCGGGACCGCCGCCCAGCATGTCGATGAAGGCATCCTCGAAGCGCGGCGGGGCAGGGGCGAGCGTTGCGCCATCGCCCGCCTTGCCGATATCGGGCTTCTTGCCCTTCGCCGCGACGATGCGGATCGCCTCGCCCTGGATCACGCCGTCGATGACGCCATCGGCCTGCAGGAGTTCGGCGAGCACCTGCCGGCGGCGGCCGCTGACATCGGATACCCTGAAGACCCGGTCCTTGACGCGCTCGGTCATTTCCATCGGTTTTCCCGAAAAGAGCAGCTTGCCCTGGTTCAAAAGCAGCACGTGATCGCAGGCTTCCGCCTCATCCAGATAAGCGGTTGACCAGAGCACGCCGATGCCTTCCTTCGTCAGGTTCTCGACCATCTTCCAAAGGTCGCGGCGCGAGATCGGATCGACGCCGACGCCCGGCTCGTCGAGCAGCAGCAGGCGCGGCTTCTTCAGAAGCGCGCAGGCAAGGCCGAGCTTCTGCTTCATGCCGCCGGAGAGTTTTCCGGCCAGCCTGCCGGTGAAGCGTTTGAGGTCGGTGAAGGTGAGCAATTCGTCGAAGGCGCCTGCTCGTTCGCTCTTCGGCAGGCCGCGCAGATCGGCATAGAGATCGAGGTTTTCCTGCACCGAGAGGTCCTCATAGAGACCGAAGCGCTGCGGCATGTAGCCGATCGCCGCCTGGATGCCGGCAGCGTTTTTGCGCGTATCGAAGCCGAGAACCTCCATCGTTCCCACGTCGGGCAACATCAGACCGGTCATCAGGCGGATCAGCGTTGTCTTGCCGGCGCCATCAGGGCCGACGAGGCCGGTGATTGCGCCGCCGCCGATCGCGCCGGAGACGGCGTCAAGGGCGGCCGGCGCGGTGCCGAAGCGCTTGGTGACGCCGTCGATCCGGACGAGCGGCTTGTCGTCCCGGCCGGTCTCGGCGGCGCTCATTGTCCGCCCGCTGTCGGCGTGGGAAAGCGAACGGTGACCGGCATGCCTTGGCGCAGATCCGGGCCGGGCTTGTCGATGACGATCCTCAGGCGATAGACGAGGTCGGTCCGGAGCTCCGGCGTCTCCACCGATTTCGGGGTGAACTCGGCGACCGGCGAGATGAAGCCGATCGTGCCTTCATAGGGCTTGTCGGGCGACGTATCGGAGGCGACAGAAACCTTCATGCCGGGATGGATGCGGCCGAGATCAGGCTCGGCGACATAGCTGCGCACCCAGACAGGTTCGGTCAGAGATAACACGAAGACCGTGTCCGCCGGCGAAACGATCGCGCCATTTTCCCGCACGCGCGAGAGGATGACGCCGTCGTTCGGGGCGCGCAGCTCGGTATCATCGAGCGAAGTGCGGGCGGAGGCGAGTGTTGCCTGAGCCGCCTTCAACTGGGCGTCGGCGGAGGCGATATCCTCAACACGGGAGCCTTCCAGCAGCAGTTTCAGTGCTTCGTTGGCGGAATCGGAGCGTGCGGCGGCCATCGCCCTTGCGGCAGTCGCCTGGTCGAGGCTCGCCTCAGAGATTGTGCCCTGCGGGCGCAACTGGCGGGCGCGGTCATAGGCGAGGTTGGCATTGCGGAGATCGGCGAGACTTTCGTCATAGGCGGCGCGCGCTTGGGCGATCTCGGTCGGCCGCGGACCGGCCTTCAGCTTGTCGAGCGTCGCCTGAAGGGCTGCGGCATTGGCCTCGCCCGAGCGGACCGCGAATTCATAAGGAGCTGCATCGAGCTTTGCGAGAACGTCTCCGCTCTTGATGACGTCGCCTTCGTCGGCGTGGAGTTCGGCGAGGCGGCCGCTGACACGGAAGCCGAGCGAGACCTGACGGATATCGACATTGCCGTAAAGGACGAATTCGCGGCTGGCCTCTGGCAACCAGCCGAGCTTTTGGGGCAGGGCGTACCACCAGGCGGCGGCCCCTGCCGCAACGAGAAGAAGGATGGCGATGGGAAGGATGCGTTTCATGCTGCACTTCCATTCAGCGGGCCGATGGCATCGACCAGCTCTGCGGCCAGGCCGCGCACGGTTTCCACCTGTTCGGGGCCGACGCCATCCCACTCCATCTGGGCGAGCACGGCTGCATGGGCAACGCGAAAGACGAGGATGCTGCCGAGAAGGGTGAAGGTGCGCAGGCGCACATGTTCCGAGGCGGGATCCTCATGAAGGATGGCGCCGATCAGCCGCCGGCCCATCTCAATCATCGGCCGCATGAGGCCCTGATAGACCCGTGTGAAGGCTTCCGTCGGTTCCATCTGCTCGCGGATCAGGAAGCGCGCCCAGGATTCGGATTCCCTGCCGACAAACAGCGTCACCATGGTCTGCAAAATCTCGGTCAGGAAATGGCGGGCCTCAGCTTCACCAAGCGGTTTGCCTGCAGCATCGAGCGCCAACAGATGCGCGCCGACGCGCGCCCTCATGTCACCGACATGCGTATTGATCCGCATCATCAGATATTCGGCCGTGGCGATGTAGAGGCCTTCCTTGCTGCCGAAGTAATAGGGGATGGCCTGCAGGTTGACGCCGGCCGCTTCCGTGAGCTGGCGCGTCGAGGCGCCGTCGAAGCCATAGCGGCCGAAGACGTCGAGGGCAGCGGACAGCATCTTCTGGCGTGCGATCTCTGCACGGGCGGAGGCCGGTGGCTGGTTGTCGTGTTCTTGGGTCATGACAATTTTATAGCATTGGCAGGGAAATAAGTCAATCGATTGATATATTTTAGGCGGCGCTATCACTCTTGCCTTCGCTGATGCGAAGGCAAGAACCAGAAGAAGGCATCCGCTATCCGGATGTCTTCAATTCGATGGACGCAATGCTTGGGTGGCGATCAGAGGCCTAGGAAGTAATCCCGGCTCGACGGAGCCTTGGCAGGGGCAAACCAACGCCCCTGCCAGCTTGCCTTGGCGTTGAGGAAGCCACCCGATTCCGCCTTGGGCGGCCGGCCTGTGGCAATCAACGACTGGCGCAATTCCTCCTGCAGCTTGGCGCGCAGGACATAGTGGTCATAGACGTCGAGAATGTGGATCGCATAGGCGACGGCAAGCGACTGGTTGCCGCGGACGATCAGCAGGTTCTCGTCGTTCTGGTAGGAGGCCTTGTAACCCAAGTTGTGGCTGCCGGTGATGACAGTGCAATTGTCAGGATGGAGCGGGTCGATGACGACGATCTTGTCGTGGATGATCGCGTGGCCGGCGCTCAGCAATTCGGGACGAAGATCGCCGAACTGGGCGGAGATGGCCGCTGCGCGCACCATGACGACACGGCCGGTATCGCCGTCCGGCCACCAGATCGCCCGCTGCGGCAGGTCCCTGACCTCGCCACCCGGCTGATGGACATAGGTTGTGGGTTCACCGGGTTTTGCCGGCGGCAGTGCTGCCGGATTGCTGATCGCGCCCTGGACGAGCAGGTCCGGTCGCTTGACGGCAAGCTCCGCTGCCTGGCCGATGACGTTCTGTTCGCCGCGCACACCGGGATAGAAGGTGAGGAACAGGATGGCGCTGTCGGCATGCTCCATCAGCGAATAGACGCGGCTGAGATCGACGGGTGTCGGTGAAGTCTTGTTCTTGCTCGGCGCCTTGGTGTTGGGTGAAAACAGGATTTCGACGGTGGTCTTTCCGTCCTTCAGCGTCACCGGCCCGGTCGGCGCGGCATTCGCCAAGCGCAGGGCGGGGCCCTGCACGCCCTTGCTCGGGGCAAAGCCCTCGGCGGTCTCACCATGGTTGGAAACGGTCAGCGGAACGCCCACAGGTTGCGGATCGTCCCGCAGAAGCTTCCAATAGGCGAGGAAACGGGCGGCGACATTCTTGTCCTCGATCAGGATGACGTTGTTCGACTGGGTGCAGAGGCCGGTTTCGGTCCAGTTGGTGCTGCCGGTCATCACGGCTCGCGCGACGCCACCCTCGACATAGACGGCGAACTTGTTGTGGCCGATATGGCTGTTGTTGTTGAAGAGGCGATCCTGCATGCGCTCTGCCGCGGGAGCGGCGGCATGGAGGCCGATGCGTGCATCATGGTTGCCGGTGTCCCAGACGACCAGTTTCCTCGGCAGCGGGTCGCCCTTCTTGTTGAGATCGGTCGAGCCCGAGGTGGAAAGGATCACATGCGCCTTGCCGGCCTTGACCAGTGCCGTCAGCCGCTCGATCAGTTCGGGATCGTGCAGCTCGTAGAGCGCGAGATAGAGCTCGCCGTTGCCCGTCTCGGCGCGGTCGATCAGCATCGTCAGGAAGCTCAGCACATCGGCGGTCAGGAACAGGCGGATTGGATCGCCCTTTTTCGGGATGTGGGCCTTCAGCGTCTTCAGCAGGCCTTCGGTAATGCGCATCGCCGGGCCGGGGGCAATATTCTCCGGCTTGACGCCCTGGACCTTTTCCAGCTGGCGCAGCAGGTTCTGCGTCGAAAGGATGCCGTTGGTATAGGTCGCCTTGATGGCGCCGCCGCCCGGGAAATCATGGGTGACGTCGATGCTCTCGGTCTTGAAGGGTTCGTCCAGAAAAAAGAGCGGCCGTGGCGGCCCGACATAACGCGGCTTGCCGTTTTCATCGCGATAGGGGGCGGTGTCGGAGGCGGGAACCGGTTTCCGGCCGGGGCCCGCAAGGCCGAGCGGCGTAATTTCATAGTGAATCCTGAAATCGATCGGCCGAACGGTCGCCTCGTCGCGGGAGCGGCGCAGCGTCAGGTCGCGCCATTGATATTGCTGGATCGGCCAGACCGAACTGTCCTGCTCCAGCCAGTCTGGATTCGACTGGTCGGTAAAAGCGATCCAGGTCGGCAGGATGCGCCGGGCTCCGGCCTCCGGCCCGGTCTCGTGTACGCGGGTGATCATGAAGCCGAGGCAATCGGCAATCGGGCCGTCAGCCATCCAGGCGAGGTAGGCGACCTCGCCGTTGCACCATGCGCCTGCCTTGGTAATCCTTCCCATGCCTGCCTCCCGCCCGTTGTTTGCTCAGACCACGATTGCATCCGCCATGACGATGAAGATCGCATGCGCCTGCCATGCCACCCGTTGCCGGGGCAATTGGCTCTGCAGGCATGCGCACCCCAGATCTCGAGTGAACCAACTCTATCGTCGGTTGAGTCCATTTCAACACATATAGGCTAACGATACTAAAGTAACGTGACATCGCTCATGGCGGGACGCGTGCCTGATTGGGATCGAGATGCGCGGTTCAGCGTCTATCGGATCTGGCGATCTCAGCTGTTCCGGAAAGAAGGCAAAGAGGCCCGTGGAGAACGGACCTCTCAGGGTTCTCGGGGTGGGAAGAGGAACCAAGCCTCGGGGTCGGCTGCTAACAGGTAGCGATACAATATCGCTAATTTTCACGACACTAATATGTCTGCTGCCTGCCGACTGCGAAATAAAAGAAGTGCCACTTTTTGTGATTCCTGTGGCTATGTTTTGACACAAAACTGCCTTGCTCTTTCCGTATCGCCGGTTCGATGCGTATTCAGATTTATATCATCGCGCTGCTGCTCAGCGCCATCATGTGGTCGATCTCGTTCGATGCGGCGCGAGAATCCTATCATGCCGCGCAAAGCGCAGGATTGATGCCGAACCTGCACCTCAACAAGAAGCTGGATCGCATTCTGTAGACTGCGATGCAGCGTCCAGGTCATCAACACGTTTTCTGATGTTGCGTTGTTGGCCTGCAGGCCAGCAGACATTTTTCCTTGTGCGTCCCGAGCCCTTCCGGACAGAAAGTCAAATTTCGTAAAATTTGACCGATCCGCTTAAAAGCCCTGAAAATACTGATGTGTAGAGTGGCCTCATGAAAGCGACCGAGGCGTGGACAGACGCATCGATCGTTTGGAGCCGGGCAAACCGAAAGCCCGCCGATCAGCAAACGGGGACTTCGACATGCACAGAACTCTTGCCGCCATCGCCTTGACTCTGACCATCGCCGCCGCTGCCGAGCCGGCCTTCGCCATCGGTCCAGCCAGCCTTGCCCGCGATCTGATGTACACCTCCGCCATCGGCCATTCACCCGAGGTTCCGTTGACGACACGCGCCGGTTTCGTGCGCCCTGGCGTTCCTTTCGTCCTGCGCAGCCCCGCGATCGTCGAGGGCGAGGGCTCCCGGCTCAAGACCTATTCGCAGAGCCTCACCGTTGTCGTCGTCGGTTACGTGTTTTCGACGGCGGTCGAGGCCGTGCAGGCAGTTGCGTTTCTTCGCTGACACTTAGCCAGAACTTAGGCCGATCCGACCTACGATCGTCCGCACCTAGAGCAATTTCAGCAAAAGTGCGCAGCGGTTGCGTGAAAACAGAGAGATAGAGCATTTCCGTGATTCGAAGAAAAACGGAAATGCTCTAGGTGTCGAGCTCACCGCGCACGTCGAGATACCAGTCGACGAAGGCCTTGACGCCGACCTCCAAGGTCGTATCGGGCTTGTAGCCCGTCAGTGCGACGAGCAGATCGGGGGCGGCGAAGGTACGCGGCACATCACCCTTTTGCATCGCCAGCATCTTGCGGATGGCAGGACGGCCGAGCGCCTTTTCTACCGTTTCGACGAAATCCATCAGGCTGACCGGCTGGCCTCCGCCAATATTGACGACGCGAAAGGGCGCCTGGCGCGAAAGCGTTTCGACAGCCGCGTCGTCGAGACGGTTTTCCTCACTCGGGCCGATTGCCGACAGTCTGACGATCGCTTCAATAAGATCGTCGATATAGGTGAAGTCACGGCTCATCTTGCCTTCGCCGTAGATCTCGATCGGTAGGCCTTCAAGCATGTTCTTGGTGAATTTGAACAGCGCCATGTCGGGCCGGCCCCACGGACCATACACGGTGAAGAAACGAAATGCCGTAGTTGGAATCTTGTGAAGATGGGCATAGCTATGCGCCATCAGCTCCATCGATTTCTTGGTCGCAGCATAGATGGTCAGCGGCTCGTCGGCGCGATCGGTCTCGCGAAAGGGGACGGTCGCATTGGCGCCATAGATCGATGATGTCGAGGCCAGCATCAGATGGCGGATTTCGACGCGCCGCGCGATTTCCATGATGTTCCACGAGCCTTCGACGTTCGAACGAAGATAGGCCTCTGGATTTTCCAGGCTGTAGCGCACGCCGGCCTGTGCGGCGAGGTGGATCAGAATGTCGGGCTTGGCTTCCAGAACGGCCGCTTCCAGGGCTGGGCGGTCCTCGAGCATCGCGATGACGGGTTTGAAGGTCGGAAACTGGGAGAGTGCCGCATGGCGCATCTCCTTGAGCTTGACGTTGTAATAGGGAGTGAGGCCATCGAAGCCTGTGACGTCATGCCCTTCTTGCAGCAGGCGCCTCGCCAGATGAAAACCGATAAAGCCGGCAGTCCCTGTAATGAAGTAGCGCATTCCCACCTTTTCTCGGCTCCCTGCCGGCGGCAAAGAGCCGATTCCGTATCAAGTGACCCCACTTACAAGATAAAAAGAGGCCGAGTCGATAGGTCTTTGAAAGAGAAGGTCACAGCGCTGTCTCTACTGTCGGCGGCCTGTCGGCCGCTGCCTTGCCGGATGAGGGCGAGACCATCGATATCGTCTGCCGATCAGCCGCGGCTCTCGGCCGCTATGCTGCATTGCAACATGATTGCTTGCATGTTATGGCCGGCCGGTCGTCTGGAAGCAGGTCAGGATCGATGAGAGATATAATTTATTGGATTCTCTGCGCGTTTCTGACCGTTGCCATCGCGATCGTGTCGTTACGCTATGTCACGAACTTCTGGCTTCTGTCCTTCGTCTACAGCTTTCAGGTTCACCTCGGCGTCGTGTTCGTCGCCGCCAGTCTCGTCGTTCTGGGCATCAAAAGGCAGATTTACGGCTTTATCCTTCTGCTTGCCTCGCTTTTTCTCGCCGCTCACGGCGTCATCATGCTGGGCGAGTTCTCGCAGGACGACAGAGCGATGAAAAAGCCGCCACTTTTTCGTCTGATGTCGTTCAACATCGCGATCGATAACTGGAAAAACTCGACTGAAATCACCGACATGGTGATCGCGTCGAATGCCGATGTCGTCAATCTGCTCGAAGCCAAGCCGCTGACGTTCCACCTGCAGCAATTGTTCAAGGCCTATCCCTACCATATCGGTTGCGATGCCGGGAAGGATACATGCGATACGCTGGTGCTCTCCAAACGACCGTTCGTCAGCCGGCAGGTCGCAAGTATGGGCAGTCTGCGAAAAAACAGGCTTGTTATAGCAAGCGTCGATTTCGGCGGCGAGACTATCAATCTGGTTTCAGCGCACCTGACCAAACCATATTTCGACGATTTCCAGATGGCTGAATTGGAAGATCTCGCCAAAGCGCTCGGCTCGATCGACGGCCCTCTGGTGCTGTCAGGTGATTTCAACTCCTCGGCGATCGCCCCGAGCATCCAAGCTTTCCTGCGTGAGCAGAAGCTGAAAACGATCACGCCAGAACCGGCAACATGGCCGATCGGCGCCAGCGCGCTCGGGATCGCCATCGACCACATATTTGCGCGCGCGCCGCTTCATCTGACATCGCTGAAACGTCTCAATGATAATCTCGGCTCGAACCATTCGGGCCTGGTCGCCGACTTCGTTCTCGACAAGGACGGCGAAACTTCACCGGCAAAATGACATTGCCTGGGCAAGGAAATCTTGCCGCGGCTACAAATCAGAATCTGGTTCGGCCGCCCTTTTTGTCGATCATCTGAAACGTCTTGCCGTCGGTCTTCACGTTGACGCAATCGGTCTTCTTGCTGGGGAACAGGACGCACACTTGGCCATTGGTTATCTTGTAGCCATTCTTATTGCCGTCGCGATATTCGTAGCCGTTCTTGCCTTCTTTCAATTCGGACGTACCGGGCAGGTGTTGGCGAATTTCCGACTCGCTTGCGGTTCGCATGCTTGCCGTTTCGGCAAACGCCATTCCCGGCACCATGATTGCAAGAAATCCGGCGAGGACGGGCAAGGTACGCATCAGGGGGATATCTCCGGTCATGTCTGTCGGTACATCCATTCTACGAGAACCCCAAGAGGAAATTCAACAGTGAGGATGGTTGCGCCGGAAAAGGCCCGACCATCGCTCCGGCTGCGATTTTACGTTCTTCCGAACTCATCGACGATGCGGATGATGTCGTCCTCGCCGAGATAGGAGCCCGTCTGAACCTCGATGAGCTCGAGAAGAATCTTGCCGGGGTTGGCGAGGCGGTGGACTTCTCCAAGCGGAATATAGACGCTTTCGTTCTCGCGCAGCATCCGCACGGTCTCGCCGACCGTCACCTCAGCCGTTCCCTTGACGACGACCCAGTGTTCGGAGCGATGGTGGTGTTTTTGAAGCGACAGCTTCTTGCCCGGCGTGACGAAGATGCGCTTCACCTGGAAACGATCGCCGTTGAAGATGGAGGTATAGCCGCCCCAAGGGCGATAGGATGTCGGATGGGTTTCGGCGAATTTCGCCGTGGCGGACGTAGAGGCCAGCATCTTGACCAATTGGCCGACATTCTGGCTGTCTTTGAGCGGTCCGACATAGACGGCGTCTTCGCTGGCGATGACGGCGACATCATCCATGCCCTGGACGGCAAGATGAACGCCATGGGTCATGACGAGCGAGTTGCGGGTATTGACGACGGTGGTGTTGGCGGCGGCGACGTTGCCGTTTTCGTCGCGTGCGCCTGATTTCCAGACGGCATCCCAGCTACCCATGTCCGACCATTTGAACGGCGAGGGGACGATTGCGGCCTTGGACGTTTTTTCCATGATCGCATAGTCGATGGAGATATCGGGGCTCTTGGCGAAATGGTCGGCGTCGAGGCGGGTGAAATCGAGGTCGCGGCTTGCTTTCGAAACGGCCTTGCTGGCCGCCTTCAGCACATCGGGCGCATATTCCTGGAGTTCGGCGATGAGTTCCGGCACCGGGAACATGAAGATGCCTGAGTTCCAGTAGAAGCCGCCGTCGGCGAGCATCTGCTCGGCCTTCTCAAGTGCCGGCTTTTCGACAAACCGCTTGACCTTGTGTGCACCGTTTTCGAGGGCATCGCCGATCTCGATATAGCCGTAACCCGTCGCCGGCTCCGTCGGGGTGATGCCGAAGGTTACGAGCTTGCCGTCGGCAGCGGCATCGCGGGCGATGCGGATGCAATCGAAATAGCTCTTGTCGGCAAGAATCTCGTGATCCGAGGCGAGCATCTGGATGATGGTGTGCTTGCCGAACAGGTCGGCGGCAAGCGTTGCCGCGGCGGCCACCGCTGCGGCTGTGTTGCGGGCGACCGGTTCGAGCAGGATCGCTGCGAGCGGGATGGCGCGCTCGCGAGCCTGTTCGGCGACCAGGAAGCGGAATTCCTCATTGGTGACGACGATCGGGGCTTCATAGAGTTCGGGATCGGAAACGCGTTCGAGAGTTTCCTGAAACAACGTCTTGTCGCCGACAAACTGGATGAATTGTTTCGGTGCGGTGGCACGGGAAAGCGGCCAGAGCCGCGTGCCTTTGCCGCCGGCCATGATCACTGGAATGATTTTCTGCGTCATAGGCGGGTTCCTTGAAATAAACGGCTTGTTCGTCGCATGTTGCCGGGCGCCTGCCCAGTCTCCTATTCGATTGAGCCCTGCATTCAGCAGGTCCCGGGCTGCAGCTTCGCTGCCGGCCTCCGTGTAGCAGCGCATTTCCGGCGCATTGCCGGACGGGCGGAAATGAATGATCCCGCCATCCCTTAGCGTCACGCGAAGTCCGTCGATGTCGGATTTTGTCGCTACCTCGCCGATCGGCTGCAGGAAAGCCGAGAGATTTTCTTCCGAAGCGCGCAGATGCGCCATCAGCGCGGCACTCGTCTCCAACGGAAAATTCTCCAGGCGATCGGCCGCGGCAAAGGGCAGGTGATAGGACGCGGCAACGGCAGAAAGCGGCTGCCTGCGAATGGCAGCGAGCGAGAGGATCGCGAGCATCGGGATAAAACAATCGCGCGTCGGCAGGGCTCGCACGGCTCTGTCGTTGATGTCGAATGGGGTTGCAGTCAGCAGCCCGCCATTGGCTTCAAAGCCCATGACATGATCTTCGCCGGCCGCTACGGCCTCTTCCATGCCAGCGATGACGAAGGGCGAGCCGACGCGGGTGCGCCTGACGGCGAAAGAGCCCGCGGCCTCGATGCCCGAATTGGAGGTAACCGGTGTCACCACCGTGCCGGCGCCGAGGAAATTGGCTGCCACAAGACCGAGTAGGTCACCGCGCAGCGGTGTGCCGGTTTCGTCTGCGACCAGCGGGCGGTCGCCGTCGCCATCAGTCGAGACGATCGCATCGAACCTGTGCTCGGACACCCAGCGCTTCATCAGCGTGATCGTCTCGTCAGAAACGGCTTCGGTGTCGACGGGAATGAAGCTCTCCGAACGCCCGAGAGCGGTGATCTCGGCGCCGTAATGGGCGAGAACGTCAACCAGCAGGTCGCGGGCGACGGTGCTGTGCTGGTAGACGCCAATCTTCAGGCCGGACAGCGCGCCTTGCGGAAGCAGGGCGGCATTGCGTTCGAAAAAGAGCTGCCGACAGATCGCTTCATGCTCCTCCGTCCCGGCCGGCGCCTGAACCACCGCTTCGCCGGTCCGCTCGATCTCTGTCGCCAATGCGGTAATTGCCGCCTCGTCCGATTTGTCGATCTCGCCGTCCGGGCGATAAAACTTGATGCCGTTGCGGTCGGCCGGAATATGCGAGCCCGTAATCATCAGGCATGCGGCGTTGCTCTCGAGACCATAGAGGGCGAGTGCGGGTGTCGGTACATTGCCGCAGTCGAATATCCGGAAGCCGAGCGCAGCGAGTGCATCGGCGCAATTTCCCGAGATTTCAGGGCTAGAATCGCGAAAATCGCGGCCGATCAGAATGGCATCGCCAGCTTTGGCCCTACCAGTTCCGATCAGATATTTGCCGAACGCTGTGGCATAAAGGGCGGAGGCATGTCCCTTTAGATCCACTGAAAGTCCGCGAAGGCCGCTCGTGCCGAATTTCATAGGAAGACATGACTCCGATTTCACAATCAAGGTTCTACTCAGGCCGCCTGCCGGCGTAAATACCGAAGCCATCATATAGTTAAACACGGAGGACGGTGCCTCGGACAGCCTCTCGCAATCCTCGCTCACCGAATTCTCAAGGTGTAAACCTATCGCCGAGCCGGCAGGCATTGCAGCGTAGATCGATTTTGTTAGAACCGTGTGTCCGTTGTTTCGTCCTATGCGAAGGATTTTCCTAGATGAGCGATACATCCGTCAGTCTCGAGGAGAGCTGGAAGGCTGCGCTGGAGGGGGAGTTTTCAAGCCCCTACATGCAACAGCTCAAATCCTTCCTCATCGCGCAGAAGCAGGTCGGCAAGCGGATATTCCCCAAGGGCAGCGAATATTTCCGCGCTCTTGATCTGACGCCAATCTCCAACGTCAAGGCCGTCATCCTCGGCCAGGATCCCTATCATGGACTCGGGCAAGCCCATGGGCTGTGCTTCAGTGTCCGGCCGGGCGTGCGCATACCGCCCTCCCTCGTCAATATCTACAAGGAAATGGAGACGGATCTCGGGATAGCACCGGCACGTCACGGTTTTCTCGAACATTGGGCAAGACAGGGCGTCCTTCTGCTGAACAGCGTGCTGACCGTCGAGGAAGGGCAGGCGGCTGCCCATCAGGGCAAGGGGTGGGAACGCTTCACCGACGCCGTCATCCGCAAGGTCAACGATGAATGCGAATCCGTCGTCTTCATGCTCTGGGGCTCCTATGCTCAGCGCAAGGCCGCCTTCGTCGATACGACGCGCCATCTTGTGCTCAGGGCGCCGCATCCCTCGCCGCTTTCGGCCCATAACGGCTTTTTCGGCTGCGGGCATTTTTCGAAGGCGAATGCCTTCCTGCAATCGCGCGGGCGCGCGCCGATCGACTGGCAATTGCCGGCCAATCCCCATGATGCTTAAAGCGCGTCGCAATCGTTCAGATTCGCTCCACGCGCTTTAGCTCTTTGTTTTTACGCATGTCGTTATCGCATAAACCGCGGCACAGTTTTGCGCGACATGCTTTAGATGTGAACGCAAGTCGGTGTTCGTTCACTAAAAGAAGACAATGCGTTTTGGTCTGCGGGTCTGTTCTGTGGGCGCTTCAGCGCGCATCTTAGCCTCATCGAAAGCCCGCAATGGCGGGCATGAAAGGGGTTTCACATGCTCGATCAGATCAAGGGTCTGCACCACGTCACGTCGATGGCGGAGGACGCCCGCACCAACAACCAGTTTTTCACCAATGCGCTCGGCCTGCGCCGCGTCAAGAAGACGGTGAACTTCGACGCGCCTGATGTCTATCACCTCTATTATGGTGACGAGACCGGTGCGCCCGGCACGGTCATGACCTATTTCCCGTTCCCGAAGATGGCGCAGGGCCGCCCCGGTACCGGCGAAGTCGGCACGACGGTGTTTTCCGTTCCGCAAGGCTCGATCGGCTTCTGGAGCGATCGGTTCGCCACCCTTGGTGTCGGCGGCCTGAAGGTCGAGGAGAGTTTCGGCGAAAAGCGGCTGAACTTCTCCGGGCCTGATGGCGACGGCTTTGCGCTCGTCGAGGTCAAGGATGATGCCCGCCAGGCCTGGACACATGGCGGCATCAGCGAAGACCATGCCATTCGCGGCTTCCACTCCGTCGCCATGCGGCTGAGGGACGAGGGCGCCACGGCCGAACTCCTGAAGTTCATGGGCTATGAAGTTGCCGAGGAAAGGGACGGCGTCAAGCGGCTGATCATGCCCTCCGGCAATGGGGCGCATCGCATCGATCTCGAGACGATGCCGAACATTGCCCGCGCGCTTCCCGGCGCCGGCTCGGTCCACCATGTCGCCTTTGCCGTCGAAAACCGCGAGAAGCAGCTCGAAGTGCGCAAGGCGCTGATGGACACCGGCTATCAGGTCACGCCGGTGATCGACCGCGATTATTTCTGGGCGATCTATTTCCGCACGCCGGGCGGCGTGCTGTTCGAGGTCGCGACCAATGAGCCCGGCTTCGACCGTGACGAGGATACGGCCCATCTCGGCGAAGCACTGAAATTGCCGCAGCAACACGCCCATCTTCGCGCGCTGCTCGAACAGCACCTGCAGCCGCTCGAAGCATAGGGAGAGGCGATATGACCGAAACTGGATATGTGCACCGGCTGCATGCCGGCGCACCTGATAAACCCATCCTGCTTCTACTGCACGGCACCGGTGGCGACGAGAACCAGTTTTTCGACTTCGGTCGGCGCCTGCTGCCCGAAGCGACGATTCTCTCGCCGCGCGGCGACGTTTCTGAACATGGCGCGGCGCGGTTCTTCCGCCGGACCGGGGAGGGGGTCTACGACATGGCCGACCTTTCCCGGGCGACGGAGAAGATGGCGGCCTACGTCAAGGCATTCGCGGACGAGTACCAGGCTTCCGATATTCTCGGCCTGGGTTTTTCGAATGGCGCAAACATTCTTGCCAATGTGCTGATCGAGAAGGGTATCTTCGATGCCGCGGTTCTGATGCACCCGCTCATTCCGTTTCAACCCGAAGCCCAGTCGACGCTGGCGGGAAGAAAGGTGCTGATGACGGCCGGGCAGCGAGACCCGATCGCGCCTGTTTCCATGACCGAGGCGCTGTCCGAACATCTGAAAAACCGAGGGGCGGAGGTCAGAACGGTCTGGCATCCCGGCGGTCACGAGATTGCGCCGCTCGAGATCGATGCGGTTCGCGATTTCCTCGGCGGTTATTGACGCGTGCACCGCCGCTCGGCGGGAAAACGATTGCGGGACCGGAAATGCCGGTCCCGCATCTTTGCTGAAACAAGGATCCTATCATCGTGATCGATAGGACATTAGGGGCGAGGAGGATATTTGCCCCTGATTGCCTTCATGTAGAAATTTCCCGGTGATTCCGCCATCGTCAACCCGACGACGACGCCCTTGGGAACGCCTTCATATTCTCGCCTCTGACCGTTGGTCAGATAGACCCGTAGATGCCGGCTGTCTTCGTCGTAGGTGATCGCCTCGATAAGTTTCGAATCAACCGCAGTTTCCACTTTGCACCCCGCAGTTTTGGATCTGAGATTCCTGATCAAGAAATGTCATTCACACTCGCAACGCGTCATCATTATGCTGCGCCGCAGGGGCGTCAAGCATGATCTTCTTTAACGTTCATTTTTTCGTAATGGCTCTCGTTATAGTTGATTTTCACAGCTTTTCGGACGCCTTGCCTGTGGAAATCCGATACCTGCGGCTCCTCCATTTGGGGAATATTAGCCGATAATGTCGCGAGAAACGCAATAATCGCCGTTTTAACGCCGGATTAACCATTAAATAGCAAACTATAGCATAATATTAACCGCAGCACCCTCCCAAGTATGAATGAATACAAATTGCCGTTTCTCGCGACAGTCGCTTTACTATCGTTGGCGAGTTGCGTGAGCGGGCCTGACCACCTGGTGGTTCGGGCCCACCTGCCGATTTTCGATGGCGGACGGCTGCGCGCTCAGGTGAAGACCACGCAGGAGACTCTTGCGCTTTCAATCGGGAGCTACAAGGATGGACAATCATCCTTGCTTGATGTGCAGCGTTCGGTGGCGACCGGCCAGGCGAACTTGGCGCAAGCGGCGCAGCATATGGCGAAGAACTATGTCGCCTCCAAAGTGGTGGTTCCGGTTACAACTTCGGTGGAGCCGCGATCAGGCCAACTTCTTATGAATACTGAGCCTCATGCCGTTGCAGCGATGGATAAGAGATGGATTATTTCAGACAACCCGCCATTCGGTCGGGTCTCATAAATGGGTTACATGTTTAACTATCTAGGGCCGTGGCGACAACAGATACCGATACTGGCTGGCAACCGCAAAGGACGCGCTCGGTTGACGTTTGCCGAAGGCGAATTCGCTGCGGTCTACGCGATGAGCGATGTTCACGGATGTTATAATGAGCTCGTCAAGGCGCAACGCCGCATCGAGGAGGATGCCGCGCGCATTCCGGGACCGAAACTCATCGTCATGCTCGGCGATTATGTCGATCGCGGGCCTGATTCGAGCGCGGTGCTGGAGTTCCTGAGCAAGACCCCGCCGCCGGGATTTCAACGTTTCGTCCTGTGCGGCAATCACGACGCGGAGCTGGTGAAGCTCTATCGCAAACCGGCGCGCATTCTCGAATGGCTCGGCTTTGCCGGACCGGAGACGCTGCACTCATACGGTATCGATATCGAGCATCTGCTGCAGTCGGCGGCTGGAAACGAAACAATTGCCCGCGTCATTCGCAACATGATACCCGAACGACATATCCAATTCCTGGAATCGCTGCCGATCATGCTGCGGATAGGAAGGGTCCTCTTTGTTCATGCGGGCATCAAGCCGGGCATCGACCTCAAAAAGCAGAAAGACAGCGACCTCATGTGGATCCGTCAGCCCTTCCTGGATGAAGGACCGCAGCTTCCTGTCCTCGTGATCCACGGGCATACCCCGGCGCGAACACCGACATTCGGGCCGCAACGCATCGGTATCGACACTGCGGTTTCGGCGACGGGCCGGCTGACCGTGCTGACGATAAAGGGAACACGGGTCGGGATCCTCTAGCGATCCTGCTTCCCAAAAATCGGAATCGATTTTTGGGGAAGCAGGATGCGAAGATTGAAAGAGTTAGAGCGTCCTTTGCGCGTCTGAACGACGACGGTGCTGTAAAACCAAACGCCGCGGATTGTGTTCCGCGGCGTCAGGAAGATCAGCTCTTCAGCAGGCTATTTCAGGTGTTGGTCACATCCTGATAGAGATTGGTGCCGATGCCAGTATAGGTAAACCCGTATTTGCGGACCTCGTCGCTGCGGTAGATATTGCGCAGATCGACCAGGATCGGAGCGCGCATCGACTGCTTCAGGCGGTTGAAATCGAGCGCGCGGAACTGGTTCCATTCGGTGACGATGACAAGCGCATCCGCACCAGCCGCCGCTTCGTAGGGTCCGCTCGCATATTCGATGTTCTCGATCACCTTGCGGGCGTTTTCCATGCCCTCGGGGTCGTAGCCGACCACTTGCGCGCCGTTGTCCTGCAGAGTCTGGATGACTGCGATTGCCGGGCTGTCGCGCATGTCATCGGTGTTCGGCTTGAAGGTCAGCCCGAGGATTGCGATCTTCTTGCCGCGAATGTCTCCGCCGACGGCCGAAATGACTTTGCGTCCCATCGCCCGCTTGCGGTTGTCATTGATCGAGATCGTCGTCTCGATGAGACGCATCGGCGCATCGTAATCCTGCGCCGTCTTGGCAAGAGCTAGCGTATCTTTGGGGAAGCACGAGCCGCCGTAACCCGGACCGGCATGCAGGAACTTGGAGCCGATACGGCCATCGAGACCGATCCCGCGCGAAACGTCCTGAACGTTTGCGTCGACCCGTTCGCAGAGATCGGCGATCTCGTTGATGAAGGTGATCTTCATCGCGAGAAAAGCATTGGCCGCATATTTGATCAGTTCCGAGGTGCGGCGGGTGGTGAAGACCAGGGGTGCCTGGTTGAGGTAAAGCGGGCGATAGACCTCGGTCATGGTTTCGCGTGCCCGGTCGTCGTTCAGCCCGACGACGATACGGTCAGGACGCTTGAAATCCTCGATGGCGGCGCCTTCGCGCAGGAATTCGGGATTGGAAACGACGGCGACATCCGCCGTGGGATTGGTTTCGCGCATGATGCGCTCGACTTCGTCTCCCGTGCCGACCGGCACCGTCGACTTGGTGACGATAACAGTGAAGCCTTCCACATAGGTGGCAATCTCGCGGGCAGCGGCGTAGACATAGGAGAGATCCGCATGGCCGTCGCCGCGCCTGGAGGGCGTGCCGACGGCGATGAACACGACGTCAGCACTGCGGACACTTTCGCCGACATCCGTCGAAAATGACAGCCGGCCGGTGCTGGTGTTTTCAGCGACCAATTGCTCCAGACCCGGCTCGTAGATCGGAATGCGGCCTTCGCGAAGCGCTTCGATCTTACTCAGATCCTTGTCGACGCAGATGACGTCGTGGCCGAAATCCGCAAAGCAAACGCCTGAAACGAGGCCGACATAGCCTGATCCAATCATCGTGATGCGCATATTTCCCTCAAATCATTAGAGTAGAACGTCATGCTGCGTCGCAGCATGAGTTCGTCATAGTTAATCTGGACGAAAAGACAATACCGAAGATCGCCTGAAACCCACATCGGAAATCGAACTCCGGGCACCGCAGCTTGCCGCACGCTGCCCCGTCGATAGCCAAAACATAGGTTTGTGTGGGCGATATGACAAGTCGAGCGGCTCGTCAGAGCAGGCTCGACTTCAATCCGGAAACAGGATCAATCTGTCTATGTCGGTGCCTCGGCTGTTATAGCCGGTACCAGACATAGGGGTCTGTTCCCGATTGGATCTTGTCCCAGCGCAGATCGGTATCGCGCCAGTTCTTGATGCTGCTTTTCCTGTTGTCGAGGACGAGATCGCCCCTGTCGGTTCTGACGACGAGGACCGCATGTCCTTCACCGGAGGGCGTATATGCCGTCGCGATCCGCAACGCGCGCGACGACCAGCCCATCGCAATCAGCCGGCTGCGTTTGGTCAATGCGAAATCTTCGCAGTCGCCGCTGCGCACATTCACCTTCCAGACGTCGCCGTTCAGTTCGCTGCTGGAGTCGTTGCGTCCGATCATCGTCCGATTAACCGTGCTGTTCACATTTTTCAACTGCAACATCTGCTCGTCGGTGAGCGAAACGACCGAGAGCCCATTGTTGTCACGGCATTCGGCCGGGTTCTGGGCGCAGAACAATACCTGGGCGAAGGGTGGGATGATCTTGCCTTTTTCGGAGATATAGCTGACCGCCGAACTACCGTTCAGGCCGCGGGCGAAACCTGCGGGACCGGCGGCAAATGCCGAGCAGGCATTGCCTGCTGTAAAGGCCAGCGCCAGAAGTGTAACGAATGTTTTCTTCATCTGTTAAATCCCCGTTCAGGGCAACCGATTGAGATCAGGCTTGCCTTTTTTCTCGGTCAATGGCATGGCGATCTGATGATCTGCCAAGTATTGGGCGCAGAATATCTGTCCCGTTTCTGCTGCTTGGAAGGAGCATAGCCGGGCCTTGTCTCGATTGGCTTAAACCTATCGCGACAATTTTAAACGATGTGGAATTCTGTTACACTTTAGCACGCAGGTGCTTGATGTTCAACTTATGTTTGTACGAGTAAATTAAACTCTTCGGTTGTAATGGCTTTGGTCGCTGCCTACTCTGGTAAATTAATTCACATGTTCTCCCACCTCATTAATAGGCGGGTCTTGCGAGAGGTTTTGCTTTTCGCCTTCATCGGCCTCGTTATATTGACGCTCATACCGTTCGGGAGTGTTACACCCCTGGCTTTCGCCTTCGCGGCGATCGGAATGTTTGCTCTCGCCATTATCTCGGGACTGCTGTTCGGAGAGCCGAGACAGAGCAGATGGGTGTTCGGCATCGCTCTGTTTCTATTGATCGTTTTGACAGGATGGACGTTTATTCAGACGATCGAACTGCCTTCGCGGTGGCTGGCAAATCCCGCTTGGGATGCCGCGCGTCACCTAGCGGGTGTCAATTACGCAGCGATCTCCGTCGAACCGGCCGACACGTTCGCGTCGATCCTCTGGGTCGCTCTGCCTTTTGTCACGTTCCTGACCGGGCTGCTCTTATGCGATACCGATCAGCGCGCGAGGAAAGTGCTTGCCGGCCTCGGGCTTTCGGCGGGCATCATCGCTGTTTTCGGCCTGCTGCAGTTTTTGCTGTTTCCCAACATCCTGATCGTCGTCGAGAAACACGCCTACCTCGACAGCCTGACCGCGGTCTTCGTCAACCGTAATACCGCAGCGACCTTCCTCGGGCTTGGAACGCTGCTCATGCTAACCCTGGTCAGGGACGTTGCCCGTGCCTATTCGAACCATCCGCCCGGCGAGCCGGGCCGAAACGCGCTTCTCTTGAGATCGTGGATCTATATCCTGCTGTTATGCGCATGCTTCACCGCACTGATGCTGAGCCGCTCTCGCGCCGGGATATTTGCGACCTTTGTTGCCGCTCTCATCTATTTTCCATGGCTCGTCATCAATTGGAACGGCTCGAGGCGTCATTTGAGACCGGCGCCAAGATGGCGTTCGATGCTGAAGCTCCTCTCGGCGATTGCTTTCATCGTAGTGTTACTGACGATGTTTGCAGGCCAGGCGATTTTGCGCGCGCAAGAGCGGCGGCTCGAGGATGATGATCGATTCTGCATCCTGCCGGGCATATGGCGTGCCATTTCGGATCATTGGTGGACGGGGACGGGGCTCGGAACTTTTCGGACGGTGTTTTCTGCCTACCGCGATCCGGCCTGCGGAATTTTCGGGATCTTCGACCGCGCACACAATTTCTATCTCGAAGGATTTCTGGGCCTCGGAATATTGTTCCCGATTACGGCGGTCCTTACCTTCTCGGTGCTTGCCAGGGTGTTCTGGCGCGGGCTCGCTCAAAGACGGCGTCTGAGGCACTATGTTCTTCTTGGCCTGGCGGCGACGGTTTTGGTCGCCCTTCATGCGGCGGTCGATTTTTCGCTGCAGATACCGGGTTTTGCGGTGTTTTACGCCGCCTTCCTCAGTGCGGTTGTCGCGATAAGCCTCGGGCGCAGCAACGGAGAGGCGGACACGGCATATGAGCAGCCGTTAACCACTTAAAGTTTAAATGGATGGATTTTAATAAGATTTTCGGAAAAGATTGATTGTGCAGGTGCGAACGGTTGACTCTGAAACCCAAGAAATTTTATAGCGGGTGCAGCCTTCGGATTTGTTGCGACGCCAGAAAAGTCGGACCGAAGTCGTTTTTCGCTTGCTAAGGGCTCGGCGTTGCCAGCCTGCCACAGTTAGGGGAATGTTAATCGGCTTTCAGTGTTATTGATCGGGGATCGTCTTGTATTTTGTCAGATTGCGGAGCAGTAGCTTCAGGGGCGTCAACACAGGGTATTCTATGGGTTGTTCTCGTATCGGTAGTACACGCGTCGCCATTGTTGTAGCGCTAACGACTATATTGGCAAGCTGCACATCGTTGCCAAGATCCGGCCCCGATCACAAAGATGTTGATCGGGATGCTTCGGTGAAAGTGACAACGAAGGAGCGTCGCGTCGGTATCGACTACGCCCTGATTGATCTCAGCAAGAACGTCCTGTCGTATTTTTCCGCTCCCCAGCCGACCTCCTTCAAGGGGTTTGGCGGTGGTCGAGGCGGGGCGCCCGAAATTCCGCTCGGTTTCGGTGACGTCGTTCAGGTCGCCATCTTCGAAGCTCAGTCCGGCGGTCTGTTCATTCCGTCCGATGCTGGTAGCCGACCTGGCAATTACATCTCGTTGCCAGAGCAGACCATCGATAGAAACGGGACGATCACAATTCCCTATGCGGGTCGGGTTCCGGCTGCCGGTCGCCTCAAGGAGACCGTGGAGCAGGACGTCGAAGATCGCCTGGCGAGCCGCGCGATCGAGCCGCAGGTGGTTATTACGACCACGACAAGTCGCTCCAGTCAGGTTGCCGTGCTCGGTGATGTCAACAATCCCCAGCGCATCGAGATCAGCCCGGCCGGTGAGCGTGTTCTCGATGTCATTTCCGCCGCGGGCGGTTTGACGACCAACAATATCGAAACGAATGTGACGCTGCAGCGTCGCGGCAAGACGGCAACCGTCGCCTACACGACGCTATTGAAGAACCCGGCCGAAAATATCTATGTCGCACCGGATGATACGATCTCGATCGATCATGAGCGCCGTACCTATCTTATGCTCGGCGCCGCAGGCACCAGTGGCCGCTTCGATTTCGAAGAATCCGACCTGACCCTTGGAGAGGCAATCGCCAAGGCGGGCGGCCTGCGCGACGACCGCGCTGATCCGGCTCAGGTCCTGCTCTACCGCCTTGTCCCCAAGAAAACGGTTGCAGCGATGCACGTGGACGCGACGAGATTTACGGGTGAAACGGTTCCGGTGATCATCCGCGCGAATCTTCGCGATCCGGCAACCCTGTTTGCTGTTCAGCAATTCAAGATGGAAGACAAGGATATTATCTATATTTCCAATTCGGACTCTGTTGAATTGGTCAAGTTCCTTGACATCGTAAACTCGGTATCGTCCACTGTTTCCGGCGTGGCTGACGATGCGAATGATACCCGCAACGCGGTAAACGATCTTGGAAATTGATTGAAATAGGCGGGCCGTCATCGATCTCGAATGATCAATGACGGCGGCCTATATAGCGGATTTGATGAAGGACTATGGTTATGGCAAGGTCTGGTGTTTATCGTAAGCTTGCGTATAGCGGAATTGTCGTCGCGATGTTTGCCGGCATGAATTCAAGCGCTTTTGCGGCAGCTTGCTTGGGTCCGGCAAGTCTGACTTCCGGCGATATCAGTGGATTTTCAGCTAATCCCGCCGTTCTGCTCGACATGTCCGATCCGTTGGTTTTGTCATCGCGTGTTCGCGCTCTGGTCGGGAGCAGCAATGACGCGCTGTCGCCGGTGATCGAGCAGGCCAAGAAGGCCAGTGCCGCACAGATGGCGGCTATCGGCTCCGGTCTGGCGCGGGCCGCAAACAGCTGTCAGGTGCCGGATCCGCAGTTCAAGCTGGCGATCGAAAAAGCCGTTGCCGACGCGGCGATTGCCGATCCCAATCTCGCGCCGCTGCTTGCCGCCTTTGCAAAGGTCCTTGCCGAAGGCGGGACCGCGGCGCTCGGCCCGGGTGGAAGTGCTGCAGCCGCCGCATCCGGCATCGGCAACGATGGGTCAATTGGCCAGACGGGGCCTGGGGCAGACGACGGCACGCCGTTTGACGGCAGCGCGACGACCGCCGGCACGCTGAAGGTTTCGAATGCCGGCGCAGATAGTTCATCTTCGAGTTCCACGACCACGACTACGATCATCGTTAGCACAGGAGCGGGAGGACAGTCGTCCACTGACCCGACGCAGTCGACGAGTCAGAGTGTCCCGGTCATACAATAGCTGGAATTGCCCGTAGATCTTAGCACTTGACGCCTTTGTTGGAGATCGAAATTGCTATCGCCAGATAAACTTACGCCACGTATCGACCCCTCCCGCGATACGGGAAACGAAGCTGACTTCATCGATTTCGACAAGCTCATCGCAATCGCCCGCCGACAGTGGCGGATGGTTGCGGCGTGCGGTTTCGCCTTCGCCATTCTGGGCATTGTGTATGTCCTGACCTCAGTGCCTGTTTACACCGCCGACACAAGCGTGCTGATCGACCGCAGCGATAGCCAGGTGATCAACCAGCTGGCGGCTTTCGGCCAGATGGACGATGACGAAGGTACTGTCCTCAGTCAGGTCGAGCTTTTGAAGTCTGACACCATCGCCTATGCCGTCGTCGACAAGCTGAAACTCGTCGACAATCCGGAGTTCATGGGACCGAAAAGCTCGCTTTTTTCTGTCTCAACTATGAAATCCTTCATGAATTTTCGGTCGTGGTTTGCCGATGACGCAGCCGTCGCACCTGATCCGGAAATGAGGCGGCGAGGCGCTGCCGAGACTGTGGCGGGCAATATCGATGTCGAACGCGTCGGCCGGTCCTACGTCCTCGATGTCAGCTATACCGCGCAGTCACCCGATCTGGCGCGTGATATCGCGGCAGCTATCGCCGACGTTTATCTGGTCGACAAGCTCAATTCGAAATATGAGGCGACGCGCCGGGCCGGCCAATGGCTGCAGGAGCGTATCGAAGAGCTCCGGCAGCAGGCGCTGGACACCGACCTTGCGGTTCAGAAATTCCGCAGCGAGCATGGGCTCGTTGAGGCCGGATCCGGTACGCTGATTAGCGAGCAGCAGCTTTCCGAGATCAACACCCAATTGATCAATGCGCAGGCCGAGACGGCGAAGGCCGAGGCAAGATATGCACGCGTCAAGTCGATCATCGACGCCAAGCAGACCGATGCGATCGTCACGGATGTGCTCGACAGTTCCATTTCGAACGACCTGCGCAAGAAATATCTGGAGGCTTCCAAGCTCGAGACCGAAATTGAGGCGCGGCTCGGTCCCGATCACGTCCAGGCGGTTCGGCTTCGTGCGGAAATGGAAGAATATAAAAGGCTCATGTTCGATGAGTTGAACCGCATCGCCGAGAGCTACCAAAGCGAGCTGCAGGTGGCGAAATCGCGGGAAAATTCTTTGCGCGACAGTGTCACACAGGCGACGGGCGTTGCCGCATCGGCTGGCGAAACGCAGGTGCAGCTTCGCGAACTCGAGCGCACGCGCGATACCTATAAGAATCTCTATCAGAGCTTCTTGACACGCTATCAGGAAGCAATTCAACAGCAGAGCTTTCCGATTACCGCTGCGCGCATCATCACGACGGCGGAGAAGCCGACGAAGCCGAGCGCTCCGAAGAGAGCTCTCGTCGTTGCTTTCGCGATGTTCGTGGGATGTGCATTTGGAAGTGGTATTGCGGCCTTCCGCGAATTCCGGGATCGGTTCTTCCGCACCGGTGATGATGTTCGGGACGTGCTCGATGTCGAGTCTCTCGGTGTCATGCCGCTGATTGAAAATAACGTCGACGATCCGACGCTCGTTGATCCCAGCAATCCGCGAAGCATCGCCAGGGGCGGGAAGACCACGACCTATGTCGAAGAGCATCCGCTCTCGGCATTTGCCGAGACGCTTCGAAGCGCCAAGATTGCCATCGACCTCAGTGCTGCCGATCAGCGCTGCAAGGTCATCGGCGTCGTGTCGAGCTTGCCCGGCGAGGGGAAGTCGACGACATCCATCAATTTTGCCAAGCTCCTGGCAATGCAGGGCGCGCGTTGCCTGCTTATCGACGGCGACATGCGCAATCCCGGTGCCACCCGGGCGATCGGCCGCCATGCCGAGGCCGGCTTGCTCGAGGCGATCGTCGACAGCCGTCCGCTCAAGGATCTGATCCTTCTCGATCCCAAAACAAAGCTCGCATTTTTGCCGACGGTGGCACGGTATCGTGTTCCACATTCGTCGGAGCTGCTTGCGTCGCGCGGCATGGATCAGCTTCTTCAAACGGCGCGTCAAAGCTTCGATTATATTATCGTCGACCTGCCGCCCTTGGCGCCGGTTGTGGATGCGCGCGCCATCAATTCGAAGCTCGATGCGGTGGTTTTCGTTATCGAGTGGGGAAAGACATCGCGCAAGGTCGTGCAGTCGACCCTGCTGTCCGAGCCCGAACTCTATGCGAAATGCGTCGGTACTATATTGACCAAGGTCGATCCGTCGCAGATGAAACTTTACCGGACATTCGGTTCGAGCGAGTATTATTATAAGCGTTATTCGCGATACTATACCGAAAGCTGATGTTCCGCGGTCAGTTCGTTTCGGTTACCAGGATCGCTTTCGTTATCGTCACCGTCGTCTTTGTGGTGCTGGCCGGTCGCGAGCTGTACGCTTCGATAAGAACGGCCAGCATCTCGATCGTCGCCGAAAGGATCGAGCGTGGGGAGACCGTCGCGGACGATGTCGTGACCAAATACGCGTCGCGTAGTGTCGACGTTGTTGACGGTCATTATTGCCGATCCGACATTGTGGCTGCTGGCGTAACCCTCGTTCTGGCGCAACTCGATCGGCAGAATGTCAATGTCAACTACGACGCCTGGGCCGCTGCGGCGTCGAGAGCGCGCCAGTATTTGCGGTATGCGCTTTCGTGCATGCCGACGAACAGCAATTTTTGGCTTCGCCTTGCGGCCGTGCAGTCGATAATTGCGGAGGAGCCGGCTGCGGTTGCGGGAATGATGAAGCGTTCGGTCGTGCTCGCGCCCCACGACCAGGTGATGATCCTGACGCGATTTTATTTCTGGAATGATTTCACTGATGCAACACTTGCCGCGGCAAGGAACGCGCTCGACAGTGATCTCATGACCATGCTGAAACTGGGCGATCGTTGCAGGGTGAATGCCACGATAAAAGAGATCAGCCCGCAGCTTCGTCCAATCTTCGATCGAACCTGGACGAGCGTTGGAGACGCTGCAACGGCGCGGTTCCGGCAGCGTTGCAGCAAGTAAATCACCGAGGCGGTTTTCAAAGACAATTCCAAGCTCCAAAACGGCACTGAACCAATGCCCGCTGGAATATCGTCGCGCTGTTCTGGAGGCAGTTCCGAGCACCGCTGAAGTTAGCGGTCCATCTGGTTGCCGGCAGCTGCACACTACGGCTCATTCTCTTGACCGGAGCTCAACTTGCATAAAACAACGCCCGCTGCTTATGCGGCGGGCGTTGTTCTGTATTGGCTGTTGACGATCAGACTTCTGCGTCCGCGCCAGTGATGTTGAGCGTCAGGACACCGGCGTCGGTGTGGCCTTCGCCGTCGGAGATCTTGTAGAACTGGATGGTTTCCGTGACGTGATCGCCCGGAGCAACATCTACTGCCAGATCATAGGTGAATGTTCCATCGGCCTTGACATGGAACGTACCATACGTGCCGGCGACATCGGTGGTTGCGCTCGGGTCGCCGTTTACGGTCGTGGTGCCGAACTGTCGGAGGAAGAGATGACCATTGTCGCCGGCAATGTCGTTGTCCAAGGCGTTGCCACCGATGGCGTCGCCTTCGGTGAAGCTGTAGTGGTCGTCGACCGCGATCGGCTTGACCTGGGTTACGCCCTGGATGTTCAGGGTGAACAGGCCGACATCGGTGTGACCGCTGCCGTCGGAAATCTTGTACGAAACCTTCTCCTGGAGCAACTCACCATTGGTGAAGTTGACCTTGGCAGCATCGCTTAGCACATAGGTGTAGCTGCCATCGGGCTTGACGAAGAAGGTGCCGTAGTCGCCCTGGATCTCGGTGATCTGGCTGTTGCCGCTCTTGGCGCCAACGCTTGCGCCATCGAAGGCACGCAGGAACAGGTGTCCATTATCGGATGAATCGTTGGAAAGCAGATTTCCTGAAATGGCGTCTGTTTCCAGGAATGTTGCACTATCGTCGGTTGCGTGAACAGCCATCAGTTCTCTCCTTGAATTGTTCTTTGCTAGGTCAATTCTGACCTTTAGCGAGCTGCCCGATTAAGGATATCTTAATACAGAGAGTCAAGGGTGTAATTAACAGCAAGTGAACATTTTCGGGTGTATTGTACAATAATGACACACCTACAACTCGCATAAGACAATGAAACGCTTGGGGATTATTACGTTAATAATAAGTGAAATTGCCAAACGACAGATACGAATTCATATTTCTTCAGGAGGGAAGAATGTTTATTCAGGGGCAATTTATAAGAATACCCGGAGGTGCTTATGTGCAGATGAGATTTTCATATAACCACTACGGGCTATAGCGTGACATCGCCGTTTTGTTTCGTTGCGTGCTCTAGCGCCTGCTTTTTGCCGGAGTAACTGATGTCGCGTTCTTGTCATATATGTTTATCAAGTAATATTTCTTTCCGGCCGCAATTTTCAAAAATTAATATGTCTAGCCTGGAGGATAGTCTTATTTCCACTGCGGGATTAGGTAACAGATTCCATAATTGTGCAGCGCAACTTTTTTTGCAATGCAAAATATTCAGGATACCAAGGTATTTTTTAGGGAGCGTAAGAATTATCGCGGGATAGAATGCATTTTAGTGTTCCATTTTAGCAGGCAGAGAGAGGTCCGCGGTTAAAAGATTTTCCAGTATCTTTGGGAGATCACGGCGTGACCGTCTACTATGTAAATTCGGCAACAGGATCCAACCAGAACAGTGGAGTGAGCGAACAGTCGCCTTTCGCGACGCTTTCCGCTGTCGAGGCGCTCAAGCTCAATCCCGGCGATAGCGTGCTCCTGGCTGCCGGAAGCGTTTTCAACGAACAGTTCGATTTGAAGTACTCTGGCAGCATCGCCGCTCCGATTACGATCGGCAGTTATGGCGTTGGCGATGCGCCCGTTATCCATAGCAGCGGTGACGGCATCCACACTTCAAATGCGTCGAATATCGTTATCGAAAACATCAAGATATCGGACACATCAGGCGCGGCGATATACGCAGCAAACGTCTGGAACTGGACGGTCCGCAACGTCGAAGTGGAAAATACGGGAAGTTCCACCAAGGCCGGTTCGGTCAATTTCAAGAGCAGCCAGAACATCACGATCGAAAACAGCACGATCACCGGCGTGACTGGCGACGGCATCTGGATGGAAAAGGTTAAAGGTGTCACCCTTCTCAACAACACCGTCACCAACAGCCACGGCACCACGGCAGATGCCATCCAGTTGAATGACAGCAGCAATATCCTGATCAGCGGCAATCATCTCGACCAGACGGATGCCGTTACTCCAAAGGGCGTCATAGCGCTGGTGCGGGCGGTGAATGCCGTGATTGAGGACAATACGCTGGTTGGGGGCGGCTTCGGGGTGAGCGCGCAGGCGGGCACCAATATTGCCATCCATGACAACGATATTTCCGGTTACGGCGGCTATAGCTGGTCCTATGCTATCGGTCTCGGCGACCAGGGCGACACGAAGAACTACGACATCTCAGGCAATTACATCCATGATGGCGTATGGGGCGTGTCGATCAGCGCCGCCGGCACTCCAATTTACGTTCGTGAAAATATCGACGTCCACGACAACGTGTTCGAGGACCTGTCCTCGGCGGCGCTGAAGGTCGACAGGCCTGCATCGGGCTCGTTTCATGACAATATCATAGACAGCGATGTCACGCCGTACAGTATATCGCCTGCCATCATCGCTGCGAATACCTTTCCCGTCAGCGACAACCAGACGCTCGAGCAAGCCCAGGCCGCGTTGGAAAGCCAGGACAGTCTCGTTGCTGGCGATACAAATGTCAGTTCGGCGTCGACTGCCGAGCACGTGGCTACCGCTGCGGCTTCCGAAGTGCATGTGGAAGTTTCGTCACAGCAGCAGACTATCGCGGCGGTGACAGAAAAGCTTGTATCCACCGCGCCGCTGGCTGTGACGCCAAGAATCGCCGCCGTCCATGACAACCTGAAGATCGCGAGTGACACCGGCAGCGCCTATCACGGCAATCTCCTCGAAAACGACAGTGCCTCTAACGGGACTGTGCTGCTCCGCCGCTTCGGTGACAGTGCGGTGGACAAGCATGGGCTGACGCTGACCGGGAAATACGGCGTCATCCATGTCGACAGCGATGGTGACTACACCTATACGGTCGATGCGGCCAAACTCGCCGGCATTAGCGGTAACGTCAGCGAATCCTTCCAGTACAAGATCTCCGACGGTGCTTCACACATCGATACGGACTCGTTGAGCGTCTCCATCAACGTGGATGCATTTCATGGCTCACATCTGCTGGTCTGAGTCAGACGGGACGGGTCGGCGGGGCCGCCTTGCCAGCCGCTTTATCTCGACATTAAAGCTCGATGATGAGTGCTCGCTGGCGGTCGAGTCGGGGAATGGTCGCTGACCTAATATTTCAGCCGTTCATCTTCATAGTAAAATATGGACTGAATATATAGTTAATGCCCGAGTAAACATCGTGTTTATGCACGCGGCACGGCTATCCCTTTGGCTCGTTATTGGGCGGTTTGCGATTTTCACTTGCTTGGGCCGGTATATTTAGCGTAGCGTCAAGTTAGAACCCCTGAAATCGCGCGCGCTATAAATTGGAATTTCTTGGCCATTTTTCGGTGGGATTCATATAATAGGTGTGAGCTTGCAAGCGGAAGATCGGCACCGGTGCCGACAATCCAGATGCGGCTGTGTTATTGATCGGGCTTGATGGACCCGTAGCTGCAGTGCGCTGGCATGTATGCCTGTGGGTTATGCGGTAAGAGAGGGATTACTTTCGTGTTTCAGAGTTCAACAGCGGATGCGAGCGAGCCATCCAAAGCCTTGAGGAAATGCAAGGGGGGGCTTGTTTTCATTGGAATAGCAAGTGCGCTTATCAATATCCTCTATCTTACAAGTTCATTTTTTATGCTTGAGGTGTATGACCGGGTCATCCCCAGCAAAAGCATACCCTCGCTGGCTGCCCTGGCAATACTTGCGTTGATGCTTTACGCCTTTCAAGGAGCGTTCGAGGTTCTGCGAAGCAGGATGCTCGTGCGTGTTGCCGGTTCACTTGACGAGATGGTGAACGGACGTGTGTTCCGGGCGCTTATCAAGGCTCCGCTGAAGGTCAAAATCGGCGGCGACGGGCTTCAGCCGTTGCGCGACTTCGACCAGATCAGAACCTTCCTGTCCGGTATGGGCCCGACAGCGATGTTCGATCTGCCGTGGTTGCCGTTCTATATCGTGATCTGTTTCCTCTTTCATCCGGCGATCGGATATATCGCGATCGGTGGATCGCTGGTTCTCGCCATCCTGACGTTCATGACCAATCAGGGAACGCGGACGCTATCAAAAAAGCAGTCTGACTCCGCAAATATGCGGAATGCCTTCGCGCAGACCTCGATCCGCAACTCCGAGGTCATCCACGCCATGGGCATGGCAGGCACGATGGCCGAAATCTGGGACCGCAAGAACAGTGAATACCGGACGATCACTCGGCAGGCATCGGATGTCGGCAACGGATATGCGACCTTGTCGAAGATTTTCCGTATTGCTCTGCAATCGGGGACGCTTGCGACCGGCGCAATCCTGGTCATTCAAGGGCAGGCCTCTTCGGGAATTATCATCGCGGGCTCGATATTGACCTCGCGCGCCCTGGCGCCTGTCGAAGCAGCGATCGGAAATTGGCGTGGCTTCGTTTCTGCTCAGCAGAGCTGGGCGCGGCTTTCGAGCCTGCTGAAAACCATTCCTGAGATTCCAGCCCCGCTTGCGCTCGCGGCTCCTACCAAGCAAGTCACTGTTGAGGGCCTGGCGAGCGGACCACCGGCTGGCCAGCGCCTGGTCATCTCCGATGTCAGCTTCGGCTTAAGGGCAGGGAGCGCGCTTGGGGTCATTGGTTACAGTGCCTCGGGTAAGTCGTCGCTGGCGCGGGCGATGATGGGCATCTGGCCGACCGTCAGAGGATCCATTCGCCTTGATGGTGCGGCACTCGACCAGTGGGACGGTGACGCACTTGGCCGGCATATCGGTTATCTCCCGCAGGATGTGGAGCTTTTTTCGGGGACCGTCGCGCAGAATATCTGCCGTTTCGCGAAGGAGATGTCGCCCGAGGCAGTGGTTGCCGCAGCGAGGGCGGCGCGTGTTCACGATCTTATCCTTCGTCTGCCGAACGGTTACGAAACCGAAATCGGCGAAGGCGGTGCGGCGCTTTCGGCCGGCCAGAGACAGCGGATCGCGCTTGCAAGAGCGCTTTACGGCGAACCATTCCTCGTCGTGCTCGATGAACCGAACTCCAATCTTGATGAAGAAGGCGAGCGGGCGCTGAGTGCTGCGATCATGAGCGTGCGGGCGCGCGGCGGCATTGTCGTTGTCATCGCACATCGGTCCGGCGTTCTGGCGGTCTGTGACTTCGTGCTGATGATGCAGGATGGCCGGATGATCGCGTTCGGTCCGAAAGAGGAAGTTCTGGCAAGGGTCAGCCGGCCGGAAGCGGCGCGCACGCCGATTGCCGAGCGCGTGGCTCAGCTTAAAGTCGTGGTCGACGGCATCAATGCGGCCGAATAGGCCAGAGGGAAGATTGTGAATAAAGTTATCAGTGAATCGAAACGCTCCCTCAATCGGCATGTTGCCGTTGTCGGTGCGTTGTCGATAGCCCTCGTTTGCGGCATCGGCGGTTGGGCGGCGACGACAGAGCTTTCGAGCGCAGTCATCGGCGAGGGCGTGATCGTTGTTGACGGCGATGTCAAGAAGGTCCAGCACCTGACAGGTGGTATCGTGTCGGAACTGCTGGTCGCCGAAAACGACCATGTGACGGCAGGGCAGGTGCTGATACGGCTCGATGGGACGACGACAAGAGCGAACCTCTCGATTGTCGAAAGCACGCTCGCTCAGCTTTATGCGCGCCGCGCCCGTCTGAAGGCGGAACGGATCGGCGCCGATTCGTTCGAGGTCGAGGAAAACATCACTGATCTGACATCCAGCACCTCCGCGGCGAAGCTTCTCGATGGTGAGCAGAAATTGTTCGACAGTCGCAGGACGGCGCTTATCGGAATGAAGAGCCAGTTGGCATCGCGCAAGGACCAGCTGGCCGAGCAGGTAAAGGGGTTGGTCGTTCAGATCAACGCCACCAGCGATGCCTTGGGTTTGATCGAACAGGAGCTTGAGGGCATTGATACGCTCTACAAGAAGGGTCTCGTCACGCTTCAGCGTTTGAATACGCTCAAGCGCGCACGCGCCGATCTCCAGGGCAACAGCGGCCAGGAAATCGCATCAAAGGCCGAGGCCGAGGGTAAGGCAATCGAGATCGATCGCCAGTCGATCCAGCTGGATGAGGATCGTCGTTCGGAGATCGCAAAGGACCTGACCGACGTCGAGGCACAGATCGCCGAATATGAAGAGCGCCGCGGAACCGCACTCGATCAGCTGCACCGTCTCGACATTACCGCGCCGCTGACTGGGCGAGTTCACGAACTTTCGGTTCACACCGTCAATGGTGTCATCGATCCCGGTCAGACGTTGATGCTCGTCGTTCCCGAAAATAACGAACTTACGGTCGAGGCGAAAGTCGCCACCCGCGATATTGACCAGGTTCACGTCGGTCAGTCCGTCGATGTGCGCTTCAGTGCTTTCGATCAACGCACGACGCCTGATGTGAGCGGTGAGATTACCTCAATCGCCCCTGATATCGTCAAGGATGAGCGCACGGGCATCAGCTACTATCCCCTGCGCGTCAAGCCGAAAGCTGAAAGCATTGCCAGGATGAAGACGATAAAGCTCTATCCCGGCATGCCGGCCGAGGTCTTTATCAAGATCGGCGACCGGACCGTCATATCCTATCTGACGAAGCCGCTGACCGATCAGATGCAGCACGTATTTCGTCAGGAGTGATTGGCGGCTGTTTCGCGTGGTTGAAAGTCCGGACGTCTCAAAGCAGCCATCCGCCAGGGTGAGGTTGGATTGTTTCACGTTGCTCGAACGGGCATGAGCGGCCATTTCACGAAATTGTCTCAAGTCTGCGGCAAGGTCTCCCGATGATGTGTTTGCTGCTTTGGCGAGCGGCGCCGACTGCGAGGCGACCGGCTTGTGGACTGGTTCTGTTTCTGGCGTGTCTGGTGATGTTTTCCGCGGTCAAAAACGGCCATGCCGATAGTCCTCAGCCGCTGAAAATAGTGGCTTTCGGAACATCCTTGACGGCCCGCGGGGGATGGCAGCCCGCTCTCGAGACAGGGCTTTCAGCCTGCCTGCAAAGGCCCGTGAAAGTCGAGAGCGTTGCAAAGAGCGGCGAGACGTCACAATGGGCCCTTACCCAAGTTGATCGCGTCGTTGCCGCGCAGCCGGATATCATCCTGATTGAACTCTATGCTAACGATGCGACATTGCATCGGTTCGTGTCGCTTGCGCAAAGCCGAAAGAATATCGGCGACATCCTCGACCAGCTCCGGCAGCGCCTGCCGCAAGCGCGGATCATCGTCATGGCCATGAATCCGTTTTCGGGGCTGCGGGGGCTAATCCGCCCCTTTGTCGACAGCTATGTCTCTGCCCATCAGGCAGAGGCGGAAAAACGTGGTCTGGAGTTTGTCGACCACCGGCCGCATTGGGAGCGTCTTACGCCGGATGATCTGGCCACGGAAATTCCTGATGGTGTGCATCCTCTGCCTGACATGGCCTCCAAAATCATCGCGCCCGAACTCGTCAAACGTATCGCCGGCAACAATTGCGGAGAATGAAAATTCTCTCATGCCCGTCACAGTCCCTGACGGCTCTCAGGGTTCAGACCGCCGCAATATAGTTTTTCAGGTAGGTGACCAGTGAAGCCCGACCGGCCTCCGACGAATCTTCGTGAGACGGGCTATCCAGGTCTTCGAGCAGATAGCTCCTGAGATCGTCATCGGTATGTGCAACATAGATACCCGGTCGGCCTGCGAGCTGGCCTACCGTGGCAAGCTGATGATCGTTTCTATGCTCGCCGAGGGATGCCTGCCGGGGGACGAGAATGATCGGCTTTCCAAAACGTTTCGCGGTAAGCACAGTGCCAATTCCCGCGTGAGAGACGATGACACTTGCATCGAAAAAGACTCTATCGAAGTCCGCGGGCTCGATATTCTTGATCCATTTCATGTTCTGTGGCGTGTAGGTGCCCTTGCCGATCTGCGCCAGAACCGGTTTGGACAGTTCCTTTGCGAAGGTGTCGACAGATTTGACGAGGCGATCAAACGGCAGCTGCGTTCCGACGGTGACAAGGATCAAAGGACAGCTCCTGCGTAGTGGGGGCCATCCGGCCGTGAAAGATGCTGCCACTGCGTGAGCCAGAGCGTCGCAATATGGCCGGCCAATTTACCCGATAGCGACAGCTTCTCGACATTGGCGACGCTATCGATCCAGATCGTCCGCTTGCCCGTCAATTTGCCGGCAAGCAGGCAAAAAAGCCCGGGCGCGGCACCGGTCGAGATGACGACGTCGGGCCTCTGCTTGATGACGATGGAAAAGGCGCTGAAAAAGCACCTGATCGACATGGGTATCGAGTCGCGGCTGCAATCGGGAAGCACTAGTCCGTCCCGAATGTCGTATTTTGCAAGCAGTCCCGGGATGGTCGTTGCAAAGACGATATCGCAGCCCTCGAATGCGCCGCGCATGGCCATCAGTTGCTCCCAGTGGCCGCCTCCTGACGAGGCAGCGAGAACCTTCAATTTTTTCTCAGTCATAGACAGGCATCTCCTATATTTGACCGATGATAGGGGCGAAAAACCGTTCTGTACGAACAGCGATTGTCTCACGATAGTTCAATAGAAGTGTACCATTTTTGGCCCGGTTGATTGAAGCCTTGAAGTTCATGGACAGCCAATCACTCATGATATTTTCAACTGGAACATAATAAGGGTCAAAACTCTTCCAAGGGCGCTCGCGCAAACAAATATCAGAGCGCGGCATTGGGCTTGTATTCCTGGTATGCATGGCCGAGAATCCCATTAACCATGCCCGCGCCGCGCAGAACATGGGTGAGGGCTCGCATGCCCCAATAGGGTGAAATCAAGATCGCCGGCAGCATGACCAGCCCAAGGATGACTCTCGTGGCACCATAGGCCGCGCGATAGATCCGGCGCTTGAGGTTGCCATGCAGGACCTCGCTGACTGCGAAGGTATTGCCGAGCCGGTATTGTCTTTGCAATACCCATTTCCAGGTCATCCGGCTGGCCGGAACGATATCATGGACAAGCGCCTTGTCAGCCCAGAAGACCTGCATGCCACGGCGGATGGCTTGGTTGAAGAAAAGGTAATCCGTGCCCCCGGTGAAGCGCATCTTCTCTTCAAAACGCAGATTCCATGAGCGGATTAGGGGATAGTCGAACATGACGTTGTTCGAGGCCGCATAAGAAATGCGTTGACCGTCCTTGTTCTTCTTGCGCTCGAACACCCTTGCCTTGATGAAATATTCCGGCGGGTTTTCGGGATAGACCGGTTGGACGGGGCCGTAGACGCAATCGGCGCGGTTTTTCTCCCGTGTCTCCAGCATCGCGTCCAGCCAGCCATCGACCGGCCATTCGTCATCGTCGAGAAAGCAGAAGAGGTCAGTGCCGGGAGGCGCTGAATCCAATGCGCGATTGCGTGCAAAGGGTATGCCCTGATTTTGTTCGATGACGTAGATCAGGTCGTAGGCACCTGTTTGGCCAAAGCTCTCTACCGTGGCCCTTGCGCTGCCGGCCGCATCATTATCGACGATCACCATAGTGAGATGATAGGGACGAGCCGGCTGCCTGACCTGGCGCGTCATGACGTCAAGAAGCTTGGCGATCCCGTCGAGGCGGCGATAGGTCAGCACGCCGACGGCGATCCTCAGCGGCGCGGCGCCGACTTCTGTGCCGACGGATGAATGCGGAAAAGTCTTTTGCTGATTCATGACTGTCCTCTCCGCAGCATATTTCCCAAACGCTTGCGCGCCGCCATCAAGGCCACTTCGGTCGCGGCAGCATCGCCGAACGGACCGCCGGCCACCGTGTTGCGAGCTTCACCCCGGAGCTTCAGAAGCGATGTCGTTTCGGCAATTCCGCCGGCCACGAGGCTCTTGCCGAGTGCCTGCAGCCCGTCATAGCGGCGTGCCAGTTCGAGCCCAGTCGCGATCATGATCCGTGGGCGCAGCGTCTTTGCCCTGCTTGTGCCCGTGTACCGGTTCGACTCATGAATGCGCTGAAACGTCAGCGGTGTTTCGACGATGGCGCCGCGACCCAGATAGGCGGCTGCAAACTTGATGTAATTGTCGCTGAGGACGACGTCTTTCGCGACAGACATTGGCAGGATCTGAGACAGCAGATCGCGGCGGAAGCTCAAGCCGGATGTCGGCACAGGAAGCGAGGGAAAGCCGCCCCTGCGCAGCGTATCCCGCTTGTCGAACAGCGTCACCTGCAGCTCTGTTGGAGGCTGGTCGCTTTCCTCAGTCGTCACCCGGTCGAAGCACCAGTCGATCTCGCTGCGGTCGTAGATTTCGGCTATACGAGCGAGCTTGCCCGGCAAGAATGCATCATCGGCATCGAGGAGAAAGAGCACATCACCGCTTGCGGCCGCAAAACCCGCGTTGAAGCTCGAGGCCTGGCCACCGTTTTCCTTCAATACCGTCAGGATCTGTTCACCGTAGGAGGCAAGGATCTCTTGGGAATCGTCCGTCGATCCGTCGTCGACCACCACCACTTCGAAGTCGGGGTAGGCCTGTGACAAAACACTGTCGATGCATGGGCGCAAAAAGCGACCATAATTGAAATTGTTGATGAGCACCGAGAGTTTCAATTTACTGCCTCCTGGGCCAATCGATCACCGCGCGAGCGTCTGGGGCGCATATCGGCGAATTCCAGCACGATATCCACGCATGTAGTAATATTTCCAGATAGCCCAGAAACGCTTCTTCGATTGCGGCAAGAGATAAAGCATGGCTGCCCGAAATGCCCATTGCGCGCTTTCGATCCAGATCGGTAGTGGAACTCCGCTGAGTCTCACCCCTCCAGGTACCTCGTCAGGGAAGAGCGCCGGCATGCCATAGCCAAGCCGTTCGCCGCGTTTCTGTACCCAATCCTCAGTGACACTTGATGCCGGTATCCAGTGATGAACCACGGCCTCTGCGCATCGATAGGACTTGGCGCCATTTGCCGCCAGTCGAATGATGATTTCCGCATCTTCACCCATGGCAAATATCTTCCCTGGAAGAGGGCCGATATCTTCCCGGTAGCGCACGCTCGTTCCGAGCAACTCTCGCCGGATGATTGTGTTGGGACCCCAGACTTTCGTCGGGTCACAAGGTCCGCTTTGCGTTTCATCGACGATCGCGAAAGTCGAGCCCATTGGAATCCAATCGATAAAGCGGCCCTTCGGCTCCTTTTCCCAATCGGGGACGATTCTGCCGCCGAACACGCCATAGCCCGGATGGGCGATAGCGCAGTCGACAATCGCTTTCAGCCAGTTCGGTTCGGCGCGTATGTCGTCGTCCGTAAAGACAATGAGATCTCCCTTTATTTGATCCAAAGCCAGATTCAGCGCGCCAGACTTTCCCGGCTTGCGCTGCTGCAGGATGGTGATGGGAAGCTTCTCGCTGTAGGATTTCAAAAGCTCAAACGTATCGTCATTGCTATTATTGTCGACAGCAACCAATTCCCATCGATCATGGGGAAGCTCCTGACGCACCAAGGAATCCAAAGTATGGCGCAGCCGGCGGCTGGCGCCATTGTAAGATGAAAAGAGCACGCTGACGAAGAGATCCGACATCAGTTACCAACCCTCTTGGTGAAGTCGTAAGAGAAGATCTTCATGTTTTGACTGCCTGTGCGATGTCCGAGCGGTTCGGCGCCTACGCGGGGTTTGATCGTGTCTTGCCGAAAAACTCGCGCCTGTGACCCTCGCCGAGTACTCTCAGCTTGCGAAGATTGCGTAACCACCGCCGCGGTTTGGTGAGCACACCGCGGTTGAGGAAATACTGCCGCAGCAGGCTCGGTGCCTGACTATGCGATCCGCCATGGGCGACCCGATAGACCGCCCCGCGAAACGGCAGTTTCGTTAGCGGCGCGCCCCGCTGGGCAAGGATGCTTGCTATGCGGACATGGCTGCCCAGCATCGACTTGATCCAGTCGAGCGAAGCCTCCTCGAAACGTTCCGGCAGTTCATAGAGATCGGCACGAATGATCAACGAGGTACCGCAGAGATGGCTGAAGTCGTCGTGGCCAAACAGGAAGTTGCCGCCATCGTCCCAGATATAACCATGATCGATCGTCCATCCGTTGGCGTCCCGATTGTCGGATACGTGTTGAACGATCCGAGAGCTGACGAAATCGTCGTCATCGACAATCATGAAGAAGCGACTGTCGGTGGCATTCAGCATGCCGCTCAGAACGCGACGGCCTTTGTCTGCCCGGAAGGCATCAAGGAAGTCTTCCTTGCTGCCCTTTCCGAGCTCATGCAGGTCGTTCGGCGGAAAGGTGACACGCACGGCGGAGAATTTTTCCGGCAGGTCAGGCAGATCGGCGCCTTCGTTTGCCACGATGATGCCGCGCCAGTCTCCATTGGTCTGGTTGGAAATGGAGGCCACGGTCTGGGTCAGGTTTGCCTTCAGCCTGCTCCAATCGCGGGCATTGTCCTGATGTCGGACCGGGATAATGAAGGTGACAAGTGTCATCGAATGCCCCCTTAAGCCCGCAAGCTCACAGCTTCTTTTGCATCGACACGCCCCTTTGCCGCCTGACGACGCGCCCACTCTATTCCGTCCTCGAGCGAGGTTGCCTTGTATGAAAGGTCGGTTCCGCCGGAGAAAGCATTCATGAAGCGGCGGATCTTTCCATAGCTGTTGTCCAACACGGCATGCGGGCGGCCGAGCAGCAGCGAGCAGATATGGACGTGCAGGCGATCGGTCACGATTGCGCGGGCACGCGAAATCTGACTGATGCCGCGCTCGAAACGGTTGTGTGCCGCAGCGTCCAGTCTGCGCAAGGCAACTTCGCTCGGCTTCAATGCGAGATAAGCCGAAGCTACCCCCAACTTCTTGGCGATATCGACCTTCCGTTTCGACTCGGTAATCCAGTCTTCCACAGGAATATCGGAAGGAATTGTGCGATCGGTACCGCCAACCCGTTCTGCATCCTCCCGCAACATGGCGAGGACGGGAATCTGTGTCGCCCTTTCCGGAAGCGGACCGATGGCAAAAGCCATGTCGGGGCATAGTCGTACGGTGCAGTCGAAGTGTTTTTCGGAAAACTCCTTCGATTCTTCGTCGCGCACGAGCAACACGAAATTCTTGTGGCGCCCGATTGCCCGTTTGGATTGCTCGATGCGCTCAGGCGAGCTGTAGTGGATCGACTGCGGGAACTGGATGATCTGCCGATCCGGGAAACGTTCCATGATCGATTCGCGGAAATCCTGGTGGGCAACCCAGATATCGCCGAAATTGCCGCCTCCGTGAATGAAAATCGGGCCGGTCGGTACTCGCCGTTTCAGTTCGTCGGCGGAGAAGTCGTACAGCCTGGAAACATAGTCCGGGCGCTTGCCGAAGCGATCCTTGAGATAGGCCATCTCACCCAGCCAGATTGCCGAGTCGCCGCAATTGCGGATGTCGGGAAAGTCGAGAATCGCAAGCGGCTCGTCGCGCGAGACATAGTCCTTCAGGCAATCATGGATCATGCCGTTGAGTTTTGAGATCAGCTCCGATCTGGATTGGCTGGTCATTCTGCCTCTCTTGTTGATGTTCGTTTAACTTCAGGCCGACTTGGGTACGGCAATACGTTTGGCTTTTGACAGGAACTTGACAACGATACGCTGAACTTCGGTTTCCGGGCCGTTTGGCTTCTTCATTGCGAGCCAAAGGACACAGCTGGAACCGACATAGAGGATACCGCCGGTGACGACGAGGATGGCCAGGTGAAGGGCCAGCGCCAATTTGTCGGTGGGGGTGTTCAGGACATGCGACAATCCCCAGACGCCGGCAGCCATCACTGCGACACTGGCAAGCGCGCGGAAATTTGCCGCGAGCTGCTGGAAGAATGGCAGATTGATCAAGCGCTTGACGAGAAGCATATTGACTACGGTGGAAATCAGGCCCGTCAACACGCGGGCATAAACGACGCCCGGAAGCCCGGCCATCATGAGACCAGCGATGATGATGGGTACGCGGACCACCAGCATCTGCGTGTCGCGGATGAACAGCATCTTGGTATGGCCCTTTGCCATGCCGAGCGGTTGGACGAGCGAACCGAGGGTCTGCAGGGCAAAGACCGATGCGAGTGCCTGTACGATGAAGATCGCGGGAACCCACTTTTCTCCCAAGGCAAGCCGCATCATCGGATCAGCCACAACAGCCATGCCGATACCGGCCGGAAGCGCCACCGCCGCCAGAAGCGCCTGTGCACGCTGATAGGCTGCGATCAGCCGGACCGGGTCGTTGCGGACCTTCGAAAAGCCCGGGTAAATCGTCTGGTTCAATGGCGCCGTCGCCTCGCGCGTCGGCAGCGTCGAAAGGGTGTTGCCGACGGTATAATGACCAAGCTGCGTGGCGCCCAGCATCTTGCCGATCAGCAGGTATTCGATGCGCCAGTTCAGCGTGTTGACGATCTGGCCCGCCGTCAGCCACACCGAGAACGAAAACAATTCGCGTGCATGACGAAAGGTGATGCGAGGCCAGAACGGCAGGACGGTGTAGGAAACGATGATATTCGTGACCTGATAGGCGAGGGTGCCGATAACGAGCGCCCAATAACTCTGGTAGATGGCAGCAATTGCCACCGTCACGACGAAGCCGACCAGCTTTTGCGAGACGTTGAGTACGAACTCCTGCCAGAAGATCAGATCACGCTGCAGCATGACGCGGCGTGGATTGGCGAGACCACTCAAGAGCAGGCTGAAACTCAAGGCAAGCATCACGCTCGTCAGCCGCGGCTCGTTATAAAATTCGGCAATCGGATAGGACGCGGCGGCAAACAACAGCGCCAAAACAGCGCTTCGCGTCACGCTCAACGTCCACACCGCGCTGAAGTGCGTTTCGCTGGGAGACTCGTGGCGGATAAGCGCCTGATTGAGCGAGAGTTCGGTCACCGAACTCAAGATGACCTGGATCGTCGTTGCAATGGCGACGAGACCAAAATCAGCCGGCACGAGATACCAGGCGAGCACAAAGGTGCTGAGTGCCGAAAGTCCGTTGACGATGGCGCGGGACAGACTCAGCCACATGCTGCCCTGAATCAGTCGGTCGGTGACACTGCTCATAGATGAACGGCTCCGCACGTCGAGGACATTGACCATTTAATTGGACTGCACGCCCAACCAAAATGCATTTCCCTTTTGCTGGTGCAGAAGGGGTTGATGGAGTTAGAAAGCATCATGCCTTGTTGCCTCGTCACGAACCCGGTTTGCGACCTCACAGAACGCTTGCCGTTTTCTTGGAAAAATCTTGCTTCAGTCGGTTTAGCTCAAGCAGCATTCTGTCGTGCGCTTTCACGATAGACTCATCTGTGCTGAGCTGGCCCGGCTTCTCTGCTACCCGCTGCAACGTCTTGACCGTCGACCCGAAGACATAGTTGCCAGTTAGCTGTCGGATGCGGCGGTGGCGGAACGTTATGTTCTTCAACAGGTAGGTATTTTTCCGGACCAGCGACGCTCCGGCTTCAACAAGGTTCGATGGGCCGATCGGATCGAAATCGATCTCCAGATCGAGCGCACTCGCCCAATCATACCACTTGGCGCGATTGCCCGGCGCGATCGGCCGGATCGCCCGCCAAGGAACGCGCAGCGCATCGGATATGATGCAGCCATGCATCGCCTCGGAGACGACCTTATGTGATGCGCTGATCTCGGTCAGAACCTTTTCCACCGACCAGCGGGGATCGATATAGTGGATGCCGGCGAGATCGCAGACTTTATCCCAGCTGCCGTACATCGCGCTTTCATAATGCGGCATGAAGGAGACGGGATAACGCTTCTCGATGCTTTTGGCATCCCAGCAGCTGCGCGTGAGGATGCCTGAATCGCCGATGGCGTAGCTCGGATCGATGCCGAGGATTTCCGCGGTCTTCTTTCCGCGCACGAAATAGAACGTCCAGTTGCCGTCGACCTTCGGCGGGTTGGTGTATCCGCCATAGCCCGAGCCGAAGACGATCTTCTGCATGTTCGGGTCGAAATTGTCGTAGAGGATCGAGCCGATGCCGAGAAAGAGCTGGCTTTCGTCCTCGTCGAAGAAGCCGGGCAGCAAACGCTCCCAAAGCCAATGGTTCAGTTCGTCGCCAAAATTCTCGTGTTTCCCCCGGTAGGCAAACATCTTCATCGTGCTTCTCCAGTCGGCAAATGCGTCACGATCTGCGAGACCGTGTCCTCTTCGCGAGCCATGCGTCCGTAACGCGAAATGATCTTGATGTCGCTGCGGATTATCTTTGCCGGGTTGCCAGCGACAAGCGAGCGCGGCGGCACGCTCTTGGTCACTACCGAGCCCGAGCCGATGACGCATTCGTCGCCGATCTCGACGCCGGGCAGAACGATGCTGCGGGCGCCGATGAAGCAGCGCTTGCCGATCCTCGTGTGAAGATAGAGCCCGCGCGTGAGATCGTGGGTCAGAATCGCCGCCTCAAAGGCGACGTAAGTTTCCGCGCCGATATGCAATCCCCTAGGGTTGGTCTTGTCGAACCGCACGCTCAAGGAAAAGCTGGCCGTCGGATCGATGTCCATTCCCCAGAATTTCGTATAGTAGAGCCACTTGGCCTTCACAAATCCGTTCCGCAGTGGCCGAAATACGTTCAGTCCCCACTTCGGCTTTTTTCCTGTCTGCACCATCAAGTCCGACCCCGGCTGGAAAATTCGTCTAGCACGGAACTGTAATAGTCCTCGAGCGTCCCCGTCTGACGACGTAAGTCGAAGCGCTCGGCCACCAGAAGCGGTGCCCGCGCGCTAAAGGCTGTCCACAGGGTCTGGTCGTTGAGCAGTCTTCCGACCGCGTCCGCCATTCCTGCGACATCCCGCTCCTCCACGAGATAACCAGTTTTCCCCTCTTCAATCGCTTCGCCGACGCCTCCCGAGCGAAATGCGACGACCGGAGTACCGACGGCTTCCGCCTCGAGATTTGCGAGGCCGAAAGCTTCGGCGTGACCATTGTCGAGGGTCACGCTTCCATGGAGATAAAGCTCCGCACTGGCGAGCAGATCTCTTATCTCCGTCTGCGACAGATTTTCATGGATCGTGACGCTTGGCAAGGAACGACGCGCCAGTGCTTCGATTTCCTCCTTCAAGGGACCCTGGCCGACCATGACGAATTCGACCGGGGTGCCGGCGGCAGCCACACGCGAAAGCGCATCGATCATGAAACGATGGCCCTTATAGTCGACGAAGCGGGCAATTGAAACCACGCGCCCTTTTTTTCGGGGACGGGGTTCCATTTTGAAGAGATCGAGATCGATGCCGATATGATGGCGATAGACGCGATCGGCTGGAAAGCCGAGTGCCAGCAACCGGTCTCGGATGAAATCGGAAACGGCGATGTTCCAACTGTTCCATCTGGCCATCTCACTCCGGCCCTTGGCGAAGAAACGCACCTGATTGAAGCCGCCCGGCTTTTTCGGATCGCCGCCATAGGTGGCGTCAAAGCCGTGAAACGTCGTGATCAGCGGCTTGCCGGCGGCCCGGGCCAGCGGGCCGATGACATAGCCGTTCTTTCCAAAATGGGCGTGAACGAGATCGGCTTTGCCGATCGCAGGAAAGAGGAAGGGAAGGCCGATCTGCGGGATTTTCAGTAGCAGTTCACCGGCCCGCGCAATGGGAGAGCGACGGATGTCATGAACCGGAACAGTGGATTTTTTTGTATGCGCCGAAGAAATTCGCGAGCCGGCAAGAATTTCAGCTTCGAAAGAACGAAACGCTACCGCCTGGTTGAGAACAAACGCCTGGCTGGCAGGCAAAAATTTTTCCACATAAATAACGGCTTTTTTCATGAATCTGTTCGCGTCTCCGTTGTCTTGTGCATCACATCGCCTCTATTGCCCGCCGGATACCGTCGATCGCACTTCTTGGCGCATTATTTTCGTCGTAAAGATTAACGCGCTTCGTGCAAGCCGCAGCGGGATCGGCCGCTTTCTCATCGCGCTCGCCGTATTTTTCCGACATGCCCCATACTGTCACGCCTTTCAAGTCGCCATGTTCGGCCGCCACGGTGATCACGTCACTGAAAATATCGGCGTAGGATGCCGGCGTGAAGGCTTTGTCGCGGTTCAGGAAGTGGCAGGACGCATCCAGTTCGGTGATGAAAACGCCGACACCCATGTCCTTCAGCGCCGCGCAGAAGCGTCCCATTCCTTCCGGATCGATCCGGTCGAGGCCGGGGCGGAAATGCGCCTGCAGCCCTACCGCATTGATCGGCGTTTTTTTGGCGACGAGATCCTCGACGATTTTCAGGACGCGCGCACGCTTCTGTTCGAACACGTCGGATTTTTTCTCCAGATGCGTTTCGTTGAGGACCAGCGTCGCGCCGGGATTAGCTTGGTGCGCCATGTCGAAACTCATACGGATATAATCGTCGCCAAGAAGGCGTCGGAAAACACAATCCCGCAGATCCGCTGCATCATACTCCAACGGCTCGTTCACCACATCCCAAGCATCGATCGAGTTCTTATAGCGAGTGACAACCTGTTTTATATGACGGTTCATGGCCGCCTGAATGGTCTTTGCGTCCGTGATATCAGACACCCAGCCCGGGACGCGATACCAAATCAGCGTATGGCCATAAACCCTCATGTTGTTTTTACGTGCAAATGCAACCATGCGGTCGGCGCTACCGAAGCTGAAAACACCCGGTCTCTTTTCCGTCGCATTCCACTTCAGCTCGTTTCGCGGCGTTATTGAATTGACGTTGTCGATGTAAATCTCGGAAGCGATTGGATCGTTGATGTTTTGCAGGTCGATTGCCGATCCGAATCGGAACGACTTCCTATCGGCGAGGGCGCGCAGCCCTGCAGAGGCAGGCACCTGCGCTAGGGCCTGGCCCGCACGAACATACAACAGAGCGAGCGGAACCGAGGCGAGGAAACGTCTTCTATTCATTCTATCTCTCACTGTTAGCTTTTTTCATGTCCGCGGTGGAATTTGAAGGGCCAGGCTCGTCGGCACCGATCCATCACGGGATTCGCGTTCAATTCAGCAGAGTAATGCAACCTCAAATATACTTTCGCCGCAGGGGATATTGTTGGTGTCTGCTAGACTTTTCAGCATATTCCAAGATATAAACCGCTCGGGGAGGGCGCTCGTGATGGAAGATTGGTCCAGCTATCTCATGAGCTATTTTTATATGGCATTTCAAAATGCCGTTTTTTTTATGGCGCCCGTTCGAAACGATCTATCGCTCCTCGATGACCGGCAGTTCGCAGCCCTTGTTCTCGGCATCATCGGCGTCATTTTCCTCCCGTTCGCAGCGCTCGTCAGAATGTCGCGGCGGCTGCGTCAATCGGAGATCGTCATTCGCTCGCTGAACGAAGACCTTGCGCAAGTCACGCAGGACCTCAATGTCGAGCGTGTCTGGCGCCTGGCGGGTGGGGACAGCACCGAACGGCCGAGTGCGGACAGTTTGAAAGAGCTTTACAAGATTCTGGCCAGAGATCACGACGATGCAAGTTACATGGCGAGATAAGTCGGCGCGCGGCGGGAAGCCAGAAATCTAGAAGATGACCGCCTTTTAGTGCTCTATCTCTTTGTTTTTGCACAATTTCTGTGAAGCCGCTGCGCACCTTTGGAATTGCTCTAATGCCGATGCTCCGGACTTTCTGCCGGGGCCTCGGCATCGGAAGGCTCGGAGACTGATTCCGGTTGCGCGCTGTTGATGTCGACCGCATGGTCGGGCAATGGCAGCCATATTCTGCCGGAAAAGTAATTTCTCGTTCTTTTCTGCGGTCCTGAAGTCGCGTCCAGCGAGAGTGTGAAATTGTAATTCCCGGGATTGAGCACCTCGCGGGTGAAGCTGATACTGGCTCCGAAGCCGTCTTCCTTGATATCCCTCAGGTTCTTGATGGCGTTCAGGGTCTCGTGAAAATCGAGCCATTGCGGTTGCCGCAGCATGATTTGGAAAATTCGCAGAATGCCGGGATCGAGCTGGCCATTTTGATCGGTCTCGGGATTGACGATCTTCACGCGCATATTGTTGATCGTGCCGGCGGCGTCGCCGCGAACGATGACGAAGATGGAGTTCGGGAGCTGATCCTTTTCCCGCTTGCCACTCTGCTCGAAAAAGCATTCGAACGTATCGGCGTTGAAGCTCGTCGCCGCCCAATCGGTGGTTTCGATGCCGGCATTGCGCAGCGCGGCACACATTGCGGCGCCGGATATCCGCCATGTCCGTAGAAAAGTCGACGCGGTCTGTGCGGCCGGCGGTTCAATGACATGCAAGGGAAGCGCGAAGGTGGCTGGAGGCGCCGGACGGGGAAGAGCTTTGGGCGGCGGCGGCCTAACCTCAGGGGGAAATAGATCGAAGCCAAAATAGTGGCTGACCGTCTTTAAGTGTTTCATGTCGTTGGAAAGCAGCACCGTTCCCATAACCAGCGAGAGGGAAATCGTCAGCAGCAACCAGAAGACAACGGGAATCCGCGGTTTTCTCACCGGCTGTTTCGCATATGCGGACGACGAAGTATCGGGCAAGCTTGTCTTCTCCGGCGTGCGAGAAGGGTTTCGATCGGGCGGTCTAGAGCATTTCCGTTTTTCTCCAAGCCACGGAACCCTCTATCTTTTTGTTTTTGCGCAATTCCGGACGCAAACCGCCGCGCACTTTTGCTGGAATTGCACCAAAGCATGTCGCGCAAAAGTGTGCAGCGGTTTTGCGACAACGACATGCGTAAAATCAAAGACCGAAAGCGCGAGGAGCGAATCTAAAAGATCGCGACGCGCTTTAGATCAACCATATACATTCAGCCGTTAAATATCTTTGGCTTCGTGTCGGCAATTGGGCACCTTTGTGTGTCATCAGGAAGGGAGCGCTGCAGATTTCGGCGGAGGCGCTTCAACCCTATGTCGATTGGGAATCTCCAATATAGCTAGGGGCAATCGCGGTGGCAGATGGCGAATGATCTCACCATTCGGTCTATGAATCGATCAGCGTTAGCTCGGCTTCCGCGTGATTTCGACGGATTATTCTTGTTACTATTATAATTAAGATAGGATATTCTAGATAATTTCTGAATCATCAATATTATAACTATCGATATATAAGTATATATTATACTCTCTGTATATTTTCGCGCAAAAGTTTTTATTTTTATTATAAAACCATAGATTATATTTTGGATATCCTTGGAATCGGACGGGTTTTGGCGATTTTCATCAAATTTTCGACGTATTCTTCGATAGGGTTTGCCGCGCAATCGCCGAGGGGAAGGGATATGTCCGTCGAGCTAGACGCAACCACCTATGTTCACGCCAAACCGACCACCGCGCATTCCTACATCTTGCCCGCCGTGCTCGATGTGCTGGAGAGCCATTTCGACGGTGCTCTTGAGAACGACGTTTTTGACTTGGGATGCGGTACCGGCGGGGCAGCTGCGGCTCTTGCGGGAAAGGGATATTATGTCGTCGGCGTAGATCCTTCCAGCGATGGCATCGCGAAGGCCAATGTCAATTATCCCGAACTGCCGCTGAATGTCGGCTCGGCGTATGACAAGCTTTCCAGGGAATATGGCACATTCAATGCCGTCATCAGCCTGGAGGTCGTCGAGCATGTCTACGATCCGAAGGCTTTCACCTCGACGATGTACGATCTCGTCAAGCCGGGCGGTATCGCCGTGATTTCGACGCCCTATCATGGTTATCTGAAGAACCTTGCCCTGGCTGCGGTGGGGAAAATGGACGACCATTTCATGCCGTTGACGGATCATGGGCATATCAAGTTCTGGTCGAAAAACACGCTGCGTACGCTGTTGCTGGATGCCGGCTTCGACAATATTCGTTTTGAATATGTCGGAAGGATTCCCGTTTTCGCCAAGTCGATGATCGCTGTTGCGCAAAAGCCTCTTAGACACGGCGTCGGAGCTGCACTGATTTCGGACGGCATTCGTCCGCTGCGACGTGCGCGATAAAGCACGGCGCGCACCCGCGCCAAATGCCGCCCGTTGCAATAATCCACAGGTTGCTTTTACTGTCTGCACTGCTGAAAAAAACCCTTACGAAATATTTACTTTTAGTTGCATTCTTGCTTAAACTCTCCATTATACAGCTGGGCGTGCTGATAACGCGGGAGACTTATTCACATGAAGGCTAAATCGCCGAATTCGATCGACGTCTATGTTGGCAATCGCGTGAGAGTTCGGCGGAAGACGCTCGGGATGACCCAGAACGGCTTGGCCGAACTTCTGGGCATTACCTTCCAGCAGATCCAGAAATACGAAAAAGGAACGAATAGAATAGGGGCCAGCCGTCTTCAGCGCATATCCGAGATTCTTCGCGTGCCCGTCGGCTTTTTCTTCGAGAACGGCGGCGCCGGGCCGATCGATGGCGAGACGAGTGAATTGAACAGCTTTTTGTCCTCGAAAGAGGGACTGGCGCTCAACAAGGCATTCATCGCCATCGAGGACCCGAATATCAGGCAAAAGCTGGTGGCGTTGGCCAAAAGCCTGGCAGCCGCGGGATTGCCTGAAAGCGACATTGAGTTGCACGATTCGGTTATGAACAGCTGAGGACGTATCGTGCTCCATCTGCAGACATTCGGCGATCTGCGGTTGATCGAGACGAATGGCGATCCGGTTCGCTATCCGATCAAGGGCCTGTTGATGATGGCCCATCTCTATGCCGGCGCGAGCCATGAACTCAGCCGCTATGAATTGGCTCAGTTTCTATGGAATGACGTCGAAGCTGATCTGGCGCGGCTCAATCTGCGCAAACTGCTTTCCCGCATCCGCGAGACAGACGGCGGACGCGCCGAAATGCCCTTCGATTTCACCGCCACCACGGTTCGTCTCAACACGCAGGTAGTTTCCAGCGATCTGGATATTTTTCGCGCCGGCGGTTCGCCGCTGGAGCGGTTGAACGCGATCGCCGAACTGACCCAGCGCGGGTTCATCGGAAATATCAAACCAGCGACAAAGTTGATAGATGCGTGGATCAGGGCGCAACGGGACGCGCAGGCGCTGCAATTGCGGCAGGCATTGCTGGATGCGCTGCCGGATGCGCAAAAGCCCGGCGCGACGCGCACCATTTCCAGCGCCGCCCTGCAGATCCTCGAACGGGATCCGAAAGACGAGCAGGTCAGAGCCTTACTGCACCGGCTATCTGGCGGTTCGTCCCTCAATGAGAGATTGCCGAACGGCGACGATCATGCCCGGGTACAGGTGAAGCGGTCAGAGGCCGGTGAGACACCTGCCGACATCGAACGCATATCGCCGATGCCGCTGATCTTGCCTCGCCTGGTGCTGCTTCCCCCGACGTCGAAACATGCCGATGCCGGACTTGCGCTTGCCAACGCCCTGATCGAAGACGTCACTATCGAACTCTGCGCGCTCAGAAACATTTCCATCGTCGCGCCACATACGGCCGGCCAGATCCGCCGCGACTCCGAGAAGGCTGCCGTGGTCGCCCGTCATTCGATCGCCTATCTTCTGGATACAAAGCTTTCCGAAGAGGGATTATTCGCCCAGCTGGTTTATTTTCCCACGGACGAGATTATCTGGGCCAATCGCTTTGCGATGACGCCCCATATATTGCCGCGTCAGAGACGGCTGATCGCGCAGCAGCTGACCATGTCGGTGGCCCGCGAGCTGGCTGAAAACGAGGAAGAGCGCTTACGTTTCGAGGCCAATCCTGAGGCCTATCACGCCTATCTGGTCGGCTCGAGCCTGATGAGCAAGTTGACATTGCCGCATATCCGCCGGGCACGGAAGGCGTTCAAGCAGTCATTGTCGCATAAGGCGGATTTTTCTCCGTCATTTACCGGGCTGGCGAGGACCTTCACCAGCGAGTGGCTCGTGACGGCGCAGGGAAACAATGAGCTGCTGCATCTGGCGGAACAGAATGCACTTCGGGCCATCGAGCGGGACCCGGCATCGGCGGCGGGCCATCGCGAGCTTGGCGTCACCAAACTCTATCTCGGCGATGTCGATGCCAGTGTCGCCGCACTTCATCTGGCGGAAGAACTCAGCCCGCATTTTGCCGATGTCATCTATAGCCATGCCGACACGCTCGTGCATGCATCCCGCCCCGGCGATGCGCTCGCCAAGATCAAAAAGGCGATTTCGCTCAATCCGATAGCGCCTGACGCCTATCTCTGGTGTGCTGCGGGAGCGAGTTTTTTCCTGGAACAGTACGAGGAGGCCATCGCCTATGTCGAGGCGATGAAAGACAAAGCGCCGGCCCATCGCATCGCCGCGGCCAGTTGCGCAATGATCGGCGATCGAAAACGGGCGCTCTTCCATCGGCAACGGGCCGAAAGCATCAACCCGGTCTTCGACGTCGAGAAGTGGCTCGCCATCGTCCCCTTCAAGGAACATTGGCAAAAAGAGCTATATCGGGAGGGCCTATTGAAGGCCGGTTTTTAACAATAACTTAGGGGCATTACATGGCCAAAGTTGTCATTATAGGTATACCCGGCGAGGCGGGTCTCTGGCTTGCCGATCTCGGTGCGGGTACGGTCAAGCCTCTCAATCCGACGGGGGATTTGGGGACTGCGAACGACCTGCGCAAAGCCGGCGGCACATTTGTGAAGGGCGTCGACCTCGCCGTCGCCGTTTCGTCGGCGCAGGTTGCCCTTTCCGGTCACGTCGACGGCTGAGCCGGCTTCTGACGGACTGGTCCGTATATTCCGAGAGGGTTATGTCGCCGCGGGAAACCCTTTCCCGCGTCGAACCTCTTTTGGCCGGGTTCGGCATTACCAGGGTTGCGCGACATACCGGACTGGACGACATCGGAATCCCGGTCTGGTGCGCATACGCCCCGAATTCCCGTTCGATCGTGATTGCCCAGGGAAAGGGCCTGACCGATATCGACGCCAAAGTATCCACTGTTATGGAAGCCCTCGAACGGGCGGTTGCCGGCGAACCCTCCGTCGATCTCGTCCACGGCACCTCTTCCCGTCTGCAGGCGATGGGACGCAAGACCGACATGCTGAACTGCCTGACCGCTCTTCATAAACCCGATCTCGGACCGGACGAGGAGACGGAATGGGTTGCCGGCGTCAATATCCTCACCGGCGACGAGGTTTATGTCCCCTTTGAAGCGGTGGTGCTCGACCGCACCCGTGACGCGCGATACTGGATGTCTTCGGACGGCCTGGCGTCGGGTAACAATGCCGAGGAGGCGATCTTTCATGGCGTCCTGGAGCGCATCGAGCGTGACGCCCATGTGCTGTGGCAGGTGGGCGCGGAAGCGGATCGTTACGCTGGTTGCGTCGATCCCCGCGGCTTTAAGGACGGTGCTTTGGGCGGCCTGATCGACAAGATCGAAACATCAGGATTGGCGCTCAGGCTCTTCGATATCACCAGCGACATCGGGATCCCCTGTTTCACCGCCATGCTGGGCCCTGGGGATCTCATTCCGGGCCGTCGGGCTCTTCACGGCGACAGGGAGATTCGCCTCGTCGAGGTAACCGGCGGCACCGGCGCGCATCCGTTTCCCGTGCGCGCGGCCATTCGGGCGGTGACGGAAGCCGTGCAATCCCGACTGACCTATATCAGCGGAGCCAGGGACGATATTTCTTCTGCAACGTTCTCACGATGCTTGCCGCCGCTGATGCGGCAGGCCTTCGCTGCGGTTGCGGCACCGCCCACTGCCGCCATCGGCCGTGACGGGGTGGCAGGACATGGGCAGCAGGATCTGGCCCACTTGCTGCAGCATGTGCTCGACCGGCTACGCAACAGGCAGATCGCTTCGGTGATCGCCGTGCGCCTCAGCGACGACACGCTTCCCTTCAGTGTCGTCAAGATTGTCATTCCCGAGCTTGAAAATCCGGAGGGGGAGCGCGCCCGGCGGTTCGGAACGAGGGCGCTTGCCAGGGCAATAGGGTTTTGAAGATCATTTTCGCAGGGCCCAGTCTTCCCGATGCGGCGTCGCTTGCCGGCGAGGGCATAGGCGTCCTGCCGCCTGCGACGCAGGGCGATGTCTTGGCTGCGGTGGAACAGGGCGCCAATGTCATCGGCCTGATCGACGGCGGCTTCGAATATGCCGCACCGGTCTGGCACAAGGAAATTCTCCGTGCTCTTTCGCTGGGCGTCGCGGTTCTCGGGGCGGCAAGCATGGGCGCGCTGCGCGCTGCCGAATGCCATTCGTTCGGCATGATCGGGATCGGCCGCATTTTCGAAGACTATCGCACCGGCCGGCTGGTCGACGATGCCGCCGTCGCACTCACTCACGCGCCGAGCGCGCTGGGCAGCAAGCCGCTGACGGTTCCGCTTGTCAATGTCAGCGCAACGCTCGATGTGATGCAGGATAGCGGGCAGCTGGCCAGTGGGTTGCGTCAAGAGCTCGAAGATGCCGCAAGCGTGATATTCTTCAAGAAGCGAACGTGGCGGGCGGTCGTCGAGCAATGTGCAGGGCTGGCCGAGCCGGATCGTCCGCGGCTGCTGGCGGCACTTTTGTCGAATGCCGTCGATCAAAAACGCAGCGATGCCTTGGAATTGTTGAAAGCCGTGCAGGACGCCCGCGACATTCGCTCGAATGCAGATTTGCCGTGGAAACTGCACAAAACCGCATTCCCCACGCGCCCTGCATTGTGAATTGAAGTCGGCATTTGTCACCGAGGGTTGTGTCACGCTTTTTTCACGGGCTGGATCACGTCCACAGGCGTATCATTCCTTCAATTCATTGGAGAAATGGGGCATGGGCGTGACATCGGTTGTCAAGATAAAAGCAGACCAAGGGGCAGAAGACGGACTGGAAGAACTCGTCGCATTGGCGCGGATGATCGCCTATGCGCGACAGGTCTCTCAGGATGTCAAACTGCCGTTTGCGACCAATTGCCTCGACCTTGCGCTTGAGGCGGTGAAGCAGGAGGTCGGGGAGGGCTTGACCAAGGAATTGGCCGAATTGAGCTCCCCGGTTCCGCAAGTGAGCGTGAGAAGCCATTAGGCCGGCATGCGTCCGACCGGACGCGCTGGGAACGCACTACCACTTCAAACACATGCATAACCCCGAAAATCGGCATCGATTTTCGGGGTTATGCATGTGTTGCTGTGCAAGTGAGCGGTCAATCGAAATCCATCTGTGAGCTGGCGCCAATTGTAGGTTGGGAGAAGCCCGCCTCGTTCTGGGCCGGGCGCACGCGGAAGCGGCGGCGATTTTGGGTCTCACACATCGTGCGGACGATCGGCGGCCGATCCATTGACCTCAATGGGTCAAATTGCGCTTCTGGGCCAGCAGCAAAATGTAATCGTCGGCAATGTCTGCGATGGCCATGGCGACTTCCGCCGGATCGCATCCCTCGACCTTCGTATTTGTAATGAACTGATAGACCGCCTTTTCGATCTGCTTCCGGCAGATCATCACGCGCTCATCGTAACCAAATTCCGGAATCTGCGATGCCATATCACTCATCAGGTCGGCTCCCTCGCTACTTACAGTGACCATGACACAAATTATAAGTTGAGCAAGCAAATGCTTTATGAAGGGTTAATTCGCTGGCGAGGTGCGACCATTTCGACACAGGTCGGGACATGTCGGGGCCTCCGATGTATTGAATCACGACTGTCCAACTTTGCCCAAGCATATCTCGCCAAGAGGATAGGAATTTCTGACGCCGCAAGGACAGGCTCATATGCCGACGCTTGATATGGCAGACCGAATGCTGTTGGCTGAATCGGCCAGTCCAGATCGTATTGAATTATATAATAACTTTATTTATCAGGTTGTTAATGTTTCGTGCTGCGGTGTTGAATTGCATCGGCAACTTTTTCACGCCCGGCCAGCCCAGGATTATTGGACCATCGGCCGTAACAACATCACCAGTGTGCCGGCAGGTTGTCGGACCGTTGAGAACCGGGGGAGGGAAATAACTTTCGGGAGATTTCTCCGAAAGCTAAACGCCGATTCTCGTGAAATGAAGGAGCTAATAAAACCAATAACGATAATTGAGTAGAAGAAATAAAATTTATCAAAAGGTAAATTTATTGTTTTCAGATAATGGTTGTATTTAAACATCAATTATAAGACGATTGAAATTCAGTCGGAATGCCTGCACTGTACGTAGGTATGATTTCAGTTAAATTCGACGTTGTCGAAGATCATTATTGGGGTAGTTCTTTTTTTCTTTAGATTACTCTCTTTTTTAGCAATTACTATTCTACATCAATATAAAATTTCATAGTACAAAATAGTGAGATAGTCACCAGGCTGATGGAAAGGAAGGGGTGTCAAACCTTTGGATGTTTGACGGCGCTCGATCTCTTCGGCGCGACAATAGCGGCCGAGCGGAAAACGCCGTCGACAGCCGTTCAGCCGACAGATTCAAGCCTCCTGCAATGAGGTCGCCGCAGCGCATTCGTCAGACCGATCGATCTCGGATAAGCGGCTGAGCAATGTCTTCGTTCTGAAGCGAGACCAACCGCCGACCAAGGGCAGAAGCGGGTCTATCTCTTCGAATTTCCTCAGATTCTTTTGCTTTTGCTCCCTCGCTGGCCAGATTTTCGACAACGCCCTGCGTGCGGCTCTGTCAGATTTTGTAAAGATCAATCTGGCGAGGACGCCGGAGGCGACCATAGGGCTATGATGATAAATGTGTTTGAGCGAGGTCGCAGCGCTGGGCCAATCTTTCAGAGCGGCAAATTTTGAAAATGCATAAAGATGCGCCGACGCGCGGGCGCAGCTGACGACAAAAGCCGGAAGCTGGGGATTGCGAGCGATACATCGCTCGGTCACCGCCAGAAGCGATCGCGCCATCCGCGACCTGTCTGAAGACATGGCTGCGGAATGCGAGCGATAGCCCACCAGACCCAACGGCACCGTCTCGATCTTGAAATGTTCAGCGGTGCGGAGTTCGAAATCGAAATCCTCGCATCCTCCAATCCCCTTTCTGGCATAGCTTGAATCGTAGCCGCCGATCTTGTCGACGACAGCGCGGCGAACCATGAAGCCGCTGCCATTGCCGACGAAGCGGAATACGAGATGACGGTTGAGAATGCTGTCCCGGGCGTTCAGCGACGAACCGGATCTCGTGCAATATCCTTCGGTATCGATGAAGCGGTGAAGGGCATACACCGCGCCCCAGGCGTCCGGCAGGGGATGGAGCGCCGCAAGCATTCTTTCGACATAGGTCGGATGCCATATGTCGTCCGCATCGAGGAAGGCGATATAGGCGGATTTCGATGCTTTTATTCCGCTATTGCGAGCCGCAGCGACGCCACGGTTTTCGGTCGACAGAATCCGGATCCTTGGGTCGCCCGCGGCGAAACGGCGACAGATCGAGACCGTGTCGTCCGTCGAACCGTCGTCGATGATGACGATCTCCAGCGCCTTGTGGGTCTGGTTGCTGACCGACTGGAGCGTGTGGGCAAGGTAGCGGCTGGCGTTATAAGCAGGGATAATAACGGCCACTTGAATGCGGGATGTGGTTGGCATCTCCATGGCTGTCACCCGAGCTTGGATGTGGGGGTGGGGGGGCGGAGATCGATCCGGTTCTTCATCAGCCTGGCCACAGCGGGCCGATGGCTAACGACGATCAGCGTTCTGCCGGCGTCTTCTTTCATTGCCGAAAACACCCGCATCTCGGTCTCTTCGTCGAGTGCGCTTGTTGCTTCGTCCAGCAGCAGGATCTGAGGCCGGCCGGCGAGCGCACGCGCCAGACCTATGCGCTGCCTTTGTCCGCCCGAAAGCCGGATCGCCTCGTCGCCCAGCCATTCATCAAAGCCATACGGCAGATCTTTGATGAATTCCGTTGCGCAGGCCACATCGGCCGCCCAGCGGATATCCTGCTCCGAGATATCGCGACGAAACCGGATGTTGTCGAGGACCGTGCCTTCCATCAGTTCAACATCCTGGCCCGACACGGAGAGCAGTTGCAGCCAGCTGGACCGGTCGATGGTTGTCAGATCCCTGCCGTCGACCGTGATCAGGCCCCGGGTCGGCGGGTTGAGATCGAGAATCATGTTGAGGATGGTGGTTTTGCCGGAGCCACTCGGCCCCGTCAGAGCCGTCGTCTCGCCTGCTCTGATTGCGAAGCTGAGGTCGTCAACCGCCGGGGCGTTCGATCGCTCATAGGCGAACGAGACGTTGTGGAAGACAATCGCCTCCGCCAGGCGGCTTACCTTCTCCCCTCGCGATGCCTGCTTGATGTCATCCTTCTCTGCAAGCAGGGCCAGGACGTTTTGCAGGGACGCTTCCATCTCGTAAAGGCTGAGAATCTGGGAATCAAATCCCTTGATATGCGGCTGAAGCCTGTAGAGAAGGATCGTGGCCGAGAGCGCCGCCTTGAAATCGACCGGCAGGAATTCGGAGGACAGAATGATCGTCAGGATGACCCCGAAGGTCAGCATTTCGCTGAGAAGCGAGGTTATCGCTCCCATCCCATCCGACCGGCGCCAGGTCTGGCCGACGTCGTTGGAAAGCGCCTCGAAGAGTTGTTGATGGCGCTTTTCCATGCCGAAGCTTTTGACGGCCTTCAAAGTCTGCAGCGTTGTCCAGCTCAACTGTGTCAAGGCTTCCACCGCAGCCAGTGCAGAGGCACCGAGACGGCGGTAGGCACCGGCAAAGAAACCCAATACAAAATTATGGATGAAGCCGAAGGCGAGAGCCAGCAACGCGATCGGCCAGGCCATGACCAGCATGCCGACGCCGAAAATCACAATCGTCCCGAAATTCACCCCCAGACGTACCAGGCTGGCATGCGCCGACGACACCGCATAGGATTCGGTCGCGATGACGTTGATCAGGTCGCTGCGCTCATAGTCTTGAAAGCGCTGGAAGGGTATGGTCAAGACCTTGGCGTAGAGGCGGTCTCGCATGCGGTCGCTAATTCGGTGGTTCACTGCGCTTGCAATCAGCGAATTGGCGCATCCCAATAAAATCCGGAACAGGATGGAGCCGATGAGGATGCCGATCAGGACAGGCTTCGAAAGACTGAGGTCGATGCCGCCGAAAATCGCTGGAAGCCATGCGACGGCGGAGCCGGAAACGGGACCTTGCTGCCCGAGAAGAAAGACGAGGCTGACCAGAAAGGTGATGCCGACCATTTCCGAGAACCCTGTGAGAATTCCCAGGATGATCATCACCGTCATCTTGAGCCGCAGCGCCGGTACGAGTTGCCGAAGCTCGCGAAACCGAGATGCAACGACCAGGTTGTAGGCTCTTGCGGGCATAGCGGAAGGTGGCTTTCGAAACCTATTCATTGTCGACCATCCGCGAAGAGGTCAGGCTTATTGTCTCCCTGGCAGGCGTGGCCGCGAAACGATCGCTGAATGCTGTTCCTGGTTGCGGCAGGGGGGCGCTCCCAAGGCGGATTTTCGGCCGCGCCGAAGACTTGCCGAGGGCGCGCTTTGCCGTCCGCAGGACGCGTTTTGCTTGGCGCCAGCCCTGCTGTACTCCATGGACGACGAGGCGCGAGGAATATTTTCTGACCATCATCGGCGCCAGCTGTTTGACCTGGGCAAAGTCATTGCCCAGAAACGCCTTTTTGAAATACCAGCGTGCGGTGTTGAACTCGGCTGTCTGGATGTCGCGCGTAAACTGCGGATAGCGCGTGATGATCGGGGCCATGACCAGGGCGTGGGATTTCAGCATCCTGTAGGCGTTGCTGGACATATTTCCCTTGGTAAAGCGATAACCGGTCAGGAAATCGGGAACCAACACGAAGGGCAAGGTTTCGGCCAAGGACAGATAAAGTTTCAGATCCTCACATCCCTCGGCGCCGTTGTCGCGCAGGCTGGCGTCATAGCCGCCGCAGCGAAGAATGTCCGCCCGCGGCATCAAGGGTGTGCTGCCATTGCCGATGAAATTTTCCCGCAACAGCGGTTCGAAGATAGTCCCTTGATGCAGGACTGGTCGCGAATGACCGAAAATGATGCCGTTCTCGTCGATCGCCGCATACCAATTGTAAGCGACTCCGCGTCCGTCCGGAAATTTCCCTAGCGCCTCGAGCTGGAGTTCGATTTTGCGAGGGTGCCATAAATCATCGGCATCGACGGGGGCTATATAAAGGCCGCGCGCGTCCTCGATGCCGTGGTTGCGCGCGCGGGCAACGCCGCCATTCTCCTGGCGGAGAACACGGACACGGTGATCGGTCAGGCTGTAGTCGCGAGCAAGATCGAAGGTACGGTCCCGCGATCCGTCGTCGACCACAAGGATTTCGAGCTTGTCATAGGACTGGCTGGAGACGCTTTGCAATGTTTCGGCAAGCGTCTTTTCGGCGTTGTAAGCCGGTATGACGACGGTGATGAGAGGGGCCGCAACGCCAGTCATGGTATAGTCATCCGATATAAGCTCCCGGCAGGCCCATCAGTTCAGGGAACGCTTCAAGAGGACGATCGCCGCGGACTTCGAGGCGTGGCAGACCGAAGAGATTATCGGAAAATGTGGCTTTTGCCGGTCGTGTCGTGAAGCCGATCCCGTAGCCGGCAAGCGCCAGAATGCCCGGGACCCTGAAGTCTGTCCCGCCATAGGGAAGTGCGATCGATTCTGCGGAGCTGCCCAGCCGGCTTTGCAGCGCATTGCGCGATCGCATGGCTTCGTCCAGCAGGGCTTCGTTGTCCATCGCACTGGCTGGTGTGTGGGATGCGAGGTGGGAGCCGAAGCTGATGCCCTTCTGGTGCAACTCCTGAATATGCGACCACGACATCAGCGGTGCAGGCTCTCCATAGGCAGCATCCCAATCTGACCGACCGCCGACTTTATCGGTCACGACGAATACGTCAGCGCTGAAATCATTCTCGGCAAGGATCGGGAAGGCCTCCTCCAGGAAATCCGAGTAGGCATCGTCGAAAGTCAGCATGACGGGCCGGCCCTGGATCGGCTTGCCGCTGCGCAGAAGCCCCGCCAGGGTCTGCGCCGTCACCGTGTAATAACCCTGTCGCCGAAGGAACTGCATCTGCTTGCGGAAGATCTCCGGCGGCGTGCGGAAGCGCTGGAGTGCCGCCGGTCCTTCCTCTGCGATCCTGTGATACATAAGGATGGGAACCGAGGTCGTGACCTCCGTCGTCCATGCCGCCCCACGCTCAGTACCCGCCGGGCCCCAGATGATGTGCTTTGCCACATCCGCGTCCAGCGGAGTTCCATGCCGCTCGACCCGCAGGACAGGATCTGCCACCGGACCTTTCCTAAACCGGTGGATGGCGTAAAGTTCGGTTTCGATCGTCTCTTCCAAGGCCAGATCAGCTTGTGCGGCTAACAGCTGTTTGATCGTCCCGACACCGAAAGGATTGTCCCAATCGAAGCCGGTCCGGTTGGGTTCGTCCCGGCGGATATGTGCGTGGGCAGTGATCAGGTAGCCGTTCGGCTTCACCGCTGCGGCCATCTTCTGACAGACCGCCGCAAGCATCTCCTCGTCTTTCATGTAGTAAAGGACTTCGGAGCAGACGAGGAGGTCCTGTTCGGGCGGAACGTCGCTCTTGACGAAGTCAAGCACGCGAAGCTCGACGTTGCGATGGTCGCGGCAGCGCTCGACAGCCCGGTCGATTGCCCGCTGGGAAATATCCGTGGCCGTCAGCTGGCCGACCTTTTGCGCCAGCTTCTCGGTAAAGATCCCCTCGGCGCAGGCGAGCTCGAGGGCCTTCTCGATCCCTTCCGGGATCAGGCTCAACGTCTGCGCATATTTAACCTGCTCGTAGACGGAGACGTAATTCCATGGATCCGGGCGTTCAAAGATATGCTCCCAGTACTCTTCTTCCGACTGAACCGGGGCAGCCCCCTTTTTTTCGTAGGGCCGCAGCCGAGTGGGATTTCGGAACCGTGGAGCCAGACCGCGTTGGAGATTTTGCTGGATGTCGGACAATCGGGCGTCGTTGTCTTCTCTGTCGCTTGGCGCGCAGGCAAGAAGAGCGTTGCGTCCGATACGCACCAAAATTCGGTCGAGACGTCCTCGCCGCTGGCCATTCCGGATGATCAGCCCGCCGAAGGCTCTGTAGCCGCGCAATGCCTCCCTTGTCCACGAACTCATATAGACGAGGGTGGGCGGCGTCTGCAGATGTTCTTCTGCCTGCATCTCATGCATGATCAGCCTGATCTGTGCCCGGATCGAAAGATCGCCCCAGAATGGCCCGACAAAGGAGCTGACATGTTGTCCGCCGGACAAGGCGTGCATGATGAGCGTGTCGGCTGGCTCGGCCTTGGGGATCCGCGAAAGCGTTTCGAGCGCGGCACTGACCACCTGGACATTGCCAAGCGTGAATGACCGCAAAGGGTTTGCGGCGGATATGTGCCAAGAGGCGGCCTCAATGATCTTGCGCCCAGTGCCGGGTAAGGAATGTTCCTGAATCAGCTGGATGAGCAAAAGGAACGTCGGCCGCCATTTGTCGAGCACATCAATGAGATCGTCGGCGCGATCCGTAGAGAGCCCGGTCTGCAGGCCATGCAGGATTACCCCGGCAAGAAAGTTTTCGTAGCCCGCGGCGTCCGGCATCTCAGGCAGAAGCGCTGCAAGGGCTGCAACATCCAAAGTCGGGTCGAGCTTGGCCGCGACGACCCAGGCTAGCATGCGCAGTTGGCTGACCGGGGGTGTGATCCAGCCTGTCTCCGGCCCCTCGGCCGACAAGCCTTGCTGCGTCTGCAGCGCTTGCGCCTTCGATGTCACGCGAATGGCGTCACGCACCATTTTGGTCGGATCGCCGGAGAGCGAGTCCGCCTTCATGCGATAGAAAGCGAGGCATTGGTCGACGCGACGAAATTCGGCGCCGGAAAAGGCCATGCGAAGCCAGAGATCCCAATCCTCGCAGGTCTGCAAGGTCTCATCCATGCCTCCAACCAGCTCAAAAAGGCTTCTGGGAAAGACAACCGTATGGATGGCGAGTGCACAAAAAGAGGAGAACTCACGCTTGGCGACGTCTCCCGTCAAGATGGGAGGTTGTTCTACCTGCATAAGCCTGCCGTCCGGGGCGACGCGGCGGAAGGCGCAATAGGCGATGGCTGCTGGAGATGAATTCTCCGCCACTGGCTGCATGTTTTCGATGAAGGTCGGATCCAGCCAGTCGTCGGCATCCAGCATGCAGAGCAGGGGCGCGGCTGCCAGTCTTGCGGCATGGTTTCGCGCGGCGGCCGCACCCGCATTCGGCTGACGGGCGGGGAGAATGCGGCTGTCCGTGTTTGCGATGCTCTCGAGAACCTCCCAGGTGCGGTCGGTCGAACCGTCATCGACCACGACGGCCTGCCAGTTCGATCGCGACTGCTGCTGCAGGCTGGCAAGACATTCGGCAAGCGTATCGGCTGCGTTATAGGCGGGGATGAGGAATGAAACGTCAGGCGTTGCGGCGATCACCATGCGGGCCTCTTCCATCGCCGCAGAACGTAGAGAGCGCCATTTACGCTTCCGAGCATCTCCTGCTTCAGGAAGACATCGTGCGACGTCGTGCCTTTGCGAAGCCGTCTTCGGATCCTTCCGGCGTAATATTTCGGAAACGAGAGCAGGATGCGCCGCAGATTGGCGTTATTTCCGGTGTTCTGATATTGGACCAGCAGGGCTGCGACATGGCCACTCATATATTGGTAGATCTGTTTGGCAAGCCCCTTCATGTCCTTGCGATGAAAGTGCCAGGCGACCGCCGTTGGCTCGTAGCGGCAGACATGGCCATGATGGAGCAGCCGGTTCCAGTATTCGGAATCGCCTGAGCATCCGGCAGCGCCCATGTCCAGGCGGACATCGAACAGGCCGATCTCGTCGAAGACCTTGCGGCGGATGGCCTGACTTGCGCCGGCTCCTATCGTCCAGACCGGGGCGCCGTAACGTGTATCCCTGGTATAGAAGTCCTGGTTGAAATCCTGCCGCAGATAGCCCCGGCCGAAACTCCAATGCTTTTCGAAGATAAACTGCGCCGGCGTTGCAAGTTCTCCGGGAAGGACCAACCCGGTGACGCAGGCGATCTCAGGCAGATCGAACCCCTTCATCAGGTTCTCCAGCCACCGCTCATGGAGGACGACGTCATCGTCCGTAAAAGCGACGAATTCGGTTCTCGCCGCACGAACCGCCGCATTGCGCGCATAATCCAGCCCGACCCGATCTTCACGGACATAGGTTGCGCCCGATTCCTCTACCACGCGACGCGTTGCCTCGCCTGCAGAGGCATTATCCACCACGATGATCTCGACGGGGCTGAGAGACTGTTTGGGGATCGAGGCCAGGCAACGGCGTAGTTCCTCTGGCCGGTCCTTCGTGCAAATCAGAATGCTGACGTCGCGGTTGCCCACAGGGGTTTGCGCGACTTGACGCGCATGCTCGAGCGTCTCGGGCCGCACGACACGCTCAGCGAGTGCCGCCGCCGTCTCGGGCCTTTCGATATAGGCTTGTCCTACGGGAAGACCATCCGACAGAAAGACCACGAGCCCATCGGAGACCGGGGGCGCAACGGCGAGGTGAGAGGTGGCGAGATCAAGATAGTGAATCGGTATGGGAAAACTTATATCCTTCAGATCGGACGGAATTGGTTCTCGCATCATTACTCTCTCAATCGCACCGTGAACATACGCCAACTGCATCCAGGACGCGAGCCTCGAAAGTCATCGTGGTTTATTCGGCCGCGTGCGCCTTCATTTGTTCCCTGAACCAATTGAGCGTCATCGCCACGCCCTGTTCGTAGGTGATTTTGCACGACCACTCGGGCATGACATAGTGCGCGTTGGTCAGGTCCGGCCGTCTGTTCGTGGGGTCCTGCGGCGGTGACGGCTCGAAGACGATCGGCACGCCACCAACGAGTTTGGAGACATATTGGGCGACCTCGAGAACCGAAATCTCGCGATCATTGCCGACGTTCAGAGGCCCCTTATAGTCGGTTTCATTTATCCAGAAATATCGCGCGAAACCATCGACAACGTCATCGACATAACCCCAGCTGCGTGACTGAAGGCCGTCGCCGAACACGGTAATCGGGCGACCCGAAAGCGCCTGAGTGATGAAGTTGGAGACCGCGCGACCATCGTCGGAACGTGTCCGGGGTCCATAGATATTGAAGGGGCGAACGATCTTGACGTCGAGCCCTTGGGTACGCTGCATCTCGAACAGCAGCGACTCCGTGCACCTTTTGCTCTCGTCGTAGGATGAGCGCGGTCCGGTGCAGTCGACCTGACCCTTGTAGGATTCCGGCTGCGGCGACACCAGAGGATCGCCATAGACTTCGGAAGAAGAGGTGAAACCGAAACGTCCGCCCTTCTTCAGCAAGTCGAGCAACCGGAATGCGCCGAGAAGATTGGCCGAGATCGTTCTCTTCGGCTCCTTCATGTACCATGGCGGCGATGCGGGGGATGCAAGGTGATAGATTTCGTCGAATTTATCCGAGGTCTGCAGTGTCTCGACGTCGGATTTCACGAAGTGGAAACGGGGGTCCCGGATGTGGGCGATATTTTCGAAAAGCCCGGTCCAGAGGTTGTCAACAACGACCAGCTTCTGAATGTCCGTCCTCAGCAAAAGTCGATCACACATGTGGGATCCGATGAAGCCAGCCCCGCCAGAAATCAATACGCTCTTCATTGCTTTGCGCCTCGTGACTTGAGATTAAGCTGCTTGTCTATTAGCATTGCCTGTAATGCATGACAATTACTTAGAAAAGTTCTAAGAAATACTCGCGTATTAATGTTAATCGTTAAATCTACCTACTTTAAGGCGACGTGTGTCGCTGCCGATGCTGCGCTCGATAACGGTCGGCCGCGCCGGGCCGGATGTTACAGGTGATCGTTGCCCGCCCAATCTCGACCATCCGTGCCATGAGACGGCCGCCACCATCAACGGTTCGATCGAAGGAATCGGCATGGTATCGAGAACCTCTCCAACGAGTTCCGGATCCAGGGAGATGAGGTTGCCTGTGGAAACGGGCATCCGAATGTGTGTTATATTTTCGAAAGGTCCGGTGCAAAGATTGTCAACAACAACCAGTTTCTGGGTATCTTTTTCCAAGTAGAAGTCGTCAGGTAAATGCGATCCAATGAAGTCAACGCAGTTTCTCACATCGTCTCGCTTCGTTACTTGAGAATATATTATTGTTATTACAGTGATCGAGGGTTTTGTATGGGCACGAAGTCCGGGGTAGGTCGGACTTTGGTCTGAGTTTCGGGTGCGCGGAAACGGGGGGCTTCGTAGTTCGACCGTCCCAACGACGGCGCCCGCGCGCCTTAAATACGAACTCATTGGCGTACACGTCGACATGCTTGTCGCGCAGGCGGTGATATGACCAGCGCGAACCGGATAAGCCATATTTCGAAAGAGTTCATTCGTCTGGAGAAGGAAACGGGAGTAGAATAGCGGAGGCCGGAGGAGTGTTCCCGTCGACCGAAGGATCCGCTAAGCGTGGCTTTCGTCACCTCGCTGGAGAGGATGACCATGGGAGACGATCATGCCGAGCGGCGGCTGGTTGCTATTCTCGCCGTCGATATCGTTGGTTATTCAAGACTTATCGAGGATGACGAGGCCGGTACGCTGGCCGCGATGAGGGCATTGCGCTCCGAAGTGTTCGACCCACTGCTCGCGGAATATCACGGACGCACAGTGAAGCTCATGGGCGATGGCGCGATCGTGGAATTTGGCTCCGTCGTGGATGCTGTCTTATGTGCGGTTGCCCTGCAAAGGCAGGTTGCAGCACGGCAAGTGGATATCCTGCCCCAACACCGGCTTCTCTTCCGCATGGGCGTCAACCTGGGCGACGTCGTCGTGGAGGGCGATGATTTGCTGGGCGATGGGGTCAACGTCGCTGCTCGCCTGGAGCAGATATGTGAGTCCGGAGGGCTTTTTGTATCCGGCACTGCTTTCGATCATTTGCAAGGCAAGCTCGAACTGCCGCTTGAATTTATTGGCGAGCAGCATGTCAAAAACATCGCGCGCCCCGTACGCACCTATCGCGTGCTGTTCGATGGAAACGTTCCTCGCTGGCAGTTCAAAATCCAGCGTCTTCGCAGTTGGGGACCGCTCGCGGCGGTGGCTCTGGTGCTGGTGGCTGCCTTCGTCGCGATATGGCTGGGTCCATGGACGACCAGTGCGGAAACGGCATCGATCGCACGCATGGCACTCCCGCTGCCTGACAAGCCGTCAATTGCCGTCCTGCCCTTCGACAACCTCAGTTCCGATCCGGAACAGGCCTATTTCGCCGACGGCATGACGGAAGATCTGATCACAGACCTTTCGAAGCTGTCCAGCATCTTTGTTATCGCTCGAAACTCCACCTTCGCCTACAAGGGCAAGCCCATCAAAGTTCAGCAGGTGGCCGAGGAACTCGGGGTCCGTTATATCCTTGAAGGCAGCGTGCGCCGCCAGGGCAACCAGGTCCGCATCAACGCACAGCTCATAGACGCGCTCGGCGGCCATCATCTATGGGCTGACCGCTATGACGGCGCGATGAACGAGATTTTTACGCTTCAGGATAAGGTCATCGGCGAGATCGTGTCTGCGCTCACCGTCAAGTTCACAATGGCGGAGCGATCTCAGTCCGAGCAGGCGGAGACGAATAGCCCGCAGGCTTACGACGCTTTGCTGCAAGGCTGGGATCACCTGCGCCACGACAGCGAGAATGAAACGCTCAAGGCAATTCCCTTTTTCGAAAGGGCGATCGAGCTCGACCCCGATTACAGCCGCGCTCATGCGGCGCTCGCTTCGGCGAATTGGCGGATTGCCGTTTCCAATTGGGAGGCCGCCAACCTTGGCTTCGAGAGGGCGATGGAACGTGTGGATCGGCACCTGGCTCTTGCGATTCGAAAGCCCAATTCGCTTGCCTATGCGATCTCCGCTGAGGTGCTGGCAAGGCAGGGCCGGTATGCTGACGCCTTTGCCAAAATCAGTCGTGCCATGGAACTCGATTCCAATGATCCCGAAAATCACCTCAGCAAGGCACGCATTTTGAACGCAACGGGCCAGGCTCCGGAAGCCGAACGCGAAGTGCAACGGGCTATGCGTGTCGACCCGCAATATCCGCCGAGCTATCTCAGGGTTCTTGCGATTTCACAGTTCCACCAGGAGAAATATGAGGAGGCGGTGAAGAACCTCGAACTGCTGGTGATCAGGCAATCAGACGTCAGTGAAGACTACGCCACGCTGGTGTCGAGCTTCGGCCACCTCGGGCGGACGGACGGCGTTCAGGAAAACATCGAAAAATACAACGCGCTCGCGGTTCCCGCCGGCTACTCGCCGCTGACGGTGCAGGAACTGGGATGGTACTGGTACGGCGACATTTTCAACTACGATTCGACCTATCGCGAGCGCCTGAAGGAGGGCTTGCGCAAAGCCGGCGTGCCGGAGGGAGCGGGCACAGATATTTCCTATGACGAATACGCTCGCCTGATCGGCAAAAGCAACGGGGAATACAATATCAAGGGAGCCACTGAAATAGACGCCCCGACGGCCAAGCGGCTGCACGACCGCGGCGTCAAGCTCGTCGATGTGCGCACCGCTCTGAGCTTTGGTCGCGGGCATGCGCCGGGAGCCATCAACCTATCGGTCGTGGAGGTTTTGGCAAGGGACACGCTGTCGAAGGCCGTGAGCAGGGAGGAGGAAGTGATCTTCTCATGCCATGGCAAATATTGCGGCGATTCCGCCTACGCATCGGCCAAAGCCTTGGTATGGGGGTTTAAGAATGTCTACCACTTTGCCGGTGGCTTTCCCGCGTGGGAGGATGCTCACTACCCCATAGAGACCGCTCCGGGACATTAAGCGGATACCGCGCCGAAGTCGCATGTCGTAAGAGGTGCTGCGCATCAAGCCTTGATGATAGGTCAGCCCTCCGGAGGCGACGCAAACCGGCTCGCATCGAACATGTCTGTGGCGGCGAGCGGAATGATGTCCTCACCGGACGTCGCGGCATTGACCTCACGATGAACCGCGCGGGGGGAAACGCGAGGCGCGCTCAATCCCATCACGTCGCCGGGAGAATGCAGCGCCCATTTCATCAGCGCCGCGTCGGACGTCGATCCAAAGAAATTTGCTTCTTCCCAGGAAGCGGTCATCGGCAGGGAGGCGATCATATCAGCGCCCTGCCTGGAGGCCTGGTGTGCAACACGGAGAGGTTCGAAGCGCGCGTAGCCCGGCAATGCAGGCGCCGGCCTGTCCGGAAGCACATCAATTGGGCCGATCGACGCAGTCTCCAGTTTGTCATCCATATCAGAGTCGCGCTCGAGGGCAGGCGGGCGCATCGCCGGTATCGGAATCGGCAAAGATGCAAGGTCCGAAGCGGACCGCTTGTCATTCCGCTCGACCGCGCCGGTCTGCAGCGCCAGCGCATTCAATGCCCGGCTTCGGGGTGCGGGCAGAAGCGCCGTCACGAGGTTGTTATCTCGAGTGTCGCCGCTCGGCCTGGTCGAGGCTCCTGCGTCTTCGTCGTCTCCAGCGGTGCTGGCGATCTGGATCGAGGTGGGGCCGACGCGCTTCTTGTAGTTCGCAATCGCCTGATTGTACCCCGGCAGCGGCCGGCCATCGGCAGGCAGATGCATCGTCTGCCCACTCGGGAATAGTCGAGCGAGTTCCTGCCGGGACATGCGGGGCCAGGCCCTGACATTGCCGACGTCGAGATGGACGAAGGGCGATCCCGAGGTCGGATAATATCCGACACCGCCAACCTGCATCTGCATCGCAAGCGCACGCAGCGTCGAAAGCTTCACGCCGGGAACGTAGAAGTCCATCGCCTTACCCAGCATGTGCTGGCTCTTCTTGGCGACGCCGGTGCTGCGCGAACGGTTGCGGAGCATGTTGTTGGTGGTGGGCGAACGATAGGCGGAGACGATGTGGATGTAGTCCTTGCCGCCGCTGCGCTTGTACACCTCCCAGACCAGGTCGAGCAGCCGGGGATCCATCCGGGTCGGCTCGTTCCTTCGCCAGTCGCGCAGAAACCTATTGATCTGGGCGAGGCCCTTGGGATCGAACTTTCCGTCCCGCTTGTAGGTAATCGTGGCCCTCTCGCCCGTATGGGTAAAGAACAGCTTCAGGGCCCGATCTTCCGCCGAGGCAAATGATGCAGAACCGACAAGTGCCGGCAGCGCGAACAGAGCCGGCAGAATGGTCTGCGCGACGAAGCGTTCCGCACGCGACAGGAGCATGGCAATTCCGCCCAAGGCCCCGCCCGACAATCCTTGCACTGGATACTTCAACACGAACAAACCCGCCCACACCAAACACTCGACGACGTGCGGGAACCTCCGCATCTATCACGCTTAGTAAAGCCAGCTTATGGTCAACAAATTGCTAACGAGCGGATGCGTGAGCTCGGCGAATTGAGGATGCGGGCCCCAACCCGAGGCGAAATCGCGCCCCTGCGCCCATTCATGGGAGCTAAGCACAAATACGCTTCCACGACCGTGACGTACTGGTGACCGATTGCGGCCGCATCTGCATGTACCGCAAGAAGATCAATATCTTCACAGTCATGGCCGGCCAGAGCTCGACATCGAGGAGGTCGATGACGGCGTTTGGCTCGTCAGCTTCATGCGCTATGATCTCGGATATATCGATCTGGAGCAGAGGACTTTGCAAACCATCGAGAACCCGTTCGGCACAAGGTTGTCACCCATGTCTTAGGGACGTTCTGTTACCTATGTCTCCGGTATGGGCAGGCAGATCTCCGGAACGATGCCGCGGACTCGGATGCCCGACAATTAAGTCACCATTGCTCGCCCTGGCGACACCCAGTAGTGTCGCCGTCTCACCGACATATCGGCAGCGGCACGCAGCGATTCCATGGCAATTCTCTTCAAAACAACAATCAGCGAAAACACGGCATTCGAGATGATCGAACGGTCACTGTCAGGCGCCTACCGATATGACGGTTACCTCAATGTCGTTAGCGATGCGGGCGAGACGGCATTGTCTTGGGGGCCTGCAATGCATGCCGAAGAGTTCAAGGCGGAGGTCAGCCAAATCCTACGGCAGACTTGGGATGCTGCCCGCTTCTGGGTCATCTATGAGCGCCGCGAAGACCGGAGGGATCCAGAAGGGACTGACATCCGCAACGCGGCTTTCCGCCTGACGCGCGGATACAGTGGCGTTATCGTTGTCACGCTCAGTCTCCTTGGGAAGCGCGACAGCGCCAATGACCTGGAACTCGTCTTCGTCTGCTTCGAGCAGGATTTTCACAGGAGGAATTTTCGCGTGCGCTACGAGGGTAAGCCGTTACCAAACCAGGGTTGATCTTGCTCGAAAACGTGTTGCTCACGCGCGCGACCGTTCTACGTTCGATTTGAAGGCGAGGGGCAGGAGAACAGGGCGACCATTGCTTCGCTCATCGAGCCGTCGATCCGTAGACCTATCTGACCGCCACGCTCACTGCCATCGACAATAGTCACAAGCAGAGCCGTATCGATGAGCAATTGCTGTGGAAGGAAATCACAGACTTCGACTTTGACGACCGCCCGCTTAAGATGCGATGGAACTGGCAACACCATCGCACGCAAGATGCCCCGACAGATTACCTATACCCTATGATCAATTGGAAGGTTGGTCGCCCGCAAACCGTCGGTGCCGAGGGTTAAGGGGGGATTCCCGAAAACGAGTTTGAAAAGGGTGCTCCGGATCAGGGGCAGACACCCTTTTCGTGCTGAGTTTTGCAGTCTCAGCGGAACGGAAATTAGCAGAGAGATTGCTGTCTACCATCGGACCGAAGTCCGACTCACTCGCGATAATTCGTCGATGTCAGCGCCGAGGGGACACCATCAATGTGATTATTCGGGTGGGAGAAGTCGACGGTCGCACGTGCCGGAATCGGTCGGAACTTCGTAATGCTCGTCGCCGAGCTAGATACCGCGAATTCGCCTGGAGGAGGCGCCTGCGGAGCTTATCCGCAGGCGGAGTCGCTAGATAGGTCTGCCGTCCACAACGCCGCTCGTCGAGGTAAACGCAACGGCGCTGCCTTAGTGCAGAGGGCCACCCATACCACTGCCGCAGACACAAAAAAGGCCCCACTATGGAGCGGGGCTAAGGTTGAGGTGGGTCGCATATAGCGAAGTGTAACGAATCTCCGCACGACCCGAAGGTTTTACGATCAACGGAGCATATTGTTCCCGTGCCGACAGATTTTTTTGAGTTCGTTTCCCTGTTTCGGGCTCCACGTCGTAGCGAAGCCTTACTTTCAGTTGAAGAGCGTTATCGACTTGCCGGCCGACCGTGCAATTCCAGTAGTTTTTCAGGACGCGTCGACTCGCAAATCTGCGAGTGATCCATCGGCGACCGTCGAGCGAATGGCAGTCAGGTTTGGAAACATACGATAAACGTTTGAAAAGACTGTAGCGCTCGGCATCAGCCTAAATTGACACCCATAGAAATCATTGCGCTTTCCGGATCGACCGCTCCTCGAAACGTACACCGAGCTTGGCAACAGCTTGCACCGGGTCCGCTCTGCTTGGCAACAGCGTAAACTGGGCTTTTCGATACCATTTCAGGCCTGAATCGCACACGGGGCGATAATGCAAGGCATGGATTGCGCGTGGCTGGAAAGGCTTTTGGCACGAATAGCTCCGGGTGCGCTTTTCGAACCTGTCGAGCGCATTGATCGTGTCATGACAGTCATGCTCTCGCACGAACGGGGACGTCTCCTGGCGATGACACCCCATCGCTTGAAGCCGTTGGTCTCTTTCGCCGAAAGACTTCTTCAATCTACAATCAGTAGATGTCATAGGATTCGCAGGGGGAAGATTTCATGGATGACGATTATCTCGAAGCCTATGATGAAACGTACATTGAGATCGCCTTGGAAAAGGAACTCCGCAGCCAGAGCGGCGATGCATTCCAGGACTTCTTTAGCAAGGTGATGGAGCGCCGTCATAAGGATTTCGTGAGAATTCAGGCACATGGCCCCAAGGGCGACGAAGGCGTTGACGGTCTGTTTCTCGCGGATGGGAAGACCATCTATCAATGCTACGGCGCGAAAAACGGGCACGTCATCGACTCCACCTATGTCTGCAACAAGATCCGCAAGGACTTCGACACAATCCGGGTGAAGCACCCGAAAGCGAAGAAGTGGTATTTTACCCACAATCTCGTGGGTGGCGTAATCATGGACGTGAGCAATACCGTGGCGGAAATGCGCGAGATCGGCGCGAAGTCCGGCATGGATGTGGCGTTCTTCGGCCCGAAGTTATTCGAGGACGAAGTCAAGCAACTCAGCAAGCATGATATCCGGCGATTGCTTGGAATCGACGTCCATCAGTCCAACAAACTCGAGCGCCTCCCACTCGCGTTGAACGAGATCATCAAGGGAATTATGGAGATCGCCGGCCAGGGCGTTGTTGCTTCCGGACCGCCGAAGGAAGTCCCCCTTGAGAAGTTCGACTACAACAGCATCCCGCCTCTTTGGCGCAGGTGTCTGACACTTGCGTTGGCCGATGCACCGATTGCCTGGGATTGCATCGGCAGGTTCGGCGACGCTGCAGCAGCAGAAACCGTGCCGGCGTATTTCAAGGAAAGATATTCCGAACTCAAGCTCAGCTACACGTCGCCGGAGAGAATTCTCGAAGAGCTTCAAAAAGTGATGGTGGGCAAGATTCGAACCCTTGAATCCAATATGATCCGTGACTTTGCAGGGCACGTTATGCTCGCCACCATGTTTGAATCTTGCCAGATTTTCGAGGACAAGGAGAAGATCACCAGCGGAACCGACCAATGATCCTGCCGTCAAAATTCCTGCCAGCGGAACGTTCGCTCATTGTCCTCGGCAGTGAGATCCTGAATGAGCTCCGCGACTATCCCCTCTCCATCAGCGAGATCTGGGAGCGGATGTCGGCTGCCCGCCGAAATGTGCCGCTGGCCTTCGACTGGTTCGTGCTGGCGCTGACACTTCTCTATGCTATGAACGCCATTGAACTGGACAAGAACCTTGTGCGGCTCTTGCAGGTGTCTGGATGATTATCCGCATCGGCAGCTCGCTCCCATCCTTCAGAGAAATAGCCTTCCAACAGGGCCTGAACATCCTTCTTGCAGACAAAGACGACGCATCTGGTGACGCGGAGTCCAGGAACAGTTGTGGGAAGTCCAGCCTCGTCGACATCATACATTTCCTGCTTGGAAGCACCCCAACCAAGGACTCACTCTTCAATGTCCCCGAGCTGGCGGATGTCCAGTTCTTCGCTGACATGAGCGTCAACGGGCTCAGCTTCCGGGTATCGCGCTCGACTCGAAATGATCGTCGCGTTGAAGTCGCGTTTGCCGACGGAAAGGATCATGGACTCGAACTCGAACAAGATCTGATGTCGGTGCCGAGTGCAAGCGTGCAGGATTGGTGCGCATGGCTTGGCAGGCAGATGTTTCGCATCCCGCGCTCTGCCGAGCATACACCCCCATCCTTCCGCTCTCTGTTCGGTTACTTCGCCCGCCGTCGAGAGGACGGAGGCTTCCAGGAGCCGACGAGGTTTGCGAAACCTGGTCAAAGCAAAAGCGCTGCGCAGGTAGCCCTTTCCTATCTGTTCGGCCTCGACTGGCAGCTCGCGATAGAGTTCCAGGAGCAGAGGGACGAAAAGGCCGAGGTGGCCAGCCAGCGCAAGCGCGCGCAGGCGCGGGTCGGAGCAGCAGGGCGCTTGAAGACCGTATCGGCACTGCGGTCGGAGGTTGCTCTCACAAAGTCACAGGCAGAGACATTGCGGTCTCGTGTCACCAACTTCAAGGTTCATGACCAGTATCAGGAACTTGCTGCGGAGGCTTCGGCAGCCAAGGGGAGGGTGGAACAACTCAGCCGTGAAGCGGTCACCGTCAGCAGCGCGCTCGACCATATCAAGGAGAGCCTGGTCGCGGAGACGGTCAACGATGGACGCGAGGTGGCGAGCCTCTACAAGGCGGCCGGAATCCAGCTCCCGGAGACTGCCCTTCGGACCTTCGAGCAGGTGAAGGTGTTCCATGAGTCCGTCATACGGAACAGACGCCAGCACCTCAATGGACAGCTTGGTCAGCAGCAGCGTCGCTTCGACGAGATCAACGCTGAGATGACGGTCGTGGCGGCTCGCCGATCAGAGATCCTGTCGAGCCTCGCGGGAAAGGGAGCATTCTCCGACCTGTCCGACACGACACGGCAGCTTGCTCTCAAGGAAGGCGAACTGGCGCGCTTGGAGAACCAGCTTGCTGACGCACTCCTGCTCGAGAAGGACAGCACTGAAGCCAAGGATCACGAGAACAAGTTGCTGGCCCGTCTGCAGCATGACCTCGAGGCGCGCACAGATTCCATCGGGGCGGCAGTCGTTGCGGCCGACGAGGCGCGACAAGCCCTTTACCAGGAAGACAGACAGGGACTCCTCGAAATCACCGCGAAGCCAAGCGGCCCAGAATTCAAGATGACTATCGACGGCACGCGTTCCGGCGGGATCTCGAGCATGGAAATATTCTGTTTCGATTACGCCTTGTCGAAAATCACGAAGGATCGTCTCGGCGGCCCACGACTTCTCGTTCACGACAGCCATCTATTTGACGGTGTTGATGCGCGGCAGGTGGCCACGGCCATTGAAGTCGGAGCATCGCTGGCCGACTACATAGATGGCCAGTACCTTGTCCTTCTGAATTCCGACGAATTCGAAAAGCTTCAGTTCAAGAAAGAATTCGACGCGAAGGCACGTGTGTTGCCCACGGTCCTTCGGGACACCGAGGACGGAGGCTTGTTTGGCTTCCGCTTTAAATAACTGAACGCTGATGTTGCAGAAGCATGGCCTCTGGGCCGGACAAAGAACCAGGTTCAAACTGGCCACGACGCCGTAGGACTTGCTGTCGGATCGGGGCACACATTTCGACGCAACGACGTGTTGTCGAAAAGTGCCTCACCGACCCAACCGGCCCCACGTTGGAACATCTGCGTTTCATTTGATCCTGGATGCAACAACATAGGTCGACCCATGTCCATTGCGCGCTACCGGAATCGAGAGACGCGAGAGCGCATTCGCTTGGCGAGGAAGCGCCGCCGTGAAGTCGTGACGGATGTTCGCACCACTGCGTGGGGCTTGCCATGCACCAAATCCTTGATCGAACGCGAGCGATACTGAGAGGCCACCTTCAAAAGTGATGTCCATATACCGCGCATGCGGGATCTGTGCGAATTGGACGTTCAGGTTCACGCCCTTCTCGCGTGCGTAAGCTTGTATGGATTGCTCCGCTTCTGGGCCGTCGCGCCAGTCATCGAACACCCGATACTGCGTTCCATTACGAGGGGCGGGAGGCGAGGTAAGGAGTTCGACAGTGTGAGGTGATCCTTTCACCAGCGCGACCACGGTATCGATGAATAATTTCGCAACCAGTGGCGACCGGACATATTGATCACTGTACCTGATTGACGTCACCTTCTGTTCCTTCGCGATACCGAGTGGAGCAAGCAGCCCCCGGATACGATTTGCCATCGCTGCTCCGAACAAGGATGCGGGGCGGTCGAGTTCGTTCGTAATGGTTTCGTACTTCGAATCCGGCGACGGAAGGAGTGTCGTTTCGTCCAACGGTTTAGTCTCGCTTTGGAAGTCGATCGAGCCTCTTACGATCGGCCGTTCCACCGGGACACCCCAGGTCTCTCCTGGAAGCCATGGCTTTTCCTCCCGCGAGGCCCACACCGTTCGGCTTCCAGTGCTGCCTACAGCAACGCCAATCTTGCTCCCATTGCCCGTGATAGGCATTGAGCCGATACAGATAGGGAAGGGTCTGGCGCCCGTGGCGAACCTCTTGCCAAGATCATACAGAGCAAGTCGACCCGCGGTGTCGCAGTTCTTAATAAGCTCGTCCGGCACTACAAAGCCGATTTTGTGGCCATGGACTCGCCATCTATCCAGAACGGAAATGAGTGGCCACGCCGCCATCTCTCCTGCATCAGTTTCCGCAGGCAGGAATATCTGCAAGCTCGGCTTCTGCCCGTCTCTGAGCGCTCGCTCAACTTCATCCAGAACGGAAGTCGAAGCAAGTGAGTCCTTGGAGTACCGATCCCCGTCATCGAGCGCCTGATCGAACGAGAGGTGATTTCTTAGAAATCGGAGGGCGCCGATCCTATCGAGGGAGCCGGATTCGAATGGCGCGTCGCGAACCAGCACGCAAGCTGCGCACCCACTCGTGCAGCCAGAGTTCGAGCAATCGAGAACTTCGGTTGCTTCATATAAGACCTTCGAAAGATGTCCTGGGATCGAGGCGGCGAATCCTGCCCCACCTGCCGCCCGGTCAAACACCAGCATGGAAGCTGCTCTGCCGCCAAGGAAGCCGTCGGAGATCTTTGTGGCAAAGCCCATCTCGTCGGCCTCTATCCCGAGGATCCTCGCCGTACCTTCGCGAATTGCTATCGCCAGTGCCGTGGCGGCGGCCTTGCTGAGAGGATTCGAAGGCTGCAGTTCGAACACGTCCGTAGTGATCTCGTAGCCTAGTTCCATGTTCCGACGGACGGTCCAAGCGTTGTTGTTCCCTTCGCAAACGAGCGCGTTTTCGTCCTTCTTCCAGCGGAGAGGAGCGTGCCCAGCAAGAGGCGATGGAGTGGTCTGGTCGACATCCCCCGTGTCCAATACTGGGTGGTCTGGCGCGGCTCTTCCGCAATGAAGGCAGAGAGCATATCCATTCTTGGTCGGCCCGCGATTGCTGTAATAGACGGCGCCCTCGCGCGTACTGCGCAGACGCCCGAGGTCTGGAATCGGCAGTGATACCCACGGAGCAGCTCGTACCGAAACGCTAGGCTCCTCGGGAGCCACGTAAGATATCAAGTCGGTTTCGGCATGGACCTTGTCACGGGCATCGACCGTGAAACCGCCAGGACGGAGATATTGCCTGCTTGTCACAGGCCCGGCGCATACGGGGCATTCGACCAGTTTGTTGCGATTGGAATCGCTTGACCCGCAGCGCTTGCAGTTCCAGTGGAATTTCAGGCTCTGGACATCCCGGATATTCTCTTCCGTTGCTGGTCGCTTCCAGTTCAGCAGAACGCCGGCGGACTTGTGTACCAAACCGTCGAGCACAATCTCCGAGCCAGGCGCGTAATCCCTGATGGCGAGATCAAGCGATCTCTGCGGGCCGGACAGTCTCGTGGTACGTCGCCCATCGAGGGGTTGATCCGACTTCGATCGATATGGCAGGAAAGTCACTACGCCAGTTGGGAAACCGTGCCCCGGCAGGAACCCGCGATCTGCGAGTGCGCTAAGCAAGAACTCATCACAGAGCCTCTGCAGCTCCATTCCCATTCTGCTCCGACCTGCACCCTTTACGTCTTCGTCCTTAGCGAGGGTCTGGAGCCCGTCCCACTCGCTCAGGAATGTCTCCTCGAGATCGGTCACAGTCTGAAGGCAGGTGTCGATCATTGCCTTCTCCCCCTCGAGCACCGAATGTCTGACAAGCCGCTCCAATTCAGCTTCGACGAGTTCAAGTGTCGTCGGCGCCTGTAGCCAATCCTTGAAGTGTGCAACCGGGCGCTGCTCTAGGAGAAGGCGCCGTTCGCCTACACCAGCCGGCGCGCCGAGAAATGCACCGATTGTCATGCGAATCGGATCGCCACCTCGTCCAATCATGAACCGGCGAAGAAGAAACGCGTTCACATGCCTCTGGACGATTGGACGACTGCTGAGAGCAACGCGTGGCGCAGCAAGCTTCCGATCAAGATAACTGATTGGCGAGACGAAGGCTTCTCTGTCCAGTGGACGATCGCGGCAGAAGGTGAATGCGAGGGAGAATGACTGACCGCGTCGACCAGCTCGACCAACACGTTGCTTGTAGCTCGCCACGGACGGAGGCACATTGGTCATCATAACGGTGGACACTGAACCGATATCGACACCCATCTCCATCGTCGTGGAGCAGTTGAGGATATTGACCTCCCCGTCCTTGAATTTCCGTTCGTACGCTCGCAGAAGTGCACTGTCTTGCTGTGCCGAGTGTTCGGCTGATCGTGCATATTCTGCGAAGAGAGCAACGCGGTCCGAGATATTATTCCAGGCTCCCGATGCTCGAAGGCTCTCGACGTCTTCAGCTTGTTCAAGCCATCCGCCGATCGCGCTCCGGGCCGCCACTGGATCTACATCGCCAAGCAACGGTATGGGGTGCCGGGGGAGTTGAATTCGTTGGACGGGGCTCGGCTTCGAACGCTGTGTTCCTTGCGCGAATGGACTGTTACCGAACGGAGCCATGTCGAGAATCCTGCGCGTTGCAGGGCAGAAGAATCCCTCGACAACCGGAGCTATATAGGAGTTCCGCAGATCTAGCGCCCGTCGGTCGGGATCAGGGCCGAAAACAGGCAGCAGGTTGTGCCACGCTTGGTCGAAGCATTCTTCAATATCTGCACGATGCTCAGGCACGGAGATATCCAGTCCGAGTCCATTCAACAACAGGGCCTGTGGCGTGGAGAGTACGGCAAGGTTCCGTGGCACGCCGGGCCACGCAAGTTTTCGCCGATCACCCAGCGTTTTCGCGCCTGGGCTCAGCAGCCCCTTGATCTTGGCACTAGGTGTAATCCAATGCATGAGGTCCTTGTGAACCGCGACCGCCGCGTTACCCCGCATGAAGAATGTAGTTATCGCGTAAAGGAACGACCTCCAGTCATCGATGGTCTTCCCGCGGCGTGCAAACGGCGTGGGTAACGACTGCTGACCATCGATCGCCGGAAAACGCAGACGCGCCATTCCAAGCGTTTCGAGCGAGAGAGCCTTCCGTGGGCGTCTGGCGAGTTCGCGAAGAAGCAAGAATTCAGCGAGTTCAGCGCTACCGCTAAACAACCTTGGATCTCTGGGAGCCCACACCTCCTTCACCCACTTATCGACCTCATCCCTCTCGCTCAGGCGGCTGACCATCTCGTTCCATGGCAGGCCATCGACACGCTCTGCACCGGCTGCAGCCAGCTCCCTCTTCTTGCCAGCGAGCATGTCTTGAATTTCAGGAAGCGGGTTCTGAGCGACTACTGTTTCCAACGCCGCTATCTGCGCCTTGAGAGCGGAGGTATCAACCTGCGGAGCTGCGGAGAGTGAATGCTGGGCAGTATGGTATACGAAGGAACGGACGAAGTTTCGTTCGGCCTCCGCCTGCATTTTTGCCGACATCCGTGCCGTGCCCTGTCGACTGTCGGTGAACGATAGCAGCCGCCGACCTTGTGATGGGGCAGTATTGTCAATGCGACTAGGATCCACACCCTCCAGAAGTATAGGAGCCGCATTGGCAATCATGAACGGTGCGCCGAACCGGACTGGCCTGAGTAGGCTGTCGACGCCCCTGGCCGAACTCTTTCCACAGCAAGGACAAAAGTCGGCCTTCTCGTCGTAGGCAACGGTGACCGTGTCAGCCGCCTTTACTGACTGTGTTCGCCAGCCCTCGGTCGAAAGGTACAGAGGCCTAAAGCCGACGGCACCCTCCGGTCGAAGAAGAATGGTTCTGCGGATTTCAGGAAAGGCCAGCTCGACAGTTTCCTCGTGGTCTTCGGCTTCGTCGCCCGCTTCCGGGTCATCCTGATCACGAAGGGCTTCGAACTCAAATTCATCCGAGTCCACACCCCGGCGTGTCGAGCGAATCCTTTCGTTGGTGACATCGTCGTGGGCTTCAAGAACGACTTCGCCACACTCCTGGCAGCTTATGATCTCAAGGACTGGCGCGGAACATGTCGGGCACTCATCCCGAGGATCGATAAAGACCTCTCCGAAACCCCAACCAGTGGGGGAGTTCCTGCAATCCCGGTTTACGCAACTCCAAATTCCTGGGACCGCGCGCTCGAACCCGTGGATCCTCATCGGCGCAAGGTTTTCAGGTTCTTGAGTTTCCGGATTGGTTCGCTTGGCGTTTGCCAGGAAGGTCATGAATCTTTCTGCATCAAGGCCGATCACCTTTGCGACCTTATCCATCTCGGACAGCGTTTGGGGACGATCAAACAGCTTCTTTGCAACGAAGTCCCACGCCACGTCGTCGGCAGCAAGGGTGTTGAAAAGCTCGTCGCCATTCAACTGCTCGAGCCGATCTCTTGGGGGAAGCTTCCCCCTTATTGTAGGTCTTGACGGGAGCTGCCTTGTACCTTCGACAACATGGACATTCGCATCCGCGATCCCGGCCACATCCGCAAGGAAGCGCCTCAACTGGTTTTGGACGTCGTCTCCCGACCCGATGGTCGCAGATGTTGCGACGAAGTGGACTTCCTCGGGCTTGCAATCAAATGCGAGAAGAACCCGCCTAAGAAGAAGCGCGATTTCCGCGGCTGCGGCTCCGACAAGCGAATGCGCCTCGTCAAGAACAATCCATTTGAGCTTGCCCCTCGATTTCTCGATGATAGGCTGGTCTTCAGTCCTCGCCAGCATGTATTCGAGCATGGTCACGTTTGTTACGAGAACCGGCGGCGGGCTAGTGCGGAGTTGCTCGCGGTCGATCTGCTGCTCTGGTGTGGCGCGCCGCAAGCTGTCTGGTTGCGAATTCGGCAGGTCTCCATTGTACAGGCAATAGCGAATGCTGCCGCCGAATGGGCGCGTCCAGGCCGACAGGCGTTCTCGCTGGCTCTCAATCAGGGCGTTGAGCGGATACAGCATTATGGCCTGCACGCCCTCGATTCTTGCACTGCCGGGGGTCGCTTGCGATACGAGATCACTCAGGATCGGAAACAGGAAGCATTCTGTCTTCCCGGAACCTGTGCCTGACGTGACTAGGACGGATTGAGGACTGCCAGGCTTCGAAAGGTGTTCCCACGCTTCCAATTGATGCCGAAAGGGACGTCTTGATTTTGGGAACCGATAATCACTGCCGTCCGGCAACCCGTCGATGGCCTCGACGAAGCGGGGGTGGAGAACTTTCGACGGAACGCCGACCATGTTGACTGAAGCTGGAACGAATGGGTGGGCGCCCTCTATGATTGGTTGCTGTAGTAGGCCACCGGCCGCCGCGGTCTCAGCGGTGAAGACCTTACGCAAATGATCGATGAGATGCGTGTCTCGAATGCCAGATTGGGAAATGATTGCTTCGGCAGACCGGCGGCGTATTTCGGAGAGAGTGGCGAAGGGCTTCAATGTGTGACCTCGAAATGGCGCACGAGATGTGCGTATGCGAATGAAACGTATCTGCTGTGCTCGCGAAGAGCCTTTCGCAGCAAGATGTCGCTGGACGGGGTGATCTTAAGCATTCCTCGAGACGCGGCCGCCAACGCTACCGGGGCTACGACACCTTCAAAGTCGCCGAAACTGAAGTTATGGAATGCGGTCGGCAGTCTTATTCGGGCAGTGAGGATCTGTTCGAGAACTGGATCTCTCCGCACGGATGGAGTCACAGTGTCGTCGTCGAACATCCTCTGTTCCCGCATGAAATTCTGCAGGACATCCTCCAGCGCTGGCATTGCTGTTTCTGGGAAGCCGAATTTCACGAACATTCGATCCAACCCGGGTTCCAAGGCAAGAATGCTGACACGCATGGATTTAAGATGTTCGATGACCAGACCCTGTCGCATCTCCTCAGGCAATGCCGAAAGAGCCGCTTCGAGTGCGTCACGCGTCGCAACGAACGCTTCCTCCCAGGCACCGGAAGGAATGGTGAGCCACAGAAACGGCAGTTGTTCCTGCAGATTCCAGATCGCTTGGCGTTCGCCGTCCGTTGCCGCAGAGAAGAGCAAGCGGAGTAGGGCACGAGGTTGGATGGCGACTTGCTTCAGCACCTCAAATGCCGAGGCCGGAAGACCATTGAGTGAGCCTACGAGTGTGACCAGGAACCTGATGTCTTCGATGGGGAGCTCTCCCTTCATCAGGAGATCGACAGCTATCTGCAGCTCGGACATAAGCTTTGCGTAGTCCTGCTGTGCGAGTGCGGACTGCAACGGCGTTCTCGGAGCATGGCCCAGTGGCAGGTGAACAAGCAGAGGACGAGATACGACGTCTGGACCGTCGCGCAGATATACGAGGCAAGGACCCGTACACCATTCCGGGATCTCATATGCGCCGTCTGACCTTACCCGAAGAAGATGCTCTCGCTCTGGATTCATGATCATTCGTGCAACGGGCTGTTCCGTGAATTCGGACGAGAACACTATAGCGCCATCTACCGGCCTTGGCCGCGGGTAGCGATACTGCTTCAGGCAGATTGGCTTTCGGGAATCGCCGAGGAAATCAAGTTCCAAGACTGCGTCCTGATCCGCAATTTGGGCCATGAATTCCTCCATCACCCTTTTCAGTGCGGACAACGGAAACTCGTCGGCGAACTTGAACTGCAGGGAATTCGATCTGGAAACCCGAGGAGTGACCGTCAGTGTTGTGTTATGCGGCGAGACTGCGATCGCGCCGCGTAGCGCAGTAATGTCGATCTCCTGACCAGCTCCGGCAACTCTGCCGTCGCCAAGGATGATCGCCGCGTCGCGGCTCTTCAGTGTGATAGTCATGTGGAACGATGGCCCGCTTGGCGCACGCAGCCCCGCGACCATCTTGTAGCTTGGCTTTCCATTGAAGGAGAACCGCTGCTCTTGATCCCCGCGTTCGATTACCCTTACGTCCTCTGGCAGGACGACGCTCCACCCCGGAAGTGACTCATGTGAGACGATGCCTTCAGTTGCGCTCGTCATGCGTCCATGGATCCTCGCGTTATTGGGCAAAATCGCGATGCGCCGCCGTTCCAGTTGGATATCCGCAAGAGGGTCTCTCCACGAGATATCGAAAAGGCCATGGTCCACTAGCTTCCCATCGGGGAGTGATTTCCATGCGTCCCCGGGGCGACGATATAGGAGTTCACCTTTTTTCGGCTGACGGCCTCCCCCGTTTGATCCGATCCTGACCGTCACCGATCCCTCGTAGAGTTCGATTTCATCGTCTGTGTGGAGCGGGGTCGACATAGCCGACGATAGTTCGAGGCTCTCCTGACGCTCGTCCTTGCCAGCCTCAACGCGGTAGCGCTCTCCCGTCGATGCGCCAGGCTTTGAGAAATAGACAGTTCCGGTTACGGCATGAAGCGCATTTGCATCTCCAACGCTCCAGGTTCGACCGAGAGTTGTTCCTTCTGCGGCGATTGCCTCCCAGTCCTTCGGTACCAGAGTGTAGAGCAGGGACGGTGGCAAACTCGCGGAACCGGTCTTTGCAAGTCTCAGCTTGCCAGGTTGTGATGTATCCGATCCCTCGACTGGAATGAACGTCGCGATCGGGGAGGTGACGGGCGTGCCATTCGGCCAAACTATGGATACGGCCTCGGATCCACACGTCAGGTTCGCAGTCACGCTTTCATTGAGTTGAAAGCCAACGATCAATCTCCCAAGCGATACAAGCGGACGAACCCTCCACGCATGTGCTCCTTCAACCGGAGGCTCGAACAACGCGATCTGACTCGGGAGGAAATTCGCCAGAGTTCCGGATGGGCTCGCCCTCCATCTTCCGGCAGGTGGAACACCATGCAGACGTCCCGCCGGGATTTCGCCTTCGGCATTCAAAAGCAGCGCCGGTTGCCATCTCACTCCATCGAAACACAGATATCGTTCGGCACCGATTCCGCTGCTGGTTATCGAACCCACCTTCTCGTTCAGCAGTCCGCCCAGCAGCTTCCGCGCGATCTGGTCATGCTCGGCGCGCATGTAGATCGGAAGGCTCTCCTTCCAGTCCGGGCTGTGAGCGTCGAGGTATCGAACCGGATCTATGTTCGAAGGCCCTTGGTCAAGCACCTTTCGCCACTTCAGGAGCTCGACGATGAGTTCGCAACAGAGATCCACGAATCCATCTTGTCTGTACGACACCGGCATCCGCCACGACATATCATGAGCGAAACCGCGGACATGCTCACGATCGGCACCTGTGAGTGCAAATCGCATCACGGTCCGAAGGTAGTCGGATAGCCATATCGATCCACTGTCTGCCAGGAGATGAGCAGAGATCCCGCCCTCCAGCGCAATCGTAAGGAGGAATTCGCGACTTGTTTCCGATCTGATCAGATGCCGCTTCCAGTATCCAATGCCGATTCTGGTAAGATTCCTTTTCGTGTGGTCTGGCAACTCTTGAAGAACTTCCGCAGCGACCGAATCCCATTTGAGGAAGAGAGTCGTCGCCTCACGTCGGAACCATTCGGCACAGAATGCGACGAACATGCTTGCCGCCGTGCCGTCCTCCTGCAACAGCCGTGCCGTCGACAAACGCAAACGCTCCCGAAGGTCGGCGTATTCCTGATCGGTCATCCGGTACTGATGGAGTGGCCTTCCATCAGGAGCATTCAAGTTGCGCTTGAGGAGGAACGCGACATTCCAATGTTTACTTTGTGCCTGCGGAGCAGGGGAGCCAGGCGCTTTCCTCAGCCGCCTTAGCAGGCCAACAACTTCCATGTGGAGTTCTATAGCTTCATCAGAGCTTCTGGGCTTTAGAACTCCGCTGATTTCCTCAAGTCGAGCTAAGTTGTCGCGACTTCGATTAAACTCGGCGCGCAGATCTTGATCGGATAGTTCTTTGAGACGCAACTTTCCCCCTCCGTTGCATCAGACCCTGACACAACAATGGTTACCTCTAGTTGAAATCGCTCCGCAAGTGGAAATATGCGGGTTCTCAACACCTTGATGTTGCAGGCAGATGCCGCCGGCCGATACCCGATCAACTCGTGCAGCACCTTTGAAGGCGACCCGCCCACGAATGTTGCTTGACGCCTCGCCACATGTTCTTTATTCGTTCCCGCCCATGAACACCTTCGCGCGCACCTCGATACGAATACGCTGACGCACTCCGGATCCGTCCGGTGTCGCCCTGTTCTGCGTTTCGTTTACGAGGGATGCCATGAAGGTAATCTCGACTGACCGGAGGGACGATGCTGTTCCGCACAAGGTCACGCTTTCACCGATTTACACACCTCTGGCGACCATCAAGTGCGATGGCCCCGCCAAGTTTCGATCACAGCAGGCGAGGGACTTCGCGTGCCTGCTTGATCTTGATCCCAATGTCGTTCGATGGAGCGCCGCGCCACCGCTGCTGCGCGATGGTGACGACGAATACCAACTCGATTTCCTCGTGCTGACTGTGGAAGGCGGATCCTTCCTAATCGATGTCGGCCAGGAGGAGCCATCGCCGCCGATCTGGCTATCCAGCGCGATCGAATCCATGGGGCACCTATATCGCCCTGTGGCGATGATCGACTTCGCCGACAGCTTCCGCCTCCGGAACGCGAAGGATCTTCTCCGATACGGCTTCTATCGGCCACCGCTGGGCGACAGGATTCGTCTTCTGGCCGGCCTCGAAGAAATGGGATCGCTGACGATTGCGGAATGCCTGTCGGCGATCCAGGAAGGACGCCCGATGCCGACACTGGCATCGCTCATCCTCCAAGGATTCCTGGAGGTCGACCTCGACGATGCCCTGATCAGCCCGGAAACGCAGGTGCGCCGGATACGGGGATGACGTGACGCAATCAAGCGCCAGCAATCGTCATCTCTAATCCGGGACACATCAATGAAAAATATCTCTCGCGACGGGCACGATTTCTCGCTGCCCGAATTCCTTGCGTATGCATCCATTAGCGGCGCTATGCGTCCATTTAAGCGTGCGACGCGCTATGCCATCGGCCTCATCGTTCCCGACTGGGATCGAAGGGTCACCTACATGCGGGCGGCGCTCGTGGTTATCGACCGGGAACTGGATTTCCGCTTCCGGGATCAGGTGAAGGCCTTCGATGACGAAAAGCTCGAATCCTCGATCGAATCCGTGCTGGACATGCTGCAGAACACGAAGACGATCATCCTCTTCAAGTCGGCAGAAGCGATCCCTTCTGATCTCCGGCATGCTCTCGATGCAATCGTAGAAGTTCGGCCGCTTGACGGCCGTCTGGTGCGCGGTGTGGTTCGGTGGGCGTACGGCGTCGGGGTCACCGAGCATCAAGCGGAGGCACTCGCGAGGACCAACTGGAAACGGCTGAAGCTTGCCATGACGCGCGGCCGGCCGATCTCGCGCGTGTTCGCAATCCTTGAAAAGATGGCGCAGGAGGAGCCGTCAGCACCAAGGCAGACGAAGGATCCCGAAGCGCTCTCCGATATCCGTCTCGAACACATGGAGGGATACGGCGAAGCCAAGGAGTGGGGCCTTGAGCTTGCACGCGATCTAGCCGACTGGCGCGCAGGTACGATCACCTGGGAGGACGTCGACAAGGGGGTGCTACTATCCGGTCCGCCGGGGACGGGTAAGACGTTGTTCGCCCGGGCGGTCGCTGCTTCGTGCCATGTGAAGCTGATCGCCACCTCGTACGCCAAATGGCAGGCAAAGGGATATCTCAACGACTTCCTGAAGGCGATGCAGAAGAGCTTCAAGGACGCCAGAGATGCCGCGCCGGCAATCCTGTTCATCGATGAGATCGACGCATTCGGATCTCGCGATGATGCTCAGGGCAACAATGCTTCCTATCTTTAGAGCAAGTAACGCGACGGCGGTTCGGCACCCTCCCGCGGCTCGTAGTCGAACCTGATCGGAAGCCACATCCATTGCCCGAAGTTCGGTGCAACCGGTATTGGAGACACCTCGAGCTGCCGCTGATAGTGCTTCGCCATCGCTCTGGAGCGGCGCTCGAAGTCATCCATTCCTGGAGCGGCGGGATCATGGAACCTGCCCTCCCACTCGAGCGGGAACGCCTTCAACATCATCATCGCTGCGCGCCGCGAGAACTCGCGCTTGATGGCCGATCTCATCGTCGGCCAGAAGCCAGGCATAGGGCGTGGTACGACCAGTCTGTGGAACACCACGACCGAGCCACAGTCGAGTGGGTGCTCCCACGCATCGCCCCAGCATTGTTCCAGCACAGCAGCCATCTCGTAGTCTTCTTGACTTTGGCTGTCCGCGACATCGAAGAATTCCGCTTCGTCGACCGGGTACGCTGGCGTGCTCCACTCGAAGAACATTGCATGCGCATCGAGCGCGTCATCGCGCGCGAACTTGAGCGTCACGTAGCGCTTTCTGAAGGCGCCCTCATCGACCCTGAAGCTTCTGCCTCGTTCGCATGAGACAGTTATCCCATGCCCAAAGTCCTTCACCCATGCGTATTTAACGCTAGGTCGTTCAATATCGCCGTCGCGAGCGCCAACCAACTGCGATCGCCTTGCTTCGATCCATCTTCGCTTTTCTTCTTCCAACACTCCCCCATCGCAACAAGAGCCTTTGCCGCCTGCTCGATCAACGGTCGGCACCACTGAGACAAGGAAAGGCGGTTCCGCATTTATCCCCATCGACACCCAGCAAGCGATCGCATCCGAGTGCCGACATACGCCGGAGCCGGGCGAACGTAACGCTGGCACCATGCTTCTTGACGAGTTCTGCGCGGACGTAGCTGCCTGAGTGACCGCAGGCACGGCATTCTACCTCTATGATCGGATCGCGCACCTGACGCAGTGTCGAGGACAGATCGAGTGGCTTCTTCGTCCTCATGTCGGCATCTCCCTGAGCTTCCGAAGGATAAGATGTCTAGGCGACGCATCCGGAACCCGTCAACTCTCCGACACTTCAAATTTTTCAATAAAGCCGGTCACTTACGCGATGTATCTAGGTCGCTGATTCAACGGAACAATCTTCGGCAAACCAAAATTGTGGGACATAATTCCTATATTTCGGCGTCTTGACTCTGCTTGCGCGAAGGAACATTACAGGAACATCTGCATTCAAGCGACATGATGTCGTCAGTTTCAACGCGATCTGAACAGGATTCGTGATCGATGTCCGCTGTCCACGCGCACGTCATAGCCGAACTCCGGGAACGCATCAGCTCCATCGAGAGCCATGCGGTGAGGAAGGTCGGGTGCCTGGAGTTCGGCGTACCGGAAATCGACTCGGTTCTTCCGGGAGGCGGGCTGAGTCATGGCGCTCTGCATGAGTTCTCTGGGGGCGGTTCCGGCACGGTCGATGGAGCGGCTGCAGCCCTGTTCGCAGCAGGGATCGCCGCGAGGACCAAGGGGCCAATTGTGTGGTGCCTGACGAGGCCGGATCTCTTCTTCCCGGCGCTGGCGCAGGTCGGCCTTCATCCCGACCGGGTGATATTCGTCGAGTCCGACAAGGAAGAGGACGTGCTGGCGAATATGGAAGAGGGGCTTTCCTTTGGCGGCCTCGGCGCCGTCGTCGGGGAGATCGTCCGGCTGCCGATGACCGCTTCCCGCCGCATCCAGCTTGCCGCCGAGCGGACAGGCACGATGGCCCTCACGGTCAGGCGGTGGCGGCGGCAGACCGAGGCAAACGACTTCGGCCAGCCGACGGCGTCGACCACGAGATGGCGAGTGAGCGTCCTGCCCTCCGAGGAACTTCCAGTGCCTGGAGTTGGTCGGCCGAGGTGGCTTCTGGAACTGATGAGATCGCGTGCGGGCGAGTGTGCTGAGTTTGAAATTGGAGCCTGCGATGACAAGGGTCGTATCCATCTATCTACCCGATCTGGCGACCGATCGAATACGTCGCGCGGATCCGTCTATTCCGGCTGATCAAGCGATAGCCGTGATCGCGAAGTCCGGTTCGAAGCGCTGGGTGTCCGCTGCCGATCCTGCCGCACGCAAGGCCGGCGTGCGCATCGGCATGCAGGCCGCCAAGGCGCAGGCTCTGTTCCGCGGCCTGATGATGATCGATGCGGATCCGGCGGCCGATGCAGCCGCGCTTGAGAGGATCACGCTCTGGGCGCTGACGCAGTATTCGCCCATCGTTGCCATGGATGCGCCAGACGGCATCGTGCTCGACACCGAAGGAGCCGACCATCTCCAGGGGGGCGAACTGCCCATGGTCACGAAGATCTCGAACCAGTTCTTCGCGAAGAAGCTCACGGCCAGGGTCGCCGTCGCTGATACGTGGGGTGCGGCACACGCATCCGCGAGAGCGATCACCCGCGAGACCGTCATCGTGCCGATGGGCGGAATCGTCCGGGCGGTCGAGAAGCTTCCGATCTCGCTTCTGAGGCTGCCTGAAAAGATCGTCGGCGATCTTCGAACGCTGGGCTTCAGATCCATCGGCGAACTGGCCAACACACCACGCGCGCCGCTGACCCTCCGCTTCGGACCTGAGCTGGGCCGCCGCCTTGACCAGATGTTCGGCCGCACACCGGAGCCGATCGATCCAATCCGAACTCCCGAGCTGATCGAAGTCTCACGGGCGTTCGCGGAGCCGATCGGTGCCGCCGAAACCATCAACAAGTACGTCGGCCGACTGATCGTCCAGCTCATCGACAGACTTCAGAAGGAGGGCCTCGGTGTCAGGAGAGCAGATCTGATCGTCGAGAAGGTCGATGGCACCCGCCAGGCTGTCCGGGCCGGTACCGCAAAACCCGCCCGCGATGTGGCATGGCTGACTAAGCTCTTCCGTGACCAGACCGAGAAGATCGAGCCGGGCTTTGGCATCGAAAAGCTCACGCTCGTTGCGGTCATGTCCGAGCCGCTTGAGGACGCCCAGAAGTCGTCGTCGCTGGTCGAGGACGAGGTAACCGATGTGACACCGCTGATCGACATATACGGAAACCGCGGCCAGCGCGTCTATCGCGTCGCCCCGGTCGCCTCCGATGTTCCCGAGCGTTCCGTAGGTCGTATTGATGCCGCCTCGGAACCTGTGGAGACATCCTGGATCCACCACTGGCGGCGGCCCGCCCGTCTGCTGGCGCGGCCGGAGCAGATCGATGTGATGGCTCTGATGCCGGATCATCCGCCCGTCTGGATTATGTGGCGTGGCAAGCGCCGAAAGGTGAAGTGTGCTGACGGTCCCGAGCGGATATTCGGGGAGTGGTGGCAGCGCAGCTCGGAATACGAAGCCGTCAGGGACTATTTCGTCATCGAGGATGATGCGGGCGAACGGCTCTGGATCTTCCGCTCCGGCGACGGCGTGGATCCAGAAACGGGGTCGCATAGGTGGTTCATGCACGGGATATTTGCCTGATGAGATACGCCGAACTCCAGGTCACCACGCATTTCAGCTTCCTCCGCGGAGCCTCATCCGCCGACGAGCTGTTCGCGACTGCCAGGGAGCTTGGCATAGATGCTATCGGTGTGGTCGACCGGAATTCGCTGGCCGGGATCGTCCGTGCCCTTGAGGCCTCGAGATCGACCGGGATCCGTCTTGTCGTCGGATGTCGGCTCGACCTGCAGGATGGGATGTCGATCCTTGTCTATCCGACAGATCGCGCCGCCTATTCCCGGCTGACCCGCCTGATCACGCTCGGCAAGTCCCGCGGCGGCAAGAACAACTGCATCCTGCACTGGGACGATGTCGTCGCATACTCCGACGGTATGATCGGCATTCTCGTTCCGGATCTACCCGACGATACATGCGCAGTCCAGCTCCGGAAGATGGCCGAGATCTTCGGCGACAGGGCATATCTCTCGCTGTGTCTCCGACGGCGGCCGAACGACCAGTTGCGGCTCCATGAGCTTTCGAACTTGGCGACAACGTTCAGGGTGAAGACCGTCGTGACCAATGACGTGCTCTTCCATGAGCCGGGCAGGCGGCAGCTCCAGGACATCGTCACCTGCATCCGGCACAACACCACCATCGACACCGTCGGGTTCGAGCGCGAGCGCCACGCCGACAGATATCTGAAGCCGCCTGAGGAGATGGAGCGCCTGTTTCCGCGCTATCAAGATGCACTCCGGCGCACGATGGAGATAGTTGACCGCTGCAAATTCTCGCTCGAGGAGCTGACGTACCAGTATCCGGAAGAGGCCATCGTGCCCGGCAAAAGTGCGCAGGAATCCCTTGAGCACTATCTCTGGGAATGCGTGCCGAACCGATATCCGGAGGGCCTGCCGCCAGATGTTCTGAAGACCGTCCGTCACGAGCTCGACCTTATCCAGAAGATGAAGTACGCGCCATATTTCCTGACGGTTTTCAGCATCGTCAAGTATGCTCGGAGCCAAGGCATCCTCTGCCAAGGCCGCGGATCGGCGGCGAACTCGGCCGTTTGCTACATCCTCGGTATCACGAGCATCGACCCGTCAACGAACGACCTTCTGTTCGAGCGCTTCGTTTCGCAGGAACGCGACGAGCCGCCGGATATCGACGTAGACTTCGAGCACGAGCGGCGCGAGGAGGTGATCCAGTGGATTTACAAGACCTACACGCGCGAGAAGGCCGCACTCTGTGCGACGGTCACCCGTTACCGGGCGAAGGGGGCGATCCGAGATGTCGGCAAGGCGCTCGGACTACCCGAGGACGTGATCAAGGCTCTGTCGTCGGGAATGTGGTCATGGTCGGAGGAGGTGACGGATAGGAACGTCCGCGAGCTGAACCTCAACCCTGAAGACCGCCGTCTCGTACTTACGCTGAAGCTGGCTCAGCAGCTCATGGGCGCACCGCGCCACCTCGGCCAGCATCCTGGCGGCTTCGTCCTTACCCACGACAGATTGGACGATCTCGTCCCGATCGAACCTGCCAGCATGAAGGATCGGCAGATCATCGAGTGGGACAAGGACGACGTTGAGGCGCTGAAGTTCATGAAGGTCGATGTATTGGCCCTGGGAATGCTCACCTGCATGTCGAAGGCTTTCGACCTCATCCGCGAGCACAAGCACGAAGATCTCGATCTCGCGAAGATCAGGCAGGAGGATGCTGCGACATATGCGATGATCCGGAAAGCGGACACCTTGGGGACATTCCAGATCGAATCCCGCGCTCAGATGTCGATGCTTCCAAGGCTCCGGCCGCAGACTTTCTACGATCTCGTCGTTCAGGTCGCGATCGTGCGGCCTGGCCCAATTCAGGGCGATATGGTTCATCCCTATCTTCGGCGTCGCGAGGGCAAGGAAGCCGTCGAGTATCCGACCCCGGAGCTTGAAGCAGTCCTTGGAAAGACACTCGGTGTGCCGCTGTTTCAAGAGTCTGCGATGAGGGTTGCGATGGTCTGTGCCGGCTTCACGGGCGGGGAGGCCGACCAGCTCCGCAAGTCGATGGCGACTTTTAAATTCACTGGCGGTGTCTCCCGGTTCAAGGACAAGCTGGTGTCCGGGATGGTCAAGAATGGCTACACCCCGGAATTCGCGGAAAGGACCTTCTCTCAGCTCGAGGGCTTCGGATCCTACGGCTTCCCGGAAAGCCACGCAGCATCGTTCGCACTCATCGCCTACGCCTCCAGCTTCGTGAAGTGCCATTATCCGGATGCGTTCTGTGCGGCGCTCCTGAATTCGCAGCCCATGGGATTCTACGCTCCGGCACAGATCGTGGGCGATGCCCGAAATCACGGTGTCGAGGTTCGACCCGTCTGCATCAATCGCTCCCGGTGGGACTGCACGCTTGAACCTATCGGCGACATCGGCGACCATGCTGTCCGTCTCGGGATGCGAATGGTGAAGGGCCTGGCCACCGTCGATGCCGCTCGCATCATCGCCGCGCGGACGCAGGCCGGCTTCGACAGCGTGGACGACATGTGGCGGCGTTCCGGGATCCCCGCCGAAGCGCTCGTGCAACTCGCGGAAGCGGATGCTTTCCGCCCATCGCTGAGGCTCGAGCGACGTGATGCCCTCTGGGCCATCAAGGCTCTCCGTGACGAACCGCTACCTCTGTTTGCAGCGGCTGCCGAACGAGAGATGAAGACAATCGCCGAACAGCAGGAGCCTGAGGTAGTGCTCAGGCAGATGACCGCGGGCCATAACGTGGTCGCCGACTACAGCCACACCGGGCTGACACTCCGGGAACATCCGATCGCATTCCTGCGCAAGGATCTGCAGAAGCGAAACATCGTGACTTGCGCGGACGCGATGAACGCACGGGATGGCCGCTGGCTCATGGCGGCGGGACTCGTTCTGGTTCGACAGAAGCCGGGATCGGCAAAGGGGGTCATGTTCATCACCATCGAGGACGAGACCGGGCCAGCAAACGTGGTCGTCTGGCCGAGCCTGTTCGAGAAACGGCGGCGGGTTGTGCTGGGATCGTCAATGATGGCGATCAACGGCAGGATCCAGCGGGAAGGCGATGTCGTCCATCTCGTCGCCCAGCAGGTCTTCGACCTGTCCGGCGATCTCTCTGGACTGGCCGACCGCGACATCGACTTCAAGCTGTCGACGGGCAGGGGTGACGAGTTCGCGCACGGGTCGCCGGGAAGCCCGGACTCTCGGGATCGGCCGAAGCCAGTGCCACACCCCAGAGATATCTTTGTTAAGGATCTGCAAATCGACGCCCTGAAGGTGAAGGCGAGGAATTTCCACTGACACGACAGGCCGTTCCACTCGTGCTATCTGTGCGAGAGGCATCAAGGCGGAGGAATTCGGTGTTGTTCCTTTGGTTGAGGGCACTCATTGTGCGACAGCCGTTGGTGGAAAACGGTCAAGATCCGATTAATTCGTGAGCCACGAACAGCTTCCGGCCTCTACGGTCAGGACTAATCAGAGCCAGAAGATGACGGCCGCTGCTATGCATATGCTTGAGAAATAGGTGTGGGCGCAGCCACTGAATCAATTCGTCGATGACGCCGCAAGTGGCAAATGCCACCGCCCCTGTTGGCCCCAAAGCCGCCATTCGCGTCTCGCGCCATCTTCGGGAGTAGCCCCCGAAGACCGGCCGGGAATTGCTAAGTTCATGAACGCCGCGGGCGAATTGAACCGACTATGAAGTCTTGGTCATGGGCGGATGTTTCCATGTGCCATTCAGCGCCTCGTCTTTCGGCCAGTAGAGGCGCATCGCGACGAAGAAGGGACCCTTGGGCGCTGGCAGCCAATTCGGCTCCTTGTCCTTGCCCGGCGACTCGTTCTGCACATAGAACGTGTAGCCGCCGTCGGCATCCTTCACGAATTGCGGCAGCATCGGCTTGTTGAGCAGGTAGCGGTTGATCGGATTGGCGACCAGCAGGCTCGCCGGGAGGTCATACATCGTCAGCGACCAGAAGGCGTGAACCGGCGGCATCTTGTCGGCTGCGAAATGGACGGTGTAGTGTTTGGCGCCGTCGAGCTTCTGCCCCTCAGAGTCAATGGCGTAGACCGGGTACATCGCCTCCTGCTTTGAATTGCCATAGATGCCGAGAACGGCTGCCGCCATGCGGTACAGGTAGTTGTTCTTGAGGTATTCGCGCGTGCCGAACATTTCACCCGAGGTCACCGCCCCAGCGTCGATCTGCTTCTTCAATTCCCCAAGATCGGCCCAGGCGTCGGCTATGCCCTGCTCCATGGCCGCCTTGATGTCGGGCGAGAGCGCCGCAACGTCTATCTTCTTGCCTGCACCGACGTTGATCTTGGCAAAACGCGCCATCAACTCGGTCTCGGATGCGTTAGTCGGGCAGAACTGCAGGACGAAATTCATGATGTTGAAGAACTCGAGCGATTTGCGCTCGTCGTCCGGCGAAATCGGCTTCATGAAGTCGATTGCGGGAGCGGCCGCAGGCGCGGGCTTACCGAGAAACGCCGAAAGCGGCTCTGCCTTGTAGCCATCCTGGATCTTCTTCACATTGTCGAGGTCGTCTGGATTGAATAGCTGTGTACGATAGGCCGCGATGATGAGATCGGTCTCCGCGCGAAACACCTTCTTGATGCCCGCAGGCGTCTCGCCTTTCCACCCTGGGCCAGCGACCAAGAAGCTGCCGCCGTCGTTGCCGGTCGTGCGGCTGCCGGCATAGTCGAAGTTGAACGTGTAGGCGTCGATAAGCTGGATACTGAAGTAGCGGTCCTTCTCGATCACTGGCACGGTGAGGACCATCGGCTCCGCGCGCAGGTCCATCCCGATCATCGAATAGGGCGTGTCGGAGTTGGGCGTCTGGATCGCCGTATCGGCGGGCGTGTAGACGCGGGGGATGTTTTTGAGGTGGTTCCACGGCGCCTTGTATTCCGGGTTCTTGTCGTCGACGAAATAGGCGTACTGGATCCGGTAGCTGTCGACCATCGGGAAGCCGTAGATATAGGCCTCCTTGGCGATGGCGCGGGCCTCCTCGGCCGGTACATCGTCGGCTGCGGCCCCGGTGGATCGAAGTCCCAAAAGACCTGCCGCCAACAATGAAGCTCTCGTGAAGTCGCGTCTAGTCAATTTCATGGCATCCCCCAATTGATTGAAAAATACTAGCGTGTCCGTCACGGTCCGCCGTGGCAGATAGGATTCGTCGCCGGCAGGCTGGCAATACTTGCTGAATTCTCTAGTCGCAGCCCCCAGGTAGGCAGGTATGCTACTGTACATTAGGCTATTGTAAAATACATCACATAAGAATGCCGCGGATGGCATCAGCGCGATAATACAGGCCACGACCGCTCGGACGCATGAAGTCCTCCTAATATGTACGAATTAAGCCATCCGATTCACGCGGATCGTCCATCAGATCGGACTGAACTCAACGAAGTCGCACTGCAGATGGTCAGATCTCGTCTTCTTCCAGTCGTAGACGTATTCGGCCTGATCGACTGCCGAGCAACTCAGTCCTGGCAACACTGTGCCTGACGGATTGGTGGCGGCCTTCCGGGCAATGTACCGCCAGAAGAGGCCGGACGTGTCGGACTGATCCTTTTCAAAGCGAGAAAGCTGGACTACGCCACATGGACCTTCGGGCTGCGATGACACCACCCACGCACCGCCATTGCCGAAGTCGGAGACCCAGACGAATTCCTGCGCGAACGCATTCGAACTGACTTGGCAAGTTCGAATATTCTTGTCGTGGTCGGCCTTTGTGATCTTCAGGAAATTCTCCTCAGTCGGATGATCGCACATGCCTGCGAGAGCGCGGAAGGTGTCGAGCACGCCGGGGTTTACCTTGGCCTCCTCCTGCAGACGGATCATACCTTCCTTGAACTTCGCGGCATCCGTCGCGATTCCAGGATTGCGCGCGAGGGCGGCATCGATGGAAATCTGACCGGTGGCCATGCCGAGCCACGCGCCCACCATGTTGCATTCCTTGGGATCGGAGAATTCCTTCACAGCACCCGGATAGTTCTTGCGGGCTACATCGAGCTTCTTTTCCAGATCGGCTGCCTTCGCCTTCTTGCGAACGGCTGTCTGGATGAACTCGCACCGGAGGCGCTGCTGACCCTGCTGAAGACTGCAGGTGTAGGTCAGCGACGAGTCTTCCTGCTGGTTATAGAGCATGCCAGTGGTGGGGTAGTCGGCGGCGAGCGCGGTGGACGCAGCTAGGCCGAACAGGCAGGCGAGCAGTGATTTCATGAGAAGTCCTCCGGGCGCATGTTTGCAGCGGCCCGGAGGAGATTGCAATGGTCATGCCTTCGGCAAGTTTCGCGGATTCCTGAAATGAAGATACAGGCACCGCAAAGCCTCCGCGATAATGGCGATATCCTCGGTCGTGTGGATCCTGAATTCCGCGGTCACGTCACCTCGCGCATTCTGTTTCGACCACCTGAAGGCCTTCCACTCTTCCCTGATCTGGCGCTGATTGGCGGTGAACACTTTCCATTCGCGCGGGGCGGGATGGCTTCGGAATGTCTTCCGGATCAGCAGTTCCTCACCCTCGACGTGAAGCTCAACATAGGTCGACCGCGTGGCCGTGTATGCCTTCACGACCTTTCCGCCCGAAGATGGTGGGATGACGAACGACGCGCACACGCTCGCCATCGTATTGCGGAAAGCCTCCCACACTGGCGGATCAGTTCCGCGATCGTCGAGCTTTCCAATGACCTTCTCGAGTGACTTCCTCTCCACCAGGTAGATCTTGTTGCGAGCGCGGAGCTTTCCGTGAATTCGACGGATCCCGAGTTCCTCCAGCCTTCTTGCGAGGCCAAGGTCGGTGCATCCGAGGCGATCCTGGTAGGGCTTGGCGTTGACGTAGGTCGAACTGAAGACGTCGAATGAGGCGCGGTCGAGATACGTCTGACCATCTCTCCCAACGCGGCTTTTAATGACACCAGCACGAACGAATGCCTGGATGGCATCCAGTTGCATCTGCATGACGGCGGCCGCCTCGACGGCGCGGACTTCCTTTTCTCGCACCCGCTGACGAAATGGCTTCTTATAGGCGACGGCATCGAAACGCCACGACCCGATGCCTTTCCGCCGTCGGTCAAATCGAGCGACGCTCATCTTTCCGCTGAGGACCGACCGGACGATTTCAGGGATGCTTTTGCCCAATGCCTTGGACAGATAGGCGATGCCGTGGCTCTGGCCCTGACCGCCGACAGTCGGCACGGCAAGAACACGGTCAACGAGGGCATCAATGTCAGATCCAAGGTGCGCAAGTCCATTCCCCTCGTGGCCGAAGATGCGGGTATGCAGAAACCCCTTGATCACACCCATCGAAACAAGGCTTCGGACGCAGGTCTGACGGCAGCCGAGGCGGGCCGACGCTTCCTTTACGCTGATCAAGTCCTTCGCGGTCGCATGGAGCCGAGCTACTTGTTCTTCGGTGAGGAAGGACCGCATTGCGGGATTGGAGCTCTTCACCGTGATCCCCGCCTGCTGACTAATCGCGCGTAGACCGCGAACATCCATTCCGATTGTCTTAGCGGCTTCCTTTATTGTGTGTTCCCGGTGCGGAAGTTGGTCGACGTCTGCGCTCTGACGGCCAATGCGACCTGTCCTGGCAAACGCGCGCCGCATGGCAGCATCGATATCCGGCCAGAGAGTTGCTTCCAGGAAGTTTCGTTCTCCACGGGGCATGAACCAACCATAGCCATTGTAGATCCCGCGGTTGCGATCCTGCTGCGCCACATTGCTCTCCAGCCAAGTCACAAGGGACTTCTCGAGATCAGACAAACTCCCAGAGAGAGCCAGGAATCCTGTTCGGCAATCCTCGCGCCCAATGGCCGGCGCAGACTTCATCCATGGATTCGCGAGCAGACGTCCTACCGCCCCGCAGACGTCGATCACCTCGTGGAGCGGCGCGCCATCCAGGAGCGGGCGCGCATAGCTCTCAACGCATTCGAACCGGGAGAGGACGTACCATTCAAAATCGTCCGGCTCCAGAAGGAGCGAAGCCGGCCGCCCGAGCGGTTCGCCTTCGGGGTCGAGCTCGAAGGACGGAAACCACCACTTGATCTGATCCCCAGCGGCTGATCTGTCCTCAATGGGCTCACAATGAAACGGGCAAACATGGAAATCGACAATGTCCCACCAGACGCGGTGGTGCGGCGCTTCGGCGAGGCAAGCGCGGCAGAAGCGGCGATTGTAGAAGGACATCTGTCTCTTGCGGAGAGTTTCCCCCGCTAGTCGATGATAGCCGTTGCGCCAGATTGGAGTCCATCGGATCAGGGATTGCTTGCACTCCTCTGGCAGTGGGAGCTTCAGCAGCTCGTCGAGCATTTCCTGCATGACGATGTTGCGGCCATTGATCTCCAACTCGTTTGCGTACACGCGTGCACTGACATGCTGTCCTTCCGCGACGAGCCGGGCAAAGTATCCTTGTGCCGGATCCCCGAGGCCGGGCTTTGATCGCCAGCTCGTGAAGGGAAGGCGGGCGCGCAGCAGCTCCATCACGCTGCCTCCCTGGCGAAGTATTCCCGGGCGTCCCCGGGCCTCTGTCGGAGGGCGGCTTCCTCATAGAGATGGTGACGAAGGATCCGCGGAGAACCGTCGTTCAGTGCTCGGAAGGCAGCAGGACGCACTAGGTTGAACATCACCTGTCCCGTGGCACCGCCCGTGAAGTTATGTAGCTCCTGAGCAAGGTACTTGTTCGCAAGTCCCGAGAGCTCGCGAAACGGCAGGCGAAGATCAATTTCGTGCAGCAGCAGTCGGAACTGATCCATCTCGCCTTCACCGAACGGAGCCAGGACTTTTTTGGGAAAGCCTCCCCTCGCAGCAAGTGGACCGAACGCAAGCACCTGTGGGATCACGCCTTCTTCGCCAACGAACAGGATGTTGCAGGTGTGCCTGTCGACCAGTTGCTTCAGGAAGCCATAGAACTCTCTCACGTGGTTCTTGTGTGCTCCAAACAAGAACTGAGAGTCATCGATAATGACCAGTTGCGCTCGCACCCCTACGATCCTATCGACTGACCGCCCCATAAGGGATGGAATCTTGATTTTGGGAGCGGATCCGGATCCCGTCACGTCATAGACGATCTCGGCAAATCGCTGAGGTACAATGTCCGGGGGCACCGGGATGTAAACGACTGGGATTACAATGCCGTCCTCCACAACGTGTGCCGGCCACTTGTTGCAGTAGAACTTGATGATGTCGGTCTTCCCGGCACGGGTCTTTCCGAATAGGCCGCCTACGGAGCCACGCCCGTGAGTCCCTCCGATCACTGGAAAGTGGTAATTCCCAATAAATTCGACGAGCTGGTCGAACAGCGGATAAGTAACCAGCAGCCGCTCGATCATGTGCTGGCGCTCGATGTTGGGTAGCAGGCTCACAGCCGCTCGCTGTTCTGGCGTATCAAATGTGGCGGTGTGGAAATCGGTGATCATGGCTTCTTCTTCCAATCAGGGTTGCGAGCGAGCAGGCTGGCGATGTCGTCGTCATCGTCCCCTGCGGGAGAAGTTTTCTTGGGAGCCGACTTTCGTCGGGTTTCGGCAGACCGAGGCTCACTTTTTTGTTCAACCGCAGGCGCTGGCACATGGGTCTTCGTAACGTCCGTTGCAGGAGCTGGGACCGTGCGAAGCTTCGTTGTGACTTCGACGCCACTGCTCAGATCGATGGTGCCGTCGTCCTCCATTCTCGCCACCTCCAGAACCTTCCGGCGGCGGTCGGCCACGAAGTGTCCCTGGACGAACTTGGCGAGTTTCTTTCGAGTAGCATACCTCTTGCGGTTCTGGTCGATCAGCTCCATGAGCTTCGAGTGGAGCTCCCGGCGCGCCTGAAGCAGATGGGGTTTGACCCGACCGGCCTTCTCCTCCTTGCGACGGAAATCCTGGATCATCTTGTGGATTTCCATGGTCATTCCAGAGCAGTACTCCGCATCAGGCCCGACAGCCCGCACCTCGATGATTTCTTCGCGGTAGGGGTCGTGAACCCACGCTTGGCCGATGTCATTGACGTTGATCGTCATGCGAAACTTGGTTGAGTCGCGTCCGGACTTTGCTCGTTTCGTCTTTGGATGAAGAGAGAGGGCAAGGAGACCTGGGGAGTTCCAATGAATCCCGTCCGAGCGCACGCCATCGCTTTGGACAGTGACCCACCGCGTTTCACCGGCCAATCGGGCGAAGATCGATCGGTCGAGGAGAGGGCGGCGGGGGATCGATGCCTCGTGCTTCTTCCACAGTTCGGCGGGAACGCCCGCCTCGGTGAGAAGATCACCCCCGAGACCTTGGCGGGGCGTCTGGTGGTGGACGTTCGCGATCCAGTGCTGGATGACCGCCTCCACTTCCGACAGCGCAAGGACAGGAACCGCCATGTTGCGGTCCTCACCAAACAGCTTCCTGATCTCGGGCGACTCCATCGTGGTGCCGGGCAGGTTTTGGAACACGTCGCGGGCGAGGGTGCCTAGCGCACGCTCCAGCGCGCCCTTGTCGCCCGGGGCTGCCGGACGATGCTCGATGATGTCGAAGCCGATCGCATGGGCGGCAGCGTCGATGGAGTCGCCGATCAGGTGGAGTGCATTGTCCACTGCCAGCTTGTTGAACAAGCCAAACCAGGGCCATGTCACGCCCTCCACGAGCCGCTCCATCCCGAAGATCGCTGCTTCAAGTCCGCGCAGAAAAGTGGCGTAGGAAGGATCTCCGAAGCCGGCTGCATACGCGATGATGGATCCCGACAACCGCTCCCGGAAGAGCACGAGATCCAGTCGCCCGAAGGCTAGCGGATTCTCGTCGAGGTACGCGATGATGTCAGGATTCAGATGGTCGACATCGACAATGTCGAGCAGGCTCTGCGGGCGGTGGACGCGGATGTACTGGCGGTTCCTCGCCGCGGCGATGTCAGCGCCGTGGCGCAGCAGCGATCTCGTGTACTTGTCGACGGCGGCGAGATGAAAGTCGAACGTGCTCTTGTGGAGCTTGATTGCGCCTTCCTTTGTCAGGCCGACGTGCCGGACAGGCGCGAACCGATCTTCCTCCAGCAACAGATGGATGAAGTGGTCCATCATGGTCTTGTAGTCGCCCTTTGGCTGCGACCACGCGAAGTGGGCAGCCAGCTCAAGTGCTTCGTAGATCAGACCGGGGAGACGCGGTGACTCGTTACCTCGCCTAGGTGCACGGGCGAAGTTCATCAGGCGGTCGAAGTGGGTTCCGGCCTCGTCGTTGCGGACCATTTTTCGCAGCCACTCGTAGCTCATCGGAGGTTCGCCGCGCTCGGCTGCGACGGCTGCCAGGAACTCTTTGGTTCTCTTCTTGAGGCCGTACGTTTCGAAGCCGATGGACTCCAGAAAAGCATTGTACCGATCAACGATTGCCATCGCCTTCTCGGCATCCTGGCGATCGGCGTCGGACAGGCGATGAGAGGATCCCGGCAGAATACGCTTTCCGCTCGCTCCCACGGGGATGATCCGGCCGAATTTCTCCAGCCACCTCATCCCCGCATTGCTGAGTGTGATCTGCTCGTTGCTTTCGAGCCGACCGAACACGGCCAGCTTGCGCGCCTCCAACGTGAGCTGAATCCACTCCTTGAAGCGTGTTTCCGTGTAGCTCGTCCGATCTTCATTGAAGATCAGCACCCTATCCCCGGGCCTGAAGTCGAAGAGCTGCCCGTCGATTTCTCCGGGTTCGACCTTGGGAAGGCCAAGGTCGTGTGCTGTCAGCACAGGCTGCATGAATTCGAAATGCTTGCTTGCAAAGGACATAATCAGACCCTCCGCGACACGATCGAGGACATGGTCAAGGGTTTCGACATGTCGAGATCGACCTTGCCGAGATATCCAAGGCGCAGGCACGAACTGAAGACCACATGGGAGCCTGGCACAAATCGTGCTGAGGTCCGATCCTCGTCTTCCCACCGTTCGACGACCACGTTCAATGGCATCGCGTCCGAAATTTCCGCGATGGTCATCGGTAGCGGCTGTTCGAGGATGCACCGTTCGATAACCGTGAGATCGAGTTCGCCGGGGCGTGGTCGGTTCGCATGAAGGAGATTGCGATTAAAGAAGCGGGGCTGCCTAAGGATCTGCGTGGCGCACATCTCCTCGTATGCCGCCCCACAATCCTCCTTCAGCGAGATCTGAAGTGCATTGGTGCGTTCGTCATCTCGTCGGGTATCGATATCGTGAAAGAAATCCATGAACCCGACGGCCCCGTTCCGGCGCAGGATCGCGAGATCTGGAATATGATCCTTCCACTCGACGCTACTGTTCGCGTTTCGACCGAGATACCGGATTGTGATGGGATACGGAGAAAGGGCGACGATGTCTGGATCGCCATCCATGAGCGCCAGGCCGTGGGCCATCCATTTGTTCCGGGTTACGATGGAGCTTCCAGTCCGATACTTTGATGTCGTGAACTTTGACCGGCCGTGCTCCCTGACGCGCGCCGGGAACGTGACGCGAGGCTCATGACCCTCTGAGAAGATGTGATCGAAAGCGCGCCGCAGGTGCTCTCGATACCAGACATGCGCGTGCGGAAGGCACTGAAGGAGAACCTTGTAGTCATCCTCCGTCGAACGCTTCTTGTCGTCTGAGGGTAGTGGTTTGGTGACCTGGGACGGCTTCCGGCCCGAAGGCCGCCTATCTTGAACGCTCTTCATTTGCATGCTCCCTTCTTTTGACGTGGAAGAACGACAGCTCGACGCGGGTTACGCGTGATGGCGGCGCCGGAGGGATCAACGGCCGCAGTTCCTCCAATAGACCTTTCGTGATCCCGCAGGATTCGAGATCCTGTGATCTCAGCTTCATGTTCTGGACGCGAAAACTTTTGGCATGGCTGATCATCGGCAACACCTCTCCGTTCGCGCTCCCGCTGGTCGGAAGCGACGTTGACGAACTATCTGTTGAAATCGGTCAAGCGAGGTGGACACCGCCGGACACGGGCACAAAGGTCCCACAAGTAGAGCCCGGTCGCAAGCCTGCGATTCGCCTAACTGTCTGTAATCATTGTATTAAAGGTCGAATCCTTGAGCCCGCTCCGCCAAGTCTTTCTCCAGGCGTGAGTCCTTTGCCGTCGCCAGGAAGAGGCACGGTGGAAAGTAGATCCAAGCTCAAACGAGGCTTCGGAGCGGGCACCGCATGTAACGCGGCCGAACCACCGATGGCGCGCGGAGGCGTGCCAGGAGCATCAGTCGGGCAGGTCTGCTGTTCAGGAGTCTTTGCGTGGCGTGCGAAAGCGTGGCGTCAAGCTCGCGGAAGGATTGCTATTCGTATTCGCATCGAATGCATGGCCACGTCCCTTCATGGAATCCGCAGAGGCGCGCAGCGGTGACTTCATGCACCGCCGAAATCGAGATTATTGCGTCGATGCTTATGTTCTCTTTTTGTTCGATCGTCAACGGGCCCTGAAAACATTTTTTCGTCTTCGGTGGATAGCACATCGTCGGTTGTTGATTTCCCGCATTCCGCCGGCTACCGTCCGAGCATTCGTCAGGCGGAACAGACGGATAAGAAGATGAGGCAGCCGAAACTGCCCGAAGAAGCTCCAAGCGGTATCCAAGCCGCCCGCCACTTTCCCTTGTGAAACGAGCACGCGCCGTGATCGGCGAAGCTATGGCTATTGGAGATGACAATGAAGTTCGCCGTCGTAGATGGACTCCGCCAGGAAGCCGCGCCGGGTCTCTTTGGGACCTGCCCCGGATGCGAGGCACCCGTGATACCGAAATGCGGAGCGATACGGCTCCATCACTGGGCGCACCGCAGCACGGTTTTATGCGATCCCTGGCGGGAACCCGAGACTGAATGGCATCGCGCATGGAAGAACCACTTTCCCATCGAATGGCAGGAAGTCTGGCATCGGGATTCAAGTGGAATCGTTCACATCGCTGATGTGAAGACAGCGCAGGGAGCGGTGCTCGAGTTCCAGCACTCACCGATATCCCAGGAGGAGAGAGCATCCAGAGAGAGCTTCTATCGCCCGATGGCGTGGGTGGCGGACGGCACTAGGCTGAAAAGGGATCTGTCCTCCTTCTGCGATGCACTTACCTATGCCCGCTCTGCCGAAACGAAGCTAAGAGCTTGGATCATTCCGCTGGGCATTTCTGCGATCGTCGATCGATGGGCCGGCAGCCGATATCCGGTGTTCCTCGATTTCGGAGACGTGGAGTTTCCGCCGCGGTGGCTTCCAGACACCGGCCTTCTATGGTGGCTACGGTATGTCCCCAAGATTGGAGCGGTCGCGACACCCATGTTTCGCCAAAGCGTCATCGATCACTACCTGACTTGCGCTTCCATCAGGGGGCTGGCGAGGATCGAGCTGCGCCGGCCACCGAGGTCGCGGTCAGGAATGCCTGCCTTCGAAGCCTATCAGGCACGGAAGCCGAGGTTTTGAGAAACCGAGTCAGTGAAACGAAGCCCGCTTCGGATTCGCTAAATAACCCCCTAGAGGATTCATGATGGAATCCTCTAGGGAATTTGAGCCGGGTGGCCAAAACCGACAGTTATCTTAAAGCCCACCTCGTCCGGAATTCTTGTCAAGACGGCCCCAGCTCCACAGGGATTCGAAGGCGAATCCATAAGCAGCCAGCCCTGCCAAAGATCTTCTTGTCCAAAGTGCCGATGTACGTATTTATTCGCTACAAAATCTGAGTGACGGCGCAGCCGATGCAAAATGTATTTGAATAGACTTCAGTGCGAGTGCAAGTAATGACAGGCTGCGGATTCGCGCGTGATCTCTCAATGGCGCGAAAATATTCTTACGAAATTTTTCGAAGCTCCAAAGGGCGACGAGCGCTATTTTAAGGACTCAGTCCTTTTGATCGAGCCGGAAGGTCGCTAGGGAAAGTTGCACAGGATACAATGCGCAAACGGGCGTTCAATCATGCTCAGAAGCTTTGTGGGGACGCCGGGGCGGCTGTCCCCAGTTCGATTTCGCCAGGAATCACGTCGCAGCCGGAAACGCTGAATGCCGCGCGCACCAAAACGGCGCGTTCATTGTTTTCATTCGATTTTCTGGAAAAGAGTGTACGCTGTTGGCAGGCAGGGTGCACGCTGTTGGCAAGCTGGTGTACGCTGTTGCCAAGCACTACAAAGACTGGCGCACCCGACAGGATTCGAACCTGTGACCTTTGGAATCGGAATCCAACACTCTATCCAGCTGAGCTACGGGTGCATGCCGAAGGCGGTTTGAATCGCCTGTCCGATGGGTGGTTCTTAGCCTAGCTTGCGGCTGGCTTCAATCGCGAAATTCTCGGAAATACCGATGCTTGCGATTTGGCGGACGTTTTTATCCGTCAGTCCGGTGAATGCATATGAAAACTCCGCCGGCCTTGCGGGCGGCGGAGCGTGATTGTTGTCGACTGTCGCCTGGCGGCGGTCAGATCTGCATGGCGCCGGGGCCGGGGATTGCCTTTGGCGGCACTTTGCCGAGAATGATCATCCCCAGCACTTCGTCCTTGGTCACGTCCTCGGTGCGGGCATGGCCGACGACCTGGCCGTTTTTCATCACCGAGACGCGGTCGGCCAGATCGAAGACGTCATGGATGTCGTGGCTGATGAGGAAGATGCCGATGCCTTCCTTCTTCAGCTGCTTGATCAATTCGCCGACCTGCGCCGTCTCCTGGGGGCCGAGCGCTGCCGTCGGCTCGTCCATGATCAGGATGCGGGCGTTGAAGAGGATGGCACGGGCGATTGCCACCGATTGCCGCTGGCCGCCCGAGAGCGCCTTCACCGGTTCCTTGAAGCGCTTGAAGTTGGGGTTGAGGCGCCCCATCACCTCGCGGGCCGAGGCTTCCATCGCGACGTCATCGAGCGTGCCCCAGCGGGTCTTCAGCTCGCGGCCGAGATAGAGGTTGGCGGCGGCGTCGACATTGTCGGCGACGGCGAGCGTCTGGTAGATCGTCTCGATCCCGTATTTCTTGGCATCGCGCGGATTGCGGATGTCGGCCGGTTCGCCGTTGATCAGGATCTCGCCGCCATCGCGCTTGTAGGCGCCGGAGAGGATCTTGATGAGCGTCGACTTGCCGGCGCCGTTGTGGCCGAGCAGGGCGACCACTTCGCCGGGGTAGAGATCGACCGAGGCATTGTCGACGGCGTGAATGCCGCCGAAGGAGATCGAGATGTTTTTCAGTTCCACGAGGGGAGTGCGTTGATCAGCCATGTCTGGGGCTCCTCTCACTTGGCACGGGCGCGGTAGACGGTGTCGAGCCAGACCGCCACGACAAGGACGGTGCCGACGACGACGCTCTGCAGCGGCGTATCGACATGCGCGAGCACCATGCCCGATTGCAGCGACTGCATGACGAGCGCGCCGAGCATGGCGCCGGCGATGGTGCCGGTGCCGCCTGCCAGCGACGTTCCGCCGATGACGGCGGCGGCGATGGTGTAGAGCTCGTCGAGCGTACCCTGCGAGTTCGTTGCGGCATTGAGGCGGGCGGTGGAAATCGCGGCCGCGATAGCGGCCAAAATGCCCATCAGCGCGAAGATGCGCACGGTGACCCAGCGGGTCTTGATACCGGCGAGCTCGGCCGCTTCGGGGTTGCCGCCAATCGCGAAGACATAGCGGCCGAAGCGCAGCCGGGTCGCGATGAAGGTCATGATGATGCCGACGACGATCGCGATCAACACCGGCACGGCGATGCCGTAGGGAATGTCCAGGCCGGTTTCGGGCCAGGGAATATTGTTGGTCTCGGCATATTTCTTGGCGATGTTGATCGGCCAGTAATAGCTGTTGGCGATCCAGACCGCGCCGAGGATGAGCACGCAGCTCAGGACCGCGAGGAAATATTCAGCCCACATCGGCCGGCGCGGGAAACCGAAGCGCCGGCGCTGCCGGCGTGAGCCGACGATGCTTGCGATGACGAAGAGGCAGGCGCCGATACCGACGATCCAGCTCCAGGTGGCGCCGATCGAGCCCTCGGCGCCGCCGCCCATGATGCGGAAGGTCTGGTCCATCGGGGCAACCGTCTGGCCGCTGGTGACGAGCCAGGTGGCGCCGCGCCAGACGAGCAGGCCGCCGAGCGTGACGATGAAGGAGGGAACGTTGAGGAAGGCGATGATGATGCCCTGGAAGGCGCCGATCAGGCAGCCTGCCGCCAATCCGACCAGCAGCGTGATCGCCCAGGTGAAGGGGCTGTCGAAGCCGATATATTCCGGCAGGATCTTGGCCTGCGTCACGCCCATGATCATGCCGCAGAGGCCGAGCACGGAACCGACCGACAGGTCGATGTTGCGGGTGACGATGATCAGCACCATGCCCGTCGTCATGACGGCGATGTCGGTGGTCTGGACCGAGAGGTTCCAGAGATTGCGGGGGGTCAGGAAGAGACCGCCGGTGATGATGTGGAAACCGATCCAGATGATGATCAGCGCGCCGATCATGCCGAGCAGACGCGTGTCGATCTCGGTGGCGCGGAAGAAGCGGGTCACCGGACTGGCTTCCGCCGCTCGCGGTCCGCTTGATGTTGTGGATTTTACCATTTCGGCCATGGGTTTGCCGTTCCCCCACTTTGTTTGGACGGACGCGCCGGCGTGCTAGAGGCTGCCATCAGCGTCATGCGTCTGTTCTTCAACTCACCACCGCGATGCTTCCGGAAACCGGTCGCGTGGTGTCGCGACACCGTTCCGGCAGGGAATGAAAACCCGCGATGGTGCGGCGAGGCGGAGAAAACTTCGTTATTGGAATTCTCATCCGCATCCAGCGCCGCAACGGTGTTCCGCTGCGGCGCCGGCAATTTCAGTTTACAGCCCGTGGCTTACTTGCAGGCAGCGACGCTGTCTGCCTTGACGCCCTGGCACGCTTCAGCCTTGGAGATCCAGCCGGCGTCGATGACGACGTTCAGGTTTTCCTTGGTGATCGCAAGCGGCTTCAGGAAGACCGACTGCATTTCGACGCCCTTGGGGCCGCCCTTGAAAGCCTGGGCGCCGTCGATCTTGCTCATGTCCTTGCCGCCGGCGAGGTCGAGAGCGATTTCAGCGGCGCGCTTGCCGAGTTCGCGGCTGTCCTTCCAGACGGAAACCGTCTGCGTGCCGAGAGCGATGCGGTTGAGCGCTGCCTTGTCACCGTCCTGGCCGGAAACCGGAACGGAGCCGGCGAGGCCCTGTGCGTCGAGAGCAGCGATCGCGCCGCCGGCGGTGCCGTCGTTCGATGCGACGACGGCGTCAACCTTGTTGTTGTTGGCGGTCAGGAACTGCTCCATGTTGCGCTGAGCGTTCTCCGGCAGCCAGCCGTCCGTATAGGCCTCGCCGACATTCTTGATCTTGCCGGCGTCGATGGCGGCCTTCAGCACTTCCTGCTGGCCCGAGAACAGGAAGTCAGCATTCGGATCGGAAGACGAGCCCTTGATGAAGACGTAATTGCCTTCCGGCTTGGCCTTGAAAACGCCCTCAGCCTGCAGGCGGCCGACTTCCTTGTTGTCGAAGGTGATGTAGAAGGCAGCCGGGTTTTCGATCAGGCGGTCATAGCCGACGACCGGGATGCCTTCAGCGGCGGCCTTTTCGATCGCCGGGCCGATTGCGTCGGAGTCCTGGGCGAGAATGATCAGCGCGTTGGCGCCCTGCGAGATCAGCGATTCGACGTCGGTAAGCTGCTTTGCGGCAGAAGACTGCGCGTCAGCGGAAATATACTTGGCGCCCTTGGCTTCGAGAGCCTTCTTGATGGCGGCTTCGTCCGTCTTCCAGCGTTCTTCCTGGAAATTCGACCAGGAAACACCGACGACGAGATCGGCAGCCATGGCAGCGGTATGCACGGAAACGAGGATGGCCGCACCGGCCATCAATTTCAAAATAGACTTCATAATGTCCTCCCGAGTGGATTGCGACCGGCCCAGCCCATGCTTCCTCCGGCCACCGCGAAAAGCTGTCGAGAAAGGTTCGGATTTTTTTCTCGACAGTCGAGAAATTTAGTGTCAGAGATTTTTTCAACTGTCAACACTGCACTGCCGGCTTAATTTCCTTGCGAAACATCGGCTGGAGATGCAGTGGAAACCAAGGGTGGAGCAAGCAGGGAGAGAGGGCGGCGTTCATGCTGACCAAGTCGAGCACGGAGCTGGTCCGGCAGAGAAACAGCGTGCTCGTGCTGTCCGTGCTGCGTCGCCACGGTGCGCTCGCGCATACCGAAATATCCGATTTCACCGGGCTGTCGTCGGCCACCATCACGGCCATTACCACTGAGCTGGAAAAAGCCCAGATCATCGAAAAATCTGAACATCAGCCGGCAAGCGGCCGCGGCCGGCCGCGCGTGCTGCTGCGGCAGCGACGCGATTGCGGCTATCTCATCGTCGTCATCATCTCCTCGGATGCTGTGCAATATTCGCTGGTCGATTATGCCGGCAAGCTGATCGACCGCTTCAGCGAGGAACGTTCGCATGATCCTGCGGGTGCTGGCCGCTTCGTCGCGGCAGTGCGGGCCGGGCTTTTGCGCATTCTCGATCGCTCGAAGATCAGCCAAGAAAAGGTGCTGCTGATCTCGATCAGCAGCAAGGGGCTGGTCAATTCCACCGAGCCGGTTCTCGTCTGGTCGCCGATTTTCGGCAGTGACCAGATCGATTTCGAATCGGCACTGCGGCCGGAATGGCAGGCCAAGGTGATCCTCGACAACGAGACGCTATTGGTCGCGGCAGCGCTCGGCGCGCGTGAAGAGATGGTGAAAGGCGCCGATTTCCGTTCGCTCGCCGCCCTTTCGCTCGGCCATAGCGTCGGGCTCGGCATCGTCAGGCGCGGAAACCAGACGGGCCAGGAGATATCGGCGCCGAATTTCGGGCACATGCTGCACATGGCCAATGGTGGGCTCTGCCGCTGCGGCACCCGCGGCTGCATCGAGGCCTATGCCGGTTTCTACGCGATCCTGCGCAGCGCCTTCGAGGTGCCGCTCGATACGATTCCGGCAAAGTTCGTGCCGGTGGCGGAACTGGACAAGATCGCCGCCAAGGCGCGCCAGGGCCACCGCGTCCCCGCCTTCGCCTTTCGCCAGGCAGGGCTGGCGCTCGGCAACGGGCTGTCGCGCATGCTGAGCCTGACGGAGCGCATGCCGATCGCCATCACCGGGCCGGGCACGCGCTATTACGACCTTCTCCGGCAAGGGATCGAAGAGGGTCTGGGGCAGTCGCATATCGTGCGCATGGAAGGCATGCCCGAGATCAGGGTGGTGGCCGACGAGCAGATCCTGGTCTTCGAAGGACATCTGAACCGAGCGCTGTCAGTGATCGACGAGGATATCGTTCTCTCGGGCGTGCAGGGATCGGCGGCCACTCAAGAGACGGATTGAGGGTTTCTTTCAACCGGCGTCTGGGGATCGCAGCAGCAACGGGCTAGTCTGTAGTATGCGACTTGAGGGGGGTGCGACACAGCACGTTGCCTGTTTGAACGAATGTCTGCCAAACGCGAAATGGCCGGGCGGGTGCCCGGCCATCTCATGCATGGCTTCCGGTCGGGAGAGGGCCGTCAGCCGATCTTGATAAGCTTGCCTTCCTTAACGGACTGAACCGCGGCATCGGCGAGCGCGAGCGCTGCGAGACCATCGGCGCCTGATGGAGAGATCTTGGAGCCCTTCTCGATCGCGGCGATGAAGGCTGCGATTTCGTTGGCATAGGCTTCGGTATAACGGGTCATGAAGAAGTCATGCAGCGGCGGGCGGGTGTAGCCTTCGCCGTTTGCGACTTCGATGGAGACCGGGCGCTGGTTTTCGGCCGAGACGAGGCCCTTGGAGCCGTGTGCTTCGATGCGCTGGTCGTAGCCATAGGTGGCGCGGCGGGAATTGGAGATGATGGCCTGCTTGCCGGATTTCGTCTGCAGGATCACCGAGACGCTGTCATAGTCGCCAGCTTCGCCGATCGCCTTGTCGACGAGAACTGCAGCGGTCGCGAAAACCGACACCGGTTCTTCGCCGAGCAGGAAGCGGGCCATGTCGAAGTCATGGATCGTCATGTCGCGGAAGATACCGCCGGAGCGCTTGATGTAATCGACCGGCGGAGCGCCGGGGTCACGCGAGGTGATCGTCACCATTTCGACATCGCCGATCTTGCCTTCGTCGATGACTTTGCGCACCGCCATGAAATGCGGGTCGAAGCGGCGGTTGAAGCCAACCATCAGCTTGGCGCCGGTCTCTTCGACCACCTTGATGCAGGCCTTGACGCGGGCGACGTCGAGATCGATCGGCTTTTCGCAGAAGATCGCCTTGCCGGCGCGGGCGAAGCGCTCGATCAGATCGGCATGGGTATCCGTCGGCGTACAGATGACGACGGCGTCGATATCCTTGGCTGCCTCGATCGCCTCGATGGTGCGGACTTCGCAGCCATAGGCGGAGGCGATCGCTTCGGCGGCCTGCGGAAAGGCGTCGGCGACCGCGACGAGCGTCGCATTGGCGTCGCCGCTGACGGCCTTTGCATGGACCTTGCCGATGCGGCCGGCGCCGAGAAGACCAAATCTCACTGTCATTCTAACCTCCCTTGAATTCGGAACAAATAAACCGAATTGCCAATATTCTGGAATTTTCATTCCATCTTCTGTGGACCGCGTCAAGCCCGCGGATCTTTCACATTTGCAAGATTCGAACCAGAGCCCTTCATGGTCGGCCAGAGCCTTTCATGGTCGGATTGACGTATTCTGCCGGAGCAGGTTTTGGTCAGGGCAGAGCCGATCGCCTCTGATCCTGGCGGAAAGCGCCCGGCCTTTCAGCCAAGAGACTACTTTAATCTGGCCAGGAAAGGCTCTAGAGACAATCGCGGCACGGGCCGAAGGCAGTGCGACAAATGCGACCGCGGGGCAGGAATGAAACTCATCGATCCGAATCATCCGGCATATCGGCGCCTCTGGGTGCGGATTGCCATCGTTGCCGTTTGCTTCGGCTGGGCCGTGGTCGAACTTGTCACCGGCGATCCGTTCTGGGCGGTGCTGGCCGGCGGGGCAGGCGCCTATTCCTTCTATATGCTGTTCTGGACCTTCAATCCGCAGCCTCCGGCCATCGAGCCGCCCGCGCAGCCTGACGCCGAGGACGAGGACGAAGCCGCGGCGGCCGCTGAAAAACCTTCGAAGGACGGGCAGGCGGAATAGTCAGCGGCTCAATCGCCGCAGCGCTTCGTCGATCAGCAGATTGGCCAGCATCATGCGCTTCGTCGCATTGTCACGGAAGGGCAATGCTACGCCATCGGGATGATTGGCGCGGGCGAAGGCGCGGCGCTTCTCGCGGAGCATCAGTGGCGTATCGGCGGCGGAGATCGCCAGTTCGGCGGCAACCTCCTGCGGTGCCGTGCGGGTGAGATGATCCGGCATGACGGGCCCGGCTGGAGGCGCAGGCGCGGGTTTCTGCACGACCCCAGCGGCAGCATCGAGATCCAGATTGTCGAAATAAGCCTGGCCGACGCGTTGCGACGCGACTGAAACGCCCTCCATGACATCGAAGGCAAGCCCGGTGCCGAGGCCGGACACGCGATGGGTGGCCGGCGCTTCGGCGTCTTCGGCCGTCTCGTCCTCCGCCTTCAGCCGCTCGAGGACTGATTGAAATACCGACTGCCCGAACAGCATCCGCCTTCCTTGAGAGCATTTCCGTTTTTCTTCGAACCACGGAAATGCTCTATCTCCTTGTTCACGCAATTCCGGATGCAAAACCGCTGCACACTTTTGCTGGAATTGCTCCAGGCGCATTAAAGGAGAGCAAGATGGCGCAGGGCTTGCGGGTGTCGTCAGCCGGCCTGCTTGCGGCTCTCCTCGAGGATGATGTCGTAGAGCAGCCTTGCGCTCGGCGGCAGCGCCCGCTCCCTCGCCGTGATCATGCTGTAGGGCTTGACGTTGATGTCGAAATCGATCGGCAGCATGCATACGTCCGAGGCATTCGAGCCTTGGCTGGCAAGGAACTGGGCGACGTCGACGGCGACCGGAGCGATCGCATCGGATTCGCAGATGATGGCGCAGGTCAGAAGCAGCGAGGAGGTGTTGACGATATTTTCCGGCAGCGCCACACCCTGCGACAGGAAAACGTCTTCGATCGTGCGGCGCAGCAGGGTGCCCGGCGGCTGGAACACCCAGTCATAATCCCTCACGTCGGAAAGGCTGCTGGTCTTTTGCTTCATGAGCGGATGGCAGCTGCGCACGATCAGGCAAGCCCGCTCGATGCCGATCTCCGTCACCTCGAACAGGCGCGGGTTGAGATCATCGGGAATGCGGCCGATGATGAAGTCATGGCGGGCGGCGAGCAGTTCGCGGGCAAGCACGTTGCTCGTCTCCACCTGGATGTTGATCTCGATGCCGGGATAGGCCTTGCGCACCTTGTTGATCGCCGGCACGACGAGGCTCATGGCCGGCGCCGTCACCGAGCCGATGAAGACCGAGCCGCCCTTGCCGCTTTTCAGTTCGCCGATCTCGCGGCTCGCCTCGCGCAGTTCCAAAAGGATCTTCCGGGCTCTCCGGGCAAGCGCTGCGCCGAAGGTCGTCAGCACCACGCCGCGGGCCACGCGCTCATAGAGAGATGTCTTGGTGATTGATTCCATTTCGGACAACATCCGCGATGCGGCGGGCTGCGAAATGTTCAGAACCTCCGCTGCGGCGGAAATCTGTCCGCTATCTTCGATTGCGACGATCATCCGCAGGTGATTCAACTTAAGTCCTGCACGCAAAAGGCTGTCATCGCCGAAATTATCGCTGTGGATATCGACGTGATCCATCAAAAATGGCTCAGAAATAACCGTCATGGTTGCAGCCTCCTCGCTGCGCTCCATCAAAAGTAATACTTTTTAACGATATACCAAAATTGTTATGCACGTTAGCACTTATTCTATTTGACAGTTATAGGAATCCATACCAGTTTGCCGCCGTGTGCTGGTTGGCACTCAACACGTGTGAGATCGTGGAGGAGACCTACTTCGTTTCTCACCATCTGAAGTAACTATCCAATACGGAACCTGCCACAGTTTCGGGGCGGGCGATTTTTCGTCCGCTGCTTATTAACAAGGGAGAGAGAAATGAAATCCATTATCTCATTGATGGCTGCGGCTGCCTTCGGCGTCGCTTCGTTCGTTGCGCCGGCTCTGGCCGCGGATAAGGGCACTGTCGGTATTGCGATGCCGACCAAGGCTTCGGCCCGCTGGATCGACGACGGCAACAACATCGTCAAGCAGCTCCAGGCTGCCGGTTACGGCACTGACCTGCAGTATGGCGACGACGACATTCCGAACCAGCTTTCGCAGATCGAAAACATGGTCACCAAGGGTGCCAAGGTTCTCGTCATCGCTTCGATCGACGGCACGACGCTTTCTGACGTTCTCCAGAAGGCACACGACGCCGGCATCAAGGTCATCGCTTATGACCGTCTGATCCGCGATTCGGGTAACGTCGACTACTACGCGACGTTCGACAACTTCCAGGTCGGCGTTCTGCAGGCTGGCTCCATCGTTGACGGCCTCGGCCTCAAGGACGGCAAGGGCCCTTTCAACATCGAACTGTTCGGCGGCTCGCCTGACGACAACAACGCCTTCTTCTTCTATGATGGCGCAATGTCCGTTCTGCAGCCCTACATCGACAGCGGCAAGCTCGTCGTGAAGTCCGGCCAGACCGGCATGGACAAGGTCGGCACGCTGCGTTGGGATCCGGCAACGGCCCAGGCCCGCATGGACAACCTGCTCTCGGCCAACTACACCGACGCCAAGGTCGATGCCGTTCTGTCGCCTTACGACGGTCTGTCCATCGGTATCATCTCCTCGCTGAAGGGCGTTGGTTACGGTACTGCGGCTCAGCCGCTCCCGATCGTCACCGGTCAGGATGCTGAAATCCCGTCGGTCAAGTCGATCATCGCTGGCGAACAGCACTCGACGATCTTCAAGGACACCCGCGAACTCGCCAAGGTCACCGTTGCCATGGTCGATGCCGTGATGTCGGGCAAGGAGCCCGAGGTCAACGACACGAAGACCTACGACAACGGCGTCAAGGTCGTCCCGTCCTATCTGCTGAAGCCGGTTGCCGTCGACAAGACCAACTACAAGCAGATCCTCGTCGACAGCGGTTACTACTCTGAAGACAAGCTGAAGTAATGAGAAGGACCGGAGCCCGCGCTTGCGGGTTCCGGTCTTCGATTTTATGATCGCCCAGCCGCTTGACGGCTGCAGGCGCTGGAACTTTGACTATGGACAATACTATCCTCGAAATGCGGAGCATCACCAAGACGTTCCCGGGCGTCAAGGCGCTGGAGAATGTGAACCTCAAGGTTCGCCAGGGTGAGATCCACGCATTGGTGGGCGAAAACGGGGCCGGCAAATCGACCCTGATGAAAGTGCTATCAGGCGTCTATCCCACGGGAAGCTATGAAGGCGACATCGTCTATGAAGGCGAGACGCGCAACTTCAAGGTCCTGAAGGACTCCGAAGAAATCGGCATCGTCATCATTCACCAGGAACTGGCGCTCGTGCCGTTGCTGTCGATCGGCGAAAACATCTTCCTTGGCAACGAGAATGCCAAGAGCGGCGTCATCAGCTGGGACGAGACTTTCAACCGCACGAAGCAGCTGCTGAAGAAAGTAGGCCTGTCCGAATCTCCAAACACGCTGGTCACCGATATCGGCGTCGGCAAGCAGCAGCTCGTCGAGATCGCCAAGGCGCTGTCGAAGAGCGTCAAGCTGCTCATCCTCGATGAGCCCACAGCCTCGCTCAATGAACGCGATTCCGACGCTCTCCTCAACCTGCTGATCGAGTTCCGCAAGCAGGGCATCACTTCGATCATCATTTCCCATAAGCTGAACGAGATCCGCAAGGTCGCCGACCAGATCACGGTCCTGCGCGACGGGATGACCGTCAAGACGCTCGACTGTCATGCGGACGAGATCAGCGAAGACATCATCATCCGCAACATGGTCGGTCGCGATCTCGAGGATCGCTACCCGCCGCGTTCGGTGCCGATCGGCGAAACCATTCTCGAAGTGAAGAACTGGAACGCCTATCACCAGCAGCACCGCGACCGTCAGGTCCTGCACAATATCAACGTCACCGTCCGCAAGGGCGAAGTCGTCGGTATCGCCGGCCTGATGGGGGCGGGACGCACCGAATTCGCCATGAGCCTCTTCGGCAAAGCCTATGGCCACAAGGTTTCGGGCGAGGCGCTGATGCACGGCAAGCCGGTCGACGTCAGCACCGTGCGCAAGGCGATCGATGCAGGTCTCGCCTACGTTACCGAAGACCGCAAGCAGCTCGGCCTCGTGCTCAACGACACGATCCTGCACAACACGACGCTCGTCAATTTGAAGGCGGTGTCGAATGCGTCCGTTATCGACAGCGTCAAGGAATCGAGGGTTGCGACCGACTATCGGTCGAAGTTGCGCATCCGCTCCTCCAGCATCTTCCAGGAGGCGGTCAATCTTTCCGGCGGCAACCAGCAGAAGGTGGTGCTGTCGAAGTGGCTGTTCTCGGATCCCGATATTTTGATCCTCGACGAGCCGACGCGCGGCATCGATGTTGGCGCAAAATACGAAATCTATACTATCATCAACCAGCTTGCCGCCGATGGAAAGGGCGTTCTGATGATCTCGTCGGAAATGCCCGAACTGCTCGGTACGTGTGACCGCATCTACGTGATGAACGAAGGACGCATCGTCGCGGAACTGCCGAAGGGAGAAGCAAGCCAGGAAACCATCATGCGCGCTATCATGCGCTCAGGGGAGAAGAAACAATGACGCCGATCAATCAACCCATCGCTGAGCAGGGGCGTGTCGTCTCCGTCGGAGACTACGTTCGCGGCAACATCCGCGAATACGGCATGTTTATCGCGCTCATCGCGATCATGGTGTTCTTCCAGTTCTCGACCGGTGGCGTTCTCTTCAGGCCGCTCAACCTGACCAACATCATTTTGCAGAACTCGTTCATCGTCATCATGGCGCTAGGCATGCTGCTGGTGATCGTTGCCGGCCATATCGACCTTTCGGTTGGTTCCGTCGTCGGCTTTATCGGCGCTATCGCCGGCGTCATGACGGTGCAATGGCACACCAACTATGTCCTGGCGGGTATCGTATGTCTGGCCATGGGTGCGCTTGTCGGCGGCATTCAGGGCTATTTCGTCGCTTACCACAAGATCCCGTCCTTCATCGTCACCCTGGCCGGCATGCTGGTCTTCCGCGGCCTGACGCTGTTCGTGATGACGGCATCGGGGACCGGCACCAGCATCGGTCCTTTCCCGCCGGCTTTCCAGCTGATCAGCATCGGCTTCCTGCCGAACGCTTTCGATATGGGCGGCATCAACTCGACCTCGATCATTCTGACCGTTGTCGGCGCCGTAACCCTGTTCTATCTGGCTTGGCGCAAGCGCCTATCGAATGAAAAGCATGGCAATGACGTCGAGCCGCTAGGCTTTTTCCTCGTCCAGAACGCCCTCGTCACCCTCGCCATTCTGGCGCTCGGCTACCAGCTGTCGATCTATCGCGGCTTCCCGAATGTGCTGATGGTCATGCTCGTTCTGGTTGCTGCCTATGCCTTCATTACCCGCCGTACGACGATCGGCCGCCGCATCTACGCCATGGGCGGCAATGAGAAGGCGACGAAGCTTTCCGGTATCAACACCGAGCGACTGACCTTCCTGACGTTCGCAAACATGGGCCTGCTTGCCGGACTGGCCGGGCTGATCGTTGCCCTGCGTCTCAATTCGGCAACGGCCAAGGGCGGCTTCGGTCTTGAACTCGACGTGATTGCGGCCTGCTTCATCGGCGGCGCATCCGCCCAGGGCGGCGTCGGCAAGGTGACCGGCGCTGTTATCGGCGCTCTGATCATGGGCATCATGAACAACGGCATGTCGATCCACGGTCTCGGCACCGACTCGCAGCAGATGGTCAAGGGTGCGGTGCTTCTCGCTGCCGTGTTCTTCGACGTTTACAATAAGAACAAGGGCTGAGCTTAGCTCGGCACCCGCATCGCAGTCATAAGAAACCTGAATTCCGGCTCCGCCTGGAGCCGGAGAGGCGTAGCTGTGCCATCGCCAAAGGAAAAGGATGAGTAACGTGCTTATTTCACAGATCAAGGGTGCAAACGGAGAGATCATCGTCGCCGTGCGCGAGGCGGGCGGCGCTGCCAGGTCGATCAAGAATGCCGTCAGCGTCTATGCGCTGGCGATGGAAGCCGCAGACGGCGGCAAGTCGCTGGCCGCCGTCATCGAAGCGCATGGCTACGGCGATGCCGTCGATCTTGAGAAGGCCTATGCAGAAGGCCGCTTCCTGCCGCCGATCACCCATCCCGATGCCGCGCACCTGCATCTGACCGGCACCGGCCTGACGCATTTGGGCTCGGCGGCAACGCGCGATTCCATGCACAAGAAGACCACCGAAGCCGCTGAGGAAACCCTCACGGACTCGATGAAGATGTTCAAGATGGGCCTTGAGAACGGCAAGCCGAAGGCCGGCGAAAAGGGCGTGCAGCCCGAATGGTTCTACAAGGGCAACGGCTATGGCGCCGCTGCCCCCGGCGCGCCGCTCATCTCGCCCTCCTTCGCGCTCGACGGCGGCGAAGAGCCTGAAATGGCTGGCATTTACGTGATCGCCAAGGACGGCACGCCGTTCCGCATCGGCTTTGCACTGTCGAACGAGTTTTCGGACCACGTCACCGAGCGGATCAACTATCTCTTTCTGGCCCACTCGAAACTGCGACCGGCCGCCTATGGTCCGGAAATCCGCGTCGGCGCGCCCCCGGAAGATATTCGCGGCACCTCGCGCATCAAGCGCGGCGACAAGGTGATTTTCGAAAAGCCGTTCCTGTCCGGCGAGGCGAACATGTCGCACACCTTCGCCAATCTGGAATATCACCACTTCAAATATGGCCTCTTCCGTGTTCCGGGCGATGTTCACGTCCATATGTTCGGCACGGCGACCCTTTCCTTTGCCGATGGCGTCAAGACGGAAGAGGGCGATGTCTTCGAGATCGAAGTCGCCGAATTCGGCCTTTCGCTCCGTAATCCGCTCAAGGTTGCCGCCGAGGAAGAGATCGCCGTCAGGCAGCTCTGAATTCCAGACCTGGCCGCATCGGCGGCCGGATCTTTGCTCGTAAACGGTAAAGGATGCTTGTTAAGCCCATGACCATTTATCAAAATCTGATCGCCGGCGAATGGGTCGGCTCGAACGCGACGAAGAACATCAATCCGTCGGATACGAATGAGGTCGTCGGCCTCTATGCCGATGGCAGCGCTGATGACACGAGAAACGCCATCGCTGCCGCCAAGGCCGCTTTCCCGGCCTGGTCGCGCTCGGGCATCTGGGAGCGCCACGTCATCCTGAAGAAGGCCGGCGACGAGATCATGGCGCGCAAGGACGAGCTCGGGGCGTTGCTTGCCCGCGAAGAAGGCAAGACGCTGCCGGAAGCCACCGGCGAGGTTATCCGCGCATCGCAGATTTTCGAATTCTTCGCCGGTGAGGCGCTGAGGCTGGCCGGCGAGGTCCTGCCGTCGGTTCGTCCGAATATCGGCATCGAGATCACCCGCGAGGCTCTCGGCGTCATCGGCATCATCACGCCGTGGAATTTCCCGATCGCCATTCCCGCCTGGAAGATCGCGCCGGCGCTCTGCTACGGCAACACCATCGTCTTCAAGCCGGCCGAACTGGTGCCCGCCTGTTCCTGGGCGATCGTCGATATCCTGCATCGCGCCGGCCTGCCGAAGGGCGTGCTGAACCTCGTCATGGGCAAGGGCTCGGTCGTCGGCCAAGCCATGCTCGAAAGCCCCGACGTTCACGGCATCACCTTCACCGGTTCCACCGGCACCGGCAGGCGCGTCGCCGCTGCTTCCATCGAGCATAACCGCAAGTTCCAGTTGGAAATGGGCGGCAAGAACCCGATGGTCGTGCTCGACGATGCCGATCTCAACGTCGCCGTCGAGGCAGCCGCCAATTCCGGCTTCTTCTCTACAGGCCAGCGCTGCACCGCGTCATCGCGCCTCATCGTCACCGAGGGCATCCACGACAAGTTCGTGGCGGCGCTGACCGACAAGCTGAAGACGCTCGTCGTCGACAACGCCTTGAAGGCCGGCACGCATATCGGCCCCGTCGTCGATGAGCGGCAGCTGAAGACCGATACCGACTATATCGAGATCGGTAGAAAAGAAGGCGCGAAACTCGCCTTCGGCGGCGAAGTGATATCCCGCGAAACGCCCGGCTTCTATCTGCAGCCGACGCTGTTTACCGAAGCGACCAACCAGATGCGGATCTCGCGCGAGGAGATCTTCGGGCCTGTTGTGTCGGTGATCCGGGTCAAGGATTACGACGAGGCGCTGGCGACGGCCAACGACACGCCGTTCGGGCTCTCTGCCGGCATCGCGACGACGAGCCTGAAATATGCGACGCATTTCAAGCGCAATTCCGAGGCCGGCATGGTGATGGTCAACCTGCCGACCGCCGGCGTCGATTTCCACGTTCCCTTCGGCGGCCGCAAGGGCTCGTCCTACGGCCCGCGCGAGCAGGGTAAGTACGCCGCCGAGTTCTACACAACCGTCAAGACCGCCTACACGCTGGCTTGAGACAAATGCGATGAACCGGGCCGTACGAGGCGGTCCGGCGATATCCCGAAGGATAGAGACGATGAAAAAGAAAGCGGAATGGCCGCGCAAGCTGAGGTCGCAGGAATGGTACGGCGGTACGAGCCGCGACGTGATCTATCACCGCGGCTGGCTTAAGAACCAGGGTTATCCGCACGACCTGTTCGACGGCCGGCCGGTGATCGGCATCCTCAACACCTGGTCGGATATGACCCCTTGCAACGGTCATCTCAGAGAGCTGGCTGAAAAGGTGAAGGCGGGCGTATGGGAGGCCGGCGGCTTCCCGCTTGAGGTGCCGGTGTTCTCGGCATCCGAAAACACCTTCCGCCCGACGGCGATGATGTACCGCAATCTTGCCGCGCTCGCGGTGGAAGAGGCGATCCGCGGCCAGCCGATGGATGGCTGCGTATTGTTGGTCGGCTGCGATAAGACCACGCCGTCGCTTATCATGGGGGCGGCTTCCTGCGACCTGCCTTCGATCGTCGTCACTGGCGGGCCGATGCTGAACGGCTATTTCCGCGGCGAACGGGTCGGCTCGGGCACGCATCTGTGGAAGTTTTCCGAAATGGTGAAGGCCGGCGAGATGACGCAGGCGGAATTCCTCGAGGCGGAAGCCTCGATGAGCCGTTCGTCGGGCACCTGCAACACCATGGGCACGGCCTCCACCATGGCTTCCATGGCCGAGGCGCTCGGCATGGCGCTCTCCGGCAACGCCGCGATCCCGGGCGTTGATTCCCGCCGCAAGGTCATGGCGCAGCTCACCGGCCGGCGTATCGTGCAGATGGTCAAGGACGACCTGAAGCCCTCCGAGATCATGACGAAGCAAGCCTTCGAGAATGCAATCCGCACCAACGCGGCCATCGGCGGATCGACCAATGCCGTCATCCACCTGCTCGCCATCGCGGGCCGTGTCGGCATCGATCTTTCGCTTGACGACTGGGATCGCTGTGGCCGTGACGTCCCGACCATCGTCAACCTGATGCCGTCGGGCAAGTACCTGATGGAGGAGTTCTTCTATGCCGGCGGCTTGCCGGTGGTACTGAAGCGCCTCGGCGAGGCGGGCCTCCTGCACAAGGATGCGCTGACGGTATCTGGCGAAACCGTCTGGGACGAGGTCAAGGACGTCGTCAACTGGAACGAAGACGTGATCCTGCCGGCCGAAAAGGCGCTGACAGCTTCGGGCGGCATCGTCGTGCTGCGCGGCAATCTCGCGCCGAAGGGCGCGGTGTTGAAGCCTTCAGCGGCTTCGCCGCATCTGCTGGTGCACCGGGGCAGGGCTGTTGTCTTCGAGGATATCGACGACTACAAGGCCAAGATCAACGATGATAACCTCGACATCGACGAAACCTGCATCATGGTCATGAAGAACTGTGGGCCGAAGGGCTATCCCGGGATGGCCGAGGTCGGCAATATGGGGCTGCCGCCGAAGGTGCTCAAGAAGGGCATCCTCGACATGGTGCGCATTTCCGACGCCCGCATGTCCGGAACGGCCTACGGTACCGTCGTGCTGCACACCTCCCCGGAAGCGGCGGTTGGAGGGCCGCTCGCGGTTGTGAAAAACGGCGACATGATCGAGCTGGATGTGCCGAACCGTCGTCTGCATCTCGACATTTCCGAGGAGGAACTGGCGCGGCGGCTCGCCGAGTGGCAGCCGAACCATGATCTGCCGACATCCGGCTATGCCTTCCTGCATCAGCAGCATGTCGAGGGGGCTGATACCGGCGCCGACCTCGACTTCCTCAAGGGATGTCGCGGAAACGCGGTCGGCAAGGACAGCCACTAGTCGGGTTACCCAAGATTGGAAAAAGCGGGGCATCACCCCGCTTTTTTCTTGTCCGCCGGTTTTTCCAGGCTAACGGCAATCAGCCGTTCGACATGGCCATGCTGGGATCCTTGTCGAGGCTATGTTCGAAGAGTGCGCGGATCGCCGGCCATTTGTCTTTGCGGTCGGCTCAACTCTGGCTCTGGCTTTGCATCTGTCCGCCGTCCTCGACCTTCACGGTAACCGACAGCGTTTCGCCCGGCGTGCCGATGCGCATGCCTGAAATCGGCGCGGCGTCGCGATAGCAGAGGCCGGAGGCGACTCTGATGTAGCGCGCGTCCGGGCAAATCTCGTTCGCGGGATCGAACCCGACCCAGCCGAGGCCGGGAATATGGGCCTCGGCCCATGCATGGGTCGCAGCCTGTTCGATCTTTTCCTCCATCATCAAATAACCGGAGATGTAACGCGCCGGTACCTGCAAGGCGCGGGCGGCGGCAATGAAAATATGCGCATGGTCCTGGCAGACGCCGCTCTTCTTCTCTAACGCCTGTTCGGCGGTCGTCTCGGTGTTGCTGGTGCCGGGCTTGTAGTCGACCGTTTCGTGGATTGCGGCCATCAGCGCGTGCATGCGGGCAAGCTCGTTATCGCCACCGACGCCCTTGATCAGTTCCTTGACCAACTTGCCGCCCTTGGTCAGCGGCGTGTCGCGCAGGAAGAGCCAAAGCGGGCAGAAGCCGGTATGCGGGCCGGTGACGCCGTTATTGTCCTCCGTCTCGACCTCGCCTTCGGCGAGAATACGCGTCACATCCTGCTCGCCTTCCAGCGAGACCAGATTGACGTGATTGCCGTACTGGTCGTCATATTCCACTTCGGGGGTGGCGCCCTCGACGTTCAGCGCCCAGCCGAGCACTTTCTGGGCGGGGCTCGTCGGCGGCGTCAGCCGCAGCCTTTGCAGCGAGAACTGCGTCGGTCCGTCGTAGCGGTATTCGGTGAGGTGGCTGATTTTCAGTCTCATATTGTTATCCGCTTATACATAGAACCGGTAGCCGTCGGAAATTTCCGCGCCGAGCTTGTTGTTGCGCGAGACGAAATCCTCCAGGAATTCGTGCAGGCCCTGATCCATGATATCCCGGATCGCCCTCGTCTGCAGTGTCGTGCGGATCGCATCCGCGGTATCATGGGCAGGGAGCCGCTCCTCGTAATCCTGGGCGAGATAGCCGAGATTGCTGACGATCTTCTCGTAGCAATAGGCAAGCGAGCGCGGCATCTGGACATTGAGGGTCAGGAAGTCGGCGATGTTCATCGCCCGGTATTCGCCATCATAGGCCCAGCTATAGGCGCGGTGGGCGGAGACCGAGCGCAGGATCGATTCCCACTGCACATTGTCGAGAGAGGAGCCGACGGCCGAGACCGAGGGCAGCAGCACGTAATATTTCACGTCGAGGATGCGGCTGGTATTGTCGGCCCGCTCGATGAAGGTGCCGATGCGGGCAAAATTATAGAGCTCGTTGCGCAGTGTCGAGCCATGGAAGGCACCGCGGATGAGGCCCGCCCGGCGCTTGATGACATCGATCACCTCTGGCATTTCGGCCGCCTTGACACGCTTTTCGAGCAGCGACTTCAAGTCGATCCAGCATTCGTTGGTGGCTTCCCAGGTCTCCCGCGTCAGCGCGGTGCGCACCATGCGGGCATTGTTGCGGCCGGACTCGATGCAGGACATGACGCTCGATGGATTGGCGCGATCGCGCAGCAGATAGTCGATCGCGTCGGCATTCGTCAGCTTCGTGTGGCCCTCGTCATATGCCTCGCGCACCCCAGCGCTTTGCAGCACGCCATCCCAATTGTCATCGCCTGCGCTGCTGCGGGTGAGCGACATGCGCAGCCCAGCATCGACGAGGCGGGCGATATTTTCGGCGCGCTCGATGTAACGGAACATCCAGTATAGGCCGTTTGCGGTTCTTCCGAGCATCAGTCCTCCAATACCCAGGTGTCTTTGGTGCCGCCGCCCTGGCTGGAATTGACCACCAGCGAGCCCTGCTTCAGCGCCACGCGGGTGAGACCACCCGGAATGATCTGAACCTTGTCGGATACAAGCACATAGGGGCGAAGGTCGACATGGCGCGGCGCGATGCCCTTGTTGACGAGGATCGGCACAGTGGAGAGCGACAGCGTCGGCTGAGCGATGTAATTGTTCGGCTTGGACTTCAGCTTCTCGGCGAAATCGGCGCGCTCCTTCTTCGATGCCGTCGGGCCGACCAGCATGCCGTAGCCGCCGGAGCCGTGCACCTCCTTGACCACCAGCTCTTCCAGATGCTCCAGCACATATTTCAGGCTGTCGGCTTCCGAACAGCGCCAGGTCGGCACGTTTTCGAGCAGCGCCTTGCGGCCGGTATAGAATTCGACGATCTCGGGCATGTAGGAGTAGATCGCCTTGTCATCGCAAATGCCGGTGCCCGGCGCATTGGCGATGGTGATGTTTCCGGAGCGGTAGACATCCATGATGCCGGGAATGCCGAGCGCGGAATCGGCCCGGAAAGTCAGGGGATCGAGGAAGTCGTCGTCAACGCGGCGGTAGAGCACGTCGATCGCTTCGTAACCGCGTGTCGTCCTCATCTTCACCTTGCCGTCGATGACGCGCAGATCCGAGCCTTCGACCAGCTCGACGCCCATCATGTCGGCGAGGAAGGAATGCTCATAATAGGCGGAATTGTAAATGCCCGGCGTCAGCACGGCGACGCGCGGCTTGCCCTTGCAGCCAGGAGGGGCGAGCGAGGCGAGGCTCTGGCGCAGCAGATAGGGGTAATCCTCGACACGCTGCACCTTGTTCTCATGAAAGAGTTCAGGGAACATCTGCATCATGGTTTCCCGGTTTTCCAGCATGTAGCTGACACCGGAGGGCGTGCGGGCATTATCCTCCAGCACGTAAAACTGGTCCTCTCCGGTGCGCACGATGTCGGTGCCGACGATATGCGTGTAAACGCCGCCGGGCGGCCGGAAACCGATCATTTCGGGGATGAAGGTGACGTTGTTCTCGATCAGTTCACGCGGAACGCGGCCGGCGCGGATGATCTCCTGCTTATGGTAGATATCGTCCAGAAAGGCGTTAAGCGCGATCACCCGCTGCTCGATGCCTTGGGCGAGCTTGCGCCATTCGCGAGCGGAGATGATGCGGGGAATGATGTCGAAGGGGATGAGCTTTTCGGAACTGTCGGCGTGGCCGTAGACCGCGAACGTGATGCCGGTCTTCCGGAAGATGTTTTCCGCATCGCGGGACTTGGATATCAGATGCGCCCGGTCTTGGCTGTTGTACCACTCGAAGTATTTTTCATAAGGCGCGCGAGGACTTTCGTCCCCGGTAATCATTTCGTCAAATGCCAAAGGCTCGGCTCCCCTTTTTGTTCATTTGAATACAACGCAAATGGCAATGCAAGAACCATGCGCAGTTCGAGGAAAAGATTTTGCGCTGCGGGAAACGGGTGAAAATCTGGGCATTTAAGGTGATGCGGTGCGGCATGGCGGATAATCAATCGCAAGGGCTGCGCAAAATCTGAGCATGTGACCGTTTTTCGTTCGGCCAGGGCGATCGAATATGGTCATGTGCGCGAGCTTCGCTGCCCTCAGTGGCAACCGCCATCGGGTCGTTGCATCAGCGAAATTTCAAATAAGCATCAACGCTTCGCTTTTGACTGCAGCCGCCGGGTGGGGCTATCAGCACGGCGAACCCTTCTCTCCCGAGCCATGCCCCATGTCTCTCGATCGCCTTGCCCCCGCCGTTTTCGTCCTGCTCTGGTCCACGGGCTGGGTGGTGGCGAAATACGCCTCGCTGCATTCCGAGCCCTTCACCTTTCTTTCGATACGCTATGCGCTGTCGGCGGCGGCATTCCTGGCGCTCTGCCTGGTGGTGCGGGCGCAATGGCCCAGCCGGGCGGCGGCGCTGCGCGCCGTCTATTCCGGCTTCTTCCTGCATGGTTTCTATCTCGCCGGGCTCTGGTGGGCGATCGCCAATGGCGTGCCGGCCGGCATATCGGGCATCATCGCGGCGCTGCAGCCATTGCTGACGGCGATGGCAGCTCCCTTCCTCATCGGCGAACGGCTGCAGCAGGCACAGAAGCTCGGCCTTGCCCTCGGCTTCATCGGCATTGCCATCGCCATTTCGCCGAAGCTGCTCGATCCGGCGACCGCCGATCTCACGCATGCCGCCCTGCCGCTGGCGATCAACCTGGTCGCCATGGCGTCCGTCACCTACGGCACGCTCTATCAGAAGAAGCACCTGCAATCCGGCGACCTCAGAACCATCGCGACCTTGCAATATATCGGCGCGCTGATCCTCACCCTGCCGCTTTCGCTGATCTTCGAGCATCAGCATTTCGACGGCGCCGCGCAGGCCTATGGTGCGCTTGCCTGGTCGGTCTTCGGCCTGTCGATGGGCGGCGTCGGGCTGCTGCTTCATCTGATCCGTCGGGGCCAGGTGTCACGCGCCGCCTCGCTGATCTACCTTATGCCGCCAGCGGTCGCTCTCGAAGCCTTCATCGCCTTCGGAGAACCGCTGACCCTGCCGTTGATTGTCGGCACCGTGGTGGTCGTGACAGGCGTCTATCTCACCAACCGCAAGGCGTTCAGCGAGCATAGGCCTGCGGAGGTTTAGAGCGCCGTGCGTCCTTTCGGACGCGCAAAGGACGCTCTAACTCTTTGAATCTACGCATCGTGCTTTCCGAAAATCGACTCCGATTTTCGGGCCGATGCGCTGGATAACAAAAAGGCCGGAGATATCCCCGGCCTTTTTGCTTTTCGATCGTTCAATTATCAGGCGCGTTCGCGGCGCTGGCCGCTGCCGTTGCGGGAGCCGGAGCCACCGCGACGGTTGCCGCCGTTGCCATCCCGGCGCGGTTCGCCGGCCTGGGCCTGCTGCGGGCCGCGGTCCTCGCCGTGCTTGCGGGTCGGACGGCCGTGGGCGTGACGGCTGTTGCCGCGGTGATGACCGCTCGGTTCACCATTGGCATGGGCGCCGTGATGGGCCGGACGCTGTGGCTTTGCAGAGGAGCGGAAATCGGAGGTCGAGGCCAGATCGTTGTCGGGGCCGAGATCCGGGGTCGCTTCACCGCGGCGCTGACCGCGGAAATCCTCGTTGCGGCTGGTCGGGCGCTCCGGACGCGGACGACGCTCGTCGCCGCCGGCGCGGACTTCGCTGCCTTCACCTTCGCGGCGCGGGCGGCGTTCCTGACGGTTGCCGCGATGCTCCGAACGGTTCTGGTCGCCACGGCCTTCGCCACGACCCTGACCTTCGCGACCCTGGCCGCCATTACGGTTGCGGTTGTTGCCATTGCCGTTGGCACGGCGGGGTCCGCCGCTGATGTTGGCCGGCGGTTCGCCGCTTGCGACAGTGATGTCGATGCCCATCAGGCGCTCGATATCACGCAGCAGCTTGGCTTCGTCGGGAGCGCAGAAAGCAATGGCGATACCGTCGCGGCCGGCACGCGCCGTGCGGCCGATGCGATGGACATAGGCGTCAGGCACCTCAGGCAGGTCGTAATTGTAGACGTGGCTGACAGCAGGGATGTCGATGCCGCGGGCGGCGACGTCGGTGGCAATCAGCGTCTTGATGCTGCCGTCGCGGAAGGCCTTCAGCGCCCGCTCGCGCTGACCCTGGCTCTTGTTGCCGTGGATCGAAGCGACGGAATAGCCGATATTCTCGAGATGCTTCATCAGCTTCTCCGCACCGTGCTTGGTGCGCAGGAAGACCATGGCGCGGCCGTCAGGGTTTTCGGTCAGCGACTTGCGGAGCAGTTCCGTCTTGTCGTTCTTGCCGCCGACGAAATGGACGTACTGTTCGACCTTGTCGGCAGCCTTGCCCGGGGGCGTGACTTCGACCTTGACGGGATCGACGAGATATTCGCCGGCGAGATCGGCGATCGCCTTCGGCATGGTGGCCGAGAAGAGCATGGTCTGGCGCTTTTTCGGCACCATCTTGGCGATCTTGCGCAGATCATGCACGAAGCCGAGGTCGAGCATCTGGTCGGCTTCGTCGAGCACGAGATAGCGGACCGTGGTCAGCGTGATCGCGCGGCGATTGACGAGGTCGAGCAGGCGGCCCGGCGTGGCGACGAGGATGTCGGTGCCCTTTTCGAGCTGAAGCTGCTGCTTGTTGATCGAGACGCCGCCGACGACGACGTTGATGCGCAGCGACGACTTGCGGATGAACTTCTTCAGGCTCTCGGCGATCTGGTTTACCAGTTCGCGGGTTGGCGCCAGGATCAGCGTGCGCGTCGTGCGGTTGTCGGGACGCCGCTCGTCGGCGAGCAGCTTTTCAATCAGCGGCAGGCCGAAAGCGGCGGTTTTGCCGGTGCCGGTCTGGGCAAGGCCGATCAGGTCGCGGCCTTCGAGGAGGAGGGGAATGGCATGTTCCTGGATCGGCGTCGGCGTTTCGATGCCGAGCTGGAACAAAGTAGCAACGATCGGCTTGGAGACACCAAGCGATTCAAAATTAGTCAAGGTATAACCTTTCGGGGCGCCACAATGACTATCGCCGGAACGCACCATGCGATCCGGTTTCATTCTGGCGTCAAGAACCCCGCGTGAAGTGGGAACTTGTGAGTTGGAAAAAGCTTTCCAGCGCTTCTGGCCGCTCATGGGAGTGCGGCGCTCTATCGAAATGCGCTTTTGTCCCTTCTTCCTGCGTCTGTATTTTTCAGCAGGGGCACGCTCACGCGGCGGCCGGAAGGGTGAAAGCTGACCCGCATTTGGGCTAGTTCGCGTGGAAAGTCAAGTGCAGTGCACAAGAAAGCCTCAAGCCGGGTCAGGGGAGGGCATGACGAGGACGAAGCTTTGCGATGCGGTCTCAACGCCGTTGACGAGGATGGCGATGCGATGTTCGCCTGGATAATAGCGTCGCGTCGTGATTGGCCGCATGGCGTGGCGGCGCCCAATTGTATGGCTTTGCCCCGGAGCGAGCATTATTGCCTTGCACTTGAAGACCTTGGGTGAGAGCGAACCGTCGCTCTTCACATGGTGAATGGCGTAGTCGATCATCAGCGACTGCGCTCGCTCGCCGGCGTTTGTTACCAGGATTTCGAAATCCAGCCCTTCGCCGAACATCACCTCAGCATTCCGGAGCCGCAGTTCGCATTCGAGCGAAGCGGCCGCGGCGAAGCCGAAATTGGCGAGCGCCTGCGCGTGGCCTTTCTTCAGAAGCGTGCGCGAGGCGTGTTTCAGCAGCCAGCGACGTTCGGATGAAGCGCCGTCGATATGACTGGCGATGAAGGCGGCGACCAGGTCCGGGTGGTCCTTGGCGACGTCGTTCAGGCTGTTGGCCACGGAGCGGCGCACATAATCTTCCGGATCATCCATCAGCGCGGTCAGGATGGGCAGGATCGGCGCTGGATTCTTCACGAGCTGCGGCAGACGCATCGCCCAAGGCAGGCGCGGCCGCGTTCCTTCGCTCGCCAGCCGTCGCACATGCTGATCGGGATCGTCGACCCAGCCTGAAATGATGGCCAGCGCGCGCTGCTGGTCGCGGTGGATAAAGGGGCGGATGCCGTATTCGGCTGTGAAATGTGGCGTCAGCGCCTTCAGGAGAGCAAGACCGAGATCGAAGTGATCGGGGCCGCGTGCGGCGATGAACTGATTGACCGGCAGCAGCATCCAGCCGGAGAGCCCCGGCCTGCCGGCGGCGGGCAGGCTTGCCTTGAGCATGGCTGCGGCCTCTCGGAAATCACCGGGAAGTGTTGCAAACAGTGCGTCGCGGATCAGGGCCGAGCGCTCCATCAGCTCCAACGCGGTGAGGCCCTCGGTCGCCAGCGTCACGAAGCGGCTTTTATCGAAAGTCGGCGCGTTGCCGGCAATGCGATCGGCCATATCGCCGACCAATGCCTCATGCAGCAGGTTCTTGAGCGGTTCTGGCATGCTGGTCCTTCCTCTCTATGCGGCCGCCGCATGCCGCCCGCATGAGGGTCTGCGAAACATCTGGCCATTTGCTATCGGATCGTGTGGAGATAGCGGGATGCGTGTGACGCGAGCTTTAGCGTATCGGTGCCGTCGATTTCCTTGGAATGAGGGTTGGAGCCGAGATCCGAATACGCTCGTCGGCAGCGCTGTTGTCACCGGCGAGAAGATCAAGGGCGTTTGATGCAATTTGCTCAAACGGCACCCGCAACGTCGTGAGCGGTGTGGGGAGGTGGCTTACAATCGGAATATCGTTATAGCCTACGATCGAGATGTCCTGCGGCACGGAAAGGCCAAGTTTCGTCAGTCCCGACAAGGCGCCGATGGCGGTGTTGTCGTTGACGGCGAAAATAGCGGTTGGGCGCGGACTAAGATGCATCAGTGTCTCGACGGCTACCGCACCGGACTCGATGCCGAAAGTCGAGGGAATGATGTAGGAGGGATCCGCATTCAGTCCAGCTTCTTCCAGGGCGTGCCGGAAACCCTCCACTCGGCCCCGCGAACTGGAGGCATAGGATGGACCGGCAATGACGCCAATTCTGCGATGGCCGAGATCGAGGAGGTGGCGTGCCGCGAGGTAACCACCGAGCCGGTCATCGCCGACCGACGAGAGGCTGTGGCCATCCGTCCGGAGTGCCAGGACATAAGGAATACCGCGTTTTGCCAGCTCGTCCGGAAAGTCATCGTCTTCCCGCGCTGTCGAAAGAATCAGTCCATCGACACCGCGCTTCAGCAGAGACTCGGCCGCGAGCCGGTCTGCCTTTGGCTTGTCGTCGGTCGTTGCGACAATGGCGAAGCGGCCACTACGGCTGCAAGCCTTGGCCAGTGCTTCGTAAAGCATGGCCATGACCGTATCCGTCAACCTGGGCACGATCACCCCGATTGTCATTGTGTTGCCGCGCCTAAGGCTCGCTGCGGAAACATCCCGGACGTATCCCAGCTCTTCGGCAACCTTGCGCACGCGCCGCGCGGTCTCGCTGTCGGAGCGGGGTAGCCTCTCGTCCAGTATGCGGGACACGGTAGACTTGGAGACACCGGCTGCGGCAGCGACGCCGTGAATAGTGACGCGGGTCTGCCCCGGAACTTCATCCGTCTTTGAATTCATTGAGCCTTTTCCAATCGAGTCAGCAAGACGCCGCCGCTCTCTCAGCATGCACCAAAAAAGATATTGACTCCAGAGATTTCGAGAACGATAGTGGGAACGTTCCCGTAAACGATCCTATATCGATCGCGAGCGAACTGCGATCGCACGAAGGAGGAGACCAACATGCAACCGATGGATATGCGCGGGCTGAGCCCGGCCCCCGTTACCGCTTTCACCCGCGACGGTGAAGTTGATCACAAAGCCAACGCCAAACTCGCCAAATGGCTGGTCTCGATGGAAGGCGTCAAAAGCCTCGTCATCCTCGGTCATGCCGGCGAGGGCACCTTCCTCACGGAAGAGGAGCGCCTTGCTCTCATCCACACTTATGTTGAAGCAGTCGACGGTGCCGTTCCGATCATTGCCGGGATTACCGGTGAAGGCACGAAGGTCGCCGCTGAAGAGGCCAGGAAATGCAAGGCCGCTGGTGCCACCGGCGCACTCGTCTATCCCAACCACGGCTGGCTGCGTTTCGGCTTTCAGAAGGGAGCGCCTCAGGATCGCTACAAGGCAATCTGGCAGGAGTCTGGCCTTCAGTGCATCCTGTTCCAATATCCCGACGCCACCAAGGCATCATACGATCTCGATACACAGCTTGCGATTGCCACACAGGAAGGCGTCGTCGCCACCAAGAACGGCGTGCGCAATATGAAGCGCTGGTATGTCGAAATTCCGGAGCTGAAGAAGGCCAATCCAAAGCTGCAGGTTCTGAGCTGCCACGATGAATGGCTGCTGCCAACCATGTTCGATGTCGACGGTCTGCTCGTCGGTTATGGCAATATCGCGCCGGAGCTGCTCATCGACCTGATCAAAGCTGGCAAGGCGCAGGACTATCCGGAAGCGCGCAAGATCTTCGAGCGCCTTCTTCCGGTGACGCGTGCCGTCTATCATCGCGGCTCTCATATGGAAGGCACCGTGGCCCTGAAACTCGGCCTCGTGCACCGCGGTATCCTTGACCACGCTACGATCCGCGAGCCGCTGAAGAGCCTTGGCGAAAAGGCCGAAGCGGAGATCTTTGCTGCCTTCGACGCCGCCGGTATCGGTCGCGTTGACCAGTTGCTGGCTGCCGAGTGACCTCTTTGACGCCCCTGCGCAGGTCGCAGGGGCGCATTCCGAAGGGAGGAGGAAACCATGGAAACTCGCCGAGGCAGACTTGAACGTCTTTGCAGGCCATTGCTCTGACAGGACGAACTGACGCGCAGTAGCAACCATCAAGCAGGAGCGCCCCTGGCCGGGAGAGTGGTAGGCCACGGGGCGAGAAGGAGGAACCAATGGATGTCATGCAGCCTATGCCGGCTGAGACGGCGAATGCCGCTGATCCTCAGGCCGAAATCAGCGCTCGTCTGGAGCGCCTTCCCATCACCCGCGAGGTATTCTGGGCGCGCAATATCGTCGGCGCGGCAACATTCTTCGACGGCTACACGGTCATCGCCATCGCATATGCCATGCCCGTCCTCGTCCGCGAGTGGGGCCTGACTCCCTCACAGACAGGCATGATCCTGTCGATGGGCTATCTGGGGCAGTTGATCGGTGCGATCCTGTTTGGCTGGCTTGCCGAGAAGGTCGGCCGGCTGAAAGTTCTTCTGTTCACGATCCTGCTCTTCGTCAGCATGGATGTCGCATGCCTGTTCGCTGCCGGAGCCGGCATGATGATGGCCTTTCGTTTCGTCCAGGGGATCGGCACCGGCGGCGAGGTTCCGGTCGCCAGCGCCTATATCAACGAGTTGATCGGGTCGAAGGGGCGCGGCAAGTTCTTCCTCCTCTATGAGGTCATGTTCCTGCTGGGCCTCGTCGGCGCCGGGCTGATCGGCTACTTCCATGGTACCGGTTTACGGCTGGAAGGCGATGTTCGTCGTCGGTCTCGTTCCCGCAATCATCATGATTCCTCTGCGCTGGTTCCTGAAGGAATCACCGCGTTGGCTGGCTGCCAACGGCCGCTATGGCGAAGCAAACGCTATCGTCAGCCGCATGGAAGAGAGTGCCCGCGCAGCCGGCAAGGAACTGCCCGAGCCGAAGCTCATCCAGGCGCCGGTCCGCCGCAAGTCGGACTGGCGCGAGCTCTTCCAGGGCATTTACCTGAAGCGGACGCTTTCCATCTGGGCAAACCGCCTATACGGTGGCCAACGGTACGATCACCTGGCTGCCGACCCTGTATCGACAGGTCTTCAATCTGCCGCTTCAAACCAGCATCTTCTATGGTTTCCTGACGTCGGTCGGCGGCGTGATCGCCGCCGTCATCTGCGCGCTGCTCATCGACAAAGTGGGACGCAAGCGCTGGTACACCGGTGCACTGCTTCTCGCTCCCGTGCCGCTGCTGGCTCTCGCATGGCTCGGCGCGACGTCTCCCATCCAGGTTCTGGTTCTTGCCGGTCTCGCTTATGCGATTGTCCAGACCGTCACATTCTCCCTGTACCTATACTCGGCAGAGATCTACCCAACGCGCCTCAGGGCACTGGGAACAGGAACCGGCAGCGCCTGGCTTCGCTTGGGATCATCGGCCGGTCCGATCCTCGTCGGCACGGTGATGTCTTCCATGGGCATCCAGTATGTCTTTGCGAGCTTCGCAGCCATTCTGATCGTCGGTGCGATCATCACGGTGTTGTTTGCGGTCGAAACCAAGGATCGCGTGCTGGAGGAGCTTTCTCCGTAACGGTTGAAAATGCGATCTGATCGGCTTTGAGCTGGCGGATGAAAATCCGCCAGTTTCATTTGATTGTCGTTCCGACTACTGCATCATTCCTTAAATCGGAATCGATTTAAGGATAAAATTATGCAGCAATTCAAAGCGTTACAGCATCCTCTGTACGTCTGAAAAGACGCGCGGCGCTGTAATTTGACCGGCGCCGACGGGAGGTCAGGCGACGCCGGATGCGGTTCCGCTATCGCTGGCAAACTTTGACGCGATAGGGATTGCCCCAATCGTCGTGCAACCATTCGAAATGGCAATAGTCCGGCCGATAGTAAGTCCGGTAAACGGGGTAGGGGCGGTAAGCGGGATAATCGGGATAGACCGGGTAGGCGGGACGGGCGGCCTCCGACAGCAGGGCGCCGCCGACGACGCCGGCGGCAAGGCCGCCCCAGAAGGCATCGCGTGGACGGGCATCGGCGGTGGTGGCGGTGGCGAGCGAGGCGCCGGCGAAGGTCAGGGCGATCAGGCCCGTCGCCATGGTCTTATGAAGAACGGACATGGTATTTTCCTTTCATGGGCATGGCTTCGATAAAGCCATGCCGAGACTCGGCCCGGATCGCGGCGACGCAATGGCCGCGCAAGCGGTTTCGGCATTAAATTTTCGTCATGATTTCAAGGGATCCCGACGTCGAAAGAATTATTGCGAGCGTCCTTTCAGTCTCGTGCAAGCCCGGGCTCGTAATCTCGAATTATCTTCAGCTTGGTGAGCCGGCTCGTAAAATTCCGCTGTCGAAATTTATGGTTAAAACCTTGTTAAAAGCCTTGGCGTTTTAGTTTTTGTAGTCGATATTTCATTCATTGCGGGAGCGATATTTTTTGAAATCAGCCGGGGAACTTCTGGAGTTGGCTTGTCGCCGGATCGCTGATCTGGATACCCCGGCCTATGTCAAGAACAGCGAGTTGCGCTATGTCGCCGTCAACGAGGCCTATGCCCGTTTTCTGGGTCGCGAAATCTCCGATTTTATCGGCAGGCGCAGCCGCGAGCTTCTCGACCGTCCCGAGGAAGAGGATCGTGAGGACAAGGAGCGCCGCGCGCTGGTATTCGCCACTGAGGAAAACGCGATCTGCTTCGATGCGGCAGGCCTCAGCCATGAACGCATCCAGATAGAAAGCTTTTCGCCATCGCTGGACCGGGCTTACGTGCTCGGCATTTTCGAAGTGCGAGCGCCGCCGCGCCGCGCCGCGGACGATAGCGCCGCCGCCGATTTCGCCCGCGTGCGCGAGGCGCTGGAACAGCTCGACCATCCGATCGGCATCTTTGCCGAGGATGGCCGGCCGCTGGTCGTCAACGCCGCCTATCGCAACGACGCAAAGCCTGCGGCTGTCAGCGACACGGCCTGGCATGAGAGCGTCAACGAGCTCGACCTGCTGCGGACCATCCTGGAGGACCTCCCGGTCGCGGCCTTCGTGCGCGACGAGAAGCATCGCCTCGTCTATGCCAATCAATATTACGAAACCTTCAGCGGCCATAGCCGTTCTCGGGTCCTTGGGATGACCGAACACGAAATGTTCGGTCCGGACGGCGGCGAGGCGATCTACCAGGAAAACCTGCTGGCGTTGGAGGGAGGCAAGTCGAAGGAGATCGAAAGCCTGCTGCCGAGCAAGGACGGCCATATCTATTCCGTCCTCTCGCGCGTCAACCGCGTTGTGACAGCGGATGGTCGGCCCTATGTCGTCGGCTCCTTTTCAGACATCTCGCCACTCAAGGAACGAGAGAAGGCGCTGATCGAGGCGCAGAAGCAGGAAGAGGTGCTGCACCGGGATATCGAGAATATCCTACGCTCGCTTCCGATCGGCGTGCTGATCCTCGATAACGACCACCGGATCCTCTCCGTCAACGACGAGTTCTACAGCATCTGGGAGTTGCCGCTCGACGATCCCTTCGACGGCCGCCCCTTCATCGATGTCATCCGCCGCAATTATGAGCTCGGTCGCTACGACGGCACACAGACGCCCGAGGAGATCTACGCTTTCCGCAAGCACCTGTTCGAAACCGAGGAGCCCGAGCCGATCGAGCTCGGCTGGGCGGGTGGCAAATCCGTCATTTTCGACAGCCGCCGTATCTCAAACGACCGGATACTGCTGACCTATGCCGACATCACGGCCGTGCGTGAGCGGGAAAATGAAGTCCACGAGGCCCGCGCCGCGCTGGAGCATCTCGGCGAATTGATGCGCGACGCGACACACGCCATGCCGCAGGGCCTCGCCATCGTCCAGGACGGCATTATCAGGATGTCTAATGAGGCGCTGGCTCATATCCTGGAAATTCCCGCCACCTATATCGAGACCGGGCAGGGTTGGCTCGGCATGTTCGAGTTCTGCGCTGCGCGCGGCGACTTCCACGAGGACGCGGCCGAGATTCTGCAGGGTTGGCGCGACAATATCGCGGCGAGGTTGCCGATCTCCACTGCCTTCCATGTCGGCGGCGAGCGCTGGGTGAACATGGATGCAACGGTCAGCCGGGGACAGCATTGGGTGGCGCTTTTTACCGACGTCACCGAACTCAAGAGCCGCGAAGAGGAACTGCGCCAGCTGCTGTCGCGCGCCGAAGCCGCCGACCGCGCCAAATCCGAATTCCTTGCCAATATGAGCCACGAGATTCGCACACCGATGAACGGCGTGCTTGGGATGGCGGAACTGCTTGCCAAGACCAATCTTGATACGCGCCAGAAGACCTTCGTCGATATCATCGTCAAGTCGGGCAATGCGCTGCTGACGATCATCAACGATATCCTCGACTTCTCGAAGATCGATGCCGGACAGATGAAACTGCGCAAAGCCGCCTTCGATATCACCGAAGCGGTGGAGGACGTAGCGACACTCTTGTCCTCGCACGCCGCCGAGAAGAACATCGAGCTCCTGGTGCGAGCCGCGCCCGATTTGCCCGCCGCGGTCATTGGCGACGCCGGGCGCTTCCGCCAGATCGTCACCAATCTCGTCGGCAACGCCGTCAAGTTCACCGAGCGCGGCCATGTCTTTGTCGATGTCGGCTTCCAGCCGGCCGCAGGCGGCGAGATCATGGCGAGCATCCGCATCGAGGATACTGGTATCGGCATTCCGCCGGAGAAGCTCGAATCGGTCTTCGACAAATTCTCGCAGGTGGACGCCTCATCGACCCGGCGGCATGAGGGTACAGGCCTCGGTCTTGCGATCACGGCCGGGCTCGTCGACCTCTTCGGCGGTTATCTCAATGTCGAGAGCGAATGGGGCAAGGGCTCGGTCTTCACCGTCAACCTTCCGTTTGCGGTTGCGGCGGCCCGCCTTGAGCCGAAGCCGTTGCCGATCAACGTGCAGGGTGCGCGCATCCTCGTCGTCGACGACAATGAAGTGAACCGGCGAATCCTGACCGAACAGCTGTCCCTTTGGGGCTTCGACGGCGTGGCCGCCGAAGGCGGCGGTACCGGTCTTGCGATTCTGGAGGCGGCGGCCAATCTCGGCGTCACCGTCGATGCCGTCGTGCTCGATTATCACATGCCCGATATGAACGGCGCCGATGTCGCGCGCAGGCTACGAGCCGATCCCCGCTTCGTCGAACTGCCGATCATCTTCCTGACGTCGATGGATATTTCCGGCACGGAAAAGGAATTCGCGGCGCTGAACGGCCACGCGCATCTGATGAAGCCGGCGCGCGCCAACGTGCTGCGCAACACGGTCGTCGAGGTGGTGCGCGCCAGCCGCGTCAAGCAGGCATCCGAGGCCGAGATTGCCCGGCTGCAGACGGAAGTGGCCGTGCAGGCGCCCGCGCCTGCGCCGCAGAAGCGAACCGCTGAATTCGTCGACGTGCTCGTCGCCGAGGACAACGAGGTCAACCAGATCGTCTTCACACAGATCCTGCAAGGCACGGGTCTTTCCTTCCTCGTCGTCGACAATGGCGAGGAGGCGGTCGCCGCCTGGGAGCGGTATACGCCGCGCATTATCATGATGGACGTCTCAATGCCCGTCATGAACGGCCATCAGGCGACCCAGACGATCCGCGCGCGCGAAAACGGGCAGGGGCACCGGGTGCCGATCATCGGCGTCACCGCCCATGCGCTCGAAAGCGACCGCGAGCTCTGCCTCGATGCCGGCATGGACGACTACATGTCGAAGCCGATCAGCCCCGAGCTGCTCGAGGAAAAAATCCGCCAGTGGCTCGGAACGAGCGAGCAGCAGCCGGAGCGCACCAGCTACTGATCTGCGCGCTGACTGGGGGATGCCTTGATGCCACAGAGCATTTCGCGCTTGCCGGCGAAGCCCGTACGGCGCTCGACGGCAAAACCCGCGGCGATGAGATTACGGCGCACGAAACCGGCAGCCGCATAGGTGGCGAAAGTGCCGCCGGCTGCGCTTTTCTCGCAGACGAGCCGCATCAGTTCCTCCGACCACATATCGCTGTTGCGCGACGGGGCGAAGCCGTCGAGATACCAGGCGTCGAAGTCGTCTTCGGCTGCCGCGACGCCGTCCAAGGCATAGCCGCATACGACGCTGAGCGTCGTCTGGGCGTCGAGATCGAGTCGCACGATACCGGCCGGTATTTCCGGCCAGGCCGCCGTCAGCACCGGACGTTCGGCATCGATCTCCGGCCAGTGCGACAGCGCCCGGCCGATTTCTTCGCCGCGCATCGGGTGGAGTTCGAAGGAGGTGAAATGCAGGTGCTGGCCGTCGGCACGGTGGAGCTTCCATTGCCGCCAGGTTTCGGCGAAGTTCAGGCCGGTGCCGAAGCCGAGTTCTCCGATCCGGAATCTCTGCCGCCCGTTCCAGCGTTCCGGCAGGCCGTTACCGGCGAGAAAAACGTGGCCGCATTCCAGCCGCCCATCGGTCTGGCAATAAAAATGATCGCCAAAGGCGGTGGAATAGGGCATATCGCCGTCGCGCCATTCGAGCGGCTGCGGCGCGCCCGCGCCAATCTGATCGGGGTTCACGTCTGTCATGGAAAAAGCCGATAGTCCTCAGCCGGTCTCAGGTCAATCATCCTCAGAATTGCTGATCGTCGGCGGCGGTATCATGGGGCTCTGGGCGGCCGTCCATGCCGAGCGCCGGGGCATCCGTACTCTTGTTGCTGACGCCGGGAGGTTGGGCGAAGGTGCAAGCGGCGGCCTGCTCGGCGCGCTGATGCCGCATATGCCGGACCGGTGGTCGGAGAAGAAGCAGTTCCAGTTCGATGCGCTGGTCTCGCTCGAAGCCGAAATCACAGCGCTCGAAGCCGAGACCGGGCTTTCCGCCGGGTATAACAGGTCCGGACGGCTGATCCCGCTGCCGAAGCCGCATCTCAAAAAAATAGCGCGCGGCCATTTCGAGGACGCTGAACAGCATTGGCGGGTGGGCGAGCGCCGCTTCCATTGGCATGTGCTCGACAGGCCACCGGTCAACGGCTGGATCGAGGCGTCCGCCGGCGAGAGCGGCTTCGTGCACGACACGCTCGCCGCGCGCGTTGCGCCCCGCTTGCTGATCGCAGCGCTTATCGCCTTCCTTCGGCGAGCAAAGCATGTTCGTATCCTGGAGCATGCGACGGTTGCCGGCCTCGATCCTGATCGCGGCACGACCGAAATCAACGGTGAAACGATCACTTTCAGTCACTGCATCGTGGCCGCCGGCCATCGCTCCTTTCCATTGCTGCAAGAACTGACGCCGGGGCTGAAACAACCGCTCGGCCAGCCGGTCAAGGGACAGGCAGCACTGTTGAAAGCCGATATTGACCCGGCGCTGCCGACGATCTTTCTCGACGGGCTCTATGTCATCGCGCATGAGGGCGGGCACGTGGCAATCGGCAGCACCAGCGAGAACCGTTTTGACGATCCCACCTCGACCGACGCCCAGCTCGACGTGCTGATCGAGGCGGCGCGCGGCATCGTGCCGACGCTTCGCGACGCTCCCGTTGTCGAACGCTGGGCCGGGCTTCGTCCGAAGGCGATCGACCGGGATCCAATGATCGGCCGCCATCCCGATCACCGGCGCCTGATCGCGCTGACCGGCGGCTTCAAGGTCAGCTTCGGCCTCGCCCACCGGCTGGCGGAGGCGGCGATATGTATCGCAGGCGATACAGACTGCGGATTTCTGCTGCCGGAAAGCTTCGCAATTTCAAGCCATATTGCGACGGCTTCACGTTAAACGTGAATTAGGCGCCGCTGCGTTTCGTTATTCTGTCATGGAAATCACCTATCTGCTTGCGCATCGACAGCGCCGGATCTCACCGGCGCTCACTTCCTTGATGGAGGAAATTGCATGCGCTATGCCATTTGCTTCACGCCTCCGGCGAGCGATCCGTTGTCGCTCGTGGCCGCCAATTGGCTTGGCCGAAACGTGTTTTCGGGCGATATGATGGAGCCTCCGGCAGTCCGTGGCCTCGGCATTCACGAGATCGCCTTCCATACCGCGGTGCCGCGGCGCTACGGATTTCACGGCGTTTTGAAGGCGCCGTTCCACTTGTCCCGCGACATGCCCGAATCGCAACTCCTGCGCGATCTGATGCGTTTTTCCGGGACCTTTGTTCCCTTCCAGATTCCGCGCATCGAAGTCGCCCGGCTCGGCAATTTCTACAGCCTGCTGCCGAGCACTCCCTGCGAGCAGATCCAGTATCTCGCTTCGGCGATCGTGCAGGAATTCGATCGTTTCCGCGCGCCGCTCAGCGAGGCTGAGATCGAACGCAGCGATCCGGACGGGCTATCGGCGACGCAATTTGCCAATCTGCATCGCTGGGGCAATCCCTACGTGATGGAGGAATTCCGCTTTCATATGCCGGTGACGGGTCCCGTCAACGCGATCGACATGCCGCGCATCGAGCCGGTGTTGCGGACAATCTTCGAGCCTGTCCTCACCGAGCCTGTCACGGTTTCGAACGTGGCGCTGATGATAGAGGAGGGCACGGGCGGTCCTTTCCGCGTTCACTCGCTGCATCCGATGGGCAAGGTCAGCGCGCGCAAAATCGCCTAAGGATGCTGATGAGCTAAAGCCTTGTGCCGTAAAGGCAAAATCCGGCAGAGCAGTTTCCGTCTCGACATTCCGGCTGCGGATGCTACCGTTCCCCGTCTTTTCAGAAGGTGATTTGATGGTATCCGAGACTTATCCGCGCAATCTCGTTGGTTACGGGCGTCTGACGCCTGATCCGAAATGGCCGGACGAGGCACGCGTCGCCGTGCAGTTCGTCATCAACTACGAGGAGGGCGGCGAAAGCTCGATCCTCGACGGCGATCCAGCTTCCGAAAACCTGCTGTCGGAGATCGTCGGTGCGGCCGCCTGGCCAGGGCAGCGCAACCTCAACATGGAATCGATCTACGAATATGGTTCGCGTGCCGGCTTCTGGCGGCTTTGGCGCATGTTCACCGATCTCAAGGTGCAGGCGACCGTCTACGGCGTGACGCTGGCGATGGCCCGCAACCCCGAGGCCGTCGCTGCGATGAAGGAGGCCGGCTGGGAGATCGCCAGCCACGGCTACCGCTGGCTGGAATATAAGGATTTTCCCGAAGATCTGGAGCGCAAGCATATCCTCGAAGCCGTGCGACTGCACACCGAACTCACCGGCGTGCGGCCCTACGGCATGTATCAGGGCAAGCCTTCCGACAACACGCTGCGACTGGTGCAGGAGGAGGGCGGTTTCCTTTATTCCTCCGATTCCTACGCCGACGACCTGCCTTACTGGGTGAAGGGCGTCGACGGGAAACCCTTCCTGATCATTCCGTATACGCTTGAAACCAATGATATGCGATTTGCGACGCCGCAGGGCTTCAATGCCGGCGATCAGTTCTTCACCTATCTGAAGGATGCCTTCGATACGCTTTATGAGGAAGGCAAGGCGGGCAGCCCGAAGATGATGTCAGTCGGCCTGCATTGCCGCCTCGTCGGACGTCCGGGCCGGGCAGCGGCGCTGAAACGCTTCATCGAATATGTGCTGAAGCACGACAATGTCTGGATTCCACGCCGCATCGAGATCGCCGAACACTGGCACAAGCACCATCAGCCGGAAGCGCTTTGATGGTGTCGCGCGAGGATTTCGTCTCCCGCTTCGGCGGCGTCTTTGAACATTCGCCTTTCATCGCCGAGCGCGCCTATGACGCCGGCCCCGTGATAGAGCCGCTGACGGCGGCCGGCGTGCATGCGTCGCTGACCGCCATCTTCCGCGCGGCAAGCCCGCAGGAGCGTCTCGGCGTGCTCAACGCCCATCCTGACCTTGCCGGGCGCCTCGCGATATCGGGCGAACTCACCGAGGACAGCCGGAAGGAGCAGGCCGGCGCCGGTCTCGATCGCTTGAGCCCAGCCGAGTATGCCCGATTCACCGAACTCAATTCGATCTATGTCGAAAAATTCGGCTTTCCCTTCATCATCGCCGTCAAGGGTCTCGGCAAGGACGATATCCTGTCGGCGTTCGAAACACGGATCGGCAATGATCGGCATGAGGAATTTGTGACCGCGACGGCGCAGGTCGAACGGATCGCGCTGCTGCGGCTGACATCGATGCTGCCGGAGGCTGAATGAAAGAGCGGCGCGCCATCGACTATCTCAATGAAATGTATGAGGCGGCATCCGAAGCGCTGTCTTTCGTCGGCGGAATGGATGAGGCGGCGTTCGCCGGGGACAAGCTCACCTTCAAGGCTGTTGCCTTCTGCCACTTCACCATCGGTGCGGCGGCGTCCCGACTGCTCGTCAACCATCCGGAATTTGCGACTGAGCATCCCGATCTGCCATGGACGAGAATCTGTGGCATGGGTAACCGTATCCTCGAGGAAGTCTTCGATCTCAGTCCGTCGAACATATGGGAGGCGACCTATCGCACGCTGCCGGAGCTTCTTTCCGCGATCGATGCTGTCCGTTACTGGCATGCCCAAGGCGAATGAAGCCATGTCCGAATTTCTCGAGATCCGCCCGCTCACCAAATCCGCCTTCGCTCCCTTCGGCGAGGTGATTGAGGCCGATCCGGCCTCGATGCGGTTCATCAATGGCGGCACGACGGAGCGTTTTCATGCGCTGGCCACCGCTGATGCGACGGGCGAGGGCGCAGGCGTCATCATCAACCTCTTTCGCGGACAGCCGCGCAGCTTCCCCTATGACGTCGGGATGATGGAGCGCCACCCCCTCGGCAGCCAGAGTTTCTCGCCGGTCTCGGGCCGTCCTTTTCTCGTCGTCGTCTCCGAGGACGAGAACGGCCGCCCGGGCAGGCCGCAGGTGTTTCTGGCGCGCGGCGACCAGGGCGTAAACTACCGCCGCAATGTCTGGCATCATCCGCTGATGGCGCTCGACCAAGCCTCAGACTTCCTGGTCGTCGACCGCGACGGGCCAGGCAACAATCTGGAAGAATTCTTCTTCGAAGCCCCTTTTATCATCAAAGAGCCAGCCCCATGACCGGACTGACCACGCATGTTCTCGACACCGCCCTCGGCAAGCCGGCCGAGGGCCTGAGGATCGATCTTTTTCAGCTCGACGGCGAGATTCGCAGGCATCTGAAGACGGTCGAGACCAATGCCGACGGCCGGGTTGATGGCGGCCCTATCCTCATTGGCGAAAATTTTCGAGCCGGTACCTATGAGCTGGTCTTCCACGCCGGCGATTATCTGAGGGCGAGCGGCACGCCTCTGCCGCATCCGGCCTTCCTCGATCTCGTGCCGATCCGCTTCGGCATTGCCGACGTCACGGCGCATTACCATGTGCCGCTGCTGATTTCGCCCTATGGCTATTCTACCTATCGAGGGAGCTAAAAAATGCGGTTTGCGGCAATTGCCGATATCCACGGAAACCATCTGGCGCTCGAGGCGGTGCTTGCGGATATTCGTGCACAGGGCATCGAGGAGATCGTCAATCTCGGCGATTTCTTTAGCGGGCCGCTCGAAGCCGGCAAGACGGCAGACTTGCTGATGCCGCTCGGCCTGACCTCGATCCGCGGCAATCACGACCGCTACCTGATCGAACAGGATCCGGCGGCGCTGCATGTTTCGGATGCCGCCGCTTATCACCAATTGTCGCCAGCCCATCTCGATTGGATCCGTAGTCTTCCATTCGATACCGTCTATCGCGATGAGGTCTATCTCTGCCATGCGACGCCGAAGGACGACAATCTCTACTGGCTGGAATCCGTTTCGTCGGAGGGTTTCGTCTTCCTGAAGCCGATCGAGGCAATCGAGGCGCTGGCCGACGGCATCGACCTGCCGCTGATCCTTTGCGGCCATAGCCACATCCCCCGCGCTATCAGGCTTTCCGACGGCCGTCTCATCGTCAACCCCGGCAGCGTCGGCTGCGCGGCCTATGACGACGAGCTGCCCTATTACCACAAGGTGGAAGTCGGCCACCCGCTGGCGAGCTACGCCATTCTGGAAAAGATGGCGGCCGGATGGATATGGCAGTTCCGAACGGTCGCCTATGACCATATGGCGATGTCGGCACTGGCCGCCGAAAGGGGCCGTGCCGACTGGGCAGGCGCGCTGGCAACGGGTTGGGTGAGATAAAGCATGATGCCGAAAAGTATGTGCAGTTTTCGGGCAACATCATGCTCTAACTATTTAATTTAGAACAAGATTCAGATTTTAGGCCGAACCGGCCTAAAATCATCCTGTTCTAGTCCAGACCCGCTTGCGCGGTGATCAGTCCTTCTTTGGTGCCGGCTTCGGGGCCGGAGGGATGATCGTTTGTGTGGGGGCTGGGGCCGGTGTTGCCGGCTTTGCCGGGGCTGCGGCGGTTGCCGGTCTTGCCGGTTTTGCGCCATCGAGATTTCCAAGAAGTGATGAGATGGCATCGTCGCCGTCGAAGCCGGCTTCCTTCAGCAATTTGTCGAGGATCGGTTTATTCGCCTGATAGGAGAGGAGCTGGCTGGCCAGCCCTTCGCCGAGCCCGATGCCGTTTCCGCCGGCCGCTCCGTTTCCGCGGCCGAGCATGCCGCCGGTATCGAATATCCTGATATCGGAGATCTTCTCGATCGGCTTGACCGCCTCGGCGAGCGCCTGCGGAATGATGCGGATCCGTTCGCGGGTGATCTCGAACTCGATGATAGCAGAGCTCAGCTTGTTGCGAGCGTCGTTGAGCAATGCTTCGCTCTCGGCCGCGGCCTTGCCGGTTTCGAGAATGCCCTTGGCCTTGATGATCGCCGCATCCGCCTCGGCGGTTGCGAGCGTCTTGATGGCCTCGGCCTGGTCGCTTGCTGCCTGCTTTTCGGCCTCCGCGCCGACGGTGACGGCGGTTGCTTCCGTCTCGGCTTTCTTGCGCGCATCAATCACGGCAATCTGCTTTTCGCGTTCGGCAATCTCGATCGCCTTGGCTGTGCCGACTTTTTCCTCTGCCGCGATCGCCAGGGCGCGGGCCGTTTCCGCAGCCGCCTTCGCTTCAGATTCTTCACGGCTTTTGTTGGCAACGGCGATCGCGCTTTCCTGCGCCACGATCTGGAGGTCACGCTTGGCTTCGGTTTCGCGTTGCTGGACGGCGCGGGCGGCGTCGATGTTGGCGCTTTCGCGGGCCTGCTTGGCGGATGCCTCGCGTTCGGCGATCGCCTGTTCGGAGGCGATGCGGGCTTCCTCCTCGGCGCGTTTTGCGGCCTGCTCCTGCTGCGCGGTTTCGGCGCGTGTCGCCGCGGATTTGTTGGCGATGTCTCTTTCCTGGCTGAGTTCGGCCTCTCGCTTCGTCCGCTCGATGGTCAGCGATTGCTGGCGGGCCTCGAGATCCTTCTGGGCGATGGCGACTTCGGTGTCGCGAACGATCTCGTTCCGCTCCTTCTTGCGTCCCTCGGTGATGCGGGTCAATGCCGCCAGGCCCTGCGCGTCGAAGAAGTTGTTGGCGTTGAAATGCTTGATATCGGTCTGGTCGAGGCGTGTCAGCGACACGGATTCGAGTTCGAGGCCGTTCGACTGGAGATCGGCGCCGACAGCTTCCTGCACGGCCTTGACGAAATCCATGCGCTGTTCCTGCAGCGCGTCGAGATTCATCGTCGCGGCCACCGAGCGAAGACCGTCGACGAATTTCGCCTCGATCAGGATGCGGAGGGCCTCGGCGTCATTGGTGCGATTGCCGAGTGTCTGAGCTGCAAGCGCAATCGAGGAGGCATCGGGTTTGACGCGCACATAGAACTCGGCGCCGATATCGACGCGCATGCGGTCTTTGGTGATCAGTGCATCGCCTTCGCCGCGGCGAACCTCGAGCCGCAGCGTCTTCAGGTTGACCCGCGCGGTCGAATGGAAGATCGGAAGGACGACCGAACCGCCGTCGAGCACGACCTTCTGACCGCCGAGACCGGTGCGCACATAGGCCTCATCGCGGCTGGAGCGCGTGTAAAGAGAGGCGAGGACAAAACCGATGCCGAAGATCAGAACAATCCCAATGCCGGCTGGTAGAATAACGTCGTACATCATTGCTGCTCCCTGAAAGATTGATTGTTCGCATCGGTGGGGTCGACCGGCGCGGGAATGGCGATAAACACATTGGCCTTGTGATCGACGAGAAGAACCGAAGAGCCGATCCCAAGCGGACCCTCGCCCTTGGCGGCTCGGGCTCGAAGCACATGCCAGTTTCCGTGCTGATCCTTGACACGGACGCGGCCCGGCAGTCCCTGATCGAGCGGGCCGATCGACACCTCGGCGGTCCGGCCGAGGAAGGCGTCGAGATCGACGGCATAGGTTTCGTCGTGCGGTACGAGCCGCGCCACAGTTCGGCTCGATGCCCTGACCATGGGGATGGTTGCGAGCGCGGCAGGTATGACGGCGATGAAGCTCGGCAGCGGCGCCCAGAAGGCGCTGGCGACGGCCTGCAAGGCAAACCCCGTCATCGCGAAGAAGCCGAGAGTCATCATCAGAAGAATCAGCAGGGGAACACCGCCGAGATTGAGCCAGGACAGGTATGCCAGGATGCCGTCATGGCCATGAACCTCCGGCTTTCCCAGAAATTCCGTCATCGAAAAACCCATGACCATCGCAAGCATCTCGATCGCGGTCAGACCTGCAAGCACGGCGGCGGCGATGGCAAAGGGAGCACATTCGGGAGCGAAGAGAAGGGCCATCGGCGTTACCGGTTATCCGCCTTGAAGCGTGCGAGGCGCGCCTCGATCGCCTGTTCGCGATGCAACCGGTCGAGTTCGTCCAATTCGGAACTATGGGCATGCTCGCCAGTAGGAACCCCGGTCAGCCGGGAGACTGCCGCGGCAGCGCGGGCAGCATCTGCACCCGGTGCGGGCTGGCTGTGGCCGGTCGCCGCGTGTTCGGGATGCCGGGCGATGCTGCGCTTGAAATCGGCAAGGCGGGCGTCCGCCTCGCGGCGCGTGGCGAGGACGGCCTGCAAGGCTTTCTGGCCTTCGTCCACCTGTTCCCTGGCATCGGCCAGCGCCTTGTCGAGCGCTGCGATCTGGGATTCGAGATCGATCTGGCGAGCAACGCCGGCCTTTGCCAGGTCATCCCGCTCTGACGAGACGGCGATGCGGATCTTTTGGTCGAGCGCGTTCAGGTCGTCGACGATTTCGTCCCTGCGGCTCTGGATGCGGTATTCCTCCGCGCGCGCCTTGCCGAGATCGGTGCGGGCCTCATCCGCCGCTGCATCGATCTCGCGGATCGCCTGTTCGATGACGGCGATCTTGTTTACGCCTTCCGCCTTGTCGATCGCCGCATTCGCGATGCCCGCGATCAGACGGCCCATGCGTGAGAGAATGCCTTCGTTCGTCATGTTTTCCTCCATCCGAGCGGAATTCGGCGTAACGCCGATGTGAATCTCGTAGCGATCCTGGCCTGCAACGAGGTAGGCCGGAAAAATACTCTCCCATCCCCTGGAATAACCCGCGACATCGAAGGGCACGGCAACACGTCCGTGCACCGTGGCGATCGTCAGGTCCGAGGGGCCTTTGATGGCGAAGAGCTTGTCATCGAGCGGCAGATGCGGCGGATCGGCGGTGACGCCGCGATTGGCGGCGAAATCGCGAAGGCCGAGCGTGACCAGCCTTGCCGGCAAGCCCGTCTGCTCGCGGACGGTTTCATAGGCAAGGTCATGCAGCACGACGAGATTGGCGCCCGTCCTGTCGGAGACGAGGCCAGTCAGGATTTCGATCATCCTGAGATAGGCGGCAATGGTATCGTCCAGCGCCTGCCGGGCGTTGTCGTCAGGCGCCAGCGTGTAGCGCAGCAGCGATGGATGTGGTGTCTTGCCTGTGATAACCATAGGTAAAACATAAAGCACCGCTTTTGTGCTTTCAAGAGGTGGTGATAAAAATACAACCTAGGCTTAACGTGCGGTTGGAAGGACTGAGGCATGTCCATTATCGAGAGATGTCGCGAGCTGGCGGCAGTGAGCAGCCTTGTGAAAAGAGTCACGGACTCTTGAAGCCCAACGCGTGACCGGCAGCAAAAGCCTCGACACAATTCCGGATCACATGTGCCGATGAAAGAACCGGCAGCAGATCGGCTCCGTTCCCTATCGGGCGGCCGTATGCGCCTCGCGAATACCGGCGCTGATACGGTTGATGGTGGTCCATATGAGAAGTAGAGCCACCACCGCCCAGAGCCACGAAGTCCATGCTGCAAATGTACCACCAACCGCGGCAAAGATGCCGAGCGCGCCGAAAAGGACCGCGCGGTCGCTCTTGCCCAGCGGCCCGTCGTAACGCCGGCTTGCCCCGACCGTTTGACCCAGAACGCCGGTAAATTCCGTCAGCGCCGAGAGGAATATGACCGCCATCGCCGGCACAAAGCCGTTCGGATCGATGAGCGCAAACGGCAAATACAGGGCGACATCCGACACGACATCACCGATCTCGTTCAGATACGCGCCTAAAATGCTCTTCTGCCCATGTTCGCGCGCGAGCATGCCGTCGATGGCGTTGAGACCCATGCGCAGGAGAAACCATACAGGCACCAGCAGGAACCAATGCGGCAGCGGGGCGACGCTCAGAAAAAAGCCCAATGCAACCGAGACGGCGGCGGCAACTGAAGTCACCTGATTGGCGGTGACGCCTCGCGCCGCGAGGGAACGCACCAGAGGGCGAAGAATATTCTGAAATCGGGACTTCAATTGATAGACAGACATGCTACCTCATTGGAATTTCGTGCATCGAAATAGTCTATCCCCGCCTCTCGCGGGTGCAGATCATCTTACTTATGAGGAAAGCCACACTTCATATCGGTTCTCGTAAAGGACTTACATTTGCAACTAGACTTTTGCAATGCAGGCAAATCACTGTTCCCGCCAATGGTTGTAACCCACCCACCAATCAGAATTGGAGAAGACCGTGCTGCAAACTGCCGATAGTGGGCAACCGTCCTCGACGGCCAGACCAATGCATGAATCCGAATTCGCATCGCATGATGGCACTCGACTCTTTTATCGGGCGTGGCCCTCGACGGGCGCTGCCCCGAAGGGCGTAATCATTCTTCTCCATCGCGGCCACGAGCATAGCGGCCGCGTCACCCATCTCGCCACCGAGCTCGGCCTCAATGATTTTTCCTTCTACGCCTGGGACGCACGCGGCCATGGACGTTCACCGGGAGAGCGCGGCTATTCGCCATCCTTTGCTGCCTCGGCGCATGATCTCGATTGCTTCGTCCGCCATGTCAGCGAGACAAGCGGTACTGCTGTCGAAGACATCGCCGTCATTGCGCAGAGCGTCGGCGCGGTCCTCGCCGCCACCTGGGTGCACGACTATGCGCCGCCGATCCGTGCGCTCGTGCTTGCCTCACCTGCCTTCAGCGTCAAGCTCTACGTGCCTTTCGCCAAAGAAGGCATTGCGCTCTGGGAAAAGGTTAAGGGGACATTCTTCGTCAATTCCTATGTCAAGGCGAGGTTTCTGACGCATGACCCCGAGCGCATCGCCTCGTACGAATCCGACCCATTGATCTCCCGGCCAATTGCCTCCAACATCCTGATGCAGCTCTATGAGGCGGCAGCCCGCGTTGTCGGCGACGCCCGCGCCATCACCGTCCCGACCCAATTGCTGATCTCTGGCAGCGACTGGGTGGTGCGACACGCGCCGCAGCACCGGTTTTACGAAAACCTCGGCAGCCGGATCAAGGAACGGCATGTGCTTGCCGGCTTCTACCATGACACGCTTGGCGAAAAGGAGCGCGCGATTGCCCTGGCCGAAGTCCGCCGTTTTATAGACGCGCGTTTCGCCGAGCCCCGGGCGCCTGCCAACCTTTGCACCGCCCATATCCAGGGCTATACAAAGGACGAGGCCGACCGGCTCGCGAGCCCGCTGGACGCCACATCCCCACGTGGCATCTACTGGGCGCTCAGCCGCCTCAACATCAAGATCGGTGCCTTGGTGTCTGAAGGCATAAAGACAGGGGTCAAGACCGGTTTTGATTCCGGCTCGACCCTCGATTACGTCTACGAGAACAAGCCGCGCGGGCTCGGTCCCGGCGGGCGATTGATCGACAAGGTGTTCCTCGATGCGATCGGCTGGCGCGGCATCAGGCAGCGCAAGCTACACTTGCAGGAACTGATCGACCGCGCGCTGCAGCGCCTGAAAGCAGTCGGCCGCAATACCCACATGCTCGACATAGCGGCCGGGCACGGCCGTTATGTCCTTGATGCGATCGAGACGGCTGCCGTGCGTCCCGATAGTGCGCGGTTGCAGGACTATTCCTCCATCAACGTCGATGCCGGCCGCAAGAGCATTGCGGCGCGTGGACTGAGTGATTTCGTCAGCTTCCGCCAGCAGGATGCCTTTGACTGCGAGGGTCTGGCTGCAATCACGCCGGCTCCGGATCTCGCGATCGTCTCCGGCCTTTACGAGCTGTTTTCCGACAATGCGATGATCGCCGCGTCGCTCAACGGGATCGCCCGCGCGATGCTGCCCGGTGGTCTGCTTGTCTACACCAACCAGCCATGGCATCCACAACTGGAGATGATCGCCCGCGCACTGACCTCCCACCGCGGCGGCGAGGCGTGGGTGATGCGGCGGCGGACGCAAGAGGAAATGGACCAACTGGTCGCCGCAGCCGGTTTCCGCAAGATCGAACAGCGCATCGATCAATGGGGCATTTTCACTGTCTCGCTGGCCGAGAGAGTCTGAGGGCAAAGCGTGGAGAGGGCACGTTCTACTTTTTCCGCGGCAGCACCGGTCCCGAAGCGGGCGGCGCTCTGGCTCGTCTTCCTGGGACCGTTCTTCTATCTGAGCTATGGCGGCGCCAATTGGCTGGCATCGCAACGCGCTCATGTGCCGAACGTCGCCTTCGCATGGGAAAGCGCCATTCCGTTCCTTGGATGGACTATTATTCCATATTGGTCGATCAATCTGTTCTATGCACTCTGCCTGTTCATCAACACGACGCCGCGCGACGTGGATATGCTCGCGCGACGTTATCTGACGATCCAGATAGTGGCCGTCGCCTGCTTCGTCGCGTTTCCGCTCCAAGCGACTTTCGTGCGGCCGGCAACGAGCGGCCTGCCCGGTTTCATGTTCGCCGTACTCGGTGGCTTCGATAAGCCGTTCAACCAGGCGCCGTCGCTGCATATCGCGCTCCTGGTGGTGATCTGGGATCATCTGCGCGGCCGGTTGCCGCGGAAGGCACGGCTTCTTTGGCACCTTTGGTGCCTCCTGATCGGTGTCTCCGTGCTGACCACGTGGCAGCATCACGTCATCGACATACCGACCGGCATGCTGCTCGGTCTGTCTGCCGTCTGGCTTTTTCCGCGCGATGCCGGGTCGCCTCTCGCGAACTTTGCGATGAGCGGCGATCCAAAGTCGCGCCGTCTCGGCGTCTATTATCTGTGCGGTGCCGTCGCATTTCTCGGCCTTGGAGCGCTCTGCACGCCTCTATCGGCCGCAGCGCTTCTGTTGCTCTGGCCGGCTATTGCGCTGGTGATCGTCGCAGTCGGATATTTCGGCGCCGGCCCGCAGATATTCCAGAAACGCGTCGATGGCCGGGCCACGCTTGCCAGCCGCTGGCTATTGGCACCCTACCGGCTCGGCGCTCTCATCAACATTCGGCTCTGGACTCGGAGAATGCCGGCTTCTGTGGTGATCGCTGACGGCGTCCATCTCGGTCGTTTTCCACGTCGCCACGAGGCCGACCGTTTTGCCACGGTGATCGACATTACCGGCGAACTTCGGCGCCCCGGCGGGACACGCGCGCGCTGGTGCAGCTTTCCCACCCTTGATCTTACAGCCCTCGACAAGATCCAGACGCTCGCCGCAGCGAACCTCGTCGAGGATGCGCGCCAGCAGGGACCGGTCCTCGTCTGCTGTGCGCTAGGTTTCCAGCGGAGCGCCTGCGTTATCGTGGGCTGGCTGCTCATCAGCCGACGTTGCGAAAATCCAGCCGAAGCACTGCGGCTGATCGAACGGGCGGGGTGGCGCGTTCATCTGCCGGCGGAAAGTATCCATGCCATAGCGGAGGGCGTGCAATGACGCAGTGGAATACCACGGCCTCGGCGGCTGCGCGAAATCTCGGCCGCAATTCAATCTTCTGCGGGCTGACAGCGCTGTTGCCACTGATTGTCGGCCCGGTCACCGTGGGATATCGAGGCCTCGCTCCCCCGCTCGGCTGGCTTTTGATGCTCGTTTTCTGCGTGATTGTTCTTGCGCTGGCGATCCATCTCCTCTTCGATGCGCTGTTGTTTCGGCTCGCGGCGAGCCACGAGACCGAGACGGCCGGTCTTGCCGCCGTCGACGACCTGTTGTCCCGAATGCAGCTTCGCAAGCCTGACGGGATACCGCCTGACCTCGAGAGGCGGATTGCCGGATCGCGCCGCATCGTCTGGCGGCAGCGTTTTGCGCTCGCCATCTCTCTCGTGATTTTCGCGATCCTTCTGCTCGATGCGACCGATGGGCAGCCGCTCTGCTGAATACGACGGCAGGCGATAGATGCGGGTGCTCTCCGGCACGCGTCTGGCAGGTCTCGCCCACGCCATCAGGGACGTTCAGCCAGTGCCGATTTCTCTCCTCGAGCCTCTTTGCTGTTATCTGGCGTTCGAGGTGGAATACCAGAAACGGACGCCCGGACAGCATGCTCTTCAGAATCGTGTGCTCAATCACTCAGCAATCGCGACGACGATTCCGGTATTGGTGACTCTCCTAAGCTGGCTTCTCAAGCAGGTCATTGCCGCCCTGCGATGATCGACGAATTTACGTCATTGATGTCGCGCCTGCCGCAGAGCGCCATGGTGATGTCCATCTCCTTGCGGATGATGCCGAGCGCCAGCGATACGCCTTCCTTGCCCATGGCGCCGAGACCATAAAGGAAGGGGCGGCCGATATAGGTACCCTTGGCGCCGAGCGCCACGGCCTTCAGCACGTCCTGGCCGGAGCGGATGCCGCCGTCGAGATGGACCTCGATACGGTCACCGACGGCGTCGACGATCTTCGGCAGCATGCTGATCGAGGAGGGGGCGCCGTCAAGCTGGCGGCCGCCGTGATTGGAGACGACGATCGCATCGGCGCCGGTGTCGGCGGCCGCCTTCGCATCCTCCGGATCGAGTATGCCCTTGATGATCAGCGGGCCGCCCCATTGTTCCTTGATCCAGGCGACATCCGCCCAGGACAGCCGCGGGTCGAACTGCTCGTGCGTCCATGCGGAGAGCGAGGCAATATTGGAGACATTCTTCGCGTGGCCGACGATATTGCCGAAGGTGCGGCGCTTGGTCTGCAGCATATCCAGGCACCAGAAGGGCCGGGTCGCCATCTGCCAGACATGTTTCGGCGTGAATTTCGGCGGCGCCGACAGGCCGTTGCGCAGGTCTTTATGCCGCTGGCCGAGGATCTGCAGGTCGGCGGTCAGCACCAGCGCCGAGCATTTGGCGGCCTTGGCGCGGTCGATGAGGTTGAGGACGAAATCCTTGTCCCTCATCACGTAGAGCTGGAACCAGAAGGGGCGCGTCGTCACCGAAGCGACGTCCTCGATCGAGCAGATGCTCATCGTCGAGAGCGTGAAGGGAACGCCGAACTCCTCGGCGGCGCGTGCCGCCAGCATCTCGCCGTCGGCATGCTGCATGCCGGTCAGTCCGGTCGGCGCCAGGGCCACCGGCATCGACACTTTCTGGCCGATCATCGTCGTTTCCAGCGTGCGGTCGGTCATGTCGACCATCACCCGCTGGCGCAGCTTGATCTGGCTGAAATCGCTCTCGTTTGCCGCGTAGGTCGATTCCGTCCAGGCGCCCGAATCCGCATAGTCGAAAAACATCTTCGGCACACGGCGCTGCGCGAGCTTTTTCAGGTCAGCGATGGTGAGCGGAGCGGCCATGAATTGAACCTTCACATCTGAATGCGGCTATCGGCCATAACATGAATTTCGTGGGAGCGTTACGGGAAATTGGCCGTGCCAGGCAGCTTTCACGCTCCGATTTCAAGAGCAACAGGGCGTCTCATTGAAGCTCCTTCTTCGACGCAACGCCGGCCACATAGGTCTCGGCGATCGCCCGGTCGTCGCCCATCGTCTGCAGCAGGAAAAGCTCCTCGGGCAGCGTCTTCACCACTTCCATCTTCAGCGCCATGGCCGGTGTCGCCGCGGCATCGAGAACGACGAGATCGGCCTCGGTGCCGGGTTGCAGCGTGCCGATCCGGTCCGCCAGCGACAGGGCCTCGGCATTGCCGCGGGTCATCAGGTAATAGCTTTCCAGCGGGTTTAGCCGTTCGCCGAGCAACTGCTGGATCTTGTAGGCCTCGTCCATCGTCCGCAGCATCGAATAGCTGGAGCCGCCGCCGATATCGGTCGCCACGCCGATGCGAACCGGCTTTTCGCGCCGTGTCAGCGCCTTCAGCGGAAACAGGCCTGAGCCGAGGAAGAGGTTCGAGGTCGGGCAGTGGACGGCGACGGCACCCGCCTCGCTCATGGCATCGGCTTCGCGCTCGGACAGGTGGATGGCGTGGCCGAAGAGGCTCTTCGGCCCGAGCAGGCCGTAGCGGGCGTAGATGTCAGTATAGTCGAGCGCGTCGGGATAGAGCTCGCAGGTGAATTTGATCTCGTCGTGGTTTTCCGAAAGATGCGTCTGGATGTGCAGGTCGGGAAATTCGCGGGCAAGCGCTGATGTCGCCTCCATCTGCGCCGGCGTGGAGGTGATGGCGAAGCGTGGAGTGATGGCGACATGGTTACGGCCCTTGCCGTGCCAGGCCGCTATCACCTGGCGGGTCTCATCATAGCCCATCTCGGGCGTGTCGAGCAGGCCCTGCGGGGCATTGCGATCCATCATCACCTTGCCGCCGACCATGCGCATATTGCGCCTCAGCGCCTCGGCAAAGAAGGCGTCGGCCGAGGTCTTGTGCACGGAGCAATAGGCGACCGCCGTCGTCGTGCCGTGGCGGATCAACTCGTCATAGAAATGCGTGGCGATCCTTTCAGCATGCGCACTTTCGACGAAACGGCATTCCTCGGGAAAGGTGTAGGTGTTCAGCCACTCGAGCAGGTTGGCCGCATAGGAGGCGATCACCTGCATTTGCGGAAAATGCAGGTGCATGTCGATGAAGCCGGGCATGATCAGATGCGGGCGGTGGTCGATCTCGACCATGTCCTCGCCTGTTTTTGCCTTGATGTCTGCGTAGGGGCCGATTGCCGCGATCAGCCCATTCTCGATCAGCAGGCCGCCATCCTCCTCGTAGAGATAGCTTTGGCCGTCGGTAAGGCTTAGCGGCGCGCGATGGAAGGAAAGCAGGCGGCCGCGCAGGAGTGTCGTCGTCATTGTGTCTTGCCTTCGACTGCGCTCTCGAACCAGGCGACGAGCAGCTTGCGTTCATCCGGCGTGATGTCGGTGATGTTGCCGGGCGGCATGGCATGGCTGCGGCCCGCCTGTATATAGATTTCGCGGGCATGGGCGGCGATTTCCGCGTCATTTTCGAGCAGCACGCCCTTCGGCGGCCGCACGATGCCCTCATAGACGGGCTCGGCCGCGTGGCACATGGAACAGCGCGTCGAGACCAGCTGCTTGACGGCGGGGAAATGCGGATCGCCGGCGAATTGCTGGAAGGCGGGCGCGACCGCGGCCGCATCCGTCTCGCCCGTCAGCAGCTTCGGCGCGGTTGAAAGCCACATGATCAGGATGAAGAGGATGACGGTGACAATCCACGTCCAAGTCGGCCGGCCCTTTCTGGCATGCGTGGTGTTGAACCAGTGACGGATGGTGACGCCCATCAGGAAGACCAGGGCGGCGATCAACCAGTTGAACTGCGTTCCGAAGGCCAGCGGATAATGGTTCGACAGCATGAAGAAGATGACGGGCAGCGTCAGGTAGTTGTTATGCAGCGAACGCTGCTTGGCGACCTGCCCGTATTTCGGGTCGGGCGTGCGCCCGGCGATAAGGTCGGCGACAACGATCTTCTGGTTCGGAATGATGATCATGAAGACGTTGGCCGACATGATCGTGGCGGTGAAGGCGCCGAGATGCAGGAAGGCGGCGCGGCCGGTGAAAAGCTGCGTATAGCCCCAGGCCATGAAGACGAGCACGACATAGAGCACCGCCATCAGCCCCCAGGTATTCCGCCCAAGCGGGGATTTGCAGAGCAGGTCGTAGACGATCCAGCCGAAGGCAAGCGACGCCAGCGAGATCAGGATGGCGACGGGCGGGCTGATATCGAGCACATGCCGGTCGATGAGGAAGAGGTCGGCGCCGCCATAATAGACGATGCAGAGCATCAGGAAGCCGGAAATCCAGGTGAAATAGCTTTCGTATTTAAACCAGGTCAGATGCTCCGGCATCTGGGCGGGCGCCACCAGATATTTCTGGATATGGTAGAAGCCGCCGCCATGAACCTGCCATTCCTCGCCATAGGCACCGGGCGGCAGATGTGGGCGTTTCACCAGTCCGAGATCGAGCGCGATAAAATAAAAGGACGATCCGATCCAGGCGATCGCGGTAATGACATGGAACCAGCGTGCCGCGAAGGCGAGCCATTCCCATGCTATGGCATATTCGTACATCGAGTTCCCCTATCTTCCTCCGACTCGTGACATTGCGGAAATTTTGGCGGGGAGGGAAGAGGAGATTGAAGAACTGCACACGCGCGACGACCGGCGCGGCCAAAGGAGCAATGGAATGATCACCGCGCTCGTCGAGATCTTGAGCGGTTTTGCCGAAGCTGCCGATCGCGGCCGGATCGCCGATCTGCTGTCGCGTGCCTAAAAGCTGCCGAGAAGGCTGTGCATTATCTCTGCCTTATACTGAATCTGCTAATTCAGCAGATCTGGAACTGCGACGACTCGATTACAGTTATTTTTGCAGGCCGCCGGAATAAAATAAGAACCGTTAGATCATCGGCGGCGCATTCATCGACGGAGAAGATGCCCATGCGCAGTATTCTGACGTGTGTGATGATTGCGTATGCGTCGTTGGCGACGGCTCACGACGCACCTTCGGGGTGGAGTTATGACCCCTATTGTTGCAACGGCGACAGTCATAATGGCGATTGCCAGATGATCCCTTCGAAAAGCGTGGCGGTGACGCCAGGCGGATATCGTGTGACGCTGATGCCGGGAGACCACCGGCTGGTGACGCATGCTCATGTCTTCCTGCTGCCAATGACGAAGGCAATGCAATCCGGCGATAACGACTATCATCTCTGTCTGTTCCCGAACGAGGATACGCCGCGCTGTTTCTATGCGCCGGAAATGGGATATTGAAGGCGGACCACAGCACCGGACCCGGCTCACCAACCGGGTCCGGTATGTCGTTGTCCGAAAACCGCTGTACAGTTTCAGGCGGCATGCATCAATTTCCGGCTGCCTTCATCTCCTCAAGGATCCAGTTGCGGAAGGCCTTGATCTTGGGCACGTTGCGACGGTTTTCGGGGTAGACGAGCCAGTAGGCCTTGCCGTCGCTACGGGTCAGTTCGAAAGGCTGGTAGAGCCGGCCGAGCGCGATCTCGGCCGCATAGAAGGCCGGATGGAGAATGGCGACGCCATGGCCGGCGATCGCCGCATCGGCTTCCACCGCCTGGGAGCCAAGCTGGTTGCGCGGGCGCCGATCGAGATCCGTCTCCGTGACGCCGGCTGCCTCGAACCATTGTTTCCACCAGATGTCGCCGGCGTCGAAGAGATCGAACTTCAGGAGATCGCGCGGCTCGCTGATGCCGCCTGCCGTCTCCGCCAGCTTTGGGCTCAGCATCGGGGTGAACTCCAGGCCCATCAGCCGGTGCAGCGTCAGCCCCGGCCAGTTGCCGTCGCCCCAGCGGATACCGACATCGATCTGCTCGCGGGCGAAGTCGATGATATCAGAGCTCGCCTGAAAGCGCACCGCGATCGCCGGATGTTTCAAGTGGAAGGAGCCGAGGCGCGGCGCCAGCCATTTCGAGGCGAAGGTATGGGTCGAACTGATGGCGAGCGTGCCTTCGACGCTGTCGCGCGCCGTCGCCATCGCGTCGTGCAGCAAGGCAAAGGCTTCGGTTACCTTCGGCGCCAGCCGCTCGCCGGTCTCCGTCAGTGCGATCTGGCGGGGACGGCGCAGGAAGAGCGGCTCGCCGACATTCTCCTCCAGCAGCTTGATCTGGTAGCTGACGGCCGTCTGCGTCATGCCGAGCTCGTCGCCCGCCTTGGTGAAACTTCCGAGCCGGGCAGCGGCCTCGAAGACGCGCAGCGCATTCAGCGGGAATTGTTTGGAGAGTTTCATGGATAAGTTCTCTTGATGCAGGCAGACGGTCGTTCGATTGGAATTGCAGCATTTTTACCGTCAAACTGCAACTCATACCATCAAACCATCAAGGTGATGTCATGGATTGCTATGCTATCGAACAGAGCCCGCCGCAGCAGACCATCGGAATTTTCCGGCGCATCGGCGGTCGGCTGACGCGGATCTGGCGCATGCCCAGCCTCGATCTCGACACGGTGCCGGATCGCGTCAAGCGCGATCTCGGTTTTCTCGACGGACGCGATCCCTATTACGAGGACGAGCGCATGCGGTAGGCCGCGAGCGCCGTCAGGATTTCGGCGGCGGTCATGGCGGCGATCACCTCAGGGCGCTTGTCCCTGACCGCCGAGCCGCCGATCGGCAGCGTCAGCCGCTCCATCCAGCCGCGCTCTCCGCCACCTTCGCGGGAAAGCCAGCTTGCAAAGGTGGCGCGTTTGGTCGCCGAGCCGATCATGCCGGTATAGGCGAGGTCGGTCTTTTCCAGCGCCTCGCGGGCGATGAGGAAATCCAGCGCGTGGTCGTGCGTCAGGATGACGACCACGCCGCCGGCCGGAATATCCCTGACCAGTGCTTCGGGCATCGGCACAAGCCGCGCCTTCGTCTCTGCCGGCAGGTTGGCGAGCTCTTCCTGCCGCGTTTCGACGACCGTCACCGACAGCGGCAGCGGCGCCAAGGCCGCAGCCAGCGCCCGGCCGACATGGCCGGCACCGAAGAGATAGACCTCCGGCAGACACTCGATCTCACTGGTTAGCCTGGCTTCGATTTCTTCAGCAACCGCTTTTGTCACCCGGCGAAACCGCAGTTGCGTGCGTCCGCCACAGCACTGGCCGATGTCAGGGCCGAGCGGGATATCCATCTCCGCCATCCCACCCGTTCCCGCGAGCATGTCCCGCGCATTCTCGATCGCCATGAATTCGAACTGGCCGCCGCCGACCGTGCCCCATAACGCGGTTTGCGATGCCAGCATGAAGGTACCGGCCTCACGCGGGGTGGAGCCTTGTGTGCCGGTGATGTCGATGAGGATGCAGTCCGGGTGGGCGGCGAGGAAGCGGCGGATGTCGGTCATGGGTGGCTGACCGATGGGGTCGCCGCCGAGGATAGCAAACGAGCCTGACGCGCGCCCATTTTCCTACACCCGCTTCATCCGCTCGACCGCCATCAGCACCCGCTCCGGTGTCGCCGGTGCGTCGAGCCTCGGGCAGACCCGATAATCCGCGACACTTGCTACCGCCATCGACAGCGCTTCCAGCACCGAGATCGCCAGCATCAAGGGTGGTTCGCCGACGGCCTTGGAGCGGCCGATGGTGGCCTCAGTGTTCTCGGACCATTCGGCGAGGCGCACGTTGAAGATCTTCGGACGGTCGGAAGCGAGCGGGATCTTGTAGGTCGAGGGGGCATGGGTGCGGAGCCGGCCCTTGTCGTCCCACCAGAGTTCCTCCGTCGTCAGCCAGCCCAGGCCTTGGACGAAGGCACCTTCGACCTGGCCCATGTCGATCGCCGGATTCAACGAGCGGCCGACATCGTGGAGGATGTCGGTGCGGTCAATCAGATATTCGCCGGTCAGCGTGTCGATCGACACCTCGGTGCAGGAGGCGCCGTAGGCGAAATAATAGAAGGGCGTACCGCGGCCGGCCTTGCGGTCCCAGTGGATCTTCGGCGTCTTGTAGAAGCCGGCGGCGGAAAGCTGGACGCGGGCGAAATAGGCCTGCTTGATGAAATCGGGGAAGGGGATCTCGATCTCGCCGACGCGCACGCGGTTCGGCAGGAAGACGACGTCGGCAGGCCCAACATCCCACTTCTCGGCGGCGAAGGCGACCAGCCGTTCTTTGATCTGGCGAGCAGCGTCATAGGCGGCCATGCCGTTCAAGTCCGAGCCGGAGGAGGCGGCAGTGGCCGAGGTGTTCGGCACCTTGGCCGTCGTCGTCGCGGTGATCTTCACCCTGTCGATATCGACCTGGAAGCTGTCAGCCAGCACCTGCGCCACCTTCGTATAGAGGCCCTGGCCCATTTCGGTGCCGCCATGGTTCAGGTGGATCGAGCCGTCCTGGTAGATGTGGACGAGGGCGCCGGCCTGGTTGAAGGCAGTCATGGTGAAGGAGATGCCGAATTTCACCGGCGTCAGCGCGATGCCCTTTTTTATATAGCGGCTGTCGCGGTTGAAGGCGATGATGGCGTTGCGCCGTGCCTGGTATTCGGACGTTTCCTCCAGCTCCTCGACGATGCGGGGGATGATATTGTCCTCGACCTCCTGATGGTAGGGGGTGAGCGTGCGCCCGGAGCCCGGCTGGCCGTAGAAATTCAGCTTGCGGACATCGAGCGGATCCTTGCCGACGGCATAGGCGATTTCCTCGATGAAGCGTTCGGCCCCGAGCATCCCCTGCGGCCCGCCGAAGCCGCGGAAGGCGGTATTGGAGACGGTGTGCGTCTTCAGTGGTTTCGACGTCAGATGCACATGCGGGTAGAAATAGCTGGAATCGGCATGGAAGAGGGCACGGTCGGTTACCGGCCCTGAGAGGTCGGAGGAGAAGCCGCAGCGTGCCGCATAGGTCGCGTCGACCGCGTGGATGCGTCCTTCGGCATCGAAGCCGAGCTCGTAATCGACGAGGAAATCGTGGCGCTTGCCGGTAGCGCTCATATCCTCGTCGCGGTCCGGGCGGAATTTGATCGCGCGGCCGAGCTTCTTGGCGGCAATCGCCGCAAGTGCTGCGAACTGATTGCCCTGCGTCTCCTTGCCGCCGAAGCCGCCGCCCATGCGGCGCACGTTGACGGTCACGGCGTTGGAGGGAATATCGAGCACATGGCCGACGATGTGCTGGATCTCGCTTGGATGCTGCGTCGAGGACCAGACGGTGACCTCGTCGTCCTCGCCGGGGATCGCCACGGCGATATGGCCTTCGAGGTAGAAATGCTCCTGTCCGCCGATGCGCATCTGACCTTTCACACGCATGGCGGCATTCGTCATTTCCGTATCCGGCTCGCCGCGCCGCAGCGTCATCGGGGTGATGACGAGCGGGCTGCCATTGGCGAGCGCCCCGTCGATATCGCTCCAATGCGGCAGGTCGCGATAGTCGATCTTTGCCAGCCGCGCGGCGCGGCGGGCGGCATCACGCGTCTCGGCGATGACGGCAAAGATCGGCTGGCCGTGGAACTGAACTAAAGTTTCGGCCAGCAGCGGCTCGTCATGGCTGCCGTTGGAGCTAACGTCGTTGGCGCCGGGGACATCCTTGCCGGTGAAGACCCAGACGACGCCGGGATAGGCGGCGACCGCGGAGAGATCGATAGCGGCGATTTCGGCATGTGCCCGGTCGGAGAGGCCGAGGGCGCCGTGCAGCAGACCTGCGGGTTCCGGAATATCGTCGATATAATCGGCGGTTCCGGTCACATGTTTATGCGCTGAATCATGTCGCTGCGAGCCGTGCATCGGGCCTGCGATGATGGCCTTGCGGTCTTCGAAGGTGGACTTGTCCATTAGCGCCTCCCTCCGCGAAGGGAGTGAGGGGAGGCGACCGCGACCGTTCCCATCGAAGCTTGCCACCAGGTCTTGGAGATCAGGCTGAAGATCGATTTTTCCATCACGCCACCTCCTCGAACCGCTTCAGTTCGGCCGGCGCGCCGACGGTCTCAAGATAGAACCGCGTCAACAGGTTCTTCGCCGTCAGCTGGCGGTATTCCGCCGTCGCGCGCCAGTCGGTCAGCGGCTGGTAATCGGCGTCGAATGCGGGGCGGGCTGCCTCGATCGTCGTTTCCGTCCATGGTTTGCCGATCAACTCGGCCTCCACCGTGCGGGCGCGTTTCGGCGTCGCCGCCATGCCGCCGAAGGCGACGCGAATATCGGTGATCATCTCGGCATCGTCGAGCGTCAGCAGGAAGGCGCCGAGCACGGCAGTGATGTCCTCGTCGCGGCGCTTGGTGATCTTGTAGGCGGCAAAGCGGCTCATTGCTGCGGGGTAGGGCACGAAGACGCTCTCGACGAATTCGCCGGGCTTCCGGTCCTGCTTGCCATAGGCGATGAAGAAATCCTCGAGCGGCATTCTGCGCTGGCCCTGCAGGGATCGCAGCGTCAGCGTCGCGCCGAGCGCGATCAGCGGCGGCGGGCTATCGCCGATCGGCGAGCCGTTGGCGATGTTGCCGCCGATCGTGCCCATGTTGCGCACTTGCTCGCCGCCGATGCGATCGATCAGCCGCCCGAGCGCCGGGATTTTCTTGGAGATCGCCTCGAAGGCCCTGGTGTAGCTGACGCCGGCGCCGATGGTGACGCCGTCCTCGCCTTCCGTAACCGACTGCAATTCGCTGAGGTGATTGATGAAGACGACCGGGCTCAGCCTGCGCATCTGCTTCGTCACCCAGAGGCCGACATCGGTCGCGCCGGCGACGATAATCGCGTCGGGTTCCTGTGAAAGGACCTCGGCCAGCGCCTGGACAGAAGCCGGCACGATCAGCCGGTCTTCGCCATTCCCAATCCTGATCGTGCCGCTTGCCTGCATTGCCCAAAGCCGCGCGACGATTTCCGAGCGCGTCCGTTCCAGCGGGTCGAAGAGCGTACTCGGCCGCACCAGGCTCACCTGCTCGGCGGCCTTGACGATCGGCTCGTAGCCCGTGCAGCGACAGAGATTGCCTTGTAGCGCCTTTTCAATTTCCTGGCGGCTCGGCTTTTCCTTGGCGAGCCAGAGACCGTAAAGCGACATGACGAAGCCCGGGGTACAGAAGCCGCATTGCGAGCCATGACAATCGACCAAAGCCTGCTGGACGGGATGCAGCGCGCCGTTCTTGCCGGCCAGATGCTCGACGGTCACCACATGGCTGGCGTGCAGCGAACCCATGAAACGAATGCAGGCATTGACGGATTCATAGGCGAGCTTGCCGTCGGCCAGCCGGCCGACGAGCACGGTGCAGGCGCCGCAATCGCCTTCCGCGCATCCTTCCTTGGTGCCCGTCAGCTGTCGCTTCAACCGCAGAAAATCGAGAAGCGTCTCGGTTGGCCTGACATCGGTAAGCGTGACGTCCTCGCCATTCAGGATGAAGCGGATGCTGTCGTTCATGATGTTCCTGTTGTTGTTTTCCAAATGGTTAAGCCGCCGTCCAGCCACCGTCAATCGAGATGTGCGTTCCCGTCACCTGCCGGGCGGCATCGCTGGCGAGATAGAGCGACAGTGCGCCGATTTCTTCGGCCTTGACGAATTCATGCGTCGGCTGCGCCTTGAGGATGACCTCGCTCTTCACCTGTTCCTCGGTCATGCCGCGGGCCTTGGCGGTATCCGGTATCTGCTTCTCGACGAGCGGCGTCAGCACGTAGCCGGGGCAGATGGCGTTGACGGTCACGCCGAATTCGGCAAGTTCCAGCGCTGCCGTCTTCGTCAGGCCTAATATACCATGTTTTGCCGCGACATAGGCGGATTTGAAAGGGGAGGCGACGAGCCCGTGGGCGGAGGCAATGTTGATGATGCGGCCGTACTTCTTCGCCTTCATCAGCGGGATCGCGGCGCGCATGGTATGAAAGGAACTCGACAGATTGATCGCGATGATCTGATCCCATTTCTCGATCGGGAAATCCTCGACCTTCTCGACATGCTGGATGCCGGCATTGTTGACCAGGACATCGACGCCGCCGAAGGTCTTGGCCGCCGTTTCGATCAGGTCGGCGATCTCGGCGGGCTTGGTCATGTCGGCCGGATGATAGAGCGCCCGGCCTTTGGACAATGATTCAAGCCGCTCGACGATCGCCTTGATTTCATCTGCCTTTCCGAAACCGTTGATGACGATGTTGTCGCCCGTTTCGGCGAAGGCAGTGGCGATCGCAAGACCGATGCCGCTGGTGGAACCGGTGACGACGACTGTTCTGCTCATGCTGTTCTCCCTGAAATGGCGATGCTGCGGTGCAGCGCTTAGCTGCGAGGTTATGCCCAAAGCCGGCGGGCTGGCAATTCCGCTTTATTCGCTTTTCTCGCCCCCATCCGTGTCCTATTGATTTGCTTCGACAATTGACATGCTGAGGGAGGGTTTTCATGAGCGGATATGTTCTGGCGATCGATCAGGGAACGACGTCGACGCGGGCGATCGTCTTCGATGGCGACATGCATGTCGCCGGCAAGGGCCAGAAGGAATTTACCCAGATCTACCCGCGCTCCGGCTGGGTCGAGCACGATCCCGAGGAAATCTGGGATTCGGTCGTCTCCACCGTCCACATGGCGCTGCGCGATGCCGGGATCGAGGCTAGGGATCTTGCAGCACTCGGCATCACCAACCAGCGCGAGACGGTGGTCGTCTGGGAACGCGAGACGGGTCGGCCGATCCAGAATGCCATCGTCTGGCAGGACCGGCGCACGGCAAGCTATTGCGACAATCTGAAAAGGCAGGATCTCGAGCGGCTGTTCACGAAGAAGACCGGCTTGATCCTCGATCCCTATTTTTCCGGCACCAAACTTTCCTGGATGCTTGCAAACGTGAAGGGCGCGCGGGCGCGCGCTGCCAGGGGCGATCTCTGCTTCGGCACGATCGACACTTTCCTGATCTGGCGGCTGACGGCTGGCAAGAGCTTCGTCACCGATGCCACCAATGCCTCGCGCACGCTGATGTACAACATTGCCGAAAACGCGTGGGACGAGGATCTGCTCGATATTCTGAGGGTCCCTGCCGCCATGCTGCCGGAGGTCAAGGATTGCGCCGCCGATTTCGGCACGGTCGATCCTGATATTTTCGGTGCTGCTATCCCGATCCTCGGTGTTGCCGGCGACCAGCAGGCGGCGACCATCGGCCAGGCGTGTTTTGCGCCGGGCATGATGAAATCGACCTACGGCACTGGCTGTTTCGCGCTGCTCAACACCGGCGCTGACATCGTGCGCTCCAAAAATCGGCTGCTGACCACCATCGCCTATCGCCTGAACGGCGAGACGACCTATGCGCTCGAGGGTTCGATCTTCATCGCCGGCGCGGCCGTGCAATGGCTGCGGGACGGGCTCGGCATCATCGGCAGCGCGGCGGAGACCAACGCGCTTGCCGAAAGGGCCGATCCGACGCAAGAGGTCTATCTCGTGCCCGCCTTCACCGGTCTCGGCGCGCCGCATTGGGATGCCAAGGCGCGGGGCGCGATCTTCGGGCTGACGCGCAACAGTGGCCCGGCGGAACTCTCCCGAGCGGCGCTGGAGGCCGTCTGCTATCAGACCCGCGATCTGCTCGACGCCATGCAGAAGGACTGGAAGAACGGCACTGAGGACACAGTGTTGCGCGTCGACGGCGGCATGGTCGCCTCCGACTGGACGATGCAGCGCCTTGCCGACCTGCTCGATGCGCTGGTCGATCGCCCGATGATCCTGGAGACGACGGCGCTGGGGGCTGCCTGGCTCGCCGGCAGCCGGGCAGGGGTGTGGCCGGACAGGGACGGTTTTTCGGCGAGCTGGAAACGGGATCGCCGGTTCGAGCCAGACATGGACGAGAAGGTGCGGGCGGCGAAGCTCAAGGGTTGGAAGAATGCGGTCAAGCGGACGCTGAGCGAGGGCTGAGGCGCGATCAGCACCGTCATGTAGCGCCGCTCGTCCCGGGAGATGCCCGGCCATTTCTTCAGCTATGACGCCGTCCGTGCTCCGGAAGATCACGAAGTTCCGGTCAATAATTTTTTGATGCGGCCTGTCGGGTAAGCGGTTACTCCTTCGTCATTCAAAAAGAGGAGTGAGCGATGCTTTATGCAATCCTTTGTTACGCCCATGAGGAAACTGTCTTCGCCTGGACCAAGGAGGAAGAAGCTGCCGTCATGGAGAAACTCTACGCCGTGCAGGAGCCGCTTGCCGCATCCGGCAAACTCGGCCCCGTCGGTCGGCTGATGCCGACGACGGCTGCGACCACCGTGCGCAAGGGCAAGGACGAGCCCTTGGTCATTGACGGGCCCTTTGCGGAAACGAAAGAGGCGCTTCTCGGCTTCTACGTCGTCGACTTTGAAACGCTCGACGAGGCGATCGGCTTCTCGAAGCAGCTTTCATCCGTCAATCCAGGTTCCACCTCTTACGAAATTCGGCCTTTCTACGTCTTCAGGCCCGGAGATGCTTCATCATGACAGACATTGCCTGGATCGACCTCGCGCTTGCATCGGCCCGCCCGAAGGCGCTCGGCGCGCTGCTGCGCTATTTCCGCAATCTCGATACCGCGGAAGAGGCGTTTCAGGAGGCGTGTCTGAGGGCGATCCGAACATGGCCGGAGAAAGGGCCACCGCGCGATCCCACAGCCTGGCTCATCTTCGTCGGTCGAAACAGCGGTATCGATGCGGTGCGCAAGCGGGCGAAGATCCAGGCTCTGCCGGATGAGGACGTCATCTCCGATACCGAGGATGCCGAAAGCGATATCGTCGAGCGGCTGGACGATTCCAATTATCGCGACGATATTCTGCGGCTGTTGTTCATCTGCTGCCATCCCGATCTACCGGCGACCCAGCAGATCGCGCTGGCGTTGCGCATCGTATCCGGTCTTTCGGTGCCGCAGATCGCGCGTGCCTTCCTGGTTTCCGAGAGCGCCATGGAACAGCGCATCACCCGGGCCAAGGCGCGCGTCGCCAAGGCCGGCGTGCCTTTCGAAACGCCGAGCCCGCAGGAGAGGGCCGAACGGCTCTCGATCGTCAGCACGATGATCTACCTGATCTTCAACGAGGGCTACAGCCAGGCCGATCCCAGGCATGAGGCGGCTGCCTTCAGCGACGAAGCGATCCGGCTGGCGCGATTGATGCTGCATATCTTCCCATCCGAACCGGAGCTGATGGGGCTGCTTGCGCTCATGCTTCTGCAGATCTCGCGCCGGCCGGCACGCTTCAACGCCGGGGACGAGATCGTCCTGCTCGAAGATCAGGACCGGTCGCTGTGGAACCAGCCCTTCATCAATGAGGCCTTAGCGCTGCTCGACAAGGCGCTGCGCCATCGTCAGCCTGCCCCTTATCAGATTCAGGCGGCCATCGCTGCTGTTCACTCCCGCGCAAAACGCGCTGGGGATACCGACTGGGTGGAGATCGATCTGCTTTATCGCGCGCTGGAGCGTCTCCAGCCGTCGCCTGTCATAACGCTCAACCGGGCCGTCGTCGTCTCCAAGCTCCAGGGTGCGCAGGATGCGCTCGACCTCATCGATCCGCTTGGCGAAAAACTTGGCGGCTATTTCTACTATCACGGCTTACGGGGCGGGCTGCTGAAGCAGCTTGGCTTGACCAGTCAGGCGCGCGAAGCCTTCGACCGGGCCATTGCACTTGCCCATTCGGCGGCTGAGGCAGCCCATATCCGCCGACAGATCGACAAGATGCAGGAAGAGACCACGCAGCCGATCGCAAAATAAAATGCGAAAGGGCCTGCGGGCTGTCGGAATGTCGAACTTCGACACGTCCTCGTAACAACCTGACAGGAGACAGGTTTCATTCAAATGGAGAGATGTCGACATGACCGCCAGCACGCAACATGAACTCGTCCTCGTTCGCGAATTCGATGCGCCACGCGAGAAGATCTACAAGGCATGGACTAATCCTGATCTGCTGAAGCAGTGGTTCGTGCCGCGTCCCTGGGGGGTGGCGGAAGCGACGCTCGACGTCCGCCCCGGCGGTTCCAGTGTGGTCGTCATGCATGACCCCGAGGGCAATCAGTACCCAAACCGCGGCGTCTATCTCGAGATCATCGAGAACGAGAAGATCGTCTTCACCGATGCCTATACAAGCGCCTGGGTGCCTTCCGAGAAACCTTTCTTCACGGGCGTCATCCTGCTCGAAGATCTCGGCAACGGCCGGACGAAATATACGGCCAAGGCGCTGCACTGGCGCGCCGAGGACAAGGAAGCGCACGAGAAGATGGGATTTCACGAGGGATGGGGCAAGGCTGCGGACCAACTGGCGGAACTGCTGGCGAAGATGTGAGCGGCGCGGCGAGACCGCATCGTCCTGACGCTTGAAGCAAAGATTGAGGCGGTTCGAAAGATGATTCTAGTGGTGCTTCGAAGTCGTTGAATTCAGATTCGAATTGGTCGCCGATCGGTCTTCCAGATCGCCGAAGACATCACGCCGCCCATCGAAATTCTCGAACATTCCGTTTCAAAATTTGTATTTGCGCTCTATCCCCGGCATCCTTATCTCAGCCGAGAATTCAACAGGATGCCGATGATGGAACTGGGGCTTTACACATTCGCCGACGTCAATCCCAACCCTGCCGGCAGCAGAGGCGTCGAAGGGGCGGAGCGGCTGAAGAACCTGATCGAGGAGATCGAACTTGCCGACCAAGTGGGGCTCGACGTCTTCGGGCTCGGCGAACATCATCGGCCGGACTATGCCGCATCCGCTCCCGCAGTCGTCTTGGCCGCGGCCGCCGTCAAGACCAGAAGTATCCGGCTGACCAGTGCCGTCACCGTGCTCTCCTCCGACGATCCCGTGCGCGTCTTCCAGCAGTTCTCGACGCTTGATCTGCTTTCCAACGGCCGGGCCGAGATCATGGCGGGGCGCGGCTCCTTCATCGAGTCCTTCCCGCTATTCGGCTACAATCTCGAAGACTACGACCAGCTTTTCGAGGAGAAGCTCGATCTGCTGCTGGCGCTGCGCGACAACGAGGTTGTGGAATGGAAGGGTGAGCTTCGCGCGCCGATCAACGGGCGCGGCGTCTATCCGCGACCGCTGCAGGATCTGCTACCGCTCTGGGTTGCCGTCGGCGGCACGCCGCAGTCGGTGGCGCGCGCCGGCGCACTGGGCCTGCCGGTGGCGCTGGCGATCATCGGCGGCGAGCCGCGTCGTTTTGCGCCGCTCTTCGATCTTTACCGCGAGGCGGCGCGCCGGGCAGAGCAGGATCCAGCGAAGCTGAAGACCAGCATCAACGTCCATGGCTTCATCGCCGATACAACGGAGGCGGCGGCCAATCAGTTCTACGGGCCTCAAGCCGAGGTGATGAACCGCATCGGCCGTGAGCGCGGTTGGGGACCGACGAACCGGGCGCATTTCGACATGTCGCGCGGGCCGAACGGCGCGCTCTTCGTCGGTGATCCCGAGGCGGTCGCCGAAAAGATCATCGCCCATCATGCACTCTTCAAGAACGACCGCTTCCTGCTGCAGATGGCGATCGGCCTGATGCCGCATGCCGAGATCATGCGCGGCATCGAGCTTTACGGCACGAAAGTCGCGCCGATCGTCAGAAAGGCATTGACTGAAAGGGGCGAAGAGGCGAAAGCCACGGCCTGACGAGCGCATAACGTCGAACATCGCAATCGATTTTCGAAAAAGGATTGTGCGCCACTTCAACGTGATGAGCGTCCTTCGCGCGTCCTGTCGAACGCGCGGCGGTCTAGAACAGGATGATTTTAGACCGGGTCGGCCTAAAATTTGAATCCGGTTCTAAATTAGATAGTTAGAGCATCATGTTGTCCGAAAACCGCTCACACGTTTCGGCATCGAGCTCTGAGGCGGCCGCGGCCGTCCTGCGCAAGGCCGGAACAGACGAATGGTTATCGCAAACGACGACGAACTGGTAAAGCTCAAGGAGATCGGGCGGATCTGCGCCAACGCCATCCAAGTGATGGCAGCGGCGATGGAGCCCGGCATGACGACGCTGGAGCTCGACCAGATCGGCCGCAAGGTGCTCGAGGATTCGGGCGCGCGCTCGGCGCCAGAGTTCTGCTACCAGTTTCCCGGTGCCACCTGCATCAGTATCAACGAGGAAATCGCCCACGGGATTCCCGGCCCGCGCGTCATCCGCGCCGGCGATCTCATCAATATCGACGTCTCGGCGGAAAAGGATGGCTTCTTTGCCGATACTGGCGCTTCCTTCGCGGTGCCGCCGATCAAGCCAAAGATCGAGCGGCTCTGCCGCGACGGCAAACGGGCACTCTGGGTCGGGCTCAACCAGGTCAAATCGGGCGAGCCACTGGCAAAGATCGGCACCGCCGTCGGCGCCTTTGCGCAGAAGAACCGCTATACGCTGGTCGCCAATCTGGCGAGCCACGGCGTCGGCCGCTCGCTGCACGAGGAGCCGGCCGAGCTCTCGACCTGGCCGGACCCTTCGGAAAAACGGATGATGACGGAAGGTCTCGTCTTCACCGTCGAACCTTTTCTCTCGCTCGGCGCAACATGGGCCGAAGGCGGCGACGATGCCTGGACGCTCTATGCCGATCCGAAGGCGCCGACCGTGCAATATGAGCATACGGTGGTCGCAACGCGCAACGGGCCGGTGGTTCTGACCTTGCCGGATGAGCGGGCGTAAGACCGGTACTGAACAATGAAGAAAGGCGGCGGGAGCTGACTCTGTCTCAAATCCCGCCGTACAGTCTTCGTCTCAGCTCCGCGTTTCCGGCCTGCCGCCTTGCAGGATTTCGGTGGCGGCGCGTTCGAGGATGCCGGCGATGCGGGCAGCTTCGGGTTTCGACCAGGGATAGCGCATGCGCATCGCCGAGCGCAGCAGCATACGGGCGGCGCGGATATCGCCGCCGTCCTGCATGAAGTCGCCGTCATCACTGTCGTCGGCGCCGTGACGGTCTGTTTCGAAGACACGCTTCACGTGGGCCATCTTCTCGCCGATGCGTTCCAACTTGGCGAACGTATGCAGGATCATGGCACGGTTTTCCTCGACGCGGCGGCGGCCGGCCTCGGTGATGCGATAGAGCTTCTTGGCGCCCTCAGCCTCCACCTCGGCAAGACTGGTTTCCTCGAGATAAGTGAGGGCGGGATAGATGACGCCCGGACTCGGCACGTAGAAGCCGCCCGAGCGCTCTTCCAATATCTTTATCAATTCGTAGCCGTGGCGCGGCTGCTCAGCGAGCAGCGCCAGGATGACCAGTTGTAGATCGCCGGCCGCGAATTTGCGGCCCATGCGGAAATCTCCGCCGAACATGCCGCCTTTAAAACCTCTCATGATTCTTCCTTTCATCGTTAGAAGTATCGTTAGCTATGTCGTAAAATATATATCGTAAGATATTCGCTTTCAAGCGCGACCGAAAATTTTTGACGTTTCTGGAAATTGATAGATCGATCAGAATTACTTGATTGTGATGCCGGTGCTGCGGCGTGATAAACGCGGCATGCTCGAGCGCATCCGTCACTCCCCACCGAACCTTGTTTCCACTGCCGCTGCCGGCGCCGTTGCCATGGCCGCCGCCATGGGCTTCGGGCGCTTCTCCTACACGCCGATCCTGCCCGGGATGATCAGCGGCGTTCCGCTTTCGGCAGCGGATGCAGGCTTCATCGCGTCGGCCAATTTCGTCGGCTATCTCGTCGGCGCCGTGCTTGCAGCCTATGGCTGGGCGGCGGGGCGGGAGCGGCTGGTGGCGCTGTTGTCGCTGCTGGCAACCGCGATCCTGCTTGCCGCCATGGCCGCCACCGATTCCGTCGCCGTCTTTGCCATCATTCGTTTCTTGGCCGGCGTCGCCAGCGCCTTTGCGATGGTCTTCACCTCGTCGATCGTGCTCAGCCACGGGGCTGCCGCTGGCAACGATCATGTGCAAGCAGCGCATTTCGGCGGGCCGGGTGCGGGTATCGCGCTGTCTTCGGTCATGGTGCTGCTGATCGGCCTCGGCTTTCACGATGAACCGGGCGGCTGGCGGGCCGATTGGATCGGCGGGGCGCTCTATTGCGCAGCAAGCCTTGTCGTCGTCTTCCTGCTATTGCCGTCGGCGCCGGCGCAATCGGCGCAGGTGGGCAAGGAGTCGGCGCTCACCTGGAACCGGCCAATGGTGCTTCTGACGCTGTCCTACGGCCTGTTCGGCTTCGGCTACGTCATCACCGCGACCTTCCTCGTTACCATCGCGCGCCTTTCTGCAACCGGACCCTTCGTCGAATTCCTCTGCTGGTTCATCGCCGGCCTGACGGCGGCGGTGGCGCTGTTTGCCTGGAAGCCGCTGGTCAAGCCGCTCGGGCTTGGCGGGGTCTATGTCGCAGCGCTTCTGATCGAGGCCGCCGGTGTGCTTGCGACCGTAGCGCTGCCGCCTTCCGTCGCACCGCTGATCGGCGGGGCGCTGTTCGGGGCGACGTTCCTGGCAATCACTGCTTATGGGCTGCAGATCGGCCGCAAGCTTTCGCCTGACAGTCCGCGGCGGATCCTGGCGATGATGACGGCCGCCTTCGGCCTCGGCCAGATCGTCGGACCTGTTGTTGCCGGCTGGATCGCCCAGCGCAGCGGCAGTTTTACCGTCCCGACGGTGATCGCCGCGATCGCGCTCGTCGCCTGCGCGGCGCTGGTGATGCCGGTGATCAAGAAAATCTCTTAACCGGTTACATCTCCGTAACAATCGGCCGAACCCATTGCTGCTTCCTTCGAACTGCCTTAGTTTCCGGCACAATCAGTGTTCGACGACACTCCCGAGACTCACAGTTCAGGAAAGCAAAGCCTCCCGTGTTTCATTCCTTTTTTCCGCAGCCAAAGGCGTTCTTTAGTTCGCTCGTCGTTTGGACCCTGATTTCCATTGCCGGCTGGTATCTCTTCGCCGCGAGCCTCGGTGTATCGCTCGGTTATGCGCCGGTTGCCGAAGAGCAGCAGCCGATCGACCTTTCGTTCTTCCTGCTGCCCGAAAATGTCTGGTTCTACAGCTATTTCTTTCTGTCGGCAGTGATCTTCTGCGGTGCATGGCATCTGAAGGCGCTGAACCACCCCTGGAAGATTTGGTCGATCTGGGGTTCGGCACTGATCATCTTCGTGACCTACTTTGGCGTCCAGATCAGCGTTGTGATCAATAACTGGCGCCGGCCGTTTGGTGACCTTCTGCAGAACGCATTGTCGAAGCAGCCAGGCATTTCCGTCGATAATTTCTACAGCCTGATGTGGGTCTTCTGCCAGATCGCATTCCTCAGCATGTTCGTATCGATCATGACCGACTTTTTCACCAGCCATTACATCTTCCGCTGGCGAACGGCGATGAACAATTTCTACATGTCGAAGTGGGAAAAGCTTCGTCACATCGAAGGCGCCTCCCAGCGCGTTCAGGAAGATACGATGCGCTTTTCGAGCACGCTCGAAGGTCTTGGCATCAGCCTCATCAACTCGGTGATGACGCTCGTGGTATTCCTTCCGATCCTTCTGGCCCTGTCGCATTACGTGACCGAGCTGCCGTTCATCGGGCCAGTGGCGAATTCGCTCTTTTGGCTGGCGCTGTTCTGGTCGGCTTTCGGCACGCTTCTGTTGGCGGTCGCCGGCGTCAAGCTGCCGGGGCTGAATTTCCGCAACCAGCGCGTCGAAGCGGCGTATCGCAAGGAGCTCGTCTATGGTGAAGACCATGCGGAACGGGCTGAGCCGCTGACCGTCAGGGAGCTCTTCGGCAACGTTCGCCGGAACTATTATCGCATGTATTTCCACTACATGTATTTCAATGTCGCCCGTTATTTCTACATCCAGGCCGACGCGCTCTTCGTGGTCTTCATGCTGGTGCCGACGATCGTGGCGGGCACCATCACTTACGGTATCTTCCAGCAGATCTCGACCGCCTTCGGACAGGTCAGCAACTCGTTTCAGTATCTCGTCAACTCCTGGACAACGATCATTGAACTGCTCTCGATCCACAAACGCCTCAAGGCCTTCGAGGCTGCGATCGACGACGAACCGCTGCCTGAAATCGACCAGCGCTACCTGGAGCGTGAGACGGGGGTCGTGCACGCCGACGGCTGATGGGCAGGGAATCTTTGCGAGCATCGGAAGATTGGCGTTTGGGGCGCCTCCTCCTCGCTGGGTAGGAGGGGCAATCGCAGCGTCGCTACGAATCTCTTCTCCACCGCGGGGAGAAGATGCCGGTAGGCAGATGAGGGGGCGGCCCGGCACATCTTCTCGTTCAAGGGAACTTAGAGACACCCTGCAGGCTCGACCGCGCCATAGCCGCCATCAAAGACCTGACGTCTGCAATCTGCCGCGGGCCTCGATCATCGGGATCGCCTCCGAATAGCTGACGCAGGCGACGTCGGCGCGGTGGCAGACGTCGCTGACCAGGCGGTCGAGCGCCCGCCAATAGGCGCCGCCGTTCATTTCGACGAAGTGGAAGCCGAGCTGTAGCGGGACGCGGGCGCCGGCATACTGTTTGTCGAAAGCTTCCTTGAAGGCGGCATAGGCGCGATCCTCGAATTCCGCGGAATCGGCCGTATCCTCCTCACCCTTGGAATGGCGGACGAAGAGATTGTAGTCCATGCCGATGATCGGCTTCTCGTTCGGGCCTTCGGGGATCAGCGGCAGGCCGAAGCGGATGATGCCGTCTTCCTCGACAGGCATGGCAGGCCCTTTGGTGACCAGGCTCGCATCATAAGTGAAGCCCGCCCTCTTTTCGGCGGCGATCATGTCAGCGCCCGCGGTTGCCGAGAGATAGGGGGCGCGAAAGCCCTTGACGCTGTGATCGACCAGATCCTGCCAGCCGGCCGGCTCCTGCAGGCCGACGCTCTTCCAAGCGTTTTTCAACGTCGCATGAAAGGTTGCGTATTCGGCCGACCAGTCGGCCTCGCTCCAGAGGCGGCCGTCGAAATGGCCACAGGCATGGCTCGATATGTCGTGTCCTTCGAGGTGGGCGTGCCAGATATTGCCGAGGCGCTCGCGGATCTCGTCGTCGCTCTGGGCGAAGCCGACATTCGATTTTCCGCGTTTCTGGTGCGGCGCCTGATAGGCCTTCTTCGCCGCCTCATTCATCAGGAAGGTGCAGGAGAGAAAATAGGTGAAGTGGGCGCCGTTTTTCGCCGCCATCTCGCGGCTCTTCAGCCAGAGCGCGTTGTCGTGGGCGCCGTCGAAGGAAATGATGACGAGCTGTTTCGGCCGGTCGGCCGCCTCGGCGATTGCCGGGAGCAGGAACGAGGCAGCCAGACAGGTGGAGAGGAGAAGACGGGACATGGACACCGCGACAATTTGTTCGCGGTTTCCCTCCGACAGAATTGCGGCGAAGCTGCGGTCGCGCTGGCATTTCTTCACGCCAGCCGTTAGAGCCTTTCCTGGTCAGATGTGACAAACGGTACGGAAGGGATCCGCAATGACATTGCTTATCGTCGGCATCATACTTTTCCTCGGGGTGCATCTGGTGCGGGTGGTGTCGCCGGACTTTCGCCGTTCGATGATCGCAAGCCTCGGCGAGAAAGGCTGGCGAGTAGCCTATTCGATCGCCAGCATCGCCACGCTGATACTTTTGATCTACGGCTTCGGGCAGGCGCGTGATGTGACCGGCATGCTTTACAATCCGCCAGTCTGGATGGCGCATATAACAATCACGCTGATGCTGATCGCGATGATCTGTCTCGTCGCCTCGCTGCTGCCGGCGGGGCATATCGCGACCAAGACCAAACATCCGATGGTGCTGTCGGTGAAGATCTGGGCGCTGGCGCACCTGCTCGCCAATGGCGAGACGTCGTCGGTCCTGCTGTTTGCCGCCTTTCTCGCCTGGGGCGTCATCCTGCGCATTTCCTTGAAACGGCGGCAGCGGGCGGGTGAGATCACACTCCGGCCGTTCGTCTCGGCCAAATACGACCTCTATGCCGTCGTCATCGGCATCGTCGTCTGGGCGCTGATCATCTGGAAGCTGCACGAATGGTTGATCGGGGTTTCGCCGCTCGTCATGTGACCGGCGCATAACCCCGAAATTCGATTCCGATTTTCGGGAAGGATTATGCGCGGATTCAAAGTGTTAGAGCGTCCTTAGCGCGTCCTGTTGGACGCGCGGCGCTCTAATCTTTCACATCCCCCTTACAACGGCTGCAAAATGGGGTAGAAGGCCCGATAATATGCGTTTTGCATTGTGTATGGGTATTTCCGCGGCCGGAGACGAGAATGGCATTCAACGACGACAGCTTCATCCGTGAAGTCAATGAGGAATTGCGATCCGACCAGATGAAGGGCGTCTGGCGCCGGTTCGGCCGCTATATCATCGTCGTCGCCATTCTGATCGTCGTCGGCACAGCCGGCAAGGTTCTCTACGAGTATTGGGACGACAACCGTTCCTCCGGCGCCGGCGACCAGTTCCTGGCGGCGATGAAGCTTGCCGACGAAAACAAGAACGACGAGGCGCTGGCCGCGCTCGACAAGCTCGAGAAGGAAGGCCATGGCGCCTATCCGGTGCTGGCGCGGATGCGGGCCGCGACCGTCCAGGTGCAGAAGGGTGATACCGCCGCGGCAATCGCCGCCTTCAACGAGATCGGCAAGGACAATGCCGTTCCGGCCGCCGTGCGCGATGCCGCCAAGATGCGTGCCGGTTGGCTGCTCATCGAGAACGGCGCTTACGAACAGGTTTCGGCCGCGATCGAGGAAATGGCCGTTCCCGGAAACGCCTTCCGTCATTCGGCGCGCGAGGCACTCGGCCTTGCCGCTTACAAAGCCGGCAACATGGCGCAGGCGCGGCAGTGGTTCCAGTCGATTGTCGATGATACCGACAGCCCACGCAATGTTGCCAATCGCGCCCATATGATGCTTGATCTGATTACCGCATCCGGCAAGGCGCCCGCCGCTCAGGGCTGATCGCGTTAAGGACAAGATATGAGTTTCACGGTCGCCATCGTCGGTCGTCCGAATGTCGGCAAGTCGACACTTTTCAACCGGCTGGTAGGCAAGAAGCTGGCGCTTGTCGACGACACGCCGGGTGTTACCCGCGACCGCCGGCCGGGCGATGCGCGGCTAATGGGCCTGACTTTCACGATCATCGATACGGCTGGTCTGGAAGAGGCCGACGCAGAAAGCCTGCAAGGCCGGATGCGGGCGCAGACGGAAGCGGCGATCGACGAGGCGGATCTTTCGCTTTTCGTCGTCGACGCCAAGAGCGGATTGACGCCCGTCGATACCGACCTTGCCGAAATGTTGCGCCGGCGCGGCAAGCCGGTGGTGCTTGTCGCCAACAAATCCGAAGCGCGGGGCTCCGACAGCGGCTTCTATGACGCCTACACGCTCGGGCTCGGCGAGCCGACGCCGATTTCGGCCGAGCATGGGCAGGGTATGCTCGACTTGCGCGATGCGATCGTTGCGGCAATCGGCGAGGACAGAGCCTATCCCGCCAAGGAGGATGTCGCCGTTACAGATGTCGACATTCCACAGACGGAAGGCGAGGACAGCGACGCGGACGAAGAGCCGGCCTATGACGAGACGAAGCCGCTCAGGGTGGCGATCGTTGGTCGGCCGAATGCCGGAAAATCGACGCTGATCAACCGTTTCCTCGGCGAGGACCGGCTTTTGACCGGGCCGGAGGCGGGCATCACCCGCGACTCCATCTCGGTCGAATGGGACTGGCGCGGCCGCACTATCAAGATGTTCGATACGGCAGGCATGCGCCGCAAGGCGCGGGTGATCGAGAAGCTGGAGAAGCTTTCGGTTGCCGATGCGCTGCGCGCCATCCGCTTCGCGGAAACCGTCGTCATCGTCTTCGATGCAACGATCCCTTTCGAAAAGCAGGACCTGCAGATCGTCGACCTGGTGCTGCGCGAGGGCCGTGCCGCCGTGCTCGCCTTCAACAAGTGGGACATGATCGAAGACCGGCAGGCGGTGCTTGCGGATCTGCGCGAAAAGACCGACCGCCTGCTGCCACAGGCGCGCGGCATCCGCGCCGTGCCGATCTCCGGCCAGACCGGCTGGGGACTGGACAAGCTGATGCAGTCGATCATCGACACGGACAGGGTCTGGAACAAACGCATCTCGACGGCGCGTCTCAACCGCTGGCTGGAGACGCAGCAGATTCAGCATCCGCCTCCGGCCGTTTCCGGCCGCCGCATCAAGCTGAAATATATGACGCAGGTCAAGGCCCGCCCGCCGGCCTTCATGATCTCCTGCACCCGCTCGGATGCGCTACCGGAATCCTATACACGCTATCTAATCAACGGGTTGCGCGCCGATTTCGACATGCCGAGCGTGCCGATCCGCATCCATTTCCGCTCGCCTGATAATCCGTTCGAAGGCAAGAAGAGGCGGACGTAGGCGGGGAGCTTGCACTGATTGGTGGGGCATTGCGCACGTGTCGTGGAGCATCCCTCTGCCTTGCCCCGGCAGGGCAGAAGGGGGGGATCACAGGCACTGTGATAGCTATCCGGCAATCTCAGCCACGCTTTTGTTCAGCGCTTCACGCAGCGCCACGATCTCGGCCTGGAGGCGGGTGAGGTCGACTGTATCGCGACCGCTGGCAGCGGCGATGCAGCCGGGGATGCCGATCGCCTTTTCCTTGAGGCGCTTGCCTTCGTCCGTCAATCGAAGCATCACGACGCGTTCGTCGTCCTTGCTGCGTTCGCGTCTGATATAACCTGCGGTTTCAAGGCGTTTGAGCAGCGGGGTCAGCGTGCTCGATTCGAGGAAGAGCTTTTCACCCAAGCCGCCGACGGTCTGGCCGTCCTGTTCCCAGAGCGAAACCATCGCCAGATATTGCGGATAGGTGAGGCCGAGCGTCTCGAGCAGCGGCTTGTAGACGCGGTTCAGTGCGTGGCTTGCCGTATAGACGGCAAAGCAGATGAAATTGTCGAGCTTCAACTGATCCTGCATGAAAAATCTCCAAAATCACACAAATTTACATCGTGCGATAAATAATCGTAGCCGCTTTTTATGCATGGTAGCTATGCAGAAATATAAATTGTGCGATAAACAATCGTGCGCGATATAAAAGTCAGTGTTCACAACGAACATCGAAACCGAGAGGACAAGACAATGTCGACCATCAAGACCGTAGTTTCCGCAGCAGCACTGCTCGCAGCCTCCGCCGTTGGCGCGCTTGCCGATCCGGTACTCGAGCCGACAACGCAGAAATTCATCGACGGGCTTGCCGGCGGCAAGCCGATCTACACGCTGTCGCCGGCCGATGCCCGCAATGTCCTGGCTGGCGCGCAGAAGGGCGATGTGAAGAAACTTGCCGCCAAGGAAGAGGACAGGGTCATCAAGGCTGGTCCGACAGGCAGCATCAAGCTGCGCATCGTCCGCCCGGAACATGCCAAGGGCACACTGCCAGTCATTCTCTATTTCCATGGCGGCGGCTGGGTGCTGGGCGATGCGGATACGCATGACCGGCTGGTGCGCGAGATCGCCAACGGCGCCGATGCCGCTGTCGTCTTCGTCGACTACGAGCGCTCGCCGGAAGCCCGCTATCCCGTTGCCATCGAGCAGGCTTATGCTGCGACCAAATATGTCGCCGAGCATGCCAAGGAGTTCAAGGTCGACGCCTCCAGGCTCGCGGTCGCAGGCGATAGCGTCGGCGGCAACATGGCGGCGGTGGTGACGCTGCTTGCCAAGGAACGCGGCGGTCCTGCCATCGATCAGCAGGTGCTGTTCTACCCCGTCACCGACGCCAATTTCGACAATGGTTCCTACAACCAGTTCGCCGATGGCCCGTGGCTGACCAAGGAGGCGATGAAGTGGTTCTGGAACGCCTATCTGCCCGACGAAGCCAAGCGCAAGGAGCCGACGGCTTCGCCACTGCAGGCATCGCTGGAGCAGTTGAACGGCCTGCCGCCGGCGCTCGTCATCGTTGACGAAAATGACGTGCTGCGCGACGAGGGTGAGGCCTATGCCCGCAAGCTCAGCCAGGCCGGTGTGAAGGTCACGTCGATGCGCTATAACGGCACGATCCACGACTTCGTGCTGCTAAACGCCATTGCCGAAACGCCTGCCGCACGCAGCGCGATTGCGGTCGCGAACGACACGCTTCGCAGCGCGCTTCACAAGTAAAACCAATCAGTCTGCGGACGGGAGGGGCCCGGCGGTTTCGCCGGGCTTTCTGCTTCTTGGAAGCGATTTGGCAAACTGCCAGGCCTTCTTCCATTTCGGCGTGATGACGCCGTTGGCGGCGCGGATATTGTTGATGAACTGCAGTGTCGCCGCTTCCCAGGAATATTGCATAGCGAGTTCACGCGCCTTGCTGCGCGAGGCGGAGAGGGCGGCAAGGCAGGCGGCTTGCAGGTTGGCGTCGAGCGCCCCGACGTCACTGTCCTCGCCGATGATGTCGAGCGGGCCGGTGACCGGGTAGGCTGCGACCGGCACGCCCGATGCCAGCGCTTCGAGAATGGTGTTGCCGAAGGTGTCGGTGAGCGAGGGAAAGACGAAGACGTCGGCCTGGGCATAGGCTTTCGCCAGATCCTCGCCGAACTGCACGCCGGCGAAGAAGACGTCGGGATATTGCTTTTCGAGCTCGGCGCGGGCCGGACCGTCACCGACGACGACCTTGGAACCCGGCAGGTCGAGATCGAGGAAGGCCGGCAGGTTCTTTTCCAGCGCCACACGGCCGACGGTCATGAAGATCGGACGTGGCAGGCCGAACGGGTTTTCCTCGAGCGCCATCGGACGGAACTGGGTGGCGTCGATGCCGCGGCTCCAGGGCATGAGGTTGCGGATGCCCTTTTCCGACAGTTCGCGGGCAAGGCTCGGTGTCGCCACCATGCAGCCGGCGCCGCCATTGTGGAACCAGCGGACAAAGGAATAGAGCCAGCTCTTCGGTATGGGCAGGCGCGCGGAGACGTATTCCGGAAAGCGGGTGTGGTAGCTCGTCGAAAACGGCATGCGGTTCTTCAGGCACCAGCGGCGGGCGGTCAGCCCCAGCGGACCTTCGGTGGCAATATGCACGTAGGAGGGATTGTGCTTCTCGATCTCGCGGGCGATGCGGCGGTAATTGGCGATCGATAGGCGGATCTCGGGATAAGTCGGGCAGGGGATGCTGTTGAAGCGCTCCGGCGTCACCATCGAAACCTCGACGCCCATCTTCGCCAGTTCGCGATTGGTGTTCTCGATCGAGCGTACGACGCCGTTGACCTGCGGGTGCCAGGCATCGGTGACGATCACCAGCCTCTCGGGCAGGCTTCCGGCGGCTGCGGCATTGGCCCAGCTCTCGCCGCTATAAGTGTTTGCCGGACGTTGCAGCATGTCACGATTTCCATCCGCGTCGCAGTGATCTGGCAACGCTCAACCCCTCAGCGGGGTTCCGGAACGGCGATTCCCGCTTGCTTATTTTGAGGCATGACCATGATGGAAATATTACAGCCCATATTGCAAGGATTGCAGGGGCGTTCGCTGGCCTGATCGCCTCGATTATGTCGGCGGCGGGCGGCGGTTTCATGCATAGAGAATGACGGCGCCGGTCCAGGACCGGCGCCGTTTGGGAGGTTAAGCGGCAGCGGAAGCCGAGCTTGCTGTCGGAACTTCCGAGATCGTCTTCAGAACCTGCGAAGCGATCTGGTAGGGGCAGCCCTGTGAGTTCGGGCGGCGATCTTCCAGATAGCCCTTGTAGTCGTTCTTGACGAAGGAGTGCGGAACGCGGATCGAAGCACCACGGTCGGCAACGCCGTAGGAGAACTTGTTCCACGGTGCCGTTTCGTGCTTGCCAGTCAGGCGCTTGTCGTTGTCAGGACCGTAGACGTTGATGTGGTCCATCAGGTTCTTTTCGAACTGCGCCATCAGCGCTTCGAAATAGGCCTTGCCGCCGATTTCGCGCATGTACTTGGTCGAGAAGTTGCAATGCATGCCCGAGCCGTTCCAGTCGGTGTCGCCGAGCGGCTTGCAGTGATACTCGATGTCGATGCCGTATTTTTCGGTCAGGCGCTGCAAGAGGTAGCGTGCCATCCAGATCTGGTCGGCGGCTTTCTTGGAGCCCTTGCCGAAAATCTGGAATTCCCACTGGCCCTTGGCCACTTCGGCATTGATGCCTTCGTGATTGATGCCGGCAGCGAGGCAGAGGTCGAGATGTTCTTCGACGATTTCGCGGGCAACGTCGCCGACGTTCGAATAGCCGACGCCGGTGTAGTACGGACCCTGCGGAGCGGGGTAGCCCTGCTCCGGGAAGCCGAGCGGACGGCCGTTCTGGTAGAAGAAATATTCCTGCTCGAAGCCGAACCAGGCGTCTTCGTCGTCGAGGATGGTGGCGCGGGCATTCGATGCATGCGGCGTGACGCCATCCGGCATCATGACTTCGCACATGACGAGAGCGCCGTTGGTACGGGCCGGGTCGGGATAGATGGCGACCGGCTTCAGCACGCAATCGGAGCTGCGGCCTTCAGCCTGCTGTGTCGAGGAGCCGTCAAAGCCCCAGAGCGGAAGCTGTTCCAGCGTCGGGAATGCGTCGAATTCCTTGATCTGCGTCTTGCCACGCAGGTTCGGTACCGGAGTGTACCCATCGAGCCAAATATACTCGAGCTTATATTTTGTCATCGTGACTCTCTCAATGCTACGAAGGTGAGCAAATCCGGAGGTGATCTCGGCGCGCAAGCGCATCCGACCGCCAGGGATGACGCTTTAAAAGCACGTAGCGTGCCAGTTTTGGCGCCACGCAAAAGAAAAATTGCGAATCAGCGTGCCGGCCGATTTTTTCTCTTTTGGAAAATCGGGCTGCTTTTAACGCTCACAGGCGGTATCGCCCATCAAAACGCACTTTTCCCATCTGGAACTGGATGAAAATTGCGGCGTTAGGCTGAAATGATGAAGTGTTAAACAAATTATCGGAAGCTTTTAGCCGAGACAGCATGCCGACCGATTACAATTGTAACATTGCCCTTATTTTATGCAATTTGCATAAACTATGTGCATTGTGCTATGTAGATGGTCCTGAAATGTTGATGCGCCGAACTGAATGGAGGCGATCTCATGCCCACCGGTTTCCATCGTGAATCCGCAACGATCTACCAGTTTCCCGTGAAGGCGATACGAAACGCCAACCGGTTCGAACGCGCCAGGCTGATGGAGCGCGAGGCAGCAGACGTCTGCGATGCTGCGCTCGACAGCTGCTGGTACCATGACGAGGCAGTTCGCGAGTCCGATCGGCCGACGAAGTCCTGATTTTTTCTTTCGTATAACCCTGAAATCGAAATCGATTTGAGGGATCAGCGGAGCAAACGATGCCGACGAGGCGGGAAGCGCCTGTGCATGGCGTTAGTACTGCGTCAGCATGTGCGGCTAGCCGCCATCCAGTCCGAGCTTTTCCCTTACGACCAATGCACCATGTTCGCTGACGACGCGGGCAGCGACCTTTGCTGCGAAGCGGGCGGCGGCAGGCGCATCGCCTGCTTCGAGGTATCGTGCGAGAAAGGCGCCGTTGAAGCTGTCGCCGGCGCTGGTCGTGTCGACCACCTTCTTCACCTTTTCAGCCGGAACGAAGGTTTGCGCGCCGGCAAAATTCAGCGTGACACCGTCAGCGCCGTTCTTGACGACGATATCGACGGCGCCCAGTGCGCGATAGCGGTGAATCGTCGCCTCAATGGAATCATCGCCGAAATGGGCCGCCTCGTCGTCGAAGCTCGGCATGACGAGCACGGAGGAGCGGGCGCCTTCGCTGATCGTCGTGTGCATCACGTCGTAGCTCGACCAGAGGCGCGGACGGATGTTCGGATCGAAGACGACGAGCTTGCCGGCGGCCTTGGCGCGACGGACTTCGGCAAGCAAAGTCTCGGCATCCTCATGTGGCAGGATGGCAAGGGTGATGCCGGAGAAATAGATGACGGCAGCGCTCTCCACCGCCTCGCGCAGGCGGTCCGGATCAGCCGCCAGGCTGCGGGCTGCCGAGCCGTCGCGCCAGTAGCTGAAGGAACGTTCGCCGTTCTTCAGATTGATCATATAGAGGCCGGGCGTCCTGCCCCTGATGCGGCGGATGAGGCTCGTGCCGATGCCTGATGTGTCGATGAAGGCCAGCATCTCGTCCGACATGGCGTCGTCACCGAGGGCGGTGAAATAATCGACCGACCAGTCGGCGGCAAGGCAGGCGCGGGCATACCAGGCGGTGTTGAAGGTATCGCCGGCAAAGCCTTTGCGCAGCAGGCCGTCGCCTGCCTGCGAGAGTTCCACCATGCATTCACCGATCGATAGAAACCGTCTGCTCACCTTGTCCTCCCGGCATTAGAGTGCTGCGGATCCAACAGGACGCGCTAGGGACACTCTATCACTTTGAATTGGCGGATTATCCGCAGGTCTTCATTCGCTGATACGCGGAGCCGGGCAGAGTGACAAGCGTCGATATTACAGGAGATGAAGCCCGTCTTCGCGGGCGAGGCGAAGGCGGGCTTTCAGAAGGACGCCTATTCGTGGATGGTGTAGCTGCCCATCGCGCAAAGATCTTGCGTATCTTCCGTGGTTGCGAGGTTTGAGCCTTCTTCGAATTCGAAGCGCATGTCGTATTTGCAGACGGTGCGGCCATCGGCGATGGTGATATCGATGCTTTCGCCCGGATTGAGAACGTCGTCACCGAAGACGTCATCCTCCCATTCGCCGACGCCGGTCGGCGAGCTGTAGAAACGTGTCAGGACGGAGTTCGTCCCGTTGGTGAGCTTGAAGTTCAGATCTTCGGCATGCGACGAAACGGCGGAGGCGGCGATCATCGTGGCGGCGAGTGCGATCAAAGCTGATATTTTCGATTTCATGTATGCGTTCCCCTGGCTTGCGATTAGGCCGAAATGGGATAGCATTCGCTCATAAAATCTTTCTTATCGGGGACCTTAGATCCAAAAATAGTCCGCTTCGTCCCGGGATGGACGGCGGTCGGACATTCAAGGCGACGGCCGCCTGGGCGGCCGTCTTTCCGTTCATGGCCTGTCCATATGATAGCAGGCGGCCTTCTGCCCGGGGCGGACCTCCTCGGTCGGCGGCATTTCGGTGCGACAGATGTCGGTCGCCTTCCAGCAGCGCGGTGAGAAGACGCAGCCCTTCGGCGGGTTGAGCGGCGAGGGCGGGTCACCCTGCAGGCGGATGCGGGTGCGCAGGCGCGCAAGCTTCGGATCGGGAATCGGCGCGGCGGAAAAGAGCGCCTGCGTATAGGGGTGGGCCGGATGATCGAAGACGGTGGCGCAGTCGCCGGCTTCCACCACCCTGCCGAGATAGAGCACCAGCACATCGTCTGAGATCAGGCGGACGACGGAGAGGTCGTGGCTGATGAAGATCAGCGTCAGGCCGAATTCCTTGCGCAGCTTGCGCAGGAGCGTGATGACCTGACCCTGGATCGAGACGTCGAGGGCCGAAACCGGCTCGTCGCAGATAATGAGCTTCGGTTTGGTGACGACCGCGCGGGCGATGCCGATGCGTTGCGCCTGGCCGCCGGAGAATTCGTGCGGATAGCGGTTGATCATTTCCGGCACCAGGCCGACGGCGGTCATGATCTCGCGGACACGTTCGGTGCGCTCGGCTTTGGAGAGTTTCGGCTCGAAGACGGTGAGCGGCTCGGCGATGATGTCGCCGACCGTCATGCGCGGGTCGAGCGAGGCGATCGGATCCTGAAAGATGATCTGCATGTCGCGGCGCGCGGCGCGCATTTCCTCATCCGACAGGTCAAGCAGGTTCCGGCCCTGCCAGAGGATGCGGCCCTTCTGCGATTTCAACAGCCGCAGGATGGAGCGGCCGAGCGTGGACTTGCCGCAGCCGGATTCGCCGACGATGCCGAGCGTGCGGCCTTCGCTGAGGTCGAAGCTGACATTGTTGACGGCTGTGAGAAAGATCGGCGGCTTGAAGAGGCCTTTTGCCGGCAGTTCGAATTGGGTCGTTAGGTTCTCGACCCTCAGAAGCGATCGTTCAGCCATGGTTCAACAGCTCCTCGCGACGCGGGAAGGGGTGGTAACAGGCGGCGCAATGGTGCGGCGCCAGGGTTTCGAGCGGCGGCGGGCGGTCGATGCAATCGTCCTGGACCTGCGAGCAGCGCGGCGAGAAATTGCAGCCCTTCGGCAGGTGCTGCAGGTTTGGCGGACGGCCGGGGATGACGACGAGGTCGTCGACATCCTGGTCAGGGCGCGGGATCGAGGCATGCAGTGCTGCGGTATAGGGATGGGCCGGATTGTCGAAGAGTTCGTCGACCGGAGCCTCCTCGACGATGCGGCCGGCATACATGACGGCGACGCGGTCGGCGAGGCCGGCAACGACGCCGAGATCGTGGGTGATCATGACGAGCGCTGTGTTCATCTCCGCCGTCAGGTCGTTGAAGAGATCGAGGATCTGCGCCTGGATGGTGACGTCGAGTGCCGTCGTCGGTTCGTCGGCGATCAGAAGCTTCGGCCGGGTGAGCAGCGCCATGGCGATGACAATGCGCTGGCGCATGCCGCCGGAGAGCTCGTGCGGGTAGAGATGGAAGCGTCGTGTCGGGTCGGGGATGCCGACGCGTTTCAGCATGTCGAGTGCGGCGGCGGATGCGGCGCGCGCCGTCAGCCCGCCGTGAACCTCGAGCTGCTCCGTCAGTTGCCGGGAGATCTTCAGCGACGGATTGAGGGCGGTCATCGGGTCCTGGAAGACCATCGCCATGTCCTTGCCGCGGATCTGGTCGAGCTCGCGCGGTTTCAGCGCCAGCACGTCCTTGCCTTCGAGCAACGCCTGTCCCGTCGTTTTGCCGTTCTTGGCGAGCAGGCCCATGATGCCGAGGAAGGTTTGGCTCTTGCCGGAACCGGATTCGCCGACGATGGCGATGCGCTCGCCGCGCTTGACCGTCAGGTTCATGTTCGAGACTGCCTTCACCTCACCGTCCGGCGTTTTGAAGGTGATCGAATAGTCTTTGAGTTCGAGGAGGGTATCCGTCATTTAACGATCCTTCGGGTCGAACGCGTCGCGCAGGCCGTCGCCGATGAACAGCAGGCTGAGCAGCAGGGCCACGAGGAAGCTTGCCGGGAAGACCAGCAGCCAAGGCATGCTTTCCATGGCATCGGTCCCCTCGGCGATCAGCGTGCCGAGCGAGGTCAGCGGTTCCTGCACGCCGAAGCCGAGATAGGAAAGGAAGCTTTCGGTGGCGATGATTTCAGGCACCGTCAATGCTGCGAAGATGACCACGGGTCCGACGAGGTTCGGGATGATGTGCTTGATGATGATCTTGAACGGCCGCTGCCCGGATGCGCGGGCCGCTTCGATGAATTCGCGATGCTTGATCGATAGCGTCTGGCCGCGAACGATGCGGGCCATGGTCAGCCATTCCAGCGCGCCGATGGCGGCAAAGAGCAGATAGACGTTGCGGCCGAAGATCACCATCAGCAGGATGACGAAGAGGATATAGGGAAGCGCATACATGATATCGACGAAGCGCATCATGATCGCATCCAGCCTGCCGCCGATATATCCCGATACCGCACCGTAGAGGACGCCGATGAAGACGGAAACGACGGTCGCCGTCAGCGCCACGGCCAGCGAGACGCGGGTGCCGTAAAGGACGCGGGCGAGAAGGTCGCGGCCGTTCGGGTCGGTGCCGAAATAATGACCGGTCTCGAACGAGGGCGGGATCCGGAAGGCCGCCCAGTCGGGATCTTCATAGTTGAAGGGAATGAACCAGGGGCCGATGAAGGCGACGAGGATCAGCAGCGTCAGGACGACGATCGACAGGACGGCTGCCTTGTTGCGGCCGAGGCGGCGCAACGCATCCTTAGTGAGCGAGCGGCTTTCGGGTGCAAGGCCTTCCGCCGCCAGCAGCTCCTGGGCAAGCAGCTCGCGTTTTGCGGGGTTGAGGATCATCTGTTTCTCACTTTCGGATCGAGCCACGCATAGGCGATATCAACGAGAAGGTTCAGGAACACGATCAGCACCATGTAGAAGATGACCGTGCCGAGAACCATGCCGTAATCACGGTTCAGCGCTGCGTTGACGAAATAGCGGCCGATGCCGGGCAATCCGAAGATGCTCTCGACAACAAGCGAGCCGGTGAGAAGATAGCTTGCTGCCGGACCCAAATAGGAGACGACCGGCATCAGGGCGGGCTTCAGCGCGTGGCGCATGACCGTCAGTCGAGGGCCGATGCCCTTTGCCTTGGCGGTACGGATAAAATTCTGGTTCATCACCTCGATCATCGAGCCGCGCGTGATGCGCGAGATTCGGCCGGCATGCGGCAGGGCGAGAACGACGATCGGCAGGATGAGGTATTTGATCGAGCCGTCACCCCAGCCGCCGACTGGAAACCACGCGAGATGGATGCCGAAGACGAGCTGCAGGATGGGCGCGATCAGGAAGTTCGGCAGCACGACGCCGATCAGGATGAGCGCGCCCAGAATATAATCCGGTGCCTTGTTCTGATAGAGCGCCCCAAGACAGCCGACAGCGACACCGACGATGATGGCAATCAGGAAGGCAGCCGTACCGATGGTGAAGGTGTAGGGCAGACCGATCATGATCTGCTGGGCGACGGTGAAATCTTCGCTGGCGAAGGAGGGGCCAAGATCGCCCCGGAGCAGGTCACCGACATAGATCAGGTACTGCTGGATGAGCGGCTTGTCGAGATTGTAGTGGATCGCAAGGTTCTTCAGGATCACCGGCGGCAATGGCCTTTCGCCATCGAAGGGGCCGCCGGGGGCAAGGCGCAAAACAAAAAACGAGGCTGTTACGGCGATCCACATGACGGGGATCGTCGACAGCAGGCGACGGAGGGCGTATTTGATCATGGTCGTGGGCCGGTCCTTTCCGCAACGCGCGGAAAGGACCGTTTTCCCTTACTCTTTCATCGACAGCCAGCGGGTGCGGTGGATGTCCTGGATGTTATCGACGAAGCCTTCGATCTTCGGCGAAACGACGTTCTTCGAGACATAGTAGTAGATCGGCAGGGCGGCGGATTCATCCAGCGCCAGCTGTTCGGCCTTCTTGAAGATCGCGGCACGCTTGGTGAGATCCGTCTCGGCGTTGCCTTCCTTGATCATCTTGTCGTACTCGGGATTGGACCAGCGGCCGTAGTTCATCTGGACGCCTGTCACCAGAAGGTTCAGGAAATTGTCCGGGTCGTTGTAGTCGGCGAGCCAGCCGGCGCGGCCGATTTCGACCTGGCCACGCTGCATCTGGTCGTAATGCACCTTGGTTTCGGCATTGACGAGCTCGACATCGACGCCGAGCGGCTTCCACATGGAGGCGATGGCGACGGCGATGCGCTTGTGGTTGTCGTTGGTGTTGTAGCTGAGCACGGCGTGCAACGGCTTGTCCGGGCCGAAACCGGCTTCGGTCAGAAGCTTCTTGGCTTCGGCGACCTTCTCGTTATAGGGCAGGTCCTTCCAGCTGACATAGGCCGGCTCGCCGTAATTCGCCGTGCCCGGCGGAACCCAGGAATAGGCCGGCAGCTCGCCGGTGCCGAGGATTTGCGGGCCGATGACTTCACGGTTGATCGCCATGGAGAGAGCCTGGCGGACGCGCTTGTCGCTGAAGGGCGGCTTCTGTGAGTTGACGACGTAATAATAGAGGCCGGAGAAGGGGGCGACATGCGCCTGGCCGGGCAGGTTCTTCTTCATCCACTCGTATTGGTCGGTCGGGAAGTCGGTGAGGATATCGAATTCGCCCGCGCGGTAGCGCTTCAGCGCGGCTTCCTGGTCTTCGAGCACGAAGAACTTCGCTCCGTCGATCTTCAGGTCCTTGGTGTCATACCACTGATCGTTCTTGACTGTGGTGACATGCGAGCCCGGAACCCATTCGACGGGCTTGTAGGGGCCGTTGGTGACGATGTTGCCGATCTTGACCCAATCCTGGCCCTTCGCCTCGACGACATGCTTCGGCAGCGGGTAGGCGGTGTAATGCATCAGGGCATTGATGAAATAGGGGGTGGCATTTTCGAGGGTGATTTCGAGCGTCTTGTCGTCGATCGCCTTGACGCCGAGTTCGTTGAGATCGGTGATCTCACCCTTGTTGATCTTTTCGGCGTTCTTGATGGTGAACTGCAGATAGGCATAGTCGGCGGCGTTCTTCGGGTCGACGAGGCGCTGGAAGGCGAAGACGAAGTCTCCTGCCGTTACCGGCTGGCCATCTGACCACTTGATGCCGTCGCGAAGCTTGAAGGTGTAAACCTTGCCATCAGGCGAAATCGTCCAGCTTTCGGCCTGGCCCGGGATCGGATTATCCTTGGCGTCCTCGGTGACGAGGCCTTCGAAAATGTCGCCGGCGATACGGTTTTCCCAGTCTCCGGAAAGCTTCTGCGGATCGAGCGACTGCGGGTCGCCACCATTGTGAATGTTGAGCGTGGCCGCATGGGCCGAAAACGCCAGCAATGTGCCAAGCATTGCAGAGGCGAGAAATTTTTTCGCGAAATGGTTCATGGTGGGTCCACCTTTCTAGGCTTTTCGCCTTTATTAGACATTTGTTCCCGGTGTTTGACCTCTTACGTGCAGGTCAGCGCGCACATTATCGCAAAGGCTTTGCGTTGCAACCCCAAATCCGGAGTGTGGAAACGGGTTGTGGACAAGCCTATATACGTCTCCCCCTTGTCGGATCGCGACGACGCGCCGTGACATCCGCCACGCTCTCATCACAGCTTCACCCGGTTGTCTTTTGTTTTGTCCGCTTTAGTGTGGCGAGCGCAAACGAGGCAGGAGATGTAGCCGATGGCATTGCAGGCAGGCGGGAGTGCGGACTGGTGGCGCGGCGCGGTGATCTATCAGGTCTATCCGCGCTCGTTTCAGGACACCAACAGCGACGGTCTCGGCGATCTCAGGGGAATCACCCGCCGGCTGCCGCATATAGCCAGCCTCGGCGTCGACGCGATCTGGCTTTCGCCCTTCTTCAAGTCGCCGATGGCCGACATGGGCTACGACGTTTCCGATTATTGCGACGTCGATCCAATCTTCGGGACGCTAGCCGATTTCGACGAGATGATGGCCGAAGCGCACAGGCTCGGCATCAAGGTTGTTATCGACCAGGTGATCTCGCATACCTCCGACCGGCATCCCTGGTTCGTCGAGAGCCGGTCGAGCCGGACCAATCCCAAGGCGGATTGGTATGTCTGGGCCGATCCGAAGCCGGATGGTACGGCGCCGAACAACTGGTTGTCGATCTTCGGCGGGCCGGGCTGGGAATGGGATGGCGTGCGCCGGCAATATTACCAGCACAATTTCCTGACCTCGCAGCCAGACCTCAACTTCCACAGCAAGGCCGTGCAGGATGCAGTCCTCGAGACGGTGAAGTTCTGGCTCGACCGCGGCGTCGACGGCTTCCGCCTGGATACGGTCAACTATTATTTCTGCGACAAGCAGCTCAGGAGCAATCCGCCGCACGAGCCGGATGAAGATGACGCAGGCCTTGATGCGCCCGACAGCAATCCCTACGGCATGCAGAACCACCTCTACGACAAGACGCAGCCGGAAAATGTCGATTTCCTAAAGCGCTTCCGGGCGCTGCTCGATCAGTACGAGGATCGCACGACTGTCGGCGAAGTCGGCGATGGCGCGCGTTCGCTGAAGACGGTTGGCGCCTATACGAGCGGCGGCGACAAGCTGCACATGTGCTACACATTCGATCTGCTCGGGCCGGATTTCACCGCCGAGCATATTCGCGGCTGCGTCGAGGCCTTCCACAAGGCAGTCACGGACGGCTGGGTCTGCTGGGCTTTTTCCAACCACGACGTCATGCGCCATGTCAGCCGTTTCGCGCGCACGGAGGAAGAGCGGCCCGTCATCGCCAAGCTGGCGGTTTCGGTGCTTGCGGCGCTACGGGGCTCGATCTGCCTCTATCAGGGCGAGGAGCTCGGCCTGCCGGAGGCCGAGCTCGCCTTCGAGGATCTGCGCGACCCCTACGGCGTCCGCTTCTGGCCGGCCTTCAAGGGCCGCGACGGATGCCGCACGCCGATGCCCTGGGAAGCCGGCAAGGCGCATGCGGGCTTCACATCCGCGGAAAAGAGCTGGCTGCCGGTGCCTTACGAGCAGGCAGCACTTTCCGTCGATACGCAGGAGGCGAGCGATAGCTCGGTGCTGCACCACTACCGCAAGACGCTTGCATTCCGAAAGAGCCATCCGGCGCTGGTCGACGGCGACATGGCCTTCATCGGCACCAACCAGGACCTACTCGCCTTCACTCGCGAAAAGGACGGAGAAAAACTGCTCTTCGTTTTCAACCTGACGCGCAAACCGGCGGAATTCCGCCTGCCTGATGGCATCGTGCTCGGGGAACCGCTTGATATGCCGGGCTTCGAGGCGGTAGCGGGCGCGGGATCAGTGAAGCTTGCGGCGCTCGACGGGTTTTGCGCGCGGGTTTGATGTTCGACTGCTGTGTCTCTAAAGGCGAACGTCGAGAGGTTGTCCACCGCGGAGCCAGCCCTGCTTCAATCGCATCACCCGATGAGCGCGAACTTGTCCACATCCACCATGCCGCGGTCGGATATCTTCAGGTGCGGGATGACCGGCAGCGGTAGAAAAGCGAGCTGGAGGAAGGGTTCTTCCAACGTGGCGCCGAGCGCGAAGGCGGCCTTGCGCAGATGGTGCAGGATGTCGCGAACCGTCTCATAGGGCTCGAGGCTCATAAGACCAGCGATGGGCAGGGCGATTTCGCCGGTGACCTTGCCGTCTTCGACGACGACGAAGCCGCCCTTGATCTCGCCGAGGCGGTTTGCGGCGCGCGCCATGTCGTCCTCGCTGACACCGACCACGCAGATATTGTGGCTGTCATGGCCGACGGTCGAGGCGATCGCACCCTTCTTCAGGCCAAAACCCTGGACGAAGCCGTTGGCATGGTTGCCGTTCTTGCCGTGGCGCTCGATGACGGCGACCTTGATGATATCGTTGGCAAGATCGACCGTCGTCTCGTTGCCCCTGACGGGCAGGCGATAGCGGCGATGCTCGGTGATGATCTTGCCTGGCATGACGCCGATGACAGGCGTTTCGCCCTCGGCGACCGGGACGCCGAAATGGGCGGCGTTGACGGGCCTGGCCTTGACGCTGTCGAGGCCGATCGGGGCAACCGGCCTGCGCGAAGAAAAGAGCGCATCGGTGACGCGGCGACCGGCGGAGAAGATCATGTCGGCGCGGCAGTTTTCCAGGCTGTCGAGAACCACCAGATCGGCGCGCCAGCCCGGCGCGACCAGGCCGCGGTCCCTGAGGCCGAAGGCGCGGGCGGCCGAAATCGAGGCGGCGCGGTAGATCGCCAGGGGCTCGACGCCGCTTGCGATCGCCGTGCGGATCATATGATCGAGATGGCCCTGTTCGGCGATATCGAGCGGATTGCGGTCATCGGTGCAGAGTGCCAGGTAAGGGGAAAGCCGCTCGGTGATAATAGGCATCAGCGCCGCGAGATCCTTGGATACCGAACCCTCGCGCACAAGGATATGCATGCCCTTGCGGATCTTTTCCAGCGCTTCGGCGGCAGTCGTGCATTCGTGCTCGGTGCGGATGCCGGCCGAGAGGTAGCCATTGAGGTCGTTGCCGGACAGTAGCGGCGCGTGACCGTCGATATGGCCGCCCTGGAAGGCATCAAGCTTGGCCATGCAGACGGGATCCTTGTGGATCACGCCGGGGAAATTCATGAATTCGGCAAGGCCGATGACCTTCGGGTGGTGGCGGTAGGGCAGGAGGCGCTCGATCGGGAGGTCGGCGCCGGAGGTTTCGAGATGCGTCGCCGGAACACAGGAGGAGAGCTGGACGCGGATGTCCATGATCGTCTCCAGCGCCGATTCCAGAAAGAATTCGATGCCGGCGGTTCCGAGCACATTGGCGATTTCGTGCGGATCGCAGATCGCGGTCGTCACGCCGTAGGGCAGAACGCAGCGATCGAATTCATGCGGTGTGACGAGCGAAGATTCGATATGCAGATGCGTGTCGATGAAGCCGGGAACGACGATCCTGCCCGATATATCGATTTCGGTCTCGCCATCATAATCGCCTGAGGTGCCGACGATGCGATCGGCGCCGATCGCAATGTCCGACAGGACGAGTTCGCCGGTAACGAGATCGAAGAAACGGCCGCCCTTCAGCACGATATCGGCCGGCACGCGGCCGACGCCCTGGTCAATGAGACGTTCGAGCTTGGTGGTCATGGCATTGCTCACATTACAACCGATTCCGAAACTTATAACCGATCTGCCGCCACAAGCGAGTGCCGCAAAACGAAACCGGGCGCCATAGGGGCGCCCGGTGGTCGACGGTCCGCGATGGTTTACTCGGCGGCGACGATCTTGCCGGCTTCCCATTTGTAGAGCGAGAAGCTCTGCGAGGTCAGGTCGCCGGTCTCGCCGTAGGTGACCTTGCCGATGGCGGTCGGGATTTCTTCGCCGCCCTTCAGCGCGGTCGCAACGGCTTCCGCATCCTCGGCACTGCCGGCCTTCTCGATGCCGGCTTTCAGCACTTCGACGGCGGCATAGGCGTTGAGCGTGAAGGCCTCGGCCGGGATGTTCTTCGCGGCGAGCGCGTCGGCTGCGGCTTTGGAATCCGGGCTCTTCGTGGCGTCCGAAGCGTTGGTGAAGATGGTGCCTGCTACCGCATCGGTGCCGATTGCCCAGAATTCGGTGTTGGAGAGGCCGTCGCCGCCGATGATCGTCGCGTTGGCGGCGAGGTCATGCAGCTGACGGGCGAGCAGGCCGCCTTCCGGGTGGTAGCCGCCGAAATAGACCACGTCGACCTTTTCCGACTTGATGCGGGTGGTGAGCGCGCTGAAATCCTTGTCGCCAGGCGTGATCGCGTCATTGACGACTTCGGTGATGCCGCCGGCGTTCAGCGTCGCCTTGAAGGCGTCGGCTAGGCCCTTGCCATAGGCGCCCTTGTCGTTGACGATGGCGACGCGCTTGTCCTTGAAATTCTTCAGCACATATTTGGCGGCGACTTCGGCCTGCTGGTCGTCGCGGCCGCAGGTGCGCAGCACGTTGGTGAGACCGCGCTTGGTCAGGTCAGGGGCGGTCGCGGTCGGGGTGACCATCAGCACGCCGTTTTCAGCAAGCACGTCCGAAACGGGAATGGCGACGCCCGATGTCACCGGGCCGACGACGAAACGGATGCCGTCGCCGACGACCTTGTTGGCGGCGGAAACGCCCTGCTTCGGCTCGCCGGCATCGTCGGCCAGTTCGAGGACGACCTTCTCGCCGAGAATCCCGCCCTTCTTGTTGATCTCGTCGACGGCTGTCTGAGCGCCGTTCTTCACCTGGTCGCCATAGGCAGCGACGGGGCCGGTCAGCGGCGCGATCAGGCCGATGGTAATATCGGCGTGGGCAAGCGGCGCAAAGGCGAGTGACGCGACGAGGGTCGCCGTCAAAGTCTTGAGGGTCATTGTCTGTCTCCTTGGATGGGGTCATTCGACCCGCGATGAAGCGTCGCGCCGGCTTTTCCGGATCGTTCAACGGCCCTAAGGCCGTGCCAAGGACGATCGATATCGGCGCGATCAATGCGCCCTCCGGCCATATTTGGCTCGAATGGGTGCAACGGCAAGATTTCTAGGAATTTTGGTGAGATTTCGCAAGTTGATAGCAAAATGAAACGAGAATTGAGCCGATCCCGTGCGAAATCGTCGATTTTGATGCCGTCTGCCGATTTCTAGAGGGTGCCGGTACCCCGCGTCAGCGATGCGCCGATGAAACCTGGCGAATTTCGCGGAGGCTCTCTTCGTCTTTCTGAATATTCGAATTCTGTTTCGAGATTAACATTTGATTCTACCAATTAGAGTAGAACCATTGTTCGCGCATATATTGCTGCGATGCAAAAGAACGGTCGACAATAAACAGAGAGTTATTTCAGGAATAGAGAGCTGGATGCTCAAGCGGGTCGAAGCCAGGCAGGTGCGCACCGGAATGTTTGTAGAGGCCATCGAGGGTGCATGGCACGATCCCTTTCTGTCCAAGCGAAGATTTCTTCTGCGCCGTGAAATCGATGCCCAGAAGCTTCGCAAGAACGGCATGACAGGCGTGATCATCAACACCAGCAGAGGCCTGGATATTGACGGCCTGCCAGGTGGCAATATCGAGATCGACACCAAGGCGGCACGCGAGACCATCCAGAAATCCATGCAAGTGCTGGAAAGCGTTTTCGGTCGACTCCAGCATGGCGATGGGATCAGCGTCGATCAGGTGGCGCCGGTGATTTCCTCAGTCTCCAAGTCTATCGATCAGAGTCCCACGGTCTTTCTGAGCGTTACGCGTCTGAAATCCAAGGACGAGGCGACGTTCCTGCATTCGATTTCGGTGAGCGCGCTGATGATCCTTTTCAGCCGTCATCTCGGACTTGACGAGACAACTGTTCAGATGCTCGGCACAGCAGGATTGCTGCACGACGTCGGCAAGCTCGAAATTCCGCTCGAGATACTCAACAAGGAGGGCCCCCTGGACGAGGACGAGATCAAGATGATCCGCGACCATCCGGAAAAGGGACACGCAATCCTGTCGCGCCAGGAAGGCATGTCGGAGATCGTTCTCGACGTCTGCCTCAACCATCATGAGCGTATCGACGGCAAGGGCTATCCCCGCAAACTTTCCGAGGCGCAGGTCAGCCTCCATGCGCGTATTGCTGCGATTTGCGACGTCTACGACGCCATCACCTCGGTGCGGCCGTACAGGGCGCCATGGAGCGCGAGCCAAGCATTGAAATGGATGCTTGGTAACGAAGGGCACTTCGATCGCCGGCTCTTGAAGAAATTCGCCCTCTGCCTTTCCGTCGCCGCCGTGACCTGAGGTCTATCCAGCTTCGCAACAAACCGGCCTGTGTGGAGTCATAGCGCCGCGCGTCCTTTCAGACGCGCGGCGCTATGACACTTTGACGTGCTGCATGCCCTTTTGCCGGAAATTTCAGAGCTTCTCAGATGTTGTTCTGCAGGATGGTCCGCAGCTTGCCAAAGAGCTCGTCGATATGGTGCTTCTCGATGATCAGCGGCGGCGAGAGTGCAATGATATCGCCGGTGGTACGGATCAGCAGGCCGCTTTCATAGGCTTTCAGGAAAGCGGTGAAGGCACGCTTGGTCGGCTCGCCGGCGATCGGGTCGAGTTCGATCGCGCCGATCAGGCCGGTGTTCCTGATGTCGATGACATTGGGGCAGTCCTTCAGTGAATGCAGCGCGTCGGCCCAGTAGTCGGAAAGCTCGGCGGCGCGTGTCAGCAGCCCCTCTTCCTTATAGGTGTCGAGCGTGGCGAGTGCGGCGGCGGAAGCGATCGGGTTGCCGGAGTAGGTGTAGCCGTGGAAGAACTCGATCATGTGCTCCGGGCCGTTCATGAAAGCATCATGGATCTCGGAGGTGACGAAGACGGCGCCCATCGGGATGACACCATTGGTCAGTCCCTTGGCGGCGGTGATCATGTCGGGCTTGACGTCGTAATATTGGGCGGCGAAGGGGGCGCCGAGGCGGCCGAAGCCGGTGATGACCTCGTCGAAGATTAGAAGGATGCCGTGTTTGGTGCAGATCTCGCGCAGCTTCTGCAGGTAGCCCTTGGGCGGGATCAAGACGCCGGTGGAGCCTGCCACCGGCTCGACGATAACGGCGGCGACGGTAGAGGCGTCATGCAGGGTGACGATACGCTCCAGCTCGGTGGCGATGTCACCGCCATGCTCGGGCTCGCCGCGGGTGAAGTTGTTCTTGCCGGGCTGGTGGGTGTGCGGCATGTGATCGACGCCAGTCAGAAGCGTGCCGAACATCTTGCGGTTGGTGACGATGCCGCCGACGGAGATGCCGCCGAAATTGACGCCGTGATAGCCGCGCTCGCGGCCGATCAGGCGGAACCGCGATCCATTGCCCTTCACCCGGTGATAGGCGAGCGCCACCTTGAGCGCGGTCTCGACGGATTCGGAACCGGAGTTGGTGTAGAGAACGTGGTTCAGGCCTTCCGGGGCAATGTCGACCAGGCGGTTTGCCAGTTCGAAGGCCTTGGGATGGCCGAGCTGGAAGGCCGGCGCGTAATCGAGCTCGCCGGCCTGCTCGCGGATCGCCTCGGTGATCTTCGGGCGGCAGTGGCCGGCATTGACGCACCAGAGACCAGCGGTGCCGTCCAGCACCTGACGGCCGTCATGGGTCGTATAGTACATGTCCTTGGCGCCAACGAACAAACGCGGCTCCTTCTTGAACTGGCGATTTGCCGTAAACGGCATCCAGAAGGCGCGAAGATCGTTCGGTGCGTTGAGGCGATTGGACATGCTGTTCTCCTGGCCGCTGACGGCCCTTTCCCGGGGGCTTTACGCCCATATTTTTACTGCCCGGTCAAATTATCAGGGCTTCCCAAGGCGTCAACGGGAAAAGTCCCGAGAACGGCTCCTAACGGGAAGTTCAACGTGTCTCGGTCGATCACGGGGCGAGCGCTTCAGCTCGATCAGGCTGCAATTCTTTCCCCGCCGGCGAAAGGAGCAAAAGACCGGGCGCGCAAAGACACGACCGGCAAATCGCAAATTTGCCGGTCGTGCCATAAGGTTCACGTGCTGAAATATCCTTGCCAAGCCTCCGGGAACATTCCCTTGCAGCCTGGCATCGGCCGACATTCATGTCAGCGCTATCATTAAGCGGCGGATCTGTTCCGGTTCTGCACGAGGTAGATGTCTTCGAGCGTTGCCAGGATCTTCATGACCGGCTCGGAGGTGCTCGAATAATAGATGGTCTGTGCGTCCCGGCGGGTCTTGACCAGCTTTTGAGCGCGCAATTTCGACAGGTGTTGAGAGAGAGCCGACTGGCTGAGCCCGACCTGCGTCGCAAGCACACCGACGGCCACTTCGCCCTTCACCAGGCTACACAGGATCAGCAATCTCTTCGGGTTTGCCATGGCCGACAATAAAGCTGCCGCCACGTTCGTGTGATCGGCCAAATCAGAGGTTTCCATATGTTATCTTCCTAATGCGAAACGTACATCAAGTGTGTTGGCGCAGGCCGCCAGCCGGGATTTTGACTGACGTCAAAAACTAGCAACTGGGCTCGAAGATTGTATATACCTAAATTTAAGGTATCGAGTATGCTATTTTAGATATGTTTGAACAAATGTGATCGGCATCCACAGCGAGGGTTTCGAACTCGTATCGCAGCAGAAAATCGCCGGAAATCATGTCGAAACCTGAGGAATCCACACCACAAATGCGCCAAGTACCCGATTCCGGCGCCCTTAGCCTGGTAGCAAGGCTTTCCTCCACATCGGGGTGGCGTTCTACTAAATCTCGCACTGTCTCTGTTGCCCTGGCGGCAATCTCCTCATTAGCGGCCGACTGGATTACGAGATCGTTCCCATCGAGTTGGTAGGCGCGGCCGAAACCGCCATTGAGGCTGGCCTGCTCAGGCTTGAGACGGAAGAATAGGAAATCAGGAAAGTCGATATAAAGCTTCGCCTTGGGGTGGCGAGCGAGAAAACGCGCGCGGATCCGCGCGTAGAATGGATTGCTGTGCTCGATGGGTTCTGCCAGGCATTGGGTCGTCAGGCGGGGATAGGCAAGGGGATCCCCCTTGCCGGGCTCGCCGGTCAGGAGCGAGGCGCGCGGGTCTCTGGCGAGCGCCTTGGTATGAGCCGACAGCTGCGAAACAAGGATGACGGGGATGCCGTCGATATCGGTGGCGACGAGCACGCGGCTGGCGAAGGGGAAGCCGGTCTCGGGGGCGAGAACGGCAATCGCCGCGTGCCTGGCGGAGCGCAGAAGCACGCGGGCGAGCTTTCGGGCATCGTCGTCGGTTTCGCGTAAGGGCGAGGGCTGATCTTTCATATCCACTTTGTGACAAAGCGGATGGAAAACATCAAGCTTCCTGCTTGCGGCGATGGCGGGTGAGGCCGGCAACGATATCCTGAGCCGAGATGGTGCCGACGATCGCGCCGTTCTCGACGATGCCGATACTGCCTGGCTGGCGGGCAAGGGCATCGAGGATATCGATGAGCGGGGTCGCGGCGCGGGCCGTGGCGCTGACGCTCATGCCGGCGGCAGTCTGGCCAAGGCCCGGCTGCATGACGTCGGCCGCCGTCAGCATGTTGATCGGATTGAGGTTCTGCACGAAATCGGCGACATACTGGTCTGCGGGGTTCTTGACGATGTCGTGTGGCGTTCCGCACTGGATGATGCGGCCGCTCTCCATGATGGCGATGCGATTGCCGATGCGGAAGGCCTCGTCGAGATCGTGGCTGACGAAAAGAATGGTCTTCTTCAGCCGCCGCTGGAACTCCAGGAGCTCGTCCTGCAGGCGGGTGCGGATCAATGGGTCGAGCGCCGAGAAAGGCTCGTCCATGAGCAGGATCGGGGCGCCGGTGGCAAAGGCGCGGGCCAGGCCGACACGCTGCTGCATGCCGCCGGAAAGCTCGTTGACCTTGCGGCCCGCCCATTTCGTCAAGTTGACCAGTTCAAGCTGCTCGCCGACGCGGAGCTTGCGTTCGGCTTCCGGCATGCCGGCGAGCTCGAGGCCGAAGCCGACATTCTCGGCGACCGTGCGCCATGGCAGGAGAGCGAACTGCTGGAACACCATGGAGACGGTGTGCGTGCGCAGATCCCGCAGCGCCTTGGCATTGCATCTGTAAGGGTTGACGGGGCCGGTGGTCGTGGAGACGGCGACATCACCACGCACCACGGGAGCGAGCCCGTTGACGGCGCGCAGCAGCGTCGACTTGCCGGAGCCGGAAAGGCCCATCAGCACCAGGATCTCGCCTTCCTCGATCGTCAGCGAGGCATCGGCGACGCCGAGCACCAAGCCGGTGGCGGCGCCGATTTCGTCGCGCGATTTGCCCTGATCGACCATGGCAAGCGCGGTTTCCGGCCGATCGCCGAAGATGATGCTGACATTGTTAAAGCTTACCGCGGTCATGCACCGCCTCCTTCACCCGCCGTGCGGAACATCCGGTCGAGAATGATTGCCAGGATGACGATGCAGAAGCCCGCCTCGAAGCCCTTGGCGATATTGACGGTGTTCAGCGCACGGACGACGGGCACGCCAAGCCCGGGAGCGCCGACAAGGGCGGCGATGACAACCATCGACAGCGACAGCATGATGGTCTGGGTGAGACCCGCCATGATCTGCGGCGTGGCGTAGGGAAGCTCGATCTTGCGCAACACCTGTATCGGCGTCGCGCCGAAAGCGACGGCGGCTTCGACGAGGGACGGCGGCGTCGAGATGATGCCAAGGCGCGTCAGCCGGATCGGGGCGGGGATTGCGAAGATGACGGTGGCGATCAGGCCCGGCACCATGCCGAGGCCAAACAGGATGAGCGCCGGGATCAGGTAGACGAATGTCGGTATGGTCTGCATGAGATCGAGTACCGGGCGCATGGCAGCATAGATCCAAGGGCGGCGGGCGGCAGCAATCCCTAGCGGAATGCCGATCACCATACAGACGAAGGTGGCGGCCAGCACGAGGGCGAGCGTCTCCGTCGTTTCCTTCCAATAGTCCTGGTTCACGATCAGCAGCAGCCCGAGACAGGTGAAGACGGCGACCGCGATCGAGCGGCGCAGCCAAAAGGCGATGGCGGTGATGGCCGCGATGACGATCAGCGGATGAGGCTTCTGCAGCACGAAGAGCAGGCCGTCTATGGCGCTCGAGAGCAGGAAGGCGATCTGGTTGAAGAACCATTCGCCGTTCGAGGTCAGCCAGTCCACAAAGGATTTGGCCCAGGGGCCAACGGGAATCTTAAATTCGGTGATCCAATTCAAGGGCGCGCCCATCCAGAAAAACAACAATCGGACAAAAATGAAACGGGGCGGCGAGCCGCCCCGTTCGTATCATCAGAGGCCGAGGCCGGTCTTGGCGGCGGCGAGAGCGTCGCCCTTGCCATCGCGGGTCTTGACGCCCGCGAGCCAGGGCTCGAGTGCTGTGGGGTTCGCCTTCAGCCATTCGGAAGCTGCAGCCTCCGGCTCTTTGCCGTCGTTCAGGATTTTGCCCATGATGTGGTTCTCCATGTCGAGGGAGAACGTCAGGTTCTTCAGCATCGTGCCGACATTCGGGCATTCGTCGAGATAACCGGCGCGGACATTGGTGAAGACCTTGGCGCCGCCGAAATCCGGACCGAAGATATCGTCACCGCCAGTCAGGTAGGTCAGCTTGAAGTTGGTGTTCATCGGATGGGGTTCCCAGCCGAGGAAGACAACGGGCTTGCCTGATTTGTCGGCGCGCGCGACCTGAGCGAGCATACCCTGCTCGGAGGACTCGACGACTTCCAAATCCTTCAGGCCAAAGGTGTTCTTTTCGATCATGTCCATGACGAGGCGGTTGCCATCATTGCCGGGCTCGATGCCATAGATCTTGCCATCCAGCTCGTCCTTATGAGCGGCGATGTCCTTGAAGTCCTTGATGCCAAGCTCGGCGCCCTTGGCGTTGGTGGCGAGCGTATACTTGGCGCCGACGAGGTTGGGGCCGAAGGATTCGACCGACTTGTCGTCGAGATAGGGCCGGACGTCCTTTTCCTGTGTCGGCATCCAGTTGCCGAGGAAGATGTCGATGTCCTTGTTCTTCAGCGAGGTGTAGGTGACCGGCACCGAGAGAACCTTGATGTCGGTCTGATAGCCGATGCTCTTCAGGACGACGGATGCGGTGGCGGTGGTAGCGGTAATGTCAGTCCAGCCGACGTCCGAGAAATGAACGGTGGAGCAGCTGTCGGGATCGGCGGCGAAGGCGGCGGTCGCAACGGAGAGGGCGGCGACGGCAGTTGCGGTAACGAGTTTGAACGTGCTTGTTGTTTTCATTTTAGACTCCCAGTCTTTAAGTTCCCAAGCCAACCATCAATAGCCGAGTTTGACAAGCGACCTCAGTGCGTTTGCGTCGTATCGACCCATGCGATTGCGACGTCGGTGGATTTTTTCGCGACGCCTTAGTTTCTGGGCTTTCGGCGGTTTTTGAGCGTGGATTCCTGTGATTATCGCCGTCACGGGGCTTTTCTTTGCCATTCCAAGCTTTCAATAAGCCGATTAAGGAGAAATCGGATGGCAAAACTCTATTTCAACTACTCGACGATGAACGCCGGCAAGTCGACGATGCTGCTGCAGGCCTCCTACAATTACCAGGAGCGCGGCATGCGGACGGTGCAGTTGATCGCCGCTTTCGACGAGCGCGCGGGCCGAGGCGTCATCGGCTCGCGGATCGGCTTGGAGGCGAGCGCCATTCCCTTCGAGCCGCATGAGGATCTGTTCCGGTTGGTTGCGACGCTGAGCGGCGAAGGAGCACCGATTTCCTGCATCTTCGTCGACGAGGCGCATTTCATGACGCCTGTCCATGTCTGGCAGCTTGCCCGCGTCGTTGACAGGCTCGGAATCCCTGTGATGGTCTACGGGCTGAGAACCGATTTCCAGGGCAAGCTGTTTCCGGCCTCGCAGGAACTGCTGGCGATCGCCGACGAAATGCGCGAAGTGCGCACGATCTGCCATTGCGGGCGCAAGGCGACGATGGTTGTGCGGCTCGACGGCGAAGGAAAAGTGTTGCACGAAGGCGCCCAGATCGATGTCGGCGGCAACGAGAAATATGTCTCGCTCTGCCGCAGGCATTGGGACGACGCGATGAACGGTGCCTGGATCGCCGAGCCGGTCTGAAGCCGGCGACGCCGCCTGTTTTCTTTGGCGCCGCAAGCGACTAGCTTGGGGTCAGGAGATTCCCTGGAGAGATCAGGTGCGCAAACCCCCGCCATTCGACAGCCAGTACGAAGCCGCCGACAGCCTTGCCGAGAGGATTGCGGCCGAGGGGTCCTATTGCGTGGCCGCGATCGGCGCCTTCGGCGGCGACGAAACACGGTCGGCCGACGAGGTCTTCCTCGAGCAGAATGCCCGCTTCCAAGCACATATCGCCGATGCTGCGACGCTTGACGCCCAACTGGCCGAGCTGGTTTTTTCCCTCGACCGGCTGACGGCCGAGGTTTCTGCCGATCTCGATAGTTTCCGGGGGCTGACGCCGCGTGAGAAGATGGCCGGCTGGGTGTCGCGCCAGCGGATGTGGCGCATGTATACGGAACGCGTGCGGGAGGCGCCGGTCATCGAACGGCTGCTCGACCTTCTGACGAAATCGGACGCTCTCGCCAGGCTGATCGCCTGCCAGCGCGCCGCGCTCACCGAACGGCACAGGGCAGCCGAACTCAACCTCGTCGACATCGTCGAGCAGAGGCGCCGACTGGTCGTTTCCATCGATATCGCCCGTCTCAAAATGAAGGAGCTCAATGCCAAGGCGCTGACGACGCAAGGCCGTATCGGCGTCTATGGCAACAGGGCGCACTGGGAGCAGATGGAGGCGGAGCGGCGGGCGCTGAAGGCGGAAGCCGAGCGGATTTCCGCCGGGGAACACGAGATGCGCGACGACAGCCAGCGGCGTGAGCGCTTCATCGGCCTGTTCCAGGCTTTTGTCGATTCGCTGAATGGCCGGATCGCTGCCTGCAACCTGCTGCTGCGCAAGCTGTTGATCGACGTAGAGGAGCGGCTGATCATCTACCAGGCGCAGGTCGATACCGACCGGCCAGGCATGAAGGTGAGGATCAAGCCGGAACTCTTTCCTGATATCGCTGCGCCGATCAGGCTGTTCGAGAAGGGCATGCTGGTCGCCCAGGATCTGGAGCGGCGCAAGGGCCGTGTCGATCTCGAATTCGCCAGAAGGTTCCCGACCTATGCCGAACTGCCGCCGGAAACATCGGGAGCACCTCTGATCGACACAGCGCGCAGGTCCTTCCGTTTCAGCCTGCCTTTCCTGCGCTCCTGACCCACAGGCGCAGACATACCCCTCTTCCCAATGCTTTCATTCCGGAAAATCGAAGGGCTCGTGTTGTGCTCGGCCCATCGAGCGCATATGTGGGATGTAGCGGGGCGGCAATGTCCCGATGTTCGCCTCGCCTGACAGGAGACGACGATGCTTGACCGGATAGCCGGTTTTTTCAGGCTGATCGGCCAGATGATCGGCCGCTGGGCCCGCCTGTTTTCCGCCTGGGCCTTCTGGCCCTTTCTTGCCGCGCACGGCTGGTGTCAGCGCCGGAGCTGGATCATCCGGTTGCCGGTCATCGCGTTCGCGGCGCTGCTGGTCGCGCTCTACGGTTATTTCTTCTGGCAGACGCAGGCCTGGACGAATTTCAATCCCGCATTCGTCGACCAATATCGGCTTTCGGAGCGCAAGGTCGCCGCCGGGCAGGATGTGCCGGTCGCCGAGGGGGCTGCTGCCACGGCGCCGAAGACCTGCCAGCGCTCGGCGATCGTCGACGTCGCGGCCGACCTGACCGATTTTAACGTCAACCAGAACGCATGGATTTCCTCCATGGTGCTCTACAAGGCGGGCTTCTTCGGCATCGACTGGGACCACACGCCCTTCTTCGACAACAAGGCGTCGTTCCAGCGCGGCGTCAACCAGGCGGTCCGACGTACCTCGGTGGAGCTTGTCGACACGCTCGGGCGCGTGCGCGGGACGTCGGGCATCAACAACGACCTGCAGAGCGCGCGCGGCAATCTGCAGTTCGACGAATATAGCTGGTATTTCGGGCTCGATCCCTTCGGAGTGAAGACGCCGACGCCTGCTTATTACCGCACGGCGATCGACAAGCTGCGCAAATTCAACACCGATCTTGCCGCCTGCAACGCCATTTTCGACGGACGTGCCGACAATCTTGTCCAATTCATCGACCGCATCGCCAACGATCTCGGCGGCACCTCCGACATGCTCGCCGAGCGTTCTGAAAACCACAACCGCGGTTGGTTCGATACACGTGCCGACGACCGGTTCTGGTTCGCCTACGGCCAGCTCTACGGCTATTACGCGATCATGGCGGCCGCCCAGGCGGATTTCTCGCAGGTGGTGGCGGAACGCAATCTCGGAGCGATCTGGGGCGGGACCATGCGGCAGTTCCAGTCGGCGCTGCGCATCCAGCCGGCGATCATCTCGAACGGGCGTGAGGATGGCTGGATCATGCCGAGCCATCTCGCCACGATGGGCTTCTATATTCTGAGGGTGCGCTCGAACCTCGTCGAGATCCGTTCGGTGCTCGACCGCTAAAGCGCGTCGCGATCTTTCAGATTCGCTCCTCGCGCTTTGGCTCTTTGCTTTTACGCATGTCGGTGTCGCGCGACATGCTTTGGATCCTGCGCGTCCAGCAGGACGCGCTATCGTTGTTGAATCAGCGGGGTATCGTGTTGTCCTCGAAGCCGACGACGCGCAGTCTTTCGACGAATTCATAGGTGACGCCGACGATGCCGCCGCCGCTTTCATCGTCACGGAAGCGGCCGACGCTGCGCACCAGCTTATAGCCGCCAAGCCGATTGTCGACGCGATAGACGAAATGGAAGCCGACGCCGTGAAGGCTTGCTTCTTCGAAGGTTTGGGCGATCAGGCTGCGGTCTTCCTCGTGGATGCGCGACATCAGCTCTGTCAGGTTGACAGGGCCGTCGCTGTAAGGGAGGCCGAAGATCGCGTGGACATCCTCGCTTGCAAAGAAATGTCCTGTCTCGATGTCGATGCGCCAAAAGCCGAAAAGACGGTAGGCAGCGAGCATCTGGACGACGTCCGCATCGGTAATGCCGATGTGGGCGCGGGATTGTTCTGTCTTGTCAATGACGGGCTGTTCGAAGTGAAGAGGCACGATTCCCCCAGATCACGGGACGACGTGCCGACTCTCTTCCGATTCCTCAGTTGATCAGCTTCAATCGAATTGCCTTAGCTACCAACTGGGTGCGGTTGACGCAATCGAGTTTTTTGATCGCATTCGTCATATAGGCGTTCACCGTATGGTCCGAGAGCGTCAGGATCTGGCCGATTTCGATCGAGGTCTTGCCCTGGGCCGCCCATCGCACAACTTCTAGTTCTCGGTTCGATAGCGCGGTATGCGCGCATTCCTCGTTGCGCTTGACTGCATTGTATGCATCGAGTGCATGGAGAATGATCATTACCAGCTCGTTGATCTCGCTCTGGCCGAGTGCGGTGCGCTCGCCGCAGAACCAAAAGACCAGGCGCTGGCCGTCGGCTGCGATGGTCGGCATGGCAACGCCTGCCGGTATGGCATGGCGCAACATCAGGGCGCGCAGTTCGGCGGGAAAGGCCTGACCACTGACGGCGTCGTTGAGGTGCCAAGCCGGCGGCACAGCGGACTGCCTCAGCCTTAGGCCGAAAGGGCAGCCGCGCATCATGTGGGCGCGGTCGAAATCCCTGACATAGGCGGCCGGAAGCGAGCTCTCGATCAGCAGAGGTTTCAAGAGAAGGTCTTCGGGGGAGGGGGCGTGCATCAGCGTCGCATGCGACAATCCGAAGGCTGTGGAAACCCTGCCGAGCGCCTGCGCAAAAAGGCTGCGCGTTCGAGCGGTCGCAAGCTCTGCCGAAAGCAATGACTGTCTTTCAGAGGTAGTCATGTAAGACATTTGTACGCCTCCGGCAGCCTCAATGTTACCGCTATCAAACACAGAAAATCTGCAGGATGCTAGCCCCAATTAACTTAAGGCAGGCCGATTCATTCAAATTGTGAGAAATTAGCCACGGGAGATCGCGCTCTGATTGAGTTTCGACTTGCAAAGATAACGTTGCGGTATCTTGAGGCGCTTCGTGACGGCATAGCTATGGCCTCACGCAGCAGGGCAGGCGGAGAATCACCTGAGTGAGTTCGATGAGAACTCCGGTCTTCTCGCACCGGCGAAAGGCGATGGACCGGTCCACCTGCAGCACCTTGCGCTGGAGCAGATGAACTGCGTGAACACGGCCGCAGCGGGGCGCCATGTAAGCCGGATTGCGAATGAGAGAACAAAGGTAAGAGGGCCGCAGCGGGCGTCGAAATCCGGCTTGCTGGCGTTCAATCCAATTGCTAAGCGTATGTTCAGTACAACTGAGGCAATTTAATCGTGCGCTTTGCAGTTTCCTTTTTGGTGAAGTGTCTATTTTTCAGATTATTACTTGTTTTTCTCCTTTTGACCTTACCGATCGGAGCGGTAACCTCGCAGGCTGCCGAGGAGAAGAAGGCAGCACAGCCGCCGATGAGCTTCATCCTCGTGCGTAGTTTTCTCTGCCGGGAAAACTGTCCGGAATGGATATCGGCGGAGGGACGCATAACGTCCGATACCCCCGCGCGGCTGAGAAAAATTCTCAAGAAGATCGGCGGCCGGAAATTGCCTGTCGTCTTCCGTTCGGAGGGTGGCGATGTCGATGCCGCCTATGCGATGGGCCGGATAATTCGCAAGGCCGGGCTGGAAACGGCGGTAGGCGGTACGCGGCTGAAGGGGTGCCCCGTTGGGGATACGCGCTGCGAAGCCGCTATTGCGAAGGAAGGTGCCTCGGGCGGCTACACTTATTCTGCTGGTGCATACTGTCTTTCCGCCTGTCCGCTGGCGTTAGCGGGCGGTGCGTCGCGTGTCTCGTCGCAATGGGCCTTTATCGGCGTCCACCAGATCACGACCGTCTACAACAAGGTGCGTGTTTCCTATCGCATCGAATACAAGATCGTGAACGGCAAGAAGAAGGAAATCTCCCGCAAGGAGGTTGGGCGCAAGGTGGCGGGGCAGAGCAGTTCCACCAAACTTGGAAAGAAGGCTACCGCTGCCTTGACGGCCTATTTGAAAGAAATGGGCGTCAGCGAAGATGTGATCGGTCTGATGATGAGCGCCACGCCTGACAACATCAATATCGTACCGGCTGCAGAGGCACTTCGAACAGGTCTCATCACGGACATGCTGTCTTACAATGAGTGGCCCGGCATGCCGCTCTGCGCGCCGGATGCAGCGGCCGAAGCTGTGTGTCACGGCCATCCGGTAGCCGAAGCGCCCGTGGCGGCTAAGGCGCCTGTATCTGAGACGCCGGTATTTGAGTCGCCCGTGCAGGATGCGGCCGCAGACATAAGCGAGAGACTGCCGAGAACCCGGCCGATGGACTTTCTCCTGATGTACAATGGCAATTGCCAGGAGGAGTGCACGCAGTGGATTTCCGCGGATGGAGACATCACGCCGGACACGCCGGCTCGGCTGAAGGCGATGTTGACGACGCTCGGCGAAAGAAAGCTGCCGGTCGTCCTTCAGTCTAATGGCGGGGACATGGATGCGGCTTTCGCGATGGGGCGTATGATCCGTGCGGCAGGTCTGGAGACATCAATTGGCAGAACGCAATTGCCGAATTGTCCTAAGCTGGATCCGCGTTGCATAGCCAGCATCGCCAAAAGCGGACCGACAGAGGGTGAAGTCTTTGCCGGCCGTGCGTACTGCCTTTCGACCTGTACTGTTGTCTTGACGAGCGGAACGCCGCGGATTGTCGGATATTCCGCTATCGGCCTCGTCAGACCCACGGCGGCTGAATATACGAAATTCTTCGCCTACTTCGACGAGATGGGCGTCAGGGCCGAGACATACGAGACCATGATGCTTGCGACATCAATTGAGCAACGGAATATACTTCGTTCTCAGGCGCTCGATCTCGGCATCATCAATGGGATCATCCCTTATGATGAGGAGCCCGGTTATCACCTGTGTGGGCCGGATGCCAAGGAAAGCCTTCGATGCCCCAGGAAAGCTGAAGCAGAGACCGTTCCTGCTGCTGCTTCGGTCAATTGATATCGGGACGCGAAAGAGCATAGCGCGGCGTTTTGCGTCGGGCAGCTGCTTGTTCACCCACTCAAAGGGCCCCTGTGCCGTCCTCTAAGCCTTATCCTTCAAATCGTTCTTTGACGTGACGCTCATGAGCTTCTCCAGGAAGCCGAGCATGACGGCGGAGGCGACGAAGGCGAGATGCATCAGCGTGAGCCACATGATCTTGCCGTCCTCGTATTGGTCGGCGTTGAGAAAGACCTGCAGCAAGTGGATGGAGGAGATGGCGACGATCGAGGAGGCGACCTTGATCTTCAGGCTGCCTGAATCGAGCTTGCCGAGGAAGGAGACCTCGTTGTCGGCCTCGCTGGCCTCGTCGAAGCGGCTGACGAAATTCTCGTAGCCCGAGAGATCATCACCATGACGATCAGGCTGGCGACGAGAGCTGCGTCGATCAGGCCGAGCATGGCAAGGATCATCTCCGCCTCATCGAGTTCGAAGACGCCGGAGGCGATCTTCAGGAACTTGTAGCCGAAGGAAACGGCATAGACAGCGAGCGCCGCTACCAAGCCGATATAGAAGACGACGAGGATCCAGCGGCTCGACAGGATGATGCGCTCGATGATGAGTTCCAGTGCTTTCATGTCTTCACCCTGTAAAACCGCGATCGTTGCCCGCCACATAAACATCCGGCGTGGCGGCCGCAAGGCGCGGCGCTATTCACACCCCGCCGATATTTCGCTATCCCGATAAAGAGAGAACAAATAACTCCGCGTCTGCGGAGGTCGGGACGGGGAACATTCATGCCATCCATCAAATCCGATATCGAGATCGCGCGCGCCGCAGCCAAGAAGCCGATTTTCGAGATCGGGGCGAAGCTCGGCATTCCGGTCGAGCAGCTCGCTCCCTATGGTCACGACAAGGCAAAGGTCAGCGCCGAGTTCATCGCCGCGCAGACAGGCAAGAAGGACGGCAAGCTGATCCTCGTCACCGCGATCAACCCGACGCCGGCGGGCGAGGGCAAGACGACGACCACCGTCGGGCTCGGCGACGGGCTGAACCGGATCGGCAAAAAGGCGATTGTCTGCATTCGTGAGGCTTCTCTCGGCCCCTGCTTCGGCGTCAAGGGCGGGGCGGCCGGCGGCGGTTACGCGCAGGTCGTGCCGATGGAAGACATCAACCTGCATTTCACCGGCGACTTCCATGCGATCACCTCGGCGCACAATCTGCTGGCGGCGATGGTCGATAACCACATCTACTGGGGCAACGAAGAGAATATCGACATCCGCCGCATCACCTGGCGGCGGGTCATGGACATGAACGACCGGGCACTCCGCAGCATGGTCTCTTCGCTCGGCGGCGTTGCCAACGGCTTTCCGCGCCAGGGCGGCTTCGACATCACCGTCGCCTCCGAGGTGATGGCGATCCTCTGTCTTGCCACCGATCTCAAGGATCTGGAGCGGCGGCTCGGCGACATCATCATCGGCTATCGTTTCGACAGGACACCGGTGCATGCGCGCGACCTGAAAGCCGACGGCGCCATGGCGGTGCTGTTGAAAGATGCGATGCAGCCGAACCTGGTACAGACGCTGGAGAACAATCCGGCCTTCGTGCATGGCGGGCCCTTCGCCAACATCGCCCATGGCTGCAATTCGGTAACGGCGACAAAGACGGCGCTGAAGCTCGGCGACTATGTGGTGACGGAAGCAGGCTTCGGCGCCGATCTCGGCGCGGAGAAATTCTTCGACATCAAGTGCCGCAAGGCCGGGCTGAAGCCGGATGCGGCGGTGATCGTCGCCACCGTCCGGGCGCTGAAGATGAATGGCGGGGTGAAGAAGGACGATCTCGGCACGGAGGATGTCGTCGCATTGAAGAAGGGCTGCGCCAATCTCGGCCGGCACGTCGCCAATGTCCGCCGTTTCGGCGTGCCCGTCGTCGTGGCGATCAACCATTTCGTCTCGGATACCGACGCCGAGATCGCGGCAGTGAAGGAATTTGTCTCGAGACTGGGCGCCGAGGCGATCCTCTGCCGCCACTGGGCGCTGGGTTCGGCCGGCATCGAGGAACTGGCACACAAGGTGGTGGAACTGGCCGAGTCAGGACAGGCGAAATTCCAGCCGCTCTACGGCGACGATCTTTCGCTGTTCGAGAAGATCGAGATCGTCGCCTCGAAGATCTATCACGCCGGCGAAGTGACGGCCGACAAGGCGGTACGCGACCAGCTGCAGACATGGGAGGAGCAGGGCTACGGCAATCTGCCGATCTGCATGGCGAAGACGCAATATTCCTTCTCGACCGATCCGAACCTGCGCGGCGCGCCGGAAGGCCATATCGTCACGGTGCGAGAGGTGCGGCTTTCGGCGGGAGCCGGTTTCGTCGTCGCCATCACCGGCGAGATCATGACGATGCCCGGCCTGCCGAAATCGCCGTCGGCGGAGCGGATTTTCCTCAACGATCAAGGTTATATCGAGGGATTGTTCTGATCCTGGGAGCGCTGGACGGGCCGTTCGGCCAGACGACGCTGGCGCTTCTCAAAGTCCGGATCGATGAACAGCCAGATGAAAAGCTTTTCCAGAGGGGCGGAAAACAGCATTCCGATGACAAGGAACCAAGGCAGTTCGCCGGTAACCGATCCAATGGCGACGAAAAAGAGAGCGGCAATGAAGTATGCGATGATCTTCATTCGCCGCCAACCCTTGTCTTTGCATTTGCATCTTTGATTTGGATATTTCACGGCCTGATTCAAGCGCGGATTGCAGGCTTTTGAAACAATTATGTCCTCTGCTCACGAACCGCAACGTCCGGTTTCAGAGGGATCGGACATAGGGGCCGTTGAGGTATTTGCGGAAGCGCCAACGACCGCCATTCCCATCATGCTCGTTCAACGTTCAGTTCTCGGCCAAAGCCAAACTGGCAGGCCGCGATGCGTTTGCAGAAACCAGATGCTACATGAGTTAGATTTCTTCTGGAGGTTGTAAAATGAGAGACTGAACAGGTTTTGGCGGCGTGCTATGATTGAAGCCGCATTCACGACAACACGCCTAGAAATGACCGAGGACCGGGAGGCAGGGGTCCTGTCGTTGAGGCAGATCAAAGGATGCCCCGTCAGGATGTCAGTATGACGCGGAAGAAAAAGGGGGGAACGATGAAAAACACATCCGTGAAGCTGATTCTTGCCGGGCTCATCAGTCTGGGCTTGCCCTTGGCGACCGCAGCCCAGGAGGCCACGGATATCGGCGCGCTCGATAAGGCCACCGCCAATAGGGCGTTTGCCAGCAAGCCGGCCTATTCGCCCTATGTAGGGCGTAACTTTCCGACCCGGCCGTTTTTCGGCGACACTCATTTACACACCGGAGCGTCGTTTGATGCCGGGGCATTCGGTGCGAGGCTGACGCCCCGCGATGCATATCGCTTCGCGCGCGGTGAGGAAATCATGGCGTCGAGCGGCCAACCGGCCAAGCTGTCGCGGCCACTCGATTTCCTGGTGGTCGCAGACCATTCCGATAATATGGGCATGTTTCCTGATCTTTTTGCCGGCAAGCCGGATGTTATCGCCGATCCGCAGGCCAAGACTTGGTACGATATGATCAAGTCGGGTGACGGCGGCACGGCAGCGCTGGAGATCATCTTCAGCTTCGGCAAGGGAACGCTTCCTAAGTCGATGATCTATGGCCCGGAGACGCGTCCCTACAAGACAGCGTGGCAGGATACGGTAAAAGCCGCCGAAGAGTACAACGATCCCCGCCGATTCACCGCCTTTATCGGCTACGAGTGGACCTCGAACACTGCAGGAAACAATCTGCATCGCAATGTGATCTTCCGCGACAACGGCGACAAGGCGGATCAGGTCGTTCCCTACACGACCCTGAAGCCGTTGGGCAGTGACAACCCCCGCGACCTGTGGAAATGGATGCAGGCGTATGAAGAGAAGACAGGCGGCAATGTGCTGGCGATCGCCCATAACGGCAACCTGTCTAACGGTCGGATGTTTCCGATGATCGAGTCATTCACTGGCAAGCCGGTCGACAAAGAATATGTCGAGGAGCGTGCAAAGTGGGAACGTCTCTACGAGACAAGCCAGACGAAGGGTACCGGTGAGGCCCATCCCACTCTGTCTCCAAACGACGAGTTCGCCGATTTCGAGATCTGGGATTTCGGCAATCTCGATGCCAGCGTCCCCAAAACTCCGGATATGCTCGAGTTCGAATATACGCGGTCCGCATTGCGAAATGGCCTCAAGCTCGAAGCGCAGCTTGGCACGAATCCGTATAAGTTCGGCTTGGTCGGCAGTTCCGATGCGCATACAGGACTTGCGGCCATGGAGGAGGAAAACTTCTTCGGCAAGACGACGCCGCAAGAGCCAAGCCCGGAGCGTCTCACGGCGACTTTCGTAAAAAATCCTAAAACGAATATCATGGTCATGGATTGGGAAGTGGGCGCGTCGGGTTATGCCGCCGCCTGGGCGATGGAAAATACCCGAGAGTCGATCTGGGATGCGATGCAGCGCAAGGAGACTTACGCCACTACTGGACCACGAATGACCGTGCGCTTCTTTGGCGGCTGGGACTTCGAGCCAGCCGATGCCCAGAGCCGCAATCCCGGCGCTGTCGGATATAGCAAGGGCGTGCCTATGGGCGGCGACCTCACTGCCGCGCCGGAAGGTAGGGCGCCGACATTCCTCGTCGCTGCGTTGAGGGATCCGATCGGAGCCAATCTCGACCGCTACCAGATTGTGAAGGGCTGGCTCGACGAGAACGGCGAGACCCACGAAGAGGTTTACGATGTTGTCTGGGGCGGCGACCGCAAGCCAGGCGCCGACGGCAAGGTGCCGCCGGTCGGCAACACCGTGGACATCGAGAATGCCAATTGGACCAATACCATCGGCGCACCGGAATTAATCGCGGTCTGGAAAGATCCGGGCTTCGACCCGAAGCAGAAGGCCTTCTATTACGGGCGCGTCATTGAAATTCCGACACCGCGCTGGACCGCCTATGACGCCAAGCGGTTCGGCGTCAAGCCGCTGGAGGGGACGCGGATGACCATCACCGAACGCGCTTACACCTCACCGATCTGGTATACGCCTTGATGTAAGGACATTTTTTCACGATGCCGGCGGCTATGTGGGCCGCCGAACCTTTCGGGGCTCATTCACTCCGTAAACGAGCAAGTGCGATGGTGTTGAAGAGTGTGTTGAGGGAACCGCTGGTCCACTTCCTGCTGTTGGCGCTGCTGATTTTCGCGGCCTACGGGGCAATCGGCACCGACGCGAAAGACGGGCCGGACAGCATCGTGGTAACGGCACCGAAGATCGAGCAGATGGCCATCCTGTTCACCAAGACCTGGCAGCGTTCACCGACTGCGGAAGAACTCAAGGGCCTCATCGACGACTATGTGAAGGAGGAGATCCTCGTTCGTCAGGCGCTTGCGCTTGGGCTCGACGAGGACGACACGGTTGTTCGTCGCCGCTTGCGCCAGAAGATGGAGTTCCTGAACGTCGCGGACGCCGATGCGCTCGGTGCCACCGATGCTGAACTGGAGGCCTATCTGGCGGCCAATCCGAGGGCGTTCGATGTCGATGCGAAGCTGGCATTCCAACAGAGCTTCCTCAACCCGGAGCGGCGTGGCGAGACAGTCGCACGGGACGCAACCTCCAACCTGCAGGTACTGCTGACCAATCCTGCGGTAGATTACACATCGCTCGGTGATGCCACTATGCTTCCGTCCGATCTGCCACTTACCGACAAGACATCGATCGCTCAGACTTTCGGGATGGATTTCGCCGAGGCACTCGACAAGGCTCCTGTGGGGCAGTGGACAGGTCCCGTCCTTTCGAGCTTTGGATTTCATCTCGTCCGGGTGGTAGAACGCAAGCCAGGCCGAGTGCCGAGCCTCGACGAGGTGCGCGACGCCGTGACGCGCGAGTGGATCAATGCAAAACGGAGGGAACTCGATGACCAACGTTTTGCGGAGCTTCTCAAAGGGTATGTCGTGCGCATCGAGAGCCTAACCGACGCGAAAACCAGCCCATGATGCGGCTCGGAGCCCTACTGGGCCTACTCCTCCTGGTATTTCTAAGCGTGCCGGGATACGGCCATGAAATTCGGCCAGCTTATCTCGATATGCGCGAAACCGCCCCGAACGAGTTCGCGGTCGTTTGGAAGATCCCGGCGCAAGGCGAGATGCGGCTCAGCCTTTACGCACGCCTGCCGGTCTCGTGCAGGGAGAAGGCCATGCGCACGAAGTCGATCGAAGGCGGCGCATATATCGAGCGATGGACGGTCACCTGCGCAGGCGGGTTGAAAGGTGGCGAAATCGGTATCAACGGGCTGCAGTCAACCATGACCGATGCCCTTGTCCGCATCGAATACGCGCGCGGCAATAAGGAGATTGCCCGTCTCAAGCCGGAAATGCCATCCTTCGCCGCAGCCGGAGCGCAAACCAGCATCGAGGTGGCGAAAACCTATTTCCTGCTGGGGGTCGACCACATCCTTTCCGGCATCGATCATCTGTTTTTCGTTTTTGCTCTCATCCTGCTCATTCGGGATCGATGGATGCTGATGAAGACGATCACGGCCTTCACCGTCGCTCACAGCATCACTCTGGCTGGAGCGTCGCTTGGATATTTCAGTCTGCCGCAGAGGCCAGTAGAAGCAACGATTGCCCTCAGCATAGCGTTTGTCGCCAGCGAATTGATCAAGATCAGGCCTGGCGAAAGGCGACTTTCCGAGAGCTATCCGTGGGTCGTGGCTTTCGCGTTCGGGCTGCTGCATGGTTTCGGCTTTGCTGGCGCTCTCAAGGAGATCGGTCTGCCGCAATCGGATATGCCGCTCGGCCTTCTGACATTCAACCTTGGCGTCGAGGCGGGACAGCTGATCTTCGTGGCCGCAGTGCTGATCCTGTTCAAGGTGGCGGGCGCCTTGAGCACAATACGGCCCACGCTGGCACGTCAGGGGGCAGCCTACATCGTGGGCACCGCCGCGATGTTCTGGCTGGTCCAAAGGATCGCAAGCCTGGCGGCTTGAAACCGCGATCCACCGGAAAGTCTGCTTCACGCGCCGTAAGCGGAAGTCGGGGTGCTGAGCGGCAATGTCCCATCTGGAGGCCAAGCAGATTGCGCTTGGCCTCGGCCTGCCGAGAAGGATCATGCGATACGCAAGCTCGCCGCCATCCGGCTTTGCTTTCAGCATTATGCTCTAGTGACAATAACGATAGTTGCCCTTCCTCTCGATGACGTCGAGATGGAAATGCGTTTCGTGGGCGGCGTCGCTTTCCGGGTCGAGGACGGTGGTGAAGTAGAGGCAGCCGGCGGCGCTGACGGTGCGCTGGAAGGCGCCGGTGAGCGTCGGATCCTCGCGGCGAGAGCGGACGGCGACATCCTCGCCCTTTTCGAAATGGAAGCTCGCAATGTCGATGGCGTTGCCGCGGGCATGTTCGGAGATCTTGCCCGTTTCGGCGCCGTTCCGCAGGCGGCACATATAGGACGTTGCCTGGTTGACGGTGGTGATGCGGCCCCGTTCCGGCAGAGCGGTGGAGGCCGCCGGGATGACGCTCTCCTTCATCCAGCGGGCAAGGGCAAGGGCCGCCGGGCAACGGATCGTCGCCTCCGGCTTCAGCTTGATGCCGGGCAGGGCTTCGGAGACGATGATCGGCTTGTCGATGCCGCAGCCATTGCCGTCGTCGATGCGCGGCGCGTCCTTGAAGACGACGCCCAGGGCCTGAAGCGCGGCCGTGCACTCGGCGTGGTCGGCATCGCTTTCGGGCTCGATCGTCAGATGCTGTTCCTCAAGTGTTTGTGCGGCGGGGGGCTTGTTCTCCTCCGTCGGAGCCTGCGGGTTTTCCTTCCCTGGGGGAAGTGGCGGACCCTGCATTGGTTTGGCGGGTTCAGTTTTCGGCGTCGCCGGTTCGTTCGGCGTCGATGTCTCTGGTTTTTGGGTCTCTGGTTTTTGATTGTCGGGCTTCGGTTCAGGAGTGGGCATTTCTGCGGCCGGCGGCGGTTGCGTGCCTCCGGCATTTGAATCGGGGGTGGGTGCGGAAGTGCCCTCGATATCCGGCCTTTGTTGTGGCAGAGGGCCGTGAACGGGCAGGCGGGCACCGGCAAGAACGGCGGTTGCGGCGAGAAGGATCGCCAGTATCGCAAGTTTTCTCAACGCATCCGATTCCCTGGTGTCGATAGCTAGGGATAACGCAAGCGGGCGGATTTCGTTGCAATTTCGCAACGTCGGGACAGATCATTAAAACTTGATAAGTTTATTCAACATAAGTCGCCGGTTTATGTTGACAATACTTCTCATGTTTTTTATGCGGCGAAAAGAAGGCGGAATTCTGCATCGTCTTCATCCGCAAAAGCCCAGCCAGCCCATCGAGCGTTCGACGCGCCACGACCAGCCAGCCCGGTAATCATCATTAAGGGGTAGGTTATGATCGTCCGGCATTGGCGTTCGGTTCTATTGGTCTGCACGGCAGCCACAGTTGTTCTTCCTGTTTCGCAGTCTTTCGCGCAAAGCGCTTCGGCAACCACGCCACAAGCCACGACGGATGACAGCACCGTCCTGCAGAAGATCGTCGTCAAGGGCAAACGCGTGGCGCCGGGCAGCGTCGCCGACACGCCGCTTGCGACCGAGATCACCGCCAAGACGCTGGAAGAAAAGCAGGTCACCAATTTTGACGATATCGGCCGCAGCGTCGATGCAGGTGTGAACTATTCACGTGGCGACGCGGGCTTCAACCTGCGCGGCCTTTCCGGCGCTCGCATCCTGACCACCATCGACGGCATTCCGATCCCGTATATTTCGAATAGTTCACGCCAAGGCGCTTTCGCGCCGGCCAACGCCAATGGCGGCGGCGACACCTTCGATTTCGATTCGCTCTCCTCGCTCGATATTGTCCGCGGCGCGGATTCGAGCAAGGGTGGCTCGGGAATGCTCGGCGGCGCCATCGTTCTCAATACGCTCGAGCCGGAGGATCTTATTCCCGAAGGCCGTGATTGGGGTGCGATCGTCAAGTCGACATACGACAGCGAAGACCGCAGCATTTCCGGCTCGGCGGCGGCTGCCAAGACGATCGGCAACACGTCGATCCTGTTTCAGGGCGGCTACCGCAAGGGCCATGAACGCGACAATATGGGCGACAATGACAGCTATGGTCGTCCTCGCACCGAGGCGGATCCCGCCGATTTCGACCAGCACAACCTGCTCTTCAAGCTGCGCCAGGAGCTCGAAGGTGGTCATCGCATCGGCCTGACGGCCGAACGCTTCCGACGCGATCTCAAGACCGACCTGCGCGAGCTTCAGGGCGGCACCACGCCCCGCAACTTCCTGATCGACAATTATGACGGCCGCGAATTGCGCGACCGCGACCGCGTTTCTCTCGATTACGATTATGAGGCGCAGTCTTCCGACGCATTCTTCAGCAGTGCGCGAGCCACGCTTTACTGGTTGGATTTGAAGAAGGAAGCCGGCAGCATAGGCCGTACGACTGCCAATGTGGCTTATGGCCGTAACAACCAGATAGAAAACGAAGCCTGGGGCTTCAGCGGCACGGCGACGAAGGATTTCGAATATTCCGGTCTCAGCCATTCCGTTCGCGTTGGTCTCGACGTCGGCGTTTCGAGCTGGAGCCAGTATAGCTGGGCCCTTTGCCCGACGCCCACAACGTGCCCGGCGCTGAACAACCAGGCGGAAGTGCCCAATGTCGACAGCCAGAATCTTGGGCTGACCTTCGAAGACAAAATCGAAATCGGCAATACCGGCTTCGCGCTGACACCCGGCTTCCGCTTCGACTGGTTCAACTACAATCCCTCGACCGGCGGAAGTTTCGCAAGCAATACCGGGCTTACCCGTTTCGGGGACCTGAACGATCGGACGGAAGCCGGCCTGTCGCCGAAGATTCTTGCGACATACGAGCTGACGCCTGACGTGCAGATTTACGCACAGCTGGCAGTCGGTTTCCGTGCACCCACCGTGGACGAGCTCTACAGCCGCTTCTACAACCCGACGGGTCGTTATGCCCAGCTTGGCAATCCTGATCTGGAACCGGAAATCGGCCGCGGCGTCGAAATCGGCGCCAATTTCGACACGGGCGATTTTACCGGTCGGCTTGCGGCTTTCCACACCCGCTACCAGAACTTTATCCAGACGGTGACGAGCGTCGACGCGACCGGCTTCACGACATTTAACTACACCAACGTGTCTGCGGCCACGATTTCGGGTGTTGAAGCCAGTGCCGTCAAGACGTTCAACAACGGCATCAACCTGCATGCGTCGCTTGCCTATGCCTATGGCCGGAACGAGGATACAGGCAAATACTTGCGATCGGTTGCTCCCTTCAAGGCGATCATCGGCGGCGGTTGGAGCAACGACAACTACGGTTTCGATCTTTCCTCGACGCTTTCGGCAGCCATGCCTGACGACGATGTTGCGACCACATTCGATGCGCCTGGTTATGGTGTCGTCGATCTGACGGCATGGTGGACGCCGGAACAGTTGAAGGGTCTGCGGATCCAGGGAGGTGTCTACAACATCTTCGATCAGGAGCATTACAATGCGCTCGCCGTGCGCGACGTCAACCTGACCTCGGTGACGGCGTCGCAGCCGCAGGAGTGGTATTCGGAGCCGGGCCGTACGTTCAAGGTGTCGATCACCAAGACTTTCTGATCGCGATCACCTCTTCAAGGCTGGGGGGGCGGCTTTCGGGCCACCCCTTTTCATTCCCGCATTCGCCTCTTGCGCAATGGCTGATCTCAGGCTAACAATTTTTCCATGATCAAGTCCTTGAACATTGCAGTTTGGTGGTGGGTTCGCTAAGGCGGCCTCGACCAATCGTGTTCAAAGACGACGAGTGAGCCGCCCGAAACTTCGAGGCGGCTTTTTTTGTTTTATGGCCGCCTGTCGTCCGGGCCCCGATAACGGAGTGGAACAATGGTAACGATCCTGCGGGATGATGGTGCGGAAATCTACGAGACCAAAGGCGGCATATCAGTCACGCGGCAGCGGCGGGCGATCCCCTACGGCGATGCGGTCTCTTCCTATGTCGACAAGCTCGACGAGCGCCGCGGTGCGGTGTTTTCGTCGAACTACGAATATCCGGGCCGCTATACGCGCTGGGATACCGCCGTCGTCGATCCGCCGCTCGGCATCTCTTCCTTCGGGCGCGACGTCTGGATCGAGGCCTATAATGAACGCGGCGAGGTAATCCTCGGCTTCGTGACCGAGCGGCTGAAGACGGTGTCCGACATCGTGCTCGGCGCTTCTTCCGCCCGTCGCCTCGACCTCACCGTCAAGACGCCGGACCGGGTGTTTACCGAGGAAGAGCGCTCGAAGATGCCGACGGTCTTCACCGTGCTGCGCGCCGTCACCGACCTGTTTTATTCGCAGGCGGATGCGAGCCTCGGGTTCTACGGCGCCTTCGGATACGACATCGCCTTCCAGTTCGACGCGATCGATCTGAAGCTGACGCGACCCTCCGACCAGCGCGACATGGTGCTCTACCTGCCGGACGAGATCCTCGTCGTCGACAACTACGCCGCCAAGGCCTGGGTCGACCGTTACGACTTCGAAAAAGACGGCGTGACGACCGAGGGCAAGGCCCAGCATATCGCAGCGGAGCCCTTCAAACACACGGATGCCATTCCGCCGAAGAGCGATCACCGGCCAGGCGAATATGCCGAGCTCGTCACCAAGGCGAAGGAAAGTTTCCGCAAGGGCGACCTCTTCGAAGTCGTGCCCGGGCAGAAATTCATGGAGCGTTGCGACAGCAAGCCGTCCGACATTTCCAAGCGGCTGAAGGCGATCAATCCGTCGCCCTATTCCTTCTTCATCAATCTCGGCCATCAGGAATATCTGGTTGGCGCCTCGCCCGAAATGTTCGTGCGCGTTTCCGGCCGTCGCATCGAGACCTGCCCGATTTCGGGCACGATCAAGCGCGGTGACGATCCGATCGCCGACAGCGAGCAGATCCTGAAGCTCCTGAATTCGAAGAAGGACGAGTCCGAGCTCACCATGTGCTCGGATGTCGACCGCAACGACAAAAGCCGTGTCTGCGAGCCGGGTTCGGTCAAGGTGATCGGCCGCCGGCAGATCGAGATGTATTCGCGCCTCATCCACACGGTCGACCATATCGAAGGGCGGCTGCGCGACGACATGGACGCTTTCGACGGTTTTCTCAGCCACGCCTGGGCCGTCACCGTTACCGGCGCCCCGAAGCTCTGGGCGATGCGCTTCATCGAGAGCCATGAAAAAAGCCCACGCGCCTGGTATGGTGGGGCGATCGGCATGGTCGGCTTCAATGGCGACATGAACACCGGCCTGACGCTGCGCACCGTGCGCATCAAGGACGGTATCGCCGAGGTGCGCGCCGGTGCGACGCTGCTCAACGATTCCATTCCTGACGAAGAAGAAGCCGAAACAGAACTGAAGGCCTCTGCCATGCTTTCCGCCATCCGAGACGCCAAGACCGGCAATTCCGGCAGGGTCCAGCGCGACGTCGCGAGCGTCGGCAAGGGCGTCAGCATCCTGCTCGTCGATCACGAGGACAGCTTCGTCCACACGCTCGCCAATTACTTCCGCCAGACGGGGGCGACGGTTTCGACCGTGCGCACGCCGGTGCCGGAGGAAATCTTCGACAGGCTGAACCCGGACCTCGTCGTGCTGTCACCCGGACCCGGAACGCCCAAGGATTTCGACTGCAAGGCGACGATCAAGAAGGCGCGGGCGCGCAACCTGCCGATCTTCGGTGTCTGCCTCGGTCTGCAGGCGATCGCCGAAGCCTACGGCGGGGAACTGCGCCATCTGGCGCTGCCGATGCACGGCAAGCCGTCGCGCATCCGCGTGCTGGAGCCAGGCATCGTCTTCTCCGGCCTTGCCAAGGAGGTGACGGTTGGTCGCTATCACTCGATCTTTGCCGATCCCTCGACGCTGCCGCGCGAGTTCATCATCACGGCGGAAAGCGACGATGGCACGATCATGGGCATCGAACATGCCAAGGAGCCAATCGCCGCGGTGCAGTTTCATCCGGAATCGATCATGACGCTCGGTGGCGATGCCGGGATGCGGATGATCGAAAATGTCGTGGCGCATCTGGCACGCAAGGTGAAGACGAAGGCTGCGTGACCGCAATTTCGCCTGGCCCTTCCTCCTGTGGGAAGGGCCGGCCATTGGGCCGTCGGGCCGCGACTTGACTTCTTCCGGCAAATCAGAACATTTCAGGAACGATCAATTGGAACCTATCGCCGTGGCCAATGCTGAAAAGTTCATCGTTCTCCCTTACCGCAAGAACCGTGGCAATCTCGTGCCCGGCGAAATGCGCCAGGCATCGAACTCCGTCAGCGCGGAAAAGATCGCTTCGGCGATGGCTGAGCGTTTCGTCGGCGTGGCCGCCTATGCCGTGATCGTCGACGAGGAAACCGGCGACATGTCGTCGCCGCGATTGCTTGCACGATATGGCGAGATTGCCGATCTCAACGCCGCCTGAGGCGCCGTTTTCACCATGGAGACGTCGCTCTACCTGCCGGTCAAAGCCTTCCTGGAGGCGGCCGGTTATGTCGTGAAGGGCGAGGTCGGCGGATGCGATCTCGTCGGCTTGAGCGGTGCCGAACCGCCGGTCGTGGTGGTCTGCGAATTGAAACTCTCCTTCAACCTCGAACTGCTTCTCCAGGCGGTCGATCGCGCGGCGTTGAGCGATGAAGTCTGGGTTGCGGCCCGCGTTTCCGCCAAGGGCCGCGGGCGAGAGGCCGATAGACGCTACCGTGATCTCTGCCGAAGGCTCGGTATCGGCATGCTCGGCGTCTCCGATGGGGGCGAGGTCAGCGTCATCGTCAGTTCCGTCTCGCCGATGCCGCGCACCAATCCGAAACGGCGCTCGCGCCTCGTCAAGGAGCATCAGCGCCGCCGTGGGGATCCCGCCGTCGGTGGTGGCTCGCGGGCGCCGATCATGACCGCCTATCGCCAACAGGCGCTGCTCTGTGCTTCAGCACTCGCCCAGGGACTGGTGCGGCCGCGGGATATGAAGGCGCTTACGCCCAAGGCCGGCTCGATCCTGCGTGACAACGTCTACGGATGGTTCGAACGCGTGGACAAGGGCGTCTACGCCCTGACGTCTGTAGGGCAGGCTGCTCTTTTGCGCTGGCCGCAATCTTTGCTCTCCGACCCCGCTCCTTGAGCCGCGCTGTACCGGGCATCGGGATCGCTCGTTGGGGCTGTTTTCCGGCCGGGGACGGTAACGCCTGTGAAGGGCGTGTCATTCCCCTTTGACAAATCCTCCATCATCGCCCATATCACCCTCAACTGAACCGCCTGCGCGACATTCGCGTGGGCGGTTTTGCGTTTCAACGGCTTAGATGCTGCAATTCATTCGCAACCGCAGGGGGACGATATGAGTGACAACGGCGATCTTACGGTTCGGAAGCTGGCGATGTGGGGGATTCCACTGTCGCTCGGCGTCATGGGTCTGAAGATGGTGGCGTGGTGGGTTACCGGGTCGGTGGCGCTGCTGTCGGACGGGCTCGAATCGTCGGTCAACGTCGCTGCCGCCTTCATCGCCTTCTTCGTGATCCGCTATGCGCAGAAGCCGGCCGATCACGATCACCCCTTCGGCCATCATAAGGCGGAATATCTGTCTGCCGTGACCGAGGGCGTGCTGATCGTCGTCGCTGCCCTGCTGATCGTCGACGAAGCCGTCGGTTATCTCGCCGAGCCGCGCATGCTGGACGCACCTGTGCTCGGGCTTGCGATCAATTTCGCGGCCGGTGTCATCAATGCGGTCTGGGCGCGGTTGCTGATCAGAACCGGACGCAGGCATCGCTCCGCAGCGCTGACGGCGGATGGACAGCACATCATGTCCGACGTGGTGACCTCTGTCGGCGTGCTCGTCGGTCTGCTGCTGGCGCTGGCAACGGGCTATGCGATCTTCGACCCGGTGCTTGCCATTCTCGTTGCCGTCAACATCCTCTATCAGGGCTGGAAGGTGATCTCGCAATCGATTGGCGGGCTAATGGACCAGGCGGTGGAGCCGCAGGAGGAAGAAGCGATCAAGCAGGCGATTGCCACCCATGCGGCGGGTTCGATCGGCGTGCACGACCTGAAAACGAGGCGGGCAGGCACCGTCACCTTCATCGATTTTCACATGGTGGTGCCCGGTGGGATGTCCGTGCGGCAGGCGCATGATATATGCGACCGCCTTGAGGATGCCATCAGGGCAGTGCACGAGGGCGCCACTATCGCAATTCATGTGGAGCCGGAGGGCGAAAAGGCTCACGGCATCCGCGTCAAAGTCGTCAAGGAGGCATAATGCCGAGTACCGATGTTTCCAGCCTGTCGATGCTGGGTCAGCAGACCGAAACCGCGCAATCGCCGGAGGAGGCGGTGCTTGAAAAAGTGCCGTCCAACCATGCCGGCACCGATTACGTCGTGCGCTTCACCGCGCCGGAATTCACCTCGCTCTGCCCGATGACCGGGCAGCCGGATTTCGCCCATATGGTCATCGACTACATTCCGGGCGAATGGCTGGTGGAATCGAAGTCGCTGAAGCTCTTCCTGCATTCCTTCCGCAATCACGGCGCTTTCCACGAGGATTGCTCGATCTACATCGCCAAGCGCATCGTCGAACTGCTCGATCCCCGGTGGCTGAGGATCGGCGCCTACTGGTATCCGCGTGGCGGCATTCCGATCGACGTCTTCTGGCAGACGGGCAAGCCGCCGGAAGGCGTGTGGCTGCCGGAACAGGGCGTTGCCAGCTATCGCGGCCGTGGGTGAATTGCGTTCGGGCGCAGCCCGAGCAATCGATCCAGTGAATCGATTGCAGCAGCGAACGCCCTGAGCCCAAGCGAAGGGCCGGGCGACGGTGCGGCAATGGTAAAGCCAACGGCCGCCCATTCTTTGGCCGCTAGATCTCACACATCCGTAACGTCGTCGCTGGACGAGTCGTCGGCGTAATCGTCGCCGTCGTCGTAATCGGCCTGCTGCACGTTGGCGTTGTCGTCGTCCTTGTCGCCGGCGTTATCGGAGGCCTGGCGGGTGTCGTCATTGCCGTAATAGTTGTTGATGACGGTTTCCTCTGTGGGGGCGCTGGCATTGCCGAAGGGATTGGCGCCGAAGGGCGAGCCCCAGCCGAGCGAGGACATGTGGTTGCCGAAGATGCCGCTCAGCGAATTGGCAAGCAGCATGCCGCCGGCAACGCCCGCTGCCGTGCCGAGTGCGCCGCGCAGGAAGCTGCCGCCGGCCGACGGCGCATAGGCCTGCTGGCTCCAGGGGCCGGTCGGCTGTTGTGGCGTCTGGCGGACATTGCCGTCGCGGGGATCGTCATAGCTGCGGGACTGGCCCCAAGGACCGGGGTTGGACGGAACGGGGGCCGGCTGCTGCGTCTGGGTGTTGCCGAAGATCGAGCTCAGGAAGCCGCCGCCCTGTTCGGCCTGGCGGTGCTCGCTCACGCCGGCTTCCAGCTGGCGAACATGCTCCTCGAGTTCCTTGATGTGGTTGGCGGCCGCCTCCAGCCCCTTTTCTTGAACAATGACGGCCTGGGCCAGATAATAGGTGGCCGACGGCTGCTCACGCGTCGCTTGGTCGATCAGGGCTTCGGCGTCGCGGTCGCGCGGCGTGGCTGCGGCGGTGCGCACGCGGTCGAAGAGGGCGGTCAGCAATTGGCGTTCTTCGGGTGACATTGTCCTGCCTCCTAATGATCTGATGCGGCATTTGCCGCGTGAGGCTGAGGTAGGAACGGATTTAGGCTTTTCAAAGCCTTTCGCCGTTACAATTCAGTAAGGCTTGCAGAACCGCGCGCGGCTTCTTAAGGATATCTCCATCGCTTCGGTGCCTTGTGTTTTTCCCGCATTGTTTTAGGCATTGAGTCGCACTATGTGCGAGGAACCCGAATTCATCTCCAAGAGGTTCGAATGAACGACGAAGACCAGGACGACAAGACGAAGGAACTGCCGCTCGGCAAGGAAACGGAGGCGAATCTTTTCAAGTCGCGTTCGATCTTCATCTACGGACCGATCAATCAGGAATTGGCGCAGAAGGTCTGCTCGCAGCTTGTGGCGCTTGCTGCTGCCAGCGACGAGGACATCCGCATCTATGTCAATTCGCCCGGCGGCCACGTCGAATCCGGCGATTCCATTCATGACATGATCAAGTTCATCAAGCCGAAGGTCTGGATGATCGGCACCGGTTGGGTCGCCTCCGCCGGCGCACTGATCTATGTCGCCACTCCGAAGGAGCGGCGCCTGTGCCTGCCGAACACGCGCTTCCTGCTGCATCAGCCCTCCGGCGGCACGCGCGGCATGGCATCCGACATCGAAATCCAGGCGCGCGAGATCATCAAGATGAACGAGCGTCTGAACAGGATCATGGCAGCGGCCACCGGCCAGCCGCTCGACAAGATCGACAAGGATACGGATCGCGACTACTGGCTTTCGGCCGAAGAGGCGAAGGAATATGGCCTCGTTTCACGGATCGTGACGTCGCAGGCCGATATCTGAGTTTTCTCAGCCAAAACTGCAAGAACCCGCCCTTGCCTGCCGATCGCAGGTGAGGGCGTTCTGTTTTCGGATAGTGCTAGCGGCAAGGTCTGAACGGAAAGCAATGAATCCGGACTTGCGCCTTCGACAACCATCATGCTCCATGCGCCATTCGCGCAGCTCGAGTCCCGCCATGCTCAAAGATTTTTCCGTCCAAGCCCTGTTCATGGGGTTGCTGACCGCCTTCGTCGGTTCCGCCAGCTCCTTCGCCGTTGTGCTGCACGGGCTGCAGGCGGTCGGCGCTACGGATGTACAGGCGGCTTCCGGGCTGATGGCATTGTCGATTTCCATGGGCGTCTGCGCGATCGTGCTAAGTGCCGTGACCCGATTGCCGGTCAGCATCGCCTGGTCGACACCGGGTGCCGCACTGCTGGCAAGTACCGGGGCGGTCGAGGGCGGCTTCAATGCGGCGGTCGGGGCATTCCTGATCTGTGCTATGCTGATTATCGTTGCGGGACTGTTCAAGCCGCTAGGGCGGGCGGTTGCCGCCATTCCGGCACCACTCGCCAATGCGATGCTTGCCGGTGTGCTGATCGGCCTCTGCTTCGCGCCGGTGAAGGCGATCGGCTTCAATCCGCTGTTCGGCCTGCCGATCGTCGTCGCCTGGATCGTCGTCGGCGCCTTCAAGCGGCTTTGGGCGGTGCCGGCAGCACTCGCGGCGTTCGTGCTGGTGCTCGCCTTCGGCGTCGATATCCCCGACGATGCGCTCGGCTCGCTGGAACAATCACTGGTGCCGACGGTGGAGATCGTCCGGCCGGTGTTCAATCTTGCCGGCCTCATCTCGATCGCGCTGCCGCTCTTCATCGTCACCATGGCCTCGCAGAACATTCCGGGTATCGCGGTGCTGAAGGTCAACCACTACGATCCAAAGCCCGGTCCGCTCTTTGCCGTCACCGGCTTCTTCTCGCTGCTGTCGGCGCCGTTCGGCGGCCACGCGGTCAATCTGGCAGCCATCACCGCGGCAATGTGCGCCGGACAGGACGCCCATGCCGATCCGAAGCGGCGCTATTGGGCGTCACTGATCGCCGGCGTCGGTTATATCATTCTCGGGCTGCTCGCCGGCGCGGTGACGGCCTTCGTCGCGCTCGCACCTTCGATCCTGATCGAGGCGGTAGCGGGGCTGGCGCTGGTCGGAGCCTTCTCGTCCTCGGCAATGTCGGCCTTCCAGGCGCCGGACTCGCGAGAGGCGGCGGCAATCACCTTCCTTGTCACCGCCTCCGGCATTTCCTTCGGCGGCATTTCCGGTGCCTTCTGGGGCCTGATCGCGGGTGGGCTGATGCTGGCGCTGTCGCGGTTGGTGAAGATTTGGAAAGACCGAGCTCAGTCGAGGTAACGGAAGGTCGTTGTGCTCTCCAAATGCCGGATTCTGGCGCTTTCAAGCAGCTCCGCCGGCAATAGCTGGGCAGTTCGTCGAATGTTGGCGGCCACCAAAAGCCGGCCAAGGACTTGCCAGCTTTACCGTCCGAGGCTATAAGCGCGGGCATGAAGACCACTGGCGCCAGAATTTCTGACACGATTACACGCGGCCGCATCGCCCTGCGTGACAATACGCGCGCCCTGACCTCGCTTCTTCTCCTCGGCCTTACGCGCGGTTGCCGGGTCCTTTGAGGAGCGCCCGGCGGCCGAAAGCCCGCCCGGCCATCGCTCCTCGCGACTCACTTTCAAAATTGACCTAACGACCGACAAGGTCCGCATTTGTTTATCGCCAAGCCCGACGTGATCGGCTAAGAGCGGGCAAATGCCGGGACGAGGAGACGATACGATGGACGCGAAGACGCAATCTTCCCAAAATAAGGTGGCCTCCACAAACAAGACGGCCCCCGCAAAAGGCATGCCCGACGCCGCCGTGAAATACCGGGCCTATCCGCAGGTGAACATTCCCGACCGCACATGGCCGACGAAGACCATTACCAAGGCACCGGTCTGGTGCTCGGTCGACCTGCGCGACGGCAACCAGGCGCTCGTCGACCCGATGGGCCACGATCGCAAGGCGCGCATGTTCCAACTGCTGATCGAGATGGGCTTCAAGGAAATCGAGATCGGGTTCCCCTCGGCTTCGCAGACCGATTTTGACTTTGCCCGCTGGTGCGTGGAGGAGGGCAATGTGCCCGACGACGTCTCCCTGCAGGTATTGGTACAGTGCCGCCCGGAACTCATCACCCGTACCTTCGAAGCACTGGAAGGCGCAAATCGGCCGATCGTGCACTTCTACAACTCCACCAGCGAGTTGCAGCGCCGCGTCGTCTTCGCCAAGGATGTGCGGGGGATCAAGCAGATCGCCGTCGATGCCGCCAAGATGATCACCGATATGGCCACGAAGGCCGGCGGCGGTTACCGTTTCGAATATTCGCCGGAGAGCTTTACCGGCACCGAACTCGATGTGGCGCTGGAGATCTGCAATGCCGTCATCGAGGTCGTCAAGCCGACGCCCGATAACAAGCTGATCATCAACCTGCCGTCCACCGTCGAGATGGCGACGCCGAACGTCTATGCCGACCAGATCGAATGGATGTGCCGCAACCTCGACAATCGTGAGAACCTGATCGTTTCCCTGCATCCGCATAACGATCGCGGCACCGGCATCGCTGCTGCCGAACTGGCATTGCTGGCAGGTGCCGACCGCGTCGAAGGCACGCTGTTCGGCAATGGCGAGCGTACCGGCAATGTCGACATGGTGACGATGGCGCTGAACATGTTCACGCAGGGCGTCGATCCCGAGATCGACTGCTCGAATATCGAGCGCATCAAGGAAGTGTTCGAATATTCGAACCAGATGGCGATCGGCGAGCGTCATCCTTACGTCGGCGAGCTGGTCTACACCGCCTTTTCCGGCTCGCATCAGGATGCGATCAACAAGGGTATGAAGGCAGCACAGGTCGCCAATCATCCCGTGTGGGAAGTCCCGTACCTGCCGATCGACCCGCGTGATGTCGGTCGTTCCTACGAGGCGATCATCCGCATCAACTCGCAGTCCGGCAAGGGCGGCATCGCCTATATCCTGCAACAGGATTACGGGCTGAACCTGCCGCGCAACCTGCAGGTGGAATTCCGCGAAGATATCCAGCGCATCACCGACGTAGAGGGTAAAGAGCTTCCGTCCCGGCGCATCTATGACCGCTTCATCGAGCGCTACGTGACGCAGCCGGAAGGGCGCCTGCGCTTCGTCGACCATCACACCTATCCTGACACTGAGCACAAGGGCCAGCGGATCGTCGCAGCCGAGATCACCGACAATGGGGATATCAAGCGCATCGAAGGGCGCGGCAACGGTCCGATCGACGGCTTCATCAACGCGCTGTCGCATTATCTCGGCATCGAGATGTCGGTCGAGGACTATTCCGAGCATTCGCTCCAGCATGGCTCGAACGCAGCGGCGATCTCCTACGTCGAGACCTCCTATCCCGGTGGCAAACTTTTCGGCGCGGGCATCAATACCAACATCGTCGCAGCTTCGCTGGAGGCGATCGTCTCGGCCGCCAACCGCGTGCTCGACGTGAAGGCTGGCAAGGCCTGATTTCGGCAGGTCTCAGGCCGCGATCGCACTACTGCATAATTCCTTAGATCGGAATCGATTCAAGGATAAAATTATGCAGCAATTCAAAATGTTACAGCGCCCTTTGCGCGTCTGAAAAGACGCGCGGCGCTGTAGCGCTGCGCGGCCTGACGATGCAGTCGGCGATCTCGTCGGCCTCGTCGCGCGCCTCGGCGTGCCGCTGACCCCATTGGCAGAGCGCCAGCAACACCGGTTCGAGACCGAGGCCGAGTTCGGTCGCGCTGTATTCGACGCGGCCGGGGACTTCGGCGAAGATCTGGCGGGCGACCAGCCCGTGCTCCTCCATCTCGCGCAGCTGCTGGATCAGCACCTTCTGGGTGATGGCGGGCATCATCCGCTTCAGCTCCGACAGACGCTTCGGGCCGGAGAAGACGTAGTAGAGGATGACTGGCTTCCAGCGCCCCGAGATCACCTTGAGCGCGCGTTCGACCGGCAGTTCCGGCAGTCTTTTCATCGGCTCAGCCATGGTCACCTCCTGGTGGGTAGGGCACGAAAGAGTGTGTATTTTTGCCTGATATCCTATTGCTAAACCTGCCCCACGCCAATCAGACGTGAGGTTCATCTGCCATGAAAGCCGTTCAATTCACTCGCTTCGGTCCGCCCGATGTCCTCGAGCTCGTGGAACTGCCGGTTCCCGAGCCGGGCCCGAGCGAGGTTCTCATCCGCGTTCACGCGGCGGGTGTCAACTTCTTCGAGGTGTTGATGCGGGCCGACCGCTATGCCGCAACGCCTGACCTGCCGATGTTTCCCGGTGTCGAGGTCGCGGGTATAATCGAGCGAGCAGGGCCTGGTGCCGACCGCTCGCTGATTGGCACGCGGGTTGCCGTTCCTCTCTTTGCGATCGGGCGCGGTTCGGGCGGTTATGCCGAGTTCGCCGCGGTCGATGGCGGGGCGGTGGTGCCGCTGCCCGACGCGGTCTCCTTCGAGGCGGCTGCCGCGCTGATGGTGCAGGGGTTGACGGCGCTGCACCTCCTACGCCGCAGTCCCGTGAAAGGCAAAATCGTTCTCGTCAACGCAGCAGCCGGGGGTGTTGGTTCTCTGCTCCTGCAACTGGCGAGGCGCGACGCGGCGAAGATGGTGATCGCAGCGGCGAGCAGTGACGAAAAGAGGGCGCTTTCCCTATCTCTCGGCGCCGATCATGCGGCCGATTATACGGCGCCCGGCTGGCAGGAGGACGTCAAGAGGCTGACCGGAGGGCTCGGCGTGGATATCATCTATGAAACCGTCGGCGGGGCGTTTTCACGGGCGGCGCTCGATGTGCTGGCGCCTTGCGGCGAGCTGGTGCTGGCGGCGATGGGGCGGTTTGGGCTTGAGGCGGCCGATGTCGAGCACATGCTTGATGACAATCAGTCAATCAAGGGATTTTCGCTATTGCCGCTGCTGACGCCTGAGGGTGTGCGGGAGGATCTTGCCGCGCTCTTCGAGCTTGCCGCAGCGGGCGCCTTGACGGTTACCGACGGCGGTCGTTTCCCACTGCATCAAGCGGCGGAAGCGCATCGCGCCATCGAGGAGCGGAGGGCGGTCGGCAAGGTGGTGCTGGTGCCTTAAGTCAAAGAAGGCGAGCACGACGTCGTGCGAAACCGCTCGTCATCATGCTCCGGCAATCAGATCGCGGTGGCGATCTCCATGGCAAGCTGGCCGAGCGTTGCTTCGGCGGAAGGGCCGGCGAGCACGTAGGAGGTGCCGGCATTGTGCCAGGTCACGAGGCCGATCTCGTCCTTGATCGTTTCCTTGAAGTCGTCGGTCTCCGGCGGCTGCGCGTCCTTGCGGAAGCAAATGGAGATGATGTCGCCATCGGCATTCGAATAGACGAGCTGCCCGACAGGGCGGCTGTCGCCGAGGATGACGCGCGCGCCCTGGAAGGTCCAGGCTTCTGCGCTCAGATCCGGCACGCGGAAGGGCACGCCGATCGCGGTCGTCAGCCAACTGGAAATTTCCTCGGCCTGCGAGGCGGGCACTTCGACGAGATGGCGGGGCTGGCGGATCAGCAGGCGCTGATAGGCGGTGACGTCGCCGAGCCAGTCGTTGGTATTGGCCGGAGCCGGATTGGTGGTGGCCGTGGTGGCAATCTCGTCGGCATCCGGGGCGGTGCCGACGAAATAGCCGATACCGCAACCGACGGCAAAGAGAATGAGGGCGGCGGCCAGCGCCTGCGGGCCGCTCGGCGCCAGTTTCACTTGCGGGCGCGTGGCGCGCTGGGCGATCGACGTTTTCGGCGGTTGCGTGCTCTTGATGGAACGGACGAGGGCGAGCGGCACCGGCTCCTTCAGGATATCGTCCAGGCGGCGGCGGCCGAAATCAGCCCCGTGGCGCAGCTTCTCATGCAGCCGGCGCGCATTCTCGTCGCTTGCCAGACGCTGCTCCAGTTCGTGCCGCTGTTCGGGCGAAACTTCGCCATCGAGAAGGGCGGTGAGCTGGGCTTCGAGCGGCAGTTTCCTAAGATCGAGCAAATTCAGAACCTGTGGATCGGGTGGGTGCCGGCAAGCCCGGCAAATTGCAGCCTTGCGGTGGCGAGTTGCGAGACGACGTTTGCCACCGGAATGCCCATGATGTCGGCCGCCTGCTGGTAGCTGTGGCCTTCGACGTCGACAAGCAGGAACATGCTGGAAACGCCATCCGGCATATCGGAAATCATGTGATGGATGGTGTCGGGATCGACCGCGGCCGAGCGTTCACGCGCGGCCTCGCGAATATCGGTGACGTTGCCGCGGACGGAAGCCTTAGGCTTGCGCTTGCGGTTGTCGTCGGTCCATTGCTGGCGGGCAAGCGTGTAGATCCAGCTTTCCAGCCGGCCTTCGCCGCTCCATTGATGACCTTTGGCGATGGCGCGCTGACAGACGGACTGAACGAGTTCATCGGCCACAGCAACCTCACCCGCGAGCGTGATCGCGAAGCGGCGGAGGCGGGGCAGGAGGCCGACGAGATCACGCCGGAGATCGATGGTCGTTGCGGGCTGACGCATTGTCTATCCAAGAAGCATTCACAATGGTTTCGCGGTCGAAGGGTTCACCCTCGGCGCGAAGCCGACATGGTTGGCGCCGGCGATACATGTGCTTTATGAAACAAGTCTCCTGCACTTCGCAAGCATCCGGTCGTCTTCATCCCTCTTTCCCAAGGGATTTTCGTATTGTGGCCCGCAAAGCTTGCGTCAATATGTCTTGTAGCCGTTCAAGCTTTGCAGCAGAGCGCGATAGGCCCAGGTGCCTTCGCCGCCGCGATCACGGATTTCGACCAGCTGGACGCGGGCGCCCTGGATATCTCCCTGTTCCACCAGCGCCATGCCCATGTAGGAGCGAGCGAGGATGTAATTCTCATCCGCCTGCAGCGCCTTGCGGTAGTAGGACATGCCGAGCTCCATGCGGCCGGCCTTGCGGTTGGCGTAGCCGAGATAGTTCAGGATGCGCGGGTCGTTCTGGTTGCGGGCGAGATTGAGCACGGTGATGGCGTTGTCATACTGGCCGGCATAGGCAAACTCGCGGGCGAACTTATAGAGATCGTCGTCGTTGAAGCTGCTCTTCTTCGGGTTGACACATTCCTTCTTGGCCTTGTCCCAGACCTTGCCGCCGGTGCAGGTCTTGGTCGTCTGGGTCTTCGGCGGCGGATTGGTGTCATCGTTGTTGTCGCCGACCGCGAAAGCGGCCGTGGCGAAGCCGAAGGCAAAGCCGGCGGCGAGCGAAAGTCTGGACAGGTGACGGAAAGAAGAAGTCATCGGCACGCTCCGTTCTCAGGCAATGCAGTTGCTCGAATTGTACGCTTACCACTAAAAATACCAAGAGGGTAAGCAACCTCCACGGCAAATGTTGCAGCGGTGGCCGGATCTCCTCGCAGATCGATTCAAGTGCTGCATAAATAGAGTCCGGACCCGGCGCTAAGGTGCGAAAATATTGGCACTTTCCGGCATCACCGCGTCGCCGGCCCTGTTGAGGCTGAAGCGCTCGCCGCTGAGCTCCCAGGCGCCGGGAGAGCCGTCGATGGAGAAGAGGTTGTAGGCGGCGGGCGGCTTGATGCTGCCCGGTCCCTGCGAGGCTGACGCGATGCCGACGACCGGCACTGGCTGCACCTGGCCGCGCAGCCAATGCAGCGTGTTCAGGTGCGTATGGCCGTGTAGCACGAGTTCGGCGCCGCCCGTCGAAATCACGGCAGCGAAGCGGCGGATGCCGATCATCCGTTTGTAGAAGGCCGTGGCGCCGCGGATCGGCGGGTGATGGATCATGACGACGCGGAAGAGACCGGCTTCGCCAGCCGCACGCAGTATGTTGACAGTATCGCGGGCCTGTCGCGCGCCGAAAAAGCCAGATGCGGCGAAAGGAGGGGTGGCGACCGCCGTCGAACAGCCGACAATCGCGACTTTGCCGCGGACGCGCAGATAGGGGAAGATATGGCGGTCGTCCTGCCATTGCGGCGGGGCCAGATCGCCGCGGACATAGTCGTACCACGCGCGCATCGACTTCTCATAGGCGCCTGGCACATAGGCGTCATGATTGCCGGGAACGACTGACGTGTTCGCGGGATCGCCGAGCGCGCGCAGCCATGCGGCCGCAGCGCGGATCTCAATGCCGCTCGCCAGATTGACGAGGTCGCCGGTGACGGCCACGTGATCGGTCTGATGGGCGCGGATGTCGTCGAGCAGCAGATCCAACGTGCTGCCGAAAAGGTGCTTGCGTCGATTTCGATGCCAGTTCACAAAGCCTGTTATGCGTTTTGAAAACAGCTCCTGAATGGAAAGACTGGGCAACGGCCCAAGGTGGACGTCGGAGATATGCGCGAGCTTGAACATGTTACGAGACATAGACCAGCTTATTGACAAATCAAACACATCGGGCGCGATGAAGAGCTGAAACGGAGCGATAGTGGATAAAGAGAACAGGCCCCTCTACACGAGGCTGGCGTTGCGCCTGCTGCATGTCTATTTCAGTTTCGTCCGCAGCATGACCGTGGGCGTGCGGGCCGCCTGTTTCGATGAAGATGGACGCATCTTTCTCGTGCGCCACAGCTATATCGGCGGCTGGCATATGCCGGGCGGCGGGCTGGAGCGCAACGAGACGGTCGAGGAAGCGCTTGTCAAGGAATTGCGCGAGGAGGGCAACCTTAGGATCATCGGCAAGCCGCAACTGATCCAGGTCTATTTCAATACCACGACGACAAGGCGCGACCATGTCGTCTTCTATCGGGCGACCGTCGAGCAGACGGCGCCGCGGCCGCCGGACTGGGAGATATCCGACAGCGGCTTCTTTTCCCTCGACAGCTTGCCCGAGGGCACGACCAAGGCGACGCATCGCCGCCTCGCCGAGCTTCGGGGCGAGCAGGAGCCCGATCACTGGTGGTAAGAAGTATCAGGCGGCATTTAGCCTGGCGCGGCCATGCGGGCTGTCGAGATCGAGCGCCGGACCGACGGGGACGATGCCGGTCGGATTGATCGTCTTGTGGCTGCGGTAATAATGCTGCTTGATGTGGTACAGGTTCACCGTCTCGGCCACGCCTGCCGTCTGGTAGAGGTCCCTGAGATAGCCGGGCAGGTTGCGGTAATCGGCGATGCGGCGGATGTTGCACTTGAAATGGCCGACATAGACGGGGTCGAAGCGCACCAGCGTGGTGAATAGGCGCCAGTCGGCCTCGGTCAATCTGTTGCCGAAGAGGTAGCGGCCCTTGCCGAGGCGTTCGTCGAGCGTGTCGAGTGTTTCGAACAGCTTGCCGACATTTTCCTCATAGGCTTCCTGGGTGGTGGCAAAGCCCGCTTTGTAGACGCCGTTGTTGACGGTGTCGTAGACGGTGGCGTTCAGTGCATCGATGTCGGCCCGAAGGTCCTCGGGATAGAAATCAGCTGTCGAGCCGGTCAGCCCGTCGAAGGCGCTGTTGAACATGCGGATGATCTCGGCGGATTCGTTGCTGACGATCGTGCCGGTCTTCTTGTCCCAGAGCACGGGAACGGTGACGCGGCCGGAATAGTGCGGATCGGCCCTGACATAGATCTGCCAAAGCGCGGACGCTCCGAAGAGGTGATCGCCGGTGGCGCCATCGCCGACCTTAAATTCCCAGCCGTTCTCGACCATCAGCGGATCGACGACGGAGACCGAGATCAGCTCTTCGAGCTTCTTTAGCTTGCGGAAGATCAGCGTGCGATGCGCCCAGGGACAGGCGAGCGAGACATAAAGATGGTAACGCTCGGCCTCGGCCTTGAAGCCGCCGCTGCCGGAAGGGCCGGCCTCACCGTCTGATGTCACCCAGTTGCGGAACTGCGAGGGCTGCCGCCTGAAATGGCCCTTGCTCTCCTTCGTGTCGTACCAGGCGTCATGCCAAACGCCGTCCACCAGCATTCCCATGGTCTACATTCCCTTGATTGCGTGTTGGAATGGAAGATATCGCAGATGGCAGGGCTTTACAGGCGGCAAAGATTGAACAGTGCGTCACGTCGTGCATTTTGCGTTGGACGGCGGAAATTTTTCCTGCTATCGGCCTTTTCACGATTTTCGGACCCCTGCTTGATGTTCATTTCCAGAAACCCGCGACGACGCTGATGCTCCCGAACGCCCAAGGCGTGTTCGAGACCCATCAATCTGTCCATCCGGTTTCTGTCATCATGTACAAGCACGATCTCGTCTACCTCACTGAAGACGCGTCCCATGACGCCGCCATCGAACACATCAACGAAGAAGCCTTCGGTCCAGGCCGCTTCACGCGCGCTGCCGCGCGCATCCGTGAGCAGGGACCGCATGACCTGTCGCTTTCCTTCATCTGCACCGATAACGGCGAGACGATAGCCTCCGTGCGCATGACGCCGGTACTGGCCGGTACAGTGAAGGGCCATCTGCTCGGCCCGCTCGCCGTCCGTCCCTCTCACAAGAACAAGGGCATCGGCCGGGAACTGGTGCGGATCGCAGTGGAGGCGGCAAGTCGCAAGGGCTCGGAAGCTGTCATCCTCGTCGGCGACCCGCCTTATTACGGACCGCTCGGCTTCGAGAAGGTCGCCTACAACGCGCTTTCTTTTCCAGGCCCGGTCGATCCCCGTCGTGTGCTCGTCGTTCCGATCGCCGAGGGCGTGCACGAGCGGCTGAAAGGCACGATCGCCTGGCGCGAATGATTTAGAGCGCCGTGCGCGGACGCACAAAGGACCTCTAACTCTTTCGATCCTCGCATCCTGCTAGAGGCTTTTCCGGAGGAAGCTGCGCGTGCGACCTTCCGGGAAATCCTTGAGCTCTCCGAAAATCTCATAACCCTGACGCAGATAGACGCGCAGAGCCTGAGGGCTGAACGTGTCGATCCAGGCGCCGCGGCACCCTCGCGCCCTGGCCTCTTCTTCCGCCTTTGCGAGGATATTGCCTGATATACCGGTGCCGCGCAGTGTATCGGGAATATAGAGCATCTGGGTGAAGAGCCAGCCCCAGGCGGTAAAGCCGGAAAGACCGCCCGTCACCTTGCCGTCGGTGTCGCGGATGAGGACCGCAAGCGGCCGGCGATCCGAGGGGCCGACATCGCTGTTGTTGAAGGCCGAGAGCGCATCGGTGATCACTGCTAGTTCCTCCGGCGAGGGCGAAGCGGTGAGCTCGAATTCCGGCATGAGATTACCGGCCTTCGCGCCACCACATGGCGCCGAAGGCGAGAAGCAGGATGCCGACGCCAGCGAACCCGGCAAAGAGCGGCAGCGTGTTGATGCCCTTCAAGACCGTCTCGCTGGTCATGCGGATCATCATGCGATCGTTGTCGGAGACGCGAACCTGGCCGCGCACCGGCAGGATCGGCGGGACGGAGATCGCGCCATTTGCATTGGAAACGCGGGCGACGAGACCCTTGCTTCTGTCGGCGACCGGCTGCAGCACATCGGTTGTCGAGATCATCGCCTTGAATTCCGGCGCGTCGACGGCGCCGATATGGACAAGCGTCGACAGCTTGCCGTTGCGGATTTCGAAGAGGCCGATCTCGTCCATCCTCTTCTCGGCCTTGTAGAGGCCCGGTTCGGACTGGGTGAGCGGCAGGGTTTCGGTCTTGCCGGAGGGATAACGCACGGTGGAGTTGCCGGGATTGTCGCCGATCGTCTGGCGCGTGACCTCAAGGGTCCGGCCGGAGGCGCGCGCCGTCAGCGCTTCTTCCTCGAGCGCCGGCTCCTTCATCAGCCAATGGGCGATACGGCGATAGAGCGAAACGTTCGGACCGCCGCCTTCGAAGCCGCGCGCCCAGAGCCAGCCCTGATCGGAAAGCAGCATGGCGACGCGGCCCTGGCCGGCGCGGTTCAGCACCAGCAGCGGGTGCTTGTCGGCGCCGAGCATGATCGTCTCGCCCTGCGGCCGGTCGACATCGACGCTGCGGAACCATCGGCCCCAATGCGGCGGCTCCTCGCCCGAACCATCAAGGCCGCGCGTGACGGGATGTTTGCGGCCTTCCTCGGAGAGGCGGGGATAGAAGGCCTTTTCGATCATCTCTCCGGTGGGCGTTGCTGGCAGGACCGAGGAGAGTGGCGTCAGTGCAATGGAATCGGGGCCGGCGTGCTCGGGGCCGGCGGCGATCAGCAGCGCGCCGCCATTGTCGACATATTGCGCGATGTAATCGTAATAGAGCAGCGGCAGCACGCCGCGGTGCTGGTAGCGATCGAAGATGATCAGGTCGAAATCCTTGATCTTGTCGACAAAGAGTTCACGCGTCGGGAAGGCGATCAGCGACAGCTCGTTGATCGGCGTGCCGTCCTGCTTTTCCGGAGGACGCAGGATGGTGAAATGGACGAGATCGACCGACGCATCGGATTTCAGCAGGTTGCGCCAGGCGCGTTCACCGGCATGCGGCTCACCGGAGACAAGCAGGACGCGGAGATTCTGGCGGATGCCGTCGATGACGTGGACGGCACGGTTGTTGGCGGTGGTGACTTCGCCAGGAAGTGCTGCGACCGAGAATTCGAGCACATTGCTGCCGCCACCCGGCACCTTGAAGGAGAAGGGCGTATCCTGCCCTGGTGTCGCCTGCAGGGTGGCGATCTCGTCACCATTCAGCTTCACCGTGACATCGGCCGCGCCGCCCGGGCTCGGGCCGTCGTCGAAGACGCGCAAGATCACCTGCTGCTCCTCGTTGACGATGCCGAAGCGCGGCCCCTTGATGACTTCGATGCGGCGATCGAATTCGTTGGCCTTGCCGGTTACGAGGCCATGGATCGGCGCGTCGAAACCGAGCGCCTGATTGGCGGCCGGAACATCATGGACCTCACCGTCGGTCAGCATGATTGCGCCGCCGATACGGGCGGGCGGGACATCGGCGATGTTGGCCGACAGCGCGTCGAACAGGCGCGTGGACGGCACGTCGGAATTGACGTCGCCTTCGACATCGACGAAGCGGGGCTCAATCTGGGGGAAGCGGGCGAGCTGTCCCTTCAAGGCCGCAAGCGCATCGTCGGTCATCTTGACGCGATCGGGCGTCTGCTGGCTCTGGCTTCGATCGACAAGAACCGGGACGATCGTCGACAACTGATCCCGGTCTTCCTGCAGGAGCACAGGATTGGCAAGGGCGGTCAGCATGGCGAGTGCTGCCAGCGTTCTGATCCAGGCGCCGCGAATGCCGCGCCAGATCGCGAAGGCGGCGATAACAGCGCTGACGACGGCAAGTGCAGCCAGAACCGACCAGGGCAGGAAGGGCGAAAAGTCGAACGTCATCTCATTGTCCTAACCGTTCGAGGAGGTCGGGAACATGGACCTGGTCGGTCTTGTAGTTGCCGGTCAGCATATACATCATGATGTTGACGCCGGAACGGTAGGCATATTCGCGCTGCGTTTCATCCGACGGCACGGTCGGCAGTATCGGTACGCCGTTGTCATCGATCGCCCAGGCGCCGGCGAAATCATTGCCGGTGATCAGGATCGGCGAAACACCGTCGGCCGTTGCCGCCGATTTTTCGCTCGGCCCCTGACCACCCTGCCGGGATTCGATCCAGAGAGGGCTGCCGGTATAACGACCGGGAAAGCTCGACAGGAGATAGAAGGATTTCGTCAGCACATGGTCTGATGGTACCGGTTCGAGCGGCGGAATGTCGAGATTGGCGAGGATTGCCTGCAGCCTCTCACCGTTAGCGCTGACATTGCCGCCATTGTCCAATGCGCTGATCTGATCGCGCGTATCGAAAAGCACGGTGCCGCCGTTGCGCATATAGGCGTCGATACGGCTGATTGCCGCGGTCGACGGCATCGGCGCCGTTGCGGAAACCGGCCAGTAGATGATCGGATAGAAAGAGAGCTCGTCTTTGGTGAGGTCGATGCCCACGGGCGGTGCCGGCTCCAGCGTCGTGCGGAAAGTCAGGAACTGGGTGAGTCCCTCAAGACCGCGCTCGGAAATATTGTCCACGTCCTGTTCGCCGGTGACGACATAGGCGAGGTGCGTGTTATCAAGCCTCTGCAAGATGAGGTCGTCACCGGGCTGGGAGTCGTCGGCGTGAAGTATGCCGGGCTGCATGAGAAAGCCGGCGCCGACGGCGACCGCGATCATCGCTGCGGTGCGGACGGCCGGGCGCAATCGCGAGAACGCGCCATTCATGAAGAGGACGATCAGGCCATCGGCCAGTAGCAGCAGAAAGGCTGCGAGAAAGAGTGCGGGTTTTGCCGACCAGCTTTCGCCGCCGATCAGGCCTTCGCGCACGGCATTGGTCCCTGCCGTGTCGAGCGGCGTCAGTTCGGCGTTCTCGGGCAGCACGTTCAGGGAAGTGAAACCGTCCTCCGAACCGTAGAGCCCGGGCGGGTTGTCGAAATTCGCCGTCGGTTCAGCTCCGGCCTGCGGAATGAGCGGCCGCGCCGAACCCGTCTCGGAGACCAGCGTGCCCTTGGCCGTCAGCATACGGAATGGCGGCAGGGTTTCGGAGACACGCGCATTGCCGCGCGCCTCCGACGTCACGCCGCCCGAGCGCGATATCTGCAGGAGGTGACGCAGCATGTCGACGAAAGTGCCTGAGATCGGCAGATCGGACCAGGTTGCTTCCGCGGTGACATGAAACAGGACGATCTGGCCGGATGCGATCTGCTTCATCGTGACGAGCGGCGTGCCGTCAGCCAGGCTAGCCCAGGTGCGCTCGGCAAGATCGGGCGTCGGTTCGGCAAGCACCTGCCGCTTGACGACGACATCGGCAGGGCGCGCTATGCCGGCAAAAGGCCCGAAACTCGGAAATTCGGCAAGCGACTGCGGCTCGCTCCAAGACAATGTGCCGCCCAGCGCCCGTTCTCCCTGGCGCAGGATGACAGGGATCAGCGGATCGTCTGCGGGAGCCGCCGCCATGCGCGGGCCGGCAAAACGCAGGAGCATGCCGCCATTCGATATCCAGCGCGTCAGAGGTTCGTAGGTCTCCTCCGGCAGCCGGCCGATATCGGCCATGATGATGATGGAGGGATTGTTGGCGAGAAGTTTTGGTATCGCGACCGAGAGATCGGAATCGGCGGGCTGGATCAGATCCGCATAGGGCTGCAGTGCCCGCTGGATATAATAGAGCGGCGAGAGCAGCGGCTGGAACTCATCCCCTCCTTCGCCTGACAGCAAGACGACACGGCGACGCTTGAACGCGTCGTCGAGAAGATGGACCGCGCCGGCCGTCGCGCCATTGTCGACGCTGACGCGCGCGAAATCGTTGCGCATCTCGAAGGGTGCTGTGATCGAACTTGTCGCAACACTCTGGCCGGGGCGGAAATCCACCCTGCCATTGGCAATCGAGCGACCCTGGCTATCGACGGCGTTCAGCGCCACGGATGCGGCCTGCGAGGTGTTGAGTCGAGTGACCTTGACGGCCATGGCATCAGCCGCATTGTTGGCCGCGGTGATCGCGACCGTCCTTGCGGCATCGCCCTCAATCAGGCGCAGATCAGCGGGCTGGAGTTCGGCCAGCCTGCGCACCGTCGTGTCGTCGGCCTTGGCGGCGGCACCGTCGGTCAGGAAGGCGAGGGTGCCGGGCTTTATGCCGTTCAGGGCGGCGCGCAGCGCCTGGAAGGCGCGCTCACGGTCCGGTACCAGCGGTCGCGGCTCGGCAGCGCGCAGCTTGTCGCGAGCGGCAGCGGCGGTGCCGGGCACGGCGTCGTTGGTCGGATCGGCGGTGAAAGCGATAGACACGGGTGTGCCGGCGGATTCGGCATCGTCTATCAACGCGTCGGCGGTCTGGATGCGGCGCTCCCAGTCGGGTGCCGCCGCCCAGCTGTTATCGACGAGGAGGACGAGCGGGCCACCTGATGCGAGCGAACTGGTGCGCGGATTGAAAACCGGATCGGCGATCGCAAGGATGATGGTGGCGGCGAGCAGCATGCGCAGCAGCGTCAGCCACCAAGGGCTTTGCGCCGGCGTCTCCTCGCGCTTCAACACCAAGGCCAGGATCTTCAGCGGCGGGAAGACCTCGGTCTTCGGACGTGGCGGCGTCAGCCGCAGCAGCCACCAGATGACCGGCAAGGCAACGAGCGCGCCGAGAATGGCGGGATAGGCGAAAGCGAAGGGAAGGGCGCTCATAGCTGCCCTCCATGCGTTGCCTTGGCCGGCATGCCGGACAGATACATGTGCACCGCGACCAGTGCTTCCGAAGCAAGATGATCGGTGCGATGGGTCGCGAAGGTCCAGCCGAGATGGCGCAGCGACTGTCCGAGGCTGTCCCTGCGGGCGAGGTAGGCGTTGCGATAGGCCTCGCGGATGTGTTCGGCGCGGCCGGAAACGAGCCTGGCGCCGCTCTCCGGATCGGTGAATTCGGTGCGGCCGCTATAGGGGAATATCTCTTCGGCGGGGTCTGATATCTCGACCACGTGGCCACGCAGGCCGCGGCGGGCGAGCGGGCCGAGCCGTTCCATGATTGCCGGCGCATCGTCGAGGAAATCGCCGATAAGGACGAGGTCGCTCCAGCCGCGGATCATCGCCGTTTCCGGCAGGCCGCCGGTCAGCGGCGTGTGCATGAGCGCGGCTGCGAGGCGTTCGGCGGCGTTGCGGGCGGAGGCGGGTTCCATGATGCCGGGGCAGCCGATGCGCTCGCCGGAGCGGGCGAGGATTTCGGCAAGCGCCAGCATGATGACCAGCGCGCGGCTTTCCTTGGACACGTTGCCATAGCTCGACTTGTACATCATCGAGGGCGACATGTCGCACCAGAGCCAGATCGTGTGCGCCGCCTCCCATTCGCGCTCGCGCACATAGGTGTGGTCGTCGCGGGCGGAGCGGCGCCAATCGATGCGCGACAGGCTCTCGCCCTCGGCATAGGGACGGAACTGCCAGAAATTCTCTCCGATGCCGCGCTTGCGGCGACCATGCCAGCCGGCGATCACTGTGTTGGCGATGCGCTTGGCTTCCACCAGGCAGTCCGGCACCAGGGCGGCCCGCTGCCTGGCGCGAGAAAGGGCATCGCTGCCGGGTGTCGGATTGACGATCTGTCCGATAGATGCCACGCGTCCGGCTTCCTTATCCCTTTGCCTGCTTGACCAGTCCGGCGATGACATCACGCACCGACATGCCTTCGGCGCGGGCGGCGAAGGTCAGCGCCATGCGGTGCTGGAGAATGGGTTCGGCGAGCGCGAAGATATCGTCCAGAGACGGTGCGAGACGGCCTTCGTAGAGCGCGCGGGCGCGTGCGCAGAGCATCATTGCCTGGCCGGCGCGCGGGCCTGGACCCCAGGCGACGTTCTTGTCGGTCGAGGCATTGCCCTGTCCGGGGCGGGCGGAACGCACCAGCGCCAGGATGGCATCGACGACCGTGTCGCTCACCGGCATCTGGCGCACCAGGGTCTGGATCTCGATCAGCCGCTGCGCATCGATGACGGCTTCCGGCCGGGTTTCGCCCAAGCCCGTCGTCTCGAGCAGGATCTGGCGCTCGGCGGCGAGTTCGGGGTAGTTGACGTCGACCTGCAGCAGAAAGCGGTCGAGCTGGGCTTCGGGCAGAGGATAGGTACCTTCCTGCTCGAGCGGGTTCTGGGTGGCGAGCACATGGAAGGGCGCCGGCAGGTCATAGCGCTGGCCGGCGATTGTGATGTGATATTCCTGCATGGATTGCAGAAGGGCCGACTGGGTACGCGGCGAGGCGCGGTTGATCTCGTCGGCCATCAGAAGCTGGGCGAAGACCGGGCCCTTGACGAAACGGAAGGAGCGGCGTCCACTGTCGTCCTGGTCCATTACCTCGGAGCCGAGAATATCCGAGGGCATCAGATCCGGCGTGAACTGGATGCGGTTGGCGGCAAGGCCGAGCACCTCGCCGAGCGTCGTCACCAGTCTGGTCTTGGCAAGACCGGGAACGCCAACGAGCAGGGCATGACCGCCTGACAGCACAGCGAGAATGGTGTTCTCGACGACGCTTTCCTGACCGAAGATCACTTTCGAGACTTCCCCGCGGATGGCGGCAATATCGGAGAGCGCCTTTTCGGCGGCGGCGACGATCGCCTTTTCATCGAGGCTGGCTTCGGTCTTCATCATACCCATGCGTATCTCCAACGGCTGAAATCATTCGGCAGCGAATCGGCGGACTTATACATGTGCCTCATACCCGATAGAGTTATGGAGATGTGACGGGCTGACAAGTTCGTTGCGAATGACTATCTCGTGACTTTACTTCGTTAAGGACAAACCGGGACGGAAGAATGGCAGCCGAGGAAATCAGCGGACAGGCGGATGCGGCGGGACTTGCCGCACTGATTTCGCGTGCGTCTGAGGAAAGTGGCGAGAAAAAACGAGGGTTGCCGCCCGTCGAACGGTGGAATCCGCCATTCTGCGGCGATATCGACATGGAAATCCGGGCTGACGGCACCTGGTTCTACATGGGTACGCCGATCGGCCGGCCGGCGCTGGTGCGGCTGTTTTCGACGGTTTTGAGGAAAGACGACGACCAGAAGACCTATCTCGTAACTCCTGTGGAAAAGGTCGGGATAAGGGTCGTCGACGCTCCGTTCATCGCCGTGGAGATGAGCGTGACGGAGAGCGAAGGTCAACAGGTGTTGACCTTCCGCACCAATGTCGGCGATGTCGTGGAGGCGGGAGGGGAGCATCGGCTGCGCTTTGCCATTGCGGACGGCAACGCCGAATTGAAACCCTATCTGCATGTGCGCGGGCGGCTGGAGGCGCTGGTGTCGCGTGCAGTGATGTATGAACTGGTCGCGCTCGGCGAGACTTTCGACGTGGAGGGGCGGGCGATGTTTGCGATCTGCTCCGCCGGCGAGGTCTTCCCGGTCATGCCGGCCGACGAACTGGATGCGCTTTGCCGATGAATGATGCGATCACCCACCGCTACCCGCTGTTTTCCGCAACCGAATTCCGCCGCCGCGCGCTCAATCAGAATGGCGGGCCGGTCGACCATGCCTGGCGCGATCACGGGGACCATATCCTCAACCCCGACATCGTCGCCGAGGTCGAGACCTTCAAACTGCGCGACGCCGCCGTGCTCGTGCCCGTCGTCGACGACGGCGAAGAGGCGCATGTGATCTTCACCAAGCGCACGGCGACGCTGCGCAAACATTCCGGGCAGATCGCCTTTCCCGGCGGCTCGATCGATCCCACCGATATCTCCCCTGAAATGGCGGCGATCCGCGAGACGGAGGAGGAGATCGGACTGGCCGGTTCCTTCGTCGAAACCGTCGGGCGGCTACCGAATTACCTTGCCTCGACGGGCTTTCGCATCACGCCGGTGCTCGGCGTCGTCACGCCGGGCTTTGCGCTGACGCTGAACCCGACCGAGGTGGACGACGTGTTCGAGGTGCCGCTTTCCTTCCTGATGGATCCTGCCAATCACACCCGCGACAGGCGTGTCATCGACGGCATCGACCGGCATTTCTACCGCGTGCCCTATGAAACCAGAATGATCTGGGGCATCACCGCCGGCATCGTCCGCACGCTTTACGAAAGGCTTTATGCATGACCGGCCTTGCCGACCAAGCATGGTTCCGCGACCCGGCGCTCGGCCGGATCTTAGCACTTCTCAGCGCCGATGGCGGGGAAGGGCGTGTGGTTGGCGGGGCGGTGCGCAACAGCCTGATGGGCCTGCCGGTCAATGATGTCGACATAGCCACGACACTCAGACCGGAGGCGGTGATGGAGCGGGCGGCGGCGGCCGGCATCAAGGCAGTCCCAACCGGCCTGGAGCACGGCACGGTGACGCTCGTGATCGACGGCAAGCCCTTCGAGGTGACGACGCTTCGCACCGACGTCGAGACCGACGGACGCCACGCCAAGGTTGCCTTCAGCACAGACTGGAGGGCGGATGCCGAACGGCGGGATCTGACGATCAACGCGCTTTATGCCGATGCCGAGGGCGAGGTGGTGGATCTCGTTGGCGGACTTGCCGACATCGAGACGCGCAACATCCGCTTCATCGGCGATGCCGCAAGGCGTATTGCCGAGGATCATTTGCGCATCCTGCGCTTCTTCCGCTTCTTTGCCTATTACGGTTCCGGACGGCCGGATGCCGAGGGGCTGAAGGCGTGTTCCGCGGCGCGTTCGAAACTGACGACGCTTTCAGCAGAACGCGTCTGGTCGGAACTGCGAAAGCTGCTTGGCGCCGGCGATCCCGGCCGGGCGCTGCTCTGGATGCGGCAGGTGGCGGTGCTGACGGAAATCCTCCCGGAATCGGAACGATGGGGGATCGATGCGATCCCTTCGCTGATCACCACCGAAAAGGCGCTCGGCTGGACGCCCGATCCGTTGCTGCGCCTTGCGGCGATCGTGCCGCCCGATGCGGCGCGCATGGAGGCGCTCGCAGCCCGGCTCAAGCTCTCGAATGCGGAAGCGGCCTATCTCAAGGCCTGGGCAATGACAGCGCCTGTTAATGACGACGTGTCGTCGGCGGCCTTCGAACGGCTGCTTTACCGCAACGGTGCCGATGGCATCACGACACGGCTGAAGCTGGCGCTTGCGGTTGCGCGCGGCAAGGCTGAAAGCGATTTCGACGAAATGGCGCGGTCGGCGCGGCTTATCAAGTTGCTGGACAAGGCAATGCACTGGAAGAAACCGCAGTTTCCGCTGAATGGCGGCGACGTGATTTCGGCAGGAATCGCGTCCGGTCCGCGCGTCGGCGAGTTGCTTGCCGGCCTGGAAAACCAGTGGGTGGAGGAAAACTTCGTTTCCGACCGGGCGGCGCTGCTCGCCCGGCTGCAGGAACGCGTGCAATAATCAGGCGGCGGTCGCTTCGTCACGGATGCGAGCCTTGATATTATCCACCATGTTCTCGCGGATCGTGGTTTCGCCGTGAGCATCTTTCAGGTGCTCGACGGCACGGCGAACCACCTCGGCGTCGCTATCCGCCCGTGTATGCCAGGCGCAGCCCGGAACGAGAGTGCCGCATTCGAAAAGTCGCATGGTCTTCTCCTCTGTTCAAAACACAACGACGATCGCGATCTTACGCGATTTATGAATGTGCGGGGGGAGGGAAGGTTCCGGCCGGCATCGACATGCCGGCCAGTAAAGGCCGTATCAGTCGGGCATCGCCCAGGCTTTGTAGGTATCCGAAAGCTGACCGGGCATGTTGCTGTTGGCGGCCGCTGCTTCGTTCTGCAGCTGTTCCGGCGACTTCCCGCCGGCCAGTTGCAGCTTGACCTGCTCGATGAAGCAGGACAGCGGCAGATCCGAGCCGCTCTTGGTCCGCAGTTTCTCGGCGATGCGCGTCAGAAACTCGGATGTGTCGATCGTGCGGGATGTTTCCTGGACATCCGTAGACGCTGGCGAGCCACTTTGTATCGTCATGACAATCCTCCTCCGATTGTTACGCACATACTATAAAGTTAGGACGCACTGAATTTTCGTGAAGGTCTATCACCTCGAATTTATCGACGAGATATCACAGTTTCATGGCCAGCGGACGACGGGGGGCAACGAAGAGAGAATGGATTCAACGTTGCCGCCGGTCTTCAGGCCGAAGATCGTGCCACGATCATACAGCAGATTGAATTCGACGTAGCGGCCCCGGCGGATCAATTGTTCGTCGCGATCGGCCTCTGTCCACAATTTGTTGAAGTTGGAGCGGACGATTTTTGGATAGACCATGGCGAAGGCCCGGCCGACATCACGCGTGAAGGCGAAATCGGCGTCCCAGCCGCCGGCTTCCTCGCCTGAATGCAGCCAGTCGTAGAAGATGCCGCCGATGCCTCGGGCCTCGTTGCGGTGTTTCAGGAAGAAATAATCGTCGCACCAGGCTTTGTACGCATCGTAATCGGCGACGGCATGATTGCGGCAGGCGATCTCCATGGCCTTGTGGAAGAGCTGGCTGTCTTCGTCCTCCTGCGTGCGGCGGCGTGACAGCACCGGCGTCAGGTCGGCCCCGCCACCGAACCAGCGGCTGGTGGTGACGACCATGCGAGTGTTCATGTGCACGGCCGGAACGTTTGGGTTCACGGGATGGGCGATCAGCGAGATGCCCGAGGCCCAGAAACGCGGATCGTCCTTGGCGCCGGGTATCTGGGCGCGGAAATCCGGGGCAAATTCGCCGTAGACGGTGGAGGTATGGACGCCGACCTTTTCGAAGACGCGGCCTTCCATCATCGACATCCGGCCACCGCCGCCGGCGCCGTTTTCGCGCGACCAGTCCTTGGCGACGAAGCGGCCGGGCTCCTGGTCGGAGAGTGGCCCTTCCAACTCATCCTCGAGGGCCTCGAAGGAGGCGCAGATCGTATCGCGCAATCCCTCGAACCAACTGCGGGCGGCAGCCTTCTTCTCTTCGATATCGTCAGGCAAGCCGATCGGCAGTTCCGGTCTTTCCATTTACGCCTCCGACGGTCGACATCTCCTTCGGAGGCGACTCGCTCATTCTTGATTGCGCGCCATGATTAGCAGTTGGTGCTGCATCTCGCCAAGCGTGGCCAAGCACCGCTGAGCGCTTCCAAGATTCGACTCGCAAATCAAGAATTTCGATACTACCTTTTCCGAGGAGGTAGGTTTGATGAAAAAAGTTCCAGGGCCTCCGTCCTTCGACGGCCTGAAGCGCAGGATAGCGAGACATCGGGCGGAAAATCCCCCGAGCAGGAAAGACCATTTCGTGCGTGAGACATATTGCCTCGGCCTCATGGACGCACGCGCCAAGGCGCGCGAATGGTTCGACGAATATCCGAAAGCGGCCTACTGGACCGAGGTGGAGAGCTGGCGTCAGCTCGACGGCGATCAGATCGAATTCACCATGCGCCGCCTGCCTTCGGCCGACTGACGGTCACTTCGTAGTCGCCCGCACACGGCTTTCGATCAGCAGGCCGTTTTCGTCCATGATCGGATGCGCCACCGAGACGATGTGGGCGTTGAGGCGCTTCAGGTCGCGCAGCATGTCGAGATGCAGAGAACTCGTCTGCAGGCTGTCGGCGCGGCCGTCACGCAGACGTTCAAGGTGGCGCTCGGCAGACTGTTTTTCCATCCGGCGCACCTCGACCTTTACCTCCATCATCTGGCGCGCGAGATTGAAGTCACGGGTGACGAAGATCGTCTGAGCGACGCGCAGATTGTCGATCGTCAGATCGAACAGCTTCCGCAGTTCCTGATGACCGTCCTCGGAAAATTTCAGGCCGAGGGAGATCTTCTTCGCCACCTGCTCCAGCAAGCCCTTCTCGATGATGTCGCCCATATGTTCGAGGTTGATCGCATAATCGATGACGACGATCGAGCGGCGTGCGTTCTCGTCGCTGAGACCCTCGCGACCGAGCTTCGAGAGATAGACCTTCACCGCCTGCTGCAGTCGGTCGACGCGCTCTTCGAGGGCGGATATCTCGGCAAGCTTCGATGCGTCGTTACGCTCGAAGGCTTCGGAGACCCGGATCAGCATGCGCTCGATCAAGTCGCCGACGCCGAGTACTTCGCGGGTAGCGCTGGCCAGGGCCACGACCGGCGTCGAAAGTTCCTGCGCATCCAGATATTTTGGGGCGCTGTCAGGCTCGGCCTGATCCGGCACCAGGCGGGCCATCAGGGTGGCGAGCGGCCGGGAGAATGGCCAGGCCAACGCCGCCAGCAGAAGGTTGAAGGCAAGATGCGCATCGACCGGCAGCTTGGCAGGACCGAAGGGCAGCAACTGGATGAGTTCCGCCCCATAACCCGCCAGCGGCAAGGCGATAAGGCAGCCGAGCGTGCGGACGGCGAGATTGCCGAGGGTGACGCGCCGCGCCGAAACCGGACCGGACAATGTCGCGACGACAGGCGGTATTGCGCCGCCGAGATTGGCGCCGAGCACGAGCACGATGACGAGTTCGGCGGAGACGACGCCGGCCGAGGCGAGCGACAGGATGAGCACCACCACCGCAAGGCTCGACGAAGATGCGAAGGCAAGTGCTGCCGAGACGATCATTGCCACGGGCAGGGCGCCATCCAGCAGGCCGATGAAGGCGGCGAGAGCAGGGGAGGCGCGCATCGGCTCCGTCGCAAGACCGAGGAGGTGCAGCGACAGCAGCATCAGCCCGATACCGATCAGCGCTGTGCCGCCGCCCTGGCTGGTGCTTGAACGGCCGCGGTAAAGCACAATGCCAACAAGAATGAGAAGAGGAGAGAGCCATTCTATGCCCGTTGCCACGATCCAGGCGGTGATCGCGGTGCCGACATTGGCGCCGAGCAGAACGATCTGCGCCATGCGCGGCTTGATCAGGTCACGCTCGACGAAGGAAGCAGTCATCAGCGCCGTTGCCGTCGAGCTCTGCAGTGCGACGGTTGCAACGAGGCCCGACAGGAAGGAACGAAGACTGCCGCGTGTCCCGGTCGCCAGCCCCGTTCTCAGGCGGGCGCCGAAGGCTCTGGATACGCCATCCTTCACCTGCGCGAGGCCGAACAGCAGCAGAGCCACGGCGCCGAACAAGTTGATCATGATGATTGTAGAGTCCATTTTGTTGTTTTTATTCTTCTTTCACAGATCTGGAGAAATGCGGTTTTCCTCACATGGCCATTCCAACGTGTTGGAATCATGGAGGCCAATACTGAATTTTTGATTGCCCGGCTAATAAATATACGCCGGTTTGAGAGATAGACAACGCTATTTTGCGACATGGTCTGGAGCGGATCGGCAATTCCGCGGGCTTTGCTCCCTCGGCGTCGGTGTCCGTCAGGCCCAGACGGTTTGGCGCATCGCCTCGCCGACGATCATGGCGGCCGAGACGGCGACGTTGATCGAGCGCTGGCCTTCGAGCATCGGGATCAGAATGCGGGCGTCGGCCCTCTCATGCACCTGATCCGGCACGCCGGCGCTTTCGCGACCGAAGAGCAGGATATCGTCCGGGCGAAAGGCAAGATCGGTATAGCGCTCCGCAGCTTTGGTCGAGGCGAGGATCAGGCGGCGGCCGGTGGTCAGACGCCATGCCTCGAAGCGGTCCCAGCTGACATGGCGGGTGAGGGCGGCGGCGGCAATATAATCCATACCGGCCCGTTTCAAGTTGCGGTCGGAGATGTCGAAGCCGGCGGGCTCGATCAGATCGACCGCGAAACCAAGGCAGGCGGCAAGACGCAGGATCGTGCCGGTATTGCCGGGAATATCCGGCTGGTAGAGTGCCAGTCTGAGTGAAGTCATGATGCGCCATCTTCCCGCTTTCACCACAAAAGGCCTAATGCAACTGTGATTTCGACGCAACATGGCGCGTTTGGACCCGAAAAGATGAATTTTTCGGCAGAACAGGGCTGGAAAATTCCTCGTTTTCGCGTTATCGGTGCATATCTTTAATCGCCAGCAAGGAGCGCCAGAATGAATATTTTGCTGTATGTGCGCGTCCAGGCCGTGATGCCAAGCGGTGCGATTTTCCGCCGATAGTGCGGATTTCTTCCCTGAATTTCCTTTTTTGATCCATTGTGCGGCTGTCTCAGCCTCGCCCCTTGAACGTTCGGTTCCCATATGTGCTTGCAGTGCGCTGGGATGGCGCGAAGCCGGGAGCCGGAACGGTGACGTTTCGGAGCAATTTCATGTTTGGCTGGTTCGAACAGCGACTCAATCCCTTTCCAAGCGAGGACCCTGTCGCCCCGCCGAAAGGTCTTTTTGCCTTTTGCTGGCACTACAGCAAACCGGCTGCGCCCTGGCTCGGCCTGATGGCCGTGCTGACCGCGCTGATCGCGATCGGCGAAGTGGCGCTCTTCCAGTTCCTCGGCGACATCGTCGACTGGCTGACCAATGCCGACCGCGCCACATTCCTGGAGAGAGAAGGCCACAAGCTTTTCTGGATGGCGGCGCTGGTGCTGGTCGGCCTGCCGCTGACGGCCGGGCTCGATTCGCTCATCATGCATCAGATGATGCTCGGCAATTATCCGATGATCGCACGCTGGCAGATGCACCGCTTCCTGCTGCGCCACAGCATGTCGTTCTTCGCCAACGAGTTTGCCGGACGTGTCGCGACCAAAGTGATGCAGACGTCGCTTGCCGTGCGCGAGACGGTGATGAAGATCCTCGACGTCTTCGTTTATGTCGTCACCTACTTCCTGACGATGATCATCGTTATCGCAGCGGCCGACTGGCGGCTGATGATCCCGATCCTCGTCTGGCTCGCGGTCTATATCAGCATCGTCGCCTATTTCGTGCCGCGGCTTCGCAAGATCGCGGCGGCGCAGGCGGATGCGCGCTCGATGATGACGGGGCGCGTGGTCGACAGCTATACGAATATCGCGACCGTCAAGCTGTTTTCGCATGCGGGCCGCGAGGAGGTCTATGCCAAGGAGGGCATGGACGAGTTCCTGCAGACCGTGCACAAGCAGATGCGCAAAGTGACGCTCTTTCATATTTGCGTCTACGTGAACAACTGTGTTGCACTCTTCGTCATCTCGGGCCTGTCGATCTGGTTCTGGCTGAACGGCGCGATCTCGGTTGGCGCCATCGCCATCGCCATCGGTCTTGCCATGCGCGTCAACGGCATGTCGCAATGGATCATGTGGGAGGTCTCGGCGCTGTTCGAGAATATCGGCACGGTCTATGACGGCATGGAGATGATGAGCAAACAGCACGACATCGTCGACAAGCCGGGTGCACCCACCTTGACGGCGAAGAAGGGCGCGATCCATTACGACCGCATCCGCTTCCACTACGGCAAGAGCAAGGGCGTCATCGACAATCTGTCGCTCGACATCAAGGCGGGGGAGAAGGTCGGCCTGGTCGGCCGTTCCGGTGCCGGCAAGACGACGCTGATGAACCTGCTGCTGCGCTTCTACGATCTGGAGGCCGGTCGCATCACCATCGACGGGCAGGACATCGCCGGCGTCTCGCAGGAAAGCCTGCGCTCGCTGATCGGCGTGGTGACGCAGGACACCTCGCTGCTGCATCGCTCGATCCGCGACAACATTGCTTATGGTCGTCCCGAAGCAACGGACGACGAGGTGATCGAGGCCGCCAAACGCGCCAATGCCTGGGAGTTCATCGAAGGTCTCGTCGACATGCAGGGCCGCGCGGGGCTCGACGCACAGGTCGGCGAACGCGGCGTCAAGTTGTCCGGCGGCCAGCGGCAGCGTGTCGCGATCGCCCGCGTCTTCCTGAAGGACGCGCCGATCCTGGTACTCGACGAGGCGACCTCGGCGCTCGATTCGGAAGTCGAGGCCGCGATCCAGGAAAACCTCTTCGCCCTGATGGAGGGCAAGACGGTGATCGCGATCGCCCACCGGCTTTCGACGCTGACGGAGATGGACCGGCTGATCGTGCTCGACAAAGGCCGGATCATCGAGGCCGGCTCGCATATCGAGCTGGTCGAAGGAGGCGGCATATATGCCGACCTCTGGAACCGCCAGTCCGGTGGCTTCCTCTCCGATCACGCCGAGGAAGCGGAAGTGGCGGCGCAATAAGATGCAATGGGGCCCTCCCTGCGAAAGCGGGGAGGGCCTCTTGAATTCTTAGGATGGCTATAAGCTTGCCGGACGGTTGCTGAAGAACTGACTCCGTTTGCCTCTTATCCGTTCAAAGGCTGTCGGCCCAATCGATCACGCGGTGATGCTCGACGACGACCATGGTGTTGACAGCCGCGATCGTGCGCAGGGCGACAAGGCGGCGGTGCTCCTCCTGATCGATCCAGGTGGTGATGGCCTCGGCGATGATCTCGTCGCGCGGCAACCCCAGGGCGAATGCCAGGGCATCCAGCCTTTCTGCAAGCGGAAGCGGAACATGCACATCGAGCATTTTCGTTTCCATGGAAGTGGTCTCCGGTAAACCGCGATCGTAACGTGAGATTGTGACCAGTTCGGGGGCATTCAATGGGTATGCCGCCGATGTTACCGATAATTACCAAAATATAACATTCTGTCCGCTTTTCATTCCCTTTGCCGGCTCGGCTAATCCGCCTATATCGCTTCTATGTTGCTGAACCCCATCCTCCGCCGGTTCGAAACCTGGATCGATCCGTTCCGCCCACGCGCCAATCTCCAGCCGCCGCGCTCGACGCTCGGATTCATCTGGTTCTATATCGGCCAGGCGAGGATGCCGTTCGTCGCCATGCTCGTTCTGGGTGGGACATCGGCGGCGATCGAAGCCGCACTGTTCTGGTTCGTCGGACGCCTGGTCGATATCCTCGGCAGCATCACGCCTGGGGCCGGCTGGAACGGTCTTCTCGCCGCCCATGGCGGCGAATTGTTCGGCATGCTCGCCCTCATCGGGCTCGTGCGTTTCGTCGTCGCCTTCCTGATTGCCCTCGTCGACCAGCAGGTGATCACGCCGGGCTTCTACAATCTCGCACGCTGGCAATCTTATCTCCACGTCTCCAGGCAGTCGTTGTCGTTCTTCCAGAGTGATTTCTCCGGGCGCATCGTCACCAAAGTCTGGTCGGCCGGGCAGGCAACCGGTGATCTTGTCACCTCGCTGATGGAAAGCGTCTGGTTCGTCGGCATCTATGCCGCAACGACGCTTGTGCTCGTTGCCCGGCTGGACTTTTCCCTGGCTGCCGTCGTGCTGTTCTGGCTTTGCGCCTTCAGTCTGCTTGCCCGCCACTTCGTTCCGCGGATCCGCCATCATTCCCGCGAAACGGCGGAAGCTGGATCGATGCTGAATGGCCGGATGGTCGACTCCTACAGCAACATGCAGACGCTGAAGCTGTTTGCCCGCGACGAGGAGAGCGACCGCTATATGCGGCAGGGTTTCGATATCTACCAGGATACGGTGCTGCGCTTCACGCGGTTCATCACGGGCGTCAGGGCCTCGATGGCGCTGCTCTCCGGCCTGATGATCGTGACGATGGCGGGGTTGAGCGTCGATCTCTGGTTGCGCGGCCTGGTTAGCTCCGGTGCCGTGGCATTCTCGTTGGCACTGGTGCTCAGGTTGAATTTCCTCCTCGGACGGCTGATGACGCAGTTCAACGGCATCATGCGTAATCTCGGCACCATCCAGAACGCCGCCGAGCTGATCTCCCAGCCTCTGGGGCTCGTCGATCGGTCGGATGCCAGAGGCCTGGTGATCCGGCAGCCCGGCATCCGCTTCGACAATGTTTCCTTCCGCTACGGCAAGGGTCATCAGCCGGTCGTCGAGAATTTCTCCCTGACCATTCGGCCGGGCGAAAAAGTCGGGATCGTCGGCCGTTCGGGCGCGGGGAAATCGACGCTGATGAACCTGCTGCTGCGCCTCTACGATATTCAGGACGGGCGCATTCTGATCGACGGCCAGGATATTGCAGCCGTGACGCAGGAATCTCTCAGGATGCAGATCGGCGTCGTCAGCCAGGATACCTCGTTGCTGCATCGTTCAGTGCGGGACAATATCCTGTTCGGGCGGCCCGATGCCGGCGAGGAGGGGCTGGTCGAGGCGGCCGGGCGCGCCGAAGCCATCGAGTTCATCGAACGCCTGCAAGATCAGCAGGGCCGCAGAGGTTTCGATGCGCATGTCGGCGAACGCGGCGTCAAACTGTCAGGCGGGCAGCGGCAGCGCATCGCGATTGCCCGCGTCATGCTGAAGGACGCGCCGATCCTCGTTCTCGACGAAGCGACGTCGGCGCTCGATTCGGAAGTAGAAGAAGCAATCCAGTCCAATCTCCATCGCATCATGGAAGGCAAGACGGTGCTTGCGATCGCCCATCGGCTGTCGACGATCGCAGCGCTCGACCGGCTGATCGTCGTCGATCTCGGCCGGATCATCGAGGAGGGCAGCCATGACGAACTGCTTCGCCGCGGTGGACTCTATGCGGAACTTTGGGCGCGCCAGTCTGGCGGCTTCCTCGCTACGGATGAGGATGCGGGCCTAGGGGTCGACGACGAATTCCGCCATGAGGCCAAAATGATTTGATCCGAAGCCGTTCGCGATGCGGCGAACCGATTTCAGCCGCAGGGGCGCGCGGGTAAAGATATGATCGATCGGAATGCCGAAAGCACCGGCGCGGATTGGCCATGTCGCGGGCTCCAGCGATACCGTGCCCAAGCCCTGGCTACGCATGAGATACTGCACGTCGGGCGCCAGAATCGACGTATTGAAATCGCCGGCAAGAACGAGCGGTCCCGAAAGGGAGGGAATGATCTCCGCAAGATCCTCGATTTCCAGGCCGTGGAATTCGTCGTAATAAGGTTTGGTCAGATGCGCGGCGAGGAAATTGATCTTCTGGCCATCGAAATCGATCGTCGAGATCGTCAGCCGGTTGCGCCAGAGCAGGCCGAGATTGCGGATACGGGGTTCGATCAACGGACGCTTCGACAGCACCAGCGTATCGCATTGCTCCATGCCGACACCGCAGCCGATGTAATAGGGATAGATCTTCAACAACCGCGGCAGTTCCGACAGCAGCGGTTCGGCCTCCAGGATGCTGACGACGTCGGCGCCTGAGGCAATGACCATATCGGCGATGTCAGGGCCGTTTGCGAAATTATCATTCTCGATATTGAAGGACATCAGCCTGAAGAGGGCGGGGCGGCTCTCCTCGACAGCCGGCTCGACAAATTCGCGCATCATCACGACACCATGGACGGCAAGGACCACCGATACCGCGAGGGTCAGCAGCGCATACCAGTGCCGTTTGACGAGAAGGGCAGCGACCGAGGCCACGGCGCCGGCCACCGCCAGATGGACCTGGAAGCTGTAAAAGAAGGACAGCAGATAGAAATCGGTGACGTATCGGAGGGAGACAATGGCGAGAACGAGCGTCGTGAGAACGCTGAATACGCAAAAAATCGTGTCTCTCATCCGCTCCGGTCCGGCTCGCTGGCATGGCTGCGACTGCGCCTATCACGGGGGCATTTTTGTTGCAATGCAACATAATGGCAAGCGCGTGTTTGCCTTAAAAAATTCATCCGAAATTTCCCGCGACATTGTGCCCTCATCCCCTTGCCAAGGCTGGACATAATTTGCGATCAAGCATAGAACGCGCCGGATTGCCGGGGAATCTATGGCCGAATTGTGTCCAGAGAGATTCGCCGGTAGAGGGGGCAGGGCGGAATTCCGCGAAAATTGCGCAGAGGATGTTAGCCGTGAGCGAACACGAAACGACAAGCGAGGGCATGGGCGAACCCACTCGCCGTGATTTCCTTTATCTCACCACTGGTATGGCAGGCGCCGTCGGCGCCGTTGCGGTCGCTTGGCCGTTCATCGATCAGATGCGTCCTGATGCTTCGACGCTCGCTCTCGCCTCCATCGAAGTCGACGTTGCCAGCCTTGAGCCCGGCATGTCGCTGACGGTCAAATGGCGCGGCAAGCCGATCTTCATCCGCAATCGCACGCCTGAGGAAGTGGAAGCGGCAAACGCCGTCCAGCTTGCTGATCTAAAGGACCCGATCGCGCGCAATGCAAACCTTCCTGTCGACGCTCAGGCAACGGCTGTTGACCGTTCGGGCGGCAAGGGCAAGGAAAACTGGATCGTCATGATCGGCACCTGCACGCATCTCGGCTGCGTGCCGCTCGGCCAGGCCGGCGAATACAATGGTTGGTTCTGTCCCTGCCATGGCTCGGTCTACGACACGGCCGGCCGCATCCGCAAAGGCCCGGCGCCGCAGAACCTGGCGATTCCGACCTTTTCATTTTTGTCCGATACCAAGATCAAGATCGGTTGAGGGGAGACTGATTAATGAGTGGCCATTCCAGCTACGAGCCATCAACCGGCCTCGAGAAATGGGTCGATGCGCGCCTTCCGCTGCCGCGCATGGTCTATGACAGCTTCATCGCCTATCCGGTTCCGCGTAACCTGAACTATGCCTATACGTTCGGCGCCATGCTCGCCGTCATGCTGGTGGTGCAGATCCTGACGGGCGTCACGCTCGCCATGCATTACGCCGCCGAATCGTCGGTCGCCTTCAACTCCGTCGAAAAGATCATGCGCGACGTCAACCACGGCTGGCTGCTGCGCTATATGCATGCCAACGGCGCATCCTTCTTCTTCGTCGCGGTGTACCTGCACATCGCCCGCGGCCTCTATTACGGCTCCTACAAGGCGCCGCGCGAGATCCTCTGGATACTCGGCGTGGTCATCTACCTCCTGATGATGGCGACCGGCTTCATGGGCTACGTTCTGCCCTGGGGCCAGATGTCCTTCTGGGGCGCCACCGTCATCACCGGCTTCTTCTCCGCCTTTCCGCTGGTTGGCGAATGGGTGCAGCAGTTCCTGCTCGGCGGCTTCGCGGTTGAAAACCCGACGCTGAACCGCTTCTTCTCGCTGCACTACCTGCTGCCCTTCATGATCGCCGGCGTCGTCATCCTGCACATCTGGGCGCTGCACGTCGTCGGCCAGACGAACCCGACGGGCGTCGAGGTCAAGACGAAGACGGACACGGTGCGCTTCACGCCTTATGCGACGATGAAGGATGCTCTCGGCGTCTCGATCTTCCTGCTGGTCTATGCCTATTTCGTCTTCTACCTGCCGAACTTCCTTGGCCATGCCGACAACTACATCCCGGCCGACCCGTTGAAGACGCCGGCCCATATCGTTCCGGAATGGTACTTCCTGCCGTTCTACGCGATGCTGCGTTCGATCACCTTCAACGTCGGCCCGATCGACTCCAAGCTCGGCGGCGTGCTCGTGATGTTCGGCGCGATCATCGTGCTGTTCTTCCTGCCCTGGCTCGATACCTCAAAGGTCCGTTCCGCCGTCTACCGCCCCTGGTACAAGCTGTTCTACTGGCTGTTCGTGATCAACGCGATCATCCTCGGCTGGCTCGGCTCGCAGCCGGCGGAAGGCTTGTTCACCACGATCTCGCAGATCTGCACGCTCCTCTACTTCGCTTTCTTCCTGGTCGCGATGCCGGTTCTCGGCTTGGTGGAAACACCGCGCCGCATCCCGAACTCGATCACCGAAGCGGTGCTCGAAAAGCGCAACAAGACCCTAGCGGTCAAGGCATAAGCGAGCGACGGAAGGGAATAGAAATATGAAAACGCTTGTTACAAGCATTCTCTCGTTCGCATTCGCTGCCAGTCTTGGCAGTGCCGTGCTGGCCCAGGAGGCGACGCCCGCCAATGGCGCGGCTCCTGCCCATCACGCGGAAAGTGAGACGCCGCACTATCCGCTGAAGGAGCCGACGGAGGAGGAATGGACTTTCGCCGGTCCGTTCGGTCATTACGATAAGGGTCAGCTTCAGCGTGGCCTCAAGGTCTACACCGAAGTCTGTTCCGCCTGCCACTCGATGAACCTCGTGCCCTTCCGCATGCTCGATGAGCTCGGTTATTCCGAGGCGCAGGTAAAGGCTTTCGCTGCGAACTACGAGGTTCAGGACGGCCCGAACGCGGCCGGCGAGATGTTTAGCCGCAAGGCCGTCCCTTCCGATCACTTCCCGGCGCCTTTCCCCAATGCAGAGGCCGCTGCTGCTTCCAACAACGGTGCGGCTCCGCCCGACTTTTCACTGATCGCCAAGGCCCGCGAGGTCGAACGCGGCTTCCCGCAATTCGTCTTCGACATCTTCACGCAGTATCAGGAGGGTGGCCCGGATTACATCCACGCGCTGCTGACCGGCTATGAAGAGCCGCCAGCCGGCTTTCAGGTGGCGCAGGGCTCACATTACAATCCATATTTCCACGCTGCAGCCGTCCTTGCCATGCCGAAGCCGCTCTCCGACGGGCAGGTGACCTATGACGATGGCGCGCCGGCGACGGTCGACCAGTATTCGAGAGACGTCTCCGCCTTCCTGATGTGGGCCGCAGAGCCGCATCTCGAGGAGCGCAAGCGCACCGGCTTCATGGTCATGATCTTCCTGGCGATCTTCACGGTGCTGATCTACCTGACGAAGCGCTCGATCTACGCCAACAAGGAACACTGAGCGGTTTCCGATCGACATTCAAAAGGCGGCCTCGGGCCGCCTTTTTTGTTGGTTCCACCCCTGGCAATTGATAGGGTGCGGCCAGTTTCATGCCCTCGCAGAATATGGACTTTCCATGGACAATACGACTTCGGAGCTCGCAGCCAGCATCCGCTCCATTCCCGACTATCCCAAGCCCGGCATCATTTTCCGTGACATCACCACGCTGCTCGGCAACCCCCGTGCGTTCCGCCGGGCGGTCGACGAACTCGTGCAGCCCTATGCGGGCATGAAGATCGACAAGATCGCCGGCATGGAGGCGCGGGGCTTCATCCTTGGGGGCGCGGTGGCGCATCAGCTTTCTTCCGGCTTCGTGCCGATCCGCAAGAAGGGCAAGCTGCCGCACGAGACCGTGCGCATCGCCTACAGCCTGGAATATGGCGTTGACGAGATGGAGATGCATCGCGATGCGGTGCAGCCTGGCGAGAAGGTGATCCTGGTCGATGACCTGATCGCCACTGGCGGTACGGCTGTGGGTGCCACGAAACTGTTGCGCCAGATCGGCGCAGAGGTGGTCGGCGCCTGCTTCGTCATCGATCTGCCGGACCTTGGCGGCCGCAAGAAACTGGAAGAGCTCGGCGTTGTCGTGCACACTCTGGTCGAATTCTCCGGGCACTGAACCCTCGTCCGGCCGCCTGCAGTGTCAGTCGAATTCGAGCACGCCGCTTTCGAAGCGGATAACGGGATCGCTGTTTTGATTGACCCCCTCGCAGAGGATGGTGTTGAGGTGCCAGCCTGGTCGCGATGCGAGCGGCCGGCTGGAGAGGAAGGCGACGGAATAGGTGACGACGTCGCCTGCGAAAACCGGCCGCAGCCATTGCAGTTTCTGGAAGCCGGGTGAAGGGCCGAGGTTCGGCGATGTCAGGCCCTTTTGCGCGAGTGCGGCGCTCTGCCTTTCCCAAAAGGCGAGGAAGGTCCGCATCCAGGCGGCGGTGGTGTGCCAGCCCGAGGCGCAGAGGCCACCGAAGAGGGTGTCTTTGGCGGCTTCTTTGTCGACGTGAAAACGCTGCGGATCGTAGCGCGTCGCGAAGCGGATGATGTTTTCCTCGGTAAAGGTGTAGCTGCCGATCTCGGCCTTTTCGCCGACGGTGTAAAGCTCGGACATCCTCATGCGGATGTCTCCGGGCTTATGCCGATATCTGCGGGCCGGACGCGCATGCCGAACATGACCGAATTCTCCGAGACGCAGACGAGTTCGCCGCGCTGGTTTTCCACCTCGTGGCGAAACTTGACGATGCCCATACCGGGGCGCGAGCGCATCGACCGGGCTTCGAGCACGGTCGAGCGGCCCGACAGCGTGTCGCCGGCAAGCACCGGCTTTCGCCATTCCATCAGATCGACGCCCGGCGCACCCTCGCAGAGCGAATGCAGCACATAGCTCTCGGCCATCATTCGCATGAACATCGAAGAGGTATGCCAGCCGGAAGCAGCAAGCCCGCCGAGAATGCTGGCGCGACCGGCGGCCTCACCGAGATGCATCGGCTGCGGGTCGAATTCGCTTGCGAACTCAATGATCTCCTCGGCGGTCACCAGCTTCGGGCCGAGCGTGAAGCCGCGGCCGGGCTGGAAATCCTCGAAGGAAAGCTTTTCTGCCGACATTCGCTCCTCCCGCCATATGCAGCGCACAATGCTTACAATAGCATCCGCGCGGGCTCAATGATTCCGGGGAGATAAACCGGCATGACTGAACTAAGGTCGATACTCGATGAGGCCGTGCGCCAAGAGCTGATCTCGCCGGAGGCCGGCGGGCGGCTTTTGCCGTTCCTGACGGAGCGCGGTGTCGGCGTCGCTGAGGCGCAGCCGGCAATGGCGGCGGAGGGACAGGCCTGGTCGGATACCGAGACGCCGCGCTTCGTGCGCGGCTTCCACGATGTGCTGATCACCATCGGCGTCGCCGTGGCGCTGGGCGGTCTCTGGGGGCTTGCCGCGCTCTATGCCGTGCTGCCTGCAATCATCGTGCTCTCGGAAATCCTGGTACGCCACCAGCGGCTTGCCCTGCCGGCCGTCAGCCTGACAATCGCGCTGTTCTGTTGGACAGTCCTGCTGATGTCCTTCTTCTTCAAGCCGGGAACAGCCTTCTTTAACGACATCGGGGCGGACATGACGCAGTTCGTCGCCGGCTTCCCGATCATTCTCGGCCTTTATTATGCCCGCTATCGAGTGCCGTTGGCGTTGGCGCTCTGCATCATGTCGGCCCTTGCACTCGTCCTCACCCTGCTTTTGCGGCTCGTGCAATGGGCGAGCGGGGATCCTGCGTTTTTCGGCAATCATCCCATGGTGCTGGCGGTGGTCTTCCTCGCTTGCGCGCTGGGCTTGTTCGCGACGGCGCTCTATTTCGACCTTGGCGATCGGCTGCGCCGGACGACACGCTCCGATATCGCCTTCTGGCTTCATCTGGGTGCTGCGCCGGCGCTGCTCTTCAGCGTAAGGCTGCTGATTTCGTTCGACGGCAGCTGGCTGGATGTTGCCCAGTCGGTGTCGATCAAGACGCCCGTCGTTGTTGTCAGCGTGGCGGTGTTAATGTTGATCGGCCTTGTCATCGACCGCCGTGCCTTCGTCACGTCAGGTCTGCTGTCGCTCGGTTTTGCGATCTATGGCATTTTCCGGCAGGGGAGTGCGACTGTTGATACCTATATCTACACGACGCTGATTGTCGTCGGAGCGATCGTACTCATCATCGGAACAGGCTGGATGCCGCTGCGCCGCATCGTGCTGCGGGCGCTGCCAGCTGCCATTTCGCAAAAACTGCCGCCTGCTGTCTTAGCGGCGACGTCGTAAAACAAATGTCGCCCAATCTACTCAGCAGTTGGGCGACAAGCATTGGTCGGGACAGCAGCGATTTCCGGTTAGAGCGGTTCAGCTTTTCATGGAAGCGCAGAACCGTTCTAACCCTTTGTTTTCACGCAATTCCCGGCAAAAACGCCTCGCGCTTTGCCTGGGAAAATCGCTTCGCATTTTTCCTGGAATTGCTTTAGGTGTTGAAGCGGAAATGGATGACGTCGCCGTCCTGGACGACGTATTCCTTGCCTTCGTCGCGCGCCTTGCCGGCATCCTTGGCGCCGACTTCGCCGTTGTATTTGATGTAGTCGTCATAGGCGATGGTATTGGCGCGGATGAAGCCGCGCTCAAAATCCGAATGGATGACGCCGGCGGCCTGCGGCGCCTTGGTGCCGCGCTCAATCGTCCAGGCGCGCGTTTCCTTAGGGCCGACAGTGAAATAGGTGATGAGGTGGAGCAGCTTGTAGCCGGCGCGGATCAGCCGGTCGAGACCTGCCTCGTCAAGGTCGAGGGCGGAGAGGAATTCCTTGGCTTCCTCTTCGGGAAGCTGGGCAACTTCCGCTTCGATCGCCGCCGAGATGACGACGGTTTCGGCACCCTGTTCCCTAGCCATCACGGCGACGGCTTCGGTGAACTCATTGCCGGTCGAGGCATCGCCTTCGGCGACGTTGCAGACGTAGAGCACCGGATGCGACGTCAAAAGATTGAGGCTCTTGAGGATGACGATCTCTTCCGCATCGAGCGTCGAGAGCAGCGTGCGCACCGGCTTGCCTTCGTTGAGCAGCTTCAGCGAGGCTTCCATGATTGGCAGCATCGCCACCGAATCCTTGTCCTTGCCGGTGGCGCGCTTGCGCGTCTGCTCGGTGCGGCGCTCCAGGCTTTCGAGGTCGGCGAGCATCAGCTCGGTCTCGATCGTCTCGGCGTCGGCGACAGGATTGATGCGGCCCTCGACATGAGTGATGTCGCTGTCTTCGAAGCAGCGCAGCACATGGACGATGGCATCGACCTCGCGGATATTGGCGAGGAACTGGTTGCCGAGGCCTTCACCCTTCGAGGCGCCGCGTACGAGGCCGGCGATATCGACGAAGGAGATGCGGGTCGGGATCAGTTCCTTGGACTTGGCGATGTCGGCAAGCTTGCGCATACGCGGATCGGGAACGGCGACTTCACCGGTGTTCGGCTCGATGGTGCAGAAGGGATAGTTCGCCGCCTGTGCGGCGGCCGTCTTGGTGAGCGCGTTGAAGAGGGTCGATTTGCCGACATTCGGCAGCCCGACGATACCGCATTTGAAGCCCATGGCTTGATCCATATCTGTTTGTAACTTTGCCCTGCCTATGCGGGAATGGCCGCCCTGGGTCAAGGGTTCGCAACAGGAATTGAAGTTCAACGGCTCTCCGGATGACAGGAAGGCTGCGGCGATTCTCGAAAAACGTGGCCGGGATTGCCTCCGCTTTCCGCTGAGTGATATTTACGTCATTGAACTGCCGTGCTTACGGTGCAATATATTGTCGGCGGACGTTTTCTCCGCCTTTTCCATGTCATCAACGGGTGGATTTTTCCGATGAGTGACAATGACGTTGCCCTGAAACCGAAGACCAAGGTGAAGCCGAAGCTGGATAAGCCGAAGCTCTACAAGGTCATTCTGGTCAATGACGATTATACGCCGCGCGAACTGGTGATCATGATCCTGAAGTCCGTCTTCCGCATGAGCGAGGAGACCGGCTACCGGGTGATGATGACGGCGCACAAGCTCGGTTCCTGTGTGGTCGTGGTCTGCGTAAGGGACATCGCCGAGACCAAGGCCAAGGAAGGCATCGACCTCGCCAAGGGCATGGGCTTTCCGCTGATGTTCACCACAGAGCCGGAAGAATAGGCGCTTTGCCGGGGGCAGTCCCGAGAGGGGCTCAGCGTCGGCGGATCTGGTAGCCGGTCTTGTCCTGAGCGAATCCACAATTCTCGTAGAAGCGCAGCGTGGCCGGATTCTTGGAGCCGGTGAGCAGCATCACCTTGTAGCAGCCTGCGTTCCAGGCGTCTGCGATCGCGTGGCGGATAACGGCGCCGGCGTAACCGCGCTTGCGATGATCGGCGTGGGTAACGACGTTTTCGATGAGCCCATAAGGAGCGCCGCTCCGCGTCAGGTTCGGCACGACGACGCTTGTGACGGTTGCGGCGGCGACATCACCGGCATAGCCGATGAACACGGTCATGCCCGGCTGCAAGAGGATGGCGGAGAAGCGTTCCTCGGCAAGTGCCTCGTCGAGAACCGGATCGGTCGGGTTCAGGTGACGGTAAAGCGTCATGAGACTGGGGAGATCGCTGCGGGCAGCAGGGCGGATGACGAAGTCCCGGTCCGTCATGGCTTCAGTCGCCCTTGTTGCCGAACATCTTCTTCAACATGTCGGCCATCGGCCCTGATGTCAGCAGCTTCGGCTGATTGTGGTTGCGGGCCTGATGGATATGCGACTGGCCGGCCGGCTTCTTTTCGGTATTCTTGTTTTCCTTTCGCGGTTTCTCCTCCTCGGCCTTGTCGCCGAGCGCCAGCGCGATCTTGTTCATCAGCTGCGAATCCTCGTTTCGCACCAGCATGTCGGCATTGTCGGCGAGCGTGTCGAGAAGCGGTTCCAGCCAGGCCTTGTCGGCTTTGGCGAAATCGCTGAGCACATGGTTCTGCACCATTTCCTTGACGCCGGGATGGCCGATACCGAGGCGTAGCCGCCGGTACTCCCTGCCGCAATGGGCGTCCAGCGACTTGATGCCGTTGTGGCCGCCATGGCCGCCGCCGGTCTTGAGCCGCGCCTTGCCCGGGGGGAGGTCGAGTTCGTCGTAGATCGCGACAAGGTCGGCGGGCTGGAGCTTGTAAAAGCGCATCGCCTCACCGACGGACTCACCGGAGAGATTCATGAAGGTCTGCGGCTTGATCAGCAGCACCTTTTCGCCGGCGATCTCGCCCTCGGCGATCTCGGCCCTGAACTTCTTCGACCAGGGCGAGAAGCTGTGGCGCCGATGGATGGCGTCGACGGCCATGAAACCGACATTGTGGCGGTTGCCGGCGTATTTGCCGCCGGGATTGCCGAGACCCGCGATGATCAGCATGGCCTGTCTTCCCTCGCTAAAACTTCCCGCCGTTCACCACCGCGAAACGAAAGCAAAGTCAAGCGGAAAGGGCAGCAGCCCGCCGAGCAGGGTCATTCCGAGAGGTTCATACCGTATTTCAGGAAGATCTGCTTCTGGTCGCCATCCGCGATCAGCTTGTCGAGGGCAGCCTGCATCCTGGTCAGCAGATCGTCCGGAAAGTTCTTCTCGCAGGCGATGCCCATCGGCTGGGCGGAGAGCACGGTCACCATTTCCACCGGCTGGTCGACCTTCAGCTTTTCGAAATAGAGTTCGGAGATCGGCATCATGTCGATGCGCCCGCCAAGCAGTTTGCGCAGCGTCGCGTTGAAGTCGCTGGCGACATCGAGCTTGGTGAAGCCCTTCTCCTTCAGGATCGTCTCGGTGTAATCCTCGCGCTGAGTACCTACCGTATATTTCTTTGCCTCGTCCAGATTGCCGGCGGTGACGCCCGAACCCTTGCGAGTGATCAGGATGTTGCGGTCGATGAGCAGCGGCTCGACCCATTTGAACAACGGGTCGCGTGCGCCGTTGTGGGCGGTCGCGAAGACACAGGTCATCGGCGCCGTGCGGGCAAGGCTAAAAGCGCGCGCCCAGGGCATGATCTCGATCGTGTAGTCGACGCCGATTGCGGCCATTACCTTTTCGACCTGCTCGACGGTCGCGCCCTTGATCTCCTTGCCTTCGCGGTAGTTGAAGGGGGCATAATCCTCGGTCGTGAAGGTCACACTTTGCGCATGGGCGGTGCAGGGCAGCGCCAGGCATGCGAGAAGCAGGAGCTTTTTCATCGGCATCATCTCCTTCGTTCTTCGTTTACGAGGCGCGTGCGACGGCCGATTGCGAGGCCATCAGGTTCTCGATCAGTGTGGCTGCATGCTGCGGACGGTGGAAGAGGTAGCCCTGACCATAGTCAAGCCCCATCTGGTGGAGCGTGCGGCATTCCTCTTCGGTCTCGATACCCTCGGCAATGACGGTGCAATTCATCTTATGGGAGAGCGTGGTGATGCCTTCGATTAGCATACGGCTTTTCTGGCGCACGTCGTCGTCGCCGTCGTTGATCGCGCGGGTGAAGGACTGGTCGATCTTGATGATGTCGACAGGGAAGCGGTTGAGGTAGCTCAGCGACGAATAGCCGGTGCCGAAATCGTCGAGCGCGATACGGCAGCCAAAGCGACGAAGCTCCGTGACGATCATGCGAATCTCAGGATTGTCGTGCATCAGCACAGCTTCGGTGATCTCGACGACGATGCGCTCGGGGCGGATGCCGTGGCGACCGACGAAGGCGGCAAGACGGGCCGGCAGCGCCGGCTCGAACTGCAGTGGCGAGAAGTTGATGGCGAGATAGGTATCCTGCATGCCTGATATGCGGGAAATTTTTGCGAGGTTGGCGATCGCCTTTTCCATGATGACGTTGCCGACCCGGACGATCTTTGCCGTCTCCTCGGCGACGCTGATGATCTCGGCCGGCGGCATCAAGCCCTTCTGCGGATGGTTGAGGCGCATCAGCGCCTCGAAACCGGCAATCCCGCGGCCGTTCAGGTTGACGATCGGCTGCAGGAAGGCCTCGAACCAGTCGTCGACGAGGCCGGCTTCGATGTTGGCTTCGATTTCGGCGCGGCTGCGGGCACGGTCGAGCATGGCATTGTCGAAGAGCTGCGCGCCGTTCTTGCCGTCGCGTTTCTTTGCATACATCGCCATGTCGGATTTCTGCAGCAGTTCGGCCGCGGTTGCAGCATGATGCGGATAGATGGCGATGCCGACGGAAGCGCTCAGATGCATGTCGGGGGCGAATGGCGTTTCGAAGATCGAGGCAATCTGCTCGCACATCACCCTGGCGCGTTTTTCTGCATCCTTCGCCGGCAACAGGATGGCAAATTCGTCGCCGCCGAGACGGGCTGCCTCGTCGGAAGGGGCAAGATGGGCCTTCAGGCGCTCGACGAGCTCGACCAGCGCCATGTCGCCGGCGGCATGGCCCATATTGTCGTTGATCCACTTGAAGCGGTCGAGATCGACGAAGAGACAGGCGAGTTCCTGGCCGGCGGCGTCGGCGGCGGCGATCTTGTTGTCGAGGACGGCTTCGAAGCCCTGGCGATTAAGAAGCCCAGTCAAGTGATCGGTGATTGCCTGGCGGTGGTTGCGGTCTTCGGAGGCCTTGAGTTCGGTGACATCGGTCATGACCGATAGCGAGAGGCGGTCGTGAGCGCCGGCTCCCGCCTCCGATTCCATGATGAGGACGTCCATCGTGCGGCCGTCCAGGCAGACAAACTTGACGGTGACGGTCAAGCCGCTTTCGGCCCGGCGGCGCTTAACGAATTTGTCGCGGGTGGTGGGGGTGACGAGATCGGCGAAGTTGCGGCCGATGACGGCAGCGCGGTTGTAACCTGTGGCAAGCAGCCAATAATCGCTGACGGCGGTGATGCGATCCTCCTCGTCGAGCGAGAAGAGCATGGCGGGAGTCAGATTGTAGATGTCGGTGGCGCGGCGGTGGGCGAACTTCAGCTCCTTTTCCTCGCTTTCGAGCTTGGTCTGCATCTCGTTGAAGCTATGGGCAAGTCGCCCCATCTCGTCGTTCGACTGCCAGTCGACATGATGGCGGGAGCCCAATTGGCGGGTGGCTTCGATCGCTGCCGTTAGCCGCATCAGCGGCTGGATGACGAAGAAGCGGTTGCCGATCAGTGCCGTGCCGAAAACGGTCAATACCGCAAAGATGAAGATCGAGATGAAGACGACCTCTTCCTGCTTCAGGCCGGAAAACAGGCCGAGCGCGGGATAATAGACGCTGATGCTGCCGAGGTTCCTCGGACCGTCGACGGTGTTGTAGATGATGGCGCGCGACACCTGCACCAGCTTGCCGTCGAATGAGCGCGGAATGGTGGACTGGCTGACGTCGAGCTGGCCTGACTGGTCACGCACTTCGACCTTGACGATGGCGCCTTGGGAAACGACCGTCGCGCTGATCTGGGTAACGCTGTCTTCATCGAGGTCCCACAGGGGTTTGGCCAGCGCCTGGGCATTGGCGACAAGAAGAACGGAGATGTGGTCACGTATTTCCTTGTCGGCCCGTTCCGAGGAAAGAAAAAGGAAGAGAACAAAGAGGGGAGCGACAAAAACGAGCAGCGCTCCGCAAACTATCGCAAAAAATCTGTTCTCAACGGAATTGTTCATGGTTCCGTCTACTCCCCAGGCCGACCATATTTGCTGTCGCGCGTTGAGGCGGGCTTCTTCGCAGCTGACGGATCATGCTTTCACGAATTTGTTAAATGTTGCTGAAACGGGGCATTTCTGGGCAATGAAAAGCCCGCCTTCCAGGGGAAAGCGGGCCATATGCTTTATAAATTGGTCGAAGCGATCAGGCTTCGGCTTCGCCTTCCGCGGCGCTCTCGTCGATGCCGGCAGCGGGAGCGATAATCGTCGCGATCGTGAAGTCGCGGTCGATGACCGGGGTCACGCCCTTCGGCAGGGTGACTTCCGAGATATGGATGCTGTCGCCGATCTTCTTGCCGCTGAGGTCAATGTTGAAGAACTCAGGGATCGCATCGGCCGGGCAATGAACTTCGACTTCATGGCGAACGATGTTCAGAACGCCGCCGACCTTGAGGCCCGGGGACTTCTCTTCGTTGATGAAGTGAACGGGGATTTCGACGGTCACCTGGGTGTTGCCGGAGACGCGCAGGAAATCGACATGCAACGTGAAGTCACGGACCGGATCGAGCTGGTAGTCCTTCGGCAGAACCTTGTGCTTCTTGCCGTCGATTTCGATCGTCGCCACGGTGGTCATGAAACCACCGGCGTGAATGCGCTTCGTCACCTCATTGGTGTTGAGAGCGATGGCAATGGGGGCCTGCTTGTCACCATAGATGACAGCGGGAATCAAACCGTTGCGGCGAAGTTCACGGGCGGACCCCTTACCAACCCGTTCGCGCGCCTCGGCCTTGAGCTCGTAAGTTTCCTGGCTCATGGCTATTCCTTTCGAGGTTATATGGAGAGTTCGGCGGCGGGCAAAAGCCTTGTTCCGACGAACCGGAGGCGGTATGACCCGACCTCATCCGCGTTGCCTCCAAGGGTGTCTACACGGACCGGTGGCCTATATTATAAGTCGATCGGAAACGCAAGTTGCGGATTCGGGCTGTTTTCCGGTGATATACACGCTTCGACAAGCCGAAACCGCATTCGAGCATTGCGTCGATCGTCAACGGCGAGCCGAATGGCGCATACGAGGAGGCGATATCCTCGCCCGTCCGAAATACGCGGCCGTATGAACGGCGAAATTGCCATTCTCTGCCACAGCTGAGGTTGACATCGGCGCGCTTCGCATCTTTGGATGGCCGCATTCAAAAAAGGGGCTGAGGAGAAATCGGACTATGCGTCTCAAACTTGTCACGGCAACGAGCTTGCTGGCACTTTGCCTTGTCACCACGGCTCAGGGTGTCGAGATCAATCAGGATGGCGCCAATGCGGTCAAGGACAATCTGACGAAGCTGCTTCCCGAGGATCTTGCGAAGAGCGGCCTGCTTACCGTCAATCCGGCAGGCACTCGCTACGAGATCATTTACGATCTGGCGAAGCTGCTTGCCAAGGCCGATCCGGCGACATTCGCGATCAACGGGCTGACGCCGTTCTCGATGTTCGCTACGCCGCTCGACAGCGGGCTCTGGAACATTGAGGGTGACAACAAGCTCAACGTCTCCGGCCATTTCAAAGGCCCCGACCAGAAGCCAACGGATTTCTCCTACTCCATCGCTTCGCTTGTCTACACCGGCGTCTTCGATCCGGCGATCAGCTATCTGCGCTCCGGCACTTTCACCGCCAAGGACATCAAGGTCGCCAGCAAATCCGACACCGAGGAAGTCCATGCCAGCTTTGCCGGGATGGACCAAAAGCTGACTTCAACGGACAGCGCAGGCGGCAATGGGCGTATCGATTTTGCCGGTAGCGGCTCGATGTCGACTTTCGTCGAGCAGGTTTCCGGCCTGCAAATGCCGCCTGTTGAAATCCGTGCCGACTCCATTGATTTCGATGCCAAGGTGAACGGCCTGCCGGCCAAGCAAATCCGCGAGATCGTCCTTTTCATTCTCGACCATCTCGAGGAGAAGGAACTAAGCCCGGAGAACAGCGACAAGATAAAGGGAATGCTCAAGCAAGCCTTTCCGATTCTTGCCTCGTTCAGCGAGACAATCGGGGTCAATAACCTGACCATCAGCAGCCAGGTAGGCAATGGCGGCGTCAAGGCGTTCAGTTACAACCTGGCCATCGATGGGCCGAGCGATGCCATGCGTTTCGGCTTCGGTATCGACGCTCAGGACATCAGCCTCGACAGCCCGGCGATGCCGGCAAGTTATTCGCCCTTCGTGCCGACCAATTTCGATCTGCAACTCGCCATTCCGAATCTGGATTTCGCAACCTTCGGCGACGCGCTCATGGCGATGGATTTCAACGCCAAGCCGCCGGAGCAAAGCGGCGACGAGATGGCGAAAAAGCTCTTCCGCGATGGCCGGCTCACCGTCGAGTTTCCGAAGGTCAGCGCCAAGTCCGAAGTCTACGACGTCGACATGACGGGCAAGATCGAGGGACGCGTCGATACTCAGAAAGACTATTCGATGGAGGCGACCATCCTTGCCCGCGATCTCGACAAGACGATCGCCGCGGTTCAGGAGCTTGCCAAGACAGATCCCGACCTCAACCAGGTCTCCTTCGGCATCATGATGGTGAAGGGCTTTGCCAAGACCGATGCAGATGGCCGCTCGCGCTGGGACATCAGCATCAGTCGCGATGGTTCCGTGGCGATCAATGGCCAGCAGATCAAGGGTCCGGATGGTCCTGATCAGGATCAAGATCAGGAGCTGGAGCCAGACCAGCAGGAACCGGATCAGGGTCAGGACGCGGTACCTGCGCCGCCGCAGCAACCTTGAGCGTTATCAATTGGCATCAGAAGTGAAAGAGGCCGGCATTGTGCCGGCCTTTTGCGTCTTGCGTCACAAGCCCTGCGGAGACCAACGATCGGGACGGCGGTTTGCGACGCGGCTCCGCGACAATCAACGGCCAGCAATTCATGCGGCTCGGAGAGCATGCCCGGCAATAGCTTGGTCCATCTGAAGTAGAAATTGAAAGAGCCGGTCGAACGCCGGCTCCTTTTAATCGAAGAGGCTGGAGACGGACTCTTCCTGAGCCGTGCGGCTGATGGCTTCGCCGATCAGCGGCGCCGTCGTTACGACGCGGATATTGTGGGCCGAGAGGACGGCCGTGGTCGGCTGGATGGAATCCGTGATGACGAGTTCGCGCAGCTTCGAGGAGGTGACGCGGGTGACCGCGCCGCCGGAGAGAACGCCGTGGGTGATATAGGCGGTGACGCTGGATGCGCCCTTGGCCAGCATCGCGTCGGCCGCGTTGCAGAGCGTGCCGCCCGAATCGACGATATCGTCGATCAGCAGGCAGTCCTTGCCGGCAATGTCGCCGATGATGTTCATGACTTCGGATTCACCCGGCCGATCGCGACGCTTGTCGACGATGGCCAGAAGACAGTCCAGGCGCTTCGCGAGCGCGCGGGCGCGAACCACGCCGCCGACGTCGGGCGAGACGACCACGACGTTGCTGAGGTCATAGTGGCTCTTGATGTCGCGGGTCAGCACGGGCATGGCAAAGAGGTTGTCTGTGGGTATATCGAAGAAGCCCTGGATCTGCCCTGCATGGAGATCGAGCGTCATGACGCGGTCGGCGCCGGCTTCGGTAATGAGGTTTGCGACCAGCTTGGCGGAGATCGGCGTGCGGCCGGAGGCCCGGCGATCCTGACGGGCATAGCCGAAATAGGGTAGGACGGCGGTGATGCGGCGGGCTGACGAACGACGCATCGCGTCGATCATGATCAGCAGTTCCATCAGATGGTCGTTGGCGGGAAAGGCGGTCGGCTGCACGAGGAAAACGTCCTCACCGCGCACATTTTCCTGGATTTCCACGAAGATTTCCTGATCGGCAAACCTTCGAACACTGGCTTTCCCCAAGGGAACATTGAGATAGTTGCAGATCGCTTCGGCGAGTTGCCGGTTCGAATTGCCTGCGAAAACCTTCATTTTGGTCCGCCTGTTACGCGCTGATAGCCGCGCTTTTTAGTCAGCTTCCCCGTGAATGCAAGGGCAAAGGCGCCACAGGCTTCCATATTTGCAAAAAGTTTGTGACTAACCGCCTTGAGTCTGCCGCCAGGAGGAGAATTCCGCGATGGTTTTTGAGCCGATTTGCTGCATCACCGAGGCCGGAACGCCCGCCCAGGGATCGGCCGCGGCCGTCGGCACGCTTTCCTGTCCCTGGATGCGATGCAAGCGGCCGCCGCCGCTGTCGAGAACGTCCCAGACATAGACGACGGTAACCTTGCCGTCGTCGCTGAAGGCGGAGAGATAGCCTTTGAGGATGTAATCGCTGCTCGCATCGTTCGAGCTCTTGATGGAAAGGCCGTGCGCGCGCGCCTCGGTGCCGAGCTGGCGCGAGAGCGGTGTCACGGCCTGCACCGGCGCGCCGATGATCGGCAGGAAGCGCACGGTACTGCCGCGAACGGAGGAGGAACTGGAGGGGAGGGCGGCGGTCTGCTGCGGCTGTTGTGCCTCGGCCGGCTGAGCCGACTGTGCGGGAAGCCCACCACTGGCCACCGGCGGTGGCAGCGATTGTCCGTCGATCGGGGCGGAGGCGGCCGGCGAGGAGCTGCTCCTCGACAGGGCGTCTGCCTGCTCCTGCATCGTCGTCGGCGGCGCGCCGGTGCCGGGCCGATAGGCCTGCTGTGACTGATCATAGGCTGGATGGTAGCCGCCCTGCTGCGAGCTTGCCGAGAAACTCGGCTGGCGGGTGCCCGCCAACCGCTCGGCTTCGCTCTGCGTTACCGGGCTCGACGACGGGCGGCCGGAGGAATCGCCGATATCGACCTGCGGCGTCAGCGCATCGGTGGTGTTGCAGGCGGTCAGCAGAGCCATGACGAACAGGAACGTGGGCACAATCGCAGCTCGCGTCATCCCTTGATCCGTCCTTCCCACAATCGCAATCAGCCCCACCCGAATTTATGCGGGTGGGGACGGTCGTCTGTCAATTCCGGATTCTCACCGGTCAAAGCCCGATGAAATCGAGCGGATGGCGCGACAAGGCGCGCGGCGCATCCGGTGTCGTCAGATAAGTCTGGCCGAGCGTCATCGCCGTGCCCGTATCGGAATCGGCGATGATCATGTGCACGAAGAGCGACATGTTCGGCTCGATCGGCTGCGGATTGCCGACATGGAACATCTGATGCTCCATCCAGGAGGGCGAGAAACGGGCGCCGAGCGAATAACCGCAGGCATTCAGCCGGTGGCGGGCCAGGCCGCGCTCATCGATGATCCTGGCGTGCATGTCGAAGACATCGCCGAAGGTCTGGCCGGGCTTCAGCACGGTCTCGATCGCCTCGATGGTTTCGCGGCAGGCGTTGTAAAGCTCGCGATGGCGATGCGTCGGCTCGCCGATGACGATCGTCCGCATCATGGCGGCATGGTAATGCGCATAGGCGCCGGCCCATTCGAGCGTCAACTGGTCGCTGGCGTCGAGCTTACGGCGGCCGGCCTTGTAGCGGCAAAGCAGCGCGTCGGCGCCGGAGCCGATGATAAATTCGTTGGCGGGATAGTCGCCGCCGCCGGAAAAGATCGCGCCCTGCATGGCGGCGAGGATATCGGCCTCGTCGGCGCCGGGTTTTGTCAGCCGGATCGCAGCATCGAGCGCATCGTCGGCGAGAGCGGCGGCGCGCTCGACATAGGCGACCTCCGTCGGGCTCTTGATCAGGCGCAGGCGGCTGACGAGGTAGGAGGCGTCGACGATCTGGCCGAAGGTGGTCAATTGCGCGTCCAGCAGGCGGGCGACGCGGCCGGTCATGCCATGCGTATCGTATTCGACGCCGATGCGGGCGCCGAGCAGATCCATCTCGACCAGCAGGTTCTTCAGGTCGAGCGTCGGGTCGGCATTGACCCGGTCGACCCAGATATGGATGTCCTCGAGGATTGAGGTATGCCTGGCCTGGCGAAGATCAGCCGAGCGGGTGATCAGCGCCATGGTGCCGTCGCTCTTGACGACCAGCGTCTGGAAGAAGCAGTAGCCGAAGGTGTCGTAGCCAGTCAGCCAGTACATGCTTTCCTGGGCGAAGAGCAGCAAGGCGTCGAGCTTTTCTTCCTTCATCTTCTCGGTGAGGCGCGCAAGCCGGCTTGCGAATTCGGCCTTTTCGAAGTGCAGTGCCATTCTGCTCAAGTCTCCCTGATTGATATCGCGGAAATCTGGCGGCCGTAATCCGGCTCCTTGCGATGTGTCGTCCTGCGGTAGGAAAAGAAGCGCTCGTTGTCCGGATAAGTGCAGAGGCCGAGGCTTTCGGCCCGCACGCCGGCTTTCGCCAGCCGGTCGACGGTCAGCGCCGGCAGGTCGAACATGGCGTGGCCGGGCGTTGCGGAAGGCACGAAAAAGCGCTCGTCGTCCGGGTTTTCGGCGACGAAACGCTCGACGAATTCGGGACCGACCTCATAACTTGCCTGGCTGATCGAGGGGCCGAGGCAGGCGACGATGCTGCCGCGGTCCGCACCCAGCGCCTCCATGGCGGCGACGGTATTTTCGAGCACGCCCGTCAATGCGCCCTTCCAGCCGGCATGAGCGGCGCCGATGACGCGATTGTCCGGGTCAGCAAACAGGATCGGTCCGCAATCGGCGGCAAGCACGCCAAGCACAATACCAGGGGCTGCCGTTACCATCGCATCGGCGTCGGGGCGGATGCCGTCATAATCGGCGCCGATCGTCACGACATCGGGGGAATGGACCTGATGCACGGTTGCCAGCCGCTCGACCGGCAAGCCGAACCAGGCGGCGACGCGACGGCGATTTTCCAGGACCTTGTCGCGTTCGTCGCTGGAGCCGAGGCCGACATTGAGGCCGCGATAAAGCCCTTCGGAAACGCCGCCGGCCCGAGTGAAATAACCGTGCCGGATCGTGCTGCCCGCCGCCTGGTTCAGCAGCGCGCTTTCGATCGGTGCGGGAGAGGCCGCGTCCTGCATCTGTGATTCCGGGGTTTTCGAGGGGTTTGTCATGATCCCAAGCGCATCGCATATGCGGCGCGCTTCAAGTTCTTGTTTCGGGCGGATGTTGAACCAGCCGCGTGCGCCCTGTCAATCCACCGGACGAAAGGGCATGAGATCGATGGCGGGGTAGGAGACCGCCATCACCTTGAAGAGTTCGCCCATCCGGCCTTCACCGGCGCCGGCGAGCCTTTCGACCGCCGTCTGGATGACCTGCTGGGTTTGCAGCTCGCGATCGCGGCTGAGGGCGGTTGCGCGCTCGAGGATGCCGAGACCGGTCAGAAAATCACCCTGATGCAGGGCGCCGTTCAGATGGAGGCCGGCCGCAAGCGCCGTTTCGGCGAGTTGCTGGAAGTCGACATGACTCGTCAGATCGGCTTCACCTGGATGGGCGAGCGGCGGGTCGAATTCATGCATGCGCACGGCCTGCAGCGTATCGCCGAAGCCGGTGACGAGATGGCCGTAGTCGATCGTAAGCGCCGTGCCGCCGAAGGCGCGCAGCCGCTCGCAGATCGCCATCATCACCGCCTGGCGGGCAGGCGAGATCTCGAAGAGCGTGCCGACCGGCACGTCCTGCACCGGTTCGGGCAGCAAGGTGGGGTCGATGCCGGCGACGCCGGCGGCAAAGGTCAGCTCGCCATCGGCGTCGATGCCGACCATGCGCTCGCGGAAACCCGTCGGCATGCGAACGAACTGGCGGATGGGGATGGCATCGAAGAGTTCGTTGGCGGCAATCAGCGTGAAGCCGGGCGGTACTTCATCGAAGCCATCGTGCCAAGTGATCTTCTCGCCGTGGTGTTCGAGCGTCTGGCTCTGGACGTCGCGCAGGCGCTCGCTGGTTTCGACGAGATGCACGGTCATGGCGTCGAAAAGCGGTGGAGCGATGCGGGAGATGACGCGCAGCATGTCGGCCATCATGGTGCCGCGGCCGGGGCCGATCTCGACGAGGCGGACGTCCGTCGGTGTGCCGTGGCGCTGCCATGCATGGACGATGAAGACGCCGATCATCTCGCCGAAGATCTGGCTGACCTCGGGCGCGGTGACGAAATCACCGGAACGCCCGAAGGGCTCGCGGGTGCGGTAATAGCCGTGTTCGGGGTCTGCGAGGCAGAGCGAGAAATAATCGGTGACGCTGATCGGGCCGTTGGCCTGGATGATCGCCTTGATCTTTTCGCCTAGAGCGGTGGTCATGTCGCGCGTCCTGCCGTTTTCAGAGCTGCAGCGCAGCCTGGCGGCGGGCCCGCAGCATCGCCCAGAGGCCGAGCAGGATCATCGGGGAGGAGAGCACCATGCCCATGGTCAGCCAGTTCGTGCCGAGGAGATAACCGAGCTGGGCGTCAGGCTCGCGGAAGAATTCGACGAAGATGCGCGACAGCGCATAACCGCAAACGAAGACGCCTGTAATGAAGCCGGGGCTTTTCAGCGCGCGCATGCCGTAGACCAAGGCGGCCAGCACCAGGAGCAGAACGATGCCTTCGAGGCCGGCTTCGTAAAGCTGGCTCGGATGGCGGGCGAACGGGCCGCCAGTCGGGAAGACCACGGCCCAGGGCACGTCGGTCAACCGGCCCCAGAGCTCGCCATTGATGAAATTGGCGATGCGGCCGAAAAACAGGCCGAAGGGAACGACGGTGGCGACGATGTCGAACAGGCTCCAGATCGGGATGGCGTTGCGGCGGGCAAAGAGGATCATGGCGATCGTCGTGCCGGTCAGGCCGCCATGGAAGGACATGCCACCGTTCCAGATCTCGAGCGCACGGACGGGACTGCGCAGGACGGCAGGGAGATCATAGAAGAAAATATAGCCGAGACGGCCGCCGAGGACGACGCCAAGCGCTGCCCAGACGATGAAATCATCGAGCTGCGTCCTTGATATCGGCGAGACGTTGACGGGCCAGAGACTTTCATTGGCGGCGAGGCGGCGCGCATAGGCCCAGCCGAGCAGGATGCCGGCGACGTAAGCGAGGCCGTACCAGTGAATCGCCAGCGGACCGATCGAAAAGGCGATCGGATCGATATCCGGGAAAGGCATGATGGCAAGGAGATCGGCTGTTATCGGCAAGGTTTTCCACCTGTTGAGTTGCGCGGAACATGCCGCTGCGATCCCGGACGGTCAAGTCCATTGTTCGTGATGGCTCGTTCCCGGCCGGTTCCGGCAAGCTTATCCCGTGCAAAGCGCTTGCATCGTCGATGGTGAAGCCCTACCTCAACTCTTGAAGCCCTGAAGGGCTGAATTCACCTCATGCGAAGGGAGAAAACCGCCATGACGACCGGAACGAACCGCATCATGGACGAATTCGCCAAGCTGATGACCGATGCGGCCGGTGCCGCCCAGGGCGTCCGCAAGGAGATCGAAACCGCCTTCAACGCCCAAGCCGAGCGTTGGCTGAACAGCATGGACATCGTCAAGCGCGAGGAGTTCGAGGCTGTGCGCGAGATGGCGATCAAGGCACGCGACGAGAATGAGGCGCTTGCCGCCCGCATCGCAGCACTCGAGGCAAAGCTTGCCGGCGAGGGCGCTTAAATCCTAGTACGACACAGATGCGGCGTTGCCTTCATGCCACACGCCGCATCTTCCGTAAAAAAACCAGGTGAGTTTTCCACCTGTGGACACTGCCAAAAAAGCCAATTCGCAGAGTCGCTTATTCTCCCTTCTGAATTGAATTTCGAAGAGCCTTTCCACAGTGGCCGGTCCTATTTTCCGTTCGGGGGGCTGGCAGGGGGCAAGGGGCGCTATACACTGATTTTAAATGATGATTCGAAGCGACTTGGTAAGCTCCGGGCAGGTTATCTGCGTTAAGTCTGGCAGCGGTTCAACGATCATCCGAGTGGTGGTTTCCGGTATTTGCGTGTGTCTTTCTTGTGTTCGTACACCAAGTTAGGTCGCATTCGTTCCGGTCAAGAAGGTGCTGCATGAACCTGATGGAATTGGAAGTCGAGCGTCAGTCGAACCCGGTCGACATGATCGAGTACGTTGCCTCCAACAACGACTGGTCGTTCGAACGGTCCGGCGAGGACGAGATCGCGATGACGGTCGAGGGGCGCTGGACGGACTACCACGTCTCCTTCTCCTGGATGGAGGAATTCGAGGCGCTGCATCTTGGCTGCGCCTTCGATATCAAAGTTCCCGACATCAGGGTCAACGAGGTGGTCAAGCTGCTCTCGGCGATCAACGGGCAGGTGCTGATGGGTCATTTCGATCTCTGGCGCCAGGAAGATGTCGTCATTTTCCGCCAATCTCTGCTGCTTGCCGGCGGTGCGGAGCCTACCAATCGCCAGGTTGAGGTGCTGCTTTCCAGTGCGCTTGATACCTGCGAGGCCTATTTCCAGGCATTCCAGTTCGTCGTCTGGTCCGGCATGGAAGCGACGAAGGCGATGGAAGCCGTGCTGTTTGAAACGGTCGGCGAGGCTTGAGATGCCGACGAAGGCTTTCTCCTCGACACATCCCGTCGTACTGATCGGCGCCGGAAATATGGGCGGGGCGATGCTCTCCGGCTGGCTGAAGAGCGGCGTTCCGGGCTCGGCCGTCATTGTCGTCGATCCCGGTCCGTCGCCGGCGATGCTGGCGACGATCAACGAGGCTGGCGCCACCCATCTGACCGCGCTTCCCACGGATTTGAAGGCAAGCGTGCTGTTCCTGGCGGTCAAGCCGCAGGTGATGGAGACGGTGCTGCCGGCGGTGAAGAGCGCCGTCGGGCCTGACACGGTCGTCGTCTCGGTCGCGGCCGGCAAGACGCTCGGTTTCCTCGAGAAACATCTCGGCAAGGCCGCCATGGTGCGGGCCATGCCGAACACGCCGGCCATGGTCGGGCGTGGCGTCACCGGCGCCTTTGCCAATTCAAGGGTCAGCGATCGGCAGCGCGAACGCGTCCATTCCCTTCTGCGCGTCTCGGGCCCAGTCGAATGGGTGCCCGCGGAAGCCGATATCGATGCCGTGACGGCGCTTTCGGGCAGCGGCCCGGCTTATGTATTCTATCTCGTCGAATGTATGGCGGAGGCAGGCCGTAAACTCGGTCTGCAGGCGGACCTCGCCATGCGTCTTGCGCGGGAAACAGTCGCGGGGGCTGGTGAACTCATGCACCAGTCCCCCGACGACGCTTCGCGGCTGCGGGAGAATGTAACCTCTCCCGGTGGCACGACGGCGGCGGCGCTGGCCGTACTGATGGCCGAAGACGGCATGCAGCCCTTGTTCGACGCAGCACTCGCGGCGGCGCGCAAGCGGGCCGAGGAACTGGCCGGCTGACGGAGACCATATGGCCGATGAGATCACCTACGCCGATTTCGAGCGTGTCGACATTCGCGTCGGCACGATCATCGAGGCCAGTCCCTTTCCGGAAGCGCGCAAGCCGGCGATCAAGCTGGTGATCGATTTCGGCCCTGATATCGGCACCAAAAAATCCTCAGCGCAGATCACTGTGCATTATACGCCGGAAAGCCTGCTGGGCCGGCAGGTGCTCGGCGTCGTCAACTTTCCGCCGCGCCAGATCGGGCCATTCCGCTCGGAAGTGCTGACGCTGGGATTCGAGGACGAGAACGGCGCGATCGTGCTTGCTGCCGTCGAACAGCCGGTCCCGAACGGCCGAAAGATGATGTGAGCTCAAGCTCACACTTAAAGCGCGTCGCGTCGAATCGGATTTATGCAAGTCGTTATCCCAAAACCGCTGCCCGCTTTTGGGCGACATGCATTAGATGTTCGGGGCTTCGCCTGATGTGCCGCCATCGGATACTCCCCGAGGTCTGATCTCCCGCAGAAACGGATTGCTGCGCCGCTCGTCGCCGATGCGGCTGCCCGGGCCGTGGCCGCAGATGAAGCCGACATCGTCGCCCAGCGGCAACACCTTGTCGCGGATCGAATCGAGAAGCTGCTGATGATCGCCGCCCGGCAGGTCGGTGCGGCCGATCGAGCCGTTGAAGAGGACATCGCCGAGATGGGCGAAATTCTGCGCACGGTTGAAATAGATGACGTGGCCGGGGGCATGGCCGGGCGTGTGATAGACCTCGAATTCATGGGCGCCGAAAGAGATCTTGTCGCCGTCTTTCAGCCAGCGGTCGGGCACGACGTTACGCAATCCTGATATGCCGTATTTCGCGGCCTGGGTCTCGATCCGCTGCAGCAGTGGCAGGTCGTCCTGATGCGGGCCAACCACGTCGATGCCGAGAGTTTCCTTCAGTTCACCGGCGCCGCCGGCATGGTCGAGATGACCGTGTGTCAGCCAGATTTCCTTGATGGTCAGACCGTTCTGGGCGATCGCCTGCAGGATGAGCGGCACGTCGCCGCCGGGATCGACGACGACGCCTTCCTTGGTATCGGGATCGAAGAAGATCGTGCAGTTTTGCTGGAAGGGTGTCACCGGAATGATGCCGGCCTGGAGCATGTCCATAAGTGCCTCGCTTGGTGTCTCTGCTGCTTTGGGTATAATCCGAAACCGCGGCAAGGACAGCCGGAATCTTGTGCCATGGGCGGTGTGCCTCACGGTAAAAAGACGGACTGCAACAAGAATTTATGCCCCTCTTTGCCATCGTCGCAGGGTGATAAAATCGTTTTTCTCTCAATTCTTCCAAATATTTGCATGAAATCTCCCGCAGGTAGTGTTTCGCTCGGCGGAGCACAGGGGAACATCGTGGAACCCCGTGCGTTGTCAGCCCATCGAAACCAAGGAGACGCTCACATGACCTTGAAGAGAAACATTCTGCTGGCAGGCGCGGTGCTGATGGCTAGCGCCGGTCTTGCGCAGGCGGAGATGATGGCGACGACGGTCAACGATCTCAACGTCCGTGCTGGCCCCGGCCCACAATATCCCTCGGTCGGTCTTGCCACCCGCGGCTCCACCGCAGTCCTCGACGGCTGCATCGAAGGCAGCCGCTGGTGCCGTGTCGACGTCAACGGCATGCGCGGCTGGGTCTATGCCGATTATCTGCAGGTCGATCACGGCGGCAGCTCAGTCATCGTCGAGCAGCACCGCACCGAGATCGGCGTTCCCAGCGTGACCTACGAGTCGACCGCGAGTGTCGTTCCGGCCGAGCCACAGCCGGCGCCGGGCGACGAGTTGCTCGGCCCCGTCGGGTCGGTCGAGACTATCACCCCGCCGGAGACGGTCCGCACCTACATCGACACCAATCCGGGTGAGACGGTGCAGCTTGGCGGCGATGTCGTCGTCGGCGCGGAAGTGCCTGCAGACGTTACCTTCCAGACGATTCCGGACTACGAGTACCGCTATACGAGGATCAACGATCGGCCGGTGCTGGTCGATCCCGGTACGCGCCGGATCGTCTACGTCTATCAATGACGTGATCGACAGAAACTGAGGCGAGGCGGACGTCGGACCGCCTCGTTCCGGGGCGCTTCTCCCTGCCTTAATCCCGCATCGGTTGATTTTTCTTAACGCTTTCCTCCGAAATATGATAAAATACTAATACGCCAAAGATCGGCGTAGCAGGGCGATCGGGGAGATCGCCAGAGGAGGAAATCATGGAAGCCCTACTTCCGCTCATCACACAATTGATTGCCGGTGCAATCGGCGGCAACGCCGCGAGCGCCGCTTTGAAGCAGCAGGCGATCAACGTCGTCGCCCGTACGATCGCAGGTGCGATCGGCGGCGTTGCCGGCGGTATGCTGCTCAGCATGGTCGGTGGGGAAGCGGCTATGACCGGCCTGATCGCCGACGGCATCGGCGGCCTGATCGGCGGCGGCATTCTCTCGACGCTCGCCGGACTGGTCATGGCACGGGCGCACAGGTAAAAAGGCCCGGCAGGCGTTTATCTCCAGCGCCGCGCGTCTTTTGAGACGCGCAAAGAACGCTGTAGCACTTTAAATTGCTGCATAATTTTATCCTTAAATCGATTTCGATTTAAGGAATTATGCAGTAGCCGGCCGATTTCCTGAGGGTCTTATTCGGCGGCGATCACCGCCGGATAGACTTCCTTCATGTAATCGTTCATTTCGGAGATCGTCGACGGCGTGAAGCGGTACGGGCCGGTTTCGGAAACCGGGGTCACTTCCGCAGCCGAACCGGTGAGGAAGCACTCGCTAAAGCCGGGGAGTTCCTCCGGCAGGATCGCGCGTTCGATTACCTCGATGCTGCGGCGTTTTGCAGCCTAGGCCACGCCGATGCTATGGTGCTCGATTATCGCGGCCAGGTCGCCGAAGCGACCGGCGCATCCCTAACTCCTCCGGCGCTTCACGCGCCATGCCTGTTGATTGTTGTCCCCATTACGTCTTATCCACAGACGCAAGGGGAAATCGCGTGTTGCGTCGGAGTGCCAGACGGGCCTTAGTTTCCAGGAAGTGCCAGGGAAATGAGGAGACCGTGCGGGCCTCCCGCAGAGTTCGCGGAAGCTAACAGCCAAATTTATGTCAATAAAGCTGACATATCTTCGCGAAAGTTTCCCGCAGCGCGCGGAACGAGAAAGGAATGCCGAGTGTCACGACAGACCGGCCCGAAAGCAGGCAAGCCAGAGCCGCTGGGCACGCCGATGGAAGATACTGATATCATCGATTTCGAGATCATCGAGCTGTTCTTCTTCGCCTATCGCGACTTCGTTTCCGATCCGGATGCCATCCTCGAAAAGAGCGGCTTCGGCCGGGCGCACCATCGCGTCGTGCATTTCGTCAACCGCAATCCCGGCATGACGGTGGCTGATCTTCTCGATACCTTGAAGATCACCAAGCAGAGCCTCGCAAGGGTGCTGAAACAGCTGATCGATTCAGGCTATATTCGCCAGGTGGCAGGTCCCGAGGACCGGCGGCAGCGCAAGCTTTATCCGACACAATCGGGACGAGAGCTGGCGCTTGCCCTTGCCGAGCCGCAATCGCGCCGCATTGAGCGGGCATTCGAAGGGGCTTCTGCGGAGGTGCGGGAGGGCGTAAAAGCTTTCCTCAGCGGCATGCGGGACAGACAGAGGGCGGATTGAATGGCGGTCAAGACAGGTATTTCCGACGATGCGGCGCATTTGCTGGTGGTCGATGACGACTCCCGTATCCGCGCGCTGCTCAATCGTTATCTCGCCGAGAACGGCTTCCGCGTCACCGTCGCCGCCGACGGCGCCGAGGCGCAGCGCAAGCTTGCGGGTCTCGATTTCGACCTGATCATCATGGATGTGATGATGCCGGGCGAATCCGGCATCGACGTCACCCGCGGGCTTCGCGCCATCAAGAACGTCCCGATCATCATGCTGACGGCGCTGGCAGAATCGGGCAACCGCATTGAAGGCCTCGAGGCGGGCGCCGACGACTATCTTTCCAAGCCCTTCGACCCGCGCGAACTGGTGCTGCGCATCAACAACATCCTGCGCCGCAACGCCGGCGGCGAGGGACCGAAGATCGAACAAGTGATGTTCGGCCCCTACACCTTCTCGCTGACCCGCAAGGAGCTGAAGAAAGCCAGCGAGGTGATCCGGCTCACCGACCGCGAGCAGGAGATCATGCTGCTCTTTGCACGGCGCGCCGGCGACACGATCCCCCGCCATGAACTGATCGGCAACGATACCGAAGTCGGCGAGCGGACGATCGACGTGCAGATCAACCGGCTGCGGCGTAAGATCGAGGATGATCCCGCCAATCCCGTCTGGCTGCAGACCGTGCGCGGCATCGGATACAGGCTGAGCATCGACTAAACTCAAGGTTCGGGACCGGCGCTGATGGTGACGATCGACAGCTTGCGGCGGGAAGACCGCACTTCTGCGCCGGGCTGGCGCTGGATCGTCCGGTGGCTGCGCCGCCGGCTGCCGACCGGACTTTACGCGCGCTCGCTGCTGATCATCATCATTCCGATGGTGCTCTTGCAATCCGTCGTCGCCGCCGTGTTCATGGAGCGCCACTGGCAAATGGTGACGGAGCGGCTGTCGCTTGCCGTCACCCGTGACATCGCCGCCATCATCGAAATCATCGAGACCTATCCGCAGAACTCGGACTATAGCGAGATCATCCGCATCGCCCGCGACCAGCTCAGCCTGCAGATCTCGATCGAGCCGGACGGCGATTTGCCGCCGCCGCGCGTCAAGCCTTTCTTCTCGATTCTCGATGGCATCCTCAGCGACGAGATCACCGACGAGATCCACCGGCCTTTCTGGATCGACACGGTCGGCAATTCAAACCTCGTCGAGATCCGCATCAAACTCGACAACAAGATCCTGCGGGTGCTAACCAAACGCAGTCAGACCTATGCGTCGAACACCCATATCTTCATCGTTTGGATGGTTGGCACCTCGCTGGTGCTGATCGGCATCTCGATCCTCTTCCTGCGCGGGCAGATCCGACCGATCCTGACCTTGGCGCGCGCGGCCGAAAGCTTCGGTAAGGGGCAGAAGCCCGATAATTTCTATCCGCGCGGCGCCGACGAGGTCAGGCGCGCCGGTCTTGCCTTCATTCTGATGCGGGAGCGAATCGAACGGCAGATCGAACAGCGCACCGCGATGCTCTCCGGCGTCAGCCATGACCTGCGCACCATCCTCACCCGCTTCAAGCTGCAACTGGCGCTGGCTGGCGACAATCCCGACCTGCATGGGCTGAACGATGACGTCAACGACATGCAAACCATGCTGGAGGCCTACATGGCCTTTGCACGCGGCGAGGTCGAAGAGGATGTCGGCGAGCTGAAACTCAGTGAGATCTTCGCGAAGCTGGAATCCGATTTCGCCCTGCACGGCAAAAAATTCAGCTATTCCATCGAAGGCGATGACGACATATCCGTCAGGCCGAACGCTTTCATGCGGCTCGTCACCAACCTGGCCTCGAATGCGCGGCGTTATGCCAATAGGCTCGACATCGAAGCCAAGCACAACGCCAAATGGCTGACCGTCGTCTTCGACGATGATGGGCCGGGCATTCCTGAGAAGAACCGCGAGGACGTGTTCAAGCCATTCTTCCGGCTGGATACGGCGCGCAACCTGGATGCGTCGGGCACCGGCCTCGGCCTTGCGATCGCCCGCGACATCGCCCGCAGCCACGGCGGCAATGTCACGCTCAGCGATAGCCCGCTCGGCGGACTGAGGGCAACGATCCGCATTCCGGCTTGAAGGCATGTCGCACAAAAATGTGCAGCGGTTTTGCGATAACGACATGCGGAAAAATAGAGACCCAAAGCGTACGGAGCGAATCTGAAAGATTGCGACGCGCTTTAGACGCCGGCGGCCGTCAGCTTCACGGCTTTGCGCGCATCGAAATCATCCAGGTGTTCGACGATCCAGCGCCAGAGCGTGACGACTTGCATGAGGAGGTCGCGTCCGAGCGGCGTCAACTCATATTCGACGCGCGGCGGCACTTCGGGATAGAGCGTGCGGATGATGAGGCCATCTCTTTCGAGGGTGCGCAGCGTCTGCGTCAGCACTTTCTGGCTGATGCCCTCGACCCTCTCCATAAGGCGTGAGAAGCGCAGGGGTGCGCCGGCATCGGAGAGTACGTGCAGGATGCGCAGCGGCCATTTCGCCGCCGCCCGCTCGATCAGTTCACGGGCCCGCCCATCCTGTTCGTCCGTCATACTGCTGCAGAAATCGAAGATGTCACTGGTCAAGTCAGTTACCTCAAGGTGTGTATAGATCGTCCGGGTACCTTCTTTCGATTGGATACAATAGACCATACATGAGCCGGGAACCAAAGCAGGAGGGTTTCCGATGTTCAGAGTCTGGTTGATAACAGGGAGTTCGCGCGGTCTTGGCCGGGCGCTGGCCGAGGCGGTTTTGGCCTCCGGCGACAATTTGGTGGCAACTGCGCGCGATCCCGGCCAGCTTGCCGATCTTTCCGAGCGGTATGGCGATCAGGTCCTGACGCTGGCGCTTGACGTGACCGACGAGGTGGCGGCAGCGGCAGCAGTCGAGGCTGGTGTGAAGAGGTTCGGGCGCATCGACGTGCTCGTCAACAATGCCGGCTACGGCAATGTCGGCTCGATCGAGGATACCAGTCTTGCCGATTTCCGCGCCCAGATCGAGACCAACCTCTTCGGCACCATCATCATGACCAAGGCGGTCATCGCCCTGATGCGCGGGCAGGGGGCGGGGCACATCATCCAGTTCTCATCGGTCGGCGGCCGGATCGGACCTGCCGGGCGCGGCGCCTATTCGGCGGCAAAATTCGGTGTCGAGGGCTTTTCCGAGGTGCTGTCGAAGGAGGTCGCGCCGTTCGGCATCAGGGTGACGGTGATCGAGCCCGGCGGCTTCAGGACCGATTTCGCCGGCTCCTCGACGGTGCTTGCCGAAGGGCGGCGGGACTATGCGGACACGGTCGGCGCTACGGTGCGTTTCCAGCGTGAGTACGATGGTCGCCAGCCCGGCGATCCTGCCAGAGCGGCGGCAGTGGTCATCCACATCGCCGGTCTCGACGAGCCGCCGTTCCGGCTGCTGCTTGGCAGCGATGCGGTACGCAATGTCGAAAAGGCGGATGCCGCGCGTATCGAAGCCGATCGGATGTGGCGCACCGTGAGTGTCTCGACCGATTTTGATGCTGAGGCCGAGCCCATGCCCTGGGAAAAGAAGACCGGCTGACGCAGGCAAAACAAAAGCGCCGCTGAAAAGCGGCGCTTTGCATCAGGGATATTCGACGATTCAGCCGGCGGTGCAGAAGTGGCTGCGGCCGTCATTGCCGACATAGGTGCCGCTGCGCGGATCGAAGGAGCGGTAGCGGTAAGAGCAGTAACGCTCCCATTGCGGCGACCAGGGCTCCACCGCCGTGCGGACCGGCGCGTAATATTGCGGCTGATCGACATAGACGCGGCGGGGCGCGCGATAGACCGGGGCGGGCTCGTAATAATCCGGCTCGTAGGCCGGGTCGATGTAGCGGCGTTCTTCGTAGACCGGACCGTTATTGGCGTTTGCGATGGCCGAACCGACGATCAGGCCGGTGGCAAGGCCGACGGCGCCGCCGACCCACGCATCGTTGTTGCCGTGATTGCCGTGGCGCCAGTGGCGGTCGCGGGCCGACGCTTCACCGATGGCGGAAAGCGTGAGTGCGGCAGCGGTTGCCGTCATCAGAATGGTCTTGGCGAGCCTGTTCATAAGCATAAATCCTAATCCCGGGAACCGAACGCCGGCCCCTTTCTCGATGATGAGAGAAGTACAGATTTGTAGCTGAACGAAGGCTGAACGACAAAACCCGGCATTGCTGCCGGGCTTCAACTCGAACTCGCCAGCCTTGTTAAGGGTTCAGCCCGCAATCTGCAGATTGACGGCTTTCGGGCCCTTGCCGCGGCGATCCGGCTCCGTGTCGAAGCTTACCTTCTGGTTTTCCGTCAGACCGGCCAGGCCGGAGGCCTGAACGGCAGAAATGTGAACGAAGATATCGGCGCCGCCCCGGTCCGGCTTGATGAAGCCGAAGCCTTTGTCGGTATTGAAGAATTTTACAGTGCCAGTCTCTGCCATGCCTCAGGTCCTTTTCTCTCTGCCCGCCATCCACACGGGCAGCATCATAGCATTGCCTCCTTGCGGGGAGGTGTTGGCAGGCAATTCTTGAAATGTGAGAAAAAGGTCCCCTCTACCTCGGCCTGTTCCAGGCAGGACTTTCGCCCGCCATTTTCGGAACCGGCTGACCGGAATATTAGCGTTCCCGGCGCGCAAATACTTAAGGACTTCCCATGCTCGCAAAATGCCCGAACGCGCTGAGAGTGCTGCGTTTAAAGGATTTTGGCAAGCAAAAGTTTTTTAACGTGTCGTTCCGGGCACACCCCTGCCGACATCCAATTTGCGAAAAAACGCAAAATTTCCTTCGCTGATAGGGAATGATTAACGTTTTATATCGTCTGCAATATAAGTTCCGAGCAGATTTTCCCAAAAATGCAACGTGAACGCGTCTCTCGCGGCAAATGAATTTTTTTTCCGATGCGTGACTCACCCATATTTGGACGCGTGTTCACGCGGCTGGCAAGCGCCGGCGGGTCAGTCCCGGCACGAGTTCGACTACAAGCATAGCGATAAACATTAGCGCGCAACCTGCATAGCCTGTTACCGGCATCGTCTCGCCGAGCAGCAGGGCAGCGAGTGAGGCGCCAAAGAGTGCTTCGGAAGAAAGGAAGATCGCGGCCTGCGAGGGCGTCGTGTAGCGCTGGCCGATCACCTGCAGGACGAAAGCCACGCCCGAGGAGAAGATACCGACATAAAGGATCTCCGGCGCCGCGGCCCGTATCGCCGAAAGGCTGACCGGTTCGACAGCTGCGGCAACGGCCAGCGCACAGACTGCGGTGACGGCGAATTGCACCGCGGAGAGCGCGAGCGGCCTTCCGGTCTCCGAAACGGTCGTGCCGGCAAGGGTGATCTGGATCGCCCAGAAGACGGCGCAGACGACGGTCAGCAGATCGCCTGGGGTCAGTGCCGAGAGATGGCCGCCGGACAGAAGATAGATGCCGGTGACCGCCATCAGCGCGCCCGGCCAGATGACCCAATGCGGGGCACGGCGCAGGAAGAACACGGCGATCAGCGGCACGAAGACCACATAGAGGCCGGTGATGAAGCTGGAATTCGTCACCGTCGTCGTATGCAGGCCGACCTGTTGTGTGGCCGCGCCGCCGAAAAGGGCAAGGCCGATCAGGATATAGAGCTTCGCATGGCGTGCGCTGGTCTTCTCCTTTGCCTTGCGCGCTTCGAAAAGGACGAAGGGCAGCACGGCCAGCGTGGCGACGGCAAAACGCAGGCCGATGAACCAGAAAGGGCCGATCGCCTTCATCGCCGTCGACTGCGCGACGAAGCCGCCGCCCCAAATGCCGGCTGCAAGCAATAGGAGGAGGTTCGCCTGAACGCGCGTCATGTCGTCCTCGATGGGGAAGGGAGATGTGCGCAAGCGGTTAGCAGTTGCGTTTCCTTTCGGCAAGGGTGAAGACTTCGTGCCGGTTGACGGAGGTGAAGGCATGCGAGGCGAAGAACGGAAGCCGGCCGGCGACGTGGCCGCGCCCAGGGTGGTCGGCTATTCCGGCACGCCGCTCGTCAGGAAACTCGGCCTTGCACAGGGGCAGTCAGCCGCTCTTCTCGGCATTCCCGAAACGATCGGCGACATCAATGGTTTCGACGGTTTTGCTTCGGTCGTTCGGGCACTTCCGGAGACGCCCGGACGCGTATTCGACTATGTGCATCTGTTTACGACAGAACGTGCGGCGCTGGACGCCATTGCGCCCGCGCTTTTCCGTGTCCTGAGGCCGGACGGGATGGTCTGGATATCATGGCCGAAGAAGAGCTCGAGGGTGCCGACTGATATCACCGAGGACGTGCTGCGGGAGGTTCTGCTTCCGATGGGCCTCGTCGACATCAAGGTCTGCGCCGTCGACGAAATCTGGTCCGGGTTGAAATTCGTCATCCGCAAAGAATTGCGCGGCGCGTTGTGACGTCTCAGCCGTTGCGGGCCTGCGCTCTGGAGATCCTGAGCAGCGCGCCGTTGTCCTCGTCCGTCACCATCAGCAGGGCGCCGTCGGGTGCGACGACGACGTCGCGGATGCGGCCGTATTCGCCCTCGAACAGACGCTCTTCGGTGACGAAGGCGCCGCCGTCGTCGCGCTGCATCCGCGAGAGCAGCTGGAACTTCAGCGCCGCGACGATGAAATTGCCGTCCCATTCCGGGAACATGGCGCCGCGATAGACGACGAGCGCGCCGGGTGCGATCGAAGGATCCCAATAATGCAGCGGCTGTTCCAGCCCTTCCTTGGCCGTGCCTTCACCGATCTCTGCGCCCGAATAATCGCGGCCATAGGTGATAACAGGCCAGCCGTAATTCTTGCCGGCCTCGGGCTGGTTGATCTCGTCGCCGCCGCGCGCGCCGTGCTCGACGGTATAGAGCTTGCCATCCTTGGCGTCGAAGGTGATGCCCTGCGGGTTGCGGTGACCTTTCGACCAGATTTCCGGCAGCGCCTTGGCGCCGTCTTTGAACGGATTGTCGGCAGGGATGCTGCCGTCGGCATTGATGTGGATGATCGAGCCGGCATCGTCCTGCCAGTCTTGCGAGCGGTCGCGGTCGCCGCGGTCGCCGACGCTGATGAACAGCGAGCCGTCACGGGCAATCGCGATGCGCGAGCCGTACTGGATATTGCCTGACGTGAAGCGCTGCATGGTGAAAACAGGCGTCACGGCGTGAAGCGTCCTTTCGTCATTTGAAAGCGTGGCGCTGAAGGCTTCGGTGCCGGAGCCCCGGCTGTTGGCGATGGCGGCGGTGAAATAGAGCTTGCGGCTCGTCGCAAAGTCCGGTGCGAGCGCCACGTCCATCAGGCCACCCTGGCCACGGGCGCTGACCTTAGGCACGCCGCCGATCGGGTCGGAGAGCTTGCCGTCGCGGACGATGCGCATGCGGCCCGGCCGCTCGGTGACGAGATAGGCGCCGTCGGGCATGACCTCGACCGCCCAGGGATGTTGGAGGCCGTCGGCGAGCTTGTCGACCCGCACCGCGAGATCCTGCGTGTTGACAGTATCAGCTGCATCCGCCGATACGGTGCCGAACAGGACCAGCGCTGCGGCAAAATGGAAGGCGGACATTCTCTTCATCGTGCTTCCCCGTCGTCTCTCCAGGCTGAACGTGGAGCGGGCAGGGGAGGGCTTCAACCCTCATTCGACCTGCAATAACGGCTTTGTGTTTACCGGTTGAACCGATCCCGTCGCGCAGATTCAAAAGAGGTAGAGCGTCCTTTGCGCGTCCAAGAGGACGCACGGCGCTCTAGCCATCGACCAATTCCGCCTCGAGGATGTAGCGCAACGGCCCGCGTTCCGTCGCGTCGAAGGGCCAGCAGGTGGTCAGCACCAGGTGGCGGCCATCGGAGGAGGGATCGATGCCGCTTGCATCCCACGGGGCGATGCGGCCCTCGCCGGCCTTGAAGGTCAATAGTTTGCCGTCGCGGCGCGTGACTTCAATCGTATCGCCGGGCCTTATATATTGCAGCCAGCGGAAATGCGTGTCGCGATGGGCAGCAATCACGGAGGCGCCTTCCTCTCCGGGCTGTGGCGTGTTGACGAGCCAGGCCGGACCGAAGGCGAGAGCTTCGCCGGAGGCGCCGGAGAGCACGATCGCCTCCTTGCCGAGGCGCGGGGCGCGTACCTTGGCCTCGGTGGTGAAATCCGCCCAGGGCCAGGGTTTTGTTTCTTCGCCCCGTAATTCGGCGGCGAAGGCGCGTTTCAGCAGCACCTGGGAAAGCTCCGCCTTCGCCTTCAGCAGGAAGCCGTCGCCGATCAGCGCCAAGCCATAGAGGGCAAGGCCGGCGATGGCAAAGGCGATTGCTTTTTCGATCGAGGAAAGGCGCCAGAGGAAGAAGCCCTTCTTCTGGCGCATCTTCGGTCGGTCATAGGCCGTGGCGGCGGCCATGGCGAGTTCCAGATAGGTCGGAAGCGGCTCGAATTCGGCCGCTTCCTCATTCTGGCTTGCAGAGAGCCTAGAGACCATTTCGTTTGGCTCCGACGGCAATAATGCCCTTGAGGCGCCGCCGCCAGACGGCCAGGCCGCTTGCCGCCATCAGCGCGAGGAGCAACATGGTCAGCCCGCGGATGATCTGTTCGTCGGCGCGCGTCGCCGTCTGCGGCAGGTTCACGGTCGTGCTCTTTTGCGCGATCATGGTGGCGGCCTTGGCGGTCGGGGCTGCGGCCATCATGTTTGCGATCTCAGGCGACGCGGTGAGCTCCTGTGTTTCGGCCGCAGCCTGCTCCGGTCCGGCGTTTCCTGTCGGCGTAGCCGAGCCATGGCGCTCCGCGCCGTCAAGAGGGGCAGGGTTTTCGCCTAGGACCTTATCAAAGTCCCAACCTTCCGGCAGGTTGAGCGGCAGCTTGGTCGAGCCGAGCGGCTGATCGACCGGGCGAGACGGGGTGACATCGACGGCAACAAGGCTGGTGACGCGGGAGACGAGGTGATGGGCGAGCGCGACGGTCTCGATATCCTTGTCGAGCGCGGCCGGATCCTGACGTTCATAGGCGCGCGCCTCGAAATCGTCGATCTTGCGCCGCGCCCAGAGCTTGGAAATGCCGTTGCCGTTGGCGGCATTGGCGATATCTATCTCGACGCGCCAGGGCTGCTCGCCTGTCTTGCCGAAGATCTGCAGCTTGCCGGCGGGCTTATCGTCAGGCAGTCGCGCGGTCAGCACGACAGGCTCGCCGCTATAGAGGTCCGGCATCGGGTTCGGCGTGATATCCTCGGCAGCGATGCCTTCGAAGGTTGCGGCGATATCGGTCATGGCTGGGTTCTGCAGCTTGGCGAAAAGCTCGCCCATGCGGCTCGCCACCTGATCGGTCGAGCCGATCGCCGTAAAGGTGCCGCGGCCGACTTCGGCGGCCTTGGTCATGAAATAGGTGTTCGGCGCCGAGCCGATGCCGACGGTGAAGACACGGGCATCGCCGCGGTTTGCGGTGATCTCCTGGAAAAGCTGCTGTTCGTTGCCGATCGCGCCATCCGTCAGGAACACGACCTGGCGCAGCGCTCCGGTTGCGACCGGTCCCTGGTTACGCAGCGCAGCCTGCAAGGCAGGTAGCATTTCCGTGCCGCCGTCGGCAGTCAGGCCTCTGACATAGGCAATCGCCTTTTCGCGATTGTCAGGGGTGGCAGTGACGAGACCCTTGAAATAATCGGTCATCGTATCGTCGAAACGGATGACGTTGAAGCGGTCGTCGGCGTTCAGCTTGGAGATCGCAAGCGCCAGGCTCTGCCTTGCCTGCTCGATCGACGGGCCGGACATGGAGCCGGAATTGTCGATGACGAAGACCACCTCGCGTTTCGCCGGCGGCGCTGCCGTATCGGGGGCAATAGGCGGGGTAACGAAGGCGAGCAGATAGGTCTTACCATCAATCACTTCACGGAAGAGGCCGGCACTCGGCATCTTGCCGGGGGCGGCCTTCCAGGTGAGCTCGAAATCCTTGTCGGCGGGAACGGAGTCCGCCTTTAGGCTGATCGTTCTCGCCTGGTCGCCGTCCTGGCTGATATCGACCGCGTGGAAGGAGGATTTGACGTCGCCGAGCGGGAAACCGGCCTTGAGATCGACGGTCAGCGAAACCGGATTGATCCTGGCGTTCTCACGCGGGTCAAGCACGGGGGCTTCGATCTTGTCGCGGTTTTCCACCGGGTCTCGCGGTGTGGCAAAACCGGCGCCGTTGTTGAACTCGACGGTCTGGACGATCGGCGCCGGATTGTAGCGCGGGGCGACGACCATCGGGAAGTGCAGCGAGAACTCGCCGCCCGATTGGTGGATCATCTGCTGATACTCGATCTGGACGACGATAGTTTCGCCGGGACCGATATTGGCGACCTGGTTGGTGAAGATGTTCGGCCGCTGTTGCTCGAGCAACGCCGTCTTCTTGCCCTCGGCCTTGGCCTGCTCGTAGATCTCGCGGGCTTCCTGGCGCGGCTTGATCTGGCCTTCGATGAAGCGTTCGCCGATCTGCATTTTCAGGGTGTCGACGGCGGAATTGTCCGGCAGTGGAAAGACGTAGGTGCCCTCGACCCAACCCTGGCTCGGATTCTGGAAGCGTTGCGTCACCTTCACCCTGGCGATCGGGCCGGAGACATCGATGGCGACATCACTCTTCAGCCGCGGCGCTTCGACATAGAAGCCCGGCTCCTTCGACGGAAAGAGCAGCGAGCCGCTGCGGACGTCGTTCGGCCGGACAAGTGCTGCGAGCTCAGCGGATGCCTGCGGCGTCTCGGCGGCGCGGGCGGCGGAGGCAAGTCCCAGCACCGCGGTGATGCAGGCCGCAAAGATAGTGAATGCAACAAGGACTGAAACGGAAATTCGGCGCGCACGAATGCGCCCTATGGCAAACTCATCTTCCAGAAACATTGGCATACCCTCAATAACCAATTTCGGATGCCGGATGATGCGGCTTCGATCTCGGCGCGCTCGCGACCGAATTGCGGCGTGGCGCGGCATTTGTTGCGGCTTATTCGTGGCGATGGCCGAATTCGACGATGCCTCTGATTTCAGGGGATAAATCCGGATGACTTCAGAGATTGATTCAAGATCTGCGCCTGGCGTTTCGACCAGGTGACGCAAGCCTCTCCCAAGGGGGCGGCATGCCGGGCTGATGGCGCGGCGAACCGATCAATAAGAATCATGCCACCATGACGCCTTTCCGCTTGAAATGCCGTCATACATTGGACATAGAGCTAACCGCAGAACTCCGGTCCCGGCTTTCTGCCCGTTTCAACCATTAGGACCGTTATCATGGCTTTCCTTGCCGATGCTCTTTCCCGTGTGAAGCCTTCAGCCACCATCGCCGTCTCCCAGAAAGCGCGCGAGCTGAAAGCAAAAGGACGTGACGTCATTGGCCTCGGCGCCGGTGAGCCGGATTTCGATACGCCCGATAATATCAAGAAGGCGGCCATCGACGCGATCAACCGCGGCGAAACGAAGTACACGCCGGTTTCCGGTATCCCGGAATTGCGCAAGGCGATCGCCGCCAAGTTCAAGCGCGAGAACGGCCTCGACTATTCCTGGGAGCAGACCATCGTCGGCACCGGCGGCAAGCAGATCCTCTTCAACGCCTTCATGGCAACGCTGAACCCCGGCGACGAAGTCGTCATCCCGGCGCCTTACTGGGTTTCCTATCCTGAGATGGTGGCACTGTGCGGCGGCACGCCGGTTTTCGTTTCTGCCACCCAGGAGCATAACTTCAAGCTTCAGGCGGCCGATCTCGAAAAGGCGATCACGCCGAAGACCAAGTGGTTCATCTTCAACTCGCCGTCCAACCCGACGGGGGCCGCCTATACGCATGACGAGCTGAAGGCGCTGACGGATGTGCTGATGAAGAATCCGCAGGTCTGGGTGCTGACCGACGACATGTACGAGCACCTGACCTATGGCGACTTCAAGTTCGTCACGCCTGTGGAAGTCGAGCCGCAGCTTTACGACCGCACGCTGACGATGAACGGCGTCTCCAAGGCCTATGCGATGACCGGCTGGCGTATCGGCTATGCGGCCGGCCCGATCCAGCTCATCAAGGCCATGGACATGATCCAGGGTCAGCAGACCTCGGGTGCGACGTCGATCGCCCAGTGGGCGGCTGTCGAAGCGCTGAACGGCACGCAGGACTTCATCCCTGAGAACAAGAAGATCTTCGAAGGCCGTCGCGATCTCGTCGTTTCGATGCTGAATCAGGCCAAGGGTATTGTCTGCCCGGTGCCGGAAGGCGCCTTCTATGTCTATCCCTCGTGCAAGGGTCTGATTGGCAAGACCGCGCCCTCCGGCAAGGTCATCGAGACGGACGAGGATTTCGTCTCCGAGCTGCTGGAATCGGAAGGCGTCGCCGTTGTTCACGGTTCGGCCTTCGGCCTCGGCCCGAACTTCCGTATCTCCTATGCGACTTCGGAAGAGCAGCTCGAGGAAGCCTGCCGCCGCATCCAGCGCTTCTGCGGCGCCTGCAAGTAAGCGGGTTTTCAAAAACACCGATCGAAGGCCTGCCGGCGACGGCGGGCCTTTTTGTTTGCGGCGACGTTGGGCTGGCGCTGCGATTATCGCTCACATCCCGATTCAACATGCTGCGGAGTTGATTCCGCTTTGCCTCTCAAGTCGTTGAAATCCGATTCAAAACGTGACGGCAGAGTGACGGTCCGGCGGGTGATCTGCGGTTGCGGGTTGGCATCAAACCAACTAGATATCCGGCATCAAGTTTAAGTGCCGCTTCGGGAGGCCGGGATTTTGCAGCAGAGTGCCGTGATCGTCTGTTCGGATGTCAACATGCTGCCTGCCGCCTGCTGCACCCTGCTTTCCGTCAAGCGCAATCTCTCAGGTCCTGCCGTGGAGTTCCTGCTTCTCGGCATCGACCTCAAGCCGAACGAGATCGCCGAGGTGGGAAATTTCGCGCGGCTGCATGATATGGCGATCAGGGTGCTGTCCTACAATACGCCGGATACGGCGCTGCAGGCGCGGGGCCGCTGGTCGGGCGCGACATTGGCGCGACTCTACATGGATCTGCATATACCCGATCATATCGAGCGCCTGCTCTATCTCGACGCGGATGTGCTGGCGGTTTCGCCGGTCGACGAACTCTTCACGAGAAATTTTCAAGGCAAAGCGCTGGCTGCGGTCGACGATTATGTCATGGCCTTTCCTGAAAAGGCCGGTGCCCGGCAGCGGAAGATCGGCATGCGCGAGGGCGGCCGCTATTTCAATGCCGGCGTGCTGCTGTTCGACTGGTCGGCCTGCCGGGAGAGGCAGCTTTTTGCCAGGACACGGGAGATCTTCGAGGAGCGGTCGCATCTTTTCGAGAATAACGACCAGGATGCGCTGAATGTCACCTTCGACGGCGACTGGCTGGTGCTCGGTCCGCGCTGGAACACGCAGACGGGCCTGCTGCCCTTCGTCGGCCGGCCGGCGATCCTTCATTTCACCGGCCGGAAAAAGCCGTGGCAGGCCACCGTGCCCTGGGTGCACCGGCGGATGGCCAAGCACTATATCGAGGATCTCAGCAACACACCGTGGGCCTCTTTCTGTAGGCAGCCGTCAATGGCGGGTCGAGTTGCGGGTTTCTTCTCGCATTTGGGAAAGCGCATCGGCGGGCTGACGCGGCTGGCACGAACGCGCGCCTATTTCAGCAACAGCTAGTAAGGCGGGCAGAGCGCATCGTCCTTGGAAAGTGCATGTGAGCCGGTATGGAAGCAATCCCCAGTGATACGCAGAGTGCCGCCGCCGCAGATGGCGGCTTCAACGTCCTGATGCCGGAGGCGTGGAAGGCGTTGCTGTCACCCTATTCCCACGTCGTGCTGGTGGCAAACAGCGAAGCAGTCGATTTCGGACGGCTGCGAAGCGAATTGCCGGAGACGGCGCTCTACGTTTTCTTCAACAATGTTTATAAGGTGCTCGACGAACCCTTCGCCGGCCATGCGGTGCTGATTGCCCGCAGCGGCGTGATGGGCGCCAATATCGTTCACCGGCGCGAGGTGGTGGATGTCCTGCGTTTCTTTGCCGGCGACGATTTTCTGGGCGTCGTCAACATTCGCGTCTCCCCGGAGGAGAACTTCAGTGACGCGAGCGGCTTCAAGGGCGCCAGAACCCGCCATCTCGATCTGACGCAAATGCTCGGCGACCTCTATCCGACAGGCAAAATCGCGACGAGCGGCTTTGCGATGGCGCTTTGGCTCGCCGAGTTGCAACCGCCGGGCAAGATCCTGCTTGCCGGCTTTTCGGCCAAGAGGAGCGAGAAGTGGAAGGTCTTCGACGTGCACGACTGGACGTTCGAGCAGATCTTCCTGCGTCTCTTTGCCAGGATGGGCACGATCTCGATGTTGGGCGGCGTGGACGCCGGCCCCTATGCGGCACTCGCCAAACGCTTCCCACAGGTGCCGCCGATCGAGATCGCGATGACCGCGGCTGAAGTTTTGTCGGAACGGCTCCACAATGCGAACGGCCAGATCGACAGGCTGATGTCCGTCACCAAATCGATCCGCGCCATTGAGGGTTTCTTCCGGCGCTTCAAGCCGAAAACCCGCAAGCAGCGTTTCCTCGAAAAGTCGAAGGAATGACTGTCGAAAGCCCTCCCCAAAGGCGAGGCTGTCAAGAAAGTTGCGCTTTGAGCTAACGTTCCGCGCGCGGATGGCTGCTCTCCATTCCCCGTCAGGAGAAGGGAAGCCCTCAAAGTCCCAGCGCCGTCAGCATGACGAAGGTGGCGAAGAGGATGAAGTGCGTCATGCCCTCGATGGCGTTGGTCTCGCCGTCGTTGAGGTTGATCGCGGCGGCAATCAGCGTGATCGCCACCATCACCGTCTGCACCGGGGTCATCGCCATGATGAAGGGCTGGCCGGTATAGAGCGCGATCGCCTCCATGACGGGCACCGTCAGGATGACCGTCGACAGCGAGGCGCCCATGGCGATGTTGACCGTCGCCTGCATGCGGTTCCTGAGTGCCGCCCTTAATGCGGTCAGGATCTCGGGGGCCGCCGAAATCGCTGCGACGACGACGGCGGTCACGGCGATCGGCGCGCCGCTGTCGCGCAGGCCTTCGGTCATGAAGGTCGCCATGAACTCCGCCAGCAGGCCGATGATGACGACGCCGACGAGAATGGTGGCGATCGAGATTGTGGTCGACTCGTCGGCGCTATGCTCGTCCGGACTTTCTTTCTTCCGTTCGGAGCGCGGGTAGCTGTAGCTGAAGAAATAGCTGTGCTGGCCAACCTGCATGCGCAGGAAGAGGCCGTAGAGCGCGATCATCGCGACGATGGTGAAGGCGGAATAATAGTGCCATTTGTCGCTCGGCACGAATTCCGGCACGATCATCGAGATGCCCATGGCGGTGAGGATCATCACGCCGTAGGTCTTGCCGGAATTGTCGTTATAGGGCTGTTCGCCGTGCTTGAGGCCGCCGAGCAGGGCGGCAAGGCCGAGAATGCCGTTGATATCGAGCATCAGGGCCGAGTAGATCGTGTCGCGCACCAGCGTCGGCGAACTCTCGCCGCCCATCATGATGGCGAGGATGATGACTTCGACGGCAACAGCCGAGAGCGTCAGGATCATCGTGCCATAGGGATCACCGACCTTGACGGCGAGCAGTTCGGCATGATGGGCGACGCGGATCGAGGCGAGCACGATGGTGCCGACCAGGACGACGGCTGCGATCAGCGCGACGCCGCGCCCCATCCCGATCACGGCGTGTTCCAAGAGATAAGCGATCCCTGCAACGACAAGTGCGGCGACCAGAAACTTTTCTTCTTTAAAGCGTGACGCGATCCTCAAGCCTCAGCTCCTGTCCAGATTCACGCATTTTATCTAAGTCGCTGATTTCGCCTATCAAGCGAGCTCCGGTCGAGTGCCATTTGCAGTCTTCGGCGTTTAATGGAATACTGAACGTCATCGGGGCCGGAAAGCAGATCGCGGCGTCCTCGAATTCTCGTCAAGCGGCCGCGATGATCCGGATCCTGTCCGGAAGCGTGCGAATGCGCAACAAGAAGATGAGGAGACGGATGCATGATCAAGGTGGTCTACGAAGTCGTGCCACATGACGGCGGCTGGGCCTACAGGCTGGGAGGTGTCTATTCCGAGGCATTCCCGACCCATGCCGAGGCGCTCGAAGCTGCGCGCATCGTCGCGGCCGAACAGCAGGTCGGCGGCGATTCCGCCGAGATCAGTTGGCAGGACGAGAACGGCAAATGGCATGAGGAATATGCCGAGGGCGGCGACCGGCCGGAAACCGAAGTGGTGGACGGCCTGTGGAAGGACCGCACGGCCGAGGCATCGCAAGGCATTTGAAGCTAAGCATCGCCCGTCAATGCCCGCGCGACGATCGCATCGACGAATTCGCGCTTATGCGCAGTGTAGCGGTCGCCGTCCATCCTGAATTCGGCTGCCAGCCTGCGTTTGAGCGCGGCATAATCGGCCGCCGCTTGCGGATGCGCGATGAGATAATCCCGGAAAGCCAGCCTGTTTCGATGCGTGCCGTTGCCGGAAGGGCAAAGGTAGACCCGTTCCGCCGGCACTGAACCTCTCGATAGAAAAGCCCAAACCTCGTCGTCATAGCGGTTGCCGCGTGGCTCGTAGCCTTCTACCAGGAGCACGCGTGTGGCGCCCTCGATATGCCCGAGGTCGGGAAGAACGATGTCGATATCGATAAGCGGCTTGGCTGTCATGCCCGGTATGGACGTGCTGCCGATGTGATCGATGGAGAGCGCCTGCGGCAGCAAGGTCAGCAGCCTGTCGCGGATGCGCTGGAAGGCTTGCGGCCATTGCAGATCGTGAGGCACGAGTTCAACCGGGCTGTGCGTTATCATTTTCATCCCGCTGTGGTGCTCGACGCGTTAAGGAGGCTCTATCGCTTCGAAATTTGCGCATGATTCTTTGCGAAAATCGATTCTGATTTTCGCGATTATGCGCTGGTCGAATATCGGTGATAGTCCTGAAGTCCCTTGACCAATACATCAAAGGTAGCGCGGCAGCGCGGCGAAGACTTCAGGCTCTCATGCATCGCCACCCACGTGCCGAGCGGAATGCTGAAGGCATCAGGCAGGATGTGAACAAGGTCTGGATTTTCACGCGCGAGCCCTGTCTGGCAGATGCCGATGCCAACGCCTGCACGGATCGCCGAAAGTTGGGCAAGGTTGCTGTCGGAGCGGAAGGAGAACTCGATGCCAGGCACCGCATAACGTTTCATCACCATGCGGACATAGGCCGTCTGCCGGTCGAAGCCGATGAGCCGGTGGTTTGCGAGGTCAGCCAGGGTCTGCGGAATGCCGTATCGTTCGAGATAGCGGCGATGGGCGTGAAAGCCGAGCGGGATATCGCCGATTCGGCGCACGACGAGTGCGTCCTGCTGCGGTTCGGCCATGCGCACGGCAATATCGGCTTCGCGGTTCACCAGGTCCTCGATCGTATCGGAAGCCGAGAGCTCGATTTGAAGTTCCGGATAAGTCTCCTGCAGCGGTCCGAGAATCGCAGGCAGTACTTCGACGGCGATGACCTCGCTGGCGCTGACCCTGACCGTTCCCGTCACGCAATCGCGCTGGCCGGATGCTGTGCGCAAAAGGGCGGCGGTGGTTGCCGCCAGCGTTTCGGCATAGGGCTTGAGCGCCAGTGCGGCGTCGGTCGGCAGCAGGCCGTTCGGTGAGCGGGTGAAGAGTTCGGCGCCGATCGCCAGTTCCAGGGCGTCGACATGGCGGCCTATGGTCGGTTGAGTCAGCCCCAGTTCGCGGGCGGCGGCTGACAGCGACCCTTGCTGGAGCACGGTCAGGAAACTGCGGTAGAAATCCCAGCTTGGTTCGACGCTCATATATTTTTGTATAGCAGATGCATTTATTTCGTCAATTTCGTTTATTCCCTCCTGGGGGCATGATCCTCTCATCCGATCGAAGGAGATGATTGTCATGAGCAGCAAAATGAAGACGACGGCCCTCATTCTCGGCGCCACAGGCGGTATCGGCGGCGCGGTTGCCCGCAAGCTGCTTGCGCGCGGCTGGCGCATCCGGGCGCTGAACCGTGACGCCGCCAAAGCGTCGAGGAACGAGCCGGCTTTCGAATGGGTGCAGGGCGATGCGATGAATGCCGGCGACGTCCTGAGGGCGGCTGAAGGCGTCGGCCTGATCGTCCATGCTGTCAATCCGCCCGGTTATCGCGACTGGGAAACGCTGGTGCTGCCGATGCTCGACAATACCATCGCCGCTGCTCGCGTAGTCGGCGTGCGCGTCGTGCTGCCGGGCAACGTCTATAATTTTGGTCCCGATGCCCTGCCGGCGCCGACGGAAGAAAGCCCACAGAATCCGGTGACGAAGAAGGGGGCGATCCGCGTCGAAATGGAGAAGCGGATGAAGGCGGCGTCGCAGTCCGGCGCCGGCGCCATCATCGTCAGGGGAGGGGATTTCTTCGGTCCAGGCACGACGGCCAATAGCTGGTTTTCGTCCGGCCTCGTGACCCCAGGCAAGCCGGTCGGCACGATCAGGAACCCGGCACGGCGCGGCATCGGCCATCAATGGGCCTACCTGCCCGACATGGCAGAAACCATTGCCCAACTCGTCGAGCGGGCCGATCGACTGCCGCCTTTCGCCGTCTATCACATGGAGGGCTTCTGGGATGCGGACGGCATGCAGATGGCCGAAGCGATCAAGCGCGTCGTCGGCGGTAGGGCGAAGATCGGCAACTTCCCTTGGTGGATCGTGCCGCTGACCGCTCCTTTCGTTCCCGTGATGCGGGAGATCAAGGAGATGCGCTATCTCTGGAAGGTGCCGGTGCGGATGCGGAATACCAGGCTTACGGCCGAACTCGGCAAGGAGCCGCAGACGCCGATCGACGAGGCGGTCAGGGCTTCGCTCGTGGCGCTTGGCTGCCTGCCCGAACCGCACCGTCAAGCCGCGGCCGCCCTTATCGGGCACCCGTCGCAGAACGCGGGTTAGCTCTCGAGTTCGGCCAGCGCGATCCGGGCGACCGTCAGGGCTGTCTCTGCCTGCTGAATATTCGGATCGCCGAGGAACCAGGCGGCGGAAAGACCGGAATAGGCGGCGATCCATCGCAGCAGCCGCTTCGGCTCCAGTTTCGCCTCTGCTGAGACGATGGCGAGCTGGCGGCGGAAACGGGCGGGATCGGTGATCGTTGGCAGTTCCTCGTTGGCGAAGATATTGGCGAAATCGAAGCCACGTTCGCCATGGAGCCGCTTCGGATCGATTGCCAGCCAGCCGCGTGCCTCGAAATCGAGGATATTGTCGTGGTGGATGTCGCCGTGGAGGATGGTGACTTCACGCTGATCGGCAAGGAGGGTGTTGGCGATCGCCGAGCAATCGGTAAGCGTGCCGCCATGCTTGCCTGCTGCCGGCTCCAGATCGCGGAACCAGCGGGTGAGGGGTATGGGATCGGGAAGCGGTTTTTCGCGCGGCGCATGCAGCCGTGCCGCTGTCCGGCAGAGGATGCGGCTTGCCTCGTCGTCCTCGCCGTTCATCGCCATGGCAAGCAATGAGCGTTTTCCCGTCGCCCTTTCCAGCAGCACGGCGTCGCCCTCATGGGCGTAGACATAGGCTGCGCCGTCGCCGTCCCACCATTGCATCAATAGCGCGCCATAACGTTCGTCGATATCGGCCGCCACTTTCAGCATGGCTGGCCTGCCCTGCCAGCGGACCGGCAGCAGGCGGCTGGAATGGGTGATGATGGGTTCACCGTCTGATATCAGCGACCAGCGATCAAGATGGGGACTAAACATGGTGCAACTTACCGAGAGGTCGTGAAAATGGGAATCCCGCCTTTCGGCGGGATTCCCATTCGCGTGTGAAAGGTTCAGGCGACTTTTTCGAGGACCGGATAGTCAATATAGCCCTTGCCGGTGCCGCCGTAAAAGGTCGACTGGTCGGGCGTGTTGAGCGGCAGATTGTGTACCAGGCGTTCGACGAGATCGGGATTGGCAATGAAAGGCTTGCCGAAGGCGACGAGATCGGCGCGGCCGCTTGCGACGGCGTCGATCGCCAGATCGCGATCATAGCCATTGTTGACCATCCAGTCGGCCTTGCCGCCAGCCTTTTCGTAAGTCTGGCGCAGTCCCTTGTAATCGAAGGCGGGATTGTCGCCCTGCTTATAGTCCCGTTCGCCGCCGGTCTGGCCTTCGATGACATGGATATAGGCCAGGTCGTGTTTGGCCAGTCCCTCGACGACATGGGTGAAGGTCGCCTGCGGGTTGGAATCGTAGCTTTCGCCGGACGGCGTCACCGGTGAGATGCGGATCGCCGTGCGGCCGGCGCCGATTTCCTTCACCACGGCATCGACGACTTCGAAAGTCAGACGGGTGCGGTTTTCGATCGAGCCGCCATATGCATCAGTACGGTCATTGACGCCGTCGCGGATGAACTGGTCGAGCAGGTAGCCGTTGGCGCCGTGGATCTCGACACCGTCAAAGCCGGCGTCGATCGCCGCCCGGGCAGCCTTGCGGTAATCCTCGATGATGCCAGGGATTTCGGCGGTTTCGAGCGCGCGTGGTTCGGAGGTGTCGGCAAAGCTGCCGGTGCCGTCGGCATTGACCAGATAGGTCTTGGCCTTGGCGACACGATTGGTCGATGAAACCGGCTTGCCGTCGTTCGGCTGCAATGTCGTGTGCGAGATGCGGCCGACATGCCACATCTGGACGACGATCTTGCCGCCTGATGCATGGACCGCGTCGGTGACGCGCTTCCAGCCGTCGAGAGCCTCTTTGGTGTAGAGACCAGGCACGTTGGCATAACCCTGGCCCTGATGGGTGATCGCGGTTGCTTCGGTGATGATCAGGCCTGATGTGGCGCGCTGGCGGTAATATTCGACGTTGAGGTCGTTGGGGATTGCGCCCGGCGATCGGTTGCGGGTGAGTGGCGCCATGACGATGCGGTTCTTGACTGATATGTCGCCGACTTTCGTGGGTTCGAAAAGCTTGGCCATGATGGTCCTTTCTTTTGCGGGTGGATCACTCGGCAGGGGCGAGGGCGGCCCGGCCCCTGGCGGAGAGATAGGTGAGTGCCGTGGCGCCGAGGCCGGTCAGGGCCATCAGGGCTGCGGCGAGCGGAACGCGGGTGAGATCGAAGCCGGCGTCGATGACCAAGCCGCCCACCCAGGCGCCGAGCGCATTGCCGGTGTTGAAGGCGCCGATGTTGATCGTCGAGACGAGATTCGGAGCGTCTTTGCCGAAGCCGACGACGCCGACCTGAAGCGCCGGCACGGCGGCAAAGCTTGCCATCGCCCAGAGGAAGAGGGTGATTTCAGCCGGGATGAAGAAGCGGCTCGTATAGCTGAAGGCGATCGAGGTGATGGCGATCGCGGCGAAGACGCCGGCACGCGTCGCGCCGAGCCGCCAGTCGGCAAGCTTGCCGCCGACGAGGTTGCCGATGGTCAGTCCGAGGCCGATCAGAAACAGCGTCCAGGTGACGCCTTCCGGCGAAACGCCGGTGACGTCGCGCAGCAGCGGCGCAATATAGGTGAAGAGAGCGAACATAGAGGCGGCGAAGAAGACGGTGGTGGAGAGTGCCAGCCACAGGCGGCCATTCCTGAGGGCTGCGATCTCACGCAGGATGCTGCCGTTCTCTTGCTGCTTATCCCTGGGCAGGATGGCGATCAGGCCTGATATGGTGACGATACCGATGACGGTGACGACGCCGAAGGTGGCGCGCCAGCCATAGGCCTGGCCGATCGCGGTGCCGAGCGGCACGCCAAGAACATTGGCGAGCGTCAGCCCGGTGAACATCAGCGCGACGGCGCGGGCCTTGCGATCCTCGGCGACGAGGCCGGCGGCAACCACCGAGCCGATGCCGAAGAAGGCGCCATGGCAGAGTGCCGTCACGACTCGGGCGATCATCAGCACCCAATAATCGCTCGCCAGAGCGCAAAGCAGGTTGCCGGCGATGAAGAATGCCATCAGCGCAATCAGGGCGGTACGGCGCTTCAGCTTCGCAGTCGAAATGGCCATCACAGGGGCGCCGATCGCGACCGCCAGGGCATAACCGGTGACCAGCCACCCGGCCTGCGGGATGCTGACCGAGAGATCGGCAGCCACCTCCGGCAACAGACCCATGATGACGAATTCGGTGGTGCCTATCGCAAACGAGCTCAAGGCGAGAACGAGGAGGGCGAGGGGCATTCTAAAGATCCTGCGTCAGTTGCTTGAGGAAGGCGGCGATCGTTTCTTCGTTGCGCTTGTAAAAGATCCACTGGCCAACGCGTTTGGTGGTGACGAGGCCGGCGCGATGCAGCGTGCCGAGATGGGCCGAGACCGTCGACTGCGACAGGCCGCAGCGCTCGAACTGGCTGGCGCAGACGCCCATTTCGAAAGGATGCTCCTGCGAGGGGAAATGTTCCTCGGGGTTTTTCAGCCAGCTCAGAATGTCCATCCGGGTGGGATGGGCGAGTGCCTTGATAATTTCGTCTTTGTCCATCGTTGTTCGCCGAACTATAAATCGTGTTTAATCGATATATTGATCGTCAGGCTTCGATATGCAAATCACGGAGGCGTGAGGCCGTGGTTTTTAGTGAGTGCGCAAATTTTGGGCAAAAAAAGAGGGCCACCGGAAAACCAGGGCCCTTGTAATTGTGAAGGTCAAAAACCTCCAGAGGGGAACAGCTAATGCGGTGGTACTGGGAGAGAAACCACAAGATGCATCAGCTGAGAGAGATATGGTGCTTCCTTGAGCAGGTTTCAATGCTTTTTTGTGCATGTCTGCTATGCGCCGCACAATTTTTTTGCGGTGCGGCATTTATCGAGGAAGTAAGGGCAAAAAAAGAGGGCCACTGGAAAACCAGGGCCCTTATAAGTGTGAAGGTCGAAAACCTCCAGAGGGGAACAGCTAATGCGGTGGAACTGGGAGGAAAAGCCACCATGTGCATCAGCTATGTGCGATATGGTGGTTTATTGGGCAAACGGCAACCCTCATTTGTGCATGCCAGTCATGCACGTTCTGCATAGTCGGCGATTCATCAATAAAACCGGGCTCAAAAGTTCCAGTTTCTGGCCTTGCTGACGATAAAATCGCGGAAGGCTTTCAGCTTGGCCGCGTTCTTGATCTCGTCTGGATAGCAGAAATAGGTGTCGAAGGAGGGGACGTCGGCATTGATCGCCAGCTGAATCAGGCCGGGGTCGCGACCGACGATGTAATCCGGCAGGCAGGCGACGCCGATTCCGAGCAGGGCGGCGCGTTTGATCGAGGTCTGGCTGTTGATCTGCAGATGCGGGATGCGCTTGTTGTCGGAGGAGCGGCCGGCGACCTCAAGCCAATTGACATCGAGCAGGTAACTCGGCGCCGGCTCGCCGAAGGTGATGATGCGGTGATTGTCGAGATCCTCGACCTTCTGCGGCTCGCCGTGACGGTTGATGTAGGACGGGGCCGCATAGACGTGCATGTGCACGGTGAAGAGCTTACGCTGGATGAGGTCGGATTGCTGCGGCTGGCGCAGGCGGATCGCGCAGTCGGCATGACGCATGTTCACATCCACTTCCTCGTTGTCGAGGATCAGCTGGATCTGCACATCGGGATAAAGCTGCAGGAATTCCTGGATCTTGTCGGTCAGCCAGCCCTGGCCGAGACCGACCGTCGTCGTGACGCGCAGCTTGCCGGATGGCGTCTCGGTCGTCTCGGTGAGCTGCATCTTCACGGTTTCGAGCTTCAGCAGCACGTCATGGGCGGTGCGGTAAAGCAGTTCGCCCTGTTCCGTCAGAATCAGGCCGCGTGCATGGCGGTGAAACAGCTTGGTGCCGACATCCTGCTCCAGCGCGCTGACCTGGCGGCTGATGGCGGATTGGGACAGATGCAGTTTATCCGCCGCATGCGTGAACGAACCCGCCTCGGCAGCTGCGTGAAAAATACGCAGCTTGTCCCAATCCAATGGCATTCCCCCACCCCTCATGCCGATCTTACTCCGCGGCCACGGCGACGGGCATGTGGCCCGTCAGATATCGCTCGGCTTCAAGTGCAGCCATGCACCCCAGGCCGGCGGCAGTGATCGCCTGGCGGAACGTATCATCCGTCACGTCGCCCGCGGCATAGACCCCGTCCAGGCTGGTCGCGGTCGAATCCGGCGCGGTCCAGAGATAGCCATTGTCCTTCAGCTTCAGCTTGTCCTTGAAGAGTTCGGTTGCCGGCGCATGGCCGATCGCGACGAAGACGCCATCGATCACCATGTCGGTGATCGTGCCGGTTCTGACGTCACGCAGGCGCGCGCCGGATACGGATTGCGGCATTGGCGGCTTGGCCGGTGTGCCTGTTATTTCGGCCACTTCGGTATTCCACAGCACCTTGACATTCTCCTTGGAGAACAGGCGTTCCTGCAGGATCTTCTCGGCTCGGAAGAAGTCGCGCCGGTGCACTAATGTAACCGACTTGGCGATGTTGGAGAGATAGAGCGCCTCCTCGACGGCGCTGTTGCCGCCGCCAACCACGATCACGTCCTTGTTGCGATAGAAGAAACCGTCGCACGTGGCGCAAGCCGAAACGCCGAAGCCCTGGAAATGCTGCTCGCTCTCGATGCCGAGCCATTTGGCCTTGGCACCGGTGGCAATGATCAGCGTATCGGCGGTCCAGACCTGGCCGCTGTCCGTGCGGGCGACGAACGGACGCTGATTCATGTCGACTTCGGTCACCAGGTCGTTGACGATTTCGGCGCCGACATGTTTTGCCTGCTGCAGCATTTGTTCCATCAGCCAGGGACCCTGGATCGGATCGGCAAAGCCCGGATAGTTCTCGACATCAGTGGTGATCATCAGCTGTCCGCCCTGTTCGAGACCGGCGATCAAAACCGGTTTCAGCATGGCGCGCGCGGCATAGACCGCGGCAGTATAGCCTGCGGGTCCGGAACCGATGATGAGCACCTTGGTGTGGCGGGCGGGCATGTCATTTCCTTTCGACTGGCAGGAGGGCGGCGGCTAAGTGGCGATTGCGGCCGTTTCGCGGTCCATGCGCCATTTATGAACGTCCAATGCTTTTATTCAAGGGCAGCCTTGCGTTACCAACAAGGCAAATCGCCCAGATGTGCAAGAATCCGTCATCGGCGTGAAACTTTCTTGCGTATTCCGCGGCTTTATATAGAAGCTCCCCGCGGAGAATTAAAGAAAGGCAATGATGTGGGGCGTGCGGAACTCGACGTCATCGATATAAAGATCCTCCGGGAACTGCAGGCCGATGGCCGCATGACCAATGTGGAGCTCGCCGATCGCGTCGGCATCTCGGCGCCGCCTTGCCTGCGCCGTGTGCGCAAGCTCGAGGAAGCCGGCATCATCGAGGGCTACCACGCGATGCTGAACAGCCCGAAGCTCGGCTTCGACCTCGTCGCTTTCTGCATGGTCGGCCTCAAGCACCAGTCGGAAGGCAATCTCAAGGCTTTCGCCGCTGCCACCGCCGAATGGCCGCTGGTGCGCCAGGCCTGGATGGTCTCGGGCGACAGCGATTTCCTGCTGCATTGCGTGGCGGAGAACCTCACCCGCTTTCAGGATTTCGTCATCGAGGTGCTGACGGCGAACGAACATGTCGATACCGTGCGCACCATGCTGACGATCCGGCAGGTGAAGAAGCTGGGACTGGTTGAAGTCTAAAACGACCTTGGCAGGTTAATCGTCGTCACGGATTACTTGCGCGAGCTATAGCCGCCCCGGTTGATGCCGTGGCGCTGAAGTTTGTCATAAAACGTCTTTCTCGGAATGCCGAGCGCCTCGATGGTGCGGCGCACGTCGCCGTCATTGGCTGACAGCGTGTCGCGGATGATCTCCGCCTCGTAGCGTTCCAGCCGTTCGGGGAGCGTCGCACCCGTCGGCTGAGGAGGGACCGCTGCCGCTCCGCCGCCTTCCACGCCAAGCACCACGCGTTCGGCATAATGCGAGAGCTCGCGGACATTGCCTGGCCATGTGTGCGAGGCGAGATGCCGCCGCACATCAGGTGAAAGCGGCGGGACATCGCGACGGAAGCGCTCCGCGGCGCGAGCGGCGAAGTGGGAAAACAGCAGCGGAATATCGTCCCGCCGTTCTCTCAGCGGCGGAATGGAGATCGTCACGACATTCAGCCTGTAATAGAGATCCTCGCGAAAATCGCCGCGAACCGCGGGGTCCCCGAGGTCGATCTTGGCAGCCGCGACGACGCGAAGATTGACGGGGCGCACCTCATTGGTGCCGAGCGGCGTGATCTCGCGCATCTCCAGCACCCTCAGCATCTTGACCTGCGTGGCGGCCGGCATGCTTTCGATCTCGTCGAGGAACAGCGTGCCGCCGCTTGCATGTTCGATGCGGCCCGTGCGGCGCTTCTGGGCGCCGGTAAAGGCGCCGGCCTCGTGGCCGAACAGTTCGCTTTCGATGACGGTTTCGGGCAGGGCGCCACAGTTCAGGGCCACGAAATTGCCTTTCCGGCGGTGGCTCCACTGATGCAGGATCTGGGCAACCACTTCCTTGCCGCTGCCCGTTTCGCCGGCGACGAGTACGTCCACATCGGTATCGGCGATGTGGCGAAGAATGTTTCTGAGGTTTTCCATCACAGGCGTCTGGCCGATCAGCGGCAAATTCTCCTGCGCATCTTCGGCTGCTTTCCGCAGCATGCGGTTCTCCAGAACAAGCCGGCGCTTCTCGCTTGCGCGACGCACGCTCTGCACGAGCCGATCGGCTGCGAAGGGCTTGGCGATGAAATCATAGGCGCCGTCCTGAATCGCCTGAACGGCCATGGGAATATCGCCGTGGCCGGTCATCAGGATCACCGGCAGGTCGACATCCATCCCTTGCAGCGTGGCGAAGAGCTGCAGTCCGTCGATCTCGGGCATGCGGATATCGGTGACGACGGGGCCGGCAAAGTCCGCCGGCAGGTCCGCCAGCGCGGCTTTCGCACCGTCATAGGCGGAAACGGAAAATCCGGCGAGTTCGAGCGTCTGCGCGGTGGCACGGCGCAGATCCTTGTCGTCGTCGATCAGCGCAACGGGCATCAGTGTGTCCATGACCTCAAGCCTTCCTCAGCTGAACGATAAACCGGGTACCACCGCTGTCGCTTGCAACGTCCATCCGGCCGCCGTAGTCGCCGACGATATCCTTGGAGATAACGAGGCCAAGGCCGAGACCGCTTTCCTTCGAGGTATTGAACGGCGTGAACAAGCCTTTGCGGATTTCCGTGGGAATGCCGGGGCCGTTGTCGGCGACTGTCACCGTTACCATCCCCGCGTCAGTTGATGTTCTGATCTCGACGCGACCCTCTCCGGCCTTCGGCGCCACCGCCTCCAGGGCGTTCTGAAGCAGGTTGATGAGGACCTGCTCGAGACGAATCCGGTTTCCCATCACCTGCAGTTCGTCGGGCGGCAGGTCGATGTCGAGCGTATCCATGCGGCCGGCAAACCGGCTGCGCAACAGCATCACCGCGCCCTCGATGACGTCTTTCAATCCTGTTGGTTCGGCGCTGCCGCGGCCCTTGCGGGCAAAGGTCTTCAGCTCCTCGGTGATCGAACCTATGCGTTCCGTCAGCGCCGCAATGCTCTCGAGATTTTCGCCGGCAGGCGCAGTCTGGCCGCGATCGAGGAAGGTGCGGGCATTATCCGCATAGGCACGGATGGTCGCCACCGGCTGGTTGATCTCATGAGCGACGCCGGCGGCTACCTGGCCCAGGATGGCCAGCCGATTGGCCTGCACCAGATCCTGCTGCACCGCCTGCAGCTTTTGCTCCGTGCTCTTGTGGCCGATGATTTCAGCCTGCAGCCGGTCTCGCGCCTGGCTGAGATCCAGCGTCCGCTCGACTACCCGCCGTTCCAGTTCCTCTCGTGCTTGCTGTTCGCTCGAGATCCGCAGGGCGATCGTATGGCGGCGGCGCAAGAGGAAGGCTGCTCCGGCCAGCAGTGGCAAGAGTATGAGCAATGCCAGCATGCGGGCTTCGCGAATCCCCGCATCGACGGACGGCCCCAACGCCACCAGATGCTGCAAATGCCATCCGGTCGCCGGCACCGACGTTGCGACATCGAGAAACCTGGTTTTCCCGGCATCGCCGGGCATGACGATCTCGACGACATCGAGCCCTTCGCCGAGGTTTCGGACCATGTCGAGGGGCAGGGGTTGAAGTGGCGCAGCGCCGAATTGGAGGCTTTCGCGGATCGCTGTCAGGCGATCTTCGGCGATCCGGCCGATCGTCATGAACCGCCATGATGGAAGACTGGTGATGAGGACAATGCCACGCTCGTCAACGACGTAGGACGGGGTGCCGGAGGCGTTCCAATCCGCCTCGACGTCGTCGAATTCGACCTTGACCACAACGACACCCAGCAAGCCATTGCTGCCCGAAATCCGCTGCGAGATATAAAGACCCGGTTTCTTGCTGACCGTGCCGAGCGCGAAGTGCTCGGCCTGCCCTCGTTCGACCGCCCCCTGAAAATACTCCCGGAAGCGGTAGTCATTGCCGACGAAGCTCGTCGGCTCGCGCCAGTTGCTGGCCGAAACCGCGATGCCGTCCTTGTCGATGACATAGATGACGGCGGCCTTCGTGCCCGCCGCCAGTATTTCGAGCTTCTGACTGAGCCGCTCGAACGTGCCGGCATCGTTTCCCACCAGGGCCGCGGCGAGCGCGGTGTCCTGCGACAGCACGAAGGGAAGCGCCCGGTATTTTTCAAGAACCGTGCGCAGCAACGCCGCATTCAGCGTCACATCCATGCGGGCCTGCTCCTCGAGGGCAGCCTCCGCCCGGTGCTGGCCGATCTCGCCGCTGGTCCAAAGGCTTGCGACGACCGCGAGGAAGGCGAGCGCGGCATAGGTCCACCACATCCGGCGGATGCGGTGTTGCAGGGGCAGGGAAGGCCACAATTTCTGCGACACGGACATGGCGGATTTGTGCATTTTTCTGCACGAAACGCAAATGGATTTGTGCGGATTTCCGCATTGCTTAGTTAGTTGTTAGCAGTCTCGTAAATTTTTCATTAATAAATTCAATCGGTTGGTTGGCGACTTAAAACTGGCACGGCGATTGCGAAGGAGGTGGCAACAACGGCTGAGCTGTTGGACTTGAAGCGAACGGCTCGGGAGGCCGGAGTTCGTTCCGGACGAGCCACTAGGAGGACATCATGATCGCAGCACCACTCGATGCAGTCGCAGGCAGCAAGGGCAAGAAGCCCTTTTATAGCCATCTTTACGTTCAGGTTCTCGTGGCCATCGCTGCGGGTATCCTTCTCGGTCATTTCTATCCCGAACTCGGCACCCAGCTGAAGCCGCTCGGCGATGCCTTCATCAAGCTCGTCAAGATGATCATTGCGCCGGTGATCTTTCTGACGGTTGCGACCGGCATTGCCGGCATGAGCGACCTGCAGAAGGTCGGCCGCGTCGCCGGCAAGGCGATGCTGTACTTCCTGACCTTCTCGACATTGGCGCTCATCATCGGCCTGATCGTCGCCAATGTCGTCCAGCCAGGCGCCGGCATGAACATCGATCCGGCCTCGCTGGATCCGGCCGCCGTCGCCACCTTTGCCGCCAAGGCGCATGAGCAGAGCATCGTCGGCTTCCTCACCAACATCATCCCGACGACGATTGTCGGCGCCTTTGCCGATGGCGATATTCTGCAGGTTCTGTTCTTCTCGGTGCTCTTCGGCATCGCGCTCGCCATGGTCGGCGAAAAGGGCGAGCAGGTCGTCAACTTCCTCAATTCCCTGACGGCTCCCGTGTTCAAGCTCGTCGCCATCCTCATGAAGGCTGCCCCGATCGGCGCCTTCGGCGCCATGGCATTCACCATCGGCAAGTACGGCGTCGGATCGATCGCCAACCTTGCCATGCTAATCGGCACTTTCTACATCACGTCTCTGCTCTTCGTCTTCATCGTTCTCGGTGCTGTTGCCCGCTACAACGGATTCTCGATCGTGGCGCTGCTGCGCTACATCAAGGAAGAACTGCTGCTGGTCCTCGGCACCTCGTCTTCGGAAGCCGCACTTCCGGGGCTGATGAACAAGATGGAAAAGGCCGGTTGCAAGCGCTCGGTCGTCGGCCTCGTCATCCCGACCGGCTATTCCTTCAATCTTGACGGCACCAACATCTACATGACGCTGGCAGCGCTGTTCATTGCTCAGGCAACCGGCATCCATCTCTCCTGGGGTGACCAGATCCTGCTGCTGCTGGTGGCGATGCTGAGCTCGAAGGGTGCCGCAGGCATCACCGGCGCCGGCTTCATCACGCTTGCCGCAACGCTCTCCGTCGTCCCATCCGTGCCGGTCGCTGGCATGGCGCTCATTCTCGGCATCGACCGTTTCATGTCGGAATGCCGGGCGCTGACCAACCTCGTCGGCAATGCGGTGGCGACGATCGTCGTGGCACGTTGGGAAAACGAGCTGGATACGGTGCAACTCGCCGCAGCACTGGGCGGCCAGACCGGAGAGGATACTTCGGCTGCCGGGCTGCAGCCGGCCGAATAGTCAGCCGCTATCCCCTTATCCTTAGAAACCCTGCAGCGGCCCGTCATCCAACGGGCCGTTTCTCTTTTCGGCTTCAGCTGCGATTGTCGCCGAGAAGACTGTTATAAACGGCGCCGATCGCACTTGCTTCCCTCTCCAGCGCGAAATTCGCCCTGACATGCCGCAGCGCATTCTCGCCATGCGCGACCGCCAGAGCGGGATCTGCGATATAGGGCGCGATTGCCCGCGTCAGCGCCTCGCCATCGCTGGCGGCGACGACCGAACCCGTCTCGCCCGTGACGATGAGCTCGGCATAGGCGCCCGCATCCGATGCCACCACCGCGGTTCGCGAGGCCATGGCTTCGAGCGGCGTCAGGCCGAAGCCCTCGTTGCGGGAGGGGGCGACGTAAAGCGTCAGGCGGCGATACCAGATCTTGATGTCAGGCACTTCGCCGAGAAAGAGGATACGGTCGCTCAGTCCGGCGGCGACGACATCCGCCTTGAGTTTGTCTGCGAATGCCACGTGCTCCGCCGTCACGCGGCCGGAGACGACTGCCGTCCACTCAGTATGCTGCGGCAGCAGTTCGATCATCGCCCTGACGAAAAGATCAGTGCCTTTCTGATGGCGCACACGGCCGAAGCAGCCGACCAGATGGCGGCCGGGCAGGCCGGTGGCGGCGATGCCGTCCTCTGCGGCTTCCGGCGGATGGAACAGAGCAAGGTCGACGCCGTGCTGGATGACCGTGTGCGGCACCTCGAGGAACGAGCCGGAACGGTCGCTGGTCGCGATGACGGCGTCCATGCGACGGATCAGCCATTTCGTATAGGCGGTGTGGCGGCGTTGCGCGGCCGAGGTGAAGAGAAGCTTCAGCGGCATGCGCGTGAGATGGCGAAGCAGGATGCCGACGGCCATCTCGTTGTTGCGGCGAGCGTGCCAGACACGCCGGCGCCGGCGCGCCGGCGGGCGCCAAAGGCCGAGGAGCTGCCGCCACTTCAGTTTCGGCAGGTCCTCCGGCAGGCCGGGGCCGAGTGTCGCGATCTTGATGCCGAGCCGGATCTGGCACGGGATGAGCTGGACGATCGTCGACGTGACGCCGGAGAGCCGGCGCTTGAAATTGGGCGCAATGATCTCGACGTCACGGATATCAGGCAAGGGAGGGGTCTCGCGGCTCGCGGGCGATCAGCCCCAGGAAACCTGGAGGATTTCGTAGGCCTTGGAGCCGCCCGGCGCGTTGACCTCGATGGAATCGCCGACTTCCTTGCCGATCAGCGCACGGGCGATTGGCGAGGAGATGGAGATGCGGCCGGCCTTGACGTCGGCTTCCTGGTCGCCGACGATCTGGTAGGTCTTTTCTTCCTCGGTGTCCTCGTCGATGAGCTTCACCTTGGCGCCGAACTTGATCTTGTCGCCCGACATCTTGGTGAGGTCGATGACCTCGGCGCGCGCCGTCAGGTCTTCCAACTCGCTGATGCGGCCTTCATTGTGGCTCTGGGCTTCCTTGGCGGCGTGGTATTCGGCGTTTTCGGAAAGGTCGCCATGAGCACGGGCTTCGGCGATCGCCTCGATGATTCGGGGGCGCTCCTCCTGCTGGCGCCAGCGCAGCTCTTCCTGCAGCTTGACGAAACCGCCCGGTGTCATCGGTACCTTTTCAACCATTTTTCTGTCCTTCAATCCTCGTATCCGCACAATCAGCGGCGAACACAAAAGAAAACAGGTCCCGAAGGGGAGCTTCGGAACCGTGCCACAATCTTAGTCGGACGCTTATAGCAGATCGCCAAGGCCGATTTCCAGAAAATTCGCATAAGAGAAACGCCGCCCGCCCCGATATCAGGTGGTGCGCCTTGAGAATGGGCAGAAATCCGATCGTCCCGATTGACTCCGCATAAGAGAACATATAGTGAACATACTAATGAAGAAGTCGCTCACAGAACGCTTGGCCATCCTTTCCGATGCCGCGAAATATGACGCTTCCTGCGCTTCCAGCGGCACGGTGACACGTGATTCCCGGGCAAGTGGCGGGCTCGGTTCGACCGAGGGATCCGGCATCTGTCATGCCTATGCACCGGACGGGCGGTGCATTTCGCTTCTAAAAATACTGCTGACCAATTTCTGCATCTACGACTGCGCCTATTGCGTCAATCGCTCGTCGAGCAATGTCGAACGGGCGCGCTTTACGCCCGAGGAGGTCATCTGGCTGACGCTGGAATTCTACCGCCGCAACTATATCGAAGGCCTGTTCCTTTCCTCCGGCATCATTCGTTCGTCCGATTACACGATGGAAGAGATGGTCCGCATCGTCCGCGAACTGCGTGTGACCCATAATTTCCGCGGCTATATCCATCTGAAATCGATCCCCGAGGCGTCACCGCGTCTGATCGAGGAGGCGGGGCTTTATGCCGACAGGCTGTCGCTTAACATCGAGTTGCCGACGGACAACGGCATCACCCGCTTCGCGCCGGAAAAGAAGCCTGCCAATATCCGGCGATCGATGGGAGATCTGAGGCTGAAGATCGAGGCCGCCAGCGAACCGACGCTGCGGACGAAGAAGCGTCAACGTTTCGTGCCGGCCGGCCAGAGCACGCAGATGATCGTCGGCGCCGACGGGGCGAACGATGCGACGATTCTTGCGACCAGCGGCCGGCTTTACAGCAGCTACGGCCTGAAGCGCGTCTATTATTCCGCCTTCAGCCCCATCCCGGACTCGTCGAAAAATCTGCCTCTGATCAAGCCGCCGCTGATGCGCGAGCACCGGCTCTATCAGGCCGATTGGCTCTACCGATTCTACGGTTTCGGCATCGACGAGATCACCGCGAACCAGGCGGGTGGCATGCTCGATCTCACGCTCGACCCCAAACTTGCCTGGGCGCTCGCCAACCGGGCCGAGTTTCCCGTCGATATCAACAAAGCCGAGCGTGAACGGTTGCTGCGCGTGCCGGGTCTCGGCACCAAGACAGTCAAAGCGATCGTTTCGGCCCGGCGTTTTCGCCGGTTGCGGTTGGACGATCTCCAGCGGCTCGGCATTTCGATCAAGAAGGTCCAATCCTTCATCTCGGCGGAAGGCTGGTCGCCGCGCCGATTGATCGAGCGCCCCGACCTTCGCGCCATGTTCGAACCGCAACCCGAACAATTGTCGTTGCTGTGATGCGCCGGGTCGTGCTTACGGGACGCGGGGAGCTTGCCGAATGGCGCGACGCCGCGCGCGCTTTCGCGGCTGCGGGCATCCTGCCGGAAGAGATCGATTGGCGCGAAAAAGGTGCGGAGGCGGACCTTGCGTTTCAACGCGACGCCATGCCGCCGGCGCCTATCATGGCACGCAAGCCGATGACGGTGCCGCCCGCCTTCATCGAGCTCGCGCAGACAGTTCTCTGCCATTCCGACCCGGCGCGCTTTTCCCTGCTTTACCGTCTGCTCTGGCGGCTGCAACTGGACCGGCAACTGCTTGAAGTGGCTTCCGACGAGGACGTTGCCCGTGCCAGGCTGATGGCGAAAAACGTTCGACGCGACGCGCACAAGATGACGGCCTTCGTCCGCTTCAAGGAGGTTGGTGCGGTATCGGCTGACCGTCGAAAATTCCTCGCCTGGTTCGAACCGGATCACCATATCGTCAGGCGCACTGCCCCCTTCTTCCAACGGCGCTTCACCGACATGGACTGGCTGATCGTCACGCCCAAGGGATCGGCCGCCTGGGATGGCGAGCGGCTGACGATGAGCGACGAGCCGTGCGAAAAACCCAATCTCACCGATGCTGCCGATGAACTTTGGCGCACCTACTACGCCAGCATTTTCAATCCGGCGCGATTGAAGCTGAAGGCGATGCAGGCGGAGATGCCGAAAAAATACTGGAAGAACCTGCCAGAAGCCGATCTCATCCCTGGGCTAATCGCATCGGCGGAGAGCAAGGTGCGGGCCATGGCCGCACGAGAGGCGACCCAGTCGTTGCCTTTTCATGACCGGCTTCAGCAGGCGGCACGCAGCCTTCCCGCCGAACCTGAAGCACCGGCGGGCACGCTGGAAGCGCTGCGCGCGGAAGCTGCCGCCTGCACCCGTTGTCCGCTTCATGCGAAGGCGACGCAAACCGTGTTCGGGGAGGGGCCGCGCGATGCCGAGGTGATGTTCGTCGGCGAGCAGCCGGGCGACCAGGAGGATATATCAGGGCGCCCCTTCGTCGGTCCCGCCGGCAGGCTCCTCGATCAAGTGATCACTGAAGCGGGCATCGACCGCTCATCGCTTTACGTCACCAATGCCGTCAAGCATTTCAAATATGAGCCGCGTGGCAAGCGTCGCATCCATCAGAAGCCCAATATGGGCGAGGTAAAGCATTGCCGCTGGTGGCTCGATCTGGAGATGGCGCTGATCAAGCCGAAGCTGGTCGTCGCCATGGGCGCGACGGCGCTTGCGGCGCTGACCGATACGAAACAGCGGCTGCAGGATGTCAGGGGGAAAGCGATCGCGATCGACGAGAGGCGAACGCTCTTCGTGACGGTGCATCCATCCTATCTGCTGCGTATTCCCGACGAGCGGCTGAAAGCGGATGAACTGGCACGATTCCGCGAAGATATGCTGACAATTCAGCGCCTTATGCTGGCAGCTGCATAAACTGATTCCGAAGCCTCCGGCGACGCCGCAATGGCAAGGCTGGCGCCATCGCTCATCGAGCGATGGCGTTCAATATCTCAGGCGAAATAGCTCTGCAGCGGCCGCACCTCGAGATTGCCGGCTTTTAGCGCCTTGATCGCCTGGGCGGCGGCCTCTGCGCCTGCCATCGTCGTGTAGTAGGGCACCTTCTGCATCAGCGTCGCACGGCGGAGCGACTTGGAGTCCGAGATCGCCTTGTTGCCATCGGTGGTGTTGATGACGAGCTGGACCTGGCGGTTGCGGATCGCGTCCTCGATGTGCGGACGGCCTTCGAGCACCTTGTTGATCTTGGTAGCTGTGATGCCGTTTTCGCCAAGGAAGCGGGCAGTGCCGCCGGTCGCCAGCACTTTGAAGCCCTGCTCGACGAGGATGCGGATCGCCGGCAGCACGCGCGGCTTGTCCGCGTCGCGGACGGAGACGAAGACCGTCCCGTCGCGCGGCAGCTCGACGCCGGCGCCGAGCTGCGACTTGGCGAAGGCCAGCGCAAAATCGGTATCGAGGCCGATGACCTCACCCGTCGAGCGCATTTCCGGGCCGAGCAGTGTGTCGACGCCGGGGAAGCGGGCGAAGGGGAAGACGGCTTCCTTGACGGCGATGTGCTTCAGCTTGCGCGGATCGGGCTTTTGCCCATAGGCGGCAAAGGTCGCATCGAGTTTCTCGCCGGCCATGACGTGGGCGGCGATCTTGGCGATCGGCGCGCCAATGGTCTTTGCGACAAAGGGCACGGTGCGCGAGGCGCGCGGATTGACTTCGAGAACGTAGACGGTGCCATCCTTGATGGCGAACTGGACGTTCATCAGGCCGCCGACATTGAGCGCCTTGGCCATGGCCTTGGCCTGGCGCTCCAGCTCGTCGAGCAGTTCGACCGACAGCGAGCGCGGCGGCAGCGAGCAGGCGCTGTCGCCGGAATGGATGCCGGCTTCCTCGATATGCTCCATGATGCCGGCGACATAGACATCGGTGCCGTCGGAGAGGCAGTCGACATCGACTTCGATGGCGTTGCTGAGATAGCTGTCGAAGAGCAGCGGGTTCTTGCCGAGCAGGGTGTTGATCTGGCCGGTCTTGTCGTTGGGATAGCGCTGCTTGATATCCTCAGGCACGAGTTCAGGCACGGTATCGAGCAGGTAGCTCTGCAACTGGCCTTCCGAATGCAGGATCTGCATGGCGCGGCCGCCGAGCACGTAAGAGGGACGTACGACCAGCGGGAAGCCGATTTCGGTGGCAACCATGCGGGCCTGCTCGACCGAATAGGCGATGCCGTTGTTCGGCTGATTGAGGTCGAGCTTCATCAGGAGCTTTTGGAAGCGGTCGCGGTCCTCGGCAAGGTCGATCATGTCAGGCGCGGTGCCGAGGATCGGGATGCCGTTCTTTTCGAGGGCCTCGGCGAGCTTCAGCGGCGTCTGGCCGCCGAACTGGACGATGACGCCGACGACCTCGCCCTTTTCCTGTTCTGCCCGCAGGATCTCGATCACGTCCTCGGCTGTCAGCGGCTCGAAATAGAGGCGGTCCGACGTATCGTAGTCGGTCGAGACGGTTTCCGGGTTGCAGTTGATCATGATCGCCTCATAACCCGCATCCTTCAGCGCGAAGGCGGCGTGGCAGCAGCAATAGTCGAACTCGATGCCCTGGCCGATACGGTTCGGACCACCGCCGAGGATGACGACCTTCTTGCGGTCGGAGACTTCAGCTTCGGAGCGGGCGGCGCCGACGAAAGGCGTCTCATAGGTGGAGTACATATAGGCCGTCGGCGAGGCGAATTCGGCCGCACAGGTGTCGATGCGCTTGAAGACAGGGCGGACGTTCAGGCTATTGCGCAGCTCGGCCACTTCCTTCGGGCGCTTGCCGGTTAGCGTCGCCAGGCGCGCGTCGGAAAAGCCCATAGCCTTCAACTTGCGCAGGTTAGCGGCATCATCAGGCAGGCCGTGCTCGCGGATCCGGGCCTCCATCTCGATGATCGCCTTCAGTTCAGCGATGAACCAGGGGTCGATCTTGCAGCCTTCGTGGACTTCGGCTTCGCTCATGCCCTGGCGCAGCGCCTGGGCGACCATGCGCAGGCGATCGGGCGTCGGCGTGCCGATTGCGGCGCGGATGGCGTTCTGGCTGGATTCGCCCTCTTCAAAGCCGGGGATCTCGATCTCGTCGAGGCCGGTCAGGCCGGTTTCCAAGCCACGCAGCGCCTTCTGCAGCGATTCGGCGAAGGTGCGGCCGATCGCCATGACTTCGCCGACCGATTTCATCGCGGTCGTCAGCACCGGCGAGGCGCCGGGGAATTTCTCGAAGGCGAAACGCGGGATCTTGGTGACGACGTAGTCGATCGACGGTTCGAAGGAGGCAGGCGTTGCGCCGCCGGTGATGTCGTTATCCAGTTCGTCCAGCGTATAGCCGATCGCGAGCTTGGCGGCGATCTTGGCGATCGGGAAGCCGGTGGCCTTCGAGGCGAGCGCCGACGAGCGCGAGACGCGCGGGTTCATTTCGATGACGACGAGACGGCCGTCCTTCGGATTGACGGCGAACTGGACGTTCGAGCCGCCGGTCTCGACCCCGATTTCGCGCAGCACCGCGATCGAGGCGTTGCGCATGATCTGGTATTCCTTGTCCGTCAGCGTCAGCGCCGGCGCGACGGTGATCGAATCGCCGGTGTGGACGCCCATCGGATCAATGTTCTCGATCGAGCAGATGATGATGCAGTTGTCCGCCTTGTCGCGGACGACCTCCATTTCATATTCCTTCCAGCCGAGCACCGATTCCTCGACCAGCACTTCGGTGGTCGGCGAGGCGTCGAGGCCGCCGCCGACGATCTCGAAGAATTCCGAGCGATTGTAGGCGATGCCGCCGCCGGTGCCGCCGAGCGTGAAGGAGGGGCGGATGATGGCGGGCAGGCCGACATGGTCGATCGCCTGGGCGGCGATCGCCATGGCATGGCTCATGTAGCGCTGCTTGCGGTCGCTCTCGCCGAGGTTCCACTGATTTTCCAGCTCGTCCAGCGCCTTGTCGAGATCGGATCCGGAGAGGCTTTCGCGCAGCTTGTTGCGCTCGGCCTCGTGCGTCTTGCGGTCGAGGTCCTTGATGTCGGTGGCGTTCGCCAGCATCGAGCGCGGGGTTTCCAGCCCGATACGGGCCATCGCCTCGCGAAACAGCGCGCGGTCCTCGGCCATGTCGATGGCGGCGGGCTTGGCGCCGATCATCTCGACATTGTAACGGTCGAGCACGCCCATGCGCTTCAGCGAAAGCGCGGTGTTCAGCGCCGTCTGGCCGCCCATGGTCGGCAGCAGCGCATCCGGGCGCTCCTTGGCGATAATCTTGGCGACGACTTCGGGGGTAATCGGCTCGACATAGGTGGCGTCGGCAAGGCCCGGATCGGTCATGATCGTCGCCGGGTTGGAGTTGACGAGGATGACGCGGTAGCCTTCCTCCTTCAGTGCCTTGCAGGCCTGGGTGCCGGAATAGTCGAACTCACAAGCCTGGCCGATGACGATCGGTCCCGCGCCGATGATGAGGATCGATTTGATATCTTGGCGCTTCGGCATGAGTGCTTCCGTTTTCTGGCTGCGCAGAAAGCCGGCCAGGGTGGGAGATCACCGGGTCGGGTCGCGCATGCTGGGTCTTTTCAGGCTAGAAGCGGCTTATAGGCAAATGTATTTGCAAACGGAACCCCATAAATCGCGGAATCGACAGGAATCCAACACGGCACGAAAGACTATTTCCCGTCAGGCACGACCACCACCCGGATTTTGCCGCCACCCTGCTTCAGGAGGAGCGAAAGCGGGAGTCCCGTCAAGCGTTTGGCGCGTCTTCTTTACGTGAAGCGGCGGCGCACATCCTCGGCATAGCTGCGGCTGACCGGGATTTTCGTGCCGTCGCGGGTGAGGATCAGCAGCCTGCCATTGTCGCGTTTCAGGCTGTCGACATGGGCGTCGGCCACCCAGTGCGAGCGATGAACGCGAAGGCCCGGCGTTGCGGCGGTTTCCTTCAGCGCGTCGGCAAAACGCAAGAGCACCAGTTCGCGCCCGCGGCCGGTCACCACCTCGGTATAGTGATCCTGGACAGAAAGGCGCAGCAGCGGGCCACGGTTCTCAGGCTTCAGCCGGTCGAGGATCGAGGTGCCGGGGCTGGTTTCGTGAGGTGCTGCGGCTTCGGCGATTTTCTGGCTCATCGCCATGTAGGTCAAAAGGCAGAAGAGGGCGCAGAGCGGCACCGCAAAAAGCGCGCGCTGCAGGCCGCTTTGCAGCGTGGTCGTTTCGCCAGTGAAGACATAGTCGACGAGGCCGATGGCAAAGCCGATCGGCAGGGCGGCGGCGAGTGAACCCGTCATCATGCGGGCGAACATGGAAACGATCACCTCCCGCAGCAGTCTTTCGGCCGCGACCGCGCAGAGGATGGCGATCACCCAGGCAAGGGCATGCAGGCTCAGCCAATAGGCGAGGCGTTCGCCGAAGGCCATGCTTTGCATCGTGCCGTAGGGGCCGGTGAAGGCAAAGAGCAGGACGATCGCGGCAAAGGTTCCCCAGAAGCGCCGGGAGTGGAGAAAGACCTGCAATTCGCGAAGCGTGGATTGCAAGAAGGGGTGAATCACGAAGTTTTCCTGCCGTTCGCGCGGTTCGGATTGAGGCAGATGAAGTCTTGGCGGAAAGAGCGATCGAATTCAACCGGATGCCGCTCATGACCCTCGAACCGCTCTTCGATGCCCCGCTCGCCGTTCAGATCCATGTCGCCGCTGTTACGCCGGCGGCCCTTCTCGGCGCCTATATCCTGTTGCGCCCCAAGGGCACGCCGCTGCACCGGCTGCTCGGCAGGATCTGGATGGTGCTGATGATTGTAACGGCAATATCAAGTTTCTTCATTCACCAAGTCGATCTCTTCTACGGGGTCAGCCCGATCCATATTTTGTCGATCGCAACATTGTTCGGCAGCTGGAATGCGATCGCGGCGGCCCGCCGCGGCGATATCCGTCTGCACAAACGCATCGTCGCCGGCCTTTATTTCGGCGGCATCGTCCTCGCCGGCCTGTTCACTTTCGTGCCTGGCCGGATCATGCACGCGGTCGTCTTCACCGGAGCGGAATGGCCGGCTGCCCTTGCTGCGGCGGTGATGTAACCCGCAAGAGCACATGGCACTAACCGGTATTATCTGGGAATTACCGGGAATTCGCGGGACCGTCTGATCTGTAAGGGGTTTTGGGGGGAAGCGGCGGAAGCGAGCGGAGAGTTTGCGCGCGAGATCTCGGCACTAAACGGCGGCCAGCGGCTGACCGGCCCAAGCGTTCAAATCGCAAGCCATTGAAAACTAAGGGATGCGGTCAACGAAAGTGGGACGGAAATTCAATTGGCAGAAAATGCGGCCCCACTTATAGAAAACCCTTGAGATTCAAGCGACCCGAAGACGAGGCCTTGAAGCGCGGGCAAAAGACGACTAGGGCGCGCCGCTCTTTCGCTTCGTCAGGGCCCACGACCTTAGCTCACCAAGATAATGGCGGCTGAACTCGCGGCCGCTTGCCGAGCGGTCCGGTGTCATTTTTCACCCGCGCCTGTGACAATTTCTGAACACCCGCTAGTTCTTTTCGCGACTGGGTTGTAAATTGCGGTTGAATCCCGTTTAGAGTCAATCTCTAAGGGTATTTTGAGGGGCGATATAATGCGGGCGGGTGTCTTATTTAACAGGAGAACTGCGGTAAGTGGCGCGGGAAGGCGTCGGTGGTCAGTTCGGCGACACCGGTACCTCTCGACTGTATCGGCGGCGGCGCTTGTGGTCCTATCCGCCGGGGCGGCTCAAACCGCTGACTGGCACGGACTGACAAGCAGCGACTGGACGGACGGGAGTAACTGGTCGGGAGGCACCGTTCCTGGTGCCGGTGCAACCGTCAACATCAGTACGCCGGGTGCACCGGGCAATACACCGGCAATCCTCGGTGTCACCGGCTCGGTCAGCGTCTCGGTGGGTACTATAAATGTCGGCCAGAGCGCTACTGTGCCTGGGACTTTGACGATCCAGAACGGCAGCCGTCTGACCAGCACGGGCAGCTCCCGGCTTGGGGTACCAGCCGGAAGCGCCGGGACCGTCACTGTCACCGGCCCTGGATCGCAATGGAACATACCAAGCGGAACTTTTTATGTCGGCTTTTTCGGCATCGGCACGCTCAACGTTGAGAACGACGGACAAGTCACCACGGGGTCCAATACGGTGCTGGGTGGCAATGCCGTGTCGTCGGGCACACTCAACATCAGCGGCGGCGGTACGTTGCAGACGCTGTCCCTTCGGGGCGGCCCCGGCGGGAGCCAGGCCAATTTTGACAACGGAATTCTGCGCGCGGGGGCCAATAATGCCACCTTCATCAACAGTTTCAACGGTACTGAGCTCAATCTGCTCGCCGGCGGGCTGACGATTGACACCGCCGGCTTCGCGCTGGGCACCGACGCAGCGTCCGGGTTCACCGGCGTCGGCGGTCTGACCGTCACGGGTGGCGGTACTTTCAGCTTGCTGGCAAACAGCATTTACTCAGGCCAGACGCAGATCGACCTCGGCAGCAGCCTCGCCCTTTCCGGCGCCGGCGCCATCGCCAGTTCGAGCCGGGTTGTCGCCGACGGCACTTTTGACGTTTCCGCCTCTGCATCTCCTGCCATCCAGAGCCTGGCCGGCAGCGGCACCGTGGCGCTCGGAGCCCAAACCCTGACGATCACCAATGCCAACGACACGTTCGCGGGCGTCATCGGCGGCACGGGCGGACTGACCGTCACTGGTGGCAGGCAGACGCTTTCGGGCGTCAACACCTATACCGGCGCGACGACGGTGAGCAGTGGCCGGCTTGCCGTCAACGGCTCGATCACCAGCCCGGTCACGACATCGGGAGCCGGCATTCTCGGCGGCACCGGCACGATCTTCGGCGATGTGATCAATGCCGGCACGATCGCGCCGGGCAATTCGATCGGCACGCTGACGATCTCCGGCAACTATACGGGCAGCGGCGGCACGCTCGAAATCGAGAGCGTGCTCGGCGACGATACGTCATCGACCGACCGCCTCGTCGTCACCGGCAACACGTCAGGCACAACCAATGTCAAAGTGATCAACCTCGGAGGCGGTGGCGCGCAAACCCTCGAAGGCATCAAGATCGTCGATGTCGGCGGCACCTCGGCCGGCAGCTTCTCGCTGCTTGGTGATTATGTGTTCGAAGGGGATCAAGCCGTGGTCGCCGGGGCCTATGGCTATCGCCTTTACCAAGGTGGCACCAGTACCCCGGCTGACGGCGACTGGTATCTTCGCTCGGCCCTGCTCGATCCCTCCGGCGCCGAGATCGTGCCACTCTATGCGCCCGGTGTGCCGCTCTACGAAGCCTATGCCGGCGTGCTGCAGAGCCTCAATGAGTTCGGCACGCTGCGCCAGCGCACTGGCGGGCGCGAGGAAGACGACGGTCAATCGGCCGACGACGCCGGGAACGGGCCAACAAGGGCGATCTGGACGCGCATCGATGGAACGCATTCGCATTTTGAGCCGGAGACCTCGACGGCGGGCACCGAATACGATGTAAATAGCTGGACGCTGCAGGCGGGCGTCGACGGAATGCTGCATGAAAGCGGAGCCGGCGCGCTGATCGGCGGCGTGAGCTTCCATGTCGATACCGCCTCGGCCGACATTTCCTCGCGCTTCGGGAAGGGTGACATCGACACGACAGGCTACGGCTTCGACGGCACGTTGACCTGGTACGGCAATAGCGGCTTTTACGTGGATACGCAGGCTGGCGTGACCTGGTACAGCAGCGATCTCAAATCCTCGACCCTTCGTACCACGCTTACCGACGGCAATGACGGCTTCGGCTATGGGTTCAGCGTCGAAGCCGGCCAGAAGATCGCGCTGACGAACCAGTGGTCGCTGACGCCGCAGGCGCAGCTTGCCTATTCCTCCGTGCGCTTCGACAGCTTCACCGATCAATATGGCGCCGATGTATCGCTCGACGACGGCGACAGCCTGACCGGCCGTCTTGGCATCTCGGCCGATTATGACGGCGACTGGAAGGATGCCTCCGGAAAGATCAACCGCGTGAAGCTCTACGGCATCGCCAATCTCTATCATGACTTCCTCAACGGCTCGGATGTCGATGTCTCGGGGACCAGCCTCGTCAGCGAGAACCAGGCGCTCTGGGGCGGCCTTGGTGTGGGCGGCTCGCTCAGTTGGTCGGACGACCGCTATGCGCTCAACGGCGAAGCCTTTGCCCGCACGAGCCTCAAGGACTTTGGCGACAGCAACGCCATCGGGGCGAAGGTCGGGTTCAGCGTGAAATGGTAGAGGAGTGCCGCTCTCGTCACGCACATCGGTCGAGAAGATGATTAGCCGATGTTGCGCCGCATCTGCGATTTCATCATCGCAACGGGTTATAACAGCGGCGGGACGATACACTACCGTCCGGGTGAGGAGAATCGCGCCGCCGACGCAGGCGCCTGATTGCCCGATGAAGTCGCTGGAATTCCAGCCGCCGACGGATATATAGACTCCTTGAGTGCAAGCACAGGCATTGCCGGGGAGAGCGAAGATGGAATGGAGAGGCCGGCGTCAGTCCGACAATATCGAAGATCGCCGCGGCGATCCGACCGGTGGCGGTTTCGGCCGCGGCGGCGGCTTTAATTTCCCTTCCGGCGGCGGCGTTCGCCGCGCCGGCGGCGGCCTCAGCATCGGTACGATCATCTTCCTCGTCGTCATCTATTTTATCTTCAAGGCGATGGGCATCGACCTGATGCAGGTGCTCGATACCGGCGGCACGACGAGCGGTCCCGGCTACGAGCAGAGCCAGTCCGGCGGAACACGCACGCCCGCCAATGACGAGATGACTGCTTTCATGCGTACCGTTCTTGCCGAGACCGAAGATACCTGGCAGGGCATCTTCCAGGCGCAGGGCCAGAATTACGAGGAGCCACGCCTCGTGCTGTTCTCGGGCTCGACGGCATCGGCCTGCGGCTCCGCATCATCTGCAACAGGCCCGTTCTACTGCCCCAGCGACCACAAGGTTTATCTCGATACCGAATTCTTCCAGGAGCTTTCCGACCGCTTCGGCGCGTCCGGCGATTTCGCCGAGGCTTATGTCGTTGCCCACGAGGTCGGCCATCACGTGCAGAACCTGCTCGGAATCCTGCCGAAGTTCAACCAGGCTCGTCAGCGCATGAGCGAGGCCGACGCCAACAAGATGTCGGTGCGCGTCGAGCTGCAGGCCGATTGCTTCGCCGGCATCTGGGGCAAATATACCCAGCAGAAGGGCCTGCTGGAGTCCGGCGATCTGGAGGAAGCGCTGAACGCCGCCCAGCAGATCGGCGACGACTCGCTGCAGAAGCGGTCACAGGGTTATGTCGTGCCGGAAAGCTTCAACCACGGCACCTCGGAGCAGCGCGTCAGATGGTTCAAGCGTGGCTTCGACAGCGGCCAGTTGTCAGCCTGCGATACGTTCTCCGGCCCGATTTGAGGAGTAGTGAGAAGGGGCGCATGGCACAAGCACATCGCAGCCCCTTCCATCCCTTGCTTACTTCTCGCTGTCCATATGCTGCAGCATATGCTCGGGATAACGCCCACCCGCGGCCGCGTCTTTCGGCACGGCGCGTTCGATAACTTCGAAATCTTCTGGCGATAGGTCGACGGCGCGTGAGCCGAGCGCCTCGCTCAGTCGGTCGCGGCGGCGAGCGCCGATGATCGGGACGATATCCTTGCCCTTGGCGGCGACCCAGGCGATGGCGATCTGGGCGACCGAGACGCTCTTTGCCTCGGCGATCTCGCGCAGCTTCTCCACCAGAGCGAGGTTCTGCTCGATATTGCCTTCCTGAAAGCGTGGGCTGTAATTACGGAAGTCGCCTGCCGTCGCACCCTGGCCCTTCTGCCAGTGGCCGCTGATCAGGCCGCGCGACAGCACGCCGTAGGCGGTGATCGAGATGCCGAGTTCACGTGTCGTCGGCAGGATCTTCTCCTCGATGCCGCGTGAGATCAGCGAATATTCGATCTGCAGGTCGACGATCGGGGCAACAGTGGCGGCGCGGCGGATCGTATCGGCGCCGACTTCCGACAGGCCGATATGCCTGACATAACCCGCCTTGACCAAATCTGCGATGGCGCCGACGGTGTCCTCGATCGGCACGTTCGGATCGAGGCGGGCGGGGCGGTAGATGTCGATATAGTCGACGCCGAGGCGCTGCAGCGAATAGGCGAGGAAATTCTTGACCGCGACCGGGCGGGCGTCAATGCCGTTCCAGCCGCCGACCGGATCGCGCAGGCCGCCGAACTTGACGCTGATGACGGCGTTCTCGCGCCTGCGGCCCTTCAATGCCTCGCCGATCAACATTTCATTGTGGCCCATGCCGTAGAAATCGCCGGTGTCGAGCAGGTTGACGCCGGCATCGAGCGCGGCATGGATCGTCGCGATGCTTTCTGCGCGATCTGAGGGACCATAAATGCCCGACATGCCCATGCAGCCGAGGCCGATGGCCGAGACATCAGGTCCGGTCTTTCCCAAACGATAGGTCTGCATTGTCTTCTCCTTCTTTGCGCCGGAGCGGCGCGCTATCGGACGTCCGCGCCGGGGCGGCGCTGCCGGACACCGTTTTAGCGCTTTCGTATTTGTGCGATAATCCGGATAGTGTCGAACAGGCCGTACGGAAAAATGCACAATGAGCGATCTTCCCTTGAGTGATCTGGATGCCTTCACGGCGATTGCAAGGGAGCGCAGCTTTCGCGCCGCCGCCCGCAAGCGTGGGGTTTCGGCCTCATCGCTCAGCGACTCGCTGCGGCGGCTGGAAGAGCGGCTCGGCGTGCGCCTGCTCAATCGGACGACGCGCAGCGTCACGCCGACGGCCGCCGGGGAACGATTGTTGGCGCAACTAGAGCCGGCGCTCGGCGAGGTCGCCGCCGCACTCGGGGCGCTCGACAATTTCCGCGACAGGCCGGCCGGCACGCTGCGGCTCAACGTGCCGGCGGTCGCGGCGCGGCTGTTCCTGCCCGACATTGCCTGCCGGTTCCTGAAGCTCTATCCCGAGATCGAGCTGGAGATCGTCGCCGAGGATACGTTCATCGACGTGCTCGCCGCCGGTTTCGACGCCGGCATCCGTTATGACGAGCGCATCGAGCGCGACATGATCGCCGTGCCGATCGGTCCGAGCCGGCAGCGCTATGTCACCGCCGCTTCACCGGCTTATCTGCAGGAAAGGGGCATGCCGCAACATCCGCGTGACCTGCTGGAGCACAGCTGCATCCGGCATCGCTTTCTCAGCGGGATCGGGCTCACCTGGGAATTCGAGCGCGGCGGGGAGACTTTTGCCATCTCGCCAAGCGGTGCGCTTACGTCAAATTCGATCGAGATAGAGCTCGCCGCCGCCGTCGCGGGGCTGGGCATCATCAGCTCATTCCAAGAGCTCCTGGAATCGGGCCTCGCCTCCGGTCAACTGGTCGCTATCCTCGACGATTGGGCCAGCGAATTTTCTGGTCCGTATCTTTATTACGCCAGTCGACGGCATATGCCGGCACCATTGCGCGCCTTCGTCGATTTTCTGAAGCTGGAACGGCAGCGCGCGCCCCTCGGTTGAGACGTCTCATAAACTTCCCGTTCTGCATTATCAAAAACTTTGAAATGTTCACGGATTGTTTCGGTTTCCTTTCTGAGCTATGTCACTTTCTTGGCGACGAGATCGTCTTTTCAGAACCGATCGCTGTAGAGATGCCTCATGCTTGACCCTAAATTCGTTCGCCGCGGCCTTTTTCTGGTCTTTATCATCCTCTTCCTCGACATTATCGGCATCGCCATCATCATGCCGGTGCTGCCCGCTTATCTGGAGCAACTGACCGGCGGCAGCGTCAGCGACGCGGCGATTGACGGCGGCTGGCTGATGCTCGTCTATGCCGGCATGCAATTCCTGTTTGCGCCGCTGCTCGGAAACCTGTCCGACCGTTTCGGCCGTCGGCCGATCCTTTTGCTTTCGGTGCTGACCTTCGCGATCGACAATTTCATCTGTGGCATCGCCACCAGCTACTGGATGCTGTTCGTCGGCCGCGTGCTTGCCGGCATCAGTGGCGGCAGCTTCGCCACCTGCTCGGCCTATATTGCCGATATCAGCACGGAGGAGAACCGCGCGAAGAATTTCGGGCTGATCGGCATCGCCTTCGGCGTCGGCTTCACGATCGGTCCCGTCATCGGCGGTTTGCTCGGCGAATTCGGCCCGCGTGTGCCGTTCCTTGGCGCGGCCGCGCTATCGCTGGTCAATTTCATCGCCGCCTGCTTCCTGCTGCCGGAAACGCTGGAGGCGAAAAACCGCCGCCGGTTCGAGTGGAAGCGCGCCAATCCGCTCGGCGCGTTGCGCCAGATGCGCCATTATCCCGGCATCGGTTGGGTCAGCCTCGTCATGTTCCTGTTCTTCCTGGCGCATGCGGTCTATCCCTCGGTCTGGTCGTTCGTCTCGACCTATCGCTACGGTTGGAGCGAGGGACAGATCGGTTTGTCGCTCGGCATTTACGGCATCGGCGCCGCGATCGTCATGGGCCTGGTTCTGCCGCGGATCGTGCCGGTGCTCGGCGAGTGGAAGACCGCTCTTCTCGGCCTCTGCTTCTCGGCCGTCGGGCTCACCGGTTATGCCTTCGCCTGGGAGGGCTGGGTCGTCTATGTCATCATCGTTGCGACTGTCATGGAAAACGTCGCCGATCCGCCGCTGCGCAGCATCGCCGCCGGCATGGTGCCGCCCTCGGCACAGGGCGAGCTGCAAGGCGCGCTCACCAGCCTCAGCAGCATTACCACCATCCTCGGACCGCTAATCTTCACGCAGATGTTCGGTTATTTCACGCGGCCCGAGGCGCCGGTCACTTTTGCCGGCGCGCCCTATCTTGCCGCCGCCCTGTTCATCCTGTTGGCCGCCGGCGTGTTCCTCATGCGGGTCCGGGTCCGTGAGCCTGCCCAGGCGCTGGAAGCGGCAGGTTGATCGATCAGAAACGCTGATGCGATGATGAATTTTTCATCATTTGCCTCATCTGGGGTGGTTCTTTGCGGGGCTTTGCTCTAAGTCCGGATGTTATTTCGCCGCAAGCTGCGGCGACGCATATTTCAATCACAGGACTGGTGTCATGGACACGCCGATCGACACGCGCAGGCTTGCGCCGACAGCCGATAATCGTTGGGGCGCACATTTCCGTGCAACGCTGGCGCTCGGCATTCCGCTGATCGGCGCGCAGCTTGCCCAGCTCGGCATCAACACCACCGACGTCATGATCGTCGGCCGGCTCGGCGCCGAGCATCTAGCGGCGATGGTGCTTGCGGCGCAGTTCCTGTTCACGATCCTGATCTTCGGCTCGGGCTTTGCCATCGCCGTCATTCCGATGGTGGCGCAGGCCTATGGCCGCGGCGACGTCGTGTCGGTGCGCCGGTCGCTGCGCATGGGTCTGTGGGTGGTGATCGCCTATTGGGTGATCATGCAGCCGGCCTTCTTCAATTCGGAGCAGATCCTTCTCTTCGCGCAGCAGAAGCCCGAGGTGGCCAAGCTCGCCCACGGCTACATCATGATCGGCCAGTTCGGCGTGCTGCCGGCGCTGCTCTTCAACGTCATGCGGGCGCTGGTCAGCGCCATCGGCAAGGCGGGTATCATCCTCAACGTCACCATCGCCACGCTGGTGATGAACGCGATCTTCGCCTATATCCTTGTCCTCGGCCATTTCGGCTTTCCGGCGATGGGGCTCGAAGGTGCTGCGATCGTTTCGGTCGTCGTGCAGACGGCCGGCTTCATCTTCATCCTGGCTTTCGTGCAGCGGCGGGAGGAGACTCGGCGCTACGAGATCTTCGTGCGGTTCTGGAAGCCCGACTGGCATGCGCTGCTGGAGGTCATCCGGCTTGGTTTCCCGATCAGCGTCACCATCCTTGCCGAGGTCAGCCTGTTCACGGTGGCTTCGCTCCTGATGGGCTATATCGGCACGATCGAGCTTGCGGCTCATGGCATTGCCCTGCAATGGGCCTCGATCGCCTTCATGATCCCGCTCGGCCTCAGCCAGGCGGCGACGGTGCGCGTCGGTGTCGCGCACGGGCAGGGTGATTATCAGGGGCTGGTGCGCGCTTCGATCACGGTGCTCGTCCTCGCCTGCGCCATTTCGGCGGTGGGTTCTGTGCTCTTTGCCACCATGCCGCAATTCCTCGGCAGCTGGTTCCTCGACGTCAATGCGGCCGAGGCGCCCGAGGTCCTTGCCTATGCCGGGCCGCTGATCGTCGTTGCCGGGCTTTTCCAGCTCGTCGACGGGCTGCAGGTGATCGCCAATGGATTGCTGCGCGGCCTCAAGGACGCACGCGTGCCGATGATCATGGCGTTGATCGCCTACTGGCCGATCGGCTTCTTCCTTGCCTGGGCCTTTGCCTTCCCGCTGGGTTTCGGCGGCATCGGCATCTGGTTCGGCTTCCTCGTCGGGCTGGCCGCCGCCGCCGTCATGCTCTGCGCGCGCTTCTACCTTCTCCTTCGCCGCGAAGGAGTGACGGCCGGCGCCTGATATCTCCTGGTCAGGCTGCGACCGGCTTGTAGCCGGCGATATCGGCGCTGATGCCGAGCCGTTCGAACATTTCCTGCGGACTAAGGTTTGCCGTCGCCCGCGCGGCGGCGATCGCTGCCTGCGCCTGCTCGAACGCCTCGGCATTTTCCCATTCGGCGATCGTCACGAAGTTGAATTCGCCGGGTCCGGCGACCTGCTCCAGGACAGAGTGTCCGGTGAATCCTTCCTGCGCCTGCAGCATGTGTGCACACCATATGCATCAGGAACTCGTCGCGTGCCGGGGCCGGCACGGCGAACTTGTCGATCCTGTAGAAAACGCCGTTCATCCGGTTTTCTCCCGCATAAATGTTTGCAGGCAGATCTGTAGTTCCTCAAGTTAAGTTGAGGTCAACAGGCGATTAGAGAAAAAGGCCCACTTGGGTGGGCCTTCATCTGAAATGGGCATTGTTTGAAATCAGCGCTCGGCGAGCGCCGGTTCGCCCTTCTTCTCACGCACCATGTTGATGAAGCGACGGAAGAGATAGTGGCTGTCCTGCGGCCCCGGAGAGGCTTCCGGATGGTGCTGGACGGAGAAAACCTGCTTGCCGAGGACACGCAGGCCGCAATTGGTGCCGTCGAAAAGCGAAATATGAGTCTCTTCAACACCATCTGGCAGCGACTTCGAGTCGACCGCGAAGCCGTGGTTCATCGAGACGATCTCGACCTTGCCGGTGGTATGGTCCTTGACAGGGTGATTGGCGCCGTGATGGCCCTGATGCATCTTCTCGGTCTTCGCGCCGAGTGCGAGGCCCAGCATCTGGTGGCCGAGGCAGATGCCGAAGACCGGGATATCGGTCTTAACAAGCGTCTTGATCACAGGCACGGCATATTCACCGGTTGCCGCCGGATCGCCCGGGCCGTTCGACAGGAAGATGCCGTCCGGCTGCATGGCGAGCACGTCTTCGGCGCTCGTTGCCGCCGGCACAACAGTCACTTTGCAGCCGAGGCCGGCAAACAGGCGCAAGATGTTGCGCTTGACGCCGTAATCCAGGCAGACAACGTGGTATTTCGCCTCCGTCGCCTTGAGTTCACCGTAACCTTCATTCCACACCCACGGCGTTTCGGTCCATTGCGAGGACTGGCCCGACGAGGCAATCTTGGCGAGGTCGAGACCTTCGAGGCCGCTCCAGGCTTTGGCTTCAGCCTTCAGCGTCTCGATGTCGAAGACGCCGTTCGGGTCGTGGGCGATCACCGCGTTCGGGGCGCCGTTCTCGCGGATCCAGGCGGTCAGCGCCCGCGTGTCGATGCCGCAAAGGCCGATGACGCCGCGGGCCTTCAGCCATTGGTCGAGGTGTTTGGCGGCGCGGTAGTTCGAAGGGTCGGTGATGTCGGCCTTGAAGATGACGCCGACGGCGCCGTGACGGGCGGCAGGCGTCAGATCCTCGATGTCTTCATCGTTGGTGCCGATATTGCCGATATGCGGGAAGGTGAAGGTGACGATCTGGCCGAGATAGGAGGGATCCGTCAGGATCTCCTCATAGCCGGTCAGCGCGGTGTTGAAGACCACTTCGGCCGGCACCTTGCCGGTGGCGCCGATGCCCTTGCCTTCGATGACCGTGCCGTCGGCAAGAACGAGCAGGGCGGTCGGCTTCTCGATTGTCCAGGGTGCTGTCGCGGTCATCTTCATCCCGTTTCCGGCGTTCGGTGCGCGCGTTGCCGCGGCTCGCCGCCTTTTGATCTCGCAGGCGCGTGGACGCGGCAATGCCGCGCGCTTCAGGCCTGATCACGAATTTTGGTGCAGGTGGCGGTAAATAGCCACGCAATCGCTTAGCGTCAATCTTTGTAGCCGAGATTGCTGCCATTTTCCTGCGCTTTATCGCACTGACCGCGCAATTTATTTGATCCCCCGCATCAGCGTGGTTTATGAAGCGGCATCAAAACAGGAGTGAAGACCATGCTGCGCGATCAACTCGCCACCCAGCTGAAAGAGGCGATGAAGGCCAAGAATGCAGAGCGGCTTTCCACCGTCCGGCTGATCCAGGCCGCGGTTAAGGACCGCGATATCGCCAATCGCGGCATTGGCAAGGAACAGGCGAGCGACGACGAAATCCTGCAGATCCTCGCTAAGATGGTAAAGCAGCGCGACGAATCGGCAAAGATCTACGAGGAGAATTCCCGGCCGGAGCTTGCCGCCAAGGAGCGTGCCGAAATCATCGTCATTCAGGATTTCATGCCGAAGCAGCTTTCAGACAGCGAAGTGCGCGCCAACGTCTCGGCGATCATCGCCGAGACGGGTGCAGCGGGCGCCAAGGACATGGGCAAGGTGATGGCGGCGCTGAAGGAGCGTTATGCCGGCCAGATGGATTTTGCCAAGGCGTCGGCGACCGTCAAGGAACTGTTGAACGGATAAGCCTCATATGACGAGCCTTGCCTGCGGTTCGTTACGAACCGCAGGCCCGAGCACCGCTTCCGCTGCGGCATCGATGATGGCGAATTTCGCCGCCTGATAATTCCAATATTCGCCGATGAAGTGGCCCGACAGCCAGAAGTCGCCCTTGCGGGAGGGTTCTGTCCAGCCAACGCTTTCCATGGTCGCTGCCTGCGTCAGAAGCCGCTTCAGGTGGGTGTTGGAGATCATGAACTGTTCACGGATTTCCCTGAGCGACAGAGGACCGAGAACGGCGCGGTCGGCCGTCCTTGGAAATTCCGGAAGCCGCGAGATCAGGTAGTCCATCACCAGGCCGCCGGAATTTGCCCAGTTGAAGAGGTTGAAGGTGGCGCCCGGATTGCGCACCGCTTCACTCCCGATGATCGCCCTTGCGATCAGCGGCTGGATTGCTGCCATCATCGCAGAGGGATCGGCGGTGATCTTACCGGCGCGCTCACCGCTGTCGAGACTGTCGAGGATCCTCATATGGGCGACGAGCCATCGGGTGAAATGCTGCTCGGCGATTTCGGTGGGCTCGAGGTAGCGTGTGCGCTTGTCGGGGCCGGGGACCGGTCGCAGGAAGCGATAGGCCAGCATCTCCTGCATGAAGGCCGCGGCCGTGTTGCGGCTGGCGATGTCGTTCCTGACCGCAAAATCGATGAAGCGGCCGGAATAGAGGCCGCCGCTCTTCCCGTCGTCGGAATAACCGTAATGAAGCGCGAAGCCGGCATGGGCCATCAGCCAGCGCTGCTGCGCGGCGAAGATCGAGGCGATGCGCGGGCTCTCACGATAAATGGAGAGCATCTGATCGGCGCAATGCAGGATGGCAGCGAGAAAGCGATCGTCTGCTGCAAGATTGTCCGCGGTAAAAGCCATTTGGAGAGGTCCAGGGAGTTCGGCGCATACATCTTTCATGCGAGCGCCGCCTGTCAACGGTTTTGTTAATAAGCGGTTAATTTCAAAGGGAGAGTTGTCGCAGGGAGAGCCAAAAATTTAAGAAGGCAGGAGCTGGGGGCGCTCCTGCCTTCTTGCTCTTTGCTTCCACCGGCACGCAGGGCCGAAGCCCAAGCCGGAGGGTATTTGCAAAGGCACCCTTGCGAAGCGGCGCCGGGGGTAGGGATGGTGCTTCGCTCGGGGATCGCTTTGTTGAGATCGAACCTATTGCGGTGCGGCGGCTTATTCAAATTACAAAAAAATAATAATTGCCGGAATCGGCGGTTTGGAGGCGTCGAAGCGGACTCTCGGGAGGTGGCGCGGAGGTTGATGAGGCGCAATCATCCGAGGTGCTAATCTTTTGTTTCTAAAAGGGATTCTTCGTCTCCGTCAGAGACCGCTGCGCTTGCTGAAGTTTTTCTGCCGGCGGAATTCCGGCTCTGAAGGGACAATAATGTCGCACCCTGTCGCAGGGGGCGATAACGCGTTGTTGATCGGATAACCGGAGCCGCCGATGACGGCCACATAGCCTGTGAATAGCGGGTTTTCATGACAAGTTTCGTGGCATGGAGCGGCAAAGCAGCTTATATGGAGGTTGGCCAAGAGGTATAAATGCGCTTTTCCAACACCTTTCTCGATGATATCCGCGACCGCGTTCCGATTTCGAACGTGATCGCGCGCCGCGTGAGCTGGGATAAGCGCAAGACGAATGTGTCGCGCGGCGATTACTGGGCCTGCTGCCCGTTCCACGGCGAGAAATCGCCGAGCTTCCACTGCGAGGACCGAAAGGGCCGCTATCACTGCTTCGGCTGTGGCGTCACCGGTGACCATTTCCGCTTTCTCACCGAGCTGGAGGGCCTGAGTTTTCCCGAGGCAGTGCAGCAGATCGCCGATATGGCAGGCGTGCCGATGCCGCTTGCCGATCCTGTGATGGAGAAGCGCGAGAAGGAGCGCGGCTCGTTGATCGACGTCATGGAAATGGCGACACAATTTTTCCAGGATCAGTTGCAGACGGCAAATGGGGCGAGGGCGCGCGCCTATCTGCGCGACCGCGGATTGACGGGGCGCACCATCGAGACCTTCCGTCTTGGCTATGCGCCCGACAGCCGCAATGCGCTCAAGGAATTCCTCGCCGGCAAGGGTGTCTCCAAGGACCAGATCGAGGCCTGCGGTCTGGTCGTCCATGAAAACGTGCCGGTTTCCTACGATCGTTTCCGCGACCGCATCATGTTCCCGATCCTTTCGTCGCGGGAAAAGGTGATCGCTTTCGGCGGCCGCGCCATGTCGGCCGACGCGCCGGCGAAATATCTGAACTCCAACGAGACGGAGCTCTTCCACAAGGGCAACGTCCTTTACAATTTCGCCCGTGCGCGGCGCGCAATCCAGGGACCGGGCCGCGGCGATTCTCAGGATGACAATGCGACCGGCACCATCATCGCCGTCGAAGGCTATATGGACGTGATCGCGCTGCATCAGGCGGGCATCGAGAATGCCGTCGCGCCGCTCGGCACAGCGCTCACCGAAAACCAGCTCGAGCTGCTCTGGAAGATGGTGCCGCAACCGGTGCTTTGCTTCGACGGCGACGGCGCCGGCATCCGCGCCGCCAATCGCGCCGCCGAACTGGCGCTGCCGCATCTGAAGCCCGGCCGTTCCGTTCGCTTCGCGCTTCTGCCCGACGGCAAGGATCCCGACGATCTCGTGCGCGATGACGGGCGCGCGCCTTTCGACAAGGTGATGAGCCAGGCAAAGCCGCTCTCCGAGATGCTTTGGAGCCGGGAGATCAACACCGGCAAGTTCGATACGCCCGAGGCGCGCGCCGAACTGGAGGCGCGGCTGAAGCAACTGGTCGCCGTCATCGCCGACGAGAACGTGCGCCGCCACTACCAGCAGGATATTCGCGACCGCCTGAATGCCTTCTTCCAGCCGCAGTTCCAGAACCGCAACAATGGCGATCGCCGTGGCGGCTTCAACGGCAATGGCAATTACCGGGCGGGCCGCGACAATGCGGGCAAGGCAGGGCCGAAAAGCCCGAGCGTCATTTCCGAAAGGCTCGCCCGCTCGGGCCCCGTGCGCGGCCACCAGAACAATACGGCGCTGCGGGAAAGCGTGCTGGCGCTGACCGTCGTCAATCACCCCTCGCTGATGATCGACGATTATGACGAGATCGCCGCGATCGAATATGACAGCCGCGAGCTGCAGCGGCTCTGGTCGGCGATGCTGGGGGCAGCCGCGGCCGTCGCCGGCCCGCATCTGACGCGCGAATATCTGACCGAAAGGCTGGAATTCGAAGGCTTCGGCCCGCTCATCAAGAGCCTCGACCAGCAGGTGCGCAATGCCCGGCTGTGGATCGCGACCGAGGAGGCGGCGATGGAGGACGCGCGTGAGGGATACCGCCAGGCGCTGGCCTCCCACAAGCGGGCGAAGGCGCTGCGCCGGCAGAAGATCGAGCTCGAGCGCGAGATCGCGCTGGCGACCGAAGCCGGCGACGGCGAGGCGATCGTTCAGCTGATGCGAGCGCAGCAGGAAGTGCATTTCGAAGGGGTGCGCCTTGAGAACCAGGAGGCAATCATCGATGGCTTCGGCGTGCTTTCTGGCCGCGTCAAAGGGGCGGCGAACCACTGATGTCGCTGACTGAACGGAATGAACCGGGTTTTTCCGCTTCCGGCGCGTTGTTTTCTTCCGGCCGCTCGCCGCTCGATATTCTCAAGCAGGTCTATGGCTATTCCTCCTTCCGCGGCAAGCAGCAGCAGGTGGTCGAGCACGTGGTTTCCGGCGGCGATGCGGTCGTGCTCTTTCCGACTGGTGCGGGCAAATCACTGTGCTTCCAGATCCCGGCGCTTTGCCGCGATGGCGTCGGCATCATTGTTTCGCCGCTGATTGCGCTGATGCGCGATCAGGTTGAGGCGATGAAGCAGCTCGGCATCCGCGCTGCGGCACTCAACTCGTCGCTGTCGCGCGAGGAGTTCGTCGAGGTTCGCCGCGCGCTTTCGGCGGGCCAGCTCGACCTTCTCTACGTCACGCCCGAGCGCATTCTGACCGATGGTTTCCGCGAGCTGATCGCCAACGAGAAGATCGCGCTGTTTGCCATCGACGAGGCCCACTGCGTCTCGCAATGGGGCCATGATTTCCGGCCGGAATATCGCGCGCTCGGCCGGCTCGGCGAGCAATATCCCGGTGTGCCGCGCGTTGCGCTGACTGCGACGGCCGATCCGCACACACGCGACGACATCATCGAGCGGCTGGGGCTCGATGCCGCCCAGATATTCACCACCAGCTTCGACCGACCGAACATCGCCTATGAGATCGTCGAGCGTGACCAGCCGCGCCAGCAGCTGTTGCGGTTCCTGTCCGGCCACAAGGGCGACAGCGGCATCGTCTATTGTCTGTCGCGCGCCAAGGTCGAGGATACGGCCGAATGGCTGAACGGTCAGGGCATCCGCGCGCTTGCCTATCATGCCGGCATGGACAGGTCGGTTCGTGACGCCAATCAGGATGCCTTCCTCAAAGAAGAGAACCTTTGCCTGGTCGCCACCGTTGCCTTCGGGATGGGCATCGACAAGCCGAATGTGCGTTATGTCGCCCATCTCGATCTGCCGGGCTCCGTCGAGGCCTATTATCAGGAGACCGGGCGTGCCGGCCGCGACGGCCTGCCGTCCGAGGTCTGGATGGCCTATGGCATGGCCGACGTGATCCAGCGCGGCCGGATGATCGATGAGGGAAATGCCGCCGCGGAAATCAAACGGGTCGAACGCGCCAAGCTCAACGCATTGCTGGCGATCTGCGAGACCGCCTCCTGCCGCCGCCAGGCGATCCTTGCCCATTTCGGCGAGGCGCATGCCGGCCATTGCGGCAATTGCGACACTTGCCTGAAGCCGGTCGAGACCTGGGAGGGCACGGAGGCGGCGATCAAGGCGCTGGCCGCCATCTATCGCACCGGCGAGCGTTTCGGCGCTGGCCATGTCGTCGACGTGCTCCTCGGCAACGTCAACGAAAAGACCGAACGTTTCGGCCATGCCGAAATGCCGGTCTTCGGCGCCGGCAAGGATATTCAGGCGCGCGTCTGGCAGTCGGTCTTCCGCCAGTTGCTTGCCATGGGATTGATCCGCGTCGATCATGAGGCTTACGGGGCGCTGAAGCTGGAACCGGAGGCGCGCGCCGTCTTCAAGCACGAGCGACAGGTGTTCTTCCGCAAAGACCGGCCTGCCTCGGAACGGCGCACGAAGAAGGCGGAGCGCAGCGAGCGCAAATCGGGACTATCAGGCGCAGACGGCAGTCTCTTCGAGGCGCTGCGGGCCGAGCGTATGGCGATTGCGAAATCGCTCGGCGTGCCGCCCTATGTCGTCTTTCCCGATACGACGCTGATCGCCTTCGCCACCGAGAAGCCGCGCAGCCGCAAGGAATTGCTCGCCATATCAGGTGTCGGGCAGGCGAAGCTCGAACGCTACGGCGATGCCTTCCTGGAGATCATCCTGGCGCAGGACAACGGCCCGCCTGATCCTTGAGATCGGGCGAGGGGGCATGGTAGTGCTGCCTCTGGAGGAGGAGCGCCGATGGCCCAGAATATCTACGACCGACCGGAATTCTTCGCCGGATATAGCGGCATGAGACGATCCGTTCACGGGCTCGACGGGGCGTCCGAATGGCCGGCCGTGCGTGCGATGCTGCCTGATCTTGCCGGCAAGCGTATCGTCGATCTCGGCTGCGGCTTCGGCTGGTTTTCGCGTTTCGCCGCGAGCCAAGGTGCTGCAAGTGTGCTGGCGCTCGACATCTCCGAAAAGATGATCGCCAGAGCGAGGGCCGATACGGCTGAAGCCGTGATCACCTACGAGATCGCCGATCTCGAGCATCTCAGGCTTGCTCAAGCTTCTTTCGATTTTGCCTATAGCTCGCTGGCGCTGCATTATATCGAGGATTTCGCCGGTCTGGTCGCGACGGTCCATCGCGCGCTTTTGCCGGGATCGCAATTCGTCTTCACCATCGAGCATCCGATCTTCATGGCGCCGACCCACCCGGCCTGGGCGGCCGATGCCGAGGGGCGGCGCATCTGGCCGCTCGACCGCTATTCCGTCGAAGGTCCACGCACCACCGACTGGCTCGCCAAGGGTGTCGTCAAGCAGCACCGCAAGCTCGGCACGACGCTCAACACCTTGATCGCGGCCGGTTTTGCCATTCGCCATGTCGAGGAGTGGAGCCCGAACGAAGATGAGCTCCACGACAATCCAGATTGGGCGGAGGAGCTGGACCGGCCGATGTTCGTGCTGATCTCGGTCCAGCGCTGAAGAAGACAAGCAGATGGTGATATGCTAACTCGGCTGGCGCATCGGCCCGAAATTGGAATTGATTTTCGGAAAGCACGATGCGCAAATTCAAAGTGTTACGGCGTCCTTTGCGCGTCTGAAAAGACGCGCGGCGCTGTAGAGAAATCTTCACGAAGGGCCGCCCCATGACCTCGCAATTTCTCTCCCATCTTCAAGCTGAAATTTCGGCGCTGAAGGATGCCGGTCTCTATAAATCCGAGCGTGTCATCAGCTCCAAGCAAGCGGGCGAGATCGCGATTTCCACCGGCGAGCGGGTGCTGAATTTCTGCGCCAACAACTATCTCGGCCTTGCCGACAACGAGGAGCTGGCAGAGGCCGGCAAGAAGGCGCTCGACCGATACGGCTATGGCATGGCCTCGGTGCGCTTCATCTGCGGCACGCAGGAGGAGCATAAGCTGCTCGAAGCGCGCATCTCCACCTTCCTCGGCATGGAAGACACGATCCTCTATTCTTCCTGCTTCGACGCCAATGGTGGTCTCTTCGAAACGCTGCTCTCGGAGGAGGACGCGATCATCTCGGACGCGCTGAACCACGCCTCGATCATCGACGGCGTCAGGCTTTCGAAGGCCAAGCGTTTTCGCTACGCCAACAACGACATGGCGGCGCTCGAGGAGGAACTGAAAAAGGCCGAAGGCAGCCGCTTCAAACTGGTCGCCACCGACGGCGTCTTCTCGATGGACGGCATCATCGCCAATTTGGGCGGTGTCTGCGATCTCGCCGAGAAATACGGCGCGATGGTCATGGTCGATGACAGCCATGCCGTCGGTTTCGTCGGTAAGAACGGTCGCGGCTCTGCCGAACATTGCGGCGTCGAGGGCCGAATCGACATCATCACCGGCACGCTCGGCAAGGCGCTCGGCGGCGCCTCGGGCGGCTATACCTCCGCCAAGGCGGAAGTCGTCGAATGGCTGCGGCAGCGCTCGCGGCCCTATCTGTTCTCGAACACCCTGGCGCCCGTCATTGCCGCTGCCTCGCTCAAGGTGTTCGACCTCATCGAAAAAGGCGATGCCTTGCGCAAGCGTCTTTCCGACAATGCGGATCTGTTCCGCACAGAGATGACCAAGCTCGGCTTCACACTTGCCGGCGAAGGCCATCCGATCATTCCCGTCATGCTGGGTGACGCCAAACTCGCCCAGGATATGGCCGGCCTGATGCTGAAGAAGGGGATCTATGTGATCGGCTTCTCCTTCCCCGTCGTGCCAAAAGGCCAGGCCCGCATCCGCACGCAGATGTCGGCGGCGCATTCGCGGGCAGATGTGGAGCGGTCGATCGCGGTCTTTGCCGAGGCAGGGCGGGAACTGGGTGTGATTTGAGAATAGCGTTGCCATCTCCCTCTTCTCCCCAGCGGGGGTCCCAAGGACGGGTCGAGACCCGTGGCTCGACCCAGGCAGAGATGTCCGTCAGGACAGATGAGGGGGAGGAGCGAAGCGACGTTTCGAGCGGTAAGCGAGGAACAAAGTAAGGTTTATATGGCGTGCCGTGCCGCCCCCTCATCCGCCCTACGGGCACCTTCTCCCCGACGGGGAGAAGAGGGAGTCGCAAAGTCGGGCACCAGAACAAGGCGGGATATCGTTGATGTCGAACATGATGAAGGCGCTGGTCAAAGCGAAACCGGAAGTCGGGCTCTGGATGGAGAATGTGCCGGTGCCCGAGGTCGGGCCGAACGATGTGCTGATCCGGGTGAAGAAATCGGCGATCTGCGGCACCGACGTCCATATCTGGAACTGGGACCAGTGGGCACAGAAGACCATTCCGGTGCCGATGGTAGTCGGCCATGAATTCTCCGGCGAGATCGCCGAGATCGGCTCGGCGGTCACCCGCTATCATGTCGGCGAGCGGGTCTCCGGTGAGGGGCATATCGTCTGCGGCAAGTGCCGCAACTGCCGGGCGGGCAGGGGGCATCTCTGCCGAAATACGCTCGGTGTCGGCGTCAACCGCCCGGGCTCCTTCGGCGAATTCGTCTGCATTCCCGAAAGCAATGTCGTGCCGATTCCGGATGATATATCAGACGAGATCGCCGCGATCTTCGATCCGTTCGGCAATGCCGTGCACACCGCGCTTTCCTTTGATCTCGTCGGTGAGGACGTGCTCGTCACCGGTGCCGGGCCGATCGGCATCATGGGCGCGCTCGTCGCCAAGCGATCCGGCGCCCGCAAGGTCGTCATCACCGATATCAATCCACACCGGCTGGAGCTGGCGCGCAAGCTCGGCATCGATTACGTCGTCGACGCATCGAAGGAAAACCTCACCGACGTCATGAAGGCGATCGGCATGACGGAGGGTTTCGACGTCGGGCTTGAAATGTCGGGGGCCGCACCTGCCTTCCGCGACATGATCGACAAGATGAACAATGGCGGCAAGATCGCCATTCTCGGCATCGCGCCGGCGGGCTTCGAGATCGACTGGAACAAGGTGATCTTCAAGATGCTCAATCTCAAGGGCATCTACGGCCGCGAGATGTTCGAGACCTGGTACAAGATGATCGCTTTCGTCCAGGGCGGCCTCGATCTCGCGCCCGTCATTACCCACCGGATCGGCATCGACGATTTTCGTGACGGTTTCGAGGCGATGCGGTCAGGCAATTCCGGCAAGGTTGTGATGGACTGGATGTAGGAAGGACGACATGCGCTATGAAGGAAGCTGCCATTGCGGCAATGTGGCTTTCGAAGTCGAAGGCGAATTCACCGAGGCGCTCGACTGCAACTGCTCGCTCTGCCGCCGGCGGGGCGGACTTCTCGCCTTCGTGCCGCGCGAGAAGCTGGTGCGAAAACACCGGAGGACAGTGTCTCGACCTACACTTTCAACCGGCATGTCATCTGGCATCACTTCTGCGCCAATTGCGGCATTGCACCGTTCGGCGAAGGCGTGGCCCCGGACGGCGCGGCAATGGCTTCGATCAATCTGCGCTGCATTCCCGCGGTCGATCTCGGCGCGCTGACAGTGAAGGCGTATGACGGCGCGGCGCATTAGCCACTATTTCTCAGGCCAGCGCATCGGCCCGAGAATCGGAATCATTTTCGTAAGGCACGATGCGAGGATTGAAAGAGTTAGAGCGTCTTTTGTGCGTCCGAAAGGACGCACGGCGCTCTAAAGGTGCATATACCGTCTGCACAACTGCAAAGATGATGGAAACAACTGGGTACGGCGGGCAAAATATTTGCTGCCCTTGTCTTTTGTTCGCCGCATCTTAAATAAGGCTTCGCGATCGCTGCCGCGGTTCAAAGCCTGTGGATAAGGCTTTTTCCGTATTTTTGTGGGCTTTTTTTCTGGAAAAGCTTGACGAGAACAAAAAATGTGGGAATCACCGTTCGACTTGTTGAATGGTGAACTGGGTCAAGGCGGATCGCGCAACCATGGCCGGAAATCCAAGAGCAAGAAAGCTTTGCTGTCCGGTGCCGGTAATCGTGGTTAATCAGGCTTTAAATGTCATCCCGTTAGGTGGGCAAAGGTGATTCGAGGGCGGCGCGTGCGGCGCGTCAGGCCCTGAGACAGCCCGTTCACCGTAGCGAGATTGGATAGCGTCAGGAAGGCGACGATATAAATGGCAACCAAGGTCAAAGAGAACGAAGACGCGGAAGTCGAACGCGACGGCGCAAGCGACGGCCCTCTTCTCGATCTTTCCGACGACGCGGTCAAGAAGATGATCAAGGCCGCCAAGAAGCGCGGCTATGTGACCATGGACGAGCTTAACGCGGTCCTGCCGTCCGAAGAAGTGACGTCCGAACAGATCGAAGACACGATGTCGATGCTGTCCGACATGGGCATCAACGTCATTGAAGACGAGGAAGCCGAGGAAGCCGGTGCTTCCGGCAGCAGCGACGACGACGACGCCGGCGGCGACGAGGAGAGCGAAGGCGGCGAACTCGCGCCTTCGAGCGGCACGGCGCTGGCGACCGCCAAGAAAAAAGAACCGACTGACCGTACCGACGATCCGGTTCGCATGTACCTGCGCGAGATGGGCTCGGTGGAGCTTCTTTCCCGCGAGGGCGAAATCGCGATCGCCAAGCGCATCGAGGCCGGCCGCGAGACGATGATCGCGGGTCTCTGCGAGAGCCCGCTGACCTTCCAGGCGCTGATCATCTGGCGCGACGAACTCAACGAAGGCACGACGCTGCTGCGCGAGATCATCGATCTCGAAACGACCTATTCCGGCCCTGAAGCCAAGGCTGCGCCGCAGTTCCAGAGCCCGGAGAAGATCGAAGCCGATCGCAAGCTCGCAGAAGAGAAGGAAAAGACCCGTCGCGCCCGCTCCGGCGACGACGACATCACCGATGTCGGCGGCGAAGGCCTGCCTCCCGAGGAGGAGGAAGAGGACGAGGACGAATCCAACCTTTCGCTGGCGGCGATGGAAGCCGAGCTTCGCCCGCAGGTAATGGAGACGCTCGATACGATCGCCGAGACCTATAAGAAGCTGCGCAAGCTGCAGGACCAGCAGGTCGAGCAGCGGCTGTCGGCTTCCGGCACGCTGTCCACTGCCCAGGAGCGCCGTTACAAGGAACTCAAAGATGAGCTCATCAAGGCTGTCAAATCTCTGTCCTTGAACCAGAACCGCATCGACGCCCTCGTCGAGCAGCTCTACGACATCAACAAGCGCCTCGTTTCCAACGAGGGCCGCCTGCTGCGTCTGGCCGAATCCTACGGCGTCAAGCGCGACTCCTTCCTGGAGCAATACCAGGGCGCCGAGCTCGATCCGAACTGGATGAAGTCGATCGGCAATCTGGCCGCCCGCGGCTGGAAGGAATTCGCCAGGGGCGAAAACACGACGATCCGTGACATCCGCCAGGAAATCCAGAATCTGGCGACCGAAACCGGTATCTCGATCTCGGAATTTCGCCGCATCGTTCATATGGTGCAGAAGGGCGAGCGCGAAGCGCGTATCGCCAAGAAGGAAATGGTCGAAGCGAACCTTCGCCTGGTCATCTCCATCGCCAAGAAGTACACGAACCGCGGCCTGCAGTTCCTCGACCTCATTCAGGAAGGCAATATCGGCCTGATGAAGGCGGTCGACAAGTTCGAATACCGCCGCGGTTACAAGTTCTCGACCTATGCGACATGGTGGATCCGCCAGGCGATCACCCGTTCGATCGCCGACCAGGCCCGCACGATCCGCATTCCGGTGCACATGATCGAGACGATCAACAAGATCGTCCGCACGTCGCGCCAGATGTTGCACGAGATCGGCCGCGAGCCGACGCCGGAAGAACTGGCCGAAAAGCTTGCGATGCCGCTCGAAAAGGTCCGTAAGGTCCTGAAGATCGCCAAGGAGCCGATCTCGCTCGAAACCCCGGTGGGCGACGAAGAGGATTCGCATCTCGGCGATTTCATCGAGGACAAGAACGCGCTGCTGCCGATCGACGCCGCCATCCAGGCGAACCTGCGCGAGACGACGACCCGCGTTCTCGCCTCGCTGACGCCGCGCGAAGAACGTGTTCTGCGCATGCGCTTCGGTATCGGCATGAACACCGACCACACGCTCGAAGAAGTCGGCCAGCAGTTCTCGGTCACCCGCGAACGTATCCGCCAGATCGAGGCGAAGGCGCTGCGCAAGCTGAAGCATCCGAGCCGTTCCAGAAAGCTGCGCTCGTTCCTCGACAGCTAAGGGGCGACAAGAACTCTACGATTGCGAAAGCCGGGCTTCATGTCCGGCTTTTGCTTTCGATCTTTGCGCCACTGCCGCACACTTTTGGGCGACACGCCTAATACCAATGATCCCGGCGGCTTTCTTGTCGCTCGGTGGTGACAAGATTATAGTCCGGCCACGGGGGAAGAAATCGATCGCGATGCGCGAGCGAGGACCGACGCATGCCCGTGTCGGGCGAATCCTCCGCTGGGAGGTGCAAAATGACCACTTACATTGTGTTGATCAACTGGACGGACCAAGGTGTGCGCAATGTTCGCGACTCGTCAAAACGGCTGGATGCGGCGAAGAAGCTGCTCGGCGACATGGGCGGCTCCTTCAACCAGTTCTTTCTGACGATGGGCGGCCACGACATGGTGGCTGTCTGCGAAGCGCCTGACGATGCCGTCATGGCGCGGTTTGGCCTCTCGCTGGCGATGGGCGGCAATGTCCGCACCCAGACACTGAAGGCATTCCCGGAGGCCGCCTATCGAGAGATCATCGGCTCGCTTGGTTGATCGCGACAAAGGACCGCTATCGGCGATCATAAGCGTTGCGCAACTCGCGTCAGACTGGCACTGTCGCCCTGTCCTTAATTCCTCGTGGCGTATCGGCAGGGCTCTTGATGAAAGCGTTCCCGGGTTTTATGGCTGCCTTCGATTGTCCGACAACTGCTTCCTGAGCGATGGCACTGGTGTGGGAAAATCGGGACGAAGGCATCGAGCGGGGCGCTTTCGCCTCGTTCGCTCTGCATGCCGTCATGCTTGCACTGCTGCTCCTGCTGCTTCCGAGACCTGAGCCGCCGGCACCGTTGCCGGACGACGGCATTACGGTTGATATCGTTCCCGAAGTCGCCAAACCTTCTGCGATAGCGCAGCGGGTCGCGACGCCTGCACCCACTACGGCAAAGCCGGACGCGAGTGCGTCGGTCCAGGAGATCGCTCCGCCGCATCAGGAGGAGGCGCCGACGGCCGCGAGGTCGCCGGAAGTGGCTTCCGTCCCTCCGGTGCCGCGCCGAAGCCTGGTGTATTCGTCCAGGCGGGCCAGCTGTTTTCGGAGACGGTGTTGTCAGATTCGCGCAGCCGGCGCGCCCGCGAGGCGCTGCGCGGCCTTGCCGGCAGCGAGCGCAATCTACAGCTCTGTGATCTGGAGGCGATGGAGCAGGTGCGCCGCGCGCAGCCGGCGATGGCGCCGGATGCGCTCGCGCCCTATGCGATGGCGGCGGAAAAGGTCACCGGCAACAGGGTCGAGGTGAAGGGCGGCGCCTTCCGCAGCAAACGGAAGTGGTACAATATTCAGTTCAAATGCCAACTCGATGCCGGCTCCGGCAAGGTCGCTTCCTTCGCCTTTCTCATCGGCGATGCCATTCCGCAAAGCGAATGGCAGGCGCATGATCTGGTGGCCGACGATGGAGCCGCCGACCAATGACACTATAGCGTAGCGCGTCTTTTCGGACGCGCAAAGGACGCCGTAGCACTTTAAATGGCTGTTGCGATCACGCGGTTTTTTTCTTTTGTGGCTTGATGCTGCCGGCTTTAGAGGCCACATCGCTGCTGTGACAGAAGAAGACGTGGAACCGGCGGAAACGCAGCACGAAACGGGAAAGCAGCGGCCTGAAATCCGCTGGGGCGTCGTTGCGTCCGTTGTTGCGCATATTCCTATCATTGCTCTTCTGATTTTCGGGCTGCCGAAGATCGAGTCGAAGCCTGTCGAAGACGAGAGCGTGAAGGTGGAGCTCGTTCCGCCGCCGGAGGAGAAGAAGCCGGAGCCCAAGCCCAAGGAAAAGCCACCGGAGCCGAAGCCGCCGGAAGAGGCCAAGAAGGAACCGCCACCGCCACCGCCTCCGCCGCCACCGCCACCGCCTCCAAAAGCTGCGAAGCTGCCGGAAGCGCCCGTCGCTCCCCAGCCACAACGTGTCGCCCGCCCGGTCTTCGAATTTGCCGAGAAGGATTCAGCGCCGGAACAAAGCGAGCGGGGTATACCGCAGCAGGCAGAAGCACCAAAACCGCCGGTCGTTGAGCCAAAACCCGAAGAAACGCCGCCTGTCGAATCGCCGCAACTCCAAAGGCCGGAGGTTCCGGAGACTATGCCCGCCGCGAATCCGGTGCCGCAGGATATCGAACTTCCCGAGGTAGATACTGCTGAGGCCAATCCGGAAAAGAACGGGCCGGCTGCCACAGGACACGATGAGGCAAAGACGAATTTCGAGCCGGCAAAGCCGTCGACGAATTCGACGGCAACAACCTCCTCAACGCCACCAGACGTTGAGGCTAAGGAATCGAATAAGCTCACGAAAGCGAAGACGCTATTTACCGACAACTTTGTCTCAGACCGCGCGGTCAAGACGGCGATGAATAACTTGCCGCGCCAAACGCGGGGTGGTCAGCTTTGCTGGAGCGAGCTCAGAGAGCAGCTCCTTCATTCGTCTGCGGCATATGATCCTAATCGTATTGAGGTGCCTCGATACAATCTGCCGAACGGCAATTTCCTCGCGCTTAAGCGAAGTGCGTTCTTTGACGGCCAGCAATTGCACCAGTTGGCGTTCAGTTGCGAAGTGAACGATAATGCGACGAAAATTGTATCGTTTGAATTCGGTGTCGGGAATGTAATTCCCAAAAGTGAGTGGGCGATTTATGACTATCCATGATTGATGGCGCTCTTGGTGAGTCGCCGCAACAAGCCACGCGCAAGCAACCCTACCTAGCTTCTTCCTATGGCCGTGATGATTCCGGTGAAGAAGAGGACAATGATATGTCGAATGAGATCGAGCGTTTCTTTGAGCGTCAGGACGAAGCCGTGAGCGCGCTGTTCCTGGAAAACAAGGGCGACGAGTTGACCGATATTCTGGTGGCTGCTCTGGAAGAGGCTTTCGAAATCCTGCTCGAAGCCGCCCCCGCCGACACCGTTCATTGAGGTCGCAGAGGGTTCAGTGCCGATGTGCGCTGACTGACCGTGCCGCTTGCGGTCTCCCGTCCGGTCGGGATAATGCGCCAGCATCGATGGCCTAGATATCATGTCGATTTTTCAAGAGGATCAATCGCCGCAAGCGGGCGCACTTGATGCCTGCCTAGCCGGTTACCGGTTCGAGCGCGATGCACTCGGTCGTTCCGCCGCGAGTGTCTTCCGGCTGGAAGTTCTCGGATTGCCGACGCTTTATCTGAAAGTTGAAGAGGCTGGTGCTTTCCGCGAACTCGCCGACGAGGCAGCCAGGCTTCGCTGGCTCCAGACTTACGGTCTGTCCTGTCCTGTTGTCATTGCAGAGGATAGTGATGGCGTGAACAACCGGCTGCTGATCAGCGCGCTCCCCGGGAGTGATCTCGCCAGTGCATCGGCGGTGACGCCGCTTGCACGGGTCGAGCTGCTGGCTGCGGCGCTTCTTGACCTGCATCGCCTGCCGATCGCATCCTGCCCCTTCGACCATCGGCTGGAGAGACGCATGGCGGCGGCGAAAGCGCGGATGCAGGCCGGCATCGTCGACGAGACCGATTTCGATGAGACGCGGCTTGGAAAGAGTGCCGAGGCTCTGTTTGCCGAACTCGAAAGCGGGAGGCCCGGCGGCGAGGATCTCGTCGTCACCCATGGCGACGCCTGCCTGCCGAATTTCATCGCCTCCGAAGAGGGATTTTCGGGTTATATCGATTGCAGCCGCCTCGGCGTCGCCGACCGCTATCAGGATATCGCACTCGCCTGCCGCAGCATCGCCTATAATTTCGGCGAGGCGCTGGTGCAGCCCTTCCTTGATTGTTATGGCATGCCGGCCACCGATCCGGCTCGGCTCGAATACTATCAGCTGCTCGATGAGTTCTTCTAGGCAGGCATCCTAGCTGCCTCGATTGCGTCATCTCACGGCGGCGGGCAGAGTGGCCGACGATCGGAGCTGCGGGCAGACAATGGCGAAAAACCAATTCAGGATGTTGCGCTCGGCCTTGGCTGGCGTCGAAGCGGTGGAAGCGGAAACGCATCACAGCTTCGCCCGCCATACGCATGAGCAGTTCGGCATCGGCTTGATTTCCGCCGGCGCGCAATCTTCGCTCAGCGGCCGCGGCATGGTGAAGGCTGAGGCCGGCGACATCATCACGGTCAATCCGAACGAGGTGCATGATGGTGCGCCGATCGGTGAGGGGCGGTCGTGGCGCATCCTCTATTTCGACCCCGCCATCGTCCGTGGTCTGTGGCAAGAGATCGGCGAAGGCGGGGCAGGGCGATCGGAAATCCCGCATCCGGTCATCCGCAATGCGGCGATCGCCGCCCGCTTCGAAATGCTGTTTCGCGCGGTGACCGGCGGCGGGGCGGCGGATGGGCTGCTCTGCGAGGAACTGCTTCTGCAACTCGTCGCCGACGTCATGCGCGAGCGCTTTGCTACCGAAGAGCGGCCACTGGTGCCGGCGTCGATCCGCGCCGCCCGAAACCTGATTGACGACGATCCGCTTGCCGCCGTCTCGCTCGCCGATCTTTCCAGGGAAAGCGGGCTGAGCCGCTTCCAGGTGTTGCGCGGTTTTGCCAAGGCGACCGGTTTGACGCCGCATGCCTATCTCATCCAGGCCCGCATCCATATCGCGAGGCGGCTGATCGCTCAGGGCATGCCGCTGGCGGAAGCCGCCTTTGCCAGCGGCTTTGCCGACCAGAGCCACATGACGCGCGTCTTCGTGCGCAAATACGGTCTGTCGCCGCGCCTCTATGCCGGCGCCTTTATCTGAACGTCGATATTGCGGCTGCAATTTCGTTCAAGACCCCGGCCGGCTCCTGCTATTTCCTCGGCGCTTCCAACAGGAGACGCTGGATGTCGAGGCAGGTTCATGGGTTTTTCTATCTGGCGCTGGCGATGCTGACGGTCGGAAGCACCGTCATAGCCAGCAAGCTGATCGCGTCGGGTTTGCCGCCGTTCAGCGCCGCCGCATTGCGCTTCGCCATCGCCTTTCCCGTCTTTCTTCTGCTGATGCGGGCGACCGGCGCGCGGTTGCCGAAGCTCTCCAGCAGCGACCGCCTCATCCTCCTCATTCAGGCGGGGGCCGGCAGCGTCGGTTATACGACGCTGCTGATCTCCGGCCTCAGCCTGACCTCGGCGGCCGATGCCGGCGTCATCATCGGCACGCTGCCGGTGGTGTCGGCCGCAATCTCCATCCTGCTGCTTCGCGAACGGCCGCAGCGTGCCGTGCTTCTGGCCGTGGCGCTTGCGACGGCTGGTGTGCTGTCGATCGCCTTCACGCCAGATGCGGCCGGAGGATCGCTCTCCGGCAATGCGCTGATCTTCCTGGCGGTCGTCTGCGAGGGACTGTTCATCCTGCTGAACAAGAAGCTGAAGACGGAGATTGCGCCGCTAGCCCAGTCGACGCTGATGACCGGCATCGGCTTCATCGTTGCCGCCATCCCGGCCGCCGTTTTCGAAGCGCCTTTCGCACAGGACATTTCCGCAAGCACTGTCGCCGCCGTCTTTTATTATGCGCTGGTGCCGACCGTCGGCGGATTTCTGCTGTGGTATGCGGGGGCAGAAAGGGTGAGCGGCACCGAAGCCGCACTCTTCACCGCGGTTGCGCCGGTTTCCGCCGTCATGCTTGCCTTCATCATCCTTGGCGAACCGGTCGGGCTCCACCAGCTCGCCGGCATCGCCTGCGTGCTTGCGGCCGTGCTCGGGCTTGCCTTTGCCGGGAGCCACACGATCAAACTTGCCGGCGGGAGATAGACCATGCAATTCAGCCATTCCGATGCCATATGGCAGGCCTTTCCGGAGCTTCGCGCCGGCGCGCTGCATGCGGGAGGGATCCATGCGGATGCCGATGTCGAGGCGGCGATCGCAGACTTCAACGCAATCGCCGAGGCCCGGCTGGCGCAAGCGCAGGAAGGCGAATTCCCCGAAATCCAGGCCTGGCGGCGCGGCTTTTCCCGCATGGGGCTGAAGCCGACGCAATATCGCTGCGCTTCCGAGGCGCTGCTGCGCCGCTTCCGCCAGGAACATGCGCTGCCGCGCCTGCATCCGCTTATCGATCTCTGCAATGCGATTTCGCTTGCCTTCGCCATTCCGGTCGCCGTCTTCGACGCTGAAAAGATCGTAGGCGATCTCCAGGTCCGGCGGGCTAGGGGTGACGAGACCTATCTGACCTTTGGCGGCGAGAGCGAACATCCGGAGCCAAACGAGGTGATCTTCGCAGATGGGGCGCAGAATGCGCATGCGCGGCGCTGGACGAACCGGCAGAGCGGGCTTTCGGCGGTGCGGGCGACGACGCGCTCGGTGCTGATCGTTGCCGAGGCGCTGCACGCCTCCGCCGGCGACGACATCGCCAGGCTGGTCGAAACAGTTGCGGATGCGCTTGCACGGCACTGGCCGGCGGCGGCGAAAACGGCGATGCTCAGTCCGGTGTCGCCGCGTTTCGAGTTCTAAGGGCGCAGCGTTTCAGGGAAAGCAACGTTCGGGGCCTTGGGCCGGCGGCATGCCCGCCCTATCTCTATGCGATCGATAGCTTCTGGAGACGAACCCGATGTCAGACAAGTCGTTTAAGATTCCGGGGCCGGATCATCCGATCACCGTCGAGCACAATCCCTCCCGCGTCGTCGTCACGCTTGGCGGCAAGACGATTGCCGATACGCGCGATGCGCTGACGCTGTGCGAGGCCTCCTATCCGCCGGTGCAGTATATTCCGCGCAGGGATGTGGACATGTCGCTGCTTCAGCGCACCGACCATAGCAGCCATTGCCCCTATAAGGGCGACGCCTCCTATTACAGCATCATTCCGGGCGGCGAGCGCTCGAAGAATGCCGTCTGGACCTACGAGGCGCCGAATGCCGCGGTCAGCAGCATCAAGGACCATCTCGCCTTCTATCCCGACCGTGTCGACGGCATCGAAGAGATGGCCTCTCCGGAAGCCGGCGCCTTCTGACGGCACGCATGACATTGAACCCGTTCCGGCGGAACATGTTTGCCGCCGGACCGTTAGGGTCATCTAGCGGGGAGATGTGTCGTGCCAAAATTCTATTTTCAGCTCTTCGATCGTGATGGCGCCGGGACGACCGAGACGGCATATGATTTTGAATCCATCGAAGCTGCGAAAGCGGAGGCACGGCGCGTGTTGGCGGAGATGGCCACCGAAGGTCTGCCGGCTGCACCTCTGAACATGATGTCGGTGGAACTCTTCGATGAAAGCCGGCGACCGCTCGCAGAAATCCGGCTGATTCTCGAAGAAATTGCGAAACAGCCACGATAGGCACGCCAACCTGCGAATGCCGGTCGATCGAGCCAAAGCAATCAAAAGACTATGTCAAATTTAATTGCCGGCTATCAAGGCGGGTCTTAGCGTCGCGCCAACCGACCGAGTCGGATTGATGCGTAGGAGTGACCGGCGGCAGCCCCTAAACGGCAACCGCTATCGCAAGACGTCGAGCCATTCATTGTTGAAGACGAGGCTGGCAACCGTGACCGGATCGCCGCTCTCGTCGCGAACGGTGATGGCGATCGTCATGCGATCACCCGCGGGCAGTTCGTCGCGGGCCACATCCAGCAGGATGCGGGTCAGCTCCTTCGGAATGTCTTCACGAGATCTGAGCTCGGTACCGTGCTCGTCGCGCGTGGGGCCTTCCCCGTTGTGTAGATCGAAATAGTAGCGAGCCATGTTCTTTCCTGCGCGTCACAGGAGAAATCACAGATGAAGACAATTGTTCCCGAGGCTAGGCATTGATTCTTATAGAAAATATAGGTCGCATCGAAATGGATCAGGGCTCCAGCAATATCGGGCGGGCAAGACCGTGATTGAATCCCTGGTGCTCAACCTTGGAAGCCGCGATATTTTGTCGGCCGAAGAGGAAAGCCATCTCAGAGCGATCATTGTCAAGGACAGGTATTTTGCTGCCGGGGAGGATCTTGTCTCCGAAGGGAGCAGGCCGGGTTACAGCACGCTGCTGCTTGATGGTTTTGCGGCGCGCTACAAGGTGATGGCCGATGGCAGTCGCCAGATCACCGCACTGCATGTCGCCGGCGATTTCGTCGATCTGCACGCTTTCCCGATCAAGAAGATGGATCACGGCATCGTTGCGCTGTCGTCCTGCCATGTCGCCTTCGCCGACCACGGCGATCTCAGGACGATCACCGAGCGCATGCCGCACCTGACGCGGTTGCTCTGGCTCGACACGCTGGTCGATGGCGCCATCCACCGCGAGTGGATCGTCGCCATGGGCCGGCGCTCCAAGCGCGCCCATATCGCCCACCTCGTCTGCGAACTGTTCGTGCGGCTGCAGGTGGTGAAGCGGACGCGGGGCGCAAGCTTCCAGTTTCCGTTGACGCAGATCGAGATGGCCGACGTGCTCGGCGTTTCCGTCGTCCATCTGAACAAGACGCTGCAGGCGCTGAGGCGCGAGGGCGTGTTCATCTGGGAGAACCGGACGATCACCATCGTCGACTGGGAACGCCTGCAGGAAATCGCCGAATTCGATCCCGGCTATCTCAGCATCTCCAGGGAACCGCGCTAGGGCGTCATGGTTCTTGCATCTAAACGGGGTTTGCAACATGTTGCCGGTCGATAGTCGTCGACCGGGATCATCCACATCATGAATAATCTTCCAGCGGTCGATCTCAACCTCCTCGTCGCCTTCGACGCGATCATGGCAGAGCGCAGCGTCACCCGGGCCGGCGCCCGCATCGGCCGCACCCAGCCGGCGATGAGTGCTGCGCTTGCCAGGTTGCGCCAGCTTTTTCAGGATGAGCTCTTCGTGCGCAGCCCGAGCGGGCTGGAGCCGACACCGCGCGCGCTCGATCTTGCCGAGCCGATCGGAAAATCTCTGCGGCATGCGCAGGAGGCGCTGGCTTTCAGTGGCGTCTTCGACCCGCGGTCGTCATCGGCTTCGTTCCGGCTCGGTCTCTCCGAACACCCAGCCTTCGTGCTTCTGCCGAAGCTGCTGGCTGCGATCAGGCAGGCCGCGCCGAATATCAGCATCGATGTCAAGGGTTTCATCGCCCGTGAAAAGGCGGTGGAAATGCTCGATGCTGGCGAGGTCGATGCGGCGGTCGGCGTGCCGGTTTCCACGTCGCCACGCATCCTTTCCCGGCTGCTTTTCGAGGAGAGCTTCGTTTCGATCGTCCGCGCCGATCATCCGGCGGCGGCAAGGGGTCTCGATCTCGATACTTTCGTCGCGCTCGACCACCTGCTCGTATCGCCGGAAGGCGATCGTTATGGCCATGTCGACCGTAAGCTTTCGGAACTCGGCCTGCGCCGCAGGCTCGGCCTGACGCTGCCGCAGATGTATGCGGCGCCGGCGATCGTCGCCGAGACCGATCTCGTCGCCACGCTGATGCGCGGCATCGTCGACGTTTCGGATAGCCGCGCCCAGCTGTCTCTCCATAAGCCGCCGATCGAGCTGCTGCCGGTCTCCTTTGCGCTGTCATGGCATCGCCGCAACGATTCCCATGTCGGGCAGCAGTGGTTCCGCGAACTGATCGGGTCAGTTGCGGCGAAAAAGCAGGATCGGCTCGGGGAATCGAACTGATCCTGCTTCTGAAGTCGCCAGCTCGTCTTACACCATCAGCAGCGTCTTGCCGCGGGCGCCGCCCCTAGAAAGGGACCGCAAGGCCTCGGCCGTGTCCGCAAGGGCGAATTCTTGGCCGATAACGCTTTGGAGACGGCCATCTGTGGCAAGTGCCGCCACCGCAGCCAGGCGGCCGGCATCGCTCTGGTGAAAGAGGAATTGCGCATCGATGCCGCGCGCCTTCGGCCCTTCGGTGTCGAACGGTGCGGAAAGGCCGATGAGCTTGCCGCCGCGGCGGATGATGCCGAGTGATCGCTCCAGCGTTTCGCCGCCAATCGTGTCGATCACCAGGTCGAGGCCCGTCGCCAAGGCGGTAAAATCCTGGTTGCGATAGTCGATCACCTTGTCAGCGCCCAGCGAGCGGACGAGGTCGAGATTGGCCGCGGAGGCTGTTGCCGTCACATGCGCGCCGGCACGCTTTGCGAGCTGAACCGCGAAGCTGCCGACGCCGCCGGCGCCGGCATGGATGAGCACCGATTGGCCGGGCTGGACGGCTCCGGCCTCGAACAGCGCCTGCCAGGCGCTGGCCGCAGCCGTCGGCAGGCCGGCAAGGCTTGCGAGCGGCCGATCGGCCGACACCGGAACGACCAATCGGGCAGGCACGGCCGCCAGTTCGGCAAAGGCGCCGCCGCTTGCCGGATCGGTGCGCGCGATCACCCTGTCACCCGGCCTGACGGTGGCGACGAGCGGGCCTGTTGCAACCACCGTTCCGGCGAGATCGGTCCCGAGCGTATAGGGGAAGGCGAGGGGGAAGAAGTCCTTCAGATATCCGGCAAGCAGCTTGTTATCCATTGGATTGAGGGCGGCGGCCTCGACACGGATGAGCACGTCGTCAAGGCCGGGTACCGGCTCGGGCACGTCCTCGATCCGGATATCGTCTATCGCGCCATAGGCATGGATGCGGGCGGCCTTCATCACGCGCTCTTCGGATGAAGGGACGTCGTCTTTGGCGGCCAGGCGCCGAGCTGGTGCAGCATGCCGAACCAGTCCTCGAGATGCCAGGTGTGAGAGATCATGTCGCCTTCGAAGCGGTGGAATTCATGGAGCGCGATCTCGATTCGGCGGTTCGTCGCCGGAATGCCGAAGAGCGCGCCGCGTTGGGTGCCGACGATACGGGCGCGAACGCCGGCGCGGTCGTTGAAGCCGATCACTTCGTCGACCACGATCTCCACATCCGGCAGGGATTCGATAAAGCCGAGGATGATCGGCTTCAGCCCGGCTGGGCCGGGACCCTGGCCGGGGGCGAGCGGAATATCCTGCCAGCCTGATGTGACGGCCTCATCGAGAAGATCGGGATTTTTGCGCGTGAAGGCGCCGTAGAAGGTTTCAAGCGTTGCGTGCTGCTCTGCGGTCAGCGTACTTGCCGTGGTGTCGATGGTCATCGAAAGCCTCTTGGTTTGGTAACAGCAATGAGGCTACGGCCAGCCGCTCCATATCGGAAATTGATACTCGATATATCGTCCCATCCATATTTTGTATGAGTAAAGGCCCGGGCCTAACGCAATCCGGTGAGCGCAGCTCATTCCGATTGACAAGCCATCCATTCGAGCAGAACACCGTTCCGGCATTCAAAAACTCTATAAAGGCTGGCGGACCCGCGCTGCCGGCCGGTGACATCGCAATGGACATATCCCAAGGACCGGGGAGCGTTCTTCGCCACCCCGGCTATCTGAACTTCGCTGCCTCCCGCGTTTTTTCCTCGCTCTCCTTCCAGTCCATTGGCATTGCCATGGGATGGATGATCTACGATCAGACGCACAGCGCCTTTGCGCTCGGCCTCGTCGGCTTCTGCCAGTTCCTGCCGATGGCGGTGCTGACCTTCGTCGTCGGTCATGTCGCCGACCGGTTCGACCGGCGGCGCATCGGGCTTGTCTGCCAGTTGATCGAGGCGGTGACGGCCCTGGTGCTGGCGATCGCCACCTGGCAGCAATGGCTGACGCCGGCCGGCATCCTTGCCGCCGTCACGGTGCTCGGCGCCGTCGTCGCCTTCGAGCGCCCGACCATGGCGGCGCTGCTGCCGAACATCGTGCCGGCCTCGATGCTGCAGAAGGCGGTCGCAACCTCGACCTCGATGATGCAGACGGCGCTGATCGTCGGCCCATCGCTCGGCGGCCTGCTTTATGGCCTCCATCCCGTCGCGCCCTTTGCTATAGCGGCGCTGCTTTTTGCCGTTGCGAGTTTCAACGTCATCTCGATCCGGATGCAATGGAGCCCTGCCAAGCGCGAGCCGGTGACACTAGCCTCGGTCTTTGCCGGCGTCTCCTTCATCCGAAGCCGGCCGGTGATGCTTGGCACGATCTCGCTCGATCTCTTCGCGGTGCTGCTCGGCGGCGCGACCGCGCTGCTGCCGATGTTTGCCCGCGATATCCTGCATGCCGGTCCGTGGGGGCTCGGCCTGCTGCGCGCGGCGCCGGCGGTCGGCGCGCTCGCCATGTCGATCGTGCTTGCCCGCCGGCCGCTCGAGAGCAATGTCGGGCGCAAGATGCTTGCCGCCGTCGCCGTGTTCGGCGTCGCCACCATCGTCTTCTCGCTCTCCACCAATATCGCGCTTTCCGTCGTAGCGCTGCTCGTCGTCGGCGCGTCCGACACGGTGAGCGTCGTCGTGCGCAGCTCGCTGGTGCAGCTTTTGACGCCGGACGAAATGCGTGGCCGCGTCAGTGCCGTCAACTCGCTGTTCATCGGCACCTCCAACCAGCTCGGGGAATTCGAATCCGGCATGATGGCAGCAGCCCTCGGGCCTGTCGCCACCGGCGTTGTCGGCGGGCTCGGCACGATCGTCGTCGTGCTCCTGTGGATGCGGCTCTTCCCCGATCTCACCAAGGTCAAGACGCTGCAGGGCTAGAGCATGCATGACGCGTTGAAAGCGGCGACCGCTCCCGTTAGGTTCGCCCCAAATATCATTCGGCGGAGCCGCGCGTGACGACAAATTTCCTATCCTGTGTCCTGGCGGCAGTTTTCACGTCGGTGCCGGCTATGGCGCTGGCCGAGTGGCAGGCGGTCGAAGAGGTGCGGCCTTATTCGATATCAGGCAAAACGGGCGCTGAGCTCTATGAATCGATTGGGGCGCGAGGGCCTGAAGCCGGTGCGGGCAGGGTGATCGCGCATACGACGTTCAAGTTGACCTGGACCCGGAAATACGAACCGCAGGGAAACGCCTGCGTGATCACGACCAACCGGCCGAAGCTGATCATCACCTACACGCTGCCGAAGCCGGCGGCCGAGCTGCCGGCCGCCGTCAAGAGCAGCTGGCAGGCCTTCATATCAGGCGTGCAGGCCCATGAGCGGGTGCATGGCGAGACCATCAAGGAGATGGTCAAGGAAATCGAGGCGACGAGCATCGGCCTCACCGTCGCCGACGATCCCGATTGCAAGAAGATCCGGATCGAACTGACCCGCCGCCTCGGCGAGATTTCCGGCAGGCAGCGCCAGCGCGGCCGTGACTTCGACAAGATCGAAATGGGTGACGGCGGCAATATCCAGCAGCTCATCCTCAAGCTGGTGAACGGGCCCTGATTGCCCGTCGCTGCCGCGCGCTTTATCCCTGGACCTGTCCGGCCAGCCTCCTATCTCTCCCGCTAACGAGGGCAGGTGGAGGAGAAGCGCAATGTCCTATGTCGACGGTTTCATCGTGGCGGTGCCGAAGGAGAATGTCGATGCTTACAAAGAATTCTCGACCTTCGCCGGCTCGATCTGGAAGGAATATGGCGCGCTCGAATATGTCGAATGCATCGGCGACGACGTGCCCTATGGCGAGCTGACCTCCTTTCCCCGCGCCGTGCAGGCCAAGGAGGACGAGGTGGTGGTGTTTTCCTGGATCGTCTACCGGTCCCGGCAGGAGCGTGACGATATCAATGCCAAGGTGATGGACGATCCGAGGCTCAAGGGCGACCAATGGCAGATGCCGTTCGACGGCAAGCGGATGATCTATGGCGGCTTCGAGATGATGCTCAAGCTCTGATGCCGCCTTGCCAGGGCGCGTGTAGACTTGCGTGAGGCAAGCATTGACTTGGCCGTCACGGCGCGCCAACTCCCGGGAGATGTCATTCCAAGACGGGAGAGCGCCTTGCCTCAGACGATCCTCACCTTGTCCACACGCGGACAGGGCCTTTACGAATTCACCGACCAGGCGAGCGCTTTCGTCAACGCGTCGGGGCGGGAGGAGGGGCTTCTCACTGTCTTTGTGCGCCACACTTCCTGTTCGCTGCTGATCCAGGAAAATGCCGATCCCGACGTGCGCACCGATCTTCTCTCCTTCTTCCGCCGCCTCGTGCCGCCGGCCTCCGATCCCTCGATGGGCTGGGTCGTGCATCGGGCCGAGGGGCCGGACGACATGCCGGCGCATATCAAGGCGGCGCTGACGCAGGTCTCGATCGGCATTCCCGTCGCCAGGGGGCGGCTGATGCTTGGCACCTGGCAGGGTATCTATCTCTACGAACATCGCGACCGGCCGCACCGGCGCGAAATCGTGCTGCATCTTAGCAGCTGAAACCGGATTCATTCTTGTGAATGCAAACTGAATGCCCGGTTCGAACACCGTTCAGTTTGCGGCGGTTACTGTCGAGACAATCCCTGAAGGGAGAGCTTAGGTAATACCAATCGACGGAGACACCCCATGACGCATTTCCTGACCAAGGCTTCGCTTGCCGCTTTGCTCGCCCTCTGCACCATTCCGGCCACAGTTTCCACGGCCGCCGCCGCAGGGCCGCAGACGAGCTTTATCGTCGAGGCGCAATACCATCGTCCGATACGCGGCTGCTCGCCGATGCATGCGGTGCGCAAGGCGCGTGATTTCGGCCTGCGGGACGCCCACATCACCCGCATGTCACCGCGGGTCGTTGTCGTCGCGGGGCGCGAACGCCGCGGCTGGGACAGGATTACCTTCGCGAATGTCCGCGGCTGCCCGCTGATCCGGCGCTGAGGACTCCGCGGCAAGCGCCCATGTGGTGCTTGCCGCCCCGTTTTTGCCTTGACGCTGACACTTTCAGCCGTCTCTTCTCTGACCTGTATGAGTGATTCCCAAATGACGCTTCGGCGTAATGCGGACGAATGGGGAGGGCGGCTTGACCGGCCCGACTTTCAAACGAAAGGTTTTTCGATGATGCAGTTTCTGGCAAAGGCGGGTCTTGCCGTCATGCTGACAGCCGGTACCCTGGCCGGCACGGTGGCGCCTGCCGCCGCCCAGTTGAATATCATTATTGGCGAGCCGGACCGGGGTCCGCCGCAGGACTATCGCCGTCCGCCTCCGGGTTATGACCGTCCGCCTCCGGGCTATGGCCGCCCGTCGCGCGGCTGCAATCCGCAGCTCGCCGAAAACCTCGCTCGCGATTACGGCTTCCGCCGCGCCCGCGTCGTCGACATCACGCCGCGCCGCGTGATCGTCCAGGGTTGGACCCGTCGCGGCCCCGATGAGATGAGCTTCGGCAATGTGCGCGGTTGCCCCGCTCTGCGCCGCTGATATCAAGGTCGAATACCGCCTCGTCTCCCCGATGCGGCGGCCACAACCGCCTTTGCCAGTCTCCCCGGATCGGCAAGGGCGGTTTTCTTTGTGCGCTCAGTTTGACTGCGCTCTTTCCTCCGGCATCATCTTGGGTCTTGTGCCACGGCTGTCCGGTTGGTGCCAATGGCTGCCCCTCATCCGGCTGGTGGCGGCAGCCGGATGAGGGGCTGGTGTCGCCGATCTCCAGAGCCGAGATGTCGCGTGTCTCAATCAGCAGGAAGTCGGTAGACTTTGACAGCAGTTTGAGCGCCGTGCGCCTGAAAAGACGCGCGGCGCTTTCATTTTACTGCTCGATGGCGAAGGTCACGGTGACGCTGACATTGTAATTGTTCTCGCCGCTCTGGACGGGAACGGCAGCGTCGGAGGCCTCCTTCATCATCGTAGCGCGATAGACCGGCTGCGGCATTGCGCGAGGCACATTCTCGTTGATCTCGATGATGCGGCCGAGCTTAACGCCGGCGGCTTCGCTCAGCGTCTTCGCCTTTTTGACGGCTTCGGCGACGGCATCCTTGCGCGCCTCTTCGATGGCGGCATCCGGCTTGTCATTGGTGAACTGGATGTCGCCGCCCTGGTTGATGCCGAGGCTGACGGACTGGTCGATCACCGCGCCGAGCTTGGCGAGATCGCGCAGCCGGACGGTGACCGAATTGATGGTCTGGTAGCCGATCAGCTGCGGCTGCTGCTGCTGGCCGTCGACCGGCTGCGGATAATTGTATTGCGGCTGGATGGAAAAGCCGGAGGTCTGGAGGTCGCGCTCGGCGATGCCGCCGCTCTTCAGCGCGGCAAGCACGTCGTTCATCGCCTTGTTGTTCTCGTCGAGCGCTTCGCGGGCGGTTTTCGCCTGTTTGACGACGGCGAAATTGACGATGGCCATATCGGGAGCGACGGACGATTCGCCATCGCCGGTCACCGAAATCACCGGCTCGCGCGGCTTCATCTCCTGCGCGAAGGCAGGCGCTGCGGCGGCCAGCGGCAGCGCCAAAAGGGCGGTCATCAGGACTGTTCTGGTATAGATCGGCGCCATGTTTTCATTCCTTGGTTGTCGTTTCCCGGAAGAGCTTTCTGTCGGTTGATTGTGAAGCTATTACGGCGGAAAAGACAGGCGCATGTGTAGCGAGAAAAAAATGTCAGGGATGCCTGTATCGGAGCCTGAACCTGCAGGACGTCCGCCAACTCTTAAGAGCCGAAACGGCTGGACCGGAACCGACGGCTCGCTATCATATGGCGACCATCGACGACGAGGAAGCAATGTTCGAAACGCTCGATCCCGTCCCGTCCGAGATCGCCACCGCGATATCAGACGGCCTGAACGCCTTCAACGAGGGCGCTAAGATCAGACGCGAGGCTTTTGCCGTCGTTTGGCGAGAGAACGGAGGGCTCATCGCCGGAATAACGGCGTCCGTTTCCTTCTCGGTTCTTTTCATCGGTAATCTGTGGGTCGCAAAATCGCTGCGGCTGGGCGGCATCGGCACGAAATTGATGGCGGCGGCCGAAGAAGAAGGGCGTCGCCGCGCCGCGGTCGCCGCCTGCGTCGACACGCTCTCGACCCAGGCCCCGGATTTTTACCCGAAGCTCGGATATGTCGAATTCGGCAGGATCAGCGGGCATGCGGGAGGCCGGCCCGTTGACCGGATCTGGTTCCGCAAGGAATTTTCCGCCGTGGCTTGATCATGACCGCCGGCTGTGGCCGCCCCCCTCTGCCCGGGCCTGGGCAGAGGGGACTCACACGGCACGCCGGTAAAGCTGTAGCAAACAATGCTGCTCTGGCGCGACCGCTTCCCAAATCCTGCAAACCTGATAGCAAATAAGGCGGGTTAAGGAACAAACGGCGGCCGCGCTGCTACGGCCGGCAAGGGGGCAGCATGCGCTTCATGGCAATTCTTTCGATCAGCCTCGCCATCGGTCTGGCGGGGTGCTCTCAGGTGGCGGAAAAGGCGGAGAACGCCGCCAACCGCTCTTACACCAGCTATGCGCTGGGCAAGCCCTATACGGAGGTCGCCAATCTTGGCCAGTCGCCAATGGCGCAGCTTTCCGGCTCCGACGCAACCTTCGGGCCGATGATCGGCGCGACGCCATTGATGAACGGCATGACGATCTACCGGCATATGGCGCCCGGCGCCCAGACCGAGACCGGCACGAATTTCGCCGGCCTGGTCGGCAGTTCCACGATTTCGCAGAACAACCGGCTTTCCTATTTCCTGGTGGGCGCCGACGGAATCGTCAAGGATTGGGCCACGGGCTCGGTACAGGGCAGCGCCAGCGATTGCGTGCAGTATATCGGTGGCATCATCAACCGCTGCAACGATATGCGGCAGCTCCAGGCTTCACTCGCGCTCTATGACGTCAGGGTGGCGACCAAGGCCGGCCAACCTATATCCAGCTGGGGCGAACCGGCCGCACCCGTAGTCAACTGAGGATGCGCGCCAGCCGGGATGAGGTCACTACCTTACCCGGCGGCGAGCGGATGCCTTGGATGGCCAAAGCATGTCACGCAAATGTGTGGAGCGGTTTCGCGATAAACACATGCGCGAAACCAAAGGCGAAAGCGCGGTAAGCGAACTTAAAGGTTCGCTACGCGCTTCAGGCGCCGAAATCGTCCATGAAGGATGGATGGATGGCGGGCTTGCGCTCTTCGCGTGCGTCGCGAATACGCTGGGGAACCGCGCCGAGACCAGCAACGAAGCGGGTCAGGAGATTGCGGTGGAAAAGTTTCTGTATGGCACTCATGGCAGTTTACTCATTCTTTTTTTTGTTAGCTGGCAGCATATATTTTGCGCAAGCTGCTATCGCAATGGGCAATTTTACATGACAGTTATGCGACAGTGCATGGCTTGAGGCATTGGGCCTGAAAAACGATCACATTGGCGTTAGAAGCGGCCGCCGAGGCCGCTCAGCCCCTATAAGTCCTCGCATACCCTCGTGATGGCGTGGTAGATTGCAAACTTCGGCTAAAGCCGTGCCCCTCCGAGGAGAAGCTCAGATGAACCGATTTTTCGCATTTATCGCGACCGGAACGCTGATCAGTCTTGCCACGATCACTTCGGCTTGCACTTCATCCGGAAGCCTCGACCAGACGTCGTCAATCGGCGGCGGTTATGGCGGTTACTATGAGCGTCAGCCGCTTAATCCGGCGTGTGGGGGTGGGTTCAGGCCGAGCGATGGCCGCTCTTGTAGCTATTAGAATTGTGCGCCGATCGGGCATGATGCCGCCGGACGAAGTCGTGTGATACTGGCCATCCCCACAGACGAACCATCGCGGCAATCAGACTTCTCATTTTCCAGCGCTAATAGCTGCACGGACGATCGTTGCCGAATCCATCGCGGCAGGCAGGCCGGAGCGCAAAGTCAGCGCTCTGAGCGGTATAGCCGACCGAACCCGTCTGCACCGAGTCGTTTGAACTCGTGGTGCACGACGACGCCGATACGGTAATGACGAAGACGGCTGTCATGGCCCCCGATAGTTTGCGAGTTTGAAGCATCTCCCCACCCCTTACTGTCCAAAGTGTCCGTATAATCCTGGCAAGTAGGGCCGATGAGGCGTTCCGATAACTGTCGTTGCCGATCAAGATTTTGTTATTGGCTGAAAACCCCTTCGCCAGCGCTCGCTGCCACGATCAAGGTTGGCCTCTACGCCTACAGATGTCGTTTGTTTGGACAACGATATGGGGAGCCGCAGTCTGTTCAAAGGGGTCCCATTCATCCAGTCGATTTCGCTATTTGGTCTACGCGGGAATCGGCATCAATGCGAAGGAGCTAGACATTGAGGGCGGTGCCTTCGGCTTGATGAGAAATTGAATGAGCACGGCATTTGCCTTTCTAGGTTGGTTTGCCACCATTTACATGGGCTGGAACCTGCTCACGTCTCTTTTCGTGCCGAGCCGAAGGACGTCCAAATTGAAGCGTGCTGGAATCGCCTTTCTTGTCCTAACCGCCTCGATCTTGATCGGCGGCATTTTGTTCGAAAACGATGCGCGGAATGAGGGCTCTGAAAGTGTGAACGACAGGCAAGAAGCCAATAGCGTCGGCATATACGATCCTGCAGTTTGGAAGGCCGAGAAGGAGGGCCGTCGAAGGCCTTCGGCGATCTCGACGTCGACGGTCACCAGGTTGCCAATCAGCTCTTCCGGCTTCACCACTTCACGTTTGGCACGAACGACGAGCTTTATCTCGAAAAGTTGATTTACCCCTTCCTCGACCGACATCCTCTCCGGTAGGAGCTGGTCGTCACCCAACGGTGACGTAAGCTTTATAACGCGATTTGCTTGGATGAAATCGGAAGACAAAAAGAGGTCGTTCAAAACGTTCTCCGAATGAAATCCCTGAGATACGCTCAATCTAAGGTTCTATAATCATCAATATCGGCGGCAAGTAGGAACCTCTGAGGGTCTGTCAACCCCGGCACTCGGAAAGCGTGTGGAGTCGATTGAGACCCGACGGCAGATCAAGTTGGAGCTGCTTACTAGCCGCACATGAAAGATATCATCGATACCTGGTGAAATGACTGGGGATGCTAACCTGCCCACATGAATAACAACTACATCATCGAGCAAGCTGCAGAGCTGATCAGACCCTATCAGACCCTATCAGACCACGGGCGGTCGCTTGTTTGGCGACGTCGGTGCCGTGGCGATATCAAGCACGGGAAACCGGTAATTGCGAACAAGTTATTGTTGCATTAGATATTCACCAAGACGAGATTTCGTCCACGGAGAAGGAGGACAGCATGACCGATCTGACCGCGCAAGGGAACGCCATCGTGGCGACGGCAAGCACGGCCGTTTCCACGGTTCTGAAGGAAGGCGGCGAAAAGCTGCAGCAGGCTATCGACATTGTGAAGTCGCTCGGTCTGCGTGGTGACGTTCGCAAGCCGCAGGCTATCGTGTCGATCATCGAAGAGATCAAGGACGCCGATCCGGACCTTGCCTATTTCATCGCACGCACGCTGTCTGAGCAGGAGGCTTTCGACGACCTAGTCGTCCAGAAGATTTCCGGCATCGCCGTCGGCGACGACTATAAGGAAATCACGGCAGCCTTCGACTCCATCCGCGCCGACGCCAAAAAAGCTGTGCTTGATGCAGCCGATGGCAATGAATCCATCTGGGGCAAGATCACCGGCTTCTTCAAGGAAGCGACCCAGGGCGACATCGCCGACCGTTTCTCAAAGATCGAAGATCGTTTCGAGCAGGTCACGACGACTCTTGCGGCCCAGCTGAAGGGTGAAAAGGAAATTCTCGAAGCCTACCAGCTGTTCCGTGGCGCACTCGGCCAGTCGCAGGTCGCGGCGCTCGCGATCAAGGCGAACCTGGAAGCGACCTGGAACGCGGCCAAGGAAAAGGCGGAAACTGCGCAGAAGGCTGTTGATGATGCCCAGGCTGCTGATGAGGCGACCAAGGTCAGTCTGCAGATCGCTCGCGACAGCGCCAACGACGCTCGGTCAAAGGCCGAAGGTCAGTTTGATATCGGCAAGGACCTCGCCGACAACCTGATGATCGCCTACAACATCACAGAAGTGACCATGAAGAAGCTGGAAGGCACCAGCAAGCTCAAGGACCGCATCTATAAGCGCTCTGTCAGCTTCTATGCCACCAACCGTTCGACGCTTGCTTCGCTGAAGGCGAACTACAACGCCACCATCGGTCTGGCCGAGGGGACCAATGCCCTGGACTCCATGACCGGCGGCATCAATAAGTCGCTTTCCGATCTCGCGGATGTTTCCGGCGAGGTGAACGCCAAGGCAATCAGGAGTGGCTACGGAAAGACCATCGACGCTGATGTCGTCAAGACGCTGGCCGAAGCCCTTCTCGTCGAAGACGAAGAAAACGCCAAGCTCATCGAACAGAGCCGCGCGGAAGCTAGTCAGAACGCGGACGAAATTCGCGCGTCGGTCGAGGACGTCAAGCGTCGCTATGCGGCAACGGCGAACAAAATCGCAGCGTAACGGGTAATATCCATGGCAGCTTCGTCAGCATCGGGCGCGAGCCCTTCCTTCGGCGACATGTTGGGTGTTTCCAACATCATCGACGATATTCGAGCCAGCGACCGGGTGGTTGACTTTGAATTGGGGGCCGGTGAACGCCGGAAGGCCCTCATCCAGCGCCTCAAGGAGCAGAAGGCCAAGGAGGGCGTCGTCGTTAAAGATGACGTCATCGAAGCTGCCGTGGAGCAATATGAAGAGCGGCGTTTCACGTTCACGCCGATGAAATCCGGGGCTAACCGGCTCGCGGCGACGGCTTACGTGCGTCGCGGCCGGTATCTCCGCAATACGGCCATTGCGGCGGCTGTCCTGGTGGTCGGTACGGTAGCGTACAACGTTGGCTACGATCAGTTCGTGATCAAACCGCGTGAGGCGGCCATCGCCCGCGAAGCGGCGGCAAAGGAAGCGGCGGCTCGCGAGCTTGAAACTGCGCTCACCGTTCGGCTCCCAGCCGAATTGAAGGCGGCAGTGTCGTCGGCAACCGTCGCCGCAGACCGCGTGGCGGATGTTCAGGCCAAGGCTGACATCGATAGCCGAAATACAGAGGCGCTGGCTGCCATCACCGCTCGCAACGTTGCGGGTGCTGAAACGGCAATCCGTCAAATTGGCACTATCGAAACGTCGATGCGTTGGAAGGAACAACGGGTACAGCAGGTGGCAGCCAAGCTTGCGATTCAGCCAAGCCAACTTCAGGCCGCCTACACTTCGGCCAAGGCACTTGCTGTGGCGGTCTCCGACAATCTGGCTGTCACCGACATCGAAAGCCGCAATACCGAAGGTCTCGGCGCGATTGCTGCGAAGAATGTCGAAGGTGCGCAGCAAGCTATCGCGGCTATCGGGGTGATTGAAAGTCATCTTCGACAGGTCCAGGCGCAAAAGCAGCTTACTGGTGAAGCGGCGAACTTCGTTGCTGATGCGGACGCGTCCCTGTCTCGTTATGTTAATTCGGGCAATCCTATCGACGATGTCGCTCGTACCACGCTGACCCGTCGACTTTCGTTGATCACGGAAGCGGCCGAGGATGGCGACGGTCAGCAGATGCGTCAGGCTATGACGTCATACAAGAACCTCGTCACCTACGTTCAGAACGAAGCCAAGATTAGGATCGTCAATCGTCGTGGCGTGCGAGCCGGTGTCGAGCGGGATGGCACCCGCTGGTATCTTGTTGTCGAAGCACTTGTCGGCGGAAAGCCCGTTCCAGTCGAAGTTGGTAACAAGGAGGACGGCATTGCTGAGACGGTTCCCTACTGGGGTATTCGGGTTTCCAAGCGCCAATACACCAAAGTTCTGGACGATTACTCCGATGACAAGATCATCGACGACGACCGTGCCGGAACGAAACCCAAGGGCTCGCTCGATGTGAACTGGACCCTTGACGCCATCGACAATCAGACGATCACGCACTGGTAGGGAGATCGACCATGATCTCAGGATATGACGTTTACCGCCAGTTCAGCAGCATCCGTGACGATGTCGAGCGTGACCGTCGCAACATTTCCGAGAAAATTCTCGGCTTGCAGGGCGAAGTCGACAAGCTACTTCGCGAGCAGTCTGGGCTCTTCAAAAAGTTGGCGGCATTCCACGTTTCCGCAGACGTTGCCCTTCCGGCCACCGTCGAGCGTGCGCTTGACGAACGGAAAGCCAAGGTCGCCTCCAAGAAGGAAGAGGTCGGCGAACGGACCCGCTTGATCGGTGTCTCGAAGAAGCAGGTCGCGATCTTTGACGAGAAGATCAACGCTCTCACTGCCGAAATCGAAAGCGAAGAAGCCGCGATCCGTGAGCGCTTCATGGCTGACGAGCGGGTCAAGCCGATCTATGTTGATTTGGCGGCCGCCTCGCAGGCTCATAGCGACATGAATCGTGCGCTACAGGCTGCCAACGAAGAGCTGGCTGAAAAGCGCCTTGCGTTCGAAATGGACGAACTGTTCGTCTACCTGCATAAGCGCAAGTTCGGCACGCCGGATTACAAGGGAGGTCTCCTTCCGATCACGCGGATGCTTGATCGTCGGCTTGCCAACAGCTTCAACTATGTCGTTCAGGCTGCCGACTACGATTTCCTCGTTGCCCGGCCGGGTATGATCGAAGATCGCATTGCGGCTCGCAAGCCGGAGCATGAGAAACTGCAGGCCCAGTATGATGTACTGGAAGCAGAATATTTCGACGTCACCAAGCCGAAGCGCGATGAGCTGGAAACTCTGAAGGAACAGCGGCAGCAGGCAATCGACAGCGGTAAGAGCCACGCCGATGCCCTTGCTACGATCAATCAGTTCCTGGCCGACGCCGCACTCGCTGAGGACGCCGACCTGAAGTCGATCATCTCGAATTTTGCAGACTTGCTGGCAAAGCCGGATTTCCAGTCGAAGATGCGTGCGATGGCAGAGCAGACGCCTTCAACCGAAGACGACGCGACGGTTTCACGCATCCAGGCAATCGCCTCTGAGGTCGCAACCCGCGACAGCCAGATCGACGACGAGAAGCGCAATCTCTCTTCGTGCGAGAGCAAGCTTGAAGGTCTGCGCCGCATCGAAAGTGAGATCGACCACAATAACTGGCACGCGACTGGTCATACGTTCAGCGGTGTTAACGTTGGCACGCTCGCGGACGCCTTCCTTCGCGACATGATGACGGACGCGAGCGTCATTGGGCAGCTGAACGATGCGCACCGCGACCCGCCTCGACCGCGTCCGACACCATCGTCGGGCGATTTCGGTGGTGGCTTTGGTGGCAGCTCGTCCTCCAGTTCCTCCGGTGGCTTTGGCGGCTTCGACGATTCGTCGACCACCAGTTCGTTCGGTGGCAGCTCGTCCCACACGACGACCGGCGGGTTCGGTGGAGATTGATTGGCAGTGGGCGATGAAAGTCACCTTCCATTTGGCAGGCGGGAGCATGTCGTCTATCGTGTCAGTACGATATCTCCCGATGAAATAGTGGACGTTCGCATCATCGAGCCGTTCTAAACCTCGAATACTTTGGACATCGGCCGCCTCCTTCTGGTCCGGAAAATCAGCCGAATGATCGGCGCTTCGCGAGCGACCACAATGGCCGCTCCTGAAAGGCGACGGGTTAATGTTTCCTGGCCGCCGAACGCGGTCATCGTTGTTCGCGACGCTCTGCTGGCACCGCAGCGCGAGGGGTCTTATTCTCCGAAATAGCAAGTTGGTAGGGTATGTTGTTCTTTATCCTTTTTGTTTTGCCGTACATCGTCGGCTTCGTCGCGCTTGCGTTCTGGCGACAGGGGTGGACGCTTATGGCGGCAACCGTCGCAATGATTGTTGTTTATTTCTTTTCTATAGGATCAGGGGATGGCCCAGGCGCGTTCGCGGCGGATGCCCTTCCAGCTGTCCTCGCGGCTGGAATTGCAGCCGGGCTAGTAACCAGCGTCATTGCCATGACGTCGAACTATCGACCTGGCTGTAGCGGCAATGTTCCCACTCGGATATATCGCTGGTTATACGGTGATCAGGTACTTCTGAAGCCCTCAGGGATATCGCGCCCGTCCGGAAACTACGTGGGAGCGGAATAGGACTCTTTGGTCCAGCCGGCCTGGCACCTGCGCTCAGTGGCGATCTGCAATATCGCCAGTAAAGCCGTCGGCGGGCTTTCGATGATGGGGTCGGACGAACGTACATCATTTATTACTTCGCACCTGCGGTAATTGTCATACGATTCAAAACGCTAAATAATCACAAAAATCAGTTGCTTACTTGAAATTTCTCGACTACGTTTTTTACAGAAGAGTTCCGAAATAACCGGCCCTCGCCGGCGATACTCAGCGGTCGTTTGACCTCGCTTGAGGAGGATGATGACGTTGTTTGTCCGACTTCGTTTCTTCGCAACGGTGCAGCGAGTGCGTGATCTCGTCTCGATCCGATACCGACCTACGTCGGCAATCTGACGCGTCGTAAACCCTTTGTTCCACTTTTCTAAGATGGTGCTCCCGTGTGGCGCGCCCGAGGTTTGTTATGCAAAAGCAAGCTGTCGTATTCAACGGTCAGGAAGTCGGGATCGCGGTCCCTGTCGAAAACCGCCTCAAATTCATCGCTGTCCGGTTCAATGTCATCGATTTGGACAACAGGCTCTTCGACACGGTTACCGAAATCCGGCGCGCCATTACTGAGCATCTCGCGTCCAGCGGTCGTGCGATCACCTCGCACTGAATGGCAGGAGATATTCTTCTACGTCATGCGGCGTCCGTCATCGGAGGCCGACATGAACGCAATCCCCATCTGCTTCACTACGCTGCCCGATTACGAGAACTCAAAGGTGAAGAATGGTGGACGAAAGAGCATCAGCCGAGGCGGGTTCAATGCCCCACGTCTCAACCATGAAACTCCCGAACACCATCATCGAACTGAATTCTCTCGTGGCTCCGAGGTCGGATGTCGTGTTGATGTCCAAGCTGATCGGCCAGTGCTCAGGGCTCTTGCTTCCTACTCACGAACTTCAAGCTTGTCGCCATATTTCAAGGCGAGCCGACGGCAGTCCTCGCAATTCAACATAATGCCCTCCGCAACGACACTCCGCTGGAACTCCGCGAGTGGAATCCCGCCTAGCCGCCGCAGGACGGGGCGGTTAGAACCGGCGCTCGAACGGCAGTCAGGCGTTCCAAGGCAAAAGAAGCTCAGCGTCGTGCAGGAGTGACCAATCCAGCGGTTCACTAAGGGTTTGAAAACACCGCTCATTTCCTGTAAAATATGCGGGACAGGAGGCGATATAAAGCCGTCGTCCTGTTGACCAGGGGAAGCCGGCGATACGGGCCGCACGGCGCAAAACCCTGGAAAAAGTGGTGGGCCCGGAGGGACTCGAACCCCCAACCAAGCGGTTATGAGCCGCCGGCTCTAACCATTGAGCTACAGGCCCTTGGCGTCGGGTGGCCGGCGCCGTGATGCCGGGGCAATGGTTCCCGCGAGCATCGGTTCGCTCTAACGCAAATTGCAAGGAGCCACAAGCGGGCAGCGCAAGCATCTGTGGACGATGCATAATTCGTGGGCAGCCACTGGAACCTTCTCGCGCGGGCTACACTTATCCAAGTCACATTCCGCATGAAGAGGGCGATCGCAGATGGTGGCTTCGAACAGTGCCGTGGTGCTCATCGTGGAGGACGAGCCGCTGATCCGGTTCAATATCCTCGATGTGCTGGAGGAGGTCGGCCATGTGGCGCTGGAGGCGGCGAATGCCGACGAGGCTCTGGTGGTGCTGAAGGGCAGGCAGGATGTCGATATCCTGTTCACCGACGTCAATATGGCCGGTTCGATGGACGGTCTCCAGCTTGCCAAGCGGGTGAGGGCGATGCGGCCGAACATCGGCATCATCATCACCTCCGGCATGGTGCGGCTCGACCCGATGGCGCTGCCCGCCAATACCGCTTTCCTGCCGAAGCCCTATCTGCACGACGCGCTGATATCGACCATCAATTCCCTGATGACGTAACGGCAATGTCCTGATGACATGGCAGGGGCGCGCAGCCGCAAAACGGGGACTGTTTTTGCGGCTGCGCGCGAGGCGCCGGGAGACATGCTCGTCTTCAGGCGGGCGGAGGGGAACCGCACCCTCAGCTGAAGCTGCTCTTCAGCGCCTCGTTCTCGTGATGGGCTTTCTTTTCGTAGATCGTGAACAGCGCCATCGAGAGGAGATAGGAGAGGAAGGGATCCCCGATCTGCGTGGCGATGTCGCGGGATGCGAGAACATGGCGCTCCAGCGCGCCGATATCCTTCTGCATTGAGGTCTGCGTAGCGGTTTCAGCGAGGCGGTTCATGCTGCCATCTCCAGGAATTGGGTCACGACCGAGCGGGCCGGCACGTGCCTGACATAAAGGGGTAGGGTGAGGCCGAGGGCGGCGCGCATCTTGCGCAGCACGCGGTCCGAGACTTCGAAGGCGCCGCAGCAGACGGGATATTTGCCGTAGCCGTCTGCGCGGCCGAGTTCTTCCACCTCGGCGCCGGCGCGCTTGTAGACGCGCTTGAGGTAGGGCTCGTAGTTGGAGATCATCGTGTGGATGCCGTGATCGAGCGCGCATTCGCAAAGCGCGAGCAGCATCATGGAGAAGGCGCGGCCGGCGTCGATCTCGGGGAAATCCTTGGCGATCGCCTCCTCGTCGATGCACATGCGCGTGCCTTCCCAGATGCCGGGGGCGATAAGATCGGCGGCATCAGGGAACGTCTCGCGGAAGACGTCGTAGAGAAGGGTCGGGCCGGTCGTCGGCATCAGGCGCATGCCGCCATAAAGACGGGTGCGGCTGTCGTTGCACCAGACGAGATAGGCGGGAGCAAGCGAATCGTAGCTGTCACGTTCGTAAGGGCCGATGACAGGAACGTCCCAGCAGAGCGTATCGGCGAAGACCTTCTTGCGCAGACGAAACATCTGGTCGAGTACGGCAGCGTATTTCTGATACTCATGTGCCTGAATGATAACGAACATTTTGCCCTCCAGCGTTTTCAAGTTCGTGGAAAGCAGAATGGTTCAGGCGAGCCGGATCGGAAATTCCCTCAGATAGGCCCCCCCAGATGAGGGGGATCAGAGCATGTCGCGCAAAAGTGTGCAGCGGTTTTGCGATAACGACATGCGCCAAAACAAAGACTGAAAGCGCGAGGAGCGAATCTGAAAGATCGCGACCCGCTTTAGAGCGCCGTGCGTCCGTTTGGACGCACAAAGGGCTAGGGATTGATGATGCGCAATTGAACAGCCCGCGACGCGGCGGCCGAGATCGTGGCGCAGCCGAGCTTGAAGCGGGCGGTCTTCAGGTAATCGCGTGTGGTATGCTCTGATATGCCCAGGATGACCGAAATATCCTTGTAATCCTTGCCGAGGGCGGTCCAGTGCAGACACTCGATCTCGCGCGGCGACAATGCCGGCACCGGATCGTTTTCGCCATGCAGCTCATAGACGGCCTTGCGGTGGATCAGATGGGCGATCTCGATCCACTCGTTGCGGCAGCGGCGCACGAGCTCGGTCCATTCGTCGGCCGGTATACGGGCATTCAGCGACAGCAGGGCGCGGCGCTGCGCCTTGTCGGCGACGGGGATGGAGTAGCCATTGCCACCGATGCCGTGTTTCTGGGCGTCGACCAGCATGGCATAGGCCTCCGGCGTCGGTTCGACCTCGCTCCAGTCGAAGGGCAGCTGGCGTTCGAAGCCCTGCTTGACGATCGGATCGACCTTCACATAGCTGTTGAGGAGGTAGCGGGAAACCCAGGCATCCGGATAGGTGGTGCGCACGAAGGGCGAATCGATCTTGCTCGCGATCGTCTGGGCGAGATGGTAGGTGACGAAATCGAGGTTATATTCCGCCTGGAGAATACGGATGGCGGCATCCACGTTGGCCGCCGCCTTGATCTGTTCGAACGCGGACTCGAACTTTTCGCTATAGGTATTCTCAATCATTTCCACTGCCCCAATTCCCTCAATCCTACCGCGAGGGCCGTCACAAATACAAGGCATCCCCACATATGCGGGGAATGACAATCCGGGTCCCATCTGCTAGCGCCTGTGATGAGGAGACCTCATATGGACAGCAAGAGACCATTCGAGATTGCCGAATGCCAACAGGCCGCCAAGGGCCTGAAATCCAGCTGGCAGGACATGGCAGGCTCCGAAGCGCTGATCCGCGCCCTCGTTGCCGAACGCAATGGCGACAGGCCGCTGGCGTTGTTCTGGACCGAGGTTCACCGGGCGCTCTGCCAGGAAACCAACGCTTTCTGACGATCGGCCTTCCCGAACGGCTCAGCCCTTTCTCCGCAATTTAGGCGGGCCACCCACGCCGGTCGGCAGGGAAATCCCACCGCCTTTCTGCTCTGCAAAATTGCCAATGAACACGTCTTCATTCATGTCGTGATTCGATTTGGCGGCGAAAGGATCGGACGCTGCGTTCTGGATATATGGTTAAGAAATCCGCATTAATTTATGGATTTGTGCCAAAACGGTTGACGGAGCGTTTGCGGCAGGAGCAAGGGTGCTTGTGGAAACGGTTACACTCCTCACCTGTACCGCCACTGGCTGCAGACTGTTTCGACTGTCATCACCGATGTGTGAAATGGAATGACTGAAAAGCGCGTGCATCTGGTCTTCAAGACCCATCTCGATATCGGCTTTACCGACCATGCCGAGAAAGTCCGCCGGCAATATCACGAGCGCTTCATTCCGCAGGCGATCGAGACGGCCAGGCATTTTCATGCCGAAAATCCCGAAGAGCCGAAATTCATCTGGACGACAGGCGCCTGGCTGATCTGGGACCATCTGAATTCGCGCTCGGCGGGAGAGGTCGCAGCGCTGGAGCAGGCGATCGAGCGCGGGCAGATCCGCTGGCACGGCCTGCCGTTCACCACGCATACGGAGCTGATGTCGCCGGATCTCTTTCGGGCCGGGCTTTCCTATTCGCAGGAGCTCGACCGGCGTTTCGGCAAGACGACGATCGCGGCGAAGATGACCGATGTGCCTGGCCATACGCTCGGCATGGTGCCGTTGCTTGCCGAGGCGGGCATCCGCTTCCTGCATCTCGGCGTCAATACGGCCTCACCGCCGCCCGATGTGCCCGACATCTTCCGCTGGCGGGTGCCCGGCGGCGAAGAGGTGGTCGTCATGTACCAGCGCTCCTATGGCGAGACCTGTTTCCCTGATGGTTTCGAGGATGGCCTGAGCTTTGCCCATACCAACGACAATATCGGGCCGCAGAGCGTGCCGCAGACGGCCGAGGCCTATCGCGAATTGCGCGCCCGTGAGCCGGATGCGATCATCCGCGCAGCAACGCTCGAGGATTACGGCGCCATTCTCTGGAGCGAGCGTGAGCGTTTTCCTGTGGTCGAGCTGGAACTCGGCGACAGCTGGATCCATGGCAGCGGCAGCGATCCGGTGAAGACGGCGCGGTTTCTCGCGCTGCAGCGGCTCTACGACCGCTTCGCGGCGGATGGTCTCGACGCGCGGCGTCTTGCCTTCGGGCGCGGGCTGGCGATGGTGGCCGAGCATACCTGCGGCGTCGATATCAAATCCTATCTGCGCGACGACAAGGCGTGGTCGCGGGCCGATTTCGAGGCCGCACGCCGATCCGATTATCGCTTCGCCTATACCGAAGCCTCATGGGACGAGCAGCGGGCCTATCTCGACCAGGCGATTTCGGAGCTCGACGAGACGGACCGGAAGGCGGCCCAGGCCGTGCTCGCCGAACTCGCCACGCCTGCCGTCATCGAGGGCGGTGGGCGGGAGCTCCGCTTGCAGGCCGGTGGCTGGTCGATCGCGCTCGACGGCGTGAGCGGCGATATTGCCGAAATTACCTCGCCTTCCGGCAGGACGATCACCGGCCGCGACGGCTCGCTGATCGCCTATCGATACGAGAGCTACGATGCCGGCGACATCAACCGTCACATGCAGACCTATCTGACTCATCGGCAGGAATGGGCGATACTAGACCATGACAAGCCGGGGCTTGCCCGGTCGGGGGCGGCACTTTCGAAGATTTTTCTGCCGGTGCTGGAAGCGACTGATGAGGCGGGCATCCTTCTGTCGATGCCGGTCGAGGCCGTGCAGAAATATGGCGCGCCGCCGCATGTGATGCTGCATTTCACCGCCGAGGGCGATCGTCTTGATCTGCGTCTGACGTTGCTTGACAAGCCGGCCAACCGCATGCCGGAGGCAAGCTTCCTCTCCTTCACGCCTGATCGTGCCGCGGAGTGGAATTTCCGCAAGATGGGCCTCTGGCATCGATCGGGGAATATTGCGACGAGCGGCGGCGGACAATTGCAGGCGGTGACATCGGCACGCGGTGATCTTGCCGATGGTCCGCTGACAATCGAAACCTTCGATGCGCCGCTCGTTGCGCCGCAAGGCTCAGATTTCATGACGTTTTGCAGGACGTTGCCGGATTTCACCGCCGGCATCCGTTTCAATCTGCACAACAATAAATGGGGAACCAATTTCCCGATGTGGTGGCAGGGAGATTTTCAGGCGCGTTTCCGGTTAAGGCTCGACTGAGTCACCCCTAACGGGGATGCGATCCCGCGGGGATTTGCCGCTCGACCCGGTACGGATTGAGCCGTCCGGGCCGAGACAGGAAGCGGTTCAGCCGACGCTTGCCGATCGGCCGAGCCAGCCGGTGCATAGCGCTTCGGGCTGCCTCGGGCGAAACTTCAGTACTTCGCGACCGTCGGAAGAGGCCTTCGTGCGCTCCAGTGCATCGCGTTCGGCAACTGCCTGGCGCCAGTGTTCGTCGTCGCGGCCGTGAGGACGGCCCTGTTCCTCCCAGATCGCGTAAGCTCTTTTGCTGATCCATTCGTGGCGTCTATTGCTCATCTATCCATTCCACTCGTCTAAAGTATTATTCGGCAATTTTGTCCTGCAGAACCGGTGGCCGGCGTTTGGCTGCCATCAGCAGGTCGAGTTCGATCGAGGAGGGTCCGAAACGGGTGAAAAGACTTTCGGCCTGATCGCCATGCAGGCCATATTTGGAGGCGAATTCGTCAAGGCTATAGGGGCGGCCGCGCAGGATTCTGCTTCGGCGCTCCGGTTCATGGATTTGCGTCATTGGTGATAACCCCAGACTGTTTTGCGAATGTGAGAACAAAACAAATTACAGAGACAAAAGTTCCGTGAATTTTCAGGGTTTTTTCGCCTCGGCGTGCCATTCCGGAGCGATCTGAAGCGGCTGGCATAGATTTTTAAGAATGCGGGACGCTCAGAAAATTTCGCCTAAAACATGCAGAAATATCAGGGTGTTATGGAATTCGTTTCCGCAGCGGTTGATAAATGGGCTTTACCCCGGCGCGTTACTCTATAGAATCAATCGTGTTATTCGGTCCGCAGGGGCAAATATTCGTTCCCCGCGTTGATGCCGACCGATACCGGAGGACTTGGCTTCAATCCAACAAGAGGAGACAGACATGATGAATGCACTGCCGCCACTTCATAACGGCCACGCGCCGTTTACCCTCCAGCAGCTGTTTCGCGAAGCGCTCTATGCCTTTGAGGAATGGGACAGCGAATTGACCGAGCCGATCGTGACCCACGAAGGAAGGGTCATTCCAATCAGCTTCGTTTTCGAAGCCATGCGCGAATGCACCGACATCGTGCCGATGAACATTGTCGGCGCCGTCACTGAACGGCTGACCAAGCCGTGGGAGGGCGAAGGCCCGCTCGACCAGATGACCTTCTCCACGGCGGCGCGCGTCATGCGCGTGCTGGTGCGCAAGCGCCTTCTCGCCACCGGTGCCGTGGATCTCGTTGCCGTTTCGGCCCACGCGTCCGAAGACCAGAGCCGCGACTGACAGGATGAGGATCGCGGCCATGGCTGCGATCCTTTTCCGCTTCCTGGCGGAACCTCACCTATTCCCAACCGTTTAATTCGGCAGGCACGGCCCGCCGCTACAGCGCCGCTGTGGCACTTTGAATTGCCGCATAATTCTATCCTTAAATCGATCCCGATCTAAGGAATTATGCAGTCGTGACGGGCGAGGAATAAGTACCATGCTAAAATCCATCGTTCATGAAATCATGGGCACACCGAGGCGTGAGCCTGACCTTCCGCAATCGCTCGAGCAGTTTCGCGACAGGAAGCGGGTGCTGATCATCTTCGCCGATGCGCAAGACGACCGCGCGCTCATTCAGGACGAATGGCTGCGCAAGGCGCATATGCGCCTCATCGAAGAAGACGTCGAAGTGTTCAGCATTGCCGGCGGCGGCGCGTTTGCGCTGTTCGACGATGACTGGGAACTCGATGCCGACGATATTCGCGAGCGGCTGCAGGGGCCGCCGACCGGCGAGTTCGGGTTGATCCTGATCGGACGCGACGGAACCGTGAAGCTGCGCTCGATCGAGCCAATGACCGCGGAGGATATCTTCGCGGCCTTCGAGATGTTGCCGAAGAAGACGCCTTGGTAGTGTTTCGAGATTCCGTTTGAAGCGGAGCGCGGTGGAGCATCCGCCCCGCAGCTTTTGCATGTTCAGAGTTCGAAAGCTTCCTTAAGGCCCAGACTCTTGCGTTCACGCAGGTCGAGATCGGCCTCGATATGGGCGATATGATGCAGCATCAGCTGGCAGGCACGGTCGAGTTCGTTGGCTTCGATCGCCGAGATGATGTCACCATGTTCGGAGTGGCCGCAGCTCGATGCGGTCGACTGCCCGTAGAGCGCAATCACCAGGGAGGAGCGGGCGACGAGTTCCTCCATGAAGCGCTGCATGATCGAATTGCCTGATATGAGCGCCAGCGTCAGGTGAAAATCGCCCGATGCCTTGATTTCGGCGCGGCGCGCCGTCTGGCCGCGCTCGCTCATCAGGCGGCCTTCTTCCAGCAGAAGCTGTCTCAGATGCGCGATGTCATCAGGCGTGATCCGCGCCGCGGCCTCGCGCAATATGCCGGGTTCGACCAGGCGGCGGGCGGAAAAGATCTGGCGAGCCTCTTCCGGCGAGGGATAGGCGACGAAAGCGCCACGGTTCTTCTCGACGCTGACGAGGCCTTCATAGGACAGCGCCTGCAGGGCGGCGCGCGCGAGCGTGCGGCTGACGTTGAAGAGATTGCCGACATCGCTCTCCGAAAGCTTGGTGCCGGGCGAGAGCCTGCGCTCGACAATCGCTTCACGAATGGCATCGCGGATCTGTTGCGCGCCTGTTTCGGCGGAGTCTTCGGCTTGCTGAGCCTTGGCGGCGGATTTCATGAAAATCGATTTCCTGATGACGAGAAACCATATCCGTGTTCGCGGCAAAAGTTAAACGGAATTTGTGCCCGAAATGATGGCAATATTGTATACGATTTTCTGCACAAACTGTGCACGATAGCCTAAATCATGTGCAGATTTCGTTGTGCATATAATTTGCTCTCGCAAGTTTTTCGTCGAAAAAAGCCTGATTTCGCAATGGCTTGACGCGAGCAACGGAGTTTGGCACGGCAGATGCATCGTCTTTTCCGAACAGGGGAAGGCATGATGTCGAAAGCGGCAGAGATCGATATAGTATCCGTTTCGAAGGTCTATGGCGCGACGACGGCGGTCCATGCGATCAGCCTGAAGATTCCGGCCGGCTCCTATTGCTGCTTCCTCGGCCCGTCGGGCTGCGGCAAGACCTCGACGCTGCGCATGATTGCCGGTCACGAGAGCATCTCGTCGGGCGATATCAGGCTTGGCAATGTCGTCGTCACCGATTTTCCGCCGGCCAGGCGCGGCACGGCAATGATGTTCCAGTCCTACGCATTGTTTCCACATCTCGACCTGATCGACAACGTCGCCTTCAGCCTGAAGATGAAGGGCGTCGACAGGCAGGAGCGGCAGGCCAAGGCGCTCGAGATGCTGAAGCTGATGCAGATGGAGGCCTATGCCAACCGGCGTCCGGCCCAGCTTTCCGGCGGCCAGCAGCAGCGCGTGGCGTTGGCGCGCGCGCTGATCACCGATCCGGAAGCGCTGCTGCTCGACGAGCCGCTGTCGGCGCTCGATCCGTTCCTGAAGATCCGCATGCGCGCCGAACTCAAGAAGCTGCAGAAGTCGCTCGGCATCACCTTCGTGCACGTTACCCATAGCCAGGAAGAGGCGATGGCGCTCGCCGACGTCATCGTCATCATGAATGATGGCCGGATCGAGCAGGCGGCCGCCCCGCGCGAGGTCTTCGAACGGCCGGCGACTGCCTTCGTCGCGCGCTTCATGGGCGACCACAATGTGCTGTCCGGCCGGGTGACTTCGAGCGAGAACGGCGTGCTCGTCATGACCGTGCCGGAAGGGCAGAGCTTTTCCGTGCGCGGGACGGACAGGGAGGTCGGCGAGCCTGTCGATATCGGTATCCGCACCGACCGCGTGCGCCTACAGGTGGCGACCGAATGGACGCTCGGCTTCGACGGCATCGTCTCCAACATCGAATATCGCGGCTCTTCCGTGAAGATCACCGTTATCGGCGCGGGAAGCGACGATTTCACCGTCATTGCCGACGACGGCGACTATTTCGCCCGGCCGGTCGCCGTTGGCGACACCGTCTCGCTCAGCTGGGCGCTCGAAGATGCCGTGCTTCTCGGCCGCTCTTCCGCATGAGCCATCACCATCAAGAACACTGAACCTTCTATCCAAGAAAAGGGGAACTGACATGACGACTGAAACGACATCGACCAAAGCGGAGAAGGGACTTTCCCGTCGCACGCTGCTGAAGACGGGTGCTGCCGCCGTCGGCGCCATCGCCGGCTCCGGCGCCATCACCGGCTTTCCCACAATCTGGGCGCAGACGAACATCACGCTTCGCCAGTTCGGCACCGGCGTTTCGAACATCAATGCCATCGCCGAGAAGTGCAAGGCCGATCTTGGCATCACGCTGGAGATGACGGCAACCGATTCCGACGCCGCCGCCCAGCGCGCCGTCACCCAGCCCGACAGCTATGACATTGCCGACATCGAATACTGGATCGCCAAGAAGGTGTTCCCGACCGGCGTCATGCAGCCGATGGACGTCAAGAAGCTGAAATATTACGACAAGATCGTGCCGCTGTTCATCAACGGCAAGCTGAAGCCGGAAAGCGTCATCGCCCAGGGTACGGCGCCGCACACGGTCGGCTTCGTGGAGGCGCAGGGTTCCAAGAAGTTCGCCAAGGAGCCGACGCAGTGGATGACGATGGTTCCGACCATCTACAACGCCGATACGCTTGGTATTCGCCCCGACCTCACCGGCCGTCCGATCACCAGCTGGGCCGATATTCTCGATCCGGCCTTCAAGGGCAAAACCGCGATCCTCAACATCCCGTCGATCGGCATCATGGATGCGGCGATGATCATGGAAGCCTCCGGCAAGATCAAATATGCCGACAAGGGCAACATGACGAAGGAAGAAATCGACAAGACGATCGACTTCCTGATCAAGACCAAGGGTGACGGTCAGTTCCGTGCCTTCTGGAAGTCGTTCGACGAAAGCGTCAACCTGATGGCCTCGGGCGAAGTCGTCATCCAATCGATGTGGTCGCCGGCCGTCGCCGCTGTCCGTTCGAAGGGCATCGCCTGCACCTTCCAGCCGCTCAAGGAAGGCTATCGCGCCTGGGGCGGCGGTCTCGGCCTTGCCTCGCACCTCAAGGGCGCGCAGCTCGATGCCGCCTATGAATACATCAACTGGTACACGTCGGGCTGGGTCGGCGGCTACCTCAACCGCCAGGGTTACTATTCCGCCTGCATGGACACCGCCAAGGAATTCATGTCGGCCGACGAATGGGGCTACTGGATCGAGGGCAAGCCGGCGCAGGGTGATATCCTGTCTCCCGAGGGCAAGGTCATGGAGAAGGCCGGCGCCGTTCGCGACGGCGGTTCCTTCGAAGCCCGCATGGGCGCGGTTGCCTGCTGGAACTCCGTCATGGACGAGGACCGCTACATGGTCCGTCGCTGGAACGAGTTCATCGCTGCCTGATCTCCGCAGAGAGGGTGGAGAGCCACTGTCTTTGGCGATGCTCAAGACGTGGCTTCGCTCCGCCCACTCACCTGCCCTTCGGGCATCTGACCGGGGTCGACCCACGGGTCTCGACCCGTCCTTTGGACCCCCGCTGGGGAGAAGAGGGAGTTCGCGGTTTGGCCGCGAGACGAAACTGAGGTGCGCGGTGGCTTAGGTGCCGCCGCGATTCTTTTCTCCTCGGCGGGGAGAAGGTGCCGGCAGGCGGACGAGGGGCGGGGCACGAGCCCTCGGTCGTCACGCTTGACAATGAGACAACGGAGAACCGGATCATGGCGACCATCGCGGCGGAAACGGAGGAGGACGGCCAAGGCGCGCGCGGCGGGCGCGGACTGAGGCTTTCCCCATCGGCGATATCCTATCTCCAGGCGACGCCGCTGTTCGTCATTCTCGGCTTCTTCTTCCTGCTGCCGATCGCCATGATCGGCGTCGTCAGCTTCTGGGACTACGATTTTGCCGGTCTCTATCCCGATTTCCTGACAATGAACTACACCGACACGCTCGGTTCGTGGGTGACGTGGAAGACCTATCTTAACACCTTGAAATTCACTGCGATTGTCTGGTCGCTGACGCTCGTCATCGGCTTCTGGGTCGCCTATTTCTTGGCCTTCCACATTCGCAAGACTTCGACGCAGATGATCCTCTTCCTCGTCTGCACCGTGCCGTTCATGACGTCGAACATCATCCGCATGATCTCGTGGATCCCGGTGCTCGGGCGCAACGGCCTGGTCAATTCGACGCTGATCAATATGGGTATCATCCCCAAGCCGATCGAATGGCTGCTCTATTCCGATTTCGCTGTCGTGCTCGCCATGGTGCATCTCTATACGCTGTTCATGGTGACGCCGATCTTCAACACGCTGATGCGTATCGACCGATCGTTGTTCGAGGCGGCGCGCGATGCCGGCGCCTCCGGCTGGCAGGTGCTGTGGAATGTCGTCATCCCGCTTGCCAAGCCCGGCATGGCGATCGGCACGATCTTCGTCGTCACGCTTGTCATGGCTGATTTTTCGACGGTGCAGGTGATGTCCGGCGGCCAGAGCGCCTCGGTGGCACTGATGATGAAGAACCAGATGTCGCTCCTGCAATATCCGGCGGCTGCCGCCAACGCCGTGGTGCTGCTTGCCGTCGTGCTCCTGATGGTCGCGGCCATCCTGCGTGTCGTCGACATCCGCAAGGAGCTTTGAGATGAACCACGAAAAACGCGGCCTGGAATTCTATCTGCTGGCGATCTTCTTCATCATCTTCGTGCTGTTCCTCTACGGCCCGCTTTCGGCGATCCTGATCCTCTCCTTCCAGGGGCCGGATGGCGGCCTGACTTTCCCGATGAACGGTGTTTCCACGCACTGGTTCTTCAACCTGTTCGAGAAGCAGGCGGTCGGCGATTTCGGCGCTTCTTTCCGCCGCTCCTTCACCCTCGGGCTGATGGTGATGGTGGTGACTGTCGTCGTCTCGCTGCTCGCCGGCCTTGCCTTCCGCCGCCGCTTCCGCGGTTCGACCGCGCTGTTCTACGCCACGGTCGCCAGTCTCGTCGTGCCGTCGATCATCATCTCGCTCGGCATCGGCGTCGTCTTCCAGGAGGGAGGGCTGAAGCCCGCATGGTATTCGTCGGCTTTCGGCGCGCATCTGACCTGGACGCTGCCGTTCGGCGTGCTGATCATGTTTGCCGTCTTCAACCGCTTCTCGCCGGCCTATGAAGAGGCGGCGCGTGATCTTGGCGCCAGCTCCTGGCAGACGTTCCGCCATGTCGTGCTGCCGATGATCGCGCCGAGCCTCGTCGGCGTCGGCCTGTTCGGCTTCACGCTCTCCTATGACGAATTCGCCCGCACGCTGATGACATCAGGCACCTACAATACGCTGCCGCTCGAAATCTACGGCATGACCACCAACGTCACGACGCCGGTGCTCTATGCGCTCGGCACGGTGACGACGCTGTTCTCCTTCACCATCATTCTCGTCGCACTCGGCATCATGACGATGCTCAGCCGGCGGCAGGCAAAGATAAACTGACATGCGCATCCTCATCGTCAATCCGAACACCACGGCCTCCATGACCGAGAAGGCCGCGACCGCCGCGCGTGCGGTGGCCGCATCCGGCACGGAGATCATCGCCGCCACCTCGCGCATGGGACCGGTCTCCATCGAGGGACATTACGACGGTGCGCTGGCGATCCCCGGTCTGCTCGCCGAACTCAGGGACCGGCAGCCGGCGGGTTATGATGCAGCTGTTATCGCTTGCTTCGATGATACCGGGCTCGAAGCGGCACGAACCTTCGCTGATGTGCCGATCCTCGGGCTTTGCGAATCCGCGGTGGTGACGGCGGGCTTTCTGGCGCAGCGCTTCACCGTGGTGACGACGCTGGAGCGGTCGCGGGTGCTGATCGACAATCTGGTGCGCCGCTACGGCATGGGCGACCGCGCCAAGGTGCGCGCCTCCGACATTCCGGTGCTCGAGCTGGAAGATGCGGCCTCCGGCGCGATCGGCAAGCTCAGGGCCGAGATCGAGCGGGCGCTTTCGGAAGACGGCGCCGAGGCGATCGTACTCGGCTGTGCCGGCATGACCGATCTGGCGCGTGAGCTGCAGGAGATCTACGGCGTGCCTGTCGTCGATGGCGTCGCCGCCGCCGTCAAGCAGGCCGAAGCGCTGGTGTCGCTCGGACTTTGCACCAGCAAGCGCGGCTCCTATGCCACGCCGCTGCCGAAACCCTTCACTGGGGCGATGAGCGCGTTCTCGCCGATCCTGAAGGTCGGCTGACCGATGTCCGTTTCCTTCGACTTCGAGCAGCTTACCGAGCGCCAACGCTACAAGCTGATGATCGGCACGATCATTCCGCGGCCGATTGCGCTGGTGACGACGGTCGACGAGAATGGCCGGATCAACGCCGCGCCCTTCAGTTTCTTCAACTGCCTTTCGGCCGATCCGCCGATCCTTGCGATCGGGGTCGAGAACAATGCCGACATGTCGTTCAAGGACACCGGCCACAATATCCGCATGACCGAGGTGTTCACGGTCAATATCGTCTCCTTCGCGATCGCTGAGGCGATGCATATCTGCGGCGCCAAATATCCGCGCGGCGTCGACGAGTTGAAGGAAGCCGGCCTGACGGCGATGCCGGGCGAGAAAGTGGCCTCGCCCTTTATCGCCGAGGCGCCGGCTGCCTTCGAATGCCGGCGGCATGTGACGCTGGAGCTCGGCCGCTCGCGGCAGATCGTCATGGGCGAGATCGTCTATGCGCATTACCGCGACGGGGTCGTCGATCCGGAAAGGCTGCATGTCGATCCGGCCGCGGTCGATGCCATTGCGAGGCTCGGCGGCGATACCTGCGCCACCATCCGCGACCGTTTCGAGATGTTGACGCCGAAGCTCTGACATAGGGCATTTGCGTTTTCTTCGAGTCACGAAAGTGCTCTATCTCTTTGTCTTCGCGCAATTCCGGACGCAAAACCGCTGCGCACTCTTGCTGGAATTGCTCCAGGGATAGGCCCAAGTTTTTGCTTTACTTTTTCGGCTCCCGCGAGAATGGTCGGCTACGGATCATTGCGGCAGAGGAGCGCTTTACCCATGACAATCGAGGACGATCTCAGCCGGATCGCGGAGCAGGAGAAAGTCCTGAGCTTCGACGCTTTCGACCTGACGACGGCATGGCAACTCGGCAAGCTCCTGCAGGAACTCGCCACCGAGCGCGGCCTCGGCATCGCGATCGACGTGACCCTGCATTCGATGCCGGTCTTCTATGCGGCACTCCCGGGTGTCACGCCCGACAACGTCAACTGGGTGCGCCGCAAGCGCAATATGGTGCTGCGTTATTTCCGCAGCAGCTACGCTTCCGGCCTGAAGCTGCAGAAGGACGGCAAGACGGTCGAGGATAACGGGCTTTCCGGCGCCGACTATGCGCCGCATGGCGGCAGTTTCCCGATCAACGTCAAGGGCACCGGCTGCATCGGCGCCGTCACCGTCTCAGGACTGCCGCAGCGTGACGACCATAATCTCGCGGTCGAAGCGCTGGCGCTGATGCTGGCGAAGGATCTGGATACGCTCCGGCTCGCCCCGCTGCTTTGATGCGGTTTCTTCCGCCGTAATTTTGACAGAAAAAAGCCATGAAAACTGCAAATTTGCGTCGCCGTGACGGTGACGCGGGCTTGTCGTGCGGCTAAGCTGCGGCATCGCACTCCTCATCTTACCCGGGACGCCATGATCCGCTTGTTTCTTGCGCTTGCCGCCACCATCGGCTTCGGTCTTTTGCTTGCCTCCTGCAACACGCTTTCCAAGGAGGAATGCGTCGCCGCCGACTGGCGGGTGATCGGCGAGAGCGACGGGGCGGCGGGCTACGAGCCGCAACAGCGCTTCGCCGCACATGCGAAATCCTGCGAGCGGGTCAAGATCGTACCCGATCAGACGATCTGGTTTCAGGGATATCAGGCCGGTCTGGTGCGCTACTGCACGCCGCTCAGCGGGCTTGCGCGCGGCCAGGCGGGCAGCGGCTATGCCAATGTCTGCCCGCCCGAGACCGCGCCGGGTTTCCTGCGTGGCTTCGGCCTCGGCAGCAAGCAGCACGAGCTGCAGGCACGCCTCAGCTCGATGCAGAGCGATTATAGCAATAAGGAAACTGAAATCGACGAGCTTTCCGACAAGCTGAGGGATGCCAAGGATGGCGACCGCTCGGAACTGCGCCGGCGGACCGAGGATCTCGAAGACGACATGCACGACATCCGCCGCGACCAGCGCGACGTGCAGGACGATCTCGACCGCGTCAGCGAGGATGTCGAGTGGTTCCAGCGCAACCCGAGTGCCGAACTGCCGGCGCCAGGCTACTGATCCTTACAGCGCCGCGCGTCGTTTTGGACGCGCAAAGGACGCTGTAATTAAATAGTTAGAGCATGATGTCGTCCGAAAACCGCTCGCACTTTTCGGCATCATGCTCTGCTTCAGAGCTTCCCGCCGGCCTCGGCGATGCCCTTTGTCAGGCTGCCGGTCGCCGGGAAGAGCGGGATGAGGCAGGCCTGCAGGGCGTGATAGATATCGCCCTTGCCGGGGAACAGCGAGTGTGAGGGGACGAGATCTTCCGTCAGCTCCTCGTGCCAGCCGCCATTCTTGTGATCGATGAAGGCGCGTTCGATCACGTTCCAGATCTTGCGGTAGCTCTCTTCATGGAAATCGCTCGGCAGGTGCTCGTTGAGGAAATGCGCGGCGGCCGCACCTTCGCAGGCTGGCCACCAGAGCTTGTTGCGCTTGGCGGGCTTGTCGTCCCAATCGAGCGTATAGAAGAAGCCGCCCTTGTCGTTATCCCAGCCGAGCGCCATGGATAGCGCAAAGAGCGCCTTGGCCGCATCCGGCATCCATTCGATGCGTTTGCCGCCGAGCGCCCAGAGCTGCAGGATGAGGCGGGCCCATTCCAGCCAGTGGCCGGGCGTCGTGCCGGCCGGGCGGAACATTTCGTTCGGATGATAGTACGTCTTGTCGAGATTCCATTCGGCGTCGAAATGCTCGGCGACGCGCCAGTCGACCGAACCGGCGGCGCGGCGGATGACGAGATCGGCGATACTTTCGGCCTTGGTCAGATAGTCCCGGTCGCCGGTGGCTTCGAAGGCGGCCATCAGCGCTTCGGTCAGGTGCATATTAGAGTTCTGGCCGCGATAGGCGCCGCCATCGAACGGCTGCCAGTCGGCGGTGAATTCCTCGGCGATCGCGCCGTGATTCGCTTCCCAGAACTTCGTGTTCAGGATCTCGGTGATATCATCAAGCATGCCGTCGGCAAGCGGATGGCCGATCGTCTTTGCGGCTGAGGCGGCAAGCAACACGAAAGCATGGCCATAGCCCTGCTTGTTGGAATCGACGGGACCATCATTGTTCAGGGACCAGAAATAACCGCCATTTTTCCGGTCGCGATGATGGTTCCAGATATAGTCCATGCCGTGGTCGACGACATCGGCAGCACCAGGACGGCCGAGCAGGGCGCCGATCGAGAAGCAATGCACGGCGCGCGCGGCGATATGGATGCCGCGGACCTGGCCCTCGGCGTCGAGCGGCCCGCCTTCGTCGTCGAGATCGTAGAAACCGCCCTTGGGGTTGACCGAATTGTGCTGGAAGAAATCGAAAAGACCGTTCGCCTGGGTCAGCAGCCAGTCGCGATGATAGGCGCGGGTCGTCCAGTTTCCAAGCGCGGCGTTGCCGGTTGCGGGTGCCATGATGCTCCTCCGATTTCGTGCACAAGCGTCGCAAACGCCTATATAGAGGTCGGGCAAGCCTGTCATCCGGCGAGATTTGCAAAGCACGAAATCGACAGGCATATATTGACATAAAGATATCTTTATGTGATTTGGAAGTCTGGTCTTACGACGTCAAGGAGCCCTCCCGTGTTTGACAATCTCTTTGGTCCGGAAACGGGCAAGCGTGACGGCAGTGAAGTGTTCGCAGCTTTGAAACAAGCCGCGAGCGAACGCATCCTTGTTCTCGACGGCGCCATGGGCACGCAGATCCAGGGGCTCGGCTATGACGAAGACCAGTTTCGCGGAACGCGCTTCATCGGCTGCGCCTGTCACCAGAAGGGCAATAATGACCTTCTGATCCTGACCCAGCCGGATGCGATCGAAGAGATCCATTACAGATACGCCAAGGCCGGCGCCGACATTCTCGAGACCAACACCTTCTCCTCGACCCGCATCGCGCAGGCCGATTACGAGATGGAAGGTGCGGTTTACGACCTCAACAAAGAAGGCGCCGAGATCGTGCGCCGGGCCGCACTGCGCGCCGAGCGTGAGGACGGCCGCCGCCGCTTCGTCGCCGGCGCCATCGGGCCGACCAACCGCACCGCCTCGATCTCGCCCGACGTCAACAATCCGGGTTTCCGCGCCGTCACCTTCGACGATCTGCGTTCCGCTTATGGCGAGCAGATCGACGGGCTGATCGACGGCGGCGCCGACATCATCCTCATCGAGACGATCTTCGACACGCTGAACGCCAAGGCGGCGATCTTCGCCTGCGAGGAGCGCTTCGAGGCCAAGGGCGTGCGCCTGCCGGTGATGATCTCGGGCACGATCACCGACCTTTCCGGCCGCACGCTGTCCGGCCAGACGCCGTCGGCCTTCTGGAATTCCGTGCGCCATGCCAATCCCTTCACGATCGGGCTCAATTGCGCGCTCGGCGCCAATGCGATGCGCCCGCATCTGCAGGAGCTTTCGGGTGTTGCCGACACCTTCATCTGCGCCTATCCGAATGCCGGCCTGCCGAACGAGTTCGGCCAGTATGACGAAACGCCGGAGCTGATGGCGGCGCAGATCGACAGCTTCGCCCGCGAGGGGCTGGTCAATATCGTCGGCGGCTGCTGCGGCTCGACGCCGGAACATATCAAGGCGATCGCCGAGACCGTTGCGAAGTACAAGCCACGGCCGATTCCCGAGCATCGCCCCTTCATGTCGCTGTCGGGTCTCGAACCCTTCGAACTGACGAAGGATATTCCTTTCGTCAACGTCGGTGAGCGCACCAACGTCACCGGTTCGGCCCGCTTCCGCAAACTGATCACCAATGCCGATTTCACCGCAGCGCTCGATGTGGCGCGCGACCAGGTCGAGAACGGTGCGCAGGTGATCGACATCAACATGGACGAGGGCCTGATCGATTCCGAAAAGGCGATGGTCGAGTTCCTCAACCTGATCGCCGCCGAGCCTGACATCGCCCGCGTGCCTGTCATGATTGATTCGTCGAAGTTCTCGATCATCGAATCCGGCCTGAAGCGCGTCCAGGGCAAGCCGATCGTCAACTCGATCTCGCTGAAGGAAGGCGAGGAGAACTTCCTCGCCCAGGCGCGGCTGCTGCACAATTACGGTGCCGCCGTCGTCGTCATGGCCTTCGATGAGACGGGGCAGGCGGACAGCTACGAGCGCAAGGTGGATATCTGCACGCGCGCCTACAAGCTGCTGACCGAAAAGATCGGCTACCCGCCTGAGGACATCATTTTCGATCCGAACATCTTCGCGGTCGCCACCGGCATTGAAGAGCACAACAACTACGGCGTCGATTTCATCGAGGCGACGCGGACGATCCGCGAGCGCATGCCGCTGGTGCATATTTCGGGCGGCGTCTCCAACCTGTCCTTCTCGTTCCGCGGCAACGAGCCGGTGCGCGAGGCGATGCATGCCGTGTTCCTCTACCACGCCATCCAGGCTGGCATGGACATGGGTATCGTCAATGCCGGCCAGCTTGCCGTCTACGACAATATCGATCCCGAACTGCGCCAGGCCTGCGAGGACGTGGTGCTGAACCGCCGTCCTGACGGCACCGAGCGGCTGCTCGAAGTGGCCGAGCGTTTCCGTGGCGCCGGTGCCAGGGAAGGCCGGGTCCAGGATCTCTCCTGGCGCGAATGGAGCGTCGAGAAGCGTCTCGAACACGCGCTGGTCAACGGCATCACCGAATATATCGAGGCCGATACCGAAGAGGCGCGCCAGCAGGCTGCCCGGCCGCTGCACGTCATCGAAGGGCCGCTGATGGCCGGCATGAATGTCGTCGGCGACCTGTTCGGCTCGGGCAAGATGTTCCTGCCGCAGGTGGTCAAGTCGGCGCGCGTGATGAAGCAGGCGGTCGCCGTGCTGCTGCCCTACATGGAAGAGGAAAAGCGCCTCAACGGCGGCGATGAACGCCGGTCGGCCGGCAAGATCCTGATGGCGACGGTCAAGGGCGACGTACACGATATCGGCAAGAACATCGTCGGCGTCGTGCTTGCCTGCAACAATTACGAGATCGTCGACCTCGGCGTCATGGTGCCGGCGACGAAGATCCTTGAAACGGCGATTGCCGAGAAGGTCGACGTCATCGGCCTTTCCGGCCTGATCACGCCGTCGCTCGACGAGATGGTGCATGTTGCCGCCGAGATGGAGCGGCAGGGTTTCGAGATCCCGCTGTTGATCGGCGGGGCGACGACCAGCCGCGTGCATACGGCCGTGAAGATCCATCCGGGCTACAACAAGGGGCAGACGGTCTACGTCACCGATGCGAGCCGCGCCGTCGGCGTTGTTTCGGCGCTGCTGTCGCCGGAGACCCGCCAGAGCTATGTCGACGATATAAGAGCCGAATATGCCAAGGTGGCGGCCGCCCATGCGCGCAGCGAGGCCGAGAAGGTGCGCCTGCCGCTGCCCCGGGCTCGCGAGAATGCCCACAAGATCGACTGGTCTGCCTACCAGCCGGTGAAGCCGCAATTCTTCGGCACGCGGGTGTTCGAGGATTACGATCTGGCCGAGCTTGCCAAATACATCGACTGGACGCCGTTCTTCCAGACCTGGGAGCTGCGCGGCCGTTACCCCGCCATTCTGGAAGACGAGAAGCAGGGCGAGGCGGCGCGCGCGCTCTGGGCCGATGCGCAGGCCATGCTCAAGAAGATCATCGACGAGAAGTGGTTCCGCCCGCGCGCCGTCATCGGCTTCTGGCCGGCCGGCGCCGTCGGCGACGATATCCGGCTGTTCACGGACGAGAGCCGGAAACAGGAGCTTGAGACCTTCTATACGCTGCGGCAGCAGCTTTCGAAGCGGGACGGGCGGCCGAACGTGGCGCTCTCCGACTTCGTCGCGCCTGTCACAAGCGGTGTTCAGGATTATGTCGGCGGCTTCGTGGTGACGGCGGGTATCGAGGAGATCGCCATCGCCGAACGTTTCGAACGGGCGAACGACGATTATTCTTCGATCCTCGTCAAGGCGCTGGCCGACCGCTTCGCCGAAGCTTTTGCCGAGCGCATGCATGAACAGGTACGACGCGAATACTGGGGCTATGCCAAGGACGAGACGCTCAGCAAGGAGGATCTCATCACCGAAGCCTATGCCGGCATCCGCCCGGCGCCCGGTTATCCCGCCCAGCCTGACCACACCGAAAAGGCAACGCTGTTCAAACTGCTCGACGCTGAAAAAGCGGCTGGCGTGAAGCTGACGGAGAGCTATGCGATGTGGCCGGGTTCCTCGGTCTCCGGCCTCTATATCGGCCATCCCGACTCCTATTATTTCGGCGTTGCCAAGGTGGAGCGCGATCAGGTGGAAGACTATGCGGCCCGCAAGGGCATGGAGGTTTCCGAAGTCGAGCGCTGGCTCGGACCGGTGCTGAACTACGTGCCGCGCAAGGTCGAAACCGAGATCGAGGATGCGGCGTAACCAGCCGTTTGGCGTCGTCCGCTGATAAAGTGATTCAAGAAACGATGGAGCCGGAAAGTGATTCACTTTCCGGCTCCATGCTTTTGAAAATCAAGAAGATTATTCCTTGGAGCCGATGCTGTCGGCTTTGCGGTTCAAGTCACCGCGATCGTCAACTCCGCGACGAAATCATAGGCGTCGCCGCGATAGAGCGAGCGGGTGAATTCGACGGCGCGGCCTGAGCCGAGATAGGAGATACGCTCGATCGACAGGCCGGCCGCACCCACGGAGACGCCGAGAAGCTGGGCATCGGCTTCCTTCATGTTGGTCGCCGAGATGCGCTGCACGGCGCGCACAGGGCGAACCTGGAGGCGTTCGAGTTCGGCATAGAGTGAATTGGTGACGGCTGAGGGATCGGGCAGGAATTCGCCGGAGACGCTAGCGTTCTCGATCGCCAGCGGCTGGTCGTCGGCGATGCGCAGGCGGGAGAGGCGCGAAACCTTGACGTCGGTACCGAGGCCAAGGATCATCATCTCGTCGGGCGAGGGGGTGTGGATGCCCTTGTGCAGCCATTCGGAGCGGGAGGACATGCCGCGGCGCGCCATATCCTCAGTAAAGGAGGTGAGCTGCGACAGGCGTTGCTCGACCTTGGAGACCGGCTTGGCGACGAAGGTGCCCGAGCCGTGGCGGCGCACCAGCAGGCCGTCGGCGACAAGATCGTCGATCGCCTTTCGCACGGTGACGCGGCTGACGGCGGCGAATTCGGCGATGTCACGTTCCGGCGGCAGCGCATCGCCGTGGCCGAGCGTGCCGGTGCGCACGGCCTCTTCGAGCATGCGGCGCAGCTTGACGTAGAGCGGGCCGGTGCCGGCAGCCTGCAGGCGCTCCAGGGACAGGATGGTAGCGAGGTCGTCGCTCATGCCGCACCTCTCTGTCGGTCGTTCAGGAGCTTCACCGCAAGTTCCACCGCGCCGTGCAAGGCATCGTTCTTCGGTCTGGCAAGCAGCGGCCTGTAGCGTTCGGAAAGCCAGGGTTCATAGGCTTCGGCAAGACCTCCGAGCAGGCAGATCGACGGGCATTCGGGCCAGAGCAGCGCGTCGAGGCTTTCGCCGATCGCCGTTGCGGCATCCGTAACGATGCCGACCGCGACGGCATCGCCCTTGGCCGCATGCTGGAAGACGATCGGTGCGTAGCGGGCAAAGTCCTTCGGTCTTGCCGAATGCGCGAATTCGACGATGCGCTCCGGATCATTGCCGTATTCGGCCATGACCGCTTCGGTGATCGGCGATGCCGGGCGCACTCCGTCGTGGGCGAGCAGCGATCGTTCCAGGAGGTCACGGCCGAGGCGGGCGCCGCTTGCCTGGTCGCCGACGACGAAACCCCAGCCGCCGATGCCATTCAGTCGGCCATCCCTACGGGCGTTATAGACCGAGCCGGTGCCGAAGGCGCCGACGATGCCGTCGGCATCGCCGAGCGCGCCCTGCAGCGCGATCAGCGCATCGGTGACGACGCGGCCTTCGGCGAAGGGCAGGGCCTTTTCGATTCGCCTGCCGTAATCCCCGACATTGGCGCCGGCGACGCCGACGACGGCTGCGACGGAGGAAATGGTTTCTGCAGCAAGCCCGGCATCGCGCAGCGCCTGCCGGGCGGATTCAACGATATTGAGAAGAGAGTTTTCGAGATCCGACAGAATGTTGGCAGGGCCTGCCTTGCCGCGGCCGATGATATTGCCGTTTCTGTCCGCGACCGCGGCTCGGCAGCTCGTTCCGCCGCCGTCTATGCCGATTGCAAGCTCCGTCATCGGGCCTCCGAATATGCCGTTCCCCATGTTTTTTACTACAATACCAAAAAAATACCATTTACCAAGTAGGAATGAAGGAGAAAATCAATCTTTTTATCTTATTGATTTTACTTGATAAAATTTTTTAATGAATTTTTGGCAGCGAAAAAGTTAAATTCGGCTGGACAATTGGTATTTTTTTGGCCTTAATTCGATCAAAGGGAACAGCGTTTCGAAGCCCACGAAAACCGGCAGTAAAGCCAAGCCGGAACCGCTTCGAGGATGATTGCAAGGACACCTGCCGGCCCGTGTGGCCAGTGGTTGAGTTCAGGCATCCATCGGCTTTCCCTCGTCATTTCGCCACGCCCGGTGCAGGCCACCGGGAAGGCGCGCACTTCCGGCCGCAGGCGATCCGCCTTTGCGTCCACGAGCTTTCGGGGCCGGCAGTCGCTGGCGGTCCTCCAAGGGGCATTGGGGTGTTTCCTCAGACACGCCAATTGCTTGTTTCAGATCGAAAAACGGCGCCTTCGGCGCCTGACAACAGGAGAGGGAAATGAAAAACACTGCTCTGAAAAGCTTGCTGCTTGCCTCTAGCCTGCTGACGCCGGCAGGTCTCGTCCATGCCGCCGACGTCACGCTGACGCTCGAAAGCTGGCGTAACGACGACCTGCAGATCTGGCAGGAAAAGATCATTCCGGCGTTCGAAGCCAAGAACCCGGGCATCAAGATCGTCTTCTCGCCGACCGCGCCGACCGAATACAATGCTTCGCTGAACGCCAAGCTCGATGCCGGTTCCGCAGGCGACATCATCACCTGCCGTCCGTTCACCTCGCTCGAGCTCTTCAACAAGAAACAGCTCGTCGACATCACCAGCCTGCCGGGCATGGAGAACTTCTCTCCGGTCGCCAAGGCCGCCTGGGCGACCGACGATGGCAAGTCGACCTTCTGCGTGCCGATGGCATCGGTCATCCACGGTTTCATCTACAACAAGGATGCCTTCGATAAGCTCGGCATCTCCGTGCCGAAGACGCAGGACGAGTTCTACGCAGCGCTCGACAAGATCAAGGCCGACGGCACCTACATCCCGCTCGCCATGGGCACCAAGGATCTCTGGGAGGCCGCCACCATGGGCTACCAGAATATCGGCCCGAACTACTGGAAGGGTGAGGAAGGCCGTAAGGCCTTGATCGAAGGCAAGCAGAAGCTGACCGACGCCGAATGGGTCAAGCCCTATGAAGAGCTTGCCAAGTGGAAGCCCTATCTCGGCGACGGTTTCGAAGCCCAGACCTATTCGGACAGCCAGAATCTCTTCACGCTCGGCCGTGCCGCCATCTACCCGGCCGGTTCGTGGGAAATCTCGCTGTTCAACAGCCAGGCCCAGTTCAAGATGGGCGCCTTCCCGCCGCCGGTTCCGAAGGCCGGTGACACCGGCTACATCTCCGACCATCCGGACATCGGCGTCGCCTTGAACGCGAAGAGCACCCATGCCGAGGAAGCCAAGAAGTTCCTCAGTTGGGTTGCTTCGCCTGAGTTCGCCGACATCTATGCGAACTCGCTGCCGGGCTTCTTCAGCCTGAACTCCACCCCGGTCAAGATGTCCGATCCGCTCGCTCAGGAGTTCGTCTCCTGGCGCGGCCCGTACAAGTCGACCATGCGCTCGACCTATCAGATCCTGTCGCGCGGCACGCCGAACCTCGAAAACGAGACCTGGGTCGAATCGGCCAATGTGATCAACGGCACGGATACGCCTGCGGTTGCTGCCGAAAAGCTCCAGAAGGGCCTCGACAGCTGGTACAAGCCGGCCAAGTGATGTGATCAGGGGCGGCGTTTGCCGCCCCTCGTCCGGCCTGCTGGCCACCTTCTCCCGCTTGCGGGGAGAAGGAGACTCGCAGCGACCTCCCAGCCCGACATGGCATTTCAGCAGGGCACGTTCCTTCTCCCCGCAGCCGGAGAGAAGGGCAGGGTGAGGCGCAATGTTTTCCATCTGTGCTGCGCCTTGCGGCCAGTCGACAAGAACAGGCAAAAGCCATGAGCGAAACCGACAACGCGGTCGATATCGTCCCGATCAGGCGCCCGGTGCGCTGGCACATCTTCGTCTTCATGCTGCCGGCCCTGATCGTCTATTCCGCCGTCATGGTGCTGCCCCTTATCGAAACGCTCCGGTTGTCGCTCTACAATACGGTCGACGGGCAGCCGGCCTTCGTCGGACTGGCGAATTTTAAAGTGCTGTTCGGCGATGCGCGCTGGGCGCGCGATTTCTGGAATGCCCTTGTCAATAACCTGATCTTCTTTGCCATCCACATGTGCGTGCAGAACCCGATCGGCGTGGCGCTTGCCGCCCTGCTTTCGGTGCCGAAGCTACGCGGCGTCGCCTTCTATCGCACGGCGATGTTCCTGCCGACTCTCCTGTCCTTCGTCATCGTCGGTTTCATCTGGAAGCTCATCCTCTCGCCGATCTGGGGCGTGGCGCCCTGGATGCTCGATCTCATCGGCTTGAAATTCCTGTTCGCGCCTTGGCTCGGCAAGTCCGGTTCGGCGCTGATCGCGGTGTCGCTGATCTCGAACTGGCAATATATCGGCATTCCGATGATGCTGATCTATGCCGCACTGCTCAGCATCCCCGAAGAGGTGATCGAGGCGGCCGAATGCGACGGCATCACCGGCTGGGCCCAGTTCTGGAAAATCAAGCTGCCGCTCATCCTGCCGGCGATCGGCATTATCTCGATCCTGACTTTCGTCGGCAATTTCAACGCCTTCGACTTGATCTATACCGTGCAGGGGGCGCTTGCCGGGCCTGACATGTCGACCGACATTCTCGGCACGCTGCTCTACCGCACCTTCTTCGGTTTCCAGCTTCAGCTCGGCGATCGCTCGATGGGCGCGACCATCGCCACGGTGATGTTCCTCATCATCCTCGCCGGCGTCTCGCTTTATCTGTTCGTCATCCAGCGGCGCATGCGTCGCTACCAGTTCTGAGGAGCGCGCATGTCCAAGGCACGCACATCTCCCATCCGCACCGGCCTCGTGCATCTGGCGCTGAGCGCCTATACACTGGTCGCGCTGTTTCCGGTGTTTCTGACCATCGTCAACTCGTTCAAGGATCGTGCCTCGATCTTCCGCGAGCCGCTGATGATCCCGACGCCATCGACCTTCAGCCTCGTCGGCTATCAGACGGTGCTCGGGCAGGGCGATTTCGCCACCTATTTCCAGAACAGCTTCATCGTCACGATCGTCTCGATCCTGCTGGTACTGCTCTTCGGCGCCATGGCGGCCTTCGCGCTCTCGGAGTATCGCTTCCGCGGCAATATGCTGCTTGGTCTCTACATGGCGATCGGCATCATGATCCCGATCCGTCTCGGCACGGTGGCGATCCTGCAGGGCATGGTGGCGGCCGGCCTCGTCAATACGCTGACGGCGCTGGTCCTCGTCTATACCGCGCAGGGCATACCGCTGGCGATCTTCATCCTGTCGGAATTCATGCGCACGGTTTCGGACGATCTGAAGAATGCCGGGCGCATCGACGGGCTTTCCGAATATGCGATCTTCTTCCGCCTGGTGCTGCCGCTGGTGCGCCCTGCGATGGCGACGGTCGCGGTGTTCACGATGATCCCGATCTGGAACGATCTCTGGTTCCCGCTGATCCTCGCACCCTCCGAGGCCACCAAGACGGTCACGCTCGGCTCGCAGATCTTCATCGGCCAGTTCGTCACCAACTGGAACGCGGTACTGGCGGCGCTATCGCTGGCGATCCTGCCAATCCTCGTCCTCTACGTCATCTTCTCGCGGCAGCTGATCCGCGGCATCACGTCAGGAGCCGTCAAGTGACAGTAAAACCGATCCGTGTCCTCGTTGCCGGCCTCGGCAATATGGGTCGCAGCCACGCGCTCGCCTATCACAACAATCCCGGCTTCGAGATCGTCGGTCTCGTCAACCGCTCGACGCCGCAATTGGAGCCCGAGCTGCAGGGCTATGCGATCCATCCCGACTTCATGGCGGCGCTGACCGAACTGAAGCCGGACCTCTGCTCGATCAACACCTACTCCGACAGTCATGCCGATTATGCCGTCGCCGCCTTCGAGGCCGGCTGCGACGTCTTCGTTGAAAAGCCGCTGGCGACCACGGTCGCCGACGCCGAGCGCGTCGTCGCCGCGGCCAGGAAGGCGGGGCGCAAGCTGGTGATCGGTTATATCCTTCGCCATCATCCTTCCTGGATGAAGCTGATCGAAGAGGCGCGCAAGCTCGGTCCACCTTACGTCTTCCGCATGAACCTCAACCAGCAGTCCAGCGGCCCGACGTGGGCGACGCACAAGTCGCTGATGCGCACCACCTCGCCGATCGTCGACTGCGGCGTGCATTATGTCGACGTCATGTGCCAGATCACCGACGCCAAGGCTGTCGAGGTGCGCGGCATGGGGCTGCGTATGTCGGAAGAGATCGCCGCCGACATGTATAATTACGGTCACCTGCAGGTGCTGTTCGAGGATGGTTCGGTCGGCTGGTACGAGGCCGGCTGGGGCCCGATGATCTCGGAGACCGCCTTCTTCGTGAAGGATGTGATGTCGCCAAAAGGCGCGGTGTCGATCGTCATGGAACCGAACGCCAAGTCCGACGATATCGACACCCACACCAAGACCTCGGTGATCCGGCTGCACACGGCCGAGACCGGGCCTGACGGCAAGTTCATCCGACCCGACCAGGACATGACGATGGAAGGCGAACCCGGCCATCAGGCGCTCTGCGACCTGGAACAGGCCTTCATGCTGAGGGCGATCCGCGAGGATCTGGACCTCGACCGCCATATGGCGGATGCGGTGGCGTCGCTGCGCATCTGCCTTGCCGCCGACGAGAGCGTGCGTACCGGCCAGCCGGTCAGATTGTAAGGGAAAGACAGTGGGATCACTTCAACTCAAATCCATCCGCAAGACCTATGGCACGCATGAGGTGCTGAAAGGCATCGACCTCGAGGTCAGGGACGGCGAATTCGTCATCTTCGTCGGGCCGTCGGGCTGTGGGAAATCGACGCTGCTGCGCAGCATTGCAGGCCTCGAAGACGTCACGTCAGGCGCCGTCGTCATCAATGGTCGCGATGAGACGCTGACGCCGCCGGCCAAGCGCGGCATCGCCATGGTGTTCCAGTCTTACGCGCTCTATCCGCATCTGACGGTCAAGGACAATATGGGGCTTGGTCTCAAGCAGGCCGGCACCGCCAAGGACGAGATCGACAAGCGTGTCAGCAAGGCATCCGGCATGCTTTCGCTGGAACCCTATCTGGCGCGGCGGCCGGCCGAGCTCTCCGGCGGCCAGCGCCAGCGCGTCGCCATCGGCCGTGCCATCGTACGCGAACCCGAACTTTTCTTGTTCGACGAACCGCTGTCGAACCTCGATGCGGCGCTGCGTGTCCAGACCCGTCTCGAAATCGCCCGGCTGCACCGCAGTCTGAAGGCGACGATGATCTATGTCACCCACGATCAAGTCGAGGCGATGACGCTTGCCGACAAGATCGTTGTCTTGAATGCCGGGGCGATCGAGCAGATCGGTTCGCCGATGGAACTCTATAAACGACCGGCCAATGTTTTCGTCGCCGGCTTCATCGGCTCGCCGCAGATGAATTTCATCGCGGCCGAGAAGGTCGGCGATCACAGCGCCAAGACGATCGGCGTGCGTCCCGAACACCTGACGTTGTCGCGCGAACAGGGGACTTGGGCTGCGAAGGTCGTGCATGTTGAGCATCTCGGCGCCGACACGATCATCTATCTGGAATCTGATCAATGCGGCCTGTTGACGGCGCGTCTTTTCGGCGAGCACCAGTATGAGCCGGACGAGATCGTCTATGCGACCCCGGACCAGGCGCACGTGCATCGCTTCGATGTAGACGACCAGGCGATCCGCTAAGCGCACGACAGAACGAAAAAGCCCCGCCAGCCAGCCTGGCGGGGCTTTTTCGTTCCGTCGTGTGCGGTTCGATCAGCCGAGCACGGGCCGCATGAAGCTGCGTTCATAGCTGACGATACTGCGGTTGCGTTTGTCGAGTTCGAAAGCGGCCTGACATTCCGGATCGCTTGCCATGCGTGTGCGATAGTCCTCGTAGGCGGCAAGGCTCGGGAAGGAAAACAAGGCAACGGCAATGTTGTTGGCGCCTTCGGACGGCAGGAAATAACCGTGATGGGTGCCGCCCATTCTGTTGACGATCGGAATCCAGAGCCGGGCATATTCCTCGAATTCGGCAAGCTTGTACGGATCGATCACATAACGCAGGTGGCAGGTAATCATTGACATATCCCATCGCGTAAATGCCGGGCGGAGGGCTGCCCGGCTCATTTGGTTTACTCAACTTCTGGCACCGGGCTGGGAGAGTTCAAGTGCCTTACGGTGATGGTTGCATCACGTTTGCTGACAGGTCGGCCGGCCTGAAATGAAAAAAGCACCGCGTCGGCGGCGCCTTCCAGGCGAGGTCGCGCTACGCTGGTTAGTCGCGGATGATGAGCAGGTCGGCTGCCATGAAGCGCAGCGTCACCGTTTCGCCGGCCTGCGGCGGGGTGGTGCCCGGGCTGTTGAACATGTCGAAGGAGATGACATTGCCCCCAACATTCATGCGGGTGCGGATGACTGATCCCAGGAAGTGGGCCGAAACGACCTGACCGGTCAGTGCCGTGTCGCTCTTGACACTGTCGGAGAGGGAGCCGGCTTCCGGACGCAGCGCCAGCGAAATGGTTTCGCCTGCCTTGTGGGCTGCGACCGACTGCTTCAGCGTTATGCCCTGATCGCCGATCTGGATGCGGTTGGTATCGGGATCGACGACCTTGGCCTCGATGAGGTTCAGCGTGCCGACGAAGGAGGCGACGAAGCGCGTCGCTGGTGTGTTGTAAATCTCGAAGGGCGAACCGATCTGGTCGGCCTTACCGGCATTCATGACGACAATGCGGTCGGAGATTGACAGGGCTTCCTCCTGATCGTGGGTGACGAAGACCGTGGTGATGCCGAGTTGCTGCTGGATCTGGCGGATTTCCTCGCGCAGCGACACGCGGATCTTGGCGTCGAGTGCGGAGAGCGGCTCGTCGAGCAGCAGCACCTGCGGCTTGACGGCAAGCGCACGGGCAAGGGCTACACGCTGCTGCTGGCCGCCCGACAGTTGATAGGGGAAGCGGTCGGCCAGGTGATCGAGCTTGATCAGGCCGAGCATTTCGTTGACGCGGGCGTCGACCTCAGGCTTCGGCGCGCCTGCCACCTTGAGGCCGAAGGCGACGTTGTCGTGCACCGTCATGTTGGGGAACAGCGCGTAGGCCTGGAACACCATGCCGATATTGCGCTGGTTCGGCTTCAGCGAGCTTTGATCCTTGCCGTTGATGGTCAGCGTGCCGCCAGTCGGCGTTTCAAAGCCGGCGATCATGCGCAGGACGGTCGTCTTGCCGCAGCCCGACGGTCCGAGAAAGGAGATGAACTCACCCTTCTCGATCGTCATGTTGAAGTTCTTGACGACCTGAACCGGGCCGAAGGATTTCTGAATGTTGTTCAGCGTGAGAAAAGACATGAGCCAGATACCTTAAGCCTTTGCCGGGGCGGCTTTGCCGAAGCGGGAAACGAGGTTGAGCAGGCCCATGCTGAGCCAGGTGATCGAGAAGGCGATGACCGCAAGCGCCGAAGGCTCGTAGGCCTTGTTGGCGCCGACGAGCTGCAGGTAGGGACCGAAGGCCGGACGGTTCAAAAGTGCGGCAAAGGTGAATTCGCCCATGACGATCGCCAGCGTGATGAAAGCGCCTGAGAGCACGCCGCTCATGACATTCGGGAAAATGCACTTGAACATGATGGTCGTCCATCGGGCGCCGAGGCTTTCGGCCGCTTCCGTCAGCGTGCGGACGTCGATCGCGCGCATGGCGGTATCGACGGCGCGGTACATATAGGGCAGGGACAGCGTGATATAGGAGAAGACCAGCAGGGCGTTGGTGCCGGTCGTCGAACCCGTCAACGGTAGGTAAGAGGACGAATTATACATTCTGAGGTAACCGAAGACGATGACGATCGCCGGAATGACAAGCGGCAGCAGCGTGATGAATTCGACGACCGGACGCATCTGCGGCAGGCGCAGGCGCACCCAATAGGCCGTCGGCACGACGAGCAGCATGCCGAAGACGATGGTGAGCAACGCCATCAGCATGGAATAGCCGAAGGTCTCGCGGAACTGAATGTCGGAGAATACCGACTCATAAGCATCGAGGCTGTATTCGCCGCGGCGCATGCGCAACGAAAACTCGATTGTGCCGATCAACGGAATGACGAAATAGGATGCACCCAGAATGACAGCGATCCAGGCTCCGAGACGTTGAGCTTTCATTTCTGCCACCGTTCGGCGCGCATGCGCAGCATGAGGTAAAGGACGTTGGAGACGCCGGTGATGACGATCATGCCGAGCGCGATGGCGTAACCGAGATTGGCATTGTGCAGAACGTCGCCGCGGATCTGCGCGTAGAGCAGGATCGGCACGATGTTCAGCGAGCTGCCGGTCAGCGCGAAAGCGGTGGCGATGGCGCCGAAAGCATTGGCGAAGAGCAACAGCGTCGTGCCGAGCAGGCTCGGCCAAAGGATCGGCAGCGCGACCATCGTCCAGTACTGGCGGTTGGTGGCGCCGAGGATCTGCGAGGCTTCACGCCATTCCTTCTTCATGCCGTCGAGGGCCGGCGTCAGGATCAGCACCATCAGCGGTATCTGGAAATACATGTAGGTGATGGTGAGGCCTAAGAAGGACAGCAGATTGAAGCCGGTGCCGTAGAGATTGAAGCCGAACCATTCGCGCAGGAAAATCGTCACAAGCCCGGTGCGGCCGAGCGTTGCGAGAAAGGCGAAGGCAAGGGGCACGCCGGCGAAATTCGAGGCGACACCGGAGAAGGTCAAGAGCGTCGAACGGACGGAGGCGGGCAGGCCACCGAGCACGACGGCCCAGGCGAGGAAGAAGCCGATCAGCGCACCGCCTAGAGCCGACGCCACCGAGACACGGATACTGATCGAGTAGGCGCTCATGATGGATGGGGTAAAGAGATCACCGATATTCTTCAGCGTGAAATCGCCCTCGGGCGTCAGGAATGCGCCCGCCACAAGATAAAGCGTGGGGATGATCAGGAACAGCAGGGAGAAAATGATGAAGGGTGCAATGCCCAGCCAGTCGATCACGCGATCTCTGTTGATCAAGGGGGCACTGCGCACCATAGGCGTTGAAACGGTGCTCATGGAAAAGCTCATCCTGGGGCGTCGGAGTGAGAAAACCTCCCCGCCTTGCGGCGGGGAGGCAGGATTAGAGGCTACTTGACGGCGGCGCCGACGACGGAATCCCAGTTCTTGGTGATGGCTTCCTTGCCAGCGGACTGTTCTTCGAGCGTCGGGAAAACGGCCTTTTCATAGGCTGCAGCCGGCGGCAGCTTGTCGAGCAGTTCCTTCGGGATCTTGTTGTTCTTGGCAAGATCGTTGAAGCGGATCGGGTGGCAATAGCCCTTCAGCCAGCCGAGCTGACCTTCGTCGGAATAAAGGTATTCCATCCAGAGCTTGGCAGCGTTCGGGTGCGGAGCGAAGGCTGAGATAGCCTGGACGTAGACACCGGCAACGACGCCCGACTTCGGAACGACGACCTCGAACGGAGGATTGCCCTTGAGGCTTTCTCCCCAGGAGAGGGCGTTGTAATCCCAGGCAACGATGATCGGCGTCGAGCCCTGCGCGAACGGAGCCGCCTTGCCGACGACCGGCACGAAATTGCCGTTCTTGTTCAATTCGGCGAAGAATTTCAGACCTTCTTCGCCGGCCTTGGCAGCGTCACCGCCGGATGCGGAAAGACCGGCGGCATAGACGCCCTGGACGGCCTGGTTGGCGGTGCGGGGGTCGCCTGCGAGGGCAACGCTGTTTGCGTAGTCGCTCTTTTTCAGGTCGGCCCAATCGGCGGGCGATTCCTTGACGAGATCCTTATTCACGAGGAACGAGAGAACGCCGTAGTAGTCGCCGTACCAGTAGCCTTCGGCATCCTTGGCGGTATCCGGGATGGAGTCCCAGGTGGAGACCTTGTAAGGCTGGATCAGGCCGTCTTTCTTTGCAGACGGGCCGAAAGAGAGGCCGACGTCGATGACGTCAGGAGCCTGCGGGCCGGTGTTGCCCTTGTTGGCCTTGATGGCTTCGACTTCGTCGCCCGAACCCGCATCCGGGTTGAGCTCGTTGACCTCGAGGCCATACTTGGCCTTAAAGCCGGCAATGACTTCGCCGTAGCCGCACCAGTCGTGCGGAAGAGCGATCGTCGTCAGCGTGCCTTCCTTCTTGGCGGCGGCGATAAGTTCAGCGCTCGGCTCGGCAGCGGCAATCGCGGTCGAAGCCACGATCATCGCAGTAGAAAGCGACAGTAGTCGAGAAATGTTAGAGATCACTGTTGTTCTCCTTCGGGTTTTCAGTGTCTGGCGATGCTGTTAATGAGCTTACATGAAGCTTGTATGACGATTGGATGACGTTCATTTCACCCTAAATAGCAGGCGGTTGCGGCAATGTTTCATTTGCGACAGCGCGCCGTGGTTCCGTGAAAATCCGTCATTGTTTTTCTTCTGTTTTAATCTTGTCCTCCTAGCCGGGTTTACGGAAAAGCCTGGTCTGCTCGAACAGGCCTTCCAGTGTCTTCATGCGCTCCTTCGTCTCGTCCCAGGTCGAATTCTGAACGGCCTCGATCAGCGCTTCGACGATGAAAAGGGTGACGACGGAGGAATCCCAGGCCGACGGCGCCTCGATCCGGACGCGAAAAGCATGCCTGGCGAGCTTGGCGGCGGGCGAGGCCCACTGGTCGGTGAAGACGACGATTTCGGCGCCACGCTTGCGGGCGGCGGTGGCGAGGCTCACCATCTCCTGCTCGTAGCGGCGGATGTCGAAGATGATCAGGATGTCGCCGGCATTCATGTTGAGGACATATTGCGGCCAGCTGCTGGAATTCGACGATAGCAGTGTCGTTGCCGGCCGGATGACCTGCATATGGGTGAAGAAATATTCGGCAAGCGCGCCAGTGATGCGACCGCCGACGAAATAAAGGCCGCGCTTACGGTCGGAGAGCAACGCGGCGACGCTGTCGAAAGTCGCGGTGTCGAGATCGGTCAGCGTCTGGCGCAGATTGCCCATGATCGCATCGGCGAAACGGTTGAGAATATGGGTGCCTGGGGCGTTCTGCGCCCAGCGGTCATGTTTGGCGATGGGGTTCGAGATCGTCGCCTCGACTTCCTGATGCAGATGCGCCTGAAAGTCCGGATAGCCCTTGAAGCCGAGCTTCTGCACCATGCGCACGACGGTCGGCGTCGAGACGCCGGCGTTCTCGGCGATCGTAGTGATGCTACCGAGCCCGGACACCGGATAATTGTCGAGCAGGCTTTCGGCCAGCTGCTTCTCGGCACGCGTCAACACCCCCAAATGCGAGTGTATGACGTCCGAAACCGTCTTCGACGCAACTGTCACGTACTTATGCTCCCCGGGATGGTCTGGCGCCACTTTCCCACTCAAAGTTAACAACGCTGTCATAATCCATGTCAACCACTGTCATGAAAAGAAATTTTCAGTGGATGCTTGACACGGGTTGAAACCTGAAGAATTCTTTTCTTCATAAGGAATTTGTTAAGGGATAAGGAGTGGCGCCTTTGGTGCTAGCCCGACCGAAAATCCTCAGCGAAGCGGACGGTGACTGCGTCGGGATCGAGCGCATCCACGGCCGGAGTCCGGTGCTTCTCATCTGCGAGCACGCTTCGAATGCGCTTCCAGCCCTTTTCGGCGATCTCGGCCTGCCCAGCGAGGCGCTCTCCAGTCACATTGCCTGGGACCCGGGCGCGCTTGCGGTCGCCCGCAGCATATCGGAAGCGCTCGACGCGACGCTTGTTTACCAGCGGTTCTCGCGGCTTATCTATGACTGCAACCGGCCGCCCAGTTCACCCGGCGCCATGCCGGAAACCAGCGAGATCTACGCCGTTCTCGGCAACAAGGATTTGAGCCCTGAAGAACGGCTTGCGCGCACCGACGCGCTCTACGTTCCTTTCCATGACGCCATTCGCGGACTGATCCGCGATCGCCGGGCGAGGGGACAAGACAGCGTCATCGTGACGATGCACAGCTTCACGCCGGTCTATCACGGCCGCGAACGTGCCGTCGAACTCGGCATATTGCACGATGAGGACAGCCGGCTCGCCGACCGGATGCTGGAGGTCGCGGCCGAGGCGCCGCTTTACAGGACGGAACGCAACCAGCCTTACGGGCCTGAGGACGGCGTGACCCACACGCTGATCCTGCACGGGCTTTCGAACGGCTTGCGCAATGTGATGATCGAGGTCCGTAACGACCTCATCGCAGACAATATCGGCCAAGGGGTCATGGCCGACTATCTGAAAAGGCTGCTCCAGCAAAGCCTGGACGCCTGACATAAAAAGAAGACCCGAGGGAGCAGTTTAACTGCGGACGTCCGCACGGCGAAAATGCCGCGGACAATTGGCACTGAACCGGCCGCAATCCCGCGGCCGATCGTGAACAGGGGGAAGTCATGTCGGATTATTCCGAACTGGACAAGAAGCAGGATGTGCACATCCTGCATTCCATGGGTTATGCCCAGGAACTCGAACGACGCATGAGTTCGTTCTCGAACTTCGCCGTATCATTCTCCATTATCTGCATCCTCTCCGGCGGCATCAATTCGCTGGCGCAGGCAACCTCGGGCGCCGGCGGAGCCGCCATCGGCATCGGCTGGCCACTCGGCTGCTTCATCTCGCTCGTCTTCGCCGTCGCCATGGCGCAGATCAGCTCCGCTTATCCGACGGCCGGCGGCCTCTATCACTGGGGCTCCATCCTCGGTAACCGTTTCACCGGCTGGCTGACCGCATGGTTCAACCTGCTCGGTCTCGTCACTGTGCTCGGCGCCATCAACGTCGGCACCTATTATTTCTTCATGGGTTCGTTCGGCACCAGCTATTTCGGGCTGACGGATACGACGATGGTGCGCATCGCCTTCCTCGTTGTCATCACCGGCGCGCAGGCGCTCGTCAATCACATGGGCATCGGACTGACCGCGAAGCTGACGGACTTTTCGGGTTATCTGATCTTTGCAACAGCAATCGCGCTGGCGGCCGTCTGCCTGATCGCAGCGCCCTCCTATGAGATCGGTCGCCTCTTTACCTTCGCCAACTATTCCGGCGAAGTCGGCGGCAATGTCTGGCCCTCCACTTCCGGTGCTTGGGTCTTCCTTCTCGGCCTGCTTCTGCCGATCTACACCATCACCGGCTATGACGCCTCGGCGCATACGTCGGAAGAGACAGTCAAGGCTGCCGAATCGGTCCCGCGCGGCATGGTCGCGTCGGTTCTCTGGTCGGCGCTTTTCGGATACATCATGCTCTGCGCCTTCGTTCTGATGCTGCCGAATATGGATGATGCGGCAAAGCAGGGCTGGAACGTGTTCTTCTGGGCGATGGACAGCCAGGTGAACCCGATCGTCAAGGATACTCTCTATCTTGCCATCTTGGTCAGCCAGTGGCTGTGCGGGCTTGCGACCGTCACCTCGGTCTCGCGCATGATCTTTGCCTTCTCGCGTGACGGCGGTCTGCCGGCATCGAAGGCCTTGTCGAAGGTCAGCCCGCAATACCGCACGCCGGTGGCTGCGATCTGGACCGGCTCGATCCTGTCGGTTCTGTTCGTCTGGGGTTCCTCGCTCGTTTCGATCGGCGACACGCCGGTCTATACGATCGTCGTCTCGTGCACGGTCATCTTCCTGTTCTTCTCCTTCGCGATCCCGATCACGCTCGGCCTGTTCGCCTGGGGCACGTCGAAGTGGGACAAGATGGGGCCATGGAACCTCGGCGAAGGCGTCTTCAAGCTCTTCGCGGTGCTGACTGTGATCGCGATGATCCTGATCTTCATCCTCGGCATCCAGCCGCCGAATGAATGGGCGCTCTACATCACCGTTGGTTTCCTGGTGCTGACCGCGATCGTCTGGTTCGGCTTCGAAAGCCGTCGCTTCAAGGGGCCGCCGATCGGCGCCGAAGTGGCAAAGCGTCAGGCCGAGATCGCGGCCGCCGAAGCAGCCGTCGGCGAAAGCGGCGAAAACTAAGCATCAAGGCTTCCCTCTCAAATGGCGGGGCCGCATCCTGCGGCCCCATCACGGTTCAACGAAAAGGCATCGGGCCGAAAAGTCCGGCCGAGCGCATGCGATTTCGTTGCCCCGATTTTGTCAATCCAATTTAGGCGGATCAATCATGAGCAGCAGCTACACAATCGACGACCTCAGGAAAGATGTTGCCGAAGGGCGCATCGACACGGTTCTGGCCTGCCAGGTGGATATGCAGGGCCGGCTGATGGGCAAGCGTTTCCAGGCGGAATATTTCGTCGAGAGCGCCTGGAAGGAAACGCACAGCTGCAACTACCTGATCGCCACCGACATGGAGATGGAGACCGTCTCCGGCTACAAGGCGACGAGCTGGGAGAAGGGCTACGGCGACTACACGATGAAGCCGGATCTTGCGACGCTGCGTCGAATTCCCTGGCTGGAAGGCACCGCGCTGGTGCTCTGCGATGTGCTTGACCATCATACGCTTGAGGAAGTCGCTCACTCGCCACGCGCGATCCTGAAGAAGCAGGTGAAGCGGCTCGAGGATATGGGCATGAAGGCCTACATGGCCTCCGAGCTCGAATTCTTCCTGTTCGACCAGAGCTATGAGGCGGCGCAGACTTCCGGCTACCGCAACCTCAAGCTCGCCAGCGCCTACAATGAGGACTACCACATCTTCCAGACCACCAAGGAGGAAGAGGTGATGCGGGCGATCCGCACCGGGTTGCAGGGCGCCGGCATCCCGGTCGAGAACTCCAAGGGCGAAGCTTCGGCCGGCCAGGAGGAGATCAACGTGCGCTACGCCGATGCGCTCGCCATGGCCGACCGCCACGCAATCATCAAGAACGGCTGCAAGGAGATCGCCTGGTCGAAGGGCAAGGCCATCACCTTCCTGGCCAAGTGGAATTACAATGCGGCCGGCAGTTCCTCGCATATCCACCAGTCGCTCTGGAGCCTGGAGGAAAAGCCGCTGTTCTTCGACCATGCCGGCAAGTACGGCATGTCGCCGCTGATGCACAATTACGTCGCCGGGCTTCTCGCCCATGCGAGCGAGATCACCTATTTCCTGGCGCCCTACATCAACTCCTACAAACGCTTCATGGCCGGCACGTTTGCGCCGACCAAGGCGATCTGGAGCAAGGACAACCGCACCGCCGGCTACCGGCTCTGCGGTGAGGAAACCAAGGGAATTCGTATCGAGTGCCGCGTCGGCGGCTCCGATCTCAATCCCTATCTCGCCTTTGCCGCGCTGCTTGCCGCTGGCATTGACGGGATCGAGAACAAGCTGGAACTCGAAGCCCCCTTTGTCGGCGACGCCTATGGCGGCAAGGGCGTTCGCGAAATCCCGCGCACGCTGCGTGCGGCCACGACCGAAATGACGGAATCGGCAATGCTGCGCAAAGCCTTCGGCGACGACGTGATCGACCATTACACCCGCGCTGCCGAATGGGAGCAGGAAGAATACGACCGCCGTATCACCGACTGGGAAGTGGCGCGCGGTTTCGAAAGAGCTTAATAGGCATTTGCGGGTTGCTTGCCCTTCACCCTAACCCTCCCCTCGTAAAAGCGGGGAGAGGGGACGTGCCAAACGCGGCGTCGATGTTGGGGAAAGCCGGTGCGGCATATCCTCTTCGCCCCGTTTACGGGGAGAAGGTGCCGGCAGGCGGATGAGGGGCTACGGCCTTCGCAAAGATATTGAAGAATACGAGGACAGGATTCGATCATGGCAATGATCCAATGCATTTCACCGGTTGACGGGTCGGTTTATGCCGAACGCGCAGCCCTTTCTTTCGATGCCGCCAGGGACGTGGTGGCGCGCGCGCGCAAGGCGCAGAAGGCCTGGGCGAAACGGCCGCTCGAAGAGCGTGTGCAGCTGGTGCTGAAGGGTGCTGCGCGGCTGAACGAGATGTCCGATGTCGTCGTGCAAGAGCTTGCCTGGCAGATGGGCCGGCCGGTAAAATATGGCGGCGAATACAAGGGCTTCAACGAGCGCTCCAACTATGTCGCTTCGATCGCGGCGGATGCGCTGGCGCCTCTCGTCGTCGAGGAGAGCGAGCGTTTCGAGCGCCGCATCGAGCGCCAGGCGCATGGCGTCGTCTTTGTCGTCGCGCCGTGGAACTATCCCTATATGACGGCGATCAATACGATTGCGCCGGCACTGATGGCCGGCAATACCGTGGTGCTGAAACATGCCTCGCAGACGCTACTGGTCGGTGAGCGGCTGGTGCAGGCCTTCACCGAGGCCGGTGTTCCCGAGGATGTGTTCCAGAACGTCTTTCTCGACCACGAAACGACGTCGGCGCTGATTGCCGCCGGCAGCTTCAATTTCGTCAACTTCACGGGATCGGTCGAAGGCGGGCGGTCGATGGAGCGGGCCGCCGCCGGCGCCTTCACCGGCCTTGGCCTCGAACTCGGCGGCAAGGATCCGGGTTATGTCATGGAGGACGCCGATCTCGAGGCAGCCGTCGACACGCTGATGGACGGCGCGACCTACAATTCCGGCCAGTGCTGCTGCGGCATCGAGCGCATCTACGTGCATGAATCGCTCTATGACGCCTTCGTCGAGAAGTCGGTTGCCTGGGTGTCGAACTACAAGCTCGGCAATCCTCTCGATCCCGATACGTCGCTCGGGCCGATGGCACATAAGCGCTTCGCCAAGGTGGTGCGCGAGCAGATCGCCGATGCGGTTTCCAAGGGCGCCAAAGCGCTTGTTGATCCCAAGCTTTTCCCCCAGGATGACGGCGGCGCCTATCTTGCACCGCAGATTCTCGTCGACGTCGACCACTCCATGGCCTTCATGCGTGAAGAGACTTTCGGTCCGGCGGTCGGCATCATGAAGGTGAAGAGCGACGAGGAGGCCCTCGCTTTGATGAACGACAGCCAGTATGGGCTGACGGCCTCGCTCTGGACCAAAGATGTCGAGCGGGCAGGGCGGCTCGGTCGCGAGATCGAAACCGGCACTGTTTTCATGAACCGCGCGGATTATCTCGACCCGGCACTTTGCTGGACCGGCGTCAAGGAGACTGGCCGCGGCGGCTCGCTGTCGATCATCGGCTTCCAGAATCTGACGCGTCCGAAATCCTTCCATCTGAAGAAAGTCACAGCATGAGCAGCAACATCACCGCAAATTGGAGCTACCCGACATCGGTCAAGCTCGGCCGGGGCCGCATCACTGAACTGGCCGACGCCTGCAAGAGCCTCGGCATCAAGAAGCCGCTACTCGTCACCGACCGCGGCCTTGCCTCGATGGCGATCACCAAGACTGCGCTCGATATCCTCGAAGATGCCGGTCTCGGCCGCGCAATCTTTGCTGATGTCGATCCGAACCCGAACGAGAAGAACCTCGAAGCCGGCGTCAGGGCCTTCAAGGACGGCGGCCATGACGGCGTCGTTGCTTTCGGGGGCGGCTCCGGCCTCGATCTCGGCAAGTGCGTCGCCTTCATGGCCGGCCAGACGCGGCCGGTCTGGGACTTCGAGGATATCGGCGACTGGTGGACGCGTGCGAGTCTCGAGGGCATCGCCCCGATCGTCGCGGTGCCGACAACGGCAGGCACCGGTTCGGAAGTCGGGCGTGCCAGCGTCATCACCAATTCCGAGACGCATGTGAAGAAGATCATCTTCCATCCGAAGTTCCTGCCTGGGGTCGTCATCTCCGATCCGGAACTGACGGTCGGCATGCCGAAGATCATTACGGCCGGCACAGGTATGGATGCCTTCGCCCATTGCCTCGAGGCCTATTCCTCGCCCTTCTATCACCCCATGTCGGCCGGCATCGCGCTCGAAGGCATGCGGCTCGTCAAGGAATTCCTGCCGCGCGCCTATAGGGAAGGCACCGATCTGGAAGCCCGCGCCAACATGATGGCGGCGGCCGCCATGGGTGCGGTCGCCTTCCAGAAGGGGCTCGGAGCCATTCACGCGCTGTCGCACCCGATCGGCGCCGTCTACAACACCCATCACGGCATGACAAATGCGGTGGTGATGCCGGCGGTGCTGCGCTTCAACCGCAAGGCGATCGAGGAGAAGATCGGCCGCGCCGCCGCCTATCTCGGCATTTCCGGCGGTTTCGACGGGTTCTACGACTATGTGCTGAAGCTCCGCTCCGAACTCGGGGTGCCGGAGACGCTGTCGGCGATGGGAATCGCTGCCGACCGCATCGACGAATTGTCGGCCATGGCGATCGAAGATCCGAGTGCGGGCGGCAACCCGGTTGCCATGACGCTCGAAAATACCAAGGTCCTTTTCAGGGATTGCTTCTGACAATATAAGAGCGGACCTTTTGACTGGCCTGGAAAACCTCGGTTTTCCGGGCTTTTTTCGTTGCCGCGATATCCCAAGTTTTAGGGATGTGAAAAATACCGGCTGCAATTTCGCCGCGCGTGTTTCGAATTTGTTAACCATGATTAGAAAGGATGGATTAACCGCACGATGCTCCGAGGGTGCGTAAAAGAGCGATTCCGGCTCGCACCTCTTTCCTTCCGAGGACCGAACATGCCTGTTATCACATTCGCAAATACCAAGGGAGGCGCCGGCAAGACGACCGCTGTTCTCCTGCTCGCGACCGAGCTTGCCCGCAAAGGCTATCGCGTCACCATTCTCGACGCCGATCCGCAGCACTGGATTTCACGCTGGCACGAGATCTCTGGTCACGTGGCCAATCTTTCGGTGATCGATTTCGTGACAACCGCCTCGTTGCCGCAGCATATCAGCGAGAACAAGCACAATACCGACTATTTCATCGTTGACCTGCCGGGTGCACGCAATCCGCTGCTTGCCACAGCCGTCGGCCTTTCCGACCACGTGCTGATTCCGATCCAGGGCTGTGCAATGGATGCGCGCGGTGGCGCGCAGGTGCTCGAACTGCTCCAGTATCTGGATGAGAAGGCCGGCATCAAGATTGGCCATTCGGTGGTGCTGACCCGCGTCAACTCGATGGTGACGACACGGGCGCTGCAAGTCGTCAAGTCGCTGCTCAGCGAGCGGCATGTGCCGGTGCTGGACACCGCAATTATCGAACGCTCCGCCTTTCGCGACATCTTCGACTGTGGCGGCACGCTGCACACGATCGATCCCGCGCGCGTCAGCAATCTCGACAAGGCCCGTGAAAACGCCACCTGTTTTGCCGAGGAAATGATGCGCAAGCTGCCGGTAAGGCTGGTGGCGTCCGCCCGCATGGCGACGGCAGCCTGAGTTCCCGCATCCTCGAACGAAGTGCGTCCGGTTGGCTCCGCGACGCATTTCGTTTTTCAGGCGCTTGCCGTGCGGCTGCCATCATTGAGAGAATGAGCCAGAAGGTCGGAAAGCCGCCTTTTGACTTCGGCCAATTCGTCCGACATGCGATTGCGTTGTCGCGGCAGGCCTATATCGACCACCTCTAGAATGCGTCCCGGCCAGGGGCGCATCACGACGACGCGATCCGCCAAAAAGGCTGCCTCTTCGATATCGTGCGTGACGAGCAGCATCGTCGTGGCATTCACGCGCCATAGATCGATCAGATGATCCTGGAGTTCGACACGCGTCATCGCATCGAGTGCGGAGAAGGGCTCGTCCAAGAGGAGAACGGCCGGCTTCGTCACGAGTGCTCGCGCCAGGGCCACGCGTTGCGCCTGCCCGCCGGACAGCTCCTTTATCCAGCGCTTCTCGTGGCCGCGAAGGCCAATCTTCTCCAGGGCCGCCGATACCTGCTCATCCCGTTCGCTGCTTGCCAGATGGCGCAGGCCGAAACCGATATTGTCCGCGACTGTCAGCCATGGAAAGAGCCGGGGCTCCTGGAAGACGATATTCACGAGCGAGTCCGGCTCTGTCAGCAGCCGTCCCTCCAAGCTGATTTCGCCCTGTGTAGGGCCTTCGAGGCCCGACAACAGTCTCAGAAGGGTGCTCTTGCCGCAACCCGATCCTCCGATGACCGCGACCAACTCTCCCTTGCCGATACTGAGGGAGAAGTCTTGCAGAGCATGTGTTCCGTTGGGATAGATCTTGGATAGGGAGCGGATGTCAAGCATGTCAGATCCCGCTCGCATGGGTGTCGCGCCAGCGCAGGAACGGCGCGCTCGCAATCAGAAGCAGGCTATCGGTCGCCTTGCCGACAACGGCAAAGATCAAAATAGCCGCCAGAATCTGATCCGGCTTTCCGAGTTGCTGACCATCCACCAGAAGATATCCCAGGCCTTCGGATGCGCCCATGAATTCCGCCGCAACGACGAACATCCAACCGAGGCCCAGGCCTGCGCGCAGGGCAAGGATAAAGTCCGGAAGGACCGCCGGCAGCAAGATCAGACGAATGAGCTCGAAGCCCGAAAGCCGAAAGACGCGACCGACCTCTACGATGCGCCTGTCGACGCCGACGACGGCGCCATAGACTCCTAGATAGACCGGGAAGAAGACGCCAACGGCAATCAGCGCGACTTTGGAGGCTTCGAAAATACCGAACCACAGGATGAACAGCGGCACCCAGGCAATGGAGGGAATGGCTCGCAGAGCCTGCAGGGTCGGATCCAGCAGACGTGCGAGCGGTTTGGAGTACCCGGTCAGCGCCCCAAGAGCGGTCCCCGCCAGGGACCCGAAGGCGAAGCCGATTGCCACTCTGCGCAGCGTCGCGCCGACATGCGTTGCCAGATCGCCGGAGGCCGCCAGCGCATAGACCGTATAGAGAATTTTCGAGGGCGGGGGCATCAAACGGCCTCCGACTATTCCCGCACGAACGAGGATTTCCCAGGCGGCAAACAACGCAACCGGAAACACGATTCCGACAATCGGGCGATCGAAAGGCGAAACCCGGCGCTGCCGGGTCTCCCTTCCTGTTTCCGTATTGTGCCATGACAGCGCGATGTGCACCAAGGACATGGGAACGTTCTTTCTATCGCTTCACTGGCCGAGAGCGGCCGAGGCGTAGCTGGGATCGACCAGCGACGATACGGTCTTAACGACATCGACATCCGCTTTGATGACGTCGGCCTTTTGCAAAGCGAGACCCGCTGCTTCGATCGTCTCGCGCTGTGCATCGCCGATCACGGAATAGGTGAGGTTCGTGCGCTCCAGCTGGCGCTCTATCACCGTGTCGGGCAGCTTGGTGGCGGCAACGAGGGCGGCTTTGAGCTTGGTCGGATCTTTCAGAGCTTCAATGCGCGCCTTCTCGTAGGAGGCAAGCACGCGTTTGACGAGATCAGGATGCGCGATAGCAAACTCTTCGCGCACGTTAAGCACGCCCCAGCTGTTGTTTTCCGGCTTGCGATAGAACAGCACATCGCCATCTTCAATCTCGGCGGAGGCCATGATCGGATCGAGGCCGGCCCAAGCGTCGACGTCGCCCCGTTTCAGCGCAAGGCGGCCGTCCGCGTGCTGTAGCAGAACAAGCGAAACGTCCTTTTCAGTCAGACCTGCATCGGCAAGGGCGCGCACCAGGAAAATGTGCGGGTCGGTGCCGCGCGTCACGGCGATGGACTTGCCCTTCAGGTCCTGGACCTTGGCGATGCCGGTATCCTTGCGTGTTACGAGCGCAGTCCATTCCGGACGCGAATACACATAGATGGATTTGATCGGGTTGCCGTTGACGCGGCCGATCAATGCAGCTGCACCCGCCGTCGAGCCAAAGTCGAGGGAGCCGGCATTCAGGAATTCCAGGGCTTTGTTGGAGCCTGCGGACTGGACCCAGGTTATCTTGATCCCATCCTTGTCGAATTCCTTTTCCAGGATCCCTTCATCCTTCAGAATGAGGCTGACCGGGTTGTAGGTCGCCCAGTCCACGCGGATTTCCGAGACATCGGCAGCCTGCGCCGTGCCGACTGCGACCAAACCCGCCAAAACGCTTAAAGCCAATCGAACTAGCGATTTCATACGACCTCCAAAATGTTAGGAAGTGAAATCTACAGATTTAATAGCTTTTTGGCGCGCTTTCGGGTTCCAAACTTTGGTACGGGAGAGCAATTTTGAACTGCCGTCGCGGCCCGCGCTAGATTGTTGTGTCAAAGTGCGGGGCAGCGCCGATCCCGCCGCGTATTGGTCGATCCAGTCGCGTGACATTGTTGTCTGTTCGCTTTGCGGTTATTCCGCCCGAAGACGCGATGGTATGTTCAGTCGACGAATTCGACCGTCACTCCCGGCTTGACCATCTTGGCCAGTTCGGTGGCATCCCAGTTGGTCAGGCGGATGCAGCCGTGGCTCTGGGTGCGGCCGATCTTCGAGGGTTCGGGCGTGCCGTGAATGCCGTAGGTCGGCCTGGAAAGCGCCATCCAGACGGTGCCGACGGGACCGTTCGGGCCGGGCGGGATGTTGAGGATCTTGTCGTTGGCACCCTGCTGGAAATTGATCTTCGGATTGTAGGTATAGCCGGGATTGAAGGCGACACGCTCGACGTTCACCAAGCCTGACGGAGAGGGCGTGTCGGTGGAGCCGATCGATGCCGGATAGGCGGCGAGGAGATTGCCGGCGCCGTCATAGGCGAAGACCTGCTTGCGGCCCTTGTCGGCGATGATACGGGCAACCTCGCCGCTTTTCGGCTCACCCGGATTGACGACCTTGATGACGGTGCCGGGAACGCTGAAATCGGCGCCGGGATTCATCTCCTTGAGAAAGGCCTCATCCATGTGGAAGCGTTCGGCCAGCATTTCGGTGGTCGAGGTATAGGCGAGCGACGGCAGCAGCGCCTTGTGCGAATAATCCTCCGGGATCTCCGCAACGAAGGGACCGGCGGCATCGGCCGGCGTGATCGTGTAACTGACGACGGGCAGGCCGCCGTTCATGCGCAGCTCTTCCAGAATGGCATCGGTGTCGTTGGGATCGAGCTTCGATCCGGTCATTTGGTCATAGGCATAGATCCCCTTGGTGACGTTCGAGCCCATATGGCCGTCGATGACACCCGGAGAGATGCCGGCACGATCGAGGAAGACCTGCAGCGCGACGATTTCGGGCTTCGACTTGTTCTTCAGCGTGATGACGGGCTCATCAGGCGCGGTCTTGGGCGCGTCGGCGGGCGGGATCTGCTGATCGGGGTCGATCGAGGCATAATCGTCGCCGGGCTGCGGATTACCGATACTGTTGTCATCGGGATAGGGCTGCTCGCCGAGCGGCCGGCGTTCGATCGCCGCATCGCGCGGAATGCCGCCGGTGACGGCGCCCCGCTCGGAATAACGCGTATCGCCATCGGGATTGTTGTCGGAATAATAGGGGTCGTCGCCGTACTGGTCGTTATAGACCTCGCGCGGGCCCGGCCGCGGCGGATAGTAGCCCCGGGCGCGCATCTCGGTAGCGACGACGTTGCCATAGGCATCGATCAACACGCGATTGCCGCTACGATCCCGGGCGTAGGTATAGCCAGTTGGAACGTAGTCGAGGATTTCGCCGTTCGGCGTCACGAGCACGATATCGCTCTGGCGGCGGTCGCGGAACTGCTGCGCGCCTGCCTCCGGCGCTATAGCCGCAAGGGCAGCCAAGCTGGCTGCGAGGCAAAATGCCGATTTTAAAAAGCGATTCACGTCTCACACCTCGAACAGTGACTGGGCAGACACACACATGCGAATTTTGACGCTAGTGTGGAATTTATGAAACCGTGCTGAACAAAATATGAAAATCACTAAGATTTCCTTTTACTCATAAACGTTTGCGTCCTTGTGGCAGTTCCGCGAATTCCACGGTTGCTGCAAAACCACAAGATAGGAACGGCACCGATTGACGAATGGCGGCGCGAAACCTAACGCTAGCGCATCGTGCTTTCCGAAAATCGGAATCAATTTTCGAAAAGCACAATGCGTCGATTCAAAGTGTTAGAGCGTCCTTTGTGCGTCCGAAAGGACGCACGGCGCTCTAAGGGGCTGACAATTCCCCGAGGAGACCGTGATGATCGAATTTGCCGCCGCAAGCGGGCCGCGCCTGATGCTGGACGAAACATCGGTGCTGGATATCGGCGGATGCATTGTCGACGGCGTCGACATCGCGCCGAAACGCGCCATTCCCGACGACGGCGATGCGCGAATCGACCACTCGCTCGAAGGCTTTCTCTTCACCTGCGGGCCGGATCATATCCGCCACCGCCAGCCGATTCCCGGCCGGGACGATGGCAAGGTCTATCCGCTGCACGGATCGGCCTCCGGCCATGCGGCAAAGGTGCTGTGGACGAAGTTCGAGAGCGGCAATGCCGAATGCCGCGCCGATATCGACATCACCACCGTCGAGGGACTGCCGCAGCGTGTCGAGCGGCTGTGGCGGATCGATGGGGCGACCGGCGAGGTGCGGCTCGAGGACCGGGTCGTCAATATGAGCGATCGGACTGTGCCGACCTTCCTGATGTACCACATGAACACCGGCGGCAAATGGCTGGACGAGGGCACGCGGCTCGAAGGCCAGATGCTGGAGAATGGCGGTTTCCCCTGGGCGTTCGGCGAGGAGCCGGGCGGCATCTTCTGCGTCACGGCGCCGGCGACGGAGGAGGGCTTCGCAGAGGTCCGCCTCGGACCGATCGCCGCAATCGGCGGCAGGACGCTGCGTGTGCGCTTCCGCGCCGACACGCTGCCCCATCTGCAGGTCTGGCGGAACCAGAAGGCGCCCGCCCATATCATCGGTATCGAGCCGGTTTCGCATCGCTGGATATCGCGCGACGAGCTTCAGGCCGCTGGTGAGTTCAACATGTTGGCGCCCGGCGAGAGCCGAAGCTATGCGCTGACCTTTACCTTCCTGTGAACGAAGCGTTGTTGACGCTGGCAGACCTCCGTCGTAGACCTTCAGCCCACGATTTTTGAGGAGACAAGACGATGGATATTCGCCAGATCGACGATGAATATTCGGTTTCGGGCCAGATCACGCTGGAGGAGCTCGACGAGATTAAGGCGCTGGGGTTCAAATCGATCGTCTGCCACCGCCCCGATCACGAAAGTCCCGACCAGACGTCGTTCTCCGTCATCGAGGCGCGCGCCAAGGAGCTCGGCCTCGAGATCGCCCATGTGCCGGTTGGACCGATGGGCGTGACCGAGGAAGCCGTGCAGGGCATGGTCGACGCGCTCGATGAATTCCCGCGGCCGATGCTCGGCTATTGCCGCTCTGGCGCGCGCTCGACGGCGATTTACCAGAAGACCCACCATATCCGTAATTGAGCCCCCGTTCCGGGGGGCCGATTTTCCGGCGTTGAACCTCAGCGCCGTCACCTTCCATTCACTCAGGAGACTATAATGAACATCAAGCGTATCGACGTCGGCTCGCGCATGAGCGGCGCCGTCATTCACGGCAACACGGTCTATCTCGCAGGTCAGGTCGGCGAGGGCGAAAGCGTCACCGATCAGTGCAAGTCCTCGCTTGCCGAAGTCGACCGGCTGCTGGCTGCATCAGGCAGCAGCAAGTCGAAGATCCTGCAGACGATCATCTATCTGTCCGACATCGCTGATTTCGCCGAGATGAACGCCGTCTGGGAGGGCTGGATCGATCCGGCCAACCCGCCGGCTCGCGCCACCAGCGAAGCCAAGCTCGCTGCGCCGAAATACAAGGTCGAGTTCATCATCACGGCCGCACTCGACTAAGTCGCACCATTTCGATTGCCTGAAGCCGGTGAGAACTGCGCGTGCTCACCGGCTTTTTGTTTGCGCGATTTCGGAGAGTGTGCGTGTCGGCGTGATCGCTTCGGGATCGAGCTTGACCTCGATGATCGCCGGTTTGCCGCTGGCGCGTGCCCGCTCGAAGGCGGGGGCGAAATCCGCTGTCGTTTCCACCGTCTCGCCGTGGCCGCCATAGGCGCGGGCAAGGGCTGCGAAGTCGGGATTGGTCAGATCGGTGCTGCTGACGCGGCCGGGATACTCGCGCTCCTGATGCATGCGGATCGTGCCGTAGATGCCGTTGTTGACGACGACTGCGATGATCGGCAGGCCGTAGCGGATGGCGGTGGCGAATTCCTGGCCGTGCATCAGGAAGCAGCCGTCGCCGGCAAAGCAGATGACCTCGCGCTCGGGAAACAGCCGCTTGGCGGCCACCGCCGCCGGCAGGCCGTAACCCATCGAGCCGGAGGTGGGGGCGGCTTGGGTGTTGAAACGGCGAAAACGATGGAAGCGGTGCACCCAGGTGGCGTAGTTGCCCGCACCATTGGTGAAGATCGCCTGCGGTCCGGTATTGGCCTCCAGCCATTCCATGATCGGCCCCATATGGACGGCGCCCGGACCTGTCGATGGCGGCGTCGACCAGGCGAGATAGGCCTGGTGCAGGCGTGCGGTGCGCTCGGTCCAGTGCGGTTCGCCCGGCGCTTCCAGGTCGGCGAGCGCGGCGACGAAATCGGCCGGTGCGGCGCAGATGGCAAGATCCGGGCGATAGACGCGGCCGAGCTCGGAAGGGTCGGGATAGATGTGCACCAGCGATTGCTGGGGATAGGGGATATCGATCAGCGTATAGGACGAGGACGGCATTTCCGACATGCGGCTGCCGAGGAGGATCAGCAGGTCGCTCTCCTTGATCTCTTTTGCCAATGCCGGATTGATACCGATGCCGACATCGCCGGCATAGCAGGGATGAAGATGATCGAACAACATCTGCCGGCGGAAGGAGCAGCCGATGGGCAGTTGGAAACGCTCGGCGAAGCTCTGAAAATCGGCGACGGCATCGGCATCCCAGCGTGTGCCGCCCAGGATCACCATCGGCCGTTCGGCCTTCAGCAAGCGGAGATAGAAATCGTCGATCTGGCGGCGGCCGGGATGGGCCTCGACGTTGGCATAGTGCCTGGCGCGGGGTGCCTCGACCTCATCGCGCAACATGTCCTCCGGCAGCGTCAGCACGACAGGACCGGGCCGGCCGGAGGTTGCGACCGCAAAGGCGCGGGTGACGAATTCGGGAATACGGGCGGCATCGTCGATCTCACCCACCCATTTGGCGAATTCGGTGAAGGCGCGGCGGAACTCGACCTCCTGGAAGGCCTCGCGCTCGCGTGCTTCCCGCTGCACCTGGCCGATGAACAGGATCATCGGGATCGAGTCCTGCCTTGATATATGCAGGCCGGCGGAGGCGTTGGTGGCGCCGGGGCCGCGGGTCACCATACAGATGCCGGGTTCGCCGGTCAGCCTGCCCCAGCAATCCGCCATCATCGCCGCTCCGCCCTCCTGGCGGCAGACGAGGACGTCGATATCGCTGTCGCGCAGCGCATCGAGCACGGCGAGGAAACTCTCGCCGGGCACGCAGGAGAGACGCTTGACGCCATTCGCCTTCAGCGCCTCGACGATCAGTTCTCCGCCCGTCTTCTTCATGACAATGCCTTCTTCATGACGATGCCTTCCTCTCGAGCTCGACGAGTTCCGCCAGAACTTCGGCCTGATGTTCGCCAAGACGCGGGCTCGGCCTGATGTAACGCAGCGGCGTCTCCGACAGCACCACAGGTGTCCTGACGCCGGGGATGACGGTACCGGCGGCATCCGCTAGGTCGATGCGCAGGCCCCGAGCCTGCACCTGCGGATGGGCGAACATTTCCTCGATCGTATTGATGGCGCCTGATGGAACCGCGTTCTCCTCGCAGGCCTTCAGCAGATCCGCCTTCTGCCATTTCAACGTCTCGGTGGAGACGAGGCGTCGCACTTCGCTACGATTGCCGACGCGGGCCTTGTTGGTGGCGAAACGCTCGTCGCCGGCGATGGCCTCCAGGCCAAGGATGGTGCAGAGGCGACGGAACTGCCCGTCGTTTCCAACTGCGAGAATGAGGTAGCCGTCCGCCGTCGGCACGACCTCATAGGGCGAGATATTGGGATGGGCGTTGCCCAGGCGGGTCGGTGCCTCGCCGGAAACCAGATAATTCATGTTCTGATTGGCGAGCACGGCCGATTGCACATCGAGCAGGGCCATGTCGACCAACTGGCCTTCGCCTGACTTGAGGGCGTGAATCAGGGCGGCTTCGATCGCCGAGACGGCATAAATGCCGGTGAAGATATCGGCAATGGCGACGCCTGCCTTCATCGGTTGGCCGCCTGGTTCACCGGTGATCGACATGAAGCCGGACATGCCCTGGACGATGTAATCGTAGCCGGCGAGGCTGGCATAAGGGCCGTTCTGGCCGAAGCCGGTGATCGAGCAATAGACGAGCTTCGGGTTCACCTTGCGCAGGCTGTCATAATCGAGCCCGTATTTGACGAGGCCGCCGAGCTTGAAATTCTCGATGACCACGTCGGCGGTGGAGACGAGGCGGCGGACGAAATCCTGGCCTTCGGCGCTCTTCAGATCGGCAGTGACGGAGCGCTTGCCGCGATTGGCGGCGTGGTAATAGGCGGCCGAGAGGTTCTCGCCATCGGCACCTTCGACGAAGGGCGGCCCCCATTGGCGCGTGTCGTCGCCGCCGTCGGGATTTTCGACCTTGATGACGTCGGCACCGAGATCGGCGAGCATCTGTCCCGCCCAGGGGCCGGCGAGCACGCGGGCAAGCTCGATCACCCGGATGCCGGCAAGCGGTGGTTTTTTCATCACGGTCTCTGTCATGTTCCTCCCGGCAATTTCTATGGCGCCAGCGTCACCTCAGATGTATCGGATACAGGCTTTGAAGCAAAGCGGCGCTCGCGCCAGAGGATGTAGAAGCCTGATGCCACGATGATGGCAATGCCGAGCCATTTGACCGCATCCGGAAAGTCGCCGAAGACCAGCCAGGCGAAGATTGTCGCCGAGACGATCTCGAAATATTGCAGCGGCGCCAGCGTCGAGGCCGGTGCTGCGCGATAGGCGTAGACGCCGAGGATGCCGGTGATTGCGGCCATGGCGCCGACGCCGGCGACATAGAACCAGGCGCGGCCTTCCGGCATGACCGGATCGAAGAGGTCCGAGCCGGTTCCCTGACCGAGGAAAAGCAGGAGGACACAGAAGAGCAGGCCCCAGATGCTCATCTGGAACTGCATCGACCAGGGGTCTTCCCTGCGCGAGAGGGCGCGGGTCATCAGCACGAAGATGGCGATGCACAGCGCGCTGACGACAGGCAGAAGCGCGATGTAGCCGACCTCTTCGAAACTCGGCTGGATGATCAGCATCGCCCCGAAGAAGCCGACGCCGCAGGCGGTATAACGCCGCCAGCCAATCGTCTCCTTCAGGAAGATGCCACCGAGGATCGTCACCATGATCGGCTCGACGAAGAAGATCGCGATCGCGTCGGCGACCGCCATATATTTCAGCGTCGTGACGAAGGAGATCATCGAGACGGTGATGATCGCGCCGCGGATGGCATGGAACAGGCTCTGTCGCCAGGAAAAATCGGCGAAGCTGCGCCGCCATATCACCAGTGGCAGCATGCAGAGCGCCTGGACGATGAAACGGCCGGCGGTGATCTCCCCGGATGGCACGGTCGTGATCGCAAGCTTGGCGAAAATATCGATGAGCGGCGAGACCATCACCGAGAGAACCATCAGCGCAAGCCCCGTCGTCACGTCGGAGGCGGACGAAACGGGGCGGGCGGAGGTGCTGTTCATGATGAAATCCCTGTACTCAGGATATTGGTCGCTCAGGATCTTGCGACGGCCCTGTCGCACCACTCGCCAAAGGCTGCGATCGCCGCATCCGCGCCGATCTCATTCAGTGTTTCGTGTCGCATGTCCTGATATATCTCACTGCTGATACGGGAGAAGCCTTGGTCTTTCAAATGGTTTGACAGCCAGAGCACGGCTTTTCCACGCTCCGTCGCCGGGTCCTCTCCACCGCCGACCAGATGGATCGGCATATCCCGCGGCAGCCGGTCGAGATGGATTTTCTGCGGCGCGCGGAAGGTCAGCTCGAAGAGATCGAGCCAGAGAGAGACTGAGGCGTCGAAGCCGCAGAGCGGGTCGGCGACATACTTGTCAACTTCATCAGGACGACGCGACAGCCAATCGAACTCGGTACGGCGGCCGGCAATGGATTTGGCCCAGGTGCCGAAGGTGAGCTTCGGCAGCAGGCCGCTCGGCACGTCAGAGCCCTTCAGCATGCGCTCGGCAAGCAGGATCGCCTGGGCGGCGCGGCCGGCAAGGCCAACGGCGAAATTCGAATTCCAGACGGCGACAGCATCGAAGTCGGCCGGAGCCGTGACGGCTGCATTGAGGGCGATGAGGCCGCCCATCGAATGGCCGAAGAGGATCACCGGCAGGCCGGGATGGCAGGAGGCCGCATGGCCGCGCATGGCGATGACGTCGCCAATCACCCTTTCGACCCCACCACGCCGGGCAAAGCGGCCGATCGGCGCATCGGCTGCCGTCGTCTCGCCGTGGCCGCGATGATCGTGGGCATAGACATGATAGCCGCGCACCGCCATCGCCTCGGCAAAGGAGCGGTATCGTTTCGAATGTTCGGCCAAGCCATGCGATATCAACAGGATCCCGCGTGCGGGGGTGATGGCCTCGGCATGGTGATAGGCCAGCGACGCCCCTGGCACGGCGAGCCTTTGCGTTTCAGAAAACATGTGGGTCCTCCCGGCGGCAACAGACCAGATCGCCGGGTAATTGCAACATCGGCGTTTGGTTATCCGATAACAAATTGCAGCCTTGTTGCGATTCAGGGTTGCGGCCTTCTGAATTTGATGCTTATTTGTTCCTGTATTGTTCTTTTTGGGGGTTGAAATGAGCAGCATGCAATTGCGTACCTTGTCGTTCGCTGTGTCGATGGTTATTGCCGGCGCCGCCGTGGCGCAGGAGGCCGGCGGGCGCACCCGCTTCATTCTGGCGGCGAGCTGGCAGCCGGCTTTTTGCCAGACAAACCAGAAGAAGGCCGAATGCGCCAGCCAGACCGGCGAGCGCCCTGACGCGACGAACTTCTCGTTGCACGGGCTCTGGCCGATGCGGCAGGATTATTGTGGTGTGAGCGCCGATCAGAAGACCGCCGACAAGGACGGCGACTGGAACAAGCTGCCGGAGGTCACGCTTGCAGCGGAGACGAAGACGGCGCTTGCCAAGGCGATGCCCGGCACGCAATCCGGCCTGGAACGGCATGAATGGGTGAAGCACGGCACCTGCACGAAGATGAGTGCCGACGACTATTTCGGCGTCGGTGTGCATCTCGTGGGTGCACTCAACGCGTCGGCTGTGCGTGATCTCTTCGCTGCCAATATCGGCAAGCCGGTCAAGGCCGAAGCGATCAAGGCGGCTTTCGACAAGAGCTTTGGACCGGGTGCCGGCGATCGTGTCAAGATGAGCTGCCGGCGGGCCGGCAATGTCAGGATGATCAGCGAGCTGACGATCGGGCTTTCGGAAGCTGCCGGAGCGGCATCGGCGAAAAGTGCCGAGCTTGCCGATCTGATCCAAGGTGCTGGAAAAACGTCGTTCGGCTGCGACGAGGGCGTCGTCGACGCTGCGGGCTTTTGACCGGAAATCCTGAGTAAACCGGGTTTCGGCGTTGCCCGGAGGCGCTGTTTCGCCTACATAGCGGCACAATCAAAGTTTCCCGCCCGGAGCAGCGCAGCATGGCACGTCAGTTCATTTATCATATGTCCGGCCTCAACAAGGCCTATGGCAACAAGAAGATCCTGGAGAATATCCACCTTTCGTTCTACCCGGATGCCAAGATCGGTATCCTCGGTCCGAACGGCGCGGGTAAATCCACCGTACTGCGCATCATCGCGGGCCAGGACAAGGAGTATACCGGCGAAGCCTGGCTCGCCGAGGGTGCGACGGTTGGCTATCTGGAGCAGGAGCCACATCTCGATCCCAACAAGACGGTGTTCGAGAACGTCATGGAAGGCGTTGCCTCGAAGACCGCTGTCCTCGATCGTTACAACGAATTGATGATGAACTATTCCGATGAGACGGCGGAAGAGGGCGCCAAGCTTCAGGACGTCATCGACAGCCAGAACCTCTGGGATCTGGAAAGCCAGGTCGAAATGGCGATGGAAGCGCTGCGTTGCCCGCCGCGCGACGCCGAAGTCACCAGCCTTTCCGGTGGTGAGCGTCGCCGTGTCGCGCTCTGCCGTCTGCTGCTTTCGCAGCCGGATCTGCTGCTGCTCGACGAACCGACCAACCACCTGGACGCCGAAACCATCGCCTGGCTCGAAAAGCATCTACGCGACTATCCGGGCGCCGTGATGATGATCACCCACGATCGCTACTTCCTGGACAATGTCACCGGATGGATCCTCGAACTCGACCGCGGCCGTGGCATTCCTTACGAAGGCAACTACTCGGCCTACCTGCAGGCGAAAGCCAAGCGCATGCTGCAGGAAAGCCGCGAAGACGCATCGCGCCAGAAGGCGATCAGCCGCGAACAGGAATGGATCGCTTCCAGCCCGAAGGCCCGTCAGGCCAAGTCCAAGGCGCGTATCAAGTCCTACGAGCAGCTGGTGGATGCCGCCGAGAAGCAGCGTCCCGGCGACGCGCAGATCATCATCCCGGTCAGCGAGCGCCTCGGCCAGGTGGTCATCGAGATGGAAGGCATCACCAAGGGCTTCGAGGGCCGCACGCTGATCAACGACCTGTCGATCAAGCTGCCGCCGGGCGGCATCGTCGGCATCATCGGCCCGAACGGCGCCGGCAAGACAACACTGTTCAAGATGATCACTGGCCAGGAAAAGCCGGATGGCGGTTCGATCCGTATCGGCGAGACCGTGCATCTCGGTTATGTCGACCAGAGCCGTGACGCGCTTGCGGCTGACAAGACGGTCTGGGAAGAAATCTCCGGCGGCGCCGAAATCATCAAGCTCGGCAAGTTCGACATGAACTCCCGTGCCTATTGCGGCGCCTTCAACTTCAAGGGCGGCGACCAGCAGCAGAAGGTCGGCAATCTCTCCGGTGGTCAGCGCAACCGCGTTCACCTTGCCAAGATGCTGAAGGCCGGCGGCAACGTTCTGCTGCTCGACGAACCGACCAACGACCTCGATACGGAAACGCTGGGTGCGCTGGAAAACGCGCTGGAGAATTTCGCCGGCTGCGCCATCATCATCAGCCACGATCGCATGTTCCTCGACCGTCTGGCGACGCATATCCTCGCCTTCGAAGGCGACGGCCATGTCGAATGGTTCGAAGGTAACTTCGAGGATTATGAACAGGACAAGGTGCGCCGCCTTGGCCCCGACGCCCTTAACCCGGGCAGCCAGGCCCACAAGCGCCTGACGCGCTGATTTATTCCATCTGTTTTCGCTTGCGAGAGCCCCGGTTCGGCCGGGGCTTTTTCATGTCTGGCTCTGTCGCAATCTGAGCAGGCAATTTCGTGGAGAGAGCTAATTCTCGCTTGCCACCGCTTTTCAAATCACATAAAGATATCTTTATATCTTGATTGGATCGAAGATGAGCGAACCCTTGAAGCTTGGACTGGATGCGCTGGTGGACGTCTTGAAGGCGGCCGGCGAGCCCACGCGCCTGCGTCTTCTGGCGCTTCTTGACAGCGGCGACCTGACGGTGACCGATCTTACCGAAATTCTCGGCCAATCCCAGCCCCGCATCTCCCGTCACCTGAAGCTGCTCGGCGAGGCCGAACTGATCGAACGCTACCAGGAGGGCGCCTGGGCCTATTTCCGCCTCAAGCAGGACGGCAAGGCCGCCATGCTGGTGCGGGCGCTGCTGAAGCATGTTTCCGAGAACGATCCGACCATCCTTCGCGACGGCGAGCGGCTCTCGCAGGTCAAGCGTCAGCGCGCCGAGCGGGCGCAGGCCTATTTCAGCCGCAACGCGGCCGAGTGGGACGAGCTTCGCCGCCTGCATGCGGCCGACGAAGAGGTCGACGCCGCTGTCATCCGGCTGCTCGGCAGCCAGCCGATCGACTCGCTGCTCGATCTCGGCACCGGCACCGGCCGCATCCTCGAACTCTTGTCCGGGCTCTACCGCCGCGCGACCGGCGTCGATGCCAGCCGCGACATGCTGAGCGTGGCGCGTGCGAATCTCGACAAGTCCCGCATCACCAAGGCCACCGTGCGCCATGCCGATATCCTGAACCTGCCGTTCGAGGGACAGGATTTCGATCTGGTGACGATCCATCAGGTGCTGCATTTCTTCGATCAGCCGGAAATTGCGATCGCGGAAGCGGCGCGCATGCTCCGGCCGGGTGGCCGGCTCGTGGTCATCGACCTTGCGCCGCACACGCTCGAATATCTCCGCGACGAGCATGCGCATGTCCGTCTCGGCTTTTCGCACCAGGCAATGTCCGACTGGCTGCGCAAGACCGGGCTCGACGTCGAGCAGGTCGTCGATCTTCATCCGGGTCAGCAAAGCGAGCAGGGGTTGACGGTTACCGTCTGGCTCGCGCGCGATCCGAGGCGCCTCATGGCTTCGCAGGCGAGCGAAGGTGCCGAACCTACATTTGCCGGGAGGGTATGACATGGTTTTGAAAAACGAAGCGCGCGGCCGCAACATCAGGGTCTCCTTCGAATTCTTCCCGCCTAAATCGGAGGAAATGGAAGGGCAGCTCTGGCATGCCGTCAGTCAGCTGCAGGACTGGGACCCGGATTTCGTCTCGGTGACCTATGGCGCCGGCGGCACCACCAAAGCGCCGACGCTGACCACCGTCACGCGGTTCCTGTCGCAGACGCCGCTTGCCACCGCCTCGCATCTCACCTGTGTCGGTGCGACCAAGGAAGAGACGCATCAGGTGGTCGACACGTTCCGCAAAGCCGGCGTAACGCATTTCGTGGCGCTGCGCGGCGATGCGCCCGGCGGCGCCGGCGCGCCCTACCAGCCGCATCCCGGCGGTTACGCCAATGCGGCGGAGCTGGTGGCCGGCCTCAAGGAAATCGGCGATTTCGAGATTTCGGTCTCCGCCTATCCGGAAAAACACCCGGAAAGCCGTGATACGGCCGCCGATATCGACATGCTGAAGCGCAAGGCCGACAATGGCGCCGACCGGGCGCTCACGCAATTCTTCTTCGACAACGACAATTTCGAGCGTTACCTGGAGCGGGTGCGCGGCGCCGGCATCTCGATTCCTGTCGTGCCAGGCATCATGCCGATCCAGAACCTGACGCAGCTGAAGCGCTTCGCCGGGGCCTGTGGCACCATCATCCCTACCTTTCTCGACGAGCGCTTTGCGGGCTTCGACGACAAGCCTGAGGAGCGGGCGAAGGTCGCGGCCGAAGTCGCTGCCGAACAGATCGAGGATCTCGTCCGGCGCGGCATCCATGATTTCCATCTCTATACGATGAACCGTGCGCCGCTGGTTTCCGCCGTGCTCGACAATCTCGGCATATCCCGCCGGGAAACAAAAAGTGCGGGCGCAGCCGCCTGATCCTTTCGGGACGTTCAAAAGTAAAAAGCGCATGTCGGGCGGGACATGCGCTTTTTCGTTGGCGGATTGATCAGCTATTCAGGAGTTTAGGCACTATCAGTCATTACACTTTCGTCGGCCAGCTCAGATGAAGAGCATGGACAAGACGAAAGCAAACGCTGCACTGACCAACAGAACATTCAAGGATTGCGTGAGTCCCATGTCTGTCTCCTCGCGTTAACCGGCCGATAATATGTCTGAAATATGTCGGTTGGGAAGCAGATCTTATGCTGCGCTGCAGAACGGTTCGGTGGATAAGTCGAGTAGCGCTCTTGCAAGCCTCTGAAATAAATCAATAATTCGCGACAAATTTTTGTTCACACAATTTAACATGCCGTTAAATCGGGCGATTGAGCATTTATCTATGCGCCTAAAACATGGCGGGCTCACAACCGGTTGAAAACATATGGAATTCGCAACCGGTTTCAGGCGGCCCTTGCCAGCATGCGATAGGCGCGGCCGTCGAGAATGACGAGGCCGAAACCGATTAGCGCCATGCCGGCGAATTCACCCAGTGCAAGCCTTTCGCCGAGGAAGAGCACGCCGAGAAGGATGGCGCTCGGCGGCACCAGCAGGGTGACGAGCGAGGCGTTGGTGGCGCCGGCCGACGCCATAATCCGGAAATAGAGGATGTAGCCGAAGGCGGTCGACAGCAGTGCCAGCGCCAGGATGGCGAGGAAGGCATCGAGCGGTGCAGCAAGCGTCCAGGGGCGGTCGGCCAGTAGCGACAGCGGCAGCGCAATCAGCGAGGAGGCGGTCAACTGGCCGGCTGCGGTGACAGGGGCAGGAACATTCTTGAAGCGTTTGCCGTAAGTGGCGGCAAAGCCATAGGAGATCGCGGCAAGTACGGGAAGAAGCATCGCCCAGAGGGGGGCTTCGCCACCGGCCGACAGGCCGGGGCCGATCAGCACGATCGTTCCGACCAGGCCGACAAGGCAGCCGGCGATCTTTGCCGGCGACAGCTTCTCGTCTGAGGTGAAGTAATTGGCGATCAGTACCGTCCAGATCGGTGTCGTCGCATTCAGGATCGCCGCAAGACCGGCGCCGATGCGGGTTTGGCCGAAGAAGATCAGCGCATGCGGCAGGGCATTGTTGATGAACCCGAGGATCAGGAATTCGCGCCAGCGGGCCTTGAGGATCGCATAGAAGTCGAAACGGCCGGCGATATAGACATGCAGCGCCAGCGCTGCGAGCAGCAGCCTGAAGAAGACGAGGGTCAGCGGCGGCACATGCTGGACGGCGATGCGGGCAAAGAAGAAGGAGCCGCCCCAGATCAGGCCGAGCAGGACCAGCAGACCCCAGGTCCAGGCATTCATTCTGCTGTCCATGCCGATTGCTCCACCGCAAGCTGCTCGTTCTGCCGAAAATCGGCACGGGTTTCGGCTTGATGCTTTAGCGCAAGCAGCGGATCGTGCCACCCGTTTCTTGCGAAGCGGGCGGCGGTAAAGTGTCAGCGGAGATCAGAGAGCGTTGAGAAGGGCAGGCGTCGCCCATCCATCGGCCGGCATGCCGAGGCGCTGCTGTTCCTTCTGGATTGCGACACGCGTGCCGGAGCCGAGGATGCCATCGATCTCGCCGACATCATGGCCGAGCGACTGCAGCTTGGTCTGCAGCGCCTTCATCTGGTCGCTGGCGAGCCCCTGTTCCGGCACCCCCTTGAGATAGGGCTCGGCGCCCGAAAGGCGGGTCCCGAAATAGGCGGCCGAAGTCGTGTAGATGAACGACTTGTTCCATTCGAGATAGATCTTGAAATTGGGATAGGCGATGAAGGCCGGTCCCATGCGGCCCTGCGGCAGAACGAGATCGCCTTCGAGATTACCGAAGGCGGTATTGCCGTCGCGCGGCTTGACGCCGAGCGCGAACCATTCGCCCGCTTTCATCGTGCCGCCGAGGCCGGATTTTTCCCAGGGCAGATTATCGGGCAGGGTCACTTCCTGCAGCCAGGGCTGGCCGCGCTCGAAGCCGAGATGCTGGATGAATTTGGCCGCCGTCAGAATGGCGTCCGGGCCGCTCTGCTTCAGGCGGATATGACCGTCACCGTCGCCATCCATGCCATAGGCAATGATGTCGCGCGGCAACATCTGCACCTGGCCGATCTCGCCGGCCCAGGCGCCGGTATTGGTGGCGGGGTCGAGGTCGCCGTGCTGAACCATCTCGACGAGGGCGATGAGCTGCGGACGGAAGAGTTCCGGGCGGCGGCAGTCGTGTGACAACGTCACCAGGGCATTGCGGGTGTTGAAATCGCCCTGGACGGCGCCGAAATCGGTTTCCATTGCCCAGAAGGCGGTGATGACGCCCGGGGGGACGCCGAATTCCTGCTCGGCGCGGGCAAAGACGTCGGCATATTGCTTCATCTTCTGGCGGCCGATGTCGAGGCGGGCCTGGCTGACAGTGCGCTGGGAGAATTCGAGGAAGGTCTGCTTGAAGACGCCCTGGGCGCGGTCCCGGCTCAGCACCTTGGGGTCGATCTCGGCGCCGGCAAAGGCCTCGTCGGCGGCTACCGCACTGGCGCCGGCTGCGACCGCATCTTTCTTGACGCCTTCGAGGAAGGTGGACAGATCGCCGCCGCAGGGCGCTGCCGGGGCTGCGTCTGGCGCCTGCTGGGCGGCCGCGCCGCCTGCGAGGGCGAGGGCAAACAGAAGGGCGAGTGCAGAGCGGCTTGCGAGCGAGCGGTGCATGGATGTGGTCCTTATATCAAACAGAATGCCGTCGCTTTCACAGACGAATGTGACGGAAGCAAGAAACATCGCAAGACGTTACTAAGAATTTCTATCCTTGGAAACGGCCGCGACCCAATTGTTCCAGTTCTTTGCGCTGCCGGCAAAGACATTGATATCGGTCGGCCCACTGATGCCGGGAATAACGCCGGTCGAGGTATATTGCCAGAAGGCCCAGCGGCGGTCGGAATAGGTCACTTCGGGGTGTTTTGCCACCGAACGGACCCAGAAATGATAATCCTGGAAGTAGCCGGCGAGATTGTCGCGATGGAAATCGACCGAGGTATAGATGATCGGGCGCTTGCCGTAATAGGCCTCCAGCCGGTCCATGAAACGCTGCATTTCGGCGCGCACCGTTTCAGCGTCGGGGCGGTAGCGACAGGTCTTCGATTCGGCGTTCCATTCGACGTCGAGCACTGGCGGCAGGCGCATGGCCTCCTTCGGCACGTTGCGGATGAACCAGTCTGCCTGCTGATCGGCCGAAGAGCAGAAATAATAGAAATGATAGGGGGCATGCGGGATGCCGGCTGCGCGGGCTTCGCGCCAGTATTCGTCGAAGCGCGGATCGACCCTGTCCTTGCCTTCGGTTGCCTTGATGAAGGCGAAGGCGACACCGGAATTCTTTACCGTGGCCCAATCGATGTCGCCCTGCCATTTGGAGATATCGATGCCGTGGACCTGGTTCTGCTGCGGATGCTTCGGACCGAAATCCTGCGGATCGGTATCCTTGAAGCGCGTCTTTGGCTTGATCGATGCCGTTTCGAGATAGTCATAACCGGAAGAAGTGCAGCCAGCCAGCATGATGGCCAGGGGCAAAACGCAAAACAAAAGCCGGCGCATGGGCGTCCCGTCGTAACTCGAATGATCTTTTTGCCCCACAACTTGACCTTCGAAAAAGACGAGTCAGCAGAGGATAACCCTCTTTTCACCATATCAACGTAAAAAATCGGTTAGTTTCAAGCGAATTATAAGCGCTTGCTGATAATGGCAGCCCGCCAGGCATAACCACCGCCGGCGGTATCGAACAACAATATCGCGTTGTTTTCATGGGCTTGCGCTTCCAGAACCTCACGCAGATCGGGGCGCGGGGTGACGTGGAATTTCGCAAGCCAGGACTGCAGCATGCGCCGGAACCAGGCCGGTAAGCCTTCCTGCTGGCCGAAATCGACAATGTGCAGCTGGCCGCCGGGATTGAGTGCGGCGATCGATGCATCGACGGCGCGCTCCCAGTCCGGGATCATCGACAGGGCATAGGAAATCAGGATGCGGTCGAAGCCGCTGACGCCGAATTCGCGCGGCGTGAACGCCGTGGCTTCGGCGACGCGGAATTCCGGGATCGTCGCCTTGGTGGAGAAGGTCTTGCGTGCCGAAATCAGCATTTCCTGGGAAATGTCGAGGCCGAACAGCTTGGCGGTCGGGAAATGCCTGTGGGCGAAGGCCATGTTGCGCCCGGTGCCGCAGCCGACTTCAAGCAGGGTGCCGCCTTCGGGAACGTCGAGATTGCGGATCGTGCTGTCGCGGCCGAGAAGATAATATTTGCGGGTCAGGTCGTAGATGTGCCGCTGGTAGCGGTACATGCCATCCATGAGGCTGGCATGTTCATCGCTCTTTCCTGCCGTCTCAGTGCCGACCTTGCTCACGCCTTCTTCCCGTAAATGTGGAAGCCGCCGTAGATTGCCGACCGATCGAGCGCGGTCAGTTCAAGCGACTTCTCCTCGAAGTAATCCCATTGGTCGCGGATCGCCGGAGCCAGACGGCCTTCGATGATGCTTTTTTCGGCGGCGGTGCGGAAGATCACGCGGGCGCCTTCGCGCGCCGTGCGGGTGATTTCCGTCCAGACGTCGTTCAACTGCTCGTCCGTCATCCAGTCCTGCGCGTCGAGCAGGATGTAGCGGTCGCGCGAAGCGGCCGGCTCGCGGGCCAGAAGCTCGGTGAAGCTTGCATGGTGGACGTTGACGCGGTCGATATTGGCGCGGATCACCTGATAGTGCTCCGACTTCAAGTAGGTCGGCAGCGGGCCTTCCGCTTCGGTGCCGTAGCGGCGGCCGAAGGCCTGCCAGGCGAAATAGTTGTCGCTCATCGGGAAATGACAGGCGAGCTTTTCCAGGCGGTGCTTCAGCACCGGCGCAATCGAATGATCGGCGGCGAGGCTTGCAAGTTCGTCATATTGCTGCGGCGGAATGCCGAGGCCGAAGAGCGAGCTCTTGCGGCTGGTGATCCAGCGCACGACCGGCTTTTCGAAGAGCGGCGCGATCTGCTCGTCGAAGAACTGGCGCTGCTCGCGGATCGAGCGGGTTTTGGTCATCTCGCGCAGTTTGACGCCATGCAGGCGGGCCAGAAGGTGGGCGGCGCCGATGAAGCGACCGAGCAGGCCCGTTTCGTAAATGTTGCGGTCGAAGACGGTGACGCGGCGGCGGCCGTACTTGCGGCCGTTCCAGTAGCTACGGGTTGCCTCATCGAGACGGGCGGCGAGATGCTGGTCGTAAGCGCGGCTGTTCGACTTCTCGTTCGGCATCGCCAGGAAGCGGACGAGATCGGCATGGCCGGGAAGATGCTTGAAGGCGGCAAGCTTCAGGCGGTTCAGCGCGATGTGGTGCGGGTTGAGATCGACGACGTCGATCGAGGCCGGCGCCTTGGAGAGATAGGCGAGCATGTTGCAGCCGCCAGAGCCGATGGTGACGATGCGATGGTTGGGCTTCAGCTCCATCGCCTGCATGTCGAGATCCGGATCCTCCCAGATCTGCGGATAGACGAGGCCGGAGAAGAGAAGGCCGAAGAGACGCTCGGAAAGGCCATCCTTCGAAAAAGCCTTATGGCGGAGAAGGGCGTCCTTGAGTTTCCGGTTCTTGCGGAAGCCGGCATCCGGTGCAAATTCTGACATGAGTCTGTCACCTTTTTAGCGTTCAGGGCGTGTAGCGCGCCTCTGCTACAGTTTGATGACGTGGGCTGTGGGCGCCGTTCTTCGGAGGCTTCGACCTCCTCGGGCGAGCAACCGGGATGGCTCTCCTGGGAAAGTGATCGGGACGATGGCCGTTCTTCGCTTCGGCCCCTTTCCGGCGCGTGTGATTCCTGCTTCTCTCCCGCCATGGAGGAATGCCATGCGATTTGTCCTGCGTATCCTGAAGGCGCTTGCTCTCCTTCTCGTTCTCCTCGTCATCACTGCCGGCGGCTGGCTCTTCATCCGGCCGCCGGAACTGCTCAGCGTCGGCGACGGCTATGCCGCCAAGATCGTCTGCTCCAATGTCTTCATCGCCGGTCGGGGGGCCGAGGATGTGCTTCATGACGATGTCCAGGCGCCCGGAAATCCGCTGCTGCGGCTCGTGCGTGTCAGCGTCGACCGCGACAACGACCGCGTGACGGCGCGCTTCATGGGACTGTTTGCGCCGAGTTATGCGCTCTATCGCGGCGCTTTCGGCTGCGCGAGCGTGCCGGACGGCAATTTCGAGGCGGCGGCGAATGCAGCGCCTTTCGATCCGCCGGCCAAGATGCAGGCGAATGACGCCTTGTGGCCGGAGGGCGAGGGCACCGGCAACCCGGCGGACGGCAAGATCGCCGCGCTGCTTGCCGATGCCGGCGTGGCCGGCCCTGCAATGCGGGCGATCGTCGTGGTGCGCAATGGCCGCATCGTCGCCGATGCCTATGGCCCCGGCTTCTCGGCAAAGACGCCGCTCATCGGCTGGTCGATGACGAAGACCGTGAATGCGGCGGTCCTCGGCCGGCTGATGCTCGACGGCAAGATCTCCTTCGACGATGATAACCTGCTGGCGCAGTGGAAGAACGATGCGCGCGCCAGGATCAAGGTTTCCGACCTGCTCGGCATGGAGAGCGGCCTTGCCTTCAACGAGGACTATGGCGACGTCGCCGATGTGACGCGCATGCTCTATCTCGATCCCGACATGGTATCGCTGCCGGCCAATGCGCCGATGGAGGCAGCACCCGGCCAGCGCTTCCGCTATTCGAGCGGTACGGCCGTGCTCTTGTCACGCATCTGGATGGACAGGGTCGGCAATGCGCAGGCCGCCTTTTCCTATCCGCACGACGCCTTGTTTTCGCCGCTCGGCATGACGAGCGCGGTGTTCGAACTCGATGCGCGCGGCACGTTTGCCGGAAGCTCCTATCTCTATGCGACGGCGCATGACTGGGCGCGCTTCGGGCAGTTCCTGCTGCAGGATGGCGTGTGGAACGGCCAGCGGCTGCTGCCGGAGGGTTTCGTCGGCGCCATGCGCACCCCGACGGCAGCGTCGAACGGGCGGTATACGCAAGGCCAAGCCTGGCTCGCTCCTGGCGGCCCAAGCGCCGCGTTCGGACTGCCGGAGGATACGTTCTGGCTGACGGGGCATGACGGGCAGAGCATGGCGATCGTGCCTTCCGCCAATCTGGTCGTCGTCCGGCTCGGCCTGACGCCAATCCGGCTCGACTATCAGCCGCAGACGCTGCTCAAGGCGATCCTGGCGGCCGTGCCACAATCGGGGGAGCCGAAACAGCAGGCCGGGTCACAACAAAAGGCGCAGCCGCAGCCATAGACCGGAGCTGCGATCACCGTTTCAGCAATTGCCTTGGTGTTGTCAGTAGTTGCCTTGGGCGATGTCGGTCATGCCCTTGCGCTTGGCGTCATAATAATAGCCGCGCGCATAGAGGCGGACGGCATCGTCTTCCTTATTGTCGGAGACGAGCCAGGCGCCGCGCAGATATTTCGCGGCATATTTGATGTTGGTCTCGGCATCGAAGAGGCCGCCCGGGGCACCGTCATAACCCATGGACTTGGCGGTGTTGTACTTGATCTGCATGAGGCCGAAATAGCCGCGCTTGTTGTAGGCCTTCGGATTATAGCGGCTCTCGCGATGGACGATGCGGTGGAGCAACGTCTCGGGAATCTCGTAGACCTTCGAATATTTGGCGATGAGCTTGGTGACGAAGCTCTTTTCGACCGTCGGCGCATCGTCTTTGTCGTCGTCGCTGAACATCGGGGGCGCCGTCGGCGGATCGATCGGCCCGGATTCGTCGAAACCGTAATCCATGCTGGCGCGTGGCGTGGTGTCAACTGCGGCAAGTGCTGCAAGCGCACTGTTTTGCGGTGTCGCGGCAAAGGCAAGCTGCGTCGTCGGCTGTGCGGGCGCTCCCGGACGCGGCGTCGGCACGACGGACTGGATCGCCGTCATCTCGGGCGTCAGCGGAATCTGCGCGTAGGCTGCCGGCTGTATGCCTGCCTGCATGGCGAGATCGGCAGGCTGAGAGGTTGCCACGGCCGGCATCGCCGTTGCGGTCAGGGAGGGGGGTGATGCCTGAGGAATGGTGGCGCCAGCGACAGCTGCGCCTTCGGCTGTCGGGATCGCGGCGAGTGTTGCATCTTCGCCGGGCTTCGGCATCGGCACGACGGTCTGGGCGGCTGTCAGTTCGGCCTGGGACGTGTATTCGACGCTCGCACATCCCGTCATCACGCCGCAGAGTATCGTGGAAACGACAAGACTGCGTTTCAGGCCGGATGATCCGATCGCTACCATTCCGCCACTTTCGTGAAATCGCGCCGCCCCGGCAGCGTATAAAAGTTACCAAAAACCTTAAGCCCTGGTGACCCCATTAACCTATTCGTGGCATTCCGGCAACCACGGAGTATTACTAGGCTGCAATACGACGATACCCGGCCGTTACGGCACCTGCAGCGATCAGCAGAGTGCCTCCGGTTCGGTTCACGGCGCGCTGGATGCTCGCCTTGCGAATCAGTCCGCGCGCGGCATGGGCGAGAAACGCGTAGGTGGAAGCGTTGAGGATCGCCAGCACGAGGAAGGTCGCTTCCATGATCGCCATCTGGCCGAGGAAGGGCAGGGCCGGATTGAGGAACTGCGGCACGAAGGCGACGAAGAAGATGATGCTCTTCGGATTGAGGGCGGTGACAATATAGGCGTGGAGGAAGATCTTGAGGGACTTCTCCTCCGGCAGATTGTCGTTGTCGGCAATCGGTTCGCCGATGATGGGAGCCCGCCAGAGCTTGAGTCCCAGCCAGATCAGGTAGGCGCCGCCGATCCACTTCAACACGGTGAAGAGGGTCGCGGAGGCGGCCAGAACAGCACCGAGACCGAAGAGAGAAGCGGTCATCGCGGTGAAGTCACCGAGCGCCACGCCGCCTACCGTCGCAAACGCCGTCCTGCGTCCATGACCGAGCGCATAGGAAACGACGAGCAGTATCGTCGGCCCCGGTATGGCCAGCATGATGGCGGATGCCGCCGCAAACGCGAGCCAAGCTTCAAGTGACATGGTGTCTCCTCCTATTCCTCGGGAACAAGCAAAGACATCATATTAACCATCCGTCAATCACGCTTCTTTGTATTTCTGGCCTATATTGTCCATGACTTCGGCAAACCATGCCGTCGAAAGGTCAAAAGCCTTGCCGCCCTTGATGCGCGGGAATTCTATAGTGCGCAATTTACCGTTCTGGCCTTCATCATGGCCGGTGACGCCGGAGACTTTATTGAGCGCGCTTTCGACGGCGAGATCGACCATGCTCTGGATCAGCCGCAGGTCGTCGCCGTTGGCGGGCGCCGAGCGGGCGAAATAGCCTGATTTCTGCACGAGGGAACGCTCGGCGTTCAAGAGATTGGCGAACTGCTTCTGGAACCATGCGCCGACATTGATCGTGTCGATCTTCACATGGCCGAAGGCATCGCGCTTGACGGTCTCGCCGGCGGCTTCGCGCTCGGCGACGATGGCGTCGAGGCATGCGCCTTCCGAGACAAAGACCGTGGCATGGCCGTTGCGGTCCATGCTTTCCGTCAGGCGGGCGGCTTCGGCGTCGAGGTCGAAGGCCATCTCAGGCAGGTAGACGGCGTCGATGCTTTTCAGATGCGCGTCCATCATCAGGCCGTCGACATACTGGTTGCGGCTGGTGCGCTGGAGATAGGCGCGAGCGGTGGCGGCCGTCAGCCAGCCGCAATGGCGGCCCATGACCTCGTGGATGACGAGGGTGCGGGGTGCGGCCGTCTGTTCGTTGCTGACATTGTCGAAGAAATGCGCGCCGACTTCGGCGGCCGTCCAGGCGCCGAGCGACTGGCGGATCGGCACGACGTCATTGTCGACAGTCTTCGGCAGGCCGACGACGGTGAGATCGTAGCCGTTGGCGGCGAGGTAGGCGGCAAGGTCGGCGGCCGTGGTGTTGGTGTCGTCGCCGCCGATCGTGTGGAGAATGGTGATGCCGTCATTGGCAAGACGTTCGGCGGCGACCCGCAGCGGGTTCTCGCCTTCCTTGACCAGGCCGCGCTTGACGCAGTCGGCGGCATTGGTGAGCTTGACGCGGCTATTGCCGATCGGCGAGCCGCCGTAGCGGTGCAGCAGCGGCGCCTTTTCGCGCATCTGGCGGGTGATCTCGAGGCTGTCGCCGATCAGCACCCCTTGGTAGCCGGATTTGTAGGCGACGATGTCGAGATCGGGTGCGATGTCGCTGTAGCGTTCGATGAGGCCGCCGACGGCGGAAGAAAGACAGGGCGCCAGGCCTCCGGCGGTCAGCATTGCGACTTTCTGTTTGGCCATGATCCCTCCTACGGTGTTTCGGTGCGGCAGCGTTAGCTAACGCATGGATGCGGCAGGGAAAGGGCCCTGTAAAGTAAAGAATTTACGAAAAATGCGCCTTTCTGCAGTGTTGAACTGCAAAGGCGACCGGAAGTGCGGATATAATCGTTTCAAGCCCGGTCTGCCTGTCGGGGATCTGTTGTGGAAATTTCCATCGCGCGCTCCGCAGCCTACGTGCCTGGCCAATGGCGGCGACCGCTAGCCAGGCCTTAAGGTAAGATAAAGCGGGGCGATGAATCGTTTGCTGCGGTGCGACAATTACCAAATCGTGAAAACTGTGTTCGGCCCTACGACCAATAGTCGCCTTGCAAAGGCTGCGATTCTTTGGTCAAGCTGTTTGTTATAAGTTGACAAGTGTGTGAGATTTTCGATGTCCTTCTGGGAAAAGCTGTTGAATGCCATTGGCAATACCGCAGGCAATGCGCTGTCTGCGGTGGTCGAGGCTATCCGCACGGTTTTCGAAGGCGATCCCGAGACCCGGCGTAAAGTGGCTTTCTCCGTGGCGATCATCGCGCTGTCGGCCAAGATGGCCAAGGCCGACGGCATCGTTAGCGAGAAGGAGGTCGAAGCCTTCCGCGAAATCTTCGAATTCCCGCAGGATCAGGCAAAGAACGTCGCCAGGCTTTACAACCTCGCGCGCCAGGACGTCGCCGGCTACGAAGCCTATGCCGAACGGCTTTCCACGCTCTGCGTTACTTGCGCAGCCAATTGCACAGTGCTGGAAGACGTGCTCGACGGCCTCTTCCACATCGCCAAGGCCGATGGGCTGATCCACGAGAAGGAACTGAATTTCCTGCGTCATATCGGCGAGATCTTCGAGATGAGCGAGACCCGCTTCGAGCAGATCGCTGCCCGCCACGTCTCGTCCGGCGGCGATCCCTACAAGGTTCTCGGCGTCTCGCCTTCGGACGATTTCCCGACCATCCGCCGCCGTTACCATGGCCTTGTCAGCGAACATCATCCCGATCGGCTGATCTCGCGCGGCGTGCCGAAGGAATTCCATGTGATCGCCAATGAGCGCATGGCGGCGCTGAACGCGGCCTATGAGGCGATCGAGAAGGAACGCCGCGCGGCATGACCTCTTTCGAGGCCGACTGCAGAAGCGCTCGCGTGCAGCCCTCGCCGAACCATGGCGAGCGGGCGGACGGGCGCCATCCCGATATGATCCTGCTGCACTATACCGGCATGCCAACGGCTGATGGCGCGCTCGACTGGCTCTGTCGCGCCGAGAGCCAGGTTTCCAGCCACTATTTTGTGCATGAAAACGGCGAGGTGGTGCAGCTCGTGCCGGAAACACGGCGTGCCTGGCATGCGGGAAAAAGCAGCTGGCACGGCGAGACGGACATCAATTCTCTGTCGATCGGCATCGAGATCGCTAATGCCGGCCATCCCGGCGGACTCCCCGATTATCCGAAAGAGCAGATCGCCGCGGTGATCGAATTGTGTCGCGACTGTGTCAAACGTTGGTCGATCGTGCCGGAACGGGTGCTCGGGCATTCCGATGTCGCCCCCATCCGCAAGGTCGATCCGGGCGAGAAATTCCCCTGGGCCGAGCTCCACCGGGCGGGCATCGGGCACTGGGTCGAGCCGGCAACGATCACCGGCGGGCGCTTCTTCCAGCGCGGCGATACTGGCCAGCCTGTCGAGGCGCTGCAGTCGATGCTGTCGCTCTATGGTTACGGCACTGAAATCACGGGCGAATTCTCCGAGAAAACGGCGGGCGATGTGGAAGCTTTCCAGCGCCATTTCCGGCCCCAACGGGTAGATGGCATCGCCGATTTCTCGACGATCGACACGCTGCACCGGCTGCTGTCGTCGCTGCCGCGTTATACCTGACCGGAAGAACCGGATATCAGGACGGATTTCTCGCGGCCGGCGAGAAAACCGCCTCGCCACATCATTTCCCTATTATCTCCTCATTGCGATGGTCTAAGAACGCCCGCTGAACAGCGCTCGCGGCTGTTTTCAAGTGTAACCATGAGCGCCAAATGAAACGATAAGAATTGCTACGGAACGCGACCAGTCCTGGGTCGCGTGTGACCGGATGACGGCGAGGCGCGCAGTCCTGCAATTCTTTGGGTCGGAGTGAAGAGACTACATGAAGAATATGATTGTTGGTGCTGCGGCATGCGTTGGCATGCTGCTGGCGGGATATAGTGTTGCCTTGGCTGGTGATGACTGGGGTGCCCGGGCCGAAACCATCTCGCTGAAAACCGTCGATCGCCAGAGCGGCTATGCCATGCCGGATTTTTCCACGAGCATTCCCTATGCCGCACTGATCAACAAATATGCCGCTGAATACGACGTGCCCGTCGCACTCGCCCAGGCTGTCGTGCGCGTCGAGAGCAATTTCAATCCGAACGCCCGCGGCAGCGCCGGTGAAGTCGGCCTGATGCAGATCAAGCCGGCGACGGCGCGGATGATGGGTTATTCCGGCTCGAAGAAGGGCCTGTTCGATCCGGAGACCAACATCAAATACGGTATGAAGTATCTGGCGGCTGCCCATCAGCTCGGCGGCGGGCAGACCTGCAACACTATCCTGAAATACAATGCCGGCCATGCCGCCACGCGCATGAACCCGGTGTCGAAGACCTATTGCGGCAAGGTCCTGGCGATGCTCGACTGAGCATAGCCTGACGCGTCCTGACGAAATTCCCTTGCGGCAATTTTGCGATGTGAATCAGTGCGCTTGCCGTGATATCCCACCTTGAAACGAGGTGGGATATGGCAGTCGATTTCAGGTTTATCATCATCGGACGCGGCATGATGGGGGCTGCCGCCGCACGGCATCTCTCCTCGATGGCCGACGGCATCGCGCTGATCGGCCCGCGCGAGCCTGAGGAGCGCAAGGCTCATCACGGTGTCTTCGCCAGCCATTACGACGAAGCGCGCATCACCCGCACCTTCGACGGCAATCTTGCCTGGGGAACCTTCGCCGCCCGCGCGCTCGACCGCTACCGCGAGATCGAGGCAAGGAGCGGCATTTCCTTCTATTCGGAGGTCGGCTGTCTCTTTGCCGCTCCTGAGAAGGGCGAGCAGGACTATATCAAAAGGGCGCTGACCGTCAGCCGGACACTCGGCAGCGATATCGAGACCATCGCGCCGTTAGACCTTCGCCGGCGGTTTCCCTATCTTGCCGTCGATCCGGATTTCAGCGGGTATTTCGAGCGCAGGCGCGCCGGCTACATCAACCCGCGGGCGCTGGTGCGGGCGCAGACCATGCTTGCCGAACAGGGCGGCGTCTCGCTGATCGAGGCAACCGCGACATCCGTGCGCGATACCGGTTCCCATGTCGAGGTGACGGCCGGCTGCCGAAGCTACAGCGCCGAACGTGTGCTGGTGGCCGCCGGCGGTTTCAGCAATTTCCATACCCTGCTGCCGCGTCCCGTCGATACCAGGGTGATGGCGCGCACGGTCGCCTTCTACGAACTCGGCGAGCGCGAGATGGCGGTTTTCGGCGGCATGCCGTCGACGATCGTGCTCGGTGACCGAGAAGAAGATCACATCTATATCCTGCCGCCGGTGCGTTATCCCGACGGCAAGACTTATCTGAAGCTCGGTGGCGACACTGAGGCGCTTTCTTTCAGCCAGTTGGAGGATGCCGGCGCGTGGTTCCGTTCCGACGGCAGTGCTCCCGAGCGCGATCATCTTGCGCGTGTCGCCCTGCAGCTGATGCCGGAGCTTGCCGGCTGCCCTGTCACATCGGCGCCCTGTGTGGCGAATTTCACGCCGACCGGTTATCCCTATGCTGGATTTACGCAGTCGCCGCGCATCGCGGTGCTGACCGGCGGCAATTTCGTCGCGGCCAAATCCTCCGACGAGCTCGGGCGGCTGGGAGCGGTGCTTCTGGCGGAAGGAAGGCTCGGGGATCAGGATTTCGGCGGCGAGCTGACGCCGATCTTTGGTTGAGGGGAAATGTTATGGCAGTCGATTTCAAATACATCGTCGTCGGCCGCGGGCTGATGGGGGCAGCGGCGGCGCGGCATCTGGCGCGCCAAGTGGACGGTGTCGCGGTGATTGGCCCGGACGAGCCGGATGATCGCAAGGCGCATCAGGGCGTCTTCGCCAGCCATTATGACGAGGGGCGCATCACTCGTACCATCGATCCCGACCGCAATTGGGCACTGCTCGCCAACCGCTCGATCGGCCGTTATGGCGAGATCGCCCGCGACAGCGGTATCGATTTCTATCGGGAGGTGGGCTGCGTCGCCGTCGCGCCGACGGGAGGCGATTATATCGAGAAGACCCGGCGGGCCGCCATTTCGCTGAACGTCGAAACCAGCCTTCTCGATGAGGCCGGGCTGAAGGCCGCCTTTCCCTTCTTCGCCTTTCCTGATGGGGGCACGGGCGTCTTCGAGGCGAGGGGGGCCGGCCACATCAGTCCGCGCAAGCTTGTGAAAGCCCAATCGCTGCTGGCGGAAAAGGCAGGTGCTGCCGTCATCCGCGATCATGTCATTTCGATCCGCAGCGAGGGCGGATGGGCCGCCGTCGAGACGGCCGGTGGCCTGACCTATCGCGGTGCAAAGGTGCTGCTGGCAGCGGGCGGATTTTCCATTGCGAAGAATCTGTTGCCGCGGCCGGTTGCCATGACGGTTTATGCCCGGACCGTGACGCTCTTTGAAGTAAGCGAGGCCGACGCGGTGCGCCTGGCCGCGATGCCGTCGCTCATTCTCAGGGCGCCCGGCATCGATATCTACCTGCTGCCGCCGATCCGGTATCCCAACGGCAAATTTTACCTGAAGATCGGCGGCGATCCTGACGATCTGGCGCTTAGCGACGACGCGGAGATGCGCGCCTGGTTCAAGACCGAGGGGCGCGATACGGTGCGCGCGCATCTCAAACGCATCGTTGAAGGTCTTGTGCCCAATATCGTGCCGCTTTCGATTTCGACGGCCGCTTGCGTCGTGTCGCATACGGAAAGCGGCTATCCGATGATTGGCTATACTTCCTCGCCCGAGATCGCGGTGCTGACGGGCTGCGCCGGCACGTCGGCCAAGAGCTCGGACGAAATCGGCCGGCTTGGGGCCGAGCTGCTTTTATCAGGCGGAATCGGCGAAGAGGGCTACTCCACGGATTTCACACCGCAATTTCGCTAGAGCATTTCCGTTTTTCTCCGAATCACGGAAGTGCTCTCTCTTTTGTTCCTACGCAATTGCGGACGCAAAACCGCTGCGCACTTTTGCTGGAATAGCTCCAAGCGATATCATTTATTTCGATAGCAATTGCGATCTCTCTCGTTTATGGGAGCCCTGCCAGTTGGCTGGGCAGCCGCGCTTTACCAATGCCGAAAGGCGGTAGGGTGAGGAAAGTCCGGGCTCCACGGAAACACGGTGCCGGATAACGTCCGGCGAGGGCGACCTCAGGGAAAGTGCCACAGAAAGCAAACCGCCTGTCATGACAGGTAAGGGTGAAAGGGTGGGGTAAGAGCCCACCGCATCTCCGGCAACGGAAATGGCACGGTAAACCCCACCGGGAGCAAGACCGAATAGGGATGACGCGGCAGGCCGAAAGGCCTTCCGGCTGGTTTCCAGGCCAGTCATCCGGGTGGGTTGCGCGAGGCAGCGTGCGAACGCTGTCCCAGAGGAATGGCTGCCACGTTCCGGTTCACGCCGGAGCCTTACAGAACCCGGCTTACAGGCCAACTGGCGATTAACATCTTGCGGCGCGTCGGCCGGATTTTCACCGTAAGTCGCTGAAACTGACTGTTATCGAGCGGATGTTAATGCATTCAGGGGTTGATTTTGTTCGCTTAGCCACCACTACGTGTCGTTTGTAAGATGGCGATGCTAACCCTTTGTTAAACTTAACGGCTTATAAATTTTTGATCATGCGTCCATTGCAAAATGGGCGTATCCCATTGACGCCCATATGGTCCCATGCTATCCCAAATGCGCACAGCACCAGGGCAATCACCTGCCCATTCATCGCAAAGCAAAGGCGTCTTCCTCTCCGGAAGCGTCGGAGGGGTTTTGGCTCATCCGGCTTGCGAAGCTGTGCCTGATATCGGGAGTTTCGGGCGTCTTTTGGTCCGGATCCCTGCGGGAACGGATGTTTCGTGTCATGAACCGCTTCCTTTCGAACGCGACCAACAGGATCGATGCCAAGGGCAGGGTTTCCGTGCCTTCGGCTTTTCGTTCCGTGCTGGCGCAGCGCAATGTTCAGGAGCTCTATTGCTTCCAGGACTTTGTGTTTCCGGCGATCAGCATCGGCGGTCCGGATCTTCTCGAAAGATTCGAACGGCAGATTGCTGCGGAGGATCCGTTTTCGCCGGATGCGAACGAGATGTCGCTTCTCATTCATGGAGGCGGGGTCTTCATGAAGCTCGATGCCGAGGGGCGGCTAATGGTCACGGATTTCATTCGCGGCTTTACCGGTATCTCGGACGAAGTGACCTTCGTCGGTCGGGCGGATCATTTTCAGCTCTGGCAGCCGCAGGCTTTTGTGGCCGCACAGGCGCAAGCACGAGGGGAGCGCAAGCTGGCGGGCAAGCGTTCCTGAAAGAACGAGGGAACGGAATGGTGGCGAATCCTGGCGGAGGTTCAACTGATGCCGGTGGCGGACCGGTTCGTCACATTCCTGTTCTACTCGAAGAAGTGCTTGCGGCGCTGGCGCCCGCGCCCGGCAAGCTCATCCTCGATGGTACATTCGGTGCGGGCGGTTACAGCTCGGCCATCCTTGCGGCCGGCGCCGAGGTGATTGCGCTCGACCGCGATCCGACGGCGATTGCATCGGGGCAGGCGATGGTCGCCGCCCATGGTGGTCGTCTCAAGCTTGTTCATTCGCAATTCTCGCATCTCGCCGATCATGCGCCGCAGGGCGGGCTCGATGGTGTCGTGCTCGATATCGGCGTCTCCTCCATGCAGATCGACGAGGCCGAGCGCGGCTTCTCCTTCCAGAAGAACGGACCGCTCGACATGCGCATGTCGGCCGAAGGTGTTTCGGCCGCCGATGTCGTCAACCGCGCCAAGGTCGCCGATCTCATCCGCATCTTCCATTTTCTCGGCGAAGAAAGCCAGGCGCCGCGCATCGCGCATGCGATCGAGAAGCGTCGCGCCGAAAAGCCATTTGAGACGACGCGCGATCTCGCCGGTCTCATCGAGCTCGTTACGCCGCGCAAGATGAAGGACAAGATCCATCCGGCAACGCGCGTCTTCCAGGCATTGCGCATCTTCGTCAATGACGAGCTCGGCGAACTGGCGCAGGCGCTGTTTGCGGCGGAAACGGCGCTGAAGCCCGGCGGGCGGCTCGTCGTCGTCACCTTTCATTCGCTGGAAGACCGCATCGTCAAGAAATTCTTCTCCGACCGCGCCGGCAAGGCGTCGGGTTCACGGCATCTGCCGGTCGCGCATGAGCGAGCGGCAACTTTTGCGGCTATCGGCAAGGCGATGGTTTCGGCAAGCGAGGCGGAGGCCGAGATCAATCCGCGCGCCCGCTCCGCCAAGCTGCGCGCCGGCCTGAGGACGGACGCCGCCGCCGAAGCCGCGGATATGTCGCTCTTTGGGTTTCCCAATCTTGCCAGTCTCGGAAAGCTTGGTGGTTGATATGCTGAAAACGTTCGATCTCGTGCTTATCGGCGTCATGACGGCCACCGCCGCCGTGACCTACACGATCAAGCACCGCGCCGAATTGAAGCTCGAGGAGGTTCATCGCCTCGAAGCCGAGATCAAGCTTGAGAAGGACACGATCGACCTTCTCAAGGCCGACTGGGCGCTGCAATCGCAGCCGAACCGGCTGGAGCGGCTGGTCAAGGCCTATAATGACGAATTGAAGCTGCAGCCGACGGAATCGACGGCGCTCGTGCATGCCAAGGAATTGCCGATGCTGAAATCCGAGGTTCCCGTACCTGACGTGACGGAGGCCAAGGCCAGCGCCAAAGGCGCGACCGTGGCCAGCGCCAAGAGCGCGCCGGACACCGCCAAGGGCGCGCAAGCCACCGCCAAGGCGCAGCCCATTCCGATGCCTGCGCCACGCGGCGAGGCAGAGGATGCAGACCAGATCGAAACCGGATCGGTGGAGGAATAATGTCGTTTCTTTCCCGCATCATGGTTTTGAAGAGCCAGGCGCATTTCTCCGCCGGCGTCTATAACCGGTTCGGCGGTCCTTCCCCCGCCGGCCTGGCGATCGAGGGATCGCGCAAGAAGAAATCCGGGCAGGCGAAAAGCCGCGTCGGCCTGCTGATCCTTGGCTTCATGGGCGTCTACGCCGTCATCGGCGGCCGCCTCGTCGAATATGCGATGAAGGATCAGGAGGTCGTCTCCAGCATTCTGCCGCCCGACCGGCTGATGGCCTCGCGCCCGGACATTCTCGACCGCAACGGCGAGGTACTGGCGACCGACATCCGCACCGTCTCGCTGTTTGCCGAACCGAACAAGATCGTCGACGCCGACGAGGCAGTGGAGAAGCTTGCAACGGTGCTGCCCGAGCTCGACGTCAGGGACACTTATAAGAAGCTCTCGGTCAAGACCTCGCATTTCGCCTGGCTGCGCCGGCAGCTGACGCCGAAGCAGCAGAGCCAGATCCTGGCGCTCGGCATTCCTGGCATCGGCTTCCGGCCGGAGAAGCGCCGCTTTTATCCGGGCGGGTCGACCGCCGCGCACATCCTCGGTTACGTCAACATCGACAACCGCGGTGTCGCCGGCATGGAGAAATTTATCGACGACCAGGGGCTTGCCGATCTCGCCTCGGTCGGCATGACCAGCGATCAGCCGCTCGAGCCAGTGCGGCTATCGATCGACCTGCGCGTGCAGAACATCGTGCGGGACGCGGTCGTCAACGCCGTCAACAACTTCCAGTCCAAGGGCGCCGGTGCCGCGGTCATCGACGTGCATACGGGAGAAGTGCTGGCGATGGCATCGGCGCCGGATTTCGATCCGAACGATCCGCAGGAAGGCGCCAAGGACGGTTGGCTCAACCGGATGACCAACGGCACCTTCGAAATGGGCTCGACCTTCAAGACCTTTTCGCTGGCCATGGCGCTCGATAGCGGCAAGGTGAAGATGACCGACAGTTTCGATGCCAGCAAATCGATCTATATCGGCGGCTTCACCATCCACGATTTTCACGGGCAGCGCCGTTGGCTGACCGTTCCCGAGATTTTCCAATATTCTTCCAATATCGGTACGGCGCGCGTCATCGACATCGTCGGCATCGATGCGCAGAAGGACTATCTGACCAAGTTCGGCCTCTTGACGAAGATGCAGACCGAACTGCCCGAAGTGAAGATGCCGAGCCAGCCGCGCGTTTGGAAGAAGATCAATTCGATCACGATTTCCTTCGGCCATGGCGTCTCGACGACGGCGCTGCAGACAGGGGTGGCCGCCGCCGCCCTCGTCAATGGCGGCAAGCTGATCGAGCCGACATTCCTGCCGCGCACGCGCGAACAGGCCGATCAGATCGCTACGCAGGTGATCAAGAAGTCGACCAGCGACAACATCCGCTATCTCCTTGATTTCAACGGCTACAAGGGATCCGGGCGTGTTGCCCGCGTGCCGGGCTTTGCCGTCGGCAGCAAGACCGGTACGGCCGACAAGGTGGTGAACGGGCGTTATTCGGCAACGCTGAACTTCAATTCCTTCATTGCCGCATTCCCGATCAATGATCCCAAATATGCCGTGATCACCTTCTGCGACGAGCCGAAGACCGGTGAGAAGCAATATGGCGGAACGATCTCCGCCGGCACCGCCGGCCCGATCGCTCGTGAGATCATCAGCCGCGCGGCCCCCATTCTCGGCATCGAGCCGAAATTCGGGGAGGGCGGATCGGCCTTGCTGGTGTCTTATTGAGTGTGAATGAATATCGACGCCGATTCGCGAGGGGTGAACCGGCTTCAAGAGAGAAAAGTGCGTTCGATGAAATTGCGAGACCTGGCCGGAGATCAGTTTCCGGAACTTGAAGCACAGCTCGAAGGCCCGGCAGGCTTGCTTGATATCTCAGGCCTGTCTTCGGATAGCCGCAAGGTGGCGCCTGGCAATGCCTTCGTCGCAGTCGCCGGCACCAAGGCGAACGGCGCGGGCTTCATCGCTGATGCCGCCGGCCATGGCGCTGCCGTCGCGATCGCCTCCCAAGCCGTCGATGCTTCGATCCCCGTGCTAGCGGTCAAGGAGCCGCGCCGTTTCCTTTCCATCGCCGCCGCGCGTTTCCACGGCAAGCAGCCCGATACCATGGTCGCCGTCACCGGCACGGCGGGCAAAACCTCCGTCGCTTCTTTCACCCGGCAGATCTGGGCGCATGCGGGCCACGCGGCCGCGATGATCGGCACGACGGGCGTCGTCTCGCCGACGCGTAACGAATATGGCTCGTTGACAACGCCCGATCCGGTGTCTCTGCACGCGCTGCTGGCGGAACTCGCCGGAGAAGGCGTGACGCATGCCGCGATGGAAGCGTCCAGCCACGGCCTCGACCAGTGCCGGCTCGACGGGGTGAAGCTTGCTGCCGCTGCCTTCACCAATCTCGGCCGCGACCACATGGATTATCATCCCACGATCGAGGCCTATATGGCCGCCAAGATGCGGCTTTTCGATACGCTGCTGCCGAAGGGTTCACCGGCGGTGATCTTCGCCGACGATCCGTGGTCGTCGAAGGCGATCAAGACCGCAACCGATGCCGGTCACGACATTCGTACCGTTGGGCGAAAGGGCGATTACCTCTCGTTGAAGCGCGTCGAGCACTTCCGCCACAAGCAGATGGCCGAGATACACATCGGCAGCGAGATCTTCGAGGTAGACATTCCGCTGGCCGGCGATTTCCAGGTGGCCAACGCGCTGGTCGCGGCAGGGCTTGCCATGTCGACCGGCGTGGCCGCAAAGGTTGCGATGGCGGCGCTCGAGAAGCTCACCGGCGCGTCCGGCCGTCTCGAACTCGTCGGCCATACAAAAGACGGCGCGCTCGCCTATGTCGACTACGCCCACAAGCCGGATGCGCTGGAAAACGTGCTGGGCTCGGTCAGACCCTTCACCACCGGCCGCGTCATTGTCGTTTTCGGCTGCGGCGGCGACCGTGACCGCGGCAAACGGCCGATCATGGGCGAAATCGCCTGCCGACTTGCCGACGTCGTTATAGTCACCGACGATAATCCGCGTTCTGAGGAGCCGGCCTCGATCCGGGCGGAGATCATGGCAGCAGCAAGCTGCGCCGCGGAAATCGCCGATCGCGCCACGGCGATCCGCGAGGCTGTTGGCATGCTGAGATCCGGCGATACGCTGATCGTCGCCGGCAAGGGGCATGAGGAAGGGCAGACGATCGGCGGCGTCACCCTGCCGTTCTCCGATCATGCGGAGGTGCGCAAGGCCTTGGAGGAGTTGAAATCTTGAGCTGGCTCTGGACGACGGAAGACATGATCGCAGCGATGGCGGGGCGCCCTTTCGGCACGCTGCCCGAAGGCATCACCGGCATTTCCATCGACAGCCGCTCGATTACTCCAGGCGAAGCCTTCTTCGCGATCAAGGGCGACCGTGTCGACGGTCACGACTACGCATCGATGGCGACGGCGAACGGCGCTTCCCTTCTCGTCGTCAGCGAGGCGAGGCTTCCCGCCATGGGCCGCCTGACGGTGCCGATGATCGTCGTGGAAGACGTGCTCGCGGCACTTGGCCGGCTCGGCCTTGCCTCGCGCGAGCGCTCGCGGGCCCGGATCATCGCGGTGACCGGATCTGTGGGAAAGACGACCACCAAGGAAATGCTGCGGCATGTGCTGTCGCCCTGCGGCAAGGTGCACGCCTCCGTCGCCTCCTTCAACAATCATTGGGGCGTGCCGCTGACGCTGGCGCGCATGCCTGAGGATACGGATTATGGCGTTTTCGAAGTCGGAATGAACCACCCCGGCGAGATCCGGCCGCTGGTGGGGATGATCCGTCCCGATGTCGCCATCATCACCACGATCGCGCCGGCCCATCTCGGCAACTTCAAGAACATCAAGGAAATCGCCGCTGCCAAGGCCGAGATCTTCGAGGGGCTCGAATCCGGCGGCCATGTCGTGCTCAATCGCGACAACGACCAGTTCAATTTCCTCGACCGCACGGCGCAATCGCTCGGCATCGAGCATATCCATTCCTTCGGCCAGCATGCCAAGGCCGAATTCCGGCTCGCAGAATTCAATGGCTCCGACGAGAATTCGACGCTGTGGCTGACGATTGGTGGCGAGACGCTGGAAGTCGCGCTCGGCGCGCCGGGCCGCCATATCGCCGAGAATGCGCTCGCAGCACTCGGGGTCGTCAGGATCGTCGGCGCCGATATGCAGAAGGCGATCGAAGCGCTTGCGACGCTGAGGCCGGAAAAGGGCAGGGGCAAGCGCCACCGGCTTTTAATCGGCGGCGGCAGCTTCATGCTGATCGACGAGAGCTACAATGCGAATCCAGCCTCGATGCGCGCGGCGATCGCGCTGCTGGCGGCCTCCGAGCCGACCGGCCGCGGACGCCGTATCGCCGTGCTCGGCGACATGCTGGAGATGGGCGACTCTGCGCAGAAGGTCCATACCGACCTTGCCGTGCCCCTGCTTGCGGCCGGCATCGAGCATGTCTGGCTGGCTGGAGCCGAGATGGCTGCGCTGAAGGAATCGTTGCCGGAAAGCGTCCACGTCGACTATCGCGAGAACACGGACGAATTGACGGACTATGTATTGAACTCGGTCGCGCCAGGCGACGTGTTGATGGTGAAATCGTCTCTGGGCATCGGTTTCGGCAAGATCGTCGCCGCGCTCCTTGACAAGTTCCCGGCATTTGCCGACACGCAACGCGAATTTTGATCGGGTAAACAAGGGGCCCTGAATGCTGATCTGGCTTGTCGAACTGTCGGAATATTTCAAATTTCTGAACCTGTTCAGATATATTACCTTCCGCACGGGGGCTGCTCTCTTCACCTCAGCACTGATCGTCTTCCTGTTCGGGCCGACGATCATCAATTCGCTGCGCATCCGGCAGGGCAAGGGCCAGCCGATCCGCGCCGATGGGCCGCAGACGCACTTCAAGAAAGCCGGCACGCCGACCATGGGCGGGCTGATGATCCTCGCCGGTATCGTCGGCGCATCGCTGCTCTGGGCCGATCTTTCCAACGTCTATGTCGTCGCCACGCTGCTGGTGACGCTGGGCTTCGGCGCGATCGGCTTCTACGACGATTATCTTAAGGTCACGAAGCAGAGCCACATGGGCTTTTCCGGCAAGGCGCGTCTCGGCATCGAATTCGTCATCGCCGGCATCGCCGTCTATTTCATGATGCGCACCGCCCTTGCTTCGGGGATTGCCGGCTCGACCTTCGGCTCCTCGATTGCCTTTCCCTTCTTCAAGGACTTCATGATCAATATCGGCATCATGTTCGTCGTCTTCGGCGGCTTCGTCATCGTCGGGGCCGGCAATGCCGTCAATCTGACGGACGGTCTCGACGGACTTGCCATCGTGCCTGTGATGATTGCAGCCGCCTCCTTCGGCGTCATCGCCTATCTCGCCGGCAACGTGGTGTTTGCGAACTACCTGCAGATCAATTTCGTGCCCGGCACCGGCGAGCTCGCCGTCGTGCTCGGCGCCGTCATCGGCGCCGGCCTCGGCTTTCTCTGGTTCAATGCTCCGCCGGCCGCCATCTTCATGGGCGACACCGGGTCGCTGGCACTCGGCGGCACGATCGGCACCGTCGCCGTCGCCACCAAGCATGAGATCGTCATGGCAATCATCGGCGGCCTCTTCGTCATCGAGACGCTCTCGGTCATCATCCAGGTCGGCTTCTTCAAGATGACCGGCCGGCGCGTCTTCCTGATGGCGCCGATCCATCATCACTTCGAGAAGAAGGGCTGGACCGAGAGCCAGGTGGTGATCCGCTTCTGGATCGTCGCCGTCGGCCTTGCCATGCTCGGTCTCTCGACGCTGAAGCTCCGGTGAGGCGGCGATGATCCCGGTCACGACGCTCAAGGACAGGAAGGTCGCGCTCTTCGGGCTCGGCGGCTCCGGCTTCGCCACTGCCCGGGCGCTGATATCAGGCGGTGCCGATGTGACCGCCTGGGACGACAATCCCGACAGCGTCGCCAAGGCTGCGGCCGAAGGCATCAGAACGGAAGACCTGCACAACATCGACTGGAGCCAGCAGACGCTGTTCGTGCTGTCACCCGGCGTGCCGCTCACCCATCCGAAGCCGCACTGGACGGTCGATCTTGCGCGTGCGGCGGGCGTCGATATCGTCGGCGACGTCGAGCTCTTCGTGCGCGAGCGCCGCGCTCATGCGCCGGACTGCCCCTTCATCGCCATAACAGGCACCAACGGCAAGTCGACCACGACGGCGCTGGTCGCCCATATCCTGAAGTCATCAGGCTACGACACGCAGCTTGGCGGCAATATCGGCACGGCGGTGCTGACCCTCGATCCGCCGAGGGCCGAGCGCTTTTACGTCGTCGAATGCTCCTCCTACCAGATTGATCTGGCGCCGACGCTGGACCCGTCGGCCGGAATCCTGCTCAACCTGACGCCCGATCATCTCGACCGTCACGGCACGATGCAGCATTATGCCGATATCAAGGAACGGCTGGTCGCCGGCAGCGATGTCGCGATTGTCGGCGTCGACGACAGCCATTCCGCCTTGATCGCTGACCGCGTCCAGCGGGCAGGCGTCAAAGTGGTCCGCATTTCGCGCCGCAACGTGGTGGCGGACGGCATTTACGCCGAGGGCACCAAACTCATCCAGGCCGCCGGCGGCGCTATGCTGCCTTTCGCCGATCTCGACGGTATCCAGACGCTGCGCGGCAGCCATAATGCGCAGAACGCCGCCGCCGCCGTCGCCGCCTGCCTCGCTGTCGGGGTTTCCGCCGACGACATCCGCGCCGGCCTTGCCTCGTTCCCCGGACTCAAGCACCGCATGCAGCCGGTCGGACAGCGTGGCCGCGTCGTTTTCATCAACGATTCCAAGGCGACCAATGCCGATGCCGCAGCACCCGCTCTTTCGAGTTATGATCGCATCTATTGGATCGCCGGCGGCCTGCCGAAGGCTGGCGGCATCACGACGCTCGCTCCCTATTTTCCGCGCATCGCCAAGGCCTATCTGATCGGCGAGGCGGCCGCGGAATTCGCAGCGACGCTCGGCGAGGCCGTGCCTTACGAGATTTCGGGTACGCTGGAGCGCGCGGTCGCGCATGCGGCAGCCGATGCCGATCGCGACGAAAGCAGTGCTTCGGCCGTGATGTTATCCCCGGCTTGCGCAAGCTTCGACCAGTATAAGAATTTCGAAGTCAGGGGCGATGCCTTCGTCGGCCACGTGGCAGCGCTTGATGGGATTGCGATGCTGATCGGCGGTCCGGCAACAGGAGAGAAATGACATGGTAAGCCGCGCGGAACGTGGGCCTCTGGCCGATTGGTTCTGGACCATCGACCGCTTCTTCCTGGCGATGTTCATCTTCCTGATGGGCATCGGCTTCATGCTGTCGTTTGCGGCATCTCCTGCGGTCGCCGAGCGCATCGGGCTCGAACCCTTCCACTTCGTCAAGCGCCATGCGGCCTTCATGATCCCCTCGATCGGCGTCATGCTCGGGCTCTCGTTCCTGACGCCGCGCCAGGTGCGGCGAACCGCTATCCTGATCCTGATCATCTCCGTCGCCATGATGGTGCTGGTGCTCTTCGTCGGGCAGGAGGTCAAGGGTGGCAGGCGCTGGATCTGGATCGCCGGCCTTTCCATCCAGCCGTCGGAATTCATGAAGCCCGCCTTCGTCGTGGTCTGCGCCTGGCTGTTTGCCGAACATGCGCGCCAGCCGGAGATCCCCGGCAATCTCTTTGCGATCATCCTGTTCGGCATCGTTGCGGCACTTCTTATCGCGCAGCCGGACCTCGGCCAGACCATCCTGACCACGGCCGTCTGGGGCGGGATGTTCTTCATGGCCGGCATGCCATGGATCTGGATCATGCTGCTCGGCATCGGCGGTGCCGGTGGCCTGCTCAGCGCCTATTACGTCTTCCCGCACGTCGCCGGCCGAATAGACAAGTTCATGACCGGCGAGGGTGATACTTTCCAGATCGACACCGCGCGCGAGGCGATCATCCGCGGCAGCTGGTTCGGCCAGGGACCGGGTGAGGGTATCGTCAAGCGCATCATCCCGGATGCGCATACTGACTTCATCTTCTCGGTCGCTGCCGAAGAATTCGGGATCGTCTTCTGCATGGCGCTCGTTGCGCTGTTTACCGTGCTGGTGCTGCGCGGCCTCTCGCATGCCTATCGCGAGCGGAACGACTTCAACCGCTTCGCCGTCGCCGGCCTCGTGCTGCAGATGGGCATCCAGTCGATCATCAATATCGGCGTCAATCTCGAACTGCTGCCGGCGAAGGGCATGACGCTGCCGCTGATTTCCTATGGCGGCTCGTCCATGGTGGCGATCTGCGTCACCGCCGGCTTCATTCTGGCGCTGACGCGGCATCGACCGGAAAAACGCGCGCAGGACCGGAGCCTCTTCCGCGTCCCGCACGGCATGCCGGCGGAGTAGAAGACTATGAGCAAAGGCATCGTGCTGCTTGCCGCCGGGGGAACCGGCGGCCATGTGTTCCCGGCGGAGGCGCTGGCCTTCAAGCTGAAGGAGCGCGGCTATTCGGTGCATCTCGTCACGGACAGCCGAGCCGAGCGTTATGCCGGCAAATTCCCGGCCGAGGAGATCCATGTCGTGCCGTCGGCGACGATCGGCTCGAAGAACCCGGTTGCTGTGGCCCGCTCGCTGTGGACGCTCTGGAGCGGCATGCGGGCCGCAAAGAAACTGATCCAGCGGCTGCAGCCGGTCATCGTCGTCGGTTTCGGCGGTTATCCCACCGTGCCGCCGCTGCTTGCCGCTACCCGGCTCGGCGTGCCCTCGATGATCCACGAGCAGAACGCCGTGATGGGCCGCGCCAACAAGGCCTTAGCAACCCGTGTGCAGGCCATCGCCGGCGGTTTCTTGCCGGAGGGCGGTGCCGCCTTTCCAGACAAGACGGTGATGACGGGTAATCCCGTCCGCCCGGCGATCATTGCCGCGGCCGAGGTGCCTTACACGCCGTCGCATCCGGGTGAGGCCTTCAACCTCGTCGTCTTCGGTGGCAGCCAGGGCGCGCAATATTTTTCCAAGGCGCTGCCGACGGCGATCAGCCTGCTCGACGACGCGCTTCGCGTGCGCCTGCGCATCACCCAGCAGGTGCGTCCCGAGGACATGGAGATGGTCAGCGGCTGCGTCGCCAAGCTGGAGATGGGGGCCGATATCGCACCCTTCTTTACCGACATGGCCGAGAGGCTGGCGAGGGCGCATCTTGTCATCTGCCGTTCGGGCGCCTCGACGGTTTCGGAAATCTCCGTCATCGGGCGGCCTGCCGTGCTCGTGCCTTACCCGCACGCCCTCGATCACGACCAGGCGGCGAATGCCGCGGCACTCGCTGCGACCGGCGGGGCGAAGGTGATTGCCCAGTCAGAGCTTTCGCCGGAGAAGATTGCGGCGATCCTGACGGCTGTCATGAACGATCCGGAAAAGCTTTCGCACATGGCGGCGGCAGCGAAACTCGCTGGGAAACCCGACGCCGCAAACTTGCTTGCCGACATGGTTGAGGCTATTGCCGCCGGACGGACAATTGCGGAATTCAAGAGGACACGCGCATGAAACTGCCGAAGACGATCGGTCTCGTCCATTTCATCGGCATTGGCGGCATCGGCATGAGCGGTATTGCCGAGGTGCTGCACAATCTCGGCCACAAAGTGCAGGGATCGGACCAGGCCGACAGTGCCAATGTCCAGCGCCTGCGCGACAAGGGCATCGAGGTGTTCGTCGGTCACCGAGCCGAAAACCTGGGTGAGGCCGAAGTCGTGGTCGTCTCGACGGCGATCAAGAAGAGCAATCCGGAGCTCGTCGCCGCGCGCGAAAAGCTGCTGCCGGTGGTGCGCCGTGCTGAAATGCTGGCCGAGTTGATGCGCTTCCGCAATGCGATCGCCATCGGCGGCACGCATGGCAAGACGACGACCACCTCGCTGGTCGCCACACTGCTCGAAGCCGGCGGGCTTGACCCGACCGTCATCAATGGCGGCATCATCAATGCCTACGGCACCAACGCCCGCATGGGCGAGGGCGAGTGGATGGTGGTCGAGGCCGACGAATCCGACGGCACCTTCCTCAAGCTTCCGGCCGATGTCGCCGTCATCACCAATATCGACCCGGAACATCTCGACCATTACGGCAATTTCGACGCCGTGCGCGCCGCCTTCCGGCAGTTCGTCGAGAACGTGCCGTTTTACGGCTTCGGCGTCATGTGCCTCGACCATCCCGAGGTGCAGTCGCTGGTCGGCCGCATCGAGGACCGCAAGATCATCACCTATGGCGAGAACCCGCAGGCCGACGTGCGCTTCAAGAATGTCCGCATCGACGGCACGCGCTCGATCTTCGACGTCGAAATCCGCCGCCGCCGCACCGGCCAGGTGATCGAGCTCAAGGGGCTGGTCATGCCGATGCCCGGACGGCATAATATCTCCAACGCGACGGCGGCGATTGCCGTTGCCAACCGGCTCGGCATATCGAGCGCCGATATCGCCAAGGGGCTTGCTTCCTTCGGCGGCGTCAAGCGGCGCTTCACGCTGACCGGCGAATGGAACGGGGTGCAGATCTTCGACGATTACGGTCACCATCCCGTCGAGATCAAGGCTGTGCTGCGCGCTGCCCGCGAATCCTGCAAGGGGCGCATCATCGCGGTCCACCAGCCGCACCGCTATAGTCGTCTTGCGAGCCTGTTCGAGGAATTCGCCGCCTGCTTCAACGATGCCGACAGCATCTTCCTGGCACCTGTCTATGCAGCGGGGGAGGATCCGATCGAGGGTATCGATTCCGTGTCGCTGGTTTCGCGCATAAAATCCGGCGGCCATCGCGACGCCCGCTTTCTCACCTCGGCGGAGCTTTTGCCGCAGATGGTCGCGGAGGTTGCAAAGCCTGGCGATTTCGTGGTTCTGTTGGGGGCTGGGAGCATCACATCCTGGGCAGCGGCGCTGCCCAAGCAACTGGAAGGCCTATCGGGAAAGTCCGTATGAAACAGGTGAATGGGGAAAAGCTTCTCGCGTCTCTCGGAGAGGGTGTAAAGGATATCCGCGGCCGTATCACGCCGGATGCCCCGATGGACCGCGTCACCTGGTTCAGGGCCGGCGGCCTGGCCGAGCTGATGTTCCAGCCGCATGACATCGACGATCTCATCGCCTTCCTGAAGATATTGCCGGAAGAGGTGCCGCTGACGGTGGTCGGCGTCGGCTCCAACATTCTGGTGCGCGATGGCGGCATTCCCGGCGTCGTGCTGCGCCTGTCGGCCAAGGGGTTCGGCTTCGTCGAACTTGCCGGCGAAAACCGCATCCTGGCCGGCGCCATCTGCCCTGACAAACATGTGGCGGCGATGGCGATGGACAACGGCATCGGCGGCTTCCATTTCTTCTACGGCATTCCCGGTGGCATCGGTGGCGCGGCGCGCATGAATGCCGGGGCCAATGGCGTGGAGACGCGCGAGCGGCTGATCGAAGTCCATGCGGTCGACCGCAAGGGCGACAAGCATGTGCTTTCCAATGCCGAGATGGGCTATTCCTACCGGCATTCGACCGCATCGACAGATCTGATCTTCACCTCCGTGCTGTTCGAGGGCTATCCGGAAGAGCGCGCGCAGATCCGCGCCGAGATGGACGCCGTGCGCAATCATCGCGAGACGGTGCAGCCGGTGCGTGAAAAGACCGGCGGGTCGACCTTCAAGAACCCCGCCGGCCATTCGGCCTGGAAACTGATCGACGAGGCAGGCTGCCGCGGCCTCGTCATCGGCGGAGCGCAGATGTCGTCGCTGCACTGCAATTTCATGATCAACATGGGGCAGGCGACCGGCTACGACCTCGAATATCTCGGCGAACAGGTGCGCCGCGAGGTCTTCGAAAAAGACGGCATCAAGCTCGAATGGGAAATCAAACGTCTCGGCGTCTTCATGCCCGGCCGTGAGGTGCACCCGTTTCAGGGTGTGACGAGCGAGTAACGGTTACTTCACCGCAAGCTTCAGGCCTTCGCGCGGCGTGACCAGGGGCGACCAGCCAAGCACGTCGCGGGCACGGGATATGTCGACCTGGAGGGAGCCACAAAGACGTTGGAAGACGGCGTCCTTTCCCGTGACTCTCGCGCCCATCTGCAACAAGGCGGGGGGAAAGGGGAGCAGCATCGGTTTGACACCCAGCCCTGCGGCAATCCCTTCAATAAGCCCTGGAGTCGAAAGGTCTTCTCCATCGCCTGCGAGAAAGGTCTCGCCGGCTGCGCCGGGATGCTTCATCGCGGTGATGATCAGATCGATGAGATTTGGAAGCGCGACCAGTGTTCGGCGGTTCTTCAGCGACGCGAAGGGGAGCGGTATCCTCTTCCGGACAAGTCCGACGAGCAGGGCGAAATTGCCCCTCGCACCGGGTCCATAGACGAGCGGCGGGCGAATGACGACGACCTCCATGCCTGTTCGGGCGGCGATTTCACGCAGCCCGATTTCAGTTTCCAGCTTCGAGATGCCATAGGGATCGATCGGCATTGGCGTATCGTCGTGCCGGAAGGGCCGATCGTTCTCCTCACCATTGACCTTGATGCTGCTGATGAAGACGAACCTTTTTACGCCCGCGCGGGCGGCCTGCTCGGCGAGGTTCAAGGTGGCGGCGGTGTTGATCCGACGAAATTCCGCAAGCGGATCGGCTGCGCGGTCGTTCATGATGTGAACACGAGCGGCGAGATGGACGATGACATCAATACCCTCGAGAGCCGCTGTCCAATCGGTTTCGCTTGTTATCTCAATGGGGAAATGCCGCACAGATGTCGGGAAGCTGGCGGTTGCAGATCGCGTCGTCACCACAAGCTCGCATATCCGCTCTCCGTGCAGTCTTTCGACGAGAGGCCCACCGACAAAGCCGGCTGCGCCGGTAATGAGGCATCGCATGATCTGTTCCCCGTTTTGCCGTGAGTGTTCCGGTTAACCGGAAGTGCTCACGGCATCAATAAAAAAGCCGCGACGGTGGCCGTCGCGGCTTGTTGTTGACTTGCTACTCGAGGTTCAGACTTCCTCGCGGCCCGACAGCCGGATGCAGACCAGCGAGATCACCGCCGAGGCGGCGAGGTAGTAGCCGACATAGTCGAGGCTGTAATGGGTGGCGAGCCAGGTGGCGATATAAGGAGCGAGCGAGGCGCCGAAGATGCCACCCAGATTGAAGGTCATAGAGGCGCCGGTGTAGCGCACCATGGTCGGGAAGGGCGCGGCAAGGGCAGCGCCGATCGGACCGTAGGTGAAGCCCATCAAGGCGAGGCCGATGATCGAGCACAGGAAGGCGCCTGTGAGACCGCTGGTCAACAGCGTTGCGTAGAAGAAGCCGAAGATCGCGATGGCAATCGTCGTCAGCGTCAGGATGGTGCGGCGCGAATAGAGATCGGAGAGCCAGCCGGAGAGCGGGATCGTCAGGCCGAAGAAGACGACGCCGACAAGCTGGACGACCAGAAACTGTTCTCTCGTATAACCGAGCCCACCCCTTTCCAAGGGTGTCGTTCCCCAGGAGAGCGTGAAGACCGTCATGAGGTAGAACAGCACGAAGGTCGCGACGGCAATGAAGGTGCCGAGGATCAGGCTGCGCAGATGACCGCGGAAGACCACCTCGATCGGCACGGCGACGCGCTCGTGCTTTTCGACGGCTTTGCGGAATTCCGGCGTCTCGGCAATCTTCAGCCGGACATAGAGGCCGACGGCGACGAGGGCGAGGCTGGCGATGAAGGGAATGCGCCATCCATAGTCGAGGAAATCCTCGTTGCTCATCGTTTCCGCCAGGATGAGGAAGAAGCCGGAGGAAAGGATGAAGCCGATCGGCGCGCCGAGCTGCGGGAACATGGCGTACCAGCTGCGCTTGCCGGGAGGAGCGTTTTCGGTGGCAAGCAGGACGGCGCCGCCCCATTCGCCGCCGAGGCCGAGGCCCTGACCGAAGCGGCAAAGCGCCAGCAATAGCGGCGCGGCGATGCCGATCGCATCATAGCCTGGCAGCATGCCGATCAAGACGGTCGAAAGCCCCATCGTCATCAGCGCGGCGACGAGCGTCGCCTTACGGCCGATGCGATCGCCGAAATGACCGAACACCACGGCGCCGATGGGGCGGGCGAAGAAGGCGATCGAGAAAGTGACGAGCGACTGCAGCGTTGCGGCGTTCGAATCGCTTGCCGGGAAGAAGAGATGCGGGAAGACGAGGACGGCTGCCGTCGCATAGACGTAGAAGTCAAAGAATTCGATGGTGGTGCCGACAAGGCTGGCGATGAGGACGCGAGCCGGGGAATTGACTTGCGCGCTGTTCGAGGCAGGAGTCGGCGATGCGGAGATCGCGTCTGTCATTTTCAATCCAATCAGTATTTTTATGAATCGCCTTGGGAGGCCGGCGGGTCTTAACGCAATTTCAGGCCTGAGAAAACGTCTCCTTGCGCCGCAGGTACCGCATCTCCACCCGCTTCTCGATCCTTGCGTGAAGCTTGCCGCGGCAATGTCCGCGCGCTTGACCGGAATCGAATTGTAACGGATTCACTTAAACTCTTGGTTGAGGTTAAGGAGGCGCGCATGCAAAAGAGTCTAGTTGCCGAGTTTCTCGGCACGTTCTGGCTGGTCTTCGGCGGATGCGGCAGCGCCGTGCTGGCCGCGGCCTATCCCGAGCTTGGGATCGGTTTTGTCGGCGTGGCCTTTGCGTTCGGTCTGACGGTGCTCACCATGGCCTATGCCGTGGGCGGCATCTCAGGCGGTCATTTCAATCCCGCCGTCTCGCTTGGCCTTACGGTTGCCGGCCGGTTTCCGGCGGCGCGTCTCGTTCCCTATGTCGTCGCGCAGGTTGTCGGCGCCGTCGCCGCGGCGGCGCTGCTTTATCTCATCGCCAGCGGCAAGGCGGGTTTCGAACTCGGCGGCTTTGCCGCCAACGGATATGGCGATCATTCTCCGGGCGGTTATTCACTGCTTTCGGCGCTGCTGATCGAAGTGCTGCTGACCATGTTCTTCCTGATCATCATCCTGGGATCGACCAGCAGCCGGGTGCCTGCCGGCTTCGCGCCGCTTGCTATCGGCCTCGGACTGACGCTGATCCATCTCGTTTCTGTCCCCGTGACGAACACCTCGGTCAATCCGGCGCGTTCCACCGGCCAGGCGCTTTTCGTCGGCGGCTGGGCGCTGCAGCAGCTCTGGCTGTTCTGGATTGCGCCGCTTGCGGGTGGGGCGCTTGGCGGACTCGTCTGGAAATTCCTCGACGACGCCGACTGACTACAGGACATCGAACTATCCCATTGAGCCCGCGCGGTTTTTCCGCGCGGGCATTTCTGTTTCCACGGAACGATGGGCACCTTCGCTCCGACACTCCCGAAGACGCGAAGGTTAAAAAATCATGGGCGCGGCAACATGGAGTTAACGAAAGTAAACACTTCATTAACCATAATGATGCTCTAATGCACCCAGGTCGGACAAAGGCCTGAAACGGCGCAGACAGCTTCGCGCAAGCGTCGATTTCGAAAATGAAAGTTATTTTTGGGGGTGTTGATGAGTCGCAAGCATGTCGCTGTCCTGATGGGCGGATTTTCCTCGGAAAGGCCCGTCAGCCTTTCCTCGGGAAAGGCTTGCGCAGAAGCCCTCGAGGCGGAAGGCTTCGACGTGACGCGCATCGACGTGGCGCGCGACGTTTCCGAGAAACTTGCCGCGCTGAAACCCGATGTCGTCTTCAATGCGCTTCACGGCCCGTTCGGCGAGGACGGCACTATTCAGGGCATCCTCGAATATCTCGAAATCCCCTATACGCATTCGGGCGTGCTTGCCTCGGCGCTGGCGATGGACAAGGCCAAGGCGAAGCGTGTCGCTGCTGCCGCCGGCATTCCGGTCGCCGAATCGCAGGTGGTCAACCGTTTCGCCTTTCCCTCGACGCATCCGATGAAGCCGCCCTATGTGGTGAAGCCCGTCCGCGAGGGGTCGAGCTTCGGCGTCGTCATCGTCACGGAAGATCAGGCGCATCCGCCACAGATCGTCAGCTCGCCCGAGTGGCGTTACGGCGAGGAGGTGATCGTCGAGCGCTATGTTTACGGTCGCGAGCTCACCTGCGGTGTCATGGGCGAAACGCCGCTCGGCGTCACGGAAGTGGTGCCGCAGGGACACAATTTTTATGATTACGACTCCAAGTATGCGGCGGGCGGTTCAAAACACGTCATCCCGGCGAAAATTTCACCGAATATTTACCAAAAAATACAAACATTGTCCCTAAGGGCGCATCAGGCAATCGGTTGTCGCGGCGTCAGTCGGTCCGACTTTCGTTACGACGATCGTTTCTCCGAAGACGGCGAAATCATCTGGCTGGAGGTCAATACCCAGCCAGGTATGACCCCAACCTCGCTCGTGCCCGAAATGGCCGGTCATGCCGGCTATTCGTTTGGTCAGTTTCTCCGGTGGATGGTGGAGGACGCGTCTTGTTTGCGTTGACAGTCAAGAGGATTGGGCGCCCCAGCCATCATGCCGTGCTTCCGATCATGGAAGCCGAAGAGCGGTTCGTGCTGCCGCGTCCACTGCGCCGCGTCACGCGCTTCCTGATCAGCCTCTGCAGCGGCCGTATCCATATTCCTGTTCATACGGGCACGGTCTCGGCGCTCGCCTTCCTGGCTGCGACGGGGTTTTACGGTATGTCGCTTGGCGGCCACACCGAAGCTGTCGCGCAGGCGACGACGACGGCGGCGGGTTTTGCGATCGAGGACGTCAAGGTCTCCGGCAATTCGGAGACCTCCGAAATCGAGATCCTGCAGCTGATCGGCCTTGACGGCACGACCTCGCTGGTGGCCCTCGACGTCGATGCCGCCCGCCGGAAGATCGCGCATCTTCCCTGGGTCGAAAGTGTCGAGGTCCGCAAGATCTATCCGAAAACGATCGAGGTGAAGCTCAAGGAGCGCCAGGCCTATGCGATCTGGCAGCACGGGCAGGAGCTTTCCCTGATCGAGAAGAACGGCAGCGTCATTGCGCCGCTGCGCGACAACAAGTTTTCGGCGCTGCCGCTCGTCGTCGGCCGCGATGCCGAAACGGCGGCGGCTTCGCTCGACGACGCCTTCTCGAAGTGGCCCGACGTGAAGGCCCGCGTGAAGGCCTATGTCTGGATATCAGGCCGTCGCTGGGACCTGCACATGGACAATGGCGTCGTCGTCAAGCTGCCGGAAGATGGCATCGACCAGGCACTGGCGACGCTTTCGAAGTTCGACAAGGAGCACCAACTCCTGGAGCGGGACATTGCCGCAGTCGATCTCCGACTGTCCGACAGAACCGCCATCCAGCTGACGCCGGAGGCGGCGGTCCGCAGGCAGACGGCGGTGACGGAGCGTACGAAAGAATTGAAGAAGGCGGGGCAAAATATATGAGCTTGTTCGGTTCATCCCATTTCGGATTACCGCGCCTGAAGCCGCTTTCGTCGAAGCGGTCACATGTCGTTTCGGTGCTCGACATCGGCTCGACCAAAGTCGTCTGCATGATCGGCCGGCTGACGCCGCGCGAGGAAAGCCAGATCCTGCCGGGTCGCACGCACAATATCGAGATCATCGGCATCGGCCACCAGCGTTCCCGCGGCATCAAGACCGGCGTGATTGCCGATCTCGACGCGCTGGAAGGCGTCATCCGCCTTGCAGTCGACGCGGCGGAGCGCATGGCGGGACTGACCGTCGAGAGCCTGATCGTCAACCTGACGGCTGGCCGGCTTGGCAGCGACATCTACACCGCGACGATCGATCTCGGCGGCCAGGAAGTAGAGCTCAACGATCTGAAGAAGGTGCTGTCGGCCGCTTGCCAGCAGTCGCTGCGCCAGGACCGTTCGGTGCTGCATTCGCTGGCGACCGGCTTCTCGCTCGACGGCGAGCGCGGCATCCGCGATCCGCTGGCGATGTATGGCGATGCGCTCGGCGTCGACATGCATGTGGTGACGGCGGAGCGCTCGGCGCTGAAGAACCTCGAACTCAGCGTCAATCGTGCGCATCTGTCGGTCGAGGGCATCGTCGCCACGCCCTATGCATCGGGTCTTGCAGCTCTCGTCGACGACGAGGTCGAACTCGGCTGCGCGGCGATCGACATGGGCGGCGGCACGACGACGATCTCGGTCTTTGCCGAGGGCAAGCTCGTTCATACGGACGCCGTCGGCCTCGGCGGCCATCACGTCACCACCGACCTGGCGCGCGGCCTTTCGACCCGCATCGAGGATGCGGAGCGGCTGAAGGTCGTGCATGCCTCGGCGCTTTCGAATTCCTCCGACGAGCGCGAGCTGATCTCGATCCCGCCGATCGGCGAGGACGATCGCGACCAGCCGTCGCAGGTGCCGCGGGCACTGGTTTCGCGCATCGTGTCGGCCCGAATCGAGGAGACGATGGAACTGATCCGCGACCGTATCCAGCGCTCAGGCTTCAGCCCGATCGTCGGCAAGCGTGTCGTGCTGACCGGCGGGGCGAGCCAGTTGACCGGCCTTGCCGACGTGGCGCGGCGCATCCTTGCCCGCAACGTCCGCATCGGCCGTCCGATGGGCGTCTCGGGGCTGCCGACGGCTGCCAAGGGTCCGGCCTTTTCGACGGCCGTCGGCCTGATGATTTATCCGCAGGTCGCGGACATGGAGACACATGCGTCACAGAGCGGTCTGCTCATGTCGCTTGGAGGAAATAACAGCCGCATAGCCCGCATGGGCCAGTGGCTGAAGGAAAGTTTCTGAAATTGAGTAATTGGCCGGCGTGGCGATGCGGCCAGAGAGAGAAGGAACAGGTACCATGACCATCAAGCTGCAAAAGCCTGACATCACAGAGCTGAAGCCGCGCATCACCGTGTTCGGCGTTGGCGGCGGTGGCGGCAATGCCGTCAACAACATGATCACCGCCGGCCTCCAGGGCGTCGACTTCGTCGTCGCCAACACGGATGCGCAGGCGCTGACGATGACGAAGGCTGAGCGCATCATCCAGCTCGGCGTCAACGTCACCGAAGGCCTCGGTGCCGGCTCGCAGCCGGAAGTCGGCCGCGCGGCCGCCGAGGAGTGCATCGACGAGATCGTCGATCACCTGAGCGGCACGCATATGTGCTTCGTCACCGCCGGCATGGGCGGCGGCACCGGCACGGGCGCTGCGCCCGTTGTCGCGCAGGCGGCCCGCAACAAGGGCATCCTGACGGTCGGCGTCGTCACCAAGCCGTTCCATTTCGAAGGCGGGCGCCGCATGCGTCTGGCCGAGATGGGCATCCAGGAACTGCAGAAGTCTGTCGATACGCTGATCGTCATTCCGAACCAGAACCTCTTCCGCATTGCCAACGACAAGACGACCTTCGCCGATGCCTTCGCCATGGCCGACCAGGTTCTCTATTCGGGCGTTGCCTGCATCACCGACCTGATGGTTAAGGAAGGCCTGATCAACCTCGACTTCGCCGACGTCCGCTCGGTGATGCGCGAAATGGGCCGCGCGATGATGGGCACCGGCGAAGCCTCCGGCTCCGGCCGAGCGCTGCAGGCAGCAGAGGCTGCGATCGCCAACCCGCTGCTCGACGAAACCTCGATGAAGGGCGCCCAAGGGTTGCTGATCTCCATCACCGGCGGTCGCGACCTCACCCTCTTCGAAGTCGACGAAGCCGCGACCCGCATCCGCGAGGAAGTCGATCCTGACGCCAACATCATCCTCGGCGCCACCTTCGACGAATCGCTCGAAGGCATCATCCGTGTCTCGGTCGTCGCAACCGGCATCGACCGGGCGATGAACGAAGCCGCCGAGCGGAACCTCCAGCCGGCAGCAAGGCCCGCTATCCGTCCCTCCGCGGCTGTTGCTCCGGCAGCGGCCGCAGTTCAGCCTGCCCCCGTGATGCAGGCACCGAAGGCCATGGATCCGATCGCGCAGACCATCCGCGAAGCCGAGATGGAACGCGAGCTCGAAATTCCGGCCCCGCGGGCTGCCGCACCGCTGCAGCAGCCCGTAGTACAGCAGGAAACCTTCCGTCCGCAGAGCAAGATCTTCGCGCCTGCACCGGAAGCTCCGGCAATGCGTCCGGCCCCGGTGCAGCAGCAGGCTCCGGCGCCTGTCATGAGCCCTGTCATAAGCCAGCCGGTTCAGCAGCAGCCGGTCCGGCAGGAGCCGACCATCCGCCAGGCGCCCGAACCGGTGCGCATGCCGAAGGTCGAGGATTTCCCGCCGGTCGTCCAGGCCGAACTCGACCACCGCACGCAGCCGGCTTCCGCGCATGCGGCGGAGGAGCGCGGTCCGATGGGCCTGCTCAAGCGAATCACCAATTCGCTTGGCCGCCGCGACGACGACGCCGTTGCCGCCGATATGACCGCCGCACCGCCGGCCGCTTCGCAGCAACGCCGTCCGCTGTCGCCTGAGGCAAGCCTCTACGCACCGCGTCGCGGCAATCTCGACGACCAGGGCCGGGCAGTTCCGCAGGCCCGGATGATGCAGGAAGACGACCAGCTGGAAATCCCGGCATTCCTGCGTCGCCAGTCGAATTGAGTGCGTGCTTCGGCACCGTTCATGCCCGGGATCAAGGTCCCGGGCATTGCTGTTTTTCAGCCCGTGATTCGCGAGCAATTTCAATTGCGTGACTTCGTAACAAAGCGAAAGAAACAGTGATTTGGATTGGAGCGCCGGCGCACGTAAGTATGGTGCAAGGAAACTGCACTAGGAGACCTTTCGACAGGCTCCTTGTGCAGAATGAACGATGACCGTGCCGATCGGACAGACCGCCGGTACGGAAGAATAAAGGCAGAATTTATGGCAATTGGCTTGCTGGGTTTTCAAACGACGGTATCGCGTCCGGTGACGCTTTCGGGCATCGGGGTGCATTCGGGCGCTAACGTCTCGATCACCCTGAACCCGGCCGAATCGGACACCGGCGTCATTTTCCAGCGCCTGCATGACAATGGCGACATCACCGAACTGAAGGCCGTCTCCTCGCAGGTCGGCAATACCGACCTCTGCACAGTCCTCGGCTTCTCTCCCGCCCATTCGGTCGCGACGATCGAGCATGTCATGGCCGCCGTCTATGCGCTCGGCCTCGACAATGTGGTGATCGAAGTGCAGGGCTCCGAAATGCCGATCATGGACGGCAGCTCGCTGCCCTTCGTTGAGGCGATCGAGCAGGTCGGTCTCGTCTCGCTCGGCGTCAAGCGCCGCTATATCCGTATCACCAAGCCGGTGCGGATCGAGCATGGCGGCTCCTGGAGCGAATTCCGCCCCTATGACGGTACGCGCTTCGAAGTCGAGATCGATTTCGACTGCCCGCTGATCGGCCGGCAGAAGTGGGCCGGTGACATGACCGCCGCCGTCTTCAAGGCCGAGCTTTCCCGCGCCCGCACCTTCGGGTTCATGCGCGATGTCGAGCGCCTCTGGGCGTCGGGCCATGCGCTCGGCTCCTCGCTTGAAAATTCCGTCGTCATCTCGGACGACAACACCGTCATCAACGTCGAAGGGCTGCGTTACGCCAAGGATGAATTCGTCCGCCACAAGACGCTCGATGCCGTCGGCGATCTGTCGCTTGCCGGTGTCCAGTTCATCGGTTGCTACCGTTCCTATCGCGGCGGTCACAAGATGAATGCCAATGCGCTGAAGGCGCTGCTCGCCGATCCCTCCGCCTACGAGGTTGTGGAGACGTCGACGCCGCGCCAGCGTGTCGCTGCCCGCGAACTGATTGCAGTCAGCGCTGCGGAATTCGCTCCCTGGTCGGCATGACCTCCAGCATATTCTCAAGACCAGGCCGCCTCTTTCCCGGAGGCGGTTTTTTTATGTCCGGCCATGTCTGCGGCAATAGACCGATGCTTGGCCGCCACAGGTCGGGAAGAAGTTGAAAAGCCGATCATTCTGCGGCTGCTGCCACAAAAATGCGTTAATGCCTTATCATTGCGTTGCTCTTGATGCACATTTGTGGCTAGAAACGCCAGCGAGGCGTGGCTGCCGTGGAGAGAGCGGCAGCAGTGGGGTTCTTTCGAATGGGTTATGCAGGATCTGAAGGTATGATGAAGACAGCGCGCGCTTTGTTCGCATCGCTTCTGGTGCTCAGCGCAGGCGCCTCGATCTCCGGTTGCCAGTCGGATCCCGACATCGACATCACCAAGCTCGGTCTCGAAACCGATCCGCCTGACGTGCTCTACACCCAGGGTCTTGCCAATATGAAGGCCGGCAACATGGCGGAAGCGGCGCGCAAGTTCGACGCGATCGACCGCGAAAACCCGTTCTCCGAATGGGCGCGCAAGGCGCTTGTGATGAGCACCTTCGTCAAATACCGCCAAGGCCGTTTGGACGATGCGCTTGCATCAGGCAACCGCTACATGTCGCAATATCCGAAGTCCCAGGACGCTGCCTATGTGCAGTATCTCATCGGTCTCACCTATTCCAAGCAGATCGTCGACGTGACGCAAGACCAGCGCGCCTCGGCCAAGACGATCGAGGCGATGCAGGCCGTCATCGACAACTATCCGAACTCCGAATATGTCGACGACGCACAGGCCAAGATCCGCTTTGCGCGCGACCAGCTCGCCGGCAAGGAAATGCAGATCGGCCGCTACTACATGGAGCGGAAGGAATATCTCGCCGCGATCTCGCGCTTCCGCATCGTCGTCGAGAAATATCCGAATACGAACCAGATCGAAGAGGCCTTAGCGCGTCTCGTCGAAGCTTATTACTCCATGGGCATCGTCGACGAGGCGCAGACAGCCGCTGCCGTTCTCGGTCACAATTACCCCGACAGCCAGTGGTATGCTGATTCCTACAAGCTGCTGCAGAGCGGCGGTGCCGAGCCGCGTGAAAACAAGGGCTCGTGGATCGCAGCAGCGGGCAAGAAACTTCTTCTCGGTTCCTGAGGCCAATGCTGATCCAGCTTTCGATCCGCGATATCGTCCTGATCGAGCGGCTGGATCTTGCCTTCGAGACCGGCCTCTCCGTGCTGACGGGCGAGACCGGGGCGGGCAAATCCATCCTGCTCGACAGCCTGTCGTTGGCGCTCGGTGGGCGCGGCGACGGCGACCTGGTGCGCCATGGCGAGGATAAGGGCCAGGTGACGGCGGTGTTCGACGTTGGCATGGAACATGGCGCCCGCATACTCCTGCGTGAAAATGGCATCGACGACGAGGGCGACCTGATTTTCCGCCGCCAGCAATCGGCGGACGGGCGCACCAAAGCCTATGTCAACGACCAGCCGGTCAGCGTGCAGCTGATGCGCCAGGCCGGGCAGATGCTGGTTGAAATCCATGGACAGCACGACGATCGCGCCCTTGTCGACACCAATGCCCACCGCACCCTGCTCGATGCCTTCGCCGGCCTCACCGACGAGGTTTCAGAGGTCTCCAGGCTCTATCGGCTGTGGCGCGACAGCGAGCGGACGCTGAAGAAGCACCGGGAGAAGGTGGAAAGCGCGGCGCGCGAAGCCGACTACCTGCGCTCGTCGGTCGAGGAACTCGAGAAGCTCTCGCCGCAGGATGGCGAGGAGGAAGAGCTCGCCGATCGCCGGCAGAAGATGATGAAGGCCGAGCGAATCGCCGGCGATATCGCCGAGGCGTCCGAATTCCTGAACGGCAATGCCTCGCCGGTGCCCCATATCGCCTCGCTGGTGCGCCGGCTGGAGCGTAAGAGCCATGAGGCGCCGGGACTGCTCGAAGACACCGTGACGCTGCTCGATGCCGCGCTCGATCAGCTTTCCAACGCGCAGATGGAAGTCGAGACGGCACTCCGCAAGACCGAATACGATCCGAGAGAGCTGGAGCGGGTGGAAGAGCGGCTTTTCGCGCTCAGGGCCGCCTCGCGCAAATATTCCGTTCCCGTCACCGAACTGCCGGCGCTTGCCGTGCGCATGATCGCCGATCTTGCCGATCTCGACGCGGGCGAGGAGCGGCTTGCGCGGCTCGAAGCCGAGGTTGGCCTGGCGCGGGAAAATTACGATGCGGCGGCACGCTCGCTATCCGACAAGCGTCATCATGCCGGCACCGCACTGGCTGCGGCTGTCATGGCCGAGCTGCCGGCGCTGAAGCTCGAACGGGCCCGTTTCATGGTCGAGATCAGCACGGATGCGGGGGAGGCGGCGGCCGAAGGCATCGACGTCGTCGAGTTCCATGTTCAGACCAATCCGGGCACGCGGCCGGGCTCGATCATGAAGGTCGCTTCGGGCGGCGAACTCTCGCGTTTCCTGCTGGCGCTGAAGGTGGCGCTCGCCGATCGCGGATCGGCCCCGACGCTGGTCTTCGACGAAATCGATACCGGCGTCGGCGGTGCGGTGGCCGATGCGATCGGCCAGCGACTGAAGCGGCTCTCTGAGCGGGTGCAGGTGCTGTCGGTTACGCATGCGCCGCAGGTCGCGGCACGGGCCGCCACGCATCTCTTAATCTCCAAGGGGCCGGTGGCCGACGGTTCGGAAAAGATCGCCACGCGCGTCGCGACGATGGCGCAGAAGGACCGCACGGAGGAGATCGCCCGTATGCTGGCCGGGGCTTCGGTGACCGAAGAGGCGAGGGCGGCGGCGAAGCGGCTGCTTGCCGGCAACGGCTGATTTTTCTTCCGACGTTCTTTCTGCCCGGGCCGGCGGGATGACAATCACCGCGCATAGCGATATGCGCTGAAGCTTCCGGATCGGCGGCGAGCTCAAGCCATGCGACTTTTCCATTTCAGCGACGATCCCGGTATAGTAGCGTTCGAACCGCGCCCGGTTCGCATTCCCTCCGCCCGCGCGCCCGGCCGGGAATGGCTGAACGGTCCGCTCGTCTGGGCGATCGATGCCGATCATGACTTTATGTATCTCTTTCCGCGTGACTGCCCCCGCATCCTGATATGGGCGAAACCCGAGACGCTGGAGACGGAGCGGCGGCACTGGCTCGGCGACTGGCGCGCCGTCGCCTACGCCGAGCGTCATTGGCTGGAAAGGCTCGAAGCGGAGACGATCCACCGTTATGAGCTGCCGACTGAGGGCTTCGAGAATCTGGATGATGCGGGCATGTGGGTGGCCCGCAGACGCGTTGTTCCCACCGAGCGCGCCGCCATCTCGCGGCTCGACCGGGAGTTTGCGCCGCGCGGCGTGGAGCTCAGGGTGGTCGATAGCTTGCAGCCGTTGAAGAGCCTCCGGAACACCGGCCTGCATGTCAGCGGCATCCGGCTGCGCAATGCCAGGGATTGGGAATAGGCCGGGCAGCCGACCTTCCTTTCGCAGGATATGTGGTCTCCCTTTTCATCCAGAAATTTTGCTCTAAAAACAATCCAGATTTCTGACCAGATTCTCTGGAGTGATGTTCCATGTCCACCGAAGGTTCCGCCGTCGACACGTTGACGATCGAAGAGGCTGCCGCCGAGCTCGAACGGCTGGCAAAGGAGATCGCACATCACGATGCGCTCTATCACGGCAAGGACCGGCCGGAGATTTCGGATGCCGATTACGACGCGCTGAAGCGCCGCAATGATGCGCTCGAGGCGCGCTTTCCCGAGTTGATCCGCGAAGACAGCCCATCGCGGCATGTCGGTGCAGCGCCCTCCGTCACCTTCTCGCCCGTCATCCACGCGCGGCCGATGCTGTCGCTCGACAACACTTTCTCGCAGGAGGACGTGCAGGATTTCGTCGCCGGCGTCTATCGCTTCCTCGGCCGGCTGCCCGACCAGTCGATCGCCTTTACCGCCGAGCCGAAGATCGACGGTCTCTCAATGTCGATCCGTTACGAGAACGGCAGGCTGGTGACGGCTGCAACGCGTGGCGACGGCACGACGGGGGAGAACGTCACCGCCAACATCCGGACTATCGCCGAGATCCCCAACGAGCTGCCGAAGGGCGTGCCCGCGGTCGTGGAGATCCGCGGTGAAGTCTATATGGCCAAGAGCGATTTCCTGGCGCTGAACCGGCAGATGGAGGCGGAGGGCAAGCAGACCTATGTCAATCCGCGCAACACCGCGGCCGGATCGTTGCGCCAACTCGACGCCAAGGTGACGGCGAGCCGCAAGCTGAAATTCTTCGCTTATGCCTGGGGCGAGATGTCGGAGATGCCCGCCGACACACAGTTCAGTATGGTTCAGACCTTCAAGGACTGGGGTTTTCCGGTCAATCCGCTGATGAAGCGGTTGAACTCGGTCGCCGACATCCTGGCGCATTATGACGAGATCGGCCTCGAGCGCCCCGATCTCGACTACGACATCGACGGCGTCGTTTATAAGGTCGACAGTCTCGAGCTGCAGGCTCGTCTCGGCTTCCGCTCGCGTTCGCCGCGCTGGGCGACGGCGCACAAGTTTCCGGCGGAGCAGGCCTTCACCGAGGTCGAGAAGGTCGAGATCCAAGTCGGCCGCACCGGGGCGTTGACGCCGGTGGCGCGGCTGAAGCCGATCACGGTTGGCGGCGTCGTCGTCACCAATGCGACGCTGCACAACGAGGATTACATCAAGGGTATCGGCAATAGCGGCGAGCGCATCCGACCGGAGGAACACGATATCCGCGAAGGCGATACCGTCATCGTCCAGCGCGCCGGCGACGTCATTCCGCAGATCCTCGATGTGGTGATGGAAAAACGCGCGGCCGACGCCCGGCCATATGAATTCCCGAAGACATGCCCGGTCTGCGGTTCGCATGCCGTGCGCGAGGTCAACGAGAAGACCGGCAAGATGGATTCGGTGCGCCGCTGCACCGGTGGCTTCATCTGCCGGGCGCAGGCGACGGAGCATTTGAAGCACTTCGTTTCGCGCAACGCTTTCGATATTGAAGGGCTCGGTTCGAAGCAGATCGACTTCTTCTTCGAAAACGAGGACGCGTCGCTGCAGATCCGCACCGCGCCCGATATCTTCACGCTGGAGAAGCGTCAGCAGCAATCGCTGACCAAGCTGGAGAATATTGACGGTTTCGGCAAGGTCAGCGTCGGCAAGCTCTATGCGGCGATCAACGAACGGCGCAGCATTGCGCTCCACCGCTTCATCTACGCGCTCGGCATCCGTCATGTCGGCGAGACCACGGCGAAGCTGCTGGCGCGCTCCTATGGCACCTATGCCGCCTTTGAGACGGCGATGAGGGAGGCCGAGACGCTTGCCGGCGACGCATGGAACGATCTCAACGCCATAGAGGGCATCGGCGAGGTCGTGGCACGGGCTATCGTCGAATTCTACAAGGAGCCGCGCAATGTCGAGGTGATCACCCGGCTTATCGAGGAGGTGACGCCCGAGGAGGCCGAGCAGCCGGTGACGGCGGGCAGCCCGGTCGCCGGCAAGACCGTGGTTTTCACCGGCTCGCTGGAAAAGTTTACCCGCGACGAGGCGAAGGCGAGGGCGGAAAGCCTCGGCGCCAAGGTGGCGGGATCGGTCTCCAAGAAGACCGACATCGTCGTCGCCGGCCCAGGTGCTGGCTCCAAGCTCGACAAGGCACGCGAGCTTGGCGTGCAGACGATGGACGAGGACGAATGGCTGGCACTGATCAGCGGGTGAGGGGCTGACGGCAAGCCGCCAGCCCGTTTGCTCATAGCCTGAGCCGCGCCATCGTATAGGCGTCGACATACTCCCCGGATCGAAAGCCGAAGGCCCTTAGCAGGCCTTCCCGTTCGAAGCCGAATTTCCGGTAGAGGCCGATGGCGACATCGTTGTCGGTGTAGACGGTCAGTTCCAGCCGTTTGATATCAAGCCAGTCGTCGGCGGCGTCGACCATCGCGCCGAGCAGGATCCGTCCGAAGCCGCGGCCGGTGAAATCGTCATGCACGCCCATGCCGATACTGGCGACGTGCTGCCGACGGCCGGAGAGGCGGTTGAGGCCGCCATTGCCGACGATCTTGCCATTTTGGGTGACGACGAGGTTGAGCGCGCCTGGCGACGGGTTTTCCATGTGCTTGCGAACCTCCTCGACCCGCTGGTAGGGCGGCCTCAAGGTGCCGGCCCTGTAGCCCGGCAGATTTATGAGATCCGTGATCTCCTCCGCATCGGACAGGCGGACGGCGCGCACCAGGACGCCATCCGGCAGGCGCGCTCGGCCGCGAGGTTCATTCTCTTCGTTTTCGGACATTCATGCTCTCCATCGGTGTCAGGAGGAGAGCCGGTTTCCGAAAACCCTGCTCGCCTCGGCAGGGTTTCGGGATGATGATCGGATCGCAGCTAACGCGCCATCGCTCCCGCGTACCCTTCAAGGGTCGTGGTGTGATGGATAAGCGCTGCCATGGTCACGGAACCGATCATGGCGGCAAGTTTCGATATGCGGGTTAAAAAGTCAACCATGCGTCGTGTCGAATTTGCGCGGCCGGAAGCGGGGCGGTATTCCTGTGCCTGAAGAAACGATTCGGGTTGCTGATTTGAAGACCATCGCGATTGACTTCGAGACGGCGAACGAACAGCGCGGCAGCGCCTGTTCCGTCGGCCTTGCCTGGATCGAGGAGGGCAGGGTGACGCGCGTCGAAGAGCGACTGATCCGACCGCGGGACATGCGCTTTTCCGGGATGAACATCGCAATCCATGGCATCCGGCCGGAGCATGTCGAGGACGCGCCCGAGTTTCCCGAGGTGATGGACGAGTTCGAGGAGGATTTTCGCGGCGCGACGATGATCGCGCACAATGCTTCCTTCGATTTCAGCGTCTGGCGGGCGAGCCTCGATCTCTACCGGCAATCCTATCCGGAGCTTACCTATCTCTGCAGCCTGAAGATGGCCCAGCGAATCTGGCCGCATTTCCTCTCGCACCGTTTGAACCTGATCGCCGAGCATCTCGGCCTGCGTTTCGTGCACCACAACGCTGCCGAGGATGCTGTGGTCTGCGCGGCCGCGGCGATCGAGATGGCGAAAGCCGTCAAGGCCAACGCCGTTCACGCCATACCGGCGCTGATCGGCATGAGGCCCGGCCGGCTGACGGCGCGGGCCTACGAGCCCTGTACCTGCCGGAAAGGCTGATCCCTTCCACGAGCCCCATTTCTTGCAAAGCATGGGTGCATGCTTATCTAAAATGTGGATTATTCAGGGAGCCGCCATGTCCAGACTGCGCAATCTTCTCCTCGCCGCCTTTTCCTTCTCCGTCCTTTCCGCAGGCGCTGCCTCAGCCGAAGTCGTCGGCAAGGTCGGGGTCGACTGGATCGGCAACGACATCATTGTCGAGGCGGTCTCCGACCCTGAGGTCAAGGGCATCACCTGTCACGTCACCTATTTCGATCGCAGCTTGATCGACCGGTTCAAGAACGGCAACTGGTTCGAGGACCCGTCCAATAATTCCATCGCCTGCCGGCAGACCGGGCCGATCGAGATCGGTAGTGTCGATCTGTCCAAGGATGGCAGCGAGGTGTTCCGCCAGGGCATGTCGCTGATCTGGAAGACGCTGGTCGTCAACCGCATCTACGATAAGACGAACGACACGCTGATCTATCTCGCCCATTCGCGCGAACTGACCGACGGCTCGGCGAAGATGTCGATCTCGACCATTCCGCTCTATGGGCAGAACGTTGTCTGGAAGAATGGGAAGCCGCAATAGGGCTTCTGCGGTGAGATTTTTGGAAGGAGCGCTGCTTCCCTTTTTCTCTCATTGCAAAATCAAATAGGCCCGGACGAGCCGGGCCTTCGAATTCCAGATATGGATAGCCCTCAGGCGGCCTGCGTCAGTTCGTCGGCAATGACCGTGTCGAGATTCAAGAAGCAGACCATGGTCTTTTCGAGCGCGACGATGCCGCGGCAGAAGGCGCGCTGGGCTTCCGGGATGATTTCCGGCGGCGGCTGCAGATCTTCGCTCTTGATGGTCATCATGTCGGAAACCTGCTCGACCAGCAGACCGACCAGCTTGCCCGCAATGTCGGTGACGATGATCGCCGAGCGCTCGGAGGGCTCGGTCATCTTCATGCCGAGGCGGCAGGCCATGTCGATGACGGGGATCACCGCACCGCGCAGGTTGATGAGACCCAGCACATAGGGCGGGGTGTGCGGCATCGGCGTCACCGGCGCCCAGCCGCGGATTTCGCGGATGGCCATGATGTCGATGCAGAACTCCTGGTCGCCCAGGTGGAACGAAACGATTTCGAGATAAGCGCCCGACTGCTTGATGGCGTTGTTGTTCATGGTCAGAATTCTTCCCAGTTGTCCCCGACGGGAGAAGCGATGACTTTGGCGGCAGTGCCGCCGTTGAATGCGACCGCGATTTTACCGATCAGGCTGCGCGCGGGTGATTGTCTCGAATGCGAGGCGGCAGGTCCCTCTCGCGGCGTTTGCCGGGCGCTCATGCCCTCGCCAGTCTTGAACTGCATGACCAGTTGCATCAGGTTTGCCGCGTCGATGGCGAGCCTATGGCCTACCGCGTTCGTCTGCGTGACCTGATCCATCTGGCTGATGGATGTATTGATTTCGTTCAGTCCCACGGATTGTTCGCGTGCAGAGGTTACGATTGATTTAACATGTTCATGGATGCGCAAAACATCTTCGCCGATCTGGCGAAGCGCTTCGTACCAGCCGGCGCCGATCATTGTTCCGAAACCTGGAAACGCCGCGCCGTCGAGCGTCGAAAGCCGCTGGCTGGCCGACAGGCTCTTGTGCGCCGCTGAGTTGGTCACGAAATACCCCTTCCGAAAACCGCTCGGATTCGTGTTTGTCTTCCCTCATGCGGAGTCCGGGGTTTTCGCCACGCGGCAGACATCATGTCAGAACGGCAGAAGAGCGCCGCACGCGATTGCTAATATAGATACAACGGCTTAAGCCTTTGCTAACGATATCTATCTCGAAACTGCTTGTTCGGCTGAGAACACATCATCAAAACGTGTTGCTTTCGATTTTTAGCCGATCCGACCGAGGGCACGGCGTCGTCTCCGGTGAGACAATCGATCGCGGGTTAGAAAACATATTGTTGAATTGCGCCCGTCCGGTCGAGCCTATAATCACGCGGGGCAAGGGGCGGGCGGTACATATCCGCCTGGATCGAGGATCATGCCAATGAAGACATTCCGCATCGCCGTCTGGATCGGTGTCCTGATACTTGCCGGGTTTCTTGGCGGGTTCACGTACTATCTCAACAGATCGGGGAATGTGGTGGCGGAGGCTCCCTTCGGCGTTCCCTTCACCCTGGTCTCCCAAAGCGGGCAGCCGATCACCGAGCAGGCGCTGCGCGGCAAGCCGACGGCGTTGTTTTTCGGCTTTACCCATTGCCCGGAAGTCTGCCCGACGACGCTTTTCGAGCTGAACGGCTGGATGGAGAAGGTCGATCCGAAGGGCGACAAGCTGCAGGCCTATTTCGTGACCGTCGATCCGGAGCGCGACACGCCCGAGATCATGAACGAATACGTCTCCAACGTTTCCAAGCGCATCACCGGCATTTCCGGCGCGCCTGACAAGATCGCCGAGGTTATCAAGGGGTTCCGCGTCTACGCCAAGAAGGTGCCAGTCGACGAGAAGGATCCGAACGGCGACTATACGATGGATCACACCGCTTCGGTCTTCTTGCTCGATTCGGCCGGGCGCTTTTCCGGAACGATCGCCTATGGCGAAAACCCGGACACGGCGGTAAAGAAGCTGGAGAATCTCGTCAGCAAGGGGTGATGGTTTCAGCGTGATGGGGCGTTGGCTCGACCGATGGCGGGCAACGGAAACGGGAAAGACCGCCTATCGTGAGTGAAATCCGCCTTTACGTGACGACGACCGAAAGCAAGGCCGAAGAGATCCTCGACCTTCTGAGTGCGGTCTTCGGTGAAGAAGACTTTGCCATCGGCACCACCGAGATCGATGAGAAGAAGGATATCTGGGAAGCCTCGATCTATATGATGGCCGAGGACGAGGCGGAGGTGCATTCCCGCGTCGAGGAGGCATTGAGGACCTCTTTCCCTGATGCCCGGCTGCAGCGGGAAGTCATCCCGGATGTCGACTGGGTGGTGAAATCGCTGGAGGGGCTGAAACCCGTCAGGGCAGGGCGCTTCCTGGTGCATGGTTCGCATGACCGCGACAAGGTTCGCTCCGGCGACATCGCCATCGAGATCGATGCCGGCCAGGCCTTCGGTACCGGTCATCATGGCACGACGGCGGGCTGCCTCGAGGTGATCGATGCCGTGGTGCGCTCGCGCCCGGTCCGCAACGCGCTCGATCTCGGCACCGGCAGCGGCGTACTGGCGATTGCGGTGCGCAAGCTCAGGAACATACCAGTGCTTGCGACCGACATCGATCCGATCGCGACGAAGGTGGCGGCTGAGAACGTGCGCCGCAACGGCATCGCCTCGGGCATCGTCACCAGGACCGCGCCGGGCTTTCATTCAACGGCCTTTTCCGAGCACGGTCCCTTCGATCTCATCATCGCCAACATTCTCGCCCGGCCGCTGATCCGCATGGCGCCGAAGCTTGCGACGCATCTTGCGCCTGGCGGATCGGTCATTCTCTCCGGCATCCTTGCCGGGCAACGCTGGAAGGTGATTGCCGCCTATAGCGGCGCGAAGCTTCGCCATGTCAGAACCATCTGGCGCAACGGCTGGGTGACCATCCACTTCGACCGACCCTAATGCGCGTCGCATAGAATTTGATTCATGCGACGCGGTTAGATCCTTGTTTTTATGCAATGTCGTGATCCCCAAACTGCTGCACGGTTTGGGCGGCATGCGTCGCATCCCGAAACGGCAAAAGAAAAAGGCGGTGCCGATGGCACCGCCTTGGACCGGTCTATCCGGTCAATGCCCGCGAGCTCAAGGGGAGGAGCGCTCGAGCGGGCTCTACTGCATTCCAATAGGCCGGTCCGGGAGGGAGGAGACGGACTGGCTTTCAGGCTTAGAACGCGTAGCTGAGGGCGCCCTTGTGGCGCGTGGCCCGCTGGCCGGCGCCGAGCAGCTTGAGGCTGTCCTCGTTCTGCGGGCGGCGGGCGCCGATCACGTGACGCACGGTCTGGCGTTCGCCAGCCTGCACCGGGCTGCTATATGCGAAGCGCGAGAGAGAGGCGGTCATTTCAAGAATTCCTTTGTTTATAGGTTCATCGCGAAGCGTTCGATGACGCCTATATAGCTATTCTGAAATGCGGAGGCAGAGGGTTTCGCTCATGGGAGCCATGCGGCCAATGCATAAAGCGTGCCAAATTAACTTTTGGCGTCACAGTTCTGTCAAAATGTTGAGCGGCCCCAGAGGTTTCGACTCGTTTGGTCGCTTTTTCTCCCCATCGGTTGAAATTTCGCTAACATGGCCAGCATCCCATTAACCGGATTCGTCTCAATTATTCGGGTTTCCAGCATGTTCCAGTCTTTCGAGGTTTCCTCCACGCCGCAATTCGGCAGGGATCGTGTATCGGCGCTGCGGGCCGGTTTCGATTCGCTCGGCATCGACGCCTTCCTCGTGCCGCGCGCCGACGAGTTCAACGGCGAATATGTTCCTGCAGGTTCCGAGCGTCTCGCGTGGCTGACGGGCTTTACCGGTTCCGCAGGCATTGCGCTCATCCTGCGCACGCAGGCGATCGTCTTCGTCGACGGGCGCTATGTGACGCAGCTTGCCGAACAGGTCGACGGTTCGGTCTTTTCGGGCGGCGATCTCGTCAATGAGCCGCCGCATGTCTGGCTTGCGGCAAACGGCAGCAACGGCCTGCGGCTCGGCATCGACCCCTGGCTGCATGCGGGTGCCGAGGTGCGCCGTCTGGAAAGAGCCCTTTCGCAGATCGGCGGCACGCTGGTCTTCCTGCCGCACAATCCGCTCGACAGGCTTTGGAGCGACCGGCCGGCCGAGCCGCTCGGCGCGGTCAGCATCCAGAACGTCGCGCAGGCCGGCGTGCTGGCGAGAGAGAAGATCGCGACGATCGCCGCCGATCTTTCGAAGAAGAATCTTGCGGCGGTTTTGATCGCCGATCCCTCTTCTGTCGCCTGGACCTTCAATATTCGTGGCGCCGACGTGCCGCACACGCCGCATCCGCTGGCGCGCGCCATCATCCATGCTGACGGCCGGGCCGAGATCTTCCTCGACAAGCGCAAGACCGGCATCGAGCCGGAGGCCTATCTTGCGCAGATCTGCACGCAGCTGCCGCCCTCGGCGCTGGAGGAGAGGTTGGCTGCCGTTTCGAGGGATGGCGGCCGCGTGCTGATCGACCCGGATATCGCCTCCTATGCGCTGGCGGAGATCATCCGCAAGGCGGGCGGCGAAGTGGTGGAGGGCGCCGATCCCGCCAAGTTGCCGCGCGCAGTGAAGAACGACGTCGAGATCAACGGCTCGGCCGCCGCGCATCTGCAGGACGGTGCGGCGATGGTGGAGTTCCTCTATTGGCTGTCGCAGACAAAACCCGGGACGGTCAGCGAGATCGCTGCTGCCGAGCATCTCGAAGCGGCGCGCGCCCGCGTCGGCCAGAGCATGCAGAACCCGCTGAAGGACATTTCCTTCGACACGATTTCGGGAGCCGGCGAACATGCGGCGATCATGCATTACCGTGTGACGACCGAGACCAACCGGATGATCGAGGCCGGCGAACTCTTCCTGATCGATTCCGGCGCGCAATATATCAACGGCACGACCGACATCACCCGCACCGTCGGCATCGGCGCGGCATCAGAAGAGCATCGGCGCTTCTTCACGCTGGTGCTGAAAGGGATGATAGACATCAGCACCGCGCGTTTCCCGAAGGGCACGCGCGGCTGCGATCTCGATCCGCTGGCGCGCATCGCGCTGTGGCGGGCCGGCGCCGATTTCGCTCACGGCACAGGCCACGGCGTCGGCTCCTATCTTTCGGTGCATGAGGGGCCGCAGCGCATCTCCAGGCTTTCGACGCAGGAACTGCTGCCCGGCATGATCCTTTCAAACGAGCCGGGCTATTACCGGCCCGGCAGCTTCGGCATCCGCATCGAGAACCTGATCTACGTGCGCGGGGCCGAAGAGATCGAGGGCGGCGATGCGCCTATGCTCGGATTCGAGACGCTGACTTTCTGCCCGATCGACCGCAGCCTCGTCATTCCCGAGCTGCTGACCCATGACGAACTGCACTGGTTCAACGACTATCATCGCCGCACCTGCGAGGCGCTGATGCCGCTCATCCATGATCACGATGTCAGGGCGTGGCTCGAAAACGCGACGCTGCCGCTGGAATACTAAGATGTCTCGGCGCCGGCCCCGGGCCGGTGCTCAGAACCCGCCGGCATGGCGCCAGATCATCACGACGATCCAGGCGGCGACCAGCATCCATGTGTGGGTGAAGCGCAAGCCGATGAAGAGGGCGACGATCAGCGCCAGCTTCGATTCCCAGCCGCCGATGAAGAAGGCGGGTGCAACCAGCGTCGTCAGCACGGCGGCCGGCACGGCATTCAGCGCCGCCTCCATGCGCGGCGGAATGCTCTTCATTCGGGTGATGAGGATATATCCGCCGATGCGGGTGGCGAAGGTGGCAGCTGCTGCGGCCAGGATGACGAGCGCCATGTGAAGATCGAATTCCATGGCTCAGACCTCGTGCACTTCGGATTGAAGGGCGTCGGCTTCGAGATCAGGCTCTTGCTGCGGCAAAGGCAGCACGGCGGCGAGCACGATGCCGACGGCGGCGCCGAGGCTGACATGCCAGGGCGAGCCGACATAGCGGTAGGCGAGCACGGAAGCCACCGCGCTGACGAGCGCCACCGGCAGGAAATTGTCTCGCTTGCGGAAGCCGAGGACGATGCCAAGGAAATAAGCCGGCAGCAGGATGTCGAGGCCGATGGCCTTGGGATCGCCAATGAAGCCGCCGAGCATGCCGCCGGCGACGCTGATCAGCACCCAGGGGACGTAGATGATGATGGCGAAGCCGAAATACCAGGCGAAGGTGAGTTGCCGGCCGGCCTCGCCGCGCTTGACCGCTTCGGCGAATTGCGGATCGACGAGCAGGAAAAAGGTGAAGAATTTCTGCACCGGCGTGAAATGGCCGATGTAGCGCGCCAGGGCCGCCGAATAGAGCACGTGGCGGAAATTGACGGCGAGGATCGACAGCACGATCAGCCAGGCGTGGACATTGTGACCGAAGAGTTCGATACCGACCATCTGGCTAGCGCCGGCGTAGACGGTGGCGCTCATGAAGGCGGTTTCGGAGAGCGACAAGCCGTTTTCGACCGCAAGCGCTCCGAAGAGAGCGCCAAAGGGCGCGGATGCCAGCGCAACGGCGGAGCCACCCCGCAAACCTTCAACAAAGTCGGCGCGATTCATGCGATCTTGTCCAGTTGGAATACAAGTTTTCCCTTATGGTCTATGGCTTGCAACAGCAATTGAATTTCCTTGATTGACCAATCGATTTTGCTGAACCATCAAAGTCCCGATCGCATTCGGCAAAGAGGCAATGATGAAGAAGATCGAATTTTCGAAGGAGGCGAAGGCGACGATCGTTGCCAGCATTCGCCGCTATTTCGAGGCCGAGCTCGACCAGCCGATCGGTGTGCTGCCGGCGGAATTCCTGCTCGATTTCTTCGCGGACGAGATCGGCGCCCATTATTACAACCAGGGCCTTCGTGATGCGCATGCGGCGCTTCTGAGGAAGATGGAGGACCTGGCCGAGGACATCTATCTGCTGGAGCGAGACGACAAGAGCAAAGGCACTGCTGCATAGTTTTAAGGCGTTCCTTGCGCATTTGAAGGGACGCGCTGCGCTGCAGCCGATAACGGGACGCGGCGGCGCCGCGCCCGGCAAAGATTGCGGAAGGCAGAAGGCATCAGCCCTCGCGCTTCATCCTCTCCCGGCGGGCGATTTCGGCCTCCGAGGGCTGCGCCAGTTCGAACGTGCCTGTCTTGATTGCGCCAGCACGCTCGTAGACGCTCATGATGACGCCTGTCGTCGATACCGTGTTGGCGGTGAGCTTCAGCGCCTCCGGCTTGGCGCCTTGACCGAACAGGCGTTTGCCCGGGCCAAGCACGAGCGGGAAAGTCAGAAGCCGCAACTCGTCGATCAGGTCATGCGCCAACAGGGTCTGCAACAGGCCGCTGCTGCCCTGTGTCAGGAGCACGGGGCCATCCAGCTGCTTCAACCGGGCGATTTCGGCAGCTGCATCGCCGCGCAGGGCGACGGAATTTGCCCAGGTGAGCGGCTCTGCGGAAGTGGTCGCGACATATTTGGTCACGGCGTTGAAGACTTTGCCGATCGGATCGTCTTTCCCGACGAAGGGCCAGTGCGCGGCGAAGATTTCGTAGGTCTTGCGGCCGAGCAGCAGTTCGAAGGGATCGGTAAAGATCCCGCCCATGAACTGGCCCATCGGCTCGTCCCAATAGTTGACGGTCCAGCCGCCCTGAGTGAAGCCGCCGGTCGGATCCTCCCGCGGCCCACCGGGCGCCTGCATGACGCCGTCCAAACTCACGAAGGCGGCAGCAACTAACTTTCTCATCTCTCAACTCCCATTGTTGGTGCGTTCAGAGCCAAGGACGGATTGACTTGCACCGATCCGACATTCGATGCGATTTTTTCGGGCGTTATCCGAGCTAAACTAGCCGGCTAGGACCTTGGCGCTGTCGATGATCGCGATGCCATGCGCCCGCATTTCCTCGATGGCGGCGGCGACGCCTTCGGGGGTGATGCCGCGGCTTGCATCCTTGATGAAGCGCACGCGGACACCAGGCATCATCTCCAGCGCGTCGAGCGCAGAGAATTTGACGCAATAGTCGGTTGCCAGTCCGCAGACGTCTAGGTCGGTGACGCCCTGGTCCTCGAGGAAATCGGAAAGGCCGGTCGAGGCGTCGCGGTCATTGTCGCGGAAGGCCGAATAGCTGTCGATATAGGGATTCTCGCCCTTCTGCTGGATCAGGTCGATCTCTTCGGATTTGAGCTCGGGATGCAGTTCGGCATCAAGCGTACCCTGAATACAGTGGTCGGGCCACATCATCTGCGGTTTGCCCGACAGTTCCCCCATCTCGAAGGGGGCGGCACCCGGATGGGCGGAGGCAAAGCTGCCATGGCCAGACGGATGCCAGTCCTGCGAGGCGACGATCAAATCGTATTTGCCGCTATCGATCAGTCTGTTTGCGACGGGAACCACCTTGTCGCCCTCCGGCACCGGCAGATTGCCGCCCGGACAGAAGCCGTTCTGAATATCGACGAGCAGCAGCGCTTTCATCAAGGCCAATCCCTTCGCTTTATTGCAGTGCAAGACGCCAAGCACACTGAATGGATCAACTAGTGGATTTCCAGGCGCGGACGCGCAAGTGTTAATTCTGGCACTAGCGGTAGTAAGTCGTCGAAACAGAATGCTCTAATGCAATCATTGCGTTAGCTGGCGGCGGTTCTCGTGTTGAAATGGAGCGGAGGGATGAGGACGGCTCGTGCATGATTTCCGGATCGCAGCCCGCGACGGTGGCAATTGCCGGCAAATCGATCTGCCTGCGTAGGACGCCTTTGTGCGGCATCGATGGATCGAGGCTCCCCCGGCAGAGCCCGGATCTTGGCCAGCTAGACCGCCGCCACGTCATCGGCTGCGGAATCACCTGCTGCGGCGGAAGCGCCGTAGGTATTGCGGTAGGCCTGAAGGGCCGTCTGCATGTCGCTCAACACCTTGGTGAGGAGCGGATCGCTATCACCTGAAGTCTTGATGCTGTTCGGATCGGCGGCGAGGAATTCGGACTCAGTCAACTTGCCGTCGCCATTCGTATCCATCGCTGCGAAGACGCCCTTGGAATCGTCGTCGCTCTGATCGCTGCCGTCGCCCTGATCGTCGCTGCCGTCGGTCTTCTGCATGGACAGCATCAGCGACAGGATATCGGCGGTGATCTTCTTGACGATATCGGTGCTGCTGTCGTCGCTGTCGGTCGACGTCGTGCCCGATGTCGATGACGGCGAGGCGGCGGCCAACTCGTCCGCCGAAATGACACCGTCGCCATTCTTGTCGAGGCTGGAAAGTGGAGACTGGTACTGGGTCACTGTGCTGCCGAGAGATGAAACACTGGTCACTTGAACCTCCTTTGAAAAGTTCGTCGTGAAGCCTGCCTTTCATGGGCGGGCAGCCTTTGGGCTAAGCTGATTTGCGCAAAGCGTCAAAGCGACGTTTTGACAGGGTAGAAGTGCGATTGACGGCGCGGGGCGACGCACGTTAACCTTTCGGTTACCAAAACTGTCTCATTGGAATTATTGGCTTTTTTTGGCGGCCCATGGGTTCCGGCGAGCGGAAGCACATGCGTGCGATAGCAGGAGATCGCGCCGGTGCGGCTTGCGGAAGGGGCGATGGGCGATATACCAGCTCTCCGCCGCTGCGGCATTTCGTCCGCCTTCTCGAAGCGCTACGCCAGGTCGATCTTGCTCCCTGCCGCGATTTCTGCCTTTCTTGCCTCAGCAGCAAGCCGGAGCGAAGCCATGTCCGAGCCCGATCCAGACGAAAAGATCGATGCGACGTTCCGCAACGGATCGCTGACGGCGGCCGGGATCATCCTCGGCTTCTCCCTTAATTTTATTAGTGTCTGGGTTTCCAATCCCAACGACTGGAGCCGCATCGATATTCCGCCGATGCTGTTTCTGACCATCGGCATCGCCGTCCAGGTGAAGGTCTTTGCCGATCTGCTCGCGCGCGACTCTCTCTTTGCCGTCAAATATGATCGGTCTCGCCGGCTCTTCCTGATTGGATTGGGAATCGTCGCCGCCGGAATCGGCATTGCCCTGATCAACGATATTCTCGGGCTCGGAAGGATGCGGATGCTCGGGTGAAGGTTTTCGCGCCGTGTTGATGCCAGGTCAAACGCGCTCGACGAACCCGTCCAATACCCGCTTCTGTCCGGCCCGGTCGAACTCGATCGTCAGCTTGTTGCCTTCGATGCCGGTGATGTTGCCGTTGCCGAATTTCAGGTGGAACACGCGGTCGCCGAGCGTGAACCTCGACGGTTCCGATGAGGTCGATTTCGCCACCAGCTCGCCTTCGATCGTGCGCCCCTTGGGGCCGCTCTCGCCGTAGCCGATGCGTTCGACGGCGTGGCCGGAGCGGGTGCCCCAATTGTCGCGCGTGGCATCGGTCTTGTTGGCCTGGGCGCGTTTCCAGCCGGGAGTGGAATAGGAGTTGGCGAAGGGTTCGGCCTTGTCGAAGCGGGACTGGCCGTAGCCGCCGCGACCGTAACCGCCGTAGCTCTGCTCCATTTCGGCGACCTCGACATGGGTTTCCGGCAGTTCATCGAGGAAACGCGAGGGCAGGGTCGATTGCCAGAGACCATGGATGCGGCGGTTGGAGACGAACCAGATATGGCAGCGGTGCTTGGCGCGGGTGATGCCGACATAGGCGAGGCGGCGTTCCTCCTCCAAGCCGGCGCGGCCGCTCTCATCCAGCGAGCGCTGGTGCGGGAAGAGGCCTTCCTCCCAGCCGGGCAGGAAGACGGTGTCGAATTCCAGGCCCTTGGCCGAATGCAGCGTCATGATCGACACGGCGTCGAGGTTCTCGTTGGTCTCGGCATCCATCACCAGCGAGACGTGTTCGAGGAAGCCGCGCATCGACTCGAAGCTTTCCATCGAGCGGATCAGTTCCTTGAGGTTCTCAAGGCGGCCGGGGGCTTCGGCGCTCTTGTCGTTCTTCCACATGTCGGTATAGCCGGACTCTTCGAGGATCTGCTCGGCAAGTTCGGTATGCGGTGTGTTTTCAAGCAGTTCCTGCCATCGGCGGAAAGATTGAATCACGTCGAAGAGCGCCTTTCGCGCCTTCGGCTTCAGCTCGTCCGTCTCGATAATGTCGGCCGCCGCCGCAAGCATTGGTATATCGCGGGCGCGGGCATAGTCGTGCAGCGCACGTACCGTCGTGTCGCCGAGGCCGCGCTTCGGCGTGTTGATGATGCGTTCGAAGGCGAGGTCGTCGGAGGCTTGAGCGACCAAGCGAAAATAGGCCATGGCATCGCGGATTTCCAGGCGCTCGTAGAAGCGCGGGCCGCCGATGACACGGTAGTTGAGGCCGAGGGTGACGAAGCGGTCTTCGAATTCGCGCATCTGGAAGGAGGCGCGCACGAGGATCGCCATGTCGTTCAGCAGATGCTTGCCGCGCTGGAGCTGCTCGATCTCCTCGCCGATGGCGCGGGCTTCCTCCTCCGAATCCCAGGAGGCGTGGACCTGCACCTTGACGTCGTCGGGATCGGAGCGGTCGGTGAACAGCGTCTTGCCGAGGCGGCCCTCATTATGGGCGATCAGATGGGCAGCGGCGCCGAGGATATGTTCGGTCGAGCGGTAATTGCGCTCGAGCTTAATCACCTTGGCGCCGGGGAAATCCTTTTCGAAGCGCAGGATATTGTCGACCTCCGCGCCGCGCCAGCCATAGATCGACTGATCGTCGTCGCCGACGCAGCAGACGTTCTGCGGCTCGCCCTTGGGGCGCTGGGCGAGAAGCCTGAGCCACATGTACTGGGCGGTGTTGGTGTCCTGATACTCGTCGACGAGGATATAGCGGAAGCGGCCGTGATATTCCTTCAAGAGATCTGGGTTCTTGCGGAAGATCGCAATCGGATGCATCAGCAGGTCGCCGAAGTCGCAGGCGTTCAGCGTCGTCAGGCGCGCCTGATAGGCAAAATAGAGATCGCGGCCGCGGCCATTGGCAAAGGCGCGGGCGTCGCCCTCGGGGATATCGGCGGGGCCGAGACCCTTGTTCTTCCAGGTGTCGATCATGCCGGCGAACTGCTTGGCCGGCCAGCGCTTGTCGTCGAGGCCTTCGGCCTGGATCAACTGCTTGATCAGGCGGACGACGTCGTCGGTATCGAGAATGGTGAAATCGGAGCGCAGGCCGACGAGCTCGCCGTGGCGGCGCAGAAGTTTGACGCCGATCGAGTGGAAGGTGCCGAGCCAGGGCATGCCTTCGACGGCGCCACCGACGAGCAGCGCGATGCGCTCCTTCATCTCGCGGGCCGCCTTGTTGGTGAAGGTGACGGCGAGGATCTGCGAGGGGAAGGCACGGCCGGTGTTGAGGATATGGGCAATGCGGGTCGTCAGTACGCGCGTCTTGCCGGTGCCGGCGCCGGCCAGCACGAGGACGGGGCCTTCCAACGTTTCGACGGCTTCGGTCTGCTCGGGGTTCAGCCCGGCGAGGTAATCCGGCCGCTTGCCACCGTCGCGAGCCGCCATGGCGCGCGCCGCGATGCCGCCGCCGGCGACGGGCGCCCTTTCGGCGGGTGCGGCAGGCGGCTGCGGCTTGCGCGCCATCTCGCCCGGCTCTTCGTCGAAGAAGGGCATATCGTCGAAACTATTGCTCATGGCGCGTAATGTAGTGATTCGGGAAGGAAAGACCAGAAAAGATGTTCTGCTTTCATTCCCGAGCCGCCGCTATCCCGGGCGGTGGGTTGCGGGCAGCAATGCCGCCGCAGAGCGCGGCCATGGTGGTCACGCGGGCGAGCGGGGCTAAAATTCGGTTCGCGGCCTGTCGGAACCGGCGCCGATGGGGCGTCCTTGGGTCATCGGACAGCAGTCCGGATCAACACCGTCAACAAGGAGGCCGTTTCATGCCGAAGGTCGTTTCAAATCTCTGGTTCGCCGAGGAAGCACGCGAAGCCGTCGAATTCTATGTGTCTGTTATCCCGGACTCCAGGATCGGTCGCACCACCATTTTGCCGGCGGAAACGCCGAGCGGGCCTCCCGGCAGTGTCGAACTGATCGAGTTCACGCTCGCCGACCAGGCCTTCCTGGCGATGAAGGCCGGCCCGCTCGATAGCTTCAATCATTCCTTCTCGATCGCGATTCTTGTGGAAAGCCAGGCCGAGATCGATCGGATATGGGAGGCATTTCTCGCCAATGGCGGCACGCCGGAGGCCTGCGGCTGGCTGAAGGACCGCTGGGGTCTTTCCTGGCAGATCGTGCCGCGCATGCTGTCGGAAATGATCGCCGACAGCAACCGCGAGCGGGCCAGGCGCGTAACCGAAGTGATGCTCGGCATGGTCAAGATCGATGTCGCCGCGCTGGAGAAGGCATTCAATGGCTGAGTCGCGCGGTTAGCGTATGATCACGATGACGGGCGCATAGTCGCGATGCGTCCGTTTCCATCATGTCTGAAGCGGATCGGCACACGCTGTCCTGCATCGACTTTGCGCAGATTGGCTGCCAATCGTCGATTTCTCCAGTGCTCGAATCACGGGCGACATTGCACACCTTTTTCATCTTTCTGTCACGTCGCGAAATGTGCTGATACCGCGATGGCACCCTTCTCCACTACAATAAGGAACAGTTTCGTAGAGTAAAAAAATAACCGGTGCATGCACGTTTTTGTGCATTGCCAGAAACAGCCGGTGAGCGTGGAATATACCTGCGAAACTATTGATTCTTAGGAATGTCGTGTCCATCTCCTTGGTATGACGACCTAGAGCCTGTGGCATTAACCTTGAATGGAGGGCCCATGCTGAGTGAATCCGTATTTGATGCGTTCACCCGCACCTATGATGCGCGTCGCGAAACCGATATGTCGATCGCGGAGTATCTCGACCTTTGCAAAAAGGAACCACTTGCCTATGCCAATGCGACCGAGCGCCTGCTCGCCGCGATAGGCGAACCGCAGATGGTCGACACCGCCAGGGACACGCGCCTCGGTCGGATATTCATGAACCGGACCATCCGGATCTATCCGGCCTTTGTCGGCTTCCACGGCATGGAAGAGACAATCGAACGCATCGTTTCCTTCTTCCGGCACGCGGCGCAGGGGCTCGAGGAGCGCAAGCAGATCCTTTATCTGCTCGGCCCGGTCGGCGGCGGCAAGTCATCGCTGGCGGAGCGGCTGAAGCTGCTGATGGAGCTGCATCCGATCTATGTGCTGAAGGCGGGTGACGAGATCAGCCCCGTTTTCGAAAGTCCGCTCAATCTGTTCGACCCGGACACGATGGGATCGCTCCTGCAGGAGCAATACGGCATTCCCCTGCGACGCCTGAGCGGACTGATGAGCCCGTGGTGCCTGAAGCGGCTCGATGATTTCGGGGGTGATATTTCCCGCTTCCGTGTCGTCAGGGTACAGCCTTCGCGGTTGCGCCAGATCGCCATCGCCAAGACCGAGCCTGGAGACGAGAACAATCAGGATATCTCGTCGCTGGTCGGCAAGGTGGATATCCGCAAGCTGGAGACCTATTCCCAGAACGATCCCGATGCCTACAGCTATTCGGGCGGCCTCAACCGCGCCAATCAGGGCGTGCTCGAATTCGTCGAGATGTTCAAGGCGCCGATCAAGATGCTGCATCCGCTGCTGACGGCGACGCAGGAGGGGAACTATATCGGCTCCGAGAATATCGGCGCCATACCGTTCTCCGGCATCGTCCTTGCGCATTCGAACGAAGCGGAATGGCAAACCTTCAAGGCCAACAAGAATAACGAGGCCTTCATCGACCGTATTTGCGTGATCAAGGTGCCCTATTGCCTGCGCGTCACGGAAGAGCAGAAGATCTACGAAAAGCTGATCGAGGGATCGGAACTGGCCGATGCGCCATGCGCCCCCGCGACGCTCGAAATGCTGGCCCGCTTCTCCGTGCTTTCACGTCTGCGCAAACATGAGAATTCGACGTACTTCTCGAAGATGCGTACCTATGACGGCGAGAGCCTGAAGGAGACGGATCCGCGCGCCCGCAGTGTCCAGGAATATCGGGATGCGGCCGGCATCGACGAAGGCATGGACGGCATCTCGACCCGCTTCGCCTTCAAGGTGCTCGCCTCCACCTTCAATCACGACACCACGGATATTGGCGCCGATCCGGTTCATCTGATGTATGTGCTGGAGCAGTCGATCCGCCGCGAGCAGTTTTCCGACGATGTCGAGAAGCGGTATCTGGAGTTCATCAAGGCCGATCTTGCGCCACGTTACGCAGAGTTCATTGGCAATGAGATTCAGAAGGCCTATCTTGAGTCCTATGCGGATTACGGGCAGAATCTGTTCGACCGCTACGTGGATTATGCCGATGCCTGGATCGAAGACGTGGACTTCAAGGATCCCGATACCGGCCAGCTTCTCGATCGCGAGCTCCTCAACCAGGAACTGACGAAAATCGAAAAGCCGGCGGGAATCGCCAATCCGAAGGATTTCCGCAACGAAATCGTCAAGTTCTGCTTGAGATCGCGGGCAGCCAACGGCGGAAAGAATCCGTCATGGACGAGCTACGAGAAGATCCGGGAAGTCATCGAGAAGCGAATGTTCTCGCAGGTCGAGGATCTTTTGCCGGTCATTTCCTTCGGTTCGAAGAAGGATTCGGAAACAGAAAAGAAACACAGCGAGTTCGTCTCGCGCATGGCTGCGCGGGGCTACACGGAGAGGCAGGTTCGGCGCCTCGTCGAATGGTACATGCGCGTCAAACAGGCAAGTTAATGTGGAGCCAATATGCACATTGTCGACCGTCGGCTGAATCCGCGCGGTAAAAGTCTGGAAAATCGGCAACGGTTTCTTCGGCGCATGAAAGGCGCCGTGCAGCAGGCGGTAAAGCGTTCTCTGCAAAACCGGAACATTCGCGATGTGCTCGACGGCGGTGAGATCAGCCTGCCGATCGATGGAATGGCCGAACCGAGCCTTCGAAGGGGCGACGGCGGCGTCGCCGATCACATCCTGCCGGGAAACAGGGCCTTCGTCGAAGGCGATATCATTCCACGGCCGCCGGGCAGGAAGGGTGGAAAACCAAAAGATGCAGGCGAAGGCGATGGCGAGGACGGCTTCCGTTTCGTGCTGACGCGCGAGGAATTCCTCGATGTGTTTCTGGATGACCTGGAACTGCCCGACCTTGCCAAGCGGCGTCTGACCGAAACCGAGGAGGAAACTCCGTCGCGGGCCGGCTATTCCGTATCGGGATCGCCGTCCAACATCGCCGTCGGTCGCACGACGAGGCTCGCGATGATGCGCCGCGTCGCGCTTCACCGTCCGCGTCGCGAAGAGATCGAAGCCCTGCAGCGACAGATCGAGGAATGCGAGGACGACGAAAGCCGCCTGACGCTTGAGGCAAAACTCAAATCCCTGACGGAAAAAAGCCGGCGCATTCCCTATATCGATCCGCTCGACGTGCGCTATCGCCGCTTCGAAAACGAGCCGAAGCCTGTAGCGAAGGCCGTGATGTTCTGCCTGATGGACGTCTCAGGCTCCATGTCGGAACACATGAAGGACCTTGCGAAGCGGTTCTACCTGCTGCTCTACCTTTTCCTGTCGAAGCGATACAAGAAAGTGGAGATCGTCTTCATCCGTCATACCGACAAGGCCGAGGAGGTCGACGAGGAAACCTTCTTCTATGGTCCGGCGACGGGCGGGACGCTGGTATCCAGCGCTCTTGCGGCGATGCGCGGGATCATCGCGGCGCGTTTCGATCCGGCAGAGTGGAATATCTACGGCGCCCAGGCTTCGGACGGCGACAACGCCCATTCGGACGGAAACCTGACCGGGCAACTGCTGCGCGAGATTTTGCCGCTGTGCCAGTATTTCGCCTATATCGAGGTCGGCGAAGAGGGCGGCGACTCCTCAATATCCCGTTCACCGCTTTGGATGCTCTATGACGGGATCCGTTCCGAGCTATCGCTTTCGATGCGCAAGGTCTGCCGGCGGAGCGAAATATTCCCTGTTTTCCATGATCTCTTCCAGAAACGTGACGCACAGTCGAGGGTGACGCCATGACCACGACGATGAGACCAAGAGAGCGGCTTTTGTTCCAGGGAGCCGACTGGGATTTCGCAACGCTCCAGCGCATCCACGACGCCTGCGAGGAGATCGCGCTTAACGAACTCGGCCTCGACGTCTATCCGAACCAGATCGAAGTCATCACCTCGGAGCAGATGCTCGATGCCTATTCCTCCACCGGCATGCCGCTCTTTTACCGCCATTGGTCTTTCGGCAAGCACTTCGCGCATCACGAAACCTTCTACCGCCGCGGGATGCGTGACCTTGCCTATGAAATCGTCATCAACAGCTCTCCATGCATCTCCTACCTGATGGAAGAGAACACGGCGACGATGCAGACGCTCGTCACCGCGCATGCGGCCTTCGGCCACAACCACTTCTTCAAGAACAACTATCTCTTCAAGCTCTGGACCGATGCGGAGGGTATCCTCGATTACCTCGATTTCGCCAAGGGTTATATCACCCGCTGTGAGGAGCGTTACGGCGAGACGGCCGTCGAGCGTACGCTCGACGCAGCCCATGCGCTGATGTCGCACGGCGTACATCGATACGCGGGCAAGACCACCATCGATCTTCGCCAGGAGGAGAAGCGGCAGCAGGAGCGCCGCGCCCACGAGGAGCAGATGTTCAACGACCTATGGCGCACGGTTCCGGTCGGCAAGGCCCGGAAGGCGGGTGACATCGGCCTGGAAAAGCGCCGCGCCGCCCTCGGTCTTCCGCAGGACAACATCCTTTACTTCCTTGAAAAATCGGCGCCGCGGCTGCAGCCGTGGCAGCGCGAGATCCTCCGCATCGTCCGCCACGTCGCGCAATATTTCCATCCCCAGCGGCAGACCAAGGTGATGAACGAGGGAACCGCCACTTTCGTCCACTACCAGATCATGAACCGGCTTCACGAGCGGGGGCAGATCAGCGACGGAAACTTCCTCGAATTCCTGAAGTCGCACGCCAACGTCGTGTTCCAGCCGAGCTACGACGACCGGCGGTTCTCGGGCTTCAACCCCTATGCGCTTGGTTTTGCGATGATGCAGGATATCGAGCGGATCGTCACGAAGCCGACGGAAGAGGACCGCACATGGTTTTCCGATATCGCTGGACGAGGCGATGCGATGGCGGTCCTGCGCGACATCTGGGCCAATTACCGGGACGAGAGCTTTATCAGCCAGTTTCTGAGCCCGAACCTGATCCGGCAGTTGCGGCTGTTCCATCTCTACGACGATCCTGAACAGACCGAGGGAGTGCTGGTTTCGGCGATCCATAATGAGCGTGGATACTTGCGCATCCGCCGCCAGCTCTCCCGCGAATATGATATCGGCTGGACCGATCCGGCAATCGATATCGTCGATGTCGATCTCGCCGGCGACCGCCGGCTGTTGCTGCAACACATCATGATGAATGGCTGCTATCTTCAGGAAAATGACACGAAGCTCGTCCTGCAGCATCTCGCCGATCTCTGGGGCTATGACGTATTGCTTCAGGAAATCGACAGTTCCAGCACGGTGGCGAGAGAACACACGGCGAGCCCGCGCAAGATCGTTCAATAATCACTCGTTGTGCTGACGGGCGATAACGTGAACAATTATCGGTGGCAACAAACACAAAGCCTTAGTAGTTTACCGCCGTTGCAATCGCCCACTTGATCTCGACCAGTTTCAGCCTTTGCAGCGATCTTTCCCGGGGCGGATGGCGCGGAGACGAGAGACCATGAGTGAAACGCGGCGCAAGCTGACGACGATCTTCTGTGCTGACGTGCAGGACTATACGCGGCTGATGGGGGCTGACGAGGAGGGCACGCTTGCGAGCCTGAAGCGCTGCCGAGAAGCGATGGGGCGCCTCATCGAAAGCCATGGCGGCCGCGTCATCAATACCTGGGGCGATGGGCTGATCGCCGATTTCCCGAGCGTGGTCGAAGCGGTGCGCGCGGCCGTCGACACCCAGAACGAACTCGCGGGGTTCAACGCCCGCCGTCCGGCCGACGGGCGCATGCTCTTTCGCATCGGCATCAATCTCGGCGACGTGATCGTCGAAGGCGACGACATCTATGGTGACGGCGTCAATATTGCGGCGCGGCTGCAGGCTTCGGCTGCGGCCGGCGGCATCGTCATTTCAAGCACTGTCTACGATCAGGTGCGCAACAAGGTGGCTGTTGGTTTCGAGTTTCTCGGACCGTTGATGGTGAAGAATGTCGATGAAGGCGTGCCGAGCTACGCGGTGAAGATCGGCGATGCCAGGGACGAGACGCCGCCTGCCGAACGATCCGGCCCCGCGCGTCCGCAGCCGCAGCCGGCGGTTATGGCGGCGGCAATCTCCGAGGCAAGGCCGGCACCGCGCGGGAGTAGGCTCTACGGCGTGCTCGCCGTCATCGCCGCTGTCCTGATCTGCATCAATCTGCTGTCATGGCAGGGCATTTTCTGGGCGCGCTTTCCCGTGCTGGCGCTGGCCGTCGTCGCGGCGCTCGCCTGGAATCGCGACCAGACGCTGTTCAACCGCAAGATCACCTCGCTGGCGATCGTGGCGCTCGGCATTGCCGGCATCAACCTCTTCACCTGGACGGGGCAGTTCTGGGCGATGTGGCCGATACTGGGGATTGCGGCCGTCATGGGCGTGCGATGGTCGATGCGCCGATAGACATCCAATCTGCATCGTCAGAGATTTGTGCAATATTTCGCCCGACAATCGGCGGTGTCAAAGACAGCGGCGAGTGTTCGATCAAGCAAAAGTGAGCGGTCGGGTTATTTCCATTCTTTGCTGATATTACAAATCGGTAATGCCGGCTGCTTATGCTTGCCGGTAAGCTGTAAACGCGCGATATTGTCGCATCAGACGGGAATCTTGATCCCGCAGCGCCTCTTTCGACCGACCCAGGTCCAACCTCGAGTCCCTCTGGAGACGTGAATGGCCTTTTGGAAGCAGTTTATACTGTCGCTCATCGTGATTGTTGCCGGCTTTGCCGCGTGGGTTTTCTTTGTGCCCGGCGCCGGCGATACGATGCGCGGTGCAGGTATTCCAGACAGCGTCGTTTCCAAGATCGCGCCGAAGGCTGAGGAGACGGCGGATGCCGACGCTCCTGCCCGGGCGCAAGGGCAGCAGCGCGGCGACGGACAAGGGCAGGGACAGAACCGCCGCAATGGCGGCGGGCGCAACAGCGCCATTCTCGTCGCGACGCAGGCTGTCGTCCAGGGCGTCGTCAACGACCGGCTGAACGCCATCGGCACGGGGGACGCGATCCGCTCGGTGGCGGTCACGCCGCAGGCATCGGGCACGATCCGCGAAATCCTCATCAAGTCTGGTGACAGGGTGAAGGCCGGGCAGGTGCTCGCCAAGCTCGACAGCGAGGAGCAGGTGATCGCCCGCGGCCAGGCTGATGTGGCGGTCAAGGCCGCCGTCGAGAAGTCCAATCTCTATCACAATATCAAGTCCAGCGTGTCGCGCATGGACGTCTTCGATTCCGAGATTGCCGAGCAGGGCGCGCGGCTGCAACTGCAGGCCGCCGAGCTCAATCTCGCACGGCGCAACATCACCGCGCCGATCGACGGCATCGTCGGCATCGTGCCGGTTAATATCGGCGACAACGTCACGACGAGCATCCCGATCGTCACGCTCGACGACCGTTCGGAAATCCTCGTCGATTATTGGGTGCCGGAGCGTTTCGCCAATACTGTGTTGGTCGGTCAGCCGGTCGAGGCGATGTCGGTGGCGCGGCCGGGACAGGTCTTTTCCGGCGTGGTCGAAGCCGTCGACAACCGCATCGACGCGGCAAGCCGCACACTTCGCCTGCGCGCCAAGATCGACAATAGTTCGGATGAGTTGCGCGCCGGCATGTCCTTCAGCGTCAGCATGAAATTTGCCGGCGACAAATATCCGGCGGTCGATCCGGTCTCCGTGCAGTGGGATTCACAAGGGTCATTCGTCTGGCAGGTCAATGACGACAAGTCGCGCAAGGTGCGGGTCAGCATCGTGCAGCGCAACCCGGATTTCGTGCTCGTCAAAGCTGACCTCAAGGACGGCGACATGATCGTGACGCAGGGCCTGCAGCGTGTGCGTGAGGGCGGGGCTGTGCGTGTGAGCGCCGATGTCGCCGCGACTGCGGAGGTCGCCACCCAATGAGCGTGACCGAGATTCATCAGGACAGGGCCTCGGGCAAGCAGAGCTTCACCGCACTTTTCGTTCGCCGGCCGATCCTGGCGCTGGTGTTCAACACGCTGATGGTCGTCGCCGGCCTTGCCGCCTATGTCGGCGTCGAGGTGCGCGAACTGCCGGATGTCGACCGTCCCGTCGTCACGGTGCGCACCACCTTCGACGGCGCTTCGCCGCAGACGATCGACCAGGAGTTGACCAAGGTGATCGAGGGGGCGGTCGCGCGCGTCAGCGGCCTGAAGTCGATTTCGTCGACCTCTTCCTTCGGCCAGAGCCGGGTAACGCTGGAATTCTCGGATGCGATCGATCTCGCGGTCGCCGCCAACGACGTGCGCGACGCGATCGGCCGCATCACCCAGAACCTGCCCGACGAAGCGGACGCGCCGCAGATCGTCAAGGCGGATTCGGATTCCTCGGCGATCTTGCGACTTGCCGTCACCTCCACCAAGCTCAACATGGACGACCTGACGCAGCTCGTCGAAAACGAGGTGATCGATCGCCTCGCCTCCGTCGACGGCGTTGCCGACGTCGAGGAATATGGCGACCAGGAGAAGGTCTTCCGCGTCGACGTCGACCAGGGCGCGCTCGCCAGCCGCGGGCTGACCATCGGCGACCTGACGAAGGCGCTCGACAATGCCGCACTCGACGTGCCGGCCGGATCGCTGAAGAGCAATACGCAGGATATCGTGGTGCGCGCCACCGCCAACCTGCAGACGCCGGCGGATTTTTCCAACGTCATCCTCCAGGACCGCGTCAGGCTCGGCGACGTCGCGACGGTTATGCTCGGGCCGCGCGACGGCGAAACGGCGCTGCGCTCCAACGGCAAACCGGGCATCGGCCTCGGCATCATCCGCCAGGCGCAGTCGAATACGCTGAACATCTCGACCGGCATCAAGGCGGCCGTCGACCAGCTGTCGAAGACGCTACCCGAGGGCACGACGATTGCCATCACCAGCGACGACGCCGTCTTCATCCAGGGTGCGATCCACGAGGTGGTGCTGGCGCTGGTGCTCGCCGCCGTCATCGTCACCGCCGTCATCTATCTCTTCCTGCGCGATTGGCGGGCGACGCTGATTCCGGCGGTCAGCATGCCGGTGGCGCTGATCGGCACGCTGGCGGCGATCTATATGGTCGGCTTCTCGATCAACATCCTGACGCTGCTCGCGATCGTGCTGGCGACCGGTCTCGTCGTCGACGATGCGATCGTGGTGCTCGAAAATATCGTGCGCCGGCGCGCTGAGGGCATGGGACCGCGCGCGGCCGCGGTGCTTGGCACGCGTGAGGTGTTTTTCGCCGTGATCGCCACGACGGCGACGTTGGCGGCGGTGTTCATTCCGCTCTCCTTCCTGCCGGGACAGGTCGGTGGACTCTTCCGCGAATTCGGCTTCGTGCTCGCCTTCTCGGTCGGGCTGTCGTCGATCGTGGCGCTGACGCTGTGTCCAATGCTTGCCTCGCGCATGCTGACGAAGCCGATGCTCGAAGATCACGGCGTGCTCGGCCGCTTCGGCGGGGCGCTTGCCAATCTCTACAAATGGGCTCTGCACGGCTGTCTCAACGCGCCCTTCGTCGTCATCCTGTTCTCGGTGATCTTTGCCGGCGCGGCGCTCATCGCCTTCTCGACGGTCAAGAGCGAGCTGACGCCCGAAGAGGACCGGTCGTTGGTGATGATGCGGCTGACGACGCCGCAGGGATCGAGCCTCGAATATACACGAGATAAGATGCAGCTCGTCGAGGAATATCTGCAGCCGCTGGTCGACAGCGGCGACATTCGCAACGTCTTCTCGATTTCCGGCCAGGGCGGTTCGCTGAACAGCGGCTTCATGGTGCTGACGCTTGCCCCCTGGGGAGAGCGCCAGAGGACGCAGGCGGAGATCGTCGGCGATATCAACCAGGCGGCCTCAAGGGTGCCGGCTCTGCGCGGCAACGCCATCTCATCGAACAGCCTGCGCATCCGCGGCGCAGGCAGCGGCGTGCAGATGGCGCTGATCGGCAATGATCACGAGGCGCTGACGGCGGCGGCCGCCAAGCTGGTGCAGGCGCTCGAGGCCACTGGCCAATACGAGACGCCGCGCCTGACTAACGAGCCCAGCCAGGCGCAGGTGTCGGTGACAATCGACCGCGAGCGCGCCTCGGATCTCGGCATCGACATAACCGGACTTTCGACGGCAATCCAATCGCTGCTCGAAGGGCGCTCGGTGGTCGACGTCTTCGTCGACGGCGAATCCTATCCCGTGCTTCTGACCTCGACGACGCGGCCGATCGACGATCCGACCGACCTCGAGAACGTGTTCCTGAAGACCGGCGATGGAAAGATCGTGCCGATGTCGGTCATTGCCACGATGAAGGAAGGGTCGGTCGCGCCGCAGCTCAACCGCGAGCAGCAGCTCGCCTCCGTCGCGATCACCGCCGGCCTCAGGAACGGCATGTCGCTCGGCGATGCCGTCAGCCGAGTGACGGCTCTTGCCGAGCCGCTGCTGCCGCCAGGCTCTCGCTTGCTGCCGCTAGCGGAAGCGGCGACTCTCGAAGAGAATTCGAGCGGCATGGCGCTGACCTTCGGCTTCGCCATCGTCATCATCTTCCTGGTGCTGGCTGCGCAGTTCGAAAGCGTGCTGTCCTCGCTGATCATCATGTCGACGGTGCCGCTCGGTGTTGCCTGCGCCGTCTTCGCGCTTGTTATCACCGGCTCCAGCCTCAACATCTACAGCCAGATCGGCCTGGTGCTGCTGGTCGGCGTCATGGCGAAGAACGGCATCCTGATCGTCGAATTCGCCAATCAGCTCCGCGACCGGGGCGAGGATGTGCGGTCCTCGATCGAGAAGGCCTGCGCGCTACGCCTTCGCCCTGTGATGATGACGATGATCGCCACCATCCTCGGCGGCGTGCCGCTGGTCTTTGCCCATGGCGCGGGCGCCGAAGCGCGCGTTGCGCTCGGCTGGGTGATCGTCGGCGGTCTCGGTTTCGCGACGCTGGTGACGCTGTTCATCACGCCGGTCGCCTATCTGCTGCTTGCCCGCTTCGCCAAGCCGCACGCCCATGAGGAGGCGCGCCTGCACGAAGAGATGTCGGTCGCCACGCGGCCGCGCGCTGCGCCCGACGACGAGCAGCTGCAGGCCGCCGAATAAGGCGTTCATCCGATTTCGAAGGCCGCCGGACTGCCGCACAACCCCTTAAATCGGAATGGATTTAAGGATAAATTTTGCAGCAATTCAAGGTGCTACACCGTCCTTTGCGGGTCTGAAAAGACGCGGGGCGCTGTAATCCGGCGGCGCTCCTCATGGTGTATGAAACCTTGCGAAATAAGATAAATTACTTCTGAAGTTTAGTCGTTTGTTAAGCATAAACGGCAATGATTGTTATCAGTAACCGACTGGTCTTCTTCGTTTCTTGGAGGCCGCAACGCGCTGGAATTCCAGCGACCCCGGACATGAGAGTCCGCGCGGACGGTTCATTTCTTGTGCAGTTTGCGTCCTGTTGTGTTTTTGGAGTTTAGTTCCGTGAGTATTTACCAGCGCGTCTCGGTGGATGCGGCGCTTCATGTGCTGCGCGATATCAACCGCAATATGGCGGTCACGCAAAACCACATCACCACCGGCAAGCGCGTCGCGGAGGCCAGAGACAATTCCGTCTACTGGTCTGTCGCGACCACTGCGCGAACCGACAACAAGGCGATTTCAGCAATCCAGGATGCGCTCGGTATGGCGGCGGCGACGATGGGAACGGCCTATACCGGCGTTCAGAACGTCATCGATGTCGTCTCGGAGATCAAGGCCAAGCTGGTTGCCGCGACCGAAGATGGCATCGACAAGAACAAGGTCAACGAAGAGATCAAGCAGTTGCAGGAGCAGTTGCGCAGCGTCTCCGAGGCGGCGACTTTCAACAGCGACAACTGGGTGGTTCTCGACAACAACGCGACGCCGACCCAGCCGCGCCAGATCCCGGCCTCCTTCATCCGCAATGCCGACGGCACGATCTCGGTCGGCATGCTGAGCTACCATATCGACACGACGCCGACCGGGAGCACCTCCTCCAAGGACGCGCGCTACCTGATCGACGATCGCGCCACCGGTTCGGGCGAATACGGCGTGCTGACATCGGCCTATTTCGCCACCGAGCTCGGCGCCTCGCAGAATTATGTGCTGATGGAGAGCAAGAACGGCACGACCACGGGGCAGGTGGTGATTTCGCTCTCGGACGTCACGACGAAAGGACAGGTCAGCGAAATGATCAGTGTCGTCGATGCGGCACTGACGCAGCTGACGACAGTCGGTTCAGCCTTCGGCGCGTTGGAGAAGCGCATCAACCTGCAAAACGACTTCGCCACGAAACTCCACGACAACATCACCGCCGGCATCGGACGGCTTGTCGATGCGGACATGGAGGAAGAGTCCAGCAAGCTCAGGGCGCTGCAGACGCAGCAACAGCTCGGCCTGCAATCGCTGAATATCGCCAACGCGACCTACGATACGGTCAGGCAGTTGTTCCAGAATTTCTAAGAGTGCGGTCACCCAGCCATCCGCCCTCGTGGTTCGAGACGGCCTTTCGGCCTCATGACCATGAGGGCTGATTGTCGCGCTGGCCGCAGAGGCTATCGTTCTGCCATACCGTCGCGCAGGCGCACTACTCGCTAAAACTGGTGATATCTGCGCATTCCCGCAACATCGCTTCTGTTTCGGCGCCTGAAATTCCCCTATCAAGGGAACATCTTCATTTTCTTGCCGCAATCCTTGCCATTTGCTCGGATCAGTCGAACGGAGACCGTCCTGTCCATGATCAAAAAATTCGTACTTCTCGCTATTGCCGCAAGCTATCTCAGTGCCTGCACGACGACCGACCCCTATACCGGTGAACAGAAGGTTTCCAATACGGCGGGCGGCGCCGCGCTTGGCGCCCTCGGCGGCGCTCTCGTCGGCGTGGCTGTCGGCGGCGGCGGCCACGGCAAGCGCAATGCGGCGTTGATCGGCGCAGGCGTCGGCGCTCTCGCCGGCGGCGCGATCGGCAATTACATGGACCAGCAGGAATCCGAGCTTCGCGCGCAGCTCGAAGGCACCGGCATTTCGGTGACACGCAACGGCGACAACATCATCCTCAACATGCCCTCGAACATCACCTTCGACGTCGACCAGGACGCGGTGAAGCCGGGCTTCTATCCGACGCTGAATTCGGTGGCGATCGTGCTGCGCAAGTTCAACCGCACGCTGATCGACGTCAATGGCCATACGGATTCGACCGGCAGCCTGCAGCACAATCAGGACCTGTCGCAGCGCCGTGCGCTGTCGGTTGCCGATTATCTCGGCGGCCAGGGCATCGACCAGCGCCGCGTCTCCGCCGTCGGTTTCGGCCCGTCCCAGCCGGTCGCCTCCAATGCGAGCGAGGCCGGCCGGGCGCAGAACCGCCGCGTCGAGATCCAGATCGCTCCGATCACGCAGGGCTGAACCGGATTTTCTACCTTTGAAGCGGCCGGGCCCAGCCCGGCCGTTTTTGTTAATGCTGCATCGTCGCACCCTTGGTGATCTTGTCGACGATCTTCTTTTCGGCGCGCAGCGCGATGCCGACCACCTTCGCGTCTTCGGGAGCAAATTCGGCGAAGACGGCGCGATTGGCTGCGTCGTGGCCGGTCGCAAACATCTCCTCGATGAACAGCGAGCTGGCAATATCGCGCTCCAGCGCGCGGCGGTGAACGGCTGACATCGTCGCCTCGTCGGCAGAGAGCACGATGATCGGCTGGATCGATAGCGGATTGTAGAGATTGCCAGCGCGGTCCCTATAGTCTTCGCCGATGATCTCCGGATGCCGGCCGGCGATGCCTGTCATCAGGAAGGCGGTAACGTTCAGCTTCTGCCAGCCGGCAAGATTGTTTCGCAGGACGACGGCAATTTTGGTATCAAACATCGGACGGTCTTTCACCTAACTACGGGTTATGGAGTATCGGGCGCGTTGAACCAGGATTTACATCCGCAGGTCTTCGAAGGTCTTGAACGTTTGTGCGCGGGACCGTCCGGCAACGCCATCCTGGCTGCGCCGGCCTTTCCCGGCATCGAGCGCATCGCGGCGCAGTTCTCAGGCAATGCCTTCGAGCCGCACCGACACGATACCTATGCACTCGGCGTGACCCTGAAGGGGGTTCAGACCTTTCGCTATCGCGGCGAGCGGCGCTTCAGCCTGCCGGGGCAGGTGATCGTGCTGCATCCCGATGAGGAGCATGACGGCGGGGCGGGGACCGAGGACGGGCTGCAGTACCGCATGCTCTATCTGGAGCCATCGCTGCTTCTTGAGTGCCTGGAAGCCGATGGCGTCGGCCTGCCTTTTGTCGATGAACCCGTTATCGGCGATCCCGCGCTGGCGGGCGTGCTGCTGGCAGCACTCGGCGAACTCGACCGCGAACTGGACGAGCTTTTCGTCGACGATTTCGTATCGCGGGTGACCGGCGGGCTGTCACGGCATGCGCGCATGCCGCGCCGGCCGCTCGGCGGTGTCGCCTGGCGGCAGGCGCAGGCGGCGCGAGATTATCTTGAGGCGCATGCGAGCAGGACAGTGCATTCCCTAGAGCTGGAAGCGGTAACGGGGCTCGACCGTTTCGCGCTGTCGCGGCATTTCCGGGCGGCCTTTGCCACCAGCCCGCATCGCTACCTTTTGATGCGGCGGCTGCAGCGGGCGCGGGCGATGATCGGCACGGGCGAAGAGATTTCCGATGTGGCGGCGGCGACCGGCTTTGCCGATCAGAGCCATCTCAACCGCCATTTCAAGAAGGCCTACGGCATGACGCCCGGTCAGTGGGCAGCGCTCGCGCATAACTCCGCGCCGCGCTCTAAAGCGCGTCGCGTCAATCCGGATTCATGCGACGCGCTTTAAGTCTTTGATTTATGCATGTCGTTATCCCAAAACCGCTGCGCGCTTTTGGTGCGATATGCATCAAGCGGGATTTTCCGCAAGGCCGGAACGGCGCGCGATGAAACGGGCGAGCATCGGGCCGATCATCAGGATCACCAGGAAGCGACCGGTCTGCATCGCCATGACGAAGGGCACGTCGACATCGCTGGAGGCGGCGATAATAGCGACGGAATCGGCGCCGCCGGGGCTGGTAGCGAGATAGGCGGTCAGCGGATCTATGCCGGCGAAGACGTGAAGCGCCACCGCCATGCAGCCGCAGAGCGCCATCAGCAGCACGATGCAGGCCGATACCCTCGGCAGGGCGCGCGCCACGTGCTTGAGGATCGAGCGGGTGAAACGCAGGCCGATGCTCCAGCCGACGAGCGCATAGGCGATGGCGAGCAGCCACATCGGCAGCTCGATCTTCAGGAGGCCCGTGCCCTGCAGCAAGGCGCCGAGAAAGAGCGGCACGATGATCGTGCCGCCCTGGAGGCGCAGGCGCCAAACGCCATAGGCACAAAAGGCCGCAAAAGCCATCGTCGCTGCAAAGTCCGGCCAGTCGATCTCGGGAAAGAGGACAAGCGGCGGCGGCTCGGCGCCGTCGGCTGCCACCCACAGGCGCGAGATCACCGAGGCGCCGACGGCGACGAAGACGACGCGCAGATACTGCATGAAGGCGACGAGACGGCCATCGGCGCCATAGGCTTCTGACATGATGACCATGGCGGAGGCGCCGCCCGGCGAGGAGCCCCATACCGCCGTCGTTCCCGGCAGCACCTGCCAGCGCGTCAGCAGCCAGCCGAGGCCGGTGGCGATGGCGATGACCGAGAAGATGAACAGCAGGAAGAGCGGCGCGTCCTTCGCCATGGTGCCGAGAATGTCAGGGGTGATGGTGCGCGCCATCATCAGGCCGACGAGGACCTGGCCGAACTGCAGCGGCCAGAAGGGCACGCGAAGCTTTCCCTTGCCGACGGTCAGCGCCAGTGCGATTGCCGCGACCATCGGTCCGATCAGCAGCGAGGCCGGCAGGGCGAAGAGCTCGAGGAAGACGACAAGAGCTGAGGAAAGCGCGAGCAGCAGCGCCCATTTCGGCAGGCCGGCATCCCGCAGCAGGCGGCTTGCGTCGCTGAGTGACATGATCCCCGTGTCTTTCCTGGCCGGCGCCAAGCCCTGAGGCTGAATATGGGAGGGGCTCCGGCATGACGAAGAAAGGCCGGCTACGAGAGCCGGCTGGCGCGGGTCCGGTATAGGCGGGTGGAAGACGAGCGGTCAATTGCGAAATTTGGCTACTCGGCGCCTTAAGATGCGAATTTGATTCATGTTGCCGCGCTAACTCATTGTTTTTATGTATGTCTCCCTCTTGGGTCACTGCGCGGTTTTGGGCGGGGTACCGTCACAAACGCACATGGCCGGCGAGAAAATCACGAAGGGCGCGTACACGCGCCGGCAGTGGCCCGCCCTGGCCCATATAGAGGGCGTAGAACTCCTCGAGATCGCCGGGATTGGCCTCTTCGAGCACCGGCACCAGGCGCCCGGCATCGATATCGGCGCGCACGGTGAAGGCGGCAAGGCGGGCAAGGCCGGCGCCTGATAAAGCGAGGTGGCGCATGGCTTCGCCGTCTCCCACCTGCACGCCGGGGGTGATCGGGATCATCAGCGTTTCGCCGTCCTCGCGCAGCGGCCAGCCCTCTACGGCGCGGGCGTAGGAAAAGCCGATGCGGCAATGGCGGCGGAGATCGGCAGCCGAGCGCGGTTCGCCGTGGCGCGATAGATAATCCGGCGACGCGACGACGATCTTGCTGGTGGCGCCAAGCTTGCGGGCGATCAGGCTGGAATTCTTCAACGGGCCGGCGCGGATCGCGACATCGGCGCGTTCTTCCATCAAGTCGACTATCCTGTCGGTATGGGAAATATCCAGCGTCACGGCCGGATGAAGCGCCATGAAGGCAGGCACGAGCGGCGCCAGCACATGGTTGCCGAAGGAGCCGCTGGTGTTGATGCGGATTCGGCCCGAGGCCTGTTCGCCTGTCGAGGCCTGACGTTCGGCTTCGGCGATATCGGCAAGGATGGCAATGCTGCGCTCGTAGAAGGCGCAGCCTTCCGGCGTCAGTTGCAGCCTGCGGGTCGAACGGTTGACGAGGCGGGCGCCGAGGCGTGTCTCCAGTCGGGCGACGAGCTTGCTCACAGCCGACGGCGTCATGCGCCGGGCCGTAGCGGCGGCGGAAAAACCGCCACGTTCGACGACGCTGACGAAGACTTCCATTTCGCCGGAGCGATTGATGTCCTGACGGCTCATGATGAATTCAAGTCACAAATGATTTGCTTTTAGGCAATCTATATCATCGAGCGACCAAGGTCTATCTCATAGGAAATACAGGAGACAGATCCATGGACTACAGAAATCTTGGCGCCTCCGGCCTCAGAGTGCCGGTCTTGAGTTTCGGCGCGGGCACATTCGGCGGCAGTGGCCCCCTGTTCGGCGCTTGGGGCAATACCGATGCGGAAGAGGCGCGGCGGCTCGTCGACATCTGCCTTGAAGCCGGTGTCAATCTCTTCGACACTGCCGACGTCTATTCGGCCGGCGCCTCCGAACAGGTGCTCGGCCAGGCCATCCGCGGCCGGCGCGACGCTGTGCTGATCTCGACGAAGACAGCACTGCCGATGGGCGAGGGGCCGCAGGACTGGGGAACGTCGCGGGCGCGGCTGATCCGCGCGACCGAGGATGCGCTGCGCAGGCTCGGAACCGACTATATCGACCTCTTGCAGCTTCACGCCTTCGATGCCTCGACGCCGGTCGAGGAGGTGCTGTCGACGCTCGACGGGCTCGTCGCCGCAGGCAAGGTCCGTTATGTCGGCGTTTCCAATTTTGCCGGCTGGGAACTGATGAAGTCGCTCGCCGCCGCCGAGCGCCACGGCTATCCGCGTTATGTCGCCCATCAGGCCTATTATTCGCTGGCAGGACGCGATTACGAATGGGAGCTGATGCCGCTTGGCGCCGACCAGGGTGTGGGAGCCCTCGTCTGGAGCCCGCTTGCCTGGGGACGGTTGACCGGCAAGATCCGCCGCGGCCAGCCGCTGCCCAAGGCAAGCCGGCTGCATGAGACGGCGCAATACGGTCCGCCTGTCGACGACGAGAAGCTATTCGACATCGTCGAGGTGCTGGACACCATCGCATTAGAAACCGGCCGGACGGTGCCGCAGATCGCCATCAACTGGCTGCTTAACCGGCCGACGGTATCGAGCGTCATCATTGGCGCCCGCAACGAGGAACAGCTCCGGCAGAACCTCGACGCGGTCGGCTGGAGCCTGTCGAGGGAGCAGATCGAAAGGCTCGACGCCATAAGCACTGTCACGGCGCCCTATCCCTATTTTCCCTATCGCAGGCAGGAGGGTTTTGCGCGGCTCAATCCGCCTATTGTCTGAGGTGCGGGGACTGCGGACTTGGCTATAGCAACCGGCCTATAACAAAGTAGGAATGAAATCTTCTGCCAATCTTAACTGGACAGCCGCTTTGACTTGCCGCATACCCAGCCTGACCTGCGGAACACGATATGGTTTCTGCGGAATGGCAGGGAGATCAAAGGGATGGCGCTGAAGGACGCGAAGGCGGGCACACGCAACGAGGCCGGAATTGCCGCGGTGCTTGGTATTCTCAAGCGGAGCTTCGGCGAGCGTTTCCAGACCGGCCAGTCCTTCCGCGAACAGCATGCCCATACGACCACTTACATCCCGCCGCAGCTCCCGGACGGTGTGCTCTTCGCCGAGAGCGCCGAGGATGTGAAGGTGGCGGTCAGGGCGTGTGCGACCCACAAGGTGCCGGTGATTGGTTTCGGTGTCGGCACCTCGCTGGAGGGCCAGGTCAATGCCGCCAATGGCGGTATTTCGATCGATTTCAGCCGCATGAACCGGGTGCTCGAGGTCAATCCGGAAGATCTCGACTGCACCGTCGAGCCGGGTGTGACACGCGAGGCGCTGAACATCCACCTGCGCGATACCGGCCTGTTCTTCCCGATCGATCCCGGCGCCAACGCCTCGATCGGCGGCATGGCCTCGACGCGGGCCTCCGGCACCAATGCCGTGCGCTACGGAACTATGAAGGACAATGTGCTTGCCGTCACCGCGGTCACCGCCAATGGCGAGGAGATCCGCACGGCCCGGCGCGCCCGCAAATCTTCCGCCGGCTACGACCTGACGCGGCTTTTCGTCGGCGCCGAGGGCACGCTCGGCATCCTGACCTCGGTAACGCTGCGCTTGCAGGCGATTCCGCAGAAGATCGCCGGAGGGGCCTGTGCCTTTCCGAGCATCAAGGCCGCTTGTGATGCCGTCATCATGACGATCCAGATGGGCATTCCGGTGGCGCGCATCGAGCTGCTCGACACGGTACAGATGCGGGCCTGCAACGCCTATTCCAAGCTCTCCTATGCCGAAAGCCCGACACTGTTCCTCGAATTTCACGGCACCGACGAGACGGTGCCGTTGCAATCGGCAGCCTTTGCCGAGATCGCGGCGGAATGCGGCGGCGGCGAATTCCTGTGGACGGCCAATGCCGAGGAACGGACGAAGCTCTGGAAGGCGCGCCACGACGCCTATTGGGCCGCAAGGGCGCTGGCGCCTGGGCTTGCCGCACTTTCGACCGATGTTTGTGTTCCGATATCGAGGCTCGCCGATTGTGTTTCCGAAACGCAGGCGGATATCGAGGAGCACGGGCTGTTGGGGCCGATTGTCGGCCATGCCGGCGACGGGAACTTCCATGTGCTGCTGTTGTTCGACGACAAAAGTGCCGAAGACATCGCCAGGGCTGAGAGCTTCGTGCAGCGGCTCAACCAGCGAGCGCTCGACCTGGACGGGACATGCACCGGCGAACACGGGATCGGGCAAGGCAAGATGGCGTTTCTGGAACAGGAGCTCGGCGGCGCGGTGGATCTGATGCGACAGGTGAAACAGGCGCTCGATCCAGACGATATCTTCAATCCCGGCAAGATTTTCCACCATGGCTGAAAACGGAATATTCTCATGAACTTGGGCCTTGCCCCCGGCATGAATAGCGCTAGAACAGAATGATGTTGGGCCAGCTCAACCTGAAATCTGAATCCTGTTCTCAAATAAAGAGTTAGAGCATGATGTCGTCCGAAAACCGCTCACACTTTTCGGCATCATGCTCTAGTGTCGGCAACAGAATCCCGAATGGAGACGCTTTGCATTGGTAGGCCGGTTCCTCGTCTTTCTGGGGGGAGTGATCGTCGTAGCGCTGTTTGTGGCGCTGCTTGCGCCGCTGTTCATCGACTGGACGGATTTCCGCAAGAATTTCGAGGATCAGGCAAGCCGCATTATCGGTAAGAAAGTCACCGTCTACGGCACGGTAGATGCGCGCCTGCTGCCGTTTCCATCGGTGACGCTGCATGATGTGCGCGTCGGCCAGGAAGCGGACGGCACGCCGATCGTCAAGGTCGAGCAGTTTTCCATGGATGCGGAGCTCGCACCTTTCCTGTCCGGCGAAGCGCTGATCTTCGACATGCGCATCGTCAATCCGAAGGTGCGCTTGAGACTGCTCAAGGACGGCACGCTCGACTGGATGCGCGGCAGCCGCGCGGAAATACCGGCAAGGACCGTCGTTCTCGAAAACGTGCATGTCAGCGGCGGCGAGGTCGAATTCATCGACGACCAGTCGGGCCGCTCGCGTCGCATCACCGGACTCAATGCGGAAATGTCGGCAAAGTCGCTGGCCGGCCCCTGGCGCATCGAGGGCGACGCTGCGCTTGACGGCGAGCACGGCGGCTTCTCGATCTCGAGCAGCCAGCCGGACGACAAGGGCGTGCTGCGCATGCGCACGAGGCTTTCGCCGGACAAGCACCCTGTCAGCGTCGATCTCGACGGCGAGCTGAAGCTCGTCGACAGTAAGCCGAATTATCAGGGCCAGCTTTCGGCGGCGATCGAGATCCGCAACAGCGCCAAGCCCGCCAACAAAAAAGAGCAGCCGCCGCGCGTCAAGGGCCGCTTCGAGCTCACCAATGAACGCATCCGCATTCCCGAATACCGGATGGAGATCGGCCCGACCGACGATCCCTATGTCATAACCGGCGAGGCGACGCTCGATACCGGCAATGCACCGGAATTCCTGCTGACCGCCGACGGGCAACAGATCGACGTCAACCGTATCGGCAATCAGGGCACTGCCGGCAAGACGACGCGCGATGCGGCTGTTTCGGCGCGCCAACGGCTGAATTCGCTGATCGATATCGTCGGGCAGGTGCCGATCCCGCAGGTGCCGGGCAAGGCGAGCGTCAAGCTGCCGGCGATCGTCGCCGGTGATACGACGTTGCGTGACGTGCAGTTGGAGCTCGAGCCGGCCGGCACCGGCTGGATGATCGACAGCGCCACCGGCACGCTGCCGGGGCGCACGCAGGTGGAAGGCAAGGGCAAGCTCCTGCTTCAGGGTGAGGCCTCGTTCAACGGCCAGATCGTGGTGGCTTCCAGCCAGCCGACCGGGCTTGCCTCCTGGCTTGCCGGCTCGGTCGATCCGGCCATCCGGCAACTGCGGCAGGCGGGCTTTTCCGCCAATGTCAGCCTGACGCATGAATTGCAGCGTTTCGAAAATCTCGAGATTGCCATCGGACCGGCGACGCTGAAGGGCCGGCTGGAGCGCCAGGCGATTTCCGGCCAGACGCCGACGCTGTCGGTGGCGCTAAACGGCGATACGCTCGATCTCGACGCGCTGCAGGCGCTGAGCGGGCTCATGACCGGCCAGGATGCCGGCGACAACGTGCTGGACCACAAGATCGCCGCCCAGCTTAAGGCCGACAAGTTCACCGCCTTCGGCGTCAGTGCCGACAATGTCGAGACCACCTTTACGATCGCCGATGGCGCGCTTGCCGTCGACCGGCTGTCGATCAAGGATATCGCAGGCGCCGAGCTGACGGCGACGGGCAGAGCGGAAGGCTCATTGCTCGACTACAAAGGCGCGGGTGAAATCACCTTCAAATCGGCCGATCCCGGCGGCTTCTTTACCATGCTGCGCGAGCACCTGCCGCATCACCCGGTGCTCGACCGGCTGGTGCGCAATGCCGGGTGGTACGGCAATACGGCGCTTCGCGGCGCGCTGACGCTCGGCGGCGACGAGGGCAACGCGCTGACGGTGACACTTGCCGGTGTCTCGAACGGCAGCCGCGTCAATCTCGACTACCGCATGTCCGACCTCTTGGCGCTGGCCGGCAATGGCACGACGAGCCTTGAGGCAACGCTCGAAAACGCCGTGCCGTCCATCCTGTTCGGCCAGGCCGGGCTCGACCCGCTGCCGGTCGATGTCGGGGCCAATGGCCGCCTGACGCTGAAGGTTAAGGCATCGGGCAATGATCCCGCCGATGCGGCCCTGAGCTTTGCGACCGACCGGACCTCGTTCACCGCCAACGGCAAGGTCGATGTTCGGCCGGAGACCTTCATGAACGGCCAGATCGGGCTTTCGCTGGACAGTGCCGATATTGACCCCTATCTCATCATGAACGGCATCGCCCTGCCGCAGACCGGAACCGGGTTGCCGCTCGGCCTGCAGGTCAATGCCGCCGTCGACAGCGACAAGATCGTCTTTTCGGATCTCAAGGGGCATGCGGCCGATAACGAATTTTCAGGTGCGCTGACCTTCGACCGGAAGGCTGCGAAGACGACCGCGAGCGGTGGGCTGACACTCACCAAGGCCGATGCCGGCTGGCTCGGCGAGGCGGTGTTCGGCCAGATCGTCGATCCCGCCAACGGTCAGCTGACGACGGCGCCGCTGGGGCTGCCCATCTTCAAGGATCTCGACGTCAACGTGAAGCTGATGGCCAAGCAGTTCTGGCCGGGCCTGCCGGATACGGCGGTGTCGGACTTCACCAGCAACGTCGCCTACAAGGGCGACGAGTTGCAGCTCAACGACATGGCCGGCAACTGGGACGGTGGAAAGCTTTCCGGCAACCTGCTCTTCACCAATGCCAACGGCACCGGCTTCCTGCAGACGAAGCTTGCGCTTGCCGATTCCGATCTTTCCGGCGTCGTCTGGCTGCGCGACGGCGCGCCGATCGCCAACGGCAAGTTCGGATTGTCGCTGTCGATGGAGGCCTCGGGCAAGACGATCGGCGAAATTGCCAGCTCGCTCAATGGTTCGGGCGAACTGAGGCTTGGCGATACCAGCATACGCGGGCTGAATCTTGCCATCCTTCCGCCGCTGCTTGCCGCGACCGATACGATGCAGGAGCAGATCAATGCCGGCAAGGTGCATCCGATCATCGAAACGCTGCTCAGCAACGGCGAGGCGAAGCTGCCGCCGCTCGGCGTCCCCTTCAACATCACCGACGGGACGCTGAGGGTGCAGAATGTCACCGTCGCCAACGATCTCGCCCGCATCACCGCCGATGCGCAGATCGCGCTGCCGGAAGAGCGGGTCAGCGCGACGCTGGGTGTCGGGTTCAATCCGGGCACCGAAGCGCTTTCTGGTGCGGAGCCGGCGCTCAGGCTGAATTTTTCCGGCATGCTGCCATCACCCGGCAAGACGATGGATGTGACCGATATCACCAGCTATCTGTCGCTGCGCGCTTTCGAGCGCGAGCGCCGGCGGGTCGAACGGCTGCAGGCGATCGTGCTCGAAAAACAACGGCTGCGCCGCGAGGTGGCGCTCTATCGGTTCAACGACGCCGAGCGCATCAAGGCGGCCGAGATCGAGCAACAACGGCAGGCGGAGGAAGAGCGGCTGCGTGCACTGGCGCAGCAAGCAGCCGCTGTGAAGGCTGCTGCCGAGGCAGAGGCTGCACGCGCGGCGGAAGCCAAAGCGAAGGCGGATGCGCAAGCGAGGGCTGCCGCCGAGGCGGAAGCGGCACGGCGCAGCGGGCAAGCACAGCCGGGTCCGCTCAATTTTGACCAGTTGCCGGGCGTTCAGGCGCAGTGAGATTGCATAGAATTTGATTCATGCAAGGCGTATCAGATCTTTGTTTTCATTGATTTTTCTTCCAAAATCGCCCCACGGTTTTGTGCAGCGTGCATCAGGCCCGGGTCACGGCTGGCGGTCGCCCCCCGCCTTCAGCCAGGAAAGCACATGCAAGCGCAGCGCCGAGGACAGGTTGCTGTCCGGCGGGCGGTGGTCGTCGATTTCGGAGATCAGGGCGGCGAGCGGTATCGAACGGCCCGCGGCAATCATCTTCAGCTCGGCCCAGAACTCATCTTCAAGCGAAAAACTGGTGCGATGGCCGTGCAATGTCGCCGAATGCTTGCGGATCATGGAGCGCCTTCACATCCCGGTTATAGCGCCGAGCGTCCGCGAGGACGCGCTCAGGACGTTTTGTCAAATCATGCGTGGGGTTGGCAGATCGATTCAAGGAAACCGCGCAAGTGGCTGATCGCAGAATCCATTCCAGCTTTTCAAGCTTTGCGTGAAACCCTCACGCGCCGTCGTCATCAGTCTCGATCCGGCCGTCGCGATGGATCTTGTCGGCCTTGTCGTTCAGGCTGCGGGTCAGTTGCTTTTCGGCCTTGGCGCGGCCGAAGGAAATACGGTTCTGTTCGGCCTGCTTCTCCTTTTCGGAGCGAGCCTGCTTCTTGCGGAACTGGCGCAGATTGATGATTTCGGCGCTCATGCGTTTGCCTGAATTCCCTATCAAAAAGGGAGGCTTGGCCTCCCTTTAAATCACTGTTTCTTGCGGAAGGAGTCGAGTGAGACGACGGAGCCCGGTTTCTTCTCCTCGCCGTCGGCGGGTTTTGCGCCCGCGGCGTCATCGGACTTTCCAGCCGCATCCACCGGATAGGCGGTGATTTCACCGGACGGCAATTCCTCGCCATCGGCGAGAGGCACGTCGAATTCGAGCTCGAAGTTGACGGAGGGATCGTAGAAGCCGCGGATCGCATTGAATGGGATGACCAGCTTTTCCGGGACGTCGGAGAAGGAAAGGCCGATCTCAAAATGCGTTTCGGTGATCTTCATGTCCCAGAACTGGTGTTGGATGACGATGGTCATCTGCTCGGGGTATTTCGACTTCAGATGCTGGGAGATGCGCACCCCGGTCGCGCCCGTGAGGAAGGTGATGAAGAAGTGATGATCACCGGGCAGGCGGCCCGTGGCTGCGACTTCCGCCAATACCTTGCGGATGACGCCGCGAAGTGCATCCTGTGCCAGAATGTCGTAGCGGATATGATCCTGCCCCATGCTTTTCCTGTCTTTCGTCGGTTCGGAGTCTTTTCACAAGGTTGTATGCCACGTCCGGGCGCCTTGGGAAAGACCGGAGCCGAGTCACGTTTTTAAGCAGCATACATGATTTCGGCGGCAGGGAGAAGGTGAAGGCTTCTGTTGCCAGGTGCCTTCGGACCCCGCCTAGAGGTGCGAACCACTAGGACTTTGATTGAAGTGTCACACCGCGATTAAGCAGCGAGACGAGCTTCCGCATAGTTGTCGTTTGCAACTACAATTTTAGCCCGATAACGGCGGTACAATGCCGAGCAAAAAGACGATCTTTACACCCTTGTCGATCCTGTTTCGCCCCCATCAAAAGCCGGCCTTCGAGACCGCCGGTTTTTGGTGGAGGCGCCGGGTACCGCCCCCGGGTCCAATAGGTTTATTACACCGCTCGTTTATCGCCATAGCCGGCCCGAAAGCCGGCATGGGTGATATAGTGGTTTCCTCAGCCCAAGGAAAGGGCAAACGTCATAAAAGCGTTATGCGACCCATCAGAAACATTGGGAAAATGCCCGGCGGTGATTGGTTTCCCGGTTCTGAAGGCTTAAATTAGCCGAAACGGAATCAGCGCGACATGAAGCAATATCTCGATCTCTTGAATCATGTGATGGAAAAGGGCTCCGACCGGGGCGACCGCACCGGCACCGGCACACGCTCAGTCTTCGGCTACCAGATGCGCTTCGACCTGGAAGAGGGCTTCCCCGTCCTCACCACGAAGAAGCTGCATCTGCGCTCGATCATCCACGAGCTTCTCTGGTTCCTGAAGGGCGAGACGAATATCCGCTATCTCAAGGAGAACGGCGTTTCGATCTGGGACGAATGGGCCGATGAAAACGGCGATCTCGGGCCTGTTTACGGCGCCCAGTGGCGCTCCTGGCCAGCGCCCGACGGCGGCCATATCGACCAGATCGCCAATCTCGTCAAAGGCATCGTCAACAATCCGAATTCGCGCCGCCACATCGTCTCGGCCTGGAATCCGGCCGAAGTGGACGAAATGGCGCTGCCGCCCTGCCATTGCCTGTTCCAGTTCTATGTGGCTGATGGCAAGCTTTCCTGCCAGCTTTACCAGCGCTCGGCCGATATCTTCCTCGGCGTGCCGTTCAATATCGCTTCCTATGCGCTGCTGACGATGATGGTGGCTCAGGTGACCGGACTGAAGCCTGGCGATTTCGTCCACACGCTCGGCGACACCCATCTCTATCACAACCATTTCGACCAGGCGAAACTGCAGCTTGCACGCCGGCCGAAGCCGCTGCCGTTCATGCGCATCAATCCTGAGGTGAAGGACATTTTCGGCTTCACCTTCGACGATTTCGAGCTGATCGGCTACGAGGCCGATGCCAGCATCAAGGCGCCGATCGCCGTCTGATCCAGGATATTCCATGGCCGACATCCGCAGGACCATTATCGCCGCCGTTGCCCGCAACGGCATTATCGGCCGCGACGGCGACATGCCGTGGCGGCTTTCGAGCGACCTCAAGCGCTTCAAGGCGCTGACATTGGGCAAGCCTGTGGTGATGGGCCGCAAGACCTACGATTCGATCGGCAAGCCGCTGCCGGGACGGCCGAACGTCGTCATCTCGCGACAGGCGGCGATAGACCATCCTGATGTCTCCATGGCCCATTCGCTGCCGGAGGCGATGACGGCGGCCGAAAGGCTGGCGCTCGAAACCGGCGTCGACGAAATCTGCATTCTGGGCGGCGGGCAGGTCTATGCCCAGGCGATCGGCCTTGCCGACCGGATGTGCATCACGCATGTCGAGGCCGATCTCGATGGAGACGCGTCGTTTCCCGTGATCGATCCCGACACCTGGCAGGCGGGGGAGGCGATCGCGGTTCCGGCCGGCGAAAAGGACAGTTATCCCACGCGTTTCATCGTCTACGAACGCCGTTACGCCTGAAAATGAACTATTTTCCAATTATATTGACCAAGTTTCTCACGCTGCGTTGAAAGCCGATGCGGCGATACCTATAACGGTCACCAACGCGTCCGCCGGTCAGCCCCCACGGTTTCGGATGCGTGGAGACTTAACCAACAACGAGGTTTTGATGCCCTGGAGCAATCAGAATGGCGGCGGCGGCCCTTGGGGCGGCGGCGGCGGTAATAATCAGGGACCATGGGGACAGGGGCCGAACCGGCCGCGCGGTGGCGGCGGCAAGGGCGGACCGCCTGATCTGGAAGATATCATCCGGCGCGGCCAGGACCAACTGCGCAACATCATTCCCGGCGGCTTCAACGGCGGCGTGGCGGTGATCGTCGTGGCGATCGTCGCCGTCTTCTGGCTGATCCAGTGCATCTATGTCGTGCAGCCGGACGAACGCGGCGTCGAACTGCGGTTCGGCAAGCCGAAGGCCGAGATTTCCATGCCGGGCCTGCATTTCCACCTGTGGCCGATGGAGACCGTGGAGACGGTCAAGGTGACCGTGCAGCAATTGAACATCGGGGCGACTTCGGCATCGTCTTCGAACGGCCTGATGCTGTCCAGCGACAAGAGCGTCATCAACGTGCAGTTCGCTGTCTTCTACACCGTCAGCGATCCCAAGGCCTATCTCTTCAACGTCGAAAATCCGGCAGAGACGCTGCAGCAGGTTTCCGACAGTGCCATGCGTGAAATCGTTGGCCGGCGTCCGGCGCAGGACGCCTTCCGCAGTAATCGCCAGCCGATCGAAGTGGATGTGCTCAATATCCTGCAGGACACGATGAACCGCTATGGCGCGGGCGTGACCGTGACCGGCGTGACGATCCAGAACGTGGCGCCGCCGCGGGAAGTCGCCGATGCTTTCGAAGAAGTGCAGCGTGCCGGCCGTGACCGCGATAGCACGATCGAAGAGGCCAATCGCTACACGAACCAAAAGCTCGGCCAGGCGCGAGGCGATGCGGCCAGAATCCGCGAAGATTCAGCCGCCTACAAGGACCGTGTCGTGAAGGAGGCGGAAGGTGAAGCGCAGCGGTTCACGGCGATCAACGACGAATATTCCAAGGCGCCCGATGTGACCCGCAAGCGGTTGTACCTCGAAACGATGGAGCAGGTGCTGAAGAACTCCCGGAAGGTCATCATCGACGAAAAGCAGGGCGTCCTGCCCTATCTGCCGCTCAATGAGCTCGGCAAACCGGCGCAACAGGGAGGTTAAGTCATGACATCGAACAGACTTCCCATCATTCTCCTCATCCTCGCCATTGTGCTGGTCGGGCTTTATTCGTCCATCTTCGTGGTGAATGCACGTGAGCAGGCCATCGTCGTCCGCTTCGGCCAGATCCAGTCGGTCAAGACCGAGCCTGGAATTTATTTCAAGCTGCCTTTCGGCTTCATGGATGCCGACCGCGTTCAGCTGGTCGAAAAGCAGGCGCTGAGGCTCGATCTCGACAATATCCGCGTTCAGGTCCAGGACGGCCAGACCTTCGACGTCGATGCCTTCGTGATCTATAACATCTCGGATGTTCGTCGCTTCCGCGAAACAGTATCGGGCGATCGCGAAGCCGCAGAAGCGCGGTTGAGGGCGCAGCTCGATTCATCGCTTCGCCGCGTCTACGGTCTGCGTGACTACAATGCCGCGCTCTCGGAAGAGCGTGTCGCAATGATGCTGGAGATTCGCGACGATCTGCGCACGGATGCCGAAAATCTCGGCCTGCATATAGACGACGTTCGCATCCGCCGCACCGACCTTTCGCCGGAGGTTGCGCCGAATACCTATAATGCCATGCGTTCGGAACGCCTTGCCGAGGCGGAGCGCATCCGTGCCGAGGGCAATGAGGAAGGCCAAAGGCGGCGCGCCATCGCCGACCGTCAGGTTGTCGAGCTCACCGCGGGCGCCCAGCGTGATGCGGAAATCCTTCGAGGCCAGGGCGATGCGGAACGCAACCGCGTCTTCGCCGAAGTCTTCAGCAAGGATCCAGCCTTCTTCGAGTTCTATCGCTCGATGGCGGCCTATTCCTCCGCTCTCTCGTCGCAGGACACGACGCTGGTGCTGTCGCCGAATTCGGAATTCTTCCGCTATTTCGACAATGCCGCCGGCACCCTGCAGCCGTCGCCAGCAAGCCCGGCAGTGCCGGCTCCGGCAGCGCCTGGGGCACCTGCCCAGCCGACGAATTGAAGCAGGGGATACCCCGATAATCCTGGAAGGGCCGGCCCGAGTGCCGGCCCTTTTTTCGTGGCATGGTCGCGATAATTGGGCTTTTGCGAGGCCACGTCACATTGCACGGGGATTTCGCGAAAAGGTGATTTCGCCCTCCATCATTCCGCCTTATGCTGGTGCTCAATGTGCGCATGACCCCTTATGAGGAAGCTTGATGGCCCCCACGATTCGCTCGCCCTTCAGACGAACGCTCGCGCTTATGGCCAGCGCTGCAATTCTTGCGCATGCCGGCATGAACGGGGTCGCCTACGCCCAAGCCGCGCCTGAGACGACAGCACCCGGGGTTGCGACGCCCGCTCCGGTTACGCCTGAGCCGGCTGCTCCCGCACCCACACCGCCGGCCGCGGCTGCACCGGAAACAGCTGCTCCCGCTCCTACGCCTCCCGTACCCGCCGCACCGCAGCAGGCCGCCGCGAGCCAGGCCGTCGTGCCGAATAACGGCCCGGCTTCGGTCGCCGATCTTGCCGAGGGGCTGCTCGACGCGGTGGTCAACATCTCGACCTCGCAGAATGTGAAGGACGACGAGGGTGCAGGCCCGGCGCCGCGCGCCCCCGACGGCTCGCCTTTCCAGGAATTCTTCAACGATTTCTTCAACAAGCAGCAGGGCAACAAGGGCGGCAACCACAATGTCAGCTCGCTCGGCTCCGGCTTCGTTATCGATCCGGCCGGCTATATCGTCACCAATAACCACGTGATCGAGGGCGCCGACGACATCGAGATCAATTTCGCCAACGGTTCGAAGCTCAAGGCGAAGCTGATCGGCACCGATACGAAGACCGATCTTTCGGTGCTGAAGGTCGAGCCGAAGGCACCGCTGAAGTCCGTGAAATTCGGCGATTCCAGCAAGATGCGCATCGGCGACTGGGTGATGGCGATCGGCAATCCGTTCGGCTTCGGCGGTTCGGTGACGGTCGGCATCATTTCCGGGCGCGGCCGCAACATCAATGCCGGCCCCTACGACAACTTCATCCAGACGGATGCGGCGATCAACAAGGGCAATTCCGGCGGCCCGCTCTTCAACATGAAGGGTGAAGTGATCGGCATCAACACGGCGATCATTTCGCCGAGCGGTGGCTCGATCGGCATCGGTTTCTCGGTGCCGTCGGAGCTTGCCTCCGGCGTTGTCGACCAGTTGCGCGAATATGGCGAGACGCGGCGCGGCTGGCTCGGCGTGCGCATCCAGCCGGTGACTGACGATATCGCCGACAGCCTCGGGCTCGACACTGCAAAGGGCGCGCTGGTCGCCGGCGTCATCAAGGGTGGCCCAGTCGACGACGGCTCGATCAAGGCGGGTGACGTCATTTTGAAATTCGACGGCAAGACCGTCAGCGAAATGCGCGACCTGCCGCGTGTCGTGGCGGAAAGCACAGTCGGCAAGGAAGTCGATGTGGTGGTGCTGCGCGACGGCAAGGAGCAGACCGTCAAGGTGAAGCTTGGCCGGCTTGAGGACAGCGATCAGGCGGCTGCATCCGATGATGCGGCGCCTGATGGTTCGCAGGATGACGGCGTGATCACCCCGGACCCCGGCGAGAACAACGACATGGACCAGCCGGATACCGGCGATCAGGCCCAACCCGCACCTGATACACCCGACCAGCATAAGGGCCAGGTGTCGCCGGATGCTGCAACGCCGAAGAACGTGCTCGGGCTGTCGCTGTCGCTGTTGAGCGCCGAGACGCGCAAGGCCTTCGGGATCGCCGAGAGCGTCGACGGCGTCGTCGTCACAGAGGTGACGCCCGGCTCCGCCTCCGCCGAAAAGGGGTTGAAGCCCGGCGACGTGATCGTCGAGGTGGCGCAGGAGTTCATGAAGTCGCCGGATGCGGTCGCCGCCAAGGTGCAGGCGCTGAAACAGGAGGGCCGCCGCAACGCCCAGCTGATGATCGCATCGGCGAATGGCGATCTGCGGTTCGTGGCGGTGCCGATGGAATAAGGGAGCTACGGCGGTAGTGAATTAGCCGCCGTACTCTCCAACTCTCCCTCATTCCTCTGCTTGTCATAGGAATCCAGTGCGCCTAAGTCCTTGGGCGCAGAAAACTCTTCTCTCCTGACGTAAGTCACTCACCGCGCAGACGCGCGGTGGCTGGTTTCCTGTGACGAGCACAGGAATGAGGGTGGAGAAGGGTGTGCCGGGGGGGCTTTCGAAACGGAATCGGTGGCCTAACGGTCCGGAGGTGACAGGCTATTTGGCGGGTTTACGGAGGTTGCCTTCCGTACGAGCCACCAGCGATCAGCCCCGATTGGGAATGTCGCTGGTATCGCGCTCATACCGTCACGAAATCCGTCTTCCGGTAGCCCTGGATGTAGAGCAGTGCGGTCAGGTCGCCGTGGTTGATGCGCATCTGCGCTTCGGCAGCGACTGCCGGCTTGGCGTGGAGGGCGACGCCGGAGCCTGCAAGGTGCAACATGCCGAGATCGTTGGCGCCGTCACCAACGGCGATCGCTTCTTCCGGCGAAATGCCGAGGCGAGCCGAAATCTCGTTCAGCGCATCGACCTTCGCCTGCTTGCCGAGGATTGGTTCGGCGACGAAGCCGGAGAGAATGCCGCCGTCTTCGAGCAGTGTGTTGGCGCGGTTCTCGTCGAAGCCGAGAGTGGCGGCGATGCGGCTGGTGAAGACGGTGAAGCCGCCGGAGACAAGCGCGGTGTAATGGCCTTTCGACTTCATGGTGGCAAGCAGTTCCGGGCCGCCCGGGGTGAGCGTGATGCGCTTGGCGATCACCTCGTCGACGACCGATATCGGCAGGCCCTTCAGCAGCGCGACACGCTCACGCAGGGCAGGCTCGAAGGCGATCTCGCCGTTCATGGCGCGGGCGGTAATGGTCGCGACCTTCTCTTTCAGGCCGACTTCGGCAGCGAGTTCATCGATGCATTCCTGGCCGATCATCGTCGAATCCATGTCGGCGATCAGCAGCTTCTTGCGGCGGGTTTCCTGCTCCTGGATGACGAGATCGATCGGTGCGTTTGATATGACGGCAAGGATATTGGCCTCGGCCGCTTGCGCATCGGTGCCGTCGCGCAGCGCGATGTCGCAGGCAACGCCATCGGCCAGCCAGTAGAGACCGGAAGCGTTCACGGCCTCGGCCGCCTGCTCGGCGATTTCGGGTGTCAGCACGGGATTTGACGGATTGGCAACAAGCGTGGCAACGAGGGCCATGATGGAAAACCTTCTGAGCACAGTGAACGCGATCCTGATAACCGGGCCGACCGCCAGCGGCAAGTCCGCGCTCGCCGTCGAATTGGCCAAGCGCCATGATGGCGTGGTCGTCAACGCCGACAGCATGCAGGTCTACGACACGCTGCGGGTGCTGACCGCGCGCCCGTCGGAAGAGGAGATGCAGGGCGTGCCGCATCATCTCTACGGCCACGTGCCGGCCGGTGCGGCCTATTCCACAGGCGGCTGGCTACGGGATGTCTCGGCATTGCTGCCGACGCTCAGGGCCGCAGGGCGGCTGCCGGTCTTCGTCGGCGGCACGGGGCTTTATTTCAAGGCGTTGACCGGTGGTCTCTCAGATATGCCCGAGATACCGGAGGCCCTGCGGAAGGCACTCAGGTCGCGGCTGCTGGAGGAGGGCCCGGACGGGCTCTATGCCGAACTCGCGGTGGCCGATCCCGCCATGGCGGCAAGCCTCAACCGCCAGGACGGGCAGCGGATCGTGCGGGCGCTGGAGGTGATGAAGTCGACGGGGCGGTCGATCGCCGATTTCCAGGGCCAGTCGGGACTGGTGATCATCGACGCCGCCCAGGCCCGCAAGATCGTCGTGCTGCCGGATAGGGCGGTGCTGCATCAGCGCATCAACGGGCGTTTCGAAAAGATGCTGCAGCAAGGCGCGGAAGACGAAGTAAGGGCGCTGCTTGCGCTCGACCTGCCGGCCGAGGCGCCTGTGATGAAGGCAATCGGCGTGTCGCAGATTACGGCGATGGTCAGGGGTGAGATGACGCGCGACGAGGTGCTGGAGAAGGGGGCTGCGGCGACGCGGCAATATGCCAAGCGGCAAATGACATGGTTCCGCAACCAGATGGACGATAGCTGGGAACGGCTGACAGTTTAGGTTTCAGTTTGTTGCGGGCCTCCCGCTTGAGACATCTGCTGGCTCAACAGTTCGACGAGTTCGCCAACCGCCGCCTGTAGCTGGTCCGCCAGAAATCCGCCGAAGCCCAGCATCAGGCCGGGGCGTGCCGGCCGCGCGGAATACATCGGGGAGATCGCGCGCACGGCAAGGCCGGCCGACAGGGCACGGGCTGCGAGTTGCACGTCATCGACCTCCTCGGGCAGCCATAGAAGAATATGCATGCCCTGGTCGCTCTGCTGGACGCAGCACCCCTCCGGCAAGGCCCGCTCGAGCGCCGAGAGCAGAACAGCGCGGCGTTCGGCATAGAGGCCACGGATGCGCCGGATATGCGCTTCGAAATAGCCTTCCCGCATGTAGGCCGCCAGAACGTGCTGTTCGGCGATCGGCGAATGCCGGTCGAGAATGGCACGGGCGCCGGCAAAGGCTTCTGCGAGTGGAGGAGGGGCGATGACGTAGCCGAGGCGCAAGGAGGGAAAGAGCACCTTGCTGAACGTGCCGAGATAGATGACGCGTGACGGACGCAATCCCTGCATTGAGGGAAATGGGTGTCCGGCATAACGCAGCTCGCTGTCGTAGTCGTCCTCGACGATCCAGGCACGATTTTGGTCGGCCCAGGCTATCAGGGCATTGCGTCGGGCCATGCTGAGCGGCATGCCGATCGGATATTGGTGCGAAGGGGTCACGAATGCGGCGCGCGCCTGGGGACATAGCTCGAGGCCGCGTTCCACGTTCATTCCCTGTGCATCGACCGGCAGGCGGTGCGTCCGGACGCCGAGATCGTCGAGCACTGCCGTCAGGCCGGGATAGGCCGGGTCCTCGGCCCATACCGGATCGTCACGCGAGAGAAGGACCCGCCCCGCCATATAGAGGCCTTGCTGAGTGCCTGATGTGACGATGACCTGTTCCGGCTCACAATGAACGGCCCGCGCACGGCGGACGTGGTCGGCAATGGCAAGCCTGAGCTCGAGCAGACCCATCGGGTCGTGGTAACCCGAGGGTGCGGCCTGTCTCGACGCGCGCACGCGGTTGCCGAGGCGGCGCCAGTTGTCGTCGGGCGCAATGCCGGAAGCCGGGACGGCGATAGCAAAGGGAACGGGCGGGTGCGGGGTGAGCGCACGGGCGATGGCGATCAGCCGAGCAGCCTGGGAAGGCAGATCGACGGCATCTGCGGCAGACGGCACTGCCGGTGCAGGCGAGGGCGCCAACGTGGTGTCAATCAGATCAGCGGCAACACGGGTTCCGGCTCCGACCCGCGCTTCGAGATAGCCTTCGGCGGTCAACTGATCGAACACCTCGACGACAGTGCCGCGCGCGATCTTCAGCGAAGCTGCAAGGCTACGCGTCGAAGGAAGGCGTTCGCCTGGCCTCAGCTCACTGCAGGCGATTGCGTTCCGTAGGGCCTGCGCAAGCTGGCGACCGACATTGTCCGTTCGGTCGATCGCGTTGAGCGATGGGATTTCGATAGTGCTACGCCGTTTGGACATCGCAAAATGGTCCATAGAGATTGTTCAAAAATGGCGCTTCATGGTGAACCAATTTTCGAAGAAAAGGAAGCAGATCGGCGGCTTCCCGATGGCGCATTCTTCGCCTTCGGGGTCGTGCCGTGCGCTGGCGCAAACTTCTGGAAAAAAGCAAATGCAGGATCTTCTCGTCGTCTACATCGCCTACGCAATCGCTGCAGGCAGTCCCGGACCAAGCAACATGGCCATCATGAACGTGGCGATGCGGCAAGGGCGTCGACCGGCGCTCGCCCTTGCTGCCGGGGTCATAACGATGTCGACATGCTGGGGGCTGGTCGCTGTCACCGGCATTTCCACACTCCTGGTCCGGTATGCCCATGCGCTGCTGTTCCTCAAAGTCGCAGGCGGGCTTTACCTCCTCTGGCTCGCCTGGAGGGCGGCCCGCTCGGCAGTCGCGTCGGACATGCCGGCAAGCGAGGCCGTCCAACCTGCCGCGCAACTCGGCGCGCTCTATCGTCGCGGCGTTCTGATGCATCTCGGCAATCCGAAGGCGGTTCTAGCCTGGGTCGCGATCATGTCGCTCGGCCTCAAGCCCGGCGCTTCACCGGAGATGGCCGTGACAGCTTTCGGCGGCTGCGTGCTGCTCGGGATCTCGATATTTGCCGGCTATGCCGTGCTCTTCTCGACGGCGCCGATGGTGCGCGGCTACGCCCGTGCGCGACGATGGATCGAGGGAAGTCTCGCCGTCTTCTTCGCGGGCGCCGGATCACGTCTTCTGTTTTCACATTGACCGGATTTTCAGGATCGCATCATGTCTGTCGCTTCTCCGTTTCATGGACTTTCGGCCTTTCCGCCAACGCCCGCCGATACGGGGGGCCGGGTCGACACGGAAGCCCTCTGCCGCCTGCTGGAACGCCTGTGTGATGCCGGCGTCGCTTCGATAGGCCTTCTTGGCAGCACCGGGATCTACGCCTTTCTCACACGTGAGGAGCGACGCCGAGCCGTCGAGGCCGCGGTCGAGTGCGTGCGCGGTCGTGTTCCGATCGTCGTCGGTGTCGGTGCTCTGAGGACAGACCACGCCCGGACCCTGGCGAGGGATGCGGAGGCCGCTGGTGCAGATGCGCTTCTGCTTGCGCCGGTGTCCTACACGCCGCTCACTCAGGAGGAGGCCTATCAGCATTTCCTTGCCGTCACGGAGGCGGCGAAGCTGCCGCTTTGCATTTACAACAATCCCGGCACGACCCACTTCACCGTCAGCCGGGATCTTCTGCAGCGCCTGTCGGACATCGAGACGATCAGCGCGGTGAAGATGCCTCTGCCAGTTGACGGCGATTTCGCAGGAGAACTGGCGGCATTGCGTGAGAAGAGCAAGCTTGCGATCGGCTATAGCGGCGACTGGGGCGCTGGCGAAGCGCTGCTTTCAGGTGCCGACGCCTGGTACAGCGTCATCGGCGGCTTGCTTCCGCGCGTCGCTTGTGCCCTGACCAAGGCCGCGATTGCAGGCGAGGACGGCGAAGTGCGTCGGCTCGATGGTCTACTCCAGCCGCTCTGGCAAACGTTCAAGGCGTTCGGAAGCCTTCGCGTGATCTATACGCTGATCGACCTTCTCTCACTCGCCAAGGCCGAGCTCCCACGCCCTCTCTTGCCGCTCGGACCGATGGATCGGCAGCGTGTGCTCGAGGCCATCGAGCCTCTGATCGCACTGGAGAGCGAGTGGAAGGCTTATTCCTTGTTGTAAAGGCTGCTCAGCGGTTTTTTCAAAATGCTTTCGCGCAGCGACGTGCCGGGCTCGCGGCGGGAGATCGCAGGCTGATCCGTCGCCGGTGCCGGCCGGGGAAAGACCGGCTCCTCGCGGCGCATTTCGCGACGCAGCGCGTCCAACCGGGGATCGATCGCCGGCACCGCAGCCGGGTCCAGCCGCGGCGTTTGCGGCAGCAGTTCCCGCCGATAGGTTTCGAGCGGCGCAGCGGAGGAGGCGGGCGGCGCATACGGCTTGGCGTCGAGATCCTCGTCGACCGCATCAGCCTCGTCCAAGCTTGCCACGGACGCGGCATAGCTCTGCTGAAAATTCGAAATGTCGGGTCCGACCGTCACCGCCCGCATACGGGTGACGATCTTGCGCAGATCGACCGTATCCGGATCTTCCTCGCTCTGCTTGCTGTTGGCGCTGCTGGCCTTCGGCAGGAGGTTTTCGTCGACGCGGGAAAAGCGCATGCGCATCGGCACGCTGATCGCCTCGCCGAAAGCGATCGCCTCGCCGTTGCCGATCGAGGAGATGAAGCTCGTCGTCGAGATCGACGAATTCGGAATGGCCGAGCGGATGATTTCCTGGTCTCGGTCGTTGGCGAGGCGCATGGCAAAGAGCGTCGAACACTGCGACAGGATCGTCTGGTCGAGTTCGCCCGGCCGCTGGGTGATGATGCCGAGCGAGACGCCGTATTTGCGGCCTTCCTTGGCGATGCGGGCGATCGCCTGGCGCGTCGGCACGAAGCCGAGGCTCGGATCGGAGGGGATGTAGCGGTGCGCTTCCTCGCAGACGACGAGCATGTGGATGGCGCCCTCGCTCCACAGCGCCACCTCGAAGGCCATGCGGCAGAGCACGGAGGCGACCGAATTGACGACTTCTGAGGGGATGCCGGCAAGCTGGAAGGTGCAGATCGGCCGGTTCTCGCCGGGGATGCGGAAGATCTGCGCGATGGTTTCGGTGATCGTGTCGCTGATCGTGTTGTTGGAGAACATGAAGTGATAGCGCGGATCGTTGATCGCAGCGATGAGGCGCATCTTCAGCGACCGCAGGAAGGGCTTTTCCGAGCGGCCTTCCAGGCGGCCGATGCGCTCGTCGATCAACGCCAGCAAATCGGCCATACGGTAAGGGACCGGCGTATCGGCGGTGATCGAACTCTTTTCGGTCGTGCGGCGCACCAGCGAGTTGTCGCTGCCGCGGAAGGCGCGTTTGGCCTCCGGCAGGATATCGCGCAACATGTCGAGCTCTTCGGGCACCGGCGGACGGCCGCGAAACACGACCTCGGCAAATTCCTCCAGCCGCATCAACCAGAAGGGCAGGTCGAGCGTATCGGTATCGATGGTGACGGCGTGCTCGGGAAAGGCGGCAGCGAATTCATTATGCGGATCGAGGATCAGCACGCGCAGCTTCGGATCCGCCGCGATCGCCTTGTGCAGGAGCAGCGACACGGCCGTCGACTTGCCGACGCCGGTGGAACCGACAACGGCGAAATGCTTGGAGAGCATTGAGGGGATGTGGATCGCCGCATCGATGCTTTCGTCCTGCGTCAGCTTGCCGATAACGGCGGTCGTACCCTCGCCGGCGTCGTAGATGCGCATCAGGTCGGCGGATCGGATGCGGTGGGCGATGGCGCCGAGATAGGGATAACGCGAGATGCCGGTCGAGAATTCCTCGCGCCCGTCCTCGTCGACACGGACTTCGCCGAGCAGCTCGGTCTCGATCCTGAACGTATTGTCTTCGCCTTCGCCCCAGGCATGGCTGCCGGTGTTCATCTGATAGACGAGGGCGACGACGCGGTTGCGGCCGACGCTGATCGAAATCAACCGGCCCACGGACCACAGTTCCGTCAGATCGGTGCCGCCCTGCTCGGCGACGGCGGCGATGGTCGCCCGCGAACCGCTGCATGCAACGACGCGGCCGAGAAAGCGGTTCCCCGGTGTATGGCCATCGCGGCGATCCTGTTCACCCGCCTTACCAGGCGCGTGCAAGTCGTTGTTAAGCAAAGGGCCTACTCCTGCAATGGGAAGCGAGAATAAAGCCCTTCCTTTAACAAATCCTTCCGGGCATGGATTTTAGGGATGCGGGGAGCCGGGAGTTTTTTATTGCGGCATGCGTTGACGCTGCGAAATTTTCTGTCTATCACTTCCGACCATGAAAATCGCAACGGCTCTTATCGTGGTGGGAAAGCGCATGGGCAGGATGGTGTAACCATCCGGCGATAGCCACCCATGCGCTAGATGACAGGCTCCTCCGGGGCCTTTTTTTATGCCCGAAATTCGGGCTTCCGGCCACAAACGCAATCCCAGCATCAAACGGAACAGACAGATGAGCACGGACAATCAGGCGGCAGGCAATCGGATGACGGGAGCGGAGATCGTTCTCAAGGCGCTGAAGGACAACGGCGTCGAACATATCTTCGGCTATCCCGGCGGCGCGGTCCTGCCGATCTACGACGAGATCTTCCAGCAGGAGGATGTCAAGCACATCCTCGTTCGCCACGAGCAGGGGGCAGGCCATGCGGCCGAAGGTTACGCCCGCTCCACCGGCAAGGTCGGCGTCATGCTGGTGACCTCGGGTCCGGGCGCCACCAATGCCGTCACACCGCTGCAGGATGCGCTGATGGATTCGATCCCGCTCGTCTGCCTGACCGGCCAGGTTCCGACCTCGCTGATCGGCTCCGACGCTTTCCAGGAATGTGACACGGTCGGCATCACTCGGCCCTGCACCAAGCACAACTGGCTGGTCAAGGACGTCAACGAGCTCGCCGCCGTCATTCACGAGGCTTTCCGAATCGCCCAGTCCGGCCGTCCAGGACCTGTCGTCGTCGATATTCCGAAGGACGTGCAGTTTGCGACCGGCACCTACACGCCGCCCGCCGACTACACGATCCAGAAGAGCTACCAGCCGAAGATCCAAGGCGACCTCAACCAGATCCATGCGGCGATCGAGCTGATGGCGAATGCGCGCCGTCCCGTCATCTATTCCGGCGGCGGCGTCGTCAATTCCGGCCCCGAGGCTTCCAAGCTGCTGCGTGAGCTGGTCGAGCTCACCGATTTCCCGATTACCTCGACGCTGATGGGCCTCGGCGCCTATCCGGCTTCCGGCAAGAACTGGCTGAAGATGCTCGGCATGCACGGCTCCTACGAGGCCAACATGGCGATGCATGACTGCGACGTCATGGTCTGCATCGGCGCCCGTTTCGATGACCGCATCACCGGCCGTCTCAATGCCTTTTCGCCGAACTCGAAGAAGATCCATATCGATATCGATCCATCCTCGATCAACAAGAATGTCCGCGTTGATATCGGCATCCGCGGCGATGTCGGCCATGTCCTCGAAGACATGGTTCGCCTGTGGCGGGCGCTGCCGAAGAAGCCGGAAAAGGGTCGCCTGGACGACTGGTGGACCGATATCGCCCGTTGGCGGGCACGCAACTCCTTCGCCTATACGAAGAGCAATGACGTCATCATGCCGCAATATGCGCTGGAGCGGCTCTTCGCCCACACCAAGGACCGCGATACCTACATCACCACCGAGGTCGGCCAGCACCAGATGTGGGCGGCGCAGTTCTTCGGTTTCGAGCAGCCGAACCGTTGGATGACCTCGGGCGGCCTCGGCACGATGGGCTACGGCCTGCCGGCCGCACTCGGCGTGCAGATCGCCCATCCCGATAGCCTCGTCATCGACATTGCCGGCGATGCCTCGATCCAGATGTGCATCCAGGAAATGTCGGCGGCGATCCAGCACGATGCGCCGATCAAGATCTTCATCATGAATAACCAGTATATGGGCATGGTGCGCCAGTGGCAGCAGCTGCTGCATGGCAACCGCCTGTCGAACTCCTATACCGAGGCGATGCCCGACTTCGTCAAGCTGGCGGAAGCCTATGGCGCCGTCGGCCTGCGCTGCGAAAAGCCGGATCAGCTCGACGACACCATTCTGGAGATGATCGAGGTCAGAAAGCCTGTCATCTTCGATTGCCGCGTCGCTAATCTCGCCAATTGCTTCCCGATGATCCCCTCGGGCAAGGCCCATAACGAAATGCTGCTGCCGGACGAGGCCACCGACGAAGCGGTCGCCAATGCGATCGACGCCAAGGGCCGCGCGCTCGTCTAATAAGGGAAGGGACCAAGGACATGAACGCTCACCTACAGCCCACGGGCTCCGCTTACTTCATTTCGCCGGAAACGGCGGCCGTCGAAAGCCACACGCTTTCGGTTCTCGTCGACAACGAGCCGGGGGTTCTTGCCCGGGTCATCGGCCTGTTTTCCGGCCGCGGCTACAATATCGAGAGCCTGACGGTCTCCGAGACCGAGCATCAGGCGCATCTTTCCCGCATCACCGTCGTCACACGCGGCACGCCGCAGGTGCTGGAGCAGATCAAGGCGCAGCTCGAGCGCATCGTGCCGGTGCATCGCGTCGTCGACCTGACGGTGCGTGCCCGCGAACTCGGCCAGGACCGGCCGATCGAGCGCGAAGTGGCACTGGTCAAGGTGATCGGCGAGGGCGAAATGCGCGCCGAGACCCTGCGCCTTGCCGATGCCTTCCATGCCAAGGTGGTGGATGCGACGGTCGGTCACTTCATTCTGGAGATCACCGGCAAATCGTCGAAGATAGATCAGTTCGTGGCGATCATGAAGCCGCTTGGCCTGATCGAGGTCTGCCGTACCGGCATCGCGGCGATGAACCGCGGCGTGCAGGGCATGTAAAGATTACAGCCCGGGCATGTAAGCTCGTTTCGCAGGCGGACGCCGGTTTCGGCGTCCGTTTCAAATCTTCTCGTTCACCGGCGACGTGCGCGGATCGATCCAGTCATGCTTGACGATCAGGTCGCCGACTAACGGCCTATTTCTCATCTCCAGGCCGTTGGCCCTTTCGCCGCGATAGATCCGGAAATGCGTTTCCCCTTGCTGACGTAATATCGGCTTATCTTCACCGAAGACGCAATTGTATGAAATGCAGTGAATCCGGATGTCGTCGCGATTGGTGTTTTCATTGCCCAAATTGATGGTGATCTGCATGTCGCCGCCACTGGCGCCGTAGACCACACAATTCTCGCGAAGCTTGCAGGTTGTTTCAGAGAGGATTTTCTGGCCACTCTCCAGCAACAGGGCATATCTGACCCGATAGCTATCTCTCTTTGCGCTGTCGGCATGCGCCGTCGCGACGAGGCTGCCGCTAAGGCTCAGCAATATGGGAATTAGGCCACGAACCATCCCTGTACCGCATTCCACGATGATAACTGACTACCCTTTTTATTCAGCTTTATGGCGAAATTTCATCGGGTTCGCTTAGAGCATCTCCAGCGGTTTTTTTCTTGCCGGCGGCGGAAAGGTGGCGTCGAGGGCATCCCAGTCGTCGTCGGTGATATCGAGCGAGACGCAGTCGCGGTTTTCTGCCGCGCGTTCGGCATTCGAGGTCTTCGGGATGACGATGACGCCGTCGCGTTCCAGCAGGAAGGCGAGCGCCAGCTGGGCGGGTGTCGCCTGATAGGCCTTGGCGATACGGATCAGTTCGGGATGGTGCAGGATATTTCCCTGTTCGATCGGGGAATAGGCCATGACGGGAATGCCGCGGCTCTGGCACCAGGGCAGCAGATCGAATTCGATGCCGCGGCGGGAAAGGTTATAGAGCACCTGGTTGGCGGCGACATTGGCGCCGTCGGGCACTCTAAGCAGTTCCTCCATGTCATCGGTGTCGAAGTTAGAGACGCCCCAAGCGCCGATCTTGCCCGATGCCTTCAACGTTTCGAAGGCCGCGACGGTCTCAGTGAGCGGATAGTTGCCGCGCCAGTGCAGCAGATAGAGATCGATGCGGTCGGCGCCCAGCCGTTCGAGACTGCGCTCGCAGGCTTCGACCGTGCCTTTCAGGCTGGCATTCCAGGGATAGACTTTGCTGACGATGAAGACCTCGTCGCGCCGTCCCCTGATCGCCTGACCGACGATCTCCTCGGCGCCGCCGTCGCCGTACATTTCGGCGGTGTCGATCAACGTCATGCCGAGATCGATGCCGGCCTTGAGGCTTTCGATCTCGGCCTTGGCATGGCCGGCATCCTCGCCCATGGCCCAGGTGCCCTGGCCGAGCGCCGGCACCTCAGTGCCGTTCGGAAATGTGATCGATGGAATCGGGTCGTTCTGCATGGGTTTCTTCCTACAGCGCCGCGCGTCCTTGAGATGGACGCTGTAGCACTTTGAATTGCTGCATGATTTTATCCTTAAATCGATGCCGATTTAAGGAATTATGCAGTCGGCAAGAGATTGGGCCGGGTCGCCATCTTTCAAGTAATCCTGTCACCATGACAATGATGCGATGGTATCGGCGGTTTAGGACAGTTATGCTGACCTAAATAAACAGGCCGCGGAAAAGCTGGCTTCGGGAGGTCGCATGCCGCTGGATACATTTCTCGCTCTCGTTCTGTTTGCCTTCACGACCTCGATCACGCCGGGGCCGAACAATATGATGCTCTTCGCATCGGGCGTGAATTTCGGCTTCCGCAGGACGATTCCGCATATGTTCGGCATCGGCGTCGGTTTCTTCTCGCTGCTCATCGGCGTCGGCCTTGGGCTCGGCGCGCTGCTGCACACGGTGCCTGTGGTCTATACCGCGCTGAAATTTGCGGGCGGCGCCTATCTCGTCTGGATCGCCTGGAAGATCGCCTCGTCGCGCTCGCTCAGCGAAGGCAGGAGCGGCGTCGAGCCGATGTCCTTCCTGTCGGCCGCTGCCTTCCAGTGGGTCAATCCGAAAGCCTGGGTGATGGCGGTCACGGCGATGGCGACCTATACCAATCCGCAACTCTACCTCGTGAGCGTGCTGATCGTCGGTCTCGCCTTCGCGGCGGTCAATGTGCCCAGCGTTTCGACCTGGGCAGGCTTCGGCTCGGCGCTGCGGGAATGGCTTTCCGATCCGGTGCGGTTGAAGTGGTTCAATATCAGCATGGCGATACTCTTGGTGCTAAGCCTCTGGCCGATGCTAAAATAGAGTGATGGTCGGTTTTGTCAGCATCAGCCAGAAAATGCCGAGGACGGCTGAGAAGGCTGGAAATCCGAAAGCAAACCAGATGCGGTAGAGGCTGAAATAGGCTGGCGGCAGGGCTTTTCCCGCCGCTGCTGCGGCGCGGGCGAGGTCGCGCAGCCGGATCTGGATCCAGACGACCGGCAGCCAGAACAGGCCGGTGACGACATAGAGCAGCAGCGACAGCGCAATCCAGCCCTCCGACAGGTCCCAGCCGATCGATCGGGCCAGCAGATAGCCGGTCACCGGCTGGAGGATGGCCGCGGTCGCGGTGAAGATCGTGTCGGCGATGACGACGGTGCCGGCGACATGGGCAATCAGTCTGGGATCGCTCGTCCGGTGCGCCATCACCATGAAGAAGGCGATGCCGGCGCCGGTGCCGAAGAGTACGGTCGCGCCAATGACATGGGCGAGCAGCAGCCATTCTTCAAGCATCAGCGTTCATCCAGGGTGGCAAGGGCTACGAGCGTCAACAGGATCGACGGCAGCACCTTGACGAGGACCCCGAGCGGATCAAGCCAGAGCGCGGGTTCGAGCAGGCTGGCGCCGGCGAGATAGGCGAGCGATATACCAAGCATGCCGAGAAGGGCGCGTTTCGCCAGGGGACGGACAAGGACGGCGGCACCGAGGAAGACGTCGGTCAGGCAGGTCGCAAGCGTCAGCGCCGTTGCCGAGGCCTGAGGCATGAACGGCAAGAAGTGAGCAGACGTCTTCTCCAGTGCCAGCAGCGGGATGAGACCGGACAGCAGCCAGAAGACGGATAGGCCCGATATGACGAGTGGCTTCAGGAGATAGAGCCGGGCAAACCAGAGATCTTGGACGCCGGAGGGATTGGCCGAGAGCGCTGCGGCCGCGGGTGTCGCGACGAGGCCGCTTCCTGCTTTCGAGCTTTGCACGCCTTCCGACATCACTGTCAGCGCTGTCGAACGCAGCGGCGAACGCCAGCCGAGCAGGCCCGATAGATCGGCCAGCCACGTCACTGGCCTGGCCAGCCAGGGGGGCAGGGCGAAGACGCGGGCGGGCGGCAGGCCCAGCCACTGCCGGTGCAGGCGAACGAGATCGGCGAGCGTCAGGACTTCATTGGCGGCGAGATCGATATCCTTTGAAGGAAGGCCGCCGGAGACTGCCCGCGACACGGCTTCCGCCACATCGTCCACCGAAAGTGTTTCGACCGGGCTTTCGGCATGGACCAGGGGCAGCACCAGGGGAAAGGCGGCAAGCGCCCGTAGCAGCGCCGAGCCGCCATGGGCATTGCGGCCGAGCACGAGGGCAGGGCGCAGGATGAGGTAAGGCAGGCCGCTTGCCGCGAGCGCCTCGTCGGCGCGGCGCTTGGTGGCGAGAAAGGGAAGGTCGCCGGCCGCTCCTGCCGTCCTTGCCGATATCTGCACGATGAGCTGGCGCGACGAGCACTTTGCAGCAGCATACAGCGCCAGCATCGCCTCTGCCTGGGTGGCCGCCAGATCGTCCGACAGGCCGTCCTGCAGGGCGCCGGCGCAATTGACGACGACATGCTGGTCCTTGAGGATATCTTCCCAATCCGCGGGTTTCGTCATGCGCGATAGATCTGCGCGCCGCCATTCGATCGCCGGCTGTTTCAAACGGGCACGTACGGGATTGCGGCCGAGCCCGGTTACGACGTGGCCGTCGGCAACGAGCCGGGCCGCGACGACGGAGCCTATAAAGCCGGTTGCGCCGAGAATCAGGATATTCATGGCAGGAGATTAGCGGAAAAGCGGATGAGACATAGAAGGGCTTGGCGGGCCTGCGGCATATGTTAGAAAGAGCGGGCAGTTTCGGGAGGGCATCGCCTTGCACGACCATGACGACGACCATGCTCACGGAGATGAGCACGCCCACGGGCACGATCATGACAATCATTATTCCGACATGCAGGCGCGCGTGAAGGCGCTGGAAACGCTGCTGACGGAGAAGGGGCTGATCGATCCGGCGGCGATCGATGCGATCGTCGATACCTACGAGACCAAGGTGGGACCGAGAAACGGCGCCCATGTCGTCGCCAGGGCTTGGAGCGATGCCGATTTCGCCGACTGGCTGAAGCGCGATGCGACGGCGGCGATATCAAGCCTCGGTTACACCGGCCGGCAGGGCGAGCACATGCGTGCCGTCTTCAACACGGCCGAGACCCATAACCTCGTCGTCTGCACGCTTTGCTCCTGTTATCCCTGGTCGGTGCTCGGCCTGCCGCCGGTCTGGTACAAAGCGCCGGCCTATCGCTCGCGCGCCGTCATCGATCCGCGCGGCGTGCTGGCCGAATTCGGGCTGATGCTGCCTGAGAACCAGAAGATCCGCGTTTGGGATTCGACGGCGGAGCTGCGTTACCTCGTCATTCCCGAGCGGCCCGAAGGTACGGAAGGCATGGACGAGCAGTCGCTTGCCGATCTCGTCAGCCGCGATGCGATGATCGGCACGGCCGTTGCCCGCAAGTCGGAGAGCGCCACATGAACGGACCGCACGATCTCGGCGGGCAGATGGGCTTCGGGCCTGTCGCGCCCGAAAAGGACGAGCCCTATTTCCATGCCGATTGGGAAAAGCGGGCACTCGGCATCACGCTTTCCTGCGGCGCTTTCGGCGCATGGACGATCGATGAAAGCCGGCATGCGCGCGAGAATATTCCGCCGGCCGATTACCTCGCCGCCAGCTATTACGAGATCTGGATCCGCGGCATCGACAAGCTGATCGAACGGCATGGCTTTGCGACGCGTGCGGAATTGCTGTCCGGTCATGCGCAGCAGGCAGGAGCGGTTCCAAAACGCGTGCTGAAGGCGGACATGGTGCCCGCCGTGCTGGCGAAGGGCGGGCCTTGTGATCGTCCTGTCGAGACCGCGCCGCTCTTCGTGGTCGGTGAGGCGGTGAGGACGAAGAACTTCAATCCGGCGACGCATACGCGCCTGCCGCGTTATGCCCGCGCCAGGACCGGTGTGGTCGAGGCGGTGCAGGGTTCGTTCGTCTTTCCCGACGACAATGCGCATGGCAAGGGCGAGAACCCGCAATGGCTCTATACGGTCGTTTTCGACGGTGCGGAGATCTGGGGCGAGGATGCCGATCCAACGCTGACGGTGTCGATCGATGCCTGGGAGGGCTATCTTGAGCCGGCATGAGACATCGCCGCTGATGCAATCGTCCGGGCTGCCGAGGTCGCCGAAGGGCGAGCCGGTTTTTCCCGAGCCGTGGGCGGCGGAAGCTTTTGCCATGACCGTGCACCTGCACGCAAAAGGCCTCTTCAGTTGGAGCGAATGGGCTGAAACGCTTTCCGCGCAACTGCACAAGCCTGGCCGGGCCGAAGATGGCAGCGACTATTTTGACTGCTGGGTGGCTGCTCTCTCGGACCTCATCGTCAACCGCGGCATCGCCGATGCGGATACGATCCAGGCACTGCAACAGAGTTGGCAGCGGGCGGCGGAAGCGACGCCGCACGGCCGGCCGATCGAGCTCGGCAACGATCCCTCACGCTGATCCTCACGACGGGAATTGCTTGTAGCACTCTTCTGCTACCTCCCGCAGCGTCTCGCGGGAGATTTCGCCGGTGACGGCATAACCGAGTTCGCCGTCGATCCAGTAAAAGGTCTCGATATTGCCTGATGAGGCGAAGCGGAAGCTCGTCGTGCTATTTTCCGTGTTGCGGCCAACCAGGACAGTCAGGCGCTCGCCAGCCTGGTTCTCGTACATGAACATGGCGCCTGGCCGGCCATCGACCGGCAGCAAGCGGCCGCCAACCAGCTTGAAGCCGAGCGGCTGCAGGTTCGGGATCTTGAGATTCTGGATTGCCAGACGCTTGCCGAGCCAGGTGGCAAGATGAGCCTCCTCGTCGGCGAAGACCTCGACGGGGTGGCGAACCTCGGCGGCATAGACCGTGAAGGCGGTCTCAGCCTGTTTCGGCAGGGTTTCGGAGCCGGCAAGCTGCAGCTCCGGCTTTTCCAGAAGTGCCGGGCCATAATGGCCGCTGACGGCGCCGAGCGTGAAGACGAGGAGGGCTGATGCGGCGATCGCCCAGCGTTTCGGCCCCGATGAGACGGCGCGCGGGGGGGCGAAGAGCAGAGGATCGCTGTCCTTCGCCTTCTCATAACCGGCAAACAGCGACCGGATGGCCCCATTCTGCGCCTGCCATTCGGTAACCATCGCCGCCTCGTCGGGATTGTCGGCCAGGAAGGCCTCGATGCGGGCGCGCGCCGTTTCCGGCAGCTGGCCGTCTGCATAGGCGTGGAGGTCGGCTTCGGTGACGTTCGGATTGGTCTCGTTCATTTCGGTCTCCGAAGCGTAATGATGTTGTCGGCCTTCAATCGCTCGGCGACGCGCCGGCGGGCGCGTGACAGGCGGGACATGACGGTGCCGATCGGGATATCGAGCGCGGCGGCGACCTCCCCATACGTGTATCCTTCGATGACCACGAGCATCAGCACGGCGCGGTGCTCCTCTGAAAGGCTGTTCAGCGCATCATCCAGGCGGGCGCGCTCCAGCGGATCGGCCGGCGGTTCGGACGCGGCCAGATCCTCTGCGGCGTCAAGCTCGACGAGGCCGTCGCGCGCCTTGCCGCGTCGGCCGTTGCGGTAGAGATTGGTCATGATGGTCAGGACCCAGGCGCGCAGGTTGAGGCCGCGCCATTGGCCGCGGCGCGTGAGAACCTTTTCGACGCAATCCTGGAGCAGATCCTCGCCATCAGTATCCGAGCGTGTCAGGCTGCGCGAATAGCGCCTGAGCGAGGGCAGGAGGGCCAGGATCTGGCCCTCGAAGGTTTCGGGTGCGGGTGGTTTCACGCCGGCAGCTTTCTTGTGATCGGGGACTTCGCGATCAAGGTTTGGCAAGATCCCAGTTGCCGCCGACGCCATCGCCGGTGATGTCGCCGGCCTTCTTGTCCTTGACCCAGAAATAGAGCGGCATGCCGTCCTTGGCCCATTGTTTCGTGCCATCCTTGCGATCGACGATCGAATATGCACCATCGGCCTTGGCATCACCAGCGGCCATCAGCGGCGGCCAGTTCTTGGCGCAGTCGTCGTTGCAATTGGAAACGCCCTTGACGTCCTTCTTGAAGGTGTAGAGCGTCATGCCGTTTTCGCCGGCAAGCACCTTGCCCTTTTCGGATTCGACTGTTTTGACAGGAGGCGCGGCGAAAGCAGCGGTCGCGGCAAAGGTGGCAGCCGCCACGACGGACAGAAATTTCACGGATTTCATGGTGTCTCTCCTCAGATTGGGCACGCAGTCTTGCGATACCTGAGATGAGACACGAGGCGAGGCGGTTTTATTCCATAGCGCCGGAAAAGTTTTGATGGCGGGCGTGGTAGGCCGAAGCCGGTTTCGTCGCGCACATCGCGCCCGGCGCCTTGCCGGCTATTCTCCGGTGGCGGCCGCAGCCGCCGCCATGTCGACCCACACTGCTTCGAATATATGGCCATCGGGATCCTCGAAGGCGCGATTATAGAGCCAGCCCATGTCCGTCGGCGCGCGCGGATCGGCCTTGCCGCCGGCCACTCCGGCCGCCTCGACGATGGCGTCCACCTCTTCACGGCTGTCTATCGTCAGCGCGATCAGCATCTCGCTCGTCTTCTGCGCTTCGGCAACGGGTTTCGGCGTGAAACTCGCGAAGAAATCGCGCGTCAGCAAGTGGAAGATAATCGCTTCGGACCAGACCATGTTCGACGCCTGGTGATCGCTGAACTGTTCATTCTTGCTGCACCCGATCGCTTCATAGAAGCGGGTGGCAGCGGCAAGGTCTTTCACCGGCAGGTTCACGAAGATCATCTTGGGCATGGCAGTTTCCTCCTCTTCCTTCCCCTTTCGGGGCGACGGTTTCTTCTCACACAAACTCCTGCACGATCGTATCGCTGGCATGAATGCAGACGATTTCGAGCCGTCCCGTGCCGACATTCTCGAAACGGTGGGGAATGTTGGCGGCTACGACGACGATATCGCCTGGAAAGGCGCGGGTTTTGGCGTCGCCCACGGTGAACTCGGCTTCACCCTTCCTGACCGCCCATGTCTCGGAATAGGGATGGACGTGCAGGTCGGGCCCCTGGCCGGGCTCGTTGTCGACGAGGAAGAGCGATATCTCGCCGCCATAGTCGCGGCCTTCGAATCGGACAGTGCGGCTGTGATTGGGTCGCACTTCCTGGTGGCGAAGAATCCTGAACATCACGTGCCTCCCGCTCGTTCTGTCTATGAATACAAAACTATCTTCTCGAGAAGATATATTCTTAAAACTATCTTCTTGTCAAGGTATCTTCCGTGACTCGCGTGGAAGGTGTATGTCTCGCTTGTGTTGATATGAGGCAGAGAATGATGAATGGAACTGAAGGGGACCGCGACCGCCCGGGGGACGAGGACCGCCCTGGGGATGACCATGTCGACCGGCTGCGCCGGCAATGGGCGGTGGAACTGCCGGACCTCGACACGGAGCCGATGGCGATCCTGGGGCGGGCCTTTCGGTTGTCGAACCTGGTGCGCCCCAGCATCGAGGCGACCTTTGCCGATTTTGGCCTCGACCGTGGCGAATTCGACGTGATTGCAACGCTTCGCCGTTCCGGAACGCCTTACCGGCTGACGCCGACGGAGATGTATTCGGCGCTAATGATCTCCTCGGGAGGCCTGACCCACAGGCTTGACCGGCTGGAGAAGGCGGGGCTGATCCGCCGGGAGAAATCACCACGCGATGGGCGCAGCGTGCTAGTGGCATTGAGCGAAGCGGGTGCGGCACTCGCCGAAAAGGCTTTCCGCACCGACATGGCGAGCGAAGCTTCTTTTCTGCAGGCTCTTGACGGAAAGGAGCGCGAGGCGCTCGCTGCGCTGCTGCGCAAGCTGATCGCCGGAATTGAAAATGAGCAGGCGCGAGGAGAGGATGAGAACGCGGGCTGAGTGGAGATCGGAGCCCGCATCGCCGTTCAGGCAACAACACGCTGCTTTTGCGGCTCATTTACATCGTGTCGGTTTTCGGATATGATATGTCCTTAATTCCATTGGCAGAGCCAGCCATCACACGAGTTGCTGAATGATCCTGAAAAGCCAGGTCGAGTGGGCGCTTCACTGCTGCGCCATTCTCGCGGGCCTGCCAGAGGGCAGGTATCTTTCCACCAAGGCGCTCGCCGAGCTTCATGGTCTGCCGAAGGAATATCTCTCCAAAGCACTGCAAAGCCTTTCGCAGGCATCGCTTGTCGAGACCACGCTCGGCCCGAGTGGCGGCTACAGGCTTGCCAAGACCCCCTCGGATATCAATTTTCTCGAGATCGTCGAGGCGGTCGAGGGGAAGGCCCGCAGCTTCACCTGTACGAACATCCGGGCGAACAATCCCTGCCGGCCGGAAGGATACTGCGACAGCAAGCCATGCGCGGTCGCGCGCATCATGTGGGAGGCCGACGAGGCCTGGCGGGATACGCTGAGGCGCGTCCGGCTTTCCGATCTGGTCGGCACCTTGTCCGAGGAAGTGCCGGCCGACATTTGGCGGAGCACGTTCGAATGGGTGCTCAAGCGCGCTGGCTGAGCGGGGGTGCCGATCTCTACGCCTTGAAGATGGTCCTGATGGTCTTCAGGATGGCATGCGCACTGCGGGCATGTTCCGGGGGCAAGGAGGCGCCGTTGCGGAAACGCTCGGCGCGGCTGGCGAGATGGTCGGCGACTTCTTCCGCCAGCGCCGGGCGTTCGCTTAGCAGCGGCGCGAAGGCCTCTTGATCGATCTCATACGCGGTCACGGAGGTCAGAGCTTCCAGGGTGCAGGCTTCCTGCATGCCCGCGAGCAGGCCGGTCTCTCCGAAAAAATCACCCGGCGCGAGCCGCCCGCGCTCCTCATCTCCGTGCCGCGCCGCGATGATGCCCGCCCGCACCATCATCAGCGACGGGAGCATTTCGCCCTCCCGCACGAGGACATCGCCCTTGCGGAATTCCCGCACGGCCGTGGTCTCGGCGAGTTTCTGCTTTTCATCTGATGTCAGCGTCGCAAAGATCGGAATGGCCTCGATCAGTTCGAGCGGCGTTACACGGGGCGGTCGTGCGCTTTCTTCGGTCGGCAGATCGCCCGTCAGGACTGAGGCCGCGGCCGGAACAGCCAAAAGCAGTCCGGCCGATTTGCAGTGACGATAGACGAGATCGAGCACCTCGTTTCGTGCTGTCACCCGTTGGCTCGGGCTCGTCACCCGGAACTGCAGCTCGACCTCCAGCGCCGTGGCATCCAGCCCCTTGAGCGCCACGACCGGCGGCGGTTCGCGCACGATCGAATTGCAGCTCGCCAGCGCCGTTGCCATGACGTGCCGGACTGATGCCGGCATCCGCGTCGGAGCGATGCGGATAGTGAGGACCAGGAGATGGGTCTCGTCCGGCCGGCTTACATTCGTCAGGCCGAGCTTTGCCAGAAAACTGTTCGGCAGAACGACGACATTGTTTGCGCTGGTCAGGATGTGTGTCGCGCGCCAGTTGCTTTCGACGACGCGCCCCTCCGTACCGTCGCTGAGAAGGATCCAGTCGCCGATGATGTAGGGCCGGCCGAGCGTCAACGCGATGCCGGAGAAGACGTCGGCGAGCGTGTTCTGGAGCGCCAGGCCGAGAATAATGGCGACGACGCCCGAGGTCGCGACGAGCGTGCCGATCGGCACGCCGAAGACGAAGGCCAGAACTGACAGGGCCATGCCGATATAGACGACGCCGATGACGAGATCCTGGAGCAGGCGGGCCTCTCGCGGACTGCCCTCCAGCACCAGATACAGCCTGATGAAACCGATGACGGCCCATGCCAGATGGATCCACCAGAGCGATTTCGCGACGATGACGAGCAAAGCCTGCGGATCCTCGGACTCATATCCTTGAAACCGGTGTGGTTCGATGCCGCTGACGACGAGGATCAACGTCATCATCGCGAAGAAGAGGATTTGCACCACCAGTCGCGTCGTCGGCCGTTGGCGGGAGAGAAGATGCCAGACGACGATACCGGCCAAACCTATCGTAATGAGGGATATCAGAGGTTTACCGAAGAGCGCGTCGTCAATCATCTCTCTGTCTCCGGAATGGGGCGAGCCGCCCATGATTCAGCATCTAGACCGCCCGCGCAAGCATCGGGGCTTGCGCAGGCGGTATCGCATCGGCCCGAAAATCGGAACCGGTTTTTGGAAAGCACGATGCGAGGGTTGAAAGTGTTACAGCGTCCTTTGCGCGTCTGAAAGACGCGCGGCGCTGTAATGCGGATCATCACTTCTTGAGCGGATAGGTCAACTCTTTCTGCTTGGTATCGACGACAAAGACGGCGAGCAAGCGGGCTGGCTTCGTTTTGCTGCCGTTGGCGCTGACACCATGGCGGTCGCCCGGCATTTCGGAGAAGCTCTCTCCGGCATGATAGACCTTGACGGGGCCGTCGTTGACCTGGCTGCGGATCGCTCCTTCGAGCACGGTGGCGTAGATGAAGGCCGTATCGGGATGGGTGTGGCCTTCGGAGAAGCCGCCTGGGCCGTACTCGACCAGCACGCCCTTGATGCTCTTGCCCGGTACGTTTGGAAGTTCGTGTTCATAGACGAGCGTCACCTTGGCAGCTTTGCTGCCCTCATCGGCGCTAGCGCCCGTGGCTGCCAGAAGGGCGAGCGCACCGGCGAGGAATGATGTTCTGATCATCGGAATCTCCATGGTTGCAGGGTTGGGGCAGGATGCGCCCGAGTGGCCGCGTCCTCAGGGCAAGTCGGATCACTTTGGTTGGGCGGACTTTGCGAACCACTGCTCGAAGGTGATCGAGCCGAGCCGCGGGTTGTTGTCGGAAACGAGCGACTGATCGTTGAGTCTCGCGCCGAAATATTTCGCCTCGGCATCGGCCTCGACGGTGCGCGAATCTTTCATGGCCTTCAGATACCGGGCGACGAGTTCGCTGAGGCGCGCCCGTTCCGGACCTGATATCTCGATCGTCGCATTGGCGGGCGGTGCGAGAGCCACATCCGCCATGACATCGGCGACGTCGTCGGAAACGATGGGCTGCACATAGGCCGGCGACAGGCGGACCGTCTGGCCGACCGTCCCCGATTGGGCGATGCCGCCGAGGAATTCCATGAACTGCGTCGAATGCACGATGGTATAGGGAATGCCCGATGCCTTGATCAGCTTTTCCTGAGCGAGCTTGCCGCGGAAATAGCCGCTTTCCTGCAGACGCTCGGTGCCGACGACGGAGAGGGCGATATGGTGCCTGACGCCGGCGAGTTTTTCGGCGGCGAGAAGATTGCGGCCCGAGGTCTCGAAGAATTCGAGCACGGCCTTGTCTTCGAAGGAGGGCGAATTGGCGAGGTCGAGCACAACTTCGGCGCCTGAGAGCGCCTCCGCCAATCCTTCCCCGGTGATTGTGTTGACGCCGGAGTTCGGCGATGCGGCAATCACGTCATGTCCGCGCTTGCGCAGGCGTTCGACAGTCTTCGAACCGATGAGGCCGGTTCCGCCGATGACAACGATTTTCATAATGGATCTCCGTTCGCCGCCGGGGTGCGGCAGCGTCAAAGGTGAATCTTCTCAAGGAATTGCGCGGTTTAGTTCAGGCCGGCCTTATCGAGGCCGTAGGCCTTGTCGGCCGTGCCGGGCACGGTCTTGAAACCGACATTGACACGGTTCCAGGCATTGATGGCCATGACGACAAAGGTCAGGTCCGAGATTTCCTTCTCGGAAAGCTGGCCGCGAACCCGTTCGTAAATCTCGTCTGGAATGCCGCCCTCGGGAAGGTTCGTCAGCGCTTCGGTCCAGGCAAGGGCTGCACGCTCGCGGGGAACGAATAGGTTCGATTCCCGCCAGATGGCGACGTGATAGAGACGCAGTTCGGTCTCGCCGTGGATCTTTGCCTGCTTGACATGCATGTCGAGGCAAAAGCCGCATCCATTGATCTGCGAGGCGCGGATTTCGACGAGGGCCTGCAGCTTCTCGTCGATCACGCTGCTGCGCAGAGCCATGCTGAATTCCATGAACTTCTTGAAAAGCTCGGGGGACTGCTGGGCGTAGTTCAATCGCTGGGTCATGTCATTTCTCCTCTAATTAAGGATGTAAAATATCCTTATGGATAAAAGATATCCTTAATTGCTGGACTGTAAAGCCATTCTCGCTTAGGCTGGCGGCATAAAGCCTATGCGCAGAAGTATGAGGGGGCAGGGATGGATATCGTTTCGGCATTGCGGACCTTTCAGCGCGTCGTCGAGACGGGCTCGTTTTCGGCGGCGGCGCACGATCTCGATGTGACGCAGCCGGCGGTCTCGCGACAGGTCGCGGCCCTCGAGGGCCATTTCAACATCCGCCTCCTGCATCGCACGACGAGCGGCCTGTCGCTGACGGCGGAGGGGGAGCGCATGCTGCCGATGGCGCTCCGGATTCTCGAAGCCGTGGAGGAGCTTGGCGATGCCGCCGGATCGGATGGAGCCATGGCTTCGGGAAAGGTGAGGCTGAGCGTTCCCGCGCCGCTCGGCCTCTATCTCAGCGAACGGCTGGGCGATCTTCTTGCCGCCCATCCGAAACTCTCTGTGGAACTGCTCCTCAGGGAACAAAGCTCCGATATGATCGAGGAACGCCTCGACGTCGAAGTGCGTCTGGGTTCCGTCGCAGACAGCAGCCTCGTTTGCCGGCGGATCGGCTGGACGACGGCATTCCTCGTCGCCTCGCCCGCCTATCTCGCGCGCAAGGCGTCTCCGAGGACGCCGAAGGACATCAAGGACCATGAATGCCTGTGCTACAGCAGAGCCGGCGATGCCTGTTCATGGTCGTTCTCGAACGGCTCGGAAGACATATCCGTCAGGATCTCGCCGCGGCTGACCGCGTGCAGCGCCGTCGCTATTCACAGGGCGGCCCTTGCCGGCGCAGGACTGGCGGTGCTCTCCCACATCGTCGCCGTGCCGGATATCGTCGCCGGTCGGCTGATCCCTGTCATGAACGACTTTCAACCGACCCGGCTGCCGATCTATGTCGTCTATCCCTCACGAAGAAACATACCGTTGCGCGTCAAAGCGGTTCTGGACTTTCTGACCGATGCCATCGGGCAGGACCCGTCAATGTGCGCGAGCAGCGCGGGCCGGCGGTGGGAGGGATGACTGTCGGCGGGCGGCTTATCGTGCACGGCGGAAGCTGCAGCGGGTTTGGCGCCGGGCGGATTTGCCGTCATTGGCCTTGCCTCGCCAGTTTCCGCCTTGCCTAAAGGCCGCGAATCCTGCCAAGTCCTGCGATCATGCAATTTGCGCCGCAACAAGACGAAGCCCTGAAGGCTGTTTCGAAATGGCTGAAGGAAGGGCGCTCGCCGCTCTTTCGCCTGTTCGGCTACGCCGGGACAGGGAAGACGACGCTTGCCAAGCATTTCGCCGAGAATGTCGATGGCGACGTGCTGTTTGCCGCCTTTACCGGCAAGGCGGCGCAGGTGCTGCGCTCGCGCGGCGCCTCCAACGCCCGGACGATCCATTCGCTGATCTATCGGCCGCGCGGCGAGGAGGCGGTGGAAGACGAGGAAACAGGCAAGACCTCGATCGCGCCGATGTTTTCGATCAACCGGCAGAGCCCGGTCGCGAAGGCGGCGCTGATCATCGTCGACGAATGCTCGATGGTCGACGAGGCGCTCGGCAAGGATCTAATGAGCTTCGGCACGCCGATCCTAGTGCTCGGTGATCCCGGCCAGTTGCCGCCGGTTACCGGTGGCGGCTACTTCACCAATCAGGAGCCGGACTACCTGCTCACCGATATCCACCGCCAGGCGCGCGACAATCCGATCATCAAGCTCGCCATGCAGGTGCGCGAAGGCAATGAGGTGATGTACGGTGACTACGGCACGGCCAAGGTGATCTCGAAGAACGAGGTGACGCAGCAATTGGTCCTCGACGCCGACCAGGTGCTCGTCGGCACCAATAGGACGCGTCGGCGCTACAATCAGCGCCTGCGCGAGCTGAAAGGCTTCAATGCCGATTATCCCCAGACCGGCGACAAGCTCGTCTGCCTGCGGAATGATCCAGCCAAGGGCCTGCTCAACGGTTCGCTCTGGCAGGTAATGACCTCATCCAAGGAAACGACGAAGCCCGGCATCAATCTGCTCGTCCGCCCCGAAGACGATGACATGGACCGCGGGGCTGCGAAGATCAAGCTGCTGAAACAGGCCTTCGAGGACGTCGAGGGCGAGATCCCCTGGAACACCCGCAAGCGCTATGACGAGTTCGACTACGGCTATGCGCTCACCGTTCACAAGGCGCAGGGTTCGCAATGGAATGATGTCGTGCTCTTCGACGAGAGCTGGGCGTTTCGCGACACGCGGGAACGCTGGCTCTATACCGCGATCACGCGCGCGGCGGAGACGCTGACGATCGTTCGCTGATCCCATCGCACCCGCAGGTCGCATCTGCTGATCGGACAGAAGAAAGAGGAGACGGTGGCGGCCGTCGGGGCGTGATTCATGCCTGCACGATGCCGAGCAGAACTGCCTTGGCGATGGCCTGGAAGCGGTTGTTGGCGCGGAATTTCAGGATGATTCCGGCCTCCAGGTCACGGGTTTCGTCATGCTTCAGGTCGAGCGCCCGGGCGATGCGTTGGGTGGAATAACCCTCCGCCATCAGTTCCAGGCAACGCCGCTCCTCTGCGGTCAGGCTTGCACTGTCCTGATTGTCGTTTAACGGCGGCTCCTCGACGCTGCCGTCGTAATCCAGGAGGTCGCCGACCTGCTGGAGCTGGCGGTGCAGCGTCGACATCTCCGCCGTCAGTTCGCGTTTGCGTACCTGCAAGGCCTCGCGGAACATCGCCTCGGCCGTTTCCTGCGAATCAGCCTTGCGGAGTTCGTCCATCAGTTCCTGGATGACGGCGATCGGCATGCCTGTATCGCGGCAGACTGTGATGACGGCCATGCGCATCACATCATCCTGGCCGTAGACCCGCATCAGGCCGATGCGGTTGGCTGAAATCAACCCTTTCTCTTCATAGAAATGCAGTGTTCTGTGCGTGACGCCGAATGCGTTTGCCATGTCGGCAATGGGCACCGGACCGTCCGGTAGATCCGGCGGTAGCGCGGCTGAAGGCAGGAACCGATATTTCGATCGGGCCTCCGAAGCGATACCGGCGGTGGCAAACAGGCGTTTGGAACCGTCTGGCATGAACCCTCCTGGGGCATGTTGTTGCACCTCATGCGGTTTTGCCAGTTGCTTCCCATGCGCGGCGAGTGGGGTTTCCTCTAGGCGTTCTTCTCAGTGGGAAAGAAGCAGTACGCGGCGTACTCTACGCGATACGATGTCCACGTTATGCGTGAACGATCTTTTTTATAAGTGCTAAAAATAATCTCTTTTAAATGGGATAGCAACTTTGCCGGCATATTTTGCCGGGTTCTTGGGTGTGTTGCACAAAAACAGGTGCTGCACTGCGGGATCTGGTGGTCCTCTTCAAAGCCGACGGGATTTACTATCTGCGGTACGCGCGCGGCAAATGCTCAGCGTAATTTCGGTGCCCATCAGCGATTGGCATCGCATCCATTTGTGAATCTCGTTGGCCATCGCGGAGCACTTGGCTTAAAAGCAGGGGCCTCCCATTTCCGTGACCGATGGATCTCGCCATGCCCGCCAAGCTCTCCGTGAACCTTAACGCCGTCGCCATGCTGCGCAACCGGCGCGACCTGCCCTGGCCGAGCGTCGAAGCGCTCGGGCGTATCGCGCTGAAATCTGGTGCGAGCGGCCTGACGGTGCATCCGCGCCCCGACCAGCGGCACATCCGCTTTTCCGACCTGCCGGTGATCCGCAACCTGATCGACGACGAATTCCCCAAGGCCGAGTTCAATATCGAGGGCTATCCCACAGAGGAATTCTTCGAACTCTGCGCCGGGGCGGCACCCGAGCAGGTGACGCTGGTGCCTGACGATCCCGCCCAGGCGACCTCCGATCACGGCTGGGATTTCCGCAAGCACCAGGCGTTCCTGACGGATGCCGTCGCGCGGCTGAAGACGATGGGATGCCGGGTGTCGTTGTTTGCCGATGGTGACGGGGACGCACAGGCGGTTGAGATCGCCAAGGCGGTCGGCGCCGATCGGATCGAACTCTATACCGGCCCCTATGGCGGTTGCTTCGACGCGCCGGAGCGGGCAGGCCCGATTCTTGAAGCGCTTGGACGGACGGCCGATGCAGCCGTCGCAATCGGCCTCGCCGTCAATGCCGGCCACGATTTGACTGTGGAAAACCTGCCAGCGCTGGTGAAGCGCGTTCCCGCTCTTGCCGAGGTTTCGATCGGTCACGGGCTGACCGCCGATGCGCTGGAATACGGCATGGCGGAAACGGTGCGGCGCTTTTGCCGGGCCTGCGGGCAGGCGGTCTGATCAGGGCGTCTCTTTCAGTGCTTTGACTGGAATCGAATCGCGACGCTTCTGATCGCGATTCACACAATGCGCCGCGCAGGAAGAGTCTGAAATGAAGAAGTTTTTCGCGTCTAAAGTCCGGTGGCGCTGCATCCCTGCAGCAAGCGCAGGGATGCAGCGAAAGGCTCAATGGGCGGCATAGCCTCAGGCGGTCAGGGCCGCCTTGTGCTCTACGAAGAAATCCTTCAGCGGCTGCGGCTGTTTGCCGGTCAGCTTGGTGAAGTCTTCGGTGACGATGTCGAACTTGCCGGCACGGGTGTTGGCGTCGGCAGAAACCAGCATGTCGGCGACGAAACCGGGAAGGCCGGCGCCGCGCATGCCCTGGCCGAGTTGTTCATCATTGACGTCGATCACCTCTAGCGGCTTGCCGGCGACCTCGGAAACGATGGCGGCGATCTGCCGGTTGTTCAGCGATTGCGCGCCGGTCAGCGTATAGGTGGCGCTCTCCGAGGTGCCAGAGGCAAGGGCTGCGGCAATCGCCAGGGCGCAGTCGTCACGCGAGATGGTCGAGACCTTGCCGTCGCCCGTGGCGCTGTACCATTTGCCACCCTGCAGGTTGTGCGGCATGCCGTGCAGGTAATTGTCGTGATACCAGGCGTCGCGGATGATCGTATGGGCGATGCCGCTTGCCTTGATGGCGTTTTCACTGCCGAGATGATCGGGCGCGAAGGTGACAAGCGAATCCTCGGGCGCGGGCATCGAGGTGTAGGCGATGTGCTTGACGCCAGCCTTGACGGCCGCTGCAACGGCGCCCTTGTGCTGGGCGAGGCGCTTGCCGGGAGTGTCGAGCGCATCGGTGCTGATGATCAGCAGCCGGTCGACGCCGGCGAATGCTTTTTCCAGGCCTGCCGCGTCATCGAAATCGGCCTTGCGGGTGACGACGCCCTTCTTTTCGAGTTCGGAGAGCTTTTCCGGGCTGCGCGTCGCCGCGACAATGTTGCCGGGAGCGACCTTGTAGGTCTCGATGAGGTGATGGATGACACGCTGGCCGAGCTGCCCGGCAGCGCCGGTGACCAGGATGATTTCGCTCATACGTCGTTTCCTTCTGTGCTGTGCCAGTGGTCTCAAAAAGAGAGTAACACTAGAATAGGAATTGACTTAACGATGTAAAGGAGGCAGTTTTTCGGCTCTACGTTACCAAAAGGGAACCAGCAGATGAGCGGTGCGGTCGTCAGTCTGAAGAACAGGATGCCGGGCGCGCGGCGCGAGATCGATCTCGCCGGCCTCGATTTCGGCAATTGCCCGGTCAGGGACATGATGCAGCAGATCGGCGGCAAATGGTCGACGCTGCTACTCGAGGTGCTGGCGGATCGGCCTTATCGCTTCGGCGAGCTGCGGCGGATGATCCCCGATATTTCGCAGCGCATGCTGACGCAGACGCTGCGCGACCTGCAAAGGGATGGTTATATCGACCGCGACGTCTTCCCGACCAAGCCGCCGAGCGTCGAATATTCGATGACCGAACTCGGACGCTCCCTCTACCAGCCGCTGTCGCAGCTTCTGAACTGGGCGGAAGCGAACCATGATGCCGTTCGCGCCGCCCGTTCTCATTTTGATTCCGCCGACAAATAGGCCGCCTTCCTCTACTTGCCGCGTCCTTCCGTCAGGAACAGCAGGAAGGCCAACGCCGGGAAGCAGAAGCCGATCCAGGCGGTCATCGTCCAGCCTCCGGTCGCATAGGCCCAGCCGCCGAGCGCCGAGCCGAGCGCGCCGCCGGCAAAGAAGGTTGCCATGAAGAGGCCGTTGAGCCGGCTGCGGTGTTCCGGGTTCAGCGCATAGATGGCGCGCTGGCCGCAGACGAGATTGGTCGTCACGCCGAAATCGAGAAGGATTGCCGCTGCCGTCAAGAGCAGCAAAGCACCAAGCGAGCCATCGCTGGCGAAATGGCCGATCAGGAAGGCAGCCATGCCGAGCAGCATGGCAAGCGTCGAGGCGATCTTCGTCATGCCGCGGTCGGCAAGCCGGCCGGCGATCGGCGAAGCGACGGCGCCGGCCGCACCTGCAAGCGCGAAGAGGGCGATGCCGTTCTGCGTCAGGCCGAAGGCCGGGCTTGCGAGCAGCAGCGGCGTCGTCGTCCAGAACAGGCTGAAGGCGCCGAACATGCCGGCCTGATAGAGCGCCCGGCGCTGCAGGACGCGCGAGGTGAGCGCCAGATGGCCCATGGAGGCGAGCAGCTCGCCATAGCGCAGCTTCGTTTTCGGCACGCGAACCGGCAGGTTGATGCGCAAGACGACGGCGAGCACGAGCATGAGCGCTGCGGTGACGTAATAGACCACGTGCCAGGAGGAGGCCTCGGCGACGAAGCTTGCGAAGGGGCGGGCGAGCATGATGCCGCAGAGCAGGCCGCTCATGACGTTGCCGACGACCTGGCCGCGTGTTGCATCCGGCGCCATGTTGGCAGCGAAGGGAACCAGGACCTGAACTGCGACCGATGAAAGACCGATAGAGAGCGAGGCGACGAGGAAGGTCGTGGGCGTCGACGACAGCGCCGCGCCGATGAGCGCGACCGCGGAGACAGCGATCAGCGTCAACACCAGACGGCGGTTTTCGGTGAGGTCGCCGAGTGGCACGATCAGCAGCAGGCCGAGGCCGTAGCCGATCTGCGTCAGCGTGACGATCAGACCGGTGGCGGCAGGCGTGAAGCCGAGATCGGCACTGATCGGGCCGGCCAGCGGCTGGCCGTAATAGAGATTGGCGGCCACCAGCCCGCAGGCGGCGGCGAAAAGGAAGGTTAGCCAGGGCGATAGCGCCCTGGGAATGGCCTCATCCGGCGTGGTGGCTGAAATGCTCATCAGAAACTCCGGTATTCAAAGATTGAAAGGATTGAATGCAAAAATGCTGGCTGCGGCCACCCGATCCTTGACCGAATGCCGGTATTTCTCTCGTCCACGGTGTGGATTGTTCAGGTCACGAGCTTCATCGCGGCCTCGGCCGCAGACAGCATCTCTTCCCTGCTGCGTCCTGTTTTGCCGATGACGCGCAGGCCCTTGGTAAAGCAGAGGAAGGCGAGGGCGGCGGCATCCGGGTCTACTGTCTTCGGAATGGTGCCATCTGCCTGGCCGGTGCGGATGAGATCGGCCATCAGCTTTTCATCCGCGGCAAAGGCCGTCACGACGTGGGCAGCGGCTTCTTCGTCAAGCAGGGCGAAGTCGTTGGCGCCGCCAACGACGAGACAGCCTTTGCGGCCGGCTTCGCCATAGGAGAGCTCGGTATAATACATCACCATCTGGAAGACCTTCTCGCGACCGGTCTTCGCAGACGCGATCATCGCTTCCAGCCGCCGTCGGCCGAGTTTTCGATAATGGGCGAAAGCAGCGAGAAAGATGCCGCGCTTATCTTTGAATGCTTTGTAGATGCTCCCGGAAGCAAGACCCATTGCTTCGGTCAATTCGCTGATGGAGGCGGCATGGTAGCCGCGTTCGGAAAAGACGCGCAGCGCTGCATCGAGTGCTGCGTCCATATCGAACTCACGCGGACGGCCACGGCTGCGGGTCTTTGCTTCTGGTGTGAGAGTGGCAACGGTCATGGCGCTTAATTAGGGAATGAACGTTTCCAAATCAAGTGAAATTTCTGCGACGCAGCAAATTCAGAGATCGAGCACCCAGTTCTGGCCGTTCGCCTCGGGGCCGAACATCTTATGTCTCTCCTCGGAGACAAGACGAAAGCCCGCCTTGACGTAGATGGCGCGGGCGGTCTCCAGCATGTCGTTGGTCCAGAGCGAGAGTTCGCGGTAGCCCTTCTGCCGGGAGAAGTGGATGCATTCGTCGACCAGCAGTTTGCCGAGCCCGAGACCGCGGGCTGATTTGTCGACATAGAGCAGGCGAAGCTTGGCGATGCCGTCGCCGCCATTGGTGACGAGGACCGAACCGACATTGATGCCGCCGCGTTCGGCGATCCAGCAATATTCTTTGGCCGGATCGAAATTGGCGAGGAATTTTCCGGCGACCTCGGCGACCAGCGCCTCGAAGCGCAGATCCCAGCCATACTCTTCTGCGTAGAAGCGGCCCTGGCTCTGAACGATCCAGCCGATATCGCCGGCGCGGTGGGCGCGGATGATGGCCGGCGCGGGCTTCGCCGCCGGGTCGAGCAGCGCGCGGATCGTGTGCATGGCGGAGACGGCGGCCTCCGGTTCGCCAGTCGCCAAGCGATCGAAACGAGCGGCGATCTGCGCATTGGAGCGTCGGCCGAGTTCCTCGAACGTCTCTCGTCCCTGATCGGTGACAATGATGACCTGGCTGCGAAGATCTGCCGGGTCGCGGTTGGTTTCGATCAGCCCTTCGGCGCGAAAACGCTTTAGGATGCGGCTGAGATAGGCCGGGTCGAGCTGCAGGTCGCGGGCAAGCGCTACAGCACTGATGCCCCCATGCGAGCCGATCTCGAAGAGGATGCGGGCATCGGTCAGCGTGAAGGGCGTGTCGAGATAGGCCTTGTTCAAGAGGCCGAGGAAGTTCGTATAGAAGCGGTTGAAATCGCGGGCGGTTTCAATGAGCGATAGGTTAGACATGATGATCTCCAAATGGAGATCTTGTCAGACCGCCGATAAAGTCGGCCAACATCCTCGGGATGAGGCCGAGTCAAGAACGAGGTTTGTCAACAAGCTGACAAGAATCTCCAGATGGAGATCTTGTCCCGCATTTAATGGACTGAGTCAACTAATTCGCTGATGTCAGGCCGCTTCTTCTTCCGCGGTCTCGTCTGCACCGAGCGCGAAATCGACCGCCGCTCGCGCATGGATCGCTGTGGTGTCGAAGCCCGGCAGCGGCAAATGGTCGGGATCGAGGATCAGGCAGATCTCGGTGCAGCCGAGGATGATGCTGTCGGCGCCGTTGTCGATGGCGTGTGCAATCACCGCCATGAGCTTGTCGCGAGAGCTGTCGAGCACCTTGCCGGCGCAGAGTTCGTTGAAGATGATGTCGTGCACGGTCGTGCGGTCGCTAGCATCTGGCACCATGATATCAACACCAAGGCTCTTCATGCGGTCGCTGTAGAAGCCGTGCTCCATCGTGTAGCGAGTGGCGAGCAGCAGCGGGCGCTTCCGGCCGGCCGCATGCAGCGATTTCGCCGTCTCGTCGATGATATGAATCAGTGGCACAGAGATCTTCTCCGCGACCTTGTCGGCAATCAGATGCATGGTGTTGGTGCAGATGAGGATGCAGCCGGCGCCGGCGATCTGCAGGCGCAGAGCCACGTCGGCGAGGCGACGGGCAGCCATATCCCAGTCGCCGGCCTTCTGAAGGGCGACGATCTCCTCGAAGTTGACCGAATGCAAGATGAGTTCGGCCGAGGCGAGGCCACCCTTGCGGTCACGCACCATCTCGTTGACGAGGCGGTAATAGACCGCCGAACTTTCGAAACTCATGCCGCCGATCAGGCCGATCGTTTCCATTTCTTCATGCTCTCCATGCTTCTGAACTTCGAAAATGATGCCGCAATCCCGGCGCGGCGTGTTTGCGTTGTTTGTCTCTCGTTTCAGATTGGTGATGGGATTTTGCGTCATTTTATGAAATCATGCAAAAAAGAGGCGAGAGGTTTATGTTCGACACATGCTTGATGATCGCGACAGACGCATTCTGGACATGCTGCAGAAGGATGCGGGCATATCCGTGACCGATCTTGCCGAGCGCGTGGCGCTTTCGGTGTCGGCGTGTTCGCGGCGCATCCAGCGGCTGGAGGAGAGCGGCCATATTGCCCGGCGCATCGTCGTGCTCGATCGGGACAAGATGGGTGTGCCGACAACGGTCTTCGCTCTGGTCAAGACGGCGCATCATTCCGACGAATGGACGGAGACCTTCCGCAGGATCATCAGTGACTTTCCCGAGATCGTCGAAGCGCACCGGCTGACCGGCAACCACGATTACATCCTGAAGATCGTGCTGCCGCGCGTCGAGCATTACGATGTGATTTACAAGCAGATCGTGCGCAAGATCGAGCTCTTCGACGTCTCGGCCTCGATCTCGATGGAGCTTCTGAAGGGCGGCACGGCAATCCCTGTGGGGTACGCCGATTGAGTCAGCTCCACCGACCGGGATGCAGGGGAGGTATGCCGAAACGTCAGTTGCAACCTTTGCGGCGAAGGCCACATTGACTTTGAGCGAAATGGCGCAAAGGGGCAGGTCATGAGCGATCATCATGTCGTCGTTGTCGGCGGCGGTTTCGGCGGGCTGCAGCTCGTCAACGGGTTGAAGGGTGCCGGCGTCAGGATCACGCTGGTCGACCGGCGTAATCACCATCTCTTCCAGCCGCTGCTCTATCAGGTGGCGACCACCATTCTCTCCACCTCAGAGATCGCCTGGCCGATCCGCCGCCTCTATGCCGACCGGCCTGACGTGACGGTGCTGCTCGGCGAGGTCACGGGCGTCGACAGTGGCGCGAAGACTGTTTCCTTACGCAACGGCATGACTCTTGGTTACGATACGCTGGTGCTGGCCACCGGAGCGACGCATGCCTATTTCGGCCATGACGAATGGGAGCCGGTGGCGCCCGGCCTGAAGACGCTGGAGGATGCGACGACGATCCGCCGGCGCGTGCTGCTTGCCTTCGAGAAAGCGGAGATGGAGTCCGATCCGGCCGTGCGCGATGCGCTTTTGACCTTCACCATCGTCGGGGCCGGGCCGACCGGTGTCGAGCTGGCCGGCATCATTGCCGAGCTTGCGCATTTCACGCTGCCCAAGGAATTCCGCAACATCGATACGCGCAAGACCCGCGTCGTGCTGGTCGAGGCTGGGCCGCGGGTGCTGCCGACCTTCGCCGAAGAGCTTTCGGCCTATGCGCAGAAGGCGCTGGAGAAACTCGGGGTCGAGATCCATCTCGGCAAGCCGGTGACCGAATGCAACGCCGACGGCGTGAAGATCGGCGAGACCTTCGTTGCCAGCCGGACGATCGTCTGGGCAGCCGGGGTCACCGCCTCGCCGGCGGCGCGGTGGCTTGATGTTGCAGCCGACCGGGCAGGGCGGGTCGTGGTCGAGAAGGATCTGAGCGCGCCTGGTCTGCCCGACGTCTTCGTCGTCGGCGATACCGCGTCGGTCATGCGCGAGGACGGCAAGCCGGTGCCCGGCATTGCGCCCGCCGCCAAGCAGCAGGGCGGTTACGTCGCCAAGGTCATCCGCGCCCGCATATCCGGCAAACCGGCGCCGGCGCCTTTCAAATATTGGCACCAGGGGAGCCTGGCGACAATCGGCAAGAGTGCGGCGATCATCGATTTCGGCCGGATCAAGCTCAAGGGCTGGATCGCCTGGTGGATCTGGGGCATCGCCCACATCTACTTCCTCATCGGCACCCGCTCGCGCTTCTCCGTCGCCTGGAGCTGGCTGTGGATCTATCTCAGCGGCCAGCACAGCGCCCGGCTGATCACCCAGCGGGAGACGATGCGGGAGGAGGGATAGACGGGAGATTTTTATTCGCCGTGCAAATACGGTGTTGGATTCCTGTGGCATATCTTGGGCAAGCCTTAAGGGCGCGGGCATGACAAAGCATAGGGGTATTCCACGGCCCCCGACACAGGAAACCACTCCCGGCGCGCCCGCACCGTAAATGCAATACACCCAACCTTGACATATCTCCGCACACACCCTTAGCATTTCACCCGCGTATCCCAACCACCGGGAGTTACGCATCCAGCCGTAATAACGGGTAGAGGTTTCAATGCGCCGATTCACTTCTCACGAAAATCACATCCGAAATTCCGAGAAGTTGGTGGTTTATGCGCACTTTGAATCTGGGCATCCTCGCCCATGTGGATGCAGGCAAGACTAGCCTTACCGAAAGACTGCTTTTTAACGCCGGGGTGATCGACAAGCTCGGCAGCGTCGATACCGGCAATACACAGACGGACACTCTCGAACTCGAGCGGCAACGCGGCATCACGATCAGGGCCGCGGTGGTGTTTTTTGTGATTGGCGAGAGGGTCGGCAATCTGATCGACACACCCGGTCACCCGGATTTCATCGCCGAGGTCGAGAGGGTGCTCGGATTGCTGGATGCCGCGGTCGTCGTCGTTTCGGCGGTCGAGGGCGTGCAGGCGCAGACGCGCGTGCTGGTCCGGGCGCTGCGGCGGCTCGGCGTTCCCTTCATCATCTTCGTCAACAAGGTCGATCGTCCCGGCGCGCGCTATCGGGATGTGATGGAGGCTCTTGCCGCGCAGCTGTCGGTCCGCCCCATCGCCATGTCCTCGGTGATCGACGCCGGAGCCAAGCTTGCCCGCGTGGAGGCGCTCGCTCCGGGAGACGAGCCGCTGTTTTCGGCGCTCGGCGAGACGCTCGGGGAAAATGACGAGGCGCTGCTCGATGACTATGTCGTCGCTCCCGATCGGCTGACGGAGGCAAGGCTCTGGCGCTGCCTGGCTGACCAGGTAGCGAGAGGCCTCGTGCATCCCGTCTTCGCGGGCGCCGCGATGACCGGCGCCGGCATCCCCGCTTTGGCATCGGCCATTGCGACGATCCTGCCCGAGCGGCGCCCCGATCCGGATGGTCCGGTGGCGGGCAAGATCTTCAAGATCGAACGCGGCTGGGGCGGGGAAAAGCTCTCCTACATCTACCTGAACTCCGGCACGGTGCGGCTCCGGCAATCTCTGGGCCTGCCCAAAGGCCTGGAACGGGTTACCGCGATCCATGTGTTCGAGGCCGGCCGGGTTCATGGCGCCGAGAGCCTCCGCGCCGGGCAGATCGCGCGCGTCAGCGGCCTTGCCGGCGCCCGCATCGGTGATGCTGTAGGCGGAAATCCTTTGGGCGAGTGGGCTCACTTCGCGCCGCCCGCGCTCGAAACCCGCGTTCTTGCCCATCGGCCTTCCGACAAGGCGGCGCTCTGGCTGGCGCTTAACCAGATGGCCGAACAGGATCCCTTGATCAATCTGCGCCGGAACGAGGAGGCGGACGAAGTCTACGTGTCGCTTTACGGCGAGGTGCAGAAGGAGGTTATCCAATCGACCCTGCTGACGGATTTCGGCCTCGAGGCAAGGTTCGAGGAGAGCACGGTCATCCTGGTCGAGAGGCCATTAGGGACCGGGAGCGGCCTGCAGATCCTCTTCAAGGAGCCCAATCCGTTTCTCGCGACCGTCGGCCTGCGCGTCGAGCCGCGCGCCCCTGGAGCAGGCAACAGCTTCGCGCTCGAAGTAGATGTCGGCCAGATGCCGGTCGCCTTTTACCGGGCGGTCGAGGAAACCGTGTTTGAGACGTTGAAGCAGGGGATTTTCGGCTGGCAGGTCATCGATTGCCACGTGGCGATGACGGCAGCCCGCCACAGCTCGCCCGCAAGCACCGCTGCCGATTTCCGGCAGCTGACGCCGTGGGTGCTGGCAACGGCGTTATCGGCCGCACAGACCGTCCTCTGCGAGCCGGTCGACCGCTTTCATCTCGTCGCGCCCATGGAGAACTTGAGCGGCGTGCTCACCCTGCTTGCAAAATCGGCGGCGGCGACGACGGATTCGGTGATCGCCGATGGCGTCGCACGGCTCGAGGGCACCATGGCGTCTCAGATGGTCCAAAGCGTCCAGCAGCAATTGCCGGGCCTGACGAGCGGGGCGGGGACCATGGAAACCTCTTTCGATCACTACGCCCCGATCGCCGGCCCGCCGCGCCTGCGGCGGCGTTCGGGGCCAGATCCGTTCAACGGCACCGAATATCTGCTGCGCCTAAGGGTTGTTCCCATTTAAGTACAGTAGTCTGGCGACGCATAGAGAACGTAGATGTAGGGCTATTCCCTCGCCAAAGGTCTCTACATCGAATAACCATAGCTCGCTGGCCGGGAAGAGAGCGTGAGATCTTTGCATGACAAGCGACGTATCTGCTGACGGAAAGCATCGTTTCTGGATGCTCGACTTGTTGCGTGGAGCGTCCGCAATACTCGTGCTTATCTATCACTCCAGCAGTGCGTTTCCCGTCGCTTATGCTGCCGTCGATCTTTTCTTCATGTTAAGCGGCTTCGTTTTGGCGGAAAGATACGGCGAGAGCCTGTTGCAGGCGGACGGCTGCCGAAACTTCATTAGCCACCGTATTGCGCGATTGTACCCCGTCTACCTGGTTTGCACATTGCTGGGCGCTGCTTCGGTTTTCCCACTGATTGGTCATCTTGAAAACTGGAGCTTCAGCACTTTTGCCGTTTCCTCCGTCGCCAGCCTGCTCATGCTTCCCGCGCCGTCGGACACTGTTCTCGGCATTCTGCCCTTGAACGGCCCGGCGTGGTCGTTGTTCTTTGAAGTCGTGGCCAACGCAGTCTTTTTATTCACTGCGGCTCGTCTCCGAGTGGCCGTTTCTATTGTCGCGTTATCGGCGCCGGCGTTCGTCGTTGCGCTGTGGTACTTTCGGTACCCGCCGGGCTCTGTTTGGGGTGATATTGTCGGGGGCTTTCCCCGGGTTCTGGCATCTTTCTATGGCGGAGTGCTTCTCAGTTGTCTTTGGCGACGAGGCTTCCGCATCAGGCTTGCAGCCTGGCCTGGCTGGATTTTGGTGGCTGCTCTTGCGGTGCTTTATTCGGGATTCGTCCTCACCGAGAGAAAATACTATCTGCTCCTGACATTTGCCGCTCACCCAATGATCATATGGTTTGGCTTGTGTCTGGCAAGAAATGCACGGTTTGAACGCATCGCCACCTGGATGGGCGAGATATCCTACCCTCTCTATCTCGTGCACGTACCGCTGCTCATTCTTCTCGCAACGTACGGAGTGGGCGATTGTTTTGCTTTGCGCAATTATCTCGGGCTCGGAAACACCTCCTGGGGCGGCGAATGCCATCGAGACGCAATTCCCCTGGTGGCATTCCTTTTACCCCTGTCATCGTTGATGGCGTACCTCATTGCTATCTCGATACAGACCCCTGGTCGAAAATTGTGGCTTCGTTGGAGGCCTATCTAGCCGTCCAGAATTGACGACCTACACTTCGAGACGGCCGTTTGCAGGCAGTCCGCGCCGGATGGACAGGCGGCCCCCGCGGGAGCCGCCCCTCGTTCCTCAAGCCGCCAGCGAGGCGATGTCGATGACGAAGCGGTAGCGGACGTCGCTCTTCAGAACGCGTTCATAGGCTTCGTTGACCTGCTGGATGTTGATCTTCTCGATCTCGGAGACAATGTTGTGCTCGCCGCAGAAGTCGAGCATTTCCTGGGTTTCCTTGATCGAGCCGATCATCGAGCCCGAAATGCTCTTGCGGCCGGGGATGATCGAGAAGGCATGCACGGGGATCGGGTTTTCCGGCGCGCCGACTACCACGAAGGAACCATCCACCTTCAGGAGGCCGAGATAGGCATTCCAGTCGATCTCGGCGCTGACGGTGCAGATGATCAGGTCGAACGTGCCGGCAAGCTTCGTGAAGGTTTCCGGGTCGTTGGTGGCGTAATATTCCTTGGCGCCGAGCTTCAGCCCATCTTCCTTCTTGGAAAGGCTCTGGGAGAGAACGGTGATATCGGCGCCCATGGCGGCGCCGAGCTTGACGCCCATATGGCCGAGGCCGCCCATGCCGACGATCGCGACCTTCTTGCCGGGGCCGGCATTCCAGTGGCGCAGCGGCGAATAGAGCGTGATGCCGGCGCAGAGCAGCGGCGCGGAGGCATCGAGCGGCAGATTGTCCGGAATGGACATGACATAGCCTTCCCTGACGACGATCGAGTCGGAATAGCCGCCCTGGGTGCGTGTCTTGCGGTCGGCTTCGAAGTCATTGTAGGTGCCGGCGAGCCCGGGCATATACTGTTCCCGATCGAGGTCGCGCTCGGCGCAGCCGATGCAGGAATCGACGAAGCAACCGACGCCGACGCGATCGCCGACCTTGAACTTGGTCACATCAGAGCCGACGGCCGAGACGATGCCGGCGATCTCATGGCCCGGCACGATCGGATAGACGGCGTTCTTCCATTCGTTCCGGACAGTGTGGATGTCCGAATGGCAGATGCCGGCAAACTTGATGTCGATAACGACGTCATCGGGGTTCGGATCGCGGCGTTCGAAGGTGAAAGGGGTCAGCGGCTTGGAAGCGTCGGTCGCGGCGTAGCCTCTTGCAATAGGCATGGGAACCATCCTTTTCGATTGTGGGTGGGGGTTGAAAGAGATGGTGGACTATTGCCCGGAACGGCGGCTGAGGGTTAGAGCGATCCTCTCAGCTTTTTGCACGATCCTGCAAAAGTGGGGCGCCAGCCTGTTTGCGAAATGGCGAAGGCACTCTAGATAAGAGCGGTATCGCCGGCGTCAGAGAGTTGACAGAAAGAGTTGCCGCATGACCTTGCCCTTCAGCCCCTATCAGGAAATTGTCGATATCGCGATGCGCTTCGCGACCGGTGACGGCGAGTTCGCGACTGATATCGGCAATCTTCACATCAGCCGTCGGTCCAAGCCCAGCGATCCGCTGCACAGCAGCTATCGGCCCTGTTTTGCCTTTGTCCTGCAGGGGGCCAAGAGCCTACGCCTCGGCGCGGAACTTATCAGCTATGGGACTGGCGACTATCTGCTGACCTCGCTCGATCTGCCGGTCGCCTGGCGCGTCACGGAGGCGAGCCCTGAGGTTCCGCATCTCTGCATGGGGCTGGCAATCGATTCCGAAAAGCTGCTGGAGTTGCTCAGCCGCATCGATATTCCGCGCCCAGCCGCCGATACCGACGGGCAGCGCGGGATGGCGGTGAACGTCGCTCCGCCTGAGCTCCTGGATGCTGCCGTCCGCCTGTTGCGCTTGCTCGATCGTCCAGGCGACATTCCTGCCATGGCGCCGCTGATCGAACAGGAAATCCTCTACCGGGTGCTGACCGGGCCGGATGGCGCGCGGCTGATCAACATCGCCACTGCAGACAGCCACAGCAACAGGGTTGCGCGCGCCGTCGCATGGCTGAAGGAGAATTTTGCCCGGCCACTGCGCATCGAAGACCTTGCCGACCGCGTCAGCATGAGCGTGTCGTCTTTCCATCATCACTTCAAGTCGGTCACGGCGATGACGCCGGTGCAGTATCAGAAGCAGCTTCGACTGCACGAGGCGCGCCGTCTGATGCTCGTGGAGCGCCTCGATGCGGGCACGGCCGGCCACCGCGTCGGTTACCAAAGCCCGTCGCAGTTCAGCCGCGAATACAGCCGCCTCTACGGCGCCTCGCCGGCTCGCGATGTCGACGGCGCTCGCGACATCATGGCGGCGGAGTAGCGCGGCGGGCGTCTGGAAGCCATGTATTGTCGAGATTTGTCGTCCGATCGGTCGAAGCAAAGCGACGATGGCGAGAGCTGCGGTGATGACTGCTGCGACCATCTGGTATTTCATCGGCTTTCCCTCATCGCCAGATTTCAGTTGTTGATCGCGATGATCGCCCAATGGCTCGCCTCGCAGGCGGTGTCGTCGCAGACCGCGCCCATCCAGACGGCGCCGCCGGCCATCATGACGCCGTCGCTGTTGACGAAGAGATCCTCGTATTGCTGGCGTCCGACGGCGCGGCGCGTCTCGGGCGTCACGAGATCGTCGAAATTGTCGATGAAATCCTCAGCGGTCTCGACGTCGTAGGTCTGGCCGTTGGCCTTGACCGTCAGCGGGTATTCGGCAAGGCCGGCGATGGTCTCGGCGTCGCCTGAGCGCATAGCCCGAACAAGTTGGCGCAGCGGCCGGTCGAAGCTTGCGGCATCGCCGTGTAGTTCCTCGATGCGGTTATAGACGTCGCTGTCGGACTGCGCGAGAGCGCTTGAGCCGCCAAGGAGGATTGCTCCGAGCAGGAGAAGAGCTGCAGACAGGCGTGACATCGAAGCCTCCGGGCAAATGGTATAGCGCGATATTATGCGGTCGCCGAGGATTCGCGCCTATCCAATTCTGGTGTTTCATCGCGGTTTCACGTATTAAAAAAATCTATCTGGACTTCTTGACGATCTGATCGGTTTATCGCATAAACCTCGCGAACCGTACCGTACGGTACGTATATGGGAGCCATGACCGTGTCTGTCGATACCGCAGAGCCGAGCGAATTTTCGCCGCGCCAGAACGCCGTTCTGGAGCAGGCGCTGCGATTGCTCGTCGATGGCGGCGAGAAGGCGCTGACGACTTCGGGCGTCGCGCGCGCAGCCAATTGCTCGAAGGAAAGCCTCTACAAGTGGTTCGGCGATCGCGACGGTCTGCTATCGGCGATGATTGCGTATCAGGCGAGCAAGGTGCGCACCTTCGAGCGCAATGGAGAGCGGCTGACGGCGGCGAGCCTGCACGACCATGTCGTCATTTTCGCGCGTGACCTGCTCGAGGTGCTCGCCGGCGACGTCTCGCTGGCACTGAACCGGTTGGCGATCGGCCAGTCGAACCGTGACGGCTCGAAGCTCGGCAAGCTGCTGCTCGAGCGCGGCCGTCGCCAGATCGACCGGCGCGCCATGGCGCTGATCGATGCCGGGAAGAGGGCAGGGCTCCTGCGTTTTTCCGATGCCGACGAGGCTTATCACACGCTTTACGGCTTGATCGTTTCCGACCTGCATGTGCGCATGCTGCTCGGTGAGCCAGGCCTCAAGGATACCGCGCGCCAGGCGGAGAGGGCGGTCACCGCCTTCCTCAGGCTTTATGGCACGGACAAGGTTCTGGCGGAGATGCCGGTTCTCGGTTGATTCCGCTTTAATGACAGTCAACAAGACAAGCAAAGGGAAGGAACTTCAAATGCGCGTCTATTACGATCGTGATGCCGATCTCAACCTCATCAAGTCCAAGAACGTCGTCATCGTCGGCTACGGCTCCCAGGGTCGCGCGCACGCGCTGAACCTCAAGGACAGCGGCCATGCAAACGTGGTCATCGCTCTCAAGGCCGGCTCGCCGACCATCAAGAAGGCAGAGGCCGACGGCTTCAAGGTCATGACCGTTGCCGACGCTGCCAAATGGGGTGACCTCCTGATGATGGCTACGCCTGACGAACTTCAGGCCGACATCTACAAGGCCGACATCGCCGGCAACATCCGCGACGGCGCTGCGATCGCTTTTGCACACGGCCTCAACGTTCATTTCGGCCTCATCGAGCCGAAGGCATCGCTCGACGTCGTCATGATCGCGCCGAAGGGTCCGGGCCATACGGTTCGCGGCGAATACCAGAAGGGCGGCGGCGTTCCCTGCCTCGTTGCCGTTCACCAGAACGCGTCCGGCAATGCGCTTGAACTGGCGCTCTCCTACGCCTGCGGCGTCGGCGGCGGTCGCTCGGGCATCATCGAAACCAACTTCCGCGAAGAATGCGAAACCGACCTCTTCGGCGAACAGGTCGTTCTCTGCGGCGGTCTGGTCGAGCTCATCCGCGCTGGCTTCGAAACGCTGGTTGAAGCCGGCTACGCGCCTGAAATGGCCTATTTCGAATGCCTGCACGAGGTGAAGCTGATCGTCGACCTGATCTATGAAGGCGGCATCGCCAACATGAACTACTCGATCTCGAACACGGCCGAGTGGGGCGAATACGTCTCCGGCCCGCGCATCATCACCGCCGAGACCAAGGCCGAGATGAAGCGCGTGCTCAAGGACATCCAGACCGGCAAGTTCACTTCCGATTGGATGCAGGAATACCGTGCCGGCGGCTCGCGCTTCAAGGGCATCCGCCGCATGAACGACAGCCACCAGATCGAGGAAGTCGGCGCCAAGCTGCGCGGCATGATGCCCTGGATCGGCAAGAACAAGTTGGTCGACAAGTCGGTCAACTAAGCGGTTTCAAGATTCTGCGGTTGGAGGCCGGGGCGAAAGCTCCGGCCTTTACCGTTCTGCGCTCACGGTCAGCCAGCGGGTCGGCTTGCCGTCATAGCCGCCGCCGTCGCTCTCGCTGATGGCGATGTTCCCCCAGCCGCCGTTCGTCAAAAGCTCCGACAGCCATTCGGCGGAGGGATAGTTGTAATACCGCCCAAAGCTGTCATGGCCTTCCGCATCGCCTGCCTTGAAGGTCGCATGAATGATGCCGCCTGTCCTCAGGGCGCGCCGGATGCGGGCGAAGACATCGGGCAACTCGGGCCTCGGGACGTGGAGAAGGCTTGCCTGCGCCCAGACACCGTCGAAGGCGCTGTCGGCGTCGAGCTCTTGGAACAGCATGACCCTGACCGGTCTGCCGATCAGAACTTCCGCTTGTCTTGCAAGCTTGGCCGAGCCATCCGTCGGCATAACGTCGAAACCCTGCGACAGCATGTAGGCGCTGTCCTGCCCGCCGCCGCAGCCGAGTTCGAGGATTGCCGCACCGGGTGCAAGGCCAGCGAGGAAGGCATCGAGCCGCTGCTTTGGCAGGCTGCGCGCCCGGTTGACATACGTCTCGGCATTTTCCTCGTAGAAGGCGGAGGTGCAGTCAGGAGGCATGCTGTTCGGCCGATCGCGGGCGTCGGTTGGATTGAAGATGTTTTTCGGGAAGCCGGTCCGCGTCGATGATGTCAATGACGACAATCCCTTCCGATGCCACCCGGTAGAAGGCGACGTGGCGCATGTGGAGGAGCCGGCGAAGGCCAGCGCCGAGTTCGTCGCACTCTTCTCCCATGGAGGGAGCGTGGGAAAGAAGCACGAAAATCCTGTCCCAGTCGAGAAGATAGGCGTCTGCCTGCGCCTCGCCGAAGTTGAGGCAAGCATATTCGTCGATGCCTGATAGCACGGCGTCCGCGGTTCGGGTCAGCCTATAGGTTGTTGTCACGCAGCTTGGCCTTCGTTTCCGACAGGATGTCGGGAATGCGTCGATCGCTCGGGCCGCTTTCCTCAGCCTGCCTCAGGATGTTGCGCAGTTCTTCGTCGTCTAGTTTGTGATGGAGCTGATCCTTCAGAATGAGCTCCGCCAGGAATGCGCCGGCACTGCTGTATCTGCCGCTTGCGACACGATTTTCGACGTATTCCGCCAGATGATCCGGAAGCGAGATCGTCATTTTCGCCATTGGATTCGTGCCGCCCGCACATGCCGGTTTTCAGCCATTTCAGATGCCAGATTACCATTTTCCATTTTGTGATAGAAGCGTTGTGCTGCGCCGTCGAGGGCTTGGGTCACATGAGGATAAGTCTTTTTATCGATAGGGATGGCGCGTTCGAGATCCTTGAAATGGGCGTCGCACGTCAGGATATCGGCATCATGGCGTTCCGCGGTCGCATAAATGATCGCATCGACAGTGGCGAATTTATGAGTTGCCGATATTTCGGCAGCGCGGCGGGCAAGTGTCGTGTCGAGCGAAACAACCATGCATGTCGCGGTATAGGCGATGAAGCTGTCGACGGCTTCTTCGTCCTTTTCGCGTGCCAGCCATTTGGAAAGCTCGCGCGGAATATATCGCCAGCCCGACGACTTTGCGGGCGAGGCGGAGAGCGGCGCCCACCATGTGGGTGTTGACGCCGCCGTTCGCGTGGAACGTCTGGAGTTCAGGTCGGGATGAGGCGGGTCCAGCCGTGCTCATCGTTCGTTACGCCCTTCTGCAGACTGACGAGCTGCTGGCGCAGTTCGCTGGTCAACTTGCCGGTCTGTCCGTCTCCGACCAGAAACTCGCCGCCGGCATGTCGAACCAGGCCGATGCCCGCCAGGACTGCGGCAGTGCCGCAAGCGAAGGCTTCGACGAGCCTGCCACTGGCAGCGTCTTCTTGCCATTCCGCGAACGAGTAGGGGCGCTGCTCGACGCGCAAGCCCCTTTCTTCGGCGAGCACGATCACGGAGGCCCGGGTGATGCCCGGCAGGATCGTGCCGCCAAGGGGCGGGGTCACCACTGATCCATCGTTCATCACGAAGAAGACATTCATGCCGCCGAGTTCTTCGACCCAGCGATGCTCTGCGGCGTCCAGGAAGACGACCTGATCGCAACCCTTCTTCGACGCCTCGGCTTGCGCCACGAGGCTGGCTGCGTAGTTTCCGCCGCATTTTGCAGCGCCAGTGCCGCCGCTGGCTGCACGGGTGTATTCGGTCTCGACCCAAAGGGAGACGGCCTTCGCGCCACCCTTGAAGTAGGCGCCGACCGGAGAGGCGATGATGCAGAAGACATATTCCAGAGCCGGACGAACGCCGAGAAACGCCTCATTGGCGAACATGAAGGGGCGAAGGTACAGGCTGGCGTCGCCGGACGGAATCCAGGCCTTGTCAACGCGGACCAGTTCTTCGACCGCTTTCAGGAAGAGTTCTTCGGGCACAGGAGGCATCGCCATGCGGGTCGCCGACTGCGCGAAGCGGCGTGCGTTCTCTTCAGGCCGAAAGAGCAGGATCCGGCCATCGTCTGACTTGTAAGCTTTCATGCCCTCGAAGATTTCCTGAGCGTAGTGCAGCACGGCGCTCGCAGGATCGAGCTCCAGGGGCCGCCTGGGCGTAACCTTAGCATCGTGCCAGCCCTTGTCGGCAGTCCATCGTGCCAGGACCATATGATCCGTGAAGACCTTGCCGAAGCCGGGCGTCTCCATTGCCTGGATGCGATCGGCTTCCGAGACGGGAGACTTGTGGAGTTCGATTTTGATTTCAGGAGAGGCCGACGTCACGGTCATTGCTGGCACCTTGATAGTAAATTGAATAGTGGCGGCGACACTACTGCCGCCGAGCTGGTCTTGGAAAGGTCTGAATCAGCCGGTTTCGGCTTTGATCAGAGGAATAATCACTTGATGCGGCTGACGTCGAGCAGCAAATTCGGGATCGAGCGCCGTCGCAAAGACGTTCGCCAATCTCGCACCAAAGCTTTGGAATATAAGATTTCCAACTTGTCACCATAACAAGAAAATAGGTCAGCATTATTGACATAATTTCCACCGCATGGTTTGTCGACGGTATAGAAAATACGAGGAAACCCCATGCTGAACTGGGACACCATGTTTGCGTCGCGCTCGTCGCGCATGCGCGCATCCGAAATCCGTGAACTCCTGAAGCTTCTCGACCGGCCCGACATCATCTCCTTTGCCGGCGGCATTCCGGATCCGGCGCTCTTTCCGGATCGGGAGTTCAAGCAGGCCTATGCCGATATCTTCGACGGCGCCGCCGTCAATTCGGCGCTGCAATATTCGGTCAGCGAAGGCTACAAGCCGCTGCGCGAATGGCTGGTCGGGCAGATGGCTGCTCTCGGCATTCCTTGCGAACTCGACAATGTCTTCATCGTCTCCGGTTCGCAGCAGGGCCTGGATTATCTCGGCAAGCTCTTCCTGTCACCAAACGACACCGCGCTCGTGACATGGCCGACCTATCTCGGCGCGCTGCAGGCCTTTAACGCCTATGAACCGGCCTACGACCAACTGACGCCGAACGGCAACCGGACGCCCGAGTCCTACCGCGCGGCCGCTTCCGCTGCCGGCGGCAAAGTGAAGTTCGCCTATCTCTCCGCCGACTTCTCCAATCCGACCGGCGAAACCGTCGATCTTGATGGCCGCAAGAAGGTCCTGGCGCTGGCGGAAGATCTCGACATCGCCGTCATCGAGGATGCGGCCTATCAGTCGCTGCGTTACGACGGCGATCCGATCCCGCCGATCCTGGCGCTCGAAATCGCCGAGAAGGGCCATATCAACGATACGCGCACGATCTATTGCGGCAGCTTCTCGAAGACGCTGGCGCCCGGCCTTCGCGTCGGCTTCATCGTCGCCAATGCGCCCGTCATCCGCAAGCTGGTGCTGATGAAGCAGGCGGCCGACCTGCATTCTTCGACGATCAACCAGATGGCGATATCAGATGTCGCCGAGCGCGGCTTCGATGCGCAGGTCGCCAAGATCAAAACCGCCTACAGCCAACGCCGCGACTGCATGCTGGCCGCACTCGAAAAATACATGCCTGAAGGCATCAGTTGGACGAAGCCGGAAGGCGGCATGTTCATCTGGATTACGCTGCCGGAGGGCATGGACGGCGCCAAGCTGCTGGCGAAATCACTCGAAACCGCCAAGGTCGCCTTCGTGCCCGGCAAGGCTTTCTTCGCCGATGGTTCCGGCGCCAACACCTTCCGCGTCAGCTTCTCCTGCGCCAACGAGCAGATGATCGAGGACGGCATCGGCCGCTTGGGCGCGCTGATCTCAGCCGAAATCGGCGGCTGATCCAGGCTGTCAAGGGGCGGGCGCCGATCAGAAGATCGTCGTCCAGCCTTCGTTCGCCGTCTCGCTCTTGCCGTAGCCGACCCGGTCCGCTACGGCGCCGTCGGCATTGCGCAAGATGATGTCGCCGCCCCTGTTGGCAAGCTGCGGGCCGCCGGCTGCGGCATCGAGCGCTATGGTGCGCAGCTCGCCCGCGCTCAACGACCCCGATAGCGTCTGGGTCCTGCCGTTTTCGTCCTCCAGCTTCCAGCCGTCGAGCGACGCCTGCATGTCGGAGCGGTTGATGATCGTCACTGTTTCGGCCTCGGTGCCGCCTTCACCGTTCACCGGGTTGATCAGCGCGGCGACGATGCGCAACGACGAGGCTACGATCGGCTGCGGCCGGCGTGTGCCTTCGCCGCGGCCCTGGCCGCCGCGACTGTCGGAAACCGGATGGCCGGTCGCCGCATCGGTGTTCCAGTTCTGCGACTGGAAGCAGAGGAAGATCGCCGCCCATTCGTCGGTATCGTTGAAATGGACGAGCAGGGCGCCGTCCTGGTTCGGCCCGTTGGTGGCCTTGAAGCTGCCGCCGTCGCCCTGGTTCATGTGAATGTCGTGGATGCCGTTGCCCGGCTCGAAACGGAAATATTGGTCCGGCTTGTTGTTCTCAGGACCCCAGGCTTCGCCGAAGGCGTAGAAATGCACGTCGGAATCGGCAATGCCTTCCTGGACGATCGGCTCGATGAAGTCACGCAGGTCGTTCTTCGGCCCGGAGAGCTGGAAGGGCGCGACATTCATGTCCTCGCGCTCGATCAACCCGCCGCGGACATAATCGATGGCAAGCTCCGGACGGTCGTTGCGGATGTCGGTCAGGCCCATCGGCAGCGCCTCGAGTGCCTCCGTCAGCGACGAATGCTTGAAGTCGACGATATTGGCGTAGAGCAGGTCGTGCGGCGATTCCTTGGAGCGGACGTTGAGCGCGATACGGTAGCTGATGCCGTTCGCCTCAATGCGGATTTCGATATGGGGATCGTTGTCGTCGTCGAGGGCAAGGGCGCTCGCCGTACCCTTCAGGACCTTGTAATTCTTCAGCATGGAGAACCTCGCAGCGGGTGGCGGGGTTTTACGATAACACGGCGAAAGTGCATCCTTTGTGACGTCTGTCTTTCGCCGTGCAATGCTTGATCCATGATCGGCTATTGCTGGAGATGCGGACCGAAAAGCTCGAGATCGGCTTCACCAAGCCGGTCGCTAACCGTGTTCAGCTGGTGCCAATAGGGATAGATCACTGGCGGCAGGCTGACCGCGTCGAGGCGCTTGCGCTCCTCGTCCGTGAGTTTCAGCTCGGCGGCGGCGATGTTGTCACGGAACTGGGCTTCCGTGCGGCCGCCGATGATGACCGAGGTGACCGCCTTGCGGCCGATCAGCCAGGCGAGCGCCACCTGTGCGGCCGAGACACCGCGCTCTTCGCCGATCGCGACCAGTGTCTCGACGATGTTCCAGAGGCGGTTCTCATCACGGATCGGCGGTTCGGTCCAACCGGCGAACTGGCGCGTGCCTTCTGGCGCTGCCTGGTTGCGGCGATGCTTGCCGGACAGCAGACCGCCGGCGAGCGGGCTCCAGACCAGTACGCCGAGGCCCTGGTCGATCGAGATCGGCAACAGCTCGTATTCGGCGTCGCGCGCTTCCAGCGTATAATGGATCTGCTGGCTGACGAAGCGTTGGTACCTGTGATCTTTGGCGATGCCGAGCGCTTTCATGATGTGCCAGCCGGAATAATTTGAGCAGCCGACGTAACGCACCTTGCCCTGCCTGATCAGGGTGTCGAGCGCTTCCATCGTCTCTTCCAGCGGCGTCTGGCCGTCCCATTCATGCACCTGGTAAAGGTCGATGACATCGGTCTTCAGACGCTTGAGGCTCGCCTCGCATTCGCGGATCAGGTGGTAGCGCGACAGGCCCTGGTCGTTCGGGCCGTCGCCCATGCCGAAGCGGGCTTTGGTGGCGAGCAGCACGCCCTGCGGCCGCTTGCCGGAGAGCACATCGCCGATGATGTTTTCGCATTCACCCGCTGAATAGGCATTGGCGGTGTCGATGAGGTTGATGCCGGCATCGATGCATATATCGATCATCTTGCGGGCCTCGGAGACGCCGAGGTCGCCGACGGTCTTCGCCCAGCCGACGCCTCCGAAGGTCATCGTGCCCATGGTCAAAGTCGAAATCTTCAGGCCGGAACGGCCGAGTAGACGATATTCCATTGAAATTCCTCCTTCATCGAAACGTGAGTGACGTAGCGCAAAGCCCGGCAATGGCAAATCGCCGGGTGTTCACGCCTGTGTGAGATCGCTTGCGCGCGAGGATACCAGATGATCGCCTCTTTCACAGGGTTGAAGACAACGCCGGCGAGATTGCGGGAAAGGCGATCGCCCCGATTGCGGGCACAGCCGGTGGACATCAACGAGGGTTGTGAAACCGGGGCCCGGTGGGCTGCGGCGCGCTGTCACATCTCTGTCAACGACCCCTAATAAGGGAGGGGTATCGAAATCGAGGATCCTTCCCATGAAAACGATCGTTTCCGCCGCAGCACTTGTCGCTGCGAGCCTCTTTGCCATTCCGGCTTCGGCCGCAAACCTCGTTCTCTATACTAGCCAGCCGAACGAGGACGCGCAGGCGACGGTCGACGGCTTCATGGCCGCCAATCCCGATATCAAGGTCGACTGGGTGCGCGACGGCACGCCGAAGATCATGGCGAAGCTCCAGGCCGAGATCCAGGCCGGCAACCCGGTGGCCGACGTCCTCCTCATCGCCGACGTGGTGACGCTGGAGCGCCTGAAGGAAGACGGCAAGCTCCTGGCCTACAAGTCGCCAGAAGCTGCCCAATACGACGCCGCCCTTTATGACACCGACGGCTATTACTACTCGACCAAGCTGATCACCACCGGCATCATGTATAACACCTCGGCCGCGATGAAGCCTGCGAGCTGGAAGGACCTGACGAAGCCGGAAGCCAAGGGCCTCGTCACCATGCCGAGCCCGCTTGCCTCGGGTGCGGCCCTGATCCACGCTCAGACGCTTGCCGCCGTTCCCGGCCTCGGTTGGGACTTCTACAAGTCGCTTGCCGAAAACGGTGCGATCGCGGCCGGCGGCAACGGCGCCGTGCTGAAGTCCGTCGCCTCGGGCGAAAAGGCCTACGGTATGGTCGTCGACTACCTGCCGATCCGCGAGAAGGCCAAGGGCGCGCCGGTCGAATTCGTGTTCCCGAGCGAAGGCGTTTCGGCCGTCACCGAGCCGGTCGGTATCCTTGCCAGCACGAAGAACGCCGATGCCGCAAAGAAATTCGTCGATTACGTGCTCTCCGAAAAGGGCCAGGAAGGCTTCCTGAAGCTCGGCTACATCCCGGCCCGCAACGGCATGAAGCTGCCGGAAGGCTTCCCCGCGCGCGACACCATCAAGGTCCTGCCGATCAAGGCCGCAGACGCTCTGAAGAATACCGATCAGGATCTCAAGACCTTCTCGGGCATCTACGGCTCGAACTGATCCTTTCATGCACGGATATATCAAAACCGGAAACAGCCAGCCCGCCTGGCTGTTTCCTTTTGTCGTCATCGTCGTCCTGATCCTCAGCGTGCTGCCGCTCGCCCGCCTCGCCATGGTCGGGATAGCGGCCTTTGCCGATGGCGGCGTGATGGCGGTTCTCGGCGACGCCTCGCTGTGGTCGGCGACCTATTACACGGTCGTCACCGCCATTCTGGGCACAATCATATCGCTCATCATCGGCTGCCTCTTTGCCTTCCTGCTGACGCTGACCGATATCCGCGCCAAGGAGCTGCTCAGTTTCTGCTTCGTGCTGCCGATGATGATCCCGCCGCAAGTAACGGCGCTTGCCTGGGTGCTGATGTCCGGCCCATCCAGCCCGCTGTTGAAGGCGCTGCATATCGCCCCGCCGCTCGGCTCGCCGCAGCCGCTCTATTCGGTGGGTGGCATCGCGCTGCTTTATGGCGTGCAGCATGCGCCGCTGGTCTACCTGGCGCTTCGGGCCGGGCTGATGACGCTGCCCCGCGACGGCGTCGAAGCAGCACGGCTTTCCGGCGCCTCCAGCCTGCGGGTGTTTCGCGACATCATCCTGCCGCTGTCGCTGCCCGGCATCATCGCGGGAGCGGCGATCTCGTTCGTCTCCTGCACCGGCAATTTCGGTATTCCCGCCATTCTCGGCATTCCGGCCTCGATCTTCACGCTTCCGACGTTGATCTTCACCAAGTTTTCCGCCTTCACCAGCCGTACCTTCGGCGACGTCGCCGTGCTCTCGGCGATCATCGCCGTCATCTCGGTCGTCGGGCTGATGATCCAGGACCGGGCGCTGCGCGGCCGTGACTACCGCGTCATCGGGTTATCCGGGGCGAGTGCCGCCTTCGAACTCGGCATCTGGCGGTTTGCCTTCACGCCGCTCGTCTGGGTGATCCTGTTTTTCATGCTGGCCGCGCCGTTCTTCGCGCTCCTTGCCGGTGCGCTGGTGCCGGCCTATGGTGTGCCGCTCACCTTCAAGACGATGTCGCTGCATGCTTTTGAGGAGATCCTGTTCCGGCAGGCGGTGACGCGCACGGCTTTTATCAATTCGCTGTCGCTTGCCGGCGCCACTGCGCTTTGTCTCCTCGTGGTGACGGTGCTTGCGGCCTATGCGCTGACGCGGCGCAAGGATGTGGTTTCCCGTATCGTTTCCAGCCTGATCGAAATACCCTATTCGCTGCCCGGCATCGTCATGGCCGTTTCCTTCATTCTGGTGTTCGCTGCACCCATCCCGATCCTGCACGTCTCGCTTTACGGCACGATCTGGATCATCCTGATCGCCTATTTCTCCTCGTTCTTCGCCGTCAGCCTGAAACCCGTGGTCAGCGCCTTCCACCAGCTCGACCCGGCGCTCGAGGAGGCGGCGCGGCTTTCCGGCGCCGGCTTTTTCCGCCGGCTTGCCGATATCATCGTGCCGCTGATTGCGCCGGCCGCCGGCGCCTCGGTCATCCTGGTCTTCCTGATCGCCTGCAACGAGCTGACGATCTCGGCGCTGCTCTGGTCGGCCGGCACCCAGACGCTCGGCGTCGCCATCTACAATCTCGACGACAGCGGCAGTTCCGACCTTGCGTCGGCGCTCTCGGTGCTCGTCGTCCTCATGGTCGTCGTGCTGATGCTGCTGCTTGAGCTTCTGGCCAAACGACTGCCGAAAGGAGTGGTCCCGTGGCGAGGCTGATCCTCAACCAGCTCGGCAAGGATTTTGGCAGCGGGCGGGCCGCCGTCAGCGGCTTTTCGCTCGAGGTGCGCGAGGGCGGCTTCCTCGCGCTGCTCGGGCCTTCCGGCTGCGGCAAGACGACGGTGCTGCGCATGATCGCCGGTTTCGAGACGCCGAGCGATGGCTCGATCCATCTCGGCGAGCGGTTGCTTGCCGATGCCGCGCAGTCGCTGCCACCGGAAAAGCGCAACATGGCGATGGTCTTTCAGTCCTATGCGCTGTGGCCGCATATGAGTGTCGCCGACAATGTCGGCTACCCCCTCAAGGTGCGCGGCATCTCGGGCGAGGTCTACCGGGCGAAGGTGCGCGACGCGCTCGGCACGGTGCGGCTTGCCGATTATGCCGAACGGCGGCCGGCCGATCTCTCCGGCGGTCAACGTCAGCGCGTGGCGCTCGCCCGCTGCCTGGTGACATCGCCCGACGTCGTGCTGCTCGACGAGCCGCTTGCCAATCTCGACCGGCACCTGAAACAGGAGATGGAGGAAACCTTCCGCGAATTCCACCAGCGCTCGGGCGCGACGATGATCTACGTCACCCATGACCAGAGCGAGGCGATGGCGCTTGCGACCGACGTAGCCGTCATGTCGGAGGGTCGGCTGCTGCAAGTGGCCCCGCCCGCTGAAATCTATGCCCGGCCGGAAGGCCGCGTCGTTGGCGGGCTGATCGGGCGAGGCGCGATCGTGACGCTGCCTCGTCCCTTCGGCGATGGCAGGGCGCTCGACTGGCCTGCGCTGGAGCCGATATTTGCTGCTGCTGCCGGGGCAGCCAGTGGCGACAGGGTGGATGTCCTCGTCCGGCCGGAGGATGTCGTCTCCGGCGAGAATATCGCCGCCGGCGAGGGGATCGCGGCGACGGTCGAGTCCGTTCTCTTCGAGGGTGAGCGTTACGCGCTGAAGCTGGTCCTCGCCGATAGTCAGGTGCTGCGGGCCTATACCCGCTTTCCCGTCCGAACGGGTGACAGCCTCCGGCTATCGGTGCGCGCGGCGTGGCGGCTTTGAGGCGCCGCACTCACCAGAATCATTCCTACTCCGAACATTGCCAGCGGATGACGCGGCAGCTGCCGGTTTGTTTTCGGCAGCTGCGGATTGCCTGACGCTGGGCCTCACGGTTGTCGTAACCCCAGCCGGAGCCCCAGCCGCCGCGATGGCCGACGGCCACCGCGCCGCAGGCATTGCGGAACCAGATGGCGATCCGGCAGTCATTGGCGCTGCTGTCGCAATTGCGCCGGGCAACGATTTCGGCGTCGCCGCGATTGTCATGGGCATAGGACCAGCCGAGAGCGCCTGTTGATGGCGAATAGGCGATGGCACCGTAGCTGTCGGCAAGTGCCGGGCCGGCGCCGGCGAGGACGGTCAGAATCGCCAGCGATGCAGAAATCCGTTTCATGAAATGCCTCCCGCCGGAACTGGTGAATGTCGTCCGGGACGAATTATTCGGGGCTTGCGGGAGAATGTCAGCGGCCTAAGTCACAGGCAATCGCGTCCGGGGCTGCAAGAGGGGTGGTTGTCCGCATATTTCTTGGCCTCGCCATCTTTTCCTGCGGCTTCTGCTGGTTAAGGTACTCCCCGCAACCGGATCCTTCCCATGTCGCTTCGCCTCGCCACCTTCAATGTCGAAAATCTCCTGACCCGTTTCGATTTCACCGGCTTTCGCAACCAGCTGCGCCAGGACCGCGTCATCAAGCTTTTCCAGGTGTCGAGCGAGGGCGTCTATCAGCAGCTCGAGCAGGCCCGCGTGATCGCGGCGACCGACGACACGCGGCAGATGACGGCGCTTGCGATTGCCGACGCGGATGCCGATATCCTCTGCCTGCAGGAAATCGACAACATGGCCGCCCTTCAGGCTTTCGAATACGGCTATCTCTTCCGGATGGTCGGAAATGGTTACCGGCAGAAATACCTTGTCGAAGGCAATGACAGCCGTGGCATCGATGTTGCCGTCCTGATGCGCGAGGAAACGCGCGACGGCCAGAAGATCGAGCTCAGGGACATCAAAAGCCATGCGATGACGACCTATCGCGATCTCGATCTTTTCGACGAGGAGCTGGCGCTCACCAACCGTATCGACGACAAGATCTTCAAGCGCGATTGCCTGGAGCTCGATCTTCTGATCGGCGGCCGGCCGCTTTCGCTCTACGTCGTGCATTTCAAGTCCATGGGCAATCCGCGCGACGGGCTGGACGGGCGGCAATCGACCATGCCGATCCGCCGCGCCGAGGCGCGCGCCGTTCGCCGCATCATCGAGGACCGCTTCGGGGCGGATCAAGCCGGCACGAAGAGCTTCGCTATCTGTGGCGACATGAACGATTATCAGGAGCGCGTCGATGTCATCGGCCGCCGGGGCGCTGGCTATCGTTTCGAGCATCAAGATGAGGCCGAAAGCGCACTCGACGTTTTCAGCCGCGATGGCTTTGCCGAAAATGTGGTGCGCCGTCGCACCGACCTCGACCGCTGGACGCTCTATCACGCGCGCGGGCCGCAGGAGCAGTGGCTCTGCCAACTCGATTATCTCTGGCTCTCGCCAGCACTCGCCGCCCACAATGTCGGCCGCCTGCCGGAAATCATCCGCAGTGGCCAGCCTTACCGCACCATCTTCCCGCCGGGGCAGGAGGTGGAGCGTTATCCGCGTACCGGCTGGGACAGGCCGAAGGCGTCCGATCACTGCCCCGTCGTCATGACACTGGATCTCCCATGAATGCGAATTTGAACGCGAATTTCACCAACAGCAATTTTTCCGATGATTTCGCCGGCTGGCCGCCGGAGGCCACGGTCTTCCCGATTGCCGGCGTGGATCTGCGCATCCTGCCCGGCCCCCATCCTTTGGTCGCCGCCGAGGAAGCAGCGATCCGCGAGAACTGGGCGCGGGAGACCGCCGCCAATCCGGCGCTGTTCGACGGGCGCATGGTGTTTCAGCAGCGGCTCTCGCTCAGTGAAAACGGGATTGCGGGCGAGGGCCATGTCATTCCCTTTTCCGCCTTCATGTGGTGGCGCCGACAGCCGCAGCGTCAGGGCGGCGTTCACATCTTCGCCTATCCGGTGCTCGAAACCTCGGACGGCGCGCTGGTGGCGATCCGTATGGGCGCCCATACCGCCAATCCCGGCCAGGTCTATTTCGCCGCCGGCTCGCTGGAGCCGGAGGATATCGTCGACGGGCGTTGCGACATCGAGGCGAACATGCGCCGCGAGGTCTATGAAGAAACCGGATTGGATCTTGGCCGTTCGGTGGCGGGGCAAGGGCTCTTTGCCAGTCATTCCAACCGAACGGTGACGGTGTTGCGGCTCTTCCGTTTCGATATGACGGCGGACGAGATGGTCGAACGGATCGAAAGCCACATGCTCGTCGCCGAGGATAAGGAGATCGCGGGTGCAGCGGCGATCCGCTCGGCCGATCACTCGGCGCACCCCTATAATATCGCCATGCTGCCCGTGATCGACTGGTATTTCGGCAAGGTCGAGCGGAGTTGATCTATGCCGCCTAAAGCCGTGTAGCGTTTTGGGATAACGACATGCATCACGTAAAGATCGAAAGCGCGACATGTGAATCCGGTTGGCGTGACGAGTTTTAGCGCCTTGCACTCGCTCGTCCGGTCGGGCAGGTTGGCGGCGCGATGACGATTCAGGGAGGCCGATGTGGCGCGAAGCTACAGCGTCTATGACGTGTTCACCGATCGAAAGCTTGCGGGCAACCCGCTGGCGGTGATCTTCGACGGAGACGATCTCAGCGACGAGGCAATGCAGGCGATCACCCGGGAGATCAATCTCTCGGAGACGGTCTTCGTGCAGCCTTCAACCAACCCCGCCTATGCGGCGCGTCTGAGGATATTCACGCCTGGGCGCGAGCTGCCGTTTGCCGGCCATCCCACGGTCGGCACGGCGGTGGCGCTGGCCGAACGGGCGCACGGTGCCGCGACGCGCGATCTCGTCACGGTGCTCGAGGAAAATGTCGGGCCGGTGCGTTGCGCGGTGCGGCTGAGGGAGGGCGAGGCGAGCTTTGCCGAATTCGACCTGCCGCGCAAATCGCAGCCCGCCGTCATGCCGCTCGACAAGCTCGGCATCGCCGATGCGCTATCGCTGAAGGTGACCGAGATCGGCTTCGAAAATCACGTCCCGTCGATCTGGAGCGCCGGCGTTCCCTTCCTGCTCATTCCGGTGCACGATGTCGGAGCCACGCAGCGGGTGGAATTCGATCCGCAACTCTGGGAAAAGATCGTGCCCTTCGTCGATGGCGCCCTTGCCTCGGCTTATGTGTACTGCCGCGGCGGCGTCAACCACGTGGCAAAGTTCCATGCGCGCATGTTCGCAAGCGGCATGGGCATCGTCGAAGATCCGGCCACCGGCTCGGCGGCGGCCGCACTCTCCGGCGCGATCCACCATTTCGACCGGCTGACGGACGGGCATCACCCGATCATGATCGAGCAGGGCGTAGAGATGGGCCGGCCGTCCTTCATCCACCTGCATATCGATGTCGACGGCGGAGCGATCTCCAACGCGCGGATCGGCGGCCAGGCTGTGCGGCTGGCCAGCGGCACGCTCGACCTTTGATTTCACCAGACCGCCGCGCGTGCGATAGGCCGCGCGTCCGACAGGACGCGCTAAGGACGTTCTATCACTTTGAATCGGCGCATAATCCTTTCCGAAAATGGATTCGGATTTTCGGGGTTGTGCGCCGCATTTCAGCCATGCCGAAAAATCTTCGCGATTAACCAAAGAAATTTCGCCTATGCGCTGGACAAGCCTGCCGATCCTGTTTATACGCCCCGTCACACCGCGCAGCCAAGCGCGAACGGGTGATTAGCTCAGTTGGTAGAGCAGCTGACTCTTAATCAGCGGGTCGTAGGTTCGAGCCCTACATCACCCACCAAATCTCTTGAAAAGATTGACATATTTGAACACAGGCCGGATTTTCCGGTCTGCGGGAAACTGTCTCGAAGCAAGCGGCATTGTTCGCGTTATCCGCAGGACTGGCCGCGTCGATCCGCGCGCCCTATCTCCCTCTCGCGTATCAGGAGGGGTCCATGAGAAGCGTTGTTTTTGCCGTCGCATTGTCTCTGCCGTTGCCTGCCTTTGCCGCAGGCGCAATGGAGGTCAAAGCGGGCGATCATAGCTGCGGCGAGCTCGCGCAGATCATTCGTCAGAATAAAAAGGTCTTTGTCCGCGTCGGCTTCGGCGGTCGCAGCTTCCGCTATCCGCCGGCCCAATGCAGCATGGGCGAAAAACGCACCACGACCAGTTTTCGCGATGCCGAGGGAAAGCAGTGCATTCTCGATTATGCCTGCGTTTTTGATCCTGCGTCGCCTTATAATTTTCCCTAGCGCATCGTCCTTTGTGCGTCCGAAAGGACGCACGGCGTTCTCGGCGCTTCCGGTTGAGACAGGGAGCGAGCGGGAAGTGCATGCGGCTGTGCTCAGGCGTACAGTTCGGAGGGTTTCTGGACTGGCGGCATGGGGTGCGATGCCCTAACTTCGCTCTCTCACATTCAGGAGTTTCCATGAAAAGCGTTGTTCTGGCCGTCGCACTGTTGTTTCCGTCCGCGGCTCTTGCCGTCGAGGCGGTGGAGGTCAATGCCAGGGATCACAGTTGCGAAGAGCTTGCGCAGATCATCCGCAAGGACAAGGCAGTTTTTGTGCGGATGGGCTTTGGCGGCCGCAGCTTCCGTTATCCGCCGGCTAGGTGCAATCTCGGCGACAAGTACGACACCGCACGCGTGAGGGACGCCAATGGCAAGCTTTGCGTACTCGACTACGAGTGCGTGTACGATCCGCAGTCCTTCTATAACAGGATTCCCAAATAACATCCCGATCCAGGCGTTGCCAACGCGCTGTTCGGCATGGATGACGGGTCAAGAAAAAAGGCCGGGCGAAACTCGCACCGACCTTCCTCGACCGGTCTCGATAACGACTGCCAGTACCTCCGTGGTCAGCCGTCAGAGACAGATTCAATATCCCTTAAATAGGGTTTGCTTAAACATCTTCAAGCTCGCAGCAGAAAGGAAGCCGGCATCTGGCCGGCTTCTTTCGGCCGAGCAGGCGTTACTGCTGGGCAGGGGCAGCCGGCGGAGTGGCCGGTGCTGGTGCCGGTGCGGGCGTTGCACTGTTGTCGGTCGGAGCGATCGGCTTGGCCGGTGCCGGCTCGGATTGGGTCGTGGAGGCTGTCGTATCCGGCGATGTGCCGGGGGTGCTCCACTGCGAATAGGCGAATGCAGCGACAGCGATCACGGCCAATGCAGCGACCCAGACAACCCACGTATTAGTGCTGCGCGCGCCCGGCGTGGTGCGCAGATCGAGATTTGGGTTCAGCGGGCGGTTGGGGTCGTTGGCATTATTGGGGTCGTACGTCATGGTACTTTCTCCTCTTTCGGTGAAACAATAATGGCGGAGCGGGCTTTTTGTTCCATATGGGTGCAGGGAAGCGGTTGTTATCAGGGATTTCCGGGCTGCAGCCGGCCAGAATCGGTAGCCAATGCGGCTCGGCTTCCCGAGGCGAAGGGCTGTGTTCGCCCACGGAAGTTCATTCCGTCTCGACATCAACATTGTGCGTGCCGGTTAGATGCAAGCGCGCGCTTGACACGACGGGGTCTGTTTGCGCATGGTTTCTGCATGGGGTCGCGATCACCCCACGAGGCGTCATGCTGAAGAATCGCGTCCAGTAAAACCGATCAACGGAGGGACGCGTCATGCCGTCATTTCTCGAAATTTCTCCCGACAAGCTGAGCCGCCTCATCGGAACCCCCGGTGCGCCTTGCATTATCGACGTTCGCACTGAGGAGGACTTCGCGCTCGATCCGCGCTTGGTGCCGGGCTCGATCCGGCGCGCTCATGCCGACGTCGCGTCTTGGTGTGGCGGCGTCGATGCCGAAGCCGTCGTCGTGGTGTGCCAGAGAGGCGGCAAGCTCAGTCATGGTGTTGCCGCCTATCTCCGGCATGCCGGGATTGTCGCGGAAAGCCTCGAAGGTGGCTTCGAGGCGTGGATCGCAGGCGGACCGGCCGTGCCCGATGCAAAGCTGCCGCAACGCGACGCTGGAGAGCGCACCGTCTGGGTGACGCGGGCGCGGCCGAAGATCGATCGCATCGCCTGTCCCTGGCTGATCCGGCGCTTCGTCGATCCGAACGCCGTGTTCCTGTTTGTGCCTGCGCCCGAGGTTTTGGCCGTCGGCGAGCGCTTCGGGGCGACGCCCTTCGATATCGAAGACGTGTTCTGGAGTCATCGCGGCGAATTCTGCACTTTCGACGTCATGATCGAAGAGTTCGGACTGGCGTCGGAACCGCTTCTGCGCCTGGCGCGGATCGTCAGGGCGGCAGATACAGCAAGGCTCGACCTCGCGCCTGAGGCGGCGGGCCTGCTTGCGGCATCGCTCGGCCTCTCCAGGATGTATTCCGACGATCTGGAGCAACTCGAGGCTGGGATGCTTCTCTACGACGCTTTTTTCCGCTGGTGCCGCGATGCGACCGAGGAAACCCACAATTGGCCCGCGCCAAAGAAGAGGGTGTGAGATGGTCGAGATGACGGATAGTGCTCCCGGCGGCAAAATGGCGGAGGAAGACGCGGGAGAGGGGCATCATCACGGCGTTTCGTTTGGCGAGGCCTTCAGGGTCTGGCTGCGCGTCGCCGCCCTGAGTTTTGGCGGCCCCGCCGGCCAGATCGCCGTAATGCACCGGATCATCGTCGATGAGAAGCGATGGATCGGTGAGCACCGTTTTCTGCATGCGCTGAACTATTGCATGCTGCTTCCCGGACCGGAGGCGCAGCAGCTCGCCATCTATATTGGTTGGCTGATGCATCGGACAGTGGGCGGTCTCGTCGCCGGCCTGCTGTTCGTGTTGCCGGGCTTCCTGTCGATCCTCTGTCTCAGCTATATCTACGCGGCCTACGGCAACGTCGGCATCGTCGCCGGCCTCTTCTTCGGGCTGAAGGCGGCAGTGCTTGCTGTCGTCGCGCAGGCCGTCATCCGCATCGGCGGCCGTGCGCTCAAGAATCGCGTCATGGTCGGAATCGCGGCCGCGGCCTTCATCGCCATCTTCTTTCTCCATGTCCCGTTCCCGCTGATCGTGCTCGCGGCCGGCATTGCGGGCTTCCTCGGCGGCAGGTTCGGGCTTGCCGCCTTCCAGACGGGCGGCGGCCACAAGGCCGGGAGCGGCCCGGTGCTGTCGGATGCCGAGTCGGCGCTCGGCGAAGGCATACCGGCGCATGCGCGCCCGAATCTCGCCTGGTCGCTGCGTATGTCGGCCGTGCTGATCGCCCTTTGGCTCGCTCCACCTGCAGCGCTCTACGTAACCTTCGGTGCTGACAATGTCTTTACCGAGATCGGCCTGTTCTTCAGCAAGATGGCGGTCGTCACCTTCGGCGGGGCCTATGCCGTACTTGCCTATGTCGCGCAGGAGGCTGTGCAGCATTTCGGCTGGCTGAAACCCGGCGAGATGCTGGATGGTCTCGGCATGGCCGAGACGACGCCGGGGCCGCTGATCATGGTCGTCCAGTTCGTCGGCTTCATGGGCGCCTACCGGGATCCGGGAGCGCTGAACCCGATGCTTGCGGCAACCCTTGCGGCGATACTGACGAGCTGGGTCACCTTCGTGCCCTGTTTCCTCTGGATCTTCCTCGGCGCGCCGTTCATCGAAAAACTGCGCGGCAACATTGCGCTCGCCGGCGCGATGTCGGCCATAACCGCGGCGGTAGTCGGGGTCATCCTCAACCTCGCTATCTGGTTTGCCCTGCACACGCTGTTTGCCGAGGTTGCGACCGTCCGCCTTGGCGGCTTGCGGCTCGATATTCCCGTGCTGCAATCGGCCGTGCCGGCGGCAATGGCGCTGTCTGCCGCCGCCGCCGTCGCGATCTTCCGCTTCAAGGCTTCCGTGATCGCGACGCTCCTAGCCTGCGCAGCCGCAGGGATGATCTGGACGCTGGCAGTCGGCTAGGCCTCTGTCCCATCCGCGGGAATGCGCGTCGCGAGCATCTTGTCGATGCGCATGCCGTCCATGTCGAGCACCTCGAAGCGCCAATTGTCGAAGACGAAGGTTTCGCCGGCTTCGGGGATGTGCTGGAGCTGATGCAGCGCGAAGCCCGCCAGCGTATGGAAATCGGCATCCGGACGATCGCGCAGGCCCAGCCGTTCGAAGGCGTCGAAGGCCGGCATCATCGCATCGATCAGGAGCGACCCGTCTTCCCTGACGACGATATCGGGCTCTTCATTGGATCCCGGCAGATCGCCGGCGATGGCTTCGAGCAGGTCGGTCTGGGTGACGATGCCTTCGAGGCTGCCATATTCGTCGATGACGATGGCGAGGCGAACGGGTGAGGCCTTGAAACTATCGAGCACGCGGACGACCGAGGTGCCCTCATGCAGCACCAGCGGCTGCTTGATCACCTCCATCGGCCGGACCTTGCCGCCGTCGAGAACCTGGTCGAGAAGGTCCTTCTTCAACACCATGCCGATCGGCTCGTCGATCGAGCCGCGGGCGACCAGCAATTGCTCGTGGCTGCATTCGCGGATGGTCTTCAGGATTTCGGCCTCGCTGTCGTCGGCGTCGAACCATTCGATGTCGAGACGCGGAGTCATGATATCGGAGATCGGCCTGTCGCCGATGTTGAACACCCGCTCGACGAGCTGCTGCTGCACCTGGTTGAGAAGGCCGGCCTCCTGGCTCTCGGCGACCAGCAGCTTGAGCTCCTGCGGCGAATGGAACGACGATTCGCCGGTTCCGGCGCGAAGACCCACACCCCGCAGCACGAGGTTGCCCATGCCGTTCAGGGCAAAGATCGCCGGCTTGAACAGCACCAGGAAGAACCCGAGCGGACGCACCACGGCAAGCGAGGTGGCTTCGCTGCGCTGAAGCGCCAGGCTTTTCGGCGCGAGCTCGCCGAGCACGATGTGCAGCGCCGTGATGATGACGAAGGCAATGACGATGGCGACGGTATGCGCGCCTGTTGTCGCCCATTGCCCCGGCAGCCAGGACAGCAGAGGCTCGATAAGGTGGGCAAGCGCCGGTTCGCCGACCCAGCCGAGGGCGAGCGACGAGATGGTTATGCCGAGCTGGGTGGCTGCAAGGTTGGCGTCGAGATTGTCGACGGCGCGCTGAAGTGCGGAGGCATTCATCCGGCCTGCCGCGGCAAGTTCGGTAACACGGCTGCGTCTCACAGATACCAGCGCGAATTCGGCGGCGACGAAGAAGCCATTGGCGGCCACGAGAAGTAACACGGCTAGTATCCCGACATAGTCGAAGAGCCCGCCCGCGGATTCGGACATATTTCCCTACCTCTGAATTGATGCGAGTCCGACCCTACACGCTCGCACACCGGTGGCAAGGCGCAGCTGGTATTCTCGCGGCGGAGCCCGCCGTGATCGAGATCAAGGCACCGGTCTGCGGATGCGGAACGCAGTTGTGTCGCGCACCGCATGATCGGGCTTATGCGCGTTGATGTGGAGCGCAAAAATGTGTGGCAAACGACGTGACCGGCGTCGCGCCATTCATCGCTTGGGCGCCTCGAAGAGCTCGATCGGGTTTCCGGCCGGATCGTCGAGCAGGATTTGCTTGCCGCCTATGCCCTGCACGATCTCGTTGCGGAAACGCGCGCCGGCCTGACGCAGCGCGACGACGTCTGCTTCCAAATCCTTGACCTCGATCTGGATGCGATTCCAACCGCCGGGCTCCGGCTTTCTCCCATCTGGCATTGCTTGAGATGCTCCGCCGGGTCCCGTCATGCCGCTGACGAACAGACGAAAACCGTCCCTGGTCAGGATGGCGAAACTCGGCGCGGGACGAAGTGCGACGGAGAAGCCGAGATGTCTCGTGTAGAATTCCACTGCGGCGTCGACGTCGTCGACGATGTAGCGCATGCTGATACCGGGCATGTTTTCCTCCATTGTGGTCTTCGTTGTCTTGATCTGATCGTCCCTTCGTGGGGGGCGCATCCAGAACTCTCCTGTTCCTAGGATGTGTCGCTTCGAAACTCGATTATGCGCCCGTTTCAAGTTTTTTAGGTATCTCGTTATGCCAAATCGCTGAGCACCTTTGGGCGAGACTAGATCGAATGGAGAGCATGCCGCCTGCCGCAGGGCAACCCTCCACGACCGCGCCTTCTAGGCAATGAGCACAGAGGCCGAAGGGCTTCAGAGGAACGAAGCCAGCCGGCCGCGCTAAAACCCCGATCACCGTGTATAAGTTTAACCTAAAACATAAGCTTCGACCCGTAGCTATTGGATTCCATTACAAAAGTTTAATATTTATTTCAGTTTCAGTTCATCTTTTCGGCCCTAGTTTGGTCACGTGCCCAACACGAGGAACCCCACATGAAAAAGATTTTTGCAGCTCTTCTTTCCGCCTCCTTCCTTCTTTCCCCGATGGTTGTTTCCCAGGCCAGCGCCGACGATCATCGCCGTCCCCACGTCGTGGTGCAGAAGAAGGTGGTCGTCCGGTCGCATTGGAAGAAGGGATACCGCGTCAATGCCAGCGAACGTCGCCGGTTCTCCGATGTCAACGACTACCGCCGCTACCGGCTGGCGCCTCCGCCCCGCGGTTATCGCTGGGTGCGGGCCGATAATGACTACCTGCTGATCGGCGTCACCAGCGGCATCATCTCCAGCATTATTGCCGGCCGCTGATCGGTCGACAAATGACGAAAGGGCGGCTTCGGCCGCCTTTTTGACTCAGGGAGGCGCGCGTAGCCGTTTCGCTCCCTTCCTCCTCCTTCATTCCTGTGACGAGATAGGAATGAAGGGGAGGAGGAAGGGCCGGCGGCGGTTATGACCTGCTTTAGGGTTGCCTGCGTGAAGGCATGACCCGTTCAGCAATGATGCCGAGGAAACCTCTTGGTCTTCCGACTTCAGCGTCGGTGTCCTGCCGGTGCGTCAGCGGATGAAGCCCTTCGATCGGCGGTAGCGGCTCGCATTCGGTGCAGACGCAGAGATAGCGTTTGATTGCCTTCGCCTTCATGCCGCCTGCCGGTTCCAGCTGGCGAAAGGATCGGGCAGGTCGCGCCAGCGCTCGGGCGCGAAGGCATCTGTCCTGATAAGACAGGCGTCGAGTTGCTTCCTGATCCAGGTTTCGTCCATCGGATCGGCGCCGATAAAGACGATTTCCTGGCGGCGGTCGCCCCAGACGGGGTCGAGATAGGGGCCGATGGCGCGCATGAAGGCCGGTTCCTCAGGCCATTGTTCGCGCGGCACTGCCGCCCACCAGAGGCCCATCTTGCCGGTGCGCACGATCGCGCCCGCCTGGCTGATCTCGCCGACATGGTGCGGGCGCGTCGCCAGCCAGAAGAAGCCCTTGGCGCGCACGACGCCCGGCCATACGCTATCGAGGAAGGCCTGCAGCTTTGCCGGATGGAAGGGCCGCTTCTCGCGATAGACGAAGGAGCGAATGCCATATTCCTCGGTCTCCGGCACGTGATCGCGGAAACCGTGCAGTTCCTTGTACCAGAGCGGATGGGTCTCGGCCTTGTCGATATCGAAGCGGCCAGTGCCGAGCACGTCTTTCAAGGCGACCTTGCCGAAATCCACCTCGATCAGCCGTGCATCCGGGTTGAGGCCGGTGACGATCTTGCGCGCGGCGTCGCGCTCCTCCTTGGCTGCCGTGCCGATCTTGTTCAGCACCACGACATCGGCGAATTCGATCTGCTCGACCAGCAGGTCGACGATGGTTCTGTTGTCGCCATCGCCTGCCGTTTCACCGCGGTCGGCGAGGAAATCGGCCGAGGCATAATCGGCAAGCAGATTGGCGGCGTCGACGACGGTCACCATGGTGTCGAGCCTTGCGACGTCAGAAAGGCTTTGGCCATTCTCGTCGCGAAATTCGAAGGTGGTGGCGACGGGCAGGGGCTCGGCGATACCGGTCGATTCGATCAAGAGGTAATCGAAGCGGTCCTGATCGGCGAGGTGGCGCACCTCCTTCAGCAGGTCGTCGCGCAGCGTGCAGCAGATGCAGCCATTGGTCATCTCGATGAGCTGCTCCTCGGTGCGGGAGAGATTGGCGCCGCCGTCGCGTACCAGGGCGGCATCGATATTCACCTCGCTCATGTCGTTGACGATGACCGCGACGCGTAAGCCTTCGCGATTGGTCAATACATGGTTGAGCAGCGTCGTCTTGCCGGCGCCGAGGAAGCCTGAAAGCACCGTGACAGGAAGTCTGTTGTCCATGGGAACCTCATAAGATCATAGTTAATGTTATATCATTACATCTGACGCGCCAAAAAAAGGCGGAACGGGGTTGTCCGCCTTTTTCCGGTCTCTCCTGAGCGTCGCGTGTCCGGCAGGACGCGCGGAGCGCGCATGAGAGTCATGTGCTGGAGAGGCAGTCCTTCATGCTGTCGGCGATGCCGCGCATGAGGGTGAAGTAAAGATCGGGGCCGGCCTTCAGTGTTGCCGCTTCGGGATCGAGCACGCCTGACTTGGCGCGCGTGCCTTCGATGACCACATTGACGAGGCGCGGCTCGAACTGCGGCTCGGCAAAGACGCAGGTGGCGCCGAGTTCACCGACCTTGTGGCGGATTTCCGAAACACGCTCGGCACCGGGAATGGTTTCGGGGCTGACGGTGATCGAGCCGGCGACGCGGATGCCATACCGGTGCTCGAAATACTGGTAGGCGTCATGGAAGACGATGAAGGGCTTGCCCTTGACGGGAGCGACGATACCCTTGATCTCGGCATCGAGCGCATCCAGCCTGTCGTTTAGCGCTTTGGCGTTGCCTTGATAGGTCAGTGCATTGGCGGGATCGGCGGCAACCAGTGTCGTGGTGATCATCGCCGCCATTGCCTTTGCATTCATCGGGTCGAGCCAGAGATGTGTGTCGAAGGCGTCGTGGTCGTGGTCAGCCTCGGCGTGATCGTGTTCGTGCTCCGGGGCGTCATCATGCGGCTCGAAGGCGCCGCCTTCGCGGAAGGGCAGCTTGACGAGGCCGGGGGCATTGTCGAGTTCGGCGATGCTGGCATCCCGACCCAGCGCCTGCAGCGGCTTTTCGAGAAAGGCCTCGAGGCCGGGACCGACCCAGAAAATCACCCTGGCATCCTGCAGGGCGCGGGCGTTGGACGGCTTGAGATTGTAGGTATGCGGGGAAGCGGCGCCATCGACGATCAGCTTCGGTTCGCCGACACCCTGCATGATCGCCGAAACCAGCGAATGGATCGGTTTGATCGAGGTGACGACGACAGGCGCATCGGCTGCGCGCATAGTGCTGCCGAAGAGCAGGACGGGGATCGCCAGGGCCGGGATTGCGAGGGTGGGCATTCTGAGGGCCAAAATTTTAAGGGCAGGCCCCAAGGCGCGTTTCATCAACATGCTCCGCTTGAATTGCAATTGTTATGTTATTACATCAATTGCGTTATGCAATAACGTGTGCAATAGCAGGACGCAACAGCACTTTCGGAAAATTTGATGCTCTCTCCCGCAAAGACCGCCGCTGGTATCAGGGCCGAACCGCTGGTTTCGCTTGAAAATGTCGGCATCCTGCGCAATGGCCGGTGGCTGGTGCGCGGCGTCGATTTTTCCGTCTCGCGGGGCGAAATCGTCACGCTTATCGGGCCGAATGGCTCGGGCAAGTCGACCAGTGCCAAGGCGGCGATCGGCGTGTTGAAGGCGGATGAGGGCAGGGTGGAGCGCAAGGCCGGCCTCAAGGTCGGCTATGTCCCGCAGAAGCTGTCGATCGACTGGACGCTGCCGCTTTCGGTGCGCCGGCTGATGACGCTGACAGGACCGCTGCCGGAGCGCGACATGCTCTCTGCGCTCGAATCCGCCGGCATCGCCCATATGCTCGATGCCGAGGTCCAGCACCTCTCCGGCGGGGAGTTCCAGCGGGCGCTGATGGCCCGGGCGATTGCCCGCAAGCCCGATCTGCTGGTGCTCGACGAGCCAGTGCAGGGGGTCGACTTTTCCGGCGAGATCGCGCTCTACGACCTCATCAAATCGATCCGCAATGCGACTGGCTGCGGCATCCTGCTGATCTCGCACGATCTCCACGTCGTCATGGCCGAGACCGACACGGTCATCTGCCTCAACGGCCATGTCTGCTGCCGCGGCACGCCCGAAGCCGTCAGCCGCAGCCCGGAATATGTGCAGCTGTTCGGCAGCCGGGCGGCGCAAACACTTGCCGTCTATAGCCATCACCACGATCATACGCACCTGCCGGACGGCCGCGTGCAACATGCCGACGGCACGGTGACCGATCATTGCCATCCCGATGATGGCCATCACGCGCACGGGCATGGGCATGAGGGTCATGAACATGGTCACGATCATACCGACCATGCCCATCCGCACGCGCATGCAGCGGGAGAGCGCCATGCTTGATGATTTCTTCGTGCGTGCCATCCTTGCCGGCGTCGGCCTGGCGCTGACGACGGGGCCGCTCGGCTGCTTCGTCATCTGGCGGCGCATGGCCTATTTCGGCGATACGATCGCCCATTCGGCGCTGCTCGGCGTCGCACTGTCGCTGCTCTTCGAACTCAATCTGACACTGGCTGTCTTTGCCGTCGCCGCCCTCGTGTCGGTGCTGCTGCTCTTCCTGCAGAAGCGCCAGGCGCTGTCGGCCGATGCTCTGCTCGGCATCCTCTCGCATGCCACGCTGGCGATCGGCCTCGTCATGGTCGCCTTCATGAGCTGGGTGCGGATCGATCTCATCGCCTTCCTGTTCGGCGATATTCTTGCTGTTTCCACGACCGACATTGCGCTGATCTGGGGAGGCGGGCTCTTCGTGCTCGTGGCAATGGTCTGGCTCTGGCGGCCACTCTTGGCTGCGACCGTCAATGCCGAGCTCGCCGAGGCCGAGGGGCTGAAGCCAGAGCGGGCGCGGCTGTTCTTCATGCTGCTGATGGCCGTCGTCATCGCCATTGCCATGAAGATCGTCGGGATCATGCTGATCACCTCGCTGCTGATCATTCCGGCGGCTGCGGCCCGGCGCTTCTCGCCGACGCCGGAGATCATGGCGGTGCTCGCTTCGCTGATCGGGGCGGTCGCCGTCGTCGGCGGGCTGTTCGGCTCGCTTACCTACGACACGCCCTCGGGGCCCTCGATCGTGGTCGCGGCGCTGATCCTCTTCATGCTCAGCCTGCTTCCCGTCAGGCGCCACCGCGCGGTCACGCAAGGACAAGGCTCATGACGACACCGCAATTGACCAAGAACCAGTCGCTGGTCTTCGACGTGCTCGAAAAGGCCGAAGGGCCGCTCAGCGCCTACACCATCCTCGACAAGCTGCGCGACCACGGTTTTCGCGCGCCCCTGCAGGTCTACCGTGCACTGGAGAAGCTGCTTGAATACGGCGTCGTGCACCGGCTCGAAAGCATCAACTCCTTCGTCGCCTGCGCCCATCCGGGCGACGACTGCCACAGCCACGGCATCGTCGCCTTCGCCATCTGCGAAAGCTGCGGCCAGGTGACGGAGTTCCACGACCATGAGGTCGACCACAGGTTGATGAGCTGGGTGCGCGGGCAGAAGTTCAAGCCCGAGAAAACGACGATCGAGATCCGCGGTCTATGTGAGGCTTGCGCGGCGTGATCGGTTCAGGTCCCGCAACTATCCGCCCCCGTCCTTCGAGGCTTCAGCTTTCGGCTTCCGTACCTCAGGATGAGGGCTAATCGGTGAGCCGTGCGGTTGGCAGGTTGATCGGGTCCCCGTCACGGTGACGTGCGGCAGGATGGCGGCGCAACAGCTGAATGATCAGGCAGGAACAGCGCTTCTTCAAAAGGTCAATCGTGCCATGTCGTTCTGATTGCCCGGACGGACGGCGGCGATTATGTGCTCGACAATCTGACCAGTGCCGTGAGGCTCTGGCGCACGACGGGCTATACGTTTCTGGCCACTCAGGATTTCCAATCGCGAACGGGCTGGCGCGTGACGCTTGCTGGTCCCCGCGCAGGTGAGTTCTCTTGAACTGAAAGTCTCAAGGCGGTGCGCTCGCCGCTGGCAAGTGCAGATCCTGGCGCTATCTTTGCCGCAGAGCGCAAGCCAGGGACGATCGGGTGACGAAAACCGAACTCGCGGAGATATACCGCGGCTACATCGCCTGCCTGAACAGTCAGGACTGGACCAATCTCGGGCAGTTCGTCGGCGACGATGCGGTTCATAATGGCCGGCGGCTCGGGCTGTCGGGTTACGTCGCTATGCTCGAGCGAGACTTCGATGAGATTCCCGATCTTTATTTCAAGGTGCTGATGCTCCTTGGCGATCCGCCATACATAGCCTGCCGGCTCGGCTTCGATTGCAGGCCGAAGGCAAAATTCCTCGGCCTCGATGTGAACGGCAGGCGCGTTGCCTTCAGCGAGAACGTCATCTACGAATTTCGTGACGGCAAGATCGTCGAGGTCTGGTCGGTCATCGACAAGGCGGCGATCGAGTCCCAGCTCGCGGGCTCGAATTGATCGCGCGGACGATTTCCGGTCTGCGTTTTGATCAGATGATGGCGACGCGTTCACCGAAGGGCGTGTCGTCGTCGAAATTGCGAGTGCCGATCCGGTCGCTTTCGCCTGACAAGACCGGCTCTTCCGCCTGTTCGCCAGCCTCTTCCCCTTCTTCCAATGCCGCATGCCCGTGCCGCTTTTGCGGATGCGCCTCGTTTTCGACGATCAGATCCGTGTGCGGGATGAGATCGCTTGCGGCTTCCTTCTCCACGGCCCTCTTCGCTGCCAGTTGATCGGCGGTGATCTGCGACTGGCGGGCGGCGACCCAGGCATTGTCGGGTTCGGAGCCGATCGAGGTGCTGGTGCCGACCTTGGTGGGTTCGGACGGGGCGGTGGCGGAGATGGGGTTGATCGCGTCGACCATGAAACTCTCCTGCGGTGACCAACTGGCGAAACAGCCGGCTGTTTCGTGGGATGAAAAACGGCGCGGTCTTGGGACCAATCAGGGAGACATATCGAGCCCGCGCCGAAAAACACAAGGGGACATTGACGTGACTGCCACCTCGGACAATGACGAAATCGGTAGCAGGTCGCGGGAAATTCGACGAAGAATTGTGTGCACAAGGGGATGCTCGGCGCGTGGTTAATGTAAGAATCGGAAACACTTTGTGACTAAGTGTCTCCAAAAGCAGCGTTTTTTGACTTGCTGCGCGCGAAAACATGACGGATATTGTTTAAACGTTGAGGAAGCCGTCATGATTAGAATGATTGAAAACCCTGCCGAACTGGCTGGCGAGGATATCACCGGCAAATATATTCTCCGGAGGCTGAACTATCATTGGTTCGCTTACGGCAAGGCGGCTATCGTGACCGCCTGCAAGGGAACGATCCTGCAGCTCGAGCGGGAAGAGACGGTCTATTCCGAGCGTTGGGGCCGCCGCGCCTACACGGGCACCGGCAAGCGTTATCCCGGCGGCATCTGTCCCATTTCGGCGGTCGCCTGCGTTTGCGATACGCCCGACGACGTCAATGCCGTTATTCAACTGGATGTCGAAGCGCAGGACGAATTTTATCAGCTGATCGCCAAGGCCGAAGCCAGAGTTCAGGCTCTTGCCTCTTCATCACGAAACAGCCAGTTTCTGGAAGCTGCCGAGTAGGCGGCTCTTTACCGAATCCGCCCTGAGCCGTTATTGCGGCAACGGCAGAATTTCTCCAACATCTCGAATCCTGGATGCAAAGGCGTCGCTGCGATCAAGGCAGCTTTCGTTGCTACGCTGCCATTAGGGAGCGTTCCGTCTCCTCAATCCGGTGCGGTAGTGTTAGACTCGGGCGGCAGCCGTTGGGATGCAAACAGCTCGTTCCCGGTTGAACGGAGAGCGGTCATGACAGAGCAAGACACTCGGCCCAATCACTCGTTCGCAGCGACGGCGCCATCGCTCGGCTCGCTCGCCATCACCATTGCCGTGATGTTTGCCGCGCTATTCTGGCCGGCCGGTACGCTCGACTGGCCGCGTGGCTGGATCTTTCTGGGCCTCTTCCTTGCACTGACATGTGTCGCGATCGTCTGGATCTGGCGGACAAATCCGGAGCTGTTTGCGGCGCGCAGCCGATATCAGAAAGGCACCAGGCCCTGGGACGCGGTGGTGGCGACGCTGACAATCATTCTCTTTGCCGCCATTCTTCCGGTCGGCGCGTTCGACGATGGGCGTTTCCATTGGGCGCCGCAGCCCGGTTGGATCGTCCTCATCGGCTATCTCCTGATGACATCAGGTTATCTCGGCCTAACCTGGGCGCAATCCGTCAACCGGCATTTCGAGCCGACGGTGCGCATCCAGACCGACCGCAACCACAAGGTAATCGACACCGGACCCTACGCCGCCATCCGCCATCCCGGATACGCAACCGCTATCGTGCTCAGCATCGGCATGGCACTGTCGCTTGGATCGCTCTACGCGCTGATCCCCGCCGGCCTGCTCGTTATCGTCCTCTTCGGCCGTACGCTCGGCGAGGAAGCCGAACTGCGCAAGGGCCTCGAAGGCTATGCGGACTATATGGCGCGTGTGCGTTGGCGCTGGATTCCGGGCGTGTGGTGAACGCCTTGGCGGGCGCAAAGGGCGCCTGACCACCAGCCTCGCGTTATCCTATCAACCGATCTGCCTGAGATCGCGCGCGAAGCGTTGCCAGTTTGCGACGTAGTTTTTTGCCGAGCGGCGGATGGCTTCGATTGCCGCCTCGTCGAGCACGCGCACCGCGCGGGCAGGTGTTCCGACGATCAGGGAATTGTCGGGGAATTCCTTGCCTTCGGTCACCAGCGCATTGGCGCCGACAAGGCAGTTGTTGCCGATCTTCGCACCGTTCAGGATGGTCGCACCCATGCCGATCAGCGTGTTGTCGCCGATGGTGCAGCCGTGGAGGATGGCGTGATGGCCGATGGTGCAGTCTTTGCCTATCGTCAACGGGAAGCCCATGTCGGTATGGGCCATCACGCCTTCCTGGATGTTGGTGCCTTCGCCGACGGTAATCGGCTCGTTGTCACCGCGCAGCACGGCGCCGAACCAGATACCGACATTCTCGCCGAGCTCGATCTGGCCGATGATATTGGCGTCCGGTGCGATCCAATAGAGGCCGGCGGCGGGCAGTTTCGGCGTCGATCCGCCAAGTGCGTAGACGGGCATCGCTTTCTCCTCAGACGACCTCGACCGATAGGGTGGCGACGCCGTCGATGCCGCAGTTGATGCGATCGCCCCTGGCCACCGCGCCGACGCCGGCGGGCGTGCCGGTCATGATGATATCGCCTGGTGCGAGGGTGAAGAGCTTCGACAGTTCTGCGATGATCTCCGGCACCTTCCAGATCATCTGGTTGAGATCGCCGTCCTGCACGCGCTTGCCGTTCTGTTCCAGCCAGATCTTGCCTTCAGCGGGGTGGCCGAGGCGGCTTGCCGGAATGATCGACGAGACGGGGGCGGAATGTTCGAAGGCCTTGCCGACTTCCCAGGGACGGCCGAGCTTCTTTGCCTCGCCCTGTAGGTCGCGGCGGGTGAAATCGATGCCGACGGCATAGCCGTAGATGCAGTCGAGCGCGTCGGCGGCCTCGATGTTCGCGCCACCCGATTTCAGCGCCAGCACGCACTCGACCTCGTAATGCACGTCGTTCGACAGCGGCGGATAGGGAAAGGCCTTGCCCGCCGGCAGCAGGTTGTCGGCATTCTTCTGGAAGAAGAAGGGCGGCTCGCGGCTGGGATCATGGCCCATCTCGAGCGCATGGTCGGCATAGTTACGCCCAACGCAATAGACGCGGCGCACCGGAAAACGCTCGGCGCTGCCCTCGACCGGCAGCAGCACCGGTTGCGGAAGCGGGATAACGGTGATGGGATCGGACATTGGCGGGTTCTTCCTGTTTACGAGTCTGCGCCATCTTAGACGGAAAACATCGCGCCGGGAAAGCCGTCCTTGGCGTCCGGCTTCGGTGCATTGACGCTCTCACGGTGGCGGGTTAACCTTAGCCATGAGCAGGATTTTTGCAATTTCGACGACGTCTACGACCACCGCGCCGCGGTGGGTGGTAGACGCGTGAACTGAATTCCGTTCATCGCTGCTAAGACCAACCCGCCGGAGACGAGCGGGTTTTTTGTTCCCGCCCGTGTCCGCATTCGAGGACGAGATCGTGGACGATATCCAGAAGCATATTCTTGCGGAGCGGGCGCTGGCCGCTGCCCGCAACTGTGTCGCCAGCCGCTTTGCCGGGGCTGCTTTCACTTATGTAGCCGGCTCCCTCATGCGCGGCGAAGGGACCGCCTTTTCGGATATCGATCTGGTCGTCGTGTTCCCGTCTCTCGAAAGAGCCTGGCGGGAATCGTTCACTGAGGACGCTTTCCCGGTCGAGGCCTTCGTCCATGATCCGCAGACGCTGGCGCATTATCTCCATCAGGATGCCGACAGCGGCTATCCGATCATGGCCAACATGGTCGCGACGGGCTGTATAATGGGATCGGATATCGACAGCGCGCGCGTCATCCAGGCAAAGGCGGCAAGGATGCTTGCGGCGGGGCCGAAACCTCTTGCCGGGGTAGATTACGACTTGCTGCGCTATCAGGTCACCGATCTGGCCGACGACCTGCGCGGAACGCGCCCGCCCGAAGAGATCGCCGCCATCGCCGCGCTGCTCTATCAGAAGCTCGCCGACCTGATCCTCCTCGGGCGTGGCGCGTGGGCTGGCCGGGGAAAGTGGGCGCCGCGTCTGATGAGAGAGCTCGACGCGCAATTGGCGGCCGAATTCGACATGGCATTCGGGCTGGCGGCAGCGGGTGACGGCGCTCGATTCCTGGCTTTGGCCGACCGAGAGCTTGCCGTGCATGGTGGCCGCTATTTCGAGGGATTCAGGCAGAACGCGCCGCTGGAAGCGCGCCGCCTGGAATAGTTTGGTATCGGTCACATTGCCGCGTTTTGAAAATTGGATGGAAGATGCTTGAGTATGAATTCAAGGGTGCCTTGCCGTCGGCGGTAAGGCGTACCGCCAGATTGCGTCTCAGAATTCCCGTGGAAGGGGATATCGATTTCCTGACCCGACTTTTTTCGCAGCCGGAATTGGTCGCGCACCGACCGGTACCACGGCCGGACTCGCGCGAGGAAAGTGCAGCGCGGCTTGCGCGCGACATCGGGCATTGGAAAGATCACGGGTTTGGGCGCTGGGCCGTCGAGGCGAACGGTGCGCTGATCGGTTTCGGCGGCGTAACCCTTTCCAAGGAATTCGACGGCCTCAATCTTTCCTATCATCTGCAACCCGAAAGCTGGGGGCAGGGATATGCCACGGAATTGGTCAGGGAAGCCCTGGTGTTTGCCTTTGATGATCTGCATGGGGAGCGGGTGATCGGATTGGTTCGTACCGCCAATGCCGCTTCAAGACGTATTCTTGAGAAGTGTGGCTTCAACTTCGAGCGGGAGGTGATGCTGCATGGCGCGCCAACCAACATGTACGCCTTTGGCAAAACGAGCGGCTTATGAACGAACATCCGTGCGCAATTATCAGGCGTGACGAGACGTCGCCGCCGGTCATTCCTCGCCGGATTCAGCCAGCGCATCGCGGACGATCGCGTAATAGGGGGCAAGCTCGGGGATATCGGCGGCCAGCCTGTCGAAGGCGGAGTCGGATGGCGCAAGGGTGCCGGCGTATTTCGCTTGCGTGAAGGCCCGATGGGCGGCAAGGGCTTCGGCCTCGGCCTTGTGCACGACGGTATAGACGGGCGAGGGGACAGTGCGGCCTTTGACGATGATGCGATCGAGCTCGACGACGGTGTGGGTGCCGGCGACCAGCCTTGCGGTCTCCTCGCCGAGCAGCAGTGCTACGCCATAATTCTTCGAGGCGCCTTCGAGGCGGGAGGCGAGGTTGACGCTGTCGCCGAGGCAGGAATAGTCGAAGCGGCGGGTCGAGCCCATGTTGCCGACGATGCATTCGCCGGTGTTGATGCCGACGCCCATCTTCAGCACGTGCGGCTTGCCGCCGCGCGCCGCCGCCTCCCGTTCCAGCTCACGGTTCAGGCTCGATATCGCCGCCTGCATGGCGAGCGAGGCGGTGACCGCGTGGAGCGCATGGTCGGGATCGTCGAGCGGGGCGTTCCAGAAGGCCATGATGCAGTCGCCCATATATTTGTCGATCGTGCCGCCATGATCCATCACGACGTCGGAAAGCGGCGTCAGCAGCCGGTTGATCAGGCCGGTCAGTTGCTCCGGATCGTCCTTCAGCGTCTCGGCAATGGTTGTGAACCCACGCACATCCGAAAACAGCACCGACAGCGTGCGCCGCTCGCCGCCAAGCTTCAACTGCGAGGGATCGTTCGACAGGCGCCGGACCAGATCGGGCGAGATATATTGGGCGAAGGCGCGGATGATCTGCCGCTTGTTGCGGCGCTCCTCGGCATAATCGAAGGCGGCCTGGCCGAAGGCGACCGAGACATAGGCAACGACTGGCCCGAGTGGCGAGACGAAGACATGGGCAAAGCGGATACCCGCAAAACTCGCCGCTGCGAAGGCAAGCACTGCCGCGGCGCTGGCGACGATCGTCAACCATCCCGTCGAGCGCCAGACGGTGGCGGCGGCAAGCAGCACGGTGATCAGGATGCAGGCGGCGACCAGTGGCAGGCGGGCTTCCGCGATCGACAGGCCACGACGGATATTGTCGTAGATCGTCGCCTGGATCTCGACACCGGAGACCAGCTTGCCGGTGTGAACGGTATAGGGCGTGGCAAAGGCATCGACGCCACCCTTGTCGATGGCAGGCGCATTCTGCAGGCTGAGGCCGACCAGCACCACGCGGCCCTTGAAATAATCCGGTGGCAGCAGGTTCTCAGGGTCTAGCGCCTGGTAGTAGGAGACGGTGGGATAGCTGCGGGCCGGGCCGAAGGATTGGATGAGTCGGCCGGCCGACAACACCTCGGCCGGACCTCCGGACGCCTTTGCCAGCATAGCGGCGAAGCCGTCCTTATAGCCGGGAATACGCCGGAACGTGCCGTCGCCGCTGAGATCGATCGAGGCAATGCCGGTCACAGCACCCGCTTCGGTCAGTTGCGGCAGCGGCGTCGCGCGGATCAGCTGCGAAGCCTGTGGCGTCTCGATTAGTGTTTCGTCGCCGGCGAGCACGACATCGGGGCCGACGGCCTTGGTGATCGCATCGTCGTTGTCGGGGTTCGAGGGTTCGGCCATGATGATGTCGAGGCCGATGACACGGGCGCCGGCCGCGCGTAACTGCCTGATGAGTTCGGCATGCAGGCTGCGCGGCCAGGGCCATTGCGCATTGATATCGGCAAGCGAAGGTTCGTCGATCGCGACGATGACAGGCCCGCCTTGCGGTGGGCGTGGATCGTCGACGGTCGAGAGATAGTCGAAGCTTCTGAGTTCCAGCAACGACCATGCCGGCAGGCGCGACAGCAGCGAGATGGTGACGAGGGTGGCGAGCGCCAGCACCAGCAGCCTGAGATGACGGCTTTCAGCTTGCCCGCCGGCCGGCCGAGGCTTGCCTCGCACCGGCATCAGAAGCGGACTTTGAGCGTGCCCTTGAAGGCGCGGCCCCAGCCGGGCACGCCGGGCGTGAGCTCGAAATCCTCATCGAGCAGGTTATAGGCGGCCGCTTCCAGCGCGATGCGTTTGTCCAGGGGTTCCCAGATCAGGTGGGCATCGAGACTCCAATAGTCGTCGAGTTTCGTGCCGAGGTCGTCACCATCGCGCTCGCCGACATAATTGGCCGCCACAGTCGCCTTGACCTTGGCCTCATTGACCCAGGTCAGCGCGATCTGGCCAGAGTTGCGGGGAATGAACGGCAGCGAGCCGCCGTAGTTCGGCTCCAGCGGGTCCTTGTTCTCCGATTCCATGTAGGCATAAGTGGCGGAAAGGCCGAAACCATAGCCGAGCGCGACGTTGGCAGTCACGGCGGCGCGGTCGACGCTGCCGCGCGACAGCGGCAGGCTGTCGGCCGCCGGAAGCGAGATCAGCGGAAAGTCGATCGAGAAATCATGCAATTCCTGGTGCTGGTATTCGACCGAGGTGAAAAAACGATCGGTCCACTCGGCATCCCATTGCAGCGCGACCGTATCGCTATAACCTTCGATACCGACCGAGAACTGGTTCGGCTGCAGGCCGAGGATGCCGATCGGGGCGAGAGTGGGAACGCCGGTATCGACGCTCTGACGCATGAAGGCGGCACGCAGCCAATGGTTCTGGACGGGTGACCAGGCGAGGCCGAAGCGCGGCTCCAGCCGGCTGACATCGACGCCGTCGCCAGACATGCGCGTGCCGAACAGCGCATATTCCCCCTTCAGATCAGGCGTGATCTCGTGCAGAATGTCGACATAGGCGCGGGCGATATCGACGCGGTTGTCGGCCTCCGTGGGGCCAAGCGTCGTGCCGTCGAGGAAGCCCGGAACGATATCCTCGATGTGCAGGAAGCTGCTGTTGTGGGCATCGATCCAGCCGCCCTCGATGCCGTAGCGGAAAGTCAGGGGTCCCGCGCCGATATCGTGGTTGAGGGCGGCGACATAGGTCTTCGAGCTCTGGTCCTGGGTGATCTGCCCGAAGGGGCGGATATCGGTGCCGGGACCGCCAAGGAACGGCACCGTCTCCCAATCGAACGCCAGTTCGTCGGTGGTCTTCGTTCGCGTGCCGGAATAGAGCAGCGCTGCATTCAGCACGTTTTCGTAGCCAAATGTGTGGCTCCAACCGATGCCGGCATTGGTCGTCGTGATGATGTCGCGTCGGGTCTGATAAAGCGGTAATTCGTCGGGTGCCAGAGGGAAGCCGAGCAAGGGAATGAACAGTCCATCGTTCAAAATGGTCGACAGCTGGGAATTGCTGCTCAAGGTATCGAGGTCGAAATCGCGTTTGGCGCCATTGAAATAAGCGACGACACGATCATCAGGGGTGATCGTCGCTGTGAGATAACCGTTGCCGCTCAGGATCTTGTTCTCGGTGGAGAAGCCGCCGAAATCCGTATAGTCGCCATCGCGGGCGATCTCCTCCCAGTTCAGGTTGCCGTAGAAGCTGAGCGGGATGGTCTCGTTGGAGAAGCCCTGGATCTCGGCCTCGCCGATGCGCCTCGTGTGGCCGTCGACGCTGTTGATGCCGCCGCCGAGTGAACCTTCGATGAAGGGGGTGCGCAGAAGCGTTGCCGAGCGCGAACGGCCCGACAGCATGTGCGGATCGAGCAGCAATCCCTGGAACAGCGAGGAAAAGCTCGACGTGTTGACGCGGTACTGGCTGATATTGTCGTCGCCGAAATCGGTCGCATTATTGAAGGGGAAGATGCTGCCCTTGATCGACTGGTCGGTATAGCCGCTGCCTTCGAAGGGACTGAAGACGGCATCGCCATAATAACGGCCCCACGCGTCCAGGCCCTGTAGGCGGAAGGCGTTGTTCAGCGTCGAGCCGGCATCCTGGTTGGCGCCGAGCGCGCTGTAGTCGCCGCCGCGCGCCCTGGAGCGGCGGAGAAATTCCTGGGCGTTGCGGATCGCGCCGTCGGCGTCGTAGTCGTCGATGTCGACGGCGGTGCGGAAGGAGGAGATGACGGGATCGTTCTTGTCGAGCCTGTCAGCATTGTCGACCGCCTGTGCGGAGGGGATGCGGTCACCCTTTTCGTAATGGGCGGCGGCGAGCATCAACTGTGACTGCGAATGGGCCGGATTGGCGGTGCTGGCGGCCAACAGGTCCGCCAGCGCCTTGTCGCGTTCGCCGGTCTGCAGGTAGTAGCGGCCGCGGGCGAGGAGAGCGATGTCGTAGGACGGATCGACCGCGAGCGCCGCATCGATCTCGCGCTTGGCATCCTTCATCCTGGACTGGTCGAGATAGAGAATGGCAAGATTGCCGTGGGGAACCGGGTCCTGCGGATCGAGCGCGATCGCCTTCAGGAAGGCCGCCTCGGCCTCGCCATTGGCGTCGCGGGCGCTTTGCAGCAGGCCCATCGAGTTCAACGATCCTGATGCACCGGGCGCAAGCTCGATGGCGCGGTTCAGATCGGCCAGGGCGCCGTCGATGTCGCTTTCGTAGCTCGCCTTGTAAGACGCGCGCGCGGCAAGGGCGATCGGATGGTTCGGATCGAGCGAGAGGGCGCGGTTCACCGCCTCCTGCATCTGGGCGCGGTCATCGATCAGCTGCGCCAGCTGGGCGCGGATCGCGGGCAGGGTGGGATCGTCGGGAAAACGCTTCTCGGCGTCCCTGATCACATCGACAGCGGCGCGCGGGTTTTGCAGAAAGCCGGCGGTGTAGGCCTGCATGATCGCGCCATAGGGGCCGACAGCTGATGACGGCGGCTTTTCGACATGGGCGGGATCGGCAAGCGAACGGGCGAAATAGCCGCCATATTGCGCCATGTTCCGGCGGTTGGCGTCGAGATGCGGCAGTGCTGCCGCAAATAGCCTTGCGGCTTCGTCGTAGCGTTTTTCGGAGCCGGCGATCGTGGCATCGATCAGGTCGACGCGGGCCTTCTGGGCGGTCGTCAGCTTACGGCCCCGAACTTCCTGAAGCGTGGCGGCTGCAACCTGCCGGCCATCAAAGGCGCTCTGCACTTCGGCAAGCTCCAGCCAGTCCTCGGTGGTGCGACGCTCCGGCGGCAAAGCCAGCAGCCGGCGGCGCTCGTCGGCCATGCGGCCTGCCGGCAGCGGCGAGGTCGGCATCAGGCCGAAGCCGTCACGCAGGTTCAGGTAGAACAGCATCTGCTCGCGATCGTCGGGTGTGACGATGACGAGCTTGCGCGGCGCCTGGCCGATCGTGGCGACCGCTCCTTCCCCCTCGTTCACCTCGACGCTGCCCTGCGGGTTGGTGAGCGCGACGCGGCCTTCGAGCACGATCATCGAGGTCTTGGCGCCCTCGACGGTCATCGTCCAGTCGGTGCCGCGGATGGCGGCTGCGGCCGCCGGCGTTTCCACCGTCAGGCCCTGGCCGCCGCGCTCGGCGCGCGCCCAGATCGTTCCCGATTGCAGCTCCAGCGTCGTGTCGCCACTCGCGGCCATCTTCTTGACTTGCAGCGACGAATTGCGGCCGAGACGGACCTGGGTGTGATCGGAAAAGACGATGGCGAGCTGACCGTTGGCATTGGTGCGCAGCACGTCGCCGGTCAAGAGATCCTGATTGATGTCGACGACGCGCCAGTTCGACACGTCGATGAAGCGGACCTCCTCGCCGGTCTTGCGGGCAATGACGGATCCGGCAACCGGTGTTGCGCGCTGAACGGGGTCGGCCGCCGCCGGCGGCGAAAAGCCTGGCAAGACGAGCGCAAGCGCCACCCCGGCGCGACAGATGTTTTTCCAGCGACCCAGCATGACCCAACCCCAACTCCCACATCCCCTTTGTCCATGTAGAGAAGAAAAGTCAAGCGCATTGCACACGTGTTCTTGAATTCGCCGTGCAGTGTAATATGAGGGAAACACTTTGTAGGTGGAGTATTCAGGTGAGCGATTTCGAAAATGCAACTGATCTTATGCTGAGCGCGCCGTCGAGCGGTGATATCAGTTCCGAGTATTTCGACCATATCAAGAAAATCAACGACATATTCTACGACCAAGTCAAGATATCTGACCAGAAGGCGGCCTATATCTTTACTTTCATGCTAGCCTTCCTGGTGAGTTCGAGCGAGGTGAGGGCAGTCTTCAGCCCGGCACGCTACGCGAGCGGGGCGCCAGGGAGCATGCTGTTCTCGGGCCTGCTTGCTGCAGCCTCGGTCTTTTCCATCCTTTCGGCGATCCTCGTCGTGTTGCCGCGCCGTTTGGACAGCTCGACCTCGCTGTTCTGGGGCGCCTGGCAGAACCACCGCGACCTGTTCTTCGAGGCGGCACTGAGGCGCGACGAACGCTATCTCTTCGACCAGTATCTCGAAAACGCCAACATCCTCTCCGCCATCGCCCGCAGCAAATATCGTTGCGTTACCTTCGCGTTCCGCGGGCTGATGGTGAGTGTGATCGCTTACGTGCTGCTGTTGGTGGCGGTGTGAGCGCAACATGGCTCAAGAGAGCCTCGCCCTGAGGTGGCCCGGAGGGGCCTCGAAGGGCGAGGCATGCTTTCGCCGGGCACGCAGAAACGTGCCCGGCTACTTTCAATCCTCGACTTCGAGGATGAGTTCAAGTTCGATCGGCAGGCCGAGGGGCAGGCTGGCGACGCCGAGCACGACACGGCCTGAGAGTTTTTCCTCGCCGAAGACCGCAAGCAGCATTTCGGATGCTCCGTCCGCAACCTTCGGATGGTCGCGGAAATCGCCTTCGGTCGCGATATAGACGCCCAGCTTGACGACCCTAACGACCCTGTCCAGTGAACCGAGATAGTCCCTGGCGGCGGCGAGCGCGCTGAGCGTTGCCGTTTCGGCCGCCTTCTTGCCGTCTTCGGCCGTCAGAGCACCGCCGACGCGGCCGATATAGCGCGGCTCATGGCCGACGACCGGCAGCATCCCGCTGAAGAAGACCAGGTTACCGGTCCTTATCGCTTCGACATAGGCCCCAAAGGGTGTCGGCGGCGGGGGAAGCGTGATGCCGAGTTTCTGCAGCCGCCGTTCCGCGCGGGCTACCTGCGTTTTCGCATGGTCTACCATCTGCCCAGATGTGCGCCGCCGTCGACGTGCAGCACCTCCCCGGTTACGCGCGGCGCTTCGGTGAGGAAGACGACTGCGTCGGCGATCTCCTCGACGTTCGATATGCCTGCCATCGGCGACAACGTCTTCAGGAAATCCTTCGGATTGTCCTTGTGCAGCGGCGTGTCCACCACACCGGGAGCTACAATATTGAAGCGAATTCCTTGGTTTGCATATTCCATCGCCAGGTTCTTGGAGACGGCGTTGATACCGCCCTTTGTCATCATCGACACCGAAGCGGAGAAACCGGCGATCGGATGATCGGTCAATGGCGTGGTGATGCTGACGACGCTGCCGCCCGTTTTCTGCGTGAGCATCTGCCTGACGACCAGTTGGGTCAGGTGGATGAAGCCCTCGAGATTGGTCGAGGACAATTTTTTGAAGTCGTCCATGGTGAAATCGACGAACGGCTTGGCCAGGAAAATGCCGGCATTGTTGACGAGGCCGTCGATCGAGCCGAACCGGTCGATTGCGGTCCTTGCCACCAGCGCTGCGGTTTCGGCATCGCCAATGTCACCGTCGACGAGCGCCAGCTTGTCGGAGGCTTGGAAAGCGTTCGAAGTGCTGACCTGGCGCGAGGTGGCGACCACATTATAGCCGCGCTCGATGAAGGCGTTAACGAGGCCGGCTCCGATACCCTGCGAGGCGCCCGTGACGATGACTGTTTTTTTCGTAGTCATGCTGATCTCCATAAACTGGTTCGGGCAACGCGGGCCTTGCATTTGCGAAGGCCGGGTCGCTCGAGATGGGGCTGCTGCGAATGCGCCTCCATCGGGTTGTCTTGTTTTCGCAAGGTGAATATGGCGAAAACTCCATTACCCGATTAGATGGAAATATCTGGATTCTCTTTTGCATCCATGCAAAAATATCGCGATGGCTGATCTGAACGATATCGCAGTCTTCGTGAAGGTGGCGCAGTACGGCACCTTCAGCCGTGCTGCCCATTCCCTCGGCATGCCGGTATCGACGGTCAGCCGGAAGGTGACGTCGCTGGAGGAGCAGCTCGGCGTGACGCTGCTGCAGCGGACGACCCGCAAGTTGAACCTGACCGCGCAGGGCCGGGCCTATTACAACAGGTGCAGCGAACCGCTCGCCCATCTCCTCGACGCCGAGCAGGTACTCACCGAGACACAGAGAAAACCGGAGGGTTTGCTGAAGATCTCCGTGCCGGTCATCTTCGGACAGGAGGTCTTTTACGAATTCGTCTCGGCCTTCCTGAAGGCATATCCGAAGATCCAGGTCGATCTCTTCGTCACCAACCTGTTCCTCGATCTGATCGCGGAGAACATCGACCTCGGCATCCGTTTCGGCGAACTCAAGGATTCGACCATCGTCACGCAGCGGCTCGGGAAGAGCGTGCGCTATCTGGTCGCTGCGCCCGACTATCTGAAGGGCAGGGTGCTTCCCTTGAAGCCCGAAGACCTGAAGGACCATCAGTGCATTCTCTTGAACGGCCGCAACGGCGAAGCGGAATGGGATCTCGTGAACGGGCGCAAATCGGTTCGCCTGCATGTGTCGGGGCCGGTATCGAGCCGGGATTTCGATGCGGTGAGCGCCTTCACCTATCGCGGACACGGCATCGGCCTGCTGCCTTCGACCTATTGCGACGAACAGATCAGAAGTGGCGAACTCATCCGCCTGCTGCCGGACTGGTCGTCCGAGGAAATTTTCGTGCACGCCGTCTATCCCACCCGCCGCTTCCTGCCTTCCCGGTTGCAGGTCTTTCTCGATGCGCTGAAGGCATGGAAGAACCCCTTGTGGCTTCCCTTGCATTGAAGGCCTTCCGATCCATCACCGAAAATTGAAGCCGTGCGCGTGGGCGAGCGTCCTGCGTCGGCCAAGCTGTGTTAGAGTTTGCTGGCTTGGATGGCGCAGGGATTGGACTACCAATGCTGACGACACTTGCGGTGCTTATGGGGCTTACAGGCATTACCCCGGCCGCGCAGGCGGGGGGGAGCGAGGTCGACGTGACGCTGGTGCTCGCCGTCGACACCTCGCGGTCGATGGATTTCGAGGAGATCGGCATCCAGCGCGAGGGTTATGTCGAGGCGCTCAAGCACAAGGAATTCATCGACGCGGTGAAGGGCGGGCTGACCGGCCGCATTGCCATCGGCTATTTCGAATGGGCAGGCTATGTCGTCCAGGATTCCGTGATCGATTGGCAGGTGATCGAGACGGAAGAGGATGCGATCGCGTTTGCCGACAAGCTCGAAGCCCGACCGATTGCCACGCAACGGCGCACATCGATCTCCACCGCGATCGCCCAGGGCGCCAGCATGATCGTTTCCAGTCCCTTTCAGTCCAGGCGACAGGTGATCGATGTCTCCGGCGACGGGCCGAACAACTCAGGCGATCCCGTCACCCCCGCCCGCGACAAGGCGGTGGAAGCAGGCATGATCATCAACGGCCTGGCCATCATGCTGCGGCCCTCCGATGCGCCGAACGGGCTCGACAAATATTATGCGGATTGCGTGATCGGCGGCCCCGGCGCCTTCGTGCTGCCGGTCCGCAAGATCGAGGATTTCGCCGTTGCCGTGCGCCGCAAGCTGGTGCTGGAGATCAGCGACCTTTCCCGGCCGGCGACGGTGCAGAAGATCGCTGGCGCTGAGGCGGGCACTGACTGCCTGATCGGTGAGAAGCAGTGGCGGGACATCTTCGACCGCTGATGCCAGAACAGGATGATTTTAGGCCGGTCGGCCTGAAATCTCAATCCTGTCCTGAATTACATAGTTAGAGCATGATGTCGTCCGAAAACCGCGCACACTTTTCGGCATCATGCTCTACCGGGTCAGCGCGCCGAAGTTATATCCGTCAGTATTTGGTAAGCGGCAGAGACTCGATCCTCGTTGGGATAGTTTTTATTGGCCAAGATGACGATGCCAACTCGCTCTTTCGGGATGAACGCGACATAGGCGCCGAAACCATTCGTTGAGCCGGTCTTATTGATCCATACATCGTCGCGCGGTTCCATTGCGGGCTTCAGTTGCTTGACGGGAATGCTTTTCAGCATCGCGCTGGAATTGTTTTCCATCAACGTCGTCAGCTTCGCGGGATAAGAATACTGCTCCCAAATAAGGTCTTGGGTCATTGCGCCGACATCGAAGTATTCCCTATGCGTATTCGTGATCGCCTGCCGGAGCTTTTCGTCCAGGTCGACGAGGCCCATGTTCGCGTCGATGAACCGGATCATGTCGCTTGCTGTGGATTTCACTCCATAGGCTTCGGACGAAAGAATGGCGGGTGTCATTCTAGCCGGTTCACCGCTTCGCTTGTAGCCTTGGGCATAGTCCGCCACCCGCGATTTCGGCACATTGATATATGTGCTCTTCAACCCGAGAGAGGGAAAGAATTCGTCCTGCATAAGCGCCGCGAAATCCCGCTGCATGCTTTTCGCCGTTATATAGCCAAGCATCCCGATGCTTGGATTGGCGTAAGTTCGATGGGTTCCAGCCTCGTATGAAGGACGCCAGGCTTCAAAATAGTCCATTAGTTGTTTTTCGGTTTTGACGTCATCAGGAATTTGCAGCGGAAATCCGCCAGCCGTGTGCGTGCCCAAATTCATCAGCGCGACATCGCCGAAGGGGCTTCCCTTCATCGATGGAAGATATTTGCTTGCCTTGTCCGACAGCGAAAGTCGGCCGGTCACCTCAGCGTAGGATGTGAGGGTCACTGTAAACGTTTTGCTGATTGACCCGAGTTCGAACATGGTGGCCGCAGTGACGGGCTTGTTGGTGTCCTTCGACACGACGCCGTAGTTGTAGATGTGGTCCTCTCCGTCAACGGTAATGGCAACTGCCATGCCCGGGATGCCGTATTTATCCATGATCGGTTTGATCGCGTTGTCCGAGATGGCTTGCAGTTTCATCTCGTCAGCCGCAAAGCCATTTGAGGAAATGCATGTCGCGACCAGGGCGGCTGATAGAATTCCTATCCAATAAAGCTTCATTTTTTCATCCTCCAGACGCAGCTCAATCAGCGCAAAGGCGCATGAGGACGGCATTTAATGGCACTGTTTTGCGGCAGCAAACGATGATATCTCGGAGGAGATACAAGAAAATCTAGGGCTAAGATGGTTCGGCAATTCCTCCCTTTGAATGGCTTGAGAGCCTTCGAAGCTTCGGCGAGACATCTCAGCTTCACCCGCGCCGCAATCGAACTTTGCGTTACTCAGGCCGCCGTAAGCCAGCAGGTCAAAAGCCTGGAGAAGCGATTGGGCGTTGCGCTTTTCCAGCGCCTCCCAAAGGGTTTGAAAATCACCGCGGAAGGTGAAGCTCTTTTGCCGACGTTGACCAATTCCTTCGATCAAATGGCAATCACGCTGGACAGGATTGAAGCCGGGCAAGTTCGGGAATTGCTGTTTTTGGGCGTGGTTGGAACCTTTGCTGTCGGCTGGTTATTGCCAAGGCTTCCGGATTTTCAACAGCAGCATCCATTCATTGACGTGCGCATTTCGACAAACAATAATCGCGTCGATATGGCCGCTGAGGGGCTGCATTTTGCCATTCGCTTCGGCAGCGGCTCCTGGCACGGCACAGAAGCACTGCGTCTGTTCGACGCTCCGCTTTCGCCTCTGTGCACCCCCAGACTGGCAGACCGTTTAAGCTCGCCCGCAGATCTTGCCGAAGCGACGCTTTTGCGGAGCTATAGGGCGGACGAGTGGAGTACCTGGTTCGCGGCAGCTGATGTTCCGCCTGCGGCACAGGTCAACGCAGGGATCGTTTTTGACTCTTCCCTCGCCATGATGGAGGCGGCCATGCAAGGATTGGGAATTGCTCTGGCGCCGCCGTCGATGTTTTCCAGGCATCTGTCATCAGGGGCTATATTACAACCTTTTCCCACGACCATATCATTGGGCAGTTATTGGCTGACTCGACTTCAATCAAGGCCGCCAACGGCAGCCATACTCGCATTTTCCGATTGGATAACGTCGCAGATCTCTTCCGCATCTCAATGACAGCTTCTGGCGGATCGCGATCCTCGACCTGACGTCGGCAAGGAGATCAGTGAATTTGGTGAGGCATAGACACGATAAAACATTTCGGTATGGCGCGCGCCATACCGAAATGCCCTTGCTTCTCAGAGGATGTTGCCGCCTTTGCCTATAAGGGCAGCTGCTTGCCGGCCTGTTCGCTGACCATGTATTCGGCGTACCAGTCCGGCCAGCCTTCGTCGTGCTTGCCGCCGTTTCGCTTCTCGTGTTCACCATGGGCAGTTGCCGCACGGCGGAGTGCTGACGCAAGCTCGGTCGACGTCGTGAATTTCGTCTCGTCGGCGTCGATGCGCCCCGGCAGCCGCGTGGTGACTTCCTGGAACAGCCAGCCGTTGCCGTCGGGATCCTTGAATGAGGCGAAGGAGCGATAGCTGCGATGATCGGGATCGCGGCCGGCGATCCGCAGGCGGCCGAACAGATAGGGTTCGTCCTTGCCGGCATAGACGCCGGCAGCGTCATGGAACACTTCGCTGACCTCGATGCTGCGGGCGATGAGATCGCGGCGAGCGGCCTCGATGTCGGAGACGATCAGGTAGAGCCCCTGGGCGGAACCGGGGGCCGCGGCGGTGACGTTCTTGCCGAAGATGATCGCGCAGCCGGAGCCGGGCGGGGTAAACTGGATTACACGGAAATCGGCATCATTGGCGAAGTCGGCGTCGAGCCGCCAGCCCAGGCCGTCGTAAAAGCGTTTGGCGCGATCGACGTCGGAAACGGGGATCACGACCACCTCGAGCTTGGTGTCGACGGGCTGTGTTCTCGGGGTCTCAATGGGGGTTTCACTGCGCATTGCATTGCTCATCTTCAGCTCCTTGGGGTTTTGGATGCGTTAAGAATGGCGATACATGTCAGTGGCCAGTGGACCACAGTGCGGTGAGGCCGTCGAATCAATTATTCTGTCTGATTTGGCCGTGTAGCGGAGTTGTATCGAAGCGGCGGGACTGTTCCCGCCGTCTTCTGTTCGTCGAACCGCTGACTACGCGGCAAGAGCGGCGCGGGTTTTGCCGATCGTCAGAGCTGCCTTTGCCGCTTCACGGCCTTTCTCGACGAAGTGCGCGCGGTAGATCTGCTTGTGATGCTCGGTTTCCTGATACTGGTGCGGCGTCAACGACACCGACAGGACCGGCACGCCCGTATCCATGCCGGCGCGCATCAGCCCATCGACGACGGCCTGGGCGACAAATTCGTGGCGGTAGATTCCGCCGTCGACGACGAAGGCGGCGGCAATGACGGCGCCGTAACGCCCGGTTGCCGCAAGATCGCGGGAAAGCAGCGGCATCTCGAATGCGCCGGGAACATCGAACACGTCGACCTGCTCGGGCGGAACGAGCTGGTAGAAGCCATCAAGGGCGCGGTCGACGATGTCGGCGTGCCAGCTGGCTTTGACGAAGGCGTAGCGGGTGGGTGTCACGGTAATCTCCTTTGGCGAACAGACACATCACCCAAGGCGATCACGAACGTTCCCGACGGCCGCAAGGGCGGCAGGAACGCACGTTCTCTTTCATCCGGACTATGACCGTCGGCTCAGGCATCTCACCTGATCTGCTGACCCTTCCTGAGAAGGCGCTCGCGGGCTCGCAATCAAAATTGCATACCGCCGGTAGGGACTTTCACCCCGCCCTGAGAACGGCACGAACAATAGGGGGAAGGCGGCGGGCTGGCAATAGGTCGAAATACTTTCGCGGCCGGAGCTGGATCAGGGCTCTCCAAGTGGCGATTTCGCTCGTTCGTCGATGGCGACGGGCAATCCCTCTTGCGGCGGAGGGGCATGCGCCTACATGCTCTCTGTGAGGACATCTAGGTCAGAAATACCACGACAAGACAGGACGCGCTGTCTCCGCCTGGGCGGGGCCGTGACAACCATGGGAGAGAGTGATGCCAGAATCTTTCGTCGTTCACCGCGAGGCGCATATCGCGGCGCCGCCGGCCGCGGTGTTTGCGCTGATGACCGATCCGGAGAAGATCCTGCGCTGGATGGGAACGGAAGCGCAGGTCGAGCCGCAGCCCGGCGGGCTCTATCTCGTCAACGTCACCGGCGCCCGCTTTGCGCGCGGCTCGTTTCGTGAAGTGGTGCCGGTTCATCGCCTTGCCTACAGCTTCGGCTGGGACGGCAGCGAGGTGGTGCCGCCGGGGTCGAGCCTGGTCGAGATCGACCTGATCGAGCAGGGAGGCGGAACGCTGTTGCGGCTCACCCATAGCGGTCTGCCCAGTGCTGATCAATGCGCCGGCCATGCGGAAGGCTGGGCCCATTACCTCGGGCGGCTGACCGAAGTCGCCGCCGGGCGTGATCCAGGTCCTGACCCTTTTTACGGCAGGACGTAGCCCAGCTTTCCGCCTTCAACATCGCCCGCTGCCAGAACAGGATGATTATAGGCTGGATCGGCCAAAAGTCTGAATTCTGTTCTAAAGCAAAGAGTTGGGGCATGAGGTCGTCCGAAAACCGCTCACACTTTTCGGCATCATGCTCCAGCGCCAAACATGAACGCGCAGTTCATCTCCAGTTCAATTTAGCGGCCATAAAGTGGGGACGGCTGGATTGAAAATGGAGTTCTCGATGAAAGCGCTTTCTATCGCGGCCGCCTTGCTCGTTGGCGGCCTCTCGATCGGCACAGCTGAGGCGATGCCGATGGGGACAATTAATGTCCAGAGCAATGTCACAAAGGTCGACTACGCCTGCGGTCGCGGCTGGCATCTGACGCGCTGGGGCGAATGCCGGCGAAACTGGAGACGCCCGCCGCCGGTAGCTTTCTACGGTGGTCCGCCCCGCTGGGGCTGGGAGCGGCGTCACCGGGATTGGGATGGCCCGCGCTGGCGCCATGAGAGGCGCTGGGATCGCGACCGGCGTTGGCGGGATGACGACTAAGGGTCTCGCTTAGATGTAATGGATGAAGGCCGGAGCGATTTTCGCCCGGCCTTTTCTAATGAACAGCTTCACCGACGCTGACAGCCAGCGTTCTCCCGATTTGCCCGAGAGGGTCAGATGCTGCCGACGAGCCAGTGCTTGTCGTCGATCAATTCCTCGAGCTCGATGGGATCCTTGACGCCGAATTCGAACCATTCGACGAGTTCTTTCGCCTTGCGGCTGCTCTCCTCCGCCGTCAGCTCGACCTGATACCTTTCGCACCATCGCCGAAGGATCGACGTCAGCAGCGTCATGTCATTCCCATCCAGCGGATCTTTCGGCCAGAATATCGTGCCCATCGTACCCCTCAATCACACGATGACGAACGGCCCTATAATGGAATCAAAGTCGCGCAAGTTTAAAGTGTTTATTTTTTGTTTTCCACCGTGGCGAATGGTATTCGACAGGGGAGCGGACGTCCTTTTTCGAACCCGGGGATGACCGCAAGCGGTCACACCGGGGATGTCCTTGCGGCCGCCCCGGCGAGCGTGCGATGTTAAGCCATGGATCTGCCGTCCCCCCTTGCCTGGCTGGTTGACGAGGCCGGCGCCTCGCCCGGTCCCGAACGGTTTCTGGCCGAACTCGGGCGCCGGCTGCTGGCTGATGGCCTGCCGATTTCCGGCGGCGCGCTGACACTTTCGGTGCCGCATCCGATCATCGCGCGGCGCACCTGGCTGTGGCGGGCCGAGACCGGTGCTGTCATCGAGGCGTTGGCCTTCGCCGCGGCTCCGCAGAGTGAGGCCGGGCGCGAGTGGCTGGCCGGGCTGGGACCGGTATGGGAGGACAGGATCGGGCTTGCACAGGACAATCAGATATCTGACAGACGGGTGCTCGGCTGGGCGGGTATCGCCAATGGGGCAGGGGCCGGTGCATTCGGCCCGGCTGAGGCTGGCCTGCTGCGCGAGGTCGCGCGTTTTGCTGGAGCGCCGCTCGCCGCATTGGCGGCGCGGGAGGCGAAGGCCGCGCTGCTTGAAGCCTATCTCGGCCGGCGCAGCGCCGCCCGGGTGCAGGCCGGCGCCCTTGCCCGCGGCACCGGCGAGACCATCCGCGCAGCCCTTCTCTGCGCCGATCTGCGCGACTTCACCGCGCTCTCCGAGGTGACAGAGCCTCACGTGATGATCACTGCACTAGACGCCTGGTTCGACCGTGTCGCAGGCGCCGTGCATGCCTTCGGGGGCGAGGTGCTGAAGTTCATCGGCGACGGCGTGCTGGCGATCTTTCCGGTCACGGCCACGTCGAGCGAGGGCGACGCCGCCCGAGGGGATTGCGAGGCCTGCGAGGCAGCACTGCGCGCGGTCGCCGCCAGCCGCGCCGGCATGGCCCATCTCGATCAGGTGCGCCATGCGCAGGGGCTGGCGCCGCTGCCCTTCGGCGCAGCATTGCATTTCGGCGAGATCCTGTGGGGCAATATTGGTGCTGCCGACCGGCTGGACTTTACCGCCATCGGCCCCGCCGTCAATCTGGTCAGCCGGCTGGAAGGGCTGTGTAAGCCGCTCGGCCGAAGCGTGCTGATCTCGGGCGCGGTTGCGGCGAATACGGCGACGGCACTGATGCCGCTCGGAGAGCACAGCTTGCGTGGCATCGCCGACCCTTGCGCGGTCTTCACCCTGCCTGAGGATTGAGCTGCGGATAGGACACTTGCATTTATGCAAAGAAAGCTTTGCAAAGATATCTTTGCAATAGTAGGCTTCCGGCATGAAAAATCCGCGCCCGCAGCCTGGTCAATCCGCCACCGCACCCCGCACCCTCAGCCGTGTCGTGCCCGATCCAACCGCGCTGAAGGCGCTGACGCATCCTGTCCGGCTACGCATGCTCGGCATGCTGCGGGTCGATGGACCCGCCACCGCGACGCAGCTTGCGGCGCGGCTCGGGCTGAATAGCGGCGCGACCAGCTATCACCTGCGTCAGCTCGCCCAGTACGGCTTCATCGAGGAAGCGCCGCATGCTTCGCGGCGCGACCGCTGGTGGCGCGCCAGCCACGAGCTCACCTCGGTGCCGGCAAGCGAGGTTGAGGGCGAAGCGCTGGATCTCGATCTCGCCTTCAACCAGGCGATACTCTCTCTGCAGGTCGGCCATATGCAGCAGGCGCTGGAGGAATATGCCGAGCTGCCGGCGGAATGGCGCAAGGCGAGTACAGCCAGCGACATCATCATCCCGATGACGGCGGAACAGGCCGAAGCCCTGACCAGGCGGCTGACCGATATCATTCTCGAAGCGATGCGGGTGGCTCCGCCTTTGGGAGAGCTCGCACCCCCGGATATGGTTCCTTTCTCGATCATGCTGCACGCCTTTCCCTATCCGGGCCGGCTCCCGCATCGCGAGGGGGATGATGGGTCATGAAGAAGGGCGGGCCATTCCTGGCGCTTGCCGCGGCCGAGACGCTTTCGCTTTCCGGCACGCGGCTGTCGACCATCGCTATTCCCTGGCTGGTGCTGAGCACGACGGGCAGCCCCGTTTTAACAGGGCTGACGGCGATGATGGAGATGCTGCCCTATGTCGCCGCCAAGGCGCTCAGTGGGCCGCTGATCGACCGCGTCGGCCCGAAGCGCATCGCTGTCGTCTGCGACATCGCTTCGGTGGCCGTGGTGATGCTGGTGCCGATGCTCGACTGGTTCGGCCTGCTTGGTATGCCGCTGCTGCTGCCTGTTGTCTTTGCCATGGGTGTGCTGCGCGGTCCATCCGATGCTGCCAAACAGGCGATGGTGCCGGATATTGCCGAATTGGCGGCCGTGCCGATCGAACGGGTGACCGGCGTCGTCGGCGCCATCGAGCGGCTGGCCTCAACGGCGGGTGCTGCGGGTGCCGGAGCGCTGATCGGCTTGATCGGCCCGGGCCAGGCGCTCGTCGTCAATGCCATTACCTTCGCTGCCGCGGCGCTGATCGTTGGAGTGGGCATCCCCGGGCTCAGGAGTATGTCTGAGCTACGCGACGCGCCCGAGGCCCGGCCGGGCGGGATGTCGTCCTATCTCGGCGATCTCAGGGAAGGCTGGCGCTTTCTGCGCGGCGACGCGGTCCTCGTCAGCATTGTCATCATGGTGGCGACCACCAACCTGCTGGACCAGGCCTATCACGCGGTGCTGCTGCCCGTCTGGACGCAGAGCTCAGGCCATGGCCCGGAATTGCTGGGGGCGATGTTTTCGGCCTTCACCGGCGCCTCGATCGCGGGTGCTGCGATTGCCGCTGCGATCGGCGAGCGGATGCCGCGCCTGATGGTTTATACCGTGGCCTTCCTGCTGACCGGATTTCCGCGCTTTCTCGTTATTGCGCTGGATGCGCCGCTCTCCCTCATCTTCCTCACCCTGACAATCGCGGGATTTGCCTCGGGCTTCCTCAATCCGATCCTGTCGGCAGTGATCTTCGAGCGCATCCCCAAGCCGCTGACCGGCCGTGTCACCGCGATGAACGCCGCCCTCTGCTTCGCGCTCATCCCCTTCGGCGGCCTCGTCGGCGGCGCACTGATCAGCATGATCGGCCTTGCCGCGGCGCTCTCGCTCACCGGGCTCGCCTATCTCGCCGCAACGCTCTTTCCCCTGGCGCTGAAGAGCTTCCGCGGCTTCTACAAGCCTATCACCCAGAGCTAGCGTCGCGGTTGCTTGCCTGGCCCAGGTGCCCAAGCTCCTCGACCATCAGATCGATGAAACGGCGGACACGCGGTTCCAGCAGGCGTTTGTCGGGATAGAGAGCGACGATCTTTGCGTCGTCAGTTTCGAGGCCGGGCAGGACCTGCCGGAGGCGCCCGGCGAGGAGATCATCGGCGACGAGAAAATCGGGAAGGAGGGCAATCCCTAGTCCCGCCAGGGCGGCGTCGCGGATCGCCTCTGCGCTGTCGAGCCTCAGACGGCTGCGCCCTTGCGCTTTGACCCAGGGACCGCCTTCCCCGCGAAAGCGCCAGCCCTGCCTTTGATTGCGGCTGGCAAAGATCAGGCAGTCGTGGGCCGTGATATCGTCGATATCGCCCGGCTCCCCGCGCTCTGCGAGGTAAGACGGCGAAGCGCAGAGCCGCGCCTTGTATCTGGCGACCGTGCGCGCGATCAGGCCGGTGTCCGTCGCCGTCGCGCCGATCCGGATTGCCAGATCGAAGCCGTCCTCGACGATGTCGGCCGGGCGATCGGTGAAGCTCACTTCGACCTGGATGTCGGGCCAGGCCCGAAGATATTTTTTAAGCAGGGGCAGCATGACGAGCCGCCCGAAGGCATCGGGAACAGTGAGCCTGAGAACGCCTCGCGGCGTGCTGTTCTGCCCTGCCACGCTCGCCTCCGCCTCGTCGACCGATGTAAGAATCTGCAGCCCGCGCTCGTAGAACATCCGGCCTTCGTCGGTCAGGCTCAGCGTCCTCGTCGTGCGGTTGAGCAGGCGCGCGCCGAGCCGGTCTTCCAGGCGGATGACCGCCTTGCCTGCCGCCGAACGGGAAAGGCCCATGGCTTGGCCGCCGGCGATAAAGCTCCCCGCATCGACGACGGCCATGAAGATCAGGATATCGTTCAAGTTTGTACGCGGCATGAGGCAACTCGAGCGGTTCGGCTAGATCAATAAGTCGGGCAGTCATGGGATCGTTCAAGGCCCGGACCATCAACGCCCATCGCGGCAGTAAGGTCCCCTACGCTTCGCTTCTATGTAGACGTCCTTTCGCCAATCAACCTGCTATAGCAGCCATTGCACCGGATCGCAGGCAAAGATGGGCACTGGAAAGCCGGGCTACAGCATGTCGCCGAGGCTCCAGTGGTTGTTCCATCGGACGTCGATCTCGTCGTCGACATTCTGATATCTTATGTCGGTGGAGAGGCGCAGCCGCCGGCTGCGGTCCTGATTGATGGTCGAGGCGTGGATCATGTAGGGCGAGTGGAGCACCACGTCACCGGCCTCATAATCGGCCGCGAGCCAGCGGGTGTCGAAGCGCTCCGCCATATCCGGGAGATCCTTCGAGACCCAGCCGCCTTCCGCCATGTGGCTGTTATAGGCGCTGATCCGCTCTTCCGGAGAAAGATCGCCACTCATGGCCCGGAACTCGGCTTCCATCTTGACGCCCAGCGCATGCGAGCCTTCGAGGTAAACCAAGCCGCCCATCTCGGTGGGGATGTCGCCGATTGGAATCCAGGCCGTCACCAGGCGGCTGGTGCCGCCGCGGAGATAGACGAGATCATAGTGGGCGGGCGTGGCCGTCGGCGATCCCGGCTGGATGAAACGCATGAGCTTGCGCTTATGCAGATAGGAAATGCCCTGCAGGAAATCGTCCATGAAGCGGGCGAGCGGCGGTTGCGCACAAAAGCCTTCATAGGCGGCTGAGCGGACGAGCGACATCAGGCGCCGGTCCGCCAGGCTCTTGTCGAAGCCACCGGCAGACGCAATGCCAAGGGAAAAATCGCTGCCGGACTCGACCAGTCCGGTTTCGGCGAGATGTTCGAAGACCCAGCGGCGGAAGTCGATCACGCCAGCCTTCGGCAGAAGGCTTTTCAGCCAGACATAGCCATCGTCCTGGTAGCGGCGGCGGATGGCGTCGACGCCGATGGCGGGATCGGTCGGCGTGAGCCAGCCCGTTCGCTCCGCAGGCAAGGTCCTGCCATGGGCGGCAAGGGAAAATTCCGGCTTTTGGACCTGCATGACGTCCGCAGCAATTGACATTTCACTCCTCCGTCGCTTGAGTTGGCTTGTCATCAATTACCTGATCCGGCGGGCCAACCGACATAGAGGAAATTCATACCTAGACTTTTCGCTCATCATGAGAAACGCCGAAGCCATCTATAGAACGCCGCCTGCCGCTGCCGGCGGACTTGCTGTCACCGGCAGCGGCAGGCAGCAGGCCCGCCGCGCGGTGACGGAGCGGAAACTGCCGAGTTTCGCCGTTGTCCTGGTAGAGCGCGGGCAGGGCTGGCTGGAAACCGCCGCCAGCGGCCGCCTCAGCCTGACTGGACCTGCATTGTTCTGGCTGTTTCCCAACCGGGTGCATTCCTATGGCCCCGACGAAGGCGGCTGGGACGAGCGCTGGGCGCTTTTCGAAGGATCTTTCACGCGGGACTTCGTGAGGCTGAGGATCATCTCCGAGCGACATCCCGTCGTGGCTTTGCATCATCTCGATGAGGTGGTCCGGTTGTTCGGCAAGCTTCATGCCGATCTGCTTGACGATACCAATCTCGGGCAGGCATCGTCGGCATTGATGCTGCATCGCATTGTCATATCGGCCGCCAGACAGGTAAGCGGCGCGGCCGATCGACGCCAGGAAAGGCGCGACATGGCCGACATCGTGGAAACGCTACGGCGGCGGGCGATGAAACCATTGGACCTCGCAGCCTTTGCTGCCGAGCACGGTATGTCTCCGGCCACGCTGCGCAGGCGGTTCACGCTCGAAACCGGATTGCCTCCCAAGGCATTTCAGCTACGGGCGCGCATGGATCATGCCAAACAACTCTTGGCAACCACCGACGAAAAGATCGAAACGGTGGCCGCCATGATCGGCTTGGACGATCCGTTTTATTTTTCGCGTGTTTTTCACGAACGCGAAGGCTGCAGTCCTCGCGAATTCCGCGAGAGGTATCCGCGAGTTTGAGAGGCCGGCAGCTGTGGCCGGAGCGTCAGCGCCAACCCATCGCAGACGCGACATGGGTCAGGATAGCTTCGATGACATGAGCGTTGTAGTCGACGCCGAGCTGGTTGGGGACGGTGAGCAGCAGCGTGTCGGCTTCGGCGATTGCCTCGTCCTCGGCGAGCTGCTTGATCAGGGCATCGGGTTCGGCGGCATAGCTGCGACCGAAGATCGCCCGGGTCTTCTCGTCGATGAAGCCGATCTTGTCCTCACCGTCGTTGCCGTAGCCGAAATAGGCGCGGTCGCGATCGTCGACGAGCGCGAAGATGCTGCGGCTGACCGAGACGCGAGGCTGGCGCGTGTGGCCGGCTTCTTTCCAGGCCTCGCGGTATGCCCGGATCTGGTCGGCCTGCTGGACGTGGAAGGGCTCTCCCGTCTCATCGTCCTTCAGCGTCGAGCTCTGCAGGTTCATACCAAGTTTGGCTGCCCACACGGCGGTGGCATTGGAGCTGGCGCCCCACCAGATCCGTTCACGCAGGCCCTCGGAATGCGGCTCGAGGCGCAGCAGGCCAGGCGGGTTCGGAAACATTGGCCGCGGGTTCGGCTTGGCAAAACCTTCGCCGCGCAACACTTCGAGGAAGACTTCGGCATGGTGGCGGGCCATGTCGGCCTCGCTCTGGCCTTCGGGCGGGGCATAGCCGAAATGGCGCCAGCCATCGATCACCTGTTCGGGCGAACCGCGGCTGATGCCGAGCTGCAGACGGCCGCCGGCGATGAGGTCGGCCGCACCGGCATCTTCGGCCATGTAGAGCGGGTTTTCGTAGCGCATGTCGATGACGGCAGTGCCGATCTCGATGCGGCTGGTTCTTGCGCCGACGGCTGATAGCAGCGGGAAGGGTGCTGCCAGCTGTCGGGCGAAGTGGTGCACGCGGAAATACGCCCCGTCAGCACCGAGCTCCTCGGCCGCGACGGCAAGGTCGATCGACTGCAGCAACGCATCGCCGGCCGAGCGCGTCTGCGATTGAGGCGAGGGCGTCCAGTGCCCGAACGAGAGAAAACCAATCTTCTTCATGCCGATGCCGCACCTTGATCCGTTGTATCTGGGTTCGACCGGTCATCGCACAGTTTCGGCCCGGAAGACAATCGGAACCGAAAGGGTGCGCGTGCCAGCCGGGCTGGACACTTGCTGCATGATGACTCGCGCCGGCCGATTTCCTCTAGCAGAAGCAGAGGCAATCGCCGTAAGCGGCTGAGAGAGAGCCGGTTCCGCTCGTGTCGATGAAGTGCCCGAGATCAATAATAGGTCGATTCGAACGGGGGGCGCGGCGCCCATGGCAGAGGCGTCGCTTGCTATCTCGGAGATGATCAGCTTCGGGCGGGGGCGCGGGGGACGCTTTACGGAATTCAATAATGCCACCAACTGCCTCGAAGAGTCTGGCGGTAAGTTGCACCATTTGCGACCGTCAGGAATTTGCCAAGCGATTGGGGATGAGTTCCGACTGCATCCAATGCGTTTCACTCTGAACGTGGTTGTCCCGCACATACTTGCCCATCCGAACTGGCATTTCGGTTTCCAGGAACGCATCAGCGATCCGAACGACAAACCCCTCCTGCTTGGTCTTATCCAGTGATGCCGCCGTATCCTCGAACAGGCCGGCTTTGTATGGTCCCCGATATAGTGTCGACACCGGAACGATGCCCAGTTCTTCGAACCGGGCTTGCGTCAGGTCCCAGGATTGGACCTCATCGTCGATAATCCATGCAAAGCCGAGGAAGTACGACGGCAGATCATCATAACCGATCGAGTGCCGGGCATAGAGGTTCTCACCCACGATGCGTTCGCCATCTGCCAGTTGCGGGCTGATGCTGGCAGCAAAAGCCTTAAGCCAATCGCGCGACGAATGGTAACGGCTATCGGGACTACGCGCATGAGACCCGCCCCGATAAATGGTCGTGTTCTCACCATCCATTTTCTCGGTGATGACAAGATCGCCAATCATCAACCCGTCAAGCATCGCCATGACTTTGTCATCGCTCGTCGCTCCGGGAGAAATCGGTAGGTGATAGGTTCGTCCGTATTTCTTCATGGTGATGAAGGCATAGCCGTTGGCGATTGCACAATGCAATGCCGTATCCATCCGCGGATCGGCATCCTCGGCGGCCGATGCGCCGATCAATATGCGAACTCAAGCCAAAGGCGAGGCAATCGCCGCAAGTGCTGGGAAATGAGTCGTATTTTCTGTCGGCAGTATTGAGATCCGCCGCGGCGATCCGGACTTCACCTGACCCCCGACAGGCGCTAAAAATGAGACATGCGCTACACGTTCGCCATAGGTGATATCCACGGCTGTATCGATCCGCTGAACAGGATGATCGATCGGGTCGAGGCTTATGCGCCAGAAGGCACGGTCGTCTTCCTTGGCGACTATGTCGATCGCGGGCCTGACAGCAAAAGTGTCCTCGACCGGATCATTGCCGGTCCATCGGACTCGTGGCGATGGATCTGCCTGAAAGGCAATCATGAGGACCTGATGGTCGCTGCCTATGCCGATAGCGACAGCAGAGACGTGTGGATCGGCATCGGCATCGGCGGACTTGAAACCGAAATGTCCTACGGCGGCAGAGTTCTGCCCCAGCATCTGCAATGGGCGGCCGATCTTCCCTTCATGCACATTGATCGATATCGGATCTTCGTCCATGCGGGCGTCGATCCAGCATTTCCGCTGGAGCAGCAGAGCGAGCACGATCTTCTCTGGTTACGGTTCCCTCCCGGTGAGTCCGGCGACTATTGGGGCAAGCACCTGGTCCACGGCCATACACCGTCGCTGTCCAACCCGGTGACGACAGGAAACCGCACCAACATCGACAGCGGCTGCGTCTTCGGCGGCAAGCTTTCCTGTGCGGTCTTCGACGACGATGTTGCCGGCGGGCCGATCGACTTTATCGAGGTGAGGGCATGAACTTGGTCGCGCCGGTAAGGAGGTAAAGCCGGACGCGGCCGAGCGGGAGTGCGGCTTGCTCCCTCTTCTCCGCGCTGGGGAGAAGAAGGAGCATCGTCGTCGCGGAGCGTTATCGGGGGCTTATGCCCCGCCAGCCGGCGGCGAGCCGCAGCCAGGGCGCCAGGTGGAAGCCGCTCATCAGCAGGTACATCGGCACCATTCCGCCGATCGGGAAGGCATCCGGCGTCGTCATGCAGATCATGACGGCGCTGCCGGTCGTGGCTGTCAGCACCGCCATGATCGCGAATGTCGGAGCGGCTGCAAGCGACAGCCAATCGGCGGCGCGGCCGGTGATCCGGCTGCCTGGACTAGCCATGCCACCGCTCGGTTTCCCAGCTGATCCATCCGCGGCGGCAGCCAGCGAGAGCCACTCGGCGGCGTTGAGAGCGACGTTGCCGTCGCCTCTGCTTGGAGTGTGGGCGGAGAACAGCATCGGCGTCACTCCTTGCCGTACCGGTCGTGGTGGCGCCACCAGATGCCGGTTTCGTTGCGGCCCTTGGGGGCGCGGTCGAGCCATTGATACATGCCCCATAACCCGTCCAGCCCGCGCGCATAGCTGGAATAGCTGTGGTAGACGGCACCGTCGATGAGCTCGAAGGCGCTGACACCCGGCCGGTCGCGGGTATAGGTGGGGACATCGGTGCCGGTCATGGCGGCGATCTGAGTGATCGGCGCCTCGCTATCGCGGGGCTGCCGCTCCTGGACAGTCCTTGCGGCGAGCGGTTGGGGGGCGGGCGGTTCGCGGCGGTAATTATAGTCTACATCGCCCTGGTGCTGCTGCTCGGCGGAGAACCAGACGCTGAAATCGCCGTTGAAGTCGCTGCCAAAGGACGACGCCCAGGGAAAGCTCCAGTGCATCCGTCGCTTGAATGCTTCGAGCTTTGCCAACGGCGCGCGGGAGACCGCCCAAAAGGCGACGTCGTGGTTCTCCAGGTGAACGAAGAAGCCGTTGAAGCCATCGGCGATCGACGAGCAGGACGGGCATCCCGCGGTATAGTCCGGCCCGAACATGAAGTGATAGACGAGAAGCTGCGAGCGGCCACCGAAGAGGTCCTTCAGCGAGACGTTGCCGCCGTCGGTGTCGAAGCGGTATTGCTTGTCGATCCTCACTCGCGGCAATCGCTGGCGCTTCATCGCCAGCGCGTCGCTCTGCCGGGTCAGTTCCTTCTCCTCCTCGAGCAGATCGAGCCTTGCTGCCAGCCACTGCTGGCGTGTTGCGTTCAGCTGTTCCGTCATGGGTCTTCTCCTTTGCCTGTCTCTCGTCGTAGCATCCGGCGCAGGCTTGCTTGCCGGTCGACGACAAATCTAAGGCCAGGTGGGAAATGGTGGGAGTGACAAGTGTGACGGGATTTGAATGGACTCGCTGATCACGGCGGCGGCGCGGGCGCTGGCAGCGGGCGATGCGCTTGGCGCGCTAAAGCGGGTGGCGCTGCGCGACGATGCGCCGGCGCTGGCGCTGCGCGGCATTGCGATGGCGCAGCTCGGCGATCTCGTCCGCGCCAAGGCGCTGTTGAAGAGTGCGGCGCGTGCCTTCGGCCCGCGGGAGGCGATGGCCCGGGCCCGCTGCGTGGTCGCCGAGGCCGAGATCGCGCTCGTCTCGCGCGATCTCACCTGGCCGCCCAAGGCGCTGGAAGCGGCGCGCAAGGTGCTCGAAGCGCATGGCGACAGGGTCAATGCCGCCCATGCCAGGAATGTCGAGCTTCGCCGGCTGGTGCTGATCGGCCGGCTCGACGAGGCCGAGCGGGCGCTGGAAACGCTCGATCCAACGCCGCTGCCGCCGGCGGCAAGGGCCGCTCATGAGCTGGTGGTCGCGGGCATCGCGATCCGGCGCCTGCAGACGAATACGGCGCACGAGGCTCTCGACCGGGCGAGGCGGGCTGCACGCGAGGCCGGTATGCCGGTATTGACGGCGGAGGTGGAAAATGCCGCCCACGTGCTCAGCGCGCCGGTGGCGCGGCTGATCTCGCGCTGGCGGGAAAGCCCGCTGTTGCTCGAGGAGGTGGAAGAGCTGCTGGGTTCGGGCACGCTTGTCGTCGATGCCTGCCGCCACGTCGTGCGCGACGACCAGCTGTCGGTGTCGCTGGCAAAGCGGCCCGTGCTCTTCACGCTCGCCCGGACGCTTGCCGAAGCCTGGCCGACGGATGTGGCACGCGGCACGCTCATCGCGCGCGCCTTCCGCGGCAAACATGCCGATGAATCGCATCGCGCCCGGCTGCGCGTCGAGATCGGCCGGCTGCGCGCCGAACTGCGGGGACTGGCGGAGGTTTCGGCGACGAAACGCGGCTTTGCGCTTTCGCCGCGGCGTGCCGAAGAGACCGCCGTGCTGGCGCCGCTGGTCGAAGGTCAACACGGGGCGGTGCTCGCCTTTCTCGCCGATGGCGAGGCGTGGTCGAGCTCGGCGTTGGCGATCGCGCTCGGCGCCAGCCCGCGCACCGTGCAGCGGGCGCTGGATTCGCTCGCCGATGAAAGCAGGGTGCAGTCCTTCGGGCGCGGGCGGGCGCGGCGCTGGATGAGCCCGCCGTTACCCGGTTTCCCGACGATCTTGTTACTCCCGGGACCGTTGCCAAGCGATTAGTATGGCCTGACTGATGAGGATGGCCCTACGGGCGAATAGGATGGAAGAGATGAAAAAATCGGCTGCGACGATCATCCGTGAATATGGACCTTTTCCCGGTGCCGAGCGCGTCAACGGCGTCACCTTCGACGGTGAACACGTCTGGTTCGCCTCGGGCGACAGGCTGAATGCGCTCGATCCCGCAAACGGCGAGGTGGTGCGCTCGATCGAGGTCGCATCGCATGCCGGCACGGCCTTCGATGGCGAGTTCCTCTATCAGATCGCCGAGGATGTCATTCACAAGATCGACCCGAAGTCCGGTCGTATCCTTTCCACCATCCCTGCGCCGGGCAATGGTGGCGATTCCGGCCTTGCCTGGGCCGAAGGCTCGCTTTGGGTCGGCCAGCACCGCGGCCGTAGGATCCATCAGATCGACCCGGAAACCGGCAAGATCCTCCGCACCATTGAATCCAACCGCGTCGTGACAGGCGTCACCTGGGTCGACGGCCAGCTCTGGCACGGCACCTGGGAGGGCGATGACAGCGACGTCAGGCGCATCGACCCGGAAACCGGAGAGGTGCTGGAGCGGCTGGAGATGCCCGAGGGCACCGGCGTCTCCGGTCTCGAATCCGACGGCGGCGACTGCTTCTTCTGCGGCGGAGGCGGCAGCGGCAAGATCCGCGCGGTGCGCCGGCCGGGTTGAGCGCGATGCGCCACCGGGGTGAGCGCGATGCGCCACCGTGGTGAGGCCCGGTCCCGCGAAGCGGGAGCAATCGATCCAGTGAATCGATTGCAGGGCCGAACGCCCTGAGCCATGCGAAGGGCCGGAAGGGGCAAGGTTGAGGGGAAGTAGTCGATGCGGCGTATCTTCCCCCGGCGACAGTCAACTCGCCAAGCCGGACGTCGATATCAAGGTCTGTCGTAAGAATTTCGATCAAGTGAGCGATTGATTTCATCACGTCACGATCTACTTTCGCGGCAGTGTCGAGGCTTGGGTCGAAGGCTGTACGCAAAGCCGATATGCCCGTGGGGGGAGAGACTTTGAAATATCTGCGCACGACGCTCGGGCCTAAGAGCAGATCCGAACTTGGGATGATCCTCCCGCATGAGCACGTTTTCATCGACCTCAGGACGCCGGACCAGCCCGGTTATGCCGAAGCGGAGACCGAAGACGTCGTCCGGCTGATGGCCCCCGAAATCGAGCGGATCAAGAAGCTCGGGGTGACGGCACTGGTCGAATGCTCGACGGGTGGCGTTGGACGCCGTGCGGATATCGATCTTGCCGTGTCGCTCGCGACGGATTTTCCGATTGTCGTGCCCACCGGCAATTACCGTGAACCCTGGATTCCCAAATGGGTCCGTCAGGCTTCCGAGAAAGAGCTGGAGGCATGGATGCTTCGCGAGCTGACGGAGCAGATCGACGAGACCGGGTTCCAGGCGGGCTGGATCAAGCTCAGCGCCGGCGATGACGGCATGACGGCGCTCGAGACGAAAATCCTGCGGGCAGCCGCGCGCGCCGCGGCGCAGACAGGCGCCGTCATCGGCAGTCATACGATCAGGGGACGGGTCGTCATGGATCAGCTCGATGTCATCGAGGCAGAGGGCTACAGGGCTGACAGGTTCATCTCGATCCATACGCAGGAAGAGAAGGACTTTGCCTATCATGTCGCCGTCGCCGAGCGAGGCGCTTGGATCGAGTACGACCATGTCGGCCGGGGCGGAGACAACGAGGTGGCGGAGCTGGTGATCAAGGCGCTGGAGGCGGGCTGCGGCGATCGCCTATTGTTGAGCCATGACCGTGGCTGGTTCGATCCGGCGCTGCCGATGGGCGGGATACCCAAACCGTACACCCATCTTTCCACCGTCTTGCTGCCCGAGCTGAAACGGCGGGGCGTAGACGACGGAACCCTGATGCGCCTGACCCACGACAATCCATTCGAGGCATTCGCCCGATAGGGGAGTGCCTGGCCTAATTGCTCGAAAGGGCATTTGTTTCAAGTTCAGGCCGAAATGTTGATCAGCCGGGCTCGCGGGGGCCCATTCAGAAATCGACGCGATACCTGGATCTATGCCGCGCCGCGCTCGTCGAACAAAAGCGCCATGCTGATCGCATCGATGAACTGACCGTCGATGCGTGCCGCACGTCGGACGATGCCTTCGCGTGCAAATCCCATCTTTTCGTAGAGAGCGATAGCACGGGCGTTGTCTTCATAAACATCGAGTTCAACCCTTGCAAAACCGCTTTTCTGCGCGGCTCTCAATGTCGTCTCGATGAGCCTTCGTCCCAGACCCTTGCCCCGATAGGCGGGAAGAATCCCCATTCCGAGTTTTCCGCGATGCGCGTGGGACGGGAAAAAATGTCGGCTGATGTCGCACCAGCCGAGGACCTGGTTTTCAGCGGTGGCAACGAATTGCGGATTGCCTTTTGCTATCATGCCCATCACGAACTCCCGTGTTTGCGGCAGCGGCGTTGCTTCCAGCATGGACAGGTATTTTTTCTCCCGTGCGACCACGTCGAGCGCATGATGAAAGCTGTCGATATGGACGGCGGCGATCGGCTCGATCCTGATGCCTGATGTATCCGACGATGCTGCATCCATGTGCTTCTCCTTCAACGATTGCGATGCCTATGGGGGGACCTGCCGCAGACCCGCACGGGAGCGCATAATTCACGGTCCGTCAACCTTTGCGTGTCAATTTCTCGGCAGCGGGCGCCATCAAAAGGTTGCAGGTATTGAAGGTCGGGCTCACATCGCACATTACGTTCGTCCTGGTGACGCTCACCTGCGCGGCGGCTGTCGTGTTGTGCGGATTTGCGTGGCTCGCAGCGGTGAAGGTCGATGATCTCTCGCTCCGTCGGCAGGCCGATTTCGTCCGGCAGGGGCTGGAAGAGCAGATCGCGGCACTTCCCCGGGAGCAGGAAAGCGTCACCAAATGGGACGATGCCTTCCTCTATACCAAACAGCGGAACCATGAGTGGCTGCTCGACAATGTCGGCCAGTGGACCAACCGCTATTTCGGGCACGACAGAACCTACATCTTCGACGACACCAATCGCCTGATGTTCGCCTTCCGTGACGGCGCCGATGCCATGCCGCCGCGGCTCGGTGACGACGACGGCCAAGAAATGACTGCTCTCGCCGGAGAGATGCGCGCCGTTCTCGTCGAGCGGGCTGCAAAGCCCGGCGCTGAAGCGCTTGGTCAACTGGCCAAGGTTCGGACGATTATGATCGGCAACAGACCGGCAATTGCCAGTGCGCGTCCCATTCTGCCGAGCTCGGCCAGGATGCAGATCGAGGCGGGCCAGGAGTTCATCGCCATCTCGGTCAAGTTCATCGATGGAAAAACTGCCGAAAACATCGCCCATCATGCGCTGCTCGAAGGGTTGCATTTCGCGCCTTCGAAAGGTGAGGACGAGCGGGCGCAAGTGTTGGTGTCGTCCCATAACGGCGGCACGATCGGCTATCTCGTGTGGCCGCCTATCCTGCCCGGTTTTATGCTGCTTCATCAAATCGCGCCGGCAGGGCTCGGTTGCCTGGCGCTGCTGATCACCGTGGTGTTCTGGCTCGGACGAGGTCTGCATCGCACCTCGCTGACCCTGCTGGACAGCCAAGAGCAGCTCACGCACCACCGCAACCATCTGGAAGAGATGGTGGCCGATCGAACGGCCGAGATCGAAAGGCAGAGAGAGGAACTGGACCGCCTGCTGGTGCACGAACGCCAGGTGAATGCGCTCCAGCGCCAGTTCGTCGCCATGGCCTCGCACGAGTTTCGCACGCCGCTCGCCATCATCGACGCCGCTGCGCAGCGGCTCTGCCGCTCGACCACCAACGTCAGCGGCGATTACGTTCACGAAAAGGCCGGCGTGATCCGCAGTGCGGTGGTGCGCATGGTCGATCTGATGGAGAGTATCCTCGCCAGCGGGCGGCTCGAAACCGGACAGATCACACTGAAGCGGAGCGAAGGTGACCTGAAAGCGGTGCTCGTCACGTGCTGCGACAGGCAGCGCCATCTCAGCCGCACGCATGTGTTCCATCTCGATCTTGAGCCCATACCGGATGTATTGACGTTCGATCGCAGCGCGATGGAACAGGTCTTCACCAACCTGATTTCGAACGCCGTCAAATATTCACCCGACGCGCCTGACATTCATGTTCGCGCCCGGGCCGACGACAAGACGGTGGAGATCGCCATCTCCGACAGCGGCATCGGCATGGATGCGGAGGATCTGCCGAAGCTGTTCCAGCCCTATTATCGCGCCCGCAGCGCGACGGGCATTGCCGGGACGGGCATCGGTCTCAACGTCGTCAAGCAGGTTATCGAACTACACGGCGGCACCGTCGAGGTGACGAGCGAGCTTGGCAAAGGCACAACATTCACCATTCTTCTGCCAATAGAGTTTCTATTGTCGGATCAACAAGTCGCAGCTTAAGGAAGAGCTCATGGTTACAGTCCTGTGCATAGAAGACGAAGTCGAGATCCGGAACCTCCTCGTCGAAGAGTTGAGCGAAGCCGGCTACAGGACGCTCGAGGCCTCGAACGGCGCCGAGGGACTGGAAATGATCCTGTCGAAATGGCCCGATATCGTCATCAGCGACATTTCGATGCCGGTCATGGATGGGCACCAGCTTCTGGCGGAAATTCAGATCAACCACCCCGAGCTCTCCAACATTCCCTTCATCCTGCTGACGGCACTGACCGATCGGGAAAACACGCTAGCCGGCCTGCGCGGCGGAGCGGCGGACTATCTGACGAAGCCGCTCGACTTCGATCTGCTGCTCGCCAAGCTCGAAGGCTGCGTGACCCGTCTTGCCAACGACAAGGCGGTTCACCGGTCGTTCTGATGATCGATGGCGTTAGGGGTGTCTGCGTCAATTCCACGCCTCGCGCGATTTTGACATTGGCGGCTCAGCCGGCAATGGTTCCCTGATGGAAGACGATTTTCCAGCTCCCGCCAGAGCTTTGCCAGATGGTGGTTCTGAGCGTCGTCCTGCCGGGTTCGTCCAGCGTGTAGTTCAGCAGATAGAGGTTTTCGGCGAGTCCGCGGATCGAGAAGTCCCGGCAGGGCCAGTCATGCCTTTCCGGCTGCTGGTAGCGCTCCAGTAGGTTGGCGATGACGAAGTCGCGCCGATAGATCCTGCCGCTTGCGCCGATCTCGAAGAAATCCTCCGCCGTCATCGAAACCAGATCGTCGCAGCTCGTGCCGAGGCGCGGCGATGGAATATCGGCTCCCTCTGCCGGAGTTCATCGAGGATGGTTTCCAGATCGAGATCGGACATCGTCAAATTCCGTGAGAGCGAATGTCGAACAATATCAATTTTGTTCTGTCGCGATGTTATCGCGACGTTCCGCCTGCTCAGCAACCTCAGTTTGGACCGACGACCGATGATCATGCAACGACGCTGCGGCCCGCATTCCTGTTCGAGGCCGATAGACCCCGTGTTTTGCGTGCCGATCGTTCCTTCGGCTCAAGCCGTTCTGCGAAGGGCGTAGGCGCTTTCCTGCGCGGTCTCGTTCAGATTGAACTGCCTGATCAACTGGCGAAGCGTGGCGCCTTCGTCGGCAAGCGATGCGGAAGCGGCGCTCGCCTCCTCGACCATGGCTGCGTTTTGCTGCGTGGTCTGGTCTAGGCTGTTGACGGCCGTATTGATCTCCGCCAGGCCGACGGATTGTTCCCGGGCGGAGACGGCGATTGCCTCGACATGGCGGTTGATGGCAACGATCAGCTCGCCGATGGTTTTCAACGCTTCGCCGGTTTTCGAGACCAGTCCGACGCCGGCTGCGACTTCTCCCGCCGATGCATGGATCAGCGTTTTGATTTCCTTGGCCGCCTGTGCGGAGCGCTGCGCCAGTTCGCGGACCTCCTGCGCCACCACGGCAAATCCCTTGCCTGCCTCGCCGGCGCGCGCGGCCTCGACACCGGCATTGAGGGCCAAGAGATTGGTCTGGAACGCGATCTCGTCGATCACGCCGATGATGTTGGAAATCTGGCTGGAGGATTGCTCGATCCGACTCATGGCCTGGACCGCCTGGCTTACGATCTCACCTGATGTCGTCGCACCGGCATTCGCCTGCGCGGCCACCTCGCGGGCTTCCTCGGCGCGCTTGGAGGCGGATGCGACATTGGCTGTGATTTCATCGAGAGCAGCGGCTGTCTGCTCGAGCGCCGCTGCCTGTTGTTCGGTTCGTTTCGCCAGGTCGTTTGCGCTGTTGGCGATTTCATTCGAGCCGCCGTCGATATTGACGGCTGATCCCGCCACTTTGGCGAGGGTCTGGCAGAGTTTTGCGACGGCGCCGTTGAAATCCCCGCGCAGGCCCTCGAAATCCGCATCGAAAGGCTCGCTGATCTGAACGGTGAGATCGCCGCCGGCAAGTTGTTTCAGGCTCTCTGCCAATCCGTTCGTGGCTTGCGCCATCGCTGCAGCCCGCGCGCGCTCCGTCTGCTCGCGGCGCTGCCGCTCAGATTCCGTCAGCACCCGATTCGTTTCGATATTTTCGTCGGCTCTGATCTTGGCGAGCGCGGTCTGCCGAAAGACCTCAACCGCTGCCGCCATCGCACCGATTTCGTCCGTGCGGCTGGAATAGGGAATCTGCGTGCCGGTGTCGCCAGCGGCCAGCCCGGTCATCGATTGCGTGATCTTCTTGATCGGACGCGAGATCTGGATCGCCACATAGGAGATTGCGCCAGCAACGATTGCAATCACGAGTGCCGTGAACACCGAGGTTGTCCAGAGAATGCCCAAGTACGTGGATTGACTGTTTTCGTATGACGCCTCGGAGCCATTGACGTTTATCGTCAGCAATTCATTGGCCAATTCTTCCGCGCGATCGACGAATGGCTCCATGTCGGAATAGAAGATCGTCTTGGCAACATCGTTGTCGTTCTTGCGGGACTTTTCCAGCATAGGCGCGGACGATTTCTGGTAGCTGGCGGCCTGCTCCTCGATCTGCTGCAGCAATTGGCCTTCGCGCGGCGAGGATATAAGCGGCTTATAAGCTGCAATCGCATCGTCAAGCTCAGTGCGTTGAGAGGTAATCTTTGCTTCTGCGGCGGCGATAGCCTGGTCGCTGATCGACATGATATGGTTGGCGTAGGCAAACTTCATGCGTTCCAGCTCGAAGCCGATATTGCGGGCTACCGAAACACTCGGCAGCCAGTTCTTGGCGATTGCCGTCGTGTCCTGGTTAACCTGCTGCACGCTCCTGAGGGAAAACAGCCCAAAGCTCAAGAAGATGAACGCAAACGTTACATTGATGATTGTCAGCGAGGTTCGAACCTTTGGCTTGCGCATGCAATACCTTCTTCGGAGCAATGATCAGGCCAAAGTTCTAGACTTGGTGATCGTTTGGCGTCTCCGAATTTTAACTCTCTGCATTTAAAGAAAAATGAATACATGTATGAGGCATAGCGGGCAGGCGGCTGTGTTCCGCGCGTCTTACGCGGATGACCACTAGTACGAGGACGGTTGCCGCCGAAGAGCACCCTTGTGTCTAATGCCTCTCTTTCGCCAGGAAGTCGCGGAGCGCCTCGAAGACGCGCGGGTCGAGCGTTTGAGACACGTTGAAGCGCATGAAATTCGTTGCCGATTGCGACAGGCTGAATGCGTTTCCGGGAGCCAAAACGATCCTCTTTTCCAATGCGGCCCGCGCCACATCAGCCGCATCGATGCCGTCGGGCAGCAAGCACCAGAGGAACATTCCGGCCTGGGGCTCCAGCCAGGGCGTTATGCCGAGATTCTTCAGCCGGGCCGAGACCTCGCTCATCGCACGGGAGAGCCGGTGTCTCAGCGTCTCCATGTGTTTGCGATAGCTGCCGTCGCTCAAGACGTTCAGCACCAGTTCCGCCGTCAGCCGGCCGCCGCCGAAGGAGGTGGCGATCTTGAGGTCTGTGAGGCCATCAATCCATTCCGGTTTCGCCACGACGAAGCCGCAGCGGGCCGAGGCCGACAAGGTCTTCGAGAAGCTGCCGATGTGGATAACCCGCTCGAGCCCGTCGAAGGCGGCAAGGCGGGGAGCCGGCGTATATTCAAAATCGGCGAAGATATCGTCCTCGATGATGGCCAGGTCGAACTGGTCGGCGAGTTTTAGAACGCGGTGGGCGGTAACAGGAGACAACGTCGCGCCTGTGGGATTGTGGATGGCGGAGTTGGTGATGTAGAGCCGCGGACGCTCATCGGCGACGACTTGCGCAAACGCTTCGATATCGGGACCGGACGGCGTGTAGGGCACACCAACGATCTTTGCCCGATGGGCGCGCAGGAGCGCATGGAAATTGAAATAGCAGGGATCGTCGACCAGCACCGTGTCGCCGGGTTCCAGCAGGAAACGGCAGAGCAGATCGATTGCCTGCGTGCCGGAATCGGCCAGCATGATTTGGTCGGGGGAGGTTTCGATCCCCCGTTCGCCCAGGCGGCGGGAAATCAGCTGGCGCAGTTGCGGCAAGCCGAGCGGCGAGCCGTAATCGGCGAGGGCCGGCCCGTCGGCGCGGGCAAGCGTTCTGAGCCCGCGGCGCATGCCGTCCCCCGGTAGCCAGGAGGGCGGCAGCCAGCCGCAGCCGGGCTTCAGGTCGGCTTCGGCTGCCTCCAGCGATTGCCGCGATATCCAGAACGGATCCACCGCGCGGTCGAGCTTCGGTCCGGTCTCGGCAAGCGCAAAGGGCGCTGCCTGGTTGGCGACGTAGAATCCCGAGCCTGGTCTTGCCAGGATCGCGCCTTCGGCGACCAACCGCTCATAAGCGTCGACGACTGTCGATGTCGACAGCTTCAACGTCGCGGCCAACCCCCGCACAGAGGGTAGCTTTGCGCCCGGCGTCAGGCTGCGCCCGGCGATGCGCTGCCTGATCGTCGCGGCGACCATCTCCACGCGCGTGCGTCCTTCGTTCATCCGTATTGCTTCCTGCACCATTACAGTTTCGCGAAATTGTATCAGACTGTGACTGTCATAACCATCCGTGTTGGCCGATAAGAGCTAGAGAATGAAGGAATGCAGCGCATCATGGAGCGCGAGATGGACCGCATGGCATCGGGATGGATCAATGGTTTTATCGGGGTGGTGATCTTCAGCGGATCGCTGCCGGCGACGCGCGTGGCGGTGATGCAGTTCGATCCGGTCTTTCGCACCGTGACGCGCGCGGCGATCGCCGGCATTCTCGCCCTTGGCCTGCTGATCGCTTTCAGAGAGAAGCGACCGAGCCGGCGTGACATTCTCTCCCTTGCCGTCGTGGCGTTGGGAGTCGTTGTCGGCTTCCCCCTGTTGACGGCGCTGGCGCTGCACCATGTCACGTCAGCCCATTCGATCGTATTCATCGGCCTGCTGCCACTCTCGACGGCGATCTTCGGCGTGGTCCGTGGCGGAGAACGGCCGAAGCCGGCATTCTGGCTCTTTTCGGTTCTCGGCAGTGCGCTGGTGGCGGGATTCGCACTGACGCAGGGGCTGACGGCCTCGCCGGTCGGCGATCTCCTGATGCTGGCGGCAGTCGTCGTCTGCGGCCTCGGCTATGCCGAAGGCGGCAGGCTTTCGCGCACGCTCGGCGGGTGGCAGGTGATTTCCTGGGCGCTCGTGCTGTCGTTGCCGGTGACGGTCGCGGTCGCGCTTTTCCATAGGCCGGAGACCTTCTCTGGCATCGAAGTGCCGGCGCTGCTCGGCCTTGCCTATGTCTCGCTGTTTTCCATGCTGATCGGCTTCATCTTCTGGTATCGCGGCCTATCGCAGGGCGGCATCGCCGCCGTCGGCCAACTGCAGCTGCTCCAGCCGTTCTTCGGGCTGGCGCTCGCCGCAACCCTGCTGCACGAGCCCGTGACCTGGGCCATGCTCGCCGTGACGGTTGCCGTTATCCTCTGCGTCGCCGGCGCCCGCAGGTTTGCGCGGTAGGCTTGTCCGTCGCTTTACAGAGGATACGTTTTAGGGGGCAAGATTCTTCAACGAGTCAACTCATGTCTCTTCAATATTGAATCCATAGGCTCGCGTGACGAGCGCAACACGGATTTCGTACCGAGTATACCAATCTGACCGACCGCGATTTTGCGCCTGAATGTGATCGACGACTGATTTCCAGGCTCGAATGCTATCCTCATCCTTCCAATAGGAGATGAGTATGCCGAAACCGTCTGCCCCGCGAGCACTTTCGAAGCCGAGATAACCTGGCTGCTGTTTTGCAAGTTCCGTCATCGCATAACCCATCTCGCCATAGCCGTTGTCGAGCTTTGTTCGTTGAGAGGAAAAACTGACCATATAGTATGGCGGTTCAGGCAAAGCGGCGGTGGACATTTGGGCTCCGATCGATTGCTATGTGTGTGGTTTATCGCCGCGATCGCAATACTGCTGTCGGCATACTGCGAAAGCGAGCAATCTTAGGCGCGGCGGATTGCCCCTCATCTTGAGTCATCCATCTGCCGTGACAGCTCGATGCCGTTTTGCCATGGTTGCGCCGGGGCTTCGGACTGAATACCATCCATCATGGTTCGACAAGTTCTCTTTGATCGGTATCAGCGATCCGTTGTGACGGCTGGGCCCTCGCTCGCTCAATGTCGGGAAAGCGCAAGAGTTGCTCTTATGGCTATGGCCCCCGGCGAGGTCTGCCAGCGGCAGGTGCTGGCCTCGACAATTTCGCTCACCCGTTTTCGTCGACCGTGGCAAACTGCGATGGCGGTGATCGCGGCATTTCTCGCGAGATCACCATCCACCTGCTGAATTCAGGCGGAGGCACCGCAGTGACCCGTCGAAGCTCCAAGCAGGCGTTGGTCTCCGCTTTGCGCGACGCCGACATTGCGACAAGCAATCACCCTGGCCGATCTATTCGCTGTTTCCGCGACCCTTTGCTTCCCGCACCAGGTCCGGCATTCCATCGTGGGGACCGAGGGCGTGGGTGGGATGGTCATCCCACCAATCATCGTGCAGCGGTCGGCGGTGAGGGTGGAGCGGGTAGAAAATGCGGTTCTCGGCCTTGTGGCGCTCACCGACGACAAGGAGGTGCACCTCGGCTTGCGTGTTGTTGAGGAAACTATGGGCGATCCCGGTGCCGGCCGGAAATCCGACGGCGTCGCCCTGTTTCAGGCGATAGAGATGGCCGTCAAGCCAGACATCGGGCTCGCCTTCGAGAACGTAGACGAATTCCTCCTCGCAGCTCTCGGCATGCGGAAAGGAGGTGCGCCGGCCAGGCGGCAAGCGCTCGTGATGAATGCCCAATTTTGCCAGACCGAAATATCGTCCGAAAGGCGCACCAATGCTCATCAGTTCGTCGTCATCGTCATAGTGCGAGTCGTCCGGCCGTTCGATCTCGCTCCAATGGACGATAAAGGACGGCCGCTCCAGCGTTGCCATGGTAATCCTCCTGAGTGTGAGAGGTTCAGATGACTGGGGATGCGAATTCCATCAATCCGTATGGCGATGCTGCCGTGAATGGAAAGCGACCGCAAGGGCGAAACGGCGCTCCCACGCAAGCGGCGCGGTCCTGAAGGTTCTGGGGCGAGCGCTTCGTGCAGCGGCGGCTCCCCATCCAGACGCGGGTTTCTACGACTGACTCACTTCGCAGGCACGACGAGCGTCTCTCCCTTGCGGACGATGTAGGTTGCCAATTCCGAAGCCTTGCCGCTGCCGACGTTCTTCGCCGAGTGAACGACGCCTGATGGAATGAAGAGGGATTGGCCGGCTTTAAGGGTAACCGGCTGTCTGCCTTCAAGCTGGTATTTCAGCGTTCCCTCAATGACGAAAGCGATCTCCTCGCCAGGATGTGAGTGATCGGGGGCGAGAACGCCCGGCGCGAAATCGACGCGGACCTGAATGGCCTCGTGGCCGGGCACGTCGATATCGTTCCTGATGAGATCGGTGCGCTGCAGCGGCTGTTCTGCATGTGCTGTTGCTGCGCCGCCGAGAGCAAAGGCGAGCGCGATAGCCTGGATCATTTTCATGTGGTCATCCTTTCTGGATTTAAACCAATCTCGACCATTGGGTCGCGTCCGGATTTCACCTGAGGATTGAACCAGGGATGTGTCTGAAAACCCCCATTTTTGTAATCCAGTGTATCACTACGCCGCCGACGACGAGTCTACGGGTCTGACGCCGGCGAGATTGGCGATGTCCGTGATGCCGCCGGAGGATTCGAAGTCGAATATTTTCTGGGTGACGAGGGCAGCTGCGCCCCGAGCCCAGGAATTGTCCTCCCAGTCAGGCAAGAGGGGCGGGGCGGTTCGGAAGGTCCGGACGGCGAGGGCTTCACGCAGTGGTGTCAGGAAAGGCTCGCCGAGGGAGACGGCTTCGCCGCCGGCGACGATGACTTCGGGATCGGTGATGTTGACGAGATTGGCAAGGGCGGTTCCGATGCCGCGGCCGGAATCGGCGACGAGGGCGAGGGCGGCGGCATCGCCTGATGCGAGCGCGGCCGACAGTTCTGGCAATCCCAGTTCCTCGCGGCCGGTCGCTTCCCGCCAGCGTCTCAGCATCGATGCTTCGGAGTGATAGGCCATCAGGCAGCCGCGCTTGCCGCATTCGCAGAGCCGGCCGTTCTCCTCGTAGAGGGTGTGGCCGAACTTGCCGGCCGCGCCGTTTGCGCCGCGGTAGAGCTTGCCGTCGATGACAAGCGCGCAGCTGATGCCGACGCCGACGGCGAGGACGGCCATGTTGCGATGCTGGCGGCCAAGCCCGAAGAGCTGCTGGGCAATGGCATAAGCGTTGGTGTCGTCCTCCAGCCAGACCGGTACATGGACACGGCTGGCGACGAGCGAGGCGAGGGGGACGTTGTTCCAGCTGAAGCGGTGGCTGCGCACGCAGGCCGTCTGTTCGTGATTGATGACACCCGGCATGGAGATGCCGATGCCGGCGAGCTTCGCATCTGGCCGGCCGGCGAGCTTCACCAGTTCGGGAACGGTGCCCGCCAGCAGGTCGGCGACCTTATCGGGGTCGTGGCCGTCGAGGTTTACTCGCATGGCGGCGACGGGGTTGGTGGCAAGGTCGGTTGCCACGCACTCCACCGAATCGACCATCAGTTTGAAGCCAACGGCGAGTGCGTGCTCGTAGTTGATATCTACCGGGATCGGGCGGCGGCCGGTGAGGCCGGGCACGGTCTTCCCTTCGATGACGATGCCTTCCTCCAGAAGGTCGGCGACGACAAAGGTGACGGCGGCAGGACTTAAACCAATCACCGTCGCGATGTCTGCGCGGCTCCTCGGCCCCTCCCGCCGGAGAAGGTTGAGGATGAGGCGTCGGTTCATGGCTCTCGCCGTGGTCTGGTCGCCTTTTAACTTCACGATGCATTCCTTAATTTTGTAAATTAATTATTGCGGGCTGCAAAGATCTATGCATAAGTTCGGCCGCGGATCAACTCAGCCAGGCGGATTATCGCTAGAATCGCCGAGCGGATCGCAGCGTTGAATGCCTGGTCGGTCGTTTCATGGAGGAGGCGACGGTCGGGAGATGTTGATCGATCAACTGGGAGGAATTCAATGACATTTTTGAAGCAATTTCCGTCGACCACCCGCAGACGCTTCCTGAAGGGCGCGGGGCTGGTTTCCGCCGCAGCAGTCACCGGCAGCTTTCCGATCCCGGCGATCGCGCAGGCCCAGGAGGTCACGATGATTTCCGCCGAAAACAATGGTGCCGCACTCGATGCGCTGAAGGCGATTGCCGCGGGCTTCAGCAAGGAAGCCGGCGTCAACGTCGTCATCAACAATATGGACCACGAGGCCCACAAGACGGCCATTCGCAACTATCTCGTCGCCGGCGCGCCCGACGTCTGCTCCTGGTTTTCGGGCAACCGCATGCGCGCCTTCGTCAAGCGCGGCCTGTTCGACGACATCTCCGACCTTTTCGAGAAAGAGAAATATAAGGACGTGCTCGGCGCGACGGCAGGGGCCGTCACCGACGGAGGCAAGCAGTATGGCCTTCCCACCGGAGGCACGCTCTGGGGCATGTTCTATCGCAAGGATGTGTTCGAGCAGCATGGCCTGACCGTGCCGAAGACGGCCGAAGAGTTCATGGCCTATGGCGACAAGTGCAAGGCCGCGGGCATCACGCCGGTTGCGATCGGCACCAAGGAATTATGGCCGGCGGCCGGCTGGTTCGACCAGATGAACCTTCGCATCAATGGCCTCGACAAGCATATGGCGCTGATGAACGGCGAGATGAGCTATCTCGATCCCGCGCTGACAGCGGTTTTCGACCAGTGGGCGGCGATGATTTCGAAGGGGTTCTTCACGGAGAACCACACGTCCTTCGGCTGGCAGGAGGCTGCGGCGCTCTTGGCGCAGAAGAAGGCCGGCATGATGAATCTCGGCGCTTTCCTGCGCTCGGCTTTCACCGCCGAAGACCTGCCGCAGCTCTCTTACGCGACCTTCCCGGCGCTCGACGCCAAGGTCGGCCACTACGAGGAATTCTCGGTCAACTCGATCCACATTCCCGCCAAGGCCAAGAACAAGCAGGGCGCGCGCGAATTCCTTGCCTACTTCTACAAGCCCGAGAACCTAGCGGCCTATCTGGAGCCGGGCGGCAACGTGCCGCCGCGCCACGACCTGCCGCCAAGCAAAGACCCGCTGGTCAACGTCGCCGTCGAGACGATGAAGACGGTGCAGGGCACGTCGCAATATTATGACCGCGACAGCGACCCCGATATGGCGCAGGCCGGCCTCGTCGGCTTCCAGGAGTTCATGGCCAAACCCGACCGGCGCAAGGCCATCCTGACGCGCCTCGAGGGCACGCGCAAGCGCATCTACAAGATCTAGCAGCTCTCCCAGGGGCGGCGGCGAACCGCTGCTTCCAAGGGGTGGAGGCTGTTTGCCTCCACCCCTTGGAGGAGGTGCGCCTCTGCTCCCGGAGCACGCATGAGTCTGCTCCTGTATTAATGAGGTTCTTGAGATGTTGATGTTATGGCGCCGCCAGCGCTGGTGGCTCACCCCGACTTTACTCATCGCGCCGGCGATATTGCTGTTCTTCACCGTCATCCTGCTATCGGCCGTCAGGAGCCTCTGGATCAGCCTGCACGACTGGGACGGCTTCGGCCCGATGGTCTGGATCGGCTTCGGCAACTACGTCGAGCTTTACAACGATCCGCAATTCTACGTGTCGCTGAAGAACAACCTGATCTGGCTGGTAATGTTCATGGCGGCACCGCCGATCGGGCTCGCCATCGCGCTGCTGGTCAACCAGAAAATTCGCGGCATGCGCTTCCTGAAGTCGCTGTTCTTCATCCCGCTGGTGCTCGCCTCGGTGACGGTCGGCGTGGTGTTCACCTGGGTCTATACGCCGGAGTTCGGGTTGCTCGCGCTGATCTTCAGGGCCTTCGGGGCGACGGCGCCGGCGGTTCTCTCCGACGAGCATTTCGTCACCTTCGCCATCGTGATTGCCGCGCTCTGGCCGCAGATCACCTTCTGCATGGTGCTTTATCTCGCCGGGCTCAACAATCTCAGCGAAGAGCTGATCGGTGCCGGGCGCGTCGATGGGGCGAGGGGCTGGAACATGTTGTGGCACATCGTGCTGCCGCAGCTGACCCAGGTCACCTTCATCGCCATTGCCGTCACCGTGGTCGGGGCACTCAGGTCCTTCGATATGGTATCGGTGATGACGAATGGCGGCCCTTTCGGCTCGTCCTCGGTTCTCGCCTACCAGATGTTCGAACAGTCGATCTTCTCCTACCGCTTCGGTTACGGCGCGGCGATTGCCTCCGTGCTGTTTGTGATCATGGCCGCCTTCATAGTCTGGTACCTCAGCCGCATCATCCATACAGAAGAAAGGGGAGGCTGATGTATCCTCGTCCCATTCCCGAAGCCGACGTCTGGCAGCGCCGCCTCTATGTGTTCGCCGTCGTCATCGTCCTTCTGCTCTGGCTCTGCCCGCTGTTTGCGATCATCCTCACCTCGTTCCGTTCGACCGAGGATGTCATGGGCGGCAATCTGTGGGGATGGCCGACCGGCATCGGCGTGGTCGACAATTACACGGCTGTCTTCACGCAGACACCGATGGCCCGCTACTTCCTCAACAGCCTGACGATCACCATTCCCTCGGTGATCGGCGTCCTGGTGCTGAGCACGCTCGCCGGCTATGTGTTGTCGCGCTACCGCTTTCCCGGCAACATGCTGATCTTCGCGCTGTTCGTCGGCGGCAATTTCCTGCCGCACCAGATCATGATGATCCCGGTACGCGACCTGATGGTCCGGCTCGACCTGATCGACACCACGGCGGCGCTGATCATCTTCCACGTCGCCTTCCAGACCGGCTTTGCAACACTGTTCATGCGCAATTTCATTGCCGCACTTCCCGACGAGCTGTTCCAGGCGGCGCGAGCCGAAGGGGCCTCTCCCTTCCAGACGCTGGTGCATGTGGCGATCCCGCTGGTGCGGCCGGCGCTGGCCGCACTTGCCATCCTGATCTTCACCTTCATCTGGAACGATTATTTCTGGGCCGTGGTGCTGACCGTCAGCGACTCCGTCAAGCCTGTTACCGCCGGCCTTGCCAATCTTCGCGGCGAATGGGTGTCGGCCTGGAACCTGATTTCCGCCGGCACCATCGTCGTCGCCGTGCCGCCCGTCGTCATGTTCTTCCTGATGCAGCGCCACTTCATCGCCGGCCTGACGATGGGAGCGGTGAAGGGATGAGCAATCTCCTATAGTTCCAAGTTTCAACAGCAGAGAGCCAGGACGCATGACCAGTCTCGAACTCCGACAGATCAACAAGAATTACGGCGCCTATCATGCGCTGCGCGGCATCGATCTTTCCGTAGCGCAAGGCGAGTTCATCGTCATGGTCGGCCCCTCCGGCTGCGGCAAGTCCACGCTTTTGAAGTCGATCGCAGGCCTGGAGGAGATCTCCTCCGGCCAGATCCTGATCAACGGCCGCGACGTCAGCAAACAGGAGCCTGGGGACCGCGGCATCGCCATGGTCTTCCAGTCCTACGCGCTCTATCCGCATATGACGGTGGCGGAGAACATGGGCTTCGGTTTGCGCATGGCCAAGCGCCCGAAGGCCGAGATCGAGGCGGCGGTGGCCCGCGCCGCCAAGATCCTGAGGATCACCGACCAGCTGGAAAAGCGGCCGAAGCAGCTCTCCGGCGGCCAACGGCAGCGCGTGGCGATCGGCCGGGCAATCACCCGTTCGCCCGACGTTTTCCTCTTCGACGAGCCGTTGTCGAACCTCGACGCAGCACTTCGAACCCAGATGCGCGTCGAGCTCAGCAGCCTGCATGCCGAACTCGGCGCCACCATGGTCTACGTCACCCACGACCAGGTGGAGGCCATGACCATGGCGAGCCGGATCGTCGTCTTGAACCAGGGGATAATCGAGCAGGTGGGCTCACCGCTCGAACTCTACCGCAACCCTGACAACCTCTTCGTCGCGGGCTTTCTCGGTGCCCCGCGAATGAACTTCCTCGGCGTTACCGTCGACGAGGTGTCCGGCCGCAATATCACGGTTTCGGCGCCGGGCCTTGTGCCGGTGACGGTCGAACTGGCGGAGGCCGCGGTGCTGCCGAAGGGCGCCAGCCTGACGCTGGGTGTAAGGCCGGAAAACATATCGGTGGTCGCCGACGCTGCCCAAGGGGGGGCGATCAACGGTGCGGTCCGACTGGTCGAGCATCTCGGGCGCGAAACCATCCTCTATATCGACGCCGGCAATCTCAGGACCATCGCCTCGGAAAGCGGCACCGGCAACATCACGGTGCAGCTGAGCTACGTCGCGCCCGTTACCGCCGACCAGAACGTGGCGCTGAAGCTCGACGCCAGCGAACTTTATCTCTTCTCGCCCGACGGCGGACGCACGATCAGCGCCCGCAAGACGATCCTCGACAGATAATCACAGGAAACATCACCGTGTCCGACAAGACCGCAAACCTTTCCGTATGGAACTCCGTCAAGACCGACCGCTTCCTCGTCGGCGCCCCGCATTATCCCGAGCACGTCGACGAAAGCTACTGGGAGCGCGACGCCGAGCGCATGGCAAAGGCCGGCTTCAACGTGGTCAGAATGGCCGAATTCGCCTGGCATATTCTCGAGCCGAAGCTCGGCACCTTCGATTTCGATCTGTTCGACCGTGCCATCGCCATGCTCGGGCGCTTTGGCATCGACACGATCATGTGCACGCCGACGGCAACGCCGCCGCGCTGGCTGACCGTGGCGCATCCAGAGATTCTAAGGGTCGACGGCAAGGGCCGACCGATGAGCCATGGCTCGCGGCAGCATTGCGACACGGCGAGCCCGGTCTTTCGCGAACACAGCCGGCGCATCACCAAAGCGATGGCCGAGCACTATCGCGACAATCCCTTTGTCGTCGGCTGGCAGACCGACAACGAGCTGAATACCAGCATGCCGGAGAGTTTTTCGAAGGCGACGCTCACCGAATTCCAGGCCTTTCTGGCCGGCAGATATGGCGAAATCGACAAGCTCAACACGGCGTGGGGCGGCGATTTCTGGGCGACGGCCTATGACAGTTTCGACCAGGTGGTGCTGCCGATCGAGTTCGGCCCGACCTTCCCGAGCCCCGGACATCTCCAGGATTATCACCGTTTCCTGGCCTTTTCGACGGCGCGCTTCCAGCACGACCAGGTCGAGATCCTGCGCGCCGTGAAACCCTCCTGGTTCGTCTTCCACAATCTCGGGGGTCTCAGAGATATCGACTTTCGCGGCCAGTTCACCACCGATCTCGATTTCGTCGGCTACGATATCTATCCGATGCTCTACGACGAGTTCCAACGGCTCGGAAACCACGCCAAGGTCCAAGCGCTGCACCTCGATATCTGCCGCGGTTTTTCCGGCAACTACATCGTTCCCGAGCAGCAATCGGGTTTCGGCAGCCAGCCGGGCTTCTGCACGCTGACGCCGGAACCGGGCGAACTGCGCCGCATGGCGCTCTCCTCGGTCGCCCATGGCGCTGACGGGTTGATGTTCTTCCGCTGGCGCCCCGCGCATTTCGGCGCCGAGATCTATTGGATGGGCATCATCGACCACGACGACGTCGCCCGCCATCGCTATGACGAGGCGAAACGCTTCGCAACCGAGATGACCGCGCTAGCGCCCAAGATCCTCGGCACCTATGTGCGTATGGATGTCGGCATCGCCGGATCCGACTTCGACAATCAGGAAGCTCACAAGACCTATCCAATCGGCCTGCCGAGCCCACAGGACGATGCGATCCTGCTGCACCAATATTGCTACGACCGCGGCATTGCCTGCGGCTTCATTCATCCCGAGGACGATCTTTCCAAGCTCAAGCTGCTCTATGTCCCCCATTGGGTGATGTGGAAGGACGAATGGACAGAAAGGCTGAAATCCTTCGCCGAGCATGGCGGCACTGTCGTCATCGGCGCGCGCACCGGCACGCGCAACGAAGACAACCACGTCATCCGCGAGACCGCGCCCGGCACCTCGCTGTCTCAGCTCACAGGCGTGCGCGTCGAGGATTTCGGCCGTCTTGCTGCCCCCGGCGCCAACGGGCTGTTCGATGTGATGGAGCGTTCGGGCGGGCTTGTCATTCCTCCGAACAAGCCGGCGGAATCGCACCGGCGCGAGCGCCGCTTCAAGATTGGCAACCGCGAACTGGCTGCCGGCTATTTTTATGAAAACCTTGCGACCGACGGCGATGTCGAAGTGGTCGCGGCCTGGTCGAACCGCTATGCCGAGGGCCAGCCGATGGCGACGTCGCGCAAGGTCGGTAAAGGGCAGGTGGTCTATGTCGGCACCTATCTCACGCCGGATCTGACGGCAGCGCTTGCCGGGCGGCTATTTGCGCCCGTCGGCATCGAGCCGCTGATCGGCGAGCTTCCCGAGGGTGTCGAGGTGACCATGCGGATGAATGACGACCGTCGGCTGCTGTTCATCCAGAACTACACCGACCAGCCGGCCGCCATCGGCGGCGTCCCCGCAGGCTGCGATCTCCTGAATGATGAAAACCCCGTTGCCGGCCGGCTCGATCTCGAAGGTTATGGCTGCGCGATCATCGAATTGGAGGGATGAGCTTGCGCGCGCCGTCGAAGCCCAAGAGCTGCCTCACACCAACCCTCTCCCCCAAATGGGGCGAGGGAACGTGCCTGAAGCCCCTTCGGCTCAATACCGGTCATCATCGGGGAGTACCAGTCTGGCGAAGGAAGGCGGGAACGCAATGAATTTACAGCTCGTCGTTTAATGCAGTTTCGTGGAACTCATGTCCTCGACATGGGCGGCAGGTGATGATCTACGCTTATCCTCGCTTGGATCAGGTCACGCGCAAAGATGTGAAATCGAAGATTTTGCAAACAGCTCTTGAGCTTTTCTCGAGCCAAAGACGTGGATTCGCCCCGGAGAACGCCCCCGGCAATTTCGGCTTCCTGGACCGCGATCTGGATTCGATCATCGGTGACCCGTCGCGTGGCTGCTTCAAGTGCGGAGAACTCTGCCATTGCTCATCATAGCACAGTCCGAAGATCGAAACTGAGATAGTTTAAACGCGCCTTCATGAGTGCTGCGCGCGCCTACACAAGCTCCCTGTTTACGAAAGGTCGAGCGGTCGCACCGGGTGGAAATGTGCTGCCACCTGCAAATACGGGGTTCCGCCTCGAGGTTTGCTATATCCCCTGCATTCGCCGAAGTGCCGGCGGCAAAAGATCGTCTCGACGTTTCAGCGCCGACAACAATTCGTTTTCCGAGGATACGCCATTTCGAAACTCCGATTTGAGAAAGGTAAGCGCGGCACGCTTTTCTTCGGAGTCTGCAACAGCGTGGCTGCCCCGAAAGCCGGCACTTCGAAGGACTGTCCTGATAAGGCCGATGTCGGTTGGATCATCAATTTCTGACAAATGAGTGGAAGACACGACGTCCTCCTTGCTGGGGCTAGGGTAATTGCCCTCAAACAGCAGCGCCCGTGACATGGCTGCCGTCAGCTTTAAGGTGGTTACGACACCTTCAGTTTGCGATGATGCCCGCGGGCGGTGAACGTGGCATCACGCCGCCCGCCGATGCATCGAGAGCGACCGGGGCGCTATTCGATGAGTTCCGCCGTGGGGATAGGGACCGGCGAGGCAGAGCCATAACCGGTTTCAACTCAGCTGTTCTAGGAACTCGTTTTGATCCGCCTTCGTTCCAAATCAGGCGTGAAGCCTAGAAAACACTGCTCGCAACAGCTGGAATGCTCGAAAGTTCTTTATGCGTTCACGTAAGTATCAGTAAGTCTGCATAAAGAAAAATAGTGAAATTATCGAACCGTTGAAAATAAAATTTATAAAATACCTGAATAATTCATCCTTTTTCAATCCATTGTATTCCGGATTCAATAGTATTATAATTCGTTGCGTCAACAATTCACTTGGCTCTTAACCGAAGGATTGGAATTCAACGCGATCAAGCGCCGAAATATCCGGCCGCGATCCGCTTGAGATGACCAGGCGCACTTTCGAGAAAATTACGACCAGCGAAATCGCAGAACGCGCCGCAAAAACCGTTCGCCTTAAAGCATGGGCGGCTGACCTCCACTGTGGTCATCCCGCGTTAAAGCCGGATGATCCTACATCCAGCAAGGTGAGCTCAAGCTTGGGCCGGAAGTTTGGGAAGGGTCTCATGATTCAGTGGGAGTGTCGCTTTTGGGTCGAGCGCAGCGTCGACGGCATCTGGGCTATGAGCGACAGGAGAACCTGCTTGCCCGCCCGGCCTTCTGATAAATAGGGAATAACGATGATGACTTGGCGTCGTGAAATTGTTCGATGAACTGGGCTGATAGAGGCGCATTCATCTTGGAGCAGTTTCAACAGAGGGTTCTGTGTCTGCAAAAAAAAGAGCATATCCGTACTCAAACAAAACGGAAATGCTCTTTCGTAGTTTAGTGCGGAGCCATACTTGTCAGCTCCACACCGCTCGCACCTGAATTCTCGGCTATTCGTCTGATGTCACCGGCGCCGCGTTCTCCAGAGAGGTGCGGATCTGATCGATCTTCCCGTTTGCGTCGCCAACCCCCAAGATGGTTTTGGCTTCGTCCAAAACCGCCGGGCTGACTTCTCCGGTTTTCGTCGCTGAAGCCAATGCGTCCTCCAGCGCCTGATCCCCCAACAGAGGGTCATCGGCTGCGGGCTCGATTCCATTGTCGAGTTCATATTGGGCATAAGCCACGGCATAGGCCGCGATAGCGGTCATGCGTGGATCCGACGTATGCATCAGTGCCTTATAGTTCCGCTTCAAGGAGTTCAGACCCGCAAGCTGCGCCGACAGGTTTTTTTCTTTCGTGCCGATTTTAGTCCCGTCTGCCTTCGCGGACTTCGACTTGCTTGTCGCCTCGGTGGATTTGCCTTTCACGCCTTGAGATTTGGAGTTGCCGTGGTTTGAACTGCCACCCTGGCTGTTGCTGCCATGGTTGCCACTGTTTCCACTGCCGCCGCCGTGACCGCCACCATTGCCTCCACCATTGCCTCCACCGTTGCCGCCACCGTTTCCACCGTTCTTCGCCAGTGCGGTCATATCGATTCCGACAATTGTTGCCGGGCTCGCCGCAAGAGCCAGCGAGAGCGCGGTCAGGGACGCTAAGGTTGCGATCCGCATTGTTTTCCTCCAAATCAGATCAAGCGCCGCGCAGATACACGGCTTAAGCAGATAGGAGAGGTTAGACGGTGATCGCGCATTGCACATCGGACCGAGGTCCGATGCCGCTCCGGCAATGGTCTTAGACGACCTGAAATGCTTAACGATTCCCTCTTCGCGCGAAGCGGCCATCGGTTGAGCTCATTGCTGCTCAGTATTTTCCGGCTGTCTCGTCTGCGGACGCATCGCGGGACGGGTGCAACATAGCGGCGGCGAGCTCCTGTCGGGCGTAAGCGGCCTCGTGATACCGGCCGACGAGTGCGCTGAAGTCGGCGGCCTTCATCCCTTTAATCCCCAGGGCACCCAGCGTGATGATGCGCTGCCGGCGGTCGATTTTACTATAGATCGCACGCCAATGTTTTTTTGGCACTGGCGCATCCTGATTGAGCCAGAGGCGCAGGGCAAAACGGCTCGATGCGTAGACCGCGTAGCCCGCAACATCCGTCCAGGCAACCGGCTTGTCCAGTCTGGAGGCGAGCAATGCATCCGGGGTCAGCACCATGAGCGGTCGTGCCGCGCTCCGATACAGAAAGGCCGCGTAGAGAAGGGAGGTGACAGCGCCGAAGGCGGTGATCGCGGCGACCAGTGACTGTGCGAATTCATCGTAGCCGAGGCCCAATTGGCCGCTGAGAAAGACGACCGTCAGGCCAAATCCGGCGAAAATCATGGCGACGATCACCATCGTCCAGATCATCGGCTTGACGTTGTCGTAGACGACGGTCTCCTGTGAGGCCCCGGCAACCACCTTTTCAAGCACTTCGCGACGGCGGTCACGCATCATGCGCGCGTCGTCGAGGAAATCCTTGCTCAACTGACGGCATAGTCCGGCCCAATCCGAAAACAGATCGTCCGCAAAAGAGCGAGCTCCCGGCTCCGGCTGACGCATCGCTCGTCTCAGGAGGTCATCGCCAATTTCCACACCGAGGGCCGATATCCGCTGGATCGTCGGCGGATGGCTGTCGGTCGGATGCGGTTGCCGATCTCCCAAAAGGGGCATCGGATCGCTCCATCCATTGGTGGTGACCAGTTCCGTTGTCTGCGCGACGAGGTCAGGCCAGGCATCATCGGAACCGGTATCATCCGGTCCGGCATATGCGCGCTGAAGAACATAGGCGACGGCGGGAGCGATAATCCCCGTGCGGATGAGAGCCGAGGCGGCGTCTGCCGGCGTCGCCAGCAGACTGCCGCTACGGTCAGCATCGAATTCTCGCAGCCGGCTCCAGTGTGCGACGGCATGATCGAACCGCTGCATGGCGTGAAAGCCGAGCTTCACCGCCGGATACAGGACGAAGCGACCACCGTCGGCGCGTCCAAGAGCTGCAAGAGCACGCCAGAGGCCTGCATAAATCGGCGTGAATTGCTGGCTATAGGTGGTGTCTTCGCCAGAAAAATGGGCGAGCTCATGGCCGATGATTGCCGCGATTTCGGCCTGGTCGAGAAGATCAAGATAGGCCGCAGGCAGATAGAGCGACCGTCCGGTCACCAGTCTGTCCTCAGGCCAGAGACGCAGCTGGCTCTCCGTTACGAAAAAGCCCTGGCCGAGGCCAACGATGATCGTGTCGGGCAACAAAGCGTGTTGCCGCCCGGCCAGGCTGCGGACGAAACGCCAAAGTTCCGGAGCCTCCGTTTCTTCGATGACGCGTCCCGCCGCGACAAGCGGTTCGGGTGTGAACAGGGCAAAGACATCTTTCAAGCCACGCAGCGCCATGAAGGCGCTGTAGGCTGCGATGACGGCGAGGACGACGGCGACCGCGAAAAGCTTGGCACTGCCCGTGGTAAAATCTGCCCATAGGCCCATGCTGACTGCTTCGAACAGGGTCGCCGAAATGACGCCGATAGAAAACCCGATCACAACGGTCGCAAGAATGAACGGAAGGAGCGACCGCAGACGTTGAAAGCTCGCGATCAGTTGGCGTTGGGAAGCGCGCGCGCGGATCCCGGAAATACCGGCCGCCATCAGTCCCAGCGCACCGCCGAAAAACGCAAGTACGGCTCCGCCGATCGTTCCCCAAACCAGTGGCCGGCGGATCTGCGAGATTTCCAGCTCCTCGTCGGCCTGAGAAAGGGCTGCCTCGATTTGCGAAACGGCGACCAGGGCGGCAAGGGAGGTGGGCTCGCCCGCTCCCTGGAAGGTCAGAATGGCTGTTGGATCGGATGCCGCGATGTTTTTCACCTGAGCCAGGGTCGTCGAGAGTTCGGCCGAAGAACGGCGCGCATGTTCAAGCGTTTCGGCTGCACGCTGTGTCTGCCAAATCCCCAAAGAGACCAGTGCGATCGGCAGGAGCAGCACCCATGCCGCCAAGCCGAGGCTTGCAGTTTTGCGGGCTCCTTGTCGGCGGCTGGTTTGGTCCATGCTTGTTCCCCCCAATTTTTCCTCCCCCATTTGCGAGGTCAAAAAAACTTGGCCGGCGCCCGTTATCGAAAGGATGTCGACTTCATACAAGATGCCTCGCTGAGTTTCACGAGAGTGTCAAACGGCAGTCGCAATATTCCACCGTCAGCACGCAATCATCGCGGCGTCAGATGGATGCCTGCGAGCGTACAGCGGACCGATCCACCGGCGCGCTCGATGGTCGGGATATCAAGCGCGACCAGTTCGGCGCTCTCTTCGATCGTGTTGCGTTGATCCCGGCTCAGGGATGCAAACGCCGTGGTCGAGAGCGCAAGGATACGCCCCGCATTTCCCTGGAGTTCGAGAGCGTTGCCGGCGAAGGAAGCGATCTGATCGTTGGTGAGTGCGATGACGCCGCGGCCGGAGCGCTCCAGTCTTAGAACGACCTCCCGGCGTCTTGCTGCATCGGTCATCATCTCCAGTCCGATCATGGCGAAGTCGGTGGCGATGCACATCAGGACATTGGTATGATAAACGGCGACGCCGTTTCCATCCCGCGCGTCGAATACCATCGGCTCGAAGTTGAAGTGGGTCGAGAAGCGTTCCAGCGCGATCGGATCGGTGCGGTCGGAGCGGACGGCATAGGCCACCCGATCGATGTGATCGAGAACCATGGCGCCGGTGCCCTCGAGAAACAGTCCGTCCGGCTCGAGGCCGGAATAGTCGATCACCTCCTGCACCCGATACTGGCTCTTCAGCATTTCGATGACGTCGCTGCGCCGCTCGCGCTGGCGATTGACGGCCTTCATCGGATAGATCGCCACATGACCGCCGGCATGGGTGGAAAACCAGTTGTTGGGAAAGACCGAATCCGGTGTCTCGGTACCGGTGTCGTCGAAAAGATGCACGTTCACGCCATGGCTTCTGAGCACATCGGCCGCCCGGGTGATTTCGTCATAGGCCGCCAGTGAAAGGTCTTCCGTCGTATCCGGGCTGGACTGGAACAGGTTGTCGATGGCGGTCTCGGTATTCACGGTGAAGTGGTGCGGCCGGACCATGACGACTGCAGAGGGCGCCTGGACGGAATATGTGACGTGTCTTGGCATCGTCGCGCTCCTATGCCTGCTTTGCTCGCTGCAACATGCCGAACAGGTCGCGCGGATCGTCCGGATCGGCGATGATATCGAGGTCCTGGTAAAGCCTGGTCCCCCTGAGCCTGTCACGGACATAACGAAGAGCGGAAAAATCCTCGATCGCGAAACCGACGCTGTCGAATAGGGTGATTTGACGGGCATCGCGAAGACCGGTCGCCTGTCCCGTCACAACCTGCCAGAATTCGGTGACGGGATAGTCGGCATCCATCTGCTGGATCTCGCCCTCGATGCGGGTCTGTGGCGGATATTCGACAAAGGTGTCGGCGCGCAACAGGATGTCGCGGTGCAGCTCGGTCTTGCCCGGGCAGTCGCCGCCGATGGCATTGATGTGGACGCCGGAGCCAACCATGTTGTCGGTCAGGATCGTCGCGTACTGCTTGTCGGCGGTGCAGGTCGTAATGATATCGGCATTTTCGATAGCCGATTGGGACGAGTTGCAGGCGGTCACCGTCAGCACCGTGCCTGCAAGGTTGCGGACCATCTTTTCCGTCGCCAGCGGATCGATGTCGTAGAGCCTGATGTGATCGATGCCGCAAACGGCTTTCATGGCAAGCGCCTGGAATTCCGCCTGGGCGCCATTGCCGATCATGGCCATCGTGCGGGCACCCTTGGGTGCGAGGTGCCGTGCGGCCATGGCTGAAGTTGCGGCGGTTCTCAGTGCTGTCAGCAGAGTCATTTCGGTGAGCAGCACCGGATAGCCGGTCGAGACTTCTGCCAGAAGGCCGAAAGCCGTCACGGTCTGCAGGCCTTGCGCCATGTTCTTCGGGTGGCCGTTTACATATTTGAAACTGTAGATTTCGCCGTCCGAGGTTGGCATCAGTTCGATCACACCTTCGCCGGAGTGAGAGGCAACGCGCGGGGTTTTGTCGAACGATCCCCAGCGGCGGAAATCCGCCTCGATGACGTCGGTAAGTTCGGTCAAAACGGTTTCGATGCCGATGTGGTGGACAAGACGCATCATGTTCTCGACGCTGACGAAGGGTACGAGAGCTTTTTCCGATGGAAGGGGCGACGACATGCTGAGTTCCTCCTGCATATGCTCGAGGAGAAAGACTAACTGTCCTGCATGTTGGCCGAAAGTTCAAATCTGTGCTAATTCTGGCAGTAAATTGTGCAATTCGTTCAGTTCATTTGCGCGAATTTAGCAAGGAGGCAATATGACCATCGCGAAATACGCACCCGACGATCTGGATCGCCGGATTATCGCTCACCTCCGCGCCGATGGGCGCGCTTCCTTGAGCAAGCTTTCCGATGCACTCGGTGTCGCGCGCGGCACAGTTCAGAACCGGCTGGACCGCCTGATGGAGACGGGTACGCTGCTCGGCTTCACCGTTCGGGTGCGGGAGGACTACGACGTCAACGCCGTGCGTGCCGTGATGATGGTCGAGGTTGTCGGCAAATCGACGACCCAGGTCATACGAAAGCTCCGTGGCCTGACGGAGATTTCAGCGCTGCACACGACCAACGGCAACTGGGACCTTGTCGCCGATATCCGGGCCGCAAGCCTTGCCGACTTCGACCGGGTTCTACGCGAGGTGCGCATGATCGACGGTGTCGCAAACAGCGAGACCAGTCTCCTCCTCAGCAGCGTCTGAGGGCTGCCAAGCGTGGGTCGACGCGGAGCGCCATCACCACGGGCTGGTGCTGCGGGGGCTGGCGAAGAGCCAAGGATACTGCTCGAATTCGGCAGCTGTTGGCGTTGGCTTCGATTTATGACGGCGCGTCGAGGTGTGAATTGGCTCTCCTCCGAAAGAGAATCACGCCAAGCGCAAATCGAGAAGCGGGTGTAACTTCTTGAGATTCGGGAGGGACTTCGCCTGCCAAGGATATTGGTTGGTGCCTTTGACAACGAGCAGGAGGTCGCCCATCTTTCTGGCTTCAATAGTCAGCTTAGCCAAGAGATTTATGCCAGAGGAATTGAGGAATTCGAGACCCGTCAGGTTGAACGTCACCTGTTTGTGCCCCTCGTGGAGCAGGCCGAATACCAATGAGTAAATCGGCGCATAGGCGTCCGGTCCGGCCAGCCTGAATACGCCATCGAAATACACTTCGTTTTTCTCAGCCCATACGCGGAAGTTTTCGTCGCTGATTTCCATTCTTCGCTCACAGATTGGAGGAGGGTGGCATCGCCACAGCCGCAGTCGTCGTCAGTATGATATGCCGGTCATTATTCCCTTCGAATGCCCATGCCATTTTTGCGTCATAGTCGCTCAAAAGCGTGAGCAACCCCAAGCCCGAACCGCTTGCTGCCGATATGGCATTGGTTTCGATTTGCTCAAGAAGAAGTTCCCCAGGGTCCTTCGATTGAAGGCGATGCAGCAGTAGTTGAAACCGAGATGATGTCACGCCATCGATCGTGTTCTTGACCCTTATTAAAAAGGTTCCGTCGAATATGCCGGCTTCAATGAGGATCTCCCCAGGCTGTCGAAACTTAACGGCATTTTCGATCAACTCATTGCTCAGATATCCGATGTCATGATGCGCCTGCACGTAGTCTTTCCTTGACCGTGAATAGGGCAGAGCCATGACTTCCGCTATGAAGTCCGAGGTCATTCCTGAGTGCTTCCATCCAAGCTGAAGCGGTCCATCGCTTAACGTAAGGCGAGTGCATGAATCCAGGCTTATGCCCACCAGAGATTCGATACCATATACCGTTGGCGTCATATCTCACCTATGTCGCACTGCGAGAAGCGTGATGTCGTCGTAAATCTTCTGCGATCCGATAAAGAGCATTAATGTCGCTACAATTCCGGAAACGACTTTCTCAGCGCTCTGATCCTTCAGGCGAAGTGCTTCGCGGCACAGACGTTCGATGCCAAACAGTTCTCCCGCGTCGTTTTCGGCTTCTGTCACGCCGTCCGTATGCAGGAGTATGACGTCCCCCTTCTCGAACGCTATTTCACGGGTTTTAATGAAGGCAGAAATATCGGCTTCCAGCCCGATCGGTATGCCCAGATCCATGGTGTCTATGCGCTCGACCTTGCCGTTCGCCCGCACGATGACAACTTCCTCGTGTTGTCCCGACAGGATCATCTCTTTTCCGTCGTAGTCAAGAAACGCCAGAGTGAGATGCTTATCGATTTTAGTCCTCACTATGTTTTTAAACAGGGCGCTGTTCAGGTCTGTGAGAAATTTGACTGCATCGGTGTTTCCGGCTTCCTGCAGGGCGCGGGCGACGGACTGAACCATCAACATCAATACGCCGCTTTCGAGCCCGTGTCCGGTGACGTCGCCGATGCCGATCTTCAATCGGTTTCCGCTCTTCAAGACGTCATAATAATCGCCGCCGACTTCTTCCGCCGGTCTCATATAGGCTGCGATCTCGAGGGCCTGAAACTCCTCAAGCTCCTGATGCAGCGGAAGAACCATGAGCTGGATTCTCTCGGCGACGGCGAGCTCTGTTCCGAGACGTCGATTTTCTCGCTGGAGCTGTGCGTTCAGTGTCGAAATCTCTTCCTTTGCATCTTCGATTTGAGCGGTTCGCTCTTCGACGAGTTGCTCGAGATTCTCGGTGTGATAGCTGATCTGCTCAGCCATCCGGTTGAATGCTTCCCCAGCCTCGCCGACCTCATCTTTACTTGCTATGGCCACCCTGACCGAATAGTCCTTCGCTTGTATCCGTCTGGCGGCATCTGCAAGTGCACTGATTCCGCCCGTTATTCGTTTCGAAGCAGCAAATACCGCGATCGTTACAATAAGCAGCGACATTAAGATCGCTAGAATTTGGTAGAGCACGATCCGGTTCGTAGCGTCTGAAATCTTGGCCTGGGCCGCATAGAGGGAGGCTTCGATTTCTCGTTCAGGCACAACCACTCCAAGAGACATTGCCTCTTGCCGAACCGGGCCGCTGAGCCAGAGATTGGTCGCGGGGAGCTTCTTCACGATAAAGATGTAGGGGACCTGGTTGCCGTCCTGCTGCAACAGCAAATGTTGGATGCCCTGTTCGCGGTCAAGGGCCAGTTTCGCTATGGCAGGCTGGGAGCTTCCCTTCAGGGAGCGCTCCAATCCGGTCACGCCGGTTCCACTTGCATCGCTCGCAGAACGCAGACCGAGCGTTTTTTCGCCTGTGCTGTTGATCGCCACAACGTTTCCGTCGGACATTGCGAGGAATCCAAAGCCGGACTGGGCCACTTTCACATTTTCAACAGTCTGTGCGAGCTGGTCGAGTGTTATGTCCGCGCCAGCCGTCCCGGCGACATCCTTCCTGTCGGCTGTCCATAATGGATGAAAGAAACTGACGATCAGTTTCCCGGTAATGGCATCGGTATATGGAGCTGTCTGCGTTATCTCGTCCGCGACTGGCCGCGTTTTCATATCCTTGGCCCAGCCCTGCCAGGACTCATAAAGTCCAGGAAAAAAGAAGTCCCAGAAATTGGCCTCGTTGTGACCCGGATAAAGGCGGTCGAAGGTTTGAGCCTGGTCGGTATAGGGCGCTGTCCTGAAGATTGGTCGTTCTTTCGATCCGATGTAATACATCTGCAGCTTCGAAGCACCGTGCTGCAGCAGGCTCGGTGCAACAAGGTCCAGAACCGCGCTCGTCTGGATATCGGTCTGGACGTCAGGCTTTGGGTTGTGGTCTTGTCCGAGCAAGTAACTCCAGACGCTGACAACCGAGACGGAGCCCGGAGCGTTCTGAGACCACTTTCCCGTCTGATCGTAAGCAAGGCTGACGCTGCTGGGCGATGTGCGAGCGATCGCCGCGCCGACGTCGGAATTACGCTCGGGATCGTCGATCTGCGCCTGGAGCACACCTGCCAAGGTGCTGACGTCGTTATGAACCTGCCGCAGGAGCAAACTCACCTGGGCTGCGGTGGAATCAGCATATGTACGAATGTATTCCTGGTTTGCCGCTTCAAGGCCCTGTCCGACTTCGAGGGTTGCGTCGCGCGACAGCCTCTGAACGTTCCAAAGTGCCAGCCCGCCGCTGACCAGCAAGTCAAAGAGGACTGCTCCACCGACGACCAAGATGAATTTTGCCCGAAATGAGCCTAGTCTTGTCGGTCTCTTCAATGATCTCTCGTCCATCATAGCGGCTTTCGGCCGGAGGCTGCCCAGATCGGCCAGCCTGCATAACCCTTGGGGTGAAGAGCAGCAAAGACATGATCTTTGAATCCCTGCCGGAACCTGCGAATAAAATCCAACGAGTCGCCCCGTCGAACGGCCATCTCACCCGCATAGACATTTTCCCAAGCTTCGATGATGTCCGCGAAGTCTTGGGGGTCCCCGTCAAGGTTGGTGACCATAAAGGAATCGACCTTGATACTATCGAACCCCGCGTCAGCGAGGAGATGGCGGCTTTTCGGCCCCATCTCGACATCCATGTCGAAATACCTGAACAATTTGGCGACTTCCTCGTAAGTCCATCTTATTGTTTCAGCATGTGGTTCGCCGAGACAATGCGAATTTTTTTCGTTCGTGATGTAGACACGGCCGCCAGGCTTACAGATGCGGTAGAGCTCCCGCAGCAGCATCTCGGGACGGTTGAAAATCTGCAGCGAATGTCGGCAGGTCACAAAGTCAAATTGATTGTCTCGCAGCAGCATTTGGGAGGCGTCACCATAGGTGTACTCGATTCCCTGTAGATCGAAGTCGGCAGCGACCCTGCGCGCATATTCGAGGCTGCGCACGGAATGATCCAGCGCGACAAGGCGTGCCGGTTTAAATTCCCTCTGAACCAAGGCCGCGAAATCCCCAATTCCGCAACAGATATCCGCGATGACAAGACCGCTGCGCAGGCCGTGGCGAGGCAACAGTTCACGTTCGTGCCTCCATGTCATTTTCGTCTGGGTGCGCAGAATGGGGATGAAAGTCTCGTCCTCGACAAAGCTCTGGCCCGGATAAAATGCCGAATCGTAGACTTCAACCGACAAGTTTGGTTGTGATGCCGCCAGCGTCTCGAACAAAGAGGTCGACCATGCCACCACGCTCGACGTGATGATGACGATCTTCCGTTCTGGCCTGGTCCGACAGCTTGCCGCGAGGACATCGGACAGGGTTACGAAGGCAGTCATGTTAATGTGCGTCAGACGTTTGACATTGAGGTAAACGATCCCGCTGTATTTTTCCAAACTTTGCTGCACCAGCTTGAGGGCATCGGCAATCTCAGTGGCGCTTTCCGGTCGCATCTTGCCAGACAGCAACAGCTCCTGATTTGTCGGATCAAAATGAACAGTGAAGGGCTGCGGGAGCAGGCTCATCGGAAGTCCTCGGCCGAGGGGAAATCCGCTATGATTTGTATCCCTTGTCCGCCGTCTTTCTCAATCCGGATCGTGGCGCGGAATATTGCTGCCAAATCGCTGAGCAAAACCGTCCCGTCGGACTTCATCACCAAGTATCCAGAGCCGGCGCCGGGGACCGGCTGGCGCTCACTTGATCTTGCATTGGCGTGCTTTCGGCCAAATGCTTCCTCGCCGGGAAAGACAATTCTCAGCCGATTGATTGTCGCGCTCCGATAGAGACTGAAACTTATCCTTCCTGGCTCGCTCGTTGAACGGAAAGCAAGTTCAATGAGCTCATTCGTCGCGACGGAAAGAAAATTGGAATATCGAGCGGGATCGCTGTGACCTTGGCCGAGAATGTCTGAGAGGTATTCGGTAATCCTGTCGCAAAACTGCCATCGGGATTTGAACATCGCAACGTTCAGTTCCAGCGATACCATCGGCGCAAATGCATGGTCATCGAAGCTAGCTGCTTCCTGTTCCAATACACCCTCCTTTCGTTTGCCTGGGGCGTCAGGTTGATGCACGCGATAGCTAAAGGCGCGGCGAAAATCGGTTGTTCACTGTGGTAGCGTGGGTCTTACGGATGTTTCCGCCCGGGTGATGAACTCGCCAATCGCCTCGACCGGAAGCGGCCTGCTAATCAAATAGCCTTGAAGTCTATCGCAGCCCACACCGCGCAACCATTCCGCCTGACCTGGCGTCTCAACCCCTTCGGCTGTCACCTGCATGTCGAGGTCATGGGCGAGGTTAACGATGCAGCGGACGATTGCCTGGCCTTTCAGATCGCTTTCGAGGTCGGTGATAAAGTATTTGTCGATTTTGATCGTGTCGAAAGGGAATGTCTTCAGATAGCTCAAGGAAGAATATTCTGTCCCGAAATCATCAAGCGAGATTCGTATCCCTAGCACGTTGAGAGTATTCAGGGTGTCGATATTGTTGACGGTCCGCTCAAGGAGCACGCTTTCGGTTATCTCAAGCTCCAGACGGTCGGGTGGCAACCCGATCAGGTCTAGCGTTTGGGATACCCGATCAGTGAGGCCGCTTGTCAAGAATTCAGCCGCGGACACATTGACCGCGACGATGTAGTTCTGCGGCCACTTCATTGCCTCGCGACATGCCTGCTCCAAAACCCATGCACCTATTTCCGGCATGATTCCATCGGCCTCGGCCATAGGAATAAATGCCGTTGGTGGGATTTTCCCAAGTAGAGGGTGGTTCCATCTGAGCAAGGCTTCGAAGCCGACAATGCTGCCGCCCTCGGCGATGGGTTGGTACTCGATAGAGAATTGTTGTTGGACCAGGGCCATGCGAAGGCTGCGGCGCAGCAGTTCGCGTTGTTCCAGCAACTCAAGCATTGAGGGATCAAACGGTCTTGCGCGACCGCGTCCGTCCTTCTTCGCGGCGTAGAGTGCGACGTCGGACGCCTTCATCAGCTGCTCCGGATTTGTACCGTCCGGTGGGGCAGCAGATATGCCGATGCTGGCACCGACAAATAGCGCGATGCCATCTATCGTGAAGGGCTTTTTGAATGCATCAACCAAAGCTTCAGCTAGCTGGTGTCCTTTGGCGGGATGTCCCGGGCCCCTTGATATGACGGTGAATTCGTCACCCGCCAGTCGATAGGCTCTGTCGTCGCTGGTAAGGCACTCTTGAATGCGGCTTGCAGCAAGCTGAAGGAGCTTGTCGCCGGCCGGATGCCCAAGCGTGTCGTTAACGGGTTTGAAATCGTCAAGATCGAGTTGCATCAGGGACAGAGTCTCGTTCGAGCCTGCGGTCTCCCGTAACAACACAGCGAGGTCCTCGCTGAACTGGCGTCGGTTCGGCAGTCCAGTGAGCGGATCGTGGGTGGCCAGATGCAAAAGGGTCGCCCGCTCATCGTCGATAGATTCCTCGGACCGAACCACGGCAAACAGATCTCCGATCCGATAGATCGTCAGTCCGTGCGACGCTGGCGCGCCAAAATCCCCCGATATTTGCAAAGGCTGGGCACTGTCGCCCAATGAACGGAGGGCGAGTGTGATCGCCGATTTGTCCAATTCTGGAAAATGTTCCCAAAACGACGCTGCTGGTTTGACAGAATCAGGCAGCTCAGTGCCCAGCAAATTCTCGACGGGATTGAAATCGCGGTCAAAGAACAAAAGCCGGTCGATCGAGCTCGAAGCTCTCGCCTCTGTTTGTCCGAGCGCCGAGGGGGCCGCACGAATTTTCTGCATGTCCGAGGCCCTCCTTAGTCTCATGTCATAACCAGATATTGTAGCAAATTAGCTCCCACACAACTTGTGCACGCCAAGATTTACATTAGGCATTTCTGATTAACAATCCCCAACCTCGGCCCAACTCGCTCACGGATGGGCTTATGCCACATCTTTATTTTCGCGACCCATTTGCATCCATCGTCTCGGCGGCGACCCTTCGATAAATTGCCGGCAGGGGATCTCACGCGCCCGATCCGCACTCCGTCATGAACCAGTCGATAAAGCGGCGCACCGGCTTTTTCGCCCAGCTGTTCGATATGACGTAATAGCCTTGGTTTTCTGCCGTCGCGATGTCGGAAAGCACCAGCAGATCGCCGCGTTCGATCTCGCGGCGGAACACCTCGACAGGGCAGAGCGCCACGCCATGGCCGGCGACTACGGCCGTCGCCAGCATGTTGAAATCCTGGAATATCGGACCCCGGAGCGGCTCCGGCGCTTTCTGGCCGGCCTTGCGGAACCATTCCTTCCAGCCGTCGGCGGATTCGTCGTGCAGCAGATCGGCGCCGGCGAGCGAGACGTCGTCGATCGTCCAGTTGCGTTTGGCAAGGTAATGGCCGCTGGCGACGGGCTGGTTGCGGCGGGAGAAGAGCAGGCGGCTTTCCCCGCCGCCGCTCAGATCCTCGCCCATGGTGATCAGCACGTCCAGGCTTTCGTCGTCGAAGCGTTCTTCGGCGCGTGCATAGACGATCCTGACGTCGAGATCGGGGTCGCTCTCCTGGAAGGAGGGCAGGGCCGGGACGAGCCAGCGGGAGGCGATCGAGGGAATGCAGCCGACGGTGATGGCCTGCATGTTGTGATCGCGCCGCATGTTGCCGGTCGCATGCGCGATCGCCGCCAGCGATCCTGACACGGCGCGGTAATATTCGCCGCCGGCTGCGGTCAGCGCGACACCGCGGCCCGATTTCCGCAACAGCTTGCGGCCGAGCCAGGTCTCCAGATGCTTGATCTGATGGCTGATCGCCGCATGGGTAACGTGCAGCTCGTCGCCCGCTTTCGAAAGGCTCATCAGGCGGGCCGTGGCTTCGAAAGCGCGCAGGGCGTTCAACGGCGGCAATTGCATTTGTAAAATTTCCTCACAGATGACGCAAGAATCATCATTTGAAAATGCCAGCCATTTCAATAGCTAATTGTCGTGAGCGATAAAAAAGAATCATCGCTGCATCTTCAATAATTTATCAGGAGAATCGGCGATGTTCGTCAGAAATCTGAAGGAGGTGGAGCTCACCGAGCGTTTCGTCGACTGGGGCAACGGCACGAGCCACCGCTTGCTGACCAAAGACGACGGCATGGGCTTTACGGTGTGCCATACCGTCGTTCGCGCCAATAGCGAAGCCCTGCTTCAGTACCGCAATCATCTGGAGGCCTGCTATTGCATCAAGGGCGAGGGCGAAGTGGAGGATATGGACGGCAACGTCTTTCCGATCCGCGCCGGTGATATCTATGTGCTGGACAAGCATGACCGCCATTATCTGCGCGGCGGCAAGGATCAGGATCTCATTCTGGTCAGCATCTTCAACCCGCCGCTGACGGGCACCGAACGGCACGACCTGAACAACAAGAGCGGCTCGCAATACTGAACGAAAGCATGATGCCGAAAAGTGTGAGCGGTTTTCGGACGAAATCATGCTCTCACTACATGATGTAGAACAGGATTCAGATTTTAGGCCGACCCGGCCTAATATCATCCTGTTCTAGCCGATCATTTCGTCGACTCTTAGGTGGAAAGCAGAGCCCGTCAAATGGCGGGCACTGCTTCCGGCGTGAACGGCAAGACGTCCGTGGCGACTTACAGCGCCGCGCGCAGCCTATTGCTGCTGCTGCTGCTGCTGTTGGCCCGGCGGTGGCGTGCCGATTTTTTCCAGAACTTTCTTGGCCAGAGCCGGGTCGCTCTGCGCGGCCGTCAGGATCGACGAGTATTCCTCGACGGAGATGTCGGGAGAAGCCTTGACGGTGTCGACCATCTGCTTCTTGGCCTCCTCCTGCAATTGTTGCTTGGCAGTCTCGTCCTTCGTCGCGCCGATCTTGGCCGAATATTCCTGCCTCACCTTGTCGACCTGCAGATAGGCAACGGCGAAGGCCTCGATTTTCTGATCGCTGACGGCTGCTGTCGCACCGGTGCCGCCCTGCTGTCCCTGCATCGGCGTCTGGCCTTGAGCCGGCGGCTGCGCCTGTGTCGGCTGCTGTTGCGCCTGGGCCATGTCGACAGCGGATGCCGGGCTGAAAGCAAGCAGACTGAAGACCACAGTGCTCAATGTTGCGACAGATGTGTAACGATTGATCATATTCATTCCTCTTCAAGTGCATGATTTGATCGGCAGCAAGACCGCCTCGGTCGATCGCTCAGCCGCTCAAAGGCCGGCGAGGTCGCGACGATGGAACCTTTAAGAGGGCACGGTGCGGCGGTAACGGGGCGATTTGCTGACGATTGAGCGGCGGCTTTGTGACCGCCGGCATGTCGACTGGTGCGGGAAATTCCAGCGCGAGCCGGTCAGCCCGGGGTCTCACGCTGCTCTTTCCAGCGCGGGTCTTGGTCGGCTCAGCCCAGACAAACGGATGTCACGCGCGACCTCCGTTTGTCTGGTTAGGCTTCGGCTAAAGCAATTCTAGCAAACGCTGCGCGGGAGAGCTTGTTTCGCAGCGCAGCCGCTCTATGTCCTCTCCCGTTTCAGCATGAGATCTGCAGGCAGTATTCACCGTAAATCCGGGTGCCGACGGCGTTGTCCGCCGGCCGGCTTGAAGGAGCTGAGCAATGAAAATTCTCATGGTTCTCACATCGCATGATCAGTTGGGAAACACCGGCAAGAAGACGGGATTCTGGCTCGAGGAGCTTGCTGCTCCTTATTTCGTTTTCCGCGACGCCGGGGTCGATATTACACTCGCTTCGCCGAAGGGCGGCCAGCCTCCGCTCGATCCGAAGAGCAATGAGCCGGCGTTCCAGACGGAAGATACGAGACGGTTTGAACGAGACGCGGCCGCAATGGCTGCGCTCGCAAACACCATCAAGCTTCCTGAAATCGACCAGGCAGACTATGACAGCGCGTTCTTCCCGGGCGGGCACGGCCCGCTTTGGGATCTGACGAACGATCGCAATGCGCTGTCGCTTATCGAGGATATGCTTTCGGCGGGAAAACCCGTGGCGCTCGTGTGCCACGCACCCGGTATCCTGACGAATGTGAAAGCGCCGGATGGAAAGCCCATCGCCAAGGGCCGGGCCGTCACGGGGTTCACCGATTCCGAAGAAGAGGCCATGCACCTGGTCGAGGTCGTTCCCTACCTGCTCGAAGACGTCCTGAAAGAGCAGGGCGCAAAGTTTTCGAAGACCGCGGATTGGGGCGTGCATGTCGTCCAGGACGGCCTGCTGATCACCGGCCAAAACCCGGCTTCGTCAAAACAGGGCGCCCGCACGCTGCTTGATGCCTTGGGAAAAAAGGCCGCGGCTTAAGCACTTCAGCCCCTGGGCACGATTGCTGCCCGGGTGGCGAGATCTCCTCATTCGGCTTGTGCCGACGCCGGCCGCAGGCGCGTTTCGACGACCTCTGCGGCACCTGCGCATCGGCCCAAAAATCGGAATCGCTTGTCGGGCCGATGCGAGGATTGAAAGAGTTAGGGCGTCCTTTGTGGGTCATAAAGGACGCACGGCGCTCTGAGGCGGTGGAGTGCCAATCGCACGACGTTCGAACACGGGATGGGAGGCATCTGACATGACCAGGAAATATACCGGGCAATGCGCCTGCGGCGCAGTAAGATTTGCCTTCGACACGGACCCGAACTTTGTCGCCAATTGCCATTGCCTAGACTGCAAGAGGGCAACGGGCGGCGAAGCCGCCACGTTCTTCGCGGTGCCGCAGGAAGATTTCACCGTGATCAGCGGCCGCCCGAAGGCGTTTCATTACATCGCCGATTCAGGCAAAGGGCTCGACCGCAACTTTTGCCCCGATTGCGGCGCCAGGTTATTCAGCAGCAACCTGGAGAGCTTCCCCGGCCTCGTCTTCGTGACGCTCGGCAGCCTCGACCGGCCCGAGTTGATCAAGCCGGGGGTCGAAATGTTCACCCGGCGCCGGCTGGCCTGGGCAAGGCCGCTCGATCTTCCGCAGTTCGATGGCATGCCTGGTTGAGCCGCGACGCCGGATCGAATTCTTCTTGAAGAAAAATTCGATCCGGTGTCGGATCGGCCAAGCCACGTCCGTCCTAGGTTCGTCCATTCCGTAAATCCAAAAAGGATCACGACTATGCCGAGTACCATACGCCTGCACCGCGTTCTGGCGACCACCCCGGAGAAAGTCTATCGCGCATTCCTGGAGGCGGACGCGCTTGCCAAGTGGCTTCCGCCGAACGGCTTCCTCTGCACTGTGCACCATTCGGAGCCGGTTGTCGGCGGCACGTTCAGAATGTCCTTCCGCAACTTCACGACGGGCAACAGCCACGCCTTCGGCGGCGAATATCTCGAGCTCGTCCCGGGCGAACGTCTGCGCTACACCGACAGGTTCGACGATCCCAACCTGCCGGGCGAAATGGAAGTCACCGTGACGCTGAAGAAGGTTTCGGTGGGCACCGAGGTGGATATCGTACAGGCAGGCGTGCCCGACGTCATTCCGCCCGAGGCTTGTTATCTCGGCTGGCAGGAGTCGCTGCGAAACCTTGCCAGGGTCGTCGAACCCGACATCCAGGAATAGCGCAAGATCGCGCCTGCCGGGCGGCAACCGCCCGGCGCCTGCGACATCAATTACTGCCGATGCCGCGTTTGGCCAGGGCGTTGCGGGCGGCCGCAGCGCCCCAGTCGTCGGAAAGGTCCTGCCCCTCGATTTCGGCTTCCTTGATCGGCGTTGCCAGGATCAGCGGCTCGGAGCCGAAAGGCAGGCCGTCGATCCGGCCTGCGTCACGGCTGAGCACGATCCGGGTCATCGGGCGGTAATCCTCAGTCAGCCGGCAGAACAGGATGGCGCCGTGCTTCTCGACATCGCGGGCGACACGATAACCGTCTGCCACGAGGTCGCCGATGTTGATCAACAGGTTCGCCCAGTTTTCGATCCCGGCCGCATCCAGTGTCGCGGCGTCGAATTCCATGAAAAGCTCGCATTCGACGCCGTTTTCCGGCTCGGATATGCCAGCCCAGGGGGTCGACAGCCCGTCGGTGGCAAGCGTCAGCCTTCCCGGCGCATGGATGGCGAGGATCCGGCGGTGCGGGCCGAACCATTTCGTCTGGGCGTGAATGTTGGCCGTTCCGCGCTCTGCGGCAAAATCCTCCTGGACTGTACCGCGGCTCTGCCAGAAGACGCGCCGCGTAGCGGCAGCGGTTTCGTAGATCGGGTCGTCGGGGCCGCGCGGCACGATCGTCCGGTCATAACTCGTTTCGAGCGTGATCTCTCCCCGCATGAAGGGGAACTTCGGCTTCCTCCAGCGGATTATCACCTTGTTGAAGCGGGGCATCCCTGATGCACCGAGCTTTTCAACGACATCAGAGATGATATCGAGCGGATGCCTGGAGGCCTCAGGGACATAGTTTCCCTCGGCATCGCGGTAGCCGCCCGTCCGGGAGGAATGCCCTGCCTGCATCGTGGTGGATGTCCATTCGCCGCTGACCGCGCCCGCCGGCGCCTTGTCGAGAGCCGGTGCAAGTTCCCGGATCGCATCGTCAATCGAATAGAATGCCACGTCGCCCTCCGCCTTCGCCCAAAGATCGTATCCCCCGCGGTCGCTCGGCCGCGAGCAGAAGCTAGCGCGGAGGCGTCGCCGATCAATAGCGAGGTGGATGGCTCAAGCAGGGGAGGCGCCCAGATCCCTGGGCGCAGGAGAATTCCTCACCTAGGTGAGGTGAGGCCTGCGGCGCTATTTGCTTCCGTTGTTCGGGCGCGCCTTGGCGCTATCGTTGTTGGTCGACGAGGCGGTTTTTCCGTCTGGTTGCTGCCCGAAATATGTCCCGCCGAGATGGCCGCCGGCGCTGGTGTTCCTCACCTGCCGTTCGGCGCGTTTCTGGAGTTCACGAACGTTGGTCTTGCTCATTTTCGGCTCCATGTTTGAGGTGGACATCTGGTCAACCGATGGCGGACGACACGGTTCCATATTTTTGCGGAGGGCGGTGTCCTTTACGTCGGCGGCGGGCTTGGGGGAAACGTTTGCTCACCCGTCGTCGGTGTCCCGCTTCGCTGCCGCTGACCCGATGGAAATATTCGCACGTCGGACATTTGGAGCTCCTTCTTTTGGCTTCGTTGTAGAAAGCCGATCCGGGACAACATCCCGATGAACGGCGTGGAGCAGCCGGTGCCGACCTAAGCGAGGAAAAGCGGAAAGGCTCTGATGTTTGGGCCTGCGCTTCGCAAGCGCCTTGCGCGCCGCCATCCCACCCCACTGCTGGTCGGGATCGAGGTCTGCGACTTCGGCGTCTCTCGCAGCGAATTCCTGGATAAATTTACCATCGCAAGAAAATCGTCTTTCATTCCACAGTATATGTGTTAACACTTTATTAGGGATGGGGAGTATTCCGGTTCTGATTTAAGAAATATGGGCATTGTTGCCGATAATATCGGCACGATCGCATGTTCAACGCGTGTCATGCTGGCTTGCTAATCTTGAATCAATGCCGGGTTACTTGTTTTGTATTATGGGGGGTTATTTTTATGAGTACGCAAAGCACCGGCGGCGGCAGCACGACTTCTTTCTCCAATACGCCGCAGGCGAAGGATGACTCTTACATCTGGACAGAAGACCAACTGCTCAGTCTCCAGCTCTACAATGCGGCCACCAAAACCATAACCCTCGACGTCATGTCGAATGATCTTGGCGGGAATGCCAAATCCCTCTTTTCGGTCGACGACGGTGATGGCAATCCAATTACCGCCGACTACGAGCTTCTTGCGAAAGACGTCGGAGCGAATGGGGCATCTGCCTGGGAGAAGTCCCTGCTCGGCAATTGGGTCAGGATCAATAATGGAAAGATCGAATACCGTCTTAGTGACGGAAGCGGCATCGCGGGCTCGGGCGCGGATATCAACACGCTGTCTGCCGGTGAAATCCTCAAAGATAGTTTCGTCTACGCGATACGGCTCGGCAATGGCACGCTGAGCGAGGCAAATGTCTCGATCTCGCTCACCGGCGCCAACGATGCGGCTTCGATCGTCGTCGATGCGACGGTCACCGACGATCGGGCGACGGTCGAGGCGGGTGCGG
>NZ_MRDL01000014.1 GCF_002008365.1 Rhizobium leguminosarum bv. viciae USDA 2370
GAAAGCCGTGACCGGCGCAACTGCCTGACGTCACAAACAAGCGCCTTGTTCAGGCGTCCATGAAACAACGTGACATCGCCCCTACGAATATATCTGCAAATGCAGGACAATCGGGCCTGAACGATTCAGGCTCGATCTAGCCCCTCAATTCCCTGGACTAAAGAGCTAGGCAGTAATGCTACAATTGCAACACTGAAATGCATTGACGTTCATCACGGGAGGCGCACCATTCGCGGAATGATTATGTGGTGAGACAGGCTCTGTCAGCACGACAGAATATTCAGGAAATTTATCCCATGCCATTTCAAATAAGGGAGAATACACGTTGCAAGATTTGTACCCTAAGTGGGGCGGCGCTCATGCTTCTGTTCTTGCCGCTTGGTCAGCCAATTTCCAGCCGTGCAGAAGTGTTTCACCAACTTGGTAATGACATGATCGTGCCATTCAGCGGCGTCTCTGCGGACGCGCCGAAGGCAAGTATCGCCGACAATCCGACGATTTTTGCTAAAAAATTCTCCAGTACTTCCTTCACGGCAGCGACTAACTATCAGGCCACTACTTCAGTGATCTTGGACGCGCCTTCCATTTTGGATCGAGGCAGTGGGCCCAGCAAAATAGCGGATTTAAAAGCTGGAAGGCTCATCGAACACCGCTTACGCTTACCTAAGCCTCGCAAGCTGTCGACGAAACTATCAGCGCGACAAACCCGCATGCGAAGGCTGACACTCGAGGTCGGTCGCAGGTATGCAGGTGCCGCCGGGGTAGCACGCTCAAGGCTGGACCGGGAATCGTTTGTATTGCTTTTCGCTACGATGATTCAGCGGGAAAGCAACTTCGATCCCGAAGCCATATCCGCTGCAGGCGCCAAAGGACTGGGGCAGTTGATGCCAGACACCGCCCGAGAACTCGGCGTTTGCGACGTCCTTTCGGCCCGGGACAATCTCGAGGGCGCCGCGCGATACCTTACGGCGATGCTCCATCAGTTCGGTTCATCAGAGCTTGCTCTCGCAGCCTATAACGCCGGTCCTGATGCTGTGCGGAAATACGGCGTTATACCACCTTACCGGGAGACGCAGCAATACGTGTCCGACATTCTCAACAATATGAACTCCGCCCCGGGCGCCATTCCACACGAACCGAAGCCCTTCAGCCCAGCCCCGCAGGAGGCGTCGCTCAACTCCAGCGACACTCTAGACATGGCGCGGCTTCCAGAATGCGATGCACTGCGGGGACGCCACCGCCAGGACATAGGTGGCACACTCTTCGGGAGCCTGAACGTAGCAATTCAAATAGACTGACTAAGAAAGAGAGAAAAGATGGGATGCCTCAGGAAATATCTCCTCAACAAAGACTCTCCGAAACGCGTTGCGATGATCGCCACAATGATTCTTTTGTCTAGCAATCCCAGCGCCGCGCAAGACTTTTCCGGCGTTACGAGCTTTCTGCAAGCGATCGTCGAAGCAGTCACTGGACCGATCGGCGTCGCCATATCGGCGCTGGCGGTGATGGCAATCGGCTTCGCCTTCATGACTGGCCGCATGGAATGGACATTTGCGGTGTCGATCATAATCGGCATCGCCATCGTTTTTGGCGCCGCAACCTTTGTAAGTGGCATCACCCCCAACTAACGCCGCCGCCCTGATGCGCTGGGGCCTAAGCCTCCCCTCCTCATGCCGTGGACCGGGCGAGGACATTTTTCGGATTAACGCTCATGGAACGTACACCGCTGTTTATAGGACTGACCCGCGAGGTCAGCTTCGCCGGACTGCCGATCAGGTATCTGGTCGTGCTGATTGCCACGGTTATGCTTGGCTTCATCATCACGCGCTCATTCGTGTATGTCTTGATCACGGGCGGGGTAGGCTATGTCTCCCTTCGCAGTCTTGCGGCGTACGATCCCCAGATCATCAGTGTCTTCATCGCTACCGTGCAGCGGACGCGGATGAGTCCAAAACTTCTGCGTGGCGAAGGGGTGGTGTACCGTGCTTGAAAGGCTAGCTACGCGAGCTGCCCGCAGCCTTGCACTCAAACGCTCGGAAAAAGGCGAAATGCTGGTCAGCGGTTTGCCCTATTTGAGCGCGGTTGACGACGTCACGTTGATGTTGCGCGATGGCGACCTGATGGGTTCCTTCGTTGTAGAGGGCATTAATGCGGAAACTGGCGATAGCTTCCATACCGTCGAATTGTGCAACGCGTTTTCGCGCTTCATCGCACAACAGCGGAGCGATGTCGCTTATTATGTCCATCGAATTTCGGTTGAGACCCGGCCGACGATGCCGCCGGTTCACGGCCATCCTTTCAATGAGGAAATCGATCGCCGCTGGCAAGGATACCTGCAAATGGTCGGCCTTCGAGATCGAGTGACGGTGGTCACGCTGGTAATCCGGCCGCCCCGGAAGACCGCCAAGTTCCTGTCGCTATTCGGTGGCAGGGACGTCCACAGCCGCCATGAGGTCGAAGCGCGGGCGCTGCGCCTCGACCAGATGATCAACACCTGCATGGTTGGTGTCGGTGAAGCTGGGCCCAGCCGCCTGACGGTCTCCGACGGCCGTTGGCTCGGCCTACTCCGTACTCTGATAGACGGTTCTGGCGGAAGTCTTATTCCCGGTACCAAATTCCTGCCAGTGGCTGACCTTCTGGCCAGCTCGCAGATAACCTTTCAGGGTCCCGTTTTTGAATGCGAAGGAACGGATCCAGGACGACGCCGGTTCGGAACCATCGTTTCCGTCAAGGACTACCCGGCTGAGACCTATCCCGGAATCCTCGACCGGCTGAACTTGCCCTACGACACCGTAGTCACTCAGAGCTTTACTCCAATCGATCCAATTTCGGCGCAGGGCAAGATCGCCCGGGTGAGAAAGCAGATGCGCGCGGCGGAAGATGCCGCCATATCGCTCATGGCACAACTCGAAGAGGCGGAAGACGATGTCGCCTCTGGTCGGGTGATCTTCGGAGACCATCACTGCAGTGTCGCTGTGTTCTGTGACAGTCTCAAAGAGCTGGACGGCGCCATGGCCTATGTGGCGCGCGCCATGCAGGATGCGGGATCGGCGATTGTTCGCGAGAATTTCTCCTCCCGCGTCGTATATTTTGCGCAGCATCCCGGGAATTTCGCCTACCGGACTAGACCCGCGATGATCTCCTCGCAGAACTTCGCGCAGCTTTGCGCCATGCACGGCCAGTCAAAAGGCAGCCCACCCGACAAGTGCCCTTGGGGCGACGCCGTCACCATATTTCCCACTGCGCGTGGCGAAACCTTCCGCTTCAATTTCCACCTGCCTGGAAAGCCAGGCCAGCGCACTGTCGGCCACACGCTCGTTCTGGGGCAGACCGGCTCAGGCAAAACGCTTGGTACGGCGTTTCTGATAAGCCAAGCCCAGAGGCTCGGCGCTCGAACCATTCTATTCGACAAGGACAACGGTTTCGAAATGGCGGTGCGTGCCATGGGCGGGCGCTATTCGACGGTGCGGATGGGTGACGAAACGGGTTTTAACCCGATACGCGCAGAGGCCGACAGTCGCGGCGCGGCATGGCTTACGGACTGGCTGGCGGCGCTGGCGGAATACGACGGAGGAAAGCTCAATCCACTACAGATCCAGGCCCTCAGCGACGCGGTGCAAGCCAATACCTCTGCCGATCCGCGGTTGCAGAACCTCGAGCAATTCCGCAGTCAGCTTCGCGCCACCGATGACGACGGAGATTTGTACAACCGACTCGGGCGATGGGACGAGACCGGTCAATTCGGTTGGCTGTTCAGCGGAAAGGGGTTAGACCCGCTCGCCTTCGACAATCGTCTGACGGCATTTGACCTGACGGAGGTATTCGACAATGACGTCGTGCGCACCGCCTGGCTAAGCTACGTCTTCCGCCGTGTGGAACGGCTCGTCGAGGATGAGCATCCGACGTTGCTCGTCCTCGACGAGGCCTGGAAGCTCCTCGACGATCCCTATTTCGAGGCGCGGTTGAAGGACTGGATGCTGACGATGCGCAAGAAGAACGTCGCTGTCGTCCTGCTCACCCAGCGGGTTTCTCATATCACGAATAGCGCTGCCGGCGATGCCATTCTGGAAAGCGCCGTCACGCGGCTTGTTTATACAAGCTCTTTCAACACGGCGGCGGAACTCGCCCCCCTACATCTGACGCCCACGGAAAGCGCATTCCTTCAGATGAGCAATGTCGACAACCATCTCGTGCTGCTCAAATCCGGCAGTGACAGCGTGGTGCTCGACTTCGATCTCGTCGCGATCGGCAAAGGTATTGACGTGCTTGGCGGCGGCCGCGGCGAAAAAGCGATCGCAGGCTGGCGCGACAGACCGGATTTTCAGATGGAGATGTTGCAATGAAAAAGCTTTTAGTTGTGATCGAATTGCTGGTCTGCTGCCTGAGTTCCTGCCAGTCCGTGCCGGCGGAACGCAAAAACCACTGCGCTTGTCAGTGGGAAGGCGCAAGCGGACTTCCAAGAGGAGCATGGGTATGAAACGGCATCTTCGAGCCAGCTCACTGGCTATTTCGATCCTTCTTTTTCAACCGGGTGGGTCTGCTATGGTCGCCCATGCGCAGGACGGCGTCACTCCACTGCCGGAACCTGCCGTTGGGGGTGTGCCGGACGTCCCCCCCGGTGTCCAGGAGACCCATGACCAGATTTCAATCGAACAAATCATGAAGCTCGTCCAGTTGTCTCGCATCATGGGCGGGGGCATTACTCAGATGTTCACGGCAGTCCAGAACCAGAATACGGCGCTTGATGTTATTCGTAACGGGCAGACTGGACCAAAAACCATACCGCTCATGAACGGACCGGACGAAGTCGCTGCCCGCCAGGGCGGCGAAGGCCTCAAGGAAATGGCAGAGAGCGCCTTGAATGGCGCCGCCGACGGTCCCCCGGATCTCCTGGCAGCATTAACCCATTTTCGTAGCACCTTCTCTCTCGACAAAGCATTCGCGCTCAAGGATGACGAGCTACCCAGCAAAAAGGTGCTCGCTCAGCTCGCCGCCAAGGGCGCGATCGCCGGCTCCGTAGCGGAAAGCTCCTACAAGCGTGCCAACGAGAGTATGGAGCGGGTAACCGACTACATCGCGGCCGTTCAGGCAAGCAAGGATCTCAAGACGAGCATCGACATCAATACGCGCGCGGTGATCGAGCTCACGCAGCAAACCAATGAAAGCCTAAGAACGCAGTCGGCCGTCACCTCCATCGTCAGCAGCTATTTCATGATGTTGGCAAGCGAAGCGGGCACGGAAGATTGGATTGACGGCCTTAAGGACTTCAATAGGTGACGCCATAGGAATTATTCAATCGATAGGAACGCAGATCGACGTGGCGACCGTCGATTACCTGCAGGCCGTGTTCACGGCCGTGGCAGATCCCGTCAGGAAACTGATGGAGTCGATCAATCTCGTGGTTCTGCTTTTCATAGCATTGAACCACGTATTGCAGATACAGAACATAAACTACTCGAAGTACCTTAGTTGGGCCGTGACACACATCCTAGTCTTAAGTTTCGCCACCCTTTGGAGTAATTTCAGTCCGGTCTACGATGCCCTGACAGGTCTTACACAAGGGTATTCGAACCTGGTCGTCGAGGCGGTTGCGAAGGATATCGAAACACTGAGGGCGGATATCCTCGATCCTGCGAACATCAGCGGGGCCGGCGAGGCCAAGACCTATGCAGCGATGGACGAATTCGGTCATGCCATCATCTGGATCGCCCGCGACTTTTTTCGTGACACCTCTATGCTACACCTCGGAAAGACCCTTCGCAATATCTTCTTGGGGGGCTTCGTGTTCATGGTCGGCGGCATATTCATTGCAACATGTGCGGTGATTGTGCTGACCGCTAAAGCGGGCTTTATTGTGGCTCTGAGCATGGCTCCGCTCGGCATCATGATGTTGTTGTGGGAGGGAACGAGGCAATATTTTCAAGGATGGGTAAGCCTTGTGATCGGTTTTGCCATCATACCTCTCCTTCTCGGCTGTCTGATGGCAATTGTTCTCTATTTCGCCGGCCATCTGCTTGCAACGTCCGGGGCAAGTAGTTCGGACAAGGACAAGTACTTCGGCTTCGTCTTCTTTATGATAGCGGTCTTAGTCCTGCTGTTCCACATCCCGACTATGGCGCACGCACTGGCGTCTGCGTTCGTTACGGTCGGCGGCGCTAGCGTGGCCGGGAGTCTCACGAGCGCGACAGGGCGCATCAGTGGCGCGAGTGCGCTCCAAAACGCCGTTATGAGCTTTCCTACTAGGGCCTTAGGATCGATGATTAATCCACGAAAGTATCTTCCTCCCGGCAGCGCAGCAGTCGCCGCAGTCGCCCCTACCAGAGCGGGGGGCTCCGCTGCTGACATCCAAAAGTCCGGATTCGCGCCGTTTCGCCAACACTCCAATGATCGCAAGGAAGACTGGCGGCGACGGCTGCATGAGTCATAGCCAGCTTTGGGAAAGAATCGCTTCCGGGTCCAACGCCGCGTCGTCCAGCGGCGGCTCGCAGCCGTTAGGGGCTATATCTCAGGCGTCCGCTTCCAACCCTGCTCCTTGGGTCCCACTCCACACGCATCTAGTTCCGGCGGGAAGCCGGCCGAAACACGCAGGGACGATCAACCCTACCATCAGTCAAGCATTTCAATAGTATCGGTGTCGACATGGCCAAGACGAATATTCAAAACGCCTATGAGGAGGAAATATTCTTCACACTTCGCCAGCAGCGCAACAACTGGGCGAAAGTCGCTGTCGGCTCGATCGGCGCGGCACTCCTCTCGTTGGGGTGCCTCCTGGCAATCCTCCCGCTCAAAGACACCAAAGCTTTTGTGGTGATGGTCGACAAGACCACGGGCCAGGCGGAAAAACTGGTGCAAGTTCGCCCAGCCTCCCTCGATCAGCAAGATGCAGTGGCGCAGGCTGCGCTTGTATCATATGTCGTCGACCGCGAGACCTACGACCAGGCCGACAACAGCACTCGCATTCTGGACGTCATGGCGCGTTCGAAGGATAATGCTGCTGAGACATTGGCCCAGCTGTGGACGTCCAACTCGCCACAATATCCGCCGACGATCTACGGAACAGGCGCGCGTGTCCGGGTAACCGTAAAATCGATTTCTATCAACCCGGTTTCCCATCGCAACGCACCCGAACTCGCGCGGGTGCGTATCACCAAGATCCGCGAGGAGAAGGGCCGAGAAACAGCCGAGCGCAGCTTTGAGGCGACTGTGGGCTATTCGTTCCAACCGAAGGTTGGTGCCAAGCTCGGGGAGGTTTGGAAGAATCCCCTCGGCTTTATCGTCCTGTCATACCGGATCGATGCCGAAACTAACGGCTAGAATTCCAGCACGGGAAGTACCGACACCATGTTCAAGCACACCGCAGTTCTGCTACTTCTGAGTGCGGGCGCGGCCCTCGCCGATCAAGCGCCCACCTCCGCGACCGAATCCGTCTCCGCGCTACGACAAAAACCCGCGGCGGCAGCGCCGGCCAGCGATCCGCGCATTCAGCGTTTCGCCTACAATGAAAACAATGTCTATCGGCTCGACCTCTATCTCAAATCGGTTACAGCGCTGCAGCTTTCGCAGAGCGAGGAAGTCGAGTCTATCCTTATCGGCGACAGTGCATCCTGGGAAGTGGTTAAGCTCAAGGCCGGAAACGTCGTGAGCATCAAACCGAAGGTTCCCTCGGCCACGACCAACATGACCATCTATACCAACAGACGGGTCTATACATTTGAGCTTCGTTCCATCGGTGAATTCACGGGCGGTGGTAATGCTGCACCCCTCTTTCGGTTGATCTTCACCTATGCAGACGACGAGAAGCCGAAGCAGAATAGCGACGCTTCCTTGAGACCGGACCGCCTTCGCGCGGACTACCTGTTCTCGGGTGACGCCGCATTTCGACCACGCTGGGTCCAAGACGACGGCCGGCAGACGATGTTCTTCCTGCCTGAAGGCGCTCCTCGTCCGGCCGTTTTTAAGGTGGGGCCGGGCAACGAGGAACAGCTGATCAACTCCCGCACCAATGCAAACCAGATCATCGTTGATGGAACGAGCGATTACTGGATCCTGCGTATAGGCAACGAGTCCGTGTGCATCGGTCGTACCGGCCCGACGCGGCTCAACAGAAACGTCACAGTTAGATGAAAGGCGAGCCATGTCGGAAAACGATCACAGCATTGGCCCTATTCGCGATGACGGCGCCGAGTCGACGGACTCTGGACAAAGTGCAAGGGAACGAAGCGGGCTCGTCAACGCTCGCCGCGCACGACAGACCCGTGGTACGAGTGGCGCAAAAAATGCAAGGCTCATAATGTCGGCGTGCTTGATGGGAGGGTCCGCGGTATTGTTCTTCGCGGTCGCTGGGCCGACGGCTGCCCTAAAGGTCCTGGGGATCGGCCGCGACAACGACCAGGCGGTTTCTAAGGTCGATATGGAAGTTGAGAAAGATTCTCATCGACCAGTTCATCTCGATTTCGCCGTACCTGCGAGCACGGAACCTGAAAAGAAGGAGTTAGATCCTAACGCGGCCTGGAAGGCAAAGATCAAGGCGCTACAGGATCAGATTGCTGAACTCGAGCGCAAGAAACAAGGCAGCGTCTCCTCTGGAGAAATTGAGGCGCTCATTACCCGCTATAACGAGAATACGAAGCGGCAGTTTGAAGATGAGCGCAAGGCAATGACCGAAGAAAACGCCCGGTTGAGAGCCGCTGCCGAGCGAGCGGAAGAGGAGCGCCAACGCGCCGAAGAGGCGGGTGAGCTCAAGGAGCGCCAGAAGCTCGACAAGATGCAGCGTGAATCCAATTCGGTGGTGGTCGACGCGGCTGATGGGCCTGCCGGCGTGACCACTGAGAGCGATAAATCGGCGACTGACCGGAACCAAAACGCGCGGTTCCTAAAGACGGCCGCCAGTAGCACGTTCCAGACGTCTGTTTCGCGGCGGCTGCCTGATCCCTCGCGCACAGTGGTGCAAGGAACCATTATCTCAGCCGTGCTCGAAACCGCGATCGATACAGAGCTGCCTGGTAATATTCGTGCACAGGTGATGGAACCTGTTTATTCATTTGATGGAACGCGCGTTCTGATGCCCTCTGGAACCATTTTGATCGGTGAGTTCAACAACGACGTCAACCTCGCTCAGAGGCGCGTCCTGATTGCATGGAACCGAGCGATTACGCCTTCGGGACAATCGATCGCGCTTGGTTCCACCGGCGCGGACACACTTGGCCGGTCGGGCACGGAAGGTAATGTGAACAACCGCTATGGCACGAAATTCGGGGTCGCCATCCTCATCAGCGCCATCACCACCCTTCCTTCGATACTGTCCAACCGCAACAGCCAGTCTGAATCCGGCACGACCTCCAAGGTTGGCGGCGGCCAGGTCGCGGGACAGATGCGTGACACTGCGAGCGACCAGGCAAGCGGCGTCCTTGATAAGTATCTTTCGCTACCGCCGGCCATTAAAATTCCGCAAGGTGAGGAGGTCCGGGTTTTCGTAAATCGAGATCTTGTATTCAGATGAATTATGTTCCGAAGAATCGCGAAATCTCCTACGTGGAGCAATATCTGAGCCCTCTGAGAGAGTTTCTGGTCGATGACCGCGTCAACGAGCTTGTGATCAATCCAAACGGCTCAATCTTCATCGAAGCCGCGGGTGCCGAATACATGCACGAGATCGACGTGCCGCTGTCGCCCCATGCCATTAAGCGGCTAGGTACGCAGCTTGCCGGCGACACCCGCAACACACTTGGCGCCTTGCATCCGATTGTTTCCGGCCGGGTCATGGTCTGGGGGCACCCACTGCGCGTTCAAATCGTGGTCGAACCCGCGATCGAATTCGGCGTATCGTTGTCGATCCGCAAATACTTAACACACGCGCTGGCGACGAAGGATATCGGCTTCGTCAACGGCGGACAGGTAAGCGTCGATGCGCAGCGCCGCCTCCGACACAGGGCGATTGCTAAGATTGCGCGCGACGGCGACCTGCAGGGTCTGTTCCGGCAGGCAATCGAGGAGAGGTTCAACGTGCTGGTATCCGGTGGCACCTCTTCGGGCAAAACAACGGTGGCGCGCTCGCTGATTTCCATGATGGACCACAATGAACGCCTGATCACCATTGAGGACGCGCAGGAGCTCTTCCCACCCCATCGCAACCAAGTGGGGTTGATATCCGACAGGAAGGACAAGTCAGAACGGATGCCTTCCAAGCTGCTTGAAAGCTGCCTGCGCATGCGGCCGGATCGCATCATTGTCGGAGAAATCCGCGGCGTAGAGGCCTATGACTTTCTCGAAGCAATCAACACCGGTCACCCTGGGGCCATCACTACCATCCATGCTGATAGCCCCACGCTAGCATTTGACCGCCTCGCGCTAATGGTGATGCGCTCGGGGATTAGACTTACCCATGGCGAGGTTCTCACGTATGCTAGGCGCACAATCGACCTGGTGGTTCAGGTCGGACGGCTCAATGGGTCCCGCGGGGTGCTTGAGATTTACCTCCCTTCACAAGAGGAGGAATGATCATCGTCCCAGATATGGCACATCCAGGGCTTTGCGGCATAGCGCGATGCACCGCTCAATGCCTTTGTTTTGATTCCCCTGAACTCTTTAACCTTGTTGACGAACCACTCCGCCAGATCTCGCTGTCGATAGAACAGGTGCTGGACGGAAAGGCATCTTCGCGAATTCGTTTCGCTGGGATGTCGCCCCAAGTACTATCCTTTGCCAAGGCTCGCAGGATGTTTGATCCGACACAAGATGAGCGACATATGGTCACCGGATCAATGATAGCGGAGAGGCGAAACAATGAAGAACATCTCATCCATACCACACTTCTCTTCAAAGCGAGCGCAAGCGGACGTCCCGGCGGCGGCAGAGGCATTCGCGGACGGGCATGTACTCGCGGGGCTTCTGGTCCACGAGTTTAACAATCTTCTAACGCCGATTGTCGGCTATGCAGAGATGGCCGCAGAGGCGTTGAGATCGGGATCGTCCTCGCGCATGTACGTAGAGCGAATTCGTGACGCTGGTGATCGAGCAAAACGCGCCGTTGAACGGATTCTGATGTCTGACATGTGGGATAAGGGGTTCAGTAGCTTCGACGCCGCAGCGGCCATCAGAGAGATCCTACCAGATTTGGAATTATGCATTCCGTCTTCTGGTCGGATTCAAACCAATCTTCCTAATCGCGCGGTCTGGCTAGACGGAAGAGCGATTACCCTACAACAGGTGGTGATTAATCTCTGCAGGAACGCTGCCGAAGCTATGAAGGCAGGCGGGACAATTACAGTTAACCTTGACAATGTTGAACAGATCTCTGCGCGCGGCTTGTCTAGTGGACGGCTAGAGCGCGGCGAATATGCGCGGTTGAGTGTCTCTGACACAGGTCGTGGCATCTCCCCTTCGTTCTTAGAGCGTATTTTCGATCCATTTTTTACGACAAAATCGAGGGAAGGCGGCTCAGGATTGGGACTGGCCTTGGTGCAGCGTGCCGTCGGGTCCTGGGGTGGTGCCATCGACGTTCACAGCAGTTTGGGCAAAGGCACTACTTTTGAATTGTTCTTACCGTGCAGCAACTGCTCGGCTGCGGAGGTTTGAAAAGAGCGCTCGGCAGAGGCCGACATTCGACGCAACAACGATTCGAAAGGGGGACCTGCGCGGCCGATGGCTGGATCAAGTTACGGGAACAACCGGATGGCAAGATCGCGGAACGTCATCGAAAGATCCAGTGACACCGCGACAGCCACTCGGACTGCAGACGCCGCTACAATTCTGCCAACTCACCTATCCATCAGATATGTCATCCGAGAGTGAACTTTAGAAGGAATTGCTACAATGCCCCTTCAGGCTGCCGCTACGATTGTGATTGTAGATGATGACACCGAGGTGATTGCTATGGTGTCTGACTATCTTCGGGAGAAGGGTATGAAAGTCTTTTCTTCGGCAACCGGACGAGGACTGCTCCGGTTTGTCGAGGCTAGAACACCTGATCTGATTCTCTTGGATCTTGTGCTCGGTTCTGAAGACGGGCTTCAAGTATTACGGGAACTTCGCGAACGATCTGACGTGCCGATAATTGTTGCCAGCGGGCAGCGCAAGGAAGAGATCGATCGCATCAAAGGGCTCGATTTGGGCGCTGACGACTACGTTACAAAGCCCTTCGGCCTTCGGGAACTTTTAGCTCGGATAAACGCGGTGCTTAGGCGCCAAGAGAGCGATTATTGCCGTCGGAAGCGAGCTGGGGTTACCTACCGGTTTGGTGGCTGGAAACTTCGCCCCAAGACTCACGAGCTCCATAATCCGAGAGGCGAGGCGGTTCAGCTGACGAAAGTCGAACACGCGTTGCTCGTGGCCTTATTAGATAAACCTCAGATTCCGTTGGCTCGCGAGCATCTGCTAAAATCAACTCGGGTTCATGAAGACATTTTTGACCGGAGCATTGATGTTCAGATCTTGAGGCTCCGAAAAAAACTCGAAGTGGATGCGAGCTCGCCACAGATGATATTAACCCAGAGAGGTCGCGGCTATGTATTAGCACTTCCTGTCGAGAGAGATTAGCTGTATCCGGGGCACCGTATCGGTAAGCGGCAAGGAGACCCCATCTGGCGTGGATGATGCTGGGCGGAGTATTCCGGACATACGACTTCTCTGAGTGTGAGGATCTATGTCTAGGCCTGCGGCTAGCCTTGGATTGATGCGGATGATCGAGGCGGTGCCGATCGTCTTGACGGCTCGCCGCGACAGTTGCGGCGGTTCTGGTCTGACGAGTTCAAGGCCACGGCGGTCGAGCAAGCCTGTCACCCGGGTGTGAACGTCTCGGCAGTCGCGCGGCAAATCGGGATACTGCCTTCTCAGCTCTATCGCTGGCGCAGAGAACTGTTGGGCAGTGATGAGCCTGGGCAAGCAGCAGAGACAACGGATTCGCAGAGCTGTGTGTCCGGCCCTGACCCCATCGTTGAAATCGGCATTGGCAATATCGTCGTGCAGGCGGGCCGGCATGCCGACGAGGCGCATCTGCAGCGCGTGATCCGGGCGGTTCGTTCGGCATGATGTAAGCATCCGGTGAAGGCCGCAGGTTAGGCTGCTTGAGCGTTCAGTCCGTGCGGCTGCCAATCCCACGGAAGCAATTGCTCCAGCTTACTGATTGGCGTGTCGGCGATGCGGGCCAGGACGTCAGCAAGCCAGGTCTGCGGATCGATGTCGTTGAGCTTGGCACTCATGATCAGCGTGGCCATGAAGGCGGCACGATCGGCACCGCGATCCGATCCGGCGAAGAGCCATGACTTCCTTCCGAGAGCAAAGCCTCGCAATGCCCGCTCGGCAGCATTATTGGACAGGCAAATCCGGCCATCATCGAGGAAGGACGTGAAGCCGTTCCAGCGCTTCAGCATGTAGTCGATCGGCTCGGCGACGGGAGAACTGCGCGACAGTTTTGCCCGCTCGGTTTGAAGCCAGCGGTGCAGTTCGCCGACAAGCGGCAGGCTGCCCTTGCGACGGTGCTCCAGGCGTTGGCCGGCGGCAAGTCCGTTGATCTCACGCTCGATGTCGAACAGCGCATCGATCCGTTTGACGGCTTCCAGCGCCATAGGCGAGATCAGCGCGGCGCGGCTGCCGCGTTTGGCATTCGTGGCGATGTCGGCCAGCACGAAGAACTTGCGCCTCGCGTGCGACCAGCAGAGCGCCTGCGTCAGCGGCCCCGGATCGCGGTCTACCTTGAACAGCGGATTGTAGCCCCCATAGGCATCAGCCTGCAGAATGCCGGTGAAGGTCTTCAAGTGGCGCTCGGGATGCTCTTGTCGTCGATCTCGCGAAGCATAGTAGAGAGCCGCCGGCGGCGATTGCCCGCCGAACGGCCGGTCATCTCGGACATAGGTCCAGATGCGACCCGTATCGGTCTTTCCCTTCGCCAGGATCGGCACTGTGGTGTCGTCACCGTGCAGCCGCTCGGCAGCCAGGACATGCGCTTCGATCAACGAATGGAGTGGCTTCAGCGCCGCGGCGCAAGCGCCGACCTGATCTGCCAGCGTCGACAGGCTGAGGCCGATACCCTCACGGGCATAGCGCTCGCTCTGGCGGTTCAGCGGTTGATGCTGCGCGAACTTCTCAAACAGTATCATCGCCAGAAGGCTGGGCCCGGCAAAGCCCCGCGGCGTCACATGGAAAGGAGCTGGTGGCTGGGTGATCTTCTCGCATTCGCGGCAGGTGAACTTCTCCCGCACCGTTTGGATCACCTTCCACTGACGTGGGATGACCTCCAGGGTCTCGGTGATGTCTTCGCCCAGCTTCGACAGCTTGCCCGAACCGCAACAAGGGCAGCTCGCCGGGGCCGCGATAACGACACGCTCGCGCGGCAGATGTTCAGGGAATGGTTTCCGTGATGGACGCTTGCGCTCGAAAGCCCTGACCGTCGAGGCTTTGGCCGCAACCTCTGCCGCCAGTTCGTCTTCGCCAGCGTCAGCCTCCAGCTCCTCGAGCTGCAGTTCCATCTGTTCGAGGAGTCGCGCCTTGCGTTCTGACCGGCTGCCGTAAAGCTCGCGGCGAACCTTCTCGATCTCCAGCTTCAACCGCGCGATCAGCGCTTCGGAATGCGTCACGAGCGCCTTTGCGCTGGCGGCTTGCGCCTTGGCGGTCGCAGCTTCTGCCTCGGCAGTGATACGCCGGGCACGCTCCTCGGCCAGCAGTGCAAGCGCACTGGCAAGGTCGTCCGGAAGCTCATCAGTCGCGTCGCTCATGGCAGGATGGAATCATATTCGAGTCCGCCATTCCAGTTCTTTTGCTCATCCTGCCGATGTTGGCCGCCAGGTCTTTTGCGGCATCCGCCAGTCTATGCCTTCGAGGAGATAACCGAGCTGGGCCGGTGTGATCACCACCGTGCCGTCAGCGGCTGACGGCCAGATGAAGCGGCCGCGCTCCAGCTTCTTCGTGAACAGACAGGCTCCTTGTCCGTCATGCCAGATCACCTTGATCAGACCTCCACCGCGCCCCCGGAACACGAACAGATGTCCGCACATCGGATCGCGCTTCAGCGTCTCCTGCACCATCAGCGACAGACCGGGGAAGCCTTTGCGCATGTCCGTGTGACCGGTCGCCAGCCAGACCTTCACACCACTCGGAACCGGGATCATCTCCGCCCCAGCACGACATCGAGAATGCGGCCCAGCGCGTCCGTGTCGATGTCGCTGTCTACGCGGATACGACGGTCCCGACCGAGTTCAATCGTCACATCGCTGCGCTTCCGGCGGGACTGCGATGGGGCGGGTGGCCCCGAGGGAATAGGCGAGGCTGGAAGCGCGGCCTCGGACACGACCACCGGCACCAACGTGCTCGCTGTTTCCGTCCTCGGCTCCTCGATTTGGCAAAGCTCCCTGCGCCAACGGAAGAGCTGGCTGACATGGATACCGGCCGATCGCGCAATCTCGGAAAGCACCGCACCTGGCTCGAGACAGGCTGCAACGAGCCGCTCTTTATCTTCCTGAGACCAGCGCCGTCGGCGCTCGACAGACGTGATCACTTCAATCTGATGCTTCGTCATAGGACTACTCCTAGTGTTTGCACTAGGACTTCCGATGTTCGTCTCAACCTCGCAAGACGGCCCTCACCGGACGCTTACGGCATGATCCCCGCGGGTGTAAAAGTATTCCTCGCCAGCCATCCCATCGACTTCCGCAATTATGTGAAGCGTGCAGTTATGTGGAGTCCGCCGCGGCTCAAGCTGCTTCCTAGTTTTTGTCCAATAGCTTAGATCGCTCATGAGCCTTTCCCACTCGGCATAATTGTTGTCGTCTCGAGACGTTCTTTTTGTCATCGAGAGGAGACCACCCGTGCCAAAATCGACGGAAGTTCTACCAGAATGCACGCAACTGATGGACCCAGGCAAATTGCGCGCGTTCTTAGAGGCGTTCACGAGCCAATTGTTGAACTTGGGACATACCCGCCTGACTGTGTCAGGCTACGAAGCTTCGGTCCGTCATTTTGGACAATGGCTACAGAGCACGAAGATTGCCATCACTAAGATTGACGACGATGTCGTTCGCCGCTTTGCGCAGCACCGATGCCGTTGCCCTGGCAGCCGGCAAACCGATCTTCTATCGGCCAAATATGTCAATCGTGTACGCCGGTTTGTCGGTTTCCTGGTGGAATACGGGGCGGTGACGCCGCCGACACATGAGTTGCCAGGTGTGGACCATCACGAGGTCCAAATTGCTGCTTTCCAGACTTGGCTGAGACGGCATCGAGGGATATCCGAGCGCACAGTCCATCGCCACGGTCCGCTCGAACGATAACGCTGCGACCACTTTACCGCTGAAGACACGTCAATACCGAACCGCGCCGCAACCGACCGGCAGCTCTCACCGGCTTCGATTGCAGCAACAACACGCTCACGAAGATCATTGGAAAGAGGTCGTGTCATTCGATGCTGGCCTCCACTCCAGCCAGCATCTTGAATCACAAAACATCCAAAAACGGAATCCCTTCCGATTCAACTAATTCCGGATACGCTCTAGGCGATGCGTTTTGGATGGATCGGCGACCAAATATGAGCCGCAATGGCGGAAGCCGCGTGGCGCCCCTGCCCGGACAAGGCCGTTCGCCGCGTGTGACGATCACCGACAAGCTTCGGTCCTACATTGCGGCGAAGCGGGATATCATGCCAGGCGTCGAGCATCGATCGCACGAGGGGCTAATGTGATGGACGGGCGTTGTCACTTTGTTTGGTCGCGGTCGTATGAATCCAAAAACAAATCGGGAGCACCTTCTAAGACATTCGCCGGGCCCTGCAGCCCCGCTCGCACGCCGTTTGTCCGTCACCTAGTCCTATTTCGCAGCTGCTCATCAACAAGAATGCCGTTGCATGCGTTTAGCTCAAGTATGTTAGGTTCCGCCGATATATCAGGGTGCCCGCCGGCCTGGAGTTCAACTACGTACTGCACATTACTCCCGCCGTCGATTGGAGCTTGATCCAAGGGCACAGCGTTGCGATGCAGCGATACCAGTCGACCATTACCATCGAAGAATAACATGTCCAGTGGGAGCGGAGTATCTTGCATCCACAACCGCACATGGCGAGGGGAATCGTAGGCAAATATCATGCCGTCGAACGGGCTAAGAACTCGCCTGCGCATGAGTCCCCTGCTGCGCTCATCCGAGGCATTTGCGACCATCACGATTAATGGGCGTTTTCCGATTTCGATCGCTGCGACATCACAATTTGCGTTAAGCAACGAAACCAGCGTAATAGCCTTAAGTGGAAACACAGTCGTCACCTCTTTGCTTCCGTGTGAGTCCCAGCGCGTGGAGTTGGCCCATAAAAACCAGACAGGATCAGATTTCTGTTTGACGGTTTGAGAACTCGCTCGTTTACCGATATGCCAAAGCTTTATGCGTGTGAAGCGTGTTGTACAGCGGGGCGACGGAACACCCACGGGACCGAGGTTCGTGAGCTTTTATATCCGTGGCATCCCTGGTCTGGCCGGCTTATCCATATCCATGGATTGGTGGACAAAGGGTCTGCTGTGTTCCGCTGCAGCCTTTCGGGTTCAACGTCATGCCGGTTGCTCGAAGTCCCGGTGTGGATGTTTGACCGGACACTGAGTGCGAGGTGGTTGGCCTTACCAATTGCGTATGCCAATTTTGCTTGCCTGCTGGCTTTGGCAAAGTTGCTGGAAGAGGCAGGCACTCCCTCACAAGGCGCGGATATGAGCGCAGCATTGATCCTTGACGAAACGAGTCAGTGAGATGTCCATGCCACATGCGACGCCAGTTTACGACATATTAGTTCGATCTGTTCTCGAGCGCGCACAGCGGGAAGACACCAGCGATGCCGCAATGGCAGACGTTGTCCGAAGGAACACCACAGGCGTTGACGGCACCCATCGTGCGGCTGCTGGTGGACCCACGCCAACGGCGAGAGCGCCTCCCAGTCGAAACGGGAGCGAAGGCGACAGGGTCCGGTCGGTTGGCTCATTGCAACATTTCGTGTCGATCTTCTCCGCCGTCCGAAACCTCTTCCTCCCATCCCAGACCAACCGCTCCGCGGCACAAATTCGAACCCATCGACGCCAGGCAATGGCCGCGTGGGAAGCCGTGAGTGCACGCCCTGCCTGAAAAGCGCAGGCTCGGCCTCACGTGGCCACATTTAAACAACGTGACAACGCCGCTAAAAGCTTATCGACCTCGACTTGGGCGTTCTCTGCTTCTCGTGGAAGACGCTAAATCCGCTCGTGCGTTACTGCCGGCTAGCAAAGGCTGCGGGGCGGCGGTGAGGGAGTCGAGGGGCGGCGGCCGTTCCGCTTCACTCAATGGTGCCGCCGGCGCCTGAATGGTTTCCCCGACGCCCTCCCCGCGATTGGGATGATCATCGTGCATGCGCTGCGCTGTTGGGGACATGCCGATGGCGGTGCCGGAAGTAGCGGAGACATGTGATATCTCGGTAGCTGGCAGTGCGGCTTCTCTGTCGCTGCACAGGAAAGCGTAGAGTTCCTCCACGCAAATGCGCGCGTCCTTCTTGTTTTTTTGAGGCGGGACAAATCTGATATCGGCCATTTGGTAGAACGGTCTGCGCTCTTCGTACAGCTGGTCAACCTTCTGCTCGATGTCGGCGCCTTGCAGCAGCGGCCGGTTGGTGTCGCTCTTGAGGCGCCCGCGGAGCTTTTTAGGCTCGGTGTCGAGCCAGATCGACCTCGCCTTATTAAGGATCAGGGCTCGATTCGACTCCTCGGCAAAGCAGCCACCGCCGGTTGCGATGACGACGGGCCCTCTCTCCAGGCACTTGGCGAGCTCCTCGGCCTCCAGGTCCCTGAAGTGCCCCTCGCCGTGCTCGGCGAACATCTCTGTCAAATCGCCGTGCTCGGCGGCGATACGCTTATCGATGTCGACAAACTCCAACCCCAACTCCTTGGCAAGCTTGGCGCCGATGGTCGACTTGCCGCTCGCCGGCATGCCGACGAGCACGACCGGCCGCGTACCGAGGGCCGCGAGGATCTCGCCGGCTTGCGGCGAGCGAGCGACCGCAATCTTTTGTCTTGCGACGGTGAGCGATCTGGAGGTACCTGCCGCCCTCGACCTGCTTTCTGCTGACGAGCTAAAGTGTAATATGTCCCAGGCACCACGGGGAACGGGGACTAGCTCGCCTTCGCTCTGCGCGCGCTCGGCCCGGTAACTGGCCGGCGTATGGAACTCGACCTCGAAGCGATAGTTCTGCGCGGTTCTGAACGCCGTGTGAACGCCCCGTAACCGCGGCGTGTCCATCCTGATGAACCAGTTGGTGGTCTCGACCTCGCTGCAGTCCCGCTCCTCGAAGGCCAGTGCCGCCTTCCTGAAGGCCCGCGTAAATGTCTCGTCCGGGATCTCGAAGACATGGCGCACGGCATTGGGGACCAGTTGGGCCTCCGGCGCCGAGCTCACGCTCTGGCCGGTCAACTCGTCGCCTATCCAGACCTGCCCGCGCGACCGTTGGTCAAGATGCGGCACCTTCACCTCGATGCCGTCCTGCCGCAAAAGCTCAGCAACCGCATGCACAGTTTCGGTAATCGCGCTTTCTTGCGCTTCGGCGGGGGCGGCTTCGAGCCTGGCGCGCTCCAGGGCCTGTTCGCTGCTCAGCGTTATCCTGCTGGCGGGGTCGTCGTCGGCCGAGATTGCTAATGCGCGGGGCAGGATGTCCCTTTCGACGGCGACTCCAATCGAGGCCTCCATGACCGAGGCCGCCAGGGTGGGGTTGTCCTCCAGATCCGCCAGGCTGCGATCGACGTCGAACCGGCCCTGGTGGAGCTTTGCCGCCTGCGCCTTGACATAGGGCGCCGACTTGAAGCCCCGCCTCCCCTCCAAGAGCCGCTGCAATTCGGCGGTTTTCTGTTTGAACACCAGCGCACCGGTATCGGACTTGTAGGCGTCCGTGCCAACCTTGATGCCGAGACTCAACAAATTGATGGCGCTTTCATGCAGATCGTCCGGGTTGTAGCCGTCGGGCCGCGGATCGATGCGCGGCTGGTAGTGGTTGAGCAGGAAGTCGATGCGCTTCCTGGCGTCAGCGGTTGCCGGATAGGATTCCCTGAGTTTGGGGAAGAGCGCGCCGGCGTCGGCGCTGAAGGCAGGCTTCGCGCCGGTTGAAGCTGCGGAACGCGCTAACTGTTGCTTGACGTCCGACTGCTCATGAGCTGGCTCGCTATTGAGCTGCAGGTTCCAGTCCTGGAGCTCGGCCATTAGCAAGGCCGCCAGTTCGCGGGCGACCGGATGTCTGGCGGCCTTGCTGTCTTCCCCCACCCCGGCGATGAGCTCATGGAGGGTCTGGCCATCCGGCCGATCTTCCTGCAACAGTGCGCGGATGTCGGCTTTGAGCTCAGGATGAATGCCCTCGTAGGTGCCGAAGATGGCACGCTCGGCAAACTGGCGTCGCGCCTCCAGCGGCTGCGCCAGCATGTTGCGCTGCAGGCAGCTGTAGGTCTCCAGCACCGCCCCGGTGGCCGACAGGATCTGCTTGGACCGGCTGAACTGGTAGCCGCCTTTCTCAATGGCCGGCGTGTGCGACTTCGGCGGCTTCATCGAGGTGATGCCGCGCGCCTGCAGCTGCGCGTCGAACTGGCGCACATGCTCGTAAAGGCGAGGCCGGTCGCCGATGATGACGACGGCGTCGCCGTCAAAATCGCCGTCGAGCTTTTTTTGTTCGGCGGTCGGAACCGCAACCAAAGAGCCGGGCGCGAACACCTCCGTCGCCTGCAGGATACCGACGCAGTCGAGCGCGGTGTCGGCCTTGACCCGGTCCTTTTCCTCCAGCCAGCGCGAATGGCACTTTACGTCCTCGGCAGACATCACCACCCCGCGATCGATGAAATCCGCCGGCCACATTGCGTCGGGCACAACGATCAAGATGCCTTTGGCAAAGAAGGTCGGATCGTCGGCGGCAAGCTCAGCCCCCGACCTGTGCGCGACGTTGAAGCTGTATTGGAAGGCCACGCACTGATCCAGGAACGCCGCGGTCCGATCGCCATCGCGGGCCGACCTGACCCGGTCGGCGCCGAACGGGCGCAGGTCGGGCTTATCATAGGGGGAGCGTCCGACAAGCACGCCAGCGTCACGGGTCAAGGTCTTGCTTTTGCCCGTCGGCACATGCAGGCATTCGTCGCTGGACGGCACGGCGATAGCGCCCGAACCTTCGATATGCCCGCCCGTGACCGTCCGGAACAGCTCCTCGGCGGTGAGGTTTTGATGGGTTTCGAGCCAAGCCAGAGCCTTCTCGCGGGTCTCCTGTGCCACCTCGACGCTGCGCGGATAATGTTGCAGCGCCGAGGGCGGTACCGCCGATTGCCTTTTATCGGCAAAGGCGGGCATCCGCTCGGGAGCATCGTGGCGAGCCCGGGCAATGGCCGGCATGCGCTCGGCCAGCGAGGCCTTGATGAAGCCGCAGCCGTCATGCGGCCGCAAGGCGATCTCGCCGTCTCGCCCCTCGAACCGGAAGGGATGCACTGCGCCTGCGGGGCGGTCGGGCAGAAGGGACAGCTTGAAGCACCCTTCCAGCGCATAATCCTGCGGGCCAACGTCGGGCATGGTCGGCGGCGCGGCAAATCCGCGGCGCTGGGTATAGTAATAGGCTTCCTTGAACGGCGCCCAGGCCCGCGACAGCTGCTCAAAGGCCGTACCCGGAGCAGTCTCGGCATAGGGGATCGCCAAAAGCTTGCTGCTTGGGGCCTCTTCGGCCGCCAAGGGCAGCTGAGAGGCAAGCTGGTTCAGGGTCTTTTTCGGCGGCTTCAGTTTGCTGCCGCCGAACAGGTCCATGCGGTAGGGCACGCCCTCCACGGCGAACGTGCGTGTCAGCATGGCGGCAGTCGGAGTTCCCTTTAGCTGCACCGCCACCACCTTCACCGCGCCCGAGGTCAAGCGGTGGAAAATGGAATAGCGCAACTCGGCTTCGCTGGCCAGCGGCCGGCCTTGGATGTCGACCACCTGCAGCCGCATCAGTCCGGCATCGCCTTGCGGCGGTCTCGGCTCGTGGTCCATGGCCTGAAGGACCCGATGGACATCGAAGCTGGCGGCTGCATGCTGGGCCTGGACCATCGATGCGTTCCGCGCAATGAAGGTGTCGAGCGCTTCGAGCGGCTCCTTCGCCTCGATCTCGGCGATCACGCTCCAGCTCCTGTAGGAAAGGTCGGCGTAGATGAGGGCGCGGGCACTGTCCAGGATCTGCCTGGTCTTGCCGTGCAGCTCTTGCTGCCTGGCCTGCAAGGCGAGCTTGTCGCCCTCGACAAAGGGCAGCCGGTAGTGCCTCTCCAGCACCGCCCGGGTCTTGAGCACCTGATAGATCGAAAGCGCCGGGCAGCGGCTTGCATTGGCGCCGCTGGTGCGCTCGGCCTGGCCTAGATTGAGATGGGCATCGATCTTGTGTTCCACCACCGGCTGGATGGCGTTGAGCAGGTTCAGCGCCGACGTGCGGTGCCAGCGCAACACCGTCTTCGGGCTGCGAGCTAGTGGCAGCAGGGAGGCGCAAAGATTGCCCATCGTCTCCAGGTTGTTGTCGAGCTTAAATTCGGGAGCGGCGCGTAACACCTCGAGCCTGTCCAGCCCCGGCCCTGCCAGCGCACCGAGATCGTCCAACAACTGCGCATTGCCCAACGCCTTGAATATACTCGCGATGGCATGGACATCGGCCTGCTGCAGCCGATCCTCGGCTAGTTGGAGGTAGTGCGCCAGCAGCTCCAGCCGGTCCTTCAGGAAGGCGGGTTCGGCG
>NZ_MRDL01000043.1 GCF_002008365.1 Rhizobium leguminosarum bv. viciae USDA 2370
GTCGAGGACTCGCTCGCCGAAAACGTCCAGCGCGTCAGTCTGCACCCGCTCGATCAGTTCCGTGCTTTCCAGACCTTGCGGGAGCAGGGGCTTGGCGAGGAGGAGATCGCCGCGCGCTTCTTCGTTTCGGTCGCGACCGTCAGGCAGCGGCTTCGTCTGGCTTCCGTCTCGCCGCGGCTTCTCGACCTCTATGCCGAGGACGAGATGACGCTGGAGCAGATCATGGCCTTCTCGATCACCAACGACCACGTCCGCCAGGAGCAGGTCTGGGACACGGTCTCCCGTTCGCATAGTCGTGAGCCCTATTACATCCGCCGGCTGCTGACCGAAACCGCGATCCGCGCCAGCGACCGCCGCGCCGTCTATGTCGGTATCGAAGCCTACGAGGCCGCAGGCGGTGTGACCATGCGCGATCTGTTCGACCAGGATCAGGGTGGCTGGCTGCAGGATCCGGCGCTGCTCGAGCAGCTCGTGATGGAAAAGCTCAAGACTGACGCCGAGGCGATCCAGGTGAGCGAAGGCTGGAAATGGGTCGAAGCGGCCTTCGATTTCCCCTACGGCCACACGTCCGGCCTGCGCCGCTTCTACGGCGAGCAGGCCGAAATGACTGAAGATGAGCTGGCACGCTATGACGCCACCCGCGCCAAATACGACAAGCTCGACGCAGAGTATTCGGAGGCAAGCGAGTACTCGGAAGCGACCGAACGGAAGCTGGAAGAGCTCGGCAGCGAACTCGACCGGCTCAACGACCGTCCGTACGTGTTCGAGCCACAGGAGGTCGCCCGAGGCGGTGTCTTCGTGTCGCTCGGCGCCAGCGGCGAGCTCAAGATCGAGCGAGGCTTCGTGCGGCCGGAGGATGAACCGAAGGCCGAGATCGATCCGACCTCTGATGTTGGCAACGGTCGTGCGGATCATGGCGGTGATCTACCAGTATCCGGCGGCGCCGGCGGTGAAGGCACCGAACCGGACGACGAGGACGAAACGATCAAGCCGCTTCCCGACCGCCTCGTTCTCGATCTCACGGCAGCCCGGACGATTGCTTTGCGCAACGCACTGGCGAACAACCCGGTCATCGCCTTTGTCGCCGTCCTGCATGCCTTTGTTCTAAAGACCTTCTACGTCTACGGTTCGGATTCATGCCTGGAGGTGACGCTGCAGAGCGCCCGCTTCAGCCAGACGCCCGGTCTCGGCGAAACGGTCTGGGCGAAGGAGATCGATCAAAGGCAGGAAGGCTGGGGGCAGGATTTGCCCAAGGATCCGAACGATCTCTGGGATTTCCTGATCAAGCTCGACGAGGTCAGCCGGCAGGCCCTGTTTGCGCATTGCGCCTCGCTTTCGGTCAACGCGGTGATCGAACCCTGGAACAAGCGGACGCGCGCCATCGCCCATGCCGATCAGCTGACCCGCTCGATCGGCTTCGACATGGTGGAAGCCGGTTGGACGCCGACCACCGACAACTATCTCGGCCGCGTCACGAAGGCGCACATCCTGCAGGCGGTTCGTGAGGCAAAGGGGAACCAGGCAGCGGAGCTGATCGGCCATCTAAACAAAGTCGACATGGCCCGCGAGGCCGAGCGGCTGATGACAGGCTGCGGCTGGTTGCCGGAACCGCTTCGCATGACGGTCGAGGAAGCCACCATCGAAAGCGATGGTGTCGAAGATGACGCGGCCGGGTCCGATGAGGGCGAGACTGTGTCCGAAGCCTCGGGCCTGCCGGCCTTCCTGCTCGATGAGCCAGGAACATCGAGCGATGACGCCAGCGATACGGAGAGTGGAATCGACGGCGAGCATCTCGCTGCCGCCGAATAGTTCACGAGCATCATCAGCCTGACCCGATCGCCGTTGCGGTCGGGTCCTTTTCCCAACAGCCCGGCCATCGCGCCGGGCTTTTCCGTTCAGGAGGCACCTATGCCCGACTTCACCATCGAGACCACCTATCACCTGCCGGTCTTCCGGCGTCGCACCTATGAAGCTGGCACGCTGGACGAGGCGTGCTGAGCTGCCATCGAAGATGACAGTTGGGATATCGCCGAGAAGGACTTCGATTCCTCGGGCGCAATTCATATCACCGGCATCTGGGACGGTGCACATGCGGCCTATGCGGGGCCGCCGCTCCAAATCCCTCCGCAGTTCGACGAACCTGTCCAGCGCCGGGCGCGTCATTTCGAGATCCTGCTCGGACTGCTGAAGATCCTGTTCGATGACGTCCGCGCGGCCCGGCCACCGTCGCTCGATTGGCTCGACCGATCTGTCTGGGCGATTGCCCGAGGAGAAGCCATTCTCGCCGGAGACCCGGATCCTGAAGGGCCGGTCGGCCCACCAAAGCCTTCCCACGTCCTGGTCAGACTTCAGGAGGATCGTGTGCGCGCCGCAATCACCGCGGTGCTCGACATAGACCCGAACTTTAAGGGTTTAACACCCGAGGCCGTGACCGACGACGAGGTCCACGTCGCGTGCCTGTCTATTGCCACCACGATGGACTTTTCCGACGTGGTCGGAAACGCCGAATTCCAGGCGGCGCTCTTGGCAATCCGGTCGGCGCACCGCCGGCTGGCTTCCGATTGACCCTCTTCCCAACATCCTTCCCAACCTCGCCCGGCTATCGCGCCGGATTTCCGCTTTTAAGGAGACAGCTTATGACCACTCTCACCTCCAACAACCCGTCCGACCGTTCCGGCTTCAAGGTCGATATTTCCCGCGGCGAACGCATCGGCCGCGTCTCGTCCGAATGGTTCTCACGTCCCGACGATGAACGGTTCCTGTCGCTGACCGAACTCTACGATACCGTTCGATCCCGAGCCGAGCGCGCCCATGCCCGAACGATCGAGAGCGCTGCGATCCGTGTCGAAGCAACGCGCGACAATGCCGGGCGGCTTGAGCTTCTCGTTCCAGGTCAGTGCCAAGCGATCGCACCGACCCACTGGAGCTACGGCCAGCTTTGCAGCCTCGTTGGCGCTCCCGCCACCTATATGCGGCAACTGCCGGCGCCGCTTGCGGCGATCAACCTGCAGCATGGCCTGCTCAACCATCGTGCCGAGCTCGTCAAGACGCTTGAGATGGATGACGGCCGGCTGGAACTGCGGGCGGTGACCGGACCGGAATACGGTCGGATCTGGGATCATGAACTGGTCTCGTCGGTCATGAAGATCGCCGGCAACGGGACCGGCGACACGATGTGGAAAGTCCCAGGTGTTCTCGACTGGGCGACGATGACCCACAATCCCTTCGTCGACATCACCAACGACACGACCACCCTTTATGCCAGTGATCGCGACGTCTTCCTGTTCCTGGTCGACGACACCCATCCGATCGAAGCCGGACGCCTGCCGAGCGGTGAGCCCGACCTCTATTTCCGCGGCTTCTACGCCTGGAATTCGGAGGTTGGTTCGAAGACGCTCGGCATCGCCTCCTTTTATCTGCGAGCGGTCTGCGCCAATCGCAATCTCTGGGGCACCGAGAATTTCGATGAGATTACCATCCGCCATTCGAAGTTCGCCGCCCAGCGCTTCGCGCATGAGGCAGCACCCGCGCTAACCAGCTTCGCCAATTCCTCGCCGGCACCATTCATCGCCGGCATCAGGGCGGCGCGGGAGCGGGTCGTCGCCCGCAAGGACGACGATCGCGAGACCTTCCTGCGTCGGCGGGGCTTCTCGAAGGGCGAGACCGGCAAAGTCATCGAGATGGTGCTGTCGGAGGAGGGGCGGCCGCCGGAGTCGGTCTTCGACTTCGTGCAGGGCATCACCGCGCTGGCGCGCACCAAGACCAATCAGGACACGCGTCTGGAACTCGAAGGCAAAGCGAAGAAGCTGCTGGAGAGTGCCTCCTGACGCGCCTCGAGACAGATCAAACTAGCCTCAACATCAACATCACCATCAGCCCGGCCCCGTGCCGGGCATTTCCGTTCATGGAGCACTGCAATGGCTATACCCGATTTCGCTCGCTTGAATTTCGATACGCTGCTGCGCGCCGCGTCCGATGGCAATCTCGCTCTCATGGAATGCCTCGATGCCGCTACACGCCAGCCGCGTTACGTGGTCTGCGCCGTCAGCCGCAGTAACGGCGAATACGCCTTCACGCCGTTTGGCCATCTTGCCGAAGGCAATCCTTACGATGCCTATCTGCCGCCCGATCCCGATGATCCGACTGGCTTCATCGCGAGCCCGGCGACCTAATCCTGTCAATAGCCGGCGGTTTAAGCCGGCGATCCCCGATCCTGCCCTGGCTGCCCGATTTCGATCCTCCGACCTTCGGCAGGACGCCGGGCTCCGCTGTTCTTTCCTCACTCTGGAGCATCCTTCGATGAATATCATCTCGCATTCTCAGACCGTTTCCACTTCGACACGACCTCATTCCCAGAACCGCGCTGGAGCACTGATGGATGCTGGCAGTCAGATCACGCCGCTTCTGGAGCAAGGTAAAGTCCTCACCACAGCTGACCTGCGGCAAATTATTACCGAGGTTTTCGGCGGCAGCGACGCCGAGGGCGTCTGGATCTGGAAGGAGGCCTATGAGGCGACCGAGATCGCCCAGGTGCTGTTCCTGCACAAATTCCGCGCGATCGTATCCGGAACCCGGTCGCCCGAAGCGACGCTAGCGATGCTGACGAAAGTGGCAAGCCTCGTGCCGACCCATACACGCCGATCCGAGGAGAGCCAGGCACTTCAGCAATTCTCGACCCCGATCCCGCTTGCCTATGTCGCATCTCGTGCTGCCGGCATCATAGCCGCTGACGTGGTGCTCGAACCGTCGGCTGGTACCGGCCTCATGGCGATTTTTGCAGAACTCGCGGGTGCACACCTGACGCTCAACGAATATGCGACTGTCCGGTGCTCGCTGCTGGAGCGGCTCTTTCCCGGTGTTTCGATCTCTCAACACGACGCCGCGTATATCGACGATTACCTCGACCGGTCCATTCGGCCGACCGTGGTGGTGATGAATCCGCCATTCTCCGCCGGCGTTCATGTCGAAGGTCGCGTGGCTGATGCCGCCTGGCGGCATCTGGCCTCCGCGTTCGCGCGGCTTGCTCCCGGTGGGCGGTTGGTCGCCATCACCGGCGCGAGCCTCTCTCCTGACAATCCCGCATGGCGCGACGCCTTTTTCCGACTGCAGGTGCCGGGCACCGTTCTGTTCAGCGCGGCGATTGGGGGCAGCATCTACGCCCGTCATGGAACGACGATGGAAACGCGCCTGATCGTGATCGACAAGATCCCGGCCGACGATCCGTCGAAGCTCGTAACGTCAAGCGGTACAGCGCACGATCTCGAAACACTGCTCACCTGGATCACCGGCCTTCCGCCCCGCGCGCCCGCGGCGGCGTCGAACTCCATCGGTGCGCTCTCCAACGGTAGCCTGCGCGCGGACACGATGCGTCCAGCAGCGGTTGCCGCCCCGGCGTATCGCCCCGCGGTCGGAGGACAGGCGCAGCCTGCAGCAACGGTCCGTCCGATACCCGTCGATGAGGAGATCATCGAACTCTCCTACGAACTGCGGGACGCTCGGCCGAAGGATGAGGCAAACGCTGCTGACGGTATCTACGAGACCTACCGGCTGCAGTCGATCCACGTTCCCGACGCAAAACCTCATCCTGACACGCTGGTCGAATCGGTTGCGATGGCCTCGGTCGCACCGCCGAAGCCGAGCTATCGCCCGCACCTGCCGAAGCGCATCGTCACCAACGGTGATCTCTCCGACGCCCAGCTCGAAAGCGTCATCTATGCCGGCGAAGCCCATTCCCGTTACCTCGCTGGCCATTGGAGCGCCGATGCCTCCTTCGACAATCTCAAGGCTGTGGCGCCCGACGCGGAGGATGCCGTTCGCTTTCGCCGGGGATGGTTTCTCGGCGATGGAACCGGGGCCGGGAAGGGCCGCCAGGCTGCCGGCATCATTCTCGACAACTGGCTCAAGGGCCGCCGTCGCCACGTCTGGATTTCCAAGTCCGACAAGCTGATCGAGGACGCGCAGCGTGACTGGAGTGCGTTGGGCCAAGAAAAGCTGCTGGTCACACCTCTGTCTCGCTTCCGGCAGAGCAAGGCGATCAAGCTGGAGGAGGGCGTCCTCTTCACGACCTTTGCGACGTTGCGCAGCGATGAGCGCGAGGGCAAGCGATCGCGGGTTCAGCAGATCGTCGACTGGCTCGGAAGTGATTTTGACGGCGTCATCGTCTTCGACGAAGGCCACGCCATGGCTAACGCTGCCGGCGGCAAGACTGAGCGCGGCGACAAAGCGGCATCGCAGCAGGGCAGGGCGGGGCTTCGCCTGCAACGTGCCCTTCCGGACGCCCGCGTCGTCTACGTCTCGGCGACCGGCGCATCGGAAGTCGAATCCCTTGCCTATGCCGAGCGCCTCGGTCTCTGGGGCAGCAGCGACTTTCCCTTCCCGACCCGCTCCGAGTTCATCGCGGCTATCGAGGATGGCGGTGTTGCGGCGATGGAGGTGCTGGCCCGCGACCTCAAGGCGATGGGCCTCTACGCCTCCCGTTCGCTCTCCTTCGAAGGCGTGGAATACGAGATCCTCGAGCACGAGCTGACCGAGGAACAGGTTCGCATCTACGACTCCTATGCCGGGGCGTTCCAGGTCATTCACAATCACCTGGACGCGGCAATGGAGGCATCCGGTATAACCGGCAAATCCGGGACGTTGAACAGACAAGCCAAGGCGGCCTCACGTTCGGCCTTCGAAAGCTCGAAGCAGCGCTTCTTCAATCATCTTCTGACCTCGATGAAGACGCCGGCTCTTCTCAAAGCGACCGCTGCAGATCTGAAAGAGGGTCACGCTGCCATCGTCCAGCTGGTTTCGACGGGAGCAGCGCTGACCGAGCGCCGGCTGGCACAGATCCCGACCGAGGAATGGGGCGATCTGCAGGTGGACGTGACGCCGCGGGAATATGTCATCGACTACCTGATGCACTCCTTCCCGGTGCAGCTCTTCGAGGAATTCTCCGACGCCGAGGGCAATCTCAGCTCGCGGCCGGTTCACGATGCGGACGGCAACCCTGTCATCTGCCGGGAGGCCGAACGCCGCCGCGACGAACTGGTCGAAACCTTGGGCAGCCTGCCGGCGATCCCGACCGCTCTCGACCAGATCGTCCAGCACTTCGGAACGAGCCAGGTGGCCGAGATCACCGGCCGCTCCCGCCGCATCGTCCGCCGTGAGGATAGCGGCTCCATCGCCCGCTATGCCGTGCAGAACCGGCCGGGCAGCGCCAACCTAGATGAGGCCCGCGCCTTCATGGATGACGAGAAAGGCATTCTCGTCTTCAGCGACGCCGGCGGGACCGGCAGATCCTATCACGCGGATCTCGCCGCCAAAAATCAGCGCCTGCGTCTTCACAACCTTCTGGAAGCAGGCTGGCGCGCCGACGTGGCGATCCAGGGCCTCGGGCGCAGTCATCGCACCAATCAGAAGCAGCCGCCCCGGTTCCGGATGATCGCCACCAACGTCAAGGCCGAACGGCGCTTCCTCTCGACCATCGCCCGGCGTCTCGACACGCTCGGCGCCATCACCCGCGGCCAGCGCCAGACCGGCGGACAGGGGATGTTCCGCAGCGAAGACAATCTCGAATCCCAATATGCCCGCGACGCGCTGCGGCAATTCTACGGACTGCTGCATGCCGGCAGGATCGAAGGCTGCTCGCTGGAAACGTTCGAAAGCATCACCGGCCTGTCGCTCACCTCGGAGGAGGGCGGATTGAAGGATGAGCTGCCACCCATCCAGACCTTCCTCAATCGCATGCTGGCGCTGACCATCGCTATGCAGAACCTGCTGTTCGAGGCCTTCGAGCAGCTGCTGGCCGCCCGCATCGAGGGGGCTATTGCCGCCGGCATCTATGACAAGGGCCTGGAGACGATCACCGCAGACAGCATGACGGTCACCGACCGCCGGCTGATCTACACGCATCCGGTCACCGGCGCGCGGTCGCATCTCTTGACCATCGAGCGCAGGGATCGCAATGCGCCGATGCAGCTCGAGGACGTTCAGACGCTTGTGAGCCAGGATCCGCGCGCGAAGCTGATGATCAACGGCAAGTCGGGCCGGGCAGCCGTGATGGTCCCGACCCGCTCCATCATGCTGGAAGACGGCTCCATTCAGCCGCGCGTCTCGCTGATCCGGCCGACGGATGAGCTCCGCTTCGAAGTCCGGCAGCTCGAAGAGACCAGCTGGCAGGAAATAGACGAGCAGGCTTTCGCAAATGCCTGGGATGCCGAGGTTGCCGCCGTGCCCGAATTCTCGACGTCCACGGTGCACATCGTCAGCGGATTGCTGCTGCCGATCTGGAAACTGCTGCCACAGGATTTCTGCCGGGTGCGGCGTCTGCAGACCGATGACGGCGAGCGGATCGTCGGCCGCGTCATTGCGCCGGATCGGCTCGCCGGCCTTTGCCGCAACTTCGGGATCGATCAGACGCAAGTGCTGGCCGGCGACCAAGCCTGGACGGCGCTGGTCGACGGATCCTCGATCGTCGGCCTTGCCGGTGACATGGCCCTCCGCCGCGTGCGGGTGATGAACGAGTTCCGCGTCGAATTGACGGGCTTTACCGACGGTATGCGCGACTGGCTGCGGTCGATCGGCCTCTTCTCCGAGATGATCAATTGGAAGCTGCGCTTCTTCGTGCCGGTGACCGATGAGGGCGCGGAGATCCTGTCGAAGCTGATGCAGCGTCATCGCCTCGTCGATGTCGCGCGCCGGTCGTGAGGGAGGTCTGCCATGCTTTCCGCGTCGGATCTGGCGGGCCGTCTCGCGCAAGACGCCGAGGCGGTCTGCCGTCATTACCTCTCCGCCGGCCGCCGCGCCGGCAACTACTGGCTCGTCGGCGACGTCGCCAACAACAAGGGCCGGTCGCTCTATGTGCATCTGATCGGCCCGCGTGCTGGCCGGTGGACGGATGCGGCGACCGGTCAGTTTGGTGACCTGCTCGATCTCGTCCGCGAGACCTGTGGCCTCGTCGATTTCCGGGACGTTGCCGAGGAGGCGCGCCAGTTCCTCAGCCTGCCTCGGCCTGAGCCGGGGTCGTCGCGCAGCACGGACGCCCATAATTCTGCGGCAGTCGAGCGGCCCACGTCTGAGCGGGCCCGGCGTCTGTTTCGGATGACCCTGCCGCTTACAGGCACGCCTGCCGACGCCTATCTGCGTGAGCGCGGCATTTTGCGGGCATCGACCCATGCGCCGCTCCGTTTCCATCCGTCCTGCTACCATCGCGATCTCGTCACCGGCCGGGCGAGCAGCTATCCGGCTCTGATTGCCGCCGTGACCGACGCTGCCGGCGCGATTACCGGAGTGCATCGCAGCTGGCTCGATCCCGATGGCGTCGGCAAGGCCAAGGTGGACAATCCCCGCCGCGGACTCGGCAGGCTGCTCGGTAATGGCGTACGTTTCCGCTTTCCCGTCACCGATCCTGTACCAGTCCTGGCGGCGGGCGAGGGCCTCGAAACCATGCTCTCGCTCTCGCACGTGATGCCCGGCATGCCGATGGTCGCGGCCCTGACGGCCAATCACCTCGCGGCCTTCAACTTCCCGCCCGGATGCCGGCGCCTCTACATCGCCGCCGACGCGGATGCGGCCGGCCGTCATGGGATCGAGGGATTGAGCCGCAGGGCACAGGAACGCGGGATCCTGCCGCTGGTGCTGTCGCCGGAGCTCGGCGACTTCAACGAGGATCTTCGCTGGCTGGGTCCCGACCGGCTGACGGCAAGCCTCAGAGCTCAACTCATTCCCGAAGACACGATGGCCTTCCTGCCCGCCTGAAGCCGGGCGCAAAGGGTGGGGGAGGGGCTAGCGGCAGCACTGGCGAAGGGCGGTCCATTCGTCTCATTCCGAATGGGCGCGCCCGCGGGCCTGCCGAGAGGCGACCCTTACCACGCGGGGCTCCGGCCTTCAGCGGGTCAGTCGGGTTTCTTCCCCTTCCGGTCCGCAGGCGCGGCCCGTCATTCCTCGCGGATCAAGAAACCCTCCCTCCGCCGCCCGGCGCTTCGCTGGGCCGCTGCGCTTCGCTTGCGGTTCCGGCCTCGGCCCGCGTGACCGGGTTCGCCGTCAGGCCGCGAGAGGCGCGGCCCACGAAACGGAGACCACCATGGACCTGATCCTTCACCCCGACGACGGCTTCGAGTCCCATCACGCTCCCTCTCCGACCGACCGCTTCATCTACGAGATGCAGGTCTTCGGCTATCGCCCGTTCCAGGACGAGCCCGACCCGCGGCCATTGCCGGAAGAGCCGCAAGTCCAGTCATCGATCACCGTGATCTTCGACGCCTTCGCCGAAATGCTCGGCGACACCCGGCTGGAGCCCGATCTCGAAGACCTGTTCTGGTCGATCCCCAATCTCTTCCATCGCGCCGGCGAGCGCATCCAGCGCGAGCTCGACCGCAACGAGGAGGCGCAGCGTACCGGACAGCGCGAACAGGACGGCTCGGAGGTGAAGAGCGTCGAGCTCGAGCGTCTGATCGCCGAGGGCATCACGCTGTTGGAACGCCGCAATGCCTTCGAGTTCATGCGCGACTTTTCCGCCGATCTGTTCGAGGCGCAAACCGGGTCCGCCTGGCGGCCGCGCACCGGCTCCAAGGTCAGCCACGCAAACATGACGGCGGCGATGATCGATAGCCGCGACTTTCTCTCCGCTCGGCGGCGCGCCGAGACCGAAGTGCTGATCCCGGCCGGCACGAAGATCGCTTTCGCCGGTGGCATGGACTATAACGACCACGACCGGATCTGGGCCAAGCTTGATCAGGCGCATGCCAAGCATCCTGATATGGTGGTGCTGCACGGTGGCTCGCCGAAGGGTGCAGAACGTATCGCCGCCTGCTGGGCTGAAGCCCGCAAGGTGACGCAGATCACCTTCAAGCCGAATTGGACGAAACACGCCAAGGCCGCACCGTTTCGGCGCAATGACGATATGCTGTCGGTCATGCCCGCCGGATTGATCGTCTTTCCCGGAAACGGCATCACAGGCAATCTCGCCGACAAGGCACGCCGGCTCGGCATTCCGGTCTGGCAGGCATCAGGAGACGGCGCGTGAGCGCCGTCTTCCGGATACATGGAAAAGATGGAAAACATGGAAAAATTGGATTATATGGGAATCGAAGTGGAGATCTTTGCGATGAAGCAGTTCACGACAGGCGACCTCAACAAGCAGATCGGCGACGTTACCGATGCGGCAAGCCGCGAGCCGGTTGTTCTGACTCGCCACAAGAAGCCTCGCTTCGTGCTGATGAGCTACGATCACTATGAGCGCATGCGCACCGGTGGCGACCCCCGCCGCGCCTTTCATATCTCGGAAATGCCCGCCGAGCATGCAGAACTGTTCGACGAGGCGCTCGATAAGTTGGCGCGCGGCGAAGGCTACGACGATGAGCCGTGAATTCCGCCCCGGCGAGGTCATCTCCTATCCCTACCTCTGGGCCTGGCAGCAGCAGCGCGGTGAGACCGAAGGCCGCAAGCAGCGTCCCGTCTGCGTCGTCATCGCCATCCGCAATGCCGCCGATGGAAATACCCATTTGGCGCTTCTCGCCATCACCACCCAACCGCCGCAAACGGGTCGCGCCTCATTGGAGATCCCGGACATCGAGCGCAAGCGCGCGGGCTTAAGCGATCTGAAGCAGTGCTGGATCATGGTCGACGAATACAACTACGATATCGTCGAGCGCTCCTGGTACATCGAGTCCGGTCAGGACATCCTCGGCCGCTTCAGCAAGTCCTTCATGGTGAAGATCGCCAGACTGTTTGCCGAGGCGCGCGGTCGAACCGGCCGGGTCAACCGCCTCGACCGAGACTTGCCGCATCCCCGCCGCCCTCCGAAGCGACATCCCTTGAAATCACGTCTGTCACGCAGTCCGGCTCCGCAGAACTGCAGTTGCGTCAGGAGAGGCGGACAATTCGCGTGCCACGCCACCGAAGCCGTCTTTGATGACGAGGATGGATCAGAACGGTGCCGATCTATCGCGTCGCGTCTGCCTGGTTGACGGCCAGTCCGTTGACCCGAACACCACCGACGCATGCCACGCGCGCGGTGTACTCGGCGGGGCCATAACCGGCAGCCAAGGCGAGGTCTCCTGCTGACGTCGCAATCAAGGACCATTCCCGTTCTTTATGTCGCCTTTCTAAGGGACCGGCCGCGATCAGCGTCAACCCGCAAGGGGTTCCCCTTCGCTACGCTCCGGTGACGCCTGCGGCAGGCCCCTTCTTCGGGCGCCATCGGGAATGGTCCCGATGCAACGAAGGAGACAATTCCATGGCTACCACGATCGCAACCCTCACCGAAAAGACCGACGGCACTCTCGAAGGCGTCTTCGCCACCATCCGGGTCAACGCCCCAATCGCCCTCGTCCCGAACGCCAGCAAGGCGAGCGAAGAAGCCCCGGACTACCGCATCATCCACCGCAAGACCGGCTTTGAGATCGGCGCGGCCTGGAACCGCATCTCCCGCCAGACCGGCGAGGAATACATCTCTACGAAGCTCGAAGCGCCCGAGATCGGCGTGATCTTCGGCAACGTCGCCCCGGCGCCCGGCGGCGAGCCCGGCAAGAAGGTCATCCTCTGGAACAGCCCTGCCTGAACCGGACCGCCGGCCCCGAAATCGGGGCCGGCCTCCCCCATTCCAAAGGAGGCCGCCATGAGCCGCTACACAATTACCGTCATCAGGACCGCATCCCGCCACTCCGACCCGGATGCCATTATCGGCTACGACCGCCCGCTTCAGACGTTCTTCCTCCAGGCATTTCCGGACGCAGGTGGCGAGAATCTCGGACTCTGGCTTGGCACTGACTTAAGGGAGTTCGAAACACTGTCGCAACTGCGGTCCGCAGCAATCGCACGCGGTTTCGACTTCATACCCTTGGCATCCGGCATTCTTCACAAGCTGCTGGACGACCATGCCCGGGAAGCGCATCACGCGGTCAGCGACACGATCATCCAGGATCTTCTTGAGCGGACATCCGCCCGCTGACGCAAACCCCGAACGAAAATAGCCCGGTACGGCGCCGGGCTATTTTTTGCTTGCTGACAAGATTACTTGTTCAGTGCATCCTTCAATGCCTTGGCCGGCGTAAAGGCCAGCTTTTTGGCCGCGGCAACCTTGATCGTCGCGCCGGTCGACGGGTTGCGAGCCTCGCGCTCGGGTGTCGCCTTCACCTTGAACTTGCCGAAACCGGGCAGCGACGTCTCGTTGCCGGCCACCGCGGCTTCGGTGATGGACGCGATCACCGCTTCGACGATCGCCTTTCCCTGGGCCTTGGTGAGGCTGTGTTCGCCGGCGATCTTGTCGGCGATTTCATTGGTTGTGGTCATTTTCTTCTCCGCATCGTTTCAGATGCAGAATCCCTGCCATTGCCGACCGGAGCTGTCATCGACATGCTGCGGCAAATGGGGCGGAAAGCCCAGGATCTCCACAGTTATTCACGTGATCACGTATCAGTAACCCGCCGACGGGCATCGAGCCCGTCCTCGGATTCGGGCGCGATACGGAGAGGAAATGTCTGCTCAGTCCATCCGAGGGTGTCATGGGTGCATGACGGCCTCAAGGACGAGCGGTGCCCCCAATTTTGCCTCCGCTCCGGTTCCCTGCACTCCGACAAAATCGGCACCCCCACTCGCCGCCGCTGGCGGTCGCGTTCCGCGATCCCTGACCCCGCCACGCACCCATGACCGCGCACGTCGTCTTTCACAAACGTCAAGGAGACGACGACGATGCTTCTGGAACAACACATTGAAGAGCTTCGCCTCGAACTGCGCGAAGCAATCGACCCGGTGGAGCGCCGCGAGATTGAAAACGAACTGGAGCTGGCGCGCGCCGAACTGGCGGTGATCACCGCAGAGCAGGAAGGCGCAATCGACACCGAGCCACCCTTCTGAGGGTGGCTTTCGCCATGTCGCCTGGCCTGACGCGCCGGATCGACCGGCGCTTCAGGCCAGCTTCGCTCGCCACCGGCAGGTGTCAGAACCTGCGGAGGTTCTTGTGGGAAGGGCGGAAGCGGTGGGATACCCCCACTCCTGTTTCGCTCCCATGCCATCGACATCAGGATGGCATCCGCCTCCGCGGCACTCCCTTCGCTATCGATCACCCGATGCATCTTCCCGGATATGCGGTTTCGGCCCGTATCCGCGAGACCGCCTCTTTCGCAAAAGCTGAAGGAACAGCCTGACCGCCTCTTCCTCCCGCGCGAAATGATGCTCCCGCCTTTGACCTCTTGCGCCGATACGACCCCATCGACGGATGAGACAGGCCTCGCCGAACAGGTTGGGCTCGATCGACATGGCATAGTAGCGGGCCATGTTTTTCTTGGCGTCGATGCGTTCGACATAGAGCTGGTAGCGTTGCGCGATCATGACACGGAGAATCGGGCAGGGCCGACTCGGCGTCCAACGACATGTTTGAATCGGTCGGCCTCTATTGATTCATGGCGGTGATGGGTTGTCGGAAGGGGCAGCATGATCCGGGCGAGCCGCCTGCGGCGGACGGTGCTATTCGCTGGCGCTCACGGAGCCCGTAAGCGGTCTCCGCCCATTTGGGTGACGCCCCTCTCGCGGCTGCCGCATCCTCAGTGCGATTATCTGCACGAGCAGCCAGACGAAAAGGTTGCAGGGCCGGCTGCGCTCGGCAAACGGTCACGTCGCCTGTCGGCGACGTGGTCTATCTCTCTCTGACTTCCTATTGTCGCATTCGCCCCGGCGGCCTCAAGGACGTCGCGGCCCCTCCAATTTTTTCCGCTGCGCCGCTGACGCGACACAACGAAAAAATCGGTTCCTCCGCTCGCCGCCGCTGGCGGTCGCTATCGCGATCCTTGACCCCTTGGGTCGCCAATGCGGGCACCTTTTCGTCAGAACGAAAAGGAGGCTTCTTATGTCTGATTTCAACTTTCTCATGCTTCATGCCAAACTCGCCGGCTTCAAGCTTCTGGTGAGCGCGAACCGTATCGGCTGCGAGGATGAATTCTCAAAGATGCTCCACGACCGGCTGATGGCCGGCCTTGATGGGGCGATCCGCTCGACGCGCCACATCATGGACCTGCAACGCGAGTTGGTCATCGGGGACGATTTGGAGGGGACGATATCGTGCCAACTCCAAGGCGAGGAGGAAGTCCTCGCCCGCCGCACGTTTGTGCTCCTCGATGAGCTAGAGATCGATTACTTCACCTATGAGTATCGGGTCAACGGCGGTGAATGGCACAACGCCTTGTCGGCAGACTGCGACGGCATCGAGATCAGCTATCCGACGACCGTCTCGGTGAGCGACACGGAGATCGGCCCCCTCGCTACGATCATCCACGATATTGCGCGGGAAACAGGTATTGCCATCAGCGTTGCGCGCGTCGTTTACGCTTGAGCTGATGGGACGAGAGGCCGTTCCGCCTCTCGTCTTTCCCATTGGCTTGACCGCTTGCAGGCATCGAGCCAGCGCGCGTTCCTGAGGGGAGAGACTTGCCGCCTCTCCCCTCAAACACCCCTCTCCCTGTGGTGCGGGATGACACCCGCCCGGCCTTTCGGGCCGGTTGGCGGACGCTGCCGCGACTTTCCCAAACAAGACGGAGAGGATGAACTCCTTGCGCTGCGCCCGCATTCTTCGGTCATCCGCTCCAGGTGTTCATCCTCTCCTGCAGTGCGCTCGCCGTCTCATCGTTCGCATGTCGTCGATGCCCGTTCCCTCCGGTCCTCTCGACTCCTCACGACGACAGCTCGCTTCAGCATCTCCCATCAAATCGGCCTGGGCACCGTGCTGTTCCTCCGGCGCGGATCACAGGCTTGCCCCTGTGAGCGCTATTGCTTTGTCTCACGACTCGCAACAGCATCAGCGCCTCGGGCACGGTGTCCAGGCCGATTTGATGGGAGATGGCAGGATAGGCTATCGGTATACCGTTAGCCGTTTTCGCCCGAGGGACGATGGCCGAGAGGCGTGATCAGTGCCGGAATCTGTCGCCGCTTATTCGCAGGGGTAGGGGTCTGCCGGGGACATGGATTTGGGCTTGGTAGAGATCGTTCGGCGGCAGAAAGAGGCACCTTCTCACGGCGGCACATTAGATCGCTGGTCTGTGAATCGGCGAGCGGGCAATTCCCCCGCTTCGCCAATCAGGCGTTCTCGCGTTTCGGCGGTTGGGCTGGTCGGTGGATCAGCGAATAGGTTCGTCAGCGATTGTGCGGCTCGGAGAATAGGTGAGGGGGTGCTTCGCCAACTGCGCGCATCGGCAAACCGGCGATCGCGCTTATTGCTCATAGACGATTTCAGCGAATAGGTGGTTGAGCCAATTAGCTTTTTGCGGATTGGGAGTATGAACCGATAGGTAGCTTCGCGAACCGACGGTTCGGCGATTGCGCGGATGAGCGATCTTGCGAATGAACGTCGAGGCTGCTTTTAGCGGGGAGGCTTTTACCTGCCAATTGCCAAGGTAAGCCGCCAGTTCCTCGGGCGTTGGGTACCGACTGCTTGAGAAATTCCAGGAACGCTGCCACGCGAGCGCTGAGCAGATGTCGCGACGGATTTAGCGCCGATAATGCGATCGCAGATCATCAGCAGGTGCAGGTTCAAGACGTCGTTTGTGCGTGGCCGCGGGTGAGGCAAACGACCTTGCGGCGAGCCTCGGTCTTCAACACGAGCCTTTTAGATGGTATGCCGCCCGATCAGCAGAGTCCCTATCCGAGCGATGGAGGTTGATGATCCGAGCGGCATCTTTGGAGCTTATTCCGTGCTTCTTCGCGAAATAATCGACGTCATATGGATCGGAAATCTTCTTGCGTGCGTCCTGCTCGATTTGCTGACGTCGCTGCATAGAATTCTCCTCTTAACTGAGGGAAGGGTTCATGCAACGATGGCTGCTTCGTGGTTGTTTGACGATAGTGAATGGTGTTCAGCAATCGTCTTGGAGGCAGTTCTTCGCTGGCTGTTGCAGCGAAGACTCTGCCGCGTCAGCGGGAGGGACCGCTTCGTCGGGTTTTGGTGCTTCCATTTGATGTGGGCGGCGCCCCTTGCTCGGTATAACCCTCATGCGTCGGAAGTTGCGGCAGGTCGTCTCCGCAGCATTTGAAGCCCTCAGGCGGCCGCATCTGGTTGATAAAATATTATACTGGAGTATAAGTACGGCTCGCGGCGCGAGGAGTAAGGTCAAGGGAGATCAGAACACCACTGCGCGGCCTCTACGCTGTTAACAACCGGGTCTGCATCTGACACACAATCGTTCCCTACTGACGAAGGAATGGTACAAAGTTCCGATATCTATCGATTGCCCGGGCTGCGGCGCACAGACCCGGTCCGCCGGCATTGTTGTCGGACCATCGAGCCTCGTCAACGCTGCCGACGGCTCTGAGAACGATGTTCTGAAGCGGCCATGGACACCGCTTGATGCCTTCGCATTCGTCGAGTCGCTCGGTGGTCGAACTAAGAATGTCGGGCAGTTCATCGTCGACCGCTTTCACAGCGCGTTCGAGTTCAGGAACGATCGCTTGCTGTCGATCTGCGAGCATTGCGGGGAAAATCTCTCACCCGCCACTACCCGCTCTGTCGCCATGAACGGCTTCGTCCGCCTTGGACAGAGACGTCTGCTGGTCAACGAACGGATGCTGCTCTTCGCATCGCACGTTGTGTTGACGGAATTCCATGGCGGCACGTCAATCGAGGAAAGCGACCTGCCGCATCCAGATTACGCGCTCATGCTGATTTGCGATGCGGAAAGCGCAGGCGGCGAAACCGGTACCGTCGAACTGTGGCACAGCATCGCGCGTAATGACTACGCCATCACTGTGAAAGGTCACGAAGGTCGGGAGATCTTCTGTGACACCCTCCATGATGACCTCGCGGTCTTAGTGGCCACTATTTCCAATCTCGGACTGGTCCTGACGCAGCTCCACCTGGCACAGCCATCATCACCCTACTGCCGGCTTGCCCGTGATCTCTTTCTCGAAACCCTTGCCCATGCCGGATATCGGCAGGAAAATTAGAAAGCAACACGATGCGGATTTCCAAAACGCGATCGGGATCTTTGGCGATAGTGATCCTGTTGTCCGGATGTGGCGACCTGACACACCCACCGCGACCGCTGCCCCCAGTCCCATTTGCTTACCTCAGCCTCACCGCTTGCAGAGCCTATGCCAGCAATATCGTCGAGTGCCAGCTTGAGTATGGTACCCAGTTCGGACGCCAACGCCTCGGTCCTGTCCAGCAGACGGGTCTTAATATCAGTGGCGGTGACAGCCGCTATCAGGTCGCGTCCTGCTATCCGATCTCGAGGATCCAGAAGGAATTGCCCAATTTCGTGTGCCGAATCTATAGCTCCCAATCAGGAGTTCATACCGGTTCGGTGCTGATCAAAGGCGGCACAGCGGTGCGCCTAGCCCGCATTCTGGGCGATCGTGAACAGATCCAATATCGTTGGACGTCGGATAAATGGTCGCGGCTACACGACTGAATTTGCTAAGGAAACGAGCACTCCGCCATCGCTATTGCTGCCGACAATTATACCAGAGTGAAACTTTAAGGTTGATTTCCGTAACGGAATGCAGTTCAAAATCTTATACCGCAGTATAATTTTGGACTGGTTCGGCCATGGATCGCATCCCGTTTTCGCCCGTGAAGAGACCGCAAAAGGCATGGTCGCGAAGCGCGCTGTGGGTTGCTGGAATGTCAACCTTCCTGCTCACCGGTTTCGCTTCCGAGCCTCGCGACAGCGATCTGCCCTTCTATTCGGGAACGCCTGCTCACGCCGTTGGGCCTGGCGGTATCACGACTGAGAAGGTGGGGAGAGTGGCAGCCCGGTTGAACCCAATCGTCGCGTCACGTCTGGTCGTTGCAGCCAAGCAGCCGCCACAGCCGACAATCGATTGGGTCAGCTTCAGTCAGCGCTTTGACGCGTCGAAAGATGGACATCCGATTGGACCCGGCGTTCTTTCGTTGGACACGGTTGAAGAGTTTGAAAACAGTCGCGCGGAATTGCAGGGAGAAACGGCTGATAGCGCGCGCCGCGAACGCACCGTGCATTCGCCAATCCCCGTCTTCTCCTTTGATCCGACGCCGTCCCCTCACATCGTCGATCCGCCGGCCGCGTTAAAAGCTGATGCCGACCCGGGGTCGATACAGCCCAGACCCGATCTCCTTTCCGGCATTCCTGAAGAATATGCAAAACTCGCATTGGCGAGCGCCGCTGCAGAGGAAGTTGACCCGAACTGGGTGCTCTCGATCATGCGGGCCGAAAATGCGAGCTACGATCCACGCCTCGTCAGTCCAGCAGGTGCCGTCGGCTTGATGCAGGTGATGCCGCGGATCGGCGCAGCCTTCGGTGCGAATGATCTCACCGATCCCGAACAGAATATCCGGGCCGGCACTCGATTCCTCAGTGTTCTCATCGACAAGTATCGTAATCCGGTGCTTGTCGCCTCAGCCTATAACGCCGGTGAGCCTCGTGTCGATCTTCACCACTCCTTGCCGCTGATCCGGGAAACCGCGGATTACGTCACGCGTGTCGTCGGGTTCTACCTTGGCGCGGCGGCGACCTCTACGCGCCTACATGCCGGCCTGTCATTGCCGTCGCAGCCCGGCCCGAAGCGCCGGGCAGGAACTGCCGATCGCGCAAAATCGCCGATGCTTGTTTTTTCTGTAGCAGATCCGCTCACAGCGGCGAAGCGCTCCCCCCGGGAAGACGGACCGACCCACGTCGGCGGTCCGGTTAAAATCGTCAAGGAAGAGGTGCATTGATGAATCTGATCGCAGTGGCAGTCCTTTATGGCAGCGTCGCCTGGCGTTCAAGGACGAAGCGCAAATGGCTTGGCAATGCCGCAATGGTATTTGCGGCCAGCCTGATCCTGCTTGTCAGCCAGTTCGAGCCAGCTGCGGCGCAGAACCTCGATGCCTTGCAAAACGCTGCTGACCGGCTGGTGCAGTTCTTTACCGGCCCCTTCGGCCGCTCGGTCGGAGCGATCGCCTTCATCGGCATGTTTCTGGCCGCAGCCTTCGGTTACTGGTCCTGGGGCGCCCTGCTTCGGGTCGGGGGAAGCCTTGCCGGCATGTTCGCCGCCGCCGAACTTGTCGACTTCCTTGCTGGCAGTGGGTCGTGATCATGGCGACATCTAGCGGCAACACCGACGGCGGAGACGACTACATCGAATGCCATCCGGTCATTCTCGCTCTGACACGGCCGCCGACGGTCATGGGGATCCCTTACACATACTTTCTGGCGGAATGCTTCATCTCGCTGATGGTGTTCATGATCTTAGGCTCGATCCTCTGGTTCCCGGTCTCCTTCGTGATCCTTCACAGCATTCTCTATGTGCTGACGGTGAAGCTCGACCTGTGGTTTTTCGAGATCGTCGGCCGGCTCAGTATGTGCGGCGTCAATCCTCTGGGTCGACGGCTCGGCGGTGGAATCAGGACCTATGGGGCGTGATCGATGGGCACCATGGCGAGATCGTTGAAAGGCAGCTTGTCGAAAGGTTGGGAGATATTCGCCGACCGCAGCATATCGACACACGTCCCGTTCTATGCGCCGATCGAAAACGGCATTATCCGACTGAAGAACGACTGCCTGGTCTCCACTGTGCAATTGACCGGCTTTTCGTTTGAGACCGCCGATATCGAGACCATCAACATGCTGCAGCGGCAGCGCAACGCCGCGTTCCGCGCGATCTCGTCGATCGGCAATTTTGCGCTATACACCCACGTCGTCCGGCGCAAGGTCGCACCGTCGCTGCCATCGGCTTTCGCCGATCCCTTCATGCGGCGTCTCGACGACGTATATCAGTCGAGCATCTCCAGGAACGAGATGTTCGTCAACGACACCTACGTGTCCGTGGTTGTTCGGCCGCTGTTCAAGAAGGGGTCGGCGCTCTCCCGTGTCATGGGCTTCGGCGGCAATGTCGTGCGCAAGGAGCAGTTTCGTGCGATGCGCGACAGACTGGTCGAAGCAACAAGGGCTCTGGAAAAATCGCTTGCCGCCTACGGTCCGAAAGTCTTGCGCGACGTGCGGCGCGCCGAGGTCGATCTTGGCGACGGAAAGACGATCTACCGGACCATCTCCGACGACACGATGCTTGAGGAAGGCACGCGAACAATCTGGTTCTCGGAGCAATGCGAGTTCTTCTACACGTTGCTGAACGGCGGCCGGGTCCGGCCGATCCGTCTCGGCAATATCCCGATCGACGAGATGCTGCCGGCGCGACGGACGTCGATCGGCAATCGGATCATCCATCTGCAGGGCGATACGGTGGGCGACGACCGTTATGCGGCGATGGTATCTCTGAAGGAATATCCGCCGGAGACCGGCGCAGGCATGCTCGACTACATCCTCAGGCTGCCTTTCGAGATGGTGCTGACCCAGTCGATGTCGTTCATCGACGACATGGCTGCCCGCAGCCGCATCGAAAGGCTCGATCGGCAGATGTCGAAAGCCGACGAGGGCGGCTCCAGCGTCCAGGCCAATCTCGACATCGCCCGGGATGAACTGGCCCGCAAACGCGTTGCCTTTACCGAGCATCATCTCACGGTCATGCCGATTGCCAGGACGACGGCGCAGGTTGATGATGCTGTGGCGCTGATCGGGAATGAGCTCGGCGCGCTTGGCGCCTCCTATGTTCGGGAAGATCTAAATGCCGAGCCGGCCTATTGGGCACAGCTCCCCGGCAACCAGGCCTATATCGCACGCCGCGCTTTGATTTCGACGCTGAACTGCGCGGGCTTGAGCAGTTTTCACGCCTATCCCTATGGCAAGCCGGACGGAAACCACTGGGGTCCGGCAATCACCATTTTCGAGACGACCTCCGGCACACCCTTCTTTTTCAACTTCCACCAGGGAGACGTCGGGCACACGACGGTGTTCGGACCGACGGGTTCGGGCAAGACCGTTATCATGGCTTTCCTGATTCTGCAGGCCTACCGCGTCAGCCCGCGACTGAAGACGATCGTCTTCGACAAGGACCGTGGCCTCGACATCATGGTGCGCGCGGCGGGCGGCCGATACATGACGCTCGAGCCCGGCGCACCGTCAGGGTGGAACCCGCTGCTGCTTGACGATACCGAGGAAAACCGCGTTTTCCTGTACGGGCTGTTGAGCTTCATGCTGAAGCCGTCAAAGGACGGCGAGAGCCTGACTCCGCAGGAAGAAGCGATCATTCGCAACGCGATCAAGTCCGTGCTCAAGACGAAGGACAGATCATATCGCCGGCTCTCTTCCTTGCGTGCCCTCTTGGCCGGAAGCGAGAGGACCGAAGGCAGCCTGATCGCCAGACTCGACAAATGGGTCGACAAGGGACCCTATGCCTGGCTCTTCGACAATGCCGACGACGACCTCCACATTTCCAGGCCACTGATCGGTTTCGACATGACGTCGATCCTCGACGATCCGACGGTGCGCACCGCGGCCCTCCTCTACATGTTCCACCGGCTGGACGAGATCTATGACGGCAAGGCGCCGATCATCAATCTGATGGACGAAGCCTGGAAGCTGCTCGACGACGACGAGTTCAAGCGCACCATGAAGGACTATTTCAAGGCCATCCGGAAACGGAACGGTCTGGTGATCTTCGGCACGCAATCGGCCGACGACGTCGTGCAATCCAGTGTCAGCCGCACGATCATCGAGCAGACATCGACCAACATCTTTTTCGCCAATCCGAAGGCCGATGAGCACTCTTACATGGAGCATTTTGGCCTCTCCAGGGCCGAATTCGAATGGGTCAAGAACGGTGACCCGAGCTCGCGGTTCATGCTGATCAAGCAGGCGAAGAGCAGCGTGATTGCGCGCGTCGACATGTCCCACATGCCGGAGTTCATCAAGGTCATGTCCGGCCGGGAGGAGACCGTTCGCGAGGTCGAGATGCTGCTCGACGAATATGGAGACGATCCGAAGAACTGGCTGTCGAGATTTTGCGACTGGGAGGGAGAAGCGTCCGATGACCAACGCAAGACTTCCTGAGCTGGCGACGGCCGCCGTGCTGGCGCTGGCGACAGTGATGACCCCTGCGGCCACCCGCGCTCAGGTTCCAGTCATCGACAATGCCCGCCAGAAGATCCAGCAGGCGACCTTGAACTGGTACCAGAGCTATCAGGCTGATACTCGCAAACTGAAAGGCGCCTCGGGCGGTACGACTGACAGCGTAGCGCCCGGTCAGGGCTCCGGCGCACCCGCCGATTGCTCGGCAGACGGCATGGGCGGCGACACGGCACCGGCGGCGCCATCGCAGCGGACGCCGAGCCAGCAGGAAGTCGCCCGTATGGTCGAGGACGAGGCGACCCGCCAAGGTGTCGATCCCAATTTCGCGCTCGCCATTGCCGAACAGGAATCGCGTTTCCGACAGTCCGCGCGCTCGGCGGTCGGCGCCACCGGTGTCATGCAGCTGATGCCAGGAACCGCAGCTCAGCTGGGCGTCAATCCCTACGATACGCGCGATAATATCCGCGGGGGCGTCAAATACATCAAGCAACTCCAGGGAATGTTCGGCAGTCGCTACGACCTGATCTCCGCCGGCTACAATGCCGGGCCATATCGCCAGTCGCTGCAGAATGGTCAGATCCCGAACATTCCTGAAACCCAGGATTATGTCAAAAAGGTCTCCGCCTACTACGGCCGCAACAAGGCGCAGAATGGCGACCGAACCCCACCAGCTGGCGACAACACCGAGCCCGAAAGCGCGAGCTACGGGAACGGTTGCGGTGAGCAGCTGAAAAAGGCTGTCGACCGCAATACGCAGGCGCAGGTCGAGCGCGGATCGGTCTGGAATGATCTGCTTGGGAATTCGATTGAAGCGAACCAACAATATCTGCTGCGCCTGCAGGCCGGGCTGCAATCGTCGTCGGCGAACTTACGCGGCTCCGGTGGCGGCAATTCGAAAGATTTCGACGGTTCGCTCGTGATGGCGCAGATCCAATGCCCATCGACGATCGTCGACACCGGCAGCACCCGCTGCTTTGCCGTGCCGTCGACCGCCACGACCGAGCAGATCCAGCGCTGGCTCGATGACCTGCAGGAACAGGCACGCGCCAATGGCACCATCGCGACCTTTTCGGTGATGCAGGATCCCGTATTGGGCCTGGTGACGGTCGTCGACGCCAGAGCGACAGCAAACTGAAAGGACAGGAGAGGTTAGGCACATGAAGAAATTTGTCGTAGCGGCAGCCCTTGGCATCGTCGCCGTCTCGCATGCTGACGCGCAGGTTCCCGTCAAGGATTCGGAGAACATTTCGCTCAGCGAGGACATCAAGAAACTGTCGTCGCAAATTCAGCAGGACACCTCGGTCGTCAAGGACAACACGACGAAGACCTTGCAGGCGATCACCGGCGATCGCAGTCAGGATGCCAGCCAGTTCGCCAAACTTGCGACCGGCAATGGCTTCAGCATGGGGCAGGCGCCGGACTTCGGATCGATCCTGTCGGGAAATCAGGCCGTGTTCGGCGGCATTAGCGGTCAGTTTCAGAATACGGCCGCCAAACTGATTAACGGCCTCAACCTGGTGAAGATGGTGGTCGATACCGTCAAGGGCGGGGAGCTCTCAGGCGCCAACCAGGCCTATTCGCAAGGGGTCAATGCCTTGACGACGATGACGGCGCTGACGGATGCGATGAACAGCGCAACGAAGGATCGGCAAAACTCGTTCATGCAGGCGACCGAGAAGATCGGCACGGCTCAGGATCTGAAGGGTGCGCTCGAACAGAACACCCAGATGGTGCTGCAAGGCAACCAGACCGCAAACGAAGCCGTTGGCTCCCTCAACAACCAAGTCATGCTGCTGAACCAGCAATACAAGGCGGCGCTCGCCACTTCATCGCAGAACCTCAAAACCTTCGCGCCGCTTCCCGACAGTGTCATGCGGGATGGAGGCTTGGAGCAACAGGGGGCCTCGGTTCGCGATCAGTTGAAGGCATTCGAGGAGCAGGAGCAGGAGCAGTGAGGCTGGCCCTGATCCTGGCATTTTGTTGCGCGGCTCTCAGTGGCTGCGGCGGCAAATACGAACAGTTGGCGAAATGCTCGGCCGACGAACACCCCGTGCCGGCGCCCGGCTACGATAGTGCCCCGCAACCAGCGCCGCCGGAACAGGCGCTGGCGAGAGTGGTCAAAGATGATTGCGGCCCGATGCGGCCTGTCAATTAGGATGCGAAATGGATCCAGTCAGCTACGCGATCAATTTCTATGGCGACGCGCTCAGATATTTCGACAAGATCAACGAAGCCTCCCTCGAACGGGCGTGGGGCCTGTTTGCTGAAAATAGCAATCTTGTCTCAGCCATCCTGGCGATCTTCCTGATCCTCTACTTCCTTTGGGGTGCACTCGGACTGTCGAGCGTATCCCTGCAGGACATGGCGGTTACGGCCTTCAAGATCGCGCTCGCCTGTGCACTGATCATGTCCTGGGCCACTTTCTACGACAGTATCGGCCAGTTCGTATTGTCCTCGCCACAGGATCTCGGCTCGGCTATTTCCTCGGCAATGGGCGGGCAGTCGGCTGGGTCCGATCTTGCCCAGCAAGTCGCCAGCATGGCGCGCAAGGTCTACGACTTCGCCATGCAGCTCTTCAATTCCTATGAATCCGGCTGGCTGCCGAATGTCACCGGCGCTGTGGTCGTGTTCATTGTGCTGGTGTTCGGGCTGCTGCCGATGCTGCTAATCCTTACCGGCGTCACGCTGTTTGCCAAGATGATCACCGCCGTCATGCTGGCGATCGGCCCGATCGCCATCCTCTGCTACTTTTTCGGCATCACGCGATTTGTCTTCGACGCATGGGTGAGGGGCGTCGCCTACGGCATGTTCATGCTGCTCTTCACCTACATCATGGCCGGCCTGTCGTTCGGTTTTCTAATCGGCATGATGGACACGATCAACGGCGACATGGCGACCAAGGAAAACGCATTGGCGATCGTGCTCGCCATGGTGCTCTACCTGGCGCTGATCTCCTATTTCATTTTTCAGGTGCCGGATTTCGCCAGAACCTTTTCCTACGGCACGGCAATTTCGGGCGCGCCGGGTGGAGGCGGTGTCGATACCGGTTACAGCGCCGCGCGCAGAACACTTGCATCCAGCAATTCGAGGGCCGGGCAGGCGGGGGCCGTCGCGCTTGGCATGCTGACTGGTCCGAGAGGCGCCGTGACGGCGGCAGCACTTGCCGGCCGCGGCAGTGTGGCCGGCGTCGGGACGCTCGGCAGGATGCTCACCAATCGCCGCCGCAACAGCGAGTGAACGAGACATCGATATTCGAGGGTAACACTTGGCATTGTTCAGAAGACAGATAACACCTGCGCCGACCGATCATGTCCCCGGGCCGCAGGAAATCTATGACCGGCACTTGTCCTGGGGCGAGAAGAACCGCTCGCTTCGGACCTTGATCGGTCTCATCCTGCTTGCCTTCGCGGTGGCCGGCTGGGCCATCGCCGGGATGCTCTCGTATTCGGTGGCGCAACTCTTCCCGCTTGTCCGCACCGAGGTTGTGCCCCTGATCGTGGACAAGAACACGGGCTACATGGAAACCGTGACGACGCTCGACAAAGATCGGTCGAGCGTCTCGGAGATCCAGGCGGTTCGCGCGTCGTTCGTCGGCAATTACGTCATCCGCCGCGAGACCTACGATCCCCGCTATCTCTCGGACAACTTCGACATGATCGCGCTGTGGTCGGAACCGAACTCCGAGGCCTTCAAAGAATATGAGGCGTGGATGAACCCGAGCAACCCGCGAGGGCCGGTGAAGACACTGGGTGCCACCGGCGACATCCATCCGGAGATCCTGTCGGTCAATCCTCTCAATGCCTCGACCATGGCGGTCCGATTTGAGACACGGGAACGCCAACGCGGTGGCGACGTCGTCAATCGCTGGTCTGCGACAGTGCGCTACCGGCAGATCAATCTTCCCGCCAGCAACCGAGTTCGTCTGTACAATCCGCTCGGCTTTGTCGTCACCGAATATGCAAGGGTTCCGGAAACCATGCCGTCGGGGCCCGCCCAATGATGAAACGGATGGCGGCGCTTTCATTCTTACTGCTGCTGGGAACCACGGTCGGGCATGCCGAACTGGTTGCACGTCCGGGAAGGCTCGATCCTCGAGTGCGCTCGCTACCCTATTCGGCTGAACAGGTTTTCCTGGTGACCGGCACCTACGGTATGGTGACGACGATCCTCTTCGGCACGGACGAAGAGATCACCCAGGTCGTTGCCGGCGACACCGTCTCCTGGCAGATTCTGACCTCGGCCGACCGGCGTTCCCTGACCTTGAAGCCAATGGAAAAGGACGCTTCGACCAATCTCTCCGTCGTGACCACCAGGCGGACCTACTCCTTCGATCTGCGGGTCAATGACAGCAAGGCGATCCAGAACCAAACCTTTAAGTTGCAGTTCACCTATCCCGAAGATGCCGGTCTGAAGGGGACGGCTGAACTCTGGAAGCAGGCGCAGGATGCTGCCGGCAATTCGAACCTCAAGAACATCCGCCGCGACAAGGTCAACTACGACTATGGCTTCAAGGGAAGCGATGCGGCAAAGCCGCTCTGGGTATTTGACGATGGCCTGAAGACCTTCATGAAATTCACCGGCGACATTCCGGCGATCTTCATCGTCGACCGGAAACGCCGCGAGAGCCTCGTGAACTACCGCCGCGAGGCCGACTATATCGTCATCGACAGCGTCTCGCGGCAGTGGTCGCTGCGCTATGGCACCGAGGACGAGACCTGCTTGTTCAATTTGCGGACTGTTCCCGCTGATCTACCGGCGCCGATCGAAGGTGCGGTGGCGCCGAGGCGGATTGGTGCCGGCAGTACCTTGCAACAAGCTCAACATTAGGAAAGCGCGCCATGTCGGATCCAAACTATCATTCGCTCGACACTGACAGCGCAATTGGTGGGCCGGTCCGGCGGAGCGGCGTCGGTCTCATGCGGCCGATCGCGGTCATAGCGGCCATCGCCGGCGTGGGCGTCGTCCTTTATTTTCTGCTTGCCGGCGGCGAGCAGCAGCCGGCGATCGACACGACGCCGCGCGAGGAGTTTCGTCCGGTCCAGACACCGAGGAACGAAGGGTTCAGAACGCCGGCCCCGCCTCCTTTGCCGACGGTCGTCGTTCCGGAAGCGCCGCCGCCACCTCCTCCGCCGCCGCCAGCGCCCGTCGTTCCGGCGGCTGCTCGCGTTTTGCCGCCGGCCGAGGTCGACTGCACCAGAGGCAAGAACCCGGACAATCCCCGCTGCATCGAGCTCGCGCGGCAAGCCAAGCTGCTGGAGCGTGTTCGCTCCTCCGCCATCGTCTTCGACCAATCGGACCAGAGAAACGGCGCGCCACGGGCCTCGACCGACGTCACGGGTGCGGGACTGTTCGGCGCCAGCGATCCGGCCGGGGCGCAAACGGCAGCAGCGTCAAACGGCGGCGGCGCGGTCGACAGTGATCGTGCTTTCCTGAAGGCGATGGGCGGGCAGGGTGTGGACGTTTCGGTGGCAGCCGAGAACCGCCGCACGGACGCCTGGATCCCGCAGGGCACGATGATCCGCGGCACGCTGGAGACGGCGATCAACTCAGACCTCGCCGGCATGGTGAAGGGGATTGTACGGGAAGACGTCTATTCGTTCGACGGCCGGCGCATCCTCATACCGGCAGGCTCGTCCCTAATCGGCGATTATAAATCCGGCGTCGAGCGGGGGCAGGAGCGGATCCTGATTGTCTGGACACGGATGATCCGCGGAGACGGCGTTTCGGTGCAGCTCGGCTCCTATGGCACCGATCGGCTTGGGCGCTCGGGCATGACGGGTGTCGTCGACCGAAAGTACTGGGAACGGTTCGGACCACCAGCGATGATGACCCTGATCGGTGGCGCCACCCAATACATCGCCCAGCTTGGTCAGAAGCAGGATCGCAATATCACCATTATCAACGACAATGGCAGCGTCACCAGCATCCCGCAGGACGGTGGCGAAACGTCGCAGGACCGTGCCCGCGAAATTGCCGCCGAGACGATTGCCTCCGGCATCCAGCAGCTGGCGTCAGAAGCGTTCCAGGACAGCCGCAATATCCGGCCGACGATTCATATCCCGCAAGGCTCCGACATCAATGTCTTCGTAACACGCGACCTCGACTTCGCCGGGCTTTATCCGGATCCGGTCCGCGAAGAGTTTGAGAGACTGCGCAGAAGGAAGCTTGGCAAATGAATGCACGTCCAGCAATTTCTGCTGAGCAGCACTTTCTATCTGAGGCGATCGAGCCGATCCGGCCGTTCCTCGACGATCCCGGCGTGGTCGAGATCTCCTGCCAGCGCAGCAATGAGATCTGGCTCGAGCGTATCGGCCAACTCAGCATGGTGAGGCAGCAAGTCGACGGCCTCGACCAGGAATCAATCCGCCATATGGCCTCGCGCGCCGCCTCGTTCACCAGGCAAACCGTCAATGCCCAACATCCGCTCCTGTCGGCGACGCTCGTCAATGGCGAGCGCGTGCAGTTCGTGCTGAACCCGACCTCGGCAACCGGCCATGCCTTCTCCATCCGCAAGCAGTTCATCCGCCGTTTCGATTTGACCGACTATGAGAAGGCTGGCGCTTTCCGCTTCACCAAGGTGACGGGGGACGACTATATTGACGACGTCGATGTCGAGCTGTCGCGGCTGCTGCGGGCCGGCAAGGTTCGAGCCTTCCTGGAGCTCGCGGCGATCAATCACCGCAGCATGCTAATTTCGGGCGGCACCTCCACCGGCAAGACGACCTTTCTGAATACGATGCTCACCGCCATTCCGAACCATGAGCGGTTCATCCTCATGCAGGACACAGCCGAACTGGAGCCGAGCCAAGAAAATGTCGTGTCGCTGCTGGTCTCGAAGGGCGGCCAGGGCGAGGCGAGGGTGACGATGGGTGATCTGCTCGCCACGGCGCTCCGTCTCAGACCGGATCGGATCTTCATGGGCGAGCTGCGCGGCGACGAGGCCTTCGACTTCCTCAATGCGATCAATACCGGGCATCCCGGTTCAATGTCGACGATCCATGCAAACTCGCCGCACCACGCCTTCAACCGACTGTCGACGCTGGTACTCAACAGCAATGTGCGCATGGAGCGCGACGACATCATTCGATACATCCGCTCGATCATCCCGATCGTGGTCCAGTTGAAGAAGAGCGATGCCGCCGGCGGTCGGGGCGTCAGCGAGATCTACTTTGCCGATGAGGTGGACGAAAATGGCAAGCGTATCCACGCACACAGAGACTGACCGACCGAAATGGACGGGCCTGCAGCGGGCATCGTTGTTCACATTGCCGATCGCACTGTTCGGAATCGTTCTCCTGTGGCTCGCCTTCTTCACGCTGATCTATGACGCCTACATCACCTCGTTCGGATCTTCGTCCTACTTCGATTATGTGGGACAGGCGCGCCTGATCGACGCCGTCCACTATACTTGGTCTATCGTCCGTGTCCGCAACACGGTCGGACTTTCGCTGCTGGCCTTCGTGCTTGCCTTGCCGTTCCTGTTTTTTCTGCTCTGCCTCTGGATGCTGAAAGGCGGCAGGGCGCTGTCGCGCAAGATCCTCTACCTCCTGCATGTCCGGTCGATGTTTAGTCTGATTGCCCATACGGCTCTCATCTTCGCCGCCGCCTATGCCGGCGTCATCGTCTATGGCGTAGCCTTTTATCTCGTTGCCACAAAGGCGGGTGAGCATGCCGAGATTGCCAGCTACTATGGCAATCATCTGGCCGCGATGTATCAGGCGCCGTTCGGCGCAATTGATGCAGCCGGCGGCTATCAGAAGCCATCCCGGCAGACGGTGCTTGCCGCACTCGCGGGTCTCGCTGCCGCCGGTACCATCGTCGGATTTCCGATCGGCGCGGCAATCCAGAAGCGTCAGCGGATGATCATGGGTAAAGCGCGGCTGGCGACCTTGAAGGACGCCGCTGATTTTCGGCTGCGCGACAAGCACGGCATCGTCCTTGGGCTGAAGCAAGGCCTGCTTCTGCGCAACGACGGCGACCAGCATGTCATGGTGATCGGTTCGCCGGGGCAGGGCAAATCGCGCGGCTTCGTCATCCCGACGATGATGAGCTTTCAGGGATCGCAGGCCGTCCTCGACATGAGCGGCGAGCTGTTCGAGGAGACTTCGGGCTACCTGAAAGACAGGGGATACGAGGTTTTCCTGCTGGCGCCCGGCTCGAAATTCACCGACGGCTACAATCCCCTCGACCTGATCAGTGACGAGCCGAACCAGCGGATCACCGACCTGCAGAAGTTGACGCAGATGCTGTTGCCGGAGCGGCTGCGATCGGATTCCTCCGACTTCTGGGAGGAAAGCGCCAGGATCCTGTTGACGGCGATGCTCGCGTTTGTGCTCGAATGCCCGGATACGCGCAAGTCACTCAGCGAGCTCTATCGCATCCTCAACTCGATGTCGGACGAGCGCAAGGCGATCATCCAGTTATTGGAAAACTACGAGCCGGTTCTCTCCGACCAGACCCGTATGCAGCTGACCAAATTCGCCGGCCGCCATGAAAAGCTCGGGGAGGGGATTGCGGCTGAGATCGTCGCCAAACTCAACTTTCTGCAGAACCCATTGGTGGAAGCGCTGACCTCGATCACCACCATTCCGATCGGCACCATCAGAAAGCGTAAGCTCGCAATCTATATCCAGGCGGACTGGAACGCCATGCAGATTTATGAGCGGCTGATCTCGATATTCATCCAGCAGATGGCCGACAAGCTCGTGCAGATGGGACCGTTGCGCAACGGTGAGCATGAAGTGCTGATGATGCTCGACGAGTTCGGCAATGGCGGTCGGATCGATACGGTGCTGACGCTCGCTCCGCTTATTCGCAAGAATGGCGTCCGTTTCGTGTTCATCCTCCAGGACGGCGCCCAGCTCGAACGGTTGTATCAGCGCTCGGGCCAGAAGATCCTGATGGGCGCGTCGACGATCAAGCTGTTCATGAATTTTCAGAACCAGGAAGATGCGACGGCAGTCTCGATGGCTGCCGGCAAGACGACGGAGTGGGTCGAGCAATCGTCCTATTCGCATCGTCACGGCCGAAGGCAGCGGTCGATCTCGAAGGTGCCTGTCTCTGTCGATCTCCTTCCCGTCAATACGCTGATGATGATGAAGCCGGAAGAGGCGATCCTGCAGGTCACCGGCATGCCGCTGATGCGCATTATGAAGCTAGATTCCGGCGGTGAGCGGATGTTCTCGAAAGTGCGAAAGTTCAAGCCGGTGAAAAGGCCATGCATTCAGCCAGTTGAATGGACGATCGACGACGGCAAGTCCGCTCCGGCGGCCCCGGCCTCGTCAGGCGCTGACATTGATGTCGTGCGCTTCGTCGTCAAGGATGGTGTCCGCCAGGTCTACATTTCCTCTCTCGACGAGCTGCGTCATCGCCTGGATCTCGACGAGACGCGCGAGGCCGGTGCGACGGAGGAGGAGGTACGGGCAGAAAAGCAGAAGCAGCCGGGAGGCCAGCGAAAGGGAGATCCGGCGAACGGAAAACGAAAGCGCGGCATGCCGAAAACTTCTGGTGCCGCTCGCGAGAGTGACATCGATCTCGATATCGACGAGGAGAAGCTCAGCCGCAATGTCTATTCGGGCTCACCGGCACATCGGAGCGCTCGAGCCAAACAGGCCAATGGTCCATCGAAGCAAATCAGTCCTCGGCCGGTGGCGCCTGTTCTTCAGCGGCAGGAGGTCAGAGACGTATTCGGGGTCGATCTTACCGCGTTGAACGAGGTGATCTTCCAGCAGGCCGAAGAGAATGCACTTGAGCCGGTCGAGCTCAACGCGGATGTCGAGCTCTTGATAGAGAGCCTGTCGGATCGGCTCACGGAGGACAGCTCGAGAGCCTACCTGCGCCAGTTCGCTAGCTTGGTGCGGGATCCGCTGGGCGAGGATCGGGAGCAATCTGGGACCGAGGCGCATGCTGAGTAGATGCGACGTACCCCGCAACGACGCAACACTGCGTCCCCATCTGCCAGGGAGAACGACACATAGGTGAGATCCGACATTTCTTACACCGCAATATTTCAGAAAGTGGTCATCTCGAACGAATTGTTGCTGCCGCCAAGGCTGACGCCGGCTTTTGGCTGATGGTGAAGGAGCGCGAGATGGAAAGGCAAGCGAACCGAGCCGAGGTTGGCCCAGAGGGCGATGGTGAGGATGCGATCGACAAGTCGGCCGGTGAGGCTGACGCCCACGATCACAGAACTGGCCGACGACCTCGTCTCGCGCATGTTCGGAACTTGCCCACCCGAGGTACTGGTGATCATCCAATAGGCGCTCCTCGATGCCGCGAGAGTCGAGCTGAGCGCTGTCCGGTGAAGGCCAATCAAACGCTGCGGAAAATTGGCGACCACAATTGATCTTCAGGTCAGGATGTCGTCATCGGATGTTGGCGGGGTATTTCTGGCCTGACGAACTTGATCGATCACCCAGTCTTGTAGCCGCTTGGCGGTGTCTGCGGCCTTCGCCTCCGCGAGGTCCTTGGGAAAAATGCCAAAGATCGGCCCGAGATGCTTCATGCGAGGCAGCGTCCTTTCCTTCGCCTCTCGGTATTCGTCGGTCTCCATCCCAAATGCTTCGACGATGAGGTTCACGGGCGGGGATCGTCGATACGACGCCTCCAATATGAAGTCCGGCCTGCACACACCAATGGGAGTGTCCAATGCGAATAGCGGCTTGATGATCTTGATGCGAAGATCCGGCGCGGCGTCGAAGAGAGCTTGCTGTAGCCAGAACAGCAGATGCGAAACGTCTCTTTCGAATCCCGATTCGACCGGAAAGAGCGTGTCGCCATTATAAACAGGCTGCGCATAGGCCTGGATCGCCCGCACAGGGCCTTCGTCATCCTCCTGAAAATCGACGTTCAGCAAAGTCAGGAACGGACCCCTCAGCGCGGGATCGCCCCGCAATGGCTGGCGGACCTTGCCGAGCACATCGATCTTGCGTGAGGACGATGCCGGCATGATCGTCTGCGCCGAAACGCTTTTCGAAAACACCAACATAAAGCCGGTTCGTCGAAGGTTCTCCGGCCAGTCCGGACGAGAGGTCCAGAGCAACCGCTGCCAACGGCTGGCCGGGTCCCAGTAATCCGCACCCCATGTCGACATCAGTGCGTTCAGTGTCCAGGTCCGCAGCACCCTGAGCTCCCTCGCGGCGGAACGCATCCTCGAGAGCTGACCTCCCAGCGCAAATTCGGGATGGTCCTGCAGTGGGGGTATGACGTTTGTACCCGCCCTGTCCAGCATCCGCCACAGGATGCCGCCAAGTCTGGAAGGACGGTCGTTTCGTTCCCTCGATCGGGTGGGATCATCGTCCGAGAGATCAGCAAGACGGTTGGGGATGGCCGGAAGGGCGTCGATATAGCTGCGCTTGGGTTTTGGCAGCGGGCGGATCTGATAGCGACGATCGAACAGCGCGGGAGCAGCGTCCTTGTCTACATGGAACGGGCACGTTTGCGCATGGTTTGGACGCTCTTCATGCCGGTGCGGGTCCGCCTCCTTCGGGGTCAGTCGTCGCAGCGTAAATGTACGCTCCTGTTGGATCGGTGCGAGCAAAGGCTGCAAGCCAGCGGCGAGGCAATCGCATTCAATCCAGCCGTCCATCACTTTGGAGCGTTTGATGACCGAAAGCGCAATAGCCTCATCTTCCTTGGATGCAGCGTTGCCATACCAGGCACGCAACGCGGTTGCCTCTCGGTCGGACAGGTCGGCAAGTGGATGCGCTGGACTGTTGCGAACGACGATCCGCATGCGAGACCTTCAATAACCGAGGAGCCAGAGCCGATAGCCGAGGTATCCCACACCGGCGGCGGCGCTTGCGGCGATGATCGTCTCTCCCCAAGCTCGGATGTTCCAAGCCCTGCCTTTGTCGATGCGCGAACCTTCGAGCACAGCCGAAAGGAAGGCATAGATCGGGATCATCATCGCGAAACCCAGCGTGAGGCTGTCTCGGATTACGATGCAGGCGAGGAGGAAAACAAATCCGAGAACCAGGGTCGCCACACAGAGCCGCCGCAAGTCAAATCGGTAGCCATGCTTTTTAAGCGACGTCATCGAGAGTCTCCTTCGAACTCAATTTCGAAAAATATAACTGCAGTATAAGTGATGAGCGAGCAGCGGCAAGGGACTCGAATCTATGGAGGGACTTGTCCATGAGGATTCGTGCCGATTGAAGACGGCGCCAACTAGCGGGCTCGGCGATCCCAGGAGGTTGCGACATCCTCTTGCGGGGCGTGATCGTCGCAGTGTAAGACGTGTAACGAAGTTGTGAACGCTTGGATGCAAGAGATAGGCAACAAAGGGTTTACGCTTGGTCATCGTGGTCTCTAGCCGGCGTCAGGCATTGGATGAGCAGTAGAATTTCGAACAAGTCCCGGACCAGCAGCTGCGGCAGCATCCTCTGTCGCCGGGATGAAACGTCTCATCGTGCCGTATCGAGCACATTTTCCGCCAGGGAAGGTGTTCTATGTCTCGTGTGAAAGACGATCCGTCCGGCAACGCAGTGGACGTTTCGGCATTGAAGGCGCTGTCGTTTCAAGAAAGGCTCGCGATCGGCCTGCGCCGATTGAAGGCCGAGCGGGGCTTGTCGAACAAGGATCTGGCCGAGCAGCTCGGTGTGTCGGAGGCCTATATGTCGCAAGTGACCCGCGCCATGCGTGACGTCAAGCTGTCGACCCTCGACAAGATGCAGCGCGAGTGGAACGTCATTATCGAGGATTTGCTCAGGGTCACCAAAGACGATCTCTCTCGGATAGAAGCGTTGAAAGCGCGCCGAGGGAAGAAAAAAGCTCCCGAGACCACGTCATGATTTTCCTGTCATAGCGCACGATCGGCCTGCGCGAATTTAGTGATCGAGGTTAAACCAGAACCTTTCCTTCACGCCTTGGTCGTTCGGGATATCGAAGAAATAGGGATCGGCTCGCCGCGGTCGCGGCGTGGCAACTTGCTGGATGCAGCCATCATGGCCGTTGCCGAAACTGCGCTCTATCGTCATACCTGACTGTCTCGTGTGGGCATTGCGCTCGATCGGTGATCGGCAGAAATCGACTGTTTTGATGCACTGGTCGGGCTCGCCGCGCCAGCCACCGTCGCCTTGCGAGCTATAGCCGACCGTCGTTCCGGCCGGGCAATCCTCGTAGTTTTCTCGCCCCGGCTTGCCTGCCTTGGCCTCATGGCAAATCGGCCAGGAAAATCCCGGTTCCTTCATCGCGGCAATGAGCTTTGTCATAGGTGGAACACAGTAGGCCACGCCGTGCCAGGACGGATTTTGCGATGCCGCACACAACAGAACCTGACATCCCCAGGAGGCGTCGTCGGCTTTTGCGCCGCTCGAAGGGACACTAAGGGCTATAGCTGTCAATGCGGCGACCATAATCAGGAATGGTTTCATAATTCGCCTCCGTTATCGACTATTGTATTTGCGCCTAGGTGCCGTCGATTCTCGCAAAGGAAAGCACGCCCGGTTGCGCCGAGCCGGCAAACGAGCCCGACGTTGTTGCGATGATGCCGGTGCAGGTGACGCCGGGGATTGCCGCGCGAGGCTTGCACTCCGAAATCCTGATCGACCGGCCCGACTTCGCGATCGCAGCGCTTGCCTCTTCGTTGTTGGAAGCGTCGACCGGCATTGGTTGTTGCGCCGCGTCCTTCAGCCCGGCGATCTCTTGTTCCAGGTTTGCGATATGGCCGCTTCGCACCAGCTCATTGATCGCGTATCCTCCCGCTATTCCACCAAGGAGGGCGATGGCGGCAGCAATCACCGCGGTATCGGGACGCTTGGCCATCGGGAACCTCAATACCCCTCGATGCCCAGTCGCTTGAGGACAGCAACCGGATCGGTCTCGCACTCCTTCTTCCAGTCCGCATGCTTGGCGCAGGCGTAAGCGTATTGGCTAAGGTCTGCCGATGACAGGTCGGCAAGCCTGTTGCCGATCGCTTTCCATCGCTGCACGGCCGCCGGATCGCAGCCGGCGCCGCCCGCGCCGCACAAGTTCGGATCGCGCTGTTCGCTCGGATTAGGCGTGGCGCCATCTTGCGCGCCGCTCGCGACCGGAGCGAGGACGAGCAGAATTGCCGCGACACCGAGGGAGCAAAAGATGCGATTCATTCAATCTCCTTACACGTCTTTGAGTTTACCGAGCCGCTTGGGTAACAGGCAAAGGCAGGGGCAGGCTCGTCTCGGCTTCTGGTGATTGGCCGTCCGACTCCTCTGCGGCCACAGTCGATGCGGTGTAAAGCCAAGGGGGAAGCAGGTCCGGTGACGACCAGACTCCAAAGCCCAGCCCCCTGGCTTTCCGCTCAATATCGAAATAGGCAGGGACTTGTGGCTCGTTGCGGTAGTTGAATGCGTAGCCGATACCCTCCGCAATTGCCGTTGCTGCCAGATTTGTTTCGCCGACAAAGCAATGGGCGATCAGGATCTTGTTGGTGTCGCGGCCAATTGGCGCGCAGTTGACGTTCTGCCCAAGTGTCCGGAGGATCATCCAGGCACGCGAAACCTGACCGGCGGGCCACTCCACGCCATCGTTCTTTGCGGTCTGCTCAAGGCGAGGGGCTTCATACCCAGCCAGGCGGACGATCTGTCGGCTCTTGACGAATTCGAACGTGGTCGCATCAACGACCTGAACCTTGCCGTAGATCTGACGCGGCACATCGGACGGGCGGCTTTGCGCAAGCAAAGCCGTCGGGACCATTGCGAGCCATAGTATCGAGGCAGCCGCAACTCTCATTGTTGTGCCCCCGCCTGTTGTTTGATAACGGAAACCGGATGCGGTAGGTCCGAATAGGACCAGAGTCCGGCGCGCGCCGAACGTGCACTTTCCTCCGCAACCCGGTAACCTGGAACAATCAGTCGCCCCGCGCTATCGACGGCGGCAAATCCCCAACCTTGCGCAATCATATAGGTTGCCAGATCGTACCGATGCTGACCAGCCGTCGTCTGGCATGCGACGACGGCGTTGTTCTGGTCCAGATTTTTGATGGTCGCGCAGACAGGCTTCGTGTCCCGGATCAATGCCTGCGCCATGATCAGATCCAGCTCTCCGCAGTCCCTGATAGCACCGCCTGAGACGGTGACATTGGTTCCTCGAAGACAAGACTGCAGGCCATAGAGCCGATAGCGTCGGCCACTAGAGATCCAGGTGTCGCCCGTCTCGAATTGTGCCTCCGTCGGAAACGGAACGAATTCGGGTTGGGCGCCACCAGCGTCAACGGCCGAGGGAATGTCGGTTTGCGATGCCTGAACAGGGACGACCGATGGCGAGAAATGCGGTTCGCGCACGACATTGCCGTGGGCGAGCATCGGCATGATTGTCGTGGCAGCATAGACACCGGAAGCTGTGATCGTGGAAATGAACATGAGAAGCCCGATCCGCATCAATTGGTCGACGGATTGACCGGATGGTAAGGATGGGTGAACTGGCCGTTTGCCCAGATTCCGGCCTGCTCACCGCGTGCGGTTTCCTCGGCTTGCAGGTATTCCGGGAACACAGGCCGACCGGCGCGGTCACGGGCAGCGAACGCCAAGCCCTTGCGGATGAGCGCCTCGGAGAGCGATAGAACCGCGCCATTGTCGACGAAAAAACATTCAGCAAAACGCACGGTCGGTCTGCCGAGATTTTGCGCGAAAACGTGGCAAGGGAATGCATCGCCGGCACCTGCCTTTGCCTCATCCAGCGTCGCAGTCATGCCGGCAAGCGAAATCATGGCACAGGTCGTCGGCATTCCGGCAAATTCCAGTGGCTCGGTCGACAGGCAGCCCTGGACGCCGGCCAGTTCGATGACGACGCCATCGGCGCCGAGAAAGGCGCTGCCGCTCAGCGCGGCTATTGGGCTAACTGTTTGCAGATCAAGCCGGGCCGCGATCGATGAGGTGTCTAGCGATATTTGCGGTCCGGGGATCAGGTCGCGGCCCTCTGCATAGGCGTTCTGATAATAGCGGACAAAATCCGAGACCGTGTCGGCCCGCGCGGCAGAGGGCAGGGCGATCAGGGCATTTAGAAGGGTGCAAAAGAGGAGGCGGTCGAACCGCCGTGCGCCATTGTTCATGCTCGCATCCGTCATCTGTTGATTATTTTGAGCATGCACGAAATTATACTGCAGTGCAAGTCTGGAAAATGTCCGAGGATTGCAGTATGTGTTGTCGGACACCGGAGACGTGCAGATGGAGAAAGGTAATGTCGGCGGCAAGAAAGGCGCTTAGGGTCGTTGTTTTTCCATTCCGAGCGGCATGGTTTCTGATGTTGATCGCGAATTTTCTGGCCGTCTCGGGCGTCTGCCTTCTCGTCGCGGCCTTCGTTGCATATGGCATCGCCCTGGCGTTTTCGTATGCCTTTCTGCCCGCAGAATGGACGCAGGCACTATGGCGATGGGCAGCGGATCTGTATGCCCAGTCTTCCTGGTTCAGAGCTGCCGCCCTCGCTTTCTTCACGCTACTTTTGTTGCCCATCCTCCGATTTTGGCCGGCGAGGGATTCGGTGGCGAATGCGGCGCGGGAGCGCGAGATCACACAGCTGAATGACGATTTGATCGCAGCGCGGCAGCAGGAACAGCTACGAGCCAGACTTCGCACCTGAAAGGAGAGGCTGCTGGCACGGTTGAGGGGCGCTGGACCCCACAACGTCCTTGTCGGCCGCCACTGCGATTGAACACAATCCGCAGCGCCGCCGATTTTTGATGCAAAGGATGAGGAATTTCATGGCAGTCAAACCACTTTCGCTTGCTATCTCAACGTTCAAAGGTGGTGCAGGAAAATCGACCTTGAATGTCAACCTTGCAGCGGAGTTCGCCCAACAGGGACACAGAACGCTGCTCATTGATTGCGATGAGCAGGAGTCATCGACACGCTGGTACAATGTCTCGATGAAGCGCGGCTTACTTCCGAGCGATGGCACGTTGCTGCATCTGCGAGTAGCTCCCGTCGATCGGTTTCGGGACCGGTTGGCTGAAGCGCCCGAGGCGGATATTCGCATCTACGACGTTGGCGGTTACGTCCACCAACGCGCAATCGAGGTCTATCACGAGTGCGACGCAGTCCTCATTCCGATTATCCCGGAACCGACCGCCGCGACATCAGCGATCAAGGTCGCGACCATTTTGAAGGAGATATCCAAAAAACGGCCCCAAGGACCGATCCCTTATGCGGCGATCTGGAACTACGTCGACATGATCGCTCTCAAGCACAATCGGTCGCTTCCGGAAGTTCACGCAATCCTGACCAGCGGTAAGATTCCCATGGTGGAGACGGTCATCCGCAAGAGCAATCATTTCAGCGACGTCGGAGCCGGCTTCGGTTCGCTCTATTCCAAGCTCGCCAGCATTGAGAACAACTCGTCGCTGACGCCATCGGCCAAGCGCCGGGCTAGCGAGAGCGTGCTCGATGCGATCGATCTCGTCAAGAAGATCAACAACGAATTCATCGGCCTCCTGCAGGCGGAGGCGGCTTAGAGAGATGGCGGGGGAAAGGACACCGGCCGGCAACATTCTAGCCCTTGCCCGGTCGAGAGAGAACCAGGCGAAGGAGGTGGAGGAAACTGCCACCTCCTACATGCCGACCAATATCGATCTTGAAACGCTGATGCCGGATGAGGCGGCTGGAGAGCAGAGTGAGAGCGTCACGCCCAACGTCGGTACACCGGAAGTCAACACCCCGGATAAGAATCAACGCCGCGAGCGACCGTCATCCAAGGGGGCCACGGCGGCAGGCGAAGCCACGAAACGCAAGCGCATCTCGCTGTATCTCGATGATGACGTGCTGACGAAAATCTTCCGGGTTTCGTTGGAACGCCACGAGCAACTGTCCTCAGCGACGCACCGGTTGATTGTCGAGGCTCTGAAGGCGAGGGGGCTGTAGTTCATGCGCGAACCGGCGATCATGTTCCGGCTGCCCCCTCAGGTTTTAAGCAACCTCGACGCCCTTGCCCGGAGGCTCGATGTCTCCGTGAACATAGTCGCCAAGCTCATTGTCACCAGGGAGATCATGCATATTCCGGCGATGCTCGAGGAGCACGACCGGCAGCTGGCAAACATGCACCAGTTTTTACGAGATCTCGCCTTCCGGAACGAGGAGTTCCTCTCGGAGGAGGGTGTGCATGCCGAAAGTACCAAAGCGATCGCGCATCAGCTCGAAGAAGTCATGAGCGCTCTTGATGCCATCCGCGACGCTGCCTTCATCCGGCCGTCCACATTTATCGCCGATCTGATCAGGAGCCACGATGAACGACCTGTCCAGAAGTCGCTCCGCATCTAGACCCGGAAGTCGTCGGCTGCCGAGCTATTTCGACCTCATAGAAGACGAGTTGCGGCGGCGCGGGGGCGGGGGACCAGCGAAGCGGCCGACGTTTGCGAGCCCCGCCTTGCCCACTGCCAAGCACGCCGGCGTGGCCTCGGCGTTCAGCCGTGCGGCCGGCAACAACGCGGTCGTCGTCAAGGTCCTGTCTTACGGGGCCGGCGCAAGTTCGGCTCGCAACGTCCTCGCCTATCAAAGCAAGGAGGAGAGGGCCCTTGACCAGGATGGCCGTGAGGTCACCGATCTAAATGCCGCCGTGCGGTCCTGGGAGCGGGAGTTTGGCAACCGGAACGGCACCCAGGACATTCTCCGTCTGACTTACGAACTTGAAAAAGGCGAAGGCGAAGACATAGCGCGCGCTCTCGGTTCGCTGGCGGAAGACGGGTTCCGTCACACGGGCGATACCGATCGAACCTATGCTTTCAGCGTCAGCGAGGGTGTGAAAGGTGGGACCCGCCTTCATTTTGCTCTGGTGATTGCCCATGAGAAGAAGGACCGATCGGATCGAAGCAGTGCCAATCGCATCCCTGCGGAAATCGATGATGTCCGTGCGATCGACGAGCGATTGGACAGGGCTTTACGTGGTGCCGGTATCACTCCGGTTTCGCGCTATCCGGCTGAATTCTCCTCCGGGCCCAAGGGCCTGACAGCCACCTTACATGCGATGCAAAGGGCAGGGGCGGAGGTAACTCTGTCGACGAAAACACACGTCAAGGACCGGCCCAGCATGAGTGGCCGTTACGAGCGCGGCGGGGAGCGGCGCGAAGTCACGACCAAAGACCATAAGGAACTGACGGCCGAGGGCCAGGTCGTTGGTGCGCTTATGCAGACCCGCCAGCCGCGGGATTTCATGCACCTGTTGCTGTCGGGGCCAGCCAATGTCGATCGCGACCGCTTCATCCTGGCGGGTCGCGATTTCCTTAAGGAACAGTTTGCGGGCCACCGCTATGCCTACGCCGTCCATAACCGCAATGATCTTGAAAAGCATCCGCACCTGCATGTCATCATCGCCCTGCGCAATGCGAGCGGAAAGATGCTCAATCCGAATATCCGCGACTTCACCGAATGGCGGGTCCGTTTCGCTGACAATGCACGTGAGCGCGGCATTCCGATCGATCGCCAGAAGCGTATCGAACGTGCTGGCCCACCGCCGGTCAAACGATGGGAGTGGGAAATGTTTCGCCGGATGGGCGCAACGGCGCCAGCAAACGTAGTCGACAAGGTCAGGGCTAAGTTGCGCGACACGCCGACCGCGCCGAAGCGTGAAGAGGCCAAGAAGCGGCTCGAACAGAGCCGGCGTTCCGTCGGGCGCGTCATTCTGATGCTGGAAGGTATTGCGAAGGACCGCAGTGCACCGAGCACCGCGCGTGAGCTCACCCATGATCTGTCCATCGGGCTTCGGCGCGAATACGGGCGACTTGAAACAGCGGTCCGCGAAGGCCGTGATCCCACACGAGAGAAAGGCGAGGACCACATGCTGCGATCCACACCCATCAGTGCCGCGCAAGCAAAAGCAGCGAAGGAAACGCTGGCGAACACCGCGCTCACGGTTGCCGTGAAGATTGCCAATCCATCTGATCGGCTGATCTTCGAGCAGGCGACGAAGATCATCGGCAAAGTCGTCGGGCTGCAGCTCGACTCACGCGTTGACAAGAATCGAGACCGAACGGAGTCTGGCAGGGATAAGCGGAGTTCGGACAGCCTCGAAACCAAGTCGGCTGCCGGTCGCGATCATATTGCGGAGCAGGGCGTGGTTAATAGGAGTTCGAACAACCGTTCTCTCGACGCATCGCGCATCGCCCGGTCTAATGCGGAGCATGACGCGCCGGAAACAGATCGTTCGAATCGGGAGCGCCCGAAACCCCAGCAGCGGGATCGCGACATACCAAAATCGATCAAGCTTCGCCCGCCTCAGGAGAAGGACAGGGACCGCACCCGCTAACCCTGCGAACCGCACTGTTGGCCACAGTTAAGCTCTCCAGCGATGGACCAGCCCAACGTCGCCTGGATCTTGGCGCGGAGTCGCTTAACCTCCGTGGCTTCAGGCGAAGACAAGTTGGGGGCATGCTTTCGGGCCGCACTCTGAGCGGTTCCCTCGCTTCGGTTGTTGAAGTAGTCGATTACCGAGACACCCGCATCGTCGGCAGCGAGGCTACCAGCGGTCGAGCTGCCGATGAAAACGGTTTCCTTCCTGCCGATCCCATACCGCTCCATAACTTGGAAGATCGCTCCGGCGCCAGCCTCCTGTTGCCGATCCGCCTGGCGCTGAAGGCCGGTTCCGCTTGCACGTGGGACGTCACTCCATGTCACCCAGAAATCCGGCATGGCACATCTGATGCTCAGTAATGCGTCAAGCAATTCGGTCAGGGTTGCGAATTCTGATCTTCCATAGGCACCCGCGTCCATCCCACGCTCGTCCGAAATAAAGCCGAAACGAGCATTGAGGTGTCGCAGATGCCTTAACGTTTCAACGAATTGTTCGTCGATATCTCCGAGCATGTAATCCCCGGAGGGACTAGTCTTTCTCAGGAGGGTGCCATCTCTCTCGAAAATGACGAGGCCCGTCGAACCGATCCTCCTAAAGATCCTGTCTGCATATTTTGCATGATTGTTCATTGGCTAAATTCCAAACCTTGAAGCCAGCTTCGCCATCACACGACTTCGAAATGATGCGCAGCTTCCTCTTGGGACCAGTCGGTCGCGATTGTCGTCGTTACCGGTTATGGGACGGGAAATCAGCGCGGTTCGGTGAGGTCTCCGGCGTTCGTACAAGCGAGCGGCAAAATGGCTTCCTCCTCTCACTCGCTGCTCATCTGTTCTGAAATCAACATCCCAAACTTCAAAATTTTGCTCCTGATAGTAGAATCGCTATGCAGTTGCGTGTAGTTGCGATACCCGTTGATCGGGCACAAGCGCACGAAATCTACCGAAACGAAACGAAAGCAGAGTCGGTAAGCCATTGCCAAAGAATGGAAAGTTATTTCTCCCTCCGCCGAAAGACGGAAGTGATTTCAAAGAACTCTTCAAACAATTGGCCGCGGCAGGAGCGGGCCGGCCGTTGGGAGGTGATGGCTTTCCCGCAGGCCCGTGGACGCCCGAACTTCTCGCTGAGGCGATTTCACAGATCGATTCCAACCGGACTGGGGTCGATCTGCGAACGGTCCAGCTTTGGTTTCAAGAAAATGAGAAGGGTATCAGCACGACCAATATTCGTTGGCTGGCAAGGGTCTTCGGGTGTGATGATCCCGTAGCAACAAGCGAATGGCAGATGGAGCTAAGTGCGGCGCAATCTCGCTTGACGGCGAAGAGGCGAGGTTTGAAGAAAGCGGGAAGCAGCCCTGCGGCAGAGGTTCCAAATCTGGCACTGAATGTCGTCGATGAGGAGATGGAGTCGCCGGCAAAGCTGGAAAGGGATACCGAGGCTAATCAGCCGAGCCGACGTTTTAATTTGGCGAGGAGGTCGGAGGCGCTATTTAGCCGCGGATCTCCCTTAGATCTACCTGCGTCGGTGTTTGCGGGTGCCACCGCCCTTGGGTTTCTCTCGTATATTGTGGGGATCCACAACGCGACTTACAATCGGGCGGATGGTCTCGTCAAACAGGTAGGTTTCCTCTGGGCGCCCAATTGGACGTTCCTCTTTATGGTGTTCTTGCCACTGTTTTTTGCGTTCGTCATAGAGTTGCTGTTGTTTTGGAAGAATGAAGGGCGCTTACGGATTGTAGCGGCGGGCAATCGTGTGGAAAGCGACGACGCTTGGGCCCGCAACGTAGATGCTTCTTCGTATACATATTGGGCGGTCTTTTTGATCTGTGTGTTGTTCGCCGGTCTTTTTCAATGGATCGGCGTGTGCTTGATTCCGCTGCTAAAAGGCGGTGGCAACTATGCGATGGATTGGGGCAAGTTAGCGCTCGTGCAGCCTGAAATCATATCGGTGCCGATGGAGATTATATTCACAGGGCTCGCTTACCTCTATATGTGCCTGTGCTTCTATCTCTTCTTCGCAGGCCTCATTTTGCTTCATACGGTGGTTCATGACCTTTGGAAAATTGGAGAGGCATCGAAGAATCGGGCGGGAGGAGATTATGAATACGAGCTAAATGGGATCGCCTTGCTGGTGATGCGCGGAATTTTTCGGTGTACTATTTTGGGGATCCTGATCGCCATATGCATGAAGGCCCAAAGCTCTTATCTGGCATCGAACGGAAAGAATATTGTCGACTGGTTGCTCGGCGATGTGACTTCAGCTTTTTATGGGGGCAAAGATATGGGCAACGGATCCAGCTATAGGATGCCGACCCATTACAGCAGCCTTCTTGTCGCTATTTCGACCTGTATTGTTTTTCTATACGGTTCCATCCGTTTAGGTGCCGGATCCCGGTTTCATTTCCCCTTGTGGAAGATGTCAGCGGTCGTGGGGTTACTCTTTACTAGCTACCTGCTGATCGACGCGTTTACAGGCTTTTCGATCCTTCTCGGCATTGGAGTGCTGTTCGCGATGTACGGCCTTATTGACCCGGGGTTTGGGCGATGGAGAGCGCGCGACTTAGGAAGCAATCAAAATGTATCATAGTTGGCTTGATCGTTGGGATGAGCGACGGGCACGGCGCGGTGAGGAATCGAAGACTGCAACCGATTTCGTCCTTGACGCCGACCGCGCCTTTCCAGGCGCTGAGAACATAGGAAGTATCGACGAATTTTGCGTCCTTGCGGACCAGGCCGTTGCTGATCCGTCCTTTTTCGATGAGCCAGGCGGGGACGATCAGCGCTTTCAAAGGCAAGATGAGTGGCTTAAATTTCCATCGGGCATGTCTACTGACGTTGAAGAGAACAACGTCGTATGGGCGAAAATCACAGAAAGCGGCTCCTTCAACAGGGTAATGGTGATTTTTCACCATTGGAATGCAAGCACCCGAAGTCACCAGATTGCGAAATTTTTCTCGAGACGCGGCATCACGGTTGTTGAGATTGCCATGCCCTATCACTTCGAGCGCAGCCGTCCAGGCGCGGTGCACGCCGACTATATGCTGAGCGCTAATCTCGGTCGAACCATCCAGTCTGTGCGGCAGGCAGTATGGGACGGGCGAAAACTCATTCGTTGGTTGAAAAGCGAAGGCTATCGAGAGATTTCCGTTCTCGGTATGAGCTTAGGTTCCTGGGTCGCGGGTTTGATCGCTGCGCACGACTCGGCTGTGTCAAAAGCCTCGTTGTTTCTTACAGCAGGAAGTCTCGCAGACATGGTTTGGACAGGGCGCGCCACACGATCGATACGTGAAAGCCTTGAACCCGTTATTGAGCTGACCGAGCTCAGAAGGGCGTGGGGTCCGCTTATCCTAGAGAACTACGCGCACAATTTGGCACGGACCGATCTCGAACTTCATGTTGTGTTGGCTAAGAGGGACAAGGTTGTTCTGCCAGAGATATCACGGGGGTTCATGCAGAGGCTGAAGGCCGCCGGAGCTAGGCCAAACATTTTGGAATTAAACTGTGGTCACTATTCGCTCGGCATGCCGCCTTACATTTTGCTGGCCGGTTTGAGCCTGAAACGGTTTCTGTCGTTCCGCTAGACTGAGGGCTCTTGATCTCACAAGGTGACGGTTGCTGCGATGCAGATGGCCGAGGAGAGATGTGCGCGCAAGGGTGGTAGCGGGTGACGGGTGGCGATGCGTCGCCATGTTGATTTCCCTACGGAACCGACCGCGCTCAGTTCCGTAGGGCATCAACGATGCAGGTTCGGCGCTCCTGCCGATTAATAAGGGATGATGGTGGAGGGCGCTGAAGTGTCGTCCCGACAGTCGGATCGTGGGAGCATGAATATACACTGTTATGTTATAACATATCGCATAAGCAGATTTATGGAACTGGCGTTTGAAAAGGCGAATGGCCACCAGCAATCGACATGGCCACTCATGGACCAACAATCAAACCCACAGTACGCTAAGACGGTATCAATGTGCCAAGGATCGAACTGCGGGTCCTTGAGGATAAAGTTGACGGCATATTTTTTGCCGCCGATATCCAGCCTTGAGCGCCTCGTTGACCAGGCCGAAATTCGTCTGCTTCGGAAAATGGGCTCAGCGGCCTGGATCGGGCGTTCGCCCAGGCGACATTCATCGTATTGACACCCGAGGCGAAGGAATTGCGGACGCTCGCCGGGGCATCGTCAACTTAACGGAATATGGAATTCGATGTGCGATGAAGGTTGATGACAGTACCGTGATCCACTCAATCATCGACATCGCTTTCCCGCCGAAGTTATTGCCCACGCCGTGTGCAGAAGAAGTTATCCTCGCGCTTGAGATCAACGGTCGGCCACTCACTCCAGCGCGCGGAGGACCGGTTCGATTGGTCGTGCCAGGTTGGTATGGCACAAACTCCGTGAAATGGGTTGGTTCGATCACGGCTGCGGATCGGCGCGCAAGCGGCGCCTATACGACGCGCTTCTATAATGACCCCACCGCGTCGGGAACGAAGCCGGTTTGGGGCGTGGCCCCGGAGTCCGTCATCGTGTCGCCGTCCCCAGATGATCTGCTGTCAGCGGACATGCCAACGAAAATATGGGGCTGGGCTTGGGGAGACCACCAGATCTCCAGCGTCGAGGTCAGTGTGGACGGGGGAGGGTCATGGCGGACTGCCGCAGTAGGGCCGCGCGAGGGTAGAAGTTGGCAGCGGTTCGAGTTGCCATGGACCCCTTCATCAGGCCAGAATATCTTGCTATGTCGGTGCACGGACGAACTTGGGGAGGGACAGCAGTTGACTGACGCGAGAAACGCGGTACACACGGTTCAAGTTGAAGTTAATCCTTGAACCGGAGCCTGCGACACTGAGATGGGCATCCACGGACGCACGAAAAAAATCGAGATTTCTCGATGAGCCAGCGGCAGTACGGGCTGCCACATCGACAGGACAAGCGCTTTCCTGCGAAAGTTGCGATCGGGTGGAACCGAAGCGGTAGCCCGCCTCACACCGGCGGCGCGATAGTCTAGCGTGGCGCGCCCAACGATTCTCGCGGCGGCAATTATCGTTCGTCGAATGTGCACGAATAGTAGCTGACCCTGCTACCTCATCCGGAAGACCGGATTGTCGGGAAAACCTTTCGCCTCCCAAGGCAGCGTGGTTGTCGTCGAACTTGTTTCGACGGCAGCCACGTGTTGTGTGTGTTTCGGCGTGCAAATTTGGCTCTGACTCACTTTTGATGAAATCGAGTGCTGGCTGATGTTGGTTTCACATAAGGAATCAGCACCATGGGTCATTCGCTCCGGTCGTCGACGCTCGTTCCTCGCGGTTTTGTGGTCTACAATACAGCCATTGATGACGCATGTTGATCGCAATACGTCCGGCGAGCACAGCAAGCCTTTGCCCAGTCTGCGGAACAAGGTCGGAACGAATCCACAGTCGATATCAACGACGCTTGGCTGACCTGCCGTTGGTGGGAAAGCCTGTTCGACTTGTCATTGATGCGCGACGATTCCACTGCGACGCAGTGTTGTGCGGCCGGCGAATCTTCACCGAGCGCTTTGACGGGGACGTTCTCGCGCCTTCGTCGCGGCGAACTGCGAGGCTCGACCACATCGTCCAACTGATCTCGATCCATGGTTGGAGAAAGCTCGAACAGGCTTGGTCGCGTCCTTCGCTAACGGCGTCGTCAAGGACCGTGCAGCCGTCAGCGCCGCGATCACGTCGCCATGGTCGAATGGCCAGACCGAAGGGCAGATCACCAAGCTCAAATTGGTGAAACGCCAGATGTATGGCCGCGGAAAGATTGACCTCCTCCAGGCCCGCGTCATCGGCACGGAATAAAATCCATCACCACCAAAATTGCGTCAGAGCCAAAATTGGATGCCGATAAGGGGTGAATTTTGGATGCTGATTGACAGATGAATTATGCGGGCGTCGTCGTTCTTGCCGCGCTGCTCCCGTCTCCGGTTCATAAGAGACAAGTCCAATCGCCGAGTCACTTCCTAACTTGCGCAAACCGCCGCGCATTGGGTGGCCTGTTCACTTTTTTCGCGGCGGCCAGCGCCTCGATCATCACCAATCTTTGGGGTATTGTCACATTGATTGAGCGGTAAGGAAATTGAGGTTGCAGCGCACCCATGAGCGTGAGTGCACCGACCTACAAGAACCACCGCTATCCGATCGAAATCGTAGCCCGTGCTGTCTGGCTTTACTTTCGCTTTAATCTGAGCCTGCGTGATGTCGAGGAAATGCTGCTCGATCGCGGGATCGTCTTTCCTACGAGACCATCCGCCGATGGTGCCGAAAGCATGGCCTTGATTATGCGCGCCGCATACGCCCCAAGGCGCCGACGAAAGACGATGTCTGGCACCTCGATGAAGTCGTGGTGCGCATCAACGGTCGAAAATGCTGGTTGTGGAGAGCGGTTGATCAGGACGGATATGTGCTCGACGAGATCGTCCAGACACGCCGTAACACCAAGGCGGCCAAGCGCCTGCTGACGCGACTTCTGAAGAAGCCGGGCATGCCGCCAAAGCCTATGATCACGGACAAATTGCTCCGACGGGGCGGCCAGACGCCAGGTCATGCCGAACGTGGAACACCGCTCGCATAAAGGCTTGAACAACCGGGCGGAGAGTTCTCACCTGCCGTGAGAAAACGGGAGCAAACGCGACAGGGTTTCCGGTCGGTTGGCTCATTGCAACATTTCGTGTCGATCTTCTCCGCCGTCCAAAACCTCTTCGTCCCATCCCAGACCAACCGCTCCGCAGCACAAATTCGAACCCATCGACGCCAGGCAATGGCAGCGTGGGAAGCCGTGAGTGCACGGCCTGCCTGAAAAGCGCAGGCTCGGCCTCACGTGGCCACATTCAAACAACGTGACAACGCCCATCCGGGAGCCGGCGGCGCAATCATCTCGAAACGAAGGACGACCTCATCGGAAACGGCAACAAACTGAGCAATAGTACTTATTTACGACATCACGAATATAGCTAGTCTAAGGCGTCTTGTCCCGCCAAATTTCAATCAATTGTGGAGTCAGCCGATGACAGCAGCGTTTTGGAGTCAGCCGACGACAGTTGCGGATTTGACCAGTACAGGCGTGGCTATCGGCGCTCTTGCGCCTGTGGTTACTCTGACACCTGCCTTCGCGCAGACCGACTTGGTTGCGTTATCGCGCTATTTTTCCTGATGCGGCTTTGCGGGAATGATGGAGGATCAAAGTGCTTTTCCCACTCGAATCAGCGCTGAAGGCGGATTCCAAGTCTGTCGCAGCGTCTGGCGACTACGATATCGTCGTCGTTGGTTCCGGCATTTCCGGAGCTATAATTGCCAAGCAGGCTGCAGAAGCTGGCAAGCGTGTCCTTGTGCTTGAAGCCGGAACCGGTGCCCATAGCTCTTTGGCAGGCTATAACGTTCTGCTGACGACCTTCTATTCGGCAGCCACCAAGGATAACCAGTCGCCCTTTCCGCTGAATGCGAACGCGGCCATGCCCCGCAGCACGCAGCTTCGCAAGCTGCAGGCGGGGGAAACCGATAGCTCGACCTATATCGTTCAATCCGGACCTTATGCGGCAATATGCGGCCCATCCTGTCGTTCACGGTTCCGGAATATACCATGAAGGGTGCCGCCTATGGCCGCCAGTTTGCGCGCACCGTCTTTACGCGTCTGGGCGCGCAGGATCATACCCATTATGACCCCAGCGATTTCGGCTATGTGGCCTATGAGGGGCAAGGCGATGCGATCCGCGGCGGCACCGGCACCCACATCATGGGAACGACGAAGACCAATTCCGTCGTGGACAAGAACCAGCGCAGCTGGGACCACGAAAACCTCTACCTCGTGGGCCGATTCGGTATAGCCAATGTCACCTTGACGCTGGCCGCCACGTGCTTCCGAAGCAGTCGCGACATTCTGAATATCTGCACTGAACAAAGACCAATATCCGATACGCGGAACGAACTGCGGAACTCGACGCAAGCGACACGAAGCCCGACTGTGCACCTAACTATATTCCAGGGAGCTTGAGGATGGATCCTTATGGCATTAAGACGCTCGATGAGCTGAAAGAGTTTCTCCACCGTGCGATGCAGCTCGAACATGCGACGATTCCGCCGTATCTGACGGCACTTTACTCGATTAAGCCCGGTGTAAACCGGGATGCGGCGCAAGTTCTTCGCGTGATCGTCGTGGAAGAAATGCTGGATTTGACCATTGCGGCCAATATCCTTAATGCCATCGGTGGCACGCCGGATCTTACTAGGCCAGATTTCGCGGTTAACTATCCCGCCTCGCTCCCTGACGGCGAGACCGACTTTAAGGTCAGCATACAGGCTTTCAGCCGTGAAGCGCTGGCGACATTCTTGAAAATCGAGCGCCCGGCCCGGCGCCCCGAACATCTCGCTGGCAAGGGCCTGATACAACGCAAGAACTCCCCGCATATCACAGCGCTTGGCAGTGATCCGAGGCACGAAGATCTCCATTTTTACAGTATTGGCGAGTTCTATTCGGCAATCGCAGACGGCATCAAATACTTAGAAGCCGAAGCGCGCCGGGCGGGCACAACGATTTTTATCGGCGACAAGTTTCGCCAGATTACCTCGGAATATTATTATTCCGGAGGCGGTGAGTTGTTTCCCGTGACCGATCTGAAAAGCGCCCTCGAAGCCATAGAGCTCATCATGGAACAGGGCGAAGGTGACGGTGGCGGTATCTACGACGATGACGAGCACGAACTGGCCCATTACTATCGTTTCGATGAACTGGTCAAAGGCCGCTATTACCGGAAAGGTGATCAGCCCGGACACCCCACGGGTCCGCATTTGCAGGTCGACTGGGAAGGCGCTTATCCCATCAAACCGAACCTCAAGGTGGCGGAAATATCCGAAGGCTCGGAATTGCGTGAGGCGGCGACCGACTTCAATACATGTTATGGCGAGTTTCTGGAGCTTTTGACGCGTGCCTATAATGGCCAGCCGAGCTTGCTGCTGGAAGCCGTTCCGATCATGTTCGAATTCCGCAATATAATCGTTGAACTGATCCGCAATCCCCTGCCGGGCCATCCCGGTAAGTACAGCAGCCCCACCTACGAGATTCCCCACAGTGCAAAACAGGCAGCTGTCACCGGGCAGGCGGAGGCGATCGCATGAGCAGCCGTTTCGATGCATTTCTCGACCTTTCTGTCGAATTGACGGCCTTTTCCCGCTTCGATCTTTTGGGAGCGGGCCTGGCGGAACTCTCGACACGCTCGACACGGTGGTCGGGAGCGAGGTCGCCGACACGCTGCTCACCGCCCTTCGTCACCTTGCCCCATCCGTTCAGTTCCACATCCGTGCACCAACGCCAGATAACATAAGACGGCGATGTCACGTTGTTTGATCAACGGCCGAAAAGTCGCTTGGCGGTAAACTCAGGCAATTGCAGCGGTCACGGCCTTCCACTGCGCCATGGCGCGGATCCGATGAATATGGGTGGCTAGGGCTGAGTGTCTCTGGTGCGGCGCGACGAAAAGATTT
>NZ_MRDL01000047.1 GCF_002008365.1 Rhizobium leguminosarum bv. viciae USDA 2370
GCGCCGGCGCCGATACGCTGATCGGCGGGGCGGGGGACGACATCTATGCCGTCGACAATGCCGGCGACAGCGTCACCGAGAACGCCAGCGAGGGGACCGACACGGTCCGCACGAACCTGGCGAGCTATACGCTTGGCGCCAATGTCGAGAACCTCACGTATAACGGAACGGCGGCCTTTACCGGAACGGGAAACTCGCTTGACAACCTTATCACCGGCGGTAACGGGGGCAACACGCTTACCGGTGGTGCCGGCGACGATATTCTCATCGGGGGGGCGGCGGCAGACTTTTTCATCTATTCGCCGAACTGGGGCCACGATACGATCACGAATTTCGTGGCGACCGGCACAGCGCATGACACGATCAGGATCGATCACAGCGTTTTTGCCGATTGGGCGTCGCTTCTTGCCGCATCGAGCCAGTCTGGCAATGATACGATCATAACGGCCGATGCTGACAACACCATAACACTTCAGAGTATCCTCGTATCGAGCCTTCAGTCAGAGGACTTCCAGTTTGTGTGATCTTGCTCGAACTTCCCCGGCAGAAAAACCTGCCGGGGGGTGGGCACCTACCTCGGTCCGCATTCCCCGACTGGGCCGGGCCGAGAAAGGAGAGCTTAAGCTTCCAGCCCCTGCTGTACATCCACCTCGCAAAGCCAGATTAACGTCTGGCCATTAGTAGTGGTCCGATCCTCGACGATGGGGAAGCCTGCTTTTGTCAACTCGGAAGAAAATGCGCCCTTGGACAACACGGTTGTCCAGTTCAACTTGGCCATCTCGTCTGCGCTCATCCCAACTCGATTTGAGACATGGCTGACGACCAAGAAACTGCAGTGGTCCCGAAGATGGCGCAACACAGATTGTAGGTCGGCGATGTACTCGAGTACTCCTAGAAGAGCGATAACGTCATATCGATCCTCCAGTTTGTCCTTCCTCAGGTCAAAAGGCGTTATTCCCTTCCTCTGTGGGTGTAGGTCAAACCCGCGATAAGTGAACCCAGCCCTTTTGGAGGCGACCAACGGGCCCAATTTGCCGTCGCCGCATCCAATGTCTGCTAAAATCGCCCCGGGGGCGCCCACTCAGCGACGCCGCTTTCGCTATCAAATCGGCGGAAATGTTCGCCCTGTCCATCCAGGAGTTGGCAGTTTGTCCGCCGCAGTTGAACGCGTCGGTGCCCTGCGGCAGGCTAGCCGGTCTGCGAAAAGATCGAATTAGTCTTTTGAACAAGTTCCAACTTTCTTGTGGATCAACTACGGGCGATAAGGCGGCCTGCTTGCTATATCGTGACCCGCCATCTTCGCCGCTATCACGCAGGAGCGAGCAAATCAATCTTAGTTCCACCGTGGCCCCAAACTCAAGGAAACATATGAGTAAGCTCGGCATTGCGTTAACCGCTCTCAACGGCCTGTTTTTCGCAGGATCCCTTGGTCTCTCGCCTATCGCTCCTCCTGCATTTGCTCAATTCCTGGCGACATCATTCAACATCAGCCAGAGGAACGATGTCTCCTTCGCTTCGATCGCCGTCGCTCGCCCGAACGAACCGGGAAAGAATATGGCGTTCGACATCGTGCCAGGGGAGGGCGCTATATCAAACTCTGATAGCGGCTATGCCTGGCAGGACATATCCAATATTGACCCTATCAGGCACCCCGGCTCGCCCAACTTTTGCGCCCGATCTGGCATGAAGGACGGCTGGGCCGAATTCGGATCGTAGAACTACGATGGGGGCCGGCGTCCGTAATGTTCGGATCATCATGGGAAATACAGTCGGCGCCGAATTGTCGATCGATCCAAGCAACAATGATCCAGTTCTCACGATTAAGGGTCGGATCAAGGCGCGCGGCTACGATATCGTACCCACCGATCTGACGTCAATTCGGGCGCTGGCCCTGGCGAACGGGGCGAGCACGCCAGCCCGCGATACGTTCTATAATACGGTCGGCAATGAGAGCAACTCGCAGCCTCTTGCCTATGGCCCTGCAATGGTTCTGGCCAAGGGGTGGGACGGCCGGCCCGTTCCGATGGTCCTGTCCGATAGCCTCATCGAGCGCCAGGAGATTGCCGCCACGGCCGATGCCAGACGCAACATGGGCATGTGGCTTCGCTGGCTTGATGTGCGAGATCCGGTATGGGGCAGTATCATACCCCTCGTCATGGGCGTCCCGGGATCGAAGTCGGTGCAGGAACTGGCGACGTCGGCAACCAAGCGCTGGGCCATGATCGATGCGATCCGTGACACATACAACGGCGGCAAGAATATCTGGACGTTCGTTCTCGACCAGTCCGGCCGCAACGATAACAGTGCCACGTCAAGCACATGGTCGAACGCCAAGCTCGGCTTGGTCGACCGCGTCAAGACGCGCTATGGGGCGGGCATCCATGTCGTCGGCGTCACCATAATTCCGACCATGACCGCTTCGTCGGACAGCGGCCGGACGGTCGCGGGCTATACCGTTCCTGCCTTATGGACAACCACCTTGGCGACGGTGAACAACACCATCAAGGCAAGTTCTCGTTACGCCAAGGTCATCGATCAGCTGCTTGCCTTCACGGCGGACACTGATCCGACGAAGTCGTCGGCCGCTGAAATGTTTCCGCTCGGAAACGTCGTCGGGCATCCTGGAAATCAGGACGGCGTGACGACGTGGGACACGATCAAGCTGCCGGCTTCAGTGCCGGACGGCACCCGCATCATGTTCGAATATCAGCCTGGTCAATGGACGTCGAGAAACACCTATGGCCGCATCGACAACGGCGACGGGACGGCCGACTATAAGGTGCAGGAGATATTCGCCACCAACGTCCAGGACAATGCCGCGCTGCTGGCTCAAGGCATGAACCTCGATACCACGTCTTATGTCCATCCGACGCTGCATGGGATCTTGCGATTTGTCGGCCGCTTGCCGCAATCCGAAAAGCTGAAATTTTACCCCTAGTCGAGCGCTGAGAGAGATGACATCCAATGACGATATTTTCCGCGCTCTCGGGCGTGCCGAGGGAAGGCTGACAGGCATCGAGGACAACGTCGCGCTTCTGCGCAAGGAGGTCAGCGACGAAAAGGCCAATGCCCACAATAGCCGCGCCGTGATCCACCAGCGGCTCGACGAACAGGCCAGGCAGATCGCCCATCTCGATACCAGGGTGGCGATCAGCGGCGGTGCGGATGCGCAGATCCGCGAGGAAATCAAAAGCCTCAAGGAGACCGTCGAGAAGAACAAGGAGGCGGTCGGGCCGGCACTTGAAGAGTGGAAACTGATGAAATCGATCGGCTATGGGATATCGGGGCTTATCGCGTTTGCCGGCCTGACGATTGGCGGGATGATTGCCTATGCCAGCGACGGCGCGGTGGCGGCGCTTCGGCATTGGTTGAAGATCAATTGATGGGTGGTGCCGCTCATTCCTCGGCCGGTCTTGAGTGTGGCGTGCGCAGATGCATTTCGTGCTCTACAGATAGCCTACTATTCCGGTGGCGATGGCGCTGTTTCGTTTTATGAAAATGAACCCGTTGATGATCCCTTTACGCGCCGCCTTGGCGCCTGGCAGACCGATACTCATGCTCGCCCCAAAACCGAAGCAAACCAGACTCCTAAATTTTAGGCATCGCTAACGAACAAAACGACCGCCTGCTGGTTTTCCTCTCAGGAGGAAACGGTCATGAAAACCATGAGCAATCGCCAAGTTCGCATTCCCGGCCCGCGAGAGCACGATGTTGCGGAACATTGCCGCAAGTTTGGGATCGGCCCGGCCGAGGAGAAGAAGCTGAAGAAACTTCTCGGCTCTCGGGCGCCACTCCATGAAATCCAGGCCAATGCTCCGCCGCGGCAGCCGAGGTGGCGTTAGATGGCGAGGGTCGCGGAAGACGTCGCAGGTGATCAATACACGCCACATTACGGCAATGATTCAAAGATTGAGCGGAACAGAGCAGCGCCGTGAACGCTCGCGAAAGAGGTGCTTTTGCCGGGTTTTGACATGATCGATCTTGTTTAAGACGTGGGCCGAATCTCCGGCTTGCTCCACTTGGACCTGCTGAAAGCCCTGCTCCGGCGGGGTTTTTCGTTGGCGTTCACTGAGCCTGTCGGTTTTCGCCCGGCGGGAGCTTATCGGTGTGACGGTCGCAACGCGCCCGGGCAGGTTGTCGATGATCCCCGGCGGAATTTCCGGGATCGTGGCGTCGTATCTCTGCCAGGGAACTTCCGACAATATCAGGGGTTTTGCCGGCGGATCGCGCGGCAGGTCTCGTCTCCTGTACCTACTGCTACCCCTGCAGTTGCTGCGCGGTCCACTCATGAAGTATGATGATAAGGCGCCGGGCTGTCGTCAGCGGGCAAAGTCATTTGTCGTTTGTCGACGTTGGAAGTTCACACGCTCGAAGACGCATCGATCCGCGTCGGCGCCAGCATCTGCGATGGATCAAGAAGGCACAGCTGCGCGCCAGGAAAGCCTGTCAACGCTGCAGTTGCCGCGAGAGCATGAGAATGTAATCGTCGGCGATATCGGCAACCACCATGGCGGCTTCCGCGGCCGTGTATCCCTTGCCGATGGCGTCGCTGACGATTTTCATCACTGCCGGTTCAAGCGCTTCCCGGCAGTCGGACAGACTTTCGTCATGCGGGCATTTTGGACGAAATTCCAAGACGTTGTTCATGGCATACCCTCCATTCGATCTAGCTCGGGGCCTCTGAAGGCAAGCCAGCCTCTCCAAGGAAAGGCGGGGCCACGGTTCCGGCGAGCTGCTTCAGGAACCAGAAGTGTTGTCGTTGAAGCTACGATGGCATAGGGGCGGATGTATTCAAGCGCATGCTGATATTAAGGTAAGCCAGTAGGGTTAATTCGTCCACTGATGTTGCATCGTGGCATCGCAAGCCAGCCGCGGCCAATGCATGTCGCCCAAAAGTGTGCGCGGTTTTGGGATAACGACATGCATCAAATACTGCATGTCGCCCAAAAGTGTGCGCGGTTTTGGGAAAATGACATGCATCCAATAAAGCCCTTAGAGTTTAGCGCCTGCGAGGCTATTTTTTTCGCTAGACGCTGATACGGCGGCCGGCTTTATCAGCCTCTTTGCGATTGGCGCCGTGCTTCTCGATGATGTCCCTGGCATCCTCGTTGGAAATGCGATGTTTCTTGGCGAAATAGATGACTTCGTAGGGCGCCTCAGTGACGGCCTCTTTGGCGGGTTGGATCTTTTTCGTTTTGTCATTGGACATGATTTTTCCTTCCATGGAAATGTTGAGCTGGACGTGCCAACCCCGTCTCCGAACCGAGGATCGGAGAACCGCGCTCTCAAGTCGGCATCAATCGAAGAATTGGCTTCGTGCCGTCTTATCGATGCGCTCGAGCCGTCATATGTTTTTCCCAGATCTGCGTCGCCTGCGCTGCCGTGCCGGTCTTGTGGAAGCGCAGCAGGTGCAGTCCTTCCGCCCGTCGTTTTTCGTTAAAGGCGCTGTTTTCGTAGTCGGTGCCTTCGACAATGCTCTCGCTTTGAAGGACGGCCTTCAATTCCTGCACATAGTGCCCGGTGATGTTGAAAAGCGCTTCATTCTCAGGTGCGTCTGTCATCGTTTTCCCTATGGGTGGTCGCGTGGCATTCAACGCGGTGCCGGTTCGGCAGGCCACGTTGGTAAGATGCATCAAGCAATCCGCGCCCCTATGGGAAAGGCTGGTATCGGACAGCGTTTAGCTGGGGGTGTCTGTCTGGAGTTCCATATATCATGCAGCAGCGCCGCCTTGCGAATCAAGGATCAAGGCACGGCCAGTCTGAACGCCCGCATGTTAAACCACTTGCCTCCCCGATACCATCTCAATCGAAATGCCGAAGAATATGGAGGGAGCAAGGCTGTCTTCGCTTTCCGAGTTTAAGGCAAACGATCCGGGTTCCCACCAGAACGGTTGCTTCTGCAGGAGGGACCAGGCGTGGATGCGTTCGTCATGCCGGGCCGGCGTATCGGTCAGCTCATCATAGGTGCCCTGAACAAGCACGCTCTTCCACGTTCGGTTTTCGCCGAATTCTTCAACCTGAACGCAGGCTGGCGAATGGGCCCGCAACAGATCTATCTTCAGGCCCGGCATGGAAAATATGAAAAGTCGGCCTTTTTCATAGGCATACTGAATGGGAACGATATAGGGATATTTTTCGCCCAGGCATGCCAGATGGCCACGGGTGTGGCCTGCCAGAAATGCGAGGCAGTCTTGTTCACCCATTTCTCGCAGTTGCATTGCGTTATCCAATTCCGTCAGCGTTTCAGTCCTTCGTTTGATAGGCAGCAAAGCGTCCTGGCTCGCCGCAACAGTCTTGCCGCGCCTACCAGAACACATCGTTGAGAATGATATAGACGATAAAGGCCAGACAGATGGCCGGTGTCGATTTCACCAGAAAGTCGATGTACCGGAACCTGCCGATATGCTGAGCCAGGCGTTTCCACGAGTGGATGTTTACCGTGGAAGACATCATGCCCTCCTTTGGTTGGGGCCGGATAACTCTGATCACCCGGGAAGCAGCGCCCGTTCACAAACTGCCACTACACCAAATATGGGCGCCAATCCTCTGCGCTACAAGGCGTGGCGGATTGCCGGTCCGGCAGAGAGATCCCGCTGCTGTGCACGATCGCCAATGGCGGCGCGGAGGGGGCAGGATTGCGGGGCACGTCCATACAGGATTGCGCTTCGACCTCAACCATTGCTTCGATCAGTTTCAGCCGATCGAGTTTCCGCCGTTGATCGTCGTAGAGCCTGCTGAGCAGCGCATAGGCCGATCCGGAGGGTCTACCTTTGCGCAATAGTTTCCTGATCAGCATTTCCTGATCGGCAACGCGATGCGCCGCCTTCACGATATGGCGACGCGCCAGCTTCAGGTCTTTCAGGCGGTATCGTGTGGCAACCATATGCTTTGCTCCCCCTGTCTCATCCGGCAGTAGCAGGATGGTGGCCGTTTCATTTCACCGGCCATACGCCTTCTCGCAATCAGCGAAAATCTGCAGCCGTGAGCGTGAAGTTGTTTCCGCGTCGATGCTGATAGACTCTCGATGCAGCCTCCTGAATGGAAGAACGCGCCGCATCGAAGGCATTGAGATAGGCGGCTTCGGAAGAATTCTGGGTGATCGCGCTGCCGAGCGCTGCTTCTTCGACCAGAAACCTGACCTCGAACATGCCGTCATAGCCGGTGAAGCGGACACCTTTTCTTGCTTCGTCGAAGCTGCGGCTTCTGTTGGGAAAGATAAGTGCCATTGCGGTTGTCCTTGGAAGTGGGCGGGAGCCGCTGTGCGACCCTCGGACCCGGCGATGATTGTCGATGCACGGCTGACCGGAACGGGCAGCTTGATGCCAGATGGTTGGCAACCAGCCTGCTGCCATGCCCGATCGTCGGCAGGTCTCAATGGATCGTCTGCACGATGACCCGGTCATCAAGCAAAGCCTGAGATGTCTTGATCAAGCGCACCGTACCAGTGATGATCTCGTCGGAATAGACCGGGTCCGCACGCGAAATTTCGTCCGTCATATCGCGGAGGACTTTGTTTATCTCAAGCAGAGGCGGCACAAGGTCCAGCAATCCATCGGCGGCCAGCCCGTGAGCCAGGCCTGCGATCACCTCTCTGAGGTGATCTATGAGCGCACGCCGTTCTGAAACCGCCAGTGCCGACGGCTTTGTGAAGGTCGCTTCACCGTTGAACTGCATGATGCGTATCCTCCTCTCTCTAAAATGGGTTCCGCCACGCCATTATCAATGGCTACCGCCGAATGAGGTTGCGGTCGGATGGCAAAGAGCGCAAGCTGAACTATCGGCGGGCACGATACGGGCACCGCTGCTTGGGGCGCGCCAGTAAGCCCTGGCGCCAGCGAACCCTAGCCCCAACGAAGGAGGACACAATGTCTTCCACATCAGATCAATTATTCGATATCCACAATTTGAGAATGCTGGACCGTATCCTCCGAAAGGCCGGCTTTCGCGGCGGCGAAACCTACGCGACCGATGATGGCGAGATCAGCGCCACAAGTTTCCTCATTCATTGTTTCCAGATGGGGATCGTCGATGAGGCCGCGTTGAAATCGGCTCTGAAAATGTATCTCGCGACACAGTTGAGTTCAGGCCCGCTTCCGCAGGCCATGGAAGACGGCTCCTTTGCCAGATGGCAGGATGACGGCGGCGCCCCGGTGAAAGCCTATCGGATCGCGCGGTATACGGCGTCTGGTCGCGCGGACGCACCGCTGCGGCCGCCAGCTTACCGCTTTCCCAAAACCAGGCTGCCTGAACGATTGTCCGAGATCCCGTGAACGCGCGCCTGCTGCGACGTCACCGGCAACGCCCGATCGATCGTCGCGATGACATGACGAACAAGGAAGAAGACATGTCTGGGATTCACGCCGATCAAAAGGATCGGGCCAGGAAACGCGAGACCATCGCCCCCGTGCCGAAAAACGCGACGTCAAGCTCGACCGCCGACGATCTGATAACGCAGGCTCGTCAGGCGCGCTCACCGTCGGCGGAGCAGGGGATCGATAGCGCTGATAAGCAAGCCTATGGTCTGGCTCGTCCACACAAAGGTCCGTTCGACAACGCAACGGCATTCAGCGCTGCCACCTACGACCATGATCTCCCGACGCGGCAGCAATTGGAGGCGGCGCAACGCAGCCAATCCGATGCGATAAAGCGGCAAGAGGCAAACCGCCAAAAGGGCAAATCCCGCCCGCGCGCAAAGACAACGACGCTGAAATCTCCCTGAGCAGGAATAGAGGGGCAGACGGCGCCCTATAGATTTCTTGCTGACTGAGCGGTGCTTGGCTCCAAGGCCTTTCCGCTCAGGTCTGTCGAAAAGCCCGCCTCAGGCGGGCTTTTCCTGTTTGCGGCAAAAGCTCGGGAGACTGTCAGGCCGCCCCAAACGGCACGGCGACGAAGGTTTTGTTGCCATCGCGTTCGACGAGCAGCAGCACCGACTTGCGGCCGGCCTTGCCGGCATCGGCGATCGCGGTCTTGACGTCGCGGGTGTTATGGACCGGTCTGTCGTTCACCGAGACGATGACATCGCCGGACTGAATTCCGGCGGCGGCGGCCGACTTGTCCGGGTTGACACTGGCGACCACCGCACCGTTGACGGAGCGCGGCAGGTTGAGCTGCTGGCGCACGTCGGGCGTCAGGTCGGCAAGGCCGATGCCGAGGCTCGGCTGGCCGCTGCTCTCGCCCTTGCTGGCTGGACTTTCGGCCGCGGCCTGTTTCTGGCCTTCCTCATTGGTGCCGACGGTGACATTGAGATCGATCGTGTTGCCGTCGCGCCAGACGCTGAGCGCTTCCTTGGCGCCCGGCGAAAGGTCGGCGACCAGGCGCGACAGATCTTTCGGCGTCTTGACGGTCTCGCCGCCGACTGAAGTGACGATGTCGCCAGGCTTCAGGCCGGCATGGGCGGCCGGCGTATCGGCCGTGACGGCGGCAACCAGCGCACCGCCTGTTTTATCAAGGCCGACGGCATCGGCGACATCCTTGGTGACCGGCTGGATCTGCACGCCGAGATAGCCGTGATCGATCGAGCCGTCCTTCTGCAGCTTGGCGACGATCGCCTTGGCCTCGTCGGAGGGAATGGCGAAACCGACGCCGACACTGCCGCCGTTCGGCGAATAGATGGCGGTGTTAATGCCGACGACATTGCCGCTGCGGTCGACGAGCGGGCCGCCGGAATTGCCATGGTTGATCGGCGCGTCGATCTGGATGAAATCGTCATAGGGGCCGCTGTGCAGGTCGCGGCCGCGCGCCGAAACGATGCCAGCCGTCACCGTGGTGCCGATGCCGAAGGGGTTGCCGATCGCCAGGATCTGGTCGCCGAGCTTCAGCCTGTCGGAATCGCCCCAAGCAATGGTCTGCAGCGGCTTGCCCGCCTGGATCTTCAACACGGCGACATCGGATTTCGGGTCGGTGCCGATCAGCTTGGCCGGCAGTTCCGCGCCGTCATCCAGCGTCACCTTGATGTCGACGGCATTGTCGATGACATGGTTGTTGGTGACGATCACGCCGTCGGGGCTGATGATGAAGCCGGAGCCGAGCGCCATCGCCTGCTGCGAAGGCCGGTTTTTCGGCGCCTGGTGCGGCAGCGGGATGCCCTGGTCCTCGAAGAACTGGCGGAACTGCTCGTCCATCGGCGACTCCTGCTGGTCGGCACTGACATCGGTCGCCTTGACAGTCGTGGTGATGGTGACGACGGCAGGCTTGTCGGCATCGACGATGGACGCGAAGGAGCCGCTCGGCGCGAGAACGCCGCCGGCATCGGACGGCGCGGCAAAGCCGCTGGACGAATTGATCGTAAAGGGCAGGCATGCCGCGCCGGCGATGATGGCGGCTCCGACAAGCGCTGCGGTGCGATGTTTGCGTAAGATGTGTGACATGGTGGTGATCCCTTGGGCGGTGGTCCCTTGCGAGAGCGTTGGCTTTGGATGGCGTCGTGGTTCCATGTCCTGGGACCTGGCGTCGGATGGCGTTTGGCGGCAATTCCTCTTGGGAACGTGCAGTCGACGAGGGGCGGCGACCGGGGGGAAGAGAAGAATTGGCGCTCGGGATTCATATGATCCCACCAAGCGGATTTACAAATTAAAGTTTGATCATGTTTATATTGCTGATTTGTAAGATATGACGGGAATTTAATCTTCGCTGCCCGTGCGTTCCGGCCGGCTGCCCCGCTGCAGAACTTCCGGCCCGGTTTTGTCTCGCTTCGCGTCCTTCGCGATGTTTTCATTCGAAAATAAATGGACTTATTCCCGATGGCGGTGATCCGATCGCCGCAGGCGCCCGTAATTTGCCGACAGACGATCCCGTTGCTGTTTCTGGAAATTCTATTCCCGGATTCTATTGCGAATATAAAATGTTAGTAGACTCTAAATTATTTCTTCTTCAGAAAGTAAAGGTCGCGATTCGAGGGCAAGCGAGTCTCGCGGGCGAGATATAACGGGGGCGGTGAGGACGGCAGTGGAGCGGGGGCGGAAGGCCAGGCGCGGTGCGCATGTGAAGTTGAGCGATGTGGCGAAGAAGGTGGGTGTCAGCCCCATCACCATTTCGCGCGCGCTTCGCAATCCCGAAATCGTCTCCGAGGATCTGCGCCAGACTATCCTGCGCACGGTAGACGAGATGGGGTATATCCCCAATCTTGCCGCCCGGGCACTCGCCGGCCGCCATAACGGCATCATCGGCGTCATCACGCCCGCTTTGCACCATCACGGCTTCGCCGGCCTGATGATCGGCATCGAGGATTGCTTGCGCACCACCGAATTCCGCGTGCAATATTCCAACACGCTCCACCATGTCGACGGCGAGGCCGGCGAGCTCAGATCCTTCCTGACGCAGAAGCCGGCCGGCGTCATTATCGCGGGCGCCGAATCCTATCATGATCTTCTGTCGCTGATCGAAAACGCCGCCTGTCCGATCGCCCATATCACCGATCTCAGCCAGGAGCCGGAAAGGCTGGTCGTCGGCCTCGATCATTATGCGGCCGGCGCCGAACCCACCCGCTTCCTGCTATCGAGGGGTTATGAGAGGATCGGCTTCATCGGCCGCGGCACGGATATTCGCTCGCGTCGCCGGAAGGAAGGCTATGAGGCCGCGATGGGCGAAGCCGGCCGTTTCGATGCTGATCTCGCCATTGGCGGAAATGAGGGAAGCAGCACCGGCCTCGGCAGGGAATTGTTTGCCCGCCTGTTGCAGCGCGTGCCGGATATCGATGCCGTCTTTGCTCAAAGCGACGATCTGGCGCTCGGTGTCCTCATCGAATGCGCCGCGCGCGGCATCCGCGTGCCGGAGGATGTCGGCATCTGCGGCTTCAACGATCTGGAGTTTTCAGCCTTCACCCAACCGACCCTGACGACGGTTCAGATTCCACGCTACGATATCGGCTACCGCGTCGCCGACATGCTGCGGCGCGCCATCCGCGACGAGCCGCCCGGCGAAAACAAGGTCGATTGCGGCTTCTCCATCATCCCGCGCGGCTCGACGCGCTAGTTCGGCACGATTCGCCAGCCTTTCGTCTGTCGATGCGGGCAGTCAAAAATGCCTTCAAAATATCGATATCAGCCCAGTGTTCCTGCAAATCGTTCCGGCCATCGCTCACGTTGAAAAACCTCCGTCAGGAAGTCGATGAACACTCTTGTCTTGGAGGGCAACAGGGTGCGGTTTGCATAATAGATCGAAATCGGGCCTGCGTCGGCATACCATGCCGGGATCAATCGGATCAGCTCGCCGCTCTCCAGATTGGCCAGAGCATCCGCCTTGGCGATCATCGCGACACCAAGGCCGAGAAGGGCGGCGGATCGCATGGCCGCGGGATCGTTGACGACGATCGTCTCTTTCAAGACCGCAGGCTGCTCATCTCCAGCAAGATTGCGCATCTGCCGCTGGTGAATTCGACCCGTCCGCATCGAACGCATGACGATACCGTCGAGTTCGTGCAAGCAGGACGGATCATGAGGCGGAACCCGATCGCCCAGATATCCCGGTGATGCCACGGGGATAATATGAGCAGGGGCCAATGGCCTGGCGATGACACCAGGCGTCAACTCGAAACCCCCGCCGATCGCAGCATCATAGCCCTCGGCGATCAGATCGACCTGTCTGTTTTCGAACATCCATTCCGGCCGGATCATCGGATATCGCTGCATGAACTCCGGCAATAGCGGAAGGATGTAGCCTATGCCGAGTGTCGGGCTCATGCTGAGTTTCAGCACGCCGGATGGTTCGGACTGTTCGCTCGATGCCTCCGAGATCGCTCCCTGCAGGCTTTCCAGGTGATCTCGGATTGAGTGCAGAAAGCGCTCGCCTGCTTCCGTGAGCGTCAGACTTCGGGTGCTTCGTTGAAACAGCCTGAGTTTCAGGTTGCCTTCAAGTGCTGCGACATTGCGGCTGACCGCCGCCGGCGTCAGGCCGAGCCGTCGTGCCGCCGAGGAGAAGCTTCCAAGCTCGGCGCTGCGCACGAAGGATTCCAGGTTTGCAAGTGTCTCCATACCATCACTTTCAATGAATGCTTGAAATTGATAACAGGCAATTCCGTCTAATCACAAGGGAATAACAAGGCGATATTCGCTCCATCGAAACCAAACAATGGAGTTATCGCAATGAACATCGGCATCATAGGCGCCGGCAATATCGGCTCCGCCTTCGCCCGAGCCCTTGCCCGCAACGGCATCGCCGCCACGATCTCGAACAGTCGCGGCCCCGACACATTGCAGGATCTGACCGAGGAACTGTCGCCGCACATTACGGCGGGGACAATCGAAGAGGCCGCGAAAGCCGGCCTCGTCCTTGTCGCCGTCCCCTGGTCGAAGCTACCCAAGGCATTGGCGGGTCTTCCTAACTGGGCGGGTCGCATCGTGATCGACGCCAACAATCCGATCGAAGGGCCGCTGTTCAAACCAGCCGAGCTGAATGGTCGTTTGTCGACTGAGGTCTTCGCCGGCCTGGTGCCCGGTGCTCGCGTTGTGAAGGCATTCAACCATCTCCAGGCGCATCTGGTTTCAGCCGATCCCCGCGCCGAGGGCGGCAGCCGCGTGCTCTTTTACTCCGGTGACGATGCGTCATCGAAGGCCGAAGTGGGGGCGCTGATCTCCAAACTTGGCTTTGCCGACATCGATCTCGGGCCGATTTCGATCGGCGGCAAGCTCGCGCAATTCCCCGGCGGGCCGCTGCCTGTCCTCAACCTCGTCAAATTCGGATGAACAGCGATCGGCCGGATCAATCCGGCCGATCTGCTCGAACGACAGCGCCGCGCGTCTTTTCAGACGCGCGGCGCTGTAACACTTTGAATTGTTGCATAATTTTATCCTTAAATCGGTTCCGATTTAAGGAATTATGCAGTAGGCACAGCCGAGATTATTCCCTATATGGAATGAATGAGGATCACTGTGCTTAAAAATGGATAGTGCGGGACTGTCGCTGGACAGAATGCGCACCTTTGTCCGCGTCGCCGAACGCGGCAACCTGTCGATGGTCGCAAGAGAGCTGGGTGTCGGTCAATCCACCGTGACTCGGCACCTCAATGAACTCGAGGAGGCTGTCGGCGTACCGCTTCTCAGCCGAACCACCCGACGCGTCACCCTTACCGACGAAGGCAGCCGCTACTATACGAACTGCCTTCAGATATTACGCCTGGTCGAACAGGCTGCGGAAGAAGCGAGAGATGCCCGCCGGGCTCCAGCTGGGGCTGTTCGGCTTTCCTGTACGGCAGCACTCGGCGTGATGCACATCACCCGCCTCATCTTTGATTTCCAGGACAAGCATCCGGACATTCGGGTCGACCTCAACCTGACGGACGAGCGGATCGACCTGGTTCGCGAAGGCGTTGACGTCGCACTCCGTCTTGGGCCTCTCGCGGACAGCGCGATGAAACTTCATGCGCTGGGAGAAAGCCATCGGCTGCTGGTGGGCGCTCCGACCTATTTGTCTTCCCACGGACGGCCGGAACGCCCAGCCGATCTGTCACGCTACGAAACCGTCGTGATGTCCAATGTGGCGGGGAGCGATCAGCTCGTTCTGTCCTCTCCCGACGGCACAAGCCTGATGATCCCGGTCAGTGGCAAGCTGCGCGTCGATCACGGGCTTGCGGCGCGCGAAGCCTTTGCCGCCGGACGCGGCATTGGTCCTGCACACCTCTGGTTGGTCCACGATCTTCTGGACGACGGCCAGCTCGAGGTCGTGCTTGGCGACTATCGTCCTTTACCGGTTCCGGTGAGCTTGCTGATCGTTCCAGAGCGTGCCGCCATTGCCCGCGTTCGGCTTCTCGTCGACTTTCTTGTCGCCGAGGTTTCCAAATTGCCGGGAATTCGGCCATCGTAGCCCTTGTTTTCAAGCGTATCGTTATCGCAAAACCGCTGCACACATTTGCGCGACATGCTTCAAAGTCCGAAAGTCCGCTTATTGCCACGCCACCCCGTGGTCCTGAGATACTGTCCCCAGTTGAGCGTGCCGGGGTTCAGGTGACGGCTCCATTCGAGATCGTGCTCCTTGCCGAAATAGCCATGGTCGACAGCATATTCGACCATCCCCAGAAGCTCTCGAACGAGAAGTTCGTTGGCGGCAAACTCCGGAAAATAGTGCAGCAAGCCATCCCTGGTGAAAGCGTTTCGATACGCGGCCTTGAGCCCGGTCACACGCTGAAAGGTTTCGACCATCTCGCGCGGAGAAATGATATCGCCAACGATCGGCAGCGTTTTCCCGTTGTAACGCTCGGGATTTGAGAAAATTTCAAGCACGACCGGCCCGGTCGCCGTCAGCGGATCGACAAACGGCGCGCGGAAATCTTCAGGAAGATAAATCGGCAAGAGGAGCGTATCGCCCTCCATGCGCGGCACATAATATTCGAGAAGATTCGTGTAGAAGAATGCCAGCATGACGAAGGAGTGAGAGACCGGCAGGCCGCGAATATAGTCTGCAACGTACGCTTTGTCGGTAAAATGCGGCGCATACTTCGTGCCCCTGGTGATCTTGTCGACATTCTCAAGCGTGCTGAAAACAATATGCCCGACGCCGGCCTCAACGGCGGCATCCGCCAGTTGTCGGCCGAGAGGGGCCTCGATTGTCTCCGGCGGGGCGATTGGCGGCGTCATCAGAAATGCGCCATCCGCGCCTTTGAAGGCGGCGACGAGGTCCTTTTGACGGCCAAGTTCGAGAGGGACGGCTACGATTTCAGCGCCGCGTTCCTCCAGGCGCAAAGCTTCAGGCGAATCCTTTTTCCGGGTTAAAGCTCGCACCCGGAAACGTTGGCTCTGAAGGAGTGTCGCGGCGACGCTGCGCCCCTGTTTGCTCGTTGCACCGACAATCGCGATCAGTGGCTTTTCATGTACAGACATAGAGCTTTAAACCTTTCCCTGTCATTGACGCCGCTACGGTGGCAGGCGTCGTTTTGCGGGAGAGCGGTCGGCCTGTGCCGAGAGCCCACTCGATGGCGGGCACCCTATCGCAACAGGTTCTATGGCTGTAGATATCTGAAATGCATAACGTAATGCCATTTTCTGGATAAATGGCGTCCCGGCTGGGCCTGGATACAAATCGGTTCGCCATCCATCGCGACGGCGCAAGTGTCGTTCTTGAAACCACTTCTCAAATGCCGGCGTTGGCTCAGACATCTCTTCGCCGATGGCGGCTCTGATGGACTAATGCTGAGAGCTGCATGGCAAAGACGCAAGTTCACCCTGCAGACCGTCAAATAAACCGATAGGGCCAAAGGTTTCGATGTGCTGCCCAGTCGCCGCAAGATATTACTTTTATTGAATTCTTTTCAACGCAGACTCTTGGCCTGTCTGGCAGATGTATTAATCATTGTTAAGTACTATTGAATATGGTTATTATTATGTTAACCTTAAAGAGATCGGACAGTGTTCAGCGCTTTCAAAGCGGAAATTCGAAACATGAAGCTTTCGAAGATAATATCGCCAGAGATGCCTCAATATAGGTCGAGAATCGGTTCTCGCCTGCATCAAACAATACTGTGCATGGTGTTTGCAGCAATTGTTCCATTGACGTCAGCAGCGGAAGATTTACCTGCGTCCACAGGTTCGGCCCCGGTTGTGACCTCTGGCGAGACTTCGGCCCGGCAGCCTCAATCGCTGCGTGATGCTCTTCGCTCAGGCGATAAATTGAATCTCGCATTTTACGAAAGCTTGGCCTCTGTAGAAGATCGCTGGACGGGCTCACGGGGCACGGTTCCCTGGAACTTTTACCAGCGCCCCGAGCTCACTGGCGAATACGTCGTTGCAGCGGACGGAACCATTTCGCTTCCGCTTTTGGGACGCTTCCCGGTTCGAGGGCTTCCTCCGGCCGATGTGGAGGCGATAATTCTTCCTTCGTACGAAAGTCTGGTCGGCAGAAAGGGTTTCGTCAACATCGTCAGGATTGAGCACCAGCCGATTTACATTACCGGCCCGGTTCGTAATCCAGGCTCGTTTCAATATGTTGATGGCATGACTGTTCTGCATGCCGTTGCGCAAGCGGGTGGCATGACGGCGAAGACTATCGAGCCATGGCAGAGTGTGGAGATTACACGCCAGATCGAGCGGTTGAAGGCTGGGCTGGCCGATCTGAAGCGGCTTGCGTCGCGAACCGAGGTGCTGAGGGCGAAGCGCGATTCCGTGCAAATTGCCAGCATTGGCACACCTGTTCTTGGTCCTGATCCCGATGCTCAACAGTTGTTGGATGATGAGACATGGCAGCGCCAATTGGTAACGACGAGCAAGGATGCGCAGAGCAGTGCTTACGCAAAATCTGTTACCGATGCTCAGGCCGATCTCGATCTGCGTCAGGCACGCGTCGGCAATTATGATGCCACAATTCGGGTCCGTCAGGATCGGCTGGCAAGTATCGAGAATTTGGCCAAAAACAAGCTTGTCACCAGCATCGAGTTGACCCGGGCGCAAAGCGAACTGACTGAGTCTGAAGATCGAAAGCAGCAGGCCGTCATCGATGTCGAGAGCGCAAAGCAACGGTTGGCGGCAGCGAAACAGGACGTCGAGCGCGATCGTATCGAACGCAAGATCGAGATCGAAAAGTCAGCAGCGGATGCCGAAAGAGGCCTATCCACGGCGTTGAAGACGACCGAGAGCGATCTTGAAATTTTCCGGTCCATGGTATCGTCGGAGGATACCACCGATGTTGAATTCGAAATCGTTCGGCCTGGACCGAACGGTGTCATCGTCGAACCTGCGACCGAAGAAACGGTCTTACAGCCTGGCGATCTGATCAAAGTCCATTGAGACTTAGCCGCATACTCCTCCCGACTGGGAGAGTTTAGTCCTCCTCTCGGCCCAAGAGCTCAGGGGCATCGTTGATTTGCGATTTGTCACGCGGTCCAAAACGCCATGGAGAGCTTATGTCTACAATCGAAGCTTTAGAATCCTCGCATTCCTCAATGCCGGTCCAGGGTCCGATGTTCAATTTGCCAAGGACCTCGCTCGTCATTCCAACCTTGAACGAAGCGGAAAACATTAAGCTGCTTTTGCCCCGCATACCGACCTGGGTGCATGAAATCATCATCGTCGATGGGCGATCGACAGACGGAACGCCAGACATAGCGCGAAGCATGCGCGACGATGTCAAGATCGTACTCCAGCCCAAGAAGGGCAAAGGCATCGCATTGCGGACCGGCTTCGAAGCCGCATCGGGTGATATGATCGTGATGCTTGATGCTGACGGGTCGATGGATCCCTACGAAATCATCTTGTTCGTCGCGGCTCTTGTTGCAGGTGCGGATTTCGTCAAGGGTTCTCGTTTTATGCAGGGTGGCGGCACCAGCGACATGACGGTCATCCGCCGTTTCGGCAATCTCGGCCTGACCCTCCTGGTCCGGATGCTCTATGGCAGCTCTTTCAGCGATTTGTGCTACGGCTACATGGGCTTTTGGAAACGGCATGTTCCCTTGCTGCGTGCCGATTGCGACGGCTTCGAAATTGAGACGCTGATCAATTTGCGGGCCCTGAAGAACAAGCTCAAAATCATGGAAGTCGCGAGCTTTGAATCGGAGCGTATCTACGGCGTCAGCAATCTGCGTGCCCTTCCGGACGGCTGGCGCGTGCTGAAGACGATCTTCCGAGAACGCGTCAGCACGCCGACGGGCGTCCAAGTCCTCGAGCAGGGCATGTCCTGAGGTCTGGATTTAATGGGCGAGGCCGCATGATGCGCATATTGATGCTCAGCGCGAGATACCTGCCTTTTGCCGGAGGAACGGAAACCCATGTAAGCGAGGTCGCAACCCGGCTCGTGCACAAGGGGCATGCGGTGACGGTCTTGACGGGCAATCCCGACGGCCTTCTTCCGGCAGCGGAAAGCCGAGACGGCGTGCAGATTGTCAGGCTGAAGACCTTTCCCCGTGGGCGGGATTGGTGCTTCGCCCCCGGCGTCTTCAGGGCGGTCGCCGACGGTGATTGGGACCTGATGCATGTTCAGGGCTACCACACCTTCCTGGCACCGCTGGCAATGGCCGCCGCATCGCGGAACGGGCTTCCTTTCGTGGTTACCTTTCACAGCGGTGGCCATTCGTCACGATTTCGGTCCTCGATCCGGCGTTTCCAACATAGAATGCTTGCGCCTCTGGCCGCCAGAGCAGCGCAACTCATTGGCGTGTCGCGGTTCGAAGCGGATCTGTTCAGCCATAATATGGCAATCGCGAGAGACCGGTTCATCGTTATCCCCAATGGCGCGCGCCTGCCGGAAAAGTCCGGGCGGCGAACGGCTTCACCTCACGACAGGCCGCTGATTGTCTCGCTCGGCAGGCTGGAGCGCTACAAAGGTCATCATCGGGCGCTTGCTGCATTTAATGTGCTGGCAACGAAATTCCCCGATATGCGCCTTCGGATCCTGGGAGAGGGCCCCTATGAGGCGAAGCTGCGTCAGCAGGTGTCCGAGCTCGGGCTCGGCAACCGTGTCGAGATCGGGGCAATTCCGCCGACCGACCGGTCCGCAATGGCCGATCTTTTGTCTTCGGCCGCTCTTGTCGTGCTCCTCAGCGATTATGAAGCTCATCCCGTGGCGGTTATGGAGGCGCTTTCGGTCAAGGCTCCCGTACTGACCACCGACACATCCGGCTTTCGGGAGCTGGCTGAGGAGGGCCTCGTGCGATCCATTCCGCTCAACGCTTCGCCAGACTTCACCGCGCGTGAAATGCTCGCCGCCATGGAGGCGGGGCCGATCTCGGTTGAGACGAGCTTGCCGGACTGGGACGATTGCACGGACCGGCTGCTGATGGTGTACAGACGCGTACTTTCGCATCCGCAGCCTGAACTGCGAACCGGTCCGGCACTGCTTGGAGATTTGAAGCACGATGACCGTTGTTGAGGGGCGGACGTCTCCAGACCAGCAGAAGGCCTACCAGGACGGAGCTTATCGTCATGGCTATACGGTAGGGGTTTCCATTCCACGCATCGATCTGTGGATCGCCGCATTTCTGGGCCTGCGCAGGCAGGACAGCGCGGTCGGGGGTGTTGCCGATCCTTCGTCGCTGGGGATGTCGCCGGCCTTTGCCTTTCTGTGCAGTTGCGCCCTTATTGTGGCCGCTCTTGCTGCAAATGCCAGTCGGCTGGGAGAGGGCTGGGCGGTTCCCACGTTCTATACCGCCATCGCCGCGATCTTTCTCCCCGCTGCGGCGCGAATCATCCATCCGGGGGCCAGCCGCCTGGAGCGGTTGGCGCTCATCGTGATCGTGACCTCAGCCCTCTTCGTGGTACGCCTGATCCGCGCGCCCGTCGCCTTCATAGACCATGACGAATTCCTGCACTGGGCGACGGTTAACGACATTCTGGAGGCGGGGCGACTGTTCCTGCCCAATCCCCTTTTGCCGGTCAGCCCCCTCTATCCCGGGCTAGAGCTCGTAACGTCCGCCTTGGTCAAACTGTCCGGACTGTCCGTCTTCGCGGCAGGCCTCATCGTGTTGGCGGCAGCACGGATGATGCTGATGCTCACGCTATTCCTGCTCTTTGAGAAGATCACGAATTCTGCACGGATCGCCTCCATCGCCTGCCTGATCTACATGGGTTCGTCCACGTTTTTGCTGTTCGACGTCCACTACTCGTATGAAAGCCTGGCGATCCCCATGCTTGCGGCGGTGCTGTTGGCTTCCGAAAGCCGACGCCTGGAGCGAGGCGACACGGCAGGCTGGCCGACGGTCGTCGCCACCATGGTCCTGATCGTGGCGCTCGCAGCTACTCATCATCTCACCTCCTATTTTTGCACGGCCCTTTTGTGCGGCACGGCGGTGATGGAATGCCTGAGGCAGGGCGCTTCCGCTATGCAGAGGCGGCAGGCGATCCTGCTGGCCTCGATCGCCGTGATTGCTCCGGTCGCCTGGTCGAAGATCGTCGGGAACCCCACCGGCAGCTACATCCTTCCCGTACTGGCAGGCGGCATACACGAGGTAGCGCAACTCGTATCGAGTTCGACCTCGACGCGTAAGCTTTTCGTGTCGGACACGGGAGCCCTGGCGCCTGCTTGGCAACGTTACCTGACGATGGCGGGCGTCGCGCTGATCTGCCTGGGACTTCTCACCGGCTTTCTCCGCTCGCTCGTTTTCAATGGGCAGCACCCGAATGCGAGCATCCTCTGGCCGCCGACCAGATGGCGCCTATGGCGGTCAAGCCTTCTCGAGATCCTCGTTTTGGTGACGCTGGCCTATCCCGTCAGTATCATCTTCCGGCTGACGCGCAGTGGGTGGGAGATCGGCAACCGCATCGGCTCGCTATCTTTCCTCGGCGTCGCAATCGTCGTCGCGGTGGCCGTCGCGGCATTCTGGCACGGCACCTCGCGTGGCTGGCTGCGCGCAACGTCGCTTGCCGCCGCCGCAACGACGGTGCTGATCGCTGGCGTCATCAGCTCCGAGGGGCCACGTATCCTGGTTCCGGCCGGCTATGAAGTTTCGGCCGACTCCTCGTCGATAGAACCGATGGGGATCAGCGCCGCAAAGTGGACCAGGGAATGGCTAGGCGGCGAGCAGCATTTCGCAACCGACCGGATCAATCGCCTGCTCCTGTCCACCTACGGCCGGCAAAAGGTCTCGACCACGCTTGAGAGCGGGCAGGATACTGGCATGGCCATCACCGCTGCCGATCTCGGCCCGATGGAACGCAAGCTGCTGATCGACTCGGGCGTCGGTTTCGTCATGGTCGATCTGCGCATGACCACCGGCCTGCCCGGCGTCGGCGTCTATTTCGACGGCGGCGCGCAGGACCGAAACCACACGGTCCCCCTCCAGGCGTCGTCGCTGCTCAAGTTCAATTCCGAGCCCGATGTCGACCGCACCTTCGACAACGGCTTCATGGTCATTTTCGATGTCGGGCGGCTCGGGAAAACACGGCAGCCCGCCGCCCCTCCTAGGCGGACCGGAGTGCGGGTGCAATCCCTGGGACGACCAGACGGAGATTTACAATGATCGATAGCCGTATCGACGCTTTCATGTGCGTCCATTCGCGGGACATCGAATATTTGCTCGAAGCGTCCCTTCGCTCCTACCAGCGGCATTTCCCCGACAAGGGAAACCTAACCATGGTCACGGACAACCCGGCCGCTTTAAGAGCCTTCCTCGACGCGAAGGGTCTCGTGCCTGGCGCCGCCGTCACCGGCGACAACGACTGGCTTTCAGCCAGCGAACTGGAACTTCCCGGCTGGTTTCGGCAGCAGATCATCAAGCTGCGCGCCTTCGAATTCTGCCGCACTGAGCATTTCTGCAATCTCGGTGCGGATACACTGCTGCTGCGGCCCATCGCGACGACCGATCTGATCGACCGGCGCGAACCGGTTCTCTATTATTCCAGCCACAGACTTCCCGATCTTCACTACCGTTTCGAAAAGAAACGGTTGCGCAATGTCGCAAGGATCCTCGGCGTCGAGCCGGCCCGGTCTTTTCGCTATGTCGATTTCATCAACGATTTCTTCTGCTTCAAGCGTGAATGGCTCATCGCGTTGAATGACTACATCGCGTCGAAATACGGCTCGACACCCTACGTCGAGCTGCTCAAGGGTCTGAGTGCGTCAAAAGACCAGACGCGGTTCGGAGAATGGACACTCTATTCCGTCTTTCTGCTCGATGTGATGCACCTGTCGCCGACGATGCGCGATGCGCGCGGGGCCTATTTGACGCAGATCCATAGCCGCCTCGGCCTCACGCTGAGCCGGCTGGACAGCAAGGTCGTTCATCTCGTCCAGAAATCCTTCGACCCGAATGTGATCCGCCAGAAGCTCATGAAGGTGAACCCGGGCGCCGCTCAGATCATCGGCGCAACGGCATGGGCGAATGCAGGAGCTCGCCCCCGATGATGGCCCGCCGGTTCTTTCTGGGAATCATTCCGCTGTGGGTTCTTGCCGCTGCGTTGGCCGTAACGTGGCTGCCCGAAACCTTTTCGACCTGGGAGAAGCTGGTCCGTCTGGCGCTCTGCGCGCCGCTGTTACTGTATTTCCCGGGCCGCATGCTGGTGGACACCCTGCGCTTCGAGGGCGATGTGGTCACCAGGGGGACGTTCGCGGTGTTCCTGAGCTTGGCGACCTGCATTTTTCTGGGGCTTCTGCTGCATGTCGTCGGCCATCTCGATGCGCGAGGCTGGGTCTACGCGCTGGGCCTGACGACTATCGCCCTTCGGTGGCTGAATGTCGTTTTGCTGCTCGCAAGGCCGGTTCCAGCCATCCCCTGGGCTTGGCCCGGCCGCCGTTTCGCGATCTTCGCAGTTTCCATGATCTTGGCGGCGAGTTCCGTCCTCGTGGCGCGCCCGGTCGCGCTTGAACGCAAGCCGTTTCATTTCACCGAGCTTTGGATGGTGCCCAAATGGAACTGGACGAACAATGTGGTAACGGTCGGCGTGCGCAATTCGGAAGACGCCAAAACGCTTTACAGTTTTGACCTTGTTCTGGGCGGCACGTTGATTGGAAAGATGCCAACCTTCGAACTGGCGCCTTCCTCCAGCCAAACCTTCGAATTCTCCGTACCCACAAAAACGCGCCCACCCGCACGGCTGGAAGCCTGGCTCTACAAGGGCGGCGACAGGGGAACGATCTACCGCAAGGTCTGGATGACCATCGACACGCTCCAGTCCCCGGCACCGACCGGAATAACCCTTCAGTCCGCTCCGGAGACGAAAAATGGATGATTTCCAGCACCCCGTGCCCGGCAAGCTCACGACGGCAATCGTCATCTGCTGTTATTCCGACAAGCGCTGGGACATTCTCAACAAGGCAATCGCGGCGGCAGCGCGCCAGGTCCCGGCCGCGGACGAGATCGTCGTCATCGTCGATCACAATCCGGCACTGGCGCTGCGTCTGCGCGCCAAGTGCTTCGAAACTCCGGTCAGGATCGTCGAGAATATTCATCCGCCCGGCCTCTCCGGTGCCCGCAACACCGGGATTTCAGTCAGCCGCGGCGAGGTCATCCTGTTTCTCGACGACGACGCCGTGTCGGATCAAGATTTGCTGGCGACCTTGGTTTGGCAACTGGAGGACCCCTCGGTGCTGGGCGCCGTGTCGGCTATCCGCCCGTTGTGGGAAACGGACCGTCCGTCCTGGTTTCCCGACGAATTCCTGTGGACTCTTGGCTGCACCTACCGCGGTCTTCATCCAGGGCCGGTGCGCAACCTCATCGGCGCGTCGATGTGCATCCGCCGCTCCGTCTTCGATCATACGGGCGGCTTCGATTCCGGCCTGGGCCGAACGGCCAAGGCTTTGCCGCTCGGATGCGAGGAAACCGAACTCTGCATCCGTGCAACCAAGGCCCTGCCGCATGGCCGTTTCGTCTTCGAGCCATCGAGCGGCAGCGATCACGCCATACCCGCCGATCGCGCGACGTGGAAATATTTCCTCCACCGCTGCTGGGCCGAAGGGCTTTCAAAGGCCTGCCTATCGTTGATGGCGGGCACCGGCGAGGCGCTGGCGTCGGAAAAGACCTATATGACGAGGACGTTGCCGCAAGGGGTTATGCGGGGATTCGCTGATGTGCTGCTTGGCCAGCCGAGCGGCCTTCTTCGCGCCGTCGCGCTGGGCGCCGGCCTGGCAGCCACTGCGGCCGGCTTCGCTCTCGGCCGGACCCGCGCTGCCCTTACGCGACCGTTCACCTCCGTTCCTGCTCGCGCTCTCGAACCGGTGGAATAGGTATGATGACCCTCAACGCCGCTATTGCCAAGGTCCGCAGCCTCCTGATGAATCAGGCGGTCCTGCTCCTCAATGCAGGCATGTTGGGGCTTGGAACGTTGATGACGGCCATTCTCGGCTTCGTCTACTGGTGGTTCGCGGCGCGTTCCTTCTCGGCCGAGGCTGTTGGGCTCGCCGCCGCCGCCATCTCGTTGATGAACCTCCTCGCGAATCTCGGGGAAGTCGGTCTCGGACCCTTCCTGATGGGCGAGATAGGCCGCCAGAAAAGAGCAGGCCCTTTTTTGACGGGCGCGCTCCTTGCCTCGTTCAGCGCCTCCATCGTGGTGGGGCTGATCTATCTTGCTATCGCTGCCTTCACATCGACGCAGCTTGGCTCGATCGTCGGCTCCTCCGCGACCGATCTCTTCTTCGTTGTTGCTTGCGCTCTGACGGCCGTGACCCTCGTGCTCGACCAGGCCCTGGTCGGCCTTCTGCGCAGCGGCCTTCAACTGGCCCGAAATGTCGTCTTCGCCGCCAGCAAGCTTCTTCTACTGATCGCTCTCGGCCTGACACTTGGCCGCGCAAGCAGCGAATTGGCGATCTTCACCACCTGGTTTACCGGGCAGCTTGTCTCACTGGTCGTCGTGGCCGGGCTACTTGTTTATGCCGGTGGGCGCGTTTTCCGCCGGCCAGACATCCACGCCTTCCGCCCGGCGCTCCGACAGGTTTTAGGTCATCATGCCCTCAGCATGGCTGTTCAGGCGCCGGCGCTGCTGCTGCCCTTCGTCGTCACGGTGATGCTGTCCGCTGAGATCAACGCCGCCTTCTATGCCGCATGGACGGTGCTGAACGTTGCGCTTCTAGTCCCTGCGTCACTCGCCTCGGTGTTGTTTGCCATCGCTGTGCGGGAGCCGGAGCTGTTTCCCGCGCGCCTGCGCCTGTCGCTCGGCTTGTCGATGCTGGTTTGCGCGGCGACCGCCTTGGCGTTCCTGTTCCTGTCGCGCTTCATGCTCTGGATATTCAATCCGGCCTATGCTGTGATTGCAGGAAATAGTCTCCAGTTTCTTGGCTTTGCCGCTTTCGGAATGGCGTCCAAGTATCATTATCTCGCGGTTAAACGTGTCCGGCGGCGCCTGGGTTTTGCCACGCTCGTTCTGATCGGCGGTGCGGTGCTGGAGATCGTGGCCGCTGCCGCCGGTGCGCAATTCGGGATCGCAGGCACAGCCAACTTCTGGGTCATTGCTGTTTCGCTGGAAGGCCTCCTTCTGTGCCCGGCATTGTATTGGGCTGCGCGGCGCATTGCGACGCCATCCACCACCGCGCCATCAGCGGCTGCCGGTGTCTCGACATATGGCAATTCCCTCGACCAGACCGACCAAATCGGAATTGCGTCACGGGCTTGAAAGGGAGTTCTTCGCATGAGGCCTATTCAACGCTTCCGGAATTTCGCTGTCGGCGCTGCGGCGCTGGCGCTTTTTTGGTCTGCTCAGGTCGGATCTACGGCCGCGCAGTCATCTGGGCAGCAATCTTTCGTCACGACGAAAGGGGAGGGCTTCCTGCTGGACGGCAAGCCATTCCGCGTGGCCGGCGTAAACAACCATTATCTGACATTTGGCTCGCCAGGCGAAGTCACCCGCGTGTTGGACGATGCCACGGCAATGGGTGCCAATGTGGTGCGCACCTTCCTGCAACCGGTTATAGGGTCGCTGGACGGCCGGGTGCCGACGATCTGGAACTCAAAAAGCACGTCCGATTCCAGCAATCTGGGTACCAAGGGCATCTATATGATGAGTTGGGATCCGACAACCAAACGGATGGTCCCCAACGATGGACCTGACGGCCTGCAAAAGGTCGATTACCTCATCGCGGAAGCGGGGAAGCGCAAGCTTAAGCTGATCCTCGCATTCGTCGATTTCTGGGCCTATACGGGCGGTGCCCAACAAATGAACGCCTGGTACGGGAGTTCGGACAAATACACCTTTTTTGCCGCTGATCCGCGAACCCGACGCGATTACAAGGAATGGATTCGGCATGTTTTGTCGCGCGTCAACACGATTACTGGTGTCCGCTATTCCGATGACCCCACCATCTTTGCCTGGGACCTGGCCAACGAACCTGACATTCATCCCAAACCGCTCCTTCACGACTGGGTGTCGGAAATGTCAGCCTATGTCAAAACCCTGGCACCGAAACAGCTCGTGACGACGGGCCATGGGAACATGGATCAGAAGCTGTCGGATATGAACATTCCGAGCGTCGATTTCGGCACATGGCATGGCTACCCATCCTACGTCAAAATCAGCCATTCCGATTTCGATGCTCGCATTCGCGAATACTGCGAGATCGGACGAAATATCGGAAAACCGGTGATCCTGGAGGAATTTGGAGTTCCGCGATCCGATCCCGATCAGGCAAATGCCTATCAAACTTGGCTGAACACGATCGCCATGTCGGATTGTGGAGGCTGGGTGGTTTGGCGGCTTGTCAGCACACAGGACTCAGGCCTCTATCCCCAGGACGACTACGACAAATTCGACATTCATAACGATGGAGGCCCTGCTTGGCAGGCTCTGCGCGCCGCCGCCCTCAAGTTTCAATAATCAGGGCTCGCTCGAAGGCGGAAACCGATTTCAAGAAGACAATATGCGTGACACGAAGATCGGAAGCGCTCCTGCGGACCGGAACGGTTGCGCGTTCTTTCCCCTGGAGCAGGATGATTTAGGCCGGTCGGCCTGAAATCTGAATCCGGTTTTTATGGAGCATGATGTCTTCCGAATACTGCGGGCACTTTTCGGCATCATGCTCCGGGGGCTTTCCACCCTCCACAATCGTCGCATACCGATAGACGAGTGATAGCGATCTCGACACGCCAGAGTATTGACTTAAAGCTTTCATATTTTGTTGCGATCTAAACTGGCTTTCCAGCTTCGCCAAATATTCGCGGTCTATCCAGGATATCGGGGACAAGCCGGAGATTTTCGAAGGTCAGCATTCGTTAATATGAATAATGCGGACGGCTCGCACGCAGAAGCGGTATCGTATAATGAAACCTCATCGGGCTACCCCGATTCGAAATAGGGATTGCGGCAGTGAACTCTTCACGCTTTCTTCAATCAATCGTCGAAGCCGAATCCCATGATACACGCTTGAATTTCGCCCGCGCCGCGATTTTCCAGCTTTATAGTGCTTGCCTGCCAACCGGTTCTGCGCCGGCTCAGTTTTCAGTCAAACTCTCTTTATCTGAAGAAGACGCGGTCACGCTTGTCGTGCGGCCGTTCGTCAATAAGGTCGAAGCCCTTGGCGGGCTTGTGAAATCCCTGTTTTCGACAAACGCGGAGACCGTACTGAGAGCCCTGCCGTGCAGGGTGGAGGATAAGGTCGGATCCGGCATTGGATTGATACTTTTCGTCGACGATGAGCCGATGATTACCATCGGATCTCTTGCAGATGATAGCGGACTGTTTCTTCGCCAAATCGAGCCTGCATCCAGGAATACGTCCGGGGTTGCCACAATCGGTACCGTGGTAGGCCAACGACTTGCCAGTGTGGTTCCTATTCCGACAGGATCTCTCCATCTGCGCAAACCGAAATAACGGACGCTGACCGATCAAGGTATCAGCAGGATACTGCCGGCCGAGCGTCCGGATTCCATCTCTTCGTGCGCCTTGGCAACATCGGCCAAACGATATTCGGCACCGATCTGCGAAACGATCCCCGCTTCCATCGCCCCGACGGCAGCCAGAGCAGCCTCGCGATATTGTCCGACGTCAGCGCACCAGGCCATGATGCTCGGATGGCAGAGCGCCTTGCCCGGGCGAAGTTCCTCGACAGGCACCGGTGGAATGGCGCCGGCGGCCTGACCGATGGTGACAGCCATGCCGAATGGGCGGACAGAACGAATGCTTTTGAGAAGCGTGTCGCCGCCTATCCCGTCATAGGCGACGTCGACGCCAAGCCCGTTCGTGAGCCGCTTCACGTCCGCGACGATATCGGCGCCTCGTCCAACAATAAGGTGATCGGCGCCATAAGATGCGGCGAGGGCTGCCTTTTCGGAAGAGCCGACCGTCCCGATCACGGTGGCATCGAGCGACCTGGCCCAACGCACGAGGATGCTGCCAAGCCCACCGGCGGCCGCATGGATCAGAACCTGAGTGCCTGCACGCACATTATAGGTCTTTTTCAACAGCATGTAGGCGGTCATGCCTTTGAGCAGCGAACTCGCTGCCGTCTTTGCTGAAACGGCATCCGGAAGCTTGATCGCCCTTTCAGCGGCAATATTCCTCGTGGAGCGATAGGCTCCAACCGGAGGCCCGGCATAGGCAACGCGGTCACCCTTTTGGAACAGGGAGACACCAGGACCGACATCGTCGACGATGCCCGCCGCCTCCGCACCGATCACCGCGGGGTAGGAGGGCATGGGGTAGATGCCCTTTCGATGATAGACATCGAGAAAGTTGGTTCCGATCGCCTGATGACGGATTTTTATCTCGCCATCACCGGGAGGCTCACAATGGTGATGCTCGACATGGAACTGGGTGATGTCACCAGGGGCGTTCAGCCATATGATTTGGTCGGTCATCTCGTGCTCCTTCATGGGCACAAATTAAGCGATGGCATGATGTGTGAAAATTCCCTATTGCTTCACAATGATTGGGAGAGAATTCACAAAGATCGACTGGGACGACCTTCGGCATTTCCTGGCGCTCGCGCAGTCCGGAACATTGCTTGGTGCCGCAAAGCAGCTCGGCGTCGAACACGCCACGATCAGTCGGCGCGTTTCGTCGCTTGAAGCCAGCCTGGGGCGTAAACTCATAGACCGCCGCGGACGGCGCATCATGTTAACCGCGGACGGAGAGCAGGTTGCCAGGCACGCAGCTCTTGTCGCGGCGCAAACTGCGGCAATCGAGCAGCTTGGTCGCAGCAGCGCCACGGAATTGCGTGGCCATGTGAGGATCAGCGCGCCTCCCGCTCTCTCAAGCGTGCTCCTGGCAAAGCCGATCGCGGCCGTCAGGCGAGACCATCCCGGTGTTCAGATCACGCTTGTCGGAGAAAAGCGCCTCGCGTCGCTGAACAGACGAGAGGCGGATATTGCGGTGCGAATGTCGCGTCCCGAGGACGGCGATTACGCCATCGTCAAGCTCGGCGAGACAAGCTTCCATCTCTACGCATCCAAGACCTATCTCGAAACGGTTCCACCGCCGGACTGGACCTTCATCGGTTACGACGAAACCATGAACGCCTCGCCGCAACAATTGCGGCTGATCGAACTGGCGGCCGGCCGGCCGATCGCTGTGAGGTCATCCGTTCTGGAGTTTCAGGCCGCAACCGCAAGCCTGGGCGCCGGTGTCGTCATGCTGCCCGATTTCGCCGTCCTGGAGTCCGCTGGTCTCCAGCGCATTGAGACCGAACGGCCTTTGACAAGAGAGGTCTGGCTGGTTGTCCATTCTGATATCAAAGACGTCCCTTCCGTCCGCGTCGTCGTCGAGGCGCTGAAGAATGCTCTGGGGAAGTAGTCCGTTCAGTTGGCTAGGGCCCCAAAGCGGCAGAGGCAGTCATTGAACTGATCGCCACAAAGAGGCATTCTGCAAGCCTTCACAAGCGATCGAGAGATCGTTGCATGCTCCGAAAAGCGGTTGCGAGTGACCTCATGGCGCTCAAAGTTGTCCGTTCTTCAGTCGTCGAAAACGTATTGGCTGACCCCTCTAAGGTCACCGATCATGATTATGAATGGTATGTAAGAAATCCGGGAGTGGCCGTTTGGGAGGAGAACGGCGATGTGGTCGGCTTTTCTGCGGCTGACCCACGCAACGGAAACATTTGGGCGCTCTTTATCGCTCCCGGATTTGAAAGAAAAGGGATTGGCTCGATTCTGCTGGCCGAAGCCTGCGCCCGCCTCAAATCTGCGGGCATCGAACGCGCGTGGCTCACCACCGATCCAAACACGCGAGCCGAGATTTTATCGAGCGGCTGGTTGGGAGCATGTCGGCGAAAAGGAGAATGAGCTTCTTTTCGAACGATCACTCTGAGTTTTGCGCGACTATCTGCCGAGACGGCTCGGTCCGGAGGCAACGGTGTGTCAGCGATCAATGGTCTGCGCGAAGGGTTGTCTAGCAGGCAGCGAAAGCGCTTCCGCTGCCGATGATCCAAAGTCCGCTTGAGGCCGAAAGCCCGCGTCGATTCATTCCAATTGGCGGATTGGATGGCTCTGAAAGTGCTCTACCGTTTCGTCAAGCTGCACCCAATGATGTTTCGATTGTTCGTAGACTGACATGGCGGGTGGCGCGAAGGTCGGGTCGGAAAGGGAACCGACTGCCACCCCGATCCAGGACGGCGCAGCATCGGCCTTCCAATAGACGGTCGAGCCGCACATTGGGCAAAAATGCATTCGGACCTTGCGACCGCTCTCGGCGGTACGAATGAATTCTGTAGACGTTCCAGATATTTCGACACAGCCCATCGAGTAGAAAGCATTTGCGCTGAACGGCGCACCGGTTCTGCGCTGGCAGGCCAAACAGTGGCAGAGAGCTGTCAATTGTGGCGGCTCGCTGAGCATCAGTCTCAGAGCGCCGCAGGCGCATTGGGCATTGGCCATGGAAACTCCTCCCGCTTGCACGGTGAAATTACGTTGAATGGGGGGTGAAGCGCAGGCCCGAACCGCAAATGGTTGGGGTGGGCGATGCGAAGGGACTGAGAGCTGATATAATTTCAGGCTCACAGAAGCTCAAATGTAGATCGCGGAAATGCCGAAGTCTAGAGGAACGCCATCCGACCGCTTCGGGCCGGAGCGGATGTGGAGCCCTGATCGCAAAGTCTCAGGTTCTGACCAGTCCTGTAGCCAGCGGGTTCGGTGATCCCGCATTTCGGTGACGGGCCAGTCTTGCAGGCCCCTTATCCTTTATCCCTTGTCAGATATCGCTTGCAGCGCTCGATAAGAGGTCGGCCGCTTCGGCGGCCGTCGTGCGCCGCACCGGCAAGGCCGACTTGTGGCGGGTCGTCCAGCGAGTTTTCGTTGTTAATGTACGACTTGGGAAGCTACCGACATCAATTCCTCGGAATTCGGTGCCTTGAATGTCTGGAGCCCAGCCTCCAGAACTTCAGTGAAGCTCCAGCGTACGATGCCCTCCCGGTCGATGAGGAACTGACCGACAAGCTGCCCGTGGTCGGCAGTCATCATCTGCTGATCGGCTTCCGTAATCTGATATCCTTCCTTCTCGTTGATGAACTCGTCCATTGCCATCACGCCCATCGGCTCGGGCAACTCGCCCGGAAGATCGATCCGTATCGCCATGACAGTGTCGATCCCGACCTCGCGTAAGCCGAAGGCTTGGTGCGAAGCCCGTACCGGGTCGGAAGCAGCAAGAAGATCGGGTATCGGATGGTAACGGAAATAGAGCCGCGCGCGTTCGACCGGGGTGTTGACCACCGCCAGAGATTGGACGCCTTTCTCACGCAGCATCGGGTTGAGATATGCCATGGCCGCGACATGGCGCCGGCAGAACGGACAATGCAGGCCTCGAAACAAACCTATCAACAACGGGCTGCGGCCACGAAAATCATCAAGTGCGATCTTCCCCTCGCGCGAGATCGCATCAAACACAACGTTCGGGACCCGGTCGCCCGGTTGTAGCGGATGGTCGACAAAGTGCGTGGACATGGACAACCTCCTCGCTCGGGGATCAGTCGAGAAAAGGCGCCACGTGCTTCGAGGTCGAGATTGAGCGTTGCAAGGCCTGACCTCTCGTCTTACCGCACCGCCAGGATCCGATCTAAGAATGGCCCCACATTGGCCTGCGGGCAAGCGTTAAACAGCGAATCGTGAATTGAAAAAGTCCGTTTTCTGCAAACTCTGATTTTTTTAGCGGCCGCAGAGGCCGACACAGAAAATTGAGCTGGTGGGACCTGCCATTTTGCGTTCAAGTCGCGGGGGGGCCGCGTAGCGGAAAGCCCCTATCGCAAAGTCTCAGGTTCTGATCGGTTCTTTGCCGCTCGACAGGGAAATCCGCCAGCCCTGCAGCCAGCGGATTCGGTCTCGGTGAGGGGCCAGACTTGCTGGCCCCTTATCCCTTAGATATCGCTTGCAGCGCTCGACCAGAGGTCCGCCGCTTCGGCTGCCGTCATGCGCCGCACCTCGGCCTCGTGGCTGCGGCTGGCGAAGAGTTCGCTTGCCATGATCTGCTCGGCAAGATCGGCCGGAAGCGAGAGGATGACACGGGCTTCGCCATTGTGCAGGCCGCCGAGTTCGGTGCGCTTGCCGGTCACCATGCCGCCGGCAACCGTGTTGTTGGTCTCCGGATCGATCAGGATGAAGGAGCCGGAAAGCCGGTTCTGCTCATAGGGGTCGAAGATCGCCGCTTCGTCGAAGACGAGCCGCACTTTGCCGATGGCGTTCATGTAGAGCCGCTGGGCGGCGTTCCAACTGCCGGTCTTCAGTTCCAGCTGGCTGAGCGGCTGCACCTGAACGCGCTGGCGGCGGCTGCCGCTCTTCAGCCAGTAGCGCTTTCCGGGCTCGATACCCTCAGGCTGCAAGGCAACGATCTGCGCGTCGAAGGCAAGGCCGACCTGCGGCTGGGCGTCGATCGAGACGATCATGTCGCCGCGCGCCACATCCACCTGGCGGTCGAGCACCAGCGTGATCGCGTCACCGGCAACGGCTGCATTGCGGACGAGATCGAAGGTGACGATCTTCGAGACATTGGCGACCATGCCCGACGGCAGGATCATGACGCTGTCGCCAGGCTTGACCGAGCCGCCGGCAACCGTGCCCTGATAGCCGCGGAAGCTTTCGCCGGGACGCGAGACGCGCTGGACCGAAAGGCGGAAACCGACCGTCTGCGACGAGCGCACGGTGGCAAGCTCCAGTGTCTCCACGAGCGTTGGGCCGCTGTACCAGGGCATGGCGGCCTGGCCGGAATAGACGACGTTTTCGCCCTTCAGCGCCGACATTGGAATGGCGATGATCTGCTTGACGCCGAGCGACAGGGCAAATTCCCGGAAGTCATGGCTGATCTTGTCGAAGCCGGCGCGGTCGTAGCCCGTCAGGTCGATCTTGTTGACGGCGAGCACGAACTGCTTGATCCCGAGCAGCGAGGCGATCGTCGCGTGACGGCGCGTCTGCTCGAGAATGCCGAAGCGCGCATCGACCAGCAGGATAGCGAGATCGGCGGTCGAGGCGCCGGTTGCCATGTTGCGGGTATATTGCTCGTGGCCGGGCGTGTCGGCGACGATGAAGGAGCGCTTGTCGGTCGAGAAATAGCGATAGGCGACATCGATGGTGATGCCCTGTTCGCGCTCGGCCTGCAGGCCGTCGAGCAGCAATGCGAAGTCGGGCAGACCGAGATCGTTCTGCTTGCCGGTGGAATCGCGCTGCAGGGTGGCGGCCTGGTCTTCCTTGACGGCCTTGGTGTCCCAGAGCAGGCGGCCGATCAAGGTCGACTTGCCGTCATCGACGCTGCCGCAAGTGATGAGGCGCAGCGGGCGCGAGTCGCGCAGAGCTTTCTGCTGCTCGGCGGCGGGCAGGCTGACGACGGTGGCGGCCGAGACGGCGGTTTGGGCTGCGGTCATCTCAGAAATATCCTTCACGCTTCTTCTTTTCCATGGAGCCGGACTGGTCGCGATCGATGGCGCGGCCCTGGCGTTCGGACACCGTTGCAATTTCGAGTTCGGCAATCACCTCTTCGAGGGTGGTGGCCTGTGAGCGGATGGCGCCGGTCAGCGGGAAGTCGCCGAGGGTGCGGAAACGGATCATGCCTTCCTGGCGGACTTCACCGGGCAGCAGTTCCAGACGTGGGTCCTCGGCGAGGATCATCATGCCGTCGCGCTCCACGAAGGGCCGCTTCTTGGCGTAGTAAAGCGGCACCAGCGGAATGTCCTCGGCCTGGATGTAGCGCCAGATATCGACCTCAGTCCAGTTCGACAGCGGGAAGGCGCGCACGCTCTCGCCCTTGCGGATCATGCCGTTATAGATGTTCCAGAGTTCGGGCCGCTGGTTGCGCGGATCCCAGCGATGATCCGGCGTGCGGAAGGAATAGATGCGCTCCTTGGCGCGGCTGGCTTCCTCGTCGCGCCGTGCGCCGCCGAAAGCGGCATCGAACTGGCCGGCATCGAGCGCTTGACGCAGGCCTTCGGTCTTCATGATGTCGGTGAAAGCAGCCGATCCATGCGTAAACGGGGTGATGTTTTCGGCTTTGCCGCGCGGATTGATGTGCTCGATCAGATCGAGATCATACTTCTTCGCGGTCTCGTCGCGGAAGGCGATCATCTCGGAAAACTTCCAGCCGGTATTCACATGCAGAAGCGGGAAGGGCACGCGGCCGGGATAGAAGGCCTTGCGCGCCAGATGCAGCAACACCGAGGAGTCCTTGCCGATCGAATAGAGCATGACGGGACGCTCGAATTCGGCCGCAACCTCACGGAAGATGTGAATGGATTCGTTTTCCAGCGCTTTCAGATGCGGGTCGAGCGGCGCCTTGGCGCTCTGCGGATTGCTGAGTTCCGTATCCGGACGGCTATCGGGCATGTTTTACTCCAGGCTATCGGTCGTTTACGGCTCGCCGCAAAACAATTCCTTGATGTTGGCTTTCCCCGGGAACGTTGGCTTTCCCAGGGAATGTTGACTTTCCCAAGGCTGCGGCGGTCGCCGCGCCCCGATTGGGAAAGCCGTGAGGTGATTTACTGTGCGGCGATCGCTGCGGCCTCTTCGGCGACGTGCAGGCCGCATTCGCGCGTTTCGTCCTGCTCCCACCACCAGCGGCCGGCGCGTTCCGGCTCACCGGGCTTGATCGCCCGGGTGCAGGGCTCGCAGCCGATCGAGGGATAACCGCGAGCGTGCAGCGGATTGACCGGCACGCCATTTGCGGAAACGAAGGCCTTGATCGCCTCCAGGTCCCAGTCGGCGAGCGGATTGACCTTCAGCAGGTGGCGCTCGGCGTCGTATTCGGCAAAGGGCGTTTCGGCGCGATTGGCCGATTGGCCGCGGCGCAGGCCGGTGATCCAGATCGCAGCACCTTCGAGCGCCCGTGCAAGCGGCTTCAGCTTGCGCACGCCGCAACAGGCATGCCGGGCTTCGACACTCTCGTAGAAACCGTTGAGGCCGTATTGCGCCGCATAGGCGTCGATATCGGCCTTCTCGGGCTCGTAGCGATGAATGCGGATGTCGTACTGGTTTTCGGTCTCTTCGATCAGTGCCAGCGTTTCGGCAAACAGCCGGCCGGTCTGCAGCGTCGCGACATCGATCGGCAGGCGGTGCGTGCCGATCTCGGCGGTGATCACCTGGTCCTCGATGCCGAGTGACGTCGTGAACACCACGCGGCCGCCGAGGCCTGAGACCAGCGACAGACGTCCGGCAAGGTCGAGGCCTGCCAGTCTGTCATTCAGCGCCTTGGCTTCCGCAATCGGTCCTTCTTCCGCAATCGGCCCGTCTTCCGCAATCGGATTGATAGCAGTCATGAGAATCCTGTCCTTTGTTGACCGGAGTATCGCAGTTCACACAGGGATCGGACAGAAAAAGGGATTTCGAAAGCTGCGGCCGGAAGAGCAAATATCTCTCCGAAGCTGCCGCGATGCAGAAAAGCAGCCGCCTGCGGATGAAAATCCACATCGGCAGCTCGAATGTCTATAGAAATAGTAGAGTTACACGCAGCCTGTCAATCCGAAATCTGAAGTGATGCCGAAAATGGTGCAGAAGGCGCAGTTTTGGCATAGATTAAGAGAGCTTGGCCGAGAGCAAAAAACAAGGCCAAAACGCTTGTCTCTCAAGGCTTTCTCCGGCGCGTTCAAATTCCGTTCATGCTGGTTGTGCCATAGAGGTGAAAGTACTTCCGTAGCAGTGCGGAAATTCGCACTGCCTGTGTGTGTCGATGGTCAAAAATGATTACGCAAAAGGCGAAATATGCGCTGCGGGCGCTCACGGTCTTGGCTGATGCCGATGCCGACGAACCGGTGATGATTTCCGATATCGCGGCGCAGCAGAAGATCCCGAAGAAGTTCCTCGAACAGATCCTGCTCGACCTGAAACATCACGGCGTCGTCGCCAGCCGCCGCGGCAAGCAGGGCGGTTATCTCCTCCTCAAGCCCGCCCACACCATCACCTTCGGCGAGATCCTGCGCATCATCGACGGCCCGATCGCGCCGCTTCCATGCCTCTCGATCACCGCCTACCGCCGGTGCGACGATTGCGACGGCGAACAGAACTGCCAGATCCGCCACGTCTTCGCCAAGGTGGCGGACGCCACCCGCAAGGTGCTGTTCTCGACGACCATCGCCGATGCCGTCGCCCCAGCGCACAGCGCCGAAGTCACCCGTCTGCTGGCCTGAGCATCAGGGTGAACTGACGCCCGCATCTTTCTTCAAGATTTGGTGAAATCCCTTTTCTTCCGGCTCAAATGCTCCACCTGCCCGTCAATACGGGTAGGGAGGATATGATGTTTAGAATTTCAGCGCAGCGGCTAGAGCAATTCCAGCAAAAGTGCACAGCGGTTTTGCGTCCGGAATTGCGTGAAAACAAAGAGATAGAGCATTTCCGTGGTGCGAAGAAAAACGGAAATACTCTAATGGCTGCAGCCATGCTTTCTGTGGCTTTCGCCACCGGCGCAATGGCCCATCACGGCTGGTCCTGGGCAGAGGCGGATCAGATCGAGCTTGCTGGCACCATCGAGAAAATCTCCATGGGCGGGCCGCATCCGACCCTTAACGTCGCGACCGCCAATGACGGCGTCTGGCTCGTCGAGCTCGGCAATCCGCGCCAGACGGAACGCTCCGGCTTCGTCGAAGGTGTCGCCAAGCCCGGCGACCAGGTGGTGGCCCTTGGAAACCGTTCGCAGGATCCAAAGGAGAAGCGGATGAAGGCGGTGCGCCTCACCATCGGCGACAAGCGCTACGATATCTATCCCGACCGCATCAAGACGAACTGACCTCTGGGCGAAGCGAGCTGTGATCGACATTCTCGAATGGCTGTCAGCCACCACGCCTGCGGTCGCGCTCCGGCGCTCCGGAACACTCTACATGTTCGTCAACGCAGCCCATATCCTGGCGATCGGTCTTCTCATCGGCGCCATCCTGCCGCTTGATCTCAAGCTCGCCGGCTTCTTCCGCAAGCTGCCTGTTGAAGTCGTTGCCCCATTTCTCTCCCGCTCCGCCGGCGTCGGCCTTGCCGCGGCTATTCTAACTGGCTTCTGCCTCTTCAGCGTCCGGGCGGTCGAATATGCCGCCAATCCCGCCTTCCTCGCCAAGCTCGGGCTGATTGCCTTCGGATTACTCAACGTGCTGGTGGTGCACGCGGGGCAGGGTTGGCGAACGGTAACCACGGTCGGCATTCTTCGCCCTGCCATAAGAGTTTCGGCGGCTCTGTCGGCGGCGACATGGATCGCCGCACTCGTGGCGGGACGCTGGATCGGATTTCTCTGATGGGATTGCTCCCGATTTTCTCAACCGCGGCGCATATGAATTGCGTCAGGTGGAGGGGAGTTGAATATAACACGATGATCCATCATGTTGCATTGCAATTGCAACGCATGAGGAACGTCATGAAAACGGCATCTCTCCCGTCCCTTCGCGTGGATCCTGAATTGCGCGCTGCCGCCGAAAGCGTTCTCAAAGAAGGCGAGAGCTTGTCGTCGCTGATAGAGGACTCTCTTCGCCGCCAGGTCGATTACAGAAAGACCCAAGCGGAGTTCATTGCGCGGGGTCTGGCCGGCTTGGCGGGCGCTGAGCGCACCGGTGTGTTTTACACAACGGACGACATTCAGGAGTTGATGCGCAAAAAGCTTGAAAAGGCGAAAGCTCGTAAAGCTGCACAGCAAAAATGACCTTCGAGCTAAAGTACACCCAGACCTTCTATGAAGATCTGGACCGGCTCGCCGATTTTCTGATCGAACGTGATCCGGATTTGGCGGAACGTGCCATCAACGCCATCCAAAAAGCTCTGATGATACTTCAGGATTTCCCGCTGATGGCCAGACGCGCCTCTGCGGATGATCCCTTGCTGCGCGAGCTCGTCGTACCATTCGGTTCTGCCGGACACGTCATTCTTTTCAAAGTGATGAGCGAAACGAGCGTCATTGTCCTCGCCGTCCGTCGCCAGCGCGAAGAAGATTACCACTGACTATCTGTCGCTCACCGCCGCGCGCGGATTGACCCAGGGTTCCTGGTTCGAGCGCGCCAGCGGCTGTTTGCCGAGGATATGGTCGGCCGCCTTCTCTCCGGTCATGATCGAGGGTCCGTTCAGGTTGCCATAGGTGACGTGCGGGAAGATCGAGCTGTCGGCGACACGCAGGCCATCGACGCCAATCACCCGCGTTTGCGGGTCGACCACCGCCATCGGATCGTCCTTGGCGCCCATCCGGCAGGTGCCGCAAGGGTGATAGGCGCTTTCCAGATGTTCGCGCAGGAAGGCGTCGATCTCCTCGTCGCTTTGCACGCCTTCGCCCGGCTGGATCTCCGGCCCGCGATAGTCGTTGAAGGCGCTCTGGCCGAAGATCTCGCGGGTGAGCCGCACACAGTGGCGGAACTTCTCCCAATCCTCGGCGTGGCTCATATAGTTGAAGCGCAGCACCGGATCAGCCTTGGGGTCGGCCGAACGCAGCGTCACGCTGCCGCGCGATTTCGACAGGTTGTAGCCGACGTGAACCTGGAAGCCGTGGCTCTTCGCCGCCGCCTTGCCGTCATAGCTGATCGCCACCGGCAGGAAATGGTATTGGATGTCGGGCTGCTTCAGCCCCGGCGCCGAGCGAAGGAAGGCGCAGGCCTCGAACTGGTTGGAGGCGCCGAGCCCGCCGCGCGAGAGCAGCCATTGTGCGCCGGCCACGCCCTGCCAGAACCACGGCAGCCAGGAATAGAGCGACACCGGCTTGGTGCTCACCTGCTGGAAGTAGAATTCCATATGGTCCTGCAGATTGGCGCCGACGCCCGGCCGGTCGGCCTTCACCGTAATGCCCATGTCCTGCAGATGTTGGCCGGGACCGATGCCCGACAGCATCAAGAGCTTCGGCGAATTGAAGGAGGAGGCTGAGACGATCACCTCGCGGTTCGCCTTCACCACCTCTATTTTGCCGTTGCGTTCGATCTCGACGCCGGTCGCCCGTCCGTCCTCGATCAAGATCCTCTGCGCAAAGCCGTAGACGATATTGACATTGTCCCGCTTCAGCGCCGGTTTCAGATAGGCATTGGCGGCAGACCAGCGGCGGCCGCCGAAGATGGTCTGCTCCATCAGCCCGAAGCCTTCCTGCTTGCTGCCGTTATAATCCTCCGTCGTCTCGAAGCCCGCCTGTTTGCCGGCCTCGACGAAGGCGCGAAACAGCGGATTGGTGAAGCCGCCGCGCTGGACATGCAGCGGCCCGTCCGTGCCGCGCCAGCCTTCTTCGCCGCCATGCGAATGCTCCATCCGCTTGTAATAGGGAAGCACGTCGGCATAGGCCCAGCCGCTGGCGCCGAGCTCTTCCCAGCGGTTGAAATCCTCGGCATGACCGCGCACATAGACCATGCCGTTGATCGAGGAGGAGCCGCCGATCACCTTGCCGCGCGGCGCGGTGATGCGCCGGTTATTGAGGTTCGCCTCCGGCTCGGACAGATAACCCCAGTTATATCGCTTCATGCTCATCGGCCAGGCAAGCGCCGCCGGCATCTGGATGAACGGCCCAAAATCGCTGCCACCCGCCTCGATGACGAGGACACTGTTCTTGCCGTCTTCCGACAGACGGTAGGCGAGGGCGGAGCCGGCGGAGCCCGAGCCGATGATGACGAAATCTGCTTGTTGCATGACGTTCCCTTAGATTCTTTTGCAACGGTGCCAAAGACCCCGCCCCAAACCCCTCCCCAAAAGGGGGAGGGGTCTTCACTTCCTCAATAAGGCGCCACCACCGGCCCCATGCCCACGTAAACCGTCTTCAGCTCGGAATAATGCTCCAGCGCGGCCAGCGAATTCTCGCGGCCGAAGCCGGATTGTTTCGAGCCGCCGAAGGGGATTTCCACCGGGCAGAGATTGTAAGTGTTGATCCAGAGCGTGCCCGCCTCCAGCCGGTCGACGACGCGATGGGCGCGGGTGAGGTCGGCGGTAAAGACGCCGCCGGAAAGGCCGAATTCACTGGCATTGGCCCGCGCGATCACCTCGTCCTCATCGTCGAAATCGAGCACCGACATGACCGGCCCGAAGATCTCCTCGCGGGCGATGCTCATGTCGTCGGTGACATCGGCAAACACCGTCGGCTGCACATAATAACCCTCGCCGGAGACGTTGTTCGGAATGCCGCCGCCGGCAATGAGTGTTGCGCCCTCGGCCTTGCCCTTCTCGATGTAGGAGATCACCTTCTCGCGCTGCGCCCAGGAAACCATCGGGCCCACCTGCGTCGCCTCGTCCATCGGATCGCCGATCAGCATCGCCTCGGTGCGGACCTTCAGCCGCTTCAGGAATTCGGCCTTAACAGCCTTCTGCACGAAGACGCGTGTGCCGTTCGAGCAGACTTGCCCCGTCGAATAGAAATTGCCGAGCATCGCGCCGCCGACCGCCGAATCGAGATCGGCATCGTCGAAGACAACAAGCGGCGACTTGCCGCCGAGTTCCATCGTCACATGCTTGAGGTTGCCGGCGGCGGCCGCCGCCACCCTGCGGCCGGTCGGCACCGATCCGGTCAGCGATACCTTGGCGACATCGGGATGGTTGACGAGCAGCGGCCCGGTGTCGCGGTCGCCCTGGATCACATTGAAGAGGCCCTTCGGCAGTCCTGCCTCATGCAGGATCTCGGCGATCTTCAGCGCCCCGAGCGGCGTGTTCTCGGACGGTTTGAACACCATGGCATTGCCGCAGACAAGCGCCGGCGCAGCTTTCCAGCAGGCGATCTGCTGCGGATAGTTCCAGGCGCCGATGCCGACGCAGACGCCGAGCGGCACCCGCTTGGTATAGGCAAAGTCCTGGCCGAGCGGGATCTGCGAACCGTTGAGACCGGCCGGCGCAATGCCGCCGAAGAATTCGAAGGCATCGGCACCCGAGGTCGGGTCAGCGACAACAGTCTCCTGGATCGGCTTGCCGGTGTCGAGCGTCTCGAGTTCGGAAAGCGCCCGGTTTCTCTCGCGCATGATGTCGGCTGCCCGCTTCAGGATGCGCCCGCGCGCCATCGGGCTCATCGCCGCCCATTCCGGCTGGGCGCGCTTGGCCGCCGCGATCGCCCGTTCAACGATCGCGGGCGTTGCGGCATGCAGCCGGGCGATCACCTCGCCGGTCGCGGGATAGAGGCTCTCGATGACGGTGCCGTCGGTATCCTCGACATATTCGCCGTCGATGAAGTGCGAGGCTTTCGGCTGGGCTTTCATGTCATTTGTCCTTGGGTGGTTCGATGTGGTCGTCCCTTCTCGCTCCGGGGAGAGGGGGAGGCGGTGGCCAAAAGCGCATTCAGATAATCTTCCGTCAGCGCGATCGAGGCTTCAATGCCGATCGGCGCGGATTTCAGACTTTGCCTGATATAAAGCCCGTCGATCATCGCCGCAGCGCCTTCGGCGATGCGTTCTGCGGCGTCAGCTGGCAACAGCGCCTTGAGGTCGGCCAGCAGATTGGAGCGCAGCCGCCGCGCATAGATCACCAGGAAGCGTCGCGTCTCTTCCGAGCGCTGCGCTTCGGCGTAAAAGGCAAGCCAGGCGGCAATCGTCTCCGGCGCGAACTGGTCGGCGTGGAAGCTGACGCGGATGATGGCGGAAAGCCGCGCCCGCGGCGTCCTGGCGGCCTTAAGTGCCGCCACCGTATCGCTGCGCAGTTGTCGGAGAAGCGAGCGGATCGTCTCGATCAGCAATTGTTCCTTGCTGCCGAAATAATGATGCGCCAGGGCTGGCGACACGCCGGCCTGCCGGGCGATATCGGACATGGTGACGGCAAGCGAGCCGTGATCGCCGATCACCCGCAGCGCTGCATCAACAAGCGCCTTGCGGCGCACCGGCTCCATTCCGACTTTCGGCAACAAACCACTCCTTGAAATCAGCGGCAGGTTATTTTTGATTGACTGATCAATCAATAAAAATCTTTCGCGATTTGACTGGGCGCGGATCTTTCCCTGTCAAATTGCTGCAACATATTCAGAATCTCAGGAGGTGCATCATGACCGATGTCTTCGAGGGAACGCCGACATCTTCGCTACAGTCGAAATGGATCTGGTTTGCCGGCCTCGGCGTGTTGTTGCTCGTCTGCGGTCTGATCGCGCTCGGCAATCTGATGCTCGCCACCGTCGTTTCGGTCTATTATGTCGGCATGCTGATGCTGTTCGGCGGGGTGATCTATCTCGTCCATGCCTTCCAGGTGCGCGGCTGGGATCATGTGCTGTTCTGGATACTGAGCGGCCTGCTCTATGTGCTTGCCGGCATCTGCGCTTTCGTCAATCCGATCCTGACCTCGGCGGCGTTGACGCTGTTTCTCTCGCTCGCACTGGTCATCGCCGGCGTCTTCCGCACCTGGGTCGGCATGCGCATGAAGCCCACCAAGGGCTGGCGTTGGATCGTCGCAAGTGGCGTCATCACCGCTCTTGCCGGTTTCGTCATCGCGCTCGGCTGGCCGGTGAACAGCCTGTGGATCCTCGGCCTGTTCCTCGCCGCCGATCTCATCGTCCAGGGCTCGACAATGATTGCCTTCAGCCTCGGCATCCGCAATCGAAACTGATGCCGCTGACCGTTCTTTTTTGACAAGACTATGACAGGGGATTAGACTTAACGGGTTACAGACCGGTCCTAAGTCAAGTGAACGGTCTGAGTGCGAATGCACCAAGGCACCGGCGAGATCGCCGAGAATGCTGAAAATGGTCATGCGTCCCCCAGAGGCAGGGTTCTGCCTGATCAGAAAAGGGAGGAAGTTCATGCCGATGGTCACCGTTTCCATCTCTCCGCAACAGGCAGCGGGCATCCGCGCCGCCGTCGACAATGGCGGCTATGCCTCGAGCAGTGAGGTCGTCCGCGAGGCGCTCCGCCTCTGGGATACCGCCCGCAAGCTCAATGAGTTCCGGGACGATATTCTTGACGACGGCGCTCCATCCGGCGGCAGATGCGTCGCCGACATGTTCGCCGATCACGAGGCGGAGCGCCGTCGCTCCGCCTGAACAAGGATTTGATTGCATTGGAAAAATTGAATGAACGCGGAACGCGCAGGATGCTCTTGCGCGTTTCATAAAACTTTCACACTGGCGAAAGAGTTCATTGATCCTTCTGCGGCATGTTCCGGACGAAAAAGAACAAGTCACAGTGGAGATCGGCCCACAATGAAGACCAGCATGTCCTTGGCTGCCACCGTCGCGCCGGATGTCCTGCGCCGCTACGCCAGCGATCAGATCGTCACCCTTGCCAAGCTCGTGGTCGAGAATGCCTTCCAGCCGATCGTCGAGGCCGGCACCGGCACGGTTTTCGGCTACGAATCCCTGATGCGCGGCCAGGAACGCATCGGTTATGATACGCCCCTCGAAATCCTCGACGAGGCTCACCAGGCCGGCCAGCTGCTGCAGCTCGAACAGATGGTCGCCAGCCGCGCGCTCGCCAAATTCGCGACGCTATCGAATTTCTCCACCTCGACGCTGTTCCTCAATCTCGATGTCCGGCTGATCCCGCATGGAGAACACCTGGTCGAGAGCCTGCTGCAGCATCTGCGCAAGGCGAATATTCCGCCGTCTTCCGTTTGCTTCGAATTCTCCGAGCGTTTCGACAATACCAGCGTGCCGGAATTTTCCGGCCTCGTTTCCAGGCTGCGCAAGGCCGGTTTCAAACTGGCGATCGACGATTTCGGCGTCGGCCACGGCGAGATAAAGCTGCTCTGCGATTATGCCGTCGATTATCTCAAGATCGACCGCCATTTCGTCGCCGAGATCGACCGCAGCCCCCGCAAGCGCCATCTCTTGAGGAGCATCGTCAACATTGCCCATGTGCTCGGCACGCGCGTCATCGCCGAAGGCATCGAGACCGAGGCCGAATTCATCGCCTGCCGCGAATATGGCGTCGACCTCGTCCAGGGCTGGTTTATCTCCCGCCCGACGACGCATATATCAGAGCTGGCGCCGTCCTACCCGCACCTGCAGGAGCTCGGCAAGAGCAAGCGGGGCAGCCAGTCGCTCGACGAAATCCTCATCCGCAAGCAGATCGAGCTGCTGCCGACGGTCTATGAGAATGACAGCATCGACAGCGTCTTCGAACTCTTCCGGCGTAATCCGCGCCAGGCCTTCTTTCCTGTCCTGAACGCCAATGACGAGCCGCGCGGCATCATCCACGAGCATCACCTCAAGGAATATATCTACCAGCCCTTCGGCCGCGATCTCCTGAAGAACAAGATGTACGAGCGCGGCATCTCGCATTTCGTCGAGATGGCGCCGATCGTCGGCCTCGACAGCGACGCCGAGCAACTGATGGCCATCTTCGCCAATATGGAAGGCAGCAACTGCCTGATCCTGACCGACAATATGCGCTATGCCGGTGTCGTCTCCGCCGCGTCGCTGATCAAGGTCATCAACGAGAAACAGCTGAAGACCGCGCAGGACCAGAACCCGCTGACCGGCCTGCCGGGCAATCGTGCCATCCGCGATTTCATGCGTCAGTCCGGCCGCGACGGCGATGCGCTTCGCCACTTCTGCTATTGCGACTTCGACAATTTCAAGCCGTTCAACGATGCCTATGGCTTCCATCTCGGCGACCACGCGATCTCGCTGTTTGCCGCGCTGATGCGCCGCTATTTCTTCGCCGAACGTCATTTCCTCGGCCATGTCGGCGGCGACGATTTCTTCATCGGCGTCGTCGGCTGGACCAAGGAAGAGCTGACGGAAATCCTCGAGCGGCTGATCAGCGATTTCCATGACGACGTGCGGGACCTCTATTCCGACGAGGATCGCGCCGCCGGCCGCATCCTCGGTCACGACCGCACCGGCGCCGAAGCTTTGTTCCCGCTGATGCGCTGCTCGATCGGCGTCATCGAACTGCCGGAAGGACTCGTCATCGACGATATCAACCGCGTCAGCGCCGAAATCGCCATCATCAAGTCGGCCGCCAAGGACAGCGAGGGAGGCCTGGTCTTCCATCTCCTACAGCGCCGCGCGTCATTTTAGATGCGCAAAGGACGCTGTAGCACTTATGCAGTGGGCGAGGCGAATTGACGCCTCTGCCACATCAAGTCTTCCCAAGCCTGCGGGGCTGATTTACTTCCTGTGTTTTAGACAAAAAGCCAGAGCGGTTCCGCGCACTTCCACCAAAAGCTGAACTGCTCCAGGGAGGAGCCGGGTCATGCCATTGCCTCAGGAAATGCGTTTCGTCGATCTGCCGTCCTTCGGCGGGCCCGAGGTGATGACGATCGGCAAGCGACCGCTTCCCGTACCGCAAGACGGGCAGGTTCTGGTGCGCGCCGAGGCGATCGGCGTCAACCGCCCCGATATTGCCCAGCGCCAGGGCAGCTATCCCCCGCCCAAGGATGCGAGCCCGATCCTCGGTCTGGAGCTATCAGGCGAAATCGTTGCCGTCGGCCCCGGCGTCAGCGGCTATGGCGTCGGCGACAAGGTCTGCGGGCTCGCCAATGGTGGCGCCTATGCCGAATATTGCCTGCTGCCGGCAGGCCAGATCCTGCCCTTTCCCAAGGGCTATGACGCGGTAAAGGCGGCCGCTTTGCCTGAGACCTTCTTCACCGTCTGGGCCAATCTCTTCCAGATGGCCGGGCTGACGGAAGGCGAAACGGTGCTGATCCATGGCGGCTCCAGCGGCATCGGCACGACGGCGATCCAGCTCGCCCGCGCCTTCGGCGCTGAAGTCTACGCGACGGCGGGTTCGAAGGAGAAATGCGAGGCCTGCGAGAGGCTCGGCGCCAAACGCGCGATCAACTACAGGACCGAGGATTTCGCCGAGGTGATCAAGGCCGAGACCGGCCACGGCGTCGATATCATCCTCGACATGATCGGCGCCTCCTATTTCGAGCGCAACATCGGCTCGTTGGCCCAGGACGGCTGCCTGTCGATCATCGCCTTCCTCGGCGGCGCGATCGCCGAAAAGGTCAATCTCTCGCCGATCATGGTCAAGCGGCTGACGGTCACCGGCTCCACCATGCGGCCGCGCACGGCAGAAGAAAAACGCGCCATCCGCGACGACTTGCTCTCCGAGGTCTGGCCGCTGCTGGAAGCCGGCACCGTTGCGCCCGTCATCCACAAGGTCTTTGCCTTCGAAGAGGTTATCGAAGCCCACCGGCTGCTGGAAGACGGCAGCCATGTCGGCAAGGTCATGCTCACCGTCTGAGGTCAGCTTCGGACCAGCATTTGTGCGCAAGGTGAAGCTGATCCTGGCCGTTTGTGAGTCTCCCCGGGTCGTTGAACAGTCGTCTGATCGAAACCCGGCCCCGAAACTGCGCATCTTGATGTGGTGTTGCTTGCGCATTGTACGGTCCCTACGAGGAATGCAATGGCTCTATTCCACGCCTGCCCCATCTGCCGCAGCAGAATTCCGCATTTCATACCGCTTCCGCGCTACTACATCGACAAGGCGGTCGAGCACGGCTTTCCCTATCGCGTCGATGAATTCGAGACGATCAACCATCAGGCCTATAGCTGCCCCAATTGTCATTCGTCCGATCGCGACAGGCTCTACGCGCTGTTCCTGACGCCAGTGTTCCAGCGCCTCAACCAGGCGCACCCCTTCCGATTCCTGGACATTGCGCCGGGACGGGCCTTGAGCTTCTGGCTCAAGAGCCACCCGCATATCTTCTACCGCAGCTGCGACATGTATATGCCCGAGGCAGACGACAAAGCTGATATCCACAACCTGCCCTACGCCGACGAGAGCTTCGACTTCGTGCTTTGCTCCCATGTGCTCGAACATGTCGAGGATCCGGTGCGTGCCACCGCCGAAATCCGGCGTGTTCTCAAGGAACACAGCATCGCCATCCTGATGGCGCCGATCTGCCTGTCGATCGAGGACAACTATGAAAATCCCGAAGTGACGACGCCGGAAGGCCGCTGGGCGCATTTCGGCCAAGACGACCATGTGCGCCTCTTCTCAAGGTCCGGGTTCATCGATGTGATCCAGCGCGCCGGTTTGGCGGTGCAGCAAGTTCCGGTCACCGAATTCCTGACGCCCGAGGTCTGCGATACCTATGGCATCGGCCGCAGCTCCGTCCTCTATCTCGGCGTGAAGCAGCAGGCCGTCCAGCAGGAGCCGGAACCGGAGCGCAACGTCGCCTAATGCATGTCGCCCGGAAGTGTGCAGCGGTTCCGGGACAACGACATGCATAAAAACAAAGAGCTAAAGCGTGTTGCATGAATCAAATTTGATGCGACGCGCTTTAGAGCATAATGTCGTCAGAACAGTGTGAGTGGTTTTCGGACGACATCATGCTCTAACTCTTGAATTGAGAACAGGATTCGGACCTTAGGCCGATAGGGCCTAAATCATCCTGTTCTAAGAGCGCAGCAAGCATTCAGTTATGAAAAGGCGCCCCGAACCCGAGGCGCCTTTTTCAATTTCGGCTGTCTCTCAGCGTCATCGCCGCCACAATCGCGACGATGCCGGGCAGCGCCATCGCGACATAGAGCCAGTGGGCCGCCGAGATGCTGCCTGCAACGCCGCCCGGATCGACGAGGCCGGCGCCATTGGCGATGACGCCCGAGAAGGCCGCACCGAAGGCGCCGCCGAGCGAACTCATCGTCGGGATCGCCGAAGAGGCCTTGTCCTGCTCGTTGTCGGCAACAAGCCTCAGGACCATGGCGACCAGATGCGCCCAGCCGAGACCGATGCCGAAGCCCATCATCAACATGCCGATCGCCGCCGGGACGATGAGAAGCATATGCCCCTCCGGATTGTCGCTCGCGAGGAAAATCGCGAGCGAAGCGGTCGCCGCCGCCTCGATAAGGGCACCAATGACGATTGCCCGGTAAGCCTGCCTGCCGGTCCAAGAGCCACTGAGGAAGGCCGCAAACGTCCAGCCGAGGGCGACGAGCGCGACGAGATAACCCGATAGGAGTGGCGCCACCCCATGCAGGGTCTGCAGGAAATAGGGAATGAAGACGTCGCTGACGAGGACGACGGTCATGGCGAGCATCGCCAGGTAGACCCGGGAAATCGGCTGGGAAAGGCTGACGGCGCCGGACGGCAAGAGCCGGTTCGGGCTCTTCCGCTCGATGAGAAGCATGGTTGCCACCGCGATGACCGAGGCCGCAATCAGCGCCGCTTTCGCGCCTGTTGTCTCGATCGCGCCGGCCGCACTCACCATCAGCACGGCCGCAAGCAGCAGTCCGATCTGGGCAACCGGAGTCTTCTCCTGCTCGCGGTCGTCCTCGACCTCGGGCAGAAGCCGTGGCGCCAGGAACGCCATCAACAGCCCGAGCGGCACGAGCACGATGAAAGCGTAGCGCCAGGCGTGGCCCGAAGAAAAGAAGCCGCCGAGCGTCGGTCCGATGACGGTCGCCACGCCCCAGATCGCCGCATAGAGCGTCGAGGCCTTCGGCCAGAGTGGCTCGGGATAGACGAAGCGGATGAAGGCATAGCCGAGCGCGGCCAGCGCCCCAGTTCCCAGACCCTGCACCGCGCGTCCGATCAGCACCACCGGCATCGACGGTGCGGCTGCGGCAATCAGGCTGCCGACGCCGAAGACCAGTGCCGCGATCACATAGACGGATCGAAGCCCGATGCCGCGCGGCCGCATGGCGACGAAGATCGAGCCGAGCACGGCGGCGGCGACGAACAGGCTGGTGACCCAGGAAAACAGCGCGAGCCCGCCGATATCGCGCACGATCGAAGGCGCGATCGTCGCCATGATGTAACTCTCCACAGCATAAAGCGTCACGCCGCCGGCCAGCATCAGCGTTGCCGGCAGGTGCTCGGGCAGGAACAGGCGGAAGACCGAGCTGGAATTCGAGACGGCTGCGGTCTGGTCGATATTCGACATGGGAGGACCCCGAGATTTTTACTGGCGAAGGATTATTTTCCAAGTTATAAATTGGAAAATTGCATGCCGCTTCGATTAAAACAAGACTTGACTTGGAAAATATGCGCCAGTCCCCAGCCAACCGGATCCTGATCCTGATAAAGACCGATGGCCCGCAGCTTGCCGCCGCGATCGGCGATGCGCTCGGCATATCAGGCGAAGCCGCCCGGCAGCAGCTGTCGAAGATGGCGGAGGAGGGGCTGGTGGAACCGGTCACCGTTGCCGCCGCGGGCAGGGGCCGGCCGCGCCAGCTCTGGCACCTCACGGCCAGCGGCAACCGCCAATTCCCGGATGGCCATGCCGAGCTGACGGCAAATCTCCTTGGCACGCTGGTCGAACAGCTCGGGGCCGCAGCCCTCGATACCGTCATCTCCGCCCGCGAGGCCGAGACGCTGCAGCGCTATCGGCAGGAACTCGGCGAGGCGCATGACCTTGCCTCGCGCATCGAAGGCCTTGCCGGCATCCGCACCCGCGAGGGCTATATGGCCGATCACTGGCAGGAGGCGGATGGCTCCTTCATGCTGGTCGAAAACCACTGCCCGATCTGCGCCGCCGCTACCGTCTGCGCCGGCTTCTGCCGCTCCGAACTCGAAACCTTCCGCGCCGTCCTCGGCGCCGATATCGAGCGCAGCGAACACATCCTCGCCGGCGCCCGCCGCTGCGCCTACCGCATCATGCCGCGTTGACCGATATCGCTCGCAACCGGCTGGCGCTTCACGCCGGCTGCCGCGCCTGCCGCCAGTTGCTTTCGAGATAGAGCAGCACTCCGATCGATGCGAGACCCGCGGCCGCGCCGACAAAGGCGGTGCCGGAATAATCGGTGATCGCGGTGCCGAAAGCGAAGAGGCCGGCGCTGATGCCGGTCCCAATGAACGTGTTCAGCGAGATCAGCGAGGTTCCAAGCCCCGGTCGGTCCGCGATCAGGTCCTGCAGATAGGTGATCGGCACGCTGAGGATCGCTGCCGCCCCGCAGGCATTGAGGAGGAGTAGTGCATAGATGTGCCAGGGCGCGGAAGCAAAACCAAGCAGTAGCAGATAGGCGCAGTAGATCAGCGCGCCGAAGGCGAGCACATGCACGGTCCGGAAGTGGCGCTGCGCAAAGCCCCACATCATCATGAACGGCATCTCGAGCAGCGCCGTCAAACCTGCCATGAAGCCGACATCGACGACGGTGCCGCCGGCCGCATGGGTGATGATCAGCGGCAAGAGCATGCTGTTCAGCCGCTGCAGCCCGAACAGCATCGCCATGACGATAACGCGCGACAGCACGTGCGGCACAAAAATCCGTTTCAGCGAAGCAAAGAATCCGGCGTGATCGGGGGCAGGGCCGGCGGCGCCATTTCGGGGTGCGAAGAAGAAATACAGGCAGAAGCAGGTGCAGCTTGCCAATGCCGCGATCCCATAGGCCGGCGTCATCGACGGCGAACTGACGAGATAGAGGCCGATCAACCCCGGCGCCAGCGCCCATGAGCCGGAAAACAGCGCTCGCACCGTTGCGGTGATCGCCGCCCCCTGGCCACGGTCCATTTGATTGGTCCTGGCGCGCAGGCTGGCGAACAGCAGCGAATAGGTGGAATTGCTCATCGGCACCAGCAACAGCGTGGAGAAGATGAAGACCACGGGGCTATGAATGATCGCGATCGACCCGAAGCCGAGCATGCCGGCGACGCAAAGCCCCAGCACCAGCGGCCGGCGCTCTTTCAGCCTGTCCGACCAGATGCCGAGCGTCAGGCTCGTCGTCACGTTGACGATTGCCGAGAAGAACACCAGCGCCGAATAGGCGCCATTGCTCAAGCCGAGTTCATTGATCCCGATGATCGACTGGTAGGGCGCGGTCGAAGCATAGGTGAAGGCGAGCGCGACGAGTGTCACGGTCGGAATACGGATCCTGTTGTCGCGAAGGATCAAGGAAAAGGTGGATGGCATGGGGCGGTTCCTGATGCACCACTCTTAGCTGCATCGGACCTATCAGAGAAACGATAGTTTTAGATCGTCTCCGTCAATTTTTGTGATGAATGTTTGGACGATGTGCTCGCGTCCAAGCCTGCAAGGGGGCTGAATGCCTATTTCAGAATTTCGCGACCAAATTCGAGAGCCAGAAGTCGATTTGCCCGAAGGGAAGAACATTTGCCAAAAAAGCGACGAGCGCTGAGGTGGTGTATATCAACACCAGCCCAAGAAGGACTCCAAGGGTGATTCCGACGCTCGTCTTTGCGGGCTGGCGTGCCAACCAACACGCCAAGCTCAGAGAGACAATCGTGAAAAGTGCCAACAACGTGGACTCGGTGATAGATGTGCCCGATTGCAAAACAATTCCTCGGATTGTGAATTGGGTTGCAAGGCATAACGTCTCGAGCCGTCTAAACTCAAGGGCTGGGACGGCGGAATATGCGGTGATGTCCAGCCACCCATAGAGCCGGTGCACTATCAGCAGGCACCCGCGCAGCCGCCTAAACCCCGACGCCACGTCAACCCCGTTGGCTTTCGCCGCGTGACGCGTTATGGACTGCGCAACCCCGCCAGCATCCGGATGAGAGCTCATGACCAATCCCGTCACCGTCGAAGTCACTCGCGGCCTGCTCGTCGAAAGTCGCCATCGCGGCGCGGTGGCTGTGGTCGATGGCGATGGCAAACTTGTCTTCTCGCTGGGCGACATCGAGGCGGCCATCTTCCCGCGCTCGTCCTGCAAGGCGATGCAGGCGCTGCCGCTGGTCGAAAGTGGTGCGGCCGATGCCTATGGCTTCGGCGACAAGGAATTGGCGCTGGCCTGCGCCTCGCATAGTGGCGAGGACGAGCATGTGGCGCTGGCCGCTTCCATGCTGTCGCGCGCCGGTCGCGACGCCGAGGCGCTGGAATGCGGCGCCCACTGGTCGTTCCATCAGAAGACCCTGATCCATCAGGCCCGCACGCTCGAGGCACCGAACGCGCTGCACAACAATTGCTCGGGAAAACATGCCGGCTTCATCTGCGCGTGCTGTCATCAGGACCTCGATCCGAAGGGCTATGTCGGCTATCAGCACCCGCTGCAGGTCGAGATCCGCGCGGCGATGGAAAGCCTGACCGGCGCCGTGCTCGGCGCCGAGAGCTGCGGCACCGACGGCTGCTCGATTCCGACCTATGCCGTGCCGCTCAAGAGCCTTGCCCACGGTTTTGCGAAAATGGCGACCGGCACCGGCCTCGAACCGCTGCGCGCCAAGGCCTCCCGCCGACTGATCGAGGCCTGCATGGCCGAGCCCTTCTATGTCGCGGGCTCCGGCCGCGCCTGCACGGAACTGATGCAGATCGCCCCCGGCCGTATCTTCTGCAAAACAGGCGCCGAAGGCGTCTTCTGCGCCGCCATCCCGGAAAAGGGCATTGCCATCGCGCTGAAATGCGAGGATGGCACGACCCGCGCCGCCGAAGCCATGGTGGCGGCGACCCTCGCCCGCTTCTTCGAGACGGAGAGCGAGGTGCATGCGGCCCTGATCGCCCATACCACGAAGCCAATGCGCAATTGGAACGGCATCCATGTCGGCGATGTCAGGGTTACTTCCGCCTTGGCGGATGAGTCGAGCTTGCTTACATAAGTTATTAGAAAAATAAGAATTGCCTAATATAAAAGGGGTACGTCCTGCGATCGCGGATGCACCCTTTCGCGGCGACGTGAGCACAGTCCTGGAAGCCGTGAGGGCAGGGCATGTTTGCAGGCCGCTATCTCTGGTGGATGCTGATGGGCATCGGCATCTTCATGTTCGCTACGTTGAGCCTCGATTATATCACCTGGCTCACGATCCAGCTGTCCGGCTGCGGCGAGATGGCCGGGACCTGCGAGCCGGCCCTGCGGCTGATATCGGGCGTGCTCAAACCCGCCTGCATCTGGACCGCGATCGGCGTGCTCTTCATGGCGACGCTGCTCCGTCTTCACGCTCTCTCGCTCATCTGGTTCTGGGGGCCGATCGTCGCCATCTGGTTCGTCGCTTCCACGCCGATCCTGCTCTTCCTGGCGGCGGATGCGGCGGCGCTGACGCAATCCGCTACCCTGGCCGCACTGCCCGTCGCCTTCCTGTTTCTGGCGGCTTTCGCAGCCTATCTCATGTTTGCCCTCGAGGATGGCGACATGCTGCCGCTTGCAGCCTCGGTGCCGTTGCGCCTTACACTCCGCCTGACGGCGGTTTACGGCGCGCTTGCTGGCGCAGCCTTCATGCCGGAACTCTCGCGGATCGCCGGGACCCTGCTTGACATGCCGGCACTTTCCATCGTCATCGCGTTGGCGCAGCCATATCTGCAGACGGTGCTCACCATTGGAACCGGCAGCATGGCGCCGGCCTATGCCGTGTTGGCGGCCTTCATCGCGGCCCTTGCCGCAAGTCTCTTGCCGCATGCTGCAGCACCGCAGCCCTCCCGCAGCACCATCATGCTGCGGCGATTGCGCCGTTGAGATCGCGATAGGGTTTCAGCCGTTCGGCGGTCACCTCCATGGGCACGATCAGCCCCGCCACCTCGGAAATGCCAAGCACCGGGCAGGGCGAGACGAGGTCGAACTTCTCCTCAGTCAGCAGCACATGCGTTTCGGCCGAGCAGCGGGCAATGTGCCGCTTGATCGCCGCTTCCTCGAAATCGCCGGTGGAAAGCCCGTGCACCGGATGCGCCGCCGTCACCCCGAGGAAGAAGAGGTCGGGGCGAAGCTGCGAGATCGCCGCTGCCGCCGCTGCGCCCGTCGCCACCATCGAATGTTTGTAGAGCCGTCCGCCGGTCAGGATCACCTCGGCTGTCGGGTGGTGTTCCAGCTCGGCGGCGATCGTCGGGCTGTGGGTCGCAACCGTCAGCGGCATGTCGCGCGGCAAATGCCGGGCGATCTCCGCCGTGGTCGTGCCGCCGTCGAGGAAGATCATCTGACCGGGCTTGACCATCGCCGCCGCCGCTGCTCCCAGCCGTGCCTTGATCTGTGACGACACGCTGCGCCGGGCGGTGAAGTCAGGCAGGTCAGGCGCCAGCGGCATCGCCCCGCCATGCACCCGTTTCAGCAGCCCTTCCGCTGCCATTTCCCTGAGGTCCCGCCGGATCGTGTCCTCCGAAAGGGCGAAATCCTCGGCGACGCGCTTGGCGATCACCTGGCCGTCACGGCGCAGGATGTCGAGAATGAGGGTCTTGCGTTGCGTTGTCAGCATCGTCTCTCTGCACGAAATTAAACATAATAGCCCGATATTGCACGAAATGACTCGACATTCAAGAAATATCGTGCATTTTCGCGAAATCCCGTGCATGAGGCCGGGAGTGCTCACGCAGATGCGGAGCGAAGGAGTGGATCATGTTGATTTTGATTGCCGGGCCCTATCGGTCCGGAACGGGCGACGACCCGGAAAAGATGGCCGCCAACCTGAAGCGGCTGGAAGAACCCTCACACGCGCTGTTTGAAGCCGGCCACGTGCCGATGATCGGCGAATGGGTGGCGCTGCCGATCTGGCACGCCGCCGGCGGCCGGTCGGTCGGCGATGCGCTCTACGAAGAGATCTTCCACCCGGTCGCCGGCCGGCTGCTGCAGCTCTGCGAAGGCGTGCTGCGCCTGCCCGGCGATTCCAAGGGAGCTGATAACGACGTGCGCATCGCCAGGGAACGCGGCATTCCGGTCTGGAACCGCCTGGAAGACGTGCCGGGCTGCGGCTGAGCGGATTGCTGCGCCCGCGCTTTGCCCTTCGCTACACTCAGCGCATTCGCAGCTGTATCGCTCACCCCCTCAACCGACCCGTCGGATGAGGGGGCCACACGGCACACCTATCATGTCCTCACACTCGCACCCACCTTGTCCCGATGGACGATCAAAACCCAATCTCCCCAGTTCCGGCGCACCGACCGCTACGCTATAACCCTTGCCGAAAGGGAGTCGAGAACCATGCTGACACTGTATTACGCGCCGGGAACCTGCGCGCTCGCAAGCCTTATTGCCCTGGAAGAATCCGGCCTGGCCTTCGAAGTAAAGAAGATCAGCATCCGCGATGGCGAGCAGCGTTCGCCGGACTATCTGAAAATCAACCCGAAGGGCCGGGTGCCGGCACTGGTCACCGATTATGGCGTGCTGACGGAAACGCCGGCGATCCTGGCTTATATCGCTCAGAGCGCGCCGGCCGCCAAGCTGGCGCCGCTCGACGATCCTTTCGAATTTGCCAGGCTCCAGTCCTTTAACAGTTATATCTGTTCGACCGTGCATGTGAACCATGCCCATCGCCCGCGCGGCTCCCGCTGGGCCGACGAGCCGGCGGCAATCGAGGCGATGAAGGCGAAGGTGCCTGAGAATATGGCCGATTGTTTCACGCTGATCGAGCAGACGATGTTCGAAGGCCCATGGGTGATGGGCGAGGCCTATTCGCTCGCCGATCCCTATCTCTTCGTCATGACCGACTGGCTGCCATCGGACGGCGTCGATCCCGCCCGCTTCGAAAAGGCGAGCGACCACCACGCCCGCATGCTGCTGCGCCCCGCCGTCCAGCGGGCGCTGGCCTACGACCGGGCCTGACCGTTAAAACCTGCGGCAAGCTTCTTCGGCGCCCGGAACAGCCAGGCGCCGATCAGTCGCAACCGCAGTTCCTCGTCGCCGATCACGGCGGCGCGCACCGGCAGATGCGGCCAGCCGACATAATGATCGGTTTGAAAATAGACGTCAGGCGCCATTTCCAGCAGGTGATCCTTGTCGTCGAGCGAAATCGAGATCACGATCGTCTCGGCATTCTTCACCGCGACAAAACTCTTGCCGCCGACCTTCAGCGCTGGATTGCCATAGGAGGTGCTCTCCTCGACATCAGGCAGGCCGGCTTCCGCCGCCAGCCGCTTCAGGCGTTCGAAGATCGCATCGACGTCGTCGGCCATTGCTCCGCCCTTTCGGTTAGGGCGAACCTACCATATCTTCACGCGCATTTCGCCAGCGGCGGCTTGCCCTCTGCCTGAAAGCCGGCCGGCATCCCAAGCGGCAGATCGGCGATTTCGCGCATCGACATGCGCTCGACCTCGGGATGCCGCAGCGGATCATCCTTCCAAGCTGGGGCAATTTCCGCGCTTGCCACCTGCCGAACAGGGGTGAAGAAAAACTTCAACAAAGACATGGCATGCCTCGCTTTCTCAGTAGCGCAGAAGGATGATCAATGGCGGCTGGCGCCTGCTGAGCCATCCCATCCGCTCGCGTCCTGCGTTCGAATGGATTGCCTGTGCTTGCAATGTCGGCCTCAACAGGTAGATTTTCAATTGAGATTAATGCGGCGCCGCTATAGAAAAACTATATGAAGAACTTGAATATGGTCCATCTCAACGGCTTGCGCGCGCTGGAGGCCGTCGGTCGTCTCGGCTCGCTCCAGGCCGCCGCCGACGAACTCGGCGTCTCGGTTGGCGCCGTCAGCCAGCAGGTGATCAAGGCAGAAGCCCAGCTTGGTCAGGTGATCTTCGAGCGCACCGCCAGGGGCATGATCGCCACCGAAGCCGGCCGGCCGGTGCTTCTGGCGCTCGGCGAGGGGTTCGCCCGTCTTTCGGCGGCGGTGTCGATCGCCAGCCGCAAGGACGATACCATCCTGACCATCTCGGTGGCGCCGGTTTTCGCCGCCCGCTGGCTGGTCTGCCGGCTGGATCGCTTCGCCGAGCGCCATCCCGACATCAAGCTGCGGCTGGATGCAACCACCAATCTCGTCAATCCGGCCCTCTGCGACGTCGATATCGGTATCCGCGTCGGCACCGGCAAATGGCCGGACGTGAAGGCAGAGCTGCTGTTGGAGCAGGAGGTCTTTCCCGTCTGTTCGCCCGAGATGGCGGCAAAATTGAAAGAGCCTGCCGATATTCTCGAACTGCCTGCCATCATCGATGGCCATGCCATGTTCACCTGGGAGGTCTGGATGCGCGAGGTCGGACTATCAGGTGCTACGCTTTCGACCCGTCACGTCTTCAACGACGCCTCGCTCTGCCTCGATGCGGCGATTGCAGGGCAGGGCGTCATGCTGGCCTGGCAGACCCTTGCCGCCTTTGCGCTCGCCGAAGGCCGGCTCGCCGCCCCCTTCGGCATTCGCGCGCCGACCGGCTTCGGCCACTACTTCGTCACCGCCGAAGGCACGCGCGAGCCAAAGAAGGTCAAGGATTTCAAGGCCTGGATCCGTGAGGAAATGGCCGGCACGCTCACACTTTTCCAGTAGTCCTCAAATTTCGATCGGCTCCTTGCCGCGGGTCGCCTGCATGGCCTTGTAAGCTGGGCGGGACTGGCAGCGCTCGATCCAGGCTTTGATATTCGGATGCGCCTGGAAAAGCGCCTCTTCGCTCTGGGCGTAGCGCAGCACCTCGGCGATGTTGAGATCGGCAACGGTGAAACGGTCGCCGACGATCCATTGCCGGCCGGCGAGGTGGCCTTCGAGAACCGCCAGCGGCCTGCGCAGCGAGCGGCAGGCAACCGCGATCGTCTGTTGGCCACCTTCGCTGTTTTCAAGCCCGTTATCATAGGTGAGTACGATCTTCACCGTGTGCGGTTCGACCTCCGCAGCCGCCCAGATCGTCCACATCGTCAGCAATCCGTCTTCTTCGACGGTTTGGCCGGAAAGCGGTCCGCCATGTTTACGGGCGAGGTAAAGATTGATCGCCAGCGACTCGTGCATGACGAGGTCGCCATCCCGAATGCTGGGGATCTGGGCCATCGGGTTGACGGCAATGAATTCAGGCGAATGCGTGTTGAGTGGCGCATCCTGAGATAGCGGATCTGCGAGCCGCCTTGCCTGCAGCACCGGCACCGAGCGGAATTCGAGCCCGAGTTCCTCCGCCATCCAGTAGACGCGTGAGGCGCGCGATCGATAGACTCCGTAGATTGTCAGCATGTCCATATCCCCTCGATGTGTCCGAGAGACCGTAAATGCCGGATCGGCGTGGGAAAAGTCCTTGTGGCTGATGGGATGATGAAAGCTTTTGATGGCCTTCAGGAGATACGGTTTCGCTCCACGGTCAGCTGCGCATAGGGCGAGCCGCCGCCTGCCATCTCGCCGGACACCTTCTTCTCCCACTGGAAGCCTAAAACCGCGCCTTCGGTGATCTCCTGGAAGATGTTGTCGGTGATGACCGCGGTCCCGGCGCCGTCGGCGACCGAGACGGCGCAACCGACCGGGGCCTTGCGCACCACATTGCCTGTCACAACGACGTTGCGCAGATAGGGACCCCAGCCGATCTGCAGCCCCCAGCGCGGCGCGCCCTCGATCACATTGCCTGAAATCAGCGTGTCGGCCTCCGCCGCGATGCCGATGCCGAAACCGACCTCGTGCTGGTAGGGACCTTTCAACGTCAGGTTGCGCACGACATTGCCGGTAACGCTCGCCAGCCGGCCGCCCTCGTCGAAATTGGCGATCGAGATGCCGTTTGCCGCCCCGTCGATCATGTTGGCGGAAACGACGGCGCCTTCGAAGGCGAATTCGACATAGATCGCCGTCTCACCGGAGCGCCGGCACTGGTTGCTACTGATCTGGATATCCGAAGCCGAATTGGCGCGGATCGCCGTAAAGGCGCAGTCGGAGATGTGGTTGTTCGCCACCATCACCCCGTTGGCGCGGAAAATATTGATGCCGTTGCCGTTTTGGCCGGTGCCGCCGTCATTGGCGCGGATGTTGGAAATGCGGTTGCCGGAGACAACCGTGCCGTCCTCCGCCTTCTTCCAGCGATGCACTAGGATGCCGCCATTGCCGCAATCCGAGATCGTATTGCCGGTGACCGAAAGGTTGGTGGAATCCACCGCGTAAAGTCCGGATTGGGCAGCCCCCGAAATGTGACTGCGCTCGATCCTGCCGCCGCAGCGCTCCAGCTGCAGGCCATGTTTGCGGCTGCCGCCGATCTCGCAATTGTCGATCAGCACCTCGTCGACGCCGGTAAATTGCAACAGCCCGCCGGCATCGTCGCCAAGCCAGCGGTTGCCGCCGTCGATGACGAGATTGGAAAGCTCGATCCGCCGCACGTTCTCGGCCGAAAACAGGTGGCCGTCGCCGGTATAGACGATCCGTGAAGCGCCAGGCACGCCAGTGATGCGGGTATTGTCGGGCAAGGTGAGGTTGGAGACCCGGTAGGTGCCGGGCGGCAGGAACACCGGCACGTTCTCGCGCGCCGCCTGTTTGATCATCTGCTCAAGGTTGCGTGTCTTGCGGTCGCCACTTTCGGGAATGGCGCGATATTCCACCGCGTCGATTGCCCCACGCAGGTCGGGCTGAGCGGCCGCCGTCAGCGGCGAGGCGACGGCGCGTGATGCCCCTCCCGCAACGGCCGAGGCCGCGAGGAATAAAAGCATGTCGCGGCGTGAGCGCATCCGGAGATCACTTGTCATAACGCGCCCGTAGCAGGAAACGTGCCAGGCGGGCATGTATTCTTTTGGCACAAGCTTGGCAAAGGCGGGCGAAATTGCCGTCGTGGCGAGCGCGACGGCAGGATATCGCCGCTTATATTGTCGTCTTGTTCACCCTTTCATTTAAGCAAGCCGAAGGAAATGAGGACTACTTTTAAGGGAAATTCTATGATGACGGGTGTGGGATACGGCCTTCGGCCGGCGGGGAGAATGGCGGCATGCACGAACCGAGTGCCAGGCGATGGGAATCAGCCGATGCCCTGACGGCCGAAACGCGGCGCATCGTCGCCGCGACGGAGGCAATGATGGCATCGACCGCCCACCACTTTTCCGAGGGTATCGAGAATCTCCGCCTCAAGGAAATCGTCCACGAGCTTCCGGATTTTCTCTACGTCAAGGATCGTGACAGCCGCTTCGTCTTTGCCAATGCCGTCACCGCCAGCAGCCTTGGCCTGGAGAGCGCTGCGCTGATGACCGGCAAGCGCGATTTCGACCTGTTCGATTTCGAGACGGCGCTCCACCATTTCGATATCGAGCAGCAGATCATGACGACGGGCGAAGCCCGCATCGACATGGAGGAATCCTACGTCCTTCCCGGCAGCAGAAGGCCAATATGCCGGCTGACCTCGAAGATCCCGCTGCGCAACGATCGCGGCGAAATCGTCGGCCTGATCGGTGTTTCCCGTGATATCACCGAACGCAAGCGCCAGGAGGATCTGCATCGCGGCCAGGCGAGCCTGCTCGAAATGATTGCCCGCAACGAGCCGTTGCCGATGATCCTCGAGGCGCTCGTGCTGATGATCGAGGCGCAACTGACCGGGATCGACGGATCGGTACTGCTGCTCGACAGCGAGGGCACCAGGCTCTATCACGGCGCCTCTCCCAATCTGCCCGGCGGCTACAGCCGCCTCATCGATGGTGTCACGATCGGTCCGAAGGTCGGCTCCTGCGGCACCGCCGCGTGGCGCGGTCAGACCGTGATCGTCGAGGACGTGATGAGCGATCCGCTCTGGGAGGATTTTCGCGCGTTGATTGCCCCGTTCGGGTTCCGCTCCTGCTGGTCGACGCCGATCGCCACATCGCAGAACAATGTGCTCGGCACGTTCGCGCTCTATTCCAGGGAAGTCCGCCGTCCCACCGAGCACGAGATGACGCTGGTGGCGCTCGCCACCCATATCGCCGGCATCGCCATCGAGCGCAAGCGTGTCGACGACCGCATTCATTTTATGGCCCATCATGACGATCTCACGGGCCTGCCGAACCGCGCCTTCCTGAAGGAGCGGCTCGCGAGTATCCTCGACCAGGCCCGGCGCAACAACCGCAAGGTGACCGTCGCCTATATCGATCTCGACAACTTCAAGGACATCAATGATGGCCGCGGCCACGCCGCCGGCGACGAGGTGCTGAAGGAGATCGCCGCCCGGATGGCCAATAGCGTCAGGGCGTCAGATATGGTGGTGCGTCTCGGCGGCGACGAATTCCTCGTGGTGCTCGTCCACCAGTCGAGCCACGATGCCGGCATCACGCGCCGTCTTCGCGAGCTGCAGAAGGCGATCAACCGGCCGATCCGCGGCGCGGACGGCGAGATCACCGTCACCTCGAGCATCGGTGTCGCTGCCTTCCCCTTCGATGGCGCAACCTCGGAAGAGCTTCTCGCCAATGCCGACCGCGCCATGTACCGCGCCAAGGAACTCGGCCGCAACACATTGCAACATCACGAGGGCGGCAGCACGCCCCTCGGAATGCCGCTCGGCGAGCACGAGGAACTGCACCTGGCGATCGCCGGCGACCAGCTGTTCCTGCAATACCAGCCGCAGGTCGATGTCGCCACCGGCCGCATCACCGGGCTCGAGGCGCTGGTTCGCTGGAACCATCCGGCCAAGGGCAGGCTGCCGCCGGTCAATTTCATTCCGCTCGCCGAAGAGACCGGCCTGATCGTCCCCCTCGGTCTCTGGGTGCTGAACGAGGCCTGCCGCCAGGCGCGCAACTGGCAGGATATGGGCCTGCCGCCGCTGACGATCGCCGTCAACGTCTCCGCCAAGCAATTCGCCGACCCGGATTTCGCAACCCATGTCACCGAAGCGCTCGAGCGCCACCGCCTGCAGTCGCGCTGGCTGGAGCTGGAGGTCACCGAAAGCGTGGTGATGCACGATGCCGAACGCGCGCTCGCCATGATGGAATCGCTGCGGGCGCTGGGCGTTCGCCTGTCGATCGACGATTTCGGCTCCGGCTATTCCAGCCTCGCGGCGCTGAAGACCTTCCCCTTCGACCGCCTGAAGATGGACCGTTCGTTGGTCGAGGCCCTGCCGGGCGACAAGACCGCCGTCGCCATCGCCTCGGCCGTCATCTCGCTGGCGCAGACGCTGAAGCTCTCGGTTCTCGCCGAGGGTGTCGAAACCGACGCCCAGATGGATTTCCTGCGCCAGGCGCGTTGCGAGGAAGCGCAAGGCTATCGCTTCTCGAAACCCGTCTCCCCGGAGGAGATCCCGGCATTGTTGCGGGCGCGGAGCCTCTAGAGCCTTTCCGGGTTAGATTGAAGCATTCTGCCGGAGCAGGTTTTCGTCAGGATCAAAGGCGATTGGCGACGGGCATACCCCAAGGTACGTCCGAGCCGATCGCCTTTGATCCTGGCGGAAAGATGCCCGGCCCTTCGGGTTGGCTGAAACGGGCCGGCTGATCGACCGGCCGGCTTGGCCGTAGAGCCGGGCTACGACGCGCGCCGGCCGGTCGACCATCCGACTCCGTTTGAGCCAACAGAATGCTTCAATCTAACCCGGAAAGGCTCTATTGCATGTCGCCCAAAAGTGTGCAGCGATTTTGGGAGAACGACATGCACAAAAGGAAACATTGAAAGACGCCGCATCGATCAGGTCGATGCGGCGTCTTTCAAGCTCTATTTCGCAAGCTTGCCGATCGCCTCGATCTCGTTCGTCCATATGCCCGCCGCATAGTTTGGCGGCAGCCGCGCCAGTTGCGCGGGGTCATCGATGCCGGTGGAAAAATCGCTGCCGCGATAGGGACCGAGCACGAAGACCTCGGTCCCGGCATCCGCCATCCGGTTGAGAAAACGGTCCGGCCAGCCCCAGAGCCACGGGGCGATATTGATCGGCACCAGCATCATCGCATGTTTGCATTCGTCCGGCAGCAGGCCGGTCCAGCCATAGCCGACATAGCCGAACAGGCAGCCCTTCAGGCTCTTGCGCGAGGCGGTCTTGATATCGGGTGCCATCCGGCGCAGCACGTCGATCGGCTCGTCACCGCCATAGACGATGATCTCGGCCCGTCTTTCCTGGGAAAGTCCGTTGAGCACGGTGGCGAGCTTTTCGCCCTCGGAAGGATCGCGGCTCTTGACGTTGATGAGGAAGCGCCGATCCGGAAAGGTCGACAGCACCTCGGCAAGGGTCGGCATTATGCCGATGCCCCTGCCGCGAAAGGGAAAGGTCTTGCCGCCATCGGCGGTATAGCCATAGCCGATGTCGAGCCTCTTCATGTCAGCCATCGAATGCTCGCGGGTGACGCCATGCCCGTCGGTGCGGCAGTCGAGCGTCCAGTCGTGAAAGACGGCGAACTGCCCGTCCGTTGTCGGATGTACGTCGATCTCGACAATATCGGCGCCGGCCGCAAAGCCTGCCTGCATCGACGGAAGTGTGTTTTCGAGATAATCGTGTTTCGGCGGCAGCATGCGGCTCGCCGTGCAGGTGTCGTTCTTGAGATCGGTTTCGTCGAAGCGTTGGGCGATGCCGCGATGGGCGAGCAGCACCGGTTTTCCCGGTCGGTGTTCGGCAATCAGGCTGGTATTGTTGAGGTAGATACCCGCCGCGACGACCGCGATTGCCGCCGCACAATAGAAAAACTTCCTGCCCAATGCTGATCCCCCTGGTTGCATCGCAAGGGCTAGAAAGCGATTCTGGTTGTTCTTGGGCTGTTTTCCGGCTTTTCTATGCCATCGGTCTATTCGCCGGACGGGAGCCTCATCGCTATGGAACCACAAGACGACGAGCTCATCCATTTCGAGACGCATGGCGGCGCCCCATTGCCGCCGGCAGCAGTTGAAGGGCATGTCGCGCGCGACGGTGCCCGCATCTGGTATGCGTCCTACGGCGCAGGTCCCCCTGTCATTCTGCTGCATGGCGGCCTTGGTCACAGCGGCAACTGGGGCTATCAGGTCCCGGCACTGTTGCGCCGCGGCCGCCGCGTCGTGCTGATCGACAGCCGTGGCCATGGAAGAAGCACCCGCGATGCCCGTCCCTATAGCTATGAGCTGATGGCCTCTGACGTGCTCGCGGTCATGGACGCGCTGCATCTCGACAAGGCGGCCGTCGTCGGCTGGAGCGACGGCGCCTGCATTGCCCTGATTCTCGCCATGACGGCGCCGTCACGTGTCGAGGGGGTCTTCTTTTTCGCCTGCAACATGGATCCGAGCGGCACGCTGGAATTTGTTCCGAGCCCGGTCATCGACCGATGCTTCAGCCGGCACGCCAAGGACTATGCCGCATTGTCCACCACGCCTGACGATTTTAATCCATTCGTCGAGGCGGTCAGCCTGATGATGCGGACGGAGCCGAATTATCAGGCCGCCGACTTGGGCCTGATCCGGGTGCCGGTCGCAATCGTCCTCGGCGAGCGCGACGAATTCATCAAGCCCGACCATGCCGAATATCTTGCTCGCAGCATTCCGAACGCTGAGATGATCTATCTCACAGGCGTCAGTCATTTCGCGCCGCTGCAGCGGCCGGGTGAGTTTAATGTCGCTGTGGTCAACTTTCTCGACGGGATAGGGTCATGACATCGCAGTCGTTGAGCCGCGCTCCATTCCATAGTCCGTTCTTCCCGCCCTCTGGCCTCGCGTCCATTTCCCGCTATCTCTCGTTTCATGAGACCTGATGCGCTGCTTTATCCCGCCCCGGAGGGGCTCTATTGCCCCGAGGGCGGCTTCTATGTCGATCCGGTGCGGCCGGTCGAGCAGGCGCTCGTCACCCACGGCCATTCGGATCATGCCCGCCCGGGCCATGTGAACGTGCTTGCCACCCGCCAGACGCTCGACATCATGCGTCTGCGTTACGGCGACGGTTTCTGCGCCAGCGAGCAGGCTGCGGTCTTCGGCGAGGAACTGCTGGTGAACGGCGTCAAGGTGAGCTTTCATCCGGCCGGCCATGTGCTCGGCTCCGCCCAGATCGCCATCGAGAAGAACGGCACCCGCATCGTCGTCTCCGGCGACTACAAGCGCCGCCCCGATCCGACCTGCGCCGCCTATGTGCCGGTTGCCTGCGATGTCTTCATCACCGAGGCGACCTTCGGCCTGCCGGTCTTCCATCATCCCGATCCAATGGAGGAGATAGCCAAGCTGCTGGCGTCGCTGCGGCAATTTCCCGAGCGCACCCATCTCGTCGGCGCCTATGCGCTGGGGAAGGCCCAGCGCGTCATCCGGCTGCTGCGCGATGCCGGTTATGCCGAACCGATCTATATCCACGGCGCCATGGAAAGGCTCTGCGACTATTACATCGAGCAGGGCATCGATCTCGGCGAGCTGCTGCCGGCGACGATCGAAAGCCGCGACAAATCAGTCTTCAAGGGTGCGGTCGTCATCGGCCCGTCATCGGCCTTCGCCGACCGCTGGGCCCGGCGCTTCAACGAGCCGCTGCCGGCCTTCGCCTCCGGCTGGATGATGGTGCGCCAGCGCGCCAAACAGCTCGGCGTCGAACTGCCGCTCGTCATCTCCGATCATTGCGACTGGCCGGAGCTGACCGAAACGATCCGGGAATTGCACCCGGCCGAGGTCTGGGTGACGCATGGCCGCGAGGAGGCCTTGGTGCGCTGGTGCCATTTGCAGGGCATCAAGGCGAAACCGCTGCATCTGGTGGGTTATGAGGACGAGGGGGATTGAGGAGATGAGCAATATCCCGCGTCAAAACCCCTCCGAAGTCGGGAGGCGCCCATGAAAGCCTTCGCCGACCTCCTCGACCGCCTGGTGCTCACACCCAGCCGCAACGGCAAACTGAAGCTGCTGACCGACTATTTCCGCGACACGCCCGATCCTGACCGTGGCTATGGCCTTGCCGCCATCGCCGGCACGCTGGAGGTGCGCAACGTCAAGCCCGCCATGTTGCGCGAGCTGGTGCTGGAGCGCATGGACGAGGTGCTGTTCCGCTATTCCTATGATTATGTCGGCGATCTCGCCGAAACCATCTCGCTTGTCTGGGACAATGAGAGGGATTTCGACCGCTCGGCGCTCGCCCAGCCGCGTCTCGGCGAGGTCGTCACCGGCATGAACGCACTCGGCCGCACAGAAGTGCGCAGCTTCGTCCGTGACCTGCTCGACCGGCTGGATTCGTCCGGCCGTTTCGCCTTCATCAAGCTGGCGACCGGCGCCATGCGCATCGGCGTTTCCGCTCGCCTTGCCAAGCAGGCGCTGGCCGATCTCGGCGACAAGGACGTCACCGAGATCGAAACCCTCTGGCACGGTCTGCAGCCGCCCTATGAGACGCTGTTTGAATGGCTGGCGAATGGCGGCGAAAAACCGGTGCTGGCCACACCGGCAATCTTTCACTCCGTCATGCTCGCCAATGCGGTGGAGGAGGGCGATCTCACTGGTCTCGATCCGGCCGACTATGTCGCCGAATGGAAATGGGACGGCATCCGCGTGCAGCTCTCCCGCTCCGGCGACAGGCGCAAGATCTATTCCCGCTCCGGCGACGACATTTCAGGCGCCTTTCCCGATATTCTCGACGCGATCAGTTTTTCCGGCGTCGTCGACGGCGAGCTGCTGGTTGGCGGCACCGCCCGCTCCAACAGCCCGACCCGGACCTTCTCCGACCTGCAGCAGCGCCTGAACCGCAAGACGGTGACGACGAAGATGCTCGGCGACTATCCCGCCTTCATCCGCACCTATGACCTGCTCTTCGACGACGAGGAGGATGTCCGCGGCCGGACCTATATCGATCGCCGCGACCGGTTGACCGAGATCATCGACCGCGCCCCCCATGACCGTTTCGATCTCTCGCCGCTCGTGCCGTTCTCGTCGTGGGAAGAGCTCGACGCTCTCCGCGCCGCGCCGCCCGATCCGGTCATCGAAGGCGTGATGATCAAGCGCCGCGACAGCATCTACCAGGCCGGCCGCATGAAGGGCCCCTGGTTCAAGTGGAAGCGCAACCCCTATAATGTCGATGCGGTGCTGATGTATGCCCAGCGCGGCCATGGAAAGCGCTCCAGCTACTATTCTGATTTCACCTTCGGCGTCTGGGCCGATGACGAGGACGGCGAACAGCTGGTGCCTGTCGGCAAGGCCTATTTCGGCTTCACCGATGCCGAACTCGAGGTGCTCGACAAGTTCGTACGTGACAATACCACTGAGCGCTTCGGCCCGGTGCGCGCCGTGCGCGCCGACAAGGATTTCGGCTTCGTCGTCGAAGTGGCCTTCGAGGGCATCAACCGCTCGACCCGGCACAAATCGGGGGTCGCCATGCGTTTCCCCCGCATCGCTCGCCTTCGCCCCGACAAGCCCTCATACGAGGCCGACCGGCTGCGCACGCTGATCGCCATGATCGACGCCAAGCCGGAATGAGGTTGCATGCCCTGCGCAACAATGACGCAGGGCAATATTTTCAACATCATGTGTATTGGCGGCAACGATCTTCCGGTGCAGATTCTGCGTGCCGGGGAAATGATGGGTGCGTTATGAGCTCGCTTGAACAAAATTCCTTTTTCCGTCAACGCCGTGCCGTTCTGGCGGGTCTTGCCGGTGCACTCATCCTGCCGCGCATGGCAGCCGCGTTTGATGTCCCGGACGAGCCGCGTCTCGCCAAGCACGACTATGCCAAGGTCCGCCACCATTTCCGCACCAAGCTGTTGCAGAAGGGCCCGGCGCCCGACAAATACGAACCGCTGAATGCGCCGGCCGATGCCGACAAGATCTTCTACCGCTCCGGCTACGGCGAGCTGGAACTGGCGGCCTGGGTTTCCAAATATAAGCGCGAGCGCGCCGCCAAACCGGCCGTGCTCTTCCTGCACGGCGGCAATGCCATGGGCATCGGCCACTGGCAGCTGATGAAGCCCTATATGGATGCCGGTTATGTCGTGATGATGCCGTCGCTGCGCGGCGAAAACGGCCAGATGGGCAATTTCTCCGGCTTCTACGACGAGGTCGACGACGTGCTGGCCGCCACCGAGCGCCTGGCGCATCTGCCGGGCGTCGACCCCGAACGGCTGTTCATCGCCGGCCACAGCATCGGCGGCACATTGACCATGCTGACGGCGATGACCACCCACAAGTTCCGCGCCGCCGCGCCGATTTCGGGCAACCCCAACGCCTTCCGCTTTTTCAGCCGCTATCCCCAGGATATCCGCTTCGACGACAGCAATGAGCATGAATTCGAGGTGCGCTCTGCTCTGTGTTACGCCCAGAGCTTCAAATGCCCGGTGCGTGTCGTCCACGGCACCGAGGAGCCGCATTTCAACGACCGCGCCGATCTGCTTGCCCGCCGCGCCCGCGCCGCCGGCATTCATATCGAGACCGAAACCGTCGCCGGCAATCATACCTCGGCGCTGCCGGCCGAGATCGAACAGAGCATCCGTTTCTTCCACGGGGTGGCGGCCTGAGTTTCGCCGCCACCGGCAATTGCGATTAAGTGCCCTGGACGATTGATCCGCGATCCCGCCACCGATGGCGGCGGGCTGGTCGTTTCCTGACCTTGTGCCTTTTCCACCCCAACGCCAGCCTCGCGCCAGCCGCGGATGCCATCGTCCCGGCAGATGTCGTTGTCTGCCGATCGTTGATAAGGGTGGTTCCATGAATTTTCTGCGCCGGGTCTTCCCGATTGCCGGGCTCGTGATTGCGGTTGCGTCGCTGAGCGGGTGCAACATCCTCATTCCCGATGTCGCCGCCGATTCGCCCGCCCGCTTCGTCCAGGAAACCTCGCCGGTCTTCTATCAGCCGCCCGGTGTCGATCCGCGCCGGGTGCGGCCGGTCCCCGATCAGCCGGTGCCGCAGACGCGCGAACTCTACAAGACCCAGTTCCACCAGACCTATGGCCTGCCGGTGACCAATCCCGTGCATATGGCGATGTATGGTGAGCTTCGCGACGCGGATTTCACCCTGCCGGCGATCCCGGTCAGCCGCGTGCAGCCGCAGTTCCTGCGCCAGGAGGTCGATTATCAGACGACTGAGCGTCCCGGCACCGTGGTCGTCGATACCAAGGCGCATTTCCTCTATTTCGTCGAGGGCAACGGCAAGGCGATGCGTTACGGCGTCGGCCTCGGCCGCGACGGTTACGCCTGGTCCGGCCGCGGCGTCATCCAGTGGAAGCAGAAATGGCCGCGCTGGACACCGTCGGTCGAAATGGTCTCGCGCCAGCCTGAGGTTCGCCCGTTCGGGGCGGAGAATGGCGGCATGAATCCGGGGCTGATGAACCCGCTCGGCGCACGCGCCATGTATATCTTCAAGGACGGGCAGGATACGCTCTACCGCGTCCACGGCACGCCCGACTGGCAGTCGATCGGCAAGGCCACCTCGTCGGGCTGCGTGCGCATGCTGAACCAGGACGTCGTCGATCTTTACGACCGCGTGCCTGCCAAGGCCGAGATCGTTGTGATGTAGCGCTGCAACAGCGTGGCCCATTCGTCCGCTCCGGGCGGGACACGTCTGCGTGAAGCTATGGTTTATTTGGCGCAAGCCGATAGATCTTCTTATGTCGTTATCCCAAGATTCCCGCATCAAAGGAAATCAGTCCCGCGTCATGAGCCTCGATAGACACCTTTCCCGCCGCAGCTTTCTTTCCTTTTCGGCATTGACCGCAGCCTCCGCGCTCACCGGCTGCGCCTCCTCAGCCAACACGGTGACATCAGGCGATACGACGATCATCTACCGTTCGCCCATGCGCCTGTTCCAATCGATGGGAACGTCGAGCGTGCCGAGTGGGGCCGAGCTTGCCGTCATGTATGGCCCCGTCGAGGACGGCGGCTTTCTCATTCCAGCCGTTCCCTACGAGCAGATCGATCCGCGCTATTATCGCCAGCTCGTCGTCGATCCCACAGGTCAGCCTCCCGGCACCATCGTCGTCGATACGCCGTCGCGCTTCCTCTATCTCGTCCAGAATGGCGGCATGGCGATGCGTTACGGCGTCGGCATCGGCCGCGAGGGTTTCGCTTGGCAGGGGTCGGGCGTCATCCAGTGGCGTCAGAAATGGCCGCGCTGGAAGCCGCCGAACGAGATGGTCGCCCGCCAGCCCGAACTCGTCAAATATTCGATCGAGAATGGCGGCATGGAGCCGGGCCTGAAAAACCCGCTCGGCGCCCGCGCGCTTTACATCTTCTCGAATGGAGAGGACACGCTTTATCGCTTGCACGGCAATCCCGATTGGCGCTCGATCGGCAAGGCCGTCTCATCGGGCTGCGTGCGGCTGCTGAACCAGGATATCATCGATCTCTACGATCGCGTTCCGACAAAGGCGCCGATCGTCGTCTGGCAGTAATTTTCACCCAGGCGGCCCCAATCCGGTCGCCTGGGATCAATTCCTTTTCCCCGGGCAAGCACCTGCTTTGCCCCGGGCAAGCAGATGCTTTGCCCCCGGGGCAAGAGCTTCATTTTGCGCCCGCAAGAGAATTATTTTCCGAAATACCATTGCTTAATTCGGTAAATATCCTACATGGTGCGTATCGAATTGCTTGCGACCTTTGTCCACGCGCTTGAGCGCACCGTCAGATATCCTCTCAACATCGATACGGCTTGTCGGATATCTCTCCGCAGGCGAACACAAACGGTTGAAAAGGAGATCGTTATGAATTCAGGCGTCGTCAAGTGGTTCAATGGCACCAAGGGTTTTGGCTTCATTCAGCCGGATGATGGTTCTACGGACGTTTTCGTCCATATTTCAGCGGTTGAACGCGCCGGCATGCGCGAACTCGTTGAAGGTCAGAAGATCCGCTACGATCTCGTCCGCGACAAGAAGTCCGGCAAGAATTCGGCTGATAATCTTCAGGCCGCATGATTTGTCATTCGCCTCTGCTGACCATGAATATGGCAGCGGGCTGGCCATGTGCTGGCGGCAAGCTGACCACGGATGTACTGGCAGCGAGCTGGCCAGGGGTGGCGGTGAGCTGACCATACGGGCAGCGGGCTGAGTGACTGGAAGAGGTCGGGTCCGAGCCCGGCCTTTTTGCTTTGATCGCAGGCTTTTCCGGAATGGCCCTCGGTCGTACCTGAATGGCCCCTGGTCGTTCTGATTGACCGATTGAGCAGCCGAAGAGTCGAAGGGACGCTGAAATGGGCAGACCAAACTATAAAGTCGGCGACATGATCGTGCTGAAGTCCGGCCTCACCCGCACGGCGAAAGCCGACAAGCGGTGCCGGATCTCCAGCATCCTGCCCAATGACCATGGGCATGTGCAATACCGCGTCCAGTTCGACGCAGAGAATTTCGAACGCCGCATCACTGAGGCCGACATCGATACCGGGGAAACGCCATCCAGGGTTTCCCCCCAAGCGGCGGCCAAGTCCGATGGCGCCGAACCCTGGCTGAAGTTTTCGAGCATCAAAATCGGGAAGTAGTCCCGCGCTTTTTAATATGGACAGTGCGGCCTCGCCGCCGCGACAGGAAGGATATCGTTTTGCAGGTACTCGTCAGGGACAACAATGTCGATCAGGCGCTCCGCGTGCTCAAGAAAAAGATGCAGCGGGAAGGCCTGTTCCGGGAAATGAAGGCGCGCAGCGCCTTTGAAAAGCCGTCCGAGAAGCGCGCCCGCGAAAAGGCCGAGGCCATTCGCCGCCAGCGCAAGCTTGCCCGCAAGAAGCTGCAGCGCGAAGGTCTGCTGCCGGCACCGAAGAAAGTTCTCCGCACCCGCTGATCCCGGCCGGGGAGTCGCGGTCCGGCCGTGGCATCACGGTCCGACCGCGGAATCATGGTTTCAGCCGTGAGATCACGGCTTTCAGCCGCGGATTCATGGCTTGCAGCGCTGCGCGTCTTTTGAGACGCGCAATGGACGCCGTAACACTTTGAATTTCTGCATAATTCCTTGAGCCAATTCCGATTTAAGGAATTATGCTGTAGCGCCGCCATCACCTGGGAAAGGGGCACATGACCGCCACCAAGGGAGAATTCTTCAATCCCGCCAAGCTCTCGTCTCGCGACAAGGCGGAAGCGACCGATCACACGGCGCGTGCCATCATCGCCGCCGAGGCGTCGGCCCGTGACAAGAAGACGGAGAAGCTGAAGGCGCTGCGTTTGCAGCAGGAGGCCGAGGCCGAACCTAAGGCGGCTCCTGCAAAGAAGCGTCGGTCGCCGGCTAAGCCGCGGCCCTGATCTCTCGGAGCGCACGCTGATGAGGGTCTACCGGGTGGACGCGTTCAGCCTCCGTCCGCGCCGGCCCGCCCGAGATTACCCCGCAGCCGATGCAGCATGTCGCGCATCTCGGCCATTTCCTTAAGCGTGCAGCCTGCGGCTTGCCCGATCGCCATCATGATCGTATCGATCTCCCCCTTCATAGCCTCACCTCTAGGGGTCAGCGACACAATCACCTGCCGTTCGTCGCGCAGGTCGCGGATGCGCTTGATCAGCCCGCTCTGTTCCAGCCGTTTCAACAGCGGCGACAGCGTGCCGGAATCGAGATCCAACTGCTCGCCGATCGTCTTGACCGGCAATTCGCCGCGTTCCCAGAGCACCAGCATCACCAGATATTGCGGATAGGTCAGGCCGACCTTGTCGAGGATCGGCTTGTAGGCGCGGGTGAAAGCATGCGCCGTCGCATAGACCGCGAAGCACAGCTGTTTTTCCAGCCGCTTCTCCTCTTGCGGTATCTCCATCGTCTTCGTCGTGTGCGCTTTCATATCCATCATCCCTAGAGCATTCCCGTTTTTCTTCGAATCACGAAATGCTCTATCCCTTTGTTTTCACGCAATTCCGGGCGCAAAACCGCTGCGCACTTTTGCTGGAATTGCTCTAGAACATGATGCCGAAAAGTTTCAGCGGTTTTCGGGCGACATCATGCTCTAACTCTTTAATTTAGAACAGGATTCAGATTCTAGGCCGGCGCGGCTAAGATCATCCTGTTCTAAGGCCCGATTGTCCTCCTTTCGAATTCGAAATGCAATTTGCAAAATTCACTTGCGTACAATTTAATTGTGCGATACTAAAAATCCAACCCCATCGAAGGGCCAACCAAAGGAGATCGTCATGCCTATTCTCTATACGACCAAAGCCTCTGCCACCGGCGGCCGCGCAGGCCGCGCCGTTTCCGAAAACGGCGTTCTGGACGTGACCCTGACCGTCCCCAAGGAACTCGGCGGCGACGGTGCGACCGGCACCAATCCCGAACAGCTCTTCGCTGCCGGCTACTCCGCCTGCTTCCTCGGTGCATTGAAATTTGTCGCGGGCCAGCAGAAGGTCAAGATTCCGGAAGACACGACGGTCTCCGCCAAGGTCGGCATCGGCCCGCGGGAAGATGGCGGCGGCTTCGGCATCGAAGTGGCGCTGACGGTTGACATTCCGGGTCTCGACCGCGAAACGGCTGAAAAGCTCGCAGCCGCAGCCCATATCGTCTGCCCCTACAGCCACGCCATGCGCACCTCGACCGAGGTTCCGGTCACCGTCGCCTGATCGATTTTAAAAAGCTGGCAGCCGTATCGGCTGCCGCCATCTGCCGGTCGGGTAGGGTGCTATCCGGCCGGCTTCGGCGTTTCTGCCGCCATTCATGACAGCGCCAGCAGATCCTGCCGCAGCCTTGCGACCCTGCCATCCGGCAGCTTTCCGTCGATCATCGCATGCGTGCTTTCCCAGATCGGCAGCGCTCTCACCAACACCGCCTTGCCCTCAGTGGTGAGGCTCAGCAGCCGACCGCGCCTGTCCCTCGGGTTCTCCATCACCGTCACCCAGCCCTTGCGCTGTAACGGCTTCAGCGCCGCCGTCAGCGTCGTCTGGTCCATGGCGAGGAGGGCGGCGACCGGCCCCATTGGCGGTGGCTCCGGCCGGTTCAGCGACATCATCAGCGAAAACTGCCCATTGGTCAGCCCGGCCGGCCTCAGCGCGTCGTCGAACAGCCGGGCAAGCGCGCGCGCTGCCCGCTGCACATGCAGGCAGAGGCAGGTGTCGCGCACCATCAGCGTCGTGGAAAAGGGAATCTCGATCGAATTTGACATGCTTCATTTCTATTGATATCAATGTATTTAGTCAAGGAGAAGGAGATGAGCCGGCTTCACCGGCAAGCGCCGGAGGAGGGCGCACTCCATGCAGAATGAGGTTGTTTCCCGCGAAGAGTGGCTGGAGGCCCGCCGTGCCCTGCTGGCAGAGGAGAAAGAGGCGACGCGGCTGCGCGACAGCGTCAACGCTGCCCGTCTGGCGCTGCCCTGGGTAAAGGTCGACAAGGATTATGTCTTCGAAACGCCCGAGGGCAGGAAGTCGCTCGCCGATCTCTTCGACGGTCGCAGCCAGTTGCTGATCTACCATTTCATGCTCGGCCCGGATTGGGATGCCGGCTGCACCGGCTGCTCCTTCCTATCGGATCATGTCGATGGCGCCCTGCCGCATCTGAACCATCATGACGTTACCTGGGTCGCCGTTTCGCGCGCGCCGCTTGACAAGATCGCCGCCTACAAACGGCGCATGGGTTGGAAATTTCCCTGGGTCTCTTCTTTCGGCAGCGATTTCAATTTCGATTATCACGTTTCTTTTAGCCCCGAGGATCTTGCCAAAGATAAGGTCTTCTACAATTTCACGCCTATGCAGCCGGCTGATGCCAATGACGAACTGCCGGGCCTCAGCGCTTTCTACCGCAACGACAAGGGTGAGATCTTCCATACCTATTCGAGCTATGCTCGCGGGCCGGAAGAACTGATCGGCACCCTGATGATCCTCGACCGCGCGCCGAAGGGCCGCAACGAGGACAGCACGATGAATTTCGTGCGCCGCCACGACGAATATGAGGAGGCCGCCAAGGCGCCATCCTGCTGTCACTGAGCCGGAGCATGATGCCGAAAAGTGTAAGCGGTTTTGCGTCCGGAATGCGGAAAACAAGCGCCACCATCACTCAAGGGAGAAGAGGATGATGAAGACCGCTGAAGTGCTGAAGGAACATTCCTTTCTGGAAAGGCTGATCGGCGACTGGACCGTCACCGCACCCGACATGAGTGGCGGTGAGACCTGGACCGAGACCGTCCGCTCGCTGCACGGCATCTGGTTCGTCGCCGAAGGGACCGGCCGCATGCCGGACGGTAAGGAGGCCACCAGCATCCTGACGCTCGGCTACAACGCCACAAAGGGCAAGTATGTCGGCAGCTGGATCGGCAGCATGATGGACTATATGTGGGTCTATGAGGGCGAGGTCGATGCGTCAGGCAATGTGCTGGACCTTTATACGACAGGGCCCGACTTCAACGGCGAGGGACTTGCCGAGTACCGCGAGCAGATCATCTTCGTCGATGCCGATCACCGCACCTTCGTCTCCAGCGCCAAGCAGCCGGATGGCGCCTGGAAGCAGTTCATGGAAGCGCATTACGCCCGCAGGATCTGACAATCACGGCGCTCACCCTCGAAATAGGGGCCTTGCAAAGAGGCTTCCGAAGAGGAGCGTCGAAAAAGGGAGAGTATGATGTCTGAGACGCATGGAAAGTTCATCTGGTGCGAGTTGATGACCCCCGACACATCAGCGGCCGCGAAATTCTACAGCTCGGTCGTCGGCTGGACCACCTCAGAAATGAAAATGGAGGGCATGCCCACCTATACGATCTTCGAGGCGAACGGCATCGGTGTCGCCGGCCTGATGGAATTTCCGGCCGAACTCGAGGGCAAGGGCATTCCGCCGAACTGGACGGGTTATGTCGACGTTGACGACGTCGACCAGTCGGCCAAGGATTTTGCCGCCAATGGCGGTTCGGTCCGCCGTCCGCCGGAAGACATCCCGACCATCGGCCGCTTCGCCGTCGTCGCCGATCCGCATGGCGCGGTGCTCTGCATCATGACGCCGGCGCCGATGGAAAATCCCATGCCGGAACTGGCCTTCGACGCCCCCGGCAATATCGGCTGGCGCGAACTCTATGCTGGCAATGGCGAAGAAGCGCTGGCCTTCTATTCCAAGCGGTTCGGCTGGACGAAGCACAGCGAATTCGACATGGGTCCGATGGGCGTCTATTATCTCTTCGCCCATAACGGCAGGCAGATCGGCGGCATGATGACCAAGCCGGAAAACCTTCCGATGCCCTTCTGGTGCTATTATTTCATCGTGCCGACCCTCGACGCCGCAACCGAACGCCTCACCTCGGGCGGCGGCAAGGTCGTCCACGGCCCGATGGAAGTCCCTGGCGGCAGCTGGATCGTCCAGGCCACCGACCCGCAAGGCGCCTTCTTCTGTCTGGTCGCACCGAAGCGGTAGGTTTGGGAGCGACGTTGGCGGTGTGCCGTGCAGCCCCCTCATCCGCCCTACGGGCACCTTCTCCCCGGGGGAGAAGGGGGAATCGAGACGTCGCCACGAGTTTCTTCTCCCCAGCGGGGAGAAGGTGGCGGCAGCCGGATGAGGGGGCCTCACGGCACACCGTCAACAACAATTACGCTCCGGATCCCACCACCCACCACCATCACCCTCCAACCGAAGCAAAGAACCCTTCCGGACCTTCCACCTCCACCAGCCGCTTCTTCTCGATCAGCCAGAACCGGTTTCCCACCGCCCGCACGAAACTGCGGTCATGCGATACCAGCAGGCAGCTCGCCTCGTGCGCCATCAGCTCGCTCTCCAGCGCCTCCTGGCCCTCGATGTCGAGGTGGTTGGTCGGCTCGTCGAGCAGGTAGAAGTTCGGCTCCGCAAGTCTCAGTACCAGCATGCCGAGCCGCGCTTTCTGGCCGCCGGAGAGCTGGCCGATCGGTTTTGCCTGCATGTCGATCGTCATGCCGGCGCCTGCCAGCAACGCCCGCGCCCGCTGGTCACCGACATCGAAGCGGCGGATGATCGTGCCGATCGGCGTATCGCTGTCGGCAAGATCGGCAAGCGCCTGGTCGCCGTAGCCGAGCACGAGCGAGGGCGTCGCCTTGATGCTGTCGCGCGCTGTCTCCGGTCTTTCGATCGCCTGTTTCAGCATCGACACCAGCCGCGACTTGCCGGCGCCGTTGAGGCCGAGCAGCACGATGCGGTCGCCCTGGCAGATGAACTGCCGGCCGGTCTTGAACAGCGGCGTTCCATCGGGCGTCGTCACCACCGCATCCTCCAACGTCACCAGCACCTTGGCATGGGTGCCGCGGTTGGCGAGCCGGATCGCCCCGGCCGAGCGCTCCAGATGCGCCCGTTTTGCCGCGTCCTCCAGCTTCTCCGCCCGTTGCCTGAGCTGCTTCGTCTTGACGACGAGCAGGTCGCTGCCGGAATTGATGCCGATATTGTTGAGCTTCGCCGCCTGCTTGCGCAGTTGCTCCGCCACCTTCATGTCGCGCTCGTAGCGCCGGGCTTCGGAAGCGTCCGCCTCGTCAAGTGCGGCGCGTGCCCTGGTATAGGGCAGGGCGAAGACCGGCGATTGCTCCGGCCGCAGGAACAGCGTCCGGTTGGTCGTCGCATCGAGGAAGGCGCGGTCGTGGCTGGACAGGATAACCGGCACGTCGCGCGGCAGCGCATTCAGCCAGCCCTCCAGCTGCGCGATCTTTTCAAGGTCGAGATGGTTGGTCGGCTCGTCGAGCAGAAGCACGTCGGGCTCGCTCACCCAGGTGCGGGCAAGCATGGCAAGCCGCTGCCAGCCGCCGCTCAATTGCTTCAGCGGCCGGCTCCGCATGAGCTCCGGCACGTCGAGCGATTCCAGCACGACGTCGACGCGCCAGCTCTCGCTTTCGGCCTGATCGGCCGGCAGCGCCTGCAGCACCGCATCGTAGAACGGCGTGTCGAAAAGGGCAGGCGGTACATTCTGCGCGACATGGCCGATGGTCAGCCCGCGCGCCTTGGTGATCTCGCCCTCGCTCGGCTCCAGCTTACCGGTGATGCAGGCAAGCAGCGTCGATTTCCCCCGCCCGTTGGCGGCGACTAGGCCGATGCGGTCGCCGGCATTGACGACGAGATTGAGCTTGGAAAACAACGGATTGCCCAGCGTCACGCCGAGATTGCGGATATTGATGAGTGTCATGATCGTTCTCTGGTCTTGACCGGGTGGTCGGCACGATCCGGGGCATTCAGCCATCACGGGATTGCGCGGTTCGAGCCCGGGAAATGAGAGGAATGCGCGCTGTCAATTACGGCGCGGCATTGGCCACGAAGGGCAGACCAGGAAGAGATGTCGAGAAACGGTCTCTGGTCAGCCCTGCAAACGCATTTGCAGGGCGTTGACGGGACCACGCTGGCGATTAAACCGAAAATAATATTGCATTGCGTGACCCTCCTTTCTCAAAAGCTTGCAAGACCCAAATAACATTGCCCGCAAAAAGAGGCAAGAGAGCCGGACCTGCGCCGATTCTAGCCATAAACCGCGCATAGAGGATTCTTCGGGACCGACCGGGAGAATAAGACGCATGCTCATTGCCCATTTGCCTGCAGGCTACCTTCTCGGGAGCGCCGCGCGGCAACGGTCCGCCGCACCCGGCATCATGACCGTAGCCTTGATCGGAAGCGTATTGCCGGATTTCGATATGGTCTATTTCTTCCTGACCGGCGGCAAAGTCCACCATCACGACTATGTCTCCCACTGGCCGCTTTTTTGGCTCGGCTTCGCCGCCACGGCCCTGCCGGCGATCAGTCGACTGGCGCCGGACTGGCTTCCCACGGCCGCCGTCTTTTTCGCAGCCGTCGTGCTTCATATGGTTATGGATACCGTCGCTGCGCCGATGCTTTGGCTCGCGCCATTCGATTGGTCGAAATTCGAGCTGACGACGGTGCCGGCGACCTACAGCAATTGGATCGTGAGTTTCATGCTGCATTGAACCTTCGTTCTCGAACTCCTGATCTGCGTCACCGCGTTGATCGTCGCCGTCTGCCGGAATCGTCGCGTCGGAGGCCGGCAGCAGGCATGAGCCGGAGTTATCCCGGGTGGCCGGCAGACAAATCCAGCCGCCGCGTTATCCCGATACTCCTGAGGAATGTCGCGTCGTGGCTGACGACGATGAGCGCGCCGTCGTAAGCGCGCAATCCGGCCTCGACGGCGGCAATCGAGTCGATGTCGAGATGGTTGGTCGGCTCATCGAGGATCAACAGCGGCGGCGGCGCTGAGCCGAGCACACAGGCAAGGCCGGCGCGCAGCAATTGCCCGCCGCTGAGCGTCGATACGGTCTGCAGCGCCGCATCCGCCCTGAACATGAAGCGGGCAAGGGCCGCCCGGCAGGTATTTTCATCGGAAAGCGGATTGATCCGGCGGAAATTGTCGCGGATCGAGACCGACGGATCGAGTAGGCTGACCGTCTGATCGAGCATCGAGAAGGCAGTCATGACGCCGATCGTGCCCGCCCAGGGTTTTAGGTCGCCGGTGATGAGCGCCAGCAAGGTCGTTTTGCCCGAGCCGTTGCGGCCGGTGACGGCGATACGCTCCGGTCCGGTCACATCGAAGGAGAGATCGCGGATGACGGGATCACCCGGCTGGTAGCCCGATGTCACGCCATCCATCCTCAGCACGATCTTGCTGGCGGGCAGCCCGGTCGGCGGCAAGGTGACCGACAAGGGCTGGAGGATCTCGATCTTCTCGCGCGCTGCCCTTGCCTCTTCCAGGGCCTGGGCGCGCCGGCGGTCGGCGAGGCGGGCATTGTCGCCGCCTGTCGTTTCGCTCCGCTCCTTCATGCCGCCGAGCATGATGCGCGGTATGCCGCCCTTGGCGGCCATCTTCCGCCCGGTGCTGTCCCTCTGCGCCTGGCGCTCCACCGTTGCCTGCGCCTTCTTTGCCACCTCGGCCATGCGTTTTTCGGCTTCAGTGAGATTATGCTGTGCCGCCACGAGCTCGAGGGCCTTGCGCTCGCGATAATGGCTCCAGTTGCCGCCGAAGCGCGTGGCGCCGAGCGAGGTCAGTTCGACGATCGCGTCGACGCTTTCGAGCAGTTCGCGGTCATGGCTGACGATGATGGCGCCGGCCCGCCAGCCTGACATCAGCGCGATCACCGCCTCGCGGCCTTCGCGATCGAGATTGTTCGTGGGCTCGTCGAGCAGCAGGAAATCCGGTTCGGTAAAGATCAGCGCCGCCAGCCCGGCACGTGTGCGCTGCCCGCCGGAGAGTGCCGCAAGCGGGGTTTCCGGTGACGCGTCGAGCCCGGTCCGAGTGAGCGCTGCGGCAATGCGCGCCTCCAGCATCCAGTCCGCGGATGCCAGCTCGTCGGCCGTTGCCGCGCCGGCTTCGGCGCGGCGAAGAATAGCGAGCGCATCGGTGACGCCGAAGAGATCGGCAACCGTTTCGTCAGATGCTACCTGAACGCTCTGCCGCAGCACGCCAAGGCTGCCGTTGACGGATACGGTGCCCGAATGCGGCTGGATTTCACCGGAGACGAGCTTCAGCAGCGTCGTCTTGCCGACGCCGTTGCGCCCGACGAGACCGGTACGCTCGGCCCCGAAACTCAGGTCGAGATTGGAAAAAAGCGGCCGCCCGTCAGGCGCGGACCACGAAATTTGGGAGAGGGTGATGGATGCAGGCATGGATATGGATTTCCCGGTTGGCAAGGCGAACTGGCGTTGCGATCGGGTTAAAATCCATTGCGGCACACATCCTGTTGAAATGGTCGATGGCAGGGAATTTAGGGAATAAAGGCTGAAGGTTCAAGGCAAAGCAGCCAATGGGGCGGCAGACACCAACCTTGCTCCCCCTTCTCCCCGGCGGGGAGAAGGTGGCCCGAAGGGTCGGATGAGGGGGCCGCACGGTACCCCGTTGCTGCCTTTCGCCGGCCGCTCAAGGCGTTCGTCGCTGACGCTTCTCACACCCCCTCATCTGCCTGCCGGCATCTTCTCCCCGCTGGGGAGAAGGGACCCAGGCTTACCGCTTCAAGCTACCCAAGATCCCGCGCACCAGCGCCCGGCCGACTTGGGTCGCCACCGTGCGCGCCACGCTCTTCATTGCCGCTTCCACCACTGTTTCGCGCTGGTAGCCGGAAGTCCGGCCGCGCGATTGGCCGCGGCCCTGGTTGTCGTCGTCATTGCCGCCGCCGAAGCCCGGCAGGTTCCAGCCGGAGGTCGTGCCGCCCTGTTGCTGAGGCGCTTCTTCCTGGGCTCGCTTGGCGGCTTCGGCATCGGCCGCCTTCTTCGCCCGTGCGGCCAGCAGCTCGAAGGCGGATTCGCGGTCGATATCCGCGTCATAGATGCCGAGAACCGGGCTCCTGTCCATGATCTGCCGGCGCTCGTCATCCGTCACCGGGCCGACGCGGCCGGATGGCGGGCGGATCAGCGTGCGCTCGACGATCGAAGGCGCGCCTTTGGCCTCCAGCGTGGAGACCAGCGCCTCGCCGGTGCCGAGATTGGTGATGACGGTGGCGCAATCGAAGGCCGGATTCGCACGGAAGGTATCGGCCGCCGTCCTCACTGCCTTCTGCTCGCGTGGCGAATAGGCGCGCAGTGCATGCTGTGCGCGGTTGCCGAGCTGGGCGAGCACCGTTTCCGGCACGTCGAGCGGGTTCTGCGTCACGAAATAAACACCGACACCCTTGGAGCGGATCAACCGCACCACCTGCTCGACGCGTTCGGTCAGCACCTTTGGCGCATCGTTGAAGAGCAGGTGCGCCTCGTCGAAGAAGAAGACGAGCTTCGGCTTGTCGGGGTCGCCCACCTCGGGCAGTTCCTCGAACAGCTCCGAGAGCAGCCAGAGCAGGAAAGTGGCGTAAAGCCGCGGGTTCATCATCAGCTTGTCGGCGGCCAGCACCGAGATCTGGCCGTAGCCATTATTGCTGGTGCGCATGATGTCGGTGATCTTCAGCGCCGGTTCGCCGAAGAAGTGCTCGGCGCCCTGCTGTTCGAGAACGAGCAGCGCCCGCTGGATCGAGCCGACCGAGGCCCTGGAGATCAGGCCGTACTGGTTGGAAAGTTGGCTGGCATTCTCGCCCATATAGTTCAAGAGCGAGCTGAAATCCTTGAGGTCGAGCAGCGGCAGCCCACCCTGGTCGGCGATCTTGAAGGCGATGTTGATGACGCCTTCCTGCGGTTCGGAGGCGTCCATCAGGCGGGCGAGTAGCAGCGGTCCCATCTCGGCGATGGTGGTGCGCACCCGATGGCCCTTCTCGCCGAACAGATCCCAGAAGATCACCGGAAACTGGTCGAATTCGTAATCGGCAAAGCCGATCTGCTCGGCGCGCTTCGTCAGGAAATCCCTGGGCTCGCCCTTGGCGGCGATGCCGGAAAGGTCGCCCTTGATATCGGCCGCAAACACCGGAACGCCGGCGCGGGAGAAACCTTCGGCGAGCACCTGCAGCGTTACCGTTTTGCCGGTGCCGGTAGCGCCGGTGACGAGGCCGTGGCGATTGCCGAATTTCAGGTCGAGATATTCCGGCTTGTTGATGCTGTCATCGGGATTGCGGCTCGCGCCGATGAAAATCTTGCCTTCCTCGATCATTCGGAATGCTCCCTTGGGGCTCTGCCGCCATTTATGAGAAGGCTTGCTTCAGCTACCTTCATCGAACCATCGTTTCCCTGTTATAAGCAGGCAGGCGCATGCGGACAACTGTTTGCATTGAAAGCAAAACCGGACAAAGCGCCGCCCGGGGAGGGCCGGCTTGAGTTGCTGTGGAATTTCGAATAACGTTGACGTTAACGTCAAAAAACAGGAGGCTGACGATGAATGAAATTGTGACCCAGATCGCCGATCGTGTGGGTATTGCGCCTGATTTGGCCGAAAAGGCGCTCGGCATGATGCTCGGCTTCCTCCAGCGCGAGGCCGCCGATGGCCCGGTTGCCAAGATGATCGAAGCGATCCCCGGTGGCGCCGATCTCGTCGCCCAGTTCAACGGCGCAGGTGCCGGCGGCGGCGGTCTGCTCGGCGGGCTGATGAGCTCGCTCGGCGGCGGCGGCATCATGGGGCTCGGCCAGCAACTGATGGGCGAAGGCCTCGGCATGGGCGAAATCACCTCGCTTGCCAAGGAAACCATCGCGATCGCCAAGCAATATGCTGGCGAGGAAGTCGTCGACGAGGTCGTCGCTTCCGTCCCGGGCCTCAGCCAGTTCGTCTGAGATGTTTGATCGGCAGGAGCCTCGCGTCGTTGCGGGGCACCTCATATTTGCAGTGAAATCGCCGAGGCAAAGGTCCGTTCCATTTGAAGAAATGGCCGGTCAGCAGCACGGCGAGCTGAGCCGAAGATGCCTGCAACCTACCGTTCACGCGGAGGAGGCTCGCCTGTCGGCTCACCCGTGTCGTTCTTCCAGAACCTCGTCAGTGATATCACGCCCACGCGCAAACACGCCCAATATGTTGACGTCACCGCCACTGACCGAGAACGCCACGCTGACGCTGCGCCGGTAGCCGATAACACGAAGGCCTAGAATTCGGCTTTCCCGCACCGTTCCCCGTTCCGGGAACGTCTCCAGGGCCTCAATGAAGGTCATCACGGCGTGGACGAAGTCGCCGGCGATGCCCGTTCCCGCCTCAACAGCGATATCGGCATAGAGCTTGTCGAGTTCGGCTTCCGCCTTCGGATGGTAGACAATGCGGTAGGCCATGCCCTACTTGGCTTTCGCCGCGTCATTCCGCCGCTTGGTTTCAAAGCGGGCGCGCACTGTCTCGGCCGGGATGCCGATGCCCGGCTTGTTCACCAGCTCGTCGTAGCGCGCCGGAATCTCCTCATTGAGCCAGCGCTCGCGAGCCACCTCATGATCCTCCAGCAGCCGCAGGCCTGCGCGGACAACCTCGCTGGCGTTGTTGTAGCGGCCGGACTCCAGCTGCTTCCGCACAAATTCTTCATAGTGGTTCCCGAGCGCGACGTTGGGCATGGTTTTCCTTTCGTTGTCGTCAATATGGAGTTGTGACATGCATATGGCAATAGATGTCAATCCTTGACCTCAGACGGGGCGCGGGTACGATCCTCCGATCGTCTGGTGATCTGCCGCGGTGGCCTGATCGCCTTGCCTTGCAGCCTCTGCCCGCTAATTAACGGCTACCCCATTGGATGGAAGGAGAGCAGATGACCGTCTGGCGTCCATCGCAGCAGATCAGGGTGAAGGTGATCGGCCTCGCCTGGCGGAAAGACCAACTGCTCGCCGCCGAAGTGGAGGATGACAGGGGTCGCATCAAGGGGGTTCGCCCGCTTGGCGGCGCCATTGAATTCGGCGAGAGCCGCGAAGAAGCCTTGCAGCGCGAATTCAGGGAGGAACTCGAGACTGATATTCGCATCGTCGGTCCCTGGCATCTGCTTGAAAACATCTACGAGCATCACGGCGCGACCGGTCACGAATACATCTTTGCTGCCGATATCGAGCTGGCCGATGCATCGCTCTGTGAGCGCGATGAAATCCACTATTCCGAACTCGACGAGACGGCGGCGACGGCGCGCTGGTTCGGCCGCGACAGGCTGCGCGACGCCGGCATCGATCTCTATCCGACAGGTCTCGACAAACTCCTGTCGCGCTGGCGCGATTGAGCCTGATATCCCCCGCTTTGAGGTGGCTTCGGCCGATCGCCAAACTTTGATCGTCTGCGGCCCGCTCCCGGGGGAACAATGAGCTGGCATCGCCTGTTGCTAGAGCAATTCCAGCAAAAGTGTGCAGCGGTTTTGCGTCCGGAATTGCGTGAAACAAAAACGATCGCTGAAACCAGAAGGAATAGCATCATGCGCAGGTTTATTGCAGCAACTTCGATCGCTCTCCTCAGCCTCTCCGCCCCGGTTCTTGCCCAGTCGAACATGGGCATGGATGCCAGCGGCCGGATCGACGGCACGCCGCCGCTCGGCACCGCGCCGGGAGTTGAAACGCAAAGCGGGCTGATAATCCCGCTCGACTCGATCGAAACCGGCAGCATCGACAACGAGCCTCTAAGCGGTCCGGTCGACTGGGCGCGCTGCCCGCCGCGCAAGGCACGCGGGGCGCTTGCCACCGAAGGCGGCAAGAGCGGCGCCTCGGTCAGCGCCGCATGCCGTGATAACGGAAACCAGTAACACCAGGGGAGGGCGCTATTTGCCGTCCTTCTTGTCGTGATGCAGGATGACGCCGAGTTCATGCCACTGCCGCCTGTCGCGCTGGATCAGTTCGTCGGCTGAGGCCGGTCCCATGCTGCCCGGCGCGTAAGCGTCAGGCACGCTCCGATCCCCAGCCCAGATATCGAGGAAGGGCTGCACCGCCGCCCAGCCGGCCTCGATGCCGTCGGCGCGCTGGAACAGCGTCTGGTCGCCGATAAAGAGATCGTAGAGCAGCGATTCATAGCCGGTCGTCTTGGCGATATCGAATTTGTCGGCATAGCGGAAATCGAGCGAGACCGGCACGGTATCGACGGAAAGCCCAGGCGACTTGATCGAGATTTCCATGCTCATGCCCTCGTCCGGCTGTACCTGGATCACAAGCCGGTTCGGCGGCAGGCGGCTCTTGACATCGGTCTCGCGAAACTGTGCGAAGGGCACCGGCTGGAAGGTGATGACGATCTCGGTGTCGCGCGCCGTCAGCGCCTTGCCAGTTCTGAGATAGAAGGGCACGCCGGCCCAGCGCCAGGTATCGGCATAGAGCTTCAGCGCCACGAAAGTCTCAGTCCGGCTGTCGGGCGAAACGTCCTTGGTGTCGCGATAGGCGGGAAGCTGAGCCCCATTGAGCGGGCCTGCGCCATAGGCGCCGCGCACGCCGTGCGTCTTGGCCTCATCAGGCGTATAGATGCGCAGCGCCTTCAGCACCTTGCTCTTCTCGTTGCGGATTGCCTCGGCATCGAAGCTGTTCGGCGGCTCCATGGCGATCATCGCCAGCAGCTGGAAAAGATGGTTCGGCACCATGTCGCGCAGCGCACCTGTCGCATCGTAGAATTTGCCGCGGCTGCCGACATCGACGATCTCGGCGGCGGTGATCTGCACATGGTCGATGTAGCGGCTGTTCCACAACGACTCGATCATCATGTTGGCGAAACGCGCCGTCATCAGGTTCTGCACCGTCTCCTTGCCGAGGAAATGGTCGAGCCGGTAGACTTGGCTTTCCCCGACCTGCGCGAGAATCTGCGCATTGAGCGCCTGCGCCGAGGCGAGATCGGTGCCGAACGGTTTTTCGATCGCGACACGGCGGAAGACGCCATCGCTTTCATCGGTCAGCCCATGGGCGGCGAGCTTCTCGACGATCGTCCCGAAGAAGGATGGCGGCACCGCGAGATAGAAGGCGGCATTGGCATTCGGCCCCAGCCGCTTGCCGATCTCGATGAAAATATCGTCCTTGGTGAAATCGCCTGACGTATAGGAAATACGCCGGCGCAGGCTTTCCCAGGCTTCGTCCTTTACCGTCGGCTCTTCGCCGCTCAGATGGTTGAGGAACTGGTCGAGCCGCCCGCGCAGGAATTCATCGTCACCCGGCTCGATGCCGATGCCGAGAATGTGGAGATCGTCGCCGACGAGGCGGCTGCGCGTTAGATTGATGATCGCCGGCACCAGTAGGCGGCGCGTCAGGTCTCCCGTGGCGCCGAAGATGACGAGGGTGACCGGCGGGGTTGGGGCAGCGTCCATGTGTCATCTCCTTGCAATTTGCGGCCGACTATAATGCGTGCCGGTTTCGCCGCAACATAGGCGGCGAGGGGTAACAGGCATTTGACAGCATCTGACGTGCGCCCGAGGTCGGTTACGCTTTGACTGCCACCATGAAAATCCTCGGAAACCTCAGCAGCACCCGCCCATCCGACATCTTTGGATAGGCCTTTTCCACCCGCTTGAGGTAGTCCGCCAGGAATGCCTCGCGATGCTCTTCGCCGGCATGGGCGAGATAGGGCATCAGCCCGGTTCCCTTCACCCATTCGACGATATCAGCCGCATCCGCCATCGGGTGATTGTAGATGGTGTGCCAGATATCGACGCGCGAGGATTTGGCGATCAGCCGGCTGTAGTAAGTGGACGGCGGCGGCAGCCCCTTGCGGCGCACGGTCTTCGCTTCGAAGGCGGATTTCCACGGTCCGGCATGCGCCGTCTCCTCCATCGCCAGGTGCGAGGGTTCGCCGAGATTGTCGGGCATCTGCACCGCAAGCACGCCGCCTTCGGAAAGCCCGTTCATCAGCCGGTCGAAAATATCGAGATGATCGGGCAGCCATTGGAAGACGGCATTGGCAAACAAAAGGTCTGCGGGTTCGTCCGGCTGCCAGCGAGTGAGATCGGCTTCGACGAAGGCAGTGTCCGGAAGTCGCTTGCGCGCTGCCTCCAGCATGTTCATGTCGCTGTCGACGCCGGAGACGCCGGCCGCCCCGTAGCGCTCGATGATCAGTTCTGTCGAATTGCCCGGTCCGCAACCGAGGTCAACGGCATGGCTAAGGCTTTGCAGCGGCACCTGTGCCAACAGGTCACGCGCCGGTCGCGTGCGTTCGTCCTCGAATTTCACATATTGGTTGGCGGACCATGCCATGGCGATCACTCCTGATATCAGGCCACATCATGTGGCGGATGCGGATCTTTGATGTTGCGGCCGTCGAGCGTGCCGACCTTCAATCCGCAGACACAAGTATTTTGTCCACGCGCCTCCCGTCGAGATCGACGACTTCGAAGCGCCATCCATCTCGCGTGAAGCTCTCACCCAATTCCGGCAGATGTTTCAACTCTTCCAACACCAGGCCAGCCACAGTCTGATATTCCAAATCGTCATCGAGCTTGAGATTTAAGAACTCAGCGAATTCGTCAATCGGCGTCCAGCCGGACACGAGGTAAGAACCGTCGTCTCGGCGAGCGATGGCCTGCTCATCGATAGGTCCCTCCTGGAGAGCTCCCATGATCGCTTCCAAAATGTCACCTGACGAAACAACTCCCTCGAAATGACCGTACTCGTCAAAAACCAGCACCATGTGGACGGGCGATTTCCTGATTGCTTCGATCACGTTTATGGCGGTTGAGAGGTCTGAAACCACCGGGACGTCTTGCGTCAGAGCCTTGATGTCGACACTGCCGTGTTCGGACATCGAGTCGTAGAAGTCCTTGACCGGAAGGATGCCGATCACCTCGTCCGAACTGCCTTTCCGAACGGGCAACCGAGACCGTTTCGTCCGGTGCAACTGGGTTCGAATTTCATCAAGGCTGTCGTCAATATCAATAATTTCGACGTCCCGTCGGGGCGTCATAAGCGCTCGAGCAGTGCGGTCCGCCAGCCGCATAACACCTGATATCATCGCGGACTCTTCGCTTTCGATCACGCCAGCCGACTGCGCCTCGGCCAGAACGGTTTTGATCTCTGCGTCAGAGACATTGTCGCCACCTTTTCCTGATTGGCCCAAAAGCTTAAGCACAAGATTTCCGGAGGCGTTTAGAAGCCACACGAGTGGCAGCGCGATTTTTGAAAGTACCGCCATAGCTGGGGCGACCTTGGCCGCAACCGCTTCGGGTTCTCGCAATGCGATCTGCTTTGGAACAAGTTCGCCGATGATCAACGAAAGATAGGTGATTGCCACAACGACTGAACCTACGCCAATGGCATCGGCGGCCGTCGATGACAGCCCCTGGGCTTCCAGCCATCCGCTCAGGCGGCCGCCGAGCGTGGCACCTGAGAAAGCGCCGGAGAGAACGCCGACCAGCGTGATGCCGATCTGAACCGTAGAGAGAAAGCGACCGGGGTTTTCGGCAAGTTTGATTGCCTGAGCTGCACCTTTGCTCCCATTGTCAGAGAGAACCTTTAGGCGGGCTGTTCGAGAAGACACAACAGCCAACTCCGACATGGCGAGCACACCATTTACGATGGTGAGAAACGCCACAATTCCAATTTCCAGAAACACAGGGACCCTATTCGTTGAGGTTTTAATGCCGCATTGATCAGGCGACGCGGCAAGGCGTTCGAAGTGACGCTATATCAGCATCGCCCATCGTCTTTCCATCATCGTGTTAACATCAGTACAGGTTCCATCAGTCCTCAGATTTCCTTGAGGTGGCAAGCCCGACCCAGCCGGAACGGTTGGAAATCCAGTCGGCCTGCAACGGCCGCCCGTCATTCGCGATGGTCTGGAACGCTCTCTGCTGGAACCTGATATGCCTGAGGCGAGGCGGATGTCATCGCACCGCCTACAGTGGTCGCCAGCTTCTTCGGCCGGGAGATCCCGGTTGGAGCGGGCGGAGCTTGTACTGGATGGGTCGCTGTCAGGCATGGCGCAATTTTGGCGGTGAAACGCTTTCGGCGCAAGAGGCGTCGGGCGAAAATCCTTATAGCGTCTTGATGTGACAGTTTTGAAAAGGACAGTAGCACCTCTTTCTGATTGAGGATTTCGGCGGATTTTCCGCGCTTCTGCAACGAACGCTTTATAATGATCGAGCTATTGGCAGATGGAATTTTTAGGGTGTAGCAGCGGCACTGCGGCGCGTCCCATGACCTGGAATAGCGATCCGGTAAAGAGGTGGTGTCAAGGACAAAATTATGCACAAATTCAAAGCGCTACAGCATTGTTTGCACGTCTGAAAAGACGCGCGGCGCTAGAGCCTATGACAAATCAAGGTGAGCCCGTGAACAGCTGCCCAACTCATAAGTAAAGCTGGCGCAATACACCGTAAATTAACAGCCTCTTCGTATTTTCTTCAAATTGCGAACGATTTCCGCGACGTGCAGCCACGTCCCGGCTCGATCGACGACATGCCCGCTCGAGGAGGTACGCGCATGCAGTTCAAATCGGCTACCGGACGCAACATTTTTTCCGTGGCGGCCTGCGGTGTCGTCGCGACGATCGCGGCATCGGGCGTTCTTTTTTACATCGCCTATAACGATATGCGCAAATCGAGCCTCGATCAGATGCTCCAGATCGCTGCCACCAACGCGCTCAACGTCGAGAAATCCATGAGCGTGGCGCTCGGCATCGTCAATGCGTTGGAGACATCGCTGTCGACGATGAAGGAAAGCGGAAACGCCAGTCGTGCGACCGCCGACGACCTGCTGAAGAACATGCTGCAGGATAATCCGATGGCGCTCGGTGTTTGGACCGGCTGGGAACCGAATGCCTTCGACGGCAAGGACAAGGATTTCGTCGGCAAGGAAGGCCACGACACCACCGGCCGCTACGTGCCCTATTGGGTGCGCAGTGGCGACAAGATCCAGCACACGCCGCTGGTCGATTATGGGGTGTCGGGCGCCGGCGACTACTACCAGCTTCCCTTTACCCAGAAAAAGACCGTCGTCATCGAACCCTATGTCTACGCGGTCGACGGCAAGGATGTGCTGATGACCTCGGTCGCCAAGCCGATCGTGGTCGATGGCAAGGCGCTTGGCGTCGCCGGCATGGACATTTCGCTCGACGACGCCAACAAGGCGATTTCCGCAGTCCACCCGATGGAGACCGGCTATCTCAGCCTGGTGACGGGCGCCGGCAGCATCATCAGCCATCCCTCCGCTGCGCTCGCAGGCAAGAATATCAAGGACGGCGGTGATCTCACCGCCGGCTGGGATCAGTTGATCGCCAGGCCCGGCGTCGAGCAGGAGATCGCAGGCCCGGACGGTCAGAGCTATTTCTCTGTCGCCTATCCGGTAAAGCTCACGAATGACCTCAACTGGTACGCCATTGTTTCGGTGCCCAAATCCACCGTCTTTGCCCAACTCAATAACATGGCCTGGAGCGCCGTCGCGATCACCGCCATCGCTGCCCTCCTGCTCGGTTTCGCAGGCTGGCTCATTGCCCGCAAATTCGTCCGCCGCATAGAGGGCGTGATTGCCGAGACTGATCGCATCGCCCATGGCCAACTCGACGTGCAATTGAACGACAAGAATGCCGAGGACGAAATCGGCGACCTCTCACGCTCCCTCGCCATCCTGCTGGAAAGCAATCGCCAGAAGATCAGGCTCGAGGCCGATGCGGAAAGCTCCCGGTCCCGCGAAGAGATCGAACGACAGGAACGTTCCGTCCTCCATGCCGCCCGTGAGGATTCGATCAAGTTTGCGGTGAGCGAACTCGGCAACGGACTGGCAAGCCTTTCCAACGGAGATATGACCATCCGGCTGGAAAAGCCATTTACCGACTCCCTTGACGAAATCCGCGTCGATTTCAATGCGTCTGTCGAAAAGCTCCAGGCAGCCCTGATTTCCTTCTCCGAAAACGCTGCCGTCATTCAGGCCGGTTCCGAAGAAATCCGCTCGGGCGCCGACGATCTCGCCCGCCGCACCGAACAGCAGGCCGCTTCCGTCGAGGAGACCGCCGCTGCGCTGGAGCAGATCACCACCTCGGTCAAGGACTCCACCCTTCGCGCCGAGGAGGCGGGAACGCTCGTCAGCCGCACCAAGGATGGTGCAGAAAAGTCCGGAGAGATCGTGCGCAATGCCGTTGACGCCATGACCGGCATCGAGCAATCCTCGCAGTCGATCTCCAACATTATCGGCGTGATCGACGATATTGCCTTCCAGACGAATCTGCTGGCCCTCAATGCAGGTGTTGAAGCAGCGCGTGCGGGGGAGGCCGGCAAGGGCTTCGCCGTCGTCGCCCAGGAAGTGCGTGAACTCGCGCAGCGCTCGGCCACCGCCGCCAAGGAGATCAAGGCGCTGATCACCTCGTCCGGCGACCAGGTCAAGCGTGGCGTCGATCTCGTCGGCCAGACCGGCAAGGCGCTGCAGGCAATCGTTGCCGAAGTCCAGCAGATCAACAGCAATGTCCAGGCGGTCGTCCAGGCCGCCCGTGAACAGTCGACGGGTCTCCTGGAGATCAACACGGCGGTCAACCAGATGGACCAGTCGACCCAGAAAAACGCCGCGATGGTCGAGGAATCGAACGCCGCTTCGCATACGCTGGTGACGGAGGTGTCTGCCCTCTCGGAGCGTCTGGCACAGTTCAATCTCGGCCAGGTGGCAAAGGCGGCCCCTGCCGCCTGGACGACTGCCAAGCCGTTGGCACGCCCGGTGGGGGCGATGCTTTCGATGCGCAGACCGGTTCCCGCCTCGGCCACCGACCATGCCAGGCCCGCTCCGTCACCGGCCCGTGCGCTCGGCGGCAAGCTTGCAGCAGCCTTCGGCACCTCAGCCGCACCACCGGCTTCGACCGAGGGCAACTGGGAAGAGTTCTAGACATACGGCGTGCGACGCCGCTGAGCGCCGCTCCCCTTGGCAGCAGATAGCACCCGCGCGAGTTTGTTGCCGCCTCAGCTCTTTGTTTGGGTGTATCTCGGTGGTGGAAATTGCCAAAGGACCGCAACAGTAACGAACCGTCAGAGGAGGTCGTAGCCTTTGACGTTCAGGGAGAGCGTGTTGTCGGCACGTTGCGCCTTGCTACCGGAAAGCCACAGCCGGTGATCCTGCTTTTTCCGGGGTTTGGCGGAGTTCGAGATGAGCTTCAGATTCCAAGCCAAGGCAAAGGAATTTTCGCCTACATAGCCGGGTCTTTTGCATCCCTAGGGTTTTCCAGTCTTCGGATCGATTTCCGTGGAAGCGGCGAAAGCGACGGCCTGTTTGAGAACACGACATATTCGAGCCAAATAGCCGATGGCATTGCCGCCATGGAGTTTCTCAGGTCCGACCCCCGCGTCGATGGACACCGTATCTTCCTGCTGGGATGGAGCCAGGGTGGATTGGTCGCTGCTGCGATAGGCGGGCGAACCAATAGACCGTCCGGGATTGCTCTTTGGGCTGCTATTGGAGAGCTAAGTGTTTCCTTTCCCGCTCTGATCGGTCGGGAAACCTATCTTCGCGGTTTGGCGGAAGAGAGCATTGCGACCGAGATCGTGATGCCGTGGGGCGCCAGGCTCAAGCTCAGGCACCCCTTCTTTCAAGAGGTGGCAACGCACGATCCATTCGATGAAATCAAAGCCTATGATGGCCCGCTTTTTGTGGCGGAAGGGTCCTTGGATACTGCCATTCCGGCGGGCACAGGACGAAAATTCGTGTCGGCCCATAACGGGGACAACGAGCTTCGGATCAGTCCGATGGACCACGCCTTCAATACATCGCTCGGCACTGAAGCTCTCGATGCGCTGGTGATGGCGACCGCGAATTTCTTTGCTCTGCGGCCAGCTTTCCTCACGCGAACATAACTGCAAGGATGGCCCGCGCTCAATTTTGATTTGAAAGCATTCAATACCTCGCGCTAAGGTCACACAAACCAGCATCAGCGCAAAGTCCTCGGAGTTGCCGATGACATTTCCCAATCCCTCAGCCACCTTTGACCGCATGCTCATCATGGGCAACGGCGGTGCGGGTAAATCATGGCTCGCCCGTCGTGTTGGTGAGCAGCTTCACCATCCGGTTGTCCACCTTGATGACATGCATTGGGAGCCGGGGCGCTACGGCATCGATCGCGACAGAGCGTTGCGGGACGAGATGGTCAAGGCGGCGGCCGAAGGCAATGCTTGGGTCATGGAGGGCGTTTACGGGCAACTGGCGAACATGGTCCTCAACCGCACGACGATCCTGGTCTGGATTGATTTGCCGGAGGAAGAATGCATCGCCAACATCAAGCTGCGAGGTATCCAAGGCGGCGAGACCGGAACGCAATTCGATGGCCTTTTAAAGTGGGTGGCCGAATACCGGAGTAGAACGAACAACTGGAATTCCTTCGAGACGCACGCGCGATTGTTCTCGGTCTTTACCCGTCCGAAGTTCCTGTTATCGAGCCGTGAGGCAGTCACCGATTTTGCCGACCGGTTGTCCACCAGCATCGACGAGGCCGCCGATGAAAGAGCCCAGATTTCCGAATGACGAGGGCGAAGACGCCTGGATGGTCGTCCAGGTGTTTGCGGATGAACACTGGAATGCCTACCACGACATCCGCCGCGCCGTCCTCTTCGAGGCCCGCGGGTTGATTGGCTATGATGCGAACCATCCCGATGATCGAAGGGATGGGCATTTCCCTTTGCTGCTTCTGCTTGAAAACACTCCGGTCGGTGCGGCTCGCCTTGATCTGATGAGCGAGCAGACAGCATGGGTGCGGACCGTCGCGATCAGGGCGGAACGCCAGGGAAAGGGTACGGCCGGATGCTCATGGCAGGCCTCGAAAAATTCGCATCACAACACCGGGTCAAGAGATTGCTTGTGAATGCGGCGCGAGACGCCGTGGGGTTTTACGAAGCGCTCGGATGGACCGTCGTCGAGGCCGATGGTGAAAACCCTGTGCTGACAAAGGAATTGCGAACCTAGCCTCAATGGTGAAGTATTGCGCTGACCGCGAGCTGCTCTAACGTTCTCGTGGAGCCTCTCCAAAAACGACGAGGTCACGATGCTCATTATCTTCGGTGGTCTGCCTGGCAGTGGAAAGACGACGATTGCCCGCGCTTTGGCTGAGCGGTTGAATGCGGTCCATGTGCGCGTCGATACCATCGAGCAGGCAATCCGTGCCTCCGGAATTGCCGATGATGCCGGGCCTGCAGGCTATATCGTGGCTTACGGCATTGCTGGAGACAATCTGACCCTTGGCAGGACTGTTATCGCCGACTCCGTCAACCCGCTTCGGATAACCCGGTCAGCGTGGCTTTCGGTCGCGCAAGCCGCCGGGGTGACAGCGGCGGAGGTCGAGATCGTTTGCTCGGATAAAGCCGAGCACCGCAACCGTGCTGAAACGCGCCTCACCGACGTCGAAGGTCTGGTGAAGCCGACATGGCAAGCGATTTCCGAAAGAACCTATGACGAATGGCCTGATGCAATCGTCATCGACACGGCTTTGAAAACGGTGGAAGCGGCTGTTGATGAACTGATCGACCGACTTGGCGACTGAGAAGGAAATTACACCAAGCTGCCGCCAATCAACGACGAACCGGTATCGGAACATGGAATCTCGGATCGTTCTCGTTCGTCACAGTCTCCCTTCCATTGAAGGAGATACACCGTCTATCGACTGGCGCCTAAGTGCACCGGGTAAGGCAGCCGCGATCGAGTTGGCAAAATACCTCTCCGGATTCCGCGTAAAGGAAATACGCAGCAGTCCTGAAAAGAAAGCGCATCAAACCGCTGCCTTGATTGCTGATCGTCTGGCTCTTCCCGTTTGTCTTGATTCTGACTTGCGGGAACACGACCGATCCAAGGTAGGATATATTGCGCGAACTGATTTTGAAGCAGGCATCACCAGACTGTTGGAGCATCCTCACCAGCTCACATTTGGCGACGAAAGCGCAGATGCGGTTTTCAATAGAATGGACCAAGCCGTGGCCCGAGCGAGAAAAGCCCGACCGAGTGGCGACTTAATGATCGTAACACATGGCACCGCCATGTCGATCTACGCCGCTCGGGTTCTCAGGGTCGATCCGCTGGCGTTCTGGCGAAGTCTTTCCATGCCGACTGCCGTAGTGCTGGACGGGAACGAAATGAAGATTATCGATGTACCGGACACTCCGGCGGACCGATGACCGATTAGGCAACCTCCCAAACATAGCCGGTGTCGTTGACGCTCGCTTCCGTCCGCGGTGCTTACGCTCCGCTAAGCCGCGAGGATGGTGATCCCGTAGGCGTTGGCGGCTGCCGTCATGCGGGCGATGGTTTCCGCCGAAGGGCTGACCTTCGGTGGCTCGGTCGTGCCTTCCGCTTCGATAAACTCGGCCATGTCTCGATCGACGACCGCGGAGAAGACCACGGGAACGGTTCCTCGGTTGGAATAGCCGTGCACCATGAAGGGCGGGATGGTGACGATGTCGCCGGCGCTGGCTTCGATCTCTTCGGGGCCGCTGTCGCTCAGGCGCCAGATCGTCAGGCGTCCCTCGAGCATGCGGAACACTTCCGGGCTCGCATGCGCATGTTTCGGCGTCCGGCTGCCTGATGGCACGGTGACGTCGAAGATATTGAGCCAGGCTCCGCTGATTCTAAGCCGCCGCTCGACCCGGTCGCCGAGGACGAAAAACCGCTTTGCCTCGTCGCTCGCAGGCATTTTCACAAATGAGTTGGACATCATGTCTCTTTCTTTTTCTTACAGGGCTTCTTCTTATGGGCTTTTTCTTGCGGGCGCAGCCGTTAGACCTTTGCGACGCCTTTGACAACCCGCCCTGTTGTTGGGGGTAACATCGCCGAACGCTTTCAAAGAATCGCGCTACATCGGCCGAAGCGATGAACAAACGGCTCCGTTGCCGGGGGTTCAGCGCCGCTCGCGCGCCACTGCGTCACGAGACTGTCGGGGCCGATATCGGTACTTCGGCGCGTTTCCGCAAGGTCCGCCAATGCCGCATCAGCTATGCGAAAATGACTGAGGCCGGAGAGTTCGAAAGGCTCGGCGCCTGTAATACCGCCGACACAGAAGGGGCGCATAGAACGCGGCGGCCGTTCTTAGCCGTTCTTTGGGGGCCGTCATTTCACGCCGTCCCGGCATTCACATTGATCATTCACATTGATGGAGCGCATCCATGTCTTCTCTTCCCGTCGTCGGTGCCGCCATGACGCTCGATGAAGTCGAACTTCACCGTGACTGGCTGTTCGAAAAGTCCCGCGATCTCGAATTGCAGAGCTTCGTCGATGCCGAGATTCTGAACGGTGACTGGGCGCCGCGCGCCGCCCGCGCCAGAAGGCTTCTCGACGGTCATGGTGGCCGCCTCGGCATTCACGGCCCGTTCTGGGGCTTCACCATCGCCTCGGAAGATCCTGATATCCGCGCCATTGTCACCCGGCGTCTGCTGCAGGGGCTCGATGTCTGTGCCGCCATCGGCGCGACCCAAATGGTCATCCACAGCCCCTATACGTCCTGGTCCTACAACAATCTCGACGACAATGCCGGCGCCCGCGAGGCCTTGGTCGAGCGCACGCACATGACCCTGCGCGATGCCGTCAGGCGCGCCGAGGATATCGGCTGCACCATGGTCATCGAGAACATCGAGGACAAGGATCCGCATATTCGCGTGGCGCTCGCCGAAAGCTTCCAATCGCCTGCCGTCGCCGTCTCGATCGATACCGGCCATGCCCATTATGCCCATGGCTATACCGGTGCTCCGCCGGTCGATTATTACGTCAAGGCCGCTGGCAATCGCCTGCAGCATGTCCATCTGCAGGATGCCGACGGATATGCCGATCGCCATTGGAGCCTCGGTGAGGGCTCGATCCACTGGCACGCCGTCTTTAGAGCCCTTGCCAAGCTCGAAAGCAATCCGCGCCTCATCATCGAGATCAAGGATAAGTCCAAGATCCCGGCTTCATCAGCTTTTCTCGCCTCGATCGGCGTAGCTCAGTAGGGTCTGTTGCTCGTCCCGCCCTCCCTCATTCCCGTGCTGGCCACGGGCGGGGAGGGTGGAATTCCCTCATGAAAACCGGGTAATCACGCTGATCCCCGTGGCCTCAGCTTTGTCGAGCGCCATCAGCGCCGGCACCGCCTCCTCGAGGCTAACCCGCCGTCCGATCAGCTTCTGCGGCGCGATCTTGCCGGCCGAAAGCATCGACAGCATGGCGTCGTAACGCCAGGCCTGCATGCCGTGGCTACCATAGATTTCCAGCTCGTGGCCGATCACTTGCGCCATTGGAATCTGCGGCGTTGCGTGTTCACCGAGCATCAGCCCCACTTGTACATGCCGCCCGCGCCGGCGCAGATTCTTGATCGAGTTGAAGCAGGTGACAGGATGGCCGAGCGCGTCGATCGAGACATGCGCGCCGCCCTTGGTGATTTCGCGCACTGCCTCCGCCACGTCGGCGACGCCTGACGCATTGACCGTCGCCACCGCCCCACAATCCCGCGCAAAGGCAAGCTTCTCCTCGGAAATGTCGATGCCGATCGCATTCGCTCCGAGCGCCGTGGCGATCATGATCGCCGACAGGCCGACGCCGCCGCAGCCATGCACGGCGATCCATTCGCCGGGCCCAGTGCGCGCCTGGTCGGCAACGGCGCGAAACGAAGTGGCGAAGCGGCAGCCGAGGCTTGCCGCCGTCGCATCGTCGATCGTGTCGGGCAGGTGCACCAGATTGGTCTCGGCATAATCGATCGCCACATATTCGGCGAACGACCCCCAATGGGTGAAGCCCGGCTGGAATTGGTTCGGGCAGACCTGCTGGTTGCCGGAATGGCATTCGCTGCAATGGCCGCAGCCGGAAACGAAAGGCACGGTCACCCGGTCGCCGACCTTGAAGCGCATCACGCCGCGGCCGGTGGCGACGATCCGCCCGGCAAGCTCGTGTCCCGGCACATGCGGCAGGCGGATATCCGGGTCGTGGCCCATCCAGCCGTGCCAGTCGCTACGGCAGAGCCCGCTGGCCCCGACCGCTATGACGACGCCGTCCTCGGTTGGCGTCGGATCGGGCAGGGTGCGGATTTCGGGCGCCTGTTCGAAGGCTTCGTAGAACATGGCTTTCATCGGCGTCTTCCCTTGCTGTCTATCCGTGATTGCGCGCATGATGACATGCGGCAGGTAGCCATTCCAACATTCCATTCCATCATTTTTGCTGATGCACCCATCGATGAAGCCGCCGTGCTGCGCACGAATATTGCGGCCTGCCGCCATTCCCCGGCATTTTCTTGCTTCCGCGTTTCCGCTCGGGATTTGTCCTTGACCCGGCTTGCCGCAGCGGTTTTTCCTTCTCCGGCTTCAGGAGGAAACCATCATGGCCGTCGATACATCACCCCGTTCAACCACCTGGACCCATGTCGACGGGGAGTGGCTCCCTGGCAATCCGCCGCTGATCGGGCCGACCTCGCACGCCATGTGGCTGGGCTCGACGGTCTTCGACGGCGCCCGCTGGTTCGACGGCATCGCGCCGGATCTCGACCTGCACTGCCAGCGCATCAACCGCTCAGCGCTCGCCATGGGCCTGAAGCCGGTAAAATCAGCCGAGGAGATTGCCGCACTTGCCTGGGAAGGCGTTGCGAAATTCGACGGTGCGACGGCAATCTATATCAAGCCGATGTACTGGGGCGAACACGGTTCGCCCGGCAGCGTCGTCGCCGTCGACGGGGAATCGACCCGCTTCGCGCTCTGCCTGTTCGAGGCGCCGATGGGCGGCCATGGCGGCACCAGCCTCACCGTCTCGCCCTATCGCCGCCCCTCGCCGGAAACCGCGATGACCGAGGCGAAAACCGGCTCGCTCTATCCAAACAGCGGCCGCATGATCGCCGAAGCGCGCAGCCGCGGTTTCGACAATGCGCTGGTGCGCGACTTGAACGGCAATGTCGTCGAGACCGCTTCCTCGAACATCTTCATGGTCAGGGACGGCGTGGTGATGACGCCGGCCGCCAACCGCACCTTCCTCGCCGGCATCACCCGCGCCCGCGTCATCGGCCTGCTGCGCCAGGCCGGTTTCGACGTGCACGAAGCAACGCTCTCCGTCGAGGATTTCATGCAAGCCGACGAGATCTTCACCACCGGCAACTATTCCAAGGTCGTTAGCGTTGCCCGCCTCGACGACCGCAACCTCCAGGAAGGCCCGGTCACCCGCAAGGCGCTGGAACTCTACATGGACTGGGCCTACGGCCGCAGCGAAAGCGAGGAGTGAGGAGAGGTCCCGCGAAGCGGGAGCAATCGATCCAGTGAATCGATTGCAACGACGAACGCCCGAAGCGCAAGCGCAGGGCTGCAGCGGTTCGGCGGATCAGGGTCCGCCCCGCCCCTCATCCGCCTGGCGGCACCTTCTCCCCGCTTGCGGGGCGAAGGGGGATAGCCGCAGCCTCTCAGTTCCCGCAAAGGTCGTCAAAAGTACTCATCTCGCCTGTAGAAATTGCCGTAGAGGTGCGTCAGCACCGAATTGGCTGCCAATTTTTCTTCATCGCTGTCGCCATAAACCAGTTTGGGCGGATCGCTTTCGCTAAAGATGAGAGCGACAAAATGATTGTAACCCGCGCCGGCGATCCCTGTCGAAACGTCGCGCCCCTCGATGATCGTACCGTTCTGTGCAGAGCCACTCGCGGCTGCCGCCGCTTCGAAACGCGATTTATTGAAAATGACGTACCATAGCCAGGGATCGAACAAAGGCACGGTGATCATCGTCCCAAAACAAACCGGAACAATGATGATAGCAATAAGACGACTCACCATTCCACGGATACGACGACGAAATAACGCGACTAATGCGCCGACAAACCAAACGAACAGTATGCCCGCGACCGAGAGAAAGAGCAGCGGCCCTCCCAATAGATCGAAGAGTCCTCGTAGCCCATTGGCCGAATCAAGCGGCCAAAAATCCAAGGCGCGATGGTAAGCTGCACACGCGGTGCCAAGAAAAGCGGCGATGACCATTCGCCGAACATTCCAAATGTCTATGGGCACAGCCGACGCACCATCCTGTTGTTTTTCATAGTCGAATGGTGTCCAGCGAAGTCGGGGCATTTTTGGGGCCGAACGGCATTGCTGCCGAATTCCGCTGTGTTGCAGTGAAGGCTGACCTCCAATGTAAAATTCCCCCTCACGTCATCCACTTCCGATGTTCCGCAAATCTCTCCGCCAAGAGATCGATGAACAGCCGCACCTTGGTCGGCAGGTGGCTGCGGTTGGGATAGACCGCGTTGATGTTGAACTCGATCGGCCGGTAGTCCGGCATGATCTTCACCAGCCGCCCTTCGGCGATGTCGTCGAACACCACGAAACTCGGCGCCAGGAAGATGCCCCGCCCGGTCAGCGTCAGGAAGCGCAGCATCTCGGCACTATTGGAGACGACATTGCCGCTGATCTTGACGCTCTCCTGTTTGCCCTCGCCATCCTCGAAGCGCCATTCGTCGCCATAGGGGTGATAGGCATATTGCAGGCAATTGTGATCGGCGACCTCGGCCGGCGTCTTCGGCATCGGACGGCTCTCGAAATAGGCCGGCGAGCAGACGAGCATATGGCGCCAGGGCGTCAGCTTGCGCGCGACAAGCGACGAATCCGGCGGCAGTACGGTGCGCATCACCAGATCGTAGCCATCCTCGATCATGTCGACCATCCGCTCGCCGACGCTGAAATCGAGTGAGATCGACGGATAGAGCTCCATAAATTCGCTGACGACAGGCGAGAGGAAACGCACGATGGCGCTGCTGGTATAGACCTTCAACGTGCCGCGCGGCGTCGAACTCAGCGCGCCTGCCGTCCGGTCCGCCTCTTCCAGCTCGGCCAGGATCTGCAAAGAGCGCTCATAGTAATATTTGCCGGTTTCGGTCAGGCTGACCTTGCGCGTCGTGCGGTTGAGCAGCCGCACGCCGAGCCGGTCCTCCAGCGATTGCACGTGGTTGCCGACCATGGTGACGGACATGTTGAGCCGGCGCGCGGCGGCGGAAAAACCACCGCATTCCACCACCCGGCCAAAGACTGTGAGGCTTGTCAACCGATCCATATTGCCCTCGGATTATCCGCTGAGAGTTGATGATCCTTCCCGATTTAAGCAGATTATCAAAATAAATGTCAGGGTGCATTTTCCTGCGCATCGAACATGGCCTCTCACAGAGGAGGCCAACGGTGAAGGAGAATTGCGATGCTCGAGTTACCCCACAGGCAAGTTTTCGAAAGTGCGAAGCAGGCCGAGCAGATCTTGGCCGAGGAAGCCGCCAGGGCGCCGGCCGCCGAGGCGCCCGCCATGCCTGTCTCTGAAGCGCCGGTCGCCGAAGTACCGGCTGCGGACGCATCAGTCGCGGAAGCGCCCAAAAAGACCGGCCGTCGGATCGTCAAGCGCGCCGTCCTTGCCGCCGCGCTGCTTGCCGGCGTCGCTTTCGCAGGCGATTTCGGCTATCGCTACTGGACGGTCGGCCGCTTCATCGAATCCACCGACGATGCCTATGTGAAGGCCGATTACACCACTGTCGCCCCGAAGGTCGCCGGCTATATCAGCCAGGTGCTGGTCAACGACAATGACACGGTCAAGGCCGGTCAGGTTCTCGCCCGCATCGACGATCGCGACTTCCGGGCCGCACTGTCGCAGGCCAGAGCCGATGTGAAGGCGGCCGAAGCCGCCATCACCAATATCGACGCCCAGATCTCCTTGCAGCAATCGGTGATCGAGCAGGCGAGGGCGACGATCGATGCCTCGCAGGCATCGTTGGAATTTGCCGTGTCCGATGCCGCCCGCTCGGCCCGCCTGATCACCAACGGCGCCGGCACCCAGTCTCGCGCCGAACAGACCCAGTCGGCCCGTGACCAGGCCGCTGCTGCCGTCCAGCGCGACCGGGCAGCCCTCGTCACGGTTCAGAATAAGGTGCCGGTGCTGCAGACTGAGCGCGAACAGACCGTTGCCCAGCGCGACCGTGCGGCCGCCGCCGCCCAGCAGGCAGAGCTCAACCTCTCCTATACGGACATCGTCGCCGCCGTCGACGGCACGGTCGGCGCCCGGTCGATCCGGGTCGGTCAGTATGTCACCTCGGGCACGCAGCTGATGGCGGTCGTGCCGCTGCATGCGGTCTATGTCGTCGCCAATTTCAAGGAAACGCAGCTGACCTATATCAGCCCCGGCCAGTCGGTCGAGATCAAGGTCGACAGCTTTCCCGACATCTCGATCAAGGGTCATGTCGACAGCGTTTCGCCGGCAAGCGGGCTGGAATTCTCGCTGCTGCCGCCGGACAACGCCACCGGCAATTTCACCAAGATCGTTCAGCGTATCCCGGTCAAGATCGTCATCGACGACGAAGCGCCGAGCGGGCTGTTACGCTCGGGCATGTCGGTCGAGCCTGAAATCGATACCAAGGCTGCCCAAACCCGAGCTGCCGAGACCAAGGTTGGCGAGACCAAGCCTGCCCAAGCCTCTGGGGCGGCCGAAGAGGGATTATCCAGCCACGCTGGATGATCCTTCCCTTCTTCGCCCAATGATCCCCGATCGTTCCCGAATGATCCCGATCATTCCCGAATGATCACCCGAATCCCGTCATGAGAAAGTTTCCCGCGAGAGCTGGAAGGAGATAAGCCATGGCCACTCTTCAGATCGCCGCAAACGGCAATTCGCTGACGCGCCCCGCCGCCGCAGCGCCCGTGGCACCTGCCGTCATGAGCCCTCTGCGCATGTGGGCAGCCGTTGTCGGCTCGACGCTCGGCGCCTTCATGGCCGTCCTCAACATCCAGATCGTCAACGCCTCGCTTGCCGATATCCAGGGCGCGATCGGCGCCGGCACGGATGACGGTGGCTGGATTTCGACTTCCTATCTGATCGCCGAGATTGTCGTCATTCCGCTCAGCGCCTGGTTGGCACGCGTCTTCTCGGTCCGCAACTATCTGCTTGTCAACGCCATCCTCTTTCTCATCTTCTCCGTCGCCTGCGCCTTCGCGGCCAATCTGCAGCAGATGATCATCCTGCGCGCCATTCAGGGCTTTTCCGGCGGCGTGCTGATCCCGATGGCCTTCACCATCATCATCACCCTGCTGCCCAAGGCCAAGCAGCCGATCGGTCTCGCGCTCTTTGCCCTGTCTGCCACCTTCGCGCCGGCGATCGGCCCGACGATCGGCGGTTATCTCACCGAGAACTGGGGCTGGGAACATATCTTCTACGTCAACCTGGTGCCCGGCGCGCTGATGGTCGGCCTGCTCTGGGTCTCGCTCGACCGCGCGCCGATGAACCTGAAGCTGCTTGCCAAGGGCGACTGGCCGGGCATCGTCACCATGGCGATCGGCCTTGCGGCCCTGCAGACCGTGCTGGAAGAGGGCAACAAGGAAGATTGGTTCGGCTCCGATTTCATTGTCCGCCTGTCTGTTATCGCTGCCGTCTCGCTGACGCTGTTCCTGATCATCGAGCTGAAGACTGCCAATCCGCTGCTGAACCTTCGCCTGCTGGTGCGCCGCAATTTCGGCTTCGGCATCGTCGCCAATTTCCTGCTCGGCATCGCGCTTTACGGCTCGGTCTTCGTGCTGCCGATCTATCTGACCCGCATCCAGGGCTATAATTCCGAGCAGATCGGCATGGTTCTCGCCTGGACCGGCATCCCGCAGCTGCTGCTGATCCCGCTGGTGCCGCGCCTGATGAAGCGTTTCGACGTCCGCCTGCTGATCGTCGTCGGCTTTGCCCTTTTCGCCGCCTCGAACTTCATGAACGTCCATATGACCGGCGATTATGCGAGCGACCAGCTGTTCTGGCCGAACATCGTCCGCGCCATCGGCCAGGCGCTCGTCTTCACGCCGCTCTCGGCAATCGCTACCGCAGGCATCGAGCAGGAAAATGCCGGTTCGGCTTCGGCACTCTTCAACATGATGCGCAATCTCGGCGGCGCCGTCGGCATCGCCTCACTGCAGACCTTCCTGTCGAAGCGCGAACAGTTCCACTCGAACATCCTCACGAATTCTGTCTCGGTCTTCGAGGAAGCCACCCGCGATCGCATCGCCAGGCTCACCGGCTACTTCGTGAACCACGGCGTCAGTGATCAGGCGCTCGCCAGCCACAAGGCCGTCGTCGCCATCGCGCTGAAAATACGCAAGCAGGCCAATATCATGGCCTTCAGTGACACCTTCTTCCTGCTCGGCGTTGCCCTCGTCGTCGCCCTGCTTGCAACCCTGCTTCTCAGGAAACCCGGTCAACTTTCCGGCGGCGGCGCTCACTAGCGCCCCGCCTCCCTCAAGGAGGAGAAAGCCATGACGTCAGCGATCTATGCTCCCGATACCGACAGGCTCCCGACGAAGACCGTCGGCCATGCCGTCAGCGCCGCTGCGCTGCTCTCCATCATCGAATGGCTCTCCGGCGATGAATGCCACGCGCTCGACGAAGCGGGCCTCGTCTCCGGCCTCGGCCGCAGGCTCCAGGCGCTCGGCCTGCCGGTCGACCGGCTGACCTTGCATCTGATGACGCTGCATCCCGAGTTCATCGGCCGCACCATCGCCTGGGCGCCGGGCGAACCGGTCGAGATCCACGACCGGGAACACGGCGCCCGGGTCGCCATATCAAATACGCCACTGCGCAAGGTCATGGAAACCCGCGAACCGCTTGTGGTCGATACCAGAGAAAGTGTGCATGGCCGCTGGCAGCATATCGATGTCTTTGCCGACCGCGGCCTGATGCAGCTCGTCATCGCGCCACTTTGCAATGTCGACGGCCCGGTCAGCGCTGCCGTCTTCGGTACGAAGCGGCCGGGCGGCTTCACCGCCACCGAACGTCAGGTGATCGAGCGCATCCTGCCGGCGCTGCGCAACACCAGCGAACTGCGCATCCTTCGCCAGGTCGAGCTCAGCCTGCTCGATACCTATATCGGCCCGCTGACGGCAAGCCGCATCCTGGCCGGCCGCATCCGCCGCGACGAGGTCGAATCGATGGAGGCAGCCCTGCTGCTCTGTGATCTCAGAGGCTTTACCGAACTGTCGAACCGGCTGCCGGGCAGCACCGTGCTCGGCCTGCTCAACGCCTACTTCGATAAAATCGTGCCGGCCATCACCCGCGAAGGCGGCGAGGTGCTGAAATTCATGGGCGACGCCGTGCTTGCCTTTTTCCCGGGCTATGATGCCGCCCATTCGTGCGGCGCGGCCCTGGCATCGGCCCGCGCTATCCTCGATGAGATCGACCATTTCCAATATGAGGGCCTCGGCGTGAAGGCCGGCATCGCCCTGCATTACGGCGAGGTCAGCTACGGCAATGTCGGCTCCGGCCGCCGCCTCGACTTCACCCTGATCGGCGGCGACGTCAACCTGGTCAGCCGCATCCAGACCGCCTGCAGCGAACTGGGAGAGCCCTTGCTGATGTCGGCGCCGTTCCGTGAGGAGGCCGGGGCAGGGGATGCCGTCTCTGTCGGGGCGCACAGGCTGAAGGGTTTTGCCGATCCGGTGGAGCTGTTCACGATCGTGCGGTAGGTGCCAAACCGCCCACTTGCATAAAATGCATGGCAGGTCTGCCCGAAACGGCTTCGTCTTCCCCCCATCTTTTCGCCATAGTGGCGCCGAAATTCCGCAAGCGGGGAGGAAGAGGCTTATGACTGTGCTGTTCGACGAACAAGGTGAGATCATCCGCGAACTGGGTGTCGCCGCCGACATCGACCCTGAGCGCGAGATCGAACGGCGAACCGGTTTCCTCAAGGATTATCTCATCGCTTCGGGCATGCGCGGCTACGTCCTCGGCATCAGCGGTGGCGTCGATTCGCTGACGGCAGCGTTGCTGGCCCAGAAGGCGGTGCGCGAGCTGCGGGACAGCGGCCACGCGGCCGAATTCATCGCCGTGCGCCTTCCCTACGGTGTCCAGGCTGATGAGGTGGATGCGGTGAGGGCGCTGGAAACGATCGGCGCCGACCGCTCGATGGTGGTCAACATCAAGGCGCCGGCGGATGCGATGCTTGCTGCCGCGTTAAACGGCGGCCTCGCCTTTGCCGATGCCGGCCGACAGGATTTCATCCTCGGCAATATCAAGGCCCGCCAGCGCATGATCGCCCAGTTTGCGCTCGCCGGCGCGGTGAGCGGCCTTGTCATCGGCACCGATCATGCGGCCGAGGCGGTCATGGGCTTCTTCACCAAGTTCGGCGATGGCGCGGCCGATATCCTGCCGCTCGCCGGCCTTAACAAGCGCCGGGTCCGCCTGCTGGCAAAGCGGCTCGGCGCCCCGGACGAGCTGGTGTTCAAGGTGCCGACCGCCGATCTCGAGGACCAGCGCCCATTGCGCCCCGACGAGGAGGCCTATGGCGTCAGCTATGACGAGATCGACGATTTTCTCGAAGGCAAGCCGGTCGGCGAGATCGCCCGCCGCCGCATCCTCGCCGCCTATCGGGCGACCGGCCACAAGCGCGCTTTGCCGGTCGCCGTGAGCTCGCTGTGACGGTCGTCCGAGCCCGGAATGCGGGCGACCTGGCGTTTACGGCCTGACCGGCGAGCCGGTCCGTCCTGATGAGGCGAGATAGGCGTGTGGTGCAAAATAGACGCCGTCGGCATCGAAGGCCTCGAGGTCTTCGGCCTGCAGCGCCTCGCGCACCTTCGGTCGTGCCGCCACCCGGGCCATGAAGCCGTGCAGATCAGGCCATTGCCTGAGATCGATGTCGGTCCAGGGCGACCAGTTCAGGCAGACGAAGAGATAGGCATCCGCCACCGTAAACGCATCGCCGGTAAGATAGGGTCCGGCAAGACGGCCGTTCAGCCAGGTGAGCCGCTTCGAGATCAGCGCGCGGACCTCGCCATGAACGCTGGAATAAATCGGGTTGAAGAGCAACACCATCGGCTTGTGCAGCTCGGCGGTGATGAAGTTCAGATAGGATTGCACCTCGTTGCGGCGGATGTCGCCGACTTCAGGCAACATAGCTGCCCCTTCCGGCACACTGTCGGCGAGGAACTGCACGATCGCCGGCCCCTCGGTCAACACCTTGCCGTCGTCGAGCATCAGCGCCGGCACATAGCCGTTGCCGTTGATGGCGAGGTAATCCTCACCATCGCTCGTCCTGTGGGTCTGGCGGTCGACCTGGACGAGCTCGATATCAAGCCCTAGCTCCCGGCAGATGATGTGCGGTGAAAGCGAACAGGCGGCTGCGTGCATATAGAGTTTCATCGCGGTTTCCTCTCCCTGTGGAGGCGGTCGGTGCCGCCCGCCGATAGCGTTTGAACATTTGTACTGTTTCGCATAAAATAATCTTCGTCAAGAATTTAATGCGAAATGGTACAAAATATGAAGGACGAAAAGAAGCGCGGCCGCCCGAGGGCCTTCGACGCCAAGGCGGCGCTCGGCAAGGCGCGGGATGTCTTCTGGGACAGGGGGTTTGCCGCCGCCTCGCTCGACAATCTGAGCGCTGCGACAAACCTCAACCGCCCGAGCCTCTACGGCGCCTTCGGCGACAAGGAGGATCTCTATCTCGATACGCTGGAGGGGTATCGGCAGGACGGCATGGACGTGCTGACTGAGGCGCTCGACCCGTCACTGCCGTTGCGCGACAATATCGCCCGCGTCTATGCCGGTGCGCTGGCGATCTATCTGCACGGTGAAACCGCCGCCCGCGGCTGTCTGCTGATCGGCACGGCATCGGTCGAGGCGGTCCAGCATGAGCGGATCCGCGAGGTGCTCGGCCGCAGCCTCAATGATTTCGACGACGAGATCGAAAAGCGCATGCGCCTTGCCGTGGACAGGGGCGAGCTTCCCCGAGGCGCCGATCCGCAGATGCTTGCAAGGCTCGCCTCCGCCGTCATGCATTCGCTCGCCGTCCGCGCCCGCGCCGGCGACAGCCGCGAGACGCTGGAAGCGATCGCCAGGTCGGGCGTCGAGCTGATCTGCGGGAGCGCCCCTTAGCCGGATGTCTCCCTCGGCCGTACCATCCAGGAATAGGCAGCACCTGCGAGAAGCAGTACTGACGTGCCGAGGAACACCGCCCGCATGCCGATATGCCCGCCGACAAAGCCGCCAAGGATGGGGCCGGCCACCTGGCCGACATATTGCGACGAGATGGAAAGCCCGAGAATGCTGCCGGCCGCACTGTCCGGCACGCTGTGGCGGATAACAGCGGCGATGCAGGGCAGCAGCCCGCCGAGTGCTGCGCCCATCAGGAAACGCAGGATGATCAGCTGCCAGGAGCTGGTGACGAAGGCCTGCGGGATCAGCAACAGCCCGGCGACGGCGAGCGCGCCTGAAATCACCGGCCAATGGCCGATCCTGTCGGCGAGCTTGCCGAGCCATGACGCCGAGAGAATGCTGCCGAGGGCAGCGGCCGACATGACGATGCCCGATATCATCGTCACCTGGGCTTCGACGGGCACGAGCTGCGCGACATAGACGGTGATGATCGGCTCGATCGACATATTGGCGAACATCAAGAGCATGCCGGTCGCCAGCATGGCGATGACGGGCCGCTTGTCGGCAATGGATTTCCAGCCGCCGCTGGCCTTCGCCGCCTGCTTGCGGGCCGGCGATTTCTCTTCCTTGATCAGCAATGCCGTGGCGAGAAAGGCGAGGAAGATCATGCCGCCGGCGGCGAGAAACGTGCCGCGGATGCCGATGATCGGCGGCAGCGCCCCGCCGACCAGCGGCCCGACGAGATTGCCGGCCATGATGCCGGAGGAGAGCACGCCGAGCGCCCAGGCCGAACGGTCCTTCGGCGTCTGCGTCGCCACCAGCACCATCGAACCGGAGGCATAACCGCCGGCAAGCCCGACGAAGAGGCGCAGGGCCACCAGCTGCCAGACATTACCGGCCATGCCCATCAGCGAGATCGCCAGCGTCATGCCGAGGCTGGCGCGCACCAGCATCAGCTTGCGGCCGTAAATATCGCCGAGCCGGCCCCAGAGCGGCGCGACGAGAGCCGCGGCGAAGAAGGTGGCGCCATAGGCGATACCCGACCACTGCACGATGTCAGCATGGTCGCTGACACCGAGCTCCTCGACATAAAGCGGCAGGAAGGGAAGCAGCAGCGTCATCGCCACGATCGTGGTGAAGGAGCCGATCAGCGAGATGGTGAGATTGCGCTTCCAGTGGATCGAGCCGGGCCTGGCGCTGGCGTCCAATTGCGTATCGGTCATCTCTCGGCCCCGGCATTGATCGCGCGGCGAGTTCCGCACGCATGGTGAAACAATGTGCCCTTTGCCGCGGCGAGGAGATCGGCGCGGGTGAAACTGTCCTGAGATCGAGTTTTTCGAGGTCGAACGCATAGGCCGTAGCGGTGCATGCGCTCGCCGTTCCAGGGCGGGCACGCGCTGATATAACCGCGCTATGGCCCATCCTTCAAGATGGCGCTTCGGCATTGGTGGCCTGTCTTCGGAAATGAGAGCCGCAATCTGGACCCTCTCGGACAAAACTGCTACAACATGACCGATTGCATAATGCAATCGGTCAATCCAAGGACATTGCCATGAGCGACATGCGCACATCCCGAGAGCAGACTGTCCGTCATCTCTATGCCGCCTATCTCGACGACCGCAAGGATATCGTCGGCGCCATGTTGACGGAGGATTTCACCTTCTCCAGTCCGCGCGACGACCACATCGACCGGGCGACCTATTTCGAGCGCTGCTGGCCGAAGGAGCCGGTCTTCCGCGGCTTTGATATCGAATTCCTGGCGATCGAAGGCGACGAGGCGGTCATCCGCTATCGCGCCAAAAAACGGGACGGCGGCAGCTTCCGCAACATCGAGAGCCTTCGCTTCCACGGCGACAAGATCGCCTCCGTGGATGTTTATTTTGGCCGGAATCTGTAGTCTCCCGGCCGGGATGGCGATCGCCCTGTCTTTACAGGAGCCGCATTGCCGACGTGCCGATGATGATCATCGAGACCGCCACCATCAGCGGCCGCACCGGCAGCCGTTTGACGAGGATCGCGCCGAAAGGGGCAGCGATAACGCCGCCGATGATCAGGCCGATCGCCGAATTGAGCTCCGACCAGCCGAGCGTCAACATGAAGGTCAGGGAAATCGTCAGCGTCACCGCGAATTCGGTGAAATTGGTCGAGCCGATCACCCGCTTCAGGTCATGGCCGCGGCTGACGAGCGAACTGGTGACGATCGGCCCCCATCCGCCGCCGCCGATGGCATCGAGCACGCCGCCGCAAAGCCCGACCGGTGGCACCATCCAGTCGCGGACATCCCGTTTCGGCGGCGGCCGAAAGGCTTTGTAGAGGATCACCAGCCCGATCGCGATCAGATAGGCCGACACGAAGGGCGCGATCACCTTGCCGTCGATATTGGCCAGCAGATAGGCGCCGATCGCGCCGCCGATCATGCCGGCCGGTGCGAGCCGCGCCACGAGGCGCCAATCGACGTTGCGATGATAGGCGTGCGAGATGCCCGAGGCGGCGGTGGTGAACATTTCCGCCACATGCGTCATGGCGCTGGCATTGGCCGCCGGCACCCCGAAGGCGAGAAGGCTGGTCGTCGACAGCACGCCGAAGGCCATGCCGAGTGCGCCGTCGACGATCTGCGCGCAGAAACCCACGACGATGAAGAAAAAGAAATCCGATGTCATGCAGTCCCCTCAGACAAACGGTAGCATCAGAATAAGCGACGCGGGGAAAAAGTTTCCGGTCTCAGGCGGCAAGTCCGTGCTGCTTCAGCCTGACGATCTTGAAGAAGCCGTTCGGAAAGACCGGCAGAATATCGGCAGGCGCGAAATCACCGCGGCGCTCGGCCCAGGCGACGATGCGGTGAACGCGGAAGGCGGAGGACCAGCCGATGTGACGCACCAGCGGCGCCACCGCCGTCTCGATCGCGCCCTGCAGACCGGCGCCGTCGCCAAGCTTGCTGGCAAGGATGATCTCGCCGCCCGGCCTGAGCACTCTCGCGCATTCGTCAAGCGCCCGTTCGGGCTCGGGGATGAGCGTGATGACGAAGGGCAGGCAGACCGCATCGAAAGACCGGTCGGCAAAGGTAAGCGCATGGGCATCCATCACATCAAGCGCCCGCACATGCTGCAGCTTCTCGCGTTTCGCCTTTTCACGCGCCCGCGCGATCATGTGTTCGGAAATGTCGATGCCGGTTACCCGGCAGTGGCGCGGGTAATGCCCGAGCGTCAGGCCGGTGCCGACGCCGATTTCCAGAATATCGGTGCCGGCTGCGGCCGCGAGTGCAGCAAGCTTGCGGTGGCCATCGCGCAGGATGCCGCGATAGACGCGGTCATAGACCGGCGCCCAACGCTGATAGATTTTTTGCTGATCTTCCGCCCTGCTGCGAAGCTCTGACATGCCGGCACCTCCCTACAGCGCCGCACGTCTTTTCGGACGCGCAAAGGGCGCTGTAACACTTTGAATTGCTGCATAATTTTGCCCCTAAATCAATTCTGCTTTAGGGAATTATGCAGTCGCAAGCCCAGGAAAAGTGGAAAGCGGTTCCCCAGGAATTGCATCAAATAAAAAGATTTGAGCGGTTCTGTGCTTCTCTCAAAAGCTGAACCGCTCTAAAGCCCAGCCTCTCAACTCCTAAGGGTAGGTTCCGGTTCCCGGCGAAATGTGACCCAAGGCACAGATCCACACCGGGGGGCACTTTGGGGTGACCCCGCTACAGCCTATTTTGCCGGCATCAGCCCAAGCTGTTTGGTGTCCAGTTCGCTGCCGATCTCGACGGTTTTCTTTTGCTTGTCGTAGACGCAGATCTGGGCGATCAGCCCCTTGGCGCCCTTCGGCTTGCCTGTCACCAGGGCAAGCCCATAATGCGAGCTGCCGAACGGATCGACCGTGGTGCTGGGCTTCTCGATCGTGACCGCTGCCTTCTTGCATTTGGCCTCGACGTCGGCGGCGAGCTGCTTCCAGGCGTCATCGGAGGAGGCATGCGCCGTACCTGCCAGGCAAAGCAGTACGGCGGCAGTGAGAGGCTGGATTATATTCCTGTTCATATCGGGTCTCCGTTGATCGCCATAACAGGCAAAGCGGTTTTCGGGGCGGGCATTCCCATTGATTTGCCCAAGCGATTTCTACGCGCGACTCCAACCCTGTAACTGAGGCAAATTTTCCTCCGGCCGGTCGTTTTTTGATAATTCGCCGGTTGCCTCTCCCCCTTTCCGCTCCTATGTTCCGCCTCACCTGCCGAGACGCAATCAATTGCCAAGAGGAGATCTGACATGGCTTTCGAATTGCCTGAACTTCCCTATGATTACGAAGCGCTTGCTCCCTTCATGTCGAAGGAAACGCTGGAGTTCCACCACGACAAGCACCATAAGGCCTATGTCGACAACGGCAACAAGCTCGCCGCCGAAGCCGGTCTTTCGGACCTCTCGCTCGAAGACGTCGTCAAGAAGTCCTTCGGCACCAATGCCGGCCTCTTCAACAACGCGGCCCAGCACTACAACCACATCCATTTCTGGAAGTGGATGAAGAAGGGCGGCGGCGGCAACAAGCTGCCGGGCAAACTCGAAGCGGCCTTTACCTCCGATCTCGGCGGCTATGACAAGTTCAAGGCCGATTTCGCCAATGCCGGCGCCACCCAGTTCGGCTCCGGCTGGGCCTGGGTTTCCGTCAAGAACGGCAAGCTCGAAATCTCCAAGACCCCGAACGGCGAAAACCCGCTGGTTCACGGCGCCACCCCGATCCTCGGCGTCGACGTCTGGGAACACTCCTATTACATCGACTATCGCAACGCCCGCCCGAAATATCTCGAAGCCTTCGTCGATAGCCTGATCAACTGGGACTATGTCCTGGAACGCTACGAAGAAGCCACGAAGTAAGCGGTACCAGACCAGCCGCCATGGCGGCGATGTCGTCCGCCTCTTCGAATTTGACACCCGGCGCCTCAAACGCCGGGTGTTTCGTTTTCACACGAAGCCGTCACATCCCTGTCACCAGCCGCTCCTAATCACGCCCCATGTCTTCCTCTGCTTCTCGCTTGTTCCGCTTCGGCATCATCGCCGACCCGCAATATGCGGCGATCGCGCCGCATGTGGTGATGGATCGCTATTACGCCAACAGCCTCGCCAAGGTCGCCGCGGCGATCGAGGTATTCAATGGCTGGGAATTGAGCTTCGTCATGACGCTCGGCGATGTCATCGACCGCAGCTTTTCAAGCTTCGACGATATCCTGCCGGTCTATGAGAAGCTCAGGCACGAGGCGCTCTTCCTGCTCGGCAACCACGATTTCTCGGTCTCTGCAGGACACTTGTCCGAAGTCGCCGCGCGCCTCGGCATGCCATCGCCCTATTATAGCTTCTTGCGTCACGGCTGGCGCTTTATCGTGCTCGACGGCAACGAGGTCAGCATCTTCGCGCCGCCCGAAGGCCATCATCATCGAGCGCTGGCAGCTCGGATGCTGGCAGAGCTGCAGGCCAAGGGTGCAAGGAATGCCCATCGCTGGAATGCCGCACTGAGCGACGAGCAGTTCGCCTGGCTTGGCGATGAAATCGCAAAAGCGGCCGAGGCCGGCGAGAAGGTGATCGTCATGAATCACTATCCCATTCATCCGCCCAGTGAGCACGGCATGTGGGACAGCGAGCGCATCGTCGAGCTGCTCGCCTCCAGCAGCAATGTCGTTGCCTATCTAAACGGCCACGACCACGTCGGCAATTACGGCATGGCCGGCGCCTGCCACTTCGTCAATTTCAAGGGCGTGGTCGACACCGAGACGGAAAACGCCTTCGCGATCGTCGAGGTTTATACAGACCGCATCGAAATCCGCGGCTTCGGCCGCGAGGTGAGCCGCACGCTGGCTTACTAGTTGCGAAACAGCGGAAGCCGATCGAGCGTGTCGATGATCGGCCGAACGGCTGATATCAGGCAGGCACAGCCTTCTCCGTCCAGCCGCTGGTCCAAAGCTCCCGCAGCCGGTCGCCGTCGCCCTTGAAGAAATCCTCGCTCGTTGCGCAGCGCTCCACCCGGTCGCTGCGGAAATTGCGGATCGCCTGGCGCAGCTCGCACCAGGCGACGATATTGGCGGTCTGCGAATAATAGATCAGCGCGACCGGCCGGATCGTCCGCTCGCTGGCGCGGCCGAGTTCGTCACGGTAGCCGAGCATCAGCTTGCGTTCGTCACGGATCGCGCGGCGCACGATCGCCAGGTCGAAGCCCGCCGGCTGCGCGATCGAGCCCCAGGCATAGAGCGCCTTGTTGTCCATTGCCTGGCGCAGCGGCGGCGGCACGGCGCCTGATATCTTCCGGTTGACCCGGCGCGCGGCCTGCTTCAGCTCCTCGTCCGCCGTCCGTTCGAGCAGCGCCAGCGACAGCACGATCGCCTCCATCTCCTCGATCGAGAACATTAGCGGCGGCAGGTCGAAGCCCGGCCGCATGATGTAGCCGATGCCGCGCCCGCCTTCGATCGGCACCCGCATCGCCTGAAGGGCGGCGATGTCGCGATAGATCGAGCGCACGGTTACCTCGAGCGTCTCCGCCATCGTCGCCGCCGTCATCGGCTTTTTTGCCAGCCTGAGGATCTGAATGATCTCGAAAAGCCGCGAGGCCTTGCGCATTTACCTCTCCCATCCGCCACGCTCCTGACAATACACTGTCAGTTGGGTTCCCGTATAGAGCCGCCTATCAGATTGAAATCAATCAGGGTCTTTCAAAACGGCCCGCAGAACTCAAGGCGGTAACTGACATGAACTACCACGAAAACCTCTGGCTCTTCTTCACCCTTCTCTTCGGCATCATCATCGTGCCGGGTATGGACATGCTCTTCGTGCTCGCCAATTCGCTAACCGGCGGCGTCAAACGCGGGCTGGCGGCGACCGGCGGCATCATGGCCGGCGGCGCCGTGCATTCGGCCTATGGCGCAGCCGGCGTCGGCGTGCTCGTCACCATGCTGCCGCAGCTTTTCAACGTGCTGCTCTTTGCCGGCGTCGCCTACATGATCTGGATCGGCATTTCGCTGATCCGCAGTTCGATCACCGTCGAGGCGGTTGGCCCGGGAACGGCGCACTCCGGCTGGCGCGCCTTCCGCCAGGGCGCCGTCACCTGTCTCGTCAACCCGAAGGCCTATATCTTCATGTTTGCCGTCTACCCGCAGTTCCTCAGACCGGAATATGGCCCGATCTGGATGCAGGGGCTGATCATGGGCGTCATGACTGTCGTCACCCAGTTTGCCATCTACGGCACGCTGGCGATGACGGCCGGCCGCAGCCGCGACCTGCTCGTCGCCAACCCTGACGTCACGGCCTTTGTCGGCCGCTTCGCCGGACTGCTGCTGGTTGTCGTCTCCGCCTTCAGCCTTTGGCAGGGGTGGAAAAGCGCCTGAGCGCCACTGCATGTCGCCCGGAAGTGTGCAGCGGTTCCGGGATAACGACATGCATAAAAGCAGAGAACTGCCTATCACATTGTTTTTATGTTGATCCGGCAAAACGTGACTGTCCGGACGCATGGATTTTGTCATGCTCCCGGTGCAGATTGGCCTCCGGCCACTTGGCCGAGGAGAAATGGAGAGGAATATGAATTGGAAAGCAGTAGCTGCCGCCGCAGCGATGGCCGGCATAGCCTTAGGTTCGGTGACCGCCGCCGACGGTACTCATGATTCGCGCATTGCGCTGATGAAGCAGATCGGCGGTTCGGCCGGCGCCCTGGCAGCCATCGCCAAGGGCACCAAGCCCTATGACGCCGAGGCGGTGAAGGCGGCGCTGACGACCATCGCCGCAACGGCCAAGGTCTTCCCCGACCAGTTCAAGCCGGGCACCGAGACGGGCGACGAAGAGGCGAGCCCGAAGATCTGGGAAAACATGGATGACTTCAAGGCGCGCGCCGCCAAGCTCTCCACCGACGCCGAAACCGCGCTGGCTCAGCTTCCGGCCGATGCCGCCGCCGTCGGCGCCACGGTCAACACGCTCGGCGCCAATTGCGGCGGCTGTCACAAGGCCTATCGCATCAAGGATTGATAGGCCGTTTGATCTGGAACTTGATACGCGACCCGCGCCGGCCTTGCCGCCGGCGCGGATCACCTTATTCTCCGCCCGTGCGGGCTGGTCGCAGAACCGCTCCAAGCAGGAAAATCTCGGTAAAGGGGAGGCGGAGCATGGTCCGCAGGTTCATCCGGTTACTGCTCTGTCTGATCGGCGTCGCCGTGCTTGGCGGCGGCGCCTTCTATCTCGTCACCGCACCCGATCCGCTGCCGGAGAGCCGTTGGGCCGGTCTCGGCGCGCCGGACCCGGCGAACGGTCAGATGGTTTTCTGGGCGGGCGGCTGTGTCAGCTGTCATGCAGCACCGGGTTCCGAAGGCGATGCAAAGCTGACGCTTGCAGGCGGCCTGGCGCTGAAGAGCCCTTTCGGCACCTTCCACGTGCCGAACATCTCACCCGATGAAAAGGCCGGCATCGGCGCCTGGACGCTCGCCGAATTCGGCAACGCGATGAAGCGCGGCGTCGGCCCGGGTGGCGAGCACCTCTACCCGTCCTTTCCCTACAGCTCCTATTCCCGCATGAGCGATAAGGACGTCAACGATCTCTTCGCCTTCCTGAAGACCCTGCCGAAGAGCGCAAATGTCGCGCCACAGCATGAGCTGCCGTTCCCCTTCAACATCCGGCTGGCGCTCGGCGGCTGGAAATTCCTCTATTTCAGCGACCAACCGCGCGTCGCGCTCGCCAAGAGCGACGACAAGATCAAGCGCGGGCAATATCTCGTCGAAGGCCCCGGTCATTGCGGCGAATGCCATACGCCGCGCGATGCGCTGGGCGGCTTCCAGGCGGATCAGTGGCTCGCCGGCGCCCCCAATCCGGAAGGCAAGGGCCGCATACCGGATATCACCCCGGCCTCCAAGAGCATCGGCGGCTGGAGCGAGGCCGATATCGCCAGCTACCTCGAAACCGGCTTCACCCCCGATTTCGATTCCGTCGGCGGCTCTATGGTCGATGTGCAGCAGAACATCGCCCATCTGCCGGCCGCCGACCGCGAGGCGATCGCCGCCTATCTGAAGGCCGTGCCGGGACGCTAAAGCATGTTGCGCAAAACTGCGCAGCGGTTTTGCGGCAACGACATGCGTAAAAACAAAGATCCAAAGCGCGTCGCATGAATCAAGTTTGATGCGACGCGCTTTAAGTGCGGTTGTGCCTGGCACCTTCGCAAGGTCCTACGCCTGCTTATAGGGAGGTGGGACCTGGCATCAGATCATAGGGATGGCGCCAGCCGGGCATCTTGCTGATACGATCTTTCCAGGCTGTGATAGCCGGGAAGGCGCTGTGATCTATCCCGGTTTCCTCCGGCATGAAGACGTAGCCCGCCAGAGAGAGGTCTGCGATCGTCAGTCGGTCGCCGACCATGAAGGCCTGGTGCGCCAGATGTTCGTCAACAATGGCATAGGCAGCTTTGGCCCTCAGTCTCAAAAACTCGACGACGGGCGTCTCGCCGCTCTTCTGAAGGCCATACATGAACCTCAGCGTTGCGTAGTAGCTCGTGAATTTATGGTTGTCGAAAAGAATCCAACGCATGATGTCACGCCGTTCTTCGACCGTCTGCGCCCCAAAGTGGCCTGTCACCTCTGACAAGTAGTCCAGGATGATCCCCGATTGGCTGATTTTCGTTTGCCCATGTTCGAGCACAGGCGCCTCGCCCTGTTCGTTTATGGTTTTTCGCCATTGTTCGGTTCGCGTTTCGCCGCCCAGATAATCAACGAAAATGCTTTCCCACTCGATGCCGGCAAGCGCAAAGAACAGCGCGACCTTGTAAGAATTCCCCGACAGAGCGAAACAATGGAGTTTGAAATCAGGCATGAAAGCTCCTTATGCAATTCGACAAAGCATGTCGCGCAATACTGTGCAGCCGTTTTGATGCGTTGAGCTTCGGCTCTTGCGAAAGCCGAACCTTCGAGCCGGTCACCCTAAGCGATCGACTGCATATAGCGCATGCCGGTCACCGGACGCGGGGTGAAATCCAGCTGTTCGTAGAAGCGGTGCGCCAGCACGTTTCCGGTGGCGGCGCTGACGGAGAGGTAGCCGCAGCCGGCATTGCGGGCGGTCTCGCGCGCCCGGTCGACGAGCAACTGGCCGGTGCCGTGACCGCGATGGCCGTCACGCACGAAGAGGTGGTGCAGGTCCATGCCGCGCTTGCCTTCCTGCGCCCTGTAGAGCGGCACGAGAATGGCGTAGCCGATCAGCCCTCCGCCGGTCTCGGCGACGAGCGCATTAATCCAGGGCAGCGGGCCGAAGAGGTCGCGCTCCAGCTGCTCCGCCGTCGTGCCTGCCGAATCGCCGTGATGGGCGGCAAGCAGGGCGATCATCTCGTTGAGTTCGGGCAGGTCGCGCGGCTTGGCGGCGCGGATCGTCACCACCGATGGGCGCATCAGTGAAATTTCGCTGTCTTCGATTTCGGTCATGGTCTTCGCGTCCTTTGATATTCTGCCGTCAGGACGCTGCCGATACAACAAAGCCGCCTGACGGCGGCTTGTTGACAATATGATCTTGTCCGGCCGCCCTTTACAGGTACAGCCAAAAATACGAGCGGCTCTGGTGCGCGTTTTTGATCATGGATCATAGATCGTCGGAAATGCGGGCTTTGTCAATGGCGGATCGGAGCCCATCACAGGCATTGAGCCCTGGCCTCACTCTTGATAGTATACCCCCCTATGCTATATGAGGACCCATCATGTCCCACACCACCCTGCAGAAAAAGAAGCTCGTCGCCCGCATCAGCCGCTTGAAGGGGCAGATGGAGGCGGTCGAGCGCGCCCTCGAGTCTGAGCGCCCTTGCGGCGAGATCCTGCAACTGCTCGCCTCCGTCCGCGGCGCGCTGACCGGGCTGACCGGCGAGGTGCTCGACGATCATCTGCGTGAGCACGTGCTGAATGCCGCCGACGATGCGGCAAGGGCGGAGGCGGTCGAGGACATATCGGAAGTGTTGAGAACCTATATGCGCTAGAGCAATTCCAGGAAAAGTGTGAAGCGATTTTCCCAGGCAAAGCGCGAAGCGATTTTGCCGGGAATTGCGTAAAAAACAAAAGCTTAGAGCGGTTTTGCGTTTTCATGAAACGCTGAAGCGCTGAACCGCTCTAAGCGCGATGACGAAGGAGCCTGTCATGAGTGTGGGAAGCGACAAAGCTGGAATCAATGCCCTGGAACATGATCATGTCTTCCTCGGCGCCGATCATACGCGCAACGAGCGGCGCATCTGGCTGGTGATCGCGCTGACGGCAGTGATGATGGTGGCGGAAATCGCCGCCGGCACCGTCTACGGCTCCATGGCCCTGGTCGCCGATGGCTGGCACATGTCGACCCATGCCAGTGCGCTGCTGATTTCGGCGCTCGCCTATCTCTTCGCCCGCCGGCAGGCACGCAATCCGCGTTTCACCTTCGGCACCGGCAAGCTCGGCGATCTCGCCGGCTTCGCCAGCGCTATCATCCTTACCCTGATCGCCCTGCTGATGGCCTGGGAAAGCCTGCTGCGCCTTTCCAATCCCGTGCCGATCGGTTTTGCCCAGGCGATCGCCGTGGCGGTGATCGGCCTTGCCGTCAATCTGGCCAGCGCCTGGCTGCTGGCCGGCGGCGGCCATGTCGCGCATGGCGATCATGCGCACCATCATCATGGGCATGGCCATCACGCGCATCACAGTCATGGCAACCACGCCCATCCCGCGCATGGACATCGTCCGCACGGTCATGGCGACCATGCCCATCACGCAAAGACCGGCGACAACAATATCCGCGCCGCCTATCTGCATGTCATCGCCGATGCTTTGACCTCCGTGCTCGCCATCGCGGCGCTGACGCTCGGCAGCCTTTATGGCTGGCTCTGGCTCGATCCCCTGATGGGCATCGTCGGCGGTTTGGTGATCGCCAATTGGTCGTGGAGCCTGATGAAATCCTCCGGCGTCGTCCTGCTCGACGTCATTTCCGAAGGCGAGACGCTGCCGGCGGAGATCCGCGGCGCCATCGAGACGGAGGACGACCGGATCACCGATCTGCATGTCTGGCAGGTCGGCCCCGGCCATCATGCCGCAATTGTTGCCGTCCTTACCTCGAAGCCGCGCGATCCGGCCTTCTACAAGGGCAGGCTTTCGGCGTTGGAGGAATTGTCGCATGTAACGGTCGAGGTTACGCGCGCGGCGTGATCGGCGCGATCGGACGACAAAGGTCGCTCGACGGACGATTAACATCACCTTGGGGACGAGATGCCGCCGCAATCTCGCCTTAGCTCTGTCCTCCTGATTTGCCGGAGGATTTCATGGATCTCAGTCTGACCCGCCGCATGCTGATAGGCTCGGCATTGTGCCTGCCTGCGATGGGCTTGCCCGCGCTGGCGATTCCCGCCAACGCCGAGGAGGGGGCCAAGGAGAGTGCCGAGGAGGGCGACGACAACATCGAGCGCCGCCTTGCTGCGCTGGAAAAACGCACCGGCGGCCGCCTCGGCGTCTCGGTGCTCGACACTGAGACGAGCATCTCCTTCGGCTATCGCGGCAGCGAGGCCTTCCCGATGTGCAGTACCTTCAAGGCTCTGGCCGCCGCTTTCGTGCTTGCCCGTGCCGACAAGGGCGAGGAGAACCTCGACCGGCGGGTGACCTATGGCAAGGACAAGCTCGTCGATTATTCGCCGCTCAGCGAAAAACATGCCGGCACCGATGGCATGACCATTGCCGAACTCTGCGAGGCGGCGGTGACCGTCAGCGACAACACGGCCGGCAATCTGCTGCTCGAAAGTTTTGGCGGTCCGGCGGCGCTGACCGAATGGCTGCGCTCGATCGGTGACGGCACGACCCGTCTCGACCGCACCGAACCGACGCTGAACGAGGGCCGAAAGGACGACCCGCGCGACACGACGACCCCGGATGCGATGCTCGACACGCTCGGCAATCTGACGCTCGGCTCGGTCCTCGCCGAAGCATCCTGCGACAGGCTGATCGCCTGGCTGGTGGCGAGCACGACAGGCAAGGAGCGGCTGCGCGCCGGCTTGCCGGCGGATTGGAAGGTCGGAGACAAGACCGGCACCGGGCCGAATGGCTCTCTCGGCGATATCGCTGTGATCTGGCCGCCGGATCGCGGTCCGATCGTCGCAGCCGTCTATATCAGCGAGACGACCGTGCCGGTGAAGGAACTCAACCCGGTCTTTGCCGAAGTCGGCCGCATGATCGTCGAGATGGTGTGAATCGGGAAAATGCGGCGGAGAAGGCTCCCGCCGCATGCTGGATTAGATCTGCCTGTGGCTCAGGCGGCGGTGATATCGTCCGCCGTCTTGGTGCCATCATCCTCGATACCGGCCATCTCGCGCTTGATCTGCTCGGTGATTTCCTTCTCGATTGCGGCGCGTTGGTCGGCCGGCATGGCGGCCAGATCGGCCTCGGTCAGATCGTGCTGCTCGAGATAGCGGGCCCGGATATATTCCGCCGGCGTCATGTTGCCCCATTTGGAGAATTCGTCGACCAGGGCGGCATGCGCCGCACTCGCCGCCGCTTCATCGTCGGAAGGCTGATTGATGTAGGGGCCTTCGCTGCTTTGCAGGGCCCACATCGTATTGGCGATCGAAGGCGGCGTGCTGCTGGGCTCGAGACCGGGCGCGGTATTGCGCGCAGTGCTGTCGAAGTCCGTCGTTTGCTGATTCTTGGATTTGGCCGACTGATCGAAAAGACCGCCGACCCCGTAATAATTGCGAATATTGCTAGAGATTTCCATAAAAACTCTCCCCGAAAAACGGGGAGAGAATGGCGATGCAGCCATGCCTAGAGCTTGCGCCGGTGCCTTCTCTTGAGGAGAAAGGGTTCTCCCATCAAGGCAGCGTATAGGCGATCACGTAATCGCCGGGCGTGGTGCCGACAGAGCCGTGACCGCCGGCGACCATGACGACATATTGCTTGTTATCATCAGTCTCATAGGTCATCGGCGTCGCCTGGCCGCCGGCGGGAAGCCGCGCCTGCCAGAGCTCTTTGCCATTCGTCACGTCATAGGCGCGCAGGTAGTTGTCGACCGCGGCACCCAAGAAGGCGACGCCGCCCTTGGTCAGCATCGGTCCACCGATGCCGGGTACGCCCACTTTGAAGGGCAGGGGCAATGGCGTCATGTCGCGCACCGTGCCGTTCTTGTGCATATAGGCAATCTTGCCGGTGCGCAGGTCGACGCCCGCAACATAGCCCCATGGCGGCGCCTGGCAGGGGATTTTGAGCAGCCCGAGGAAGGGACCCATGAACACGCCGTAAGGCGCGCCGTCATTGCGGTTGAGCCCCTGTTCGCTGCCCTTCTCGTCCTGGCCTCTCGGCGGAATATCGGCGGCCGGCACCAGGCGCGAGGTGAAGGCGAGATAGGTCGGCATGCCGAACATGATCTGCCGCTCCGGATCCACCGCCACGCTGCCCCAGTTGAAGGTGCCGAAATTGCCGGGATAGACGATCGTCCCTTTGAGCGAAGGCGGCGTATAGCGGCCCTCATAGTAGTAGCGGTGGAAGTCGATGCGGCAGGCGAGCTGGTCAAACAGCGACACGCCCCACATGTCCTTTTCCTGAAGCGGCTCCGGCGAGAAGGTGAGGTCCGAGATCGGCTGCGTCGGCGAAGTATGATCGCCGGAGACCGCACCACCCGGCGCCGGGATTTCCTTGACCGGGATGATCGGCTCGCCGCTGCGCCGGTCGAGCACATAGAGATCGCCCTGCTTGGTCGGGCCGACCAGGGCTGGAACCACGGTGCCGTCCTGCTTCGTCAGGTCGATCAGCGCCGGCTGGGCCGGGACGTCCATGTCCCAGAGATCGTGATGCACCGTCTGGCGCACCCAGCGCAACTGGCCGGTGGCGATATCGAGCGCGACGATCGAGGAGGAGAATTTCTCGACATTGTCGCTGCGGTTGATGCCGAGCTGGTCGGGCACCTGGTTGCCGAGCGGGATATAGACCATGCCGAGTGTCTCGTCGACGCTGAAGACCGACCAACTGTTCGGCGAGTTGGTCGTATAGGTCTGGCCCTCGGTGATCGGCGTCGTCACGTCGGGATTGCCGGAATCCCAGTTCCAGACCAATGCGCCGGTATTGATGTCGAAGGCGCGGATGACGCCGGATTGTTCCTCAGTCGAATAATTGTCGTTCACCGCCCCACCGACGATGATCTTGCCCGCCACCGCGACCGGCGGCGAGGTGGAATAGTAATAGCCGGCCGGGTTGTAGCGCATGCCCGTTTCCAAATGCAGCACGCCCTGGTCGGCAAAGCTGGTGCAGACCTTCCCGTCCGCCGCATCGAGCGCGATCAGCCGGGCATCGGATGTCGGCAGGTAGACGCGTTCGGCGCAGGGCTGGCCGGCGGCAACGGTTGGATCGGCATAATAGGTGACGCCACGGCAGGTCTGATGCTGCCGGTCGGGGTTCATGCCTGAGTTGGCGTCGTATTTCCATTTCTCCTTGCCGGTCTTGGCATCGAGCGCGATCGCCCAGTTGTGCGGCGTGCAGAGATAGAGCGTGTCCTTCACCTTGAGCGGCGTCACCTGATAGGTCGTCTCGCTAATATCCTCCGGCCGTTTGACGTCGCCGGTCTGGTATCGCCACGCTTCCTTGAGAGTGGAGACATTCTGGGCTGTGATCTTGTCGAGCGGCGAATAGCGCTGGCCGAAAGGCGTGCGGCCATATTGATGCCATTCGCCATCCGGCACGCTGCCGCCGAAGGCGGGATTGGCGGCGACCATGTCCTTGGGCAGTTCGCCGGCAAGATCATGCGGGTCAGTCGTCATCGAATAAAGGGCGACGAGGATGGCGAGGATGACAGGCACGGCGAGCGGCCAGGGGTTGGCGGCGTAGGTGATGCCCGTCGGGCTGCGCAGGCCGAGCGGCCGGCGGATCCATGGTGTCAGCAGCCAGAGCCCGAGCAGGATGATCATGCCGCCGCGCGGGCCGAGCTGCCACCAGTCGAAGCCAACCTCCCAGATCGCCCAGGCGAGTGCTGCGACGACGAGCACCGCATAGACCCAGAGCGCCACCGCCTTGCGCATCAGAAGCAGACCGGCGGTAATCACGAACATCAGCCCGGCAAACAGATAGAAGACGCTGCCGCCGAGCGTGACGAGCCAGAGCCCGCCACCGCCGAGTGCCAGCCCGATGATGATGAAGAAGATGGAGGTGACGATGATCGCCATAAGGCAGTCTCCCGCTGAGGTTAGCCGGGGTGAAGGATCGGCGGAAAAGCCCCGCCGATCAGGCAGATAGCGCGAGGGAGATGCCTTTCAACGGCCACAATTGCCGCAGGGCGCGGATGCACCGAACGGCGCGTCGGGCCGGATCGAAGCGGATCGCCGTGGCACAAATGCTCCACCTAAACGGGCAAGACCGCCCGTCACGTTCCGCAGAAGGTCGCAAGCACCCGTTCGTCCGGCTTCGGTGGTTCCCTATAGGCGGCAAAGCCCGGCTGGTCCTCATAGGGTTTCGAAAGCACGCTCAGCAGCGCCTCGAACAGCGAGAAATCCCCGTCCTCGACGGCAGCCTTGATCGCCTGTTCGACCCGGTGATTGCGCGGAATGAAGGCTGGATTGACGCTGCGCATGGCAATGGCGCGCTCAGTGGCCGTCTGCGGATCGCGGGACAATCTCTCGCGCCACTGCGTGAGCCAGGGGCCGCAGGCATCCGCTTCGCGGAAACTTGCCGCAAATGCGGGCGCTGCGACGTCATCGCCGGCAAGATCCGATAGCCGCCGGAAGGCCAGGGTGAAATCGGCGCCCTGCGCCTGCATCAGTGACAGCAGCGCCTGCACCAGTTCGAGATCGCCGTCCTCTTCACCGGCAAGGCCGATCTTTTCGCGCATGCCGGCCAGCCAATGCGCCTGGAACCGTTCGCCGTAACGCTTGATCACCACATTGGCCTTGTCGACCGCGCTGTCGGGCTCGGCGTCGATCAGCGGCAGCAGCGTTTCGCCGAGCCTTGCGAGGTTCCATTGGCCGATGCCGGGCTGGTTGGCATAGGCGTAACGGCCATGCTGGTCGATCGACGAAAAGACGGTCGCCGGATCATAGGTATCCATGAAGGCGCAGGGGCCGAAATCGATCGTCTCGCCGGAGACGGTCATATTGTCCGTGTTCATCACGCCATGGATGAAGCCGACATGCAGCCATCGGGCAATCAGCGCCGCCTGGCGTTCGGAGACCGCTTCGAAGAGCGAGAGATACGGGTTCTCGGCCTCTTTCAATGTGGGATAGTGCCGGTCGATCACATAGTCGGCCAGAGCCCGTACACCGTCAGTGTCGCCCCTGGCCGCGAAGTACTGGAACGTGCCGACTCTGACATGGCTGGCCGCGACGCGGGTGAAGACCGCGCCCGGCAGCACCTCTTCGCGATAGACCGGCTCGCCTGTCGTCACCGCCGCCAGCGCCCGTGTGGCGGGAATGCCGAGCGCAAACATCGCCTCGCTGATGATATATTCGCGCAATACCGGCCCGATTGCCGCCCGCCCATCGCCGCGGCGCGAAAAAGGCGTCGGTCCGGCGCCCTTCAGCTGGATATCGTAGCGCTTGCCGCTGCGGTCGACCACCTCGCCGAGAAGGATCGCCCGCCCGTCACCGAGCTGCGGCGAGAAGCCGCCGAACTGATGCCCGGCATAGGCCATTGCCAGCGGCTCGGCCCCTTCGGGAACGAGATTGCCGGAAAAGATTGCCGCACCGTCGCGGCGTAGGGCCTCGACGTCGAGCCCAAGCTCGGCGGCGAGCGGCTCGTTGAGCTTGATCAGCCAGGGCTCCGTCACCGGTGTCGGCACTTGCGCCGCAAAGAAGTGCGGCGGCAAGCCGACATAGCTATTGTCGAACGGAAAGGCCGCACCGGGCCGGTTTTTCTGCAGGGCGGAGGTCATGGTTCATAGGTAGGGCTAGGATGCATGCCGCGCAAGCCAGGGGATGAAGACCTTCACGAAGAACAGACCCATGCAAGGAATCGTGATCTGCCTTTACCTCTCGTCAAAGCAGCTTTGCCATAAACGACATAGCGCCGCCATGATCGCGGGCGTATAGCAGATCGTCTCCCCTTGGCTTTGCGCCATGTCATCCCCCGCGGCCTTGCTGCCTTGTGTGCTCCGCCGCGCCACCGCGAGTGATCCCGGACGATGTCGGATCAGATTTACCAGGCGCCGATGGTTCGGCGCGCCACACCCAATTTCCGGGTGATCGCGATGATTGTCGCGAGTGCGATGCTGATGGAAAATATCGATGCGACCGTGCTTGCGACCGCGCTGCCGACCATGGCACGTGATTTCGGCGTCAGCGCCCCGGCCATGTCGATCGCCTTGACCTCCTATCTCTTGAGCCTTGCGATCTTCATTCCGGCAAGCGGCCGGATGGCCGATAGTTTCGGCTCCCGCACCGTCTTCCGCTCGGCCATCGCCGTCTTCGTCGTCGGCTCCATCCTCTGTGCCCTGGCGCCGACGCTGTCCTTCCTGGTGCTGGCGCGGCTGCTGCAGGGCATCGGCGGCGCGATGATGATGCCGGTCGGGCGCCTGGTGCTGATGCGCAGCGTCGACCGAAAGGATATGGTCAGCGCCATGTCCTGGCTGCTCGTGCCGGCGCTGATCGGCCCGATCGTCGGCCCGCCGCTCGGCGGCTTCATCGTCACTTATCTCGACTGGCGCTGGATCTTTTATATCAATGTGCCGATCGGCATCATTGGCATGATCTTTGTCTCGATCTACATCGACGAGGTCAAGGGCAAGGCAAGCGGTCCGTTCGATACGATCGGCTTCATTCTTTCCGGCGTCTCGCTCGGCTCGCTGCTCTTCGGCTTCGAAATGTCGAGCCATGAGGGCGAGGGTGCGTTTTCGATCTTCCTGATCGCGCTTGGCCTGCTCTTCGGCATCGCCTATCTCAGACATGCCCGCAAGCACCCGTCGCCGATCATGGATTTCTCGCTGATGAAGGTGCCGAGCTTCGGCACGTCGGTCATTGCCGGTTCGCTGACGCGCATCACGCAAGGAGCGCAGCCCTTCCTGCTGCCGCTGCTCTTCCAGATCGGCTTCGGCCTGTCTGCCGCCGCGGCCGGCCAGATCATCATCGCGACCGCGCTTGGCGCTCTCGCCATGAAGCCGATGGCGAAGTTTGTCTTCCGCCGGCTGGGCTTCCGCAGGAGTCTCATCCTCAACGGTATCCTCGGGACGATCGGCTATGGCCTTTGTGCCGCCTTCCGGCCGGACTGGCCGATGCCGCTGGTCTTTATCGTCCTGGTGCTCAGCGCCTTCTTCCTGTCGTTCCAGTTCACCGCCTATAACACCATTGCCTATGACGAGATCAGCAAGGAGCGGATGAGCTCGGCCACGAGCTTCTACACCACCTTCCAGCAGCTGATGCTGTCGCTCGGCATCTGCATCGGCGCCTTGGCGCTGCACGGCTCCATGGCGTTCAATGGCGCCGAGACGCCGGCCCTTGGCGATTTCTCGGCAGCCTTCATCGTCGTCACGATCATCTCGATCACCGCGACCTTCTGGAACCTGCGCTTCTCGCCGACTGCCGGCGAGGAGATCACCGGCTACAAGGCCAAGCAGACGAAAGGCGCCGTCGCCAAAGGCTGACACCGCCTTTCCCTTCGTCAGAAGCCGACCGGCTCCCGCGGCTGCCGGCGTCGCAAGAGCCGGCCCTCGCGCCGGTCTGCCTCGAGGCCGTAGGTCATCTGGCCGGGCAAGCCCCCGAAGGCGAGATCACTATCCCGCAGCGCCACCTCCACGGTCGCCTCAGGCTCGGTGCGCCTCTGCCGTCCCGTAATCGCAAGCCACAGATCGTGCCAGCCGCGCCCACGCATCATCGTGCCCCCAATCGTCATTCTCTCCTCCCTCTCAGGTCGTCACGCCGCCTGCGGCAGGCATGCCTCGCAGATCGCCGCGACATGGCGGTGGTCGGTGCCGCAGCAGCCGCCAAGCACGCGCACCGCAGGCATGCGGTCGATGAGCTTGCGGTAGCGGCGGCCGAGATCTTCGGGATCGCCTGCATCCAGCGTTTCGCTATTGTCCAACTGCTCATGGCTCATGGTCGAGGCATTGGCGCGGATGCCGGAAATGCGCTTCACCCAGGCGCTTCCAGGATCGAGTGCTGTTTCGAAATGCGTCGGATGGGCACAGTTGATCATGTAATAGGCCGGCGCTCCGCCGGTCGCCGCATCCGTCGTCTCGATGGCGTCCTGAATGCTGCGGCCCGTCACCAGCCGGCCATCCGTCTCCAGCGTGAAGGAGATGGCCGAGGGCATGCCGAGCGACTGTGCCGCCCGCGCCACGCCGATCGCCTCGTCGATATTGGTCAGCGTGAAGGCGCTCACCATATCGGCTTCCGTGCCGGCAAAAGTCCCGATCTGAAAGGCGTGGTAGTCTTCCGCTTCGGCCGCATCCATGCTGCCTGCCTTGTAGCCGTCGCCGCGCGGGCCGATCGCCCCGCTGATGACGATCGGCTGCTCCGGCCGCTCATAGGCGCCGCGTAAGCCGACGAGCAGGTCGACAGCCTCCTCGTTGACCGCCTTCAGGGCTTCGCTGGTATAGCCGAGCTTCTGTCCCCAGTCCGGATTGGCTCGCCATGTGGCGGTGTCGAGCACGAAGCCCGTGCCGTGCCGCCGGGCGATATCGAGATAGCGGCGATAGTAATTCCGCATGCGCTGCCGCCCGTCTTCGGAAGACAGCAATATGAAGGCGGCGAAATGCGGAAGCTCGATCCCTTCCTGGAAGATCATCGTCGTTTCCATGCCGCCATCGGTAATGAAGGTGCCGCCTTTGAGCTGCGGCAAACCATTTCTGTACTTTGCCATTGTTGAAGCCTCTCCCTCGCGGCGCCCGAAACGGCTGCCGTCGATGAATGATGTTCTGGCGCTTAATCGGCTGCCAAACTAGACGACTTGCGGTATACTCCAGGTGGTTTTGGTTTTTGCCGATTGATATCAATTGCTTGCTTCAACCGATGCTGCCGGGGGCGCAAGCAAGCCTGAAGGTGCGGCGCTGAAAACTGTACCGTCGGTACAGGAGGGGACATGCGAAAGGGCGAGGAAACGCGGACCCGCATCCTCGATGTGGCCGAAGCGGCAGTCTTGCAGAAGGGTTTCGGCGGCACATCCATCGAGGAGCTGATCGCCGAGACCGGCATCACCAAGAGCGGCTTCTTCTATCATTTCAGAGACAAGAACGAGCTCGCCAAGGCGCTGCTCAACCGTTACATCGAAAATGACGAGCGCATCTACGACGAGATCTTCAGCCGCGCGCGCGATCTGGTCGACGATCCGCTGCAGTCCTTCCTGCTCGGCCTGAAGCTGCTGTCCGAATTGCTCTCCGACCTGCCGAACGGCCATCCGGGCTGTCTTGTGGCGGGCATCTGCTATTACGAGCGGCTGTTCGACCGCGAGATACAGGAGATCAACCGGAATGCGGTGCTTGCCTGGCGGCGCCGCTTCGGCCGCATGATCCGGGAAATCGTGGCCGTCTATCCGCTGCGCGAACCCGTCGACGTCGACCAGCTTGCCGACATGGTGTCCTCAGTCCTGGAAGGCGGCATCGTTTTGTCGAAGACGCTGAAGGAGCCGAACACGCTGGCCGAACAGGTGCTGATGCTCCGCACCTTCGTGAAGATGCTCTTCCTGCCGGTGGCGGAGATGCCGAGGGCGTCGAGCGGTTCAGCCTTTCATGGAGGCGCAGAGCCGCACTAGCTTTTTGGGCGTCAGTCCTTGCCTTCCATCGCCGCGGCCATTTCCGCGAGCTTGCGCACGGTGTTGAGGTTGCGCGAGGTCCCAGGCTTCAGCGCCGGCAGTTTCAGCTTCGAGCGGCCGGAGCCGTTGGGATAATGCACGTAGATTTCCCGGCCGGCGAGTTTCGCCTCCTCGCCGTCGGGCGCCACCATCTTTTCCAGCGCATCGCCGGGCGGCTTTTCGGGCAGGAAGTAGACCAGCAGGAAGTTCGGCTTGGCCTTGGGGAAGGGTGCGTCGGCGGCAAGCTTGTCGAGTTCTTTGCGGCTGCGCACCATCACGCCTGGGCGTTTGCCCATCGTCTTGCCGAGCGCCTCGTCGAGCCGCTCCTCCACCGTCTTTTCCGCCTCATCCGAGCGGAAAAGCACGTTGCCGCTCTGGATGTAGGTCTTCACGTCGGAAAAGCCGAGGCCTTCGCAGATCGCCTTCAGTTCGGCCATCGGCAAAGAGCCGGTGCCGCCGACATTGACGGCGCGCAGCAATGCAACAAAGACCGTCATCGGCTCCTCCGAATCCTTTACATCTTGCCGGCAACCTTGATTGCAAACGCATACTCAAAGGCAATCTCTTCCAGCCGTTGGAAGCGGCCCGAGGCGCCGCCATGGCCGGCGTCCATATTGGTCTTGAGCAGGATCGGCGCGTCGCCCGTCGTCTTGTCGCGCAGCTTTGCCACCCACTTGGCCGGCTCCCAATAGGTGACGCGCGGGTCGGTCAGGCCGCCGAGCGCCAGGACCGGCGGATAGGCCTTTGCGCCGACATTGTCATAGGGCGAGTAGGATGCGATCTGCTCGTATTCTTCCTTGCTGTCGATCGGATTGCCCCATTCCGGCCATTCCGGCGGGGTGAGTGGCAAAGTGTCGTCGAGCATGGTGTTGAGCACGTCGACGAAGGGAACGGCGGCGATGAGGCCGGCAAACTTCTCCGGCGCCATGTTGGCAACCGCACCCATCAGCATGCCGCCGGCCGATCCGCCCTCGGCGATGATCTTCGCGTAAGAGGTGAACTTCTGTTGATTCAGATAGTCGGCCGCTGCGACGAAGTCCTTGAAGGTATTCGTCTTCTTGTCCATTTTGCCGTCTTCGTACCAGGAAAATCCCTTGTCCTTGCCGCCGCGGATATGGGCGATGGCATAGACGAAGCCGCGGTCGGCGAGCGACAGGCAGTTGGTGTTGAAGCCGGCCGGAATGGTGATGCCGTAGGCGCCATAGCCGTAGAGCAGGCAGGGCGCGCTGCCGTCGAGTGGGGTATCCCTGCGATAGAGCAGGGTGACCGGCACCTTCTCGCCGTCCCACGCCGGAGCGAAGACGCGGCGGGTGACGTAGTCGTCGGGATTGTGACCGGACGGCACTTCCTGCGTCTTCAACAGCGTGCGCTCGCGCGTCACCATGTTGTAGTCATAGAGCTGCGACGGTGTCGTCATCGAGGAATAGGAGAAGCGGATGATATCGGTGTCGTATTCCGCCGCGCCCTGCAGCCCCAGCGAATAGGCTTCCTCGGCAAAGGCGATCGCATGTTCCTCGCCGGTCTTGCGGTCGCGGATCATGATCTGTGGCAGCCCGTCCTTGCGCTCCAGCCACAGGAGATGGCGGGCATAGGCCATGTGGCTGATAACAAGCGTGCCGGGCTTGTGGGCGACCACTTCGCGCCAGTTTTCCTTCACCGGATTGTCGACCGGCGCTTCCATGATCTTGAAATCCTTGGCGCCGCCGTCATTGGTGAGGATGTAGAAGACGTCGCCGCCCTCGGTCAGCGAATATTCGATGCCTTCCTCGCGCGCCGCCACCAGCTTCGGCTCGGCGGTCAAGTCCTTGGTCGACAGCAGCCGGTATTCGCTGGTCTCGTGGTCGTGGATGTCGATATAGATGACATCGTCGAGCAGCGAGCCGCCGACGCCCATGAAGAAGCCGGCATCGGCTTCCTCATAGACCAGCCGGTCTTCCGACTGCGGCTGGCCGAGAATGTGGTGGAACACCTTCGATGGCCGGTGATTCTCGTCGAGTGCCGAATAGAAGAAGCTCTTGCCATCCGGCGCCCAGACGCCGCCGCCGCCGGTATTCTCGATCCGGTCCTCCAGGTCTTGCCCGGTCTGGAGGTCGCGCACCTTCAGCGTGAAGAACTCCGAACCCTTGTCGTCATAACCCCAGATGCCGCGGTTGTGGTCGCTCGTATGGTCGAGGCCGGCGAGGCGGAAATAGGCCTTGCCGGCCGCCTCCTTGTCACCGTCGAGCAGCACGGTGCGGATCGCCTCGTCGGCGACATTGCCGTCGCGGGCGATGCGGAAATAACGCGGCTGTTCGCCGCCGGTGACATAGAAGGTGCCGTAGGCATAGGCACCGTCCTTCATCGGGACCGAGCTGTCGTCTTCCTTGATGCGGCCGCGCATTTCGGAAAACAGCACCTTCTGCAGCGGCTTGGTGTCCTCCATCGCCGCGTTCATATAGGTGTTTTCAGCGTCGAGATGGCGGCGGATCTCGGGATCGAGGATCGACGGATCCTTGAACATCGCCTGCCAGTTGTCGGCGCGCAGCCAGGCATAGTCGTCCGTGCGGGTGATGCCGTGGCGCGTATCGGAGGTGGGCTTCTTCGGTGCGGCAGGCGGGGTCGGCAGGCTCTTGAAAGCGGACAAGGAATGGCTCCGGTGGGAATGTCGGGTTGGCAAGAGATAGAGGCGCACTGGTCCCGGATCAAGCGGCAAGGGTGCGGCAAGGGCGCGGATGACCTTCCACAGACAAGGAGGACACTTTGCCCGCCTTGCCTTGATGTCACCACAATATTTAAGAAAGTCCGCTCTCGTCGCGCGAAATTTGCACGTGCCAAGCCTCCGGCAAGCCGCCTGTGGCAGGGTGAAGAATGGACAACAGTAAGGGATTTTCTCCGCAATGCCGAAACGTCTGCTCCTGTTTGTATCCCTCGCAAGCCTCGCTGCCCCCGCCTTTGCCGTTGATCCCGCCATCAAGAAGCAGCTGGAAAAACTCGATCCCTCGACCCGCCTGGAACAGAGTTGCGACACCGAGGCGATGAGCCGCATCAACAAGGACAGCACCGGCTTCAAGCCAGACAAGGTGATCGCCTACACCTTCAAGGACCCGATCCCCGGCGACAATTCGCTGGACGCGCCGGGTGCCGTCTTCCGCAGCAAGGGCGACTGGTACCATCTCTCCTACAATTGCATCACCGGTCCGCAGCATATCAATGTGCGCGAACTCAACTACGAGATCGGCGAGAAGGTGCCGCGCGAGAAGTGGGACAAGTATTATCTCTATGATTGATGCTGCCCTGTCCGTCCAGGCGGCTGCGGTGACAACCGGCCGCATGGCGCCGGGGGAGAGCCGCCGCTAAAATCGGCAGCTCGAATCATAGAAATCCATCGTATGAACCGCATCCTGCTCGCTTCGGCGTTCCTTCTGGTCAGCATCTCCGCTGCATTGGCGGACGAAATCCCGTCAGCCGTGTCGGCCGCGCTCGGTCCGGTCCCGGCTGCAGTCAGTCCGGCCCCGAAGGCGCCGGCGCCAAAACTCGTCGAGCCGCATCTACATATCGCCCGTTCCAATGTCGCCGGCCATGCCCGTGTTGCGCTGACCTTCGATGCCTGCATGGGGCAGGCGGACGAGCGCATCCTTTCGACCTTGGTGCGTGAACGCATCCCGGCAACGATCTTCGTCACCGCCCGCTGGCTGAAGCGCAATCCCGCCGCGGTCGCCGTGTTCCTGCAGAATCCCGATCTCTTCGAACTCGAAAATCATGGCCAGAACCATATTCCGGCCGTCGACACGCCGACGCTGATCTATGGCATCGCATCTGCCGGCTCGCCGCAGGCGGTGCGGCAGGAAGTCGAAGGCGGCGCTGCCGCTATGGTCGCTGCCGGCATCCCGGCGCCGCACTGGTTCCGCGGCTCGACCGCCAAATATGATCTTTCCGCCATCGGCGAGATCCGCGCCATGGGCTATCGCATTGCCGGTTATTCGGTGAATGGCGACGGCGGCTCGCTGCTCGGGGCTGTGATCACCGAAAAGCGTATCGCCTCGGCCAGGGACGGCGACGTCGTCATCTCCCACGTCAACCAGCCGACCCATGCGGCCGGCGAGGGGGTGGCCAAAGCACTGGTCGATCTCAAGGCCAAGGGGACTCAATTCGTCCGACTCCAGGATGTCGAGGACACCGGCGACGACAAGACGACCGAATAGCGGCCGAAGCTTCTTCCGTCTCGAACCAGATTTAACGCAGCATGATTTCCGGTCGGAAGCGCTCGTGCAGCGTTCTTAAACCCGGTCCGTCGCGGTCGACGGCAAAATCCTCGAACCAATCCCGTTGCATGCCGGCCAGCATGGCGCCGATCATTTGCGCGGCGAGATAGGAGAAGGTGATGCCGTTGCCGCCGTAGCCATAGGCTGCGAACACATGTGGTATCTGCGGCACCGGACCGATCAGCGGCAGGCCGTCGGCCGTCTCGCCAAAGGTGCCGCACCAGGCATGGGCGACGCGTGTATCCGCCTTCGGCCACAGCCGCTTCATCTTCTCCTGGATTGCGACGATCTTGGCCGGCAGCTTCCGATCTCGTACCTCGGCATCCGTGGTATCGTCATCCTCGCCGCCGGCGACGATGCGATTATCCGGTGTCGTGCGCATGTAGAGATAGGGGTGGCTGTCCTCCCAGATCAGCGCCCTGTCGCGCCAGAAATTTGCCGGGTCCTGCGCCACGGTGGCGAGCGCCCAGCTCGAACTCGACCGATGCAGTTTCGGCATGTCGAGGCCCGGCATCGAATAGCCGGTCGCAAGCACGACATGCCGCGCCTCGATGACGTGGCCTCCATCCGTCTCCGCCATGACGCGGTCACCTTCGCTGTGAAGCGCAGCCACGGAAGCGTTGACCAGCCGCGCGCCGCGCCGGACGGCCATCTCCAGGAGCGCCCAGGTCAGAAGCAGCGGATCGCATTCCGCCGAACCCGGCGAATAGATCGCACCATCCCGGTCGAGTTCGAACTGTGTGAAGAGATCGGGATGTTCGAGATAGACGCCGGGCAGGCCCGCCCGGCGACGAAGCTGGCGCTCCTCCAGCAGGTTGCGCGCGCCTTCGCGGCCATCAGCCAGATAGAGCGTATTGCGCGACCGGAAGCCGCAGGCGATCTCGTTTGCGGCGATCAGCTTGGAAAGGCCGGCGACCGCGGCACCACTGCGGCGGTAGATGCCGGCCGCACGCTCGAAACCGTAATAATCCTCGAGCTCGGTGAGGGTGCTGTCGATTTCCCATTGTAGCATCGCCGTGCTCGCCGCGGTGCTGCCGAAACCGGGCTCCTCCCGGTCGATGACAACAACCGAGAAACCGCGGGCCGTCAAATGTTCGGCAACCAATGCGCCGGTAATGCCGCCGCCGATCACGGCGATGTCGGTGGAAAAGCTCTGCTCGATCGGCCGCCATTCGGGCCGAATGCCGCTTTTTCCCCAGAGAGAACGGCCGCTGACCATCTGGTCATGATCGGATTCGGTAAGGTCGAGATCAGCTGCCACGAAGGTTTCCCCGGTTGATTATTTCGGCAATTGCGGCTGCGGTTTTTCCTCGATCAGCAACTCGTCGATAATAGTCATGACGATCAGCGAAAGCGGCAGCGCCAGCATGGCGCCGACGGCACCCCACATCCATGTCCAGAACAGGATGGCGAGGAAGACGACGAAGGGATTGATTTCCAGCCGCCGTCCCATCACCGCCGGGAAGATCAGGTTCTCCATGAGGAGATGCACGGTGAAGAAGGCTGCCGCCGGCATCAGTCCGATGAGGATGCCATCATGGGTCAGGATGCCGGCGACCGCGACGGCAAGTGTCATCAGCGTGATGCCGAGATAGGGGATGAAGCTCGACAGGAAGGCGAAGAAGCCCCAGAGCACCGGGGCCGACAGCCCACCGGCATAGGCGATGACAGTCATGACGACGCCGAGCCCGACATAGATCAGCGAGGCCGTGGCGAAATAGAAGCCGAGCACCTGCTCTACGGCATTGATGACACGGATTGCCGCCAGGCGTTGCGTGCGGGTGCGGAAGGTCATGATGATCGTCTTGCGCAAGTTGACCCGACCAGCGAGGAAGAACAGCAGCGCCGCAAAGAAGATCATCCCCTGCACCAGCGCCGGCGTCAGGCTACTCGTCACCACGTGCAGCACGTTGCCGGTGTTTTCGAGCAGCGCACCGATCGACATCGACCCGCTTTCGAATGTCGCCGGCGTGATATGCAGCCATCTGATGCGTTCCAGATATGGCATGACGCGGTTTATGGTTCGCTCGGCGAAGGCCGGGCCCTCATTGGCAAGCGTCATCAGCGGGTCGGCAAGCGAGTTGATCAGCAGGAAGATCACCAGCGCCACGGCGCTCGACAGCATGAAGGCGTTGGCAAGCCGCGGCACTCCCATCTTGCCGAGTTTTTCTGCCGCCATGCCGAGGATCATGCCGACGACGACGGCAAGTGTGATCGGGATGAGGATCAGCGACATCAGGTAGACCGCGGCAAGAAAAAGAATGCCGAAGATGCCGATGATCGCCCAGGCCATGCTGACGTCGAGCCCATCCTTTTCCAGACGGTGCAGCGGAGGCGGCGGCAGTTCTTCCGCAGCTTCCTTCAGCGACTGTGCCCAGGCGCTGGTGTGGCGTTCGCCGATCGCGATTTTCTTTGCTTGTTTGCGGATGCCATTGGCGATGCCCATGCGGTGAGGTCCCCGAAGCCCCATTGCTTCCTCACGGAAACGCACCGATAGGGTTCCGGTTCCCTGAAGGAACGACCGCCTGTGAAGGTGCATCCGGCATGTCTTTGCGCCGATGGCATTGCCCGCATGGCGTGAGCGTCTTCAACCGCTATGGCTGATCTGCGGCAACCTGGAAATTACGCCGACAGCGTCAGGCCGATGCCCCAGGGATCCCTGAGGAATATGCCGCCGTCGCGCTTCTCGCTTTTGATCTCCAGCGCATCGAGCTTGGAGACCGCCGCATCCAGCGTCGCCTTGTCGTTGAAACGGATCTTGTAGTCCGAAAGCCCGGTCATATTGCTGGCGCGAGCCGTCGCGCCGCGGCTGTTCCAGATATTGGCGCCGAGATGGTGATGATAGCCGCCGCTCGCAAAGAAGCTCGCGCCGGGATAGCGCGCCATCAGCTTGAGGCCGAGGACGTCGCGGTAAAAGGCGTCGGCCTGCGGGATGTCGCCGACCTGCAGATGCAGGTGACCGATCGCCGTTCCCACCGCCATGCCGTCCCAGCGCTCATCAGGCGCGCTGTTATAGAGCGCTTGCAGGTCGAGGCGAAGCGTCGCCATCTCCACCATGCCGTCCTGGTGGAATTTCCATTGTTCGTGCGGCCGGTCGGCATAGATCTCGATGCCGTTGCCTTCGGGATCGGAAAGATAGATCGCCTCGCTGACGAGATGGTCCGAGGCGCCGTCGAGCGCGACATTGTTCTGTGCCGCATGGCGCAGCCAGCGTGCGAGCTCGGTCCTGCTCGGCATAAGGAAGGCGGTGTGGAAAAGGCCGGCGGCATTGCGCGGCGCGATGGTCGCATCTTTTGCGGTCGTCAGCGTCAGCAAAGGGAGATCGCCGACACCCAGCACTTCGCCGCTCGCCGTCTTCTCGATGACCTTCAGGCCAAGCATCGATTGATAGAAACCGGAAACGAGGCCAAGGTCGGTGACGACGAGATGCGACTGGTCGATATAGGCGGGCCGCGTCAGCGCATAGGAAGTTTCGGTCGTCATGGATTGTTCTCCTGCCTCTGAATTGGCCTGTAAGAGAGAAGGCGTACCGGCGGTGGCGGCAAACATGCCGCCTGTGGCAAGCCCGAGGAAGTTTCGCCGGTTCATTCGCCTCTGGTCCCTCGGTTGCCGTACTTGATCCCTATATGGCGCATTCCGATTGTTCACAGAAGGCCCGTTTTTGAGGATGAAGCGTTGAACAGATGTTGACGATGACTTGCGCCCACTTGATCGCCGTCAACGCGCCCATATCTTATTTAGAGGAAGCTTATAAATACTAGTCATGGAGGGAAGCCATGTACAGAAAGATCATCGTAGCGATCGCGCTCGGCGGCATCGAAAAGGGAGAAAAGATCCTCCGCAAGGCCGCGTCCTTGCTCGATGACGGCGGTGAGATCATCGCGCTCAACGTTATCGAAGATGTGCCGAGCTATGTCGCGATCGAGTTGCCTGCCAATATGGTCGAGGACGCCATGCAGGACAGCCGCGACAAGCTGCAAGCGCTGCTGACAACCACCGGCGTCACGGCAACCGTCGAGATCGCCAACGGCCCGCCTGCCAAAGCCATCATCTCGACCGCCGAAAGCCACGGCGCGGATCTGATTATCGTCGCCTCACACGTTCCGGACTTTTCCAACTACTTCATCGGCGCCACCGCCGACCGGGTCGTGCGTCATGCCAAATGCTCGGTGCTGGTCGACCGGCAGAAGATTTGATTTTTGCGCCACTGCGGCCTGTCACGAAGATTTACCGCCGGTGCGCTTTGCCGCAGTTGCGCGCCCGCCGGTTCGATGCGACGATTGCAATCGGGGTATGAAACGGATTGGCGTGCATGGCCGAGTTCAACGGCATTCGCTGGGCTTATGATAAATACGAACTGATCGCCGACGGTATCGTCCATGGCGTCGGCCTCGTGCTGGCGCTGATCGGGGCCACCGTGCTGATTTTCTACGCCACGGTCTGGAGTTCTTACGGCGCGCTCGCGGCCGCCTGGATCTATGGGGTCGGGCTGGTGCTGACGCTTGCCATTTCCTTTTCCTACAACGCCTGGCCGGTCTCGCGCACGAAATGGTTTCTGCGCCGCTTCGATCATTCGGCGATCTTCCTGCTGATCGCCGCCACCTACACGCCCTTCCTCGAACGCGGCGCCGACGACCCGCTGCTCTTGTTCATGCTGGTCGCGATCTGGCTGTTCGCCGCCGTCGGCATTGTCCTGAAATGCGTCTTCCCCGGGCGTTATGACCGATTTGCCATCCTGCTTTATCTCGCTATGGGCTGGAGCGGCGTGCTGGTGGCCGGGCCCGTCGCCTCGCGCATTCCTTCCGCCTCGATGCTGCTGATCGTCATCGGCGGCGTCATCTATTCGCTCGGCGTTATTTTCCATGTCTGGGAGAAGCTGCGCTTTCAAAACGCCATCTGGCATGGTTTCGTCGTCACCGCCGCAGCTGTGCATTATTCGGCCGTCTTCACTTGCTTCAGCCTGTCGGCGCCGGGGGTCTGAACGACGGTCGTTTACATCTGTCGGGGTCGGGCGTATGCCGCCTTCACAGACAATACGAACCGGGCAATCATGACAGACGCTGTCCTCCTCCGCGACGCCACCGAAGCCGATCTTTCCGCCATCCGCGATATCTACAATCACGCTGTCGAGCACACGACGGCGATCTGGAACGACACACTGGTCGATCTCGAAAATCGGCTGGAATGGTTCAGGGCGCGCAAGGCGCGGGGCTTTCCCGTCATCGTCGCCGAAATGTCGGGCAAGGTCGCAGGCTACGCCTCCTATGGCGACTGGCGGGCCTTCGACGGCTACCGCCATACGGTCGAGCATTCCGTCTATGTCGACAAGGATTGCCGCGGTGCGGGCATCGGCGAGCGCCTGATGCGGGAATTGATCGCGCGTGCTGCGGCCGGCAACATCCATGTGATGATCGCCGGTATCGAGGCTGACAATACCGCCTCGGTCAGGCTGCACGAAAAGCTCGGTTTCCGTATCGCCGGCAGATTTTCCGAGGTCGGCACCAAATTCGGCCGCTGGCTGGACCTGACTTGCATGGAACTTCGCTTGCCCGGCAAGGTGGATTGATCCACCTGCCCGGCAAAGCCCCAGACCCATCCGGCAAAGCCATTGTGAACGGCGCGCACCATCTTTTTATTGTAGTCTGAGCTGTGTAAGAATGTGGACGCAGTCTGCTTCGCGGAATGCGGCCTGAAAGCGTCATGTAAGCGTCATGGGGGTGAATAGTTCAATGGCAATGCAAAGATCGTCGCTCGGTCTCCTTGCCCTCGTCCTTCTGGCATTTCCGCCGGTTGTAGCCCGGGCCGCCGATTGCGGCAGCATGGCCTCGCCGAAGCTCGACTGGCAGGAATGCACCAAGAAGAACCTGATGCTGCAGGGCAGTGATCTCGAAGGCGCCAATCTCGTCGGCACCGACTTCTCGCTGACCGATCTCGCTGGCGCCAACTTCAAATCCGCCAACCTGGAGAAAGCGACGCTGGTGCGCGCCTCACTCGAGGGCGCACACGCTGAAGGCGCCAACTTCGCCAAGATCGAGGCCTATCGCTCCAGCTTCGCCAATATCGCCGCCGATGGTGCTTCCTTTGCCGGCGCCGAGCTGCAGCGGGCCAATTTCGCCGGCGCCCGGCTCGCCGGCACGAGCTTCGAAAAGGCCGAGCTCGGCCGCGCCGACTTCGACAAAGCGGTGCTGACGGGTGCGAAATTCTCGTTCGCCAATCTCTCCCGTGCCGATCTCTCCGGCGCGACCTTCGAAACCACGCCGATGTTCGATCGCGCCTTCATGTTCCTCACGCGCATCGAAGGCCTTGACCTCTCGGCCGCAGCAGGGCTCGAACAGGCCCAGATCGACCTTGCCTGCGGCGATGCCTCGACCAAGCTGCCGGCCGGCCTCTCCGCCCCGACGACCTGGCCCTGTCCAGCCGAGCGCGAGTAACCAGGCGGGTCTGAACCGCTCTATGTCCGGTCCGTGATGTAGAGGTAGAATTCCATTATGCCGCCATCGGGGCTGCCTGTTTTGGCGAATGTTTCCCGCCGCCGGTGCACCCGCTCCGCAACACGTTGCGAGGGAATGTTGTCGGGCCTGACGATGGAGACGATGCGCGCAAGGCCAAGGTCATGAAGCGCGTGGTCGCAGCAGGCGGCGGCCGCCTCGATCGCATAGCCCTTGCCCCAATGGTCGCGCCACAGATGATAGCCGATCTCGGGTTCCAGGCCCGCGGAGGTTTCCTGCAGCGTGATGCCGCAATCGCCGAGCAATGTGCCGCTCTGCCGGTCCGTCACCGTCCAGAGGCCGAAGCCGTGACTGGTATAACTGTCGAAGGCGAGCCTCTGGAACCAGCGCGCGGTTTCGTCGAAACTCTTGATGCCGGGGTAATACCGCATGCATTCGGCATCGCCGAAAATGCGGTGGAGAAACGGCAGGTCGGCAGGCGTGATCTCCCGCAGCGTCAGCCGCTCGGTCTTCAGGATATCGCGCGCCATCGGCCTTCTCCTGGTATCGCCGATCCGTCGATAGCGTCTACGACGGAGGAAGTCAGCGGCCCATCACATCGGAATGGGCCGCTTGCCGATTGCGGGGCTGCGCGCCTACTTCCCGGGCTCGAACACCATGGAATGGCCGTTGATGCAGTAGCGCAGGCCGGTCGGTGGTGGCCCGTCGGGAAAGACGTGGCCGAGATGGGCTTCGCAGCTGCCGCAACGGATTTCGGTGCGCACCATGCCAAAGGCCGTGTCGCGATGCTCCGTCACCGCTTCGGGCGACACTGCTTCGAAATAGCTCGGCCAGCCGCAGCCGGCATCGAATTTCGTGTCGGAGCGGAAAAGCGGCGCATTACAGCCGACGCAGCGGTAAAGCCCTGTCTCGAAGGAGTCCCAGTAGGGGCCGGTAAAGGCGCGTTCGGTACCGTGCTGGCGCGTGATGCGGTATTGCTCGGGGGTGAGCTGCTCTTTCCATTCGTCATCGGTTTTGTGGATCTTGGCGGTGGTCGCAGTTTCGGACATGAGGTGCTCCTTTCGCCGAGGGGCGGTTCCGTTTGCGCAAAATGTGGTGCGCCGCGTTCACTTCATCAAGTCTCCAGCGCCGCGCCATCAGATTGGCGGCATACCGCAATTGGAGGAAGACGCTTGCTTTTACATCCGTTAGGGGTTTTCTGTTAGGGTTAATGTTACGTGCATTGGAGAATCACTGGTGTTTGAGGCAGCAATCGTCCTGCTCTACGGCCTGGTGGCCGTGGCCGCCATGGCGGTCACGCTGTTGGAAGGCTGGGCCAACCATGACGGCTTTACGCTCCATCGTCTCGCCGGACTCTTCGCCTGCCTGCTCTGGCCGCTGACGCTTGTGGTCTTCATCCTGCACGGTTGCATCGCCCGGCTGCTGTCGCGTCTTTCCCGATCGATGGCCTGATCGACTTCGAACATCGCCATGCAGTGGGGCCTGCGGCCGAAATCACTTGAGACGCTCCCCCGTTTCGCCTAAGCCAGAAGACAGGCTGGGTTTCTCTGGCTTTTCGTCTGTTGCCTTTACAGCGCCGCGCGCCTTGTCGGACGTGCGAAGGACTGTAACATTTTGAATTATGCAGTAGAGAATTATGCAGTAGAGGAGGGGACATGGCCGATGTCACGGCTCTGACATTTCTGGCCCTGTGTCTGCCGCTCGTCGGCGCTCTTGCTGCCCCCTTCGTCATCCGCATCTTCGGCGCAAACGGTGCCTGGCTCCTGGCGATCGCTCCCTTGCTCGCCTTCCTGCATTTCCTGCGTTTCGTTCCCAAGATCGCGCGCGGCGAGGTCGTCACCGGCGGCTATTCCTGGGTGCCGAGCTTTCATCTCTCCTTCTCCTGGTTCCTCGACGGCCTGTCGCTGGCTTTCGCACTGCTGATCACCGGTATCGGCACCCTGATCGTGCTTTATGCCGGCGGCTACCTCAAAGGACACAAGGATCAGGGCCGCTTCTTCTCCTTCATCTTCCTCTTCATGGGCGCGATGCTCGGTGTCGTCGTTTCCGACAGTTTCCTGATGCTCTTCGTCTTCTGGGAGCTGACGTCGATCACTTCCTTCCTGCTGATCGGCTTCGATCACGAGCGTGCGGCGGCTCGCCGCGCAGCCCTGCAGGCGCTTGTTGTGACCGGTGGGGGAGGGCTCTGCCTGTTGGCCGGTCTGCTGTTGCTCTGGAATATCTCAGGCGTCACTGAGATGTCGCGGCTCATGGGAACGCGCGATGTCGTGCGCGAAAGCCCGTTCTATCTCGCAGCCCTCCTTCTGGTCCTGGGCGGCGCCTTCACCAAGTCGGCGCAATTTCCCTTCCATTTTTGGCTGCCGAACGCCATGGAGGCGCCGACGCCGGTTTCCGCCTACCTGCATTCGGCGACGATGGTGAAGGCGGGCGTCTATCTGCTGATGCGGCTCAGTCCCGTCATGGGGGCAACGCCTGCCTGGGAGATCCTACTGCCCTTCTTCGGCGGGCTGACGCTGGTGGTCGGCACCGCGCTCGCCATCCGCCAGACCGACCTGAAGCTCAAGCTCGCCTATACCACCGTCTCCTCGCTCGGCCTGCTCGTCATGCTGATCGGCTTCGGCTCTGACCATGCGGTGGAGGCGGCGACGCTCTATCTGGTGGCGCATTCGCTCTTCAAGGGCGCGCTCTTCATGGTCGCCGGCATCATCGATCACGAAACCGGCACGCGCGATATTACCAGGCTGCGTGGCCTGATGCGGGCGATGCCGCTCACCTGGATGATTGCACTTGCGGCGGCCTTGTCGATGGCCGGCCTGCCGCCCTTCTTCGGCTTTCTCTCCAAGGAGGAGATCTATACGGCACTCGTCGGCGGCGATGTCCGCGCACTCACCTTTACCGCCATAACCGTATTCGGCAATGCGCTGATGTTTGCCGTCGCCTTTGCCGTGGCGCTGAAACCCTTCCTCGGCCAGCCGGTGGAGACGCCGAAACCTCCGCACGAAGCGCCCGTCCTGCTTTGGCTCGGCCCGGCCGTTCTCGCCGTCCTCGGCCTGCTCGCGGCGATCTTTTCGACCTTCACCCACACCGTCCTGTCCTCGCCGATCGCCTCCGCCATCCGCCAGACACCCGTCGAGATCGATATTTCGCTGACGCCGCATATCGGCCTGCCCTTAGCGCTCTCCGCCCTGACCGTGCTGCTCGGTATCGGCGTCTACTGGCAACTCGCGCGCGCCCGTTTCCTGATGGCCGTCTTCTTGCATGCGGCCGGGCGCGGGCCGGATCACGGTTTCGACCTTGCCATATCGGGCCTTGTCTGCTTCGCCGGCCGCCTCATGCGTGTCCTCCAGCCGGGGCGGCTGGAGATCTATGTCACCTGCACCTTCCTTTGCGTCGCCGCTATCCTCATCGTCCCGCTCGTCGTCTATGGCGAACTGCCGCGTCTCCCGGCCTGGCCGGTCGATGTCAGGCTCCATGAATGGGCGGTCTTCCTGATCGCCGCCTTCGGTCTTGCCGCCGTGCTCGTCGCCCGCGACCGGTTGACGGCGATCGTCTCGCTCGGCATCCAGGGTTTCGCCGTCGCCATCATCTTCCTGTTGTTCGGCGCGCCGGACCTGTCCTTCACCCAGTTCACGGTCGAAACCCTTTCGGTGGTGATCCTTGCCTTGGTCATGACCAGGCTCCGGCTCTCGCCCGCTGATCGGCGGCCACTCGGCCGCAAGCTCTTCGACGGTGCGCTGGCGCTCGCCTGCGGCCTCGGGTTCACGCTTTTGCTGATGCGGGCGACGCAGGCGCCGTTCAACGACGCGCTGACGGCTTTCTTCAACGCCTATTCCAAATCGATCGCCCATGGCGCCAATGTCGTCAACGTGATCATCGTCGATTTCCGCGGCACCGACACGCTCGGCGAAATCGCCGTCGTGGCGGTCACCGGCCTTGCCATCCTGGCGCTGATCCGCATCCGCGCCGGCAGCGAGCGCAAGCTTGCCGCCAATGATCCCGCGGCGGAGGGCTGATCGCGTGAACACCCTCATCTTCCGCACCGTCGCCCCGTTCCTCACCGCGCTGATGCTGCTTTTTTCCGTCTTCGTGCTGCTGCGCGGCCATAACGAGCCGGGCGGCGGCTTTATCGGCGGGCTGATCGCTGCCTCGGGACTGGCGATCTACGGCATTGCCCGCGGCGTTGGTGCCGTTCGCCGGGCACTGCTTTTCCATCCGCTGTCGATTGCCGGCTTTGGCTTGCTCCTGTCGACCGCGGCCGGTCTTCTCTCCATCCTGTTTGCCGTTCCCTTCATGACCGGCCTCTGGATCTATCCGACGCTTTTCGGCGCCGAAGTGCCGCTGTCTAGCGTCATGCTCTTCGATGTCGGCGTCTATCTCGTCGTGCTCGGCGCCATCACCTCGATCGCACTGGCGCTCGAGGAAAAGGAGGTGGAATGATGGAGCCGCTTCTCGCGATCCTCGTCGGCCTGTTCTTTGCCGCCGCCATCTACCTGATGCTGTCGAAATTCTCGATCCGGATCATGCTCGGCATCGCCATCCTCGGCAATGCTGTCAACCTCCTGCTTTTTACCGGCGGCCGGCTGACGCGCGAGGTGCCGCCGATCATCCCGGCGGGTCTCGACAGCTTGCCCGCAGGCACGGCCAACCCGTTGCCGCAGGCCCTCATCCTCACGGCGATCGTCATCTCCTTTTCGTTCCTTGCCTTCCTGCTGGTGCTGACCTACCGCGCATATCAGGACCTCGGCACCGACAACACCAGCGAAATGCGCGCCGCCGAGCCCGACGACCGGCCGCTGCCGCCATTGGGATATTGAGGCGGATGTTGGTGCGGATGCTCAACCCATGGCAAGCCCTCTCTCGCGATAGCGGAGGCGCCATCTGATGGCCGCCCCCACCTCTACCGTCGATCTCTCCGCCGCCCTGATCACCGCCCCGGTGCCCATCGGTCATTGGCTCGCCATCCTGCCGGTCGCCCATTGCATCACGCTCGGCGCCGTCCTGCTGATGCTGCGCGGCTATCCCCGCCTGCAGGCCTGGCTTGCCATCCCTGGCCTTGCGGCGCTGGCGCTGATCAATGCGGCACTGCTCGCCAAGGTCGCGGCCGAGGGGCCGCTGACCATGGTCATGGGCCGCTGGCTGCCGCCCTTCGGCATCGCCTTCACCGTCGATCTCTTCAGTGGGCTGATGGCCTTCACCGCAGCCCTTGCCGCGCTCGCCGCTAGCATCTATGCGCTGGCCGATATTGGCGAAAGCGGCCGGCGATACGGCTTCTTCCCGCTGCTCATGCTGCTGATGGCCGGCGTCACCGGCGCCTTTCTCACCGGTGATATCTTCAATCTCTATGTCTGGTTCGAGGTGCTGCTGATCTCCTCCTTCGGGTTGATCATCCTTGGTTCCGAACGTGAGCAGATCGACGGCGCGCTGAAATATGCGGTGCTCAATCTCATCGCCACAACCCTGTTCCTGGTCGGGGTCGGCATCCTCTATGCCGCCTTCGGCACGCTCAACATGGCCGATATCGCGGCCCGGGCGAGGGATTTGCGCGGCACGGCGCCGCTGATGACGCTGGCAAGCCTCTTCCTGCTCGCCTTCGGCATGAAGGCGGCGGCCTTCCCGGTCAATTTCTGGCTGCCCGCCGCCTACCATACGCCGCGCATCACCGTCTCCGCTCTGTTTGCCGGCCTGCTCACCAAGGTCGGCATCTACGCGCTGATCCGGGTGATGGTCATGCTGCTGCCGGTGGAACGCGAGGAGTTGAGCCTGGTGATCGCGCTCGCCGCCGCCGCGACCATTCTCGTCGGCGCTCTCGGCGCGCTTGCCGAAAACGATATTCGCAGGCTGTTCGGCTATGTCGTCATATCGGGCATCGGCAACATGCTCGCCGGCGTCGCCCTCGGCGGGCTTGGCGGCATCAGCGGTGCGGTCTTCTATGCGCTCCATTCCATGGTGCTGATGACGGCGCTTTATCTTGCCGCCGGCGAGATCGCCCGGCGCGGCGGCGGCTTTTCGCTGTCGGCCCTCGGCGGGCTCTATCGGCAAAGCGGCGGCTTCACCGCGCTCTCCCTCGTGCTCTTCCTTGCCGCCTGTGGCCTGCCGCCCTTTTCCGGCTTCTGGCCGAAAGTCATTCTCGTCAAGGCCTCGCTCGATCTCGGCGCCTGGTGGCTGGCGACATCGATCCTCGTCGGCGGTTTTCTGACGACGATCGCCTTCGGCCGTCTCTTCCTGCTCGCCTATTGGCGCCCGGCACCGATAGTCCCGGCGCCGATAGTCCTGACGTCGTCTAGGGCGCGGTGGCGCACGGGCCTGCCGCTCGCCGCGCTGACAGTGCTGGTCGTCGGCTTCGGGATATTGCCGGAACAACTGCTGACGCTGTCGCAATCGGCCGCCGCCGGCCTTGCCGATCCAGAGGCCTATCTTCATTCGGTCTTCCCGGAAGGAGGCGCGCCGTGATCTTCTTCCTCTTCAACCTGCTGCTTGCCATTGCCTGGCTCACTGTTACCGGCAGCGCCTCGCTGCACAATCTCGTCCTCGGCGTCCTGCTCGGGGCCTTGGCGCTGGCCATCATCCGCGAATCCTTCCGCGGCAAGGGGTATCATATCCCTCGCGTCCGCCCGGTTCTCTCGCTCGCCGCGCTGTTCTTGAAGGAATTGTCGCTGTCGGCCTGGAGGGTCACGGTCACCGTCCTCTCGCCCGATATGAAGCTGAAACCCGGCATCTTCGCCTTCCCTTTGACAGTGACGAGCGATTTTGAGATCACTTTGCTGGCAAACCTCATCACGCTGACACCCGGCACGCTTTCGGTCGACGTCTCCACAGATCGCCGCACGCTCTATGTTCACGCGCTCGATTGTTCCGATCCCGAGGCGACTAAGCGTGATATCGCCAACGGTTTCGAACGTAAGATCATGGAGGCCTTCCGGTGATCACACCTGCCGCCATCGTCGCGGTCGCATCCTCGTCCGCACTCGTCATCCTCGGCCTGGCGCTGATCCTAACCGTCTGGCGCGTCGTTGCCGGCCCGACATTGCCGGACCGAATCCTCGCCCTCGACATGCTGACCGGCATCGCCATCGGTTTCATCGCCGTCATCGCGGTCAAGACCGGCTTTTCGCTCTATATCGATATCGCCATCTCGCTCGGCCTCGTCGGTTTCCTGGCGACTGTCGCCTTCGCCCGATTCGTGCTGTCGCGCGGCAACATCACATCGAAGCCGTCCGCAACTGCGGCAAACGGCAACACGCAAAAGCGGGCAGGGGGCAAGAAGCGATGATCGACTATATCGTGGCTGCCATCACCGCCCTGCTGCTCCTCGTCGGCGCGCTCTTTGCGCTTGCGGCGGCGATCGGCTTGGTCAGGCTGCCCGATCTCTACACCCGCATGCACTCGGCCTCGAAGGCGGGGACTGTCGGCTCCGGCCTGTTGCTTCTCGCCGCCGGCCTCTATTCGCAGGATGCGGCGATTCTCGCCCGTGCCGTCGCCGGCTTTATCTTTTTCCTGCTGACGGCGCCGGTGTCTGCCCATCTGCTTGCCAAAGCTGCCCATCGCTCGGGATATGATCTCGATGCGCTCTCGGTTCGTGACGATATCAGGGATCGTTGAGCCTATGCTGTTCGGCAACTTTACCAGATTTATGCAAAACTTATGCACAGGAAGCTGTGAGTAAAGCTTGCCGGAGAGCCCCTCAATTCTTCATCTGTCATTTTTTCTCAAGAAAAACGACAAATAATAATTGGCGTTTCGACCAAACGATGGTATTTGAAAATGCAAGTAGAGTTCTGATTGTGAATTACAATCGTACTGCTTCCAAGTCCCTCAGTTTTGATTTTTAATGTCTAAACTGAGGCCATCGCCTGGAGCATGACGTAGTGGTTTCCGGTCAGGCAGTATAAGAACAGGTTACGCTCTTCGGAATCTAGGGGTGGATTTCGCGTTTTTCGAAACAGAAGGTCGATTCCTGCGCTTTTGCTGTTCGCTTCTACGAGGCGGGTCTTTGGCGTGTCAGTCAAAGGCCGTTTGAGCATGCTAACAGGAGAAAAAATATGACGGATATAGCGACCGGCAATGCGCCGGAGCTGCTTGTGGAACTGACAGCCGACATTGTCGCGGCCTATGTCAGCAACCACGTTGTACCGGTCAGCGACCTGGCCAATCTGATTTCCGACGTGCATTCGGCACTGAGCAACACGTCCGTACCGCAGCCTGCTGCGGCGATCGTCGAAAAGCAGAAGCCTGCAGTTTCTGTCCGCAAGTCCGTACAGGACGAGCAGATCACATGTTTGGAATGCGGCGGCAACTTCAAGTCCCTCAAGCGTCACTTGATGACGCATCACAGCCTCTCGCCGGAAGAATACCGCGAGAAATGGGACCTGCCGACCGATTACCCGATGGTAGCGCCCGCTTATGCCGAAGCGCGTTCGCGCCTGGCAAAGGAGATGGGCCTCGGGCAGCGCCGCAAGCGCGGCCGCGGCTGAGCTTTTTCGAAAGCATCGACGACAAAAAGCCGGGTCTTGTGCCCGGCTTTTTTGTGCGCCTTTTCAAGGCGAGGAAAATAATCTCGATGGAGCCAGTCAGGAACGTGCGAAACGGTTTTCCCAGGCAAAGCGCGAAGCGGTTTTGCCGGGAATCGGCTAAAGCTAAAGGTTGAAGCGATCCTGTGGTTCAATCAAAAGCTGAGCGGCGTTGGTATTCAGGCCTTCGCAGATGATTCGGGCGGGCGCCAAGATAGTGTGAGCGACCCTGTCTTATGCTTTGCCGACAGGCTTAGAATGTATTCCTATACTATCAGCAAGTGTTAATGTATTCGATGTGCCAAGGCAGGCGCTGCCGGAATCGATCGGCTGTGGCTCTGAAAGCCGATCAGCCATCATCACCGTCAAGCCGCGGCGCGAACTCTTGCCTCTTCGCGGATCCTGTTCACCATCGAGCGCAGTCCGTTCGAGCGCTGCGACGAGAGGTTCTCCACCAGGCCGATTTTCGAGAATATCTCGAAGGCATCGAGCCCGGCGATCTCGGATGCCATCTTGCCGGAATAGGTGGCAAGCACGATGGCGACGAGGCCGCGCACGATATGGGCGTCGGAATCACCTTCGAAGCTCATGACCGGGTCGTCGGGATCGCCTGTGGTATGCGTCACCAGCCAGACCTGGCTGGCACAGCCCATCACCTTGTTCTCGGAGGTGCGCTTCTCCTCGGCCAAGTCGGGCAATGCCTTGCCGAGTTCGATGACATAGCGGTAACGGTCTTCCCAATCGTCCAGGAAAGCGAAGTCGTCGATGATCTGGTCGAGGGATGCCATGGAGAAGCCTTTCACTGTTAAAGCAGTTCCAGCAAAAGTGCGCAGCGGTTTTGCGTCCGGAATGCGTCAGGAAATGCTCTACAAGTGCATATAGGTGAAAGACCGGCGGATTTGAACCGCTAAAGCAATTCCAGGAAAAGTTTGAAGCGATTTTCCCGGGCAAAGCGCGAAGCGGTTTTGCCGGGAATTGTGTAAACCAAGATAGAAAAACGCCGTGAGGGATGGGCATCCTCACGGCGCAGCAACATGCTGAATTAAACAGGGCAGGCACGTCAGGCATGGGGTTCTCCGCGTCATGCGGACCACCGATGCAAGCTATAAACCGAAAGGTATTGCGGACGAATGCCCGCGAAAAATTTCGTCAGATCGCCGGCTTTGGCGTCGGCAGCGGAATTGCGCCTGTTACCACCGTCTCGGCTGCGGCATCATCTTCGACCGGCGGGCGGTAAGGCATCGGCTGGTTGAGCGCAGCCTTTGCCTCGCGCACCTTTTCCTGGATGGCAGGCGGGGTGAGGGAAGGCATGTTGAGCGCCACCGGCATCTGCGGTTCGGCAAGCTTTGCGGTCGCCGGCGCCTCGTCCTTGAACTGGCTGTCGAGAAGTTCGTAAGCAACACGGGCACCTTCACGGGCCCGGTAGCCGAGCGCGGTGAGGGTCTCGCTGCCCTTGGCGCAGACTTCGGGCTTCTCCGAGCACATGCCGGTCAAATAGTCATAAGCGCCGCTTGCCGCCGTGAAGGCGTCGGAAAGCTGCAATTGCGGGCCGTTGGCGAGCTTGTCGGAACTCTCCGTGCTGAAGACGGAAAGAAGCACGAGCACGAGGCCAAACCAGAAGGATCCTTTGATCAGAAACCACATTGTCGTCGCCCATCCTGTTTCCCCGTCCGGTTCTTGTCGCCGAATCAGGCCGGTTGTCCGGTGTGTTTTCACCCTACCGCCAAGTTGCGAATGCCGCTTTTCGAAACTCACGCGCATTTGCGGCAAATTTAGTTCAAATTTTAGCGAACGGTATTTGAGGGACATTTTAGTCGAATGCGAGCGATCGCCGTTAAGCATCAGGGCAGCACCTGCTTGCAATTGCAGGACTTTTGCCGGCTCGCCTTGCCACAGGAGTTAACGCAATGCTGAAATATGAGGAAAATCCGTCGCTTACCCCCTATTAACCACAAAAGGCAAAGAGCCTTCCAGATGCTTCAAAACGGGAATTTCAGCCGTTTCAGCCTGTGAACAGCGCTTTTGCCTTATCCTTTCTTTAAGTCGCCAAGGCCTATTGTCCGGATCGATCGACAGCCTTTCGGGCGGGTATTGCGTGCGTGTATTGAGTAACATTGGCGGCTGGATGACGGCCCTCGTAGACCGGGCAGCGACAAGCTGGCTCTCCCGGACGGGCGGCGGTGAAGCCGTGCGCCAACGCGAGCTCGCGATCCTGCGCCGCCTCGTACTGTTCTCGTCGGCCGCTCTCATTGCCGCGCCCATCGGCCTTTCGGCGGTCACCAGTCCTGCCGTCGCCTTGCCGGCGGGTGTCGCCATGGTCTGCGCCGCCTTTCTCTTTTCCGCCGTTGGCAGCATCGCGCTCGCCCGTCAGGGTTCGTCGGCCGGTATCGCCACACAGTCGGCTGAGGATTTCTTCCTTGCCGCCACCCCGGGCCTCGTCTTCTTCCTCGACCCGCACGGCAGTGTGGCGACGGTCGGCGGTCGCGACCGCCGCGATTTCCTCGCCTGGATGCGCGATCCCAAGGGCAGGGGCTTCCTCGAGCAGGTGCATGTCTCCGACCGCATCCTTTTCCTGCAGGCGCTTGATGACCTGCGCCGAGGCGAGGACGCTCAGAGCGTCGATCTGCGCATCGACCGGCCCTCGGTCTCGCGCGATCAACGCCAGTTCGCCTATCTCCGAATGGACATGACGGCCCGGCGCGATGCCGACGGCGAACTTGCCGCCATCATTGCGCAGCTGCGCGACGTCTCCGTCGAGCAGCAGCTGCGTGACGAAGCCCAGAACCGCGCGGCGGATGCCGAATCGGCAAACGACGCCAAGTCACGCTTCCTCGCCGCCGTCAGCCATGAGCTGCGCACGCCGCTGAACGCCATTCTCGGTTTTTCCGATATCCTGATCGGCGAATATTTCGGCAAGTTTGAAAACGACCGCCAGCGCGAATATGTCGGCCTGGTCCGCGAATCCGGCGCGCATCTGCTGTCCGTCGTCAACACCATGCTCGATATGAGCAAGATCGAAGCCGGTCGCTACGAGCTGATCCTCGAAGCCTTCGATATATCAAGCTCCGTCAAATCCTGCGAATCGATGCTGGCCTTGCAGGCCAAGACCAAGGGCCTCACCCTGACGAGCCGTATCCAGCGCGGCCTCGGCGAGGTTGTTGCCGATCAGCGCGCCATCCAGCAGATCCTCATCAACCTCGTCGGCAATGCCATAAAGTTCACCGAGGCTGGCGGCGTCGTCTCGGTCGATGCGGCAGCGCGCGACGGCATCCTCAAGCTGACGGTCAGCGATACCGGCATCGGCATCCCGGCTGACAAGCTGGCATTGCTTGGCCAGCCCTTCGTCCAGATCCAGAATGATTATACCCGCCAGTTCGAAGGCTCCGGCCTCGGTCTCTCCCTGGTCAAGGGGCTGGTGGCGCTGCATGGCGGGTATTTCGCCATCGCCAGCCAGCCGGGCGAAGGCACGATCATCACCATCGAGATCGCGATGGACGGCTCGGGTGCTCAGCACGCCGAAGACGCCGGTCACGGCGCGACTGTCGAGTTTCCGCCGCGGCTGAAGGGCGCGGTCAACACAGGCGCAGAATTGGAAGAGGGGCGTTTCGATGGCCGCGCGCAAGCGAAAATCGCCTAAGGGAAAAAGGGGACGGCAGCAGCCGGGCCTTCTGATGTCAGGCGCTGCCGCCCTCGGCGGACTCGGCCTGCAGGGCGCCTCCGTGCTGGGCGGGCTCAGTCTGCAGGGCGCCTCCGCGCTCGGCGGCGTCATCGGCCGCAATCCGTCGGTCGCCGGCGGCACGATCACCTTCGCCGTCATTTTCTCCTTCGTCGCCGCCAATGCGCTCTGGTATCAGCCGGGCCTGCATCCGCATCCGATCTTCCGCACCCGCGATCCGCAGTCTCCGACCGTGCTCGGCGCCCGTCGCCTAGCCGAGGAGCAGCAGGGCGACGTCACCACCTTCCGGATCGAACGGCCGCAGGATACCGCCACCACCAACGCGACACCGGCGCCTGCCGCACCCGGCCAGCAACCGAGCCAGCTCGTCATGGACATCCAGCAGCAGCTGGTGCGCCGCGGCCTCTATAACGGCATACCCGACGGCATCATCGGTCCGCGCACCAGTGCGGCCATTCTCTTCTTCGAAGAGACCGTCGGCATGACCCAGACCGGCGATCCGACGCCGGAGGTACTGGCGGCGCTGAAGACCGATGCCGCCGGCCCCTCGACCGTGCCCGCCGAAAAGCCGCCCGAAGATGTAAGCTCGAAGGAGGCGGCTGAAGACCCGGTGGCAGCGGCGATCCGCAGTGCTGAAAAGACGGTCAAAACGGCCTCATCAGCGGCAAAGCAGGTTCCATCAAGCGAAATCACCAATGTCGACCTGGTGCTGAAGATCCAGAAGGGTCTTTCCAACATGGCCTATGCCAATGTCGGCGTCGACGGCGTCGCCGGCGAGCAGACCCGCGCGGCCATCCGCCATTTTCAGAAGCACTACAACCTGCCCGAAGACGGTGAGCCGAACCAGGCGGTGCTGAAGAAACTCAAGGAAATCGGCGCGATCTAGCCGCTATGATGCCGCCTTCAACAGCCGGTAATGCGTCGTCATCGCCTGGCCCTCGACATCCACCACCTCTTCGATCGGCCCGGCCTCGCGGGCCATCGCCACGCGATAGCGCCTGGGCGCCATACCCGTCATCCGCTTGAAGGCGTTGCTGAAGGCGCTTTCGGATGTGTAACCGAGCGAAAGCGCCAGCGCCGAGACCGGCATGCTGCCCTCCCGGAGCTCGCGTTCAGCAAGGCGCATGCGCCAGCCGATCAGATAGGTGAGCGGCGCAACCCCCGCCACGGTCTTGAACCGCAGCGCAAAGCTCGTGCGCGACATGCCGGCCGCCTTTGCCAGTTCGCCAAGCTGCCAGGACCGGCCGGGATCGCCATGCATCAGCCGGAGCGCCGGCGCAATCCGATCGTCGCCGAAGGCGCGGAGCCACCCGACCGTCAATGGCGCCGAGCTCATGATGTGCGCCCTCAGCACCTGCACGAACATCAACTGCGCAAGCTGGGTCGAGGCGAGCAGGGCGCCTGGCCGCTTTGCCGCCATCTCCCGCACCAGCTGGTCGAGCAGCCAGCGCAGCACGCCGGCTTCGGCAAGGGCGGCGCGCACATGAATGATCGGCGGCAACACGTCGGACAGCAGCTCCATGCCCTGCGGCCCGAGCGCGATGTGGCCGCCGAGATAATGGAAATCCTCGCCAACGCCGTGGCGTGCCATGCCGTCGACCTTCTCCTTGAAGGCGCCGACCGCGTCGGCGGGCGCAACGGCAAGGTCGCTGGCCAGGATGAAGGAGTGCCGGCCGTTCAGAAGCGCAACGTCGCCCGCCTCGAGCAGAATGGGTTCACTGCCATTGTCGAGGCAAAGCCAGCAGCGCCCTTTGGCGACCGCGCTGATCTTGATCCGGTTCGGCCGGGGGAAGCGCAGCGCCCAGGCGCCGCCGGCGATCAGCCCGCCCGACACAAGGCAGCGCGCATCGAGCAGATTGAGCATTTCGGAGAGCGGGTCACTGATCATTTTTGAACGATGAAGCAGGAAATCGGGATTTGCAAGCATTCAGAATCCCGTTTCTCGGGCGTACATAAGGCCATCATGCAACAACGGAGGGCATGCCATGTCCACCCCACAAGCTCCCATCGGTTCCGGCTTCGGTGCGGCCTCAACCGCCGCCGACGTCATTGCCGGGCACGATCTTTCAGGCAAGGTCGCGATTGTCACCGGCGCCTATTCCGGTCTTGGCCTCGAGACAGCGCGCGTGCTCGCCGAAGCCGGCGCCAGGGTTGTCGTTCCCGCCCGCAATCTCGGAAAGGCCAAGGCGGCCGTGGAAAGCATTCCCGGCCTTGCGGTGGAAAAGCTCGACCTGATGGACCCCGGGTCGATCGACGACTTCGCCGACCGCTTCCTCGAAAGCGGCGAGCCCTTGCATCTGCTCATCAACAATGCTGCCGTCATGGCGAACCCGCTGACGCGTGACGCCCGTGGTTACGAATCGCAGTTCTCCACCAATCATCTCGGCCATTTCCAACTCACTGCCCGCCTTTGGCCGGCGCTGGTGAAGGCCGAGGGTGCGCGCGTCGTCGCCGTCTCCTCGCGCGGTCACGTCTTCTCCGGCGTCGATTTCGACGATCCGAATTTCGAGAACCGCGAATACGCGCCCTATCTCGCCTATGGCCAGTCGAAGACGGCAAATGCTCTCTTTGCGGTCTCACTGGACGCTTTGGGTGCGAAGCACGGTGTCAGAGCCTTCTCGCTGCATCCCGGCGGTATCGTCACCACCAATCTGGTCCGCCACCAGTCGAGCGACTTCCTCAGGGCGAGCGGCTATGTCGATGAGGATGGCAAGCCGGTCATCGATCCGGAAAACAACAAGAAGACGATTGAGCAGGGGGCGTCGACCACCGTCTGGTGCGCCGTCAGCGAGAAGCTCGAGGGTCTCGGCGGCGTCTATTGCGAGAACTGCGATATCGCCACCGCCGTCCCCGGCGATTCGACCGAGATGCTCGGTGTCCGCCCTTGGGCAACCGATCCGGAATTTGCCGAACGCCTTTGGCAGCTGAGCGAGCGGCTGACGGGCTTCATCGCCAGCTGATGGCGCCACACGGCCACCCACAGTCACGGAGTCTGATTTCTCTACAACCTAAGTCTAAGGTGTCGCCGCTGTTTGCAACTTGTTAACCATGTTGCCTGAAGCTTTTCTGATTGGGGCGGGGGAGCGTCGGTCATGCATGCGCTGAAGGCGATAGACGATCTGGCCGGAGAACCGGCGGTCGAAGCGGGGGGGGCCAGACCCCGAGGCGCTCCGCTACATTTTGCTGCGCCTTGCCGAAGAAGCTTCACCCTTGGCATTGATCTCGTCGATATCGCCGGCGCTATCCAGGATATGGCGGGAATGTCGGCCCGGCATGCCTCCGCCTTCGATCATGTCACCCGCACCGCGCTTTCGATTGCCGAGACCAACCGCTCGGTCGCCGTGTCGCTGCGCGAGACCGACCGCACGGCGGCCGAGGCCCGCCACATGCTGAAGGAATCGGCCGACCGCCTGACCGGCTCCGTCGCCGAGATCGGCCACATGGTCCAGTCCTCCAACGAGATCGGCACTGAGATCGCCGGCTTCTCCAAGTCGCTTGCCGATGTCGACAATATCGCCGAGGAGATCAGCACCATTGCCCGCCAGACCAACCTGCTGGCGCTGAATGCCGCGATCGAGGCGGCGCGCGCCGGCGATGCGGGCAAGGGTTTTGCGGTCGTCGCCGCCGAGGTCCGCGCGCTTTCGCTGCAGACCTCGAAGGCGACCGGCTCCATCCAGCAGACGCTGGACGAACTGCGTGTGAAGATCGACCGGCTCTCGGCCGTCGGCAGCGATGCGCGCGACAGTGCGGCCGGCGTGCGTGACAAGTCGGAGGCGATGCGCGGTGCCTTCGAAAGCATGGAACATGTCATCACCCGCATCCTCGACAGTTCGACTGTCATGGCCAACACCACCGAGGCGGTCGACCAGCAATGCGCCGGCTTTGTCGAGAAACTCGGCGAGATGTCGGCCGAAGTCGCTGGCTCGAATGTCAGGCTGCAGCAGGCGGCGAAACGCGTCGACAGCGTCGTCGGCCTGTCGGAAACACTGATCCAGCTGACGGCGAGCGCCGGCGTCAAGACCGCCGACAGCCGTTGGATCGAGGAAGCGCAATCGGTGGCAAGACAGATTTCCGGCGCCTTCGAACGCGCCGTCGCTGAAGGCCAGATCGGGCTCGATGCTCTCTTCGATCGACGCTATCGGCCGATAGCCGGCTCCGATCCGGCACAGGTGATGGCAGCCTTTACCGAGCTCACCGACCGCCTGCTGCCGCCGATCCAGGAACCCGTCACAGCCTTGGACGAGCGCATCGCCTTTTGCGCGGCGATCGACGAGAACGGCTATCTGCCGACTCACAACCGAAAATTCTCGCAGGCCCAGCGGCCCGGCGACACCGTCTGGAACACCGCCAATTGCCGCAATCGCCGCATCTTCGCCGATCGCGTCGGTCTTGCCGCCGGCCGCAGCACCGCGCCTTTCCTCGTCCAGACCTACAGGCGCGACATGGGCGGCGGCAATTTCGTGATGATGAAGGATATCTCCGCTCCGATTACCGTGCGCGGGCGGCACTGGGGCGGATTGCGGCTGGCAATCAAGGTCTGACCCCGGGATCAGACTCTGACCCCGCATTGCCGCCGCCCACAGGCCGGTCTATACCGCACCAATGAGACTACGCGCCGACATCTTCGTTTCAGCCCTCCTGCGCCGCGTCTTTGCCAGCGGCGATTTCGCCGCCGTCGAGAAGAGGGGCGCGGAGGAGGCGGGTGCGATCTTTATCCGCCAGCATTTCCGCAGCGGCCTGGAAACGCTCTATGCGCCGGCGCCGCAGACCGCCTTCGACGAAGGTCAGGCCGGTGACCGCCTGTTCGAGATCCGCCTGTCGCGCAGCGAACCGGAAGCGGTGCGTGCGATGTTGGAGCGCGAACGCAAATTCGACCCCGATCTCTGGATCGTCGAGTTGGAGGCGGAGGAACTGGGGGACATGATCCCGCTTGCCAAGGGCGGCTGACGGCCAGGCGCGTCAGCTCCTCGCCATTTCGAACAGCTCACCATGCGTTGAGGTTAGTCATTCCAGCTCAGCGATACCGCCGCCCCATGACGCGCATGTCGCGCTGCGGCGCCGCCTGGCGGATGAAACGATGGTCGGGTGCTGCCGGCGCCGGCGTATCAGGCGCTTCCGGCCTATAGGTGTAGCGATCCGCACGCCGCCAGGCTTCGACGCGTTCGTGGCATTCTTCCGGGTCGAGCGCATCGAGCACCATCCAGCCGCGCGTGACGTTGTGCTGCTGGTCGGCAAGGTGCGGATGGAGCCTTTCGAGCACGAAGACGGCGTCGAGAAAGCTCATGCCGAGGCTGGTCAGCGTCGTGGCGAGCTGCTGGCCGGAAAGATCGAGCATGATGCGCTCGGCAAGCCAGCGGCTGGCGGAAAGCGCGTCGGCAAGTGCGGTTGCGAAATGCGTCGCCTCGCGCGAGCGAGCGAAGCGCACCAGCAGCGCCTCCTGAATGTCCGTGAGCGTGCGCAGACCGAGCCTGTCCTCGTCGGCACGGCCGAGATGACTGGCAAGCCCGAGGATGCGCTCGCGCAATGCCTCTTCATTGGCAACCCGCTGTTCCTCCAGCGCATCTGCCTCGTTGGTCTCGGCAGGCGCTGGTGAAAGCGGGACCGCCGGCGATTCCATGATCGGCGCCGATGCGCCCGCGGACCGCGGCTGGCTCTGGCGCAGCGCCACCAAAGCATCGATGACCTTCGGCGAGAGTGAATCGCGGCTGACGATCGCCTTGACATGCGCTGCACCCTGCATGCGCGCGATGGTGATCAGCGTATCGTCGGCGACGGCCTTTGAGGCGGCAAGAAAAGGCGCCGCGATCTCGATCGGCTGGTTGCCGATGAACAGCGCCACGGCTGCCGGCATGTTCTCGCATTGGGACAGCGCCGCGACCGCCTGGCGCTTGGCCTCGTCGGAGGAGGCCTGGAACAGCGGCATGAAGAGTTCGGCAAATTGGCGCAGTTCGGACCGTGTCGGATGAGACAGGTTCTCGAAACTGCTGACAGTCGCCATTAACACCACGTCCTTTTTCCTGACGGCCAAGGGGCCTTCTAGGTCTCGAAACCGGTCACGCACAAAAACACCCCGAAAACGCAGAACAAGGGGACCAAGGGCCGATATGCGCTGGCGGAACGCATGTCAGGCCATACGGTTATGAACAAATCCTACACCGGTACGGTTAATGCATGCTGAAGATTTTATTAAAAAGCAACAGAAATATACACGCTAAGCGAGTGTCGGCATGGCTAGCCGGCACTATAAAAATGATCGGTTTGGAAGCGCCGTTGCGCGATGCTCATCGCCGCTGTGATGGTGGAAAAGCTCAGGCGATCCTATGATCGCGCAGCGCGTGCAGCAACTTTTCGCGACTGTCGTAACCGGCCTGGTAAAGGTCGAGGGCTGCGGATGCCGCGAACTGCGCCTCGACGCTTTTGATGTCGATGCGCCGTTCCGAGCACCAGGCATCGAGCGCACTGCGCAGCACGTCGAGATCGTCAGGCGAGAAGGATGAATTCACCAACAAAGACACCGCTTACCCTCCGCATTCCGGCAAGAGCGGGGAACATCTCCGATCGATCGGTGCCCGGAAACATGTGATCGACATGCGCGAACATACGCCCATCTGAGCGCCTCGCAATTAAATATTTTCATGACGCATTTTTGCAACACCGCCCCTTTCCCGCCAGGGAGTTTGCCGCGCCAATGTCAACTATATGAATTATCTCTAATTTTATACGTCGACGCCAGGCTGGGCATCCGCGCGGGCGGCGTGAAACCAAATCAACTCTTCGAGCGTTAAAGGAGAAGTGAGGTGAACTGTGTTTGGCATCCGCTGAATATTAGTAAACTGTTAACTGTCATGTGGCTCAATTCGGATAGGAACGACGCGATTTGAGTAGTTGGATCGTTGAAACTCCGCATCACGGTATTTCAATCAAGTGCCGTGGGAAAGGCGCGAATGCCCTCGGTCCGGTCATTCCGGCACTGCAGGACGCGCCGGCTCGCACATTGGCGGGCAGGGTGAAATCCATCGCAAGTTCATCCGTCTCGGGCAGTGCATGGAGACGAGAATGGCAATAGTAGTCGCATTGGCGGATCGGCGGCCGCGGGCGCCGCGTCGCCCGGACAAGGAGCCCCGCGAAGCCAAGATCCTTTGGTTCACCGGCGTCCGCTACGAGCGGTTGGCCGAGAGCCCGAAACATCGTCCGGCGCCCGCGCTGCGCGTCAACAAGAAGTAACCGCTCTTCAACTTCAGCGAGCGGCGAATTGCTCGCAGCCGGCTTCCGTCAGGAAGTTGCGCGCGGCCTCATCGAAGCTCGCCTGCGGCGCCAGCGTCCGCAGCACGGCATAACCGTCCGGCCGTGCCATTTCCACCAGGATCGCCTGCTGCAGCTCCTGCGGCAGGTTTTTGCGCAGGTCGGTCAGCTGGATCGGACTGCCGGCCACCACATCGAGCGCACCGCCGACCGACGTCCTGTCGTTCATGCTGAAGACCTCGTTGGAGGCGCTGTCGTAGATCGCGATCGACCAGAAGGGCACATTGCCCTTGGCGGTGAAATGCACCGGCGCATCCTCGACATCGAAGGAGCAGACGGCGGTGCGCACGAAGGGGTCGCCATTGGCAAGGCCGGCTTCGTCATACTGGTTGCCGAGCAGGTAGAAATTGTTGAGGTCGCCCTCTGCCTCCACGCGGGTTGCCGCATCCTTGCCGGTGAAATGCGGCAGCGACAGGATGATGACGAGATGCAGCAGGGCTGCGCCGAAAAGACCGGTCAGGACGGCGAAGAATATCCTAAGCATTGCCACATCCGGTCTTGGTGAGTTTCGGCATGGCGAGGTCGATCACGCCGGAACTACCGGCGGTCGGAGTGTCGAACAGTGTCAGCACCAGCCGGAAAGTGCCGGCCTGTGGCAGGGCCAGCCAGTTGCCCGGCTGCGCCACGGCGGATATCTCGATCGAGAAACTGCTGTCTTGCTGGCGCAGCACCGTCCAGGAATTGAGCGCTGAGGGATGCCCGGTCGTCACCGCCGCCGGATTGCCGCCATTGTCGGCGGTAAACAGGGTCCAGAGCCGGGCAGGCGGTGTTTGCCCGCTGATGCGATAGCGGCAGCCGGCATTCAGCCGCGCGCCGTCGTCGTCGACGCTCGCCGTGAAGGTCAGGCCCTCGGCGCTGCCATAGAGCAGCTTGCCGGCGCGCGCCCGGTGCGATTTGGCATAAGGATCAGCCTCGACGGTCTGCAACGCCGGAAAGGCCTCCCAGGCGCCGAGCTTGATCGCCCCGAAACCCTGCGTCGCATCCAGCGCATAAAGCGAAATCATGATCCCGCCGCCAAAGGCGACGATCAGCGTGATCGCGATAAAGAGGGGGAATCGAAACACGTCAAGACCTTGGAAACCATATCGGATGAAAGGGTTACCACTGATTCTGGCAGGGTGGAATGCCACGCCATGACATAGAGGCCGATTGATCCACGGTCATGCCATATGTGCGGCAAAGCCGTCATGCCGCAAGCTGCGACAGCAATCCACGCCTATGCATCGATGCGGGCGGATGCTGATGGGAGATCTGGACGTCAGGCGTGGCCGGCTACTCCGCGCTCGCCACCTTCGCCGGCGCGAGCGGGACGGCATCCTTCAGCTTCTCGCCGAGCTTCTTGAGGATGTCCGTCGATTGAACCGAAAGCATGCGCGGCCGGATAAGCTGCGGCAATCCGTCCTGCGGCTTGGCGGCGGCAGTCTTGGCGAGATCCTTGTCCGAGGGTAGGGGGTTTTCGATGCCGGGGATGGCCCGCAGCGTGACACCTTGGTGGGCGTAGTCCATGGCGCGCTTGAAGGTCATCGCCGGCAGCGAGCCGCCGGTCATCTCGTTGGTCGAGGTATAGTCGTCATTGCCGAACCAGACGGCGCAGGTGTAATTGCCGGTGAAGCCGACGAACCAGGCGTCGCGATAGGCCTGGGTCGTGCCGGTCTTGCCAGCCGTCACGATGCCGTTGTCGAGGGCTGCCTTGCGCGCCGTGCCGACATAGGGAACGCGCGACAACATCTGGTTCATATAGGCATCGGCCTTTTCGGAGAGCACGCGTTTCGGCGCCGGCTCGTCGCGGTCGAAATCGTAGAGCACGTCGCCGTCGTAATCGAGGATCTGGGTGATGCCGTGGCGGCGCGACTGGTAGCCGCCAGCCGGGAAGGTGGCGTAGGCCGTCGCCTGGTCGAGCACCGTCACCTCGGAGGTGCCGATCGGGATGGTAACGTCGTCGCGGATCGGCGTTTCGACGCCGAGGTTTTTCGCCATTGCCCGGATCGGCTGAATACCGAGCTTTTCCTTGGCGAGCCGCACCGGCACGGTGTTGATCGACTGGGCGATGGCGGTCTCGAGCGTGATGCGGCCGGCATAGCGATTGGCATAATTATGCGGGCTCCAGTTGCCCCAGGAGATCGGTGCGTCGACGATCGTCGTCTGCGGCGTCATCCCGCTCTCCATCGCCACCGAATAAGTGTAGACCTTGAAGGAGGAACCTGGCTGGCGCAGCGCCCTGGTGGCGCGGTTGAACTGGCTCTCGCCGTAATCCCGGCCGCCGACCATGGCGCGCACGGCGCCGCCGTTCTCGATCATCACCATCGCGCCCTGCTTGGCGTGATAGGCCTCGCCATATTCGCGCAGCGATGTTTCGACCGAATCCTCGGCTGCCTGCTGGATGCCCATGTCGATCGTCGTGCGCACGATCAGCGAATGCTGGTGGAAACGCGGTGACAGCCGCTGCACCTCGTCGAAGGCCCAGTCGAGGAAGAAATCGGGCGATTCCACCTCGTTGCGGTCGACGACGGTGGCTGGATTGCGCCTGGCGGCGATCACCTGGCCCTCGGTCATCAGCCCGCTCTGCACCAGATTGGTCAGCACTTCGTTGGCGCGGGCACGCGCCGCCGGCAGGTTGACATGCGGCGCATATTTCGCCGGCGCCTTGAACAGGCCGGCAAGCATGGCAGATTCGGCAAGGTTCACATCGGTGATGTTCTTGCCGAAATAGAACTGTGCCGCCGCCGCTGCGCCGAAGGTGCCGCCGCCCATATAGGCGCGGTCGAGATAGGTGGAGAGGATTTCCTTCTTGGAAAGGTTCGCCTCGAGCCACAGTGCCAGGAACGCCTCAGTGACCTTGCGGTCGATCGAGCGTTCGTTGGACAGGAACAGGTTCTTGGCGAGCTGCTGGGTCAGCGTCGAGCCGCCCTGGACGACTTCGCCGGCGCGTGCATTCTCACTCATGGCGCGGAAGAGGCCGATGAAATCGATGCCGAAATGGTCGAAGAAGCGCCGGTCCTCGGTGGCGATCACCGATTTGATCAGCGAATCCGGCAGCTCGTCGATCGGCACCGAATTCTGGTGGATGACGCCGCGATGGCCGATGACGTTGCCGTAGCGGTCGGTGAAGGTGACGGCGAAATCGCCGCGGTTGCGCCAATCCTCCTTGGTCGCCTCGAAGGCCGGCTGGGCAAGCAGCAGCATCAGCACCGAGCCGGCCGCCCCGAGCGTCAGCCCTTCGCCGGCAAGTTCGAAGACCATGCGTTTCCAGCCGCGCACGCGGAAGCGGCGGAAGAAGATGGTAATGTCTTCCCAGATCTCGGCGGCGCGGAAGCCGGCGTTCCAGACGGTCGAATCGATCCAGGAATCGATGCGCAGCAGAATGTGACGGCTCTTCCTAGGCCGCTTGTCCGCCGCCTCGTTCGCCGCTTTTCCGGGCCTGTTTTCTGGCCCGTTTTCTGGGTTGTCCGGATCCTGCACGTCCTGTATTCCCGCCTGATCGCGCTTCGGTCATATCTGACGAAAGCGCGAGGCCCGCATATGGCCGCAAAGCTCTCCGATACCAGGAGAGAATTCTCCGAGTACCAGGAGTATACTGAGAATTGATTGATTTTGCGGCTGATAACAAGAGAGATGCATGAGGCTCACGCGAATTTGCGGGCCGCTGTTGCAAGAAACGAACGATGAACGATCTGCCCTTCTGGAAGAGCAAGACGCTAGCCGAAATGACCGTCGCCGAGTGGGAAAGCCTCTGCGACGGCTGCGGCCTCTGTTGTCTCAACAAGATCGAGGAATGGGATAGCGGCGATATCTATTTCACCTCGGTCAGCTGCAAGCTGCTCGACGGCCAAAGCTGTCGCTGCTCCAGCTATGAGAACCGCTGGGATTTCGTGCCGGACTGCGTGCAACTGACGAAGGAGAACGTGCCTGACATTGCCTGGCTGCCGCCCACCTGCGGCTACCGGCTGGTCAATGAAGGCCGCGATCTTTACTGGTGGCACCCGCTCGTCTCCGGCGACCCGGAGACCGTCCATGCCGCCGGCATTTCCGCGCGGGGCCGCGCGATCAGCGAAAATGAGATCGATATCGACGATCTCGAGGATTATGTCGTCGACTGGCCGCTGACGGTGGGTGAGGAGAAGGACGAAGAGGAAGCCTAAAACAAGATGATTTTAGGCCGGGTCGGCCTAAAATCTGAATCCTGTTCTAAATTAAAGAGTTAGAGCATGACGTCGTCTGAAAACCGCTTACACTTTTCGGCATCATGCTCTAGGCGGGCTCAGGACTTTATTGCCGCGAGGAAGCGCCGCAGTTCCGTCTCGACATAGGCAGCCACCGGCCCGTCTGCGCCAAAACCCCACCAGAGCAGCGATCCCTGCCATTGCGACAGCATCAGCCGGGCGATTGTCTCCGGCGCCTTTGCCGATCCGAAACATCGAGCGATTGCCGCCGTCAGTGCCGCTCCCCAGGCCGCACCCCGGGCACGTAGCACCGGATCGCGGAAATCCTCGCGAAGCACCAGCAGTCCCTCGCCATAGGCGGCGGCATTGTCGCCGTAATCCTGCGACAGGCCGACGAGCAGCGCGACGGCGCCTTCCGGCGTTTTCGGCACGGTCTCGGCAAGCCGCGCCGTTTCCGCATCCAGCCGGTCCCAGGCGTAAAGCAACGCGGCGCGCAGCATCGCCGCTTTCGTCGCGAAACGTTGCACCAGCGTCGAGCCGGAAAGGCCGCTCGCTTTCGCCACCGCCGCAAAGGTCGCCGCCTCCGGCCCTTCGACGTGGATCAGCGCCAGCACCATGGCGAGAAGCTGTTCATCGGAAAGTGTGCGGCGACGCGGCATGAAATTCCTCTTGCATTCGCCTCGAATGTAAACGATCATTCGTTTATATACAAGCGGCGCTAGCTGGAGCAATTCCAGGAAAAGTGTGAAGCGGTTTTCCGTCCGGAATTGCGTAAAAACAAAGAGCTAAACCCGGGTGCTTACGGCGTGAAGGCCGTTCTAGCGTGGAGGATGGAGAAGTGATAGCGAACTTGCGGGAGAAAGTAGCCTTGGTGGCGGGTGCAACGCGCGGCGCGGGCCGAGGCATCGCGGTGGAACTCGGCGCCGCCGGCGCTACCGTTTACGTGACGGGGCGCACGACGCGCGCTAAGCAATCCGAATATATGCGACCGGAGACGATCGAGGAGACGGCCGAGCTGGTGACATCAGCCGGCGGCAGGGGCATTGCCGTTCAGGTGGACCATCTCGTCAAGGAACAGGTCGAGGCGCTGGTCGCCCGCATTCGCGGCGAAGCCGGCCGGCTCGATATTCTCGTCAACGATATCTGGGGCTGCGAGAAACTGTTCGAATGGGACAAGGCCGTCTGGGAGCATTCGCTGGACAAGGGCCTGCGTATGCTGCGGCTCGGCATCGAGACGCATCTGATTACCGCCCACTACGCCCTGCCGCTGATGATCGAGCGGCCCGGCGGGCTGCTGGTCGAGATGACCGACGGCACGGCCGAATACAATGCCACCCATTACCGGCTGTCGCCCTTTTACGACCTCGTCAAAACCGGTGTCACCCGCATGGCCTGGGCGCATGCGCAAGATTTGGCGAAACACGGCGCCACCGCCGTTTCGATCACGCCCGGTTGGCTGCGCTCCGAAATGATGCTGGATGCTTATGGCGTCAGCGAGGAGAACTGGCGCGAGGCGACGAAGGTGCAGCCGCATTTCGCCATTTCCGAAACCCCGCATTTTGTCGGCCGCGCCGTTGCCGCTATCGCTGCCGATCCCGACCGCGCCCGCTGGAACGGACAATCGCTATCGAGCGGCGCGATCGCCAAGACCTATGGCTTCGACGATATCGACGGTTCGCGGCCGGATTGCTGGCGCTACATGGTGGAAGTGCAGGAGCCCGGCAGACCGGCGGATGTGACGGGCTATCGCTAGAACCTTTCGAGAAAGGCTCTGCGAAGCCGCTCACACCTTTCGGCATCATGCTCTGGAGCAATTCCAGGAACAGAAGGCTAGAGCGGCTCTGCGCTTCCGTGAAGGCTAAACCGCTCTAGGGCCTTGTTATCGTGCGGCGGCGAGGCGCGCTGCGTCGCGAAACGAGACCAGTCGCTTCGTCTGTTCGTCCCACAGCACCAGCTTGACGCAACGCAGGCTTTCCATGAGCGTGATGCGGCCCATATCGGCAAGCTCAGGATGGTCTCGCAGCACCTCCGGCAGCCGGTAGTAGGGCACTCGGCTCGACAGATGATGCACGTGGTGGATGCCGATATTGCCGGTGATCCAGCGCAGCACTGGCGGCAGGTCGTAATGCGAGGCACCGTGGAGGGCCGCATGCTGGAACTGCCAGTCCGGCTTCTTCGACCAATGTGTTTCCTCGAATTGATGCTGCACGTAGAACAACCAGACGCCGGCAGCACCGGCCAGAAGCACGGTCGGCAGATGCACCAGCAAAAAGGGGACGATTCCGACCGCCCAGATCAGCAGCGCGGCGACCAGCGCGATGGCAAGATTGGTCGCCATGGTCGAGACCCAGGGCAGGGCGCCGGAGCGCATCATGCCGAAAGGCAGGCGCTGCTTGAAGAGGAACAGCCAGGCCGGTCCGATCCCGAACATCACGATTGGATGCCGGTAGAGCCGGTAACCAAGCCGGCCCCAACGCGACAGCGCGTTGTATTCGGCGATTGTCAGGGTTTCGATGTCGCCAACGCCGCGTTCGTCCAGGTTTCCGGCCGAGGCGTGGTGTTCCGCATGCGCCCGGCGCCAATAGTCGTAGGGCGTCAGCGTCAAGATGCCGATCGTGCGTCCAACCCAGTCGTCGACGCGGCGACGGGCGAAAAACGAGCCGTGGCCGCAATCATGCTGGATCATGAACAACCGGAGCAGGAAGGCGGCGGCGGGAAGGACGAGGATCAGGCCGGGCCAGAAGTTGTAATGAACCGCTGCCCAGGCGGCAGCCCAGAACAGCGCGAAAGGGATGACGGTGACGACAAGCTCGAAAGCGCTGCGTCCGGCTCGTGGCTGGCGATATCCGGCAAGGATCTTCAGCCAGCGTTTTTCAGCGAAAAGCTCGGCATTCCCTCGGGATCGCTCCGGATTTTCGTCAGACTCGCCCAAAGGGGCCACCTGGATTTCCTCGCACTCGCTGCGGCGCGCAGATTCGATCACAGAGTGACGCCGTGAAAGGCCGCGATGGCCGAAAGGCCGAGTGCAATCACTACGGCCGAGCGAATGAGGAAGAGCGGATAGTCGAAGTGGTACATTGTATGAAGAGTGGTCATGGTTGCAGCAATTCCTTTTTCGAGAAGATGTCAATGGGTGATGATGTCACGCCAGCGTGTCCGACAGGACGCGCTATCACTTGCGCCGTTACGCGCAGCGAGGGCGAGAGTGGCGGCTCGATAAGAGGTTCTATTTCTTTGGAGCACTGCCCTGCGGGGCGGTTTTGGTCGCCGTCTTCATCTGGTTGGCGAATGTGCTTTCCACCTTCGCTTCCTGCTTGTCCTTCTTCGGCTTCCGGACCTCGCGATTGCTTCTTACCTGTCCTTTTGCCATGGATAAAATCTCCCTTTAGATCGAAATTGAAAGCCGCAGCCTGCGTGGTATTCGCCCCGTTTGTCGGTCGCGATCGAGATCGCGGGATCGTCATGAGGGGCAACCCGACAACACCGGGCCGCAGGGATGGAATGAAAATGATGCCTGCTGAAACCGCATCGCTGTCTGGAGGCGGATGACCGGAGAGGTCACCGAAAGCCAAACCCGACGTTGAGACGGGACGTCACCATGCTTTCGCGATCGGGAAAATGGCGGGCCGGAAATCCGGTCACCGCAAATGCCGCATCGGCCAAATCAGCGAGCCCTCCTTATAGAGTAAAATTGAGGTGCCATTAAGGCCGTCGCCGCAGGAAAGCCATATTTCCACAGGGCATAACGCCTGTCGCACAAAAACTATGCAGTGGTTTTGCGATCACGACATGCGTGAAAACAAAGAGCTGAAGCGCGAGGAGCGGATCTGAAAGATTGCGATCGCCTTAGTCATTCACCGGAAACAGGCGGATCAGCTTCGTTCTTTCCATCTCCGCCAAGCCTGATGTCGACATGATGCCGCGGGCCAAACAGAGTTCTATGTCCCGTCCGATATCGAGCGGCACCAGCATACCGCCGGCCTTGAGCAGGCGGTCTGTCATCGACAGAAGCAGATCCACTTTCGCCTGGCAGCCATCGATTTCCAGGAGCGCCACCCGGCGCTCCCTGTCGATGTCTGCGAGATCCCTAGCCCGTTGCCGTTGTTGGTAAGCCCCGAATTGCACCCATCCGAAATAACCGGCCGCTGCGACGCAGATACAGAGCAAGAGGGTTTTCCGCACAATAGTCCTTCGGAGCCGGGCGGCTCGCTTGCCTCTACAGCCGTGCGTCTTTTTAGACGCGCAAAGGACGCTGTAGCACTTTGAATTGCTGCATAATTTTGCCCTTAAATCGATTCCGATTTAAGGAATTATGTAGAGGAGGATTTCCTGGTTTCTCCAAGTGACGGTAATGCTCAATCTTTTCTTGTTGCGCTATCCGGAGGCAAAACCGCTGCGCACTTTTGCTGGCACTGCTCTAGCCGACAGCGCGTCTTTCGCGGGGCAATCCCTGTATCGCATATCGGTTAAAGACGGGGGTTACCGGTTTCGGCGGCGTCTTCAGCTTGCCGAAATGGTGTTCGAGCGCTTGTGAGAGCAAGGCCGGCGAGGTGACGCCCTCTTCGAACAGCCTGATCAACAGTATGGCCGCGACGTTGAAGACACGTTCGTTGCCGATCAGGATTTTGGCGTCGTAGCCGGCGTCGTCGAGCACGCCCTGCAGCATGTCGAGATCGGACGAAGTCAGATGCGGCTTTTCGAAAGTGGAAGACATCGGTCCTCCTTTCATCGGGGCAAGGGTATAAAAACCCTCAGTCGGCAGCGCCCGTACACTGGCTGCCGAAGTTGAGACCATGCGCCTTTCACCCAGGCAACGCAACGGGATTCTTGCAGCAAATATCGCTGCGGTTGATGAGTAGCCCGCACCGGTCAGGGTGCGGGCCGATGACGGTCATTCCGCCGCCTGATAGATGGGCCTCCGGGCAGCCGATGTCCGCGGACCGGCGGCTGCAAGCAGGGTGATCGCCACCGCAAGCAGGGCCACGAACGCGATGCCGGCGACATAGGGGTTCCAGCCGAAATGCGGCGCGGCGCCGAAGACTGCCGAGGCGGCCGCGAGCACGATGCCGCCACCGATCTGGAAGGAGGCGAAAAGCAGTCCGGAGGCGAGCCCTGACTTGTCGTCCTCCACGTCGGAAAGAGCCGCGACCTGCACCGAGGGGTAGGTCATGGCGTAGCCGAGGCCGAGCGGGATCTGCGAAAACAGCACGAGCAGGATCGGGTCGACATGTCCGAGTGCTGTCACCCAGAAGATATAGCTGAACGCCTGCAGGCCGACACCCGCCGCCATCAGCCCGGTGGCGCCGCGATTTTGCGCAAGCGTCGCAAAACGTGGCGCCAGGAACATCACGAAGACGCCGCCAAGCGCAAAGCAGAAGCCGGTGGTGAAGGCCGACCAGCCGATGACGTTCTGATAATAGAGCGTCGCCAGGAACTGGAAGCCGACATAGGCGCCCTGGAAGAGAGCGGCGATCGCATTGGCATGCCGGAGCTTGGCCCGGCGGAACATGCCGAGCGGCACCATCGGATCGGCATGCCGCGCTTCGACCACGAGGAAGAGCAGGATCAGCACCAGCGATGCCAGCAGCGAACCCCAAGTCGGGAAGGCTTGCCAGCCGGCGGCCGCAGCATTGGTGATGCCGAAGACGAAGAGCAGCAGCCCTGGCGTGATCGTCAGCGCGCCGGCCCGGTCGAAACTGGGCCGCGGTCCCGTCCTTTTGGGGTCGGCTGGCAGCGCCAGCGGCGCCAGAAAGAGTGTCAGGATGGCGACGGGCGCGCCCATGACAAGCGTCGCCCGCCAGCTGAAGATCGTCGCGGCACCGCCGAGCACCATGCCGAGCACGAAGCCGGTGGCGCCGGTAGAGGCGAAGACGCCGAGCGCCTTTGCCCGCGCGGTTCCCTCGCCGAAGACGGAGAGCAGCAGCGCAAGGGCTGCAGGCGCGGTGAAGGCAGCCGCAATGCCCTTGATCAATCGGGCGGCGATCAGCGTCGGCCCGCTATCGACGAAGCCGCCGGCTATGCTGGCGCCGGCAAAGATCGCCAGCGACCAGAGGAAGACGCGGCGGTGGCCGAAGACGTCGGCGACGCGGCCGCCGAGCAGCAGGAAGCCGCCATAGCCGAGCACATAGGCGCTGACGGCCCATTGCAGCGATGTCGCCTCCATGCCGAGTTCGGCCTGGATGGCAGGCAAGGCAACGCCGATGGTGGAGACGTCCATGGCGTCTAGAAAGTTGGCGGTGCAGAGCAGCAGCAATGCCAGCCCCGCCCCGCTTCGCGATTTGGAAAGAGTCATCGAAATCGTTCCTTCTTTGCTGCCGCCTCATCGGGGGAGGTTGCCGGGCGGCAGGGAACGAGAAAATGTACAGCTTCCTTTCCTATTGCAAATTGATAGTAGCTATGCCAGGTATTACTGACGATGATGAATGATGCCACGCTTCGCAAGATCGACCTCAATCTCCTGCTGGCCTTTTCGGTGCTGATGCAGGAGCGCAATGTCAGTCGCGCCGCCGAGCGCCTGCTGCTCGGCCAGCCGGGCCTGTCGGCCGCTTTGCGGCGCCTGCGCGAAGCGCTGGACGACGAATTGTTCGTGCGTGTCGGCCGCGGCCTGCAGCCGACGCCGCGCGCCCTTTCCATCGCCCCGGCGATCGAGGATGCACTGTCGGGCATCGAGCGTGCCATCCGCCCGCAGGCCGAATTCGATCCGGCAAGCTGGCAGGGCGAGTTCCGCATCGGCATGTGCGACAATCTTGAATCGGCCTTCTTCGGCCCGCTTGCCGCCCGTCTTCTCCAGCTTTCACCCGGCGCCCGGCTGATCGGCATCGCTTCCGACAAGCGCGATGCCGCACGCCGGCTGGATGAAGGCGTCTTCGATTTTAGCGTCGCGATGCATGACGAACCCGCCTCCTGGCACATTCGCGCGCCGCTGTTCGACCAAGTCTCGATCTGCATCTACGATGAAGCTCAGCTCGGGCTGAAGGCGCCGTTGAGCCTCAAGGATTTCGCCAATGTCGCGCATGTCACCGTCTCGTTCGAAGGCAACACCTCGACCGGTATCGACATGGCGCTGAACCGCACCGGCGATGTGAGACAGGTGGTGGCGACCGTCCCGCGCTTTTCCGCTCTGCCGATGGTGCTGAAGGCGATGCCCGCCATTGCTACCGTGCCGGAATCGATCGGTCGCTGCATGGCGCAGTTACATGGGCTGATGCTTTGCGAGCCGCCGCTTTCGCTGCCGACCGATCCCGTGACGATGCTTTATCGCCGAGTCGACCAGACGGACGGCCGGGCGCGCTGGTTCCGTCGTCTGTTCATCGATGTAGCCAATAAGGCGCTCGAAGCTTCCGGCTGCTGCGTATCCATTCCGAGAGCCGCTGCCTGACGGTCCGTTATAGCTCGCCTTTGTGGAAATAAGCTTCGAGGCGATAGCCGTCGGGGTCGATGATGAAGGCGGCATAATAGAAGCGCCCGTAATCCGGCCGGATACCCGGTTCACCATTATCCGTGCCGCCGGATGCGACGGCCGCCGCGTGAAAGGCATCGACCGCAGCCTCATTCGGGGCGACGAAGCAGAAATGCAGCCCGGATCGCATGTCGGCAACAACAGGCTGTTCGACCTGCATCACCCAAAGGCCGACCCCTTCCGGCCCGTAGCCGATCATGGTGTCGGAATTGGAGAGGCGCTCATATCCGAGCGGCGCCAGTGCCGCATCGTAGAAACGGCGGGCTCTTTCGAGGTCTTTTACGCCGATGGAAATGTGATCGAACATGGACTGCGAAACTCCCTATCTTCCGCTAATGACTGCTCACACCCAAGATGGCTCGACGCCAACATCTTTCAACCGCTGTTCTAAAGCATGTCGCGCAAAAATGTGTGGGATAGGCAGCCCCACGACCGCTGCCGCCTGCGGCAAAGCCTGCGGCCGGACATTGCCGCATCCACCCAGGTCTCGTTCTAAACAGCGCCCTCGGCGACGCTTTGCATCTGGTGCAGCTCCGTCACCTCATAGGTCCAGACTCGAAACGCCTTCAGCACATGCGGTCCGAAGGAATTGATGAGCGGTATGTCGGCGGCATCGCGCCCGCGTGCGACGATGATGCGACCGATCCGTGGTGTGTTGTTGCGCGGATCGAATGCATGCCATGCACCGTCAAGGAAGACCTCAATCCAGGCGCTGAAGTCCATCGGATCGACGACGGGAATACCGATGTCACCGAGATGGCCATTGATATATCGGGCAGGAATGTTGAGGCAACGGCACAACGCCACCGCGAGATGCGCAAAGTCGCGACAGACGCCGACGCGTTCGTGGAACGCCTCGAAGGCTGTCCGCGTCGATCGCGCCTGCATGTAGTCGAATTGGATATGGCCGTGAACGAAGTCGCAGATCGCCTGAACGCGGCCCCAGCCGGGTGAGACGGTGCCGAACATATCCCACGCAATTTGACTGAGACGATCCGTCTCGCAATAGCGGCTGCCCATCAGGTAGACGAGGCAATCATCCGGCAACTCCGAAACCGGGACTTCCCTGGCGCCTGGCAGCGACCTGTCCGGTTTGCCGTCGTCTTCGATCGTCGCATCGCCCCATATGGTCAGGTCGCCCGTCGGGGCAACCAGCCGAAGACAGCGGTTGCCGAAGAGGTCGCGATAAGTCGAAGTGGGAACATCGGGCGTGGTGAATACCGTTTCCGGAATTCTGATGTCGGCCGCACGATCCTCATGCACCGACAACAGACATACCAATGCGGTCGGTTGTGGGCAGGTCAGCGTCATTTCATAGCCGTAACGGATCAACATGGAGCGTTCTCGCGCGTCCGGATCCGTCTAGCGGAAATCCGCCGCAGTTAGAGTATAAAAGGCGCGGCGGCGGTAGGAATAGGCTTTGTGCGCCACGTCCTGAATGGAGTTGCGCAGGGCGTCGAAGGAGGAAAGCCACCTCGTTTCCGACGGCTCGGTTCTTTGCAAGGCGGCATCGGATTTCGCCAGCGCGCCAACCTCGATGAAGAACAACACCTGGAACATGCCGTCATGGCCGACGAAGCGCACAGCATTTCTCGCCGCATCGAAGCTACGGCTTTGGTTCAGAAACGCTAGCGCCATGGTTGGACCGGCGGGCTCTTACGAGCACTCCGAGCGGCGCCCGACAGCCTCAACCATTCCTTCCGGTATCCTATGTTGAGGAGATTGAAGGACATCATGTCTTTCCCGGCCTCCGAACGGCTCTTGCCGATCATGGCATGGTCGGCGTGTACGGGAACGCTTGCAGAAACACGATAGACGGTCCACGAACGGGCGGATTCGATCCGGCGGTCGTGTTCGATCTCCATGGAGTAGCGGCCGGGCGCTTCCCATGTGTGGACGGCAAATGCATTCCGTCTTCGTTCGGCTTCGTCTCCATGGCTGTTCACGATGTCAACCTTTCGTCATTCGGGCCGCGGCCTTGGCCAAACGTCCTCTCGATCAGTGTTGCGCCGCTGCCGGCGGGCGATAGGTTTACCAGTTCCAGGCTATCTTCCGTCGCGACCCGCTCATGACGTTCATCGTCACTACGGATGCGGTATTGCAGCATATTTCCTCTCAGAGGCAGCGTGGCGGTAATGCGGTATGTGTCGGGAAGCTTGGAGGGAACGACCAAGAACCCGTCCTTCACCCGGACAGTCTGCCCCACCTTGAAGATATGTGTTGCTGCCTCGCGCCGGACTGAGCGTCCATTGCGTTGCGGGATGCGCGTAGCGGTCATGACGGTTTGTGGTCCTTTTCGAGCACGGTTTCGAGATCTGACAGGTGGATAGGCATCATCTGCTGCGTCGAACTCTGCGCGGCGATCGCCGGCAGGTGGATGAAGGCGCCGACCCGTCGCCAGGCAAGCCTGGAAACGCTTCCGATCAATTCCTCGTCATAATCGACGCGGTATTCTCCGGCTGGCTGCGCCGCGTCGAAACCGGGCAGGCGGAATGGGGATGAAAAGCGGACGACGGTTTGTGTGGTGCGACTTGTCACTGCTGAGGCCTCCGCAGGAATACACCGATGCGTTTCCTGTATCGTTGAGATCCGAACCGGACGAACTCGAGGCTGCCGGTACATCCGCGGTCAGCGCCAAGCTCATTCCGGATCGGAACAGGCGAACTCAACGCCGGAACGACGTCATGGATCGCTGTCGAGAATTCAGTGGTGATGGCGGGTCGTAGGTCTCTGACACCGCGAAGCCAAGTTGGCCAAATCGACGAGACCTATCATTGCGCCTCTATTGAGTTTAAATCAAGATAAATTCTGATTTATCTATAAAAAACGCCAAATTAACTCTTCGTTCAGGAAAATAAAATGAAGCGAGATGGCGTATAAAATTCTATTCATTTCCTGATTATTACAAAATATCCGGCCGGATTGATTTCCTGAATATCTCAAAAAAATTCCTCCGCGAATAATATTTCTTGGCACTCCTATCAATCGAGTGCCACGAGTGTTATTTATGAGTTGCAGCCGCCATACGCGCCGGCAGCAGAAAGACCTCTATGAAATTCCGTTCACTTCACGACCGCGTCGTCATTCGACGTGCGGAAGGCGATGTCAAATCCAAGGGCGGGATCATCATTCCAGACACCGCCAAGGAGAAGCCGCAGCAAGGCGAAGTGGTCGCAGTCGGCCCGGGCCTGCGCGACAAAAGCGGCAATCTGGTCCCGCTCGATGTCGAGGTCGGTGATCTCATTCTGTTTGGAAAATGGTCGGGGACAGAGGTCACGATCGATGGCGAAACCCTTCTGATCATGAAGGAGACCGACATCATGGGCATCGTCGAAAAGACCGAGGCGGCTGCCGACAAAGCCGCCTGAGAGTCGAATTTGTGACCGCATCTCAAGACTGAACTGGGAAGAAATATCATGTCTGCCAAGGAAATCAGATTCTCCAACGACGCGCGCGACCGCCTGCTGCGCGGCGTCGAATTGCTCAACAACGCCGTCAAGGTGACGCTTGGCCCGAAGGGTCGCAACGTCGTCATTGACAAGGCCTATGGCGCACCGCGCATTACCAAGGACGGCGTCAGCGTCGCCAAGGAGATCGAGCTCGCGGACAAGTTCGAGAACATGGGCGCGCAAATGGTGCGCGAGGTGGCTTCGAAGACCAATGATCTTGCCGGCGACGGCACGACGACGGCAACGGTGCTCGCCGCCTCCATATTCCGCGAAGGCGCAAAGCTCGTCGCTGCCGGCATGAACCCTATGGATCTCCGGCGCGGCATCGATCTCGGCGTTACCGCCGTCGTCAAGGAAATCAAGGCGAGGGCGATGAAGGTCAAATCGTCAAGCGAGATCGCCCAGGTCGGCACCATTGCCGCCAATGGCGACGCCGCCATCGGCGAGATGATCGCCAAGGCGATGGACAAGGTCGGCAATGAGGGCGTCATAACAGTCGAAGAGGCGCGAACCGCCGAGACCGAACTCGACGTCGTCGAGGGTATGCAGTTCGACCGCGGCTATCTCTCACCCTATTTCGTCACCAATGCCGAGAAGATGCGCGTGGAACTGGAGGATCCCTATATCCTCGTTCACGAGAAGAAACTCGGCAGTCTGCAGGCGATGCTGCCGATCCTGGAAGCCGTCGTACAGACCGGCAAACCGCTGCTCCTCATCTCGGAGGACGTCGAAGGCGAGGCGCTGGCGACGCTTGTTGTTAACAAGCTGCGCGGCGGCCTGAAGGTCGCAGCCGTCAAGGCGCCGGGTTTCGGTGATCGCCGTAAGGCCATGCTGGAAGACATTGCCGTGCTCACATCAGGCCAGATGATTTCCGAGGATCTCGGCATCAAGCTCGACAACGTCACGCTCGATATGCTCGGCCACGCCAAGCGCGTGCTGATCGACAAGGAATCCACCACGATCATCGACGGCTCCGGCGAGAAAGCGGCCATCCAGGCACGTATCCAGCAGATCAAGGCGCAGATCGAGGAGACCACTTCCGATTACGATAAGGAAAAGCTGCAGGAACGCCTGGCGAAACTCGCCGGTGGCGTCGCGGTTATCCGCGTCGGCGGCGCGACCGAAACGGAAGTCAAGGAAAAGAAGGACCGCATCGACGATGCGCTGAACGCCACCCGTGCGGCGGTCGAAGAGGGCATCGTGCCCGGCGGCGGCGTGGCACTGTTGCGCGCCAAGTCGGCGCTCACGGGCCTGACCGGGGAGAACGCCGACGTGACGGCGGGCATCTCGATCGTGCTCAGGGCGCTCGAAGCCCCGATCCGGCAGATCGCCGACAATGCCGGGTTCGAGGGCTCCATCGTCGTTGGAAAACTCGCGGGCAGCAATAACCACAATCAGGGCTTCGACGCACAGACGGAGACCTATGTCGATATGATCGAGGCCGGCATCGTCGATCCCGCCAAGGTCGTGCGCACCGCTCTGCAGGACGCCGGCTCGATTGCGGCGCTTCTGATCACCGCCGAGGTGATGATCGCTGACATTCCCGCAAGAGACTCCGCCCCTGCAGCCGGAAATGGCGGCATGGGCGATATGGGATACTGAGAACAGCCTGAACCGTCCGGCGTGGCCGGACGGCGAACCCGAACAATAGACAGGGAGAATTCCAATGTCCGTTCAGAGCAGCAGCAAGACATCGATCACCCAGCGTTTCGACAGTTACCAGCCATCCAAGACGCTTCTCGTCTGGGCCTGCGTCGTCACGGCAATCGCCACGATGATTATCGGCTTCAGCTGGGGAGGTTGGGTAACAGGCGGCACGTCAAGCAAAGCGGCAGCGGCCGCCGGCGACGTTGCACGCGGAGAACTGGCGTCCGCCATTTGCGTCGAACGGTTCAATGCGGCGCCGGATGCGGGCGCTAAACTGATCGAGTTCAAGGCGATTACCGAAGGCTACAAGCAGCGTCAGTTCGTCGAGGCCGGCGGTTGGGCGACCATGCCTGGGCAGACCTCACCCGACAGCCGAAGTGTTCAGGCCTGCGCCACCGCGCTTGCCATCTGACACCATTTTTCAGAGCGCTCCGATGTGTGTGCGGAGCGCTTCCACTCTCAAAGCAGGAAATGACCAATGATCCGTTTTGTGAAAAAGAGCGACCCGCAGCCACCCGCAGACGACGCCGGCGACAACCGCTTCCAGAAAATCCGCGAGGCAGCTGCCGACGAGCATAAGAAGGCCGCCAACGACAGCACGCGACGCCGCCCGCCGCAGGCAAGGGAAGATGACGATCCGCTTATCTGAGAGGGTATGGAAAAGCGTCTTTGAACAGGTCTCCAGCGCAGCCGTGTAAGCCGGCATATGGCGCGGTCTGAGGGCAGGGACGCACCAGGGCTCCTTGAAGACCTAGCGATAATCCAGCCAGATCCCGCCAGCGTCGGCGGAACGCACGCAGTTTTCCACCCAGCGTACCCCTTCCAGTCCGGCATCGACATCGGGAAAGACGAGGTCTTCGATCCCCGCAGGGGCGAGGCCGCGCTCTCTGTTGATGGCAAAGCCGAAGCGGCGATAGAGGTTCGCCCAGGCTTCGAAGAGACCTTCCGGGTGACCGCCGCCGATCCGGTCGTCGATCCTGGCCTCGGGATAGAGATAGTCCATGCCGCGCTCGAGGATGCGAGCCGGTTCGCCCTGGATCTCGTAAGACAGCTGGTTCGGCCGCTCGTCCCACCATTCGATACTGGCCTTCGAGCCGACGATGCGGATCTTCTGGCCGTGCATGGAGCCGGCATTGACGGCGCTCGACCAGATGGTGGCGATCGCGCCATTGTCATATTCCATCAGGGTCACCGCATTGTCTTCCAGCGGCGCTCGGCTTTTGACGAAGCTCTGGCGGGTGCAGAGCAGACGCCTGATCTTCAGGTGCGGCAGGATGACCTTGGCGATGTAAAGCGGGTGGGTCCCGACATCGCCGAGGACATAGCTGGGGCCTGCGAATTTCGGATCGACGCGCCAGCGCGTCGAGGGGTTCTGCTCCTCCACCGCAGCGCTATGGAAGCCATGGGCGAATTGCAGGTTGACGACGCGAATCTCGCCGAGATCACCATTCCTGACCATGGCGCGCGCCTGCTCGATCATCTGGTGGCCGGCATAGCCGTAGGTCACGCCGACGATACGGCCGCGCGCCTGGGAAAGCGTCTTCAGTTCTTCGGCCTCGGCGATCGTGAAGCAAAGCGGCTTTTCGCAGATCACATGCAGATCATGTTCGAGTGCTGCCTTGCAGATCGCGAAATGGGTGTTGTTGGGTGTCGCGATCGACACGGCCTCGATGCCGTCGGCCCGCCCGGCTTCGGCTGCAAACATAGTCGCATAGTCCCGGTAGCTCCTGGCTTCGTCGAGCCCGAGATCGAGGCCGAAGGCGCGGCCGCGTTCGGGATCGATATCGAAGGCACCCGCCACAAGGACAAAGACGTCGTCGCGATGCGCCGCCGAGCGATGAATATAGCCGATCTGGCTGCCTTTGCCGCCGCCGACCATGCCCCAGCGGATCGGCTTTTTCCTGTTATTCGTCATAGTTTTTTCCCTAGCAATTCCAGCAAAAGTGCGCAGCGGTTTTGCGTCCGGAATTGCGCAAAACAGAGGTGGAGCGTTTCCGTGTTTCGAAGAAAAACGGAAATGCTCTAGAACCCGACCGACCTGAGGTAATCGCGGCTTTGCTTCACATCTTCGAGGCTGCCGGCGACATTGAGCGGATCGCGCTCCTGCTCGACGGTGATGAAGCCGTGATAGCCGATCTCCTCGAGCGTTCGCTTGACGGCGGGATAATCGATGACGCCGCGGCCGATCGGGCACATGACGCCCTGTCCGCAGGCCTCGAAGAAGCGGATCCTTTCACCTAGCACACGGTCGAAGACGCCCTGGTCGATATCCTTGAAGTGGACGTAGTCCAGCCTGTCGGCATAGCGGCGAAGCATCTCCACGGGATCCATGCCGGCATAATAGCTATGGCCGGTGTCGAGGCAGAAGCCGGCGATCTCCTGCGGAATGTCACCTGCCACCCGCTCGATCTCATCGGCAAATTCGATATAGCCGCCCGCATGCGGGTGGATGACGGCGCGCACGCCGTATTTCCGCCGAGCGAGTTCGGCGATCGCCGTGATGTTGGCGACCATCCCGGCCCAGGCCTTGTCATCGAGACGCGGCGCACGATCGGAATGGCCGGCAGCATAGTCCCGTTCGTCGTGCCCCCAGTCCATGACCGTGAGATAGGGCGTCCTGAACCGCTGGCCCGCCACCTGTTCCGGCTGCGGCAGCCTGGTGATAACGGCGCAGATTTCGTCCGTCTGCCGCAGCAATGTCTCCCGATTTTCAGGAGAGACCAGATCGTCGAAGATCGTGCCGGCGACGATGAAGAGATTGCGCTCGGTGAGCGCCTTTGCGACGAGCGCATCATCGAGCGGCACGTAACCATAGGGCCCGAGTTCAAGGCCGCCATAGCCGGCTGCCGCCGCCTCGTGGAAGACTCGTTCCCAGGAGGGAAGGTTTGGATTGTTGACGTCATCAACGCCCCAGCAGCAGGGGGCTGTCGTAATCGTGATGGTCACAGTTTTATTCCTGATAGTGGGTGCCGGGGCGGATGTTGGCGATCAGCCAAGTTTCCCGGGCCAGTATTTGTCGACATATTTTTGAATTTCGGAGCGCATGAAGCGCCCGGAATCGTCGGCGCGCTCCTCCCAGCCGAAGACGCAGGCGGTGATGATGCCGTCGAACCCGACTGCGGCGAGCGAGGAGAAGAAGACATCCCAATTGATCTCGCCCTGGTACATATCCATGTGCTGATGGATGGTGACCTTCGCGCCCGGTGGATTGATGATGTAGCGCAGCCCGGATGACGCCTTGTGATTATAGGTATCGGCCACATGCACATGGGCGATCAGCGGGCCGGCATCGCGGATCATTCGCGCCATATCGTCACCGAAATAGAAGGTATGCGGCGCGCAGTAGAGGAATTTGACGTTCTTCGAGCCGATGGTCTTCAGCATGTCGATCGCCGGATGCAGCGTTTCGCACCAGTCTTCCGGATGCGGTTCCATGTTGAGCGTGACGCCCTCGCGCTCGAACACCGGAACGAGCTCTTCTATCGAGCGCCACCAGGCAGCCTCGCTGTGCTCGTGGGTATGCATGCCGCCGCAGCAGCTGGCGCGGTGGCTGCGATCCGGCGACGGGCCGCGGCCGAATTCCGAGTTCATCGTATCGCAGCCCATTTCGGCGGCGATCGCGATTGCTTCCTTCCAGTAGCGTACTGCGGCCTGCCGCTCGTCCTCATGCGGGCTCGCCCAGCGATACATCGGCAGGATCGAGGCGAGCTGGACGCCGTGATCCTTCAGGGCCGCCTTGAATTCCGTAATGCGTTCCTTGTGTGCCCGCGGGCGCACCCACCAGGGCAGAAAATCGTCGCGCGGTGAAAGCTCGATATGCTCATAGCCAAGCTCCGCCGCCTTGCGGCAGAGGTCGCGCAGGTTGAGGTGACGGTGCATATGCGGGTCGAGTGCGATCTTCATCTGGCTCCTCCGTCATCCCCGGCCGCTTCGCGCCGGCGGATGATCCTTGATCTCGTTTTGGACCGTCCGGTGCTCCTCCCGGATTGCTGGCACGATACTGCTGCGGCGCCCCGATACTCCAATGCTTCCTTGATCAAATTTGATCATTGACCCCAGAGCATGCCGATGCTCTCTGTGTCAGCTTTGGGAGTGAGTGAGACCTGATGAAGGTGACTTTGAAGGATGTCGCACGGCAAGCCGGCGTTGGCACCGCGACCGTCGAGCGCGTTCTCAACGACCGCGGCGGCGTGCGGCCAGAGACGGTGGAGAAAGTCTTCCTGGCGGCAAGACGGCTTGAATACCGGCAAAGCCTGCCGGTCGTCCATCGCGGCCTGATCCGGATAGAAGTGATCCTGGTTCGCCCGGAGACCAGCTTCTATTCGCGTTTGAACCGGGCGTTCGAGCGCATCGCCGCCTCGCTCGACGACAGCATCACCGTTCACCGCACCTTCGTCCGCGAGAACGAGCCGGCGCAATTCGCCCGCTACATCGCCAACCCGACGGCACGCCGGTCGGCGCTGATCGTGGTTGCGCCCGACCATGCCGATGTCGTCACCAGCGTGCGGAAGGCGGCCGGTCTCGGTATCCCCGTCGTTCAGATCATGACCCGTCCGGCCCCCGAACTGCCCTATGTCGGCATCGACAATTATGCTGCCGGACGCACCGCGGCTTACTACATGTCGGGCATGCTGGCGCAGCGCCCCGGTTCGTTCGTCGCACTCTGCCACAGCGGCGCCTATGAGAACCATAAGGAGCGGATCCGTGGCTTCTCCAGCTATCTCTCGGAGAATGGTTCAAACGAACATCGTTTCATCGAGGTCATGTTCGACCTTGATGATGAGCACAATGCCATGGAACTGCTGCAAGCGGCCCTTCTGCGGGAGCCCGGCATCATCGGCGTCTATAGTGCCGGCGGCGACAACAAGGGTGTTGCCAGGGTGCTCGAGGCAAACAAGGCTAGGCGGCCGTTCTGGGTCGGTCACGAATTGACGGAGCAGACGCAGCACTACCTGCGCCACGGCATCATGTCGATCGTCCTCGATCAGGCGCCGGAGGTGCAGGCAAGGCGATCGATAGACCTTGCGCTGAACAGGCTCGGTCTCATCGAGGTGGAGGTCAGCGCCGAGCCGGTGCGCTTCCTGACGATCACGTCGGAAAATCTCTGAGGCGAGATAAGGATGCCCGGACAATCCGCTCGAATGAGCGCTAGCGGCTTTCTCACGACACTGGGCGCAGCCTTACTGCAGCTGCGGCTTTCTGAGAAAGCTGTTGCGGTCGGCGGATTTGATGCGGAGCCAGGCTTCCCGGCCGTTCCTGAGAATCCGCATGGGGATTTCGGCGCCGGCCGGGCCGCTGCTCCAGAGCTTGCGGTAGAAATCGGCTAGGCCATCGACCTCTTCGTCGCGGATCTCCGAAATGATATCGCCCTGACGCAGGCCCGCCTGGGCGGCCGGACCGCCTTCGGCCACGCTCATGACCACCACGCCGCCATTGCTCTCGGCAGAGAAGGCGCCGAGCCAAGGCCGCGGCGGCTTGTTGACCTGGCCGCGGTTCAAGAGATCGTCAAGGATTGGCGGCAAAAGGTCTATCGGCACGACCATGTTGATATCGGCAACCTCGTCGCCATCGCTCATCTGCAGCCGAAGCGAACCGATGCCGAGAAGCTTGCCGTCCGAACCGATCAGCGCCGCACCGCCCCATGAGGGATGGGCCGGTGCCGTGAAAATCGCCTCGTCCAGCAGATATTCCCAATAGCCGGCGAATTCCTGCCGGGCGACGATATTTGCCTCGACGAATTCTCCGATGCCATCGGCAAGCACGACGGGATCGCCGGGCTTGGCTGTCGCCGCGTCACCGAGATCCACCGCCGGGGCATTCAGGGCCCCGAGCGCCTGGACCAGGCCGAAGCCGCTTTCCTGATCATAGGCAAGCGCATGCGCGGGAACCACGCGCCCGTCATGGGTCGTCAGCCAGACCTCTTCGGCCTCGGTGATGAGATAACCGATGGTCAGCACCAGCCCGTTGTCGCGAATAACCACGCCGCTGCCTTCCCGGACAGTGCCGAGCGTCTCCGCCGTGAAGGCATCTTCCGGAATGGAGGAACGGACGGCCACGACTGACCGCAAAATCGGATCGATATTCATACTTTCATCCCGATGGGCGCCGGCGCGAAAGGCCGAAATCCGGCGCATTCCACCCTGAATAAGTAAGAAGATGGATGGGCGGAGGCAAGGCTGTGGCGCAGGGAATTTCCGCCACCGCATTTGATGATGCGCTGGAAACGTGGAAAGATCCAAGCGGCTATCGGTGCGGGGAATCGCCAATTCCGTAGGGGAATGCGCAACGCATTCAATCCGCGATCAAATCGCTTGGAATCTGCGATTTTCGTAAAATCTCACGCAGCGCAACGCTGCGTCATTCCGTCGACCATCCTCTTCAAACTTGTGGGTATGATATTTTTTGATGACAGTGGCACTGTGCAACAATATACGGTCAATCCTATCAGGAATCAGACTGACACGGATCACGACATGAAAGACTGGCATCCCGATCTCAGCCGCAGCAGCAGCCCCCGTTATATGGCGATCGCCGATGTGATCGAAATGGATCTGCGCAGCGGGCACCTGGTGGTTGGGGACCGGCTGCCGCCGCAACGTGAACTCGCCAAGCGGCTGAATGTCGATTTCACGACGGTGGCGAGAGGCTATGTCGAGGCGCAGAAGCGCGGGCTTGTGGATTCGCATGTCGGCCGCGGCACCTTCGTCACCGGTGGTGCGGACAAGGAGCGCCAGGGCTTCGCACCCGACGCCGCGCCCGATCCCCGCCGCGCCTCCGTCGTCGATTTCTCGATGAACATGCCGCCGGAACCGGATGATCCGGAACTGATCGCCCGCATGCGCGAGGGCATGTCGGCAGTGGTGGCGAGCCTCATTCCGCTGCTGCGCTACCAGGGTTTCGGCGGCTCCAGCATGGACAAGGAGGCCGCAGCCTCCTGGCTCAGCCGTCGCGGACTGGTGCCCTCGCAGGAGCGGATCTTCGTCACACCAGGCGCCCATCCGGCCCTGCTGGCGATCTTCGGCCTACTGGCAAAACCAGGCGAGACCGTGCTTTCGGAAGTCATCACCTATCCCGGTATGCGCTCGATCGCCGCCCAACTGCGGCTCAATCTGACCGGCCTGCCGATGGACGAGGACGGTATCCTGCCGGACGCCTTTGCAGACGCCTGTGAGAGATTGAAACCGAAAGCGCTCTATCTCAATCCGACGCTGCAGAACCCGACGACGCTGACCATCCCGGCCCGGCGCCGCGAGGAGATCTGCGCCGTTGCCCGCAAATATCACGTGCCGATCGTCGAAGACGATGCCTACGGCTTTATTCCACAGCAAGGCCCGGCGCCGCTCGCCGCCATGGCGCCCGATCTGACCTGGCATATCGGCGGGCTGGCGAAATGCATCGGCGCGGGTCTGCGCCTTGCCTATGTCGTGGCGCCGGACAGCAAGGCCGTGTGGCCTTTCGTCAGCGCCATGCGCGCCAACAATGTCATGGCCTCGCCATTGACCGTGGCGCTCGCCACCCGCTGGATCGAGGACGGCACCGCCGATACGATCCTGCGTTTCATCCGTGCTGAGGCGGCCGCCCGCCAGCAAATGGTTGCTGCCATCCTGCCGGCCGGCAGCTACCGCGCCGATCCGATCAGCTTCAACATCTGGCTGCCGCTCTCCAACGGCTGGACCCGCTCCACCTTCGGCAGCCATACTCGTTCTTCCGGCATCGGCGTCGTCGCAAGCGATGCCTTCACGGTCGAGGGCGTCGCACCCGAGGCCGTACGCGTCTGCCTTGGCGGACCGATCACCCGGGAGAAACTGCAGGGCGCACTGGAATTCATGGCCCATGCGCTGGAAGGCCCACCGGAAATGGCGGCGTCGTTCTTCTGACGCAGAATTCCGCCACGGGCTGGCACTGACGAAATCCGGAAGCAGTCGGGAATCAGATCGGCCGCACCCTAAGCTGTCCGGGGATGGCGAAGCATATCCGTCACGTTCACGTTTGAACTGCCCTGCCAAGCCTGGCTGCAGCCCCAAATGCTGCTTCAGAAATCTGCAGTCAGCTTTGCTGCCGGCCTGCGCCGGGAGTTCTGCGGCATTCTGGCGAATTGACTGGTAATTTCTTTCCAATGTAATTATATTGCATGCATTCATTTAAGACATTGAGTGCATCAATGTCCGCGGCACAGGAAAGCGAGATCGTCATGGATACGGAATATCCCCCACTTCCTCCGATACAGACCGGCATCAGGGGGCGCTGCCCGCGCTGCGGCCAGGGTCATATGTTCAAGGGCTTCCTGACACTGCAGCCGGAATGCGAGGTCTGCGGCCTCGACTATTCCTTCGCCGATCCTGCCGACGGTCCGGCCTTCTTCGTCATCTGCTTCGCCTGCATACCGAGCGTGCTGCTCGGCGTCTGGCTGGAGGTGGCCTTTTCGGCGCCGATCTGGGTGCAGCTTCTGGTCACCGGCCCCTTCATGCTCGCCACCTGCGTTCCGCCGCTGCGGCCGCTGAAGGGCTGGCTGGTCGCCAGCCAGTATTTCTACAAGGCGGAAGAGGGCAAGCTCGCCTAAAGCATGTCGCGCAAACCTGTGCAGCGGTTTCGCGATAACGATATGCGTCAAAACAAAGACCAAAAGCGCGAGGGGCGAATCTGAAAGATCGCGACGCGCTTTAGGGCCTGTTGAGCGTCCCGCGCAGGCGCGGCGTTGCGAAATCGAGCAGCGCCCGCAGCTTCAGCGGCACCAGTCCCTGCGCGGGATAGACGAGATGCACCGGCGCCGGCGGTGGTTCAAAATCGGCAAGCAGCGGCACCAGCAGGTCGGCGCTCTCGGCGTGTGCGGCCTGGTAGGAGAGCACGCGGGTGATGCCGAGGCCGGCAACAGCTGCGTCTACCGCCGCCTCGGCGGTGTTGACGGCAAGCCGCGAGCGGATCGGTACTGTGAGATCGCGTTTCCCCTCGGTGAATGTCCAGCTGAGCATCGAGGCCATGCCCTCGAAGGTGACGCAGTCATGCGCGGCGAGATCGCCTGGATGCCGAGGGAGGGCGTTCCGCTTGAGATAATCGGGGCTGGCATAGACCGTGCGGCGGATCGCGCCGAGCCTTGTGGCGATCAGGTTGCTGTCCGGCAGGTTGCCGATCCTAAGCGCCACGTCGATATGATCCTCGACGAGGTTCGACAGTCGGTCGCCAAGCATCAGCCGCAGATTGATATCGGGATAGGCTTTCAGGAAATCCACCACGACAGGTAAGACATGCAGCCGACCGAAGACGATCGGCGCGGTCATCGTCAGTTCGCCCTTTGGCGCACTATATTCGCCGGCCGCCGTCCGTTCCGCCTCTTCCACCCGATCGAGAATTTCCCGCGCCGCCTCGACATAGGAGCGGCCGGCCTCCGTCAGCGTGATCTTCCGGTTGCTCCGTTGCAGCAGTTGGGCGTTGAGATGTGCTTCCAGTTCCGAAACCTTGCGGCTGACGGTTGCGAGCGGGGATCGCAGATGCCGTGAGGCGGCCGAGAGGCTGCCCTGTTCGACAACGGCAAGAAGCACGGTCATGGCGTCGAGACGGTCCATTCTATCCTTCCATGAATTGGTAACATGCCTTCCAGATTAGCATTCTACTGCAGTCTGGTGGAAGGCAGTAAATTACGCCGCAGATGGTTCGAAGCGGCCATCGCCAACCGCGTCCCGTCGATCGAAAGACCAGAGGAACCATCATGAAACTCTACCATCACCCGCTCTCCGGTCATGCACACCGGGCTCATCTGTTCCTGTCGCTGCTTGGCGTGCCCTATGAACTGGTCGAGGTCGACCTGGCAGCCGGCGCTCACAAGGCGCCGGACTTTCTGAAGCTCAATCCCTTTGGCCAGGTGCCGGTGCTCGACGACAATGGCACGGTCATTGCCGATTCCTCTGCCATCCTCGTCTATCTCGCGCGCAAATACGGCCGCACCGACTGGCTGCCGGAAGAAGCGGTGGCAGCGGCCCGGATACAGAAATGGCTCTCGGTTGCCGCGGGCGAGATCGCCTACGGACCCTGTGCTGCTCGCCTGGTTACCGTCTTCGGCGCCGATTTTCGCACCGACGAGGTGATCGCCCGGGCGCACCGCATTCTCGCACTGGTCGAGGCGGAACTGGGCGCTCGCCGCTTTCTGCTCGGCGACAATGCGACGATCGCCGATATTGCACTCTACAGCTACATCGCCAATGCGCCGGAGGGCAATGTCGACACCTCGGCCTATCAGGCGGTGCGCGCCTGGCTTGCGCGTATCGAGGCGCTGCCGGGCTTCGTCGGTTTTCGCAGGACGAAAATCGGCCTTGCCGCATGAGAAACCGCCGGGACGGATTACCGTCCCGCTTTCCCCAACGATACCTGCAAGGAGATCGAGATGCTGGAGCAGACAGAACAGGACGCGCCGTCACCCTGGCATGAGGGTGAACTCGCCATCCAGCGCAGCGTCGGTGTCGTCGAACGCATGGACGGGCCGGGACGGAATTTCGTCCGCAAGGCCATGCCGGAACAGCACCGCGCCTTTTTTCCGATGCTGCCTTTCGTTGTGCTCGGCGCCGTCGATGCCAAGGGTGATGTCTGGGCAACGGTAAGGGCTGAGCGACCGGGCTTCATGGCCTCGCCTGAGCCGGAGATCCTTGAGGTCGGCCTGCCGCGCGACCCGGCCGATCCTGCCGATGCCGGCATGGAGCATGGCGACGCGATCGCCATGCTTGGCATCCAGCTCGAGACCCGGCGGCGTAACCGCCTGAACGGCGTGATCCGCAGGACGGACGCTAAAGGTTTTGACGTTCGCGTCGGCCAGAGCTTCGGCAATTGCCCGCAATATATCCAGCCTCGCTCTGCCGCCTTTGTCCGCGATCCCGATATGCCGACGGCGACGCAGCCGCTTCATTCCGGTCAACTCGACGATCGGGCGCTAGGGATGGTCGAGGGCGCCGATACGTTTTTCGTCGCTTCCTATGTCGACCGCGCCAATGGCGAGCGGCAGGTGGACGTGTCCCATCGCGGCGGCAATGCCGGCTTCGTGCGTGTCGGCGCCGACGGCGTGCTGACCATTCCCGATTTTGCCGGCAATCGGTTCTTCAACACGCTTGGCAATATCCTCGTCAATTCGAAGGCAGGGTTGGTCTTCGTCGATTTCGAAACCGGCGATATGCTGCAGATGACGGGAAATGCCGAAGTGCTGCTGGATTCCCCCGATATCGCCACCTTTCAGGGAGCAGAACGGCTATGGCGTTTCACGCCGGAAAAGATCGTGCTTCGCCCGGATGCTCTGCCGCTGCGGTGGCGGAAGGAGAGCGTGGATCTGCTGCGCCGTTCCCGCGGGTGAGGGTGCCCCTTGGCTGCCTCTCGATCCCGGGCGAACATCGCTTCGAAGCGGCTTGCCAATAATTGTACCAATCAGTACAGTGATAACCGTTCAGTACAGGAGTGATCATGTCCAGCCTTGTCCCGCCCTTCACCCTCGAAACCGCCACCCAGAAAGTCCGCCTTGCCGAGGATGGCTGGAACAGCCGCGATCCCGAGCGCGTCTCGCTCGTCTATACGCCGGACAGCCGCTGGCGGAATCGCGCCGAATTCATCACCGGCCGCGCCGAAATCGTCGCTTTCCTCACCCGCAAATGGGCCAAGGAGCTGGATTACCGGTTGATCAAGGAGATCTGGGCCTTCACCGACAATCGCATTGCCGTGCGCTTCGCCTATGAATGGCATGATGACAGCGGCAACTGGTTCCGCTCCTATGGCAACGAGAACTGGGAATTCGACGCCGCCGGCTTGATGCAGCGCCGCTTCGCCTGCATCAACGACCTGCCGATCCGGGAATCGGAGCGCAAGTACCACTGGCCGCTCGGCCGGCGGCCGGATGACCATCCCGGTCTGACCGAACTCCGTCTCTGATCAAGCCAAGGGAAGTTCGCGGGTGAAAACCGTCTACGAACGCGCCGACATCGTCCCGCTGCTCGCCGAAATCTTCCGCGAGCTCGGCTATGAAGGCACGTCGCTCAGCCGCATCACCGAACGCACCGGCATCGGCAAGGGCAGCCTCTACCACTTCTTTCCCGGCGGTAAGGAGGAGATGGCAAGCTCGGTGCTCGCCGATGTCGATGCATGGTTCGAACATGCGATCTATCAGCCGTTGAGAAATGGGGATGCCCGTGAGGCGATCGCGGCGATGTGGACGAATATAAACGACTACTTCCGCTCCGGCCGCCGCATCTGCCTGGTCGGTGCCTTTGCGCTTGACGAGACCCGCGAGCGGTTTTCGGCAGCGATCGGCGACTATTTCAGCCGCTGGATCGAAGCCTTGCGTTCGGCGCTGATGCGGGCAGGCTGTACTGAGGAGCAGGCGCAAATGCTCGCCGAGGAGAGCGTCTCCGGTATTCAGGGAGCGCTGGTGCTGTCGCGTGCGCTGGACGATAAGATGGTTTTCACCCGATCGTTGGACACGCTGGCAAAACGGCTTGATGCTGTGATGCGATGAGGGGGCAAACCGCTGGGACGTCTACTGCTCTGTGAAAATTCACCCGGCCACGATCGACTGGCCGGGGCATTGATCGGGCGCTGGGCGGCGCTCGAGCTTACATTGGTACCGCTTTGCGTATATTTCAGCGTTGTTGTTGAGGCTGCTGGGCCGGGCGCGTATTTTCCCGTTCAGGGCGAATCTGGCGCCATTCGTTTTCCATCTGGTCGACGACATGCTGGGGAATGGTGGTTTGGGTATTGGCCGGCGTCTGCATCGGAAGTCTCCTCTGTTCGTAGTAAGGCTTCGGGGCAGTGAAGTAAATCAGTGGTTTAAACACTTTAAACGATTAAATCGAATTTAATCGATTAAGACGGTTTTAACCATGATATTCGAGGGAAGCGCGGAATGGTTGTCCACATGGACCGGACATTCTTTTTCGATACGGTACGGCACCAGCTCTTCAAAGGAAACCTGACTCAGCCTCAGGTAGTGGGCATCACGGCGATTCTCGACGCCTGGGAAGAGCGGTTTGCTGGGGCCGACCGGCGGTGGCTCGCCTATATCCTCGCAACCGCTTACCATGAGACCGCCTACACGATGCAGCCGGTGCGGGAGACGCTGGCGGAAAGCGATGCGCGCGCGGTCGAGATCCTGGAGACGGCCTTCGCGGCAGGCAGGCTCTCCTGGGTGAAGACACCCTACTGGCGGCCGGACGAGGATGGCTGCAGCTGGCTCGGCCGCGGCCTGGTGCAGCTCACCCATAAGCGGAACTATGAGGCGATGAGCGTGCTGACCGGGATCGACCTCGTTGCCGATCCCGACCGGGCGATGGAGATGGATGCGGCGGTGACGATCCTGATCGAAGGTATGCTGCAGGGCAGTTTTACCGGCCACAAGCTCGCCGATCATCTGAACGCGACGACCGCGGATTGGGTGAATGCCCGCCGCATCGTCAATGGCACCGACCGGGCGGAAAAGCTGGCAAGCTATGCCATGGCCTTCGATGCGGCGATACGTCCCGATGCTGCGCATCGCATGCGCGCGCGGTTGAAGGCCTGGGGCTCGCGTGTTATCGCCCGGCTGAGACTCTGAAATCTGACAGGAGCTTCCGCGTGATCCGCCATATCGTCTTTTTCACCGTGCAGGAGGAACATCTGCAGGAGGTGAGGGCCGGGCTTTCTATACTGACCGGCATTCCGCATGCGCGGCTGCTGGAAATCGGCACCAATGTGAAGACCGATCAGCTGGGCACCGAGATCGATCTTGTAGTCTATGGCGAATTCGACGATGAAGCGGCCCTTGCCGCCTATAAGGCGCATCCCGATTATCAGCTCTCGATCGACCGCGTGCGGCCGCTCCGCGAAAAGCGCATCGCCGCCGACTACGACAGTCGCACGGCGGTGACGCGGCCGCTCTGACGCCTGCAGGCATCCGGCTGCCGAGCCGCATTCCGTTTAAATTTCAAATGGATGAATGATTGTCCGGATTCGGTTCGTCGCGAAGCTGACTCAACTTCTGAGCCACCGGATTCAACTTTCGAAAAAGCGGCGGCAAGCGATTCAAAAGACTCGGGAAAAGCGGGCGTCCGTTCGTCATCAGGTCGCCGCAATGGCCGCGATGTGTGGACGGAAAGTGCTCTCGTTTCTGCGCAGATGATAATCAAGACAGATTAAGAATGGCTGACTTTTGGGTGCAGGCCGTCACGGAGCGACCGGGCTCGGCTGCGATGCATGGGCGCCGCGCACCAGCGCCATCAGCATCAGCACGAAGGCCAGCGACAAGGCTGCGAGAACGGCGCAGGCGGCGAGCGCCGGGCCGGTGCCGGCGCGGTCGAGGATGGCGGTGAAGATGACCGGGGCGATGGCGTTGGCGAGATTTTGCGGTAGCGACAGCCTGGCCGATTGCAGTCCGAATTCGCGCGGTGAGAACAGCGCCAGCGGCAGCAGCGCGCGGGCGACAGTCATGACACCGGCGCCAAAGCCGTAGAGCAGGATGAAGGTGACGAGCAGCGGTGTCGACGGGCTGGCGACCAGCATTATCAGGAAACTGATCATCATCAGGCTGATGCCCATGGCCGCGCTGAGCATGGGATTGCCGCGCCGGCCGAGCAGCATGTCGAGGAAACGTGCCGAGATGCCAAGGACGCCGCGTGCCGAGCCGAGCTGCAGCGCTAGGGCTGGCGAGGCGCCGCACTGGCGGAGGATTTCGAGCAGCGATGGGGAGATGCCGAAGGTGATGAAAGTCGAGATCGTCGTCGCCGCGGCAATCAGCAGGAAGGCTTTGCGTTGCTCGGCCTTCGACAGCGGCACCGGGGCGATTTCGGCCGCGCTGCCTTCGATATGCGTTGCGAGCGGCTTCGGCAGGGCGAAAAGATGCAGCGGCAGGCAGACGAGGAATTGCAGCGCCGCGCAGACCAGGAAGGTGAGGCGCCAGCCGACCGCCTCGTTGAGCAGGCTGAGGATCGGCCAGAAGATGGCGCTCGAAAGTCCGGTGAACAGCATCAGGATGGCGATGACGCGTTTTCCGTTCGCCCCTTCGCGCTCAACGACGGCGGTATAGGCCGGTGCCGAGAGGCCAAATGCGCCGCCGATGCCGATGATGACCCAGGCGCTGGCATAGAGCACGATGCCGTTTGCGGCGGCAAGCACAAGCAGGCCAAGCGCAAAGGTCAGCGAGGCGGCCGAAAGTACCCGAGCAGCACCATAGCGGCCGAGCCAGCGGCCGGTCGCCGGACCGACAATGGCGCTGACCACCATCATGATCGTCAGGCCGGCAAATACCACCTCGTTCGGCAGGCCGAGATCCGGCGCCACGACGCGGCCCATGACCCCGAGCATGTCGAAAGTCGTGCCCCAGCCGATCAGCTGGGTAACGGCAAGGACGGTGACCGTCTGCGCCGAGCGGAAGCGGGAGGATTTTGGCATTGGTGCTGAAACGGTCTGAAATGCGGGGGCAGCAAGGACATAACAGTTTCAACCGGCCCGTGAAAGCTGCGGTCGGCAGGAATCGGAACGGCGCGGCCGATTCGCAAATGACGGCTGTGGAGTCGGTCCCGTCAACTCACCGCCTTTACGGGGCTGACGAAGAATGCGTGGATCCCAAGTTTGGAGGCTATCGTTCTTGGACGCAACGGCGCCGCCGGACCTTGCCGCGGCGGCGATTTCCAGGCGCTGAAACAGGCTGTCCCGAAGAGTCGAGAACAGTTCTAAACACCCTGCATTACAGCGCATTCATTTGCCATTCAGGTCGCGTGAGTACATATTCGAGGCAAGTTGGCATTACCTTGAAAGCATAACACATGGCCTTTCCTCTGAGCGTCGCAGCATTGGCCGCCGGACTGGTGGTATCGGCGCCCTCACCGGACGCCACGGGCAGTTTTGTCCTGCGTGTGGGAGGCGATTGCAGCGCCGCCGCAGCCCAGGTCGTTGAGCAGACGGGCGGCCAGCTGCTGTCCGTGCAACCGGTGGGCGATACCTGCATCATCACCGTTCTTGTGCAGGGCAACGGCCAGCGCCCACGCAAAGTGACGGTAAAGGTTCCGATGTAAGCGGAATCGGCTTATTCAGGACATTGATCGATTTGAAGCGGACGAAGGCGGACCGATGCGCATCCTGGTAGTCGAAGACGACGTTAATCTGAACCGGCAGCTGGCCGACACGCTGAAGGAGGCGGGATATGTCGTCGACCAGGCGTTCGACGGCGAGGAAGGCCATTTCCTCGGCGACACCGAACCCTATGACGCCATCATCCTCGATATCGGCCTGCCGGAGATGGACGGGGTCACCGTTCTTGAAAAATGGCGCGGCGCCGGCCGCGGCGTGCCGGTGCTGATTCTCACGGCGCGCGACCGATGGAGCGACAAGGTCGCCGGCATCGATGCCGGTGCCGACGACTACGTCACCAAGCCCTTCCATGTCGAGGAAGTGCTGGCGCGCATTCGGGCGCTGATCCGGCGTGCAGCCGGGCATTCCTCATCTGAGATCATCTGCGGGCCGGTGCGGCTCGATACCAAGTCCTCGAAGGCGACGGTCAACGGCACGACGCTGAAGCTGACCTCGCACGAATATCGCCTGCTCGCCTATCTCATGCATCACATGGGCGAGGTCGTCTCGCGCACGGAACTGGTCGAGCATATGTACGACCAGGATTTCGACCGTGATTCCAATACGATCGAAGTCTTCGTCGGCCGCCTGCGCAAGAAAATGGGCGTCGACCTGATCGAAACGGTGCGCGGTCTCGGTTACCGCATCCAAGCGCCGAAACATGCGAATTAAGTCGCTCACCGCACGTGTTTTGTTGCTGACCACGGTCTGGTCGACAGTGGCGCTGGTGGTGATCGGTCTGTTGATCTCCACCCTCTACCGCAAGAGCGCCGAACGCGGTTTCCAGGATCTGTTGCGGGCGCAGCTCTATAACGTCATCAATTCGGTGACGATCGGCGATCAGGGCGCACTCAGCGGCAGCCCGCAGCTCGGCGACCTGCGTTTTGCCCAGCCGAAGACCGGCTGGTATTGGGTGGTGGAGCCGCTCGGCACCTATACGACCGCTCCGCTGGTCTCGCCTTCGCTCGGCTCGGCGCTCATTCCGGTTCCCTCGGTCGTCGAGGCGCCCTTCGACAAGAATTACGAGCGCTACTATCAGGTGACGGACGCCTCCGGGAACCGCGTGCAGGTGGCCGAGACCGAAGTGGTGCTCGATACCGACGGGCGTGCAGCGCGCGTCCGCGTCACCGGTAATGTCGATGTCGTCGAGGACGACGTGCGCACCTTTTCCCACAGCCTCTATCTGGCGCTCGCCGGTTTCGGCGTCGGCAGTCTGATCGTCAACGCGCTGGCGATTCTCTACGGCCTGAAGCCGCTCGACAAGGCGCGTGCCGCGCTGGAGCGCATCCGCGCCGGCGAGAGCGAGCAGCTGAAGGGCGACTTCCCGCGCGAAATCCTGCCGCTCGCCAACGAGGTGAATGCGCTGATCGACAGCAACCGCCGTATCGTCGAGCGCGCCCGCATGCAGGTCGGCAATCTCGCGCATTCGCTGAAGACGCCGATCGCCGTGCTCCTCAACGAGGCGCGGGTCCTGGAGAAATCCCATGGTGAGCTGGTGCGCAGCCAGGCGGAAGCGATGCAGGGGCAGGTGCAGTCCTATCTCAATCGGGCGCGCATCGCCGCGCAGCGCGAATCCGTGCTCGCCCGCACCGATGCAGAGCCGGCGCTGGAGCGGCTGGTGCGCGTCATGCGCCGTCTGAACGTCGATACCGAATTCGATCTCGTCGTCTCGCCGCCGCATCTGGCCGTTGCCATGGAGCAGCAGGATCTCGAGGAGACCGTCGGCAATCTCCTGGAAAATGCGGCGCGTTTTGCCAAGAGCAGGGTGCGGCTTTCGGCCGTCGAGGCCGGCGAGGACGTGAAGGGGGTGGAGGCGAGCGCGCGCCGCCATTGGGTGGAGCTCGCCGTCGAGGATGATGGGCCTGGCCTGGAGCCGGACCAGATCCGCGAGGCGCTGAAGCGCGGCCGCAGGCTCGACGAAAGCAAGCCCGGAACCGGGCTCGGCCTTTCGATCGTCACCGAGATTTCCAACGAATACCAGGGACGGCTCGAGCTTTCCCGCGGTGAATGGGGCGGGCTGAAGGCGAAGCTTATCCTGCCTGGCGTCACAAAGGATGTTGCATGAGCAACTGCTTGATGTCACAAAGATACTGGCAAATGTATAGCATGCTTTGCCTTAATGCTGACACGGGGACGCTGCACTTCGATCGGCTGAAATTGACCCCTGATCGTGGTTCGACGCAATGATTTTACGCTCGCAAGGCATGATCGTTTCCGCTCTTCTCCTCGCCGTCGCGCTATCCGGCTGCACGACGACGAAGAGTGCCGCTTCGCGCGGGATTTTTTCGAGCAAACCCTCGGCATCGGCCGCCTTCATCACCGCGCTGCAGGGCGGCATTGTCGGCCGCAGCGGCGTGAGCTTGACCGACAGCGACAAGCAGCGGGCGCTCGAGGCGGAATATCGGGCGCTGGAAGGAGCCGCCGTCGGCCAGCCGGTGCTCTGGACCGGCAAGGACGTCACCGGCAAGGTCGTCGCGGCGGCACCCTATCAGGTCGGCTCGCAGAACTGCCGGCAATATACCCACACGCTGACCGTCGACGGCAAGGACACGGTGGCGCGCGGCGCTGCCTGCCGCAACGACGACGGCAGCTGGTCGCCGCTCTGAATTGCGGCCAATAGAGCGCCGCGCGTCCGACAGGACGCGCCAAGGACGCTCTATCACTTTAAATGGCGCATAATCCTTTGCGAAATCGATTCCGATTCTCGGGGTTATGCGCTAGCCTCAAATCTTCGTCATTCCGGCTTTGGCAGTTGGAATGATGGCGCGCTTCACGTATTTGGGCGACATGCTGTTCTGGATTCTCGTTGCCGCTTTGACGGCAGCCCTCGCCGTCATCCTGCTCTACCCCCTTCTGCGCGGAGCGAAGGCGGCGGATAATATCCGTGCGGGCGAGGCGGCTGTCTATCGCGACCAGTTGCGCGAACTCGACCGCGATCTCGACGGCGGGCTGATCACCCCGGAGGAGGCTGATTACGCCAGAGCGGAAATCGGCCGGCGGCTGATCGCCGTCTCTGCCGACGAGCCGGCTGAGACGCCGAAACCCGCACGGCATCACCGTTTCACCGAGGCCTTCGTCCTCCTGGTCCTGCCGGTTCTCGGGCTCTGTCTTTATTTGACGACGGGCAGGCCGGACCTGCCCTCGCAGCCGCTGGAAGCGCGGCTGGAAAACCCTGGCAACGACGTGGCGGTGCTGATCACCAAGGCGGAACGGCACCTGGCTGAGAAACCTGATGACGGCAAGGGCTGGGATGTGCTGGCGCCGATCTATTTCCGCACGATGCGCGTCAACGATGCGCAAGTGGCCTACCGCAATGCCATCCGGCTTCTCGGGCCGAGCCCGGTCCGGCTCGATGGCCTTGCCGAGACGCTGATGGCGGTCTCCGACGGCGTGGTGACCGAGGAGGCACGGCAAGTGCTGGAACAATCGCTGACGCTGCAGCCTGACAATCCGCGTGCCCGCTTCTACATCGCCCTCAGCATGGAGCAGGCGGGACAGCCCGATGAGGCGCGCCAGGCCTTCGAAGCGCTGGCGAAACAATCGCCATCAGATGCGCCGTGGCTGCCGCTGGTCAACCAGCATATCGCCATGAACGGCGGCGCGCCGGCAGGCGCCAATCCGGCTGCACCAGGCGCTCCCGGCAATCCGACGCAGCAAGATGTGGCGGCGGCCGAGAACATGAGTGCCGGCGACCGGCAGCAGATGATCCGCGGCATGGTCGAGAGCCTCGACGCCAAGCTCAGCGAGGATCCGAACAATTTCGAGGGATGGGTGCGGCTCGTCCGCTCTTACGCCGTATTGAACGACAAGGATCGCGCCGCCGGCGCCCTGAAGCGCGGACTTGCGGCCTTTCCGCTGCCTGGCGAAGAGGGCAGGCAATTGCTGGCGCTTGCCAGGGAACTCGGCATAGCCACGGAGGGAGCGACGCAATGACGCGCAAGCAGAAGCGCCTGGCGGTGATTGCGGGCGGCATGGGCTTCATCCTCACCGCCGTGCTGCTGGTGATGTTCGCCTTCAGCCAGTCGGTCGCCTATTTCTACATGCCGGCCGATCTCGCCAAGACGCCGGTGGCGCCGGAAACCCGCATCCGGCTCGGCGGTCTGGTCGGCGAGGGCAGTGTCGTGCGCGGCACCGGTTCGACGGTGGAATTTGCGGTCACCGACGGCAGCACCAATGCCGTGAAGGTCAAATATACCGGCATCCTTCCCGATCTCTTCCGCGAGGGCCAGGGCGTCGTCACCGAAGGCATGTTTGCCGCTGGAACGAACGTCTTCGTCGCCGACACCGTGCTTGCCAAGCATGACGAGACCTATATGCCAAAGGACGTCGCCGACAGGCTCAAATCCCAGGGGTTGTGGAAGGAAGGTCAAGGCCAGGAAGCTCAGGGGAAGCAAGCTCAAGGACAGGAAGTGAAGGCGACGCCATGATCATCGAGATCGGCCATTACGCGCTGGTGCTGGCGCTGGCAACGGCGCTCATCCTCTCCATCGTGCCGGTAATCGGAGCCCGTCGTCACGACCGGGCGATGATGGATGTGGCGACGATCGGCTCGCTGGCGATGTTCTCGCTGGTGGCCTTCTCCTTCGGCGTGCTGACCTATGCCCATGTCGTCTCGGATTTCTCGGTCGAGAACGTCTGGGAGAATTCGCATTCTCTGGTGCCGCTGCTCTACAAATATTCCGGCGTCTGGGGCAATCACGAAGGGTCGATGATGCTCTGGCTGTTGATCCTGACGCTGTTCAGCGCCCTGGTCGCCGTCTTCGGCCGCAATCTGCCGGAGACGCTGAAGGCCAATGTACTTTCCGTGCAGGCCTGGATATCGGTCGCCTTCACGCTGTTCATTCTGTTGACCTCCAATCCCTTCCTCCGGCTCGATCCGGCGCCGGCCGAGGGCCGCGATCTCAACCCGGTCCTTCAGGATGTCGGTCTGGCGATCCACCCGCCGCTGCTCTATCTCGGCTATGTCGGCTTCTCCGTCTGTTTCTCCTTTGCGGTCGCGGCCCTGCTGGAAGGGCGGATCGACGCCGCCTGGGCCCGCTGGGTGCGGCCCTGGACGCTTGCCGCCTGGACCTTTCTGACGCTTGGCATCGCCATGGGCTCTTACTGGGCCTATTACGAGCTCGGCTGGGGCGGCTGGTGGTTCTGGGACCCGGTGGAAAACGCCTCCTTCATGCCATGGCTCGCCGGTACCGCACTGTTGCATTCTGCCCTCGTCATGGAAAAGCGCGAGGCGCTGAAGATCTGGACGGTGCTGCTGGCCATCCTCACCTTTTCGCTGTCGCTGATGGGCACCTTCCTGGTGCGCTCCGGCGTGTTGACCTCGGTGCATGCCTTTGCCAGCGACCCATCCCGCGGCGTTTTCATTCTCTGCATCCTGCTGATCTTCATCGGCGGGGCGCTGTCGCTATTTGCTTTCCGCGCGCCGCGGCTGTCGGCAGGCGGGCTGTTTGCGCCGATCTCGCGCGAGGGCGCGCTCGTTGTCAACAATCTGATCCTGACGGTCGCCTGCGGCACGGTGCTCACCGGCACGCTCTATCCGCTGCTCTTGGAAACGCTGACCGGCGACAAGATTTCCGTCGGGCCGCCCTTCTTCAACCTGACCTTCGGCCTGCTGATGGCGCCGCTGATCGTCATCGTCCCCTTCGGGCCGATGCTGGCCTGGAAGCGCGGCGATCTGCTCGGTGCCCTGCAGCGGCTCTATGTCGTGGCAGGTCTTGCCTTCCTTGCCGCAGTAATCTTCTTCTACATCGAACATGGCGGGCCGGTGCTGTCAGTGCTCGGCCTCGCCGCCGGGCTGTTCCTGATCCTCGGCGCCGTCGCCGATCTCTGGTATCGCGCCGGCATCGGCAAGGTCGCCGGCCGTCTTGCCTGGCGCCGGCTTTCCGGCCTGCCGCGTTCGGCCTTCGGCACCGCCCTTGCCCATGCCGGACTCGGCGTCACCGTGCTTGGCATCGTCGCGGTGACGACGTTCCAGAGCGAGCATGTCATCGAGATGAAGCCGGGTGAGGTGACCGAGGCCGGCGGTTATAGCCTGCATTTCGACGGCATGCAGCCGGGGACCGGACCGAACTATACCGAGGAGCGTGGCCACTTCACCATCCGACGTGCCGGCGTCGCGGTTGCCGATACCTGGTCGGCCAAGCGCCTTTATACCGCCCGGCAGATGCCGACGACGGAGGCCGGCATCCTGACCTTCGGGCTGAGCCAGCTCTATGTCTCTTTGGGTGATGCCACCAAGGACGGCGGCATCGTCGTACGCATCTGGTGGAAGCCGTTCATTCTCTGCATCTGGGGCGGCGCGGTGTTCATGGCCTTCGGCGGCCTCGTCTCGCTCAGCGACCGGCGCCTGCGTGTCGGCGCCCCGCGCCGCAAGGCGAAGCCGGCAAAGCCGGCAGCTCCCGCAATGGAGCCGGCGGAATGATGCGGCGTCTCCTCCTGGCTTTTGCTTTGCTGCTGATGGCCGCCCCCGCCTTTGCCGTCAATCCGGACGAGGTGCTGGCCGATCCGGCGCTCGAAGCGCGGGCCCGCGCCCTTTCAGCGGAACTGCGCTGCATGGTCTGCCAGAACCAGTCGATCGACGATTCCAACGCCGATCTGGCCAAGGATCTGCGCCTGCTGGTGCGCGAGCGCATCACCGATGGCGACAGCGACGAGGCGGTGCTGAACTATATCGTCTCGCGCTATGGCGAGTTCGTGCTGCTGAAGCCGCGTGTCGGCATGAAGACGGTGCTGCTCTGGGGCGCACCGGTGCTGCTGGTGCTGGCCGGCGGGCTGTCACTGCTGGTCTTTGCGCGCAAGAGGGCGGGCAAGCCGACCGGCAGCAAGCTAACGGCGGACGAGCAGGCACGGCTGAGCGAGCTTCTGAAAAAATAACCGGCCAGCCGGCAACTCCCCAGCGTGACTTGTGCACCGCGGCGGGTGATGCGCAATCAACTGGAAAATTGCGAGGCTTGGGCGAGCTGATCAGACCGGGACCAGTCCGTGGCGGAGCATGATCTCATTGGCCTTAGCGAGGTCCGGTTTGCCGGGCACGTTCACCACCTCGGCAATTTCCTCGAAATAACGCCGTCCAATTGTACCCGGCGTGATGGTCGCCAAGACCTTGGCTGCGCCATCATGCAGGTTCTCGTGATGGTGCACCGCCCCTCGCGGAATGAATATGGCGTCGCCGGCGCGAATCTCGTGCGTTTGGCCGTCGACGATGACAGTGAGCGCGCCTTCAAGGCCGTAGAGGAATTCGTCAGCATCCCGATGACTGTGCGGAGCGGGGACGCGCGCCCGAGATGGCACTGTGAATTCAAACACCGTCGCGCCGACTTCACAGATGAGAAAACGCAGTTCGAGTTGCCCGATCCGCACAATATCGTTTCGCACCGCTTCCATCCAAGGTCCCCACAATGTAAAGTAACTTTACATCAAAACGTAAAGTGACTTTACATATATGTCAATCCCATTGTCCCCGGATTCAATTCCCGACGCATTGCCCGGTCCGCCGTTCTTCGGCGCGCTGCTGCGCGTTGTCTGGCAGCATGTGCGCGACCGTATGCTGCAAGCCATTCACGAGGCGGGGTTTGTTGACTTCCAGGAGACGCATTTTGCCGTGTTCTCGTTTCCGCTGCCGGATGGCATGAGACCGTCCGAGCTCGCGCGTCAGAAGCGGATGTCGCGCCAAGCTGTGAACTATCTGCTCAGCCAGCTTGAAGACCTGGGCTATGTCGAGCGTCGTGCAGCCGACGGCAGCGATCGCCGACTGGTCTATCTGACGCCACGGGGACATGAAGTAGTCGCAGCCATTTTCGGATGTCTTCGGCAGTTGCATGAGCAATGGTCCACAGAGGTTGGAAAGGAGCGCTTCGATGACTTCGTGGATGTGCTGAAGCAGCTGTCGACCAAAGCACAAGAACCGACAAACCGCTGAAAACTCAACTTTGCGACGGTGGTAAGGACTGTCTCAGAATGGTTCGAGAACCGTACCTCTGAAGGTGAGCCGGCCTGAAAGCATAAATATTAGCCGACCGAAGTCCACGGGAATTGAAGGCCGCTTCCGCAAAGGAGCGCGTGTAGCGCAGTCTACCTGAGCCGGAGCCGCCGCGGGTGAAGGCCCATATACGTTCGGCCGTTTGCCAAACATTGCAAACATTACCAACTTTTCATTGGCCGGACAGTTCGCAGTAAGGTGCGGCGTCCTATATCTTTACTCATCGACTGATCCGGCATCGCCGGCTCTGAGAACTAAGAACAAGAGAAGGTGCTCCAATGCTCAAGAATTTCAACGGACGTCCGTCCCTCGCCACTGTGCTCAAGGCTTCTACCGTCGCCGGTATCGCAGCCGCTGTGCTCGCAACCGGCGTTCCGCTCGAAATTACCCGGTCTTATGCTGAAGCTGTCAAAGTTCAGGCGCCCGCCGTTCCGAGCTTCGCCAATGTCGTCGACGCCGTTTCACCGGCTGTCGTTTCCGTCCGGGTCGAAAATCGCGTCAATCCCGTCTCCGACAACAACAATGACGGCTTCTCCTTCGATTTCAACGGCCGCGGCTTCGACGACCTTCCCGACGATCATCCGTTGAAGCGGTTCTTCAAGCAGTTCGGTCAGGATCCGAATGATCAGCAGGGCCATCCCAGGCGCTTCGGCCAGAACGGACCGAATGGTGGTCCGAATGGTCCGGGCGGCAAGGGCCGCCTCCGCCCCGTGGCCCAAGGCTCCGGCTTCTTCATCTCCGAGGACGGCTACATCGTCACCAACAATCACGTCGTTTCCGATGGTCAGGCCTTCGTCGCGGTCATGAATGACGGCACCGAACTCGATGCCAAGCTGATCGGCAAGGATCCGCGCACCGATCTCGCCGTGCTGAAGGTTGACGGCAAGGGCAAGAAGTTCACCTACGTCAACTGGGCCGACGACAACAATGTCCGCGTCGGCGACTGGGTCGTTGCCGTCGGCAATCCCTTCGGCCTCGGCGGCACGGTCACAGCCGGCATCGTCTCGGCTCGCGGTCGCGATATCGGCTCCGGACCTTATGACGATTATCTGCAGGTGGATGCCGCCGTGAACCGCGGCAACTCCGGCGGTCCGACCTTCAACCTCAGCGGTGAGGTCGTCGGCATCAACACTGCGATCTTCTCGCCGTCGGGCGGCAGCGTCGGCATCGCCTTCGCCATTCCTGCCTCGACCGCCAAGGATGTCGTCGCCGATCTGATGAAGGACGGCCAGGTCTCGCGCGGCTGGCTGGGTGTCCAGATCCAGCCGGTGACCAAGGACATCGCCGAATCCATCGGCCTTTCCGAGCCGAGCGGCGCCCTCGTCGTCGCCCCGCAGGCCGGTTCACCGGGTGACAAGGCCGGCATGAAGGCTGGCGACGTCGTCACCGCGCTGAATGGTGAGACGATCAAGGATGCCCGTGATCTCAGCCGCCGCATCGGCGCGATGCAGCCGGGCAGCAAGGTCGAGCTTTCGGTCTGGCGTGCTGGCAAGGCCCAGCCTCTCACCGTCGAACTCGGCACGCTGCCGGTCGACCAGAAGGATGCGTCCGCCGATGACAACAGCCAGCCGCAGCAGCCCGAGGCGCCGGCTTCCGAGAAGGCGCTTGCCGATCTCGGCCTGACGGTCGGTCCGTCCGATGACGGCAAGGGCCTGGCGATCACCGCCATCGACCCGGACTCCGACGCCGCCGACAAGGGCATCAAGGAAGGCGAAAAGATCACTTCGGTCAACAACCAGGAGGTCTCCAGCCCCGACGAGGTCGTCAAGGTGTTGAACCAGGCCAAGAAGGACGGTCGCACCCGCGCGCTCTTCCAGATCCAGTCCAACGAAGGAAGCCGTTTCGTCGCGCTTCCGATCAACGGCCAGGGCTGATCCTCAAGACAACGGGAGCCGTGCGGACGAAAGTCCGCGCGGCTCGATTCTTCTGACCTTTGAAGGATGATCGCCATGAGCGCCGCCCCGCAGGAAGATGCTTTGAGCCTTGCCGAAACGCAGCCGGTGGGTAATGTCGGCCGCATGAAGATTCTCATCATCGAAGATGATCTCGAAGCCGCGGTCTACCTCACGAAAGCCTTTCGCGAGGCGGGCATCGTCGCCGATCACGCCAGCGACGGCGAGAGCGGTCTGTTCATGGGGTCGGAAAATACCTATGACGTCATCGTCATCGACCGCATGCTGCCGCGCCGCGACGGGCTCTCCGTCATCAGTGAGTTGCGCCGCAAGGCCATCCATACGCCGGTCCTCATCCTCTCCGCGCTGGGCCAGGTTGATGACCGCGTGACCGGCCTTCGTGCCGGCGGTGACGATTATCTGCCGAAGCCTTATGCCTTCAGCGAGTTGCTGGCGCGCGTCGAGGTGCTCGGCCGTCGCAAGGGCACGCCGGATCAGGACGTTGTCTATCGCGTCGGCGATCTCGAACTCGATAGGCTCTCCCACGAGGTGCGCCGCAGCGGCAAGGAGATCCCGCTGCAGCCGCGCGAATTCCGCCTGCTCGAATATCTGATGAAGAATGCCGGCCAGGTGGTGACCCGCACCATGCTGCTCGAAAACGTCTGGGACTACCACTTCGACCCGCAGACCAACGTCATCGACGTCCATGTCTCGCGCTTGCGCTCGAAGATCGAGAAGGACTACAGCCAGCCGCTGCTGAAGACCATTCGCGGCGCGGGGTACATGATCAAGGATGAGGGATGAGCCGTTTCAAGGTTCTCTTCAAGTCCACCGCAGTCCGCCTTTCGGCACTCTACATCCTGCTTTTCGCCATCTGCGCCGCGACGCTCGTCTTCTATGTGACGGCGATGTCGGAACGGCTGCTGACGGGCCAGATCCGCGACGCCGTCAGGCAGGAGGTGGAGCAGGTGCAGCGCGCCTTTGACACCGGCGGCATGAACCTCCTGCTGCGCACGATGGAGCGGCGTGCCCGCCAGCCGGGCGCCAATCTCTACATCATCGCCGGTCCCTCGGGCGATATTCTCGCCGGCAACGTCGCCTCGGTGCAGCCGGGTGTCTTCGAGGAGATCGGCTGGACCTCCGCGCCCTTCATCTATCAGCGTTATACCGACAGTGGCGTCGAGCGCCGCCACAGGGCGATCGCCAATATCTTCGTGCTCGACAACGGCCTGAGAATATTGATCGGCCGCGACCTCGGCGACCCCGAGCGATTCCGCCTGCTGGTGCGCCAGGCGCTGATGGTAGCCTTGGCGATCATGGGGCTTGGCGCAATCATCATCTGGTTCGCCATCGGCCGCAACGCGCTGAAACGCATCGACCGCATGTCGGATGCCAGCAAGAAGATCATGGCCGGCGACCTGTCGCAGCGCCTGCCGGTGGGCGGATCGGGCGATGAATTCGACCGGTTGTCGATGTCTCTGAATACCATGCTGGAGCGCATCGAGAAGCTGAACGAGGGCCTGCGGCAAGTCTCCGACAACATCGCCCACGATCTCAAGACGCCGCTGACGCGGCTGCGCAACAAGGCGGCCGATGCGCTCGATATCGCCGATGGCGAGACGCGGCGCACCGCGCTCGAAGGCATCATCTCCGAATCGGACCAACTGATCCGCACCTTCAACGCGCTGTTGATGATCTCCCGCGTCGAGGCCGGATCGGTCGCGGCCGAGATGTCGCAGGTGGAGCTTTCGACCATCGTCTCCGATAGCGCCGAGCTTTACGAACCGGCGGCGGAGGAGGCCGGGCTCGGCCTCAGCTTTAGCATCGAGCCTGATGTCGAGGTCCAGGGCAATCGCGAGCTGATTGGCCAGGCAATCTTCAACCTGCTCGACAATGCCATCAAATATTCCTCTAACACGGAAGGAGCGGGCAAGGTGTCACTGAAGCTTGCCCGCCGCCCGGATGGCATCTGCCTTTCGGTCGCCGACCATGGGCCGGGCGTTCCGGCCGACAGGCGCGACGACGTGGTGAAGCGCTTCGTCCGCCTCGATGAAAGCCGGTCGAAGCCCGGCACAGGGCTCGGGCTTTCGCTGGTGGAGGCGGTGATGGAGCTGCACAACGGCCGGTTGGAGCTCTCCGATACCGATCCTGACAAGCCCGAACAGCGCGGATTGACCGTCAGCATGATCTTCCCGGCCAAGGCTGCCTGATGACTCGAAGTCGATGATCAGCTGAATCGCGTATTGGCGGTTTTCCGCCAAGACCCTAGTTTAATGCCGGTCAGGGAGGCGTTCCCGCGATTCTGCGTGGTCGTTTCCCTAGGCGCTAAAGCAGGGAGAGTGCATGCTGACGAAATCGACGCATGGCCTGAAGGATGTCGCCGAAGGGCTGCTGCGTCCGCTGAACCAGACGGAGTTGAAGCTGGCACTGGCCGACCTTCAGGAGGCCGGCAAGAGCGAGCCGTCGGTGGCTGCGATGCTGAAGACGGAAAGCCCGCTTCGCGATTTCATCGCGGCCGTTCTGACGCTGTCGCCTTATCTACGTGAAATCGTCAATCTCGATCCCGCCATCCTCGCTGGCGCCGTCACTGAACCGCTGGAGCCGCAGATCGAGGCGCTGGTTGCCGAGGCGCGGCGCTGCTGGCAAAGGGACGGCGAGGGGGCGGCGCCTTCGGAATCCGTGGTGATGAGCAGGCTGCGCATCATCAAGCGCAAGGTGGCCTTCCTCGTCGCACTCGCAGATCTCGCACGCATCTTCGACGGGCGGGCGACGACGGCCTGGCTGAGCGAGCTTGCCGAAGCTTCGGTTGCCGCCGCGATCGACCATCTGCTGCTGGCGGCGCATGAGGGTGGAAAGCTGCGGCTGCGGGATCTGGCAGCACCGAGCGACGGCTCCGGGCTGATCGTGCTCGGCATGGGCAAACTCGGCGCGTCGGAACTCAACTATTCCTCCGATATCGACCTCGTCGTCTTCTTTGACGAACAGGCGGGCATCGTGCCTGACCCGGATGACGCGATCGAGGTCTTCCCGAGGATGATGCGCCGGCTGGTGCGCATCCTGCAGGAGCGGACAGCGGACGGCTACGTCTTCCGCACCGATCTCAGATTGCGCCCCGATCCCGGTTCTACGCCGCTGGCGATCCCGGTCGATGCGGCGATGATCTATTACGAGGGCAGGGGGCAGAACTGGGAGCGGGCGGCCTTCATCAAGGCGCGCGCCGTTGCCGGCGACCTTGCGGCGGGCGGCGATTTCCTGCGCGGGCTCGCCCCTTTCGTCTTCCGCAAATATCTCGATTACGCGGCGATTGCCGATATCCATTCGATCAAGCGGCAGATCCACGCGCATAAGGGCCACGGTGCGATCGCGGTCAAGGGCCATAACGTCAAGCTCGGCCGCGGCGGCATTCGGGAGATCGAATTCTTCGTCCAGACCCAGCAGCTGATCGCCGGCGGTCGCATGCCGGCATTGCGCGGTCGGGCGACGGAGGAGACGCTCGGTGAACTCACCAAGGCGAAATGGATCGACGCGGAAACCCGTGACGAACTGACGGAGGCCTACTGGTTCCTGCGCGATGTCGAGCATCGCATCCAGATGGTCCGCGACGAGCAGACCCACCTGCTGCCGGAAACCGATGCCGACCTGAAGCGCATCGCCTTCATGATGGGCTTCTCCGACACGCCGAGCTTCTCAGAACGGCTGGTCGGCGTGCTGAAGACGGTCGAGCGGCGTTATGCCCACCTCTTCGAACAGGAGAGCAGGCTTTCCACCGATACCGGAAACCTCGTCTTCACCGGCCAGGGTGACGATCCGGACACGCTGGAGACCTTGAAGAAACTCGGCTTCAACAGGCCGTCCGACATTTCCCGCATCATCCGCACCTGGCACTATGGCCGCTACCGCGCCACGCAATCGGTCGAGGCGCGTGAAAGGCTGACGGAGCTGGCGCCGGAGCTCCTGCGGGTCTTCGGCGAAAGCAAGCGCGCCGACGAGGCGCTGCTGCGCTTCGACAGCTTCATCTCCGGTCTTCCCTCCGGCATCCAGCTCTTCTCGCTGCTCGGCAGCAACCCGGCGCTGCTATCGCTGATCGTCAACATCATGTCCTCGGCACCCCGGCTTGCCGAGGTGATCGCCGCCAAGCCGCACGTCTTCGATGGCATGCTCGATCCCGGCCTGATGGCAGAGCTGCCGACCCGTGATTATCTCGGCGAACGGCTGAAGGGCTCGCTTGCCCAGGCCCGCCATTATGAAGAGGTGCTCGACCGGCTGCGCATCTTCGCCGCCGAGCAGCGCTTCCTGATCGGCATCCGCCTGCTCACCGGCGCGATCAACGGCCAGATGGCGGCGCGCGCCTTCACCCATCTCGCCGACCTCGTCATCGCAGCGGCACTCGATGCCGTGATCGGCGAGATGCGGGCCGCGCACGGCGACTATCCCGGCGGGCGCATCGCAGTCGCCGGCATGGGCAAGCTCGGCAGCTTCGAGCTGACGGCCGGTTCCGACATCGATCTGATCCTGCTCTATGACTATGATGACACGGCCTCCGAATCCGATGGGCCGAAGCCGCTCGACGCGACCCGTTACTTCACCCGCATCACCCAGAGGCTGATGGCCGCCTTGTCGGCGCCGACCGCCGAAGGTGTGCTCTATGAGGTCGACATGCGGCTGCGCCCGTCAGGCAACAAGGGGCCGGTCGCCACCCGTATCAATGCCTTCGGCAAGTATCAGCGCGAAGAGGCGTGGACCTGGGAGCATATGGCGCTCAGCCGCGCCCGGCTGATCTGCGGCAATGAGAGCCTGATCGCCGAAGCGGAACTGATCGTCCGGGAGGTGCTGTCGGCCGATCGTGACATTGCCAAGGTGGCGCATGACGTCGCCGAGATGCGCGAACTGATCGACAAGGAAAAGCCGCCGGGCGGTCCATGGGACCTGAAGCAGATCCCCGGCGGCGTCATCGATCTCGAATTCATCGCCCAGTACCTGGCGCTGATCGCTCCGTCCAAAGGTGTCGGCACGCCCGTGAACGGGCTTAGTACTGGCGAGGCCTTGAAGGCCCTTGGCGACCGGCTGATGGCGCCGGCAGATCTCGATACCTGCCTTGAGGCCTTTGCGCTCTATACCGGTCTTTCGCAGTTGATCCGCCTCTGCATTGACGGCCTATTCGATCCCAAGGACGCGCCATCAGGCCTCGTTGAACTCGTCTACCGCGCCGGCGATTGCCCTGATATCAAGACGCTGGAGGGGGAGGTGAAGCGGCTGGCAAAAGCGGTCAGGAAGATATTCCTGAGCATCGTGAAGGCCTGACGGATGTCGCCGCGGAAATATGCAGAGATTGTCCGCGCCGCAATCGCCTGACTGACCGACTTCTCCTATGTTGCCGTTTCAATCGCGGGGAATGGAAAATGAAAACCTTCAATTTAGCACTGGCGCCTGAAAGACTCTGGCAGGCCATCAATCCGTGGACATTTTATCAGCAGGGATCACAGATCGGCTTCGTCAACATTGATCTTGGATCGACGCCGGCGCCCGAAACGGAACAAACGATTCTGGACGAGGTGGGGAGCTATGGTCGGCAGATCGGCCGCATTGGCGATGCGCTTGAGGTGCTGCTGAAACATGTTCCGTTGGAGAACCTTTCACAAGAGGAACAAGACGCCTTGGTCGTACTCAAAGGCCAGCTTGCCGAGATTCGCCAGATAAAGGAAAGGCAGGGGCGAAAGCAGTCCCAGGATCGCTCGGAAAATCGATGAACGATTTGAAAAGCCAATTGCTAGACGTCGTCCGGAATCCGCAGCGAGATCACCGTACCCACGGCCTCGCGTGAGCGGATCTTCATGCGACCGCCATGCAGTGAGGTCAGCGAGCGAGAAATGGCGAGGCCGAGGCCGGAGCCGCCTTTGCTCTTGGCATACTGGTTCTGCACCTGTTCGAAGGGCTGGCCGATCTTTGCAAGCGCCGAGCGTGGAATGCCGATGCCGGTATCGGCGATGGTGACGACGACGAAGCCGTCGACGCGGCGCGTACGCACCGCGATGCGGCCGCCGCTATTGGTGAACTTCACCGCATTGGAGAGCAGGTTGAGCAGCACCTGTTTCATCGCCCGGCGGTCGGCCGTCAGCGTCAAGCCGGAGCAGATGCGCTGTTCGATGACGATGTTCTTTTCAGCCGCCGGAATGGCGGTGAAACGCAGGCTTTCCTCGATCAGAGGCACAAGATCGATGCGCTCGCAATGCAGTCTGACGTGGCCGGCCTCGATCTTCGACATGTCGAGAATATCGTTGATGACGTTGAGGAGATGTTTGCCGCTGTCATGGATATCGCGGGCATATTCGTCGTATTTCAGCGAGCCGAGCGGCCCGAACATCTGGTTCTGCAGGATTTCCGAGAAGCCGAGGATAGCGTTGAGCGGCGTGCGCAGTTCATGCGACATGTTGGCGAGGAATTCCGATTTCGCCTTGTTGGCGGCTTCGGCGCGTTCCTTCTCCGCCTGATAGTTGGCGTTGGCCGTCGAGAGCTCGGCTTTCTGGCTCTCCAGCGTCTGGCGCGAAGCGGAAAGGTCGCCGATCGTTGCCATCAGCCGGCGTTCGGATTCGCGCAGCCGTTCCTGATGGCGTTTCATCAGAGTGATGTCGGTTCCGACGGAGACCCTGCCACCGTCGCGGGTGCGCCGCTCGTTGATCTGCAGCCAGCGCTCGTCGGCAAGCTGTACTTCCGTCGTCCGCGAATAGCCGGAGCCGTCGGCATCGGAAATCCGCCGCTCGATGACCGGACGGGCGGCGGCGGCATTGACGGTCGAGCGCTCGGTGCCGGGCACAAGCACGCTGTCCGGCAGGCCATAGGCCTGCTGGAAATGCGTGTTGCACATGACGAGGCGATCGTTCTTGTCCCAGAGCACGAAGGCTTCCGAGGTGCATTCGATGGCGTCGGCCAGGCGCTGGTCGGCTTCTGCGTAGCGCTGGGCGAGCCGATGCTGTTCGGTCACGTCCATGGCGATGCCGATCAGGTGCATGCGGCCGGAATTGCTGCGGATCACCTGGGCGCGGGCCCGCATCCAGACATAGTGGCCGCCGGCATGGCGCATGCGGAAGATCTGATCGACCTGGCCGGAAGCGCCCTTGCCGATGGCGCGTGCGATCTCGTAGAGCCCGCCGTCATCGGGATGCATCAGCCGGGCGGCTTCGCCGAAGCCCATCGTCTTGTCGGAGCCCGGCAGGCCGAGCATGTCGTACATCGAGCGCGACCAGAAGAATTCGCGGTTCTCGAAATCGAAATCCCAGAGGCCGCAGCGGCCGCGCGACAGCGCCGTCTCGACGCGCAGGTTCGATTCCAGGAAGATGTCGTCGGCATCGCGGGCGCGCTTCACCTGCGTGTAATAGGCATAGAGGATGACGAGCAGGATCGAGGAGATGCCGGCAAACAGCGTGACGTTGAGCGCCAGCTCCTCGCGCCAGAGCCGGCCGATCTCGTCGAGCGAGGTGGCGGCGACGACATAACCGCCGGCATTGCCCACCAGCGTGATCTCGGCATAATGCGGCACGCCGCCGATCGTCGTTTCGATGACGCCGGCGCGATCGCCGAAGCGCCGGATCGCCGAGACTTCGGGGAAGAAATCACCGACATTGCTGCCCACATGCGAAAGCCCGGCGGTGGTCGCGGCAAAAACCTTGCCGCTTGCCTGCACGAGCAGCACGAAGGCGCCGCTGTCCAGCCGGTCCTGCGGCAGGAATTTGGCGAGGCGGGCCTGCGCCTCGGTCATATCGCCGTTGTCGAAAATGTCGGCCGCATCGGCAAACACGGCAGAGGCGGTCGCCGCCGAAAGGGCGGTGGCATGGCGCGCCGAGGCCTCCAGGCGCCCGTACTCGCTCATCATGCCGAAGAAATGCGAGGCGGCGACGACGAAGAGGAAGGCGACGATCAGCGCCGGAATGGCTCGCTTCAAGACCAGCTCGGCCTTCGGCAGATAACGGAGAAGTGGTTCCGATGTCGCATGACCGGAAAGGCTGTCGCGCCAGGCTTTCAGCCCGTCAAAATCGACACGCAGCCGTCCTTCGGCCACGGTTGCCCGCCGCACGTCCATCATCTCTTCGCCTTGTCCCTCGTGTGATTCGCGCGCCGCTCGCTCGAACCTGACCTAGAGAATCATGGGTGATTCGCCTTGTCCAGAGGCAAAGGTAAAAATCCGTTAACTATTTATAATTTCGGGTTTTTCCAGGTGATTCGACGTGCTGGGCGACCGGCCGCCGAATTTTTCGGGACGGCCGGTCGAAGCAAATCACCCTTTAAGCGTGCGCTCGACGATATCGCGCACGTCGGTCGAAAGAGCGGCGGCCCGCTCGATCTCGATGAGGGCCGAGCGGGCGTGATCGGCACGCGTCGGTTCCAGCGAGCGCCAGGAGCGCATCGAGGTGAGGATGCGGGCGGCAAGCTGCGGGTTGCGCTGGTCGATATCGAGAATCTGCTCGGCGAGGAAACGATAGCCTTCGCCGTCGGCGCGGCCGAATCCGGTCGGATTGGCAAAGGCGAAGGTGCCGACCAGTGCCCGCATCCGGTTGGGATTGGTCCGCTTGAAGAGCGGATCGTCCATCAGGCCGCGGACACGGCCCAGGGTCTTTGCACCCGGAATGCCGGCCTGGATCGCTAACCATTTGTCGATGACGAGCGCATTTTCCGCGAAGCGGTCACGGAAGGTGGCGAGCGCCTCGCGCGTCTCGGCGCTATCGGGGAAACGATGGGCGAGGATCGTCAGCGCATGGCTGAGATCGGTCATGTTGTTGGCCGCATCGAAGGCAGACTTGGTGCGCGCCGGCGTCTGTTCGGCATGTGAGAGATAGGTGAGGGCGGTATTGCGCAGCGCGCGCAGGCCGGCGCTCTTCGCATCCGGGCTGAAATCGCCTGATGTCGTCATCGCCGCGTAGAGGCCGGTAAAGACGTCCTTTCCGGTATCGGCGATCTGTTTCAGGATCGCCTGCCGGCCGGCATGGATGGCATCGGGATCGTTGTTGCCGCCGAGTTCGCGGGCGATATCGGATTCGCTCGGCAGAGCCAGTGCCTGGGCACGGAAGGCAGGCTCGAGGCTCTCGTCGGCGGCGGCCGCGATCAGCGTCTCGACGAAGGTCGCCTCGCTGACAACAGGCTTGCCCTCGCGGGCGTCACGAGCCGCTTTCAGGAGGTTCGGCAGCGCCAGATCGGTCAGCGCCTGCCAGCGGGCGAAATGATCGGTCTCATGGCGCGCGAGGCGGGCGAGATCGGCTGGACTCTGATCGAAATGCAGGTTGATCGGCGCCGAGAAGCTGCGGTTGATCGAAACGACCGGCCGCGTGCCAATGCCATGGAACACGGCCGTCTGTGTGCGGCCAGTGAGATGCAGCACCTCGCCGGTATATTCCGCGCCGTCGACCGAAGTCGGTTCGATCTTGCCGCCGTTTTCGCCAAACAGCGCGAGGCTGAGCGGAATATGCATCGGCTCCTTGCTCGGCTGGCCGGGCGTTGCCGGGATCATCTGTTCGAGCGACAGGGTGAAGCTGCCGGCTGCCGCATCATAGCTGCCCGATGCGGTGACGAGCGGCGTGCCGGCCTGATGGTACCAGAGCGAGAATTGGCTGAGGTCGCGCCCGCTTGCATCTTCGAAGCATTTGACGAAATCCTCGATCGTCACGGCCTGGCCGTCGTGGCGGTCGAAATAGAGGTCCATGCCTTTCTTGAAGCCGTCCTTGCCGAGCAGCGTCGCGATCATGCGCGTAACTTCGCTGCCCTTTTCGTAGACGGTCGTCGTGTAGAAATTATTGATCTCGCGATATTTCGTCGGCCGCACCGGGTGAGCGAGCGGGCCGCCATCTTCCGGGAACTGCTCCGATTTCAGGTGGCGCACTTCGGCGATGCGCTTGACGGCGCGCGAGCGCTGGTCGGACGAGAATTCGTGGTCGCGATAGACCGTCAGGCCTTCCTTGAGGCACAGCTGGAACCAGTCGCGGCAGGTGATGCGGTTGCCGGTCCAGTTGTGGAAATATTCATGCGCGATGATCGCCTCGATATTGGCATAGTCGGCATCGGTCGCGATCTCGGGATCGGCAAGGACGTATTTGTCGTTGAAGACGTTGAGGCCCTTGTTCTCCATCGCGCCCATGTTGAAATCCGAGACGGCGACGATCATGAAGATATCGAGATCGTATTCGCGGCCGAACCTCTCTTCGTCCCACTTCATCGAGCGTTTCAGCGCGTCCATGGCATAGGCAGCGCGCGGCTCTTTGCCGTGCTCGACATAGATCTTCAGCACCACCTCGCGGCCGGACATGGTCGTGAACGTGTCTTCGACGACGCCGAGATCGCCGGCGACGAGCGCGAAGAGATAGCTCGGCTTCGGATGCGGATCGAACCAGGCGGCGAAATGTTTGCCGGGGCCGTAGCCGGCGCCGCCGAGGAAGTTGCCGTTCGACAAAAGCAGCGGGTTGGCGTCCTTGTCGGCGATGATGTTGACCGTGAACGGCGCAAGCACGTCAGGCCGATCGGGGAAATAGGTGATGCGGCGGAACCCCTCCGCCTCGCACTGCGTGCAGTAGATGCCGCCGGTGCGGTAAAGGCCCATCAGCTTGGTATTGGCCTCAGGATTGATGATGGTGGTGATCGTCAGTTCGAAGGGCGCGCTCTCCGGCAGGTCGCGCACTGTCAGGCCTTCCGGTGTTGCGTCGTAACGCGAAGGGTCCAGCTCCACCTGGTCGAACAGCAGCCCCGACAACGTCAGTTCGTCGCCGTCGAGAACGATCGGCGCTGTCGGATCGGCGCCCGGGCGACGATGAAAGATCAGACGCGCCTCGACCTTTGTCTCCGTTGGGTCGAGTTCGAAAGTGAGGTCCACGCGTTCCAGCACGAAGTCGGTGGGACGGTAATCTGCCAGATGAATGACCTGGCCGGTATCTGTTCGCATGGTGTTTCCTGAAGACCGTTATTGGACAACCGCGGAATACAGAGGCGGGCGCACTCTGCCATAAATTTTGCCGGGCATGATTACATTAAAGTCTGAACTAAACTTAAAGCAAATTGCCCGCGAACGCCAAGTTCGCGGGCAAAATATCTTATTGGCAACGGATGAACACGGCCACAAGGAGATGGACACTACTTCAGATTGAGTGCCGCCTTGATCGTCGCGTCGTTTTCCGTCTGTTGCACGACGACGCCGTACCAGCCGAGCCCGTCGTAATCCTCGTAGCCGAGGGTGCGCGCGAAGGCGACGATAGAGCCGTTATTGTCGTAGTAGCTGCCTTTCGCCTGGCCGGACGGGTTGGCGAGCGCGAAATGGGAAAAGAGCAAGGTGGGATTGGTGGTGGCGATGACCCGGCTCTTGCCGTCGAGCAGCATGACAGTCGTTCTTTCCGCCAACTGCGGCGGCAGGTTGGCCTCCTTCTCGACGATCGCCTGGCCCTGGTTCTGCCAGTCGAAATAGACGCCGAGGGTGCCGATCAGCCGCCCATCGAGCTTGCCCTCTTCGCGGATGCCTGTGGCATAAACGAGCGCATGCCTGTTGTCGTGCAGCGGGCTCGCTTTGACATCGTCGACGATATACGCGTCGCCGGAGGAGCAGGCCGACGCCGCCCGGAACCACGGATCGCCGGCAAGGCTCGTGCCTGCGATCTTGTGCTGGAACTTGGGATTGGCGGATGCGATCACCTTGCCCGAGAGATCGGTCATGACGAGATCGAGATAGACGGTGTAGAAGCGGTTGATGGCGCCGAGACGCTCCGCCGCAAAGGCTACGGTTTCCCGGCCCGGTTCCTGCAGTGCCTGCCAGAGTGCCGGGTCCGTCGCCCACCAGCGCACATCGGCCGTGCGTTCGAAAAGGTTGCGGACGATGAGCTGCACCAGTGTCTGCGCCAGATCGGTAAGGCGAACGCCCTCCATCTCCTCGACCAGCGAATCCGCCATGGCGCGGCTGAGGCCGATGCGGCCAAGCACGTTGCTCTCGAACCTGCCGGTAATGTCGGTTGCGATCTGCGCCAGCCGCTGCACCTCGTTGGCAACGACAGCGAAGCCCTTTCCGGTCTCGCCGGCTCTGGCTGCCTCGATCAGCGCATTGATCGCCAGCAGCTTAATCTGCTTGACGATATTGGTGTTGTCGGCGCTGAAGCGCTCGAGATCGGTGCTGATGCCGTCCGTGACGACGCGCATGGACCGCGGTGTCGCATTCTGCGACTGGGCAATGGTTTCGGCGCTAAGCGGCTTCATCAAAAGGATCCTGGAAGGAGCGGGCAATTGTTTGTGTGGTGAAGAAAATTTCGAGATCAGCGATAAAAAACGATGCTTGCCTATGGTTTTCAATTGGTTAACGGCTGGCCCCGCGAGATGAACATTTTCGGGGTGAATCGCTGAAAACGAGAAATTTCAGAGCGGTGGCGCATAAGCAGCACGGTTGAGCCTGCCGCTGACGGCGTTTCTGTGATTCTCTGATGTTGCTTGCGGTTTTTTCGCCAATCGGTTTTTTCTTTCGCTACGATGGGAGACGTCACCCGCTGCGTTCCCGAGTCGAACGCGTCCCCCGTTCCGCTTGAGCAGTATTAAGAGCCAGGATCATGCACTCGGTTCTCAGAAACCCGATGAGAGGCATTGCGCTGAAAGTCTCGTCGGTCGTGGTCTTCCTGGCCATGCAGACCTTCATCAAGCTGGCCGGCTCAGACATCCCGCCCGGTCAGGTCACCTTCTGCAGGTCGTTCTTCGCGCTCTTCCCGATCATGGCCTATCTCGCCTATAACAGGCAGCTGCGCGCCGCCTTCTACACGGCCAACCCAATCGGTCACCTGAAGCGCGGCACGATCGGCATCTTGTCGATGGCTTTCGGTTTCTATGGCCTGCTGCATCTGCCGCTGCCGGAGGCGATCGCGCTCGGCTACGCGTTGCCGCTCGTCGCCGTCATCTTCGCTGCCGTTTTTCTCGGCGAGACCGTGCGCATCTATCGCTGGAGCGCCGTCCTGGTCGGCATCGTCGGCGTCGCCATCGTTTCCTGGCCGAAACTCACGCTGTTTCGCGACGGCGGCATGGAAGCAGAACAGGCCGTCGGCGCACTCTGCGTGCTGCTCTCGGCCGTTCTCGGCGGCATGGCGATGATCCAGGTGCGCCGCCTCGTCGAGGAAGAGAAGACGGCGACGATCGTGCTGTATTTCTCGATCACCGCCTCGGTCTTCTCGCTGGCTTCTGTTCCCTTCGGCTGGCTCATCCTGCCATGGCCGACAGCGCTCTGTCTGATCGCCGCCGGTTTTTGCGGCGGCGTCGCGCAGATCCTGCTGACGGAAAGTTACCGCCATGCCGACGTCTCCACCATCGCGCCGTTCGAATATACGTCGATCCTGCTCGGCGGTATCGTCGCCTATTTTGTCTTCGGCGACGTGCCGAGCGTTACCATGCTGATTGGCACCGTCATCGTCATCGCCGCCGGCATCTTCATCATCTTTCGCGAGCATCAGTTGGGCATCGAGCAGAGAGAGGCGCGCAAGGCCACGACGCCGCAAGCCTGACGCGGCAAGCGTATGATATAGAAGGTTTTAACGCGGCGATTGCGGTGGGTTGAAACTTGCGCTCACAGGGTGAAAAGAATGGTGAATTCTTGGGATACCGCCGGCCTGTGGAATATGATTGTTGAACATGAGAGAGTATCATTTATTCCAAGCTGTGCATGTCTGAATGGCCGCTGATGCCGGAGGGGCTCTGGGTGTCGTTGCTCCGAACGCTGGCCGGCGAGCGGAGGTGGAGAAAAGCATAATGGCATTCACAGCGGAGCAATTGGTGGGGAACTCTTCCTTTCTGATGAGCATTCGCTTTTTGGCTGGGCAGATGCGCGGCATGTTTGATGCTGGTCCGCGGTTGGCGCGACTGCTCGCCTCGCATCAGCGCTGGCTTCTGACCCAGACTGCCTATGCCCTCCACCTGGAATATGATCCGCGCGACCCGACGTCGGGTTTCACCGCCGTGCGGCTGACCGGGCGCATCACCGCGCACAAGGTGGCGAGCCGCAACACCGTGCTCGCCTTCATCGAGGAACTCTATACCTACCGCTTCATAACTCACACGCCCGGCGACGAGCGGCGGCGGCCACGTCATTTCGAACCGGCCGACGTCAGCCATCAGGGGATGTTTGCCTGGATTTTCTCCAATCTCGGCGCCCTCGACCTGCTCGACGGCGGTCAAAGGGCAGTGTTTTTTCAGGCAAATCCATCACTGATGCGGCTCATTCAGCCGCGCATTGCCCGCCATTGCCTCGAAGATGCCGCCTGGCGCGAACCGCCGGAGCAGGTGGCGCTGTTCCTCTGGACGGAAGCCGGCGGCCTCGTCGTCGACAACTTCATCGCCCGGATGGATTTGGAAAGCAGCGAGCCGGGGAGGCTGTCTGTCGGCCGTGTCGAAACCCGTGCGCTCGCTGCCGATTTCATGATGTCGCGCACCCATCTGCAGCGGCTGCTGGCAAAAGCGGCGCAACGCGGCTGCGTCGGCTGGTATGACGAGCCGCGCAAGACGCACCTATGGATATCGCGGGATTTCGTCGAGGAATATTGCGCTTGGCAGGCGGTCAAGTTCGCCTATGTCGACGAAGCCTTCGAATGGGCGAAGGCCCAGATCGACGAGATGGCCATCTGATTAGAGCAATTCCAGTAAAAGTGCGCAGTGGTTTTGCGTCCGGAATGCGCGAAAACAAGGAGATAGAGCATTTCCGTGACTCGGAAAAACGGAATTGCTCTAGAGAACGATCGCCGCTGTACCTGCGCCATTGCGCGTTCCGGCATCGGCCGGCTTGACCGAAAGCTCGCGCTCATATTCCCGCGCGGCGCAGACGGCAACGCGGATATGCTCGAATGTTTCGATGTTGCGCAGAAGCGATATCAGGATCGTCGACATGTTGGGGTACTCTTGAGACGAAGGGCAGGCGAAGCGCCTACAGCGCTGCGCGTCTTTTAAGACGCGCAAAGGACGCTGCGACACGTTGAATTCCTGCTCAATATTGCTGGAAGTCCGAAAAAATGGCGTTCGGGCGCGCCGTGCGGCTGTTGATGCCGGTGCCGCGGGCAATCATCTGTTCGTTCGTGGCAAAGCCGAAACGGCTGTAGCCTTGAGTGGAACGAACCTGGTCGCCGGCGAGGCGAAGGGTTTCAAACCCGCTATGGATAGGACGAAAACGCTTGTTCATGGCCTTGGTTCCTGTGATTCCTCCCAAGACACAGCTGATATTGCGATGCAACATAGATTCCGCAATGCATCACGGCGGGATGCAGCCATGCGAAAATCGCATAGATTGATTCACAAATTATTCAACTTTGGCTAATTTCTAAGCAAAGAGAGGGACTTAAGCTTCGCTTGAAAGGCGAGCAGGTCATTCCAGGCCAGCCGCTTGTTTACAGGTGCGGTTAACAGATCCTGCGGATGCAGGCTGGCTATGGCAGGAATGACACAGTCCGCAACGCCAATCTCTTTCCAATGGCCGCGCAGGCCGTGAATCGTATCGCTTTCGCCGAAGAAGAAGCGCGCCGAAAAATTGCCCAGCAGCAGGATCGCCTTGGGTTCGGCAAGCGCGATCTGCCGCTCGATGAAGGGGCGGCAGATGTCCATTTCCGCCGCCGAGGGCGCACGATTGCCAGGTGGTCGCCAGGGGATGACCTGCGTCAACAGAATGGCTGAGCGCGTCAGCCCGATCGCCGTCAGCATCTTGTCGAACAGCTGGCCGGATTTTCCCGAGAAGGGCACACCCTCGCGATCGTCTTCGGCGCTCGGCGCCGAGCCGATCACCATGATCCCGCTTTCGGCATTGCCGCTGGCAAAGATGGTCGAGCGGGCACTGTGCTTGAGGTTGCAGCCGTTGAAAGATTCGATCGCGGTCTTGAGCTCACTGAGCGATCGCGCGGTTTCGGCGACGAAGCGCGCCTGCTGCACCGCCTCGCCATCCGGGATCGCCGGTTGCGGGCTGGAAGATGCACGTTCGGCAGGCGCCGGGCGTGCCGCTGTATTCGGACGCGGCGGTACCTGGCCTGGGGCAGGGCGTTCCCCAGCGGCAGGACGTTGCGGCTGCGCCTGTGCCGCCGCCGGGCGGCGGGCGGCCTTCATCGCCTCGAACTCGGCGAAACGGTCGATAGCCTCTTCCTCCAGCAGCCATTCCACGCCGGCATCCGCATGGAAATGCAGAAGCGCTGCAAGCTCGGCGGGGGAGAGGTCGTTGGCGGAGATCATGCGGCAAGCTTAGCGGAGTGACAGGGGCATTGAAAGGGTGGGCGGCAGATTGCCCGCCCTTGCCGGTGCTATTGCACAGTCCATTGTGCGATGTCCTCGCGTTCGCCGATCAGCGCCAGGCCGTGGGCGATCGACAACAGCTCGCCGCCGCTTTCGATCCGGTCGCGCTCGAAGCGTTCGGTGAAGATGCGGCGCACCGCCGGCACGAAGGAGGTGCCGCCGGTGAGGAACACCTTATCGATCTCCGCAGGCTTCGTCTCGGTCTTGTCGAGCACGTCGTCCAGCGCGCCTTCGATGCGGGCGAGATCATCGGCGATCCAGCCTTCGAAATCGCTACGCTTGATGCTGCGATGTCCACCGCGACCAAGCGGCGCGAAATCGAAAGGCGCCTCCTCCGAGGCCGAGAGAGCCATCTTCGTCGCTGACACGGCCTGATAGAGCGGGTAGCCCTCGTCATGGTCGATGAGGTCGATGAAGATTTCGAGCTTTTCCGGTTCCAGGCTGGTGCGTACCAGCTTCTTCAGATCCTCGAATTCGCGCGTCGTCTTGAAGATCGACAGCTGGTTCCAGCGGCCGAAACTGGAATAGTAGTTGGACGGCACTTCGAGAATCTTGTCGAAGCTCTTGAAATGGCTGCCTTTGCCGATCAGCGGTGCGACGATGTTGTCGATCATCCTGTAGTCGAAGTGATCGCCGGCGACGCCGACGCCGGAATGGCCGATCGGTGTTGCCGTCAGCTTGCCGGCAACGGTCTCGAAGCGGATCAGCGAATAGTCGGTCGTGCCGCCACCGAAATCGGCAACCAGTACGGTGGCATCCTGCTTCAGGTTCTGCGCGAAGTAGAAGGCAGCGGCGACCGGCTCATAGACATAGTGGATCTCGGGAAAACCGAAGCGCGATAGCGCCTCATTGTATCGTTCGGTCGCCAACGCCGGATCGGGGCTGGCGCCGGCAAAATGCACCGGCCGGCCGGTGACGATACGGCTGACATCGGAAGGCCAGTGGTCGCCGGCATAGTTGCGCAGGCGCCGGACGAAGATCTCCATCAGATCTTCGAAATTATGCCGTTTTGCGAAGATCAGCGTGCCCTGGAACAGCGCGCTCGCCGCAAAGGTCTTGATCGACTGCAGGAAGCGGCATTCGCCGGGATTGTCGATGAATTGGCGGATCGCCGCATGGCCCGCCTCCACCTTCAGCGCCGAAGCGCCGAGCTGGGCATCCTTCATGAAGGAAAGCGCCGTGCGCATGCTGTCGGCCGTACCCTCCGTGCTCGTAAACGCCATCGAGCGCGTCGCCCCGCCATCCGCCATGGCGAGAACCGTATTCGTCGTGCCGAAGTCGAAACCCAGCGCCTGAGCCATGCCCGCACCTCTTCATGCCGATTGTTATTGGAGGCGGAGCATCGCTCCGCGAAAGGGCGTCAGGACGCCCGGATTCAGGAGGGCGGGTGATGCCACAGAGGCGTGACACATTCAAGAGGAGCGGAAGTTGATGTGATCGCGGGCGCACTTCTTCTCCCGGTTGGAAGAAGAAGTGCGCCGCAAGGTCAATCGGCAATGCCGAACTCAGAGGGCCGTCATCACTCGGCGGCCATTGCCCTTGCCTCCTGCACCTCCGGCTCCTCGACCTTCTTGTGGCCGATCAGTCGGCCGAGGAAGCTTCCGAAGCGGTCCATCTCGACGAAAATGACCGGGGTGATGAAGAGCGTCAGCATCTGCGAGACGATCAGGCCGCCGACGACGGCGATGCCGAGCGGCTGGCGCAGTTCGGAACTTGCGCCGGTGCCGAGCGCGATCGGCAGGGCGCCGAGCAGGGCGCAGAAGGTCGTCATCATGATCGGTCGGAAGCGTCGCACGCAGGCCTCGTGGATCGCCACCGTCGCCTTTTCGCCGGTCGTGCGCATGGTCTCCACCGCCACGTCGATCATCATGATCGCGTTCTTCTTGACGATGCCGATCAGCATCAGCAGGCCGATAAGGGCGATGATCGACAGGTCGAAACCCATGATATCAAGCGCCAGCAGCGCACCGAATGCCGCGGCCGGCAGACCGGACAGAATGGTGAGCGGGTGGATGAAGCTCTCGTAGAGTACGCCGAGCACGACATAGATGGTCAGCACCGCCGCCAGGATGAGGTATGGCGTATTGCCCTGAGACTGCTCGAAAATCTCAGCTGTACCGCCATAGGAGGTGAAAACGTCGGCCGGCATGCTCATTTCCGTCTTGATCTGGTCGATTGCCGCCGTCGCGTCGCTGAGCGAGACGCCTTCCGGCAGGTTGAAGGAAACGGTGGTCGAGACGAGCTGGCCCGTCTGGTTGATTGTTACAGGGCCGACCGTGCGCTCGACATGCGCGAAGTTTGAAAGCGGCACCAGGCTGCCATTGGCCGAGGCGACACGGATTTCCGAGAGCTTCTGGTCGTCCCAGGGCTTGCTCGTGTCGTATTCGACGATGACGTCGTAGCTGTCGCCGGTAGACTGGATTTCCGCCGCTGCATATCCGCTGAAGGATTCCTGCAGCGTCGTGCGCAGCGTATCATTGTCGATCCCGTACGCGGCTGCCCGCTCGGTATCGATGACGATGTTGGCCTGCAGGGCGTTGTTCTGGGCGTCCGAGGTCACGTCGGTGAACAGCCGGTCCTTACGCATCGCCGCCTGGATCTTGCCGGCCCACAGGTTGGTCTGATCAGCACTCAGCGCCTGCACCACCAGCTGATATTGGCTGGCCGTCTGGCGACCGCCGAAGCGCAGGCTCTGGTTCGGTGTCACGAACGCCTGCAGGCCGGGGATCTTGTTGATCGCCGTGCGCAGCTCGCGCAGCGTCTGGTCAAGCGGCGCACGCTCCGTCTTGTCTTTGAGTTCGACGAACATCGAGCCGTTGTTCTGCGGTTTGTTGGGGTTGCCGCCGATCGTCGACATCACATGGTTGACCGCCGGGTTCGCCTTGACGACGGCTGCCGCCTGCTGCTGCAGCGCCGCCATGGCCGAATAGGAAATGTCCTGCCGGGCCTGCGTGCTGATCGTCAGGCGGCCGATATCCTCCTGTGGGAAGAAGCTTGTCGGCAGCGTCATGAAGAAATAGATCGTCAGTGCCACCGAGGCGAGGAAAACGCCGAGGATCGTGGGGCGGTGGCGAAGGCACCAGCCGACAGCCCTGTCATAGCCGCGCAGCGTCCGTTCGAAGCCGGCATCGAAGATGCGGATCATGAGCGGCGGGCGGCTCTGGTGGTTGGACAGACGCGAGGCGAGCATCGGCGTCACGGTGAGCGAGACGATTGCCGAAGAGATGATCGCAATCGCAACCACCATGCCGAATTCGTTGAACACGCGGCCGACAACGCCGCCCATCAGCAGGATCGGGATGAAGACCGCGATCAACGAAACCGACATGGAAATGATGGTGTAGCTGACTTCGCCCGCACCCTTGATCGCCGCTTCCCGCACGGGCATGCCATCCTCGACATGGCGCAGGATGTTCTCGAGCATGACGATGGCGTCATCCACCACGAGCCCCACCGCGAGCGTTAGCCCGAGCAGCGAGATGTTGTCGATACTGTAGCCGAGCACATACATCATGCCGAAGGTCGAGATCAGCGACAGCGGAACGGCAAGCCCGGGAATGATCGTTGCTGTCGCATGGCCGGTAAAGAGGTAGATGACGAGAACGACGAGGCCGATCGTTAGGAGCAGCGTGAACTTCACGTCGGAGATGGCATCGCGAATCGGCTTTGCGGCGTCATTCATGACGACCGTGTTGACGGAAGGCGGGATTTCGGCGTGAAGCTGCGGCAGCTTGGCGTTGATCGCATCGACGACATCGACGGTGTTGGCATCCGGCTGGCGCTGGATGGCGAGGATGATGCCGCGTTGGCCGTCATACCAGCTGCCGGTATACTGGTTCTCAACACTGTCTTGCACATCGGCAATATCGCCGAGGTGGATCGGCGCGCCGTTCGGATTGGCAATGACGAGCGAACGGAATTGTTCGGCGCTGGTGCGCTGCGTGTTCGCCGTGATGGTCATGCTCTGCGAATTGTTCTGCAGCGTTCCCACAGGCTGCTGGCTGTTGGCGGCAGCAAGCGCCTTGTTCACGGTGTCGATGCCGATGCCGCGGGTCAAAAGCTTATTGGGATCGACCTCGACGCGCACGGCATAGGTCTGCGCACCGTAGACGCTGACCTGGGCAACGCCGGGAAGCGTCGAAAGCGACGGCGAGATGATGTTCTCGGCGATGTCGTCAAGCTTGCTGCGCGGCATGGTGTTGCTCTGCACCGAGAGCAGCATGACAGGCGCATCGGCCGGGTTCGTCTTGCGATAACTGGGCGGCGTGGTCAGATTGTCGGGCAGTTGCCGGGTGGCATGCGAAATCGCGGCCTGCACGTCGGCTGCGGCCGCATCGATATTACGACTGAGGTCGAACTGCAGCACGATGCTGGTGCTGCCGAGCGAACTGGAGGCGCTGATTTCGGTGATCCCGGGAATGGTCTCGAACTGCTTGATCAGCGGTGTCGAAACCGAGGTCGCCATCGTCTGCGGCGAGGCACCGCTCAACTGCGCCGAAACGTTGATGGTGGGAAAGTCGACCTGCGGTAGCGCTGCGACGGGTACGAGCTGATAACCGGCAAGACCGGCCAGAATGACGCCGATCGCAAGCAGCGTCGTCGCGACGGGGCGCTGGATACAGAAATTCGGGATCATTGCTGAGCTCCCACCGCGATCGTCTCGGAGGGCTGCTGTTGCCGAGGCTCTTCGGCGGAGGCGACATCAAGCGTCTTTTCATCGAACTGCTCGTTGATCGCCTGCCGGTCGCTGAGCTGGCCCTGGCCCTCGACGACGACGTGATCGCCTGCCTGAAGACCCGATTCTATGGCGGTGAAGCCGCCATTTGCGCGGGCAACGGTGACGGCCGTCAGATGCGATTTGCCGTCCTTGGCGACGAAGGCGAAGAAACCCTCCGGACCAGGGCTGACGGCAACCGTCGGCACCACCACCTGCTGTTCGTCATTGTTGAAATGCACGACGATGTTGACCGACTGGCCTGGCCAGAGCGCGCCGGAGGCATTCTCGAATTTCGCCTTGGCGAGGATCGTGCCCGAGGCCGTATCGACCGTGTTGTCGTAGAAGCTGATTTCGCCCTTTCGCACTTGCCCCTTTGTGGAATTGGGGGAGGTGCTGACCTCGACCGGACCGGCTGCCAAGGCGCTCTTCAGCTCCCTGAGATAGCGTTCCTGCAGGTGGAATTTCACGTAGATCGGATCGTATTTCGCAATAGTGACGATTGCCGCGCCGGCACTGAGGAAAGCGCCCTTGCTGACAGCGATATCGCCGAGCCGGCCGTCGAAGGGAGCGCGGATATCGGTGTGCTCGAGCAAGATCTGATCGGAGGCCAGCGACGCCTTGTCGGCGTCGACCGTGGCTGCAGCGGTATCACGGGCGGCGACCGCCTGGTCGAGGCTCTGCTGGGTGCCGGCCTTCTGATCGAAGAGATCCTGTGCACGCGTTAATGCGGTCTCGGCTTCCGAAAGGGTTGCCGTGTCGCGCACGACCATCGCATTGTCCTTGTCGACGGTCGCCTTGGCCGTCCGGTCGTCCAGCTTGGCGATCAGGTCACCGGCTTTGACCGTCGCCCCATCCTGCGCATTGATGCTGACGATCAGGCCCTGCTCCTGTGCGGCAATGGTCGTATTGTCATCGGCATCGGCCCAGCCGGACGCCGTCACATCCATAGGCAGCGTCGTCTTTACGGCCGCGACTGTTTTGACGACGGTCGGGCCGCCGCCACCGCGTCTGCGCCCGCCGCCCTGATGTTGCCCGCCATCTTGCCCCTGATCTGCCTGTGCCTGCTGCCCGCCGCCATTGCCGGTTTCCGGCTGCTTGATGAACTGCGAGAGGTAGGGAATGCGAGAGGCATAAGGGACCCGATTCCCGAATTGCCAGACGCCGACGGCGGCAACGGCGATAACGCTGATGGTGATCCAAAATTTCTTCATGGGCGATACCGGTCTTTGGGCAAGGTTGCGGGGGGCAAGGTTGCGAATTTATGCCCCGATTGAGCCACTTATATTGCGGCGCAAAAAAGACATAATTTCCGGGTCGCGATCACTAAGTGGTTATAACGGCTTAAATTTTTGTAATGAATATTCCGTAATATTCAAATTATACTAATATAGTCCCAGTGTAACCCGACGCCGTTTGACGGCGGAGGGCAGGCGGCTCGCGACAAGACGATGTCGATCCGTGCGCCGTCATTTGCCCCCCGCGAAGAACACGGAAAAAACTAGAGAAGGCAGGTCGTCATGACCGAGTTGGACGCCAGCGAATTTCGTTCTCTCATCATAAGTGTGTTTCCTGAACTCACGGCCTCCGTCTTCAAGCTGGCGGCGAAGGGCTGGGATTCGATGGCGGTCGACGTTGACGACACGCTGATCTTCAAGTTTCCTCGCAATCTCGGCGCGGAAAGAGCGCTTCAGAAGGAAGCCGCCTTGCTCGACATCGTTCGGCCGTCGTTGTCGATGGCGGTTCCAGACATGCGCATTCATGACGGGCCGCCGATCTTCTCCAGCCATGCCAAGCTCGACGGCGAACATCTCATCGCCGAAGATTACGATGCGCTTGGCGAAGGCGATCGTCAGCATCTCGCCGAAGATCTCGCCCGCTTTTACGCCGAGTTGCACGTGCTCGATGCCGATCGCCTGCGCTCGGCCGGTGCCGGCGCGATCCAGCCATGGCAATCGCCGGAGACGGTGCGAACGAGGGCTTTGCCGCTGCTGCCGCCTGACATCGAGAGCTTTGCCCAGGCCATCATTTCCGATTTCGAAGCCTTGCCGCCCGATCCTTACGGCAGCATCTACGGCTTCTTCGATGGTCACGGCTGGAACATGGCCTTCGACCATACGCAAAAGCGGCTGAATGGCATTTATGATTTTGGCGATTCAGGCTTTGGCCCGTTGCACCAGGAATTCATCTATTCGAACTTCATCTCGCCCGATCTGACCGCCCGCATCGTATCGGCCTATGAAATGCTGACTGGACGCAGGCTCGACCGGCGGCGCATTGCGATCCTGACGGGATTCCATCGTCTTTCCGAACTCGCCGAATTTGCGGACGATCCGGCTTACGTCGAACAGATGATCCTAAGTGCGGCGACATGGGCGGCGGCGGCCCGCGTCGGCTGAGAGGGAATGGTCAGACGGACCGCGCCGCGCCGCCGTCGCAGCGGATCAGCGAGCCGGTGATGTAGCTTGCCGGCTGGCTGCACAGGAAGGCAGCGGTTGCGGCAAATTCCTCGACCCTGCCGTAGCGGCCGACCGGAATGCGCGCTTCCTTGTCGGTACGGATCTCCTCGAGGCTCTTGCCAGTCCGCTTTGCCGCAGCCCCATCGAGATCGTCGAGCCGCGCAGTCAGGATACTGCCCGGCAGGAGCAGGTTGGTGGTGACGCCGAAGCTCGCCACTTCGGAGGCAAGCGTCTTGCTCCACCCGGCAAGGGCCGGGCGCAGCGTATTCGACAGCGCCAGATTGGCAATCGGTTCGATCACGCCGGATGAGGCAACCGTGAGGATGCGGCCCCAGCCCTGCGCCTTCATGCCGGGCAGTAGCGCATTGGTGAGCGTGATCACCCGAGCGACCATGGAGAGGAAATAGCTTTCGAGCTTTTCGCCCGTCATGTCCTCCGTCGTGCCGGGCGTCGGTCCGCCGGTATTGTTGACGAGGATATCCAGCCCGCCGAACTTCTCCTTCACCGCCGTCGTCGTCATCTCGACGAAGCGTTCGTCCCCGAGATCGGCCCAGATCCAGTCGGCCCGGCCTTTGCCTTCGCTATTGATCGCCTTGCAATTGGCGTCCAGCTGTTCGCCGCTGCGCCCGCAGAGCAGCACGTTTGCGCCTTCCCGCGCCAGTGCTACGGCGATGCCGAGGCCGAGGCCGCGCGAAGAGGCGAGGACGAGTGCCCGTTTGCCCTTGATGCCGAGATCCATGATTGTCCTCCGATATGTCAGAGCGATGTATAAGGCGCAAGCAGCGGAAAAGGAAAGGGAATGTGACCGGTTCGGCAGCGTTTGATAATTGACGTTGACGTAAGCGTTATGTAATTCTGCCTTATGAGACGTCATCATTGTGCGAATTGGAAGATTGGCTGTCGTATCCCGGCTCGACAATGCTTTCTCGTTTTGACAAGAAAGTGCCATGACGGGGATGACGGCCGCGTGCCGCCAAGCGGAGACGAGTGAATGACCGAGACGACTGAGCTGCCCGAACGCGAGAGCATGGAATTCGACGTGGTGATCGTCGGCGCCGGTCCTGCCGGTCTTGCGGCGGCGATCCGGTTGAAGCAGGTCAATCCGGAGCTGTCGGTCGTCGTGCTGGAGAAGGGCGCGGAAGTCGGCGCGCATATCCTCTCGGGCGCCGTGGTCGACCCGATCGGCATCGACCGGCTGTTGCCCGGCTGGCGCGACGAGGCCGATCATCCGTTCAAGACCAAGGTCACATCAGATCACTTCCTGCTGCTCGGTCCGGCCGGCTCTGTTCGCCTGCCGAATGTGCTGATGCCGCCCCTGATGAACAATCACGGCAACTACATCGTCTCGCTTGGGCTCGTCTGTCGCTGGCTGGCGACCAAGGCCGAAGAACTCGGCGTCGAAATCTATCCGGGTTTTGCAGCAACCGAGGTGCTCTACAATGACGAGGGTGCCGTCATCGGGGTCGCCACCGGCGACATGGGCATCGAGAAGAACGGCGAACCCGGCCCGAACTATACCCGCGGCATGGAACTGCTCGGCAAATATGTGCTGATCGGCGAGGGTGTGCGCGGCTCGCTCGCCAAGCAGCTGATCGCCAAGTTCGATCTGCAGAAAGACCGTGAACCGCAAAAATTCGGCATCGGCATCAAGGAGCTCTGGCAGGTGAAGTCCGAGAACCACAGGCCGGGCCTGGTGCAGCACTCCTTCGGCTGGCCGCTCGGCATGAAGACCGGCGGCGGCTCTTTCCTCTATCACCTGGAAGACAATCTGGTGGCCGTCGGCTTCGTCGTCCACCTCAATTACAAGAACCCCTATCTCTATCCCTTCGAGGAATTCCAGCGCTTCAAGACCCATCCGGCGATCCGCACCACCTTTGAGGGTGGCAAGCGGCTGTCCTATGGGGCGCGTGCCATCACCGAGGGCGGCTACCAGTCGGTGCCGAAGCTTTCCTTCCCCGGCGGCGCGCTGATCGGCTGTTCGGCCGGTCTCGTCAACGTGCCGCGGATCAAGGGCAGCCACAATGCGGTGCTGTCGGGCATGCTGGCCGCCGAGAAGATCGCCGCCGCGATTGTATCAGGCCGCAGTCATGACGAAGTGACCGAGATCGAGACTGAATGGCGCAAGGGCGACATCGGCAAGGATTTGAAGCGGGTGCGCAACGTCAAGCCGCTATGGTCGAAGTTCGGCACCGCACTTGGCGTAGCGCTCGGCGGCTTCGACATGTGGACCAACACGCTGTTCGGCCTTTCCGTCTTCGGCACACTGAAACATGGCAAGACCGATGCGCAGTCGCTCGAACCTGCCTCGATGCACAAGCCGATCGCCTATCCGAAACCCGATGGCGTCTTGACCTTCGACCGGCTGTCCTCGGTGTTCCTGTCGAACACCAATCACGAGGAGGACCAGCCGGTGCATCTGCAGGTCAAGGACATGGCGCTGCAGAAGACTTCGGAACACGACATCTATGCCGGCCCGTCGACGCGCTACTGTCCGGCCGGCGTTTATGAATGGGTGGAAAAGGATGGCAAGGACATCTTCGTCATCAACGCCCAGAACTGCGTGCACTGCAAGACCTGCGACATCAAGGACCCCAACCAGAACATCAACTGGGTGCCGCCGCAGGGCGGCGAGGGGCCGGTCTATCCGAACATGTGAGGCGGCTTGTCCTCGCGGCCGACAATTTCACGTGCTGACGCCTTCGTGATCGCCTCCTGCCGGAGGCTGTTAGCCGTTCGTTAACCATAATTTCCTTAGCTTGCGACATCGTGTTGACGCACTAAGGACACATTCATGACGATCTCCCGCCGGGGCTTCCTGATCGCCCTGCCGCTTTTCGTGGCCGGCTGCTCTTCGACCGGTCTGAACAGCCAGACCAATTATGCTGCACTTCCGGACGAAAAATTCCCGTTGAAGCAGGTGCCGATCGACAAGATCAAGCCGGAGCTCCGCCGCCAGGAAGTGGCCTACGAAACCACCCATGCTGCCGGCACCGTGATCGTCGATACACCCGCGCGCCGCGCCTATTACGTCCTCGGCGGGGGCAGGGCGATGCGTTATGGTGTCGGTGTCGGTCGCGAGGGGCTGGCCTTTGCAGGTAACGCCTATATCGGCCGCAAGGCCGAGTGGCCGAGCTGGACGCCCACCGAAAACATGCAGCGCCGTGAAGAGCGCTATCGCAAGCTTGCCGGCGGCATGCCGGGCGGCCCGAACAACCCGCTCGGTGCGCGGGCCATGTATCTCTTTCGCGGCGGCAACGATACCCATTTTCGCATTCATGGCACCAACCAGCCGCAATCGATTGGTCTCGCCATGTCGAGCGGCTGTGTCCGCATGATGAACCACGACGTGATCGACCTCTATAGCCGCGTCGAGGTCGGCGCCAGGGTCGTCGTCATCCAGGCCTGACTTGGCCGTTCGAAGCTCGGTAAGGACGCCGTCTCCATTGAAAAAGCCGCCGCAGCGATGGCTGCAGGCGGCTTTCATCTGCCGTTGGTGTTGGATTTCAGCGGCGCGGTGCCGCAATACCAGTCGAAAGCGCCACGCCGATGCCGGTGATCACGGCGGCGCTGATTTCCGTCATGCCGATGGCTTCGCCAAGCAGCAAGCCGCCGCCAAGCGTTGCGAGCACCGGCGTCAGCGCCGTGAAGGCGGCGGCCTGTGTTCCCCCGAGTGTTCTGACGGCGGTGCCGTAGGCGACCATGGCGACGAGGCCGGAAAGAACGCCCTGGCTCAGCACCTGCAGGCTGATCTCCTGAAGAGGAACCTGTGGCAGCGAGATGCCGAAGATGAGGGCGAGCGCGCCCATGATCAGGAAGGACCAGACGGCGATCAAGGCGCTCGCCTGCACGGCGGTCAGGCCCGAGCGGCGGAAGGCATGCGTATAGCTTGCCCATAAAACGGCGCCGGCCGGCAACAGCACGAAGCTCGTCCATGGCAGCGAGGCGTCCGCAAGGCTGCGCGTGAGCAGGATCAGCACGCCGGCGACGATCGCAACGAGCCCAGCGATGCGGGTGCTGTCGGGTCTTTCGCGAAACAGCATAATGCCGATCAGCGCCGCGGCAAGCGGCATGGAGCCGCCGAGCAGGATCCCTGAGGAGGCGGCCGGCGTCGAGTGGATTGCCAGCGTCGTCAGCAGGAAGAAGACGGCGCCGGAGCCTGACACCATGATTGCCAGCAGGTGAAGTGGCAGGGCCTTCGGCAGCAGCCCCGTCTTCAGCCAGACGGGTGAAAGCACCAGCGCCGGAATTCCGAAGCGGATCAGCCCGATGTCGATCGAGCCGAGCGGCGTTGCTGCGCTGTGGCGGGTGACAAGAAACCATGTCGCCCAGATCAGCACGGTAATAGTGCCGCCGGCATAACCCAGTACCTGCGACGGCGACTTGTCGTTCGTGAAAGCAATGGTGGTCATCGTCCTGTCCTTTCTTTCATCCGGAGCCTGTCCGGTTGAAGAGAAGACTAGCGCCAGAGGTCAGGGCATGTCCTTGCTATCTCTAGCTCAAAAATCATGCTATGCGCAATCTTCTGCCAATTAATGCCAACAGGGATCGCGAAAATGCCAAATCTCGATAAATTCGATATCGCCATCCTGAAGTGCCTGCAGGAGGATGCGCGGGCCACCAATGTCGAGATCGCCGAGAAGGTGAACCTTTCGCCGTCGCCCTGCCTGCGCCGCATCCGCAATCTCGAACGCTCCGGGATCATCCGCGGTTACACCGCGGATATCGATCGCAAGGAGGTCGGTCTCGGCCTCACCGTCTTCGTCGAATTCAAGGTCGTCCAGCACAGCCGCGAAAATTCCGAGGCGCAGCAGAAGGCTCTGCTCGCCATCCCCGAGATCGTCTCCTGCTTCCTGATTTCAGGCACGGCCGATTTCCTTGCCGAAGTGGTGGTGGAGGATCTCGCCGCCTACGAACGGCTTCTGACCGAAACGCTGTTGACCTTGCCGAATGTCAGCGACATCCGCTCGAATTTCGCCATCCGCAGCATCAAGACGCACGGGCCGCTGAAACTGCCCGAGGGAAAATAATTCCCCTCGGGCATGCTTGCAGGTTAGAGCAGCGTCCCGCTGAGGATGAGCAGCGCCACGGAGAAGTAGATGACGAGCCCGGTGACATCGACCAGCGTGGCGACGAAGGGGGCCGAGGCGCTGGCCGGATCGAGCCGGAGCTTCTGCAGCAAGAAGGGCAGCATCGAGCCGCAGATCGAGCCGAAGGTGACGATCCCGATCAGGGCGGCAAACACCGTGACGGCGACCATCTGCCAGTGCGGGCCGTAATCGTAGAGCCCGGCCGACTGCCAGAAGACGATGCGGACGAAGCCGACGAGGCCGAGGATCGCGCCGAGCACGACGCCCGTCGGCAGTTCGCGCAAAAGCACCTTCCACCAGTCCGAAAGCTTCAGCTCGCCGAGCGCCAGCGCCCGGATGATCAGCGAGGTTGCCTGTGAACCGGAATTGCCGCCCGAGCTCATGATCAGTGGGATGAACAACGTCAGCACCACGGCCTTTTCCAGCTCGCCTTCGAAATGCTGCATGGCGCTTGCCGTCAGCATCTCGCCGAGGAACAGGGCTGCGAGCCAGCCGGCGCGCTTGCGGATCATGCCAGCGAAGCTGATCTTCATGTAGGGCTGGCCGAGCGCCTCCATGCCGCCGAACCTCTGGGCTGCTTCCGTCGTGTCCGATATCATCGTGTCGATCACGTCGTCGACGGTGACGATGCCGAGCATCTGCCCATGTTCGTCGGTGACCGGCAGGGCGAGCAGGTCGTGCTTGCGGATCAGCCGGGCGACATCCTCCTGCTTCATCAGCGGATCCGCCGAAACCGGCGCGCCCTTCTGTGCCACCGAGAGGATCGAAGCGTCCGGCTCGCCGGTGATGAGGCGACGCAGCGTCACCACATGCAGCAGCGCATGGCTGACCTCGTCCAGCACATAGATGGCGTAGACGGTCTCGCGCGAGCGTTCGACCTGGCGAACATGGTCGAGTGTGCGGGCGACGGTCCAGCTATCAGGCACGCTGACGAACTCCGTCGTCATGATGCCGCCGGCCGTGCGCGGCGGATAGCCCATCAGGTGCTGGATCGCGATGCGCACCGGTTCGTCGAGGCTGGAGAACAGCCGGGCGCGAGTCTCGCCGTCGAGTTCAAGCAGCACGTCGGCGACGCGGTCGTTGGACATGCCGTGCAGCAGCCGTGCGGCGTCCTCGGCGCTGATCAGCGCAAGAATCTGTGGGGCGTTGCGAAGCTCCGGCCGGTCGAGAATGTTGACCGCATAGTCGAGCGGCATGCCGCATAGAACACGCCCGGCGTCCTGGACGCTCAGCGCGTTCAACGCTTCGACGCGTTCGGCGATCGTTGCGCCGCGGCTGTTGTTGATGAAGGCACGGGCGGCATGGCCTGCCCGAAGAGGGAAGCGATTGATATTCATTTGAGGCTCGCCTTTCCGTCGATCCGCCGTAGCGTCCGATCGGGCGAGCCGACAGGAGTCGGTCAGCGCACGAGGGTCGCGTACGGCAAGGGCAATCGACTGCTACTGTCGCTTGGCATCGTTATGATGGCTCCGTTGAAATCCGTGGCTGACGAGTGTCGTCCACGTGAGTGCTAGGTGGTCCCGAACGCGGAAAAAGTCAAGCGGGGTAAATGCTTAACGCCAGAATGTCGCACCCTGCGATGCGGCATTCCAGGCGGGTTTATACGACCTTGCGGGAAATGCCGGGCCTGCTGGCTGGAATCTCAGAATCCTGCAAGCACAGCCTTGCCCTTCATCCTGCCGCTTTCGACCATGGCATGCGCCGTCTTGAGGTTTGCCGCATTGATCGGTCCGACGATCTCTGAAAGCGTCGTGCGGATCTTTCCGCCGTCGACGAGCTCGGAAACCCTGTTCAGCAGCTTATGCTGCTCGATCATGTCAGGCGTGCCGTAGAGCGGGCGGGTGAACATCAACTCCCAATGAACTGAGACGGCCTTTCGCTTGAAGGGCACGATGTCGAGCGTCTTCGGATCGTCGATCAATGCGAAGCGGCCCTGCGGCGCAATCGCTTCGACGATGTCGCCAATATGGCTGTCGGTATTGGTGGTCGAGAATATGAATCCCGGCGCGCCGATGCCGAGCGCTGCCACCTGCGGCGCGATCGGTTTGGAATGGTCGACGACGTGATGCGCGCCGAGTTCCCTCACCCAGTCCTGCGTCTCCGGCCGCGAGGCCGTGGCGATCACCGTCAGATCGGTCAAGACTCGGGCGATCTGAATGGCGATCGAGCCGACGCCGCCAGCGCCGCCGATGATCAGGATGGAGCGTCCCGCTCCTGAAACCGCGTCCTGCACCTTTAGCCGGTCGAACAGTGCTTCGTAGGCCGTAATCGAGGTCAGCGGCAGAGCGGCCGCAGCAGCGAAATCGAGGCTCTTCGGTTTGGTGCCGACGATGCGCTCGTCGACGAGATGGAATTCGGCATTGCTGCCCGGGCGGCTGATGACCCCGGAGTAGAACACCTCGTCGCCGGGCTTGAACAGGGTGACATCAGCGCCGATGGCCTTGACGATGCCGGCGGCATCCCAGCCGAGCACCTTCAGTTCGTCCGCGGGCGGTGCGGAATGGGCGCGCACCTTCACGTCGACGGGATTGACCGAAACGGCTTTGATCTCGACGAGCAGATCGTGGCCCCTAGCCTCCGGCATCGGCAGCTCGACATCGATCAGCGAGGTCTCGGCGGAGATCGGTTGGGGCGTTTTATAGGCGACGGCGCGCATGGGAAACTCCTGTGTTCGTTGCACGGAAGCTAGATGCGCACTATGGTCTGACAACGCAAGAATGCACAAATTCTGTACGTAGTACCCAAAAGGATACTGTAAAATGTCATTGCCGCGCGCCAAGCTCGTCAAGAATTTCCCCGGCTGCCCGGTCGAAGCGACGCTGACTTACCTCGACGGGAAGTGGAAGGGCGTCATCCTCTTTCATCTGATGGAAGGAACCCTGCGCTTCAATGAATTGCGGCGTAAGCTGCCGGCCGTGACCCAGCGCATGCTGACCAAGCAACTGCGTGAATTGGAAGAGTCCGGTCTGGTATCACGCACCGTCTATCCGGTCGTGCCGCCGAGGGTGGAATATGCAATGACGCCGCTCGGCATGACGCTGAAGCCTGTCATCCAGGCGTTGGCCGCCTGGGGTGACGATTATGTCTTCTGCAGCCCGGAGGGCCGCGAGCTGCGCCTGGCCTCAGACGGCCTGCGCGCTCCGGTCGCGGCGCTCGAGGCGTAGCGAGGCTGCAAAGACGAAGAGGCCGAGAAAGGATAGCACCGCACCGACGTAGCCGGTCGCCGCAAAACCGTAGCCCGCGGCGATGACGAGACCGCCGAGCCAGGCGCCGATCGCATTGGCGATGTTGAAGGCGGAATGGTTGGAAGCTGCCGCTAACGTCTGCGCATCGGCGGCGACATCCATCAGCCGCGTCTGCAGCGCCGGACCGGCGGCAAAACCGCAACCGACGAGGAAGACGCAAAGGCCGAGCATATAGGGGTTGGCGGCGGTCAGCGAGAAGGTGGTCAGCACGACGACATTATAGATGAGCGACCCGCCGATCGTGCCGAGCAGCGATTTGTCGGCGAGCCACGAGCCGATGAAATTGCCCGCATTCATGCCGACGCCGAAAAGGACCAGCATGATCGGAACGGCTGTTTCCGGCAGCATAGCCACCTCAGTCGTCGTCGAGGCGATATAGCTGAACATCGCGAACATGCCGCCGTAACCGACGGCGGCGATGCCGAGCGTCAGCCACACCTGCGGCCGGCGGAAGGCGCCGAGTTCGCGCAGGAAGCCAGCTTCCTCGGAAACCCTGTCCTTCGGAACGTAGAACCAGATCAGCGCCACCGTCAGCAGGCCGAGCACGCCGACCGAGAAAAACGCCACCTGCCAGTCGAGCGACTGGCCGAAGAATGTCGTCAACGGCGTGCCGAGAAGTGTCGCAACGGTCAGGCCGAGCATGACGCGGCCAACGGCACGGGCGCGGCGATGCACCGGCACCATCGAGGCGGCGACAAGGGCAGCGACGCCGAAATAGGCGCCGTGCGGCAGGCCGCTGACGAAGCGCAGCAGCGTGAAGCTTTCGAAGGTCGGCGCCATGGCGCTTGATATGTTGCCGGCGGCAAAGATCAGCATCAGCGTCAAAAGCAGGGTGCGGCGCGCCATCTTCGCGGCGAGCACGGCAATGACGGGTGCGCCGACGACGACGCCGAGCGCATAGGCGCTGATGACGTAGCCGGCTTGTGGCGTCGTGACCGAGAAGGTGTCGGCGACATTGGGCAGCAGCCCCATGATCGCGAATTCGCCGGTGCCGATGCCGAAGCCGCCGCAGGCGAGCGCCAGTTGGACCAGCGCCACGGTCATTGCCGACGGCAGCTCTTCATCCTGGCTATCAATGGAGTCCCGACTATCGACTGAAATATTGGCGGCAATCTCACTCACGAGAGCTCCTCGAGGCGGTTTCTGCTTGGCAATGGCCCCTGGCGCAGGCGCGGCCGCGAGCCGATCGGTGGAAATGGCGGGAGGTGGAGACGAGGTCTCCAATACGCCATCTATCCGTGACCTCTCGGCCGCCGTCGAGTGCATTTTTTGCAGTGCAGCGTCCTGCTATGTGCATACGTCTATTGCAATTTTTGCATTTCTGCCCTTTCTCCGGAAAGATGGCTGCGCTTGAAATCGCCGATACCGCAACCATCTCAAGGGCAAGGCAGGAGCATTTTCCGCGCCAGAGACGGGAGCTCTCATGAAGCTTGTAGGCTTTTTCAATCGCGACGGCGGTACCTTCAAGACCACCGACATGCTGGCCTATGAGAAGAGGGCGGAAGCGGCTTTCCGCGAAGCGGGACACGATTTCGACGCCATCGTCTTCTCAGGAAAGGAAATCATTCCCGCCATGGAGCGGGCGGCCAAGCGCGATGATATCGACGGTATCGTCGCCGGCGGTGGCGACGGCACGATTTCGGCAGCGGCATCGATCGCCTGGAAAAACGGAATTGCGCTCGGCGTCGTGCCCGCCGGCACGATGAACCTCTTTGCCCGCTCGCTGCGGGTGCCGCTCGATATCTGGCAGGCGCTCGATGTGCTTGCTTCCGGCGAGGTCGACAATGTCGATATCGCCAGCGCCAACGGCCGTCCCTTCATCCACCAGTTTTCCGCCGGCCTGCATGCCCGTATGGTGCGCTACCGCAACGCCTACAGCTATCGTTCCCGGCTGGGCAAGATCCGGGCAAGCACGAAGGCGGCTTTGGGTGTTATCTTCAACCCGCCGGAATTCGAGGTCGAGTTCGAGGCGGCCGGCATGCGGGAGCGCCGCAGGGTGTCGGCGATCTCGGTCTCCAACAATCCCTTCGGTGAGAATGCGCTGCTCTACGCCGATAATTTGACAAGCGGCGAACTCGGCTTCTACACGGCAAATCCGCTGAAGCCTCTGGGTGTCGCCCGACTCGCCATCGACATGCTGCGCGGCAAGGTCCGCGAGAATGCCGATGTCATGGTGCTGCACCCGGCCGAAGTGCACCTGCATTTCCCCAAACTGCGCTTCAAGGCCAATTGCGTCATGGACGGCGAGTTGCTGCCGCTCCAACGCGACGTCTCGATCCGGCTGCATCCAGGCGAATTGAAGGTTCTCGTCAAGCAGGGTCTAGCCGCCCAGGTGGACGCCAGCGAACGCCGCGAGCCGGCTGCGTAACTCGGCCGCGACAGAGGCTTCAGAACCGCGGCAGATAAGTGCAGTAGTCGAAATCCGAGACCGTGCGCAGATGCGCGAGCGCTTCCTTGCGCTTGGTGTCGCCATAGAGCGCCTGGTAACGTGGGCCGAAGATATCGGCGATGAAGGGCGAGGTGCGGAAGGTCTCGACGGCGCTGAGGAAATCATGCGTCAGTCGCGTCGTATTCACCGGCGTGTGCGAGGGCGTCGTCTCTTCGCCGGGGTCGAGTTCGCCATCGAGACCGGTGAGCATGCCGCCAAGGATTGCGGCGAGCAGCAGATAGGGATTGGCATCGGCGCCGGCGCCGGCGACGCGGTGCGTGCGGCCGGCCCATCCTTGTCGGGTATGCGGATCGCCGTGCCGCGATGACCGCTGCCCCAGGTCAGATCAACAGGCGCAAACGAGCCCGGCTGGAAGCGCCGGTAGGAATTGGCGAAGGGAGCGAAGATCAACTGCGCCTCGCGCATGGTGTTAAGCAGGCCCGCTGTCACCGATTTGAGCCGCTTCGGCTCGCCGCCCTTGGCGTCGAGGATGTTGCGGCCTTGCCGGTCGATGATGCTCGCATGCACATGCAGGCCGGAGCCGGCATGGTCGGAATAAGGCTTGGCCATACAGGTCGATTTCAACCCGTGGCGGCGCGCCGACTGTTCGGCGATGCGCTTGAGATAGAGGCAATCATCGGCGGCTGCCAGCGCGTCAGCGCGGTGCAGCAGGTTGACCTCGAACTGGCCCGGACCGAATTCCGCCGTCGTCGCATCCGCCGGCAGTCCCTGCGCGCTCGCATAGGCCCTCAGTGTACTGAGATAGCCGTCGAGCGCATCGACGGCGCTCATGTCGTAAAGCTGGAAACCGTTCGGCTCGCCGCGATAAGTGAGGTTTTCGGGCGGGGAAGGGCGTCCGGTCTCGCGCCAGTCTCCCGACATCACATAGAATTCCAGCTCGGTCGCTACGACGGGCGTCAGTCCGCGCGAGGCATAGCGCTCCAGCACTGCGGCGAGGATGGCGCGCGGATCCATGAAGCTCGGGCTGCCGTCGAATTCGTGCATGCTGGCGAGCACCTGCATCGAGCCCTCCGGCGCCCAGGGCATCGGCGCCAGGCTGCGAGCCGATCGTCAGCGACAGGCCGGTGATGTCGTCATTGTCGTCGCCCCAGATGTCGAGCGATTGCGTTGAGGTCGGCAGGCGGATCTCGCCGGCCCAGACCTTACCTTGTGCGTCGAGCGGAAGCTGCTTGCCGCGCAGGTCGCCGTTCATGCCGACGATCAGGACCTCGAAACGCGGTTCGCCGCCATCGGTCTTGCCGTTCATCCTGTCGCTCGCCATGACCTTGAAAATCCTCCGGGGCAAGGCCAAGCTCCTATCCCATCGATAGAGGCCTTTCAATCCGCGGGGCTCTTTTCCCAGTCATGCCCGACACTTGCCCCCCCCCTCCAAGCTTGCCGCGATCGACGCCGCGCACCATCTGCATCCCTTCGCGGACATCAGGAAGCTGAATGCCTATTGGCCAGAGATCGACCGCATCCGCAAGGCGCGCAACATCCTCCTTTGGCAATGGGGCTCTTGCGAGAAAGCAGCTATGTCGATGCCGGGTCAACGTAGCTGCTGTCGGATAATGGGCAAAGCCAAGGTGAGGAGCGCGGCGAAAACCATGACGACACCATAAGGTACCTTCCGGCTCGCCCGGATTTCCTCGACGCGCATGAAAAAGGCGAGATGTGCGACGGGCAGCGGCACCGGCAGCCGCAGGACCAGGAGCGTCACGACGCCGAGCACGAGGAGCAAAAACGAAAACGGCAGCATTCCGTGCCATCCGATAAAAAGGCCGATCGGCAGGAAAAGCTTGGCGTCTCCTGCGCCAAACAGCCGGAACGCCCAGAGCGCCACCCCAAGGGCGAACATCAGCAGACCGGCTCCGACGTCGCCGCCAATTCCGCTTGAAGCAAACAGCGCAGCGCCGACATCCTGTGAGCTAAGGATCACGGCGACCGTGCGCAATGCATAAAGTGCAACGAGCGCGAGCACGATCGTGTTGGGGATCTTCCATGTGCGGAAATCGGTCCAGGCGGCGTAGAGAAAAAGAAATACCGAAAGCGAACTAATAACATCGATCATTTGCGGCATGGTATTCACCCTTTTGGGCTATTATAGCCTGATTTTCAAGTTGCTCTACAGTAAATCCAGACGACTGAGTCAGTTTTTACGAATGGGCACCGGGACTTTGGTCTTAACCATAAAGTATAGATGTCGAGAGCTTGCGTATAAAACGATTGACTAAATTAGAGTTAAGAGATTATTAATGGTCCCAGTCGAAGAGGCGGTCTCGACGACAAGGCGGCCGGGGGGAATACGGCGCACAACTTATCTGGGAGGAAATTCTCGATGAAAGCCTTTGTAAATAGCGTACGCGCTTTCGCGCGGGAAGAAGACGGCGTCGCACTCACTGAATACCTCATTCTGCTTGCCTTGCTTGTTGGCGGTGTGATCACGGCCGTGACATTGGCCGGCACCAATCTGGCTACCGTTTGGAACGGCTGGGCAGGCTGGTTTACGACCAACCTGACCGCCCCGGCAGCCTGATATTGGCGTTCGAAAAAGCGAGGGGTTTTATTAACCCCTCTCTTCTAAATTAGCATCAATGAATGGATGCGCTCCGTCCAGTGTAGCGAGTAACCGCGATGCGTTCCTCAACGATTTTAAGTCTCGTTATTGCGTTTGTGCTCGCAGCAGCAGCCGTTTTCGGCATGCGCGAGTATCTCTCCGATCAGAAGGCCCTGCTGCTGGCGATGAACGGCATGAAGGCCGAGGAAAGAACACTCGTTGTCGCCGACAAGCCAATGCGCTTCGGTGACCGGATCCGATCCGAAAATCTCAGAGCCATTCCGTGGCCCTCGAATGAAACACCCGCAGGCTCGTTCGTCAGCATCGAGGCGGTCGTTGGCAGCGATGCCCAGCCGCGTTATGCCATGGCGGCGATCGACCCCGGCGAGCCGGTGCTATCCTCGAAAATCACTGGTGCCGGCGAACGCGCCACGCTGTCGGCGGCGCTCGACCAGGGCATGAAGGCGGTTTCCATCCGCGTCAACGACGTGCTCGGCGTTGCCGGCTTCGTCAGGCCTTCCGATCGCGTCGACGTGCTTCTGACACGGGTCGTACGCGGGCCGGCGGGCAACGATCAGAGCTTGGTTGATGTGCTGCTGCAAGGCGTCAAGGTGCTGGCGGTGGACCAGACGGCAGACGAGCGCAAGGACGAGCCGTCCGTCGTGAAAACCGTGACCTTTGAGGTCACGACCGATGAGGCGCAGCGCCTTACTCTCGGCTCCAGTATCGGCACGCTGTCGCTGGCGCTTCGCAATATTGCCTCTTCCTCTATCGAGCAAACACGACAGATCACCGTCGCCGACCTCGGTGGCGGGGCGATGGCGGCGGAGCTCGGCAATGATCTGGAAAAGAATAAGTTGCCAGAACCCGAAAAACAAGTGCAGATTGTGGAGCCAAAGGTTGAGCCGGTATTGTCGGTCGAGCCTAAGTGGGTAACAGTGGGGGTCTGGAACACGACGAAGCGCGAGGAGCACCGAGTCGGCCTGATCCAGTGATGTTTATGCGGCCTGCCGCGGGTGCGGCCAGCCGAAGGAGGGGGCTAAAGCAGGCATGGCGAACGGCAAGAGACGAATCGCAAGGATGAAAAGCCTTGCGGCACTGGCGGCAGTGTTTTCGGCCTGTGTGTGTTTAGGGCCCGGATTTGCCGGCTGCGCCAACGCACAGGAAAAGTCCGTCACGCTTGGCAAATCGGTCCAGCGTGTGACGTTGCCTCCGAACGCGACGCTGACGCTCAATACCGGCCAGCCCTTCGGCGATCTCGTTATCGGCAGCGCCGATATGATCGACGTGGTGCCGCTCTCCGACCGGTCGCTGTTCATTCGCGGCAAGCAGATCGGCGCCACCAATATCTCGGTCTATGGCGACGACAAGTCGCTTCTCGGTGTCATCGACATCCGCGTTGCCAGCGATTTCACCGAAGTCGCCGCCGCCATTCGCTCTGCCGCGCCCTCGGCCCGGGTTACCGTGGTCAACTCCAACAATCGCATTCGCCTGACAGGCATGGTCCGTGACGGCGTTGAATTGCAGCGGGTGATGGAAGTCGCCCAGTCCTATTCCGACCAACCGGTGCTGAACCAGTTGCGCGTCAGCGACAGCCAGCAGGTGATGCTGGAGGTCCGTATCATCGAAGCCTCACGCCAGACGGGTCGTGACCTCGGGATCGGTTGGTCCGGGCACGGCAACAACGGCATCGGCAAGGCAACGACTAGCCAGGGTATCACCGTGAATGATGACGGCAGCCTGGCCCGTAGCCTCCTTGACCCCAAGGGTGCGGCAACGGGTATGCTGCCCTTCGGCCAGTTGATCGCCAAGGTGCTGGAAATCTCCGGCGGCCGCATCGACGTGGTCATCAATGCGCTCGAGCAGAAGGGATTGGTGCGTCGTCTGGCTCAGCCGAACCTTATCGCCATGAGCGGCTCGACCGCCAGCTTCCATGCCGGCGGTGAAGTGCCGATCCTGAAGACGACGAACAACGGCACGACAGTCGCCACCGAGACGGACTATCGCCCCTTTGGTGTGCGGCTGACCTTCAAGCCGGTGGTGCTTGACGACGGCGTCATCAATCTGGAGATCGAGCCTGAGGTTTCCGAGCTTGATCCGTCGATCAGCGTCAACGGCAATCCGGGTTTCATCTCACGCGCTGCCAGCACGACGGTAGCGCTTCGTGACGGCCAGAGCTTTGCCATGGCGGGCCTGCTGCAGTCGATCAATGCCAAAGATATCCAGCAACTGCCGGGCCTCGGGAAGATACCGATCCTCGGCGCACTGTTCCGTTCGACGAGTTTCCAGAAGAAGGAATCCGACCTCGTTATCGTCGTCACCCCGCACATTGTGCGACCGGCCCGCCCGGGTGAGGACCTCTACAGTCCGCTCGATCAGACGCGCTCGTCTAATGACGTCGAACTTTTCGCGCTCGGTGTCTTGGAAGTCGACAAGGACATGCTCCGACGCTTTCGCAATGGCGTCGGCGTGACTGGGCCCTATGGCCATCGTCTCGACCTGAACCAGGGAGCCCAAGTTGTTGTTACAAAACGCTAAGCGCGTCCTTTTCCTCCTCGCAGCCGCCGGCCTTGCTTCCGGTTGCGCCGACTACATGAACCATCGCGACTCGATCACCTTCGGGCTCGGGAATGCTGTGGAAGCAAACAAGGCCATCCATATCGAGGACCCGTTCCCGCCGGAAGCCCAGCGAACCCGAATCGCAAGCGACGGCAAGGTGATCCGCAGGGTGGTCACGCAGTACCAGAACGGCGGGATGGGCGTTGTTCCGCCGTCGCCGGCCATGGGGGCTAATGGGGCGTCCAGTGTGGCTACCGTTAGCCAATAGCTGGCGAAAGGCATGAACGGCGGTAGCGCGCCGAAGGGGAAATGCACGATAGAGGGTCGTCACGGCGATAGCGCCGCGATGGGGGTATGCCAATGCTGAGCAGGGTTATCAGACGGTTCTGGAACGATCATCGTGGCTATGTCATCGCCTTGACGCTCATCGCCATGCCGATGCTTCTCGGTTTTTCGCTGCTGATCATCGATGTCGGCCGCAGCAGCAACCTGCATACCGATCTTCAGAACGCCGTCGATGCGATGGCGCTGGCCGGAGCCCGCGAACTCGACGGCCGCGATGATGCCATTTCGAGGGCGCAGACGGCGATCGAGAAAATCGCCAATAGCGCGGCTTTTTCCGGGGGCGGGGCCGGCATGTCGCTTGGCTCGCATATTACCGTGGCCTACCACGCCGGCAACGATGCCGGGAGCACGGTCACCGTGCTTTTTCTGAAGAGCATCCCGGCCAACGACGACACGCCCATCCCGTCTTCGATGCAAACGACAGCGGCCAACGACGCTTCCTACGCCTGGGTCATCGCCAAGCCTCAGGCGATGCAGACGATATTTCCGGTCCCGGTCGGCTTCACCCGCGATACGATCAACATCGCTGCCGACGCCGTGGCCGTATACCATGCCAGCGCCTGTGATATCACGCCGATCTTCATCTGCAATCCCTATGAGCCGGCTGGCAATACGAGCCCGGCCGCCAACGAACAGGCGGCGGCGGATCTCCACACCAACTTCGCGGCCGGCAATCTCTACGGCCGGCAAATCGAAATGTACAGCACGTCTTCGTCCAGCCCCGGGCCTGGCAATTTCGGGTTCCTGAGAACCCCTCTGGGCAATGGCGCAAGCGTGATGGCCGACGCTTTGGCTACCGGGAATCCGGGGGCCTGTTATACGAAGGACAAGCTGGATACCGAAACGGGTGCCATGGCCGGGCCAGTAGAAGACGGCGTCAACACGCGATTCGGTATTTATCAGGGGTCGTTCAAGGGCTTGCGCAATGATGGCCGCTACCGCCCGGCCCAGAACGTGCGCTCCGCACAAAAGCAAACGGGACAGAACGGCTGCAAGGCCTACGACCCGGTGCTGGTCGGCAGCACCGTTGGCGATGTCACCAAGGCGGTGCCATTGGGTTACGGTGCAGCCATGTCGCCCCTCGGCGGCGGCAAGATCAGCACCAGCAACAATTGGAACTATGCAAACTACTGGACCGTCGCGCAGGGCGGCACGGCCCCATCGGTCAGCGCGATTCTCAGCAATTATTCCAGCTATCCGCCGCAGGCCGGCGGAACACCGAGCCGGCCCTCCGCCTATGACGTCTATCGTTACGAGCTCAACACCGCGGCGCTGCTCAATCATGCCTCGGCAAACGGCGAAATCGGCAATCCGACGACAGGCGGCGGACAGTGCTACTCGGGGCCGGCCCTGTCGAACTACACGGCGGGCGAATATGGCGACCGCCGCGAGATTTTCGCCGCCATCGTCAATTGCGGCTACGAGGCCTCGGTCGACCATTTGAACGGCCACAAGCAGACGCAGGCGGTTGCCTTCGCACGCATGTTCATGACCAAACCGGCGATCAAGGCTGGCAACGAGCGCTATCTGTCGCTTGAAGTGATCGACATCAGCGGCAAGGGTGGACGGGGCACACTCGAAGATTTCCTCCGGGAAGAAGCGGAGCTGGTCAGATGATGGCGCTCCGCAATTTTATCTTGCATCGGCTTGGCCTCGGCTTCTGGCGGCGGCAGGAAGGCGCAGTGCTTGCCGAAGCGCTGCTCGCCATCCCCTTTGTGACGCTCTTTGCGGCGGGGATACTGGAGTTTGGCAGCATCTTTTGGCAGCGCATGCAGATCGACGCAGGCTTGCGCGATGCCGGGCGTTACCTTTCGCGGTGCCGACCGGTGTCGGGAACCTATGTGCCGACATGCAATCAGGCGACGGCGAAGACGATCGCCTTTTACGGAACGCAAACACCTGCGGCAAACGCTCAACCCCGCGTCCCCGACTGGAAGGATCCTTCCGACATCACCATCACTGCACCCGATGCAGACGGGAACATCACCCTTTCCACTGCTCATCTCTACAAGAACTCGCCAGTGTTCGGCTTTCTGGGAATCGGTGCCATCACGATCAGTTCCTCCCACGAAGAGAGATATATCGGATGGTGACCTCTAGGGCGATCAAGACATTCTGGCAGGATAGCAGTGGTGTCAGCCTTGTCGAAGCATTGCTGACCTTTCCGATCGTCATGCTGGTATTCGCCGCCTTCATCGAGTTCGGCTATGCCATGTCGCAGTGGAATCAGACGGTCAAGGCACTGCAATATGGCGCCCGTTTGGCGGCGGTATCCGATCCGCTGACCACGAATTTCAATGCCGTTTTCCCAACAGATGCCGCCGATCCACTCAACAACGGCAAAGCGGCGCCGAACGATGCAACAATATCCTCGACCTGCGGACCGGCTCTGGCAAACTGCACGGCGGCATTGAACCGGATTGTCCGGGGAAGCGACGGCGTTTGCAACGCGGGAACCGATCCTCGCCCCGGCATTTGCGACCTCAATTGGCGCATCACGCCGGATAAGCTGATGGTCACCTACCAGCGATCGGGGCTCGGCTATTGGGGCCGGCCTGACGGGCCCGTGCTGACGATGCGGCTGGAGGTGCGCAACATCACCTTCGATCTGCCGATCCTTGGCGGGCTGTTGGGATTGAACGACGTCACCATCCCGGCCCATCCGGTGACGATCACGACGGAAGATCTGAAGACCTGCTCAACCTGCTGACTCCTTAAATTACGCGTAGGAAAGCGAAATGACAGCTCACATGAACATTGCCGCATCCACCAAGATCCTGGTTCTCTCCGACGACGCGGCAGCAGCGAGCTTCATGCTCGATACGTTTGGGTCGCTTTCGCGTTACGATGTCCGCCATCTCTCGCTGAAGGCGCTCGGAGAAAAGGGTCGGTTCGATCCGACGCAGTTCGACCTGATCGTTCTCGACGTCGACAACGGGAAATTGCTGCACCAGCCGGAGCTCTTCGCGTTTCGCACCAGCTATCGGGACATTCCGCTCGTCGTCGTTTCCGAAGACCTACCGGACGACATGCTGCGGCTGCTCTTCCGCCTGAACGGCAATGACTGGCTGAAGAAACCCCTCGAGCGCCGCGCACTGATCGACATGATTTCGACCCATGCGCCAGGCACTGGGGCCAGCGACAGCCGGGTGCATGCCGTGGTCTCAGCCGTCGGTGGCGCGGGCGCCAGCATGATCGCTTCGTCGCTTGCGCATGCGCTGGCCCAGCCGACCAAGAACTCGACGCCGCGGATTGACTTGTTCGACACGGATTTTTGCTCCGGGATGCTTGGCTATTATCTCAACCTCGTCAACGACTACGACTTAAAACCAGTCATCGCCAATCCTTCCCGGGTCGATCTGGAATTCATCGATCTGGTTCGAAAGCGTCATTCGGGGGGCTTTTCACTGCTGTCCTTCAAGCAGCCAGCAGTCCTTCTGGCACCCAAGGGCCGGGAACTCGTGCTGCGTATGCTCGACGTAGCCGCCTTCGAGAGCGACCACACGATCATCGACATTCCCTATTATGACACGCCGTGGAAATACGAGGTGCTCAGCTCGGTCAACAGCATCTGCATCGTCACCGAAATGACGGTCCCTGCGCTTTCTCAAGCCAAGGATTTGTTTGCCAATCTGGTACGGCTGCGCGGCAGTTCGGATCAGATATTGATCGTCATCAACAAATACCGCAGCAAGCTTTTCGGCCTCGGCCTGCGCCGACAACAAACGGAGAAGATCTTCAAGGAGATCCCGACGCATGTCATTGCGGATGACTGGGATACTCTGAGCGAGGCAGTCAACCGCGGCGTGCTGCCAGCTCAAGTGAATTCCCGGGCGCGCTTCTGCGGCGCGGTCGGCAAACTTGGAGCACTGGTGCGATGACGGCGATCGACAGTGGGCGCATACGGTCCCGCGCCGCCGATGTCGGTCTTGCGGTTTTGGCAATTCTGGCCGCTGTCGGGAACGCTGCGGCAGGCGGGCTTGTGCCGCGAAGCCTTGGGCCGACGACAAGCGCCGTGGTGACGATCGAAAAAAGCTATGCGGCTGGGACAATCGTCATCGTCAGCGGCAATCGTACGCTGGATCTCGTCATCTCCGAAGGACGCGCGATCCGTTACAAAATCGGCGTCGGACGAGACGGATTTCGCTGGAGCGGTACCGTCAAGGTTGGACGCAAGGCAGAGTGGCCTGACTGGCGCCCGCCTGCCGAGATGAAGGCGCGCTCAGCCGGACTTCCGGACCTGGTACCTGCCGGACCGCTTAATCCCTTGGGTGCCCGCGGGATCTATCTCTACAAGGGCGGGACCGACACGCTCTATCGCATTCATGGAACGAACGAGCAGTCGACGGTCGGCGGTTTCGCGTCATCGGGCTGTTTTCGCATGAGCAATGCCGACGTCATCGATCTCTATGCGAGGGTGAAAGTCGGTTCCACGGTCATTGTAAAATAAGAGTTCAGGGGTGGGAAACATGGCGAACGGTATCATTGGGCGTTTCTACAAGCAGCGGGAGCCAGAAAGCCGGGAACATCTGGAGGCGGCCGAACTGTCTTTGGTCGGCGCAGTTGAAAACATGCCTGCCCAACCGGCCTCCGACAGCGCCACGGCGAGCGGCGAAGAGGCTTCGTTCGGGCCGGACATGGTTTCCGAGCGGGTCAATCTGCACCGCTACCTGCTCGATCGCATCAACCTCGGGATCCTCGACACACTCGACAACGAGGAGATCGCCACCGAGATCCGGCCGTTGGTCAAGGACTATATCCGGAACAACAACTTTCCGCTGAATGCCAAGGAAATCAATGATCTGATCCGCGATATCACCGACGAGATGCTGGGGCTGGGACCGATCGAGCCGCTGCTGGCCGATGACACGATCGCAGATATTCTCATCAACGGCTACAACAGCGTCTATGTCGAGCGAAGCGGCAAGCTCGAGAGCACCGCCGTGCGGTTCAAAGACGAGGACCACCTGCTTCGGGTGATCAACAAGATCGTCTCGGCGGTTGGCCGCCGTGTCGACGAGTCAACGCCGATGGTTGACGCCCGCCTCAAGGATGGATCGCGTGTCAACGTCGCCATCAGGCCGATCTCGGTCGACGGACCGCTCGTTTCCATTCGCAAATTCACGCGCAAGCCGCTGACAATGGAGCGCCTCGTGCAATATGGCGCTATGGCCGATGCGATGCGCGTCCTTCTCAGCGCCGCGGTCAAGGGCAAGGTGTCCATGGTCATTTCAGGCGGCACCGGTTCTGGCAAGACCACCTTGCTGAACGCTCTCTCGTCGCAGATTTCTCCAAGGGAGCGCCTGATCACCATCGAGGATGCAGCCGAGCTTCAACTGCAGCAGCCGCATGTCGGGCGTCTGGAAACCCGGCCGCCAACGCTCGACGGGCGCAACGAAATCCGTCAACGCGAACTTTTGAAAAACGCCCTGCGCATGCGTCCCGACCGCATCATCGTCGGCGAAGTACGCGGCGACGAGGCGTTCGACATGCTGCAGGCGATGAATACCGGTCACGAGGGGTCGATGACGACCATTCACGCCAACACGCCGCGCGACGCCGTCGGCCGGCTTGAGCAGATGGTCGGCATGGCAGGGATGCCGATGTCGCAGTTGAGCATTCGCTCGCAGATCTCGTCCGCCATCACCATGATCGTGCAGGTCCAGCGCCTGAGCGACGGCAGCCGCAAGATCGTCTCGATTTCCGAGATCACCGGCATGGAAGGCGAAGTCGTGCAGATGCAGGAGATTATGAAATTCAAGAAAATCGGCACCGATGAAGGTGGGCGGATCCATGGAGAGTTCCGCGCCACCGGCATCCGGCCGCGGTTCGTCGAGGAATTTGCCGAACTCGGGATCGAGATCCCTGTGGCGATTTTTGATCCCGGCAAACCGCTGCAAACGGGACCTGTCCAATGACCCTGACTCTCCTTTACGCCGCCGTTTTCACCGCCGCCCTTGTCGCTGTCGAAGCGATCATGCGCAACTACTTCAAGAGCTCCGAACGACACCGCGCCGTGAACCATCGGTTGAGCTTGCTCGAGGTCAGCGATGATCATCGCAAGACCTATAGCGATATGCTGAAGGAGCGCGGTGCCGGCGGCGGTTGGCGGCAAACCCCCATCACGCAGCGGCTGCTGCAGTTCTACGCCCAGTCGGGAATCAAGTTCGATGCCAGGCGATTTGCTCTCTTCGCGATCGCGGGCGCCCTTTTGACGTGGCTGGCCGCGGGGTTCCTCGTGCCCAGCACTCTGTTCAGGATCCCCGTCTTTCTCCTGATCTGTCTCCTCATCCCGGCGCTCGTCGTCTGGCGCGCCCGGGCGCGCCGCATGCGGAAGTTCGAACTGAAGCTTCCTGAAGCGCTCGATGTCGCCAATCGCAGCTTGGCCGCCGGCCACCCGCTGCCGGCGGCGATTTCTTTGGTGGCACGTGAGATGCCCGATCCGATCGGCACCGAGTTCGGCCTCCTTTCGGATGAGCTCACCTACGGCGTGACGCTGGACGATGCCCTTGTCAACTTGGCGAACCGGGTCGGCGTCGAGGATCTGAACCTGCTTGCGATATCGCTGAGCGTGCAGGCCGGAACCGGCGGAAACCTCGTGGAGATCCTGCAGAACCTTTCGAAGACGCTGCGCGACCGGTATATGCTGAAGGCAAAGGTCAAGGCGATTTCCTCGGAAGGACGCATCACGGCGATCTTCATGTCGGGCTATCCGTTCCTGCTTTACGCGATGATCAAGGCGTTGTCGCCGACCTACTTCGATCCCGTCTGGGATAGCGGCCACGGAACCATGGTGGTGAGCGTGCTGCTGGCCGTCATGGCGATCGGGAACGTCATTCTCTACAAGATGGTCAACTTCGAGTACTGAGGCAGTCATGTCGAGTGAGTATGGAATTTACCTCATCGTCTTCTTTGCAGTGCTGATCTTTTCCGCAACAGCATCGGAATTGTTTTTTCGACAGCGCGAGGTCTCGGTCCGGGTGTCGAAGAGCTCGGCGGCATCAGGCGAGGAGTTCCACCTTGGCGATACGACGATTGCCGATCTCGGCGAGGCGGAAAACCGCCTGATCCGTCGCTATTTCGAGATTACGCGACGTGACACCAATGTGAACTCCACCCAGAACCGGCTGATCCGGGCGGGGTATTTCGCTGCCGGCGCCGTGACCACCTTCCAGGTGGTTCGCGCGGTGATTTGTATCAGCATGCTGGTCGTAGCGGTCTGGGCCTTAAACCGGTTCGCGCCTGATATGTCGCAGATAGTGACGCTGATCCTTGGCATGTTTGCTGCGGGCGCGACCTTTATTCTGGTCAACATCTATATCGACCGGCGCGGCGCCGCCAAGGAGAGGGAGTACCGCCGCCTCTTTCCCGATTTCATGGATATGCTGATCGTCTGCCTTGATGCGGGGATGAGCATCGAGGCGGCGGCGAACCGCGTTGCCCGGGAATTCGTTGCCAAGCAGCAGGACTTCGGCCTGCATCTCTCGATCATGATGCTGGAAGTGCGGGGCGGCCGGCGATTGCGCGAGGCGCTCGCCAACCTTGCCGTCCGCCTGAGGATCGACGAGGCCCGGGCCCTGTCCGTTCTGTTCCGTCAATCGGAAGAGCTCGGGACCAGCGTAACGCAGACGCTGAGGGTCTACTGCAAGGAAATGCGCGACCTCCGTATTATTCGCGCCGAGGAAAAGGCAAACGCCCTGCCGGTCAAGATGCTGCTGCCGCTCGGCGCGTTTCTTTTTCCGGTAAGCCTTATCATCGTTCTCGTTCCCATTGTTATCCGTGTCATCAGTCTTCTCATCGGCATGAAACCCGGCGGTTGAGCCAAGCGAGGTCATATGCAGTATTCGCTCGAACAGAATCGTAAGGATGCCATCATTTCCATCGATCCGCGTATGCCAATGGCACCGGCAAGCATAGAACAAGCCGGACTGGATCCGTCGTTCCTGCTTCGGCTGGCGTCAAAATGCGCGGCCGAGCAGGACACCACCACGGCATCCCATCTCGCTGACCGAATGAAATTGCCGAAAGTGATCGTCAATATCCTGATCAAGGAGCTCGTGAAACTCGCCTATCTCGAGGCGCGCGGCTTGGCTGGTGAGGATGTGAGATCCGATATTCGATATGCGCTTTCCATGAAGGGGTTCGAATATGCCCACGCGGCGTCGCGTCAATGCCAATATGTCGGCCCGGCGCCGGTGTCGCTGGACGCGTTCTGCCGGCAAGTCGGTTTGCAGTCCATCCATCACGAGCGCGTGACCCCGGAGCGGCTGAACGACAGCCTTGACGGGCTGGTGCTCTCGGATGCCTTGGTCGAAAAGCTCGGCCCGGCCATCAACTCCGGTCGCTCTATCCTGCTTTACGGCCCACCGGGCAACGGAAAGACGAGCATCGCCGAGCGGACGTCGCAACTGTTCCGCCAAACGATCTGGGTGCCCTATGCCATCGAGGTCGGCGGCCATGTCATCAGTTTCTATGACGAAGCAGTGCATCACCCCGTATCGGAGGTTGACACGGAATCCCATCCGAAAGCGGATCAACGATGGATCGAATGCCGCCGTCCGGTGATCAAGACGGGCGGGGAATTGACCCTCGATCAGCTCGACCTCACCTTCAACGAAGGACCGAATGTCTACGAAGCGCCCATACACTTGAAGGCATCAGGCGGCGTTTTCATCATCGACGACTTCGGGCGCCAACAAGTGGCGCCGCAGGCGCTTATCAATCGCTGGATTGTGCCGCTGGAGCGCGGATATGACTTCCTGACGCTGCACACCGGCAAGAAATTCAGGGTACCCTTTGACGAGCTGGTGGTGTTTTCGACGAATATCGCACCCAAGGACCTTTCCGACGAGGCGGGCTTGCGGCGACTCAAGTATAAGATCTTTGTGAACACGCCGTCGCGCGACGAATATATCAGAATTTTCAAATCCTATGCCAGCAGCACCGGATTGGCTGTGTGTGATCCAGACCTGAACCTGTTCTACGATCGCAAGTACAAAGGCGATGTGCTGGCGTCTTGCTACCATCCGAAATATCTTCTGGATTTCGTCGGTTCTTATTGCGAGTTCAACGGCATAGCCGGAAACGCTTCGCTCGATATGCTCGAACGGGCGTGGGAAGGCGTGTTTACATCGGAGTGATTGCGGGCTTGTCACTGACACGGCGTGTTCCTGGACAATGTGTCCAACGCAGATTTGATGACTTACGGGGAGTAAACGAATGACTAGCATTCCGGGCATTGAGGTCGAAGCAGACCGCGCAAAACCAAGCAATTTGCGAGTGATAGAGCAGCGGGGCTCAAAAAGCTCGCTACTCGTCGGTTTGCTGCTGATGCTCTTGCCTGTGAATGCTGGCGTTCTCATCTATACCGCCAAAAACTCAGCCGATGTTCGCGAGAGCCGCGAGACCATCGCCGCGCTTAAGAGGTCCATCGATGGTCTGAGGGGACAAATGGAAAAGCAGTCGGGCAACATCGCGGATAATGCCAAGGCTGACGAAGTCGCACTTATCCGCCAGGGGATGGATGAGCTGCAAAAGACTATGATGAACGAACGGCGAAACGACACAAGTGGTCTTCGGATGGGTTCAGCTTTGGTCCTTAGCGCACCCGGCAAGGAGCCGGCACAATTTTTCGCACCCCGTGCCGTGCCGGCGGAAGCTCAAGCTTCGGATAGCAGCCTTGCGTCCCTCGAAGCCGGGGGCATTGCCGTCAGTGACCTGCCGCGTTACGAGCGCACACTCTCGCCGGAAGGCCAGCTCATCCTTCGGAAGGCCCGGTAAACCCCGCGTTCGCCGAAATCTCCAAAGCAATCGGTGGATGCTGCCAGGGGGCGCCGATGCTCGCAATGCGCAAGGGCAATCTCATCTCGACCCAGATTGTCGATCGCTGCAGGGCCTATCACCGCTGAGCGTAATTTACGCTGTTCTTCATCAATTCGAGATTACGGGCAGTGACTTCGTTTCCGGGATCAAGCTCATAGGCTTTCAGGAAATACCGCCTGGCCGTGCGCAAGTCACCGCGCAACAGGTGAGAATATCCGATATTGTTGTAGTAGACCGGGGTGTTGCCGATCATTCGCGAGAGTTGCTGGTAGGCGCGGTCGGACGTGTCGAAGCGGGCAACCATGTCGGCGGAGGCCGCCAAGCCTAACCAAGCAGCCGGATCCTGCGGAAAAACGTCAACCGCTCGCTTGTAAATGGCATAAGATTTTCCGTAGTTCTTTTCCTGAAACTGCAATTTGCCGGTGGTTATCAACTCGTCGTTCTTATAGAAGGCGACGGCTGAGTCATCCTCAAGGGTCTTTGCACTATCGCCATAAGCAGCCAGGCCATCAACGCCGGATGACTGGCAACCAGCTAAAATCGCTCCAGTCGCTATCAAAAGCGCAATGCATTTAGTCCCAGCTCTGATCTGCAATATTGGCAATTTGATCCCCATCAGACACTCTTACCTAAGACTCGGATGCGCTCACCGGCGATCATCGTAAAAAAAAGCTAACAACTCAAGAATTTAAGCACATACTCACAAAAAAGCGACAGAGGCGATCTTCGCCGGAACGCGACAGCGTGATAAAAATGCCTGCTATCCAAGGTAGGCATCATCTTCCCCCCGGTGACTCCCTGAGTGGAAATCAATCAACGTCGCCTATCCCCCTCCTCAGGTCAAAGGATGGAACGCCGCATGCGGATCGCTATTTTCACGCTGATGCGACTCGGGCCATCGCTGACTTACGCGACAGCATCGATCTTCGTTCTCAGCATACCGCTCCTGGAAAGCCACGCCTCAAGTGCCTTCGCCTGGTGGCTTTATATGACGATACTTCCGGTCATGCGCGAGCCTATCTATCTGCTTTTGGCGATACCCGGCGTTGGAATTTGGAGCGCCACGGTCCTGTTGATGCTGGCATCGATTTTCGGGATTCGAGTGGCCATGCAGCCGCAAAGACACCGCCGGTCAGGATTCATCCATGCCCATATCGCGCTGATCGCGACCGGTCTAACCATGGTGCGGGGAGCCGTTGCGCAAGCCGGCCTTTCGGAGTTTGCGCTGCCTCAATTTCAACGGGGCGACTGGTCGTTCCTGCCGCTATCCCAACCGCTTGGGACCTTCCTTTTCATATCCGTGTTTTTGGCCTGCATCTGCAGCCATTTAACAGTCATCAAGCGTGCAATATCGGCGTGATAGAAAAGGGTTGAACCGCCCCGCCGGAGGCGCGGCAAGACGCACCTCGAGTCGCGGCAGCGCAGGCAGGACCGGCTCGAGCCAAGGCGCAGGAGAAGTCGAAGCTTGGCGCAGCCGCCTTGAAGATTTTCGGTTTCGCCCGGGTCGCCGCCTTCGGCCTTGCTGTCCATCCTGTCGCTCGCCATGACCTTGAAAATCCTCCGGGACAAGGCCAAGCTCCCATCCCATCGACATCAGCCTTTCAATCCGCGAGGGTCTTTACCACCATGCCCGATACCTACCCACCCTCGAACCTGGCGGCGATCGACGCCGCACACCACCTGCATCCCTTCGCCGACATGAAGAAGCTGAATGCCGAGGGAACGCGCATTATCCAGCGCGGCGAGGGCGTCCACATCTTCGACAATCACGGCAAAAAATATCTCGACGGTTTCGCCGGCCTCTGGTGCGTCAATATCGGCTATGGCCGCCGGGAGATCACCGACGCCGTGGCCAGGCAGATGAACGAGCTGCCCTATTACAACACCTACTTCGGCACGACTTCGACGCCGACGACGCTGCTGGCGCAGAAGGTCACCTCGCATGCCGGCGAGCGTTTCAACCATGTCTTCTTCACCGGCTCCGGCTCGGAGGCGAACGACACCTGGTTTCGCATGGCGCGTGTCTATTGGAGCGCCGTCGGCAAGCCGTCGAAGAAGATCATGATATCGAGGAAGAACGGTTATCACGGTTCGACCGTTGCCGGCGCCAGCCTCGGCGGCATGAAATACATGCACGAGCAGGGCGATCTGCCGATACCGGGTATCGTCCATATCGGCCAGCCCTACTGGTACGGCGAGGGGGGCGATCTCACGCCCGCCGAATTCGGTCTGAACGTCGCCCGCGAGCTCGAAGCGAAGATCGATGAGCTGGGCGAGGAGAATGTCGCAGCCTTCGTCGCCGAGCCGGTGCAGGGGGCGGCCGGCGTCATCATCCCGCCCGAGACCTACTGGCCGGAGATCGATCGCATCTGCAAGGCGCGCAATATCCTGCTGGTGACCGACGAGGTGATCTGCGGTTTCGGCCGGCTGGGCGCCTGGTTCGGCCACCAGCATTTCGGCGTCGAGCCCGATCTCGCGCCGATCGCCAAGGGGCTTTCCTCCGGTTACCTGCCGATCGGCGGCGTGCTCGTCAGCGACCGCATCGCCGATGTGCTGATCAACGAGGTCGGCGAATTCAATCACGGCTTCACCTATTCCGGCCACCCGGTCTGCGCCGCCGCTGCACTCGAGAACCTGCGCATCATCGAAGAGGAAAGACTGGTCGAACGGGTGCGCGATGATATCGGACCCTATTTCGGCAAGGCCTGGGCAGCGCTCGCTGAACATGATCTCGTCGGTGAGGCCGACAGCATCGGCCTGATGGGCGGCCTGCAGCTTGCCGCCGAGAAGAGCACGCGCACCCGTTATGCCAAGCCCGATCAGGTCGGTGCGCTGGTGCGCAACCACGCGCTGGCAAACGGCCTCGTGCTGCGCGCCACCGGCGACCGCATGCTCGCCTCGCCGCCGCTCGTCATCAGCCACGCAGAGGTGGACGAGATGGCGAGGATCACCCGATTGGCGCTGGATTTGGCCTGGAAGGAGCTGAAATCCTGATTTCGCTCAGCCCGGCTGGTTGACCCAGGCATAGCCGAAACGGTAGCTGTCGCCGCCGCGCCGATAGAAATAGGGCACGTCGATCACCGACGCCTGCGGTGCGGACGCGCCGAGATTGGCCTGCAGCCATTCAGCCATATCAGGCGGAAGCGCTTCGCTTCCCCCCTTCCGCGGGAGGAGCCACACGAGGAGAAGCGGTCGCCGACCAGCAAGATCCGGGTGGAAGCCGGGATAATCCGCGGAGAGGACCGGCACGCCGGGAATATCCTGCCTGAGATTGCCGGCGAGCAGGCTGTCCCCGGCAAGGACCGCCGCCGGTTCGGCCTGCCTGCGCAAGGTTTCCAGCATGCCGGCATAGGGCCTGTTCAGCCGCTCGTAATGGCCAGTGAAGCGTGCAGTCGCGACGCTCCCGTAAAGGGCCGCCGGCACACCGATCATGATGACGGCGACGAGGGGCATAAAACGCCGGAACGCCCTGTCCGTCGCGACGCCTGCCGCCTCGATCTTCAGGCAGAAATAGAGCGGCAGGATGAAGAGCATCGGCACCAGCCAGCGATCCTTGATTCCGGCCGCGCCGCCGAAGACGATCAGAAGCAGAATGCCGGCCAAGAAGACGAGCATCATCCGCTCGAGTAGCCGCGTCCATTCCGAACCGGAGCCGAGTGCCGGACGAAGGCTCCTGCCGAAGACGAGCGTGAATACCGCCACGGTCAATCCGGCAAAGCTGATGATGGCGAGAGCCAGTGAACTGACGCCCATGGCCACCTGGGTGAGATAGCTCGCATGGCCGCTCGCGGTCATCTTCTCCAGGGTGCGTGCGGTGGCGAAATCGAGATTGTCCTTCAGCCAGAAGAGATGCGGCAGGATGATGACGAGCGCCACCGCCGCCGTCAGCATCAGCCGCCAGTCGAAGATCCGCGGCCGCAGGCGCGCATCCGAAAGCGCGGCAATCAGGGCTGCCGCGGGCAAGATCGCGAAATTATATTTAGCAAGCAGGCCGAAACCGATGCCGATGCCGGCGATGAGATAGGAGGCGAGGCTCGGCTGCTTCAGGCTGCGGATGAAGCCGTAGAAGAAGATGCTGGCCGAGAAGAACACGGCGACCGTATGCGTCAGGTCGCGCTGCATCTCGAAAGCAATCTGCGGGATCGTCAGCAGCCCGAGCGTGGTGATCGCCACCAGCGCCTTGTCGCGCAGGATAAGCCGCGCGGTCAGGCCGTAGAGCACGTAGGAGCTGAACAGCAGTAGGTTCTTCACCACCGAAAGGGCGGTTAGCGAGACACCGGCGAACTGGAAGACGGTGTATTGCAGCCAGTTGTAGAAGGGCGGCTGCGGGCCGTACCCGGCGGCAAGCCATTGCGAGCGGAAGACCTGTTCGGCCTCGTCGAGATCGAGAGAATGCGAGGTTGCGAGCCGCACGCCGACCTGAAGCACGAAATAGGCCGCCAGCAGGGCAAAGATCCAACTGATGTCGCGACGGTTGCTCTCGGTCATTCTATTTGCTCTCCGGCCGAACCCAGGCGTAACCGAGCGCGAAATTGTCGCCCTGGCGGCCGAAATAATAGGGAAGCGACAGCGAGCCGATCTCCTGCAGCGCGATGCCGGCCGCCGTCAGCGCTGATGAAAACCGCTCCGGCATGATCGCATCGGCAGCCGTCGCCGTTTTCTTGCCGCGCCAGACGATCAGCACCGGCCCCTTGGCCTCGGCATAGGCCGGAATGCCCGGTGCCGGAAAATCCGGGATCACCACCGGCACATCGGGAAATTGCAGCCGCATGTTTCCGCCGATATAGGGGTCGGAAGCGATCACCAGTGCGGGTTGCGCCTGTCGCGTCATTTCGCGCGAAAAACCCGCCATCGGCACATTCGGCCGGCTGTAGGTGCCGATCAGCCCGGCGCCGACGACACGGAAACCGAGGGCGATCAGCACGCAGGCCATCAGCACCGGCAGCACCGGCCGGAAGCGGCGCAGCCCGGCGGAAAGGTCGAGCCCGGCCGCCTGCATCTTCGCCAGGAAATAGATCGGCAGCACCAGCAGGAACGGGTCGAGCCAGCGCTCGCGCACCGTGGTGGAGCCGGTGAAAAGCACGATGAGAGCAATGCCGGCGAGACTTGCGAGCATCATCCGCTCCATCATCCCCGTCCAGCGGTTGCCCGCCGAAAGCGCCCGGACAAAATCCCGGCGAAAGGTGGCGGCGAAGATCAGCATCGGCAGCGCCGCAAAGGCGATGATGGCGACGAGAAAGGCGACAAGGCCTTTGCCGATCCGCACGGCGCCGGCCGGTTCGCTGCCGGCGGCCATCTTGACCAGAGTGTCGGAGGAGGCGAATGCGAGATTGCCCTGCAGCCAGACCGCGTGCGGCAGGACGATGACGAGCGCGACAGTGATCGCCGCCAGCATGCGCCAGTCGAGCGCCCTGCGCCGCCATTCGGCATCGGGCAGGATGGCGATCAAAGCGACGACAGGCATCAGCGCGAAATTATATTTCGAGATCAGCCCGATGCCGGTCGCAAGCCCAAGCAGGAGATAGCTGCCGATATCGGGCCGATCGAGCGTGCGGAAGAAGCCGTAGAGAAACAGCGAGCTGGCAAAGAGCAGCGCCGTCGTGTGGGTCAGGTCCTGCTGAGCCATGTAGGAGACCTGGGGCAGGGTGATCAGCGCCAGCATGGCGACGGCGGCAAGCGCCTGATCCTTCAGCGCCCGCCGCCCGGCGAGGCCGTAGAAGAGATAGGATAGGAACAGCAGGATGTTCTTCGGGACAACAAGCGCGCCGATCGACATGCCCGCCACCGAAACGACGGCATATTGCATCCAGTTGTAGAAAGGTGGCTGCGGACCGTAGCCGGCCAGCAGATATTGCGAGAAGAAGGACTGCTCGGCCTCGTCGAGCTCCAGCGAATGCGGAAGCGCGATGCGCAGCGCGATGTTGAGCACGAAATAGGCTGCAAGCAGCAGGCCTGCGGTTCTGATCGTGCTCGTCACGCGCTCCAGCATCGTGCTGCCGGCTTAGGCTTGGCTTTGATCGTCGAAGATCTGCCGCACGATGTAGTTCGGAGAGGCGTCGTCGCGATAATAGGTGCGCGCGATCATTTCCGCCAGGATGCCGGTGGTGATCATCTGCACCGACGACAGCAGCAGCACGACGCCGACCATCAGCATCGGGCGCGTGCCGATATCGTTGCCCATGATGAACTTGTCGAAGCCGAGATAGAGCAGGATCAGCATGGCGAGCGCGCCGAGACCTAGGCCGAGCGAACCGAAGAAATGCCCCGGCCGCGCCTTGTAGCGCATGAAGAACATCACCGACAGCAGGTCGAGGATGACGCGGAAGGTGCGCGAAATGCCGTATTTCGAAACACCGTGCTCGCGGGCATGGTGGGTGACGGCCATCTCGCCGATACGCGAGCTCGGAACGACACCGGCGACCCAGGCCGGGATGAAGCGGTGCATCTCGCCCATCAGCTTCACCTGCTTGATGATCGAGGCACGGTAGATTTTCAGGCTGCAGCCGTAATCATGCAGCTTGACGCCGGTGATGCGGCCGATCAGATAGTTGGCGCACCAGGAGGGGATCTTGCGCAGGAACAGGCCGTCCTTGCGGTTCTTGCGCCAGCCGACCAAGAGGTCGAGTTCACGCCGTTCCAGCTCGGAGACCATCGAAGGAATGTCCTTCGGGTCGTTCTGGAGGTCGCCGTCCATCGTCGCGATCAGGCGGCCCTGGGCCGTGTCGATGCCGGCCTGCATGGCTGCGGTCTGACCGAAGTTGCGCTGCAACTCGACGATCCTGAGCGCTAGCCCCTCGCGCCCGACGTACTTTCGGGCGTTGACGAGCGTCGCATCCGTGCTGCCGTCATCGACGAGGATCAGCTCCCAGCGATGGGGGTAGCTAACCATCGCAGCCACGACACGCTCGATGAGCGGGCCGACGCTTTCCTCTTCGTTGAAAATGGGTACGACCAGCGACAGCTCGAGCGATTGTACCGGGTCATTCGTACCGCGAATGGGCTCTACCGTTGTCTGCAACTTTCATCTCCAAAAGGCCGGACGGCCGAGCAATCTTTAATGCTGCCGCCGCACTTGCGGAAGGCTACTACATGAAGTGTCCGCCGGTTGCCAGCGGGCAATGCCGGTTTCCCGCAATCGGCTGATCTGCCTGGGCGCTATTTCGCGCCGCCTTCCACCCAGGAGTAACCAATGGAGAAGCTGCGTTTGCCGTCACCGAAGAGATAGGGCAGCGTCAGCGTCTTCAACTCTTGCAGATGAATGCCCGATTTGACGAGGTCATTGGCGAAACCGGGGGAAATTGTTGGATCATCTGCGGTCTCGCCGCGCCAGATAACCAGCACCGGCCCCTTCGCGTCCGCATATTCGGGAACCCCTGGACCGGGGAAGAACGGGATCACGACGGGAACATCGGGAAACTCCAGCCGCATGTTGCCGGCCACGAACTTGGTTCCCGCCACGATGAGAACCGGCTTGCGGGTCGCGGTCAATTCAGCCACGTAACCGGAAAAGGGTACGTTCGTTCTTGTATACGTGCCGATATATTGAATGCCGACGATCCGGAAGAGAAGGATCGACAGGATGACGACCATGAAGACCGGCACCACGGGCCGGAAGCGCGCAAGACCGGCGGAAAGATCGAGACCTGCGGTTTCCAGTTTCAGGAAAAGATAGATCAGAAGGACGAGCAGGCATGGGTCGAGCCAGCGCTCGTGGATATCGCTGGCGCCGGCGAAGAGGACCACGCCGACGAAGGCGAGCAGGCTGATGATCATCATCCGCTCGATCACCCGGATCATCGGGCTGGAAGAGGAGAGCGCGCGAAGGAAGTCGCGCCGGAAAGCGGCCGCGATGAGAACGATCGGCAATGCGACGAAGCCGAGGACGGCGATGATGAGAGACAGCAGTCCTTGCCCGATGCGGGGGAGGCCGGCCGGGGCCAGGTGTTCGGCGGTCATCCGCTCCAGTGTCGGCGCAGACGCGCTGGCGAGATTGTCAGGCAGCCAGAGCGCATGCGGCAGCACGATCAGAATGGCAAGGACGGCCGCGGGCAGCAAACGCCAGTCGATGAGACGGCTGCGCCATTCCCGCTCCGGCAGCACGGCAATGAGGGCGGCAAATGGCAGGATGGCGAAATTATACTTCGAGATGAGCCCGATGCCGGTGGCGATGCCGATGAGGAGGTAGCTCCCGATCGTCGGCTGGCGCAGCGTGCGGAAAAAACCGAAGAGGAAGAGCGAGGTCGCAAACAGCAGGGCAACCGTATGGGTCAGTTCGCGCTGCGCCATCAGGCCAACCTGCGGCAGGGTAATCAGGCTCAGCATGGCGACGGCTGCGAGCGAACGGCTCTTCAGCACCTCGCGGGCAGCAAGCCCGTAGAAGAGATAGCAGCCAAAGAGAATGATGTTCTTGGGCACCGAGAGCACCCACATCGATATGCCGGTCACCGAAACGATGGCATATTGGATCCAGTTGTAGAAGGGCGGCTGCGGACCGTAGCCGGCAAGCAGATATTGCGAGTAGAAGGACTGCTCCGCCTCGTCGAGATCGAGCGTATGCGGCAAGGCGATGCGAAGCGCGATGTTCAGCAGGAAATAGGCTGCCAGAAAAATGCTTGCGCTGGTAATGCTTCTGGTAATCCGCTTCAACATCGATCTCCACGTCAAGCCGGCAAGGCGCCATCATTTACCGGTCGGCCGCTCGGATCGTCGGCGTGGAGGCGTTTTCACCGCCATCGCCATCACTCCGCCGTTGTGCGCAACCTTCATTTCTCTTAAAAGGCCTGGCGATGGGACCGGGCCCATGCCGACCCAAGCGAGGAATGCCTACTACATGAAGACTTCGATCGTTGAAAGCCGGCAATCCTGGTTTATGCGCAATCGCATGACGGTGCTGACGGTCGTCATCGTCGCAGCCTATGGCCTCTTCATCCAATGGTTCTGGGGTTGGCCTGTTATCATCAGGCAGTGGGCCGATGTCGGCGCGGGTCCGGTGATCGGCGCGCTCGTGCTATTGACGAGCACCTATTTCCTGCGCACCTGGCGCATCTATGATTATTTTCCGAACGAAACGGCCGGCCGGTTCGCGGTCCTCTTCCGCGTCACGCAGATCCACAACCTGCTGAACATCATGCTGCCCTTCCGCACCGGCGAGACCAGCTTTCCGCTGCTGATGCGCACCGAATTCGGCATTCCGCTGACGCGCGGAACCTCGGCGCTGTTCGTCATGCGGCTGCTCGACCTGCATGCCCTCCTGGCCGCTGCCGGCATCGGTTTTGCCGTTGCATCAGCCGATCCGGCTGTGGCCTGGTCGCTCTGGACAGCCTTTCTGCTGTTGCCGGTCGCAGCCTTCGCCGCCCGCAAGCCGCTGCTGCGCCTTGCCGCCAAGCTGCTACCGAAGAAAGCGCAGAAATTCGTCGCCGAGATCGAAAACGGCTTGCCGCTCGATGCCATCGCCTTTGCGCGCGCCTGGGCGATGACCATCGTCAACTGGCTGGTGAAGGTGATGGTGCTGGCATGGGCGCTCGGCCTGATGGGCGTGCTGCCAATGGCGGCGAGCTTCGGCGGCGCGCTCGGCGGTGAACTCTCCTCGGTGTTGCCGATGCATGCGCCCGGCGGCGTCGGCACCTATCCGGCCGGCATCACCGCCGGCGCCATCGCCTTGGGAGCATCGAGCGAGCGGCCGGCCCTTGCCGCGCTGGCACAGGCGAGCGTCAATGCCCACCTGCTGATCATCGTCTCGGCGCTGACCGGCACCGCGATCTCACTGCCGTTCGGACGTCGCGGCAAGCTCTGATATCCGTTTTCTCAGAAACGCCTGCTCCGGCTCCTGCCGGCAGAGCGACAGCGCCGTTTCATAGGCCGCGATCGCCTCTTGCTTCCGGCCGAGACGGCGCAGGAAATCGGCACGTGCCGAATGGGCGAGGTGATAGGCCTGCAGCTCCCGGCGTGCCAGAATGGCATCGACCAGTTCCAGCCCCTTGGCCGGCCCTTCCGCCATCGCGATCGCCACGGCGCGGTTGAGCTCGACGATCGAGGAGGGCTGCGCCGCCAGAAGCAGATCGTAATAGAAGGCAATCCGTCGCCAGTCGGTTTCCTCGGCAGCCGGCGCCTTGGCATGCTCGGCGGCGATCGCCGCCTGCAGCGTATAGGTGCCGACCTCTCCCGTCCGCATTGCTTCTGTGAGCAGCGCCAGGCCTTCCGCAATCTTCGCACGGTCCCAGAGCGAGCGGTCCTGATCGGCAAGCAGCACCAGCGATCCCTGCTCGCCGCGGCGGGCGGTGCGACGGGAATCCTGCAGCAGCATCAGCGCCAGCAGGCCGGAGACGTCGGGATGCGGCAGCAGCGCCAGAAGCAGCCGCGCCAGACGTATCGCCTCTGCGGTCAAGTCGGCCCGGACCACGTCTTCACCCGAAGAGGCGGAATAGCCCTCGTTGAAGACCAGGTAGATGACGTGCAGCACCTGGTCGAGCCGCGGCGGCAGCGCCTCGTGGCCCGGAACCTCGTAGGGGATCTTCGCAGCCCGGATCCTGCTCTTGGCGCGCACGATCCGCTGGGCTACCGTCGGCGCCGGAGTGAGGAAGGCGTGGGCGATTTCTTCGGTGGTTAGCCCGCAGATTTCTCTGAGTGCCATCGCCATCTGCGCATCGGCCGGAATGGCCGGATGGCAGCAGGTGAAGATCAGCCGCAGCATGTCGTCCTCGATCGGTTCCATATCGCCGATGTAAGTTGCGTCGGGCGAGTAGAGGCTGTCCTCGATGTGATGCTGTGAAGCATCGAAACGCGCCCGCCGCCGAATCGTGTCGATCGCCTTGAAGCGCCCCGTGGAAACGAGCCAGGCGAAGGGATTGCCGGGAATGCCGTCCGTTGGCCATGTCCGGGCAGCCGCGGCGAAGGCGTCGTGAAGCGCTTCCTCCGCCCGGTCGAAATCGCCGAGCAGGCGGATCAGCGTCGCCAGCACCCGGCGCGATTGCGTTCGGTAGATCTCCTCGATGACGCGTTCCAAAAGGGCACCTCAGTCCGGCAGGGTCAGCATTCGCACGGGCCTCAGTTCGACGGCGCCGTAACGTGCCGAAGGGATCCGACCGGCAATTTCCCTAGCCTTCACCATATCCGGTGCCTCGATGACATAGAAGCCGGCCAAATGCTCCTTCGTCTCGACATAGGGGCCGTCGGTGGCCGACAGCGTGTTGTTCCGAACGCGCAGCACGGTCGCCGTCACAGGCGTCTCCAACGCATCGGCATGGATCATGATGCCGTCGCGGCGCAGCTCATCGACGAAGGCGAAATGCGCTTTGACGAGTTCATCGGTCTCTTCCGATGTCAGCGTGCCGTCGGTGTCGGCGCAATTGTAGATCAGGCAGATGTAACGCATGGCTCAGCATTCCTCCTTGATCGAATAGGCTGGCCGCACTTCGATGGAGCCGTATCGCGCTACGGGAAAAGTGGCGGCGATATCAGTTGCCTCTTCCATGTCTTTCGCCTCGATCAGCACGAAGCCGCCGAGATGCTCTTTGATTTCGGCGAAGGGACCGTCGGTCGTCGTCACCGCATTGTTGCGGACCCTGACCGTCATTGCCGTCGAAGGTTCGCGTAGCGCCAACGCCACCAGCAGGTGGCCGCTGTCGCTTAGCCTGTCGTCGTTGATGATCGAATCCCGTGTCAGCTTTTCGCCGTCCTCGGCTGAAATGGCACTGATCTTTGCGGTTTCGAACCAGACCTGGCAGAGATATTTCATCGCCGTCTCCTCACGCGTCTTTGCCGAAGGAATGAATGGGCCGCACTTCGATCGCGCCGAGCCTGGCGAGCGGGATGCCGGCGGCAATGCGGATCGCTTCGTTGAGATCCTTGGCCTCGATCAGGATGAAGCCGCCGAGCGCCTCCTTCGTCTCGGCGAAGGGACCGTCCGTCACCGACATCTCGCGGTTGCGCACTCGGACAGTCACTGCCGATTTCGGCGACTGCAGTGCCTGGGCGACGATCATATGGCCGCTTTCGACGAGGTCCTTGTCATAGTTCAAGGAATTGGTGTCGAGTTCGGCCTTCTCTTCTTTCGTCATGGCGTCGAGTACCCCGCCATCGAACCAGACCTGACAGAGATATTTCATCGCGGACAGCCTCCTTGTGAGCGTTTCAATAACCCTGGACGACCGAGCTCCACGCATTTCGACAGCGGCGGAAAAAATCTTTGTGCCGGCCGGCTGTCGAAATCGCAAGGCAGCACTCGACAAGGCTTCATCGAAACCTGTCGAGGAGACCTGTAATGAGCATTCTTGAAATCGCCCTGGCAAGCCACATCTGGGCACGCCGTCGTGAAAAGCGTCAGCTCGTACTCGACGATGCCGATGCGCTGAAGGTTCTTCTGCGCATCGCTTTCGTCTTCGTGGCCTTCACCCTGCTGATATCAGGGCTGAACCTCGCCGCCGGCAGGCCGCAGATGCTGGCAGACGGTTCGTCGCCTGTCGTGACGGGCAGATGAGCAAACGGCCTATTGGAAGGCAGTTTCGAAGAAGCTGCGCAGCTTGCGTGAATGCAGCGCTTCCTTCGGCATGGCGGCAAGCTTCTGGACGGCGCGGATGCCGATCTGCAGATGCTGGTTGACCTGTGTACGATAGAAGGCCGTTGCCATGCCCGGCAGCTTCAATTCGCCGTGTAGCGGCTTGTCGGAGACGCATAGCAGCGTGCCGTAAGGCACGCGGAAGCGGAAGCCGTTGGCGGCGATTGTCGCCGATTCCATGTCGAGCGCGATCGCGCGCGCCTGGGAGAGCCGTTTCACCGGCCCGCGCTGGTCGCGCAGTTCCCAGTTGCGGTTGTCGATCGTGCCGACGGTGCCGGTGCGCATGATGCGCTTCAGCTCGAAACCCTCATAGCCGGTGATTTCGGCAACGGCGGCTTCGAGCGCCACCTGCACCTCGGCCAGCGCCGGGATCGGGACCCAGACCGGCAGGTCGTCGTCGAGAACATGGTCCTCGCGCATATAGGCATGGGCCAGAACATAATCGCCGAGCCGCTGGCTGTTGCGAAGACCGGCGCAGTGGCCGAGCATCAGCCAAGCATGCGGACGCAACACTGCGACGTGGTCGGTGATTGTCTTGGCGTTGGACGGGCCGACGCCGATATTGATCATGGTGATCCCGGCATGGCCCTTCTTCTTCAGATGGTAGGCCGGCATTTGCGGCAGGCGGGTGAGGGCGGCATCCGTTTCCGGTGCCTTCGAGCCGGGCAGGGTGACGACATTGCCGGGCTCGACGAAAGCAGTATAGCCGTCACCGTCCTCCGCCATCATCTTGCGCGCCCAGCTGCAGAATTCGTCGATATAGAACTGATAGTTCGTGAACAGCACGAAATTCTGGAAATGCTCGGCATGCGTCGCCGTATAATGCGACAATCGGGCGAGCGAGTAGTCGATGCGTTGCGCGGTGAACGGCGCGAGCGGCGAGGGCTCTCCCGGCGGCGGGATATATTCGCCATTGGCGATCTCGTCGTCGGTGGTATTGAGGTCGGGCGTGTCGAAGATATCGCGCATCGGAATGTCGACGAATGCGGTCGTCGATGCTTCCACATGCGCACCCTCGCCGAAGGCGAAGTGCAAGGGGATCGGCGTCGTCGATTCCGAGACGATGACAGGAACATTGTGGCTCTTCATCAAGAGCGCCAGCTGCTCCTTCAGGTAATGCTTGAAGAGCTTCGGCCGGGTGACTGTCGTCGTATAGATGCCGGGTGCCGTGACATGGCCATAGGAAAGCCGCGAATCGACATGGCCGAAGCTTGTTGTCTCGATGCTGACCTGCGGATAAAAAGCGCGGTAGCGCGAGGAGATCGGAGCGCCCTGCGCAAGTTCGGCGAAGCTCTCGATCAGGAACGCCGTATTGCGCTCGTAAAGCGCCATCAGCGTCTCGACCGCCTTGGCGGGATCATCGAAACTCTCAGGCTGGAAAGGTGGTGGAGAGGATATTTCGAGGGGCGACAAAGGGGAGATTCGTTTGTTCATGACGCATTATAGAGAGTTGTTTTTGACAAGCAAACGACGCGCGCCGGCGGATTCCGTTTTTTTATCCTTTTCCGTGTCGGATTCCAGTCATCGCACCGTAGGCGCGCAGAAGGTGCCGTTTCTCTCCAGGCAGGTATAGCTCGCCCCGAAATGCGACTGCGCCCCGCCGCCACCCTGGTGCACCACGACCGCCGAAAACGTGATAGCGAAGATCGCCGCAAACAGCGTGATGATGCTAAAGCGTCTTGCCAGAATATAGATGTTCATCCCCTTGTCCCCGACACGCAACTCTATCGTGACAATAGTTTTGCCATGCGATGGCTGAACGAGTGCTGAGATGCCGGTTCATCAGCCGTTCAGCTTGCCGGGCAGGCTCGGCCAGGTTGCGGAGAGGATTAGAAGGGGTCGCTGGGCGAATTCGACGCCATAAGAATTCGCCGGCTGGCGTAGCGGAGGAGACCGCAAAGGGCTTCGAGGCATGCCGGCGTGCCGGCATGCTTCAGCGTTTGGGATGATCGTTGCGCCTTCTTATGGCCTCAGAGCCGCGTCCAGGTCTGCGACTTGCAGAGGATCTTCATCACGCAGCCCTGCATCCTCAGCGAATTGCCGGAAACCTTGCCCGCGCCGCTATAGGTCTTCTCGGCGGCCGGGTCGGTGATCTCGCCGGCATAGCTGCCGCCGGTTCCCGCCAGTGTGCCGATCTTCCGGCCGGCATATTTACCGGTTTTCAGTGTCACGCAATAACTGCCGCCGCAGGATGCGATCACCGCCGTATCGCCGGCGGCCGTCTTCCAATTGCCTACGATCGGCTCCTCGGCATGCGCGATACCCGCGATCATTGCGATGGCGCCGGCGAGAACGAAGCTGCGGATCATCTTTTCCTCCATGATGTCCTTGATCGCGGCGAAAATAACTGACGCGAACGTAAAGGTAAACAGGGTCAATCGCTATCATGCTGGCCGGCTGAAAAACGCGAGAAAAAGCCGTTCGTCCAGCTTCCAAAGAGATCGCCTGCTGATTTCATGATGAACAATCCCTTTATTTTCAAATCTGAATCTTTCGTAAAATCCGCTCGAAAATCCTTAATTCGCAGGGAGTCCGATGTTTAACGAAAATCCAATTTTACCAAGTGTTTGCACTTTGTTTGTCTCAAATTAATCATGCATTTTAGGCGTTTTTTGAAAGCCGTTTGGCATAGTGAACCCATCAAACGAGCGGGGCAAACCCGCCGGACCGCAAGGGCCACAAGCCGCGATAGACGGCAAGGCCCAGAGGTAAAACAGGGTAAGTCATAAACAGGCTAACAGGGATAAAACCGATGGCACGCTTTGAAATGCACAATGCTGAAACGGCCACCATGGGTGGCGACAACAGCGCCGATGTCTTCTGCGAAATGGGTCTGATGTATGCGACCGGCCGCGGCTGCGAAGTCGATCTCGTCTCAGCCCACAAATGGCTGAACATCGCCGCAATCAAGGGCAACGATCGCGCCGCCGAGCTTCGTGCCGACGTGGCCGCCGCCATGGACAAGATGCAGCTCGCAGCAGCGCTGCGCGCCGCCCGCGAGTGGATGACGGTTCACTAAGGAATTCGACAAGAGCAGCAATAACAACCTCGGAAAGAGGGAGCTGGCGGGGCGCTTTGGACGGGGCCGACGCAGGGAGAACGGAACCGCGACCGGATCCTCCACCGGCCGCGGTTTTTCCGTTTTATCGGCCGATCTCTTTCAGGACCTGCGGCAGCGTCTCTTCGAGCAACGCCATATCCGCTTCCGGCCCGACGCTGACGCGAATGCAGCGATTGAGCGGCGCCACGCCAGGCATGCGGATGAAAACCCCGTGCTCCATCAGCCCGTCGACGATCGCCCTGGCATAAGCACCGTCGCGGCCGGTGTCGATCGCCACGAAATTCGTGGCCGAGGGCAGGGGCTCAAGACCGTTCGCCCGGGCGATACCGCCGATCCGCTCCCGCGCCGCATGGATTTTCCCGACCACCTCGACGAGATAGGCCTGGTCCTTGAGGGCGGCGAGCGCTGCGGCCGTTGCCAGCCGGTTCATGCCGAAATGATTGCGGATCTTGTCGAAGGCCTGCGCCGTGCCTGCTGTCGAGATCACGTAGCCGGTGCGTGAGCCGGCAAGTCCGTAGGCCTTGGAGAAGGTGCGGGTGCGAACGACGTTCGGCAGCTCGATCAGCGAGGAGATCGACGGCAGCGAACCTGCCGGCCCCGTTTCGCTATAGGCCTCGTCGAGCACCATCAGTGTCGTCTCGGGCAGCGAACGGGCGAAAGCAACGATACTGTCGGCATCCCACCAACTGCCCATCGGATTATCAGGATTGGCGAAATAGACGAGCGGCGCATTCTCGCGCTTGACGGCATCGAGCAGGCCGTCGAGATCCTCGCGGTCGTTTGCGTAGGGAACGGTCACCAGCCGACCGCCGAAACCGGCGACATGGAAATTGAAGGTCGGATAGGCGCCGAGCGAGGTGATGACGGGCGCGCCCGGCTCGATCACCAGCCGGACGATCTGACCGAGCAATTCGTCGATGCCGCTGCCGATGGCGACATTGGCGGCCGAGACGCCGAGATGGGCTGCAAGCGCTTCCCTGAGCGCGAAGTTCTCCGGATCATTGTATTTCCAGATATTGCCGGCTTCCTCGCGCATCGCTGCAAACACGGAGGCGGCTGGGCCGAAGCCGTTCTCATTGGCGCCGATGCGCGCCGAAACGGCAAGCCCGCGCTGGCGCTCGATCGCCTCGGGGCCGACGAAAGGGACTGTGGAAGGCAGGGCGCTGGCAAGAGGTGTGAAGCGCGAAAAGGCGGACATGCGACGGCAGTTTCCCGGACATAATGACAATTGGCGAAACAATAGGCCCGGGCACGGCCAACGCAAGCAAGATTATTTCCGCAACTGCGGCCTGTTCAGGCGCGGAAGATCGGCGCACGCCGGGCGGCAATTGCCTCCATGTTGCCGACGAGGAAATCGGTGCGGACGACGCGGCGCAGAACCTCGGGGTCCATGATGTTGATGAACCGCACCCCGATGCGTTCCTTATGGCGATAGACCTCGGCGCAGCCGATGCGATAGGCGAGGCCAAGAATGTTGAGATAATAGTGCTTTGGCAGGCCGGCCGTGGTCGAGACGACGAAGGTGGCGCCACCCTGGGAGATATCGATGATCTCGGCGCTTCGCATGGAGACGCCTGTGAGGCATGGCCGGACGGCGACGATGCGGGCTGGCCGTTTGACGCTGAATTCTTCCCAGCGCAGGTCGTAGACGGCGGATTTGACCGTGGCAAGGTGTGTAGCGCGGAGCATAGTCATTCACATTCTCCGTCAGTCAGGACGCATTGGGGGTTTATCTCAATCAAGCTGACCTTGATCTCATTCAGGCTGGCTTGATCGAGCAACTGGTCTTGATCCCAACCAAGGTCACATGAATGTTTTGCACATTCGTCAAATATAAAATTACAATTTTAACGAGTTCAAACTTTGTTCCCAAGCGGGACGCCTTCATGTTCATTATCGGGACGCGGTTTCCATTCCGAGCCTCCCGTTTCAGCCAAAAAATCTGACGGTAAGATATCCGCCGGCGGCGGTCAGCGCCGTTAGAGCCGTGCCCCAGGCCATGTCGACCAGGCTCATGACGACTGGCCAGTTGCGAAGCGTGGCAAGATTGGTGATGTCATAGGTTCCATAGGCCGCTAGTCCCAGAATGGCACCGTGGAGAAATGCGGTGGCGATCGAGCCTGCCGACAGCGCCGGCAGCATTGCAAGCACAACCACTGCGGCGGCGAAGAACAGGTAGAACAGTGCGCCGACCGCAAGATTGGGCGAGGGCAGCATCAGCGTTCCCAGTTGGTCGCGGTAGAAGTTGCGGGCGATGAGGCCGAGCCATATCCCGTCGCAGATGAGAAGGGTGAGAAAGGCGCCGGCATAGGCGAGCAGTGATGTCTTCATTGTCAATCTCCCGAACTTGGCCTTTCTACGCAGCAAGGACCGGCCGGATCGCCGCCCCGTTCGATTTCGGCGCAATTTTCCCGAACTCTTTCAATGGCCGAGCGTTGTGTCTTGATCGATGAAGCACGGCGCGCTTCGAATGACGACAGCGAGGAGTTGAAGATGACTGATGTCAAAATCCCTTGGGAATCATGGGTCGTGGTCTGCGATGGAGCCAAGGCTCTGATCATGCAGAATGCCGGCGATGCCCAACTGGTGAACCTGAAGGTGCTGGAAACCCTGACGCAGCCGAGCGCGCCGGATCGCGAGATTGGCGCCGATAAGCCTGGCCGAACCCATGCTGCAGACGGACTGAGCGGCAGCGCTGTCGAGGAGACCAGTTGGCAGGATCAGGCCGAAGCCGAATTTCTGAAACAGGTGGCGGGAAAGCTCGACGACTTGGTGCAGGAAAAGAAGGCCCGTCGCATCGTCCTCGTTGCACCGCCGAAGGCGCTTGGCACGCTGCGGCCGGCACTCCGCGCCGATACGCAGGCGGTGATCACCGCGGAAGTGGCGAAAGACTATACCAATATGCCGGTCGACGAGATCGAGCGGCATCTCGCCGCCTGAGCCGGCAAGAGCCTACCTATTAGTGAACGCGGGTCGAATGGCCCGCGTTTCTCATTCCGCCGCGTCAAGCGGACGGTCTCTGCCCGGCAAACAGCTCTTCATGATCTGCAAAGAGCGCCGCCAGACGGTCGATGACGATCCTGACCTCCGGCCGTTGCCGTTCGTCGTCATGCGCAACGATCCACATCTCGTAAGTCAGTTCGTCGATCACTGGCCCGGCGCGGACGAGCCTGCGCTCCTGATCGCCGATGAAACAGGGAAGCACGCCGCGGCCGGCACCGCCGCGGATGAGGTAAAACAGCATATGCGGCGTGTTCGTCCAGCTGGTGATCCAATAATCCGGCTGCTCGAAAGTCCATTTGTCGGCCGGCGTGACGGCGGTATCGGTGCCGAGCGAGATCCAGTTGCAATTCGTCTCGTCATAGCCGGCCGACTGATAGGCCGCATGCGCCACCTAGACCGAACGGCGGATGGCGACGTTGCCGCTCTCCGGCCGGCTATGGCTAATGGCGATATGCGCCTCGCGGTAAGTGAAATCGACGCCCGTGTCGCGGGTCTTGTAGCACATGCGGAAACTGTCCTTCGGCGTCCAGACGTTGGCCAGATGGTCGGCGATGAAGCGCGAGGTCCAGCTGTCGGTGGCCGTCGAGACGATCGGCAGCGTCAGCACCTCGCCGCGCCAGTCGGAGATCGCGCGCGCCGCATCCTGCATCAGCCGGACGCGATCGAGCAACGCCTGCCCATCCTTGGCCAGCAGATAGCCGGTAGGGCCGCGGCTGAACAGCGAGCGCCCCGTCACCCGTTCGAGCGCCAGCATGCGCCGGCCGATCGTCGGCGCGCTGAGCCCAGTGCGGGCCGCCGCCGCCGAAAGCCCGCCGCCTGTCGCAACATGGAAGAAAAGTTGCAGGTCGTCCCAGCTCGCATCTTTCATGGATGAAAACCCCCTTTCTCCGGCGCCTCTACATCGGAAGGGCGCGAAGGCTTAGCTCAAGTGCTCCAGGAAATAGATGGAGGATGAAGCTATGGATCTCAACTGGGTTGTTCTCTTCAGGGAAATCGAAATCCGCAATCGGCGGATCCGCCGCGGTCCCTTGACCGATCCGCTTGCCGACCCGCTTGATCGTCCGGAATGGCGCGGATTTCTCTGGGCCGTTCCGATCATCGCACGTCTCGCCGCAAGACGAAGCGGCGAAACAAAGGAGACGTGCCGCGATGATTCACGGATCGGAAAAAGCCTCAGGTTTCGAAGTTCAATCGCAACACGTGGTGCAGGAATTCCGGATTGATCAGCATGTTGAAGCTGATCGTCACCAATTCGCCTTCGCGTTTGACCACGGTCGCGCCGATCTCGTCATGGATGCCGAGGATTTCGAGGAAGAAATGGCTCGGTATTTCCAGGTTCGGGCTGACTTCGAGCAATGCGCCGGCAAGCGTGATCGTGCGGATCAGGCAGCGCACCTGCGTTCCGGTGCTGAGGTGATGGCCGACGAAGATGATGTTGCCGGGCCTGTCGAGATTGAATTCCCTGTAAGCACGTTCCGGCTTGGGGTGTTCTGTGTCGAGGTGCATCTGAAAGGCCCTTTTAGCCTCCGCTTGTTCTACGACAAGATATTAGCGGAAGAATGCTGACACTTGCTGAAGAACATCGGTAAAATTGAATGACTCTGGGAAACCTGCGGGAAAATCGCACCGATTTCGTGCAGATTTGCCCCAAAGTTGCGCATTCCCCAGCGCATCCGCGCCATTCTTGACATGTCGGCGGCGTTCGCGCATACAAAGGCCGGTTCGAGGCACCGGCCGCTCGCGGATGAAAATCCATGGTGAAGCCCTCGCGATCATGGTCACGGCCCCTTGTGCATGCTGACTGGCGGCAATGCGAGCTCCCATCCGCAGTCGAAGAGCATGCCTTTCGAAGGCTCACGCCATGACGACGACCTATCCTGCCATTGAAGAATTGAAGGCCCAGGCCAAGCGCCTGCGCCAGGCGATGAATGATCGCGGCACCCCGCTCACCCACAGTGCGGCCCTGGAAATGATTGCACGCCAGCATGGCGCACGCGATTGGAATACGCTCGCAGCCCTGGCGGCAAAGCCCAATACCGCTCCGAAGACGCCGCTCTTCGTCGGCGCGCATATTCGCGGCCGTTATCTCAATCAGCCCTTCACCGGCGAAGTTCTGGCGCTTTCGGCCCTGCCGGGCGGCGATCTGCACAGGATCACCATCCATTTCGACGAGCCGGTGGATGTCGTCACCTTCGAGAGCTTTTCGGCCTTTCGCCAGCGTGTGAACGCGCAGATCGATGCCGACGGCGTCTCGCCGAGGAAGACCTCGAACGGCGTGCCGCATCTGGTGCTCGATCTCTAGATTGTTTTTGTCCTTTTGAGGCCGTCCGGATCCGCATGACTTTTAAGCCGGATCGGACCCTGCCTCATATCGCACGGATTTCTCCATGACCGATCTTTCCCAAGGCAATGCCTTTCTTACCGGCTGGCTGACGGGCGTCTTCATCAAAACGGCGGCACCGATCGTCGCGATCACCACCGTCAGCGGCCTGTTCACCGTCGTCGACGCCTATTTCCTCGGCGCCTATGTCGGCCCGGACGCGCTCTCTGCCGTCAGCCTGATTTTCCCGGGGCTGATGCTACTGATCGCTCTGCAATCGTTGGTCTCGAACGGCATGGCGAGTATCCTCGCCCGCCGGCTGGGTGCCGGCAATCGCGATGGGGCACGTCGGGTGTTTGCCGGCGCGCATGCGCTGGCACTCGCCGTCACCCTCATCCTCAATCTGGTCTACTGGAGCGTGGGCCGACAGGTCATCGGTACCGGTGCTGCCGGCAATGCCACTGTTACCCATGGCGCGATGCTGTTCATGGGCGCGATGATCGCTTTTGCGCCGATCAGTTTCTTCCTATCGCTGCATCTCGACGCATTGCGCTGCGAAGGCAAGATCGGCTTCATGACGCTGGTGACGCTGTCGGCCTCGCTGCTCAACATCCTCGCCAATTGGCTGTTCATGGCGGTGATGCATTGGGGCGTGCTCGGTTCGGCGGTCGGCTCCATCGCGTCGCAATTCGTCTGCCTCGCAGCCGTGCTCGCCTATCGCTGGCGCCGGCCGGCGGCACTGAGGCCTTTCCCGGGGTTGGCTCTCGCCGAATGGCGCGGCATCGTCGCCTTCGGCGCGCCGATGAGCCTCGGTTTCATCGGCATATCGCTGGCCTCGGCCGCCATTCTAATCAACGTCTCGCTCTGGAGCGCGCATGACTATGTCGCGACGGTGGCCGCCTACGGCATCATCACCCGGATCATGACCTTCACCTATCTGCCGCTGCTCGGACTCAGCATCGCGCTGCAGACGATTGCCGGCAACAATCACGGTGCCGGCCTCGGGCTGCGCGTCGGCCGCAGCCTGCAGATCGCCATGCTCGCAGCACTCGTCTATTGCACCCTGGTGGAGATCACCGTCGAATTGCTGGCTAGCCGCCTCGGTGCGGTCTTCGTCACCGATCCGGCGATCATCGCCGAGGTCAGGCGAATTCTGCCCTGGACGATCGGCGCCTATTTTCTCTTCGGGCAGATGCTGATCCTGTCGTCCTATTTCCAGTCGATCGGCGATGCGCCGCGCGCTGCGATCTTCGGTCTGTCGCGGCCCTATCTGCTCACCCTGCCGCTCACCTTCCTGCTGCCCTTCGTCTTCGGTGAACAGGGAATCTGGATGGTGCCGGTCTTTGCCGAGGCAGGCATGTTCATCCTTGCTTTCCTGGTGCTGTCGCAGAACGCGAAACGCCGCGGCTTGCGTTATGGGCTTCTGCCCGTCTAGAGCAATTCCAGTAAAAGTGCGCAGCGGTTTTGTGTCCGGAATTGCGCAAAACAAAGATTTAGACGGAAAAGCCGCGCTCCGGAGCGCGGCTTTTGCCGATTGTCGGCTATTCCTTGCCATTCGAAGCGGCCGATGTCGCAGCTTCCGCCTCATTCAACGCCTCGGCGCATTCCTGGCAGCAGACTTCGACAGTCTTGCCGCCGAGCTTGACGGTGATGGTCTCCGCGCCGAGTTCGCAGTCGCAGGCAGCGCATGTGGTGTTCTTCATCTGGTGATCCTCCTGTTGGTCGTCCCCGGATCGGGACAGGCTCATAAGATCATCGAAGACCGCATTGCCGCTGTCGAAATCTTTAGCGATCGACCCCGCATAATTCCTTAAATCGGGATCGATTTAAGGAATTATTCGGGGATTCAAAGTGCTACAGCGTCCTTTGCGCGTCTGAAAAGACGCGCGGCGCTGTAGGCTTTCACCTGCGCCGCAGCTGCGCCGAACGCTGGAATTCGGCCGGAGTCTGCCCGAAGGACTGCTTGAAGGAAGCGCTGAAATGGCTGTGGCTGGAAAAGCCGAGATCGAGACCGAGCGCGGTCAGATCCTCATACTGGCCGAGCAGATCGAGTGCACGGGCAAGCCGCAGCCGCAATTGGTAGCGGTAAAGTGGCGTCGCCTCGACCTGTTGGAAGACTTGGGTGAGGTAAACCGGCGAGACGCCCACTTCTGAGGCGATTTCTGAAAGTGTCCAGCGCCGCGCGAGATCGGAGGAAAGCACCAGCTTTGCCCGGTCGACGAGTTTCTGCCGGCCGGCGCTGGCGCCCGCCGCATGCGATGTGCGCTCGCCGAGCGAGCGGCGCACCAGCGTCAGCGCCAATATTTCGGCCTCCAGCGTCTCGGCGACGTTGCGCCGCAAACCATGACGCAGGAGCGCGACCAGCGCCTGCGCGCGTGGATCGATCCGCCGGCGCTGGCGGCGGAAGGAAAAGACCTCGCCGGGCTGCGCCTGCTCCTTCGGCGTAAGCTCTTCGAGCATGGTCTGGTCGATCGCCAAATCGATGCAGGCGTCGCCACCCTCGATAGGGTGGCTGATTCGATATCCCTGGCCGGCATTGAAGAACAGGACCTGATTGGCTTCGGCCACCGTATCATTGCGGCCGACATGCCGCATGAAGACGCCGCGATAGGGATAGACGAGGCTCGTCCTGTGGGCGCATTCCTCGTCGCTCCTGTGGCGGCATTCGCCATTGCAGACGATGTCACGAATGGTGACCGTCTTCGTTTTCAGAAGCGGTGCCGTTGAGAACTGCGACATTGCATATTCCGTATCAGACTGGCCAGAACCGACAGTACTTATAACAGCACTTTAGTAACGGCTGTAGACATGAACATCGCTTTCCGTCTGCCCCCTGGAAAGGCCGATATCCTTCAGCTGTTCGTCGGAAAGCTCCATCAACGCATTCAGGTTGCGTCGTTCGTTTATTTTGCGCGCCAGCCAGCGGGCTGCCGTGATGACTGCAAGAAGCAAGCCGGGTCGGATATGACGCGAAGAGCGAATATTCCGGGCCGGTATCGTGAAATTCGAGCTGTACATGGTGATCCTCCATCCGTGTTTGGATGGAGGCAGTGAACCATCAGCGGCAGTTTCGCGCTGTCAGATTATTTAGCGATCTGAGGACGCCTTCACGCCTTCAGCAGCCACTCATGCTCGGCGGCATTGTGGAATTTCCAGATCCGCTGCGGGCCGGCCATGACGTTGAGGTAATAGAGATCATAGCCATGGCAGGCAGCGCAGGGGTGGTAGCCCTTCGGCACCAGCGTCACATCGCCGTCCTCGATCGCCATCGCTTCGTCGAGCGAGCGGTCGTCGGTGTAGACGCGCTGGAAGCCGAACCCCTGCGGCGGGTTGAGGCGATGGTAATAGGTCTCTTCCAGGAAGCTTTCGTTCGGCAGGTCGTCCTGGTCGTGCTTGTGCGGCGGATAGGAGGAGGTGTGGCCGCCTGGCGTGATCACCTCGACGACGAGCAGCGAATGCGCCGAGCTGTCGTCTTCCGGCATGATATTGTTGACATAGCGCACGTTCGTGCCCTTGCCGCGCGTCACCTGCGGATGCGTGCCGGGCGGGATTGCCTTTGCCTGATAGGTACCGCCGCCGGGCGCCGAGCAGACGGCGAGTTCCAGGTCGGTCTCCGCCGTCACCGACCACGTCGATTCCATCGGGATGTAGAGCGCATGCGGCGCACCATCGAACGGGCTCATGCGACCGCCGAGCGTGCCGAAATCCTTGGTGCCGGCAGATGCCTTGCCCTTGCCGGTTACCCAGACGAGGCAGACTTCGCGATCGCCCGTCTCTCCCGAAACGGTCTCGCCCGGCTTCATCCGATGCAGATCGAAGCCGACATAGGTCCATCCGGCATTTTCCGGAGTGACATGCGTGACACGGCCGCGCGTGCCGGACGGTTTCACCTTGAGATTTGGCATTGGTGTTTTCCTCGTAAGTTGGCGGGTGCGGCTCCCTCATCCGGCTGCCGCCACCTTTCTCCCCGAGGGGAGAAGCGACATGCCGCGCCCTTTCCGTTCCTCTTCTCCCCACCGGGGAGAAGCTGCCCGGAGGGCGGATGAGAGGGCTTCTTGCTCCAGCGGTCCGGAAAGGCGAGCCCCTTGTGGGAGGACGCCCGGACAACCAGGCTTTACGACCCCTTGGGGAAGCCTTCCGTTTCCACGGTATAGCCAGCAGCCGTCATGACGCGCATCAACTCGGCGTGACCGATCTCGGCCATTTTCTGCGGAGGGGCCTTGCGCGGATCCTGTTCGGCCTCGACGACGAACCAGCCTTCATAGCCGTGATCGGCCAGCCGCTGGACGATGGCACCGAAATCGAGCGAGCCGTCGCCCGGCACGGTGAAGGCGCCAAGTGCCACCGCATCGAGGAAGGACTGCCGGCTGCGGTCCAGCCCATCCACGACAGGCTTGCGGATATCCTTGACGTGAACATGGTTGATACGGGCGTGGTGGTTCTCGATGGCGCGCAACACGTCGCCGCCGGCAAAAGCAAGATGCCCGGCATCAAGCAGCAGCGGAATACCTTCGCCCGAGTAACGCATGAAGGCGTCGAGTTCCGGCTCGGTTTCGACGACGGCGGCCATGTGATGGTGATAGGAAAGCGGCATGCCCTGCTCGGCGCACCATTCCCCGAATTCCGTGACACGGCGCGCATAGGCCTTCATCTCGTCATCGGAGAGGCGCGGCTTGGTCGCGAGCGGCTTGGAACGGTCGCCCTGGATCGAGCGGCCGACTTCGCCATAAACGATGCAAGGCGCATTGACCGCCTTGAACAGCGAGATCATCGGCGCGATGCGGTCCTTGTTGGCGGAAAGCTCCTCATTGACCAGCGTGCCGGAGAACCAGCCGCCGCATAGCGTCACGTCGGCGGCGCGCAGGATCGGGAGCATCTCTTCCGGATTGCTAGGGAAACGGCGGCCTTGCTCCATGCCGGTGAAACCGGCGCTGCGCGATTGCCGCAGGCATTCCTCGAGGGACACATCGTCGCTAAGCTCAGGAAGATCGTCGTTCCACCACGCGATGGGCGACATGCCGAGTTTGGCCTTCATCAACATTCTCCTTAAAAGCATTGCGGAAGAGCGGCTCCGCTCTTCCGAAAAATGACGGCGATAATTAGCCGATGCGCTGGGCGGCGCGTGCTTCGACGTAGCCCTTGCGCGCTTCGTTGACCTGTTCGCGCGAGCTGACCTCAGGCACCGCGACATCCCACCAGTGGCCGCCGGCCTCCGTGGTAACAAGCGGATCGGTGTCGATGACGAAGACCGAGGTCCGGTCGTTCTTCTTCGAGTCGGCGATCGCCTGCTCCAGCTCGGCGATCGAGGCGACCTTGACGGCGATGGCGCCCATGCTTTCGGCATGCGCCCGGAAATCGATCTCCGGCATCACCTCGTGATAGGAGTCCTTCAGCAGATTGTTAAAGTTGGCGCCGCCGGTTCCCATCTGCAGCCGGTTGATGCAACCATAACCGCGATTGTCGAGCACGACGATATTGAGCTTGAGGCCAAGCATGACCGAGGTGGCAAGCTCGGAATTCATCATCATGTAGGAACCGTCGCCGACCATGACGACGACATCCCGTTCAGGATGCGCCATCTTGGCGCCGAGCCCGCCGGCGATCTCGTAACCCATGCAGGAAAAGCCGTATTCCATGTGATAGCTGCCCGGCGCCGTCGCCGGCCAGAGCTTGTGCAATTCGCCGGGAAGGCCGCCCGCAGCGCAAAGCACCGTCGTATTCTCGCCGCCGAGCGTGCGAGCCACCGCGCCGATCACTTGGGCATCGGAGGGCAGGGCGGCATTGGTCGTCGCCATCGCCTTGGCAGCGGCCTCCATCCAGACCTTCTTCTCCGCAGTCGCCTTCTCGGCGAGTGCGGCCGGCGCCTTCCAGCCCGAAAGCCCTGCCGAAAGCGCCTTCAACCCTTCGCGGGCGTCGGTCACCAGCGGATGGCTGTCGTGCTTCACTGCGTCATAGGCGGCGATGTTGAGGCCGATCATCTTCAGGCTGTCGTTCTTGAACAGCGCCCAGGAGCCGGTGGTAAAATCCTGGCAGCGTGTGCCGACGGCAATGACAAGATCCGTCTCTTCGGCGATCGCATTGGCCGCCGACGTGCCGGTGACGCCGACCGAGCCGAGTGCCAGCGGATGGGTCTCGTTGATCGCCGACTTGCCGGCCTGGGTGACGACGACGGGAACGCCATGCGCCTCGGCAAAGGCAGCAAGCTCCTTCGTCGCCTGCGAATAAAGCACGCCGCCGCCGGCAACGATCACCGGCTTCTGCGACGCCTTGATCAGTGCGATGGCATTCGCCAGTTCGTCCGCATCCGGCTGCGGCCGGCGGGTCATCCAGACTTTTTCATCGAACAGGCTTTCCGGATAATCGTAGGCTTCTGCCTGGACGTCCTGGCAGAGCGACAATGTCACCGGGCCGCAATCGAGCGGGTCGGTCAGGACCTGCATGGCGCGCTTCAGCGCCGTAATGATCTGCTCGGGCCGGGTGATGCGGTCGAAATAGCGCGAAACCGAACGGAATGCATCATTGGCTGAAACCGTGCCGTCGCCGAAATCTTCGATCTGCTGCAGCACCGGATCCGGCGCGCGGTTGGCGAAGACATCGCCCGGCAGGAAGAGAACGGGAATACGATTGACATGCGCCACGCCGGCGGCCGTCACCATGTTCAGCGCGCCGGGGCCGATCGAACTCGTGCAGGCCATGAAGCGCGTGCGGAAATTCGCCTTGGCATAGGCGATCGCGGCATGCGCCATGCCCTGTTCATTGTGGGCGCGATAGGTCGTCAATTCGCCGCGCACCTGATAGAGCGCCTCGCCGATGCCGGCGACGTTGCCGTGACCGAAGATCGCCCAGACGCCACCGAAGATCGGCACCTTTTTGCCGTCGACGATCGTCATCTGTACTTTCAGGAAATGCGCGACGGCCTGCGCCATCGTCAACCGTATCGTCTTGCCCATCGGGTCCTCCCGGACTTTTGACTCTCTATCTGTTTTCCCCTTCCCAACTCCTCTCCACAAGGGGAGGGGCTAACCTGCCGGGCTCTCTACATTCTCGCCGCAACGTCTTGTCCAAAAGGACGCTCGTTCACGGCGTGAGATAGTGCCCCAAGTTAAGTCCCTCCCACCTTATGGGGAGGAGTTGGGGAGGGGTCTCAATTCGGTTTCTACTGATGTCCGCGGGTCTTCAGCCACGCCTCCGTCAGTTGCCGGAAGCGACCGGCCATGTCGGCGATCGCCTCCTCGTCGTTCATTTCGCCCGAAAGCCAGGCGCGTGCCGGATCGGCAAAGATCGTTCGGCCGACGGCGAAACCCTTTACGGAGGGAGCCGCCAGCGTCGCCTCGAAGCAGGAGATCAGCTCGTCGGCGGGCGCCTCGAGCCCCAAGAGCACGATACCGCGGCACCATGGATCATTTTTGGCGATCACCGCATCGATCTTTTTCCAGGCTTCACGGGATGCCTGCGGCTCGAGCTTCCACCAGTCCGGCTTGATGCCGAGCGCATAGAGCTCCTCCAGCGCGGTCGCAATAGTATCGTCGGTGAGCGGCCCGTTCTTACCGGCGATGATCTCCACCAGCAGCTCGCGCCCGACTTTGCGGGCAGCCTCGAACAGCGTGCGCAGCTTCTCCTGCTGCTCCGTCTTCAATTCAGCCGGATCGTCGGGATGATAGAAGCACAGGCACTTGATGCAATGAGCGAGTGGCCATTCCACCAGCTGCGAGCCGATATCCTGGCTGAATTCGAAGCGCAGCGGCTTCGAGCCCGGCAATTCCACCGGCCGGCCGATCCAGGAGAAATTCTTCGTCGCCGCATCGAAGAAGGCGTCGCGGCCGAAACGTTCGTCGATCAGCATGCCGTAGCCGTCGCGGCCGTTCGAAACCCGCGCCGCTGCCGCGACTGCCAGCCGCTTGAAGGCGACGATCTTCTCGTGGCCGACGCCGAGTTCATCGGCGACGCTGACGAGCTGCGAACGATGGTCGATCGCCAGTGCCATCAAAAGCGGGATTTCGCCGCGCCGGGTTGATGCCCAATGAATATGGTTCATCTCCTCGTCCTTGCGCAGCGCCCGATGTTTGCTGCCGGTCGTCAGGAAGAAGTCGAGTTCCGCCCAGGTCGGATATTCCGGCGAGCAGAGCAGTCGGGAGACCGCGAAGGCGCCGCAGGCATTGGCCCAGGTGGCGCAGGTCTTCAGAGGCTCGTCGCGCAGGAAGCCGCGCAGGAAGCCGGACATGAAGGCGTCGCCGGCGCCAAGTACGTTGAAGACTTCGATCGGGAAACCCTGGCCGATGATGCCGGCTTCAAGATCGTCGGCGATCGGCCCGTCATAGACGATGCAGCCCATGGCGCCGCGCTTGAGCACGATCGTCGCCGGCGAAAGGCGGCGGATCTCCTTCAGCGCGCCGAGCACATCGTCGGCGCCGGACGCGATCAGGATTTCCTCTTCGGTGCCGACGATGAGATCGCAATCCGGCAGCGTCTCCTTCATCTTCGAGGAGACCCGGTCGGATTTCACGTAGCGCTCGAAGCCTTCCGCATGGCCGGCAAGGCCCCAGAGATTCGGCCGGTAATCGATGTCGAAGATCACCTTGCGGCCGTTTGCCTTGGCGATTCGGATAGCCTTGCGCTGGGCGGCCTCGGTATTCGGCCGCGAGAAATGCGTGCCGGAAACGAGAACGGCGCGCGACGATCTGATGAAATCTTCGTCGATATCGCCTTCATCGAGCGCCATGTCGGCGCAGTCCGACCGATAGAAGATCATCGGCGACACGCCCTCTGCCTCGACCGCAAGCAGCACCAGCGCCGTCAGCCGCTCCTTGTCGGTGACGATGCCGTCTGTCGCCACACCTTCGCGCGCCGACTGCTCGCGGATGAAGCGTCCCATTTGTTCGTCGCCGACGCGGGTGATGAGGCCAGATTTGAGGCCGAGCCGTGCCGTGCCGATGGCGATATTGGCCGGGCAGCCGCCAACGGACTTGGCGAAGGAGCCGATATCCTCCAGCCGCGAACCGATCTGCTGGCCGTAAAGATCGACCGAGGAACGGCCGATGGTTATCACATCAAGCGCCGGCTCCGGCTGTGAACCCGGATTCGATTGTACCATGATGTCCTCCCGCTAGATTTTGCGCGGCTTCCAGTGCCTGCGAATTTTCAATAATGAAACATTGGTTCCGATATTTTGTCAATTCGGAATGTTTATTCCATTTTGCCTTTTACAGGTTTCGACTGTTGATGCTTGCGCCGGCGCTCGGCAATTGCAACCGGCAGTGCCATGGTGAGCGCCATCGAGGCCGAAAGCGAGCGGAAGCCGGCGAAATCGGCTTCCGCCACCTCGAACCAGTGCGTGGCGCAGGCGGCAAGCGGCGAGAAGGCCGAATCGGTGATCGCGATGACGGGGACGCCGCGGTCGGCAAGCTCCTGGCTCTGGTTGAGGCTGTCGGCCGCGTAGGGCGAAAAGCTCGCCGCGATCGCCGCATCCTTCGGTGTTGCGAACTGCACCATCTCAGGGTCAACGCCGTTCGGCGAGGCGACGATCTGGTGGCGGATGTTGAGCTTGGAAAAAGCGTAGGTCATGTGCGCCGTCAGCGGATAGGAGCGCCGTTTGGCGATCAGATAGATCGTCTCGGCGTTAGCAAGGATATCCACGGCTTTGGTGAAAGTATCGCTCTGCACCGTCGCCGCCAGCCGATTGACCGACTGGTTTGCCGCGGCGATGAAGCCGGAGAGCAGATTGGCGTCCTCATCGTCGCCGCTCGATTGCTCCAGCGTAACGAGGCGCTCTTCGTAGCTTAGCGTCCGGTCGCGCAATCTTTCGCGAAAGATGCTCTGCAGGTCGGAAAACCCTCCATAACCCAGATGATGCGCCAGGCGCACCAGCGTCGAGGGCTGGACGTCGGAGGCGGCCGCGATGCTCGCCGTCGTGCCAAAGGCGATCTCGTCGGGATTGCCGAGGGCGAAGGCGGCGACCTGCGCCAGCCGCTTCGGCATGTTCGCCTTGCGCTCGATGATGGTACTGCGCAGGCTCTCGAAATCGCGCGGTACGCGCGCGTGCCTCTGGGGATCGTTATCCATGCTTGCAGCTCGGGAGATGAAACAAATATTCCATATTATTGAACATAAACGATTTCAAACGGCACGGCTAATTGTTTTTAATCCCCTGTAATTGAAGGCTTTTGAACAGTTCCATTCGGGAATGGCGCAGAAATGCTTGTGAATAGGTCCCTTGTCAAAATGATCCAAATATTCCAAAAATCCGCGCGCAGCTCTGGAGGAGACGGAAATGAAGCCACTCGGCATCGGTTTGATCGGCACGGGTTATATGGGCAAGTGCCATGCGCTGGCGTGGAACGCGGTAAAGACGGTGTTCGGCGATGTCGAGCGTCCGCGTCTTGTGCATCTGGCCGAAGCCAATGCCGGGCTCGCTGAGACTCGTGCCGGTGAATTCGGTTTCGAGAAGGCGACGGCCGACTGGCGGGCGCTGATCGCCGACCCCGAGGTCGACGTCGTCTCCGTCACTACGCCCAATCAGTTCCACGCCGAGATGGCGATTGCTGCCCTTGAGGCCGGCAAGCATGTCTGGTGCGAAAAGCCGATGGCGCCGGCCTATGCCGATGCCGAGCGCATGCTGGAAACGGCGAAGCGATCCGGCAAGGTTGCCGCTCTTGGCTATAATTACATTCAGAATCCCGTCATGCGGCATATCAGGACGCTGATTGGCGAGGGCGCCATCGGCACGGTCAATCATATCCGCGTCGAGATGGACGAGGATTTCATGGCCGATCCCGATGTCTTCTTTTATTGGAAGAGCGAGCTTTCCGCCGGCTACGGCGCGCTCGACGATTTCGCCGTGCACCCGCTGTCGCTGCTCTGGTATCTCTTCGGCCATGTGGAGGCCGTCATAACGGATATGGTAAAACCCTATGCCGACCGCCCGCTGAGCGAGGGTGGTCGCCGTGCCGTCGAAAACCACGATGGCGCCAACGTGCTGATGCGGCTTGGCGGCGGCATCTCAGCCGTGTTGATGGCGAATCGCGCCGCCTGGGGTCGTAAGGGCCGCATCGCCATGCAGATTTTCGGCTCGAAGGGCTCGATCGTCTACGATCAGGAGCGCATGAACGAATTCGAACTCTATCAGGCCGAGGGTCGCGGCTCCGAACAGGGTTTCCGCAAGATACTGGCGGCACCCGCTCATCGGCCTTATGATCGGTTCATTCCAGCGCCCGGCCATGGCCTCGGCTTCAACGATCTGAAGATCATCGAATGCCGCGAGCTGATCCGGGCAATTTCAGGCGGACCGTCGTCGATCGTGACATTCGAAGACGGTCTCAGGATAGAGAAGTCGGTACATGCCATGGCACAGTCCTTCCACGAGCGCCGCTGGATCGAGATCGCCTGAATGTAAGAGGCCGCTTTCCGTTGACGGCGCACGGGCTACTGCATAATCCCTGAAATCGAAATCGATTTCAGGGATTATGCAGAAACTCAAAATGCGACAGCGTCGTTCGCGCGTCTGAAAGACGCGCGGCGGTGTAGGGGATAGGCCTTGGCGTGGTTGTCGGGCGCAGCTTCAGGAGTGAGATCGTGACGGATAGACTGGTGATCATCGGCGCGGGACAGGCCGGTTTCGCATTGGCGGCCAAGCTGCGTGCGTTGAAGGATACGCGCCCGATCACCCTCATCGGCGCGGAAGACGTCGCGCCCTATCAGCGCCCGCCGCTTTCAAAGAAATACCTGCTCGGCGAAATGGCCTTCGACCGCCTACTGTTCCGTGCCGAGCATTGGTATGCGGACAATGACGTCGACCTTCGCCTGTCGACCTGGGCCGAGCAGATCAAGCCGGACAGCAAGCAGGTTCTGCTGCAGGACGGCTCCGTTCTTGATTACGGCACGCTGGCGCTGGCCACCGGCTCGACGCCGCGCCGGCTGCCGGCCGCAATCGGCGGCGATCTCGAAGGCGTCTATGTCGCCCGCGACAAGCGCGATGCAGACCTGCTTGCTGACGAGATGCGCCCCGGTCGCCGCGTCCTCATCATCGGCGGCGGTTATATCGGTCTCGAGGCGGCAGCCGTTGCCCGCCATCGCGGCCTGGAAGTCACCGTCATCGAGATGGCCGACCGCATCCTGCAGCGCGTCGCGGCGAAGGAGACCGCCGACATCATGCGCAGGATTCACGAGACCCATGACGTGGTGATCCGCGAGAAGACAGGGCTCAAGCATCTGGTCGGCAAGGATGGCCGTGTCGTTGGTGCCGCGCTTTCAGACGGATCGGTGATCGACATCGATTTCGCCGTCGTCGGCATCGGCGTCGCGCCGAACGACCAGCTCGCCAAGGAAGCCGGCCTCGAAGTCGCCAACGGCATTGTGGTCGACGAATTCGCCCGCACCTCCGATCCGGCGATCTTTGCGGCCGGTGATTGCGCCGCACTTCCCTGGGAGGGCGGCCGCATCAGGCTCGAATCGGTGCAGAACGCCGTCGACCAGGCCGAAGCAGCGGCGGCCGTCATCGCTGGCGGCAGCGAGCCTTATGCGCCGAAGCCGTGGTTCTGGTCCGACCAGTATGACGTCAAGCTGCAGATTGCCGGCTTCAATCTCGGCTATGACGAGACGCTGCTGCGCCCCGGCACCCGCGAAGGCGCCCATTCGGTCTGGTACTTCAGGGAAGGCCGGCTGATCGCCGTCGATGCGATCAACGACGCGAAAGCCTATGTGACCGGCAAAAAGCTGCTGGAATCCGGGACCAACCCCGATAAAACGATTCTCGCCGACCCTTCTGCTGACCTCAAGAGCCTGCTCGGCTGAGCTCGGCTTCTTCATCACGAGAACGAAGCGCGATCAAATTCCGCGGAACGCGGCAGGAAATGTGGACTGTTTGCGTAACCGGCCGAAATGCCAGCCGCTGCATTTCTTCTGGTGAAAACTCAAAAAACCCTTGCATTCACAGAGCGGTCGCCATAGTTAGGCCGCACCGGAGAGGTGGCCGAGTGGTCGAAGGCGCTCCCCTGCTAAGGGAGTATACGTCAAAAGCGTATCGTGGGTTCGAATCCCATCTTCTCCGCCATTCCGATTTCCTGAGTGTGCGTCGATCGTTAGTTTCCGGCAGGGAATCACGTTCGCTTAGTCGGCTAGGCCGGCGACGAAAAATCTCTCTGCCTTGAGCGAGAGAATCGCCTGCGGGAATCACCTCCCGCGCTCAAACCACCGGCAGGTGGCGAAATGGATCGGTGCACGTCCGGTTACGCTTTCGGCAATCCTGAATCCCCGCAAGAGCCGCATTTTGCCAAAAAAGTGTCACGAATGTGTCGCAGGGCGCATGTCCAATTCTTTGTTGGCTGGACCTAAGCCTCCGCAAAATCAGCGTTTTCTTAACAAAGCATAAAGGAAATCGAGGCTGGTTGCCCGACTTGTGTCCTTTCAGCAACAGAATGTCGGGAAGGCTCCCTCAAATCCCCCATCCGAGTAAGTTGGTGATTGCGTGACGGCTTCCGTCTTGTATTTTCAACCTCGGAAGCAAGGGCGACTGATCGTCCACTTCTTGAAACACGGGGATGGGGCAGGGAACGCTGCTCAGCGAAAGATCCCAAACCCGATCGAAACTTTGAATTGGAGGTCATTTATGAACATCAAGAGCCTTCTTCTCGGCTCCGCTGCTGCTCTCGCAGTAGTTTCCGGTGCTCAGGCTGCTGACGCTATCGTTGCTGCCGAACCGGAACCGGTTGAATATGTTCGCGTCTGCGACGCCTACGGCACCGGCTACTTCTACATCCCGGGCACTGAAACCTGCCTCAAGATCAACGGTTACATCCGTTTCCAGGTTAACGTTGGCGAAGACGTCGGCGGCGATTCGGACTGGGATGCCGTTACTCGCGGTCAGGTTCAGTTCACGGCCAAGAGCGACACCGAATATGGTCCGCTGACCGGCGTCATCGTCATGCAGTTCAATGCTGACAACGCCACGGTTCAGACGTCCAAGCTCGACTCCGCTTACCTCGACATCGCCGGCTTCCGCGCCGGTCTGTTCTACAGCTGGTGGGACGATGGCCTCTCCGGCGAAACCGACGACATCGGCTCGGTCGTAACGCTCCACAACTCGATCCGCTATCAGTATGAAACCAGCGATTTCTACGCTGGCATCAGCGTCGATGAACTGGAAGACGGCGTTTATCAGGGTGACGTGGATCCCGTCACCGGCCTCCTTGTTCCGAACGATGGTCCGAACAATGTCGGCGTTGCCGTTGGTATCGGTGGCAAGGCTGGTGCCTTCAGCTACCAGGTCACTGCCGGCTGGGACGTCGACAACGAAGACGGCGCTGTCCGTGCAATGGGTACGGTTGACATCGGTCCCGGTACGCTCGGCCTCGCTGCTGTGTACTCTTCCGGCCCGAACTCCTACTACTCGACGGCTGAATGGGCAGTTGCTGCCGAATACGCCATCAAGGCAACCGACAAGCTGAAAATCACCCCGGGTGTTCAGTACTACGCCAACTACATCGGCGGTGCCAGCGCGTTTGACACCGTTCCTACCGATTACGACGGTGCCGGTGATGCATGGAAGGTCGGTCTGACCGTTGATTACCAGATCGTCGACAACTTCTACGCCAAGGCTTCGGTTCAGTACCTCGATCCGGAAGATGCTGACGACTCCACGACGGGCTACTTCCGTCTGCNAGATGCTGACGACTCCACGACGGGCTACTTCCGTCTGCAGCGTTCGTTCTAATCTGATCTGACTTCGGTCAATCAGGAAAGCCCGGCTCTCGAGCCGGGCTTTTTGTATTTGGGCGAGACTGGCACGTTGTGCCAGCTGACCAGTGTCGATGAGGTTATCGGCAGGTGGCGAGAAAAGTGCGAATTGCTGTGGGGATGTTATCGAGATGCAGGAGCGGGGCATGGCCTTGCCCTTCGGCAGTATGTCGGATCAAGCCCGAATGCCGCCGCGCCATTTCGCCGGCGCTTTCCTGTGAAAGCAGCGACGTATTTTCGCCACGGATCAGCATGAGTGGCAACCGGCTCAGGCTTTCGAATTGCCCCCAGAGATCAGGCAGCGGCTGGCTGAAATCGATCGATTTCAGTGCCTCCGCGATCGCCGGGTCGAAATCGGCGATCGGCCTTCCGCTGATATCGCGATAAAGGGCAAGCGCCATCTCGCGCCAGTCTTGCTCCGCAAGCGCGGTAAACGACGCGCCATGATTTTCCTTCAATAGATCGACCGCTTCGTTCCAGTCCGCCGGCTTCCTGCCGCTGTTGAGGTAATCGCGGATCCGTGCCAGCCCCTCAGCCTCGAGTACAGGTCCGATATCGTTGAGGACGACGGCTTCGAGGAGATCCGGCCGTGTCGCCGCGATCAGGTGCAGGATCAGCCCGCCGCGCGACGTGCCGATGAAAATCGCCCGCTCGATGCCTAGCGCTGCGCAGGCGGCAATGACGTCGCCAGCCTCGACGGCGAGATTGTAGTTCGCCTTGTTGTCGTCCCATGCCGAGTTTCCCCGCCCGCGCGAATCGAGTGCGATCACCCTGCGCGGTGCTGTCATATCCCGGGAGAGAAGCAGCGCAAGCGGATGAAAATCCCGTGTATTGCGGGTCAGGCCGGGCAGGCAGATTACCGGCAGCCATCCGGCGGTTGCTGGCTGGTCGGGTGGGTAGTCGCGGGCATAAAGCCTCAGGCCATCAGAAGAAGTGAAAAATCGCTCCTGGAAACCACCTGCATCCGTATCCGGCATCACATCCCTCAAGACCTGTTTGACCCCGAAGATGTAACTTGCTTTTCAAGCCGCGCCAAACGGCTTCAGGAGGCGCTGCGTCCGCCGATCAGGTCACGCTCGATATCGGTGGGCTGGCCGAGGCGAGCCTTGTAAACTTCGTAATTCTCCATCACCCGCTGCACATAGTTGCGCGTTTCGGGGAAGGGGATGCGCTCGATCCAGTCGACGATCTCGTCGATCGGCCTGCCGCGCGGATCGCCGTAGCGGCCGATCCATTCCGGCACCCGCTTCGGCCCGGCATTATAGGCAATGAAGGTGAGGATATAGGAACCGCCGAAGGCGTCGATCTGCTCGCCGAGATAATGCGCACCGAGTGTGGCGTTATAGCCGGCATCGGCCGTCAGCTTGTCCTTGGAAAAGGCGATGTTATTGCGCTTGGCTACCGCCTGGGCCGTGCCCGGCAGAAGCTGCAGCAGGCCGCGCGCATTCGCCGCCGAAACGGCGGCCGGGTTGAAGGCGCTTTCCTGCCGGGCGATGGCATAGGCGAGTGCCTTGCCGGAGCCAGATATATTGGCGTTCGCCGGGATCACGCCGATCGGAAAGGCAAGCGCTGCGACATCGATGCCGCGCCCATAGGCGATCTTGCCGATTTGCAGCGACAGATGATGATCGCCGGATTGCTCGGCCTGGGCCGCAAGGACAGCCAATTCACCGGGGCTTTGCAGTTGGTCGGCGAGCGCGAGATAGAGAATGGCGGCCCGCCATCCATGGCCGGCGGCCTCCAGTCGGGCGATCGCCTGCACGGCTTCGCGTGCCTGGAAGCGTTGCCGGTCAGCCGTGCTCGGTGCAGGATAGGTGACATTAAGCGTCTTTCGCCCCAGCCTTTCCGCCGCGAGCTGGCCATAGAAGGTGCCGGGAAAATTCGCGGCCTTCGCATAGAATTCGCTGGATTTGCCGGGGCCTCCGGCCTCCGCTGCGCGTCCCAGCCAATACCAGGCGCGTGAGACCGAGATCGGCCCGTTTGAGGTCTCGAGGATCTTGCGGAAGTGTTTTTCTGCCGTTGTCGGGTCCTGCAGGCCGCGAAGCGCGTACCATCCGGCGTGGAATTCAGCCTCGACGATATCCGTCGGGCTCGTTGCGGCGTAGTTTGCGACGATGCGATAGGCCGGCTTGAATTGTCCCTGGTCGACGAGACCACGGCTGACGATACGTTGCTCGTTCCACCATTCGCCGGAATTGACGAGTTCGCTACGCTCGGGCGGCATCTGCTCGAGAAGTGCTGCCGCCTCGGCATATTTGTCCTGTTTGCGCAGATATTCGATCCGCGCAAACAACAGCCCGGCATCGGCTCGCCACTTCGCATCGACGGCGTTGAGCAAGGCGCCGGCATTGCCGGCTTTGGCGTCAACGGCAGCCCAGGCCTTGTAGAGCGACTGGGCCTGGCCCATGTCGCCGAAGCGCTTGGCCTGCGCCACCCGGCCGCGATACATCAGATAGTCCATCCGCGCCTTATGGTCGGCGGGCGTCAACAGCGCGGAAAACTCGACGAGGATCTTGTCCTCGGTCGCCTTGTCGAGAGCCTCCCCTCGCCAGACTTTGCGGATATATTTTGCCGCCTGCGCCTGCTTGCCTGATGCAACCAGCGCCCGGCCGAGGATGACGGCGCCCTGCATCGTCTCAGGCGCGGTATCGCTGAAGGCGGCAAGTATGGCGGAAGGGGCGGGATTTTCGTCATAGAGCGCGCGCTCGGAATAGGCGCGCAGCCGCGAAAGACCCGGCCAGCCCTTGAGCTCCTGCGCGGCGCTGGCGATTTCATAGGAGGGAACGCCCTTTAATCCGGAAACGGCAATCGCCCAGGTGAGGATATGCCGGTCGAGCGTAGCGTCGCGCATGCTGTCACGGATCGAAAGAGCCAGTTGCGGGTCCTTGTCGGAAAGCGCATCCAGGCCGGCTTTCAGGTCGCCGCTGACAGGCGCGATAGCCGGGTTGCGCGGAATGGCGCCCGTTGTCATCGATTCCGGTATGGCTGTCTCGGGAATGAAGCCGAGCGGCTTGACATCAGGCATAGGAGTGCTCTCGCCGGGAAGCGGCGACGCAACACTGCCCCACGCGGCGGCAACAAAGCCGAAGGCGGACAGAATCAGGACAGCTTTCTTCATCCGGGATCTCGCAACGAAAACACGCCCTGCCATTAGGCTAGAGGCATCTTAACGAAACCTTACCGTACCAGGTAAAATTCATTCACATCTGCTATCGGAATTTGCCCTAAACCGAACTCTACGCGCTTGTCGCGATGATTTCGGCGCTCTATGGTGCGCAACTCTTATTCATGGAATGCGGCCGAAGCAAGGATTTGGTCGTGAGGAGCTTTGCATGTTCAATGGGTCCATTCCCGCCCTCGTCACCCCCTTCACCGATGCCGGACTGATCGACGAAGATAGCTTCGCCGCGCATGTCGACTGGCAGATCAAGGAAGGCAGCGCCGGTCTCGTCCCGGTCGGCACGACGGGCGAATCCCCGACGCTGTCGCATGCCGAACACAAACGGGTGGTGGAACTCTGCATCGAAGTTGCCGCAAAGCGCGTTCCCGTCATGGCCGGCGCCGGCTCGAACAATACGCGGGAGGCGATCGAGCTCGCCCAGCATGCCGAAAAGGTCGGTGCGAACGCCGTTTTGGTCGTCACTCCCTATTACAACAAGCCGACGCAGAAGGGTTTGATCGCGCATTTTTCAGCCATCGCCGAGGCCGTCGATCTGCCGATCTATATCTATAATATCCCCGGCCGCTCGGTGGTCGACATGACGCCGGAAACGATGGGTGCGCTCGCCAAGGCGCACAAGAATATTGTCGGCGTCAAGGATGCAACGGGCAAGATCGAGCGCGTCTCCGAACAGCGCATCACCTGCGGCACGGATTTCAGGCAGCTGTCCGGAGAGGATGCGACGGCGCTCGGCTTCAACGCCCATGGCGGTGTCGGCTGTATTTCGGTAACCGCCAATGTCGCCCCGCGCCTCTGTGCCGACTTCCAGGCGGCGACACTGGCAGGCGACTATGCCCGCGCGCTGGAATTTCAGGATCGGCTGATGCCGCTGCACAAGGCGATCTTCCTTGAGCCGGGTCTTTGCGGTGCCAAATACGGGCTCTCCAAGCTTGGTCGGATGAGCCGCAACGTCCGCTCGCCGCTGCTTTCGACGCTGGAGCCGGCAACGGAATCAGCGATCGACGCCGCCATGCGCCATGCAGGCCTTTTGAACTGACGGGACCGGCCTTCTTCACAAGACGGGGTCTCTCCCTTACATAAAGGGCAAGAAATGAGGGCGCGGCTTTTCGCGCCCTAAAAAGAAATTGGAATGTCGTCATGGCCCCCAAAGGCAGCCAGCGCGTGGTGAACAAGGTCGTGGCCGAAAACCGCAAGGCCCGCTTCAACTACGAGATCATCGATACCTACGAGGCCGGCCTCGTGCTGATGGGCACGGAGGTCAAGGCGCTGCGCGAAGGCAAGGCCAATATCGCCGAATCCTACGCCTCGGATGAGGGCGGCGAGATCTGGCTGATCAATTCCTACTTGCCGGAATATCTGCAAGCCAACCGCTTCAATCACGAACCGCGCCGACGCCGCAAGCTGCTGCTGTCGGGCCGTGAAATCCATCGCCTGCGCTCGGCCATCAACCGCGAAGGCATGACGCTGATCCCGTTGAAGATCTATTTCAACGATCGCGGTCGGGCGAAGATGGAGCTGGCGCTGGCCAAGGGCAAGAAATTGCACGACAAGCGCGAGTCGGAGAAGGAACGCGATTGGAATCGGCAGAAGAGCCGCCTGCTGAAGGATAGAGGCTAACCACGACGCCGTGGCTGACGATCACCAGTCCAATCCGGCCCTTATCGCGCGACTTCGAGACGCCCGACGAGATCAGTCTTCGAAATCGCTGGCCGGGGCGACTTCGGCCTGGCGTGGCGCCCGCTCCGAGGGATCGCGACCGATTTCAGCCTTCAGAGACAAGAGATCGATGAAATGATCGGCCTGACGGCGCAGGTCGTCGGCTATCATCGGCGGCTGGGTTGCCATGGTTGAGATCACCGAGACCTTGCGGCCTCTGCGCTGCAACGCCTCGACCAGGTTCGTGAAGTCGCCGTCGCCCGAGAAGATGACGAGATGATCGACCGTTTCGGACTGTTCCATCGCGTCGATCGCAAGCTCGATGTCCATGTTGCCCTTGATCTTTCGGCGACCCATGGAATCTGTGAATTCCTTGGCGGGCTTGGTGACGACTTTGTAGCCGTTGTAATCGAGCCAGTCGATCAGAGGCCGGATCGATGAATACTCCTGATCCTCGATCAGAGCGGTATAATAATATGCGCGCAGCAGGTATCCGCGTTTCTGGAATGCTTTCAAGAGCTTGCGGTAATCTATGTCAAATCCCAGGCTCTTGGATGCAGCGTAGAGGTTGGCGCCGTCAATGAAGAGTGCAATTTTTTCGCGTGGGTCAAACATCGCTTACCAATCCAATGAGAGCAATCGAAATTCGCAGGTGCCAAACTTCAATAAAAACAATAGCTTGTGTTTCGATTTCGATTTGATCCTTACTTTATGAATTATTCATATATGAAAGATTTAGGGCACGATTCGACATATTCCAAGCAACCTTCGGTGGAATTATGACATTCTCCATGGAAATCTAGCTCAGCCGCGGATAAAGACGAGGGGAGCCGGAATGAAAAACTTGTATTTGCCCGGTTTTAATTGTATCGGGCGTGCTAATCCCGAAATGACGACCGTAAAGGACAGGCAATGGCCCGTGTCACAGTTGAAGATTGCATCGACAAGGTGGAGAACCGCTTCGAGCTGGTTCTGCTCGCCAGCCACCGCGCCCGGCTGATTTCCCAGGGTGCCTCGATCACCATCGATCGTGACAATGACAAGAATCCCGTTGTGGCCCTGCGCGAAATCGCCGACGAGACGCTTTCGCCCGACGACCTCAAGGAAGATCTGATCCATTCGCTGCAGAAGCATGTCGAAGTCGACGAGCCCGAGCCCGATCCGGCAAGCATGATCGCCGCCGGCAGTGTCGCCGCAGCCGACAGCGAAGAGCAGGACGACCTGCCGGAGACGATCACGTTCGACCAGATGTCGGAAGAAGAGCTGCTTGCCGGCATCGAAGGCCTCGTGCCGCCGGAAAAGAGCGACGACTACTAAGCGCGTCGGCCGGATCGCCGGTCGCATCGCTTGAGTATGATCCTCCCGGTCGCATTGATGCGATCCGGAAAAATGCTTCATGCGATGCAAAAGAGCGACGATTACCAATCGTCAATCTTGCACCTTTATTGCTTAGGCATATTATTGCCCATGTGTGCGCCAATCGTTGATTGGCGCGCTTTTATTTTTATCGGAGTGGCTTTGGAATGATGCGGCAGTACGAGCTCGTGGAGCGGGTTCAGCAATACAAGCCCGATGCCAATGAAGCACTGCTGAACAAAGCCTATGTCTACGCCATGCAGAAGCACGGCCAGCAAAAACGCGCGAGCGGCGATCCGTATATTTCCCATCCGCTCGAGGTCGCTGCCATCCTCACCGACATGCACCTCGATGAATCGACGATCGCGGTTGCTCTGCTGCACGATACGATCGAGGATACGACGGCGACACGCGCCGAGATCGATGAACTCTTCGGCGAGGATATCGGCCGCCTGGTCGAGGGTTTGACGAAGATCAAGAAGCTCGATCTCGTTACCAAGAAGGCCAAGCAGGCGGAAAACCTGCGCAAGCTGCTGCTCGCCATTTCTGACGATGTGCGCGTACTGCTCGTCAAGCTGGCTGATCGCCTGCACAATATGCGCACCCTCGATCACATGTCGGCCGACAAGCGTGCCCGCATTTCCGAGGAGACGATGGAAATCTATGCGCCGCTCGCCGGCCGCATGGGCATGCAGGACATGCGCGAGGAACTCGAGGAACTCTCCTTCCGGCATATGAACCCGGAAGCCTATGAGACCGTCACCAAAAGACTGGAAGAGCTTTCGAAGCGCAACGAGGGCATCGTCAAGAAGATCGAGGCCGAACTGCGCGACCTGCTGGTGGCAAGCGGCCTGACGAGCGCCTACGTCAAGGGCCGGCAGAAGAAGCCCTATTCGGTCTTCCGCAAGATGCAGTCGAAGTCGCTTTCGTTCGAGCAGCTTTCCGATGTCTACGGCTTCCGCCTGATCGTCGAGGATATCCCTTCCTGTTATCGGGCGCTCGGCATCGTCCACACGCGCTGGCGCGTTGTGCCCGGCCGCTTCAAGGACTATATCTCGACGCCGAAGCAGAACGATTACCGTTCGCTGCACACCACCATCGTCGGTCCTTCCAGCCAGCGCATCGAACTGCAGATCCGCACCAAGCGCATGCACGAAATCGCCGAATTCGGCATCGCCGCCCACACGCTCTATAAGGATGGCGCCACCAATGCCGATGGCGACATCCTTTCTCGCGAATCCAATGCCTATTCCTGGCTGCGCCATACGATCGAGGCCCTAGCCGAGGGTGACAGCCCGGAAGAATTCCTCGAGCACACCAAGCTCGAGTTGTTCCAGGATCAGGTCTTCTGCTTCACGCCGAAGGGCAAGCTGATTGCCCTGCCGCGTGGCGCCACCCCGATCGATTTCGCCTATGCGGTTCACACCAACATCGGCGATACCACCGTGGGCGCCAAGATCAACGGCCGTATCATGCCGCTGGTGACGCGGCTTGCCAATGGCGACGAGGTCGAGATTATCCGCTCCGGCGTGCAGGTTCCGCCCGCCGCCTGGGAGGAAATCGTCGTGACCGGCAAGGCGCGCGCCGCCATCCGCCGGGCCACCCGTATGGCGATCCGCAAGCAATATGCCGGCCTTGGCCACCGCATTCTCGAGCGCACCTTCAATAGGGCCGGCAAGATCTTCTCGCGTGAGGCGATGAAGCCGGCGCTGCACCGTCTTGGCCAGAAGGATGTCGAGGATGCGATCGCCGCCGTCGGTCGCGGCGAGATGTCCTCGCTCGACGTGCTGCGCGCCGTCTATCCCGATCATCAGGATGAGCGCGTCACCGTGAAGCCCTCCGGCGACGACGGTTGGTTCAACGTCCGCAGTGCCGCCGGCATGATCTTCAAGATCCCCGGCAAGACCAAGGCCGGGCACGACGGTGGCCATTCGGAAATCGACGCGGATGCCGATATCGGGCCGATCCGCGGACTGTCCGGCAATGTCGACGTCAAGTTCGCGCCGACCGGCGCCGTGCCCGGCGATCGCATCGTCGGCATCATGGACCAAGGCAAGGGCATCACCATCTATCCGATCCAGTCGCCGAGCCTGCAGCGCTTCGACGATCAGCCCGACCGCTGGATCGACGTGCGCTGGGATCTCGACGAAGCCAACAAGTCGCGTTTCATGGCGCGCATCATGGTGAATGGGCTGAATGAACCCGGCACGCTTGCCAAGGTCGCCCAGACGGTCGCAGGCCTCGATGTCAATATCCGCTTGCTGAACACAGTGCGGGTGGCTGCCGATTTCACCGAAATGATGCTCGAGGTTGAGGTCTGGGATCTGCGCCAGCTCAATCAGTTGCTCGCCCAGATGAAGGAACTGGATTGCATCGCCACGGTCCGGCGGCTCTACGAGTAAGCTTTTGTTAAGCCCTTCAGGGGTTTGGACGGAAAATTGCACATTTTATGATCTTGGCGGCGCATCAAAAAGGCAAGCGATGCGCTCAGCGCATGGCTGTCTCCATGTTGCGGCGGTGGTAATTAACCTTTGCCGAGCCTATCTTCTGGTCTTCGAAACGCAAACAGAAGATGAGACAAGGTAATGTTTGACCCTATCAAGAAATTCGCTCGCGCCTTTCGCGCTCCGACCACGCAGGAACGTGAAATGGCATATTTGAACGGCTCGCTCGATCGTATCGATCTCGAGTTTCGTCAGCGCCAGGTCGACCGCGGTCTGTTCCGCAATCGCTGATACTGAACTTAATACTTGAGGCGGGTGAGGGACGTTATACATAACGGACGCCCCTCGGCATGAAGAAGCTCCTCTTCGCAGAGAGAACTGAGGGGCTGTTTTTCGAGCGGTATCATTTGCCGCTCTTGTCATGGCCGTGTGCGCTGCACTAAATACCGGCCATGTTGTTTCGCCGTCGCAAACCTGCGGGATTCAAGGAAAAGATGCGAGAGCTTTTATGGCCTCGCAAGGGTTTCCTTCGCCCGATCCGTTACCTGACAATGCGCGTCCTGCGCCTGAGCGCTTCGCCGCATGCGGTTGCCGCCGGCGTCGCTGCGGGTGTCTTCGTCTCGTGGACGCCTTTCATCGGCGTACATTTCGTCATGGCTTTCGTCATCACCTATTTCCTCTCCGGCAGCATGGTGGCCGCCGCCCTCGGTTGCGCCGCCTTCGGCAATCCGCTGACCTATCCCTTCATCTGGGGCATCACCTGGGAGATCGGACATCTGCTGTTGAGCCGCGAGGATCACCTGGCCGGACAGACGGTGGATCTCGCCGCCCTTTTCCACAAGCTGAATTTCACTGAGCTATGGAAACCGGTGCTGGAGCCGATGCTGGTCGGCGCCATTCCGCCGGCGGCCGTCACCTCCGTTGCGCTCTATGCGCTGACATTCTACACCGTGAAGGGTTTTCAGACGCGCCGCCATATACGGCTGATGGAGCGGGCGCGCCTGCGCCTTGCCGTTCCGGCCGGCGACATGCCGAGCATATGAACCCGATCAAGAATTCTTAAGCGACGGAAGGTTCCGGCATGATCATCGGCATTGGCAGCGATCTGATCGACATTCGCCGTATCGAGAAATCCATCGAGCGCTTCGGCGAGCGCTTCACCCATCGCTGCTTTACCGAGATCGAGCGCGCGCGTTCCGACCGCCGGGCAAACCGTGCCGAATCTTATGCCAAGCGTTTCGCCGCCAAGGAGGCCTGTTCCAAGGCGCTCGGCACCGGCATAGCGCAGGGCGTCTTCTGGAAGGACATGGGCGTCGTCAACCTGCCAAGCGGCAAGCCGACCATGGTTTTGTCAGGCGCGGCCGCCCTGATCCTCGAATCGCTGCTGCCCGCGGGCCACAGGCCCGCCATTCATTTGACAATAACGGATGATTATCCCTTGGCGCAGGCCTTCGTCATTATCGAGGCGTTGCCCGAGAGCCTCTGATCGCGACCTCGGGAGCGTTGATCGCGACCTCGGGAGCGTTGATCGCGACCCCGGAAGCGTTTGACGCGACCCCGGAAGCGTTTGACGCGACCTCTCGTCGCTTTTGATGTTGTCGCCATTGCCGCAACCGGCCGAAGCCGCTAGAGAGAACGACAGAAAGAATTGCGCCGCCGCGGCGTCTTGAAGGAATAAGACTGCGTGTCCGAAAAAGTCGAAGCCAAGCCGAACGCCCTCTGGGAAAATATCAAAGTCATCATCCAGGCGCTGATTTTGGCGATGGTGATCCGAACGGTGCTATTCCAGCCCTTTACCATTCCGTCCGGTTCGATGATGCCGACGCTGCTCGTCGGCGATTACATCTTCGTCAACAAGTTCGCTTACGGCTATTCGAAATATTCGCTGCCCTTCTCGCCTGATCTCTTCAGCGGCCGCCTGTTCGGCGCCGATCCGAAGCGTGGCGACATCGTCGTCTTCCGCTTCCCGCCAAACCCCGAGATCGATTACATCAAGCGCTGCATCGGCCTGCCGGGCGACCATATCCAGGTTACCGACGGTGTGCTCTACGTCAACGGCAAGCCGGTTCCGAAGGTGGCGGACGGCAGCTTCACTTCGGATTACAAGCTTGATCCGGGCGCGGATGTGCCGGTGTTCCGCGAAACGCTCGACAACGGCAAGACCTACGACACGCTTGATCAGTCTCCGGTGTCGCGCGGCGATAACACCCGCGAATTCATCGTGCCGGAAGGCCATTATTTCATGATGGGCGATAACCGCGACAACTCGCTCGACAGCCGCTTCGACGTCGGATTCGTGCCCGCCGAAAATCTTGTCGGCCGCGCCAGCGTTATCTTCTTCTCGCTTGGCAACGATACCTCCTTCCGCGAAATCTGGAAGTGGCCGACGAACATGCGTTGGGACCGCCTCTTCAAGGTTGTTGAATGAGCAAGGCGCAGACGCTTTCTGCGGCGGACCGCGCAAAGCTTGAAGGCCTGATCGGTCATGACTTCGCTGAAAAGGAACGCCTGGATCGCGCGCTGACCCATGCCAGCGCCCGTACCGAAAAGGGCGGCAATTACGAACGGCTCGAATTCCTCGGCGACAGAGTTCTTGGGCTCTGCATCGCCGAGCTTCTGTTTCGCACCTTCGGGACGGCGGGAGAAGGCGAGCTCTCGGTTCGCCTCAACCAACTCGTCAGCGCTGAAACCTGCGCTGCGGTTGCCGACGAACTCAATCTTCACCTCTATATCCGTACCGGCGCCGATGTGAAGAAGTTGACCGGCAAGCGCATGATGAACGTGCGCGCCGACGTCGTCGAAAGCCTGATCGCCGCGATCTATCTCGACGGTGGCCTCGAAGTTGCCCGCCGGTTCATTCTGCGTTACTGGCAGGGCAGGGCAGTGCGGGCCGATGGCGCTAAGCGCGACGCCAAGACCGAGCTGCAGGAATGGTCGCACGCGAAATTCGGCGTCACGCCGATCTACCGGGTTGATGAACGCAGCGGACCGGATCATGATCCGCGCTTCAAGGTGACGGTGGAAGTTGCTGGCATTAAGCCGGAAACCGGCGTAGAGCGGTCGAAGCGTGCCGCCGAACAGGTCGCGGCAACGAAGATGCTCGAGCGCGAAGGCATTTGGCAGCAATCGTCTGCCGGAAACTGACGGGACAATGACACAAGAAGAAGATATCGCGGCCGAAGCTGCCGCAGAAACCAATGGTCCGACGCATTCGGGCTTCGTCGCGCTGATCGGTCCGACCAATGCCGGCAAGTCGACGCTGGTGAACCGCCTCGTCGGTGCCAAGGTCTCGATCGTCAGCCATAAGGTGCAGACGACGCGCGCCATCGTTCGCGGCATCGCGATCCACGACAATGCCCAGATCGTTTTCATGGATACGCCTGGTATCTTCAAGCCGCGCCGCCGGCTTGACCGCGCCATGGTGACTTCGGCCTGGGGCGGTGCGAGGGATGCCGATCTGATCGTGCTGCTGATCGACAGCGAGCGCGGCTTGCGCGGCGATGCCGAAGCCATCCTCGAAGGCCTCAAGGAAGTCCGGCAGCCGAAGATCCTGCTGCTCAACAAGATCGACCGCGTCAACCGTGAGGATCTGCTGGCGCTGACCGCTGCCGCCAACGAGAAGATCGCTTTCGAGCGCACCTTCATGATATCAGCCGAAAACGGCTCCGGCTGCGACGACCTCATGGACTATCTGGCGAAAACGCTCCCGGAGGGGCCGTGGTATTATCCGGAAGACCAGATTTCCGATCTGCCGATGCGCCAGCTCGCCGCCGAGATCACCCGCGAGAAACTGTTTCTGCGCCTGCACCAGGAGCTTCCCTATGCCTCGCATGTCGAAACGGAGAAGTGGGAAGAGCGCAAGGACGGCTCGGTGCGCATCGAGCAGGTGATCTATCTCGAGCGCGACAGTCAGAAGAAGATCGCGCTCGGCAAGGGTGGTGAAACCATCAAGGCGATATCGACTGCGTCGCGCAAGGAATTGTCGGAGATCCTCGAACAGCCGGTCCATCTCTTCCTGTTCGTCAAGGTTCGCGAGAATTGGGGTGATGATCCCGAGCGGTTCCGCGAAATGGGTCTCGATTTCCCGAAATAAGCACGGCAAGGATTTCGGCGGGTTGGCGCCAGCCCTTTGTTTCCGCATAAAAAATCCGCCTCGCTCATGGAACATATCCGTGCCTTGCGCATTCCGTTCATGAACGGCGCGCCACTGTTGGCGCGCCGATTTTGCGACGGCAAGGGCAAGTATGGCGACGTCGAGACCCATCAATTCTTTCAAGACCCCTTGCGAGCAATGTCCCTTGCGGCCTCTGCCGCATTTCAGGGAGTTCAGCCGTGATGAGTTAGAGTTCGTCTCGAGCTTCAAGAGGGGTGAGCTTGCCGTCGACGCCGGCTCCACCATCCTCGTCGAGGGCGCACATAGCGCTCATCTCTTCACGGTGCTCGCCGGCTGGGGCTTCCGCTACAAGATGCTGGAGGACGGACGCCGCCAGATTCTGAATTATATCATGCCGGGCGACCTGGTCGGCCTGCAGGGAACGATCGCCGGTGAGATGCAGCATTCCGTCGAAGCGCTTTCGCCCGTGTCCCTTTGTGTCTTCGAGCGTGACAGGCTGATGACGCTCTACAACAAGCACGCCTCGCTCGCCTTCGACATCACCTGGATCGCCGCGCGCGAGGAGCGCATTCTGGATGAGCATCTCTTGAGCATAGGCCGCCGCACGGCGCTGGAACGAGCAGCCTACCTGATCGCTTTCCTGTTCGAGCGTGGTCGCAAGCTCAATATCTTCAACGGCCGCAAATTCATCCCCATCACCCAGCAGCACATTGCCGACACGCTCGGTCTTTCGATCGTTCATACCAACAAGACTTTGAAAAAGCTCAGCGAACGTGGGTTGATCCGCTGGCAGGAACGCGGCTGCGAGGTGCTGAACGGCGAGGAATTGATGGCGATCGCCGGCTGGGAAGGGCTCGGAGAGGGCAAACGCCCGTTCATCTAGAGCATTCCTGGCTTTCGGCGTTTGGCTGGAATTGCTCCGGCCAATCAGTTTGGTTATGTCTTTTTTAAATGCAGATTAGCAGCAGGGAAAATAAAGTCGGTCGTCATCTTATCCTCCGATTTTGATTCTTACCGACCGGACAGAAAAATGGTTTACTCAGAAAAGGTGGCGGAATTCACCGATGGCGTGCCATGCGGGGCACCGGAGGGCAATGATGTTGGCGAAACGGCCGGGGCGCTGCGACAGGCGGCCGACGAGGGGCATGGAATCATGAGCGCAGTCCGTGTTCTGGTTCTTGAAGACAGTCTGATCATCGCGATGGAGGCGGAGGACATCTTGCGCCTGGCCGGCGTCAAGAGCATCGATATCGTCGGCAGTGTGGAGCAGGCAAGGGCTGCCATCGCGGCGGAGACATATGATTTCGCCCTTCTCGACGTCAATCTCGGCGAGGGCATGAGTTTCGGATTCGCCCGCCACCTGCTCGATATCGGCATCCCCTTCGGCTTCGTCAGTGGCTATTCCGATACCGGCGATTTCCCGCCCGACCTGCAACAGATACCGCTTCTGGTGAAGCCGTTCGACGAAACGGCGATGCGGGAATTCCTGCAGAGACTTTTCCCGGCTGTCGCCTGACACGGTCCGTGACAGAATCCAGTCCTTGCTGACAGCGCCGCGCGTCTTTCAGACGTGCAAAGGACGCTGTAACGCGTTGAATTATGCAGTAGGATGGATTCGTCACCCGCAGGGACTTCTTTCGATGCAATGGCAGGACCAGGCGATCATTCTGGGCGTCAAGCGCCACGGCGAGACGAGCGTCATCGCCGAGGTGATGACGCGTGATCGCGGCCGCCATCTCGGCCTGGTGCGTTCCGGCCGCTCGCGCGCCATGCAGCCGGTGCTGCAGGCGGGCAATGCCGTCGAGGTCAACTGGCGTGCCCGGCTTGACGAACATCTCGGTGAATTCCGAGTCGAGCCGGTGACACTGCGCGCCGCCCGCCTGATGGAAACGGCGACCGCCGTCTACGGTGTCCAGGCGATGGGCGCGCTGCTGCGGCTGCTGCCGGAGCGTGACCCGCATCCACACCTCTTCGAAGCGCTGGAGGTCATCCTCGATCACCTGCATAATCCGGCCGATGCCGGCGAACTCTTCGTGCGTTTCGAGCTTGCTGTGCTGAATGATCTCGGCTTCGGCCTCGATCTTGCCGAATGCGCTGCGACCGGCGCCCGTTCCGATCTCGTCTATGTCTCGCCGAAATCCGGCCGCGCCGTCAGCCGCACCGCGGGTGAGCCCTGGGCGGACAAAATGCTGCTCCTGCCGCCGTTCCTCAGCATCGAAGACAACCATGCAGCCGACTTTGATAGTCTCTCGGCTGCATTCCGCCTGACAGGGTTCTTTCTGCATCGTCATGTCTACGAGCCGCGCGGCATCGAGGCGGCAGCTGCCCGCGACGGTTTCGTTCAGGCGGCGCTCAAGGCGCTTAATCCAGCCTTGCGGACGCTTTCCGGCCCGAACGGTATTTCCGCCTGACCTCGTTTTTTACGGGTGCAAAACATCCTCCGGATTTGGCGGTTTACCTGCTGATGAGCGCTTCCTATGTCTTCACAGGATTGCCAATCAAGGAGGACCCCATGCTAACCAAGACCGCATCATCGACGACGATCACGCTCTGGAACGGCCGCGAAATTCCGCGTCTCGGCATGGGATGCTGGGCGATCGGCGGCCCCTTCTTCGCCGGCGACACGCCGCTCGGCTGGGGCGATGTCGACGACGATGAATCCGTGGAGGCGATCGACCGTGCCATCGAACTCGGCATCCGCTTCTTCGACACGGCCTCGAACTACGGTGCCGGCCACTCGGAGGAAGTGCTCGGCCGGGCGATCGGTAATCGCGACGATGTCGTCATCGCCACCAAGTTCGGCTTCGCCACCGATCCGGCAAGCAAGCAGGCAACCGGCGCCTTTGCCGACGAGGCCTTCATCCGCCGTTCGGTCGAGACCTCGTTGCGCCGCCTGAAGCGCGATCGCCTCGATCTGTTGCAGTTCCACCTCAATGATTTTCCGATGGATCAATCGGATGCCGTCTTCGATACGCTGGAGGCGCTTCGCACCGAAGGCAAGATCGATGCGTTTGGCTGGAGTACCGATTTTCCGGATCGTGCCGCCCGTCATGTCGGCCGACAGGGCTATGTCTCGATCCAGCATACGATGAATGTTTTCGAACCGGTGCCGGAGATGATCTCGGTGATCGAGGGGAAGGGCCTGATCTCCATCAATCGTGGCCCACTGGCGATGGGGCTGCTGACCGGCAAGTTCACCGCCGACAAAGCGGTGGGCGCGAGGGATGTCCGCGGTGCTGCCCTCGATTGGATGGTCTATTTCAAGGATGGACGTATGGCCCCGGAATTCGCCGCACGGCTCGATGCCGTCCGCGATCTCCTGACGTCAGGCAGCCGCACGCTGACGCAGGGCGCGCTTGCCTGGCTCTGGGCACGCTCGCCGCGCACCCTTCCCATTCCGGGCTTCCGCACCGTCGCTCAGGTGGAGGAAAATGCTGGCGCGCTGGAGAAGGGACCACTGCCAGCCGATGTCATGGCGGGGATCGATGCCGCGCTCGATCGCTTCTGAGGGTTTTAATGCATGTCGCCCAAAAAGCATGCTTTTGGGCGACATGCATAAGTCAAAGACTCAAAGCGCACGGATGAATCCGGTTTGAAGCGATGCGCTTCAGGCTGCAGCTCGACGTTTGAGCGCCCAGCCTTCCGGCCTCTCTTCAACGATGTTGACGGTGTCACCGATCGTGACCTTGCCGTTGCCGCGCGGCGTGACGTTCCAGCCGAAAAGCGGGCCGGGCACGCGCCGGTCGGCGGACATGCGGATGCGGCCCATGGCCGGCATTGGGTTTGGTCCCTCGCGGGACCCGGTCAACTGGTCTTGAGTCGTCATGATGCAGCGGGAGCAGGGTTTGACGAGATCGAAGCGGATGCCGGCGATCTCGATCGCCGCCCAGCGGTCCTCCGGCCAGGCCTCGTCGGTATCGATGACGATGTTCGGACGGAAGCGTTCCATGCCGACACTGCCTTCGCCATGGGCGGCGAGATCGGCATTCAATGCCTTCAGCGAGCCCGTCGTCGTCACCAGGATCTGATAACCGTCGGTAAAGGTGACGGGCGTGGCTTCGCCGGCCCATTCAGCATTTGCCGTCCGCCGTGCCTGGCCGTCGAAGAAGACCAGGCGCACCTCGCGGCCAAGCCATTCGGAAAGCTGCCGGTTGCTCTCCGGATCGGCGACGGCGGCGCTGACGGCAGATTTCCACACGGTCACATCCATGCGGTTTTCGGGCTGAGGCGGTGTTACCGATATGTCCGTTTTCCCCTGCATCAGCAGCCGAAAGGCGGTCGCCTCCGGTCGTACCTCGATGCGTGCGAGGTCGGGCAACTCGCGCTGGGTGATGAAGTGCCCTTGGGCATCGGTGATCATCGCCCGCCGGTCGCCGGGAAGCCCATAGGCGTCAATGTCGGCGGCCGGCAGCGCAATGCCGCGGGCGCTCTTGAGCGGGTAGATGAAGAGGTCGCTGACACGCATCTTGTGCTCCTAGATTTCGTCCATGAAGGCCGAGAGGAAGTCGCGCAGGCTTTTATCACGCGCGGCGGCCAGCCTGCGGCCGGTCTCGGTCTGGAAACCTTCCGCCAGTTTGAACAGCTTCGTCTGGAAATGGTCAATGGCATAACGCTTGTCATCAAGCGGGCGGTCCGCCGCCGCCGGGTCGAATGGATCGTAGAGCCCGGATCCCAGTCGCCCGGCGATATAGAAGCAGCGGGCGGCGCCGACCATGCCGATCGCGTCCAGCCGGTCGGCATCCTGCAGGATCTTCGCCTCCAGCGTTTGCGGTGCCACCCCGGCGGAGAAACTGTGTGCAGTGATTGCGTGGGCCGCGGCTTCGATATCCGCCTCGCTCCAGCCGAGTTCCGCCAGGATCGCCGATGCCTTCTCAGCCGCCAAAGTCGATGCTTTTGCCCGCAGCGGCGAATTCTTCTCGACGGCGACGCAGTCATGCAGCAGCACGGAAGCGGCAAGCACCCGCCCGTCGCCGCCTTCTCCCGCATGGATGCGCATGGCATTTCTGAAGACGCGCAGAATATGGGCAAGGTCGTGCGAGCCGTCGTCGCCATCGGCCGCATGTGCAATCAGCGCCGCCGCAAGCGTTTCGTGTGGGGAGAAGGCTTCAGCCGCGAACATAGCGCCACCTGTCATGAGGAAGATCGTTTTCCGCCGATAGGGCATCGGCGCTGAATTGAATGCGGGCGGTAAAAGGATGCGAGAACGAAGATCTCAGGAATCGCAACCGATTTTGTAGCGACTTGCCATGCGAGTCGCAATCGAGGGGGATCTCAGTGCTTGGCTTCAGGAAGATGCGTCACGCCGCCGTTCTTCGGCGGCAGGGAGAGAAGATGGGGCACGTCACGCGCCGGTCGCGGCGGACTGATGTGATAGCCCTGGATCTCGTCGCATTCCTCGCATTCGAGCAGCGCCAGCTGCGCGGCCGTCTCGACGCCCTCGACGGTGACGCGCATGCCGAGCGCATCGCCGAGCAGGATGATCGCGTGCATGATCGCATGCGCTTCCTTGTTGTCGACGATGTCGTTGACGAAGGACTTGTCGATCTTGATCTTGTCGAAGGGGAAGCTCGAGAGATAGCTCAGTGAGGAATAGCCGGTTCCGAAATCGTCCATCGAGATGCGGATGCCGCGCTCCTTCAGCGCATGCAGGATCGGCAGCACTTCGCTGAGATTTTCCATCAGCACGCTCTCGGTGATTTCGAGTTCAAGCCGCGACGGCGACAGCGCGGCGGCGGCAAGTGCCTCGCTGACATCTCGCGTCAGGTCGCTGCTGCTGAACTGGATTGCCGAAACGTTGACGGCGATCTTGATGCCCTCCGGCCATTGCGCTGCATCGTTGCAGGCCCGACGCAAAACCCAACGGCCGATATCGACGACGAGGCCGACCTCCTCGGCCAGCGGAATGAAATCCATCGGCGGAACGCGGCCCCGGACCGGATGGTTCCAGCGGATCAACGCTTCGAAGCCGCAGATACGTCGCTGCGAGAGGTCATAGAGCGGCTGATAATGCAGCTCGAATTCCTCTTTCTCAACGGCTGCTCGGAGGTCTGCCTCCAGCGCGTGTCGCAACTGCATCTGCGCTTCCATCTCACTGGCGAAGAAGCGCTCGCGTTTGCGCCCGTCCGCCTTGGCATGTGACAGCGCCACGCCGGCATTTTTCAGCAGGATATCGGTTTCTTCGCCATCTCCAGGGGCGATTGCGATGCCCATAGAGACGCTGAGCTCCAGCTGTTTCTCGCCGTGGAGGAATGGCGCGGAAAGCTCGCGGCGGATCTGCTCGGCAAGCGCCGTCACGTTCCGCGGCTGCTGCTTGCCCGTCTGCAGGATGGCGAATTCGTCCGAGCCGAGGCGCGCCAGGGTGTTTTCCGAACCGGCCGAGGCTCGGATGCGCTCGGCGACCTGCTGCAGGATTTTGTCGCCGGCCGAAACGCCCATCGTGTTGTTGATCGATTTGAAACCGTCGAGATTGAGGTGAACGAGGGCAATCTGCTGATCTGGCCTGCGCTCTGCGAGCGTCGCATCGACCTGCTCGCGGAAATGGATGCGGTTCGGAAGGCCGGTCAGCGGGTCGTGGTGGGCGAGATAGGTGATGCGTTCGGCCGCCCTTCGATCCTCGGTAATGTCGGCGTGAATGGAAATGTTGCTTCCGTCGGAAAGGATGGTCACCATGCTCTGGATGATGCGGCCATCGTCCATCAACCATTCGCGCCGACGGAGACTACTGCTTCTTGTGGTTGCGGAGGAATGTCGCCCGGTCCGCCGGCCGGGCTTGGTGCTAGCGCTCTCCGTGCCGCGCATTTTAGCCGTGAGATCGGCGATTGTCGCGCCGGCAATGACATCTTCGTCCGTCAGGTCGAAGAGCTGACGGAAGCGGATGTTGGAAAGCGTCAGTCGCTGGTCGGCGTCGAAGACGCTGAGACCGAGCGGCAGGTTGTTGAGAATGACTTCGAAGAGTTTCTTCTGTCCGTCGAACGCCTGGCTAAGGGCTGATATATTGCCCCTCAGCGCATGGTTTTCCCTCAGCAGCGTTTCCGCGCTTCTCTCGATTTCGTCATAGTCGCTTTCATGGACGCGATAGGTCGCGATCACAAGATCCATCAGGCGCTGCGCATCGATCGATCCGTCGGCGGTGACGGCCTCGGTGCATTGCCGCCAGAAGAGCGCTTCAGCTTTCATGTGCATACGTCTCGCGGGACGACAGCAGAGGAAAGCGTCCTCGTTTGATGAACGTGCCTCATTTCGCCGGACATGAAAGACCTTTCTAAAATGAATACAGAGATTGATTTTTTATACGCTGGACGCCTGCTGGTGATGCGTGATGTCCATTTTGTATGGGCCGGATTAATATTCGGTTGCAGTGCAGCAGCGGGGTCGATGCGTTAGACGTTTGTTTTATATGTGAAAAATAGCTGAAATACGCAGGAAAGCGGCCTTCTGACGCTGGCGGAGGCCTGCGTTCAGGCGTTCCGTTAACTTTTGTCAATCATCGTTAATGAGAAGTTAACAACTTATTGACGCACTGCGCAAATCAGTTTAACCACCGAGTCAACAGTGATTTTCCAACGCTCGTATTGCGTACAAACACCACCGGCAGAAGGCGGTGAATGGAGGTTTGTATGACCAGCACCACATCCGTTTCAGACACCTCATACGCATATCTGGCGACGCTTTCGCGGCTCGATGCCAATGGCGATGGCGTACTCAGCCGCGGCGAACGTGCCGCCGATGAGAAGCCAGGCATCATCAAGGAACTCCTCGAAGACGATAAGGCCAGCGACACGCAGCCGAAATTTTCCGGCAGCCTGATTGCGCTGATGATGGACACCCGTGACAGCGGCAGTGCAAGCAGCATCGCCGTTCCGTATCCGCTGCAGCAGGCCGCGCCGACATCAGGCGATCAGTCCGACGATCTCTACCGCAAGACCTACGGTCAATTCGATTTCGACGCCGTCGCCTGAGCGGCGTCTCAATTCGAGAGATCTGCAAGCCGGCCGGTTGGCCGGCTTTTCTCGTTCGATATTCCTGCGCATAACCCGAAAATCGGAGTGATTTTCGGAAAGGATTATGCGCCACGCAAAGTGCTGGAGCGTCCTTAGCGCGTCCTATCGGACGCGCGGCTCAGGAACACCTTCCGGTTTGACACGTTCAGAAGGACAACCGGACGCAAGGAGATCTCCATGAAAGCCATGAGCATTATCGCCACCTTGAGCCTGCTTGCGGTTGCATTGCCGGCAGGCGCTCAGGACAAGCAAACGGCGGTCGCCAATTTCGTCGGGAAGGACGGCAAGGAGGACGGTCGCGCGCAACTGACGGCTGCCGCCAATGGCGGCGTCCTGATCGAAGTCGAGATATCGGGATTGCCGGCGAACAAATGGGTGGCGTTCCATGTTCATGAGACCGGCCGCTGCGACGCCGCGACCCATCACGAATCAGCGGGCGGTCACTTCAACCCTGATAAGGCCGAGCATGGCATCCTTGCCGCCAAGGGACCGCACGCCGGCGATATGCCCAATCAATATGTCGGGCAGGACGGCAGGTTGCGGGCACAGATCTTCGACAGCATGGTCACGCTCGACGGCAAGACTGACGGCATTCGCGGCCGCGCATTGATGGTGCACGCCAATTCGGATGATTATCGCAGCCAGCCTTCGGGTGATGCCGGGGAAAGACTCTCCTGCGGCGTCATCCAATAGGCTACGGCGCAACTCTTAGATCGGCATCGATTTAGGGACAAAATTAGCAATTCAAACTGCACAGCGCCACGGGTCTTAAAAAGATCCGTGGCGCTGCAATGTCTTACTGCCGCGTCGGCGTCGGTTTTTCGGCCGTCACCTTGCCGTTGGACTTTTTTGCCGGCGCGGCATCTGAAGCATCCGGCACGGCGTCAGGATTGTCATCGAAGGCGAGTTTCACGCGTTTCACCATGTCACGGCTGACCAGCCACCAGTCACCTGTCTTTGCCCAGTAGCGCAGCGCGACGGAGATCGTGCCATCACCGAGGCTGTCGATGAAGACGCTGGGTGCCGGTGACGTCAGCACCCTGGAATCGGCTTTGGCAAGGTTCATCAGCGTCTCCATTGCCAGATCGATGTCATCCTCATAGGCGACGCTGATTTTCAGCTCGTTCCGCCGGGTGGGCTCGCGGGTGAAATTGGTAATGGGCGTGTTCCAGAGCGTCGAATTCGGCGCCAACCGGTAGAGCCCGTCGCCGGTTTTGAGCTCGGTGGCAAACAATCCGATTTCGCGCACCGTGCCGGCCACGCTGCTGGTCTCGATATATTCGCCGACGCGGAAAGGCCTGAGGATCAGCAGCATAATGCCGGCGGCGATATTCTGCAGCGTCCCTTGCAGCGCTAGTCCGATCGCCAGGCCCGCTGCGCCGAGGGTTGCGATGATCGAGGCGGTCTGGACGCCGAATTGACCGAGGACGGTGATGAACACCAGGATGAGCAGCGCATAGCGCAGCACATTGGTGAAGAAACGCGCCAGCGTCTCGTCAATGCCATGAACGCGCGACAGGCCTTCATAGGCCCAGCGGCTGGTAAAGCCGGCCAGCGCCCAGCCAAGAACGAGCAGGATCACCGCCCCGAGGACGGAGAAGGAATATTGCACCGCAAGCGCGCTTGCCTGGCTGAGTGCCGTTTGCGTGGCGAGGAGGACATCGGCTGCCTGTTGTTCCATGATCTGGCCCTGTCGATTGTGCGTGGTCGGGGGCTAGATGGAGCGGCTGGCGGCAGCGTCAACCGCCAACGGCGTCCCGGATCGCAAGCACGAAGGGCGCATTGCCGTCGGCATCCGCACCACGTCCGATTGCCCGTACCGCCGCGACCAGCCGGCCGCTGCGGCCGAGCAGCGCGTCACCGATCTCGATCAGCCGGGCGTTGGGCGTCGCGAAAGGTGAGGCGGCTCGGAGTCGGCGAGCAAGCGTTTCATCGCTCTGATCCGGTGCCAGCGACAGCGCGGCGATGAGGGCTGCGGCCGGTGATCGCGACACGCCCATCCAGCAATGAATGAGCAGCGGCGTCTCCTGCTGCCACGATGCGGCAAAGTCGATAATTCCGCGGACATGCGTCTCGTCAGGCGCCACGAGATCGCCGGTGCCCTTGAAGAGGATATCGTTCATACCAAGTGTCAGATGACGTTCGGCCGCAATCACGCCCGGCCGGTGAAAGGCCTGATTCTTGGCGATCAGGCTGATCATATCGCGCGCCTTATGGCGCACCGCCATTTCCGCGATGCGCGACAGCGGCGAGACGACGATGAAGCTCACGATACCATCCCCCGCTCGGCCTCGATCGCCGCGAAGCGCGCGCAGAACAATCGCTGCGCTTCGAGCGCAGGCAGGGGCTCGATCATCAGCATGTCCTTGCTGATGCCGCGCGGCTGGCCGAAGAATTTCTGCGCCTCGGCGGGTGTGAAACCGGCAAGCACGGTCGCCTCGAAATAGGCGGCGATCGTGTCGGCCTTCTTGATCCGGTCCTTGAGGTCGCGCGAAGGATGCGGCGGCAGGCCGAAGCGCAAGTGCACGGCCGCCTCCAGCCGCTTTTCCACCGTCTTGTAGCCGCCGCCGACCACCGATTTGAACGGCGAGATCATGTCGCCGATCACATATTCGGGTGCGTCGTGCAGCAGCGCCATCAGGCACTCCTGCGGCCGCGCATCGTTGAAGCGGCGGAAGATATCCTCGACGACGAGACTGTGTTGCGCCACCGAAAAAGCATGATCGCCGGAGGTCTGGCCGTTCCACCGGGCAACCCGGGCAAGCCCATGGGCGATGTCGATGAGTTCGACATCGAGCGGCGAGGGGTCGAGCAGGTCGAGCCTGCGCCCGGACAGCATGCGTTGCCAGGCACGCGGAGCTTTCGTCGTTGTCACGCGCTGGCCTCGTCGCCGCTTGTGGGAAAGACAAGGCCGGACCATGCCGGCAGGACGAGGGAAACGGGCGTTTCGCCGGCGAGCAGCGGCGTACCTGCCGCCATCGCGGCGCCGGCGCGGTCGATGCGCACGATCGCAAGGCCGCTGCCGCCTTCGACCGAACCGAGCGCTCCCACGGGCTTGCCGCCGGCGGTGATCTCCGTCCCGGTCTCCGGCAAGGTTGTCGCGGCGGACACCGTGACGACGCGCCGGCGCGCGGTGCCGCGGTGCTGCATGCGCGAGACGACCTCCTGCCCGACATAGCAGCCTTTCCTGAAGGAGAGGCCGCCGTTGAAATCCATCAGTACGTCATGGGGGAAGGCGTCCTGCAGGGCGAAGTCCGATCCTGATGTGACGATGCCGTGGCTGATGCGCAGCGCGTCGTAGAGCGCCTCTTTGCCATCGCCATGTTTGCCGGGCCGGCGGATCAGCGTGACGCCCGCCTTGGCGAAGCGGCTGTCTCGGACACCTTGGCTGTCTCGGACGCCCTGGCTGTCCCGGACGCCCCGGCTGCCCTCGGCATCCTCGCTCCAGGAAACGGTGACGCCTTCTTCAGTGCTTGTCGCAAGTGTGACGGCGGCGCGCAGCTTGTACATTGTCAGCCGCTTCAGCAGGCCGTCGCGCTGGCCGGCATCGGTTTCGATCATGTAGCCGTCGCCGTCCTGCCAGATCATGAAGTCGAACAGGATCTTGCCCTGCGGGGTCAAGAGTGCCCCGGGCCGTGCCTCGTCGGCGCCGAGCGAGGTGATATCGGTTGTGATCAGGTTGTGCAGGAAGGATTGGGCTTCCGCGCCGCTGACAAGGAGCAATGAGCGGTCATTCAGGAATACGGCTGGCATGGCGGAACCTGTCGCGTTGGTCATCGCTCAGAGGTATGTCTTCATGAGGTGGATCGCAAGCGCCATGCGTAACGTGAAAAGCGCAGGCGAGACGGGCATCAATCGCCTGCTGTGAAGAATTTCCATTTGCCTTGAGGCGTAATGCCGAGGCGGTAGAAATTATATCCGCCGAACTCCTGCATGTCGGAGAGATCGCCGGCCGTGACGATGCGCAGCAGCTCGACACGCTCCGGCGGCGTCAGCGACTTCAGGTCCTTCTCGGCAAAATAGGGCCAGACATACATGTCGTCTGCTGTGCCCTGGCCGACATGCACGAAGCCGGTCGAGACGATATCGAGCATGATGGCAAGGATCTCGTCGCCATCAGGATCACCCGACAGATCCTTCAGCGCGCCGATCGGGTCGTCGGTCGGTTCGCCCACAGTCACCTGTGTCTGGTCGGCGCCGGTGCCCATCAGCGGCCGCAGCCGTTCGAGATCACCGGAGGCGGCCGCTTCGACGATCTGCTCGCGCATCTTGCGAACCGGCTCTGGCACCTTGCTGATGTCGTAGATCACCTCGGTGGGCTTGGAATTATCCTGGGCGCCGGGCGTCTTGTCGACACCCTGATTGTTCTGGCTGTTGACCAGCGGATCGGCCATGGGAACGCCGGGAGTGGTCTGCGGCTGGCTCTGTCCCTGAGCGCTTCCCTGTGCGGGCGGCGTCTCGTTAGCCGCCTGGCCGGGGATGTTGTGCAGTTCGGAAAGCGCGTAGGCGGCCGGCGCAAGGAAAACATTGCCGGCGGCAAGGCTGAACGCAAGCAGCACCGGCGCGAGCGAAATTCGCGAAACTTTCTCTTTACCGGTGTGCATCAAACTCTCTGATAACAATTATTGCAGGGTGCGGTTCGCGGAGAATTCGCCGGCAAGCATGCGCTCACGCAGCGAATCCAGCAGGGCTTCGGCGCTCTTTTCCCCATGCAATCTGATCGTCTCGCGCAGCGCATGTGCAATGGCGGCATCAGCGATGATTTCAGGCTCGATCCCGTCGGCCATGCCGTCGGCCCAAGCCTCGTTCTGGTACTCCAGAGCTGCCTGCATCTTTTCGTGGACGATCATGTCGTCGATGTCGTTGAGGCTTGCTTCCATTGTTTTTTCCTCAGCACTTCTCATGTCTTACTGCACCGTTAACAACACTAACAGCCTTTTCCCAAAACGACACGTCCGCATGCGAAAACAGGTTAATTAAACGTCAATTTCCAAAGCGCGAGGTAATTTCTGTGGCAAGTGTTGCACCTTCGTTACGGTAGCGCTCTTCTGCCACGATGGCCGCCGGGGTGCAATCCGTATAGACCGAGGCGAAGGCGCGATAGCCGCGATTGAAGGCCGCTGTGAGCTTTTCCTTGCGCTCCTGCTCGTTACCGGTCTCCGAATCGAGCAGCTGCTGCATGCCGTTTCGCCACTCGTCGCCGCCAGGCGCCTTGCAGAGCGTTCTGAGATAATGCACCGAACCCAGCACCTCGGCGAACCGCGCCAGCTTGTCGTCATAGGGCACGTTCACGATCGGCGGTGCAATCTGCTCCTCCTGTGGAGGCGGCGTATTCTTGCCCTGCGCCATCGTGGGGCCGGCGAGGACGAGCAGGGACAGAAAAACACGTCGAACGGGAATCATGTTCGTAGTTGATACGCTGAGCATGACGGCAACAAGGCGTGCTTGAAAGTTTCCACGTCTATTCGCCGCCCGCCAGCCGCTCAGCGCATTCAAGTACGCTCTGTGGCACGGGCAGCCGCCGGATTTCCTCCACCGTGTACCAACCGAGGGCGGCTGCATCGTCGGCGGCTTCCGCCACCGCGTCCCGATCCGCGTCGACGCGGAAGACCGACAGCAGGAAATGGCTGTTGACGCTGCCGTCGGCCGCATGCGTCTTCAGGTCGTAGGTCGAAAATAACCGCGGATTCCGTGCCGAAATGCCGGTCTCTTCATGGAGTTCGCGCAGTGCCGTTTGCTCCGGCGTTTCGCCGGGCTCGGCGCGCCCGCCGGGAAAGGCGTACATGTCGGCGGAAGGCGGGTTGCGGCGCAACACCAGAAGGAATCGTCCGTCGCGTTCGAGAATGGCGGCGGAGCCGGGTTTGGCGGTGGAGGTCATCGTGACTGCTCTTGCTGTGATCGCCTATCCTATCCGATGAACCGACATTTGCATGCCGGCGCTGCTTGGCTTCCACACTTTTCGCAGGGATAGTTGCCAATGCATGTCGCTCAAAAGTGTGCAGCGGTTTTGAGAAAGCGACATGCATGAAGCAAAAAGCCGAAGGATTCGAAAGGGCTTCCGTGACCTACATCATCTATGCCTTTGCCGCGGTCTTCGAGATCGCCGGCTGCTTTGCTTTCTGGGCATGGCTGAAGCTCGAAAAGTCCATCTGGTGGCTGGCGCCGGGCATGGTCTCTCTGGTGCTTTTCGCCTGGCTTCTGACGCTGGTGCCGAGCGAGGTCGCCGGCCGTACCTTCGCGGCCTATGGCGGCATTTATATCCTCGCCTCGCTGCTTTGGCTGTGGCTGGTCGAAGCCCGCGTGCCTGATCGTTACGATATCGGCGGTGCGCTGATCTGCCTTGCCGGCGCCAGCCTCATCCTCTTCGCGCCGAGAGGCTGAGGTGTCTTGACCGAACACCAGCCGGGTGCAAAGACAAGCCGATGTGTGGACGTTTCGCCCTGACAATCTCCAGCGCCGACCTGCGCGACGTCTTCTCCGGTCTCGATCTCGACGACTTTCCGGCGCGTTACAACATCGCGCCGACGCAACCGATCCTCGTCGTCATATCAGGCGAGGGCAGGGAGCAGGGCAGCAATTTGGCCGACCGGCGCGCCGTGCTCGTGCGCTGGGGCCTCACGCCGGGTTGGGTCAAGGACCCGAAGGATTTCCCGCTGCTAATCAACGCGCGCTCCGAAACCGCGATCGGCAAAGCCTCTTTCCGCGCAGCCATGCGTCATCGTCGCGTGCTCATTCCGGCCTCCGGTTTTTATGAATGGCATCGCCCGTCCAAGGAAAGCGGCGAGCGGCCGCAGCCCTATTGGATCAGGCCGCGCCAGGGTGGGGTCATCGTCTTTGCCGGGTTGATGGAGACATGGTCGTCGGCCGACGGCTCCGAGGTCGATACCGGCGCGATCCTGACGACAGCAGCCAATTCAGCCATATCAGCGATCCACGATCGCATGCCTGTCGTCATCAGACCTGAGGATTTCTCCCGCTGGCTCGATTGCAAGACCCAGGAACCGCGCGAGGTGGCCGACCTGCTGCAGCCCGTTCAGGATGATTTCTTCGAGGCCGTCCCGGTCTCCGACAAGGTCAACAAGGTCGCCAATATGGGTCCCGACCTGCAGGAGCCGGTCGTCATCGAAAAGCCGCTGAGGGCGCCCGAGAAGCAAAAGCCTGACGACGGCCAGCTCAGCTTCTTCTGAACACTATCCGCCGCACCTGCGGGCCCGTCGGTGACCGATCGGCGCCGACGTCTCACATAGGCGGCGGCGATGCGTCGCTTCGTCCATCAGGTTTTTCGGGTTGTGCTTATGTCGCCAGAGCGTTGTCGGGAGATTTCCGGCGATCGCCTCGTCACTCACTTCGTCAGCGGTGCCTAACGCATGTAACCCGAAAGCACGCATGATTCCGATTTGAAGCTTTCCGCCTCAAGCGGATTTTTTGACGCCGGTCGGCTTATGCTTGGCCATCAGCGATGCTGCGGCAACAGCCTTCAGGGCGACGGGGCGATAGTTGGCGGCGAGGTCTGGCTTGGCCACCTGCTGTTCGCCGGTACTGCTCTTCTTCGAAGTCACGATACTCTCCTTGCGTGGTTCTTCCCTGGGTATTTTATAGTTTGATGTTTCGTCACGAATAGCGACAAAACGGGGGCGTCGCTTATCAGGATTTGTAAACGCCCACCATAATTCGCGAGGCTTAACTGAAGCCTACGTTGGTTAATACTTACTGAAGAGAGCAGTTCCAATAAAAGTCCGAAAGCGGTTTTCGGGGAAAAGCGCGGAACGGTTTTCACCCGGATAAAGCGCATGCTTTTCCCGGGGATCCGTCAGACCGAAGGGAGAGAAGCATTTCCGTCATTCGAAGAAATCCGGAAATGCTCGGAGGTCAGATGTGCCGGCCGATATCGTCGTCGCCGATGCCCGGCTCCTCGATCGTCAGCGTCCCGTATTTCCGCCGCCATTTCCGGGCGCCGAAGGGAAGCGATACGAGGTAGGCGGCAACGGTGAAGACCATCACTTCCCAGGTGTAGCTCATCAGCAGAGCCACATAGAGCACGACGCCGAGCATCATCGGCAGCACGAGATCGCGCCGCAGGCGGTTGCCTTCCGATTTGCCCGACCAGACCGGCAGCCGGCTGATAAGCAGGAAGGCGATGAGCACGGTGTAGATCGACGAGAGATAGGCGAAGGTGCGGTCCGTCGCCAGCCCGAGGAAGCCGAGATAGACCGGCAGCAGCACCAGCATGGCGCCGGCCGGCGCCGGCACGCCGACGAAATATTCCGATTGCCAACTCGCCTTGTTTTCGCGTTCGGCCATGACATTGAAGCGAGCAAGGCGAAGCCCGGCGGCGATCGCATAGATCAGGGCGGCAATCCAGCCGAGCGAGCGTGCCTGGTCGAGCGCGAAGACATAGACGACGAGGGCGGGCGCGACGCCGAAATTGACGATGTCGGCAAGCGAATCCATCTGCGCGCCGAACTTCGAAGTCGCCTTCATCAGCCGCGCTACGCGCCCGTCGATGCCATCGAGGAAGGCAGCGAGCAGCACCATGGAGACGGCGAGCTCATAACGATTCTCGAAAGCCAGCCGGATGCCGGTCAGTCCGGCGCAGATCGCCAGAATGGTGATGAGGTTCGGAAAGACGAGCCGGAGCGGGATTTCGCGCAGACGCGGGCCGCGGGCGGAATCATCCGGCCCGTTGGGCTCGAAAGGCGGAAAAGGCGTTTCCATATCGCGTTCCAATCGTTCCTAGCTGCGGCGGCTGATGACGGGACCCTTGGCGGAGGCGAATTCGGCGATGACAGTTTCTCCCGCAACCGCCGTCTGGCCGAGCGAGACGCGTGGCGCGGCACCGGCGGGCAGGAACACATCGAGCCGCGAGCCGAAACGGATCAGCCCGAAGCGCTCGCCGGCATCCACCGGCTCGTTGGGGTTCGCCCAGCAGAGGATGCGTCGCGCCACGAGGCCGGCGATCTGCACGACGCCGATCTGGCCGTGGCGGGTTTCGATCACCAGTGCATTGCGCTCATTGTCCTCGCTCGCCTTGTCGAGCTCGGCGTTGACGAAGCTGCCGGAGCGGTAGTTGATGCTGACGATGCGCCCGCGCATCGGCGCCCGGTTCACATGGCAATTGAAGACGTTCATGAAGACCGAGATGCGCAGCATCGGCTCGGAGCCGAGGTTGAGTTCTGCCGGAGGGGTCACCATCTGGATCGCCGAGACCTTGCCGTCGGCGGGAGAGATCACCAGGTCGTCGTCCTGCGGGGTCACGCGCTCGGGATCACGGAAGAAATAGGCACACCAGAGCGTGAAGATCATGCCGATCCAGAAGAGCGGCTTGAAGATCCAGCCCAAGACCAGCGACGCGACGAAGAAGGCGGCAACGAAGGGATAACCCTCCTTGTGCACGGGAACGATCGTGTTGCGAACCGTGTTGAACAGGCTCATGGCTGCCGGTCTCCTTGCGTTTTCATTTTTGCTGGTTAGCGAAAAACCGTCTCCGGGGCAATGCTGCGGCCTCGGCCCTGGTTCCCATGCCGGGGTTCTGAACAACAAAAGCCGGCCGGCGTCGGTCTCCCGGCTCAGCTTGCCGGAGCAAGCCGCGTTATCACGCCGAGGTCGTCGCTTTCGCGCACCTGCTTCAGATGTTCCTCCGCCTGTGTCGCTTCGCGCTGGCGGTTCCACATCGAGGCATAAAGGCCGTTTCTTTCGAGGAGGGCGGCATGTGTTCCGCGCTCGGCGATCTCGCCGCTTTTGAGCACGATGATTTCATCGGCGCCGATCACCGTCGAAAGCCGGTGGGCGATGACAAGCGTCGTGCGGTTCTTCGAAACCAGGTCGAGTGCCTCCTGGATTTCCCGTTCCGTCGTCGTGTCGAGCGCCGACGTCGCCTCGTCGAGGATCAGGATCGGCGGTGCCTTGAGGATGGTGCGGGCGATCGCCACCCGCTGCTTCTCTCCGCCCGAAAGCTTCAGCCCGCGCTCGCCGACCTTGGTTTCGAACCCCTCGGGCAGCATTTCGATGAAATGCGCAATCTGCGCCACCTCGGCGGCTGCAAAGACCTCGCCGTCGCTGGCCGATGTGCGGCCGTAGCGAATGTTGTAGGCGACCGTGTCGTTGAAGAGCACCGTATCCTGCGGCACCATGCCGATCGCCGTACGCAGGCTCTTCTGCGTCACCGTGCGGATATCCTGGCCGTCGACGGTGATCGCGCCGCTCTGGATATCGTAAAAACGATAGAGCAGGCGCGACAGCGTCGATTTGCCGGCACCCGACGGGCCGACGACGGCGACCGTCTTGCCGGCCGGCACCTCGAAGGAAATGCCCTTCAGGATTGGGCGGGCCGGATCGTAGGAGAAGTGCACGTCCTTGAAAGAGATCGCGCCCTGGCCGATCCGAAGCTCCGTCGCATCGGGCGCGTCATGGACCTCGGCCTTCACCTCAAGCAGGTCGAACATCTGCTCGATATCGGTCAGCCCCTGGCGGATTTCGCGATAGACGAAGCCGATGAAGTTGAGCGGCACGGAAAGCTGCAGCAGCATCGAATTGACGAAGACGAAATCCCCGACCGTCTGCTCGCCGCGCTGCACGGCCAGCGCCGACAGAACCAGCATGATGGTCGTGCCGATGCCGAAGATGACGCCCTGGCCGAAGTTCAGCCAGCCGAGCGAGGTCCAGACATCGGTCGCGGCCTTCTCGTAGCGTTCCATCGATTTGTCGAAGCGCTTGGCCTCCATCTCCTCATTGCCGAAATATTTGACGGTCTCGAAATTGAGGAGGGAGTCGATCGCCTTGGTATTGGCGTCTGTATCGCTGTCGTTCATCGACCGGCGGATGGCGATGCGCCAGTCGGATGCACGGATCGTGAACCAGATATAGGCCCAGACGGTAAAGGCGGTAACGGCGAGATAGGAGAAGCCGTAGCCCCACCAGAAGATCACTGCCGTCAGCAGGAATTCGATGACCGTCGGGACCGAATTGAGGATCGTGAAGCGCACGATCGTCTCGATGCCCTTGGTGCCGCGCTCGATGATGCGCGAAAGCCCGCCAGTCTTGCGCTCCAGATGGAAGCGCAGCGACAGCTCGTGCATATGCACGAAGGTCCTGTAGGCGAGCTGGCGCACGGCATGTTGCCCGACGCTGGCAAAGAGCGCGTCGCGCAGCTGGTTGAGGCCAAGCTGGATCAGCCGGGTGATGTTATAGGCGATCACCAGCGCGATGGCGCCGGCCAGCAGCGGCGGCACAGAGCCGGCAAGATCCATCCTGCCGTTCAGCGCATCGGTCGACCACTTGAAGAAATAGGGAACGAGCAGCAAGACGAACTTTGAGATCAGCAGAAAGACCGAGGCCCAGACGACGCGCATCTTGAGGTCGGGCCGGCCGGCCGGCCACATATAGGGCCAGAGGTTGAGAAGCGTCTGCAGCAGGTTGGATTCCGAGACTGTCTTGCCGTTTGCCATGCTTGTCTCCAGCCCGGATGGGCTTGCCGCGACTGCAGCGCTTCGATGCCGGCAAGAGCACGGAACCGGGATGTGCCTGAAGCTTCCCATAGCCCGCAGCCGCCACCGCCAGATAGGGTGCCAGGCGGACGAATACAACAATTGCAGGGCCGAGGAAAAGACAGGCCGGGCGACGACAGCGCCGCGCATCTTTTCAGACGCGCAAAGGACGCTGTAGCACTTTGAACTGCTGCATGATTTTATCCTTAAACCGAGTCCGATTTAAGAAATTATGCAGTAGCCTGCCCGGCCTCGTCATGATGTCTGCTGCTTAGAGGTGCTGGCCGGAAAGGCGCTTGCGGTGCAGCTCTTCGGCATTCGGCAACACATCCTTCGGCAGGCCGAAGATCTGACCGGGGCGGATGCGATCGGGATTGATGATCTTGTCCTCGTTGGCGATGTAGATCGTCGTGTAACGAACACCGAGGCCATAGGTGCGGCGCGAGATCTGCCACAGCGTGTCGCCGCGGCGAATGATGACCGCCGCGTTGTTCGCCGTCAGCGGCGCCTGTTCGATCGTCTTTGGCTGGCTGCTTCCGACATCGTTTGCAGATGGCGCTGCCGGCGCGGGTGCAGCGGTGAGTTCGGCGATCATCCCGCCCAGTCTTTCGAGCGCGGCGCCGACGGACTTTGCATCCTTAGGCAGGCCCTGCAGCAGCTTCAGCGCCTTGCCGGCGATCTGCGAGGACGAGCCGGACGCTTGCTTGAAGCTGTCCGGCGCATCGGCGGCCGGGCGGAAGTCGGCGACGGAGCGCAGCGCGAATTCCGTTGCCGAGCGCGCCGCCGCAAGCTGTTCGGCCCCGGGCAACTTGCCATCGGCAAACAGTCCCTTCAGCAGGCCGTAGGCCTTGCCGGCCTCCGCTTTGAGTTTGCCAAGCTCGCCTTCGTCGAGCGGCACCATCGAGGAAGCGCCGTTCGCGTCGGCGGGGACCGATTGCGCGGCGACCCTTACCTGATCGCCGGCCGGGCGATTGAAGTTCACCGCCGCACGCACGATCACCTTGCCTGTGGGATCGACGACATCGACGCGGATCTTGTGGTCGCCGACCGAGAGCGACACCACACCGTCGATGACGAAATGCCCGTCGGAGCCGGCGGTATCCTGGCCGACGAGGCTGTCGTCGGCATAACCGATGACCTTGGCATTGGAACGCGTCGTGCCGGCGATGAAGATCTTGTTGCCCTCGATTTCGACGGCATTGACCATCACATCGGGCACATTGGTCTTATCCGGTGCCGTAGCTGCGCCATTGGAGGAGGTGTCGGTGAGGTTCGGCGTCTGCAACGCCAGCTCGCCGGTTGGTGCAGGTGTTGCAGCAGGCGCAGCCGAGCTTTCGCCCGCTGCCGGCTTGTCCGCAGGCGGCGCCATCGGATTGGAGGCATCGGCAACTTCGGTTCCGGCCTTCGGCGCGGTGATGATGCGGCTCGCCGCACCGGGTTTGGAGACCATGGCGAGCAGGTTGGCGCCATTGCCGTCCTTCGGCACGGAAATGGTCGCGACTTCTTCGGAGAGCATGCTCTTGCCGTCCTTGCCCGTGAACTTGAGCACGAGCTGGTGGTCGCCCGCCGGAAGCGGATCGTCGAGGACGGCGGCGAAATCACCGCTCGCATCGACATTGGCCGTCGTCACCACCTTTTCGCCATCGAGCACCTCGAGCTTGCCGTTCGGTTCGGCGGAGCCGGCAATCACCGTCGAGCCGTCGGGCTCAACGCGCAATACGTCGAAGGCCGGAAGCTTCGGGCCGGTATTCTCCGCTGCCGTGTTCGCCGCAGGGGCAGGCTCCGGCGCACCGGTCAGCGCAGTTTCGGCCTTGGCGATCGCGGCAAGCGCATCGGCGATATTCTCGGGCAGCGACTGGACGATGGCGAGCGCTTTCGCGCCGCCGTCCTTGGCTTTGGCGGCAAGGGTCTGGGTCGCGGGATCTAGGCCCTCGGGAATTGTGAAATCGGCAAGTGCGGTCAGCGCGCTGACGGCCTTGGTCTTGGCGGCGGTGAAGACATCGATGGCGGGGCCCTTGCCGTCGGCAAACAGCGCCTTGAGCTCGCTGAGCGACACGCCTGCATCGGCCGAAAGGCGACCCACCTGGTCGGCGACCGCAGCCGAGTCGGCAACGGCGGAGCGCGATGTCTTTGCGGCCTCGTTAACCGTGTTCTTGAGCTCCGTGCTCGCCTGGTTGATGGCGTCGCCGACCTTGGTTGCATCGCCGCCGATGCGCGGCATGACGAAAAATACCATCAGTAGGATTGCGATTACGAGCACTGCAAGGGCCAGCAAGCCGGCACGGTTCTTCATCATTATGTCTCCCAGAGCGGCAATTTGCCGTAGTAACCGAAATTGCTAGCGATTCCCGTTGCTTTTCACAAGCATTCAAAGCAATTAGGCAAGCTAGGCACGCTGCTTTTCAGTCAATTTTCTTGACTGCATTGAAATGGAATAGTTGTTTGCCTCTATGACCGAACAATCTGTATCGATTCGATCCATCTGCGTTTACTGCGGCTCAAGGCCGGGACGCGATCCTTCCCACATGGCGGCCGGGCGTGCTCTCGGAAGAGAGATCGCCGAATACGGCCTGCGCCTCGTCTATGGCGGGGGTACCAAAGGCATCATGGGCGCGGTTGCAAGCGGCGTGCTTTCAGGCGGCGGTCAGGTCACGGGCATCATTCCCGAATTCCTGATCGATATGGAAGCGACTCGCCATTCGCTTGGTCAACTCAACGAACTCATTGTAACCCCTGACATGCATGCGCGCAAACACACCATGTTCGAGCGCTCCGATGCCTTCGTCGCGCTGCCCGGCGGCATCGGTACGCTGGAGGAGATCGTCGAGATCATGACCTGGGCGCAGCTCGGCCGCCACGAGAAGCCGATGGTCTTTGCCAACGTCAACGGTTTCTGGGATCCGATGATGGAGCTGATGCGCCATATGACCGAAGAAGGCTTCCTGCACACCGCCCATCGGGTGCAGCCGCTCGTCGTCGACGAGATCTCCGGCATCATTCCGGCGATCATGGCCCAGGCAGCCCAACTCGCTGCCGATCGTAACGGCGAGGACGAGGTGATTTCGAAGATGTAGGCGGGCGCGCCTTTGGAGCGGTTCGGCTGTCGCGCAAGCGCAGAACCGCTGCGCATTTTTGCTGGAAAGGCTCTAGCGCCCGCGACTTCCCTTCAGCATCGACCAGCTATAGAGGAACAGCCCCGCCCAGATCAGCGGGAAGGCGATCATGCGCGCCGTACCGAGCGGCTCGTGGAAGACGAAGACGGCGATCAGGAAGATCATCGTCGGCGCGATATACTGCATGATACCGATCGTCGAGAGTTTCAATAGCTTGGCGCCGTTCGCATAAATCATCAGCGGCACGGCGGTGATGACGCCGCAGCCGAGCAGCAGGGTCGTGTCGGCAAGACCGGTGCGATAGAGGTGGCCTTGGCCGCTGCCGAATTCCAGATAGAGGATATAGAGGAGGGCCGGCCCGCTGAGGATCAGCACTTCGAGGAAGAAGCCCTGGTTCGGCCCGAGTGGCAGCGTCTTGCGCAACAGGGCGTAGAAACCCCAGCTGATCGCCAGCGTCAGCGCCACCCACGGGATGCCGCCGCTATCCAGCGCGAGAATGCCGACGGCAAGCGCCGCAAGCACGATCGCCGCGATCTGCAACGGCTGCAGCTTTTCCTTGAGCAACACCGCGCCGAGGAAGATGCTGAACAGCGGATTGATGAAATAACCGAGTGCTGCATCGAGCGAATGGCCGGCGCCGATCGCCCAGACATAGGTGCCCCAGTTGACGGTGATCAGCGACGCCGTCAGCGCCGCCATCGCCAGCATGCGCGGCGAGCTGAGTGCTGTGCGGATATCCCCAGTGCGCCCGAGCACGAGCAGCACGATGCCCGCCAGCGGCAGCGACCAGACGATGCGATGCGCGATCACCTCGGCCGGCGAGATATGCGCCACCGCCTTCATGTAGATCGGCAGGAAGCCCCAGAGCAGGTAGGCCGTCAGCGCGAAGGCGAACCCGCGCGGACTGTCTTCGTTCTTGGCCAAGGGAACGGATGCATCGGTCGACATCGGTGTTTCCATCTTTGTTCTTCTTCTGATCCGGCCTAGCTTAAGCGCCGTGAATAGGCCAATTCATTTCATTGAATGAAGGGTGAGAGGATTTGAAGCGGGAGACGAAGCGATGGACGAGAAGATATCCGACGCCCTGTGGTGGAGAGCGGAGGCCGAAGGAAGCGAATGGTATTCGGGCGAGGGCTGGGGTCTCATCGCCGAGCCGGCGGAATAGGTTTATTCCGCCGCGATCTTGCCCGCCAGCTGCCGGTTCTTCATCAGCTTGTAGATGACGGAATCCATCAACGCCTGGAACGAAGCGTCGATGATGTTCTCGGAGACGCCGACCGTCCACCAGCGCACACCGTCGCTGTCGGTGGATTCGATCAGCACGCGGGTGATCGCCTCCGTGCCGCCATTGAGGATACGCACCTTGAAATCGGCGAGCACGAGATCGTCGATCTCGTGCTGGTACTTGCCGAAATCCTTCCGTAGCGCGAGGTCGAGCGCGTTGACCGGGCCTTCGGCATCGGCAACCGACATCAGCGTCTGGCCGTCGATGGTGATCTTGACCACCGCCTCCGAGACGATCTTCACGCGGCCGAGACTGTCGAAGCGGCGCTCGATCATCACGCGGAAGCCTTCGATGGTGAAGAATTCCGGGATAGTGCCGAGCGTGCGGCGCGCCAGCAGCTCGAAGCTCGCATCCGCGCCCTCATAGGCATAGCCGATGGATTCGCGTTCCTTGACGATGGAGATCAGCAGGTCGAGCTTCGGATCGTCCTTGGCGACCGCGATGCCGCGCCGTTTCAGCGCATTGATGAAGTTCGCCTTGCCGCCCTGGTCGGAGACCATAACCTTGCGGAAGTTGCCGACGGTTTCCGGCGGCACGTGTTCATAGGTCCGCGGGTCCTTGATCAGCGCCGATGCATGGATGCCGGCCTTGGTGGCGAAGGCGGAAGCGCCGACATAGGGCATCTGGTGGTCGGGCGAGCGGTTGAGCAGTTCGTCGAAGGCATGCGAGAGCCGGGTGAGGTTAAGCAGCCGCTCCTCGTCGATCGCCGTTTCGAAACGTGTGTTGTAGGCGCTCTTCAGCGCCAGCGTCGGGATCAGCGTCACCAGATTGGCATTGCCGCAGCGCTCGCCGATGCCGTTCAGCGTGCCCTGGATCTGCCTGACACCGGCTTCGACGGCGGCAAGCGAATTGGCGACCGCCTGGCCGGTGTCGTTATGCGCATGGATGCCAAGACAGTGCCCGGGAACGCCCGAGGCGATCACCGCCTCGACGATCGCCCGCACCTCCGGCGGCTGCGTACCGCCATTGGTGTCGCAGAGCACCACCCAGCGGGCGCCGCTCTCATAGGCCGTCTTGGCGCAGGCGAGCGCATAGACCGGGTTGGCCTTGAAGCCATCGAAGAAATGCTCGCAATCGACGATCGCCTCCTTGCCCGCGCCAACCGCCGCCTTGACGCTTTCGGCGATGCATTCGAGGTTTTCCTCGTTGGTGCAGCCAAGCGCCACCGCGACGTGATAATCCCAGCTCTTGGCGACGAAACAGATGGCATCGCTTTTGGCCTGAAGCAGCCCGGCAATGCCGGGATCGTTGGAGACCGAAACGCCCGCCCGCTTCGTCATGCCAAAGGCGACGAAGCGGGCCTGGCTGGTGCGCTTCTCACTGAAGAAGACCGTATCCGTCGGATTGGCGCCGGGATATCCGCCCTCGACATAGTCGAGGCCGAACTCGTCCAGCATGGCCGCGATCGCAATCTTGTCCTCGACGGAGAAATCGATGCCGGGCGTCTGCTGCCCGTCCCGGAGCGTCGTGTCGAAGAGGTAGATGCGTTCTTTCATGTCGTTTCCTCCCGCCAAGCGGGTTGTTATGAAGTGCGGATGCTGCCCATCATCCGGCTGCCGCCACCTCTCCCGGTTTTCTCACGGAAAGAGGCTGGGGTGAGGGCCGCCCCAATTCCAGCGATCAGTCTTGCTTCCCGGCAAACTTATCCGTCGCCCGGATCAGTCGATCGAGAATCCCCGGTTCCGAATAAGCATGGCCCGCGCCCTCGATCAGGTGGAATTCCGCCTTCGGCCAGGCCTTGTGCAGCAGCCAGGCATATTTGGCCGGGCAGGGCATGTCGTAGCGGCCATGCACGATGACGCCGGGAATATCCTCGAGCCTGCCGGAATCGCGGATCAGCTGTCCCTCATCCATCCAGCCGGCATGGACGAAGAAATGGTTCTCGATGCGCGCAAATGCATAGGCGAATTCCGGCTCTTCGAACTTGAAGCTCGTCGAAGGTTCCGGCAACAGCGTGATCGTTTCGCCTTCCCAGATGCTCCAGGCCTGCGCGGCCGCGAGGCGGACGTTCCTGTCCTCATGCGTCAGACGCCGATGATACGCATGCATCATTTCATGCCGCTCTTCCGGCGGAATGGGGGCGACGAAGCGCTCCCACTTGTCAGGGAACATCTCCGAGACGCCGAATTGATAATACCAGTCGAGTTCGGCCTTGGTCAGCGTATAGATGCCGCGCAGGATGAGCTCGGAGACATGCTCTGGATGCGTCTCGGCATAGGCGAGCGCCAGCGTCGAGCCCCAGGAGCCGCCGAACACCTGCCAGCTGTCGACGCCGGCCATCTCGCGCAGCCGCTCGATATCGGCAACGAGGTGCCAGGTCGTGTTGGCATGGAGTTCCGCATGCGGTGTCGACCTGCCGCAACCGCGCTGGTCAAACAGCATGACGTCGTAGCGAGCGGGATCGAAAAGCCGGCGATGGGCGGGCGAGATGCCGCCGCCCGGGCCGCCATGCAGGAAGACGGCGGGCTTGGCGCCAGGCGTTCCCGAGCGCTCCCAATAGATCACATGGCCGTCGCCGACATCGAGATGGCCGGAAGCATAGGGTTCGATTTCGGGATAGAGCATGCGCAGTATCTCGGTCATATCTTCACGCCTTTCGCGGGCCAGACTTCTGTGTCGTGATCGGGATGCTGGAAGGAGATGATCGCCTCCTGCCGTGCGTAGAAATCCTGATCCTTCAGCACCGGCGCCTCGAAGATTTCCTCGACCCAGGGCAGGCGGGCCTCATAGTTGACCTGGATCAGCGGTGCGAGGTCGCTGCGGTCGTCGAAGGTGCCGATCGCAAGCTCCAGCCCGCCCGGATGACGATAGGTCATCGGCGTGCCGCAATTGCTGCAGAAGCCGCGGTCGATGTTGACCGAGGACTGGAAGTAGCTCGGCTCGCCGCGCGTCCATTCCATCCCTTCCTCAGGCGCGGTGACGAGCGCCGAGAAGAAACCGCCGAACTGCTTCTGGCACATGCGGCAATGGCAGATCGAGGGGCGTCCTAGTTTGCCCGAGATGCGGAAGCGCACGGCGCCGCACTGGCATCCGCCTGTCTTTATCGTGTCCGTCATGAGCTTTCTCCGAGGGGCCAGCTTTTCGTGTCGTGGTCGGGGTGCTGATGGTTGCTTGCCGCAATCGCATTCTCGCGGTCGGGTGTTTCAGACTGTGGTTCAAGCGGCAGGCCGTCGAGCGCGTGAAACCAGGACATCTTGCGGCCGGTGTTCGATTGCATCACCGGCTTGACCGTATCGGGATTATCCAGCGATCCGAGTGTGAGATTGATGAAATCTGTCTCCGGAATGTCGTAGAACAGCGGCGTGCCGCAATCGCCGCAGAAGCCGCGCCGTACCAGATCCGAGGACTGAAACCATTTCGGTTCGCCGCGCGTCAGGGTGAAATCGCGGCGCATCGCGGCGGCCAGCGGCATGAAATAGTTGCCGGCCGCCTTCTGGCACATGCGGCAATGGCAAAGATGGGGATAGCCGAGTTCGCCTTTTGCGCGGTAGCGCACCGCCCCGCACTGACACCCGCCGCTTCTGTCTGATTCCGCCGTCATCTGAGCTCCTTCGGTGGCCATGCCTGCGTCTCATGATCGGGATGCTGGTAGGAGACGAGTTCGAGCAGGAAGGGGGCCGCCTGCGCATCCTCCTCCGTCCGGTGCCCCGGCAATTCATGCAGATGATCGACGAAACCGATCTTGCCCTCGATGCCGAATTGGATCACCGGCGGAAACGCCGAAGGGTCGTCAAAGGCGCCGGCGGCAATCGCCATACCATCCGGCGCCTCGTAGGTCAGCGGCGTGCCGCAATCGCCGCAGAAGCCACGCTCGACGAAATTGGAAGAGCGGAATCTTTTGCGCTCTCCGCGTGTCCATTCGAAATCGGCGCCGCGTACTGAGACCAGCGGTGCATAATAGGCACCGAACGCCTTCTGGCACATGCGGCAATGACAGATCGACGAATCCTTGATGTCGCCGCTGACGCGGAAACGGATCGCTCCGCATTGGCAGCCGCCGCTAAAGGTCGTCATCTCTTGACCTCCCACGTCGTCACGCGCTCGCCCGTCACCGGGTCCTTGCCGTCCTTCAGCTGGATGCCCTTCGCCGTCAGCTCGTCGCGGATCTTGTCGGCCTCAGTGAAGTTCTTCGCCTTCAGCATTTCGAGACGCATTGCGATCAGCGCATCGATTGCCGATGCGACGGCTTCGTCGATCTCCATCTTTTTCGGCAGCAGGCCCAGAAGGTCGGCCGTTGCCGCAAAAGTGGCGCCCAAGGCAGGATCCGTGTGGGCAGCTTGCGCCAACGCATGCAATGCCTGCACCGCCGCCACTGTATTGAGGTCGTCCGAAAGCGCGTTCAGCACGCTTTCATCAGGCGTCGCATCGCCGGCATCTGCTGCCGGCCATTTGGCGAGCAGACGTTCGGCCTCTTCCAGTCGCTTGATCGAGAAATCGATCGGCTCGCGGTAATGCGTCATCAGCATGGCAAGGCGCAGCACCTCGCCCGGCCATTTGCGGCCGCCGAAGGTTTCCGTGTGCAGCAACTCGTGGATGGTGACGAAATTGCCTTCGGATTTCGACATCTTGCGGCCTTCGACCTGCAGGAAGCCGTTATGCATCCAGACATTTGCCATCACCTCGGTACTGTGGGCACAGCGCGACTGGGCGATTTCGTTTTCATGATGCGGGAAGATCAGGTCCAGCCCGCCGCCGTGAATGTCGAAGACATCACCGAGATAACGCTTGCTCATCGCGGAGCATTCGATGTGCCATCCGGGCCGGCCACGGCCCCAGGGGCTCTCCCAGCCGGGCTCGTTGTGGCTCGACAGTTTCCAGAGCACGAAATCGCCAGGATTCTTCTTGTGTGCGTCGACGGCGATGCGCGCGCCGGCCTGCTGCTCGTCGAGCGGGCGCTTCGAAAGCTGTCCGTAATCCGCCATGGATTTGGTGTCGAACAGCACTTCGCCCGATGCGACATAGGCATGGCCGTTGCCGATCAGCTTCTCGATGATCTCGGTCATCTCAACGATATTGTCGGTGGCGCGCGGCTCGAAGCTCGGCTCCAGGCAGCCGAGTTCGGCGACATCGGCGTGAAATTGCGTCTCGGTCTTTTCGGTGACCGCGCGGATCGCGTCATTGAGCGGCAGGCCCGGATGGTCCCGAAGCGCCCGCGCATTGATCTTGTCGTCGACGTCGGTGATGTTGCGGGCATAAGTGACGTGGTCTTTGCCATAGGCATGGCGCAGCAGCCGGAACAGCACGTCGAAGACGATGACCGGCCGGGCATTGCCGATATGAGCGAAGTCATAGACGGTCGGGCCGCAGACATACATGCGGACATTGTTGGGATCGATCGGCGAAAACACCGATTTTTCCCGTGTCAGCGTGTTGTACAGCTTCAGTTCCGGCGTCGCGTCCATTTCACTCTCCCAAATGCACGATCAGAAAAATATCGCGACCGGCGGACCGGGGCGTTTCGCATCTTGACTATTTGGGAGACGAAAACGGCCGGGCCAGCGCTCGCGCTAGCGAATAATCTTCCGGCAGATAATGCAGATAACCGTTTTCATGGCGGGTTTTATGGCCCGGTTCGCGCTTCCGGTCAAGGGGGGCGAAGAGCGATCCAGCGGCAACAGGATCCATCCATGCGATGATGAAACCCGTTGGCGCGCCCTTGAAATTCCCTCGCCATTTTCGCGGCGCAAAATTCGCATAGCCGGTTGAGAAACTGTTGTTAATTGGGAGGAAGGGATGCGGAGACTGGCTCGATCGGCGATCGGAGCGACTGCAATTCTGGTTGTCGCATTCGCGGCATATTTCGCATACGATTTCGGAATGCTTCGCTTCAACAATCCCTCCTTAAGCAGCTATCCGATCCAAGGCATCGATGTCAGCCATCACCAAGGTGATATCGATTGGAAGGTGGTTGCCTCGCAGGCGAATGTCCGCTTCGCCTTCATGAAGGCGACCGAAGGTGGAGATCATCGGGATTCCAAATTCGCCGACAACTGGCAGCGCGCCGGAGATGCTGGATTGGTCAGGGGCGCTTATCATTTCTTCACCTTCTGCCGACCGGGCAAGGATCAGGCGCAGAATGTCCTGGCGACTGTGCCGAAGGAGCAGGGAACTCTGCCCATCGCCATCGATCTGGAGTTTGTCGGCAATTGCAACAAAATCCCGACGCTCGAGGAAATGGCTGCCGAGGTGAACGCCTTCTTCACCGAGCTGAAGGGCACTTTTCCGGAGAAACCTATTTTTTACGTCACTCAGGAGTTCTTCGATCAATTTCTGAAAGGCAATGAATCGCGCTTTCCTGACCACTATCTGTGGCTGCGCAGTGTGTTCAGGGAACCGAGACAGGAAGAGTGCAGTCGTTGGTCAATCTGGCAATTTGCCGACAACGGCACCTTGGACGGCATCCAGGGACCGGTTGACCTCAATGCGCTTTGCCCGTCGGAAGCGGGCCTGGCGCATCTGTTCCCAGCCGTTGCAGCGAACTGAGACGTCGACAGCGCCGCGCGTCTTTTCGGACGCGCAAAGGACGCTGTAGCACTTTGAATTGCCGCATCATTTTGTCCTTGAATCGATTCCGACTTAAGGAATTATGCAGGTGCTTATTCCGGCAGGCGGTAATCGACGAGCTTGTTCTCCCGCACAATGAACAGCTTACCCGTCTCGGTCACACCAGGCCCCAGCAATGGCAGGATCGCCTTTGCGACCTCGGAGGGATGCGGTAGCGTCTGCGGATCTTCGCCCGGCACCGCCTGCGCTCGCATCGCCGTGCGTGTCGCTCCCGGATCGACGCTGGTGACCCGCAGCGGTGTGCTTTGACTTTCGCCGGCCCATGTACGTGCCAGCGCTTCGACCGCAGCCTTGGAAGCGGAATAGGCGCCCCAGAAGGGGCGGCACTTGTGGGCAGCACCCGAAGAGATGATCACCGCACGACCGGCATCCGAGCGAGCAAGCAGTGGGTCGACTGAGCGGATCAACCGCCATGTCGCGGTGACGTTGATGGTCATCACCTTCTCGAACACCTTGGCTTCGATATGGCCGATCGGCGAAATGACGCCGAGCACGCCCGCATTGGCGACGAGGATGTCGAGCTTGCCCCAGCGCTCGAAGATCGAGCCGCCGAGCGCGTCGATCGCGTTCATGTCGGCAAGGTCGAAGGGCACGAGCGTCGCCGCGCCACCAATGGCCTTGATCGCATCGTCGAGGTCCTCGAGCCCGCCGACCGTGCGTGCGCAGGCAATCACATGTGCGCCGGCTTTCGCAAGCTCCAGCGCCGTGAAATATCCGATGCCGCGCGACGCACCGGTGACGAGTGCGATCTTGCCCTCAAGATTGATATTCATGATGTCGTGTTCCCTCACGAGGGGAGAGGGGTGCGGTGAACCCCTCGGGATGGATAATGGGAAAGCCGAGCCGTGTCAGCCGTTGCTGGCGAGCATGGAAATCTTGTTGCCCATGGACTCGCCGTTCTTGTCGAGCAGGCGGGTCGGATAGTCGCCGGTAAAATAGTGATCGGTGAATTGCGGCCGGGCCGGATTGCGATCCTCGCCGCCAACGGCGCGATAGAGGCCGTCGATCGACAGGAAGGCGAGCGAGTCCGCACCGATATATTTGGCCATGGCTTCAACATTGGCATACTGATTTGCCAGTAGCTTGTCTGCGTCAGGCGTGTCGATGCCGTAGAAATCCGGGAAGAAGATCATCGGGCTTGCGACGCGGACATGGACTTCGCGCGCGCCGGCTTCACGGATCATCTGGACGATCTTGAGAGACGTCGTCCCACGCACGATGGAATCATCAACCAGCACCACGCGCTTGCCTTCGATCATCGCCCGGTTGGCGGAATGCTTCAGCTTCACACCGAAGGCGCGAATCTGCTGCGTCGGCTCGATGAAGGTGCGCCCGACATAATGGTTGCGGATGATGCCGTATTCGAAGGGAATGCCGCTCTGCTGGGCATAGCCGAGCGCCGCAGGCGTGCCGCCATCCGGCACCGGCACGATCACGTCGGCATCGACGGGCGATTCCTTGGCAAGGTTCATGCCCATGCTCTTGCGCGTCGTATAGACGTTGCGGCCGCCGACGACCGAGTCCGGGCGGGCGAAATAGACATATTCGAACAGGCAGAGGCGCTCCGGCTGCGGCTTGCTGGGCTTGCGCGCATCGATGCTGATCGAGCCGTCAGGCTGGATTTCGCAGATGACGACCTCGCCGTTCTCAACGTCGCGGATGAACTTGGCGCCGATGATGTCGAGCGCGCAGGTTTCCGAACAGAAGATCGGCTTGCCGTCGAGTTCGCCCATCACCAGCGGGCGGATGCCGGTCGGGTCGCGCGCGGCAATCAGCTTCGTGCGCGTCATGGCGAGCATCGAATAGCCGCCTTCCATCTGGCGAATGGCATCGATGAAGCGGTCGGATGTGGAAGCGTGGCGGGAACGGGCGATGAGGTGGAGGACGACTTCAGTATCGGACGTCGACTGACAGATGGCGCCGGTCGCGATGATCTGGCGGCGCAGCGTCAGGCCGTTGGTGAAATTGCCGTTATGGGCAATGGCGATGCCGCCTTCTTCCAGTTCGGCAAAGAGCGGCTGCACGTTGCGCATGGCCACTTCGCCGGTTGTCGAGTAGCGGGTATGACCGATCGTAATGCTGCCGGGCAGGCGGGCGAGCGTCATCGGATTGGTATAGTGGTCACCGACGAGGCCCATATGGCGCTCTTGATAAAAGCGCTTGCCGTCGAAGGAGACGATGCCGGCTGCTTCCTGTCCGCGATGTTGAAGCGCATGCAGGCCAAGAGCCGTGAGCGCGGCGGCATCGGGATGTCCCAAAATTCCGAAAACCCCGCATTCTTCATGCAGCGTATCTCCGTCGAGCGGATCGTCGGTCGGGAAGGAATGGGACTGGTTCATTTCTGCGGGCCTCTGCTCTCACAAGAATGGATCGGCATTTCCAGAAATAGCTGAGCCCGGCGGAGCTGGAATGCCCGGCCGGACCCTCATTTCATGTTCCGCTCAAATGGCAATTGCCGGAAGGCGGGTCAAGCTCTTGAACACTGTGTCAATTCGCCGGCTGCTGTGCGCCGTCTGCAGGCGCGGTCGGTGCGTCTTCCGCCGGAGCCTGGTCGCCCGCCGGCGGAGTGGTACCTTCGGCGCCCTGTGTCGGCGGCTGCAGCTTATCACGGATGCTTTCCGGTATCATCTGGGCAAATTGCTCCGGCAGAACGGATTTCAGCTTCACGACCATCGAATCCAGGAAAGGTTTCGACTTCGCTTCGTTAACCCAGGCCGGGCGGTGGTCGACATCGACCAGCCAGTTCCAGAAGGCGACGGCGACGACCAGGAGCAGCACGCCGCGCGCTGCCCCGAACAGGAAGCCGAGCGTGCGGTCGAGCGCGCCGACGCGGCTGTCGATGATGAAATCGGCGATCTTCATCGTAATGAAGGAGATGACGATGAGCGCAATCAGGAAGACGACCGCTGCCGAACCGACGATCGCGATGCGGTCGTCATCGGTATATTTTTTCGCGTAGGGCAGCAGGTAGGGATAGAGGTAATAGGCAGCGGCGGCCGAACCGCCCCAGCTGGCGATCGAGAGGATCTCGCGCGAAAAGCCGCGGACCATCGCCAGCACGGCGGAGAAGAGCACGACGCCGATGACAATACCGTCGAAAATCGTAATGGGCATGTAAATTCAACTCCAGGACTGCCGCTTGGCGGCCGTGTCGTGCCTTATCGTGTGCCTCCTATATCATCACCATTCCTGGCAATGAAAGGATCAAACATCGTCTTCCACACGCAGCGCTCCCTTCGATCCGGCGATGCGCGCGACCAGATCCGGCAGGCTTCCGACTTCGCTCCAGCGCCCGCCGGAGCCCTTCGGCAGTTCGGCGGAGGCGGATGGAAGCAGTGCTGCGGAAAAACCCAGCTTCTCGGCTTCCTTGAGACGCTGGGCGGTGTGCGCAACCGGTCGGATGGCGCCCGACAGGCTGACTTCGCCGAAATAGACGCAATCGGCAGGAAGGGCAATACCGGCAAGTGAGGAAACGAGCGCCGAGGCAACGGCGAGATCGGCCGCCGGTTCGGAGATACGGTAACCGCCGGCGACGTTGAGGTAGACGTCGTGCTGGCCGAGCCGGACGCCGCAATGAGCCTCAAGCACCGCCAGGATCATCGACAGCCTGGCCGAATCCCAGCCGACCACGGCGCGCCGCGGCGTGCCGAGCGAGGTCGGCGCAACAAGCGCCTGCACTTCGACGAGAATGGGACGCGTGCCCTCCATGCCGGCGAAGACGGCAGCACCCGGCGATTTCTCGTTGCGCTCGCCGAGGAAGAGCTCCGAGGGATTGGCGACTTCGCGTAAGCCTTTGTCTGACATTTCGAAGACGCCGATCTCGTCGGTCGGGCCGAAGCGGTTCTTGACCGTGCGCAGGATGCGGTAGTGATGGCCGCGGTCGCCTTCGAAATAGAGCACGGCGTCGACCATGTGCTCGACGACGCGCGGTCCGGCGATCTGCCCGTCCTTGGTCACATGGCCGACGAGCACCATGGCGGCGCCCGTCTGCTTGGCGAAACGGATCATTGCCTGGACGCCGGTGCGCACCTGCGTCACCGTTCCCGGCGCGGATTCGGCAAGTTCGCTCCATAGCGTCTGGATGGAATCGATGATGACGAGGTCCGGCCGCTTGCCCTCGGCGAGCGTCGCCAGAATATCCTCGACATTGGTTTCGGCCGCCAGCATCACGTCGGTATCGGCCGCCGCGAGGCGTTGCGCCCGCAGCCGGACCTGCGCCACGGCTTCTTCGCCGGAGACGTAGATGATCTTGTGGCCGCGCCGGGCAAGGGCGGCGGCTGCCTGCATCAGCAGCGTCGATTTGCCGATGCCGGGGTCGCCGCCAATCAGCACCGCCGAGCCGCGCACGAAGCCGCCGCCGAGCGCCCGGTCGAGCTCCGACATGGCGGTATGGATGCGCGGCGCCTCCTCGATCTCGCCCGACAGCGCCGTCAGCGCTACAGGGCGGCCCTTTTTCGGTGTCTTGCCGGGACCGGAGCCGATCCCGCCCATCGGGTCCTCTTCGACGATGGTGTTCCACTCGCCGCAGTTTTCGCATTTGCCGGCCCAGCGGTTATGAACCGTGCCGCAACTCTGGCAGATGAATTGTGTCCTGGCCTTCGCCATCAATTACTCTTTCAGTCCGGGTTTCCAAGTGAAGCAGACGCGCCGCCTCATCGAATCAATATCGTGCTTGAGATAATGGCTGTCGTGACGGATCAAAACTAATGATTTCCCCATCAGCGCACCCGTGCCTATCCTTTGCTCCTAGTCATCCGGAACGGTGGAAGATGTTCGATTATTCGCTCGCACACTGGCTTGCATTTCTGTCGGCGGCGGTTTTGCTCAACCTCTCGCCTGGCCCCGATATCGCCTTCATCCTCGGCCACACGATGAGAAGCGGAAAACGTGCCGGTTTTTCCGCGCTGTTCGGCGTCTGGTCCGGCGCCTGTCTGCATGTCCTGATGGCGGCACTCGGCCTTTCGGCCATACTTGCCGCTTCCGCCGTCGCCTTCTCGACAGTCAAATGGATCGGTGCCGCTTATCTCGTCTGGCTCGGCATTCAGGCTTTGCGCGCCGGCGGCGGCAATGGACTGATAAAGGCTGACGGTGAAGAAATGCCGGTCGCAAGGATCTACCGGCAAGGAATCCTTGTGTCGCTGCTCAATCCGAAGGTGGCGATCTTCTTCCTGGCCTTCCTGCCGCAATTCGTCGTCGAAGGGGCAGGACCGGCATGGGCCCAACTCCTGCTGCATGGCGGGCTCATCATTGTCGTCGCTGCCTTCATCGAGCCGCCGCTCGTCCTTCTCGGAGGGCGCCTTGCCGATGCGCTCAGGCATAATCAGAAAGTCGGGCTATGGCTCGATCGCAGCCTCGGCGCGCTCTTCGTGGCGCTCGGGGTCCGGCTTGCGCTCAGCAGCCGTTGACGGGCGAACTCTACTCCTCGGCGACATAGCGCCGCTCGTGGCGGAGCCCCATGCTGGTCAGGATCTCGTATCCGATCGTGCCTGCTGCCCGCGCCACGTCGTCGACTGGCATATTCTTGCCGAACAGCTCGACATAATCCCCGGCGCGCACGGCATTGTCAGGCAGGTCGGTGATATCGAAGATCGTCAGGTCCATGGTGATGCGGCCGGCAACCGGCACCTTGTGTCCGGCGATGAAGCCTTGCCCGCCTTGCGGCACCGCTTGGCGCAGCGGCACGCCACCGCTCGACTGGCTGCGCATATAGCCGTCGGCATAACCGGCCGAGGCGATCGCCAGCCGGCTTTTGCGGTTGAGCTGCAGCGCTCGCCCATAGCTGACGGTCTCGCCGGCCTCGACATTTCGCACCTGGATGATGCGCGCTTCCGCTGTTGCCACCGGCCGCATCGGGTTCGTCATGCCGCAGACCGCTTCGCCGCCATAAAGCGCAATGCCGGGGCGGGTCAGGTCGAAGTGATAATCCTCGCCGAGAAAGATGCCGGCCGAGGCGGCAAGACTTGAATCGATGCCTTCATAGGCGGCGCTAACCCTGTGGAATGATTCGAGCTGCCGCCGGTTCATCGCATGGCTGGGATCGTCGCCGCAGGCGAGATGGCTCATGACAAGCACCGGCGCGAAACTCGCCGGCCGCGAAACGTCGTCGACGAGCGCGATCGCATCGTCGATATGCAGTCCGAGCCGATTGAAACCAGTATCGACATGCAGCGCGCAGGGATAGTCGCCGTAATCGGCCAGCACCGCCATCCAGAAGGCGAGTTGCTCGTCGGAGGAAATCACCGGCACCAGATCATTGTCGAAGAAGCGCCGCTCGGTGCCCGGCCAGATGCCGGAGAGCACGAAGATGCGCGCCTCCGGCGCATAGAGGCGAAGGGTGACGCCCTCGTCGACGGTCGCGACGAAGAAGTCGCGGGCGCCCGCCATATAGAGCGCTTCGCCGGCATCCTCGATGCCCATGCCATAGGCATCCGCCTTGACGACGGCCGAGGCGCGCGCTGCACCGGAGCGGCGCGCCATATCGCGCCAGTTCTCCGTCAGCGCGGTCAAGTCGACGGTCAGCCGCAGGCCTGCGGAAGCGAAAAGATCGTCGTCGTCGAAGGGAATGGGAAAATCTGTCATGAATCGCCGTGAAGAAATGAAGGGAAAATCACCTCACCCAGTCTAGTGAGCATTGCGACCAAGGGAAAGCGCGGGCGGTCACATACCATCCTTTGCCGCCTGTACGATCACTTTTGTTCAAGACGCATGGCGGCTTCGGCGCTAATCTACCCGCATGCAGAACGTATCTCAGAAAGAGGCGGCGGAGGCTATGCCGCTCGCCAACGTGGAATCGGCCCGCTTTTGGCGGGACAGCCGCTTCCGCGATATGGAGTGTCTGAGCGCTACCTTCCTCACTCATGAATATGCGCCGCATGCGCACGATACATTCAGCATCGGCGCGATTGAAAGCGGCAGCCAGATCGCCACGCTGAGCGGCAGGCGGGAGGAAACCGGCCCCGGCGACCTTTATCTTATCGATCCCGGCGTCATTCATGACGGTGCTCCCGGCGGCGAGGGCTACCGTTACCGCATGATCTATCCGGACATGAAATTATTCATCGATATTCTGGAGGATGTGACCGGCAAGGCCTTTCACGCGACGCCGTCTTTTTCCGGCGGGCTTCCACGCGATCCGCAGCTCGCCAATGCTTTTCACTCCGCCCATCGCACGCTCGAAAGGGGTGCAGGTGCATTGGAGTCCGATGAAAGCATGTTCTCGGTGCTGGCGGCGATCTTTGCGCGCCACGGCAGCACCATGGTCGTGCCTGTCGATACGCAGGAGCGAAGCGCCGTCGCCCGCGCCCGCGAATACCTCATCGAGAATTTCGACAGCGACGTCGGCCTTGAGGAACTGGCCGGGGTGGCGAGGTTGAGCCGCGCGCATCTCATCCGCGCCTTCCGCAAGGAATACCACATCACGCCGCATGCCTTCCTGACGGACCGGCGCGTGCAGGTGGCCCGCAGGTTGCTGCGGCAGGGGCGCATGCCGGCCGATATTGCGTTCGAATGCGGTTTTGCCGATCAGGCGCATTTCACCCGGCACTTCAAGGCGCGCACAGGCGTAACACCCGGTCAATTCCGAACGGGCTGATCACTTACGTTCAATACGGCTGGGTCGGGCTGGGCTACTGCTCCGCGATCTTAATCGGGAGGTTGCCATGTTGCAGCAGAGCCGGCCGGCCGGCGAATTTCTTGCCGGAATGCGCGCCATCTTTCCACTTGTCGTCGCCGTTGCTCCGATCGGCCTGGTTTTCGGCGCGATTTCGGCCACCAAGGGGCTTTCGGTCTTGGAAACAGCGCTGATGAGCGCGCTGGTCTTTGCCGGTGGCTCGCAGTTCGTGGCAATGGATATATGGGCGCATCCGGCAAGCTGGGTCGGCGTCGGCTTTGCCACCCTGCTGGTCAACATCCGCCATGTGCTGATGAGCGCCTCCATCGGCATGAAGATGCAGTCCTTCTCCACCATCAGGCGCTATGCCGCCATGTTGTTCCTTGCCGACGAACTCTGGGCCATGGCGGAGTTCCGCGCCGGCAGCACACGGCTGACGCCCGTATGGTATGCCGGTATCGTCACGCCCTTCTATGCCGCCTGGGTCGGCTCTTCGCTGGCAGGCGCGTTGCTCGGCGCCTTTCTGGGCGATCCCGCGGTCATCGGTCTCGATTTCGCCTTTCCGGCCGTGTTTGTCGTGCTGGTCATGGGCTTCTGGAAGGGACCGGAAACGGGCGCAATTCTGGCCGCGAGCGGAATTGCAGCCGTTGTCGTCCATCATTTCCTGGTGATGGCTTTCTGGAAGGGGCGGGTACAGGAGCAGGCCGCATGACGCTTGATATCAATACCCTGCTTGCCATCCTCGCTATGGCATTCGCGACGATTTTCACGCGCATCAGTGGTCTCGTCCTCATCCGTCATGTGCAGCTGGACGAACGCTGGAAAACGGCGATTGAGGCGATCCCGCCGGCGGTCCTGATGGCCGTGATAGCTCCGACCGCCTTTGCGACCGGCTGGGCGGAGACACTGGCATGTGCCGCAACGGCGCTGGCCGCCCGCCGCCTGCCGATGCTTGCCAGCGTCGTCGTCGGCGTTGTGGCGGTGGCCTTGTTGCGGGCCGCAGTTTTCTAAGGGAAATTGACCCGGAAAACCGCGTCAATGTTCCTCGTACTGTGTGAAGGAAGGATCGGCGAGATCGGCAAAGCGCGTGAATTCTGACTGGAAGGCGAGTTTCACCGTGCCCGTCGGCCCGTGGCGCTGCTTGGCGATGATGACGTCGGCCGTGCCCTTCACCTTGTCGAACAGCGCTTCCCATTCCGGATATTTCGGATCGTGGATGTCGCGCGGCTCCGAATTCTTGACGTAATATTCCTCGCGGAACACGAAGAGCACAACGTCGGCATCCTGCTCGATCGAGCCGGATTCGCGAAGGTCGGACAGCTGCGGCCGCTTGTCGTCGCGGCTTTCGACCTGACGCGAGAGCTGCGACAGCGCGATGATCGGAACGTTGAGCTCCTTGCCGAGCGCCTTGAGGCCGGTGGTGATCTGGGTGATTTCCTGCACGCGGTTGTCGCTGGATTTGCCCGAACCGGTCATCAGCTGAATGTAGTCGACCACAAGCACGTCGAGGCCGCGCTGGCGCTTGAGGCGGCGGGCGCGCGCCGAAAGCTGGGCGATCGAGATGCCGCCGGTCTGGTCGATATAGAGCGGCACCTTCTGCATCATCATCGAGCAGGCGACGAGCTTTTCAAAATCGGCATCGTTGATGTCGCCGCGGCGGATCTTCGAGGAGGAGACTTCCGTCTGCTCGGAGATGATACGGGTGGCGAGCTGTTCCGACGACATTTCGAGCGAATAGAAGCCCACGACGCCACCGTTCTTCGCCTTCATGCTGCCGTCCGACTGGACTTCGCCTTCGTAAGCGGCGGCGATGTTGTAGGCGATGTTCGTGGCAAGCGAGGTCTTGCCCATGCCGGGGCGTCCGGCCAGCACAATCAAGTCCGAACGCTGCAGGCCGCCCATCTTGGAATCCAGCGAATGGATGCCGGTGGAAATGCCGGAAAGCCCGCCGTCACGTTCCTTGGCGACAGCCGCCATGTCGATGGCTAGCGCAACCGCATCGTTGAAGGCCTGGAAGCCGCCGTCGTAGCGGCCGTTCTCCGCCAATTCGAAGAGGCGGCGTTCCGTATCCTCGATCTGAGACTGCGGCGGCATGTCGAGCGGCGCGTCATAGGCGATATTGACGACATCTTCGCCGATGGTGATCAGCGCCCGGCGCAGCGCCAGGTCGTAGATCGCCCGGCCGTAATCCTCGGCATTGATGACGGTGACGGCATTGCTGACGAGACTCGCCAGGTATTGCGAAACCGTCATGTCGCCGACCTTCTCGTCGGCTTTCAGGAAGGTCTTGATCGTCACCGGGTTGGCGATCTTACCCATGCGGATGATATCGCCGGCAACCTCGAAGATCTTCCGGTGCAGCGGTTCATAGAGATGGATCGGTTTCAGGAAGTCCGACACCCGGTAATAGGCGTCGTTGTTCATCAGGATCGCACCCAGAAGCGCCTGCTCGGCTTCGATATTGTTGGGTGCTTCGCGATAATGCTGCTCCGACGGGGCAACAGCTGTAATCTTTCGAGCGGCGTCGTTCATCATCATCCGTTCTGTCTTTTTCCAGCTCCGGATTTGCAATTCCGGACGCGAAAATCAAGAGGCTACGAAAGGAGCGGGGGCTCGCTTCGCCTAAATCCTGAACGCTGTGCACGTTGTTCGACTTCTCCACAGTCTTGGGCGACACAAAGGAGAAATACTGGCAGTGTCACCCGCACGACACGGTATGGCGCCGACTCAGCCCATCCGTTTCGGAGAACGCTACTTTAGCGCGATGCCATAAGGCACGCAGCAAAAACATCCGGACAATCCCCTTAAAAAGCGACCCAGTCCACTACGCCTATGGAAGGGATGGAAACGAAAAAGCCCGGCGCGGTGGCCGGGCTTCCCTGTCGCGGATCGCTCCGACGAAATTATGCTTCGTCTTCGTCGACGCCGTCGGCTTCCGGATCGAAGAAGTCTTCCGGACGCAGCGCGTCTTCGTCGACGCCGTAGATCGCGTCGACCGAGGTGAGTTCTTCGCCCTTGGACTGGCGCTCTGCCTCTTCGGCCGAACGGGCAACGTTCAGCTCGACGTGGATTTCGACTTCGGCATGCAGCTGCAGTTCGACCTTGTGCAGGCCGATCGACTTGATCGGCGTGTTGAGGTGAACCTGGTTGCGGCCGATGTTGAAGCCTTCGGCGGCGAGAATCTCGACGACGTCACGGGCAGCAACCGAACCGTAGAGCTGGCCGGTTTCGCCGGCGGAACGCACGACGATGAAGGACTTGCCGTCGAGAACGTCGGCGACCTTCTGGGCTTCCGACTTGCGCTCGAGGTTGCGGGCTTCGAGCGTCGCACGCTCGGCTTCGAAGCGGGTCTTGTTGGCGGCGTTGGCGCGCAGCGCCTTGCCGAGCGGCAGCAGGTAGTTACGGGCAAAGCCGTCGCGAACCTTTACGGTTTCGCCCATCTGGCCGAGCTTGGAGATGCGTTCGAGAAGGATGACTTCCATTTTCTTTTTCCTTTCTTGTGTCTCAGATTTTCGTATCGGATTGTTTGGGGGCATCAGCATCTTTCGTCGGGGTCAGCGCGATCGCCTTGCGCGTATCGCTGAGACCGAGAACGAGGATGAGGAGAGCTGGCAGCAGCATGAGCATCGAGGCCAGATAGCAGAGGATGAGAGCCGGTATGCGCCAGTCCTTGCCGCGCGTGCGGAAATGCAGCGAGGCGAAACCGGAAAGCATGAAGCCGGCGCCGAAGGTGCCGATCACGGTCGCACCGACCAGCGCCGGAATGCCGCCGAAAAAGCAGGCGGCAAGCCCGGCCAGGAAGATGAAGATCGAGTTGCGGTTCATGCGCAGCGACGAGGGAATATCCTCGCGCGGGCGAAGGCCGCGGCCGGACGCTGAGACGATGCGCACGGCGAAGTAATAGGCGGCAAATAACATGCTGACCCACATGCCGCCCTGCAAAGCCGGCAGCATCAGCAGGATCAGCGACTTGGTCTGCGCAGTCGCCGCCGGATCGGGCATGAATTCCGGCTGCTGCTGCTTGAGCGAGGTGATCAGCAGATCGACGATCGGATCGGTAATCTCAGGCCCGTAGCCGATGATCACACCGATGACGATGACGGCGAGCGTCACCAGACCGCAGAGATGCAGCAGGATATCGGAGAGCGGATACCAGGCAAGCAGATGGTCGGGGCCGCCGAGTTCGGCGGCCGGACGCGCCAGATTGGCGAGATGGCTGAGCCAACCGGCCGGCAGAAGCGTCACCAGCGTCATGATCAGCGCGAAGGAGGGCGAGATCAAGATCGCCCCGAGGGCCGCAGCGGTGACGACGGCCGAGACCGCGGCGGCATTGCCCCATCCGAGCCCGACGATCAGGATCGGCAGCGCCGAGGCCGTGTAGAGAAGCGCGCTGAAAAACGACGGCTGCATGCTCGCGCCCAGCACCAGCAGGGCGGCGGTCAATCCGGCGAGTGCGCCGATCAGCAGCGTTCTAATGTTCGGTCGTTTCAAGGTCGCTGTCCTGCTTCATCAAGCAGTTAGAGGATGTTGCTGAATCAAATTCAGAAACGTCTCAACATGGGTTTTAAGAGTTCCGATCCGCGCCCATCGCGGAAGGGAGAAGGGAAGGCACGAATGCCTTCCCTAAAGGTGTCGGCGTCGACCGATTAGGCGACGACGTAGGGCAGCAGGCCGAGGAAACGGGCGCGCTTGATCGCCTGGGCGAGTTCGCGCTGCTTCTTCTGGGAAACGGCCGTGATGCGGGACGGAACGATCTTGCCACGCTCGGAAATGTAGCGCTGCAGCAGGCGTACGTCCTTGTAGTCGATCCGCGGCGCATTGGCGCCGGAGAACGGGCAGGTCTTGCGGCGGCGATGGAACGGGCGGCGGACCGGAGCGGAGGAAGTTTCAGACATATCTCAGATCTCCCTTATACACGGTCTTCGCGCGGACGGCGCGGACGGTCGTCACGGTCGCCGAAGCCACCTTCACGCGGCGGACGCGGGCCGCGGTCGCGATCACCGAAGCCGCCTTCACGCGGGCCACGGCCGCCTTCACGCGGACGGTCGTCACGGTCGCGCTTCTGCATCATGGCAGACGGACCTTCTTCATGCTTCTCGACGGCGATCGTCATGTAGCGAAGAACGTCTTCGCTGATGCGCATCTGACGTTCCATTTCCTGGACGGCAGCAGCCGGGGCATCAATGTCCATCAGGGCGTAGTGCGCCTTACGGTTCTTCTTGATGCGGTAGGTGAGGGACTTGAGGCCCCAGTTCTCGATACGCCCGACCTTACCGCCATTCGCTTCGATCACACCCTTGTACTGTTCTACGAGGGCATCGACCTGCTGAGCGGAAATATCCTGCCGGGCAAGGAATACATGTTCATAAAGAGCCATGACAGCTTTGCCTTTCTTGCGTTTGGTTCAACCCGATATTCGGCGGCTAAGCCTCAACGACTGCTCCTGATTGGGCGGACCCAGGCAAGAAAGCGTTTCCGAGACGGTCGAGAGCGGAGACACGGGAGGCTGGAACGCTTCCGTTCCGAACGATTTCCGAAAGGAAACCGGCCCTCCGTTCAGCCACCAGCCAGAAGACCGGGTTAACGAACAGCGCGGCTTATACGGATTTTTCGGGGAAAGGCAAGCGCAATCGGACAATCGAACCAGACCGGTGAGTAGAGCGTGATGCCGAAAACTGTGAGCGGTTTTCGGGCGACATCATGCTCTCATCCCGTTCGGCGTCGGGCAGGCGTTAAAGGAATATGATCAAAGCGTCAGCGGATACTGCCGGTGCACCTTGGCGATCTCCGTGAGCACCTCGTCCGAAAGCGTTAGGTCGGCCGCACTGATATCGACTTTCAACTGCTCCATCGACGTCGCGCCGATGATGACCGAAGCCATGAACGGCCTTGATCGGCAGAAGGCAAGCGCCATCGCTGCCGGATCGAGACCGTATTTGGCCGCGATCTGCAGATAGGCTTTGGTCGCCGGCTCTTGCAGGGGCTGCAGGCGGCCTCCGATATCGGGGTTGATCGAACCGCGCGAACCCTTCGGCCTGACACCATCGACATATTTTCCGGAGAGGATGCCGCCGGCGAGCGGCGAATAAGCGAGCAGCCCTACATCCTCGTGATGCGAGAGCTCGGCGAGATCGAGATCGAAATGGCGGTAGAGCAGATTATATTCGTTCTGGACGCTCGCAACGCGCGGCAGGTTCTTCTGTTCGGAGAGCGTCAGATATTTCTGTATGCCCCAGGTGGTCTCGTTGGAAAGACCGATCGCGCGGATCTTGCCTTCCTTCACCAGCGCACCGAGCGTTTCCAGGATGTCGAGCATATTGGCGACGGCCTTGTCGCGATCCTGGTTGAAGGGATTGTAGCTCCAGTTCTGGCGGAAATGGAAATGGCCGCGGTTCGGCCAGTGGATCTGGTAGAGGTCGATATAATCGGTCTTCAGCCGCGCCAGACTGGCCTCGAGCGCCAGGCGGATATTCTTTGCATCGGCACCTTCGCCGCCGCGTATATAGTCGCGGCCGCGGCCTGCGACCTTGGTGGCGAGCACGATATCGCCGCGCTTGCCGGTCTTCTTGAACCAACTGCCGATATAGTCTTCGGTCCAGCCCTGTGTCGCCGCCGAAACCGGGGTGGTCGGATAAAGCTCGGCCGTGTCGAAGAAATTGACGCCCTTTTCGACGGCGTAGTCCATCTGCGCATGAGCATCGGCTTCGCTGTTCTGCGAACCCCAGGTCATGGTGCCAAGGCAAATCTCTGAAACGGAAATCTCAGTGCGGCCTAGTGAATTGTACTTCATGAAAAAACCTTGGGAGAGAGGTGAAAGCCTTGGGGAGGTCCGCGCAAATCTAGGCTGGATTTGGCGGAGCGCAAGAGCAAAAACCGGGCTTTTGCGCCGGTGCGAAAGGCTTTGCGGAGAATGAGGCGCCACTTGACTCTGCCGGAAAGAATGTCAATTGGAGGCAAAACAGCCTTAAGGGGCGTAATCAGGGACATGAAAATGACCATCGCTTTCACTTTTCCCGGTCAGGGCAGTCAGGCCGTCGGCATGGGCAAGGATCTCGCCGAGAATTTCGCGGAAGCTCGCGCCGTTTTCGAAGAGGTCGATCAGGCGCTCGGTGAAAAGCTTTCGGACGTCATGTTCAACGGTCCCGAGGATACGTTGACGTTGACGGCGAATGCCCAGCCGGCGCTGATGGCCGTCTCGATCGCCGTCGTCCGCGTTCTCGAAGCCAAAGGGCTGGATCTGAAGTCGAAGATCGCCTACGTCGCCGGTCATTCGCTCGGCGAATATTCGGCACTTTGCGCCGCCGGCACCTTTTCGCTCGCCGACACCGCGCGGCTGTTGCGCATCCGCGGCAATGCCATGCAGGCGGCCGTCCCAGTCGGCGTCGGCGCTATGGCCGCGATCATCGGCCTCGAACATGCCGACGTCGTTGCCGTTTGCGAGGCAGCGGCCGCTGCCGGCGCCTGCCAGATCGCCAACGACAATGGCGGCGGCCAGATCGTCATCTCGGGCGAGAAGGCAGCCGTCGAAAAGGCGGCCGGCCTTGCGACCGACAAGGGCGCCAAGCGCGCCATCCTGCTGCCGGTCTCCGCTCCGTTCCATTCGACACTGATGGCGCCGGCCGCCAACGCCATGCGCGAAGCGCTGGCAACGGTCGCCAAATCCGATCCGGTCGTGCCTGTCATCGCCAATGTCCGTGCTGCGCCCGTGACAGGCGCCGACGAGATCGCCAGCCTCCTGGTCGAGCAGGTGACCGGCCAGGTCCGCTGGCGCGAGACGGTGGAATGGTTCGCCGGAAATGGCGTCACGACGCTTTATGAACTCGGTTCCGGCAAGGTGCTGACCGGCCTTGCCCGCCGCATCGACAAGACGATCAACGGCATCTCCGTCAACGGTCCGGCGGATATCGACGCGGCCGTCGCCGCCCTCATGGCCTGATTGGTATCTCCAGATATAAGGAACGTTTCCATGTTCGATCTTTCCGGCCGCAAGGCTCTCGTCACCGGCGCATCCGGCGGTATCGGCGAGGAAATCGCCCGCCTTCTTCATAAGCAGGGCGCTATCGTCGGCCTGCACGGCACCCGCGTCGAGAAACTGGAAGCGCTGGCCGCCGATCTCGGCGAGCGCGTCAAGATCTTCCCGGCCAATCTGTCCGACCGCGATGAGGTCAAGGCGCTCGGCCAGAAGGCCGAAGCCGACCTCGAAGGCGTCGATATTCTCGTCAACAATGCCGGCATCACCCGCGACGGGCTCTTTGTACGCATGAGCGACGAGGATTGGGACGCCGTCCTCGAAGTGAACCTGACATCGACGTTCCGCCTGACGCGCGAATTGACGCATCCGATGATGCGTCGCCGCTATGGCCGCATCATCAACATCACCTCCGTCGTCGGCGTCACCGGCAATCCAGGGCAGGCCAATTACTGCGCCTCCAAGGCCGGCATGATCGGCTTCACCAAGTCCTTGGCGCAGGAAATTGCCACCCGCAACGTGACGGTCAATTGCGTGGCACCGGGCTTCATCGAGAGCGCCATGACCGGCAAGCTGAACGACAAGCAGAAGGAAGCGATCATGGGGGCGATCCCGATGAAGCGCATGGGCACGGGCGGCGAGGTCGCTTCGGCGGTTGCTTACCTTGCGTCCTCCGAGGCTGCTTACATGACGGGTCAGACGCTGCACGTAAACGGCGGCATGGCGATGATCTGAAACGACAAACTGTTGGCATGGGAATATTTCCGCCAATAGCATGTTGAGCAATCACGAACCGTTGATTTTCTGGCTTTGCGGCAGACATAAAGCATGTTAAGCGGGCCATGACTGTCAACAGTCGTCCCGAGAAAGCAGACGGACCGGCGGGCTTTTTTGCAAGCCTGGGACATCTCTGAAGCCGGGTAAACGAGTTTGCCGAGGATGTCTGAAAACATCGCAGGCTGAAACAGGGTAGGGGTGCCGCGATGGCATTCCGATCAGGACATAAGGTCGAGGAAACCGACATGAGCGATATCGCAGAACGCGTAAAGAAAATTGTTATTGATCATCTTGGCGTTGATGCCGACAAGGTCGTCGAGAGCGCCAGCTTTATCGACGATCTGGGCGCTGACTCGCTCGACACGGTCGAACTTGTCATGGCTTTCGAAGAAGAATTCGGCGTTGAAATTCCTGACGACGCTGCCGACTCGATCCTGACGGTCGGCGATGCCGTGAAGTTTATTGAGAAGGCCCAGGCCTGATCCTGTGAATTTGAGAAAGGGCGGGCCTGGAGTCCGCCCTTTTCTTTTCGGCATACTTCTCCATAGAACATAAGAGGCGGGGGAAAGCACGCGATGAGACGTGTCGTCATCACCGGTACCGGCATGGTATCACCCTTGGGATGCGGAACCGAGGTGACGTGGTCGCGGCTGCTTGCCGGTCAGAACGGCGCCCGCCTCGTCACCGAATTCGAGGTCGATGACCTTCCCGCCAAGATCGCCTGCCGTATTCCTATCGGTGACGGCACCGACGGCACCTTCAATGTCGACCAGTGGATGGAGCCGAAGGAGCAACGCAAGGTCGACCCCTTCATCATCTACGGCATGGCCGCCGCCGATATGGCGCTTGCCGATGCCGGCTGGCATCCTGAAACCGATGAGGACCAGATCGCCACCGGCGTGCTGATCGGCTCTGGCATCGGTGGTATCGAAGGCATTGTCGAGGCGGGTTACACCCTGCGCGACAAGGGCCCGCGCCGTATCTCGCCCTTCTTCATTCCCGGCCGCCTGATCAACCTCGTCTCCGGCCAGGTCTCGATCCGCCACAAGCTGCGCGGACCCAATCATTCGGTCGTCACCGCCTGCTCGACGGGTGCGCATGCGATCGGCGATGCCGCGCGGCTGATCGCGCTGGGTGACGCCGACGTCATGGTCGCCGGCGGCACGGAATCCCCCGTCAGCCGCATTTCGCTTGCAGGCTTTGCCGCCTGCAAGGCGCTGTCGACCCAGCACAACGACGACCCGCAGAAGGCTTCGCGCCCCTATGATCGCGACCGCGACGGCTTCGTCATGGGCGAAGGCGCCGGCATCGTCGTGCTCGAGGAACTGGAACACGCCAAGGCGCGCGGCGCCAGGATCTACGCCGAAATCGTCGGCTACGGCCTGTCAGGCGATGCCTATCACATCACTGCGCCGTCCGAAGACGGCGAGGGTGCCGGCCGCTGCATGGCGATGGCGCTGAAGCGCGCCGGGCTGACGCCGGCCGATATCGATTACATCAACGCCCACGGTACCTCGACCATGGCCGATACGATCGAACTCGGCGCCGTCGAGCGGTTGGTCGGCAACGCGGCATCGAAGATCTCCATGTCTTCGACCAAGTCGGCGACTGGACACCTTCTCGGTGCAGCCGGCGCCATCGAGGCGATCTTCACCACGCTCGCCATCCGCGACAATATCGCTCCGCCGACGCTCAATCTCGACAATCCCGAACGTGAGACGGCGATCGATCTTGTTCCGCATCAGGCTCGTGAGCGGGAAATCAATGTGGCGCTGTCCAACTCGTTCGGGTTCGGCGGCACGAACGCGTCGCTCGTGCTGCGCCGTTACGCGCAATAAAAGTCCTGTGCGGTGGAGCGGGTCTCCCTTACACCGCAACCGGCCGTCCTCTACGTTGCGTAGGAGGGCGTGCGAAAGCATAACGACCGGCAACGGCGTCTTTGAACGGCGGCAGAACCTGCTTTTGCCGCATTGCTTCGCGAAATAGCGAAGTGAGGGTCAAGTTTTAGAGGATTGCCGGTGAGCGATACGACGAACCAGAGCAACGATAGCCAGGCGCAGAAGGGACCGATCATCCCGAAGTCGCCGAACGAAGCCCTGCGTCCTGAGCGTGTCCCGGAGCCGCCGCGGCGGTCCAGGAAAGCCCGCGGCCAGGTCGTTCTTTTCCTGAACTTCATCATGACGCTGGCGGTTCTGGTCTGCGTCGTCGCCGTCATCGGCTTCTACTATGCCACATCGACCTATCGGAACCCGGGTCCGCTGCAGACCAACACCAATTTCATCGTCCGCAACGGCGCTGGTCTGGCCGAAATCGCCTCGAACCTCGAGCGCAACGCAATCATCAGCGATGCCCGCATTTTCCGCTATCTCACGGCAACGCATCTTTCTGCCGGTGAGAGCCTGAAGGCGGGTGAGTACGAGATCAAGGCGAAGGCCTCCATGAGCGATATCATGGAGCTTCTGAAATCGGGCAAGTCCATTCTCTATTCCGTTTCCTTCCCTGAGGGCTTGACGGTCCGCCAGATGTTCGACCGCATGTTGCAGGACACCGTGCTCGAAGGTGACTTGCCGGCCGCACTGCCGACCGAGGGCAGCCTGCGTCCGGATACCTACAAATTCTCGCGCGGCACCAAGCGCGCGGAGATCATCGACCAGATGGCGGCTGCACAGCAGAAGCTCGTCGATCAGATCTGGGACAAGCGCGACTCCTCGCTGCCGCTGCGATCCAAAGTGGAATTCGTGACACTCGCCTCGATCGTCGAAAAGGAAACCGGCGTTCCCGACGAGCGTGCCCATGTCGCCTCCGTTTTCCTGAACAGGCTCGGCAAGGGCATGCGCCTGCAGTCCGATCCGACGATCATCTACGGTCTCTTCGGCGGCGAGGGCAAACCCGCCGACCGGCCGATCTACCAGTCGGACCTCAAGCGGGACACACCTTACAACACCTATGTCATCAAGGGTCTGCCGCCGACGCCGATCGCCAATCCCGGCAAGGATGCACTGGAAGCCGTCGCCAATCCCTGGAAGACGCAGGACCTCTATTTCGTCGCCGACGGCACCGGTGGCCATGTTTTCGCTGCGACGCTCGAGGAGCACAATGCCAACGTCAAGCGCTGGCGCAAGCTCGAAGCCGACAAGGGCTCGGACCCGGACATCGCAGTCGACGGCCAGCCGGAAGAGCAGCCGGCGGATAATGGCGCCACCGTCGTGCCGCCGAAGAAAAAGAAGATCAACTGATACTTTCGGGAGGCACGCATGGCTTTGCAGTCCATGACCGGTTTTGCGCGGCGCGAGGGAACGAGCGGCCGCTGGCGCTGGGCATGGGAATTGCGCTCGGTCAACGGCAAGGGCTTCGACCTGCGCCTGCGCCTGCCGCCTGGCCTCGAACGCATGGAGGCAGACGTCCGCCGCCTCGCCGGGGAGAGCTTCAGCCGCGGCAACCTGCAGGCATCGCTATCCGTCACCGCCGACGAGAACCGTTTCGAGGCGGTGCTGAACAAGGAGGCGCTCGCTGCCGTGCTGGCTATGCGCGAGCAGTTGGACGGTGTCATCGATCCGTCGCCACTGAAGCTCGATACGCTGCTCCTGGTGCGCGGCATCGTGGAATTCCGCGAAAGCGAGGATGGCGAGGAGGCGCTTGCCGCCCGTGACGCCGAGATCGCTGCCGGCTTGCTGGCCGCGCTTTCCGATCTGAGAGCAATGCGCGAACAGGAAGGTTCGGCGCTGACGCGTATCCTCCTCGACCATGTCACGACGATCGAAGGCCTGACACGAACGATCGAGCTCGATCCGTCTCGCTCGCCGCAGGAGATCGCCGCGCGGCTGGTCGCGCAGGTCGCCTTGTTGATGGATGGCATGGCCGCACTCGACCGCGACAGGCTGCATGCCGAAGCCGCACTGCTGGCGACCAAAGCGGATCTGCGCGAGGAAATCGATCGTCTCAAGGCTCATGTCGCCGCAGCGCGCGATCTCCTGGTGAAAGGTGGGCCTGCCGGGCGCCGGCTGGACTTCCTTGCACAGGAATTTAACCGCGAATCGAATACCATCTGCTCGAAGTCGAACGCCTCGGCGGTCACCGCTGCCGGCATCGAGTTGAAAGTCGTGATCGACCAGTTCCGCGAGCAGGTCCAGAATTTGGAGTAAGACATGAACCCGGCGAAATCCTCGCCCGTGCAGATCGCCCGCCGCGGTCTGATGCTTGTCATCTCGTCGCCGTCGGGCGCCGGCAAGTCCACCATCGCGCGCACGCTTCTGGAGACCGACAGGCAAATCGGTCTTTCCGTCAGCGTCACCACACGTCAGCGCCGCCCGAGCGAAGTCGAGGATGTGCATTACCACTTCAAGAGTGTGCGCGAGTTCGAGCGGCTGCGCGATAGCGACGCGCTGCTCGAATGGGCCGAGGTGCATGGCAATTTCTACGGCACACCGCGCGAGCCGGTCGAGCAGGCCATGGCCGAAGGCCGCGACATGCTCTTTGACATCGATTGGCAGGGCGCCCAGCAATTGCAGGAGAAGATGTCGGCCGACGTGGTCTCGATCTTCGTGCTGCCTCCGACCATGACGGAACTCCAGTCGCGGCTGCATCGCCGTGCCGAGGATTCCGAGGAGGTCATCCAGACGCGCCTCGCCAATAGCCGCGCCGAGATCGCCCACTGGCGCGAATACGACTACGTCATCATAAACGACGATCTCAACGCCGCCCTCGACGCCGTCCAGTCGATCGTCAAGGCCGAACGCCTGCGCCGCGACCGCCGCCATGGCATGTTCGACTTCGTCCGTGCATTGCTGGAAGAGACGCCCTCGCTTTAGAGCAGCTCCTGGGAAAACCGCTTCGCACGTTCCTGAATTGCCCTACAGGCTGTTTGCCAGAAGGCAGAATTCCTCGACAGATAGGGTTTCCGCCCGCCGCGCCGGATCGATCCCGGCCTTGACAAGCAGGCTCTCGCCGCCGAGCGATTTCAGGCTTTGGCGCAGCATCTTGCGACGTTGGCCGAATGCGGCCTGCGTCACTTTTTCCAGATTGGCGACAACGCAGGGGATCGGGTTTTCGCGAGGGGTCAGCTGCACGACCGTCGACGTCACCTTCGGCGGCGGCGTGAAGGCTTGCGGCGGCACGTCGAAGGCCATGCGTGCCTCTGTTCGCCAGCCGCAGAGCACGCCTAGACGGCCGTAATGGTCGTCGTCTTCGTTGGCGACGATGCGCTCGCCGACTTCTTTCTGAAACATCAGCGTCAGCGACTGCCAGAACGGTGGCCAGGCTTTCGGCAGCAGCCAGTTGACCAGCAACTGCGTGCCGACGTTGTAGGGGAGGTTGGCAATGATCTTGATCGGGCCTTCCGGCGTTAATTTCTCGAAATCCGTCTTCAGCGCATCGCCTTCGATCACCTCCAGCCGGCCGGGATAATGATCAGCGATCTCGGCGAGCGCCGGCAGGCAGCGTGTATCCCGCTCGATGGCGATAACCTTCCTGGCGCCGAGCGCCAGGATCGCGCGCGTCAGCCCGCCGGGGCCGGGGCCGACTTCGAAAACGGTCGCATCGTCGAGCGCCCCCGCCGTGCGGGCGATCTTCTGGGTGAGGTTGAGATCGAGCAGGAAATTCTGCCCGAGCGCCTTGCGCGCGTCGAGGCCGTGACGCTGGATCACGTCGCGAAGCGGCGGCAGGCCATCGAGTGCTGCCATCAGCGGCGGCTTTCCGCACTGCGGCCGAGTTGGGCGGCGAGCTTCAGCGCCGCAACAAGGCTCTGCTCGCGCGCCAGTCCCTTGCCGGCGATGCCGAAGGCGGTGCCGTGATCCGGCGAGGTGCGCACGAAGGGAAGCCCGAGCGTCACGTTGACGCTGTCGTCGAAACCAAGTGCCTTGGCTGGGATCAGTGCCTGGTCGTGATACATGCAGACGGCGACGTCGTATCGCGCCCGCGCCTCGTCATGGAACATCGTATCGGCGGGCAGGGGGCCGATCGCATCGATGCCCTCGTCGCGCAGGCGCTCGATCGCCGGTCGGATGATATCCTCGTCCTCCTTGCCAATCGCCCCGCCTTCACCCGCATGCGGGTTGAGGCCAGCAACGGCGAGCCGCGGCGTCTCGATGCCGAAACGCTGCCTCAGGTCTTCATGGGCGATCCGGCAGGTTTCAACGATCAGTTCGCCTGTCAGCGCCTGCGGCACGTCCCTAACAGGAATGTGGATGGTGACGGGAATCGCCCGGAGCTTCGGTCCTGATAACATCATCACCGGTGTCACCGGCCGGCCGGTCGCCCTGGCGGCGAGATCGGCGAGAAATTCGGTATGGCCGGGAAATCGGAAACCCGCCTCGTAATGCACGGCCTTGGAGATGGGATTGGTGACGACCGCGAGCGCCTCGCCGGTGATGACAAGCGACACGGCTTTCTCGATCGCCGCGATCGTGCCTTTCGCCGTTGCCGCATGCGGCTCGCCGGCCACCACCTCGATACCGGCCGGTACGGTCATGACGGGCAGCGCGTCGGCAAACATGCCGGCAGCCTCGCTGGCTTTATCGGTCTCGCGGATCGAAACCGCCAGATTGAGCTGGCGGGCTCTCAGCGCCAAGACATCAGGATCGCCGATCAGGAAGAAAGGCGGCAGCCCGAGTTCACGCCGCCGGAGCCAGGCCATCAGAGTAATGTCCGGCCCGATGCCGGCGGGATCGCCCTGGGTCAGCGCAAGCGGTCGCGAAAACGGTATCGCCATTGTCGGTCAGCGATAGGCGATCTGCGCCTTTTTGCGCAGTTCATCCAGGTATTTCTTGCTGTTTTCGTTTTCCGGGCTGGCGTCCTTGCCGCCTTTGGACTTGTCGAGATCTTCCTGGCGGAAGACCATTTCGGCGGCCTGGTCGTCGGAGACCTGCCGCTGGCTGCAGATTGCCAGGTATTCGACGCCCTTGTCGGTGACGCGGGTCCCTGTCGTGTTGCCCTTGGCCTGCTCGACCAACGGCTTCCAATCCGGCGGGATCTCGGGGGCGAGCATGCGGCCGAGATCGCGCACGGAAACGTCACGCATCGTCGCGGCAAATACCTTTGCCTGGTCGCAGCCCGGAAATTTCGAGCGCGACGCCTCGGCCTCGCCCTTGCGCTTGCCGGTGATGGCCCCGCGCTTGGCTTGCGGAATGACGAAGATGATCTGCTGCAGCATATATTCCGTCGTCACCGGCTTCTGCTTGTTGTTCTGCATCATGCGCGAGACGAGATCATAGTTCGACAGCCGCGACGTCGAGCCGTAGCGGGCGTTGACCACACGCGGCCAGCTCATCTGCACGGCGATGAAACCCTTGAAATGGTCGACGCCGACACCGGCGCGATCGAGGATCTGCGACATCTGCTCGGGGGAAAGCTTGTTGCCGCTCGAAAAGCGCGCGAAAGACGCATCGACGTCCTGCTGCGAAACCGACATATGAACGCGGGCGACTTCCTGCCGCTTGAGCGCCTCGTCGATCAATTGCTCCTCAGCGGCCTTGGCATCGGCCTTCGTATGCTGCAGGCGCAGGAAGGCCTGGCGCTTGGCGACATCGCCGCTGGTGATGGCGGTGCCGTTCACCACGGCCTTGACTTCACTTGCCGCAAGCGCTGGACCGGCAAGGCCTGTCAGCAATGCAAGCGCTGCCCCGGCGAGGAACTTGGTTATGGCTTTTTTCGCGTCAATCATCTGTTGACCTCCCGATAGCGCCGCGAGACGTTGTTCGCGGCGTTCTTACCACAGTGCGAGACACGCGGAAATCGCTTCCATCACGGCGCGAAACCCCTATGCCTCAGATACCGACTGGCGGCAATGTCCTGCACAGGCTTGCGGCGAAAGAATGGCTTCAGGCCATGTTTGCGCCCGCCGCCCGTCACTCCAGGCTGTCGGAGCCGATCTTGATGTCGCCGAGCGTGCGGAAGGTCAGCCGTGCGCCGATCGTCCAGTCGCTTGCCGTCTCGTCGTCAGAATCCCTGCTGTCGGTATAGGCGATCGTGAAGATCGTGCATTCGTCTTCATAGGACAGGCCAAGCGTCCGGCGGCTGATCACATCATTGTTCAGATCCCAGGCGATGCCGCCGAAGATCGACCAGTAATCCTTGAACTTGATTTTGCTGCTGGTCTGGATCTCGTCATTGTCCTCGTCGAAGCCATATGCCGGCTGGGCGCTGAGATGGGTGAAGGTCACCTGCGAAGAGAAGGTGTCATTCTGGTAAGCCGTCGTCAGGTCGCCACGGCGGAACTCGAAATCCTTCTCGTCGAGGCGGTAGGAGGCGGTCACGGAAACGCCGAACGGCGTCTCGACACCGCCGAGGCCGACATAGTCGGAGCGAGTGGTTTCAAGGCCCGAATCGGCGCCGACATTGACGAGATCATCGGTCGCAAACGAGTTCTGGCCGGCGAGCTGGTATGATTGGCCGAAGATGCCGTGCAGCTTGTAGCCGCTGTCGAACGTACCGGTGTACTGGATGCCGACATTGGCGCGCGTACCGCCTTCGACGCGGTCGTAGCCCGAGAATTTGTCGCGGTCGAACAGCGAGGTGGCGTCGAAGACAAAGCTTTGCGCATCCTCGTTCGGCAGGCGGCCCGCGAGCTGCTCGTCGGGGCGGGCATAGATCTGTGCGATCGGCTCGAGGATATGAGTGCTGTTATCTGTCGTCATCAGGATCGGATAACGCATCTCCAGCCCAGCCGTGAACATCGAGCGGGTGGCGGAATTGCCGTCGACATAGTTGCCGGTGTAACCTGTGGGATCGTCCATGTTCAGCGCGAAGGCGTCGCCGCGCGCGGCCAGTAGCGGCGTGATCACCAGGCCGGTTGGCGTGACATAGGTGCGCTTCCACTGCAGCTCGGCAGTCAACCGTGAGGTCTGGCCCTTCAGGCCGCGGAAGCGGTCGAATCCGTCGACGGTATAGAAGTCGTCATGGGTGCGCGAAATATTTGTCAGGTTGACATCAGCCGAAAGCTCGCCGCCTGCAAGCGGCTGCGGCGCCACATAGTGATAGTCCATCGAGGGATAGACGATCGCCTGCTTTTTTTCGGCTGTGTTCGTCCGGTCGGCATCCTGGATGTCGAAATAGAACGCCCGCATGTCGAAATAATTGCGTTTCCCAAGCCCCGTCAGGTAGACTTGGTTGGTGCGCCGCGCGCTGCTCAGGCCGCGCAGCTTGTAGGTGCGCGAGAAATTGTTGTCGCTCTGCATCATGACGTCCCAGCCGAACGTCCAGCGCGGATTGATGCGGAATTCGGCCTTCGATGCCACCATGCCACGCTGGCCGGCTTCGGCATCGCTGGTGCCGGAGCTGAAATTGTCCGGCTTTGCCTGGTCAATACCGGCGACGCGCAGGATATGCGTGCCATTTTCGAAGCGCTGGCGGAATTCGCCTTCGACGAGGAAGCCCTGGGCGGTGTAGCCGGTGGCGGTGACCGTCGCATCCATGCTCGGCGAGATCACATAATAATAAGGAACGGAAAGCCCGAAGCCGAGATTCTGCGACAGGCTCATCGTCGGGAAGAGAAAGCCCGACTTGCGCTTCACCGTATTGTCGGGAACTTCCATGACCGGCACGAAGGCGATCGGATAGCCGAGCAGCTCGAAGCGGGCTCTCTCCAGGCGGATCGTGTGGGTCACGCCGTTCTGGATCACACGCTTGGCCTTGACCTGCCAGAAGGGCGCGCGCTTCGGATCTTCGGCGCAAGGAAGGCAGGCCGTGTAGACGCCCTTGTTGAGAATCATCTGCGTGCCGCCGACGCGCTCGCCGGTTTCGGCGACGATACGGGTATTGTCGGCAGTTTCGATGCGCAGCGAGTTCATGAACCCGTCAGCGAAATTGTCGGTCACGTCAAGGTTGTCGGCATAGATGCGGTTGCCGTCGGGGCTGACCAGTTCGATATTGCCGATCGCCATCATCCGGCCGGTCTTCTGATTGTACTCGACCTTCTGCGCGACCATCTTGTAGCCGGCATAATTGATCTGCACGCCGCCGACCGCCGACACCAGATCGGCGTCACGGTTATAGACGAGTTCATTGGCCGAAAGCAGAAGCTTGGCCTCTGCAGGAATCTTCTTCTCGATCGTTTGTTCGGGCGCGCTGACCTGGCCGTATGAGACCGGGACACTGCCGAAATAGGAACATAGAGTCGCGCCGACAAGCAGGGCAACCAGCTGATTACTAAAATACTTGCGGTCGCCTACCGCCACTAGCCGTCCTCCTGATGAAGCAGAATAGTCGCACCCAAGGCCAGCGCGACGACCACCGGTATCCACGTCGCCACGAAGGGAGGCACGACTCCACTGCTTCCGAATGCCTTTACAAGCACGGTGATGACATAAAGCATGAAGCCCGAAAGGATGCCACCCAGAATCACGGAGCGGGATTGGTTGAACCGGCTAAATTTTAGGGACACTGTTGCAGCAATGAGAGTCATGGCCACCAGCAGCAATGGCTGGGACAACAGGGAGTTGAATTGCGTCTCCAACGCCTTGGTTGAGATGCCGAAGGATTTGGCCGCCGCAATCCGGTTGGAAAGGTCAAAGAAACCAATTGTTTCCGGCGCTGTCAGCCGCTCCTGGACGAAGTCCTGTTTCAGATTGGTGCGAAGTTGAACCGAAGCTTTACGCACCGGGATTTCGCCAGGCTGGCGTTCGACAACGTTGTTAAGTTGCCAGTAACCATCTTCCAATTTTGCCGTGGCCGCGTCCTGTCTCAGAATGACCTGACCCCTTGAATCGAAATGGATCAGCACGGCGTCGATCAGCTTGGTTCCGTTATCCTGGACCGTCTGGGCGCCGATGATGACATCGTCCCGGCCACTGATCTGGCGCAGCCACGGAATCTGCGGGGCTTTGCGCAGAACTGCGTTCTCGCCGCGCCAGTCGGATTCGACCAGCAGTGCCTGGCGCTGTCCCCAGGCAGCAAGCGGGTTGAGCGCCGCCATCGTCAACAGGCCGAGCGCCAGCGAGCCGGCGATGAAGGGGAACATGAACTGCCAGACCGAAATCCCGGCTGCGCGCGTCACGACGAGCTCATATTTGCGGTTGAGGCCGATCAGCACCGTCATGCCGACGAAAAGCGCGATGAACGGCACCGTCTGCTGCAGGATGAGCGGCAGGCGCACGGCGGTCATCAGCACGCCGCCGCTGATCGTGTAGCCGGGCAGACCGGACATGCGGCCTGCCGTCTCGCTGAAATCGAGGAGGAAAGAAATCGCCGAGACGCCGATCAGGAACCAGCCCGTCGTTACTAGGTAGCGGCGAAAGAAATAACGCGACAATGTCCCGAACATCATTGGGCAGTGCCCCCGCCGGTCCTGCCGGTCGCGGCAAGCAGCCTTTCCTGCATCTGTCTCCAGAAAGACGAAATCCGGTCCCGAATGAACGAAGGCATGACCAGTCGTTTGTGCAGGCCGAGGAAGACGATCGAGACGATGCTGCTGACGATCGGTATGGCATAGAGGACGGCGATATATTCAGGGTCGGTGTCGATCTGATTGGCCGCGTAGAAGGCCGCCCATCGCATCGCGAAGGCATAGGCGAGAGCGCTCACCATCGGATGCAGCCGCGCTTCGCGGTGCGAGCGCGCATCGCCGGCGATCGCCAGTGAAAACAGTGCAAAGACGACGGGCAGGATCCAGTCCGTCAGCCGGCGGTGCAGTTCGGCGCGGTAGCTTTGCGGCCGGATCGTATAGTCCTTGTCGGCCGGATCTGGATTGAACAGGAACCACAGGTCACGGTCGCTGGCGCGCAACGTCGCCTGACCGCGACTCTCCGTCATGTCCGAGAGGTCGAAGGAATAGGAATCGAAATTGATGACCGAGACGTTGCCATCGGGTGTTTTGCGGTGCACTTCGCCTTCATGCATGATCAGGGTCGTGCCCGTATCGTCGACGGCGCCTTCCTTCGCATAATAGATCAGTTCGTAGGCCGGATCGCGCTCGTCGGCGACGAAAAGGCCCTTCAGCATGCGGCCGGCCATCCGCTGCGAGATCTGCACATAGAGGCCTTCATCAAGCTTGCGGAAGGTCTTTTCCTCGATCACCGAAGAGAGGAGATCAGCATAGGTCTCGGCGATCATCTGGCGCACGACGGTTTTTGCGCGCGGCTCGACGACGTTGTCGACGAAGAAGGAAAAGACGCTGATGACGGCGGCAAGCAGCAGGATCGGGCGGATCAACACGCTGCGCCGCGCCCCGGCCGCGTCGATGACGGTCAGCTCGGAATCGTTGTTCATCGTCGTCAGCGTCTGGGTGATCGCGATAACGAGGGCGAAGGGCAGCACGACGGGAATGATCGACGGCAGGATCATCGTCGCGAGCTTGGCGAACGAGCCGATCGACTGGCCGCTGTCGGTGACCAGATTGATGCGCTGCAGAACCTGAGTCGTCCAAATGATCGCCAGAACGGGCAGGAGCGCCACGAGAAACATCTGGCCGACGCGCCGCAATATGTATGTCTCGAGTAGTTTCATGCCTGCCCTTGAAAGCACCTGCACGCCCAAACGGCTTTGCAGGAGAATCCCTCTACGCTCTTTGTCGCGCTTTTGCGACAAGCTGGTGTGGAAAATTCATTCAAATTTCAGAATTTTTTTGATGCTGTTGCGACTCAGTTAACGCCATCAACGCGGCGAAGACGACAAGCGATGAAAGCCATCCAAGAACGACGTCGGAAAGATAGTGCGCGCCGAAGGATAGCCGCATCGCCGGGGTGAGGATCGAGATCGCCGCCACAGGCGCCGCCAGCGTATAACGCAGGGGCTTCGGAACGAAGAGCAGAAGGCAGAAGAGCCAGCCGGCGCTTGCTGCCTCGCCTGATATGAACGAACAGTTCGAAACGCATTTTCCGGCAAGCGAACCTGCCTCGGCGAAATGCAGCGCACCGCCGAAAATGTCCGTCTGTATCGGCCGCGGCCGGCCCCAATGCTCCTTCAAGATGACATTGACGAGCAGCACCGGCCCGATCAGCAGCGTTCCGAGCGCGACTTTGAGCTTCTGCGCCCGCTCGGTGTTAAAGGTTGCGCCATGCTGCTGGTAGCATTCGACGAGTTTCCACAGCATCACGATCGCCACCACATAGGGCAAGCGGAAGAAGAGGGTGCGCAGTAGGTCGAAGGCCGCGACGTCGCGATAGGGAAAGCCGCCGCAGATGCTCCCAGCGGCGGCAGCCGCGTCGCAATCTGCGCCTACGAAAAAAAGCTGGGAAAAATAGATGTCTATTTCGGGGAAAGCCCGGAAGACGGCAAGCAGCGCCCACCACATCCAAAACAGCAGCATGAATGCACCGAAAGTCGTTTTCGGCAGGCGGATTGCGAGGTCCCACCATCGATTTTTCGAAAAAACTGTCAACGCGAATATCTACGAAACTGACGAAAACATGAGGGCCGTGATGGCCGCGGGCGACCATAACAATTGTCGCAAGCCATTGACAGACCCGCTAAACGCGAAATTATCCGCCAGGGACGGATTTCAAAGAATCCCAGCGGAGAAGACATGTCAGTAAAGATGGAAATTTCATTCTCGAAGTCGGCAAAGCTCAGTGGCGGCCTGGCGATCCTGTTGAAGACTGCGGAGGCCGACAGCGCTGCCGGTGCCGAAACAGTCGACCCGGCAGGCGTGATCGCCAAGGCTGCCAGGATCGCCCGATTCTCCGCGAAATCCATGGGCGCGCTCGATATTGTCGCCCCCGAAGGTGCGCCCGTCGACCGCATCGTTGTTATCGGGCTTGGCAAGGTCGCCGAACTCACCGCCCATGACTGGCTGAAGGCCGGCGGTGCCGCAGCATCGAGAATCAAGAATACCGATAAGGCCGCTGTCTTCATCGACGTGCCCGGGCTCGAGACGAGCGCGCGGGCAGCCGCCGATTTCGCGCTGGGCATGCTGCTGCGCGCCTATAGCTTCGATACCTACAAGACAAAGAAGGGCGACGAGGAGGAAAAACCGGCGAAATCCGTCAAGGTGACGATCGTCACCGCCGATCCGGGTGGTGCCAAGAAGGCGTTTTCCGATTCCGAAGCGATCGCCGGTGGCGTCAATCTTGCCCGTGACCTCGTCAACGAACCACCGAACGTGCTCGGCCCCGTCGAGTTCGCCGCCAAGGCGAAGGAACTGGAAAAGCTCGGCGTCGAAGTGGAAATCCTGACGGAGCGGGAGATGCGCCGTCTTGGGATGGGCGCTCTTCTCGGCGTCGCCCAGGGCTCCGTGCGCCCGCCGCGCCTGGCGGTCATGCAGTGGAAGGGCGGCAAGGGCAAGGATCGTCCCGTCGCCTTCATCGGCAAGGGTGTCGTCTTCGATACCGGCGGCATTTCGATCAAGCCGGCCGCCGGCATGGAGGACATGAAGGGCGATATGGGCGGTGCGGCAGCCGTCACCGGCCTCATGCATGTGCTCGCCTCCCGCAAGGCCGCTGTCAACGCGGTCGGCATCATCGGCCTGGTCGAGAACATGCCTGACGGTAACGCCCAGCGTCCAGGCGACATCGTCACGTCGATGTCCGGCCAGACGATCGAGGTGATCAACACCGATGCCGAGGGTCGCCTCGTGCTTTGCGATGCGCTCTGGTACTGCAACGACCGCTTCAAGCCGCAGTTCATGATCAATCTCGCCACGCTGACCGGGGCGATCGTCGTGGCGCTCGGCAATGTGCATGCCGGCTTGTTCTCCAATGACGACCAGCTTTCCGCCCAACTGACGGCAGCCGGCCTTTCGAGCAATGAGAAGCTTTGGCGCATGCCGCTCGGCAGGGACTACGACAAGCTGATCGACAGCAAGTTCGCCGATATGAAAAACACCGGCGGGCGACAGGCGGGCTCGATCACGGCGGCGCATTTCCTCAAGCGCTTCGTGCAGGAGACGCCTTGGGCGCATCTCGATATTGCCGGCACGGCGATGGGCTCGCCGCAGGACGAGATCAACCAGTCCTGGGGTTCCGGCTTCGGCGTGCGCCTGCTCGACGAGCTCGTTCGCGCCCATTATGAATCCTGATGACCGACGTTCTCTTCTATCATCTGACCGAAACCAGGCTGGAGGACGCGCTTCCGCCGCTCATCGACAAAAGCGTCGAGCGCGGCTGGCGCGTTGCCGTCCAGACACGCGAGCCGGCGCGGCGTGATGCTCTCGATCAGCATCTTTGGACTTTCCGCGAGGAGAGCTTCCTGCCGCACGGCACCGACGAGGCGGATTTTGCCGAAAGCCAGCCGGTGCTTTTGACGGTGACATCAGACAATGCCAATGCGGCGACCGTGCGTTTCATCGTCGACGGCGCCGAGCCGCCGCCGGCCGATGCCTATGAGCGAATCGTCTTCATGTTCGACGGTCACGACCAGGTGCAGCTGGAAGCCGCCCGTGCGCAATGGAAGAAGCTGAAGGGCGAGGGGCATAACCTCACCTATTGGCAGCAGACGTCAGAGGGGCGGTGGGAGAAAAAGGCCTGAGCGGTTTACCGCGACACGACGCTGTAACACTTTGAATTGTTGCATGAAGTCGTCCAACTTCCCTCTCACCGGCCGATGGAAGCCGTTACCCGTTCGACCCTTTGTCCTCGTCGAGGTTCGTCAGGATGTTGAGGGGGACGATCCCTCCCGCACCTTCCGACGGATTGAGCGCCTCCACTGCCAAAACCCGCTTTCCGCTCGGACTGACGAAAGCGAATGCCCACGCGCTGTCGGCAAAAGGGCTGACCGGCATTTCCGCCCAGCCGGCTTGATGGACAAGGCGTTCGGCATAATAAGCCTTGATGCTCTGCGGGTTGGTGGTGCTGTCGAGATTGCGCGCCAGGATACGCACGGATTTCTCTCCGAACCGCCCTTCCAGTTGGTCCAGCACCTTTTTGGTGGCCTGCCAATCCTGGGCCTGGGTCGCCGATCCGAAGGAATATTCCTCGGATCGGGAAACGCCCGGTGCATCAGGAGGCATGACGACCTGTTCGCCCGAACATGCTGCAAGGCCGAGAAGCGGCACCGCAAGGATGCCAATCTTCAACACGCGGAAAAATCGGCCCATGCGGCGGATTTTGTTGCTCATGAGCGGCTGCCCCCGAACATTATTGCCATAGGCCGGCAAATCTTGCCGGTTTCTATGACGTTATTACGACCCTCAGTCGTGGAACGCGTCGACGAATTTCCGCTTGCCGAGCATGAAGGCGTCGGCGACGTGGCGTAGCGGCGCGAGGTCGACATCCGATTTGCCGGCCTTGATGATTTCGGCGAAGCGACGGTAGAGCGAGGGATATTCCTGCTCCGGCTCGGCGAATCTCAGCGCGCCGTCGATCAGAAGCTTGGCGCCGCCCTCGGCGAGCACCATCTGGCCGGCTGCCGTCTCCGCGACGATGTCCCAGCTTTGCTTGCCGGTCTGAAGCCAGTCGAATTCGGCGTGAACCGGCAGGCCGTCGGCATTGCGGAAGTGAATGTCGGCCGCGATCGGCGCATCGCGATTCTCGGGAAATTCGAGCACGGCCTCGGTGATGAAGATCGGCCGCGGCAGGATATGGGTGACGATCGACAGCGCATTGATGCCGGGATCGAAAACGCCGAGGCCGCCGGCCTGCCAGATCCATTCCTGGTTCGGATGCCAGTGGCGGACATCCTCCTTCCAGATCACATGCACGCTTTTGATCGTTGTCGAGGCAAGAAACGCCTTGGCGGCCTCGACGCCCGGCGCATAGCGCGAATGCCAGCTGGCAAAGAGCGACGCCCCCTGCTTGCTCGCCAGTGCTTCGAGATCGGCCACTTCGCTCAGCGTGGCGCCGGGCGGCTTTTCCAGGAAGACGTGCTTGCCGGCGACGAGCGCCTTATAGGCTGCCTCGTAGCGGTATTGCGGCGGCATGCAGAGCGAAACGGCATCGATCGAGGGCTCGGCGTCGAGCATCGCTTCGATCGTCGTATAGCTCTTGACGCCTTCGACCGTGCCGTGGCGGCTTGCCGTGGCGACGAGCGCGAAATCCGGGTTCTTGGCGATGGAGGGAAGGTGCTGGTCGCGGACGATCTTGCCGACGCCGACGATGGCGAGATTGATAGGAGACATGGTGTTTCGCTCGAGCCTGTATGAAAAGTATGATTATTGACGCGTTTGTATCAGAAAGAGGCGTGCCGACAAGCTCTCCTCCTCCATTCTATGACATCCTATCGCATGATAGTTTGGCGAAGGAAGCTGTAACCCATCGCTGCGCGGGCGGCGCGCTCTTCGGAGTTGCCGTCGCCGCCATGCCCGCCGGAGCCGAATTCATGGAAGAGCGGCCGGTGTCCTTCTTCCTCCAGCCGCGCGGCAAAGCGGCGCGCATGCGAGGGATGCACACGGTCGTCATTGGCTGAGCTTTCGACATAGATCGGCGGATAGGTGACCTCGGTCGCCGGCCTGACATTGTGAAGCGGCGAATAGCCGAGCATGAAATCCCGGTCCACCGGCGTCTCCGGGTCGCCGTATTCGTCCATCCAGGCTTGCCCTGCGCTGAACAGGTGGAAACGTGTCATATCGAGGACCGGCACCTGGCACCAGACAGCGCCGAAATCATTGGGATAGCGCGTCAGCATCACGCCGGTCAGCAGACCGCCATTGCTGCCGCCCTGGCAGGCGATCCGCGACGCCACGGTATAGCCGCGGGCGACGAGATCGCGGGCGATGGCGACGAAATCGGCAAACGCCCGGTCTCGCCCCTGCCGCTTGGCGCTGCGATACCAGTCGGGCCCGAATTCGCCGCCGCCGCGGATATAGGCCTGCACATAGGCGCCGCCTTGCTCCAGCCAGCGTCCTGTTACGCCGGAATAGTTCGGCGATAGCGAAACATCAAAGCCGCCATAGCCGTAAAGCAGTACCGGCAGCGCGCCCTTGGTCCACTGCTTCGGCAGGACCAGCCGGTAGGCAACCTTCGTTCCGTCCTCGGAAACAGCCTCCAGCAGTTCGGATGACATATCGGTCGCATCGAAATAGCTCGGCGCTGTGGCGACGAAAATCGGTTCGGCCTGCTTGCCGCGATCCGACAGCTCGAGGCGGTAACAGGCCGGAGGCTGCAGGAAGCCCTGGCCGACGATGTAGAGCGTATCGTCGCCAAGATGCAGATCCGCATGGAGCGGCCTGAAATGAGCCGTCTGCATGTCCGCCGGCAGTGCGATTTCGCGCTGCTCGGCGTCGGGCCTCGTCAGGTCCAGCACCACGAGACGCGGACGCAGCCGATCGGAGATGAGGAAGACGCACCACTCGCGCATCAGCATCATCTGCGAGACCGACTGGCCCTCGCCAGGCTGAAACAGGATCCGCTCCGGCCCAAGCAAAGCTGTCTCCGAGCGGGGATCGAAGCGCTGCAGCACGAGGCTGCCGGTCGCAACGCGCTCATCGGTCTTTGCCCGCCAAAGGCAATGATCATGATTGAACTGGAAATCGGCTTCCTTAGGCAGATCGATGCGCCGCTGCGTCCCGTCGTTGGCGATCAGGAAAGCGCTGGCGACGCCGATCTCGTGGGCGGCGACGAAAATGTCGATCAATCCATGATCCGCCGAAGCGCCTGATAGAGCAGGGTCGATGATGAGATTGAAGCCGTAGACGTCCTCATCTGCTGCTTCGAACATGACGGCAGCCTCTTCCGGTCGCTGACCGCGCTTCAATCGCCGCCCGACCCGTGGCCATCCGGAGCGGGTCGCCGAAAATCGGTCGATGGAACCGAAATAGCAGATTTCGTCGCGGCTCAGCCAAGTGGCATGCGATCGTGCAGCCGGCGTATCGAAGCCGCCCTCGACAACCTGTTTCCGCCCGGCGTCGAATTCGAGCAGCCGGAGAAGGTCGGAGCCGCCGTCCGAAAGTGTGAGCAGTACCCGTGTCGGTTCCCATGGGCAGGTGACGGCGCCGCGCCAGTTCCAGCGCTTGCCTTCGCGCACGCAGAAGGCATCGAGATCGAAGACTGGTTCCCAGCCGGCATCGGGCAAGGGCTGCTGATCCGCGGGCAGGCGGAGCCAGACGCCGAGCGGATTATCCTTGCTCTGCCGGAAATCGAACAGCCACCCGCCTCGGCGCATCGGGACAATCAGCCTGTCCTGCCGTTCGATCAATGCTTTTATCGCATCGCGATCCCTAGCGAATTCCGGTGTTCTCAGTGCCTTGTCGGAAAGCCCGTTATGTTCGTCGATGAATTGGCGGGTACGCGGATCATCGTCCGTTTCGAGATGAAGGTTCATGTTCGACCTGCCTGATTCCATTGACGTGATGTATCTAGCCAATATTTCGCACAGTTAGGGCGAAAATAGTGCCGGCCGCACAAGGCCGAGATGTTCGCGCAGTGTCGAGCCATCATATTGGGTGCGGAACAGGCCGCGTTCCTGCAGGATTGGCACGACCATCTGCGTGAAGTCTTCGAGCCCTTCGGGAAAAAACGGCGGCATGACGTTGAAGCCGTCGGCGGCGCGGCTTTCAAACCATTGCTGCATCCGGTCGGCGATCTCGACCGGCGTGCCAAGCACGATATGGTGGCCGCGGCCGGCGGCAACGCGCAGCGCCAACTGACGGATGGTCAGGTTCTCGCGCCTTGCAAGCGCGGTCAGCAATTCGGCACGGCTGCGCAACTGGTCGGAGATCGGAAGGTCCGGCAGAGGGCCATCGACATCGTAATCGGCAAGGCTGTGGCCGATGCGTTCTTCCAGAAGCGGCATGGCGCTTTTGATGTCAGTCCACTTGTCGAGTTCTGCAAGCTTGTCCGCGGCTTCCCTGGCGGTGCGGCCGATCACCGGCAGGAAGCCCGGCATGATGGCGACCTCGTCCGGCTGACGTCCGAAGCGCGCGACGCGCTCCTTGACGCTCTTGTAGAAGGCCTGCGCCTCTTCGAGGCTCTGCTGCGCGGTGAACACCACGTCGGCGGTGCGGGCGGCAAGATCCTGGCCGGGGCCGGATGAGCCGGCCTGGATCAGGATCGGATGGCCCTGCGGTGCGCGCGGAATGTTCAGCGGCCCCTTGACTGAGAAATACTTGCCCTTGTGATCGAGCACATGGAGCTTGGCAGGGTCGGCATAGACGCCGCTCTGCTTGTCCTTGACGAAGGCGTCGTCATCCCAGCTGTCCCACAGTCCGCGCACGACGTCGACGAATTCCTCGGCCACGGCGTAACGCTCATCGTGCTCCGGGTGCGCCTTGGAGAAATTGTTCGCCGTGCGGGCATAGGATGTCGTGACCACGTTCCAGGCGGCCCGGCCGTGGCTCAAGTGGTCAATCGAGGCGAAGGCGCGGGCAGTGTGATAGGGCTCCCCATAGGTCGTGGATGCGGTTGCCGCGAGGCCGATCTTGTCTGTCACCACGGCGAGCGCCGAAAGCAGCGTCAAAGGCTCGAAACGCGCGATCGTCGAGGGATGAGCATCGATGCCGCTGGTCAATCCGTCGGCCAGAAAGACCATGTCGAATTTCGCTGCTTCGGCGATCTGGGACACGCGTCTCAGCAAGTCGAAATTCTCGCTTCCCGCCTCGGCGTGAGGATGACGCCAGCCGGATACGTGGTGGCCGGCCCCTTGCAGAAACAGGCCCAGGTGGATTTCTCTTTTGCGAGTCATGACAATATCCTTCGTCATTCTGGATTTTGGGCGGCATCCTGGTTGAGCAGCGCCAGAAGTTGGCGAAGGTCGGCCGTGCTGCTCATTGTCCGGACGAGCGACGGGACATCCGCGAAGGCGGGATTGCGCGCAGTTGCGTCGCGAAATTTTTCGGCCGGATCGCTCAGCCCCGGCAGGCCGTCGAAGCGGCGCTGTATCGCGCTGCCGTCGCGAAGCACGATATCGACGATCACGAAGCGGGTGCGTGGATCGCTCGACATGCGCGGCGCAGTCTCGTCGTGGCGGCGGCCGGCGCGCCGGGCAAGGTCCATCAGGCGCGGCAAGACAGGCCGCTCGTCGAAATGGTCGAGCCGCAGAGCCCCGTCGATGAGGGCGGCGGCGAACACGTATTCGGGACTGAAGCGCGCCTCGATCCCATTGTCGGGCTTGCTCACCACCAGGGCGGCATCGGCGCCGGGCGGGTAGGTGAAGGTGATATGCTCGATCGCATCAGCCTCCAGACCTTCCCGGTTGAGGCCGATGCCGAGAGACGCGACCGGATGGCTGGCGGTGCAGCAGGGATAGGCCTTCAGCGTCAGCCCGGGCGTCACGATCTGCCATGGCGAACCCCAGTTCTCGGTCACGGCGGACGGGCGTTCCGCGCCGAAGGCATAGACCGAATGGAAGCCGACCGGATTGTCGAGGAAATCCGGCGCGCCGCCGAAACCCGCAGCGGCCATCCTCGCCGACAGGAGCCCGGATCGCGCCGCCATGCCAGCGTGGAAAGGTTTGGCGTCCGTACCGAACTGCAGCCGCAAGCCGGACGATTGCGTTGCCGCAAGGCCCAGCGCGACGGCGGTCTCGTCGATGGAGGCACGGGTCAGATGGGCGATTGCCGCCGCCGTGCCGATCGTCCCGAGCGTCGCCGTGGCATGGAAACCGTTCTCGTAGTGCTTTGAGCCGAGCGACAACCCCAGCCGCGCCATGGCTTCGAGCCCGACGATATAGGAGGCGATCAGCGCATCTGCGGAAAATTCGCGCTCGGCGGCGAACGCCAGCAGGGCCGGGATGATCACGGTCGTCGGATGGCCGCGCACGCTTGCATGCACGTCGTCATAATCGAGCACATGGCCGGCATGACCGTTGACGAGCGCCGCGACCAGCGGATCGGTTCGGCGCGAGCTGCCGAGCAGGATCGCTTCGCCCGCCAGATTGGCACCGACGGTATCTGCCAGAATGCCGGTCGTGCGGTCGCCGGCGCCTGCGATCGCACAGGCGAGAAAATCGATGATCGCCGTGCGCGCCGCGTCCAATGCCACGGGATCTTTCGATGGATCCGAGGAGATGATCGCCTGGGCAAATGCCGAAGTCAGGGGCGCGAATGTGCTCGTCATGAAAAAATCCTAGATGCCTTCGCGCACTGGCCCGCGCCCACTGGCGAGCCCGCCGACGAATTGGCGGATACGGGGATTGTCGAAGGTGTGGAAAATCTGTTCAGGCGAGCCTTGGTCGACGATGCGGCCGTTCTCGGTAAAGACGACGATGTCGCTGATCTCCTCGGCGAACCGCATTTCGTGGGTCACAAGGATGCTGGTCATGCCGTCGCGGATGAGGTCGCGGATCACCCACAGCACTTCGCCCACTGTCTCGGGGTCAAGCGCCGAGGTGACTTCGTCGAACAGCACCAGTTCCGGCTTCATCGCCAGCGCGCGGGCGATCGCGACGCGCTGCTGCTGACCACCGGAAAGCTGGCCGGGATAGGCGCCGGCTTTTTCCGAAAGCCTCACCTTGTCGAGCAGTTCGCGTGCGAGTTTTTCCGCTTCGCGCCGCTCGACGCCGAGGATGCGGGTCGGGGCCAGCACGATATTGTCCAGCACGCTCAGGTGCGGAAAGAGATTGTACTGCTGGAAGACGATGCCGATACGCTTGCGCAGCGCGATGCGTTCGCTCTCCTTGGCCAGTTGATCGACGCGGGTGCCGTCGACCGTGATGCGGCCGCGCTGCGGCGCCACCAATGCGTTGATGCAGCGCAGGATCGTCGACTTTCCCGAACCGGACGGGCCGATAATGGAAACCGCATTGCCCTTGTTGACGGTGAGGTCTATGCCCTTCAGCACCTCCGTCTGGCCGAAGGACAGGTGCACGTCTTCCAGTCGCACGATCGTTTCGTCGGTTTTTGCGTTCATCATTCAAATCCTCAGGCCGTCTTGAAGCGCCGCTCGAGGCGTCGGGTCAGGCGGGCGATCGGGTAGCAAAGCGTGAAGAAGGCGGCCATCACCACGATATAGGCGATGATCGTGAAATCGAGGCGGCGCACGGATGTGCTGGCATCGGTTGCCGCATGCAATAGTTCGTGCACGCCAACCAGCGAGGCGAGCGACGTGCCCATGGTGATGGAGGCCAATATGTTCATCCATGGCGGCAGCGAGCGCCGCAGGCATTGCGGCAGTATGATCCAGCGCAGGGCCTGGCCGCGCGAAAAACCGAGCCCCTTTGCCGCTTCCCATTGCGTGGTCGGGATCGAAAGGATGGCGCCGCGGGTGATCTCGGCCACATAGGCGCTGGCCGGTATGGCAAGGCCGATCACCGCCTTCATCCAATCCGGGAAGGGCAGATAGTTGCCGGCCACCACGATTTCGAAGGGAAAGATGTAAGTCGTCGCGAAGATCAGCACGAGATGCGGGGCATTGCGGAAGACTTGCACATAGGCGACGACCGGGTAGCGCACCAGCTTGAAGGGAACCAGTTCCAGTATGCCGAACACCGCTCCGACGGTCGTTCCAAGCGTCATCGCGCACAGGCTGATGACGACGTTCATCATGAAGCCCGAGCCGAGATAGGGAAGCCACGTCACCAGTTCGCGCCCCAGCGTCAGGTCGGCCAGCGACCAGAGGACGATAACAAGCGGGAGTGCCGTAAAGCCGATATTGCGCAGCAGGCGACCACTCCTGCGCTGCTCGGAAAGTACCGCAGTCGTCATAGGCCATACCCCGGAATGGCGAGCTTGCGCTCCACCCACAGGCCGATGCGGGCAACGGCAAGGTTGATGATGCTGAAGAACAGCAGGATGACGATCATCAGTGACACCACGTTGTCGCGCTGCGTCCAGACCATGATCGAGGCATAGGTAATCTCGCTGACTGCAATCGCATTACCCACCGTCGTCAACTTCACGAGATTGATGAGATTGTTGACGATCGCGGGCAGCGATGCCCTCAATGCCAGGGGAACTTCGACGTAACGGAGGATCTGCAGCGTGCTGAAGCCGATGCCGCGCGCCGCTTCCACCGTGGCCGACGGCACCGCCTCGATACCTGCGCGGATCGCCTCGGCATGCAAGGCGGCGATGTGCAGTCCGACCACCGCCACCACCCAAAAGAAGGGTGTCAGCGGATTGTTCTGCGTCCCGCCGACCAGGTTCGATACGAATGTATTGAGAACGAGGAAGCTGAACATCAACTGTACCAGCGTCGGCGTGTTTCGGGTGATTTCCACGAAAGCGCGGACCGGCGTCGATAGCCAGGGCTTGCCGGATGTCAGGCAGGCGGCAAACAGCAGCCCGGCAATCAGGCTGACGGGAATCAAGAGGGCAATCAGAAAGAGCGTGGTGATGAAACCATCACGCCATATCTGCGCCTCGTACCCCGTCGCCAGGAACTCGTAGTTAAGGCCAAGCCTGTTCGTCAGGTTGACGAACAGGCTGGTCATGCTGGTGTCCTGCATGTCGATCCGCCAGTGTAACCTGTCTTACTTGCCAGCCGACAGGGTCTTGCGCTCTTGTTCGAGATAGTCGGTATTGCGGAGCCGGTTCGCCTTCGCAAATTCCAGGAGCTTTTCTGACGTATGGAGCTGCCGGATCGACTTATCGAGTGCCTCGGCCGTCTCCTTTTCGCCTTTTCGCACCCAGATCACCGAGTCGGAAGGGAGCAGTTCGGTCGGGAAGAGAATAGTGTAGTCCTTCCACTCCTCTGGCCGGTCCTCCAGCAGAAGGCCGACGGTTGCGCCGACATGGACGGCGGCGACACAATTGCCGCCCTGCAGCGCCAGCAGCGATTCCGGCTGGCTCGGCAAGCCCTTTACCTCGGCGCCGTATTGTTCGATGAGCGGCTGCGTGAAGTTCGACCCTTGCGAAACGCAGACCGGCTTTCCCTTGAGATCTGCCCAGTCCTTCAGGCCGCTGTCCTTGCGTCCGACGGCAGCACCGCCGCTGCGATCATACGGCGTCGCCACCCAATCAAGAACTTTGGCGCGGTCCTCGGTATATTGCATGTTCGCAATCAGGATATCGACCTTGCCCTGCTGGAGAAATTGCACCCGGTTCGGGGGCGTGACGGTGACTGTTTCCAGCTTGACGCCAAGATCGTCCGAGAGCGCTTTTGCAATATCGAGATTGTATCCCTTCTGCGTTTGCGATGTGGGATCGATATAGCCGAAGGGCGCCCCCGAGAGGATGACGCCAACGGTAAGGGTGCCGCGGGCTTTGATGCGGTCGAGCGTGGCATCCGCGGATGCCTGCGTTGCCGCCAGCAAGGCAATCGACATGGCGAGGAGCGCCTTCGGGAGAAATTTGCGTGACATGTTTGAGCTCCGTCTTGGGAAGGTAGAAGGACCGGTTCAGGTCCCCGAGCAGTTGCAGCACTCTTTGGCTCGACTGCTATGGCGTGGATGTGCACCACTTTGAGGTGAAGCCGAAAAGGCTGGTGATGAGATGGACGTCGGCTTCCCGCGCAATATTGGTCATGCTTCTCCGCGCTGATAGAAAAGGACGCTGACCGCATCGCTTTCCTGCGCGAATCGGCAACTGGACGGCTTTGAAAGGCATAGGGAACCGATGAGAGAGAGAAGGAACGTTCTGTCTCAGAGAAAATCATCATTGTGATGGATTATGTAGATTTTATTTTCTGAAATTGGCGCGTTCGTTGAAAAATCTTGTGCACGAGAGGGTTGCTGATCGGCAACCTTCCCGCCCGGTAATGGCATCAAAAATCGGATTTTGCTCGGCCGAACTCCGGCCGTCTTGCGGCTAATCCCGACTGGGCAACCCGCTTTAGCGGATCGTCACGAAATCGGCCGAGGCGAGGACGTTGTTCGGCGCCGGCGTCTTCTTGAATTTCAGCGTCACCACCTTGTAGCCTTCGGTTTCGAGTTTCGAGAGCAGGGTTGGTAGCATCGTCGCCGTGCGTTTGTGGATGTCATGCATCAGGATGATGCCGCGGCCGCGCTTGTGCAAGAGGTTCATTGTCCGCTGCGTTATGGAGACCGGCGTCGTGGTGAAGTAGTCCTTGCTGTCGATATCGACATCCATGACCACCATGTCGCGCATGGCGACCGCGGCGCGCAGCCTGTGGCTCTCGGCAAGATAAGGGAAGCGGAAGAAGGAGACATCGGTTCCGGTCGCCTTGGTCACCGCCAATTCGCCCTTGATCACCTCGGCCATCGCCGCGTCGAAACTCAGCGAAGCGAGGTTGGCGTGGTCATAAGTGTGGCTGCCGATCGTGTTGCCGTCCTGGGCGACCTTGCGGGCGAGCGCCGGATGCATCTCGGCCATCTCGCCGACCATCATGAAGGCGCCCTTGACGCCGAACTGGTCGAGGATTGCCAGCACCTTATCGGTCCGGCCGGGGATCGGGCCATCGTCGAAGCTGAGGATCACTTCCTTGTCCTGGAGCTTGAGATCGGCGAGCGAGGAGACCTCCAGCGTTCGTCCGGCCAGATGGTGCCAGCCGGTTAGGCGCGGCGTCGCATCGTCGCCGGCATAGGCAAGTTTCCGCTCTTCGGGCGCGATCACCGAGGAGGTCTTGATCGATGTGTCAGGAGCGGATTGTCTGGTGGTGCTGCAGGCGGAGAGGGCGGCCGTGAGGGCCATGCAGGACAGAACGAAAAGACGATACATGGAAAGGGCTCAACAAATCGGTAACGAATGTTGAGACAACCTTTCGGATTATGGTTAACGATCGGTTGATAATGGCCCAAATTGCGTTGATGCGCGGCACTTCGCCACGCATTCGATGAGACCTGTGGCTATCCCGCCATCGCTTCTTCGTATTCGGCCGACAGCATCAGCCAGTCTTCCTCGGCGGCAGCCAGTTTTGCAGCAGCTTCGCCGCGCTGTTTTGCCTTCTCGGCGGCTTTAGCGGGCGTCTTCTCGTAAAGGACCGGATCCGCAAGTTCCGCGTCAAGCGCCTGAATCTGTTTCTCCAGCTTCGCCGTCAAGGATTCGATTTCGTTGATCTTTTTCTTAAGTGGCGTCAGTGAGGCGCGACGTTCGGCATTGAGCTTGCGCTGGTCGGCCTTCGATGTCGCGTCTTCAGTTAGCTGCGGCTTTTCTTCTTTTTTTTTACCGGATGTGACGATGAGGTCGCGGTACTCGTCCATATCGCCTTCGAAGGTCGTCACCGTACCGCCATTGACCAGCCACAGCCGATCGACCGTCGCCTCGATCAGATGGCGATCGTGCGAGATCAGGATGACGGCGCCTTCATAGTCGTTCAGCGCCTCGATCAGCGCGCGGCGGCTGTCGATGTCGAGGTGGTTGGTCGGCTCGTCGAGGATCAGCAGGTTCGGCGCATTGAAGGCGGCGAGCCCCATCAGCAGGCGGGCTTTTTCGCCGCCGGAAAGATCCTTGGCGGCCGTCGCCATCTTTTCGGTCGCAAGCCCCATCTGGGCGACGCGGGCGCGCACCTTGGCTTCCGGCGCACCCGGCATCAGCCGGCGCACATGCTCCACCGGCGATTGCTCGGGGATGAGGTCGTCGAGTTGGTGCTGCGCGAAGAAGCCGATCTTCAGGCTCGGCGCGATCTTCACTTCACCGCTCTCCGGCGCGAGCCGGCCGGAGATGAATTTGGCGAAGGTCGATTTGCCGTTGCCGTTCGAGCCGAGCAGGGCGATCCGGTCGTCATTGTCGATACGAAGATTGAGGTTCTTCAGGATCGGATTGCCGGGCTCATAGCCGACGGCGCCACTCTGGATCGCGACGATCGGCGAAGCCGGCTGCTTTTCCGGCTCGGGAAAAGTGATCGGCTGCACATGGTCCTCGATCACCGCAGCGACCGTTCCCATCCGCTCGAGCGCCTTGACACGCGATTGTGCCTGTCGGGCCTTGGAAGCCTTGGCCTTGAAGCGATCGATGAAGCCCTGCAGATGTTTGCGTGCCGCGTCGTTCTTGGCCTTGGCCTTCGTCTGCAATTCGTCGGCTTCCGCCTTCTGCCGCTCGAACTGGTCGTATCCGCCGCGATAGAAGGTAAGCTTCTTCTGGTCGAGATGGACGATCGCATTGACCGCATTGTTCAAGAGGTCGCGATCATGGCTGATGATGATGACGGTGTGCGGATAGCGCCTGACATAGTCTTCCAGCCACAGCGTGCCTTCGAGGTCGAGATAGTTGGTCGGCTCGTCGAGCAGAAGCAGATCCGGCTCGGAAAACAGCACGGCGGCAAGGGCGACGCGCATGCGCCAGCCGCCGGAGAAGGAGGAGGCGGGGCGGGCTTGCGCTGCCTTGTCGAAGCCGAGGCCGGCAAGAATACTCGCCGCGCGCGCTTCGGCCGAATGCGCGTCGATATCGACAAGGCGCATCTGGATTTCGGCGATGCGGTGCGGGTCGGTCGCGGTTTCCGCCTCGGCAACGAGGGCGGTGCGTTCCTTGTCCGCGGCAAGCACGATCTCGATCAGAGCGTCCTCAGTCGCCGGTGCTTCCTGCGCCACCTGGCCGATGCGTGCGGCCTTCGGGATCGACACCGATCCGCTCTCCGAGCCGAGATCGCCGGTGATGACGCGAAAAAGCGTGGACTTGCCGGCGCCGTTGCGCCCGACGAGCCCTGCCTTCGTACCTGAAGGCAGCGAAACGCTGGCATTGTCGAGAAGCAGGCGCCCTGCGATGCGGGCGGAAATGTCGGTGAGCGTGATCATGGCCGGCGTTTTGGCCGAAAGCGCTCGCCAAGGCAAGAGCGCTTATCCCGCGCCAAGCTTGCTTGTGCGCTGACAAGCCTGCTTATCCCGGGGACAAGCCTGCTTGTCCCACCGCAAGCGCGCTCGTCCGCCGCCTCAGCGGCCGAAAGTCTGCACCGGCAGTCGGGGGTTCGATTGCGCGGCGAGAAGCGCCACCCGGGCATTGGCCTGTAACTGTCCTGGCGTTGCCGCATCTGTGCTGAGCGCCACGCCGATCGAGATGGTGAGCCTGCCGGGATCGGCCTTGTCGGATGTCGCAAAGACCAGATTGTCCTCGACGGAGGAGCGCAGGCGTTCAGCGATCGTCATTGCATCCTGCATGCCGACATTGGAAAACAAGAGGGCGAATTCGTCAGCCTCGGTGCGGGCAACGAAATCGTTCTTCTTGATCGACTTTTGGAGGAGGCCGGCGAGTTTCTTCAGGAGCTTGTTGCCTGCCTGGGTGCCGTATTTGTTGTTGAGATCGGTGAAATTGTCGATGTCGACCATGATCAGCGCGCTGCCGGCGGCACCTTCTTCCCGCTCGTAGAGGTCGGCGATCATCCGGTTCAGTGCGATGCGGTTCGGAAGCCCGGTAATCCTGTCGGCGATCGCGGCCGACTGCATAGCCGAAATACCGCGCTCCAGCGTTTCCAGCGTCTTGATATCGTCCTGCAGCTTCGCGCCGATTTCCATCTCCGCTGCAAGAACGGTCGAAAGCGAAGCCGTGAGGTAGTCGACCTCGCCGAGGAAAGCGGCAAGGCTCTGGTCGTCATGGCCGGAAACGGATTTCAGGATCGTGCCGCAGGCGCGCGCAAAGGCGTTCTTGTGTTTCAGCCCTTCGGCAAGTCTTTCCGCCACGTCGCGCAACATCCGGCTCGCTTCGTTGCGTGATGTCTCGCCCGCCAGCCCGCAATGGCTGACGAGGCGGTATTTCAGGCCGAGTTCGTCGAGCATCGGCTGCTGCGGCTGCGGCCCGAGTGCCGCGATATCCTGCGCAAGGCCGGCATTGAGCCCGATGATCGCCTCGTGAAAGAGTTCGTAATTACGCGGTAGTGCCGCGACGTTCAGGCGCGCCATGTGCTGGGCGATCTTCTGAATATCCGCCATCGGCGTCGGGCGCACAGCCTCGCGCGGCACCAGTGCGTTTGCGCTTGCATTCTGCATGACGATCCCTCGCGGCCCGGCCTCATCTCTCACATCCGCTATGCCCGCAAGCTTTTAAGAGAGGCTGAATTTTCAACGGCGAAGCCCTGGATTGGCGGCAGAACCGGCGAAGGCGGTTAATTCAGTCTTGATGGCCGGAACATGATGCCGAAAAGTGTGAGCGGTTTTCCGGATGACATCATGCTCTCACTCTTTAATTTGGAACGGGCCTCACATCCACTCGCGGCCCTCGCTGCGCAGGAAGTAGATGAGATCAAGCATGAGGCTCGGCCTGCCGAGCGCCGTCAGCGTCATATGGCACTGGCCGCGATGATGGGTTTGGTGGTTGAAGAAATGCGCGAGCGCTGCCGACAGAGGCTGGGTGATCTCGACCGGCTGTACCACCGTTACATAGGTGAAGTTGGCGGCGAGGGTTCTATCGTCCAGCATGCCTGTCCAGGCAATGATCCGCTCGTCCTCTGCTTTGCGTGCGGCGGCAAGAGCATCCAGTTCTCCGAAGAGCACGGCATCGAGTGTCGTCGGCGCTTCGCCGGTGCCGGTGAAGCGCTTCATCCATATCCGGTCGGCGACGAGCAGGTGATTGAGCGTGCGATGAAGCGAGCCGAAGAAAGCGCCGCGGTCGCTGCGGAATTCCGCATCGCTGAGTTCGGCGGCAGCCGCATAGACTTGCGTGTTGGCCCAGCGATTATAGGCGGCGAACATCCTGTAATGTCTGAGCATTCAGTCCCTCCCGGATTGGTCGCGGCAGTCTAGCCCGTTTTCCCGGAAATCGCAGTGATGCGCCCATGAAATTTCCTGATTTGATCGCAGCCGCTTTCTGTCGTGGAATGGATCGAGCTGCGATCTCGAAAGGACTGTTATGACCAGAGCCCTCTATTCCCTCTGTGGCGCCGACGAGCGGCGCTTCTTTTCGCCCCATTGCTGGAAGGCGGTGATGGCGCTGGCGCATAAGGGGCTCGATTTCGAGGAGATTCCGACGACCTATGCCCGCATCCGCGCGATCGGCGGCGGCGTCTCGTCGATTGTGCCCGTTCTCGACGATAACGGCCGGCTGATCCCCGACAGTTTCGACATCGCCCTTTATCTGGAGGAAACCTATCCTGAGCGGCCGTCACTGTTCAACGGCGAGGGCGGCAAGGCGCTATCGCGAATGGTGGAAGGCTATTCGCAGATGATCATCCATCCGGCGATCATGCGCATCGCCCTTCTCGATATCCATGCGAACCTCGACGAGGAAGACAAGGCCTATTTCCGTCAAAGCCGGGAGGCTCGGCTCGGCAAGCCGTTGGAAGTGGTTGCCGCCGACAGCGAGGCGGAGAAAGCAGCCTTCGGCGCCAAGCTGGAGCCGCTGCGGCACATGCTGAAGTTCCAGCCCTTCATCGGCGGGCAGACACCGCTCTTTGCCGACTATATCGTCTTCGGCGCGCTGCAATGGCTGCGTGTCTCCGCCGGTCTCGCCATGCTGGCCGCCAACGATCCCGTCACGCTTTGGTTCGAACGCTGCCTCGATCTTCACCAAAGCCGCGGCAGGACTGTGACAGCGGCGTGAAATTGCCGCCTACCTCTTGTTTTCGGGCGTTGGGGCGGGTAAAGACCGCCCACTTTTCCCGAGAAAACAGAGGATTTGACTATGGCGATTGAACGCACCTTCTCGATGATCAAGCCGGACGCAACGAAGCGCAACCTGACGGGCGCCATCACCAAGATGCTCGAAGATGCCGGCCTGCGTGTCGTCGCTTCCAAGCGCGTCTGGATGAGCCGTCGCGAAGCCGAAGGCTTCTACGCCGTTCACAAGGATCGTCCATTCTTCGGCGAACTGGTCGAAGGCATGACCTCCGGCCCGACTATCGTTCAGGTGCTCGAAGGCGAAGGCGCGATCCTCAAGAACCGCGAAATCATGGGCGCGACCAACCCGGCAAACGCTGACGAAGGCACGATCCGCAAGGTTCACGCTCTGTCGATCGGCGAAAACTCGGTTCACGGTTCGGATGCTCCTGAAACGGCCGCCCAGGAAATCAAGTACTGGTTCTCCGATACCGAAATCGTCGGCTGAGGCTGCGCTTCGGCATTCGCCGGCAATCCCTTGAATTGACTCTCGAAAGCCGGGGCCTTGCTCCGGCTTTTTCTATGCACTTCTCTATGCCGGGCATTTGTCGGTGTTCGAGAAATCGACGCTGCCGTCAGGCTTGAAGACCTCCGGGTTCTTTTCATAAAGCGCGCCGAGGACGAGCGGCTTGCTCGGCAGGACGGTCTGGTCGAGGTCGGACCGGAACTGCGTCTTCAATTCCTGCAGCACCTTGCCGTCCTTGTCGACCAGCCGGACACTCACGGAATAGGGGCGGTCCTTGCGCACGCAGTGCAGTTTTTCGCTCTGCAGCGCGATCTTGTCGTCGATCGGGTAGATTTTCTGGTTCAGCACCAGCGGATCGCCGCCTTCAGGATTTTCGAATTCGGCGATGATGACAGAACCGTCGGGGATAGGCCCTGTCTTCTTCAGCGTCAGCAGATAGGTGGCGCTGGCCACCCGATAGTTGAAGACGAAGAGATGGCCGGTGACCTCGACCAGGTTTTCAGCCTGGCGTTGACAGCCGGCAAGCAGAAGGCCGGCTGCTGCCACCGTTACGATCATATATTTCCTCATGGCGTCTCCTCCTTCTTGCGGCGATAGTGACGGTTCGCCTTGGCGCGGTTGCCGCAGACCGCCATGTCGCACCAGGCTCGGCTCCTGTTCTTGCTGCGGTCGATGAACAGCCAGCCGCAATTGCCGCAGATCTTCATGCGTTGGGGATCAGGCATGGCGATCAGCCGCAGCGCCGAATGGGCGGTCGCCGCGGCCACGCTGCCAGGGCTTGCTTCGCGCAACACCTTCGCCAGCGCCTCCAGCAGGCTGGCCAGCAATTGGTCGTCGCCGCCATTCAGTATACGCTTGCGGAAATAGAGGTCGATTGCTTCCCGCAGCGCGATGAAATCCGCCTCGTTTTCCCTGGCCACCGGCGCGATGTCGCCGAAGAGGGCGCGCTCGGCGCAGAATTCGGCAGCGGCGCGCGGAAAGCTCCGCATCTGGTCCCTGTCCGCGAAGCGGTCGATCCGCCGCGTTGCATCGTGGCGCAGAACCACGCTGTTGACGACATCGAGCGCCAGCGCGCCGCCGGCAAAGCGGTGAGGGGTCCAGGAAAAGCTCATCATGAAATTATAACTAGCGAAATAGGTTTTACCAGTTATAATTTTGGTGACGCGGAGTGTCTGGAATGGCCTATCTTCTGCAGCAACTGGCGAATGCGGTTCCGCTCGCTGCTCTCTATGCCGCGCTCGCCTTCGGTTATGCCGTAGCCTTCGGTGTGACGAAGCGGGCTGACATCACCTATGGGGCGATCTTCGCCTTCGCGGGCCAGATCCTGCTGCTCTTCAGCGAACTCGCCTATGTCAGGTTTTGGCTGGTGCTGCCGGCGGCACTTGCCGTCGGTGCCTGCGCTTCCATCGTCTATTCGCTGGCGGCGGGCCTATGGATCGGCCGTTCGATCATGCTGCCGCTGGTCAATAAATCGCCGAATACGGTCATCGTCGCTGCCCTCGGCATCATGATCGTGCTGATGGAGACCGCCCGGCTTGCCGCCAATACCCGCGCCATCTGGCTGCCGCCATTTCTGAACGAAACGGTCGTCTTCTGGAGCGACGGCCTGTTCAAAGTGACGCTCACCCATATCCAGCTGATCAACACGGCGCTGATGTGCGCCATTGTCGCTGTGGGTACGCTGATCCTCAGGCGCACGGGCTGGGGCCGCATCTGGCGCGCCGTCACTGATGATCCGCTGGCCGCCGAGCTCTGCGGCACCAGCGCCGACCGCGTCTTCCTCGTCGCCTATGCGGCCGCCGCCCTCGTCGCCACTATCTGCGGCATCCTCGCCACCTTCTATTACGGCTCGATGGATTTCGGCGCCGGCCTGATGTTCGGGCTGAAGGTGCTGCTGATCGCAGCTGTCGGCGGCTATTCCGATCCATTGCGCTCGGCAGGCGGCGCCGCCGGGCTTGCCGTCGTCGAAACCATGTGGGGCGCCTACGGCCCCTTCGTCTGGCGGGATCTCGTCATCTTCTCGCTGCTCGTCCTGCTCTTGGTCATGAGCCGCAGGGAGCGCGTGGTTCTCTGAAGCAATTCCAGTAAAAGTGCGCAGCGGTTTTGCGTCTGGAATTGCGTGAAACAAAAAGGTGGAGCATTTCCGTCACTCGGATAAATCAGGAAATGCGCTAATTTACTTCCACTTGTCGCGCGCCGCGTCGTCGGCGTCTTTCGCCGCGACCCAGTCGCCGGTGGCGCCATCCCTAGCGTGCTCCTTCTTCCAGAAGGGGGCTGCAGTCTTCAGGAAATCCATGACGAAATTGGCGCCGTCGAACGCCGCCTGCCGATGCGGTGCGGTTGCGACGATGAGCACGATATTCTCGCCGGCGGCGATCCTCCCGTAACGGTGGATGGCGGTGAGGCCGAGAAGTCCGAAACGCGCGATGGCAAGATCGCCGATGCGCCGCATCTCTGCTTCGGCCATGCCGGGATAATGCTCGAGTTCGAGGGCTGCAAGCGTGCCGCCTTCATCGCGGCAGAGGCCGGAAAAGGTGACGACGGCGCCGATGCCGGATTTGCCTTTGGAAAGCAGATCGACCTCGGCCTGCAGGTCGAAGTCTTCGCGCTGGACGCGGATGGTGGGAGTGACGGTCACAGCGAAATCCTCCGCTGCTTTGATGTTGCTGCAAAGAATGCCGAAAGGCTGTGCCGCGGAAGCCCCCCTCTGCCCTGCCGGGCATCTCCCCCACAGGTGGGGAGATCACAAGTGGCGCGCTCTTCCTGCCCACGTACCGTTTCGCCGGGCTGAAATGTCGATTGTTGGAGGAAACCCGTGCGCCCAGCCAATCTCCCTCCTTGTGGGGGAGATGCCCGGCAGGGCAGAGGGGGGTGATGTGGCACCACCATCACTGCCTCATCCCCCCGTCATCGGCGGAAAGATCCCGATCTCGCGCGCCCCTGATATCGGCTCGTCATGTTCGACATGCTCCATGTCGAGCGCCACGCGGATCACGTCGGGATATTGAAGTGCGGTCTCATATTCTTCACCCAGCGTCTTCAAATGATTCAAGAGATCGGCGACGGTGACGACGGAGGAGGGGAGGTCAATCTCCTCCTCGCCCTTGCCGATGCGCTCGCGCACCCAGGCGAAATAGACAAGCCGCGTCATTCCTCGTCATCCACGATATGTTTCACGCCGGCGCGGAAATAGTCGTAGCCGGTATAGATGGTCAGCAGCGCCGCGATCCACAGCAGCGCAATGCCCGTCTGCGTCGTATAGGGGAAAATTTCGTCTCCGGCCGGGCCGGCGAGCAGGAAGGCGATGGCGACGAGCTGCAGCGTCGTCTTCCACTTGGCGATCCGCGTCACCGGTACGCTGACCTTCAGCGCCGCCAGATATTCGCGCAAGCCCGAAACCAGGATCTCGCGGCAGAGAATGGTGATCGCCGCCCAGATCGACCAGCCGGCGATGGTCTGGTCGGCCGCGACGAGAAGAAGGATCGAAGCGACCAACAGCTTATCTGCGATCGGATCGAGCATGCGGCCGATATTCGACGTCTGGTTCCAGATGCGCGCGAGATAGCCGTCGAGGAAATCGGTGAGCGAGGCGATGACGAAGATCCACAGCGCCACCCAACGCGCCGTGTTGCTGATCGACAGCCTGCCCTCGATGAAGAAGCAGAGAACGATCAGCGGCACGGCGAGGATACGGCCGTAGGTCAGAAGATTGGGAATGCTGTACGCACGCGATGCCATGGGATCGTTTCTCTGAATTGATGCGCCGCTACAGCGCCGCACGTCTTTTCAGGCGCGCAAAGGACGCTGTAACACTTTAGAATATCCGCATCGAGCTTTCCGAAAGTCGATTCCGATTTTCGGGCCGATGCGGTAGATGACGGCTTTGGCTGCGGACCGTCAACATTCTTTCTGTCTTTTCACCGCCTTTGCGTGGAATTTGCGACGGACGCCGGTTATTTCGCGGCGTCGTCGTGGAAATGGTTATAGACCTGCTTGGCGACGGCTTCCGAGATGCCTTCCACCGCCATCAGGTCGGACAGGGCTGCGCGCGAAACCGCCTTTGCCGTGCCGAAATGCTGGAGCAGCGCGCGTTTGCGCGATGGCCCGATGCCGCCGATCTCGTCGAGCGGGTTCTTGATCATTTCCTTCTTGCGCCGTGCCCGATGCGAGCCGATCGCGAAACGGTGCGCCTCGTCGCGCATGCGCTGGATAAAATAGAGCACCGGATCGCGCGGCGGCAGCGTGAAGCTCTCGCGTCCCGGCGGGAAGAAGCGTTCGCGCCCGGCGTCCCGGTCGACGCCCTTGGCGATGCCGATCGCCGTCACGCTGTCGGTGATGCCGAGTTCGGCAAGGATGGCGCGCACCGCTGTCATCTGACCCTGGCCGCCGTCGATGAGGATCACATCGGGCCAGGTGGGGAAGGGCATGTCGGCTGCATCGGGAGTGGCCGTCTGCGCCGTCCGGTCAGGAATGCCTTCCTCCTTGATCAGCCGCGAGAAACGCCGCGTCATCACCTCCTTCATCATGCCGAAGTCGTCGCCGGGCGTGATGTCGGTCGATTTGATGTTGAACTTGCGGTACTGGTTCTTGACGAAACCTTCCGGCCCCGCGACCACCATGCCGCCGACGGCATTGGTGCCCATGATATGCGAGTTGTCGTAGATCTCGATGCGCTGCGGTGCATAGGTAAGCCCGAACGTTTCCTTGAAACCTTCGAGCAGCCGCGACTGCGACGCCGTCTCGGCAAGCTTTCGCCCATGCGCCTCGCGCGCATTGCCGACGACATGGTCGACCAGATCGCGCTTTTCGCCGCGCTGCGGCACGAGGATGGAAACCTTGTGGCCGGCCTTTTCGCTGAGCGCTGCCGCGAGCAGCTCCAGCTCCTCGACCGTCTGCGACAGCATGATCTGCTTCGGCACCGGCTTGTCGTCGTAGAACTGCGCCAGGAAGGAATTCAGCACTTCGGCGCCGGAAAGCTGCGGGTCGGCCTTTGGGAAATAGGCGCGGTTGCCCCAGTTCTGGCCGGTGCGGAAGAAGAACACCTGGATGCAGGAGATGCCGCCCTCATGGTGGATGGCGAATACGTCAGCCTCCTCGACGCCGGCCGGATTAATGCCCTGGTGGCTCTGCACATGCGAAAGTGCGGCCAGGCGATCGCGATAGATCGCCGCCCGCTCGAAGTCGAGGTCCTCGGCCGCTTGGTTCATGGCCTCGGCCATATGCGACTTCACCTTCTGGCTTTTGCCGGACAGGAAGTCCTTCGCCTCCTGCACCAGTTCGCCGTAACCCCCATCGCTGACCTCGTGGGTGCACGGCCCCGAACAGCGCTTGATCTGGTAGAGCAGGCAGGGTCGTGTGCGCGTTTCGAAGACGCTGTCGGTGCAGGTGCGGATCAGGAAGGCGCGCTGCAGCGAATTGATCGTGCGCCCGACCGCGCCTGCCGAAGCGAAAGGTCCGAAATAGTCGCCCTTTCGCGCCCTTGCGCCGCGATGCTTGAAGATCGCCGGCGCCCGGTGGTCGCCGGTGATGAGGATATAGGGAAAGGACTTGTCGTCGCGCAAAAGCACGTTAAAGCGCGGCCGCAAGCGCTTGATCAGATTCGCTTCCAGAAGCAGCGCTTCGGTTTCCGTGCGCGTCGTCACGAATTCCATATTGGCTGTCTGGCGCACCATCTGGGCGATGCGGTTGGAATGCACCCGGCCGACGGCGTAATTGTTGACGCGCTTCTTCAGGCTGCGCGCCTTGCCGACATAGAGCACGTCGCCCTCGGCATTGAACATGCGGTAGACGCCGGGACTGTTGGGAAGCCGCTTGACGAATTCGCCGATCAGTTCCGCGCCGATGAGCCCGGTTTCATTGAGGCTGCCCGCATTCCAGTCGACCGTCGCCGCAAGCGGGGCGGCGGCGGAAACGTCGCCTTCCACTTCGATATCGTCTTCGCTCTCATCCGTCTCGTCGTAGAGAACGCCGCCATCCGGCAGCTTTCGTCCGTTCATTCCGTAATCTCCGCCACATCGGGCGTCTGCCAGGCGAGGTGCTGGCCGCCGTCGAGGGCAATCATCTGGCCGGTGATCGAGGGCGTGTCGTAAAGGAAGCGAATCGTTTGTCCGAATTCCTCCAGCGCCGGCCCTCGCTGCAAGATAAGGGCTGAGACCTGCGCTTGGAAGTCCTCCATCGCCTGCCGCTCGCTCGGCATCGAGGGGCCGGGGCCGATGGCATTGACGCGGATGCGTGGCGCCAATGCCTGTGCAAGCGTCTGCGTCGCCGTCCACAGCGCGGATTTGGAGAGGGTATAGGAATAGAAGCTGGGCCTCAGCGCCCAAACCCGCTGGTCGATGATATTGACGATCTGCCCCGATGCCTCAGCGGGCATCTGCTGCGCGAAGGCGGCCGCAAGGATAGAGGGCGCACGTACATGCAGGTCGAAGTGCAATGCCCAGGTGGCGGCATTGAAACTACGCGCTGAATCATGCTGGAAGACCGACGCATTATTGACGAGCAGATCGAGCGGCCCGAGCGCTTCCGACGCCTTCGCGACCAAGGCGGCTGTTTCGCCGATATCGGTGAGGTCGGCCTGCAGGGCGGTCGCCCGATATCCCTTTCGCCGCAATTCCGCCACCAGCTCTTCGGCCTCACCGATGGAGCCGTTCGCGTGGATCGCAACGGAAAAGCCATTTGCAGCAAGGTCTTCGGCGATTGCCCGGCCTATTCTTTTAGCAGCCCCTGTTATAAGGGCCGAGCGAAGTCTTTTGTGGTTCAAAATCTTGCCTTCTGATCCCGCGAGTCTGTCTGCAGACTATATAGGGGCCGACGGAGATTATATAAATAGGCCGTTGCGGTTGCGTCCGGGAGCCGGATATTCTATGTATTATTTAAGAATACGATTTCTTAAAATAAGTATTTTCAGTTTAACACTTCAGTAGGGTTAATGAAGTGTATGTTGCGCCAAAGCAACATCGAATTTCAGCCATGCGGCAGCCACAATGATATCACAATTTGGCTCTTTCAAATCCGCATTTGAGTTCCAATTTCAGTCTCGATCCGGAAGGGACATCTGGCAATATCCCGCCAATGCTTCACTGATAGACAGATGACAAGCGGCGCGGGACTGAAAGGAGACTAAGTATGCGTGTACTCATTGCTGGCCTCATGGCCTCCGTTTTTGCAATTGCGGGCGTCTCGGCAGCTCAGGCGGCCGATGCCGTCGACCAGGTTCCGGAAGCACCGGTCGCCCAGGACGCTCCAGTCAAGCCGGCAGGCAACTGGGAAGGCTTTTATCTCGGCGGCGCTGGCACCTACAACATGGGTGACTTCGGTTCCGACCGTCACACCTATGGTTTCGGCGGCCAGGTCTTCACCGGCTACAACTGGCAGCAGGGCCAGATCGTTTACGGCGTTGAATCCGATCTCGGCTACAGCGGCGACGACGTCTCCTCAGGCGGCGTCAAGAACAAGTATGGCTGGAACGGCTCCGTCCGTGGCCGCGTCGGCTACGACATGAACCCCTTCCTGCTCTACGGCACGGCCGGTCTTGCCATCGGCGACGTCAAGGTTTCCGACGACACCTCGGACGAAAGCAAGACGAACTATGGCTATACGGTCGGCGCCGGCGTCGAAGCCTTCGTGACCAACAACATCACGACGCGCCTGGAATATCGCTACACCGACTACCAGAGCAAGGACTACGACCTCGACTCCGGCAGCTTCTCGCGCGGTTACGACGAGAACAGCGTCAAGCTCGGTATCGGCGTCAAGTTCTAAGCCGACTGAACATACTGACATAAAGAAGCCGGGCACGTCGCCCGGCTTTTTGCTGTCTGCTCATTGTTCTGAAGCGCTCAGCCCTGGGACTTGAGCTCGCTATGGGCAGGGAATTTCTTGTCGAACTGCCGCAGCCAGTCAGTCAGCGGCGCATGATCGGCTTCCCACTGGTCCTTGAAGCGCAACTCGAGATAATCAAGCGTGGCCGCCAGTGCAAAATGTCCGCCGTTGAGCTTTTTGCCGAGCTTCGGCGGATTGGCGCTGAGATGAGCGAGACCGCTCGTCGCCTTCTTCCATTGCCGGTCGATCCACGGCTGGTGAACCTTTTCCTCGTCGCGGAAGCGCCGCTCGTAGACGATCGCCAGCAGGCAATCGCAGATGCCGTCGCAGAGCGCCTCGAGGATTTCCGCATCCGTGCGCTTGCCCTTCTTGGAAGGGTAGAGCCCGCCCTTCGTCAGCCGGTCGAAATAATGCATGATCGCCACGCTGTCGTATATCGAGACCTCGTCATCGGTCAGAAGCGTCGGGATCTTGCCGAGCGGATTATTGTCCACCAGGATTGCCGGTGCGGTATTGGTGTCGACCCGAATGGCGTTCAACTCCAGGCTCAGAAAATGCGCGGCCATCCGCACCTTGTTGGAATAGGGCGAGGCGGGCGAACAAAGGAGCTTCATGGGGGACACCTGATGAGATTGTGGAGCTGCGGCGCGGACTATTCCGCAAGCAGCTTAAGCGGTCAATCGTCCTTGACGGCCTTGTTCTCTCCGCGCAGCCAGAAGGCACGGTGCGAGGCGAAACGGTCTTGCGCCAGATGGTCCTTCAATGCGGGCAGCAATTGGTGCAACTCGTCCTTCAGCGTGAAAGGTGGGTTGACGATGACGAGGCCTGAGCCCGTCAGTCCCGTAATGCCGCGGTCGCTGCGAACCGTGAGTTCGGCGCAGAGCATTTTCGGGATGTCGAGGGCCTGCAGCGTCTCGTGGAATTCCTTGATCGGCGCGCCCTTCTTCAGCGGATACCACAGGCAATAGGTGCCGCCGGGAAAGCGCCGATAGGCCTTTTCCAGCCCCTCGGCCAGGCGCTGATATTCGTCCTCTTCCTCGAAGGGCGGATCGACGAGCACGATGCCGCGCTTCTCTTTCGGCGGCAGATGCGCGCCGAGCGCCAGCCAGCCGTCGAGCTCGGTGATGCGGGCATGGTGATCGCCCTCGAACAGCCGGTGCAGCCTGACGTAGTCCTCGGGATGCAGTTCCATCGCCGACAGCCGGTCCTGCGGCCGGAACAGCATGCGCGCAAGTTTCGGCGATCCGGGATAGAAACGGATGCCGCCCTCAGGATTGAGTTCGCGGATTGCCGAGAGGTAGGGCTCCAGCAGTTCGGAAACCTGAGGGCCGAGGTCTGCCTCCATCAGCTTGCCGATGCCATCGACCCATTCGCCGGTTTTCTGCGCTTCTTCGGAGGAAAGGTCGTAGAGCCCGATGCCGGCATGCGTGTCGAGCACGCGGAATCCGCCATCCTTCTTTTGCATGTAGCGGATCAGCCGCGTCAGCACGGCATGTTTCAGCACATCGGCAAAGTTGCCCGCGTGATAGATGTGGCGGTAGTTCATTTTTGCTGATGTCCGTATGAATTCGCGTCATGGGGAATTTTTGTGGCTTTTGGCCGTGCAAGCCTTGGAATATACAAATGCCATGAACATTGCGACCCCCATCCACGCCAAATCATCCAAGCCGGACAAAAGGGTGGGCCACACCGCTTGTCCGCATGACTGTCCCTCCACCTGCGCGCTGGAGGTCGATATATCGGAGGATGGCCGCATCGGCCGTGTGCGCGGCGCCAATGACCATTCTTACACGTCCGGCGTCATCTGCGCCAAGGTCGCCCGCTACGCCGAGCGGCTCTACCATCCCGACCGCCTAATGCATCCTCTACGCCGCGCCGGCGCCAAAGGGGCAGGGCAGTGGCAGCAGATTTCCTGGGACGATGCGCTGGATGAGATCGCCGAAGCCTTTGTGAAGGCCGAGGCAAGGGACGGCAGCGAGGCGATCTGGCCCTATTTCTACGCCGGCACCATGGGCTGGGTGCAGCGCGATTCCATCGATCGCCTGCGTCATGCCAAGCGTTACTCCGGCTTCTTCTCCTCGATCTGTACCAACCCCGCCTGGACCGGCTTCACCATGGCGACTGGCACGCTGCGCGGTCCCGATCCGCGCGAGATGGGCCGCACCGATTGCGTCGTCATCTGGGGCACCAACGCGGTCTCGACGCAGGTCAACGTGATGACCCACGCCATCAAGTCGCGCAAGGAGCGCGGCGCGAAGATCGTCGTCATCGACATCTACGATAATCCGACGATGAAGCAGGCCGACATGGCGCTGATCGTCAAACCGGGCACCGATGCCGCACTCGCCTGCGCCGTCATGCACATCGCTTTCCGCGACGGTTACGCCGACTGTGAATACATGGCGAGATATGCCGATGATCCCGCCGGTCTCGAGGCGCATCTGAAAACCAAGACGCCGCAATGGGCCGCTGCCATCACCGGCCTTTCTGTCGAGGAGATCGAAGCCTTTGCCAGCCTCGTCGGCACGACGAAGAAAACCTTCTTCCGCCTGGGTTATGGTTTCACTCGCCAGCGCAACGGCGCGGTCGCCATGCATGCGGCTGCCTCGATCGCCACCGTTCTCGGCTCCTGGCAATATGAGGGCGGCGGTGCCTTCCATTCGAACAGCGACATCTTCCGCATGAACAGCGCCGAACTGACCGGCCGGTCGATGAAGGATGCCGATATCCGCATGCTCGATCAGTCGCAGATCGGCCGCGTCCTGACCGGCGATCCGGTGGCGCTACGCCATCGCGGCCCGGTGACGGCAATGCTGATCCAGAACACCAATCCCGCAAACATCGCGCCCGAGCAGCGCCTCGTCAGACGCGGCTTTGCCCGCGACGATCTTTTCGTTGCCGTCCACGAGCAGTTCATGACCGAGACGGCCGAGGTCGCCGATATCGTCATCCCGGCAACGATGTTCGTCGAGCACGATGACATCTACCGGGCCGGCGGCCAGAACCATATCCTGCTGGGGCCGAAGCTGGTCGAGCCGCCGCCAACCGTGCGCACCAATCTCTTCGTCATCGAGGAACTGGCCAAACGCCTCGGTGTCGCCGATCGCCCCGGCTTCGGCTTCACTGCCCGCGAAATGGTCGACCGCATTCTCGAATCGAGTGGCTTGCCGGATTACGACCATTTCCTCGAATACAAATGGTTCGATCGCCAGCCCGTTTTCGAGGAGGCGCATTATCTGAACGGCTTTGCCCATCCGGATGGCAAGTTCCATTTCCGCCCGGACTGGATCAATCAGCCGGCTCCCAACAAGCCGCCGGTTTCTATCGGCGCGCTCGGGCCACATGCCGAACTTCCGCCCTTCCCGGATCAGGTCGATGTCATCGAAGTCGCCGATCCCGAGCATCCCTTCCGGCTCGCCACGTCGCCGGCGCGCAACTTCCTGAATTCGAGCTTCTCCGAGACCAAGACCTCTCGCCAGAAGGAGGGCCGCCCTGAAGTGATGGTCAATCCAGCCGACGCCGAAGCCAACGGTATCGCCCATGGCGATCTCGTCCGCATCGGCAATAGCCGCGGCGATCTGCGCATTCACGCCCGCGTCACCACCGAGGTGAAATCCGGCGTGCTGATCGCCGAGGGGCTTTGGCCAAACAAGGCGCATGTCGACGGCGAGGGTATCAATGTCTTGACTGGCGCCGACCCTGTCGCGCCCTATGGTGGGGCCGCCGTGCACGACAACAAGGTCTGGCTTCGCAGGGACCCAGCATGATGCAGCCGAAATCCCGGGTGAAGATCGTCAGCGAAGAAACACTGTCGAATGGGTGGACGCGGCTGAGCAGCTATCTGCTCGACTATATCGACCGCAAGGGCGCAACCCAAGGGCTGAAGCGGGAGATCTATCACCGCACGCCCGCTGCCTGCATCCTGCTTTATGATCCCAAGCGCGACCTCGTCGTTCTCGTCCGCCAGTTCCGCCTTGCCGTCCATCTCAACGGCGATCCCGCCTGGATGATCGAGGTGCCGGCCGGCCTTCTCGACGATGACCATCCCGAAGCGGCGATCCGTCGCGAGGCGATGGAGGAGACCGGCTATCGCCTGCGCGATGCGCGCTTCCTGTTCAAGTCCTATACCTCGCCGGGTGCCATCACCGAAGTCGTCCACTTCTTCGCAGCCCTCATCGACACTGCCGACCGCGTGGCGGAAGGCGGCGGTCTGGACGAGGAACACGAGGATATCGAGGTCCTCGAAACCCCGCTCGACGAGGCTGCGGCGATGATCGAAACCGGCGAGATCTTCGACGCCAAAACGATCGTGCTTCTACAGTGGGCACTGTTGAACAGGGGCAAACTTCGATAGCGGGCAGGGCGATGGAGGCCTGGTTCGTCAAGTTGCCTCGGGCGGATCGAGATGATCCGCGACCGTCTTAGTTTTCCCCGCGAACTCGCATCATCTGCCGAAAGGCGCGCCGCTTGAGTGCAGGCATCGCGTTGATGATGCGCATCACGCCGCGCATGACAGCGAGCTGAAGTCTGCCGACAATCGGCCGATGGGCCAGATCGCCGGCATCCATCTGCTTTTTCGATTCTCGGACTGCTTCGGTACTGTAGCGAAGCATCTCGACTTCGTAGGCATGTATGGCTTCGACGAGCGGCTTTCGTCCCTGGTCCGCTTCGACCAGCATGCGTCCAAGCAGAGCGGCGTCGCGAAGCGCTGTATTGGCGCCCGCGCCTCGTCCGGGTGTCATCGTATGGACGGCGTCACCGAGCAAAGTGACATTCGAACTCGTCCAAGGCGTCAGCGGGACCGAGGTCCTCACCTTGATATCGCGGATCGTCGACGGCTCCGTCATGCGGATCAGAGTACGCAAATGCGGATGCCAGTCCCGAGCGAGCTCCAGCCCCAGCTCTCTCAATTGTTCGCCGCTCAGGCCGGCCGGATCCCGCGGGCAATTCTGCCGAGCGCCCCATATGCCCCAGCCGATGCTGTCCTCGTCGAGTGCCTCGACGAAATCCGGCCAACGAGCAGCGACACTAGGGTCGCTTCGGCTGTCGACGAACTCGAGCGAGTGAATGATTGCGCCGAAGCCCATCGGTGCCATAATCAGCGACATGCCTTTGAACATTTTGTCCGACAGCAGAGCTTTCGTCTCGACCGTCATAGGAATTTTGCCCCCGAGCGATACGATTCCGGTGTCTTCCAAACGCGCTTCCGGCAAGCGTTGCCTGCGTACCGCGGAGTTCGTGCCGTCAGCGCCCACCAGCACATCTCCCGTCGCGAGGCTTCCATCCTGAAAGCTGGCGGTGACCGACCCGTCGGCGTTATTTGAGTAACCTTGAAGCGCTTTCCCGAAGAAGACGTCATCTTCAAGTCCCCTGAGCAGAACCCGCCTCAGCGTCTTTCGAATAACATTCCTTTCATCGTCGAGAGCGTTCGGGCCTGCATCATCGATATCGAAGCTCAGCACTTCGCCCAGCTGTTCAGTGAGCATGTTGAAATAGCGCGGCGACCTGGCGCAGGTGGCGACATAGAGATCGTAGAGTTCACCGGGGATACAGGCTTTCAGCGCTCGGCTTCCAGCCGGGCTGATGCCAACGCGATAACCACCGCTGTTGGTGTTCGGCGCAAGGTCGCGCTCATACACCGCTATGCAAACCCCAGCCTGCTTAAGCAGATGTGCGAGTGCTAGACCGCCAGTCCCGGCGCCGATAATCAAAACCTTCATGGTGCTAATCCTGGTCGAGTTTGGGGTCGATGGAGAACTTGGCGGCGATCTGCCTCAGCCACTCCTGTGTCCAGGTAATGCGCTGGGCGCTGAGGTCCCCGACAACGCTGTTGACCCAGGACAATTCGGTTGCGTGAAGCACTCGGAGATATTCCATCTCGAGAAGGAAGAGCCTTGGAACGGCCTGCGCTTCCTGCAGGACTTCGTCTATCCGGCGAAGTTCTGACTCGATGGCTTTTGCTCTGAGCTCAAGCTGGCTCGCCACATCATCAGGCGTAAGCAGAGGAAGAAATGACATGGCTGCGGGGAATTCCGGATATTCCCGCGTTAAGGTCGACAATATCGCCCGCATCCATTCCAGCGCGATCTCGCGGCCCTTCTCGGTTATCTCGTACACGGTCCGCTCGGGACGCTTGTCATCCCGAACTGTTTTCTGCGGGGTGATCAAACCCTCGCGTTCGAGCCGCTGGATTGTTTGATAAAGGCTCGCCCTCTGCGTGACATTGATCACCTCGTCCTTGCCGCGCTCCTTGATGAGTCGCTGCATTCGGTACGGATGCAGCGGTTCTTCCATGAGCATTGCAAGGACGGCGAGCGCGATTGGAGAGCGTTTGATCGTTTTCATAGTAATAGTGTTACTAGTTATTTTATAACTAGTCAACGCGGTAACCAGGGGCGTTGGCTCCTGGACAGGCGCCGGCTGGATCTATGGCCGTGAATCCGAGGGGCGAGCGCATCCAACCAATTCCAAAGCGCAAGTTTCAGCTTTAAGGTGACAACGTTGGAAATTTCATACGACTGTCACGAAGCGGTTCTATCCGCTGCGGTTTGTCAATCTCGGATGCGGTCAGGAGAAAGCCCATGTGGCTCAGCAATTTCACCCTCGTTCTCCCAAACGAGGTGGTGAGTGAAGGTTCCGTGCGTGTTGAGGATGGCGCCATCGCCGAGATCAGGCCGGAGCCGGTCGCCGGTGCTGCCATCGATGGCGGCGGGCGGCTGCTGATGCCCGGATTCGTCGATCTGCACGGCGACATGATCGAGCGCGAGATCGCCCCACGGCCAAACGCGACGATGCCGATCGATTTCGGCATCCACGAACTCGACAAGAAGCTTGCCGCCGCCGGTGTCACGACGGCGTTCGCCGCCGTCTCCTTTGCGACCGAGAGCGTCTACGGCCATGTCCGTTCGCTGGAGACCACCTCCGCAGTGATCGAGGGCATCAATCGCTTGCGGGATGATCTGCTGATCGATCACCGCGTTCACGCCCGTTACGAAATCACCAATGTCGGGGCAGCTCCCGCGCTTGAGCGCCTGCTGAATGCCGACCAGATCGACATGGTCTCCCTGACCGACCACACGCCGGGCCAGGGCCAGTACAACAACCTGCAGAGCTACATCCTCAGCATTTCCGAGCGCCGCGCCATCTCCGAGGACATGGCCGCGGAGATCGTCGCCAAGCGCATCGCCATGCGCAACAATCCGGACATCGAGGCCAAGCTGAAGGAGATCGTCGCGCTGTCGCTGAGGCACAAGCTGTCGCTTGCCTCACATGACGATGACAGCGTCGAAAAAGTCGCCGAGATGCACGATCTTGGCGTCACCATCAGCGAGTTTCCCGTCACCGCAGCTGCAGCGGAAGAGGCGCGCCGCCGCGGTCTCTGGACGCTGATGGGTGCGCCGAACGCGCTGCGCGGCCAGTCTATGTCGGGCAATCTCAGCGCGCTCGACGCCGCCAAGGCCGGGCTGCTCAGCGTCATCGCCGCCGATTACCATCCGGCTGCCTTCGTGCCCGGCATCTTCAAGCTTGCCGACATGGTGGAAGGCGGCCTGCCGGCAGCCGTTGCCATGGCGACCGGCAATGCGGCCCGTTCCGCCGGCCTGTCGGATCGCGGCGAGATCGCCGTCGGCCAGCGCGCCGATCTCGTCGTGGTCGAGCCGGGCGATATCAATCGCATCCGCGCCACCTTCCGCGCCGGTCGCTTCGTCTACAGCGACGGCACCCTCCATCCGTTAAGGGCTTTGGCGGCTTAAGCTCGGTCGCCGATGAGCGAAATCAGTTGAGCCTTGGGTGCGGCGGTCGCGGCCTCCGCGCCGACGGCTTTGCCGCCTTCCATCGCCACTCGACCTTCGGCAAACAGCCGCAAGGCCTGCGGATAGATCTGGTGTTCGATGGTGAGCACGCGCGCGGCAAGGCTTTCGGCCGTATCGCCCAAGAGAACCGGCACAGCCGCCTGGCCGATCACCGGCCCCTCATCCATGCCTTCGGTGACGAAATGCACCGTGCAGCCGGCGATCCGCATGCCGGCGTCGATCGCCCGCTGATGCGTATGCAGGCCGGGAAATAGCGGCAGCAGGGAAGGGTGGATGTTGAGCATCCGGCCTTGGTAACGCTGGATGAATGTCGCCGTCAGCAGCCGCATGTAGCCTGCCAGGCAGAGAATATCGGGTTTAAGCTCGTCGAGCGCCGAAAAGATCGCCGCCTCATGCGCATCCTTGCTGGCGTAGTCCTTGCGGGGAAAAGCGAAGGTGGAAATGCCTTCGGCATCAGCCTTGGCAAGCCCGCCGGCATCCGCCTTATCGGAGATCACCCCGACGATCTCGGCCGGGTAGTCGGCTGCTTTCGCCGCCGCAACCAGCGCCATCATGTTGGAGCCGCTGCCTGATATGAAGACGACGGCGCGTTTGCGCGGCGAGCTCATATGGCAAGCGTACCCTTGTAGACCGTGCCGGCAGCGCCTTCGTCGCGGACGATCATGCGGCCGAGCGTGATGACAGTCTCGCCCTCAGCTTCGAGTGCCTCGGAAACCGCCGCGACGTTCTCAGCGGCGACGACGGCGATCATGCCGACGCCGCAGTTGAAGGTGCGCAGCATTTCTCTGGATTCGACGCCGCCCGTCTTGGCGAGCCACGAAAACACCGGCGGAACCTTGACGGCGTCAAGATCGATCTCGGCCGCCAGGTGCTTCGGCAGGACGCGCGGAATATTTTCCGGGAAACCGCCGCCGGTGATGTGCGCCAGCGCCTTTATGGCGCCGGTCTCACGGATCGCCTTCAGAAGCGGCTTCACATAGATGCGGGTCGGCTCGAGCAGGGCTTCGCCGAGCAGCCGGCCTTCGGCAAACGGTGCGGCTGCGCTCCAGTCGAGGCCGGACAGTTCGACGATCTTGCGCACCAGCGAAAAGCCGTTGGAATGGACGCCGGAGGAGGCAAGGCCGAGGATCACGTCACCCTCGGCAATATCGCCTGATGGCAGGAGCTTGCCGCGTTCGGCAGCACCGACGGCAAAGCCGGCGAGGTCGTAGTCGCCGGAGGAATACATACCGGGCATCTCGGCCGTTTCGCCGCCGATCAGCGCGCAGCCGGCCTCGCGGCAGCCGGCGGCAATGCCGCCGACGATAGCCGCGCCCTGGTCGGGGTCGAGCTTGCCGGTCGCGAAGTAATCGAGGAAGAACAGCGGCTCGGCGCCCTGCACCACGAGATCGTTGACGCACATGGCGACGAGGTCGATGCCGACGGTGTCGTGATAGTCGGCATCGATCGCGATCTTCAGCTTGGTCCCGACGCCGTCATTGGCGGCGACGAGAACCGGATCGGTAAAGCCTGCGGCCTTGAGGTCGAAGAGCCCGCCGAAGCCGCCGATCTCGCCGTCGGCGCCGGGACGGCGCGTCGAGCGCACCGCCGGCTTGATCTTCTCGACGAGGAGGTTTCCGGCATCGATATCGACGCCCGCATCGCTATATGTCAGGCCGTTTTTCCCAGACTGGCTCATGCTGGTCTCCGATGGCTATTTCAAGCGGCAAACGTGCCGCGTCATCTGCCGGTCGCAATTGCATGACAGGGGCGTTTATGCAAGCGTTGCATGGCAAAAGCCCCCAATTTCCCGCGTCTTCCTCCAGCCTTTCGGGGATTTGGCACGACAGGGTTGACCATCTTTGCGCCTGCATCCTATGTGCTGAATGGCCGCTCCGGTTCGGGTGCGGCGTTTGGCGGCGGCGAGTGATCAGCGGGGAAGCGATGCCACAGCATGTCAGCGGCAACAGTCTCAAGCGTCAGATTTTCTTCTGGCTGGTAGTGCTCGTCTTCTTCATCGTCTTCCTTTATGTCTTCAGCTCGATCCTGCTGCCCTTCATCGCCGGCATGGCGATTGCCTATTTCCTTGATCCGGTGGCTGACCGGCTTGAACGCCTGGGTCTGAGCCGCATGATGGCGACCATCGGCATTCTCGTCGCCTTCGTCATCGTCTTCACGCTGGCGCTGATGATCCTCATTCCGGTGCTCATCAGCCAGTTCAACGATTTCGCTCAGCGTCTGCCGGGTTATATCAGCCAATTACAGCAGTTCATCACGCAGGCGCAGAATTCGCTGCTGCCGGACTGGGTCGAGAACCAGATGGGCACGATCAAGGACAATCTCTCCGGCATCCTGTCGGAGGGCATGGGCTTCCTCACCGGGCTCTTCGCGCAGATCTGGAATTCGGGCAAGGCGATCGTCGACGTCATATCGCTGCTCGTGGTCACCCCCGTCGTCGCCTTCTATATCCTGCTCGATTGGGACCGTATGGTTGCCAAGGTCGACCAGTGGATCCCGCGCGACTATGTCGGCGATGTCCGCCAGATCGCCAAGGAGATCGACCAGGCGATCGCCGGTTTCATCCGCGGCCAGGGCTCGCTCTGCCTCATCCTCGGCATCTATTATGCCGTCGGCCTTTCTCTTGTCGGGCTGAATTTCGGCCTGCTGATCGGCCTCTTCGCCGGCATGATCAGTTTCATTCCCTATGTCGGCTCGATGGTTGGCCTCGTGCTCGCCATCGGCGTGGCGCTTGTGCAATTCTGGCCCGATTATCCCTGGATCGGCCTGGTGCTCGTCGTCTTCTTCAGTGGCCAGTTCCTAGAAGGCAACATTCTGCAGCCGAAGCTCGTCGGCTCGAGCGTCGGCCTGCATCCGGTCTGGCTGATGTTTGCGCTTTTTGCCTTCGGCGCGCTCTTCGGTTTCGTAGGGCTTCTGGTCGCGGTGCCGGCCGCCGCCGCCGTCGGCGTCCTTGTTCGTTTCGCGCTTTCACGCTACCTTCAGAGTGATCTTTATTTTGGCGGGTCGCTCAGTGGCCGCGCCCGGAAGACGAAATCAGTTCCCAATGAATGACGTGAAGAACGCTGATCCGAAGCGCAAAGCCGGAGAGCAGCTGCCGCTGGTCTTTTCGCACGATGCCGCAAGCGGGCGCGACGACCTCCTGATCTCGGAGCGTCTTGCCGCCGCCGTTTCGATCGTCGATGCCTGGCCGGCATGGCCATCACCGGTTGTCGTGCTCGCCGGCCCCGTCGGCTCGGGAAAATCACATCTCGCCCGCATCTGGCGGGAATTGAGCGGCGCCGTCGACATCCATCCCGAGCTTGGCTCGGACGCCGCGGTTGCCGCCGCCGCCGGCCCGGTGCTGTTCGAGGACGCCGACCGCCTCGGCTTCGACGACAACGCGCTCTTCCATGTCATCAACAGCGTGCGCGAAAACGGCACCAGCCTGTTGATCACCAGCCGCCTCTGGCCGATGTCGTGGCCAGTTTTGCTGCCCGATCTGCGCTCGCGCCTGAAAGCGGCAACCGTCGTCGAGATCGGCGAACCCGATGAGGCGCTGTTGTCGCAGGTGATCGTCAAGCTCTTCGCCGACCGGCAGCTTTATATAGATGACAAACTCGTGCTCTATATCGTGAACCGGATGGAGCGGTCGCTGAACGCGGCCCAGACGATCGTCGAAAGGCTTGACCGGCTGGCCCTGTCGCGAGGCACCAAAATCACCCGGTCTCTTGCTGCCGAAGTATTGAATGAATTGGGAAATTCGGAACCGGCCGATTGACTGTCACAGTTCCGTCGTCAAACTGATATAATTGCCTTTGGCGATTGAAAACGGGGTAAGCGGACCATGGACAGCGCAGTCGCAGAACATCAGGAACTCACTCCGGAAATCAACGACAACACCCCCCCGCTGGAAGAGCTGCTCAAGAGCCCCGAGCGCTTCATCAACCGAGAATTCTCCTGGCTGCAATTCAACCGCCGTGTCCTGGAAGAAACGTTGAATACCGAGCATCCGCTGCTCGAGCGCGTCCGCTTCCTGTCGATCTCGGCCGCCAACCTCGATGAATTCTTCATGGTGCGTGTCGCCGGCCTCGAGGGCCAGGTACGCCAGAACATCGCCATCCGCAGTCCCGACGGCAAGACGCCGGCCGAGCAGCTCGATTCGATCCTGCAGGAGATCGACCATCTGCAGATGGAGCAGCAGGCCTCGCTGGCCGTCCTGCAACAATATCTCGCCAAGGAAGACATCCTGATCGTACGCCCCGGCGCCTTGAGCGATGCCGACCGCCAGTGGCTGGCCGCCGAATTCGAACAGGCGATCTTCCCGGTCCTGACGCCGTTGTCGATCGATCCTGCCCACCCGTTCCCCTTCATTCCGAATCTCGGCTTCTCGATCGGTCTGCAGCTCGTTAGCAAGAATGGCCGCGAGCCGATGACGGCGCTGCTGCGCCTGCCGGTGGCGCTCGACCGCTTCGTCCGTCTGCCGGATGATGGAAACACGATCCGCTACATCACGCTGGAAGATGTCGCCAACATCTTCATCCACCGGCTCTACCCGGGTTACGAGGTGCAGGGCTCCGGTACGTTCCGCGTCATCCGCGACAGCGATATCGAAGTCGAGGAAGAGGCCGAGGATCTCGTCCGCTTCTTCGAAACGGCGCTGAAACGCCGCCGCCGCGGTAAGGTCATCCGCATCGAGACCGACTCGGAAATGCCGGCCTCGCTGCGTCAGTTCGTCGTCCAGGCGCTCAATATCCCTGATAATCGCGTCGCCGTTCTGCCGGGCCTTCTGGCGTTGAACACCCTGTCCGAGATTACCAAGGCGCCGCGCGAAGATCTCAGGTTTGCCCCCTACAATGCGCGATTTCCCGAGCGCGTCCGCGAACATGCCGGCGACTGCTTCGCCGCCATCCGCGAAAAGGACATGGTCGTCCATCACCCCTACGAATCTTTCGACGTCGTGGTCCAGTTTCTTCTCCAGGCTGCGCGCGATCCTGACGTCCTGGCGATAAAGCAGACGCTTTACCGCACCTCCAACGACAGCCCGATCGTCCGCGCGCTGATCGACGCCGCCGAAGCCGGCAAGTCGGTGACGGCGCTGGTCGAGCTCAAGGCCCGCTTCGACGAAGAGGCGAACATCCGCTGGGCGCGCGATCTCGAGCGCGCCGGCGTGCAGGTCGTCTTTGGCTTCATCGAGCTCAAGACCCACGCCAAGATGTCGATGGTCGTTCGGCGCGAGGAAGGCAAGCTGCGAACCTATTGCCACCTCGGAACGGGCAACTACCACCCGATCACCGCGAAGATCTATACAGACCTGTCCTATTTCACCTGCAATCCCGTCATCGCCCACGACATGGCGAACATCTTCAACTTCATTACCGGCTACGGCGAACCGGAGCAGGGCATGCAGCTCGCGATCTCGCCCTATACGATGCGCCCGCGCATCCTGCGCCACATCGAGGAAGAGATTCAGCATGCCAGGAACGGCGCGCCGGCCGCGATCTGGATGAAGATGAATTCGCTTGTCGACCCCGACATCATCGACGCGCTCTATCGCGCCAGCCATGCCGGCGTCGAGATCGACCTCGTCGTGCGCGGCATCTGCTGCCTGCGTCCGCAGGTGCCCGGCCTTTCGGAAAAGATCCGCGTCAAGTCGATCGTCGGCCGCTTCCTCGAGCACAGCCGCATCTTCTGCTTCGGCAATGGCCACGGCCTGCCGTCCGACAAGGCGCTGGTTTACATCGGCTCGGCCGACATGATGCCGAGAAACCTCGATCGCCGTGTCGAAACCATGGTTCCGTTGACGAATCCGACTGTTCACGAGCAGGTCTTGTCACAGATTATGCTCGGCAACGTGATTGACAATCAACAAAGCTACGAGATATTGCCCGACGGTACGTCGCGACGCATGGAAGTGCGCAGGGGCGAAGAACCGTTCAATGCGCAGCAGTATTTCATGACCAATCCGAGCCTGTCGGGCCGTGGTGAAGCTCTGAAGTCCAGTGCGCCGAAGCTGATCGCCGGCCTGCTCGAAGGCCGCAACAACAAGTAAAACTGGACCTAAATGGTTGAATCTGAAGCCCAGGGGCGCCTTCCGGGGATCGCCCCGGTCTCCGTCGTCGATATTGGATCGAATTCGATTCGTCTTGTCGTCTACGAAGGCATGTCCCGTTCGCCAACCGTCCTGTTCAACGAAAAGGTCCTCTGCGGCCTCGGCAAGGGCGTCGCTCTTACCGGCAAGATGGACGAAGACAGCGTCGCGCGGGCTCTGGCGGCGCTGCACCGTTTCAAGGCTCTGTCAGACCAGGCCCGCGCTGCCACCATGTATGTGCTGGCGACGGCGGCTGCGCGCGAGGCGAGCAACGGTCCTGATTTCATTCATCAGGCGGAAACCATCCTTAAACGCAAGGTCCGCGTACTCTCGGGTGAGGAGGAGGCGAAATTCGCCTCGCTCGGCATCATCAGCGGTTTCTACAATCCTGACGGCATTGCGGGCGACCTCGGTGGCGGCTCGCTGGAACTGATCGATATCAAGGGCAAGGAGTTCGGCAAGGGCATCACGCTGCCGCTCGGCGGCCTGCGCCTGTCGGAATATGCCGGCGGTTCGCTCTCCAAGGCCCAGACCTTTGCCCGCAAGCAGTTGAAGACGGCAAAGCTGCTGTCGAAAGGCGAGGGGCGCACCTTCTACGCCGTCGGCGGAACCTGGCGAAACATCGCCAAGCTGCACATGGAAATCACTCATTATCCGCTGCACATGATGCAGGGCTATGAGGTGTCGTTCGAAGGAATGATGCAGTTCCTCGACCAGGTGGTGACCGCGCGCGACTCCAGGGAGCCGGCACTGCAGGCCGTTTCCAAGCACCGCCGTTCGCTGCTGCCTTTCGGCGCCGTCGCCATGAAGGAAGTGCTGAGTGCAATGAAGCCGTCGCTGATTTCCTTCTCGGCGCAGGGTGTGCGCGAGGGATATCTCTATTCGCTGCTGTCGGAGGCCGAGCGCCGCGCCGATCCGCTGCTTGCCGCCGCCGGAGAACTGGCAATTCTGCGTGCCCGTTCGCCGGAGCATGCCCGCGAGTTGGCGGAATGGACCGGCCGCATGATGCCCCTTTTCGGCATCCAGGAAACTGAAGAGGAAAGCCGCTACCGCCAGGCCGCCTGTCTGCTTGCCGATATCAGCTGGCGCGCCCATCCTGACTATCGCGGCCTGCAGGCGCTGAACGTCATCGCCCACTCTTCCTTCGTCGGCATCAGTCATCCCGGCCGCGCCTTTATCGCGCTTTCCAACTATTACCGTTTCGAAGGCCTGCATGACGACGGCGCCACCGGTCCGCTGGCGCAGATTGCCACGCCCCAGCTCATCGAGCGCGCCAAGCTGCTCGGCGGCATGCTGCGCGTCGTCTACCTCTTCTCTGCCTCGATGCCCGGCATCGTCAAGAACCTGACCTTCCGCAAATCGTCGAGCCCGGACCTCGACCTCGAATTCGTCGTGCCTCCCGAATATCGCGATTTCGCCGGCGAGCGCCTGGACGGCCGCCTGCAGCAGCTGTCGAGGCTGACAAACAAGCGGTTGGCGTTTCGGTTTGAATAGGTCTGTGCCACGGCACGTCGTCAGGAACGCAACCTAAGCAGCCAAGAACAAAAAGGGCGGCGCCTTCGCGCCACCCTCTGCATTTCACACCAGAACGCCGAATTACTTCGCGTTCAGGAACTCGCCGACTTCGAGCAGGCTGAACTCGTTATTGTCAGCCTTGTCGACGGCGCGGCCGGCCGAGAAGGGCAGGTTGTTGTCGTTGCCGATGATGATGTGCGTGGCGTCGACGCGGTCGACGTTTTCGATCGTCACGAATGGCATGTCGTAGACGCCGTCCTTGCTGCCGGCCTTCTTCTTGTTGTCGGGGTCCTGGATGTTCAGGAGGTCGATATAGCCGATCTTGCGGACCGCCTTGCCGACATTGGCATCGTTGTACTCGATCTTGTAGACGCGCTTCAGCACGGCCGGAGCTTCGAAACAATCCGGCTTCGGCTGCTTCGGATCGGCGCAGGCCTTGTCCGTCGTGCCGGCGCCGTTATCGCGCTCGATGACGAGAGCGGTGGTGTCGTCGAGCATGTTGAAGTCGCCGATCGATACCCCCTTGTCTTCGAACGGATAAAGCCAGCTGCGGCCGGTCCACTTCTTGGAGGCGACATCGAATTCGATGACGCGGATGGCGGTGTGGCCATCGATGGTTTCCACAGTGCCGTCATCCTTGTAGATGGCCCCTTCGAGCAGGCCGTAGAGCTTGGCGCCGTCCTTCGACATAGCGAGGCCTTCGAAGCCGCCGGAGCGCTTCAGGTTGAAGACCGGCATCTTGGCGGCCGGGTTTGATGGAACCGAGAGAAGCGGATTGTCGGGCGAAAGCACCGGCTTGCCGTCGAGCGTCGTCGGAATGACGTCGGTGAGGCGGCCAGCGGTGTCGAACTTCAGGATGTAGGGACCGAATTCGTCGCCGAGCCAGAAGCCGTCGGCAACCGGCTGGATCGATTCGATGTCGAAGTCGGCACCGGTGAGATAGCGCGTGTCAGTACCTTCAAGCACGATCGGGAACGGAGCAATCTTGTTGGGGTCGGAGAGGAAGAGGTTCTTGACGACCTCAGCCTTGTTGCCGGCCCAGTCAAACTTCATCTGGTGCAGGAAAACCATGGAGTCCGACGAGTTGGACTTCGAGCCGAAGCCGTTGTCGGAGAGCGTCCAGAACGTGCCGTCGGTCATCGTCTTGACGCCGGAGAATCCCTGGATCGGCTGGCCGTCGAAGGGAAGCTTCAGATCGGTGACACGGGCGCCGTCCTTACCGGGAACGGTGCCGAGCGCTTCGGTGCGCTTGCGGTCAGGCGTCGTGAACTTGCCAGCATACTTGAGGAATTCGGGGGCGTCGGCCGGTGCCGGAACCATGGTGTTGGCAGGCAGGATCGCCTGGCCGGCGAGCTTGGCCGGGAACTGCTGCTGGTCGGCCGAAGCGGAGCCGGCGACCAGGATGAAAAGCGATACGGAAGCAAAAAGGACGTTCTTCATAATATCCCCGTGGAACGGATTGCAAAGGCCTTCCGCTTAGCAGGGCTTTAATGTCAGCGAATTGACGGTTGGGTGAAGCTTTGGTGACGTACTTACAGCGCAGCGCGTCTCCTCTGACGCGCAAAGGACGCTGCAACACTTTCAATTCTCGCATCGTGCTTTCCGAAAATCGATTCCGATTTTCGGGCCGATGCGGCAGAGCCCTTGCTCAGCCGTGCAGAATGACCGCCGGCGTGTTCAACACGGTGACTGCGCGCGAGGAAAGCGCCATCACGCCGAGCGCCTGGCCGCGCCCCTTCACGGCGTGAGTGCCGAGATCCTCGCAGCTGACGTCGTCGGGAAAGTTCATGCGCCGGGCAAGCTCAGTGGAGATCAGCACCGGCCGGTTCAGGCTGCGGCAGAGCGTCTCCAGCCGGGCAGTGGTGTTCACCGTGTCGCCGAAATAGCTGATCTTGTGATGGTCGACGCCGATTTCGGCGGTGATGATTTCGCCTCCATGAAGGGCGGCGCGGAGCTTCGGCACCTGCCCATAGCTTTTCCGCCAGCCGGCGGCATTGGCTTCGATATCGCCGAGGATATCGAAGATGCAGCGCACGCAGCGCGCATTTTTGACGCCGCGGGCAAGCGGCCAAGTGATGATCGCCGCATCGCCGACATAGTCGTTGATCATGCCCTTGTGGCGCCTGACCGGTTCGGCGAAAGTCGCAAACAGCGAGCTCAGCAGCTGCTGCGCCCTGAGGTCGCCGTGCTTTTCGGCAAAAGCCGTCGAATCGACGAGATCGATGAACAGGAAGACACGCTCTTCCCTAACCGGGTTGCGGTAGCGGCTAATGAGCATGCTGAGGAAAACCTCGCGGCCGAGCAGCTCTCGCACGCGCAAGACGAAGATCAGCAGCGCGCAGACCGTCAGCGCATAGAGGAAGACCTCGAACGGCATGATGACGAGATCGAGGAGCGATGCCGGCTTCAGCATGGCGAACGACCAGAGCAGCAGGCCGGCGCAGGCAAAGCCGATGCTCATCAGGATCTCGTAGATCACCAGCTCGGTAATGATGAAGGCGAAGGTCGGCAGCTTCTGGATGCGCCTGTAGAGCCGGCGAAACAGCACCTTGCGCTCGAAGGCGATGATCGGCATGCCGATGAAGAGCGCGAAGATCGCGCCAATGACGGGCGTCTGGTTGGAGTAGAACATCAGATCATACATGACGCCGCTGGCCGCGAGGACGATCGCGATCAGGATCCAATTCTGCGTCGGAGATATTTCCCGCATGCCGCCTCTGCGCCGTGATGTCACTTCCCGCCCATTGTTTCAGGCCGGAAAAAACCGTCAAGCGAATTCGAAACTACAGCGTCCTTAGCGTGTCTTTTCGAGAGCCACTAAGGACGCTGTAGCACTTTGAATTGCTGCATAATTTTACCCTTAAATCGAGTCCGATTTAAGGAGTTAGGCAGCAACCTCAGAGGCTGACGGTTTCGACCTTCCGGTCGACGAAACGCAAGGCGATTGCGCCCTGGATCAGCTGCAGTGCCGGCTCGCCGAAAAGATCGCGCCGCCAGCCGTGCAGGGCAGCCACTTCGGCCTTCTCGCCCTCGGCGGCGATCCTGTCGAGATCCTCGCTGTTGGCGATGACCTTCGGCGCCACGCCGTGTTTTTCCGAAATCAGCTTCAGCAGCACCTTCAACAATTCGACGGCAGCAGCGGCCCCTTCGGGCGCCTGCGCCTGGCGTGGCACATGCGGCATATCGGCCTTCGGAAGAGCAAGCGCCGTGTTGACGGCCTCGATGACCGCGGCACCGGAAGTCGAGCGCTCCCAGCCCTTTGGAATGGTGCGCAGACGGCCGAGCGCCTCGGTATCCTTGGGTTGCTGCTGGGCGATCTCGTAGATCGCATCATCCTTCAGCACCCGCGAACGCGGCACGTTGCGGGCCCGCGCCTCGCGTTCGCGCCAGGCGGCGACATATTTCAGGATCGCCAGCTCCTGCGGCTTGCGCAGACGCATCTTCAGCCGCTGCCAGGCATCGTCGGGATGCATGTCGTAGGTTTCGCGCGACTCGAGAATGTCCATTTCCTCGGAGAGCCAGGAGGTGCGGCCTTCGCGATCGAGTTCCGCCTTCAGCGACAGGTAGACGTCGCGCAGGTGGGTGACGTCAGCCAGCGCATAATCCAGCTGTTTGTCCGAGAGCGGCCGGCGGCTCCAGTCGGTGAAGCGCGACGACTTGTCGATATGGACGTTCTTGATGCGGCTGACCAACTGGTCATAGGAGACGCTGTCGCCGAAGCCGCAGACCATGGCGGCGACCTGCGTGTCGAAGATCGGATGCGGAATGAGATTGCCGCGATTGAAGATGATTTCGATATCCTGGCGCGCCGCGTGAAAGACCTTCAGCACCTTCGGATCGGCCATCAGCTCGAAGAAGGGGGCGAGATCGATGCCCTTGGCCAGCGGATCGACGAGAACTTCCGTCGTCGGGCTTGCCATCTGGATCAGGCAGAGCTCCGGCCAGAAGGTCGTTTCGCGCAGGAATTCGGTGTCGATGGTGATGAAGTCGGACTTGGCCAGCTCTTTGCAGGCGGCCGCCAAATCGGCGGTGGTTTCGATCATATCATTTCATTCGCAAGGAAAAGGTCGGTTAAACCTTCCTTCTCCTTTCGGTTCGATATGTCAATACAACAGCATACGCTTCGAGCATTGCTGGCGAAGAATCACGTCTAAACTGAGGCATGGCGCGAACGCCGGCGCGAAGCAAAGCTGCAATCGCGGCGAAAGCGCGGGCTGTCTCAGCTTACCCTGAGATAGCTCGTCATCCCCGTCTTCTGATGCTCGATGATATGGCAATGCAGCAGCCAGTCGCCGGGATTGTCGGCGACGAAGGCAAGCTGCACCTTCTCGTCCGGCTGAATGAGATAGGTATCGGACACCTGCGGCATCACCTCGCGCGTCGAGGAGGAGACCACCGTGAAGCTCATCCCGTGCAGATGAATCGGATGGGCATGCGGCGTAGTATTCTCCAGATTAAAGACATAGCTCTTGCCGAGCTTCAATTCCGCAAGCGGCGCCGTCGGATCGGGCGTATCGCCTGGCCACGGCACCTTGTTGATTGCCCAGAAACTGTAGCCCAGCGTGCCGCAGATGCTTTCAACAGCGGCATTCTCGGCGGTGGCGCTCAGTATCAACGGGATCTGCTCAGCGGCGGAAAGATCGGCTTTCGGGACGGGATTCTCGACAAGCGGCCCGAGATCGCCGATATCGCGCTTCAGCGATGATCCGACCGCGCGCAGGCTGGCGATCGTCTTCGGCGTCGTGCCGCGGATATCCTCGAGCGTTGCGACCGCACCTTCACCATCCGGCATGCGCACTGCAAGATCGAGCCGTTGACCCGGTCCGATCTGCAGGAGGTCGAGGGAAAAGCGCTTCGGCACCGGATTGCCGTCGATCGCAATCACGGTCGCATCGGCGCCTTCCATCTTCAGCGAGAAGATCCGCGTCACGTCGGTCACGGCGATGCGCAGCCGCACCAGTCCGCCGGCTGGCGCGTCATATCGCGGTTCCTGATGCCAGTTGGCGGTGCGCACCGTGCCGTAGGTACCGGTCTTGGCAGCGTCCCGCGGCCGGAAGGGAGCGATGAATTGCCCGTCGCCGCCGAGCCGCCAGTCACGCAGGTTCAGCACCACTTCGGCATCGAACTCCGGATCGGTCGGATCTTCGACGACGATGATGCCGGTCATGCCGTGCCCCATCTGCGTCAGCGTGTTGCAATGCGGATGATACCAGAAGGTGCCGGCATCGGGCGGCGTGAAGGCATAATCGAAGCTGTCGCCGGTATAGATGTAGGGCTGCGTCATGAACGGCACGCCGTCCATGCGATTATCGATGCGAAGCCCGTGCCAGTGGATCGTCGTCGGCTCGTCGAGGCCGTTTTTCAGCCGCGCCGCATAGGGTCGCCCCTTTGTCATCCTCAGAACCGGCGGCATGCCGTCATGACCCCAGCTCATGATATCCCTGGTCGGTCCCGCCTCGGTCAGCATGGCTTCGGTTTTCACTGCCGTCAGCAGCTGCGGCTCGGGAGCTGCCTCGGCAAGCCCGAATTTACCGGCAACGCCGATGCCGACACCATAGGCGCCCGCGACAGCGGATGCCTTCAAGAGGTTGCGGCGGGTCAGGAGAGGCATGCGGAGGCTCCACGATGAGAATGCCGATCCTTGTAAAGTTGACCGACATCTTCATCAATACAGGAAACGCGGCCAAACTGCCGCAGCATACCGGTCGCAGCCTCGCCATAAACGCGTGCCAAACGCCCGGCCGCGTGCGCCAAGCCTTGACAAATCGGAGCGTCCATGCGCTTTTCCGCCCGATTTTCTTGTCGGCGCTTGAGGGTCTTGGAACCCTTGTGCCGTCTTAAGCCACATGCCAGGATTTGAGATCATGCATCGCTACCGCAGCCACACATGCGCCGCCCTCCGCAAGACGGATGTCGGCTCGACCGTCCGTATTTCCGGCTGGGTTCACCGCGTTCGCGACCATGGCGGCGTTCTTTTCATCGACCTTCGCGACCATTACGGCATCACTCAGGTCGTCGCCGATCCCGACAGCCCGGCCTTCAAGATGGCGGAAACCGTGCGTGGCGAATGGGTCATCCGTATCGACGGCCTCGTCAAGGCCCGTACCGAAGACACCGTCAACAAGGCCATGGCAACAGGCGAGATCGAACTCTACGCGCAGGAGATCGAAGTTCTCTCCGCCGCCAAGGAACTGCCGCTGCCGGTCTTCGGCGAGCCGGATTATCCGGAAGACGTCCGCTTGAAGTATCGCTTCCTCGATCTTCGCCGCGAAACGCTGCACAAGAACATCGTCAAGCGCACCCAGGTGATCTCCGCCATGCGCCGCGAAATGGGCAATGTCGGCTTCACCGAATATACGACGCCGATCCTGACGGCCTCCTCGCCGGAAGGCGCACGCGACTTCCTCGTGCCGTCGCGCATTCATCCCGGCACCTTCTATGCGCTGCCGCAGGCGCCGCAGCAGTACAAGCAGCTGCTGATGGTTGCAGGCTTCGACCGCTACTTCCAGATCGCGCCCTGCTTCCGCGACGAAGACCCGCGTGCCGATCGCCTGCCGGGCGAATTCTACCAGCTCGACCTCGAAATGAGCTTCGTCACCCAGGAAGACGTCTGGGACACGATGGGTCCGCTGATGACCGGCATTTTCGAAGAGTTCGCCGAAGGCAAGCCGGTCACCAAGGAATGGCCGCGCATCCCCTACGACGAGGCGATCCGTAAATATGGTTCGGACAAGCCGGACCTGCGCAACCCCATCGTCATGGAAGCGGTCACCGAACATTTCGCCGGCTCCGGCTTCAAGGTTTTCGCAGGCATGATCGCCTCCAACCCGAAGGTCGAGATCTGGGCTATTCCGGCCAAGACCGGCGGTTCCAGAGCGTTCTGCGATCGCATGAATGCCTGGGCGCAGTCGACCGGTCAGCCTGGCCTCGGCTACATCTTCTGGCGCAAGGAAGGTGACAAGCTCGAGGGCGCCGGCCCGCTTGCAAAGAACATCGGCGAGGAGCGCACCGACGCGATCCGTACCCAGCTCGGCCTCGATGACGGTGACGCCTGCTTCTTCGTTGCCGGCGATCCGGCGAAGTTCTACAAGTTTGCCGGTGAAGCCCGCACCAAAGCCGGCGAAGAGCTGAACCTCGTCGATCGCGACCGTTTCGAACTCTGCTGGATCGTCGACTTCCCGTTCTTCGAATGGAGCGAGGAAGAAAAGAAGGTCGATTTCGCGCACAACCCGTTCTCCATGCCGCAGGGCGGCCTCGATGCGCTGCAGAACCAGGATCCGCTGACGATCAAGGCGTTCCAGTATGACGCCGTCTGCAACGGCTTCGAAATCGCCTCGGGCTCGATCCGTAACCAGTCGCCGGAAACCATGGTCGCCGCCTTCGAGAAGGTCGGCCTCAGCCAGCAGGATGTCGAAGACCGTTTCGGCGGCCTCTACCGCGCCTTCCAGTACGGCGCGCCGCCGCATGGCGGTGCTGCTTTCGGCATCGACCGTATCGTCATGCTGCTCGTCGGCGCGAAGAACCTGCGCGAAATCTCGCTCTTCCCGATGAACCAGCAGGCCCAGGACCTGCTGATGGGCGCGCCGAGCCCGGCAACGCCGACGCAACTGCGTGAGCTCTCTATCCGGCCGATCCCGCCGGTCAAGAAGGACTGAGATCGTCTGATCCCGAATGCAAAAGCCCGGCAAATCGCCGGGCTTTTCGTTTGGTTCGGTCGCTCACAATGCCGCGTAGATCGCCTCGCGAAGATCGACTGTGAACTTGCCCCACATGCCTTCCAGTGTCGTGTTGGTCAGCGCAACGACGGTCAGCCCGTTGACGGGGTCGATGAACCAGCTATGGCCGTAGACGCCGCCCCATTTCAGCGTGCCCTTGGGGAAGGGGACGCCTGCCTCGGCCGGATTGGTGATAACAGACCAGCCGAAGCCAAAGCCGGAGCCGGGTTCATGCTGCTGGCGGCGCCCGCCGGCTTGGTCAGTCATCATCATCCCTACGGTTTCGGTCGAGAGTAGCGGCGCGCCACCCCTACGGATGGTATCGAGTATGGCCAGGACGTCACCCGCCGTTCCCGCCATGCCGGCGCCGCCGGAATGATAGGAGGCGGGGTCGAAGATGCGGTTCGGCGCGAAGCGGATGGGACCCATCAGCGACATCACCAGCGCATTCTCGCCCATCAGCGCCGGCTCCGGCGAGGCATTCATATAGGCCGCGGCAAGCCGACGGCGGTCGCGCACGGAAAACGCGGTATCGGCAAGGCCAAGCGGTTTCGTCACCAGATCAGCGACGGCATCGCCCAACGGCACTCCCGTTTCCGCCTCGATGATGCCGCCCAGAACATCCATGGCGACGGAATATTGCCAGTCACTGCCCGGCGCAAAGCGCAGCGGCACGCTGGCGATCCGCCGCAGGTTCTCGGCCAGCGGCAGTCCCGGTTCGGCAAGGCCGTCGGAAACGCCGGCGCTGATATAGGAACCGCCGTCCTCTTCGGAAAAGCTGTAGCCAAGGCCGGACGTATGGGTCAGCAGGTGGCGGATGCGGATGATCGCCTCTCCGCCGTCAGGCAGCCTCGGACGGAAATCCGGCAGCCATCTCGTCACGGCGTCGTCGAGCCCGATTCTTGCCTGCTCGACGAGCCGCATCGCGGCGATGGTGACGATCGGCTTGGTGATGGAGGCAAGCCTGAAGATGGTGTCCTCGCGCATCGGCAGACCGCTTTCGCGGTCGGCAAGGCCGTCGGCGTGGTGATGGACGATCTCTCCGTCGCGGGCAACGAGTACCACCGTCCCCACAAGCCGTTTGTCGTCGAGCGCGCTTGTGATTGCCGCATCAACCGCTGCGGCAAGGGATGAATTCCTGTCGGCGTCTGCCATTTCGAGGGGAAGACTCATCAGATTAAACCTTCTATAATCACAATGACCGTTCCTGAATATAGAAAGCCGTTTTGAATTTCTAGAGTGATCATTGTGAAAAATAGCACTGACATGAAAAATCCTGCCACCCGCCGCCGCGGCCGTCCGCCGGCCTTCGACCGCGAGACTGTGCTGTCGGCGGCGCGCGAGACCTTCTGGGCGCATGGATATGAGGGCGCCTCGATCGCCGATCTCACTGCCGCTATGGGCATCACGCCGCAAAGCCTCTATGCCGCCTTCAACTCGAAGGCCGATCTCTATCGCGCCGCGCTCGAGCAATACCGAACGCTGGGCTCCGACACGTTTTCCGCGCTCGGCGATCCGATCGACACCGTCTCCGCCTTCGAGTGCATATTGCGGGGCTCGGCCGAGATTTTCTCGGCTCCCGAGCATCCTAAAGGCTGCATGATTTCGACGGCTGTGCTGAATTGCGCCAGCGAGAACGACGTGATCGCCGACCATGTTGCGGCGATGCGTCGTCGGTCGCTGGACGCTTTCACGGCAAGGATCGAGCGTGGCATCCGCGAGGGTGATATCAAGGCCGGGACGAACCCTCGCGCACTCGCACGGTTCCTCGGTGCCATCATCCAGGGCATGTCGGTGCAGGCGAGGGACGGCGCATCTCTTGAAGAATTGCTTGATATCGCAAACTTCGCCATTTCTGAAGTCGCCCGCCACCACGCCTGAAAACGAAAAGGCCCGGCAGTCCGTGAACTGCCCCCGAAAGTTGGACGTCAACCTTTGGGGGCAGTTCACGGACTGCCGGGCCTTTCATCGCAAGATCGAAGCGATCAGTCGTTGGCGGTAACCTTGACGCCGAGCACTTGCGGCAGTGTGTTCGGAGCACCCATGGCGGCGCCCACGATCGTCGGGAACGGCACCGGCTTTTCGGGAGCGGCCTTGACGGTCAGGCTCTTCGGATCGTCGAGGAAGGTGTTGACGGCAGCCGAAACGGCGTTCTGCAGTTCCGGGATATTGAGCTGCGCCAGCATGATCGGCGTCATCGCTTTCAGCGAATCCGCCATCTGCTTGCCCGACATGTTCTGCTGCGAACCGGCATAATCCAGCGCACGCTTGGTGATCGAGGCATCTTCGAAGCGCACCTGTGCTGCCTCGAAGGACAGCTGCTGCATCAGGCCGAGCATGGCAAGGCCGAGCGCCTGCTGCGATTCTTCCTTGTTCGCACTGGCTTCGGATTGCTTCATCGCATCCTGCAGCGACTTCACGAAGGCCATCGTATAGCCCGAGATCTTGAAGCCAAGGTTCAGCTTGCCGATGTTGGTGAAGTCGAAGGCAAATTCCGAAATGTCGATCGTGCCGGGGGCAAGTTCCCAGGCGCCCTTCATGGTGATGTCGCCCTGGATGTGCTGCAGGGCAAGCTTCTCGATCGCGTCTTTGCTCTGCGGATCCTCGGCTTTGCTGAGATCGGCCTTCATGCTTTTGAAGGCGCCGTCGAAATCGAAGCCGGATTCGTCTTCGCGCAGTGTCAGGTTGACGTCGCTTTCGAGCACCGAGAACATTTCCGCGCCGTCCTTGACCACCTTCAGCGGGCCGGTATGGGCGGTTTCGTAGAGCATCATAGTATCGAGCGTGTCGCCGCCCGCCGTTGCCGGGATCGAGATGCCGCCGAGCGTCAGCTCCTGCGCCGTTACCGTGACGCCGTCTTTCGTGGTGTTGATATCGGGGAAGGCGGCCTCTTCGATGTAATAGCCGCCATCCTCGTCTTCTTCGACGCCGGAAAGGGTGACTTCGCCGACGGCCAGGCTTTCGCCGCCGGCCGATTTGACGGTGACATTCTTCAGCGTCGCGGTCGTGCCGTCGATATCGACGGCGTCAGCCGAAATCGTTCCGCCCTGGACGGCATAGGCGGCGTTGAGCTTCTTCAGCAGATCGGCGCCGTCGAGAGCGAAAGCCGAACCGGCGAGCGAGAAAAAGGCGGCGCCCGACAGCATCAGCCGCGTTGTCCGGGAAAAGTTCATGGGGTGTTTCCTCTGGTGGCGTGGTGGCGGTTGGAAATCTGCAGTTACGCTACTACGGATTGGGCCAGCTTTATATTTGCGGATCTCTAAATTTCTGTTGAGAGGAACGGCAAACGAAGTCCAAATTGCGGCGGAACGTTTGTCTCATCCTTTGATGTCAGTCCCAAGACTTCATCCACAGCCGTAATGGCCCGGATTCCTTGCCCGCCGGCCGCTTCTGAGCTAGTCAGGACCTATGGGACAAGAGATTTTGCCGCCTTCCGGCGGAGACGACGATCATATCCAACCGGTCGACCTCAAGGCGGCGCTCGAGCAGCGTTACCTTGCCTATGCGCTGTCGACCATCATGCACCGTGCCCTGCCTGACGTGCGCGACGGGCTGAAGCCCGTTCACCGCCGCATCGTCTATGCGATGAACGAAATGGGGCTGAGGCCGAACTCGGCCTTCAGAAAATGCGCCAAGATCGTCGGCGAGGTGATGGGTAACTACCATCCGCACGGCGACCAGTCGATCTACGACGCGCTTGCCCGTCTCGCCCAGGATTTCTCGCAGCGCTACACGCTGGTCAACGGCCAGGGCAATTTCGGCAATATCGACGGCGACAGCCCCGCCGCCATGCGTTACACCGAATCGAAGATGACGGCGGTCTCCGAGCTGCTGCTTGAAGGCATCGATCAGGATGCCGTCGATTTCCGCGACACTTACGACGAATCGAATTCCGAGCCGGTCGTCCTTCCCGGCGCCTTTCCGAACCTGCTCGCCAACGGCTCCTCCGGCATCGCCGTCGGCATGGCGACCTCGATCCCGTCGCACAATGCCCACGAGCTTTGCGATGCCGCCCTGCATCTGATCAAGCATCCGGATGCGACCGTCGAAAAACTCGTCGAATTCATTCCCGGCCCGGATTTCCCCACCGGCGGCATCATCATCGACAGCCGCGACAGCATCATCGAGAGCTACCGCACCGGCCGCGGCGGTTTCCGCGTGCGGGCGAAATGGCAGACGGAAGATCTCGGTCGCGGCGGCTACCAGATCGTCATCACCGAAATTCCCTTCCAGGTGCAGAAATCGCGGCTGATCGAGAAGATCGCCGAGCTGCTGATCGCCCGCAAGCTGCCGCTGCTGGAAGATATCCGCGACGAATCGGCCGAGGACATTCGTGTCGTGCTGGTGCCGAAGACACGCAGCGTCGATCCGACGATCCTGATGGAATCGATGTTCAAGCTGACGGAGCTCGAAAGCCGCTTCCCGCTCAACATGAACGTGCTCTCCATGGGCCGCATCCCGCGGGTCATGGCGCTGAACGAGGTGCTGAGGGAGTGGCTGGACCACCGCCGCGAAGTTCTGCAGCGCCGCTCGCGCTTCCGTCTCGCCGCGATCGACAGACGCCTCGAAATCCTCAGCGGCCTGCTGGTCGCCTACCTCAACATCGATGAGGTCATCCGCATCATCCGCGAGGAGGACGAGCCGAAGCCGGTCATGATGGCGCGCTGGGATCTCACCGACAATCAGGTCGAGGCGATCCTCAATATGCGGTTGCGCGCCTTGCGCAAGCTGGAAGAGTTCGAGATCCGCAAGGAATTCGACGAACTCACCAAGGAAAAGGGCGAGATCGAGGCGTTGCTTTCCTCCGACGACAAGCAATGGCAGACGGTCGCCTGGGAAATCGGTGAGGTGAAGAAGAAATTCGCCAAGGCAACGGAGGTCGGCCGCCGCCGCACCCAGTTTGCCGACGCGCCCGAGACTGACGAGGAAGCAATCCAGCAGGCGATGATCGAGAAGGAACCGATCACCGTCGTCATTTCCGAAAAGGGCTGGATCCGCGCATTGAAGGGCCATATCGCCGATACGGCAACGCTGACCTTCAAGGAAGGTGACGGCTTGAAGATCGCCTTCCCGGCGCAGACGACGGACAAGATCCTGATCGTCACGACAGGCGGCAAGGCGTTCACGCTCGGCGGCGACAAGCTGCCGGGCGGCCGCGGTCATGGCGAGCCGCTACGCATCATCGTCGATATGGATAACGACCAGGCGGTGCTGACCGCTTTTGTCCATGATCCCTCGCGCAAGCAACTGATTGTCTCGACCGCCGGCAACGGCTTCGTCGTGCCTGAAGCCGAACTGGTCGCCAATACGCGCAAGGGCAAGCAGATCATGAACGTCGGGCTGCCCGAGGAAACGCAGCTGCTCGTGCCCGTCAGCGGCGACCATGTCGCCGTCGTCGGCGAAAACCGCAAGCTGCTGGTATTCCCGCTGGCGCAGGTGCCGGAAATGTCGCGCGGCAAGGGCGTGCGTCTGCAGCGTTACAAGGATGGCGGCATTTCCGACGTCCGTTGCTTCGCGATATCAGACGGCCTCGTCTGGGAAGACAGCGCCGGCCGCACCTTCACGAAGAACAAGGATGAACTTGCCGAATGGCTGGCCGACCGCGCCACCGCCGGCCGCACCGTGCCAAAGGGCTTCCCGCGCAGCGGTAAATTCGCCGGCTGAGGCACGAGAGCACCGCGCGTCTTTTCAGACGCGCAAAGAACGCTGTAAAACTTAGATGCAGTAAATTCCGCGCCAGACTCTTGGCGGGCGCGACAATTCCTCTATTTCAATCCTGTTAGCAAAAATATGAGCAGGCCGGCTCCGGAGGCGGACGGAATGGCCGCAGGCCGCGCACGGGAGGAGTGCGCGCGCCATTACCGGAGGAAAATAGATGCCCGCCAGCACCATCAAACTGCATGTCAGCCACACCTATAGGGTGCCGCCCGCCGTTGTCTACGACGCCTGGCTCAACCCCGAAATCGCCCGCCGCTTCCTGTTTGCGACCGATGACGGTCACGTCATCCGCGCCGATATCGATCCGCATGTCGGCGGCCGTTTCTTCGTCGTCGACCGCCGCCCGACCGGCGACGCCTTCCACCAGGGCGTCTTTTTGGAACTGAAGCGCCCGCAGCGCATGGTCTTCAGCTTTTCCGTCGAGGAACACGACCACAATTGCGACCGTGTCGAAATCAACATCGAGCCTCTTGGCGGCGGCAGTCGTCTGACGCTGACCCACGAAATGTGCGCCGAATGGGCCGAACACGAGGAAAAGACCCGGCAAGGCTGGGCGCATGTGGTCGAAGGGCTTGGCAGGGAACTGGAGCAGCAGCAGTTCAAGGCGACGGGTTGAGCGGTATGCTGAAATCTCGAAGGAAGCGGGTCGCACCTTCCTCGTCGATCTCGCCTGCGGCTACCTCTAGTACAAATACAATGACCTGCGCTTTATCGGCATTGATGACATAGCGGTTGATGTAGAGAAACGTAAACGCCGCGAGATAGCCGGTACGCTTGTTTCCATCCGCGAATGGGTGGTTTCTAACAATGGCATTGAGATAGGCTGCGGCGAGTACGAAGATGTCGGTCTCGCCGTATGCAGCCTTGTTAAGCGGGCGCGCTAAGGTTTCCAATGCATTGGCATCCCGCAGGCCAGGCAGACCGCCATGCTCATCGTGCATATTCAATCGCTTGGCGGCTCAGCCACTGAAGCCGTATCATTTCCCGAGTTCACGGAGTGCCACCCGATATTTTTCCATACCGATGCGGGCCGCCCGCATTTGCTCGGCAAGATCCGCCGATTCCGGTACAAGCTGAATATTACCCTCGATCTCTCGCAGTTCGAGGCTGTCGCCGCTGCTCAGGCCCAACCGCTGCAGCACCTCTTTAGGGATGATAATACCCTCGGAATTGCCGATCTTGCGGATTGTGACGTTCATCGTTTTATCCTCTGTGATAGCGGCGTTATAACATGAGGCCGAGCAGGCGAGACCGTCCTAGCCTGCCATTTGAACGATGCTTTTCCTCCGCACCATCCAGACGGAATGGGCTGCGATCGCCGCCACCAGGATGCCGCCGCCGACCAGTGTCATGGTCGTCGGCGTTTCCGCAAAGATCAGCCAGACCCAGATCGGTGCGAGAACGGTTTCGAGCAGGTAGAACATGCCGACCTCAGGCGCAGAGAGGTAACGCGGCCCGGTCGCCAGGCACCAGAAGGCAAGCGGCATCATCACCGCGCCGTTGAAGAGGATCCAGGCGGGATGCTCGATCGAAAAACCGCCGGCTGGCATGACCGAGATCAGGCCGACCGCCGCCGGCAGCACCGTCGAAAGCAGGGAGACGAAGCCCATCTCCCGGCGCGAGGCGCGGCTGACGGTGATGGCGGCGGCAATGATGAAGGCGGTCAGCAGCGCCATGATATCGCCGAAGAGATGGCCGCCCGAAAGCCCGTCCCGCACGATCAGACCGACGCCGAAGATCATCGCTGCCATGGCGATCAGCGTAGCTAGCGCCGGCCGCTCCTTGAGGAAAATCCAGGAAAGCAGCGCGGCGAACATCGGATTGAAGGCGACGATGAAAACGACATTGGCCGTCGACGTGTTGAAAACGGCAAGAAGGAAGACCACCGTCGTCAGCCCGTAGAGCAGGCCGGTGACGAGGCCCGGCCACCCCGGCACGAGCACTGGCCATCGCCCCTTGGCGATCCTGAGCACTGTGGCTACCAGAAGCGTCACGCCAAGGGTCGCGATGCTTCTCGCGGCAAGGATCGACCACAGCTCGCCGTCGGCGAGCCGCATGAGCGGGATATCCACGGAAAGCGCCAGCCCGCCGATCGCCGTCAGCAGCAGGCCCTTCCGATGGTCGGAAAGAGCGGTGGGGAACATTCAGTCGTGGGTGCTCTCGGGCATGGACGAGGGATCGAAGCGTTCCCAGCCGCGCGGGGTCAGATGCTCCTGCGGCTGGAAGCGCGTCTTGTAGTCCATTTTCCGCGACCCTTGAACCCAGTAGCCGAGGTAGACATGCGGCAGTCCCAGCGCTTTTGTGCGCCTGACATGGTCGAGAATCATGAAAGTGCCGAGCGAACGCCGTTCAAGCGCCGGATTGAAATAGGAATAGACCATCGACAGCCCGTCGCTCATCGTGTCGGTAAGGGCGGCAGCCAGCAACTCGCCCTTTGGTCGCTGCTCCAGTCCGGAGCCTTCCTCGCGCCGGCGATATTCGATGATTCTCGTATTCACATGCGTGTCTTCCACCATGATTGCATAGTCGAGCACGGTCATGTCGGACATGCCGCCCTGCTGGTGGCGAAAATCGAGATAGCGTCGGAAGAGCGAATATTGTTCGCTGGAAGGTTGGGCTGCGAATTCGGTGGCGATGACGTCGGAATTGGCGCCAAGCACCCGCTTCATCGATTTCGTCGGCTCGAACTCCTGGGCGAGAATTCGCACGGAAACGCAGGCGCGACAGGATTCGCAGGCCGGGCGATAAGCGATGTTCTGCGAGCGGCGGAAACCGCCCTGCGTCAGGATGTCGTTCATCTCGGCGGCGCGCGGGCCGACCAGATGGGTGAACACCTTTCGCTCCATCTCATGCGGCAGGTACGGACACGCAGCCGGAGCCGTCAGATAAAACTGCGGTGATGGCGTCGTCTGCGTATTCATTTGTCGCGGAAATTTCCTTGTCGAGACCGTGCCGTTTCCTGACAGCATGACCTAAGAATAAAAAACGTCAACAGCGGGGCGTTTTTCGCCCTTCATATCAGTCTTCTAATTTTAAATATGGAGCGCTGGCGCCCGTCCGCAAAGAGAAGGCGGAGACTTTATTTCGTCTCCGCCCCGGGATCGCATTTAGGGTTTCAGCCAAGGTATCAGGCTGTGCGCACCGTCGCCGTGCCGACCAGCAGGTCGTGGACGAGACGGCTGCGCTCGATAAACAGGCCGGCAAGCAGGATGAGCGGCGTCAGCACCGAGTTGAGGATCCAGAACAGCGCCAGATGCACGATCGCCGTCATGAAATCCATCGGCCGTCCATCGATGCGCACGATCGCGATACCCATCGCGCGCATGCCGAGCGAGGCCTGGCTCGGCCCGCCCACAGTCAGGCCGAAGTAAATGCCGGCGACGATGACGAAGAGGGCAGGGTAGAGAAAGAAGCCGAGCCCCAGCGTGACGATCGACAGGAAGAACAGCACGATCGCCGCGGGAATGCAGAGCAGCGCCACGATGACATAGTCGAGAATGAAGGCGAAGACCCGGCGGCTCAACACGCCGCTATAGGCGCGCCAGTCCTCCGGGGCGGCATAAAGCGGATTGGGGTTGTAGCTCATCTCAATCTCCTCAGGAAAAGCGATGCCGCTGATATGGTATCGGCAGGGCAAAATGCAATAATCTGCCCCAGATGCGAATGGTTTTAGGCCGGATCGGCCCAAAACCATCCGCATCTAAATTAAAGAAATGGAGCATGATGTCGTCCGAAAACCGCGGACCCTTTTCGGCATCATGCACTACAACGCCGCGCGTCTTTTGAGATGCGCGAAGGACGCTGTAGCACTTTGAATCGCTGCATAATTTTATCCTTAAATCGATTCCGATTTAAGGAATTATGCAGTCATCGCTTTGCGAGAATTTTCGCCACTTCGACCGCGAAATAGGTGAGGACACCGTCGCATCCCGCCCGCTTGAACGACAGCAGCGTTTCGAGCATCGCCCGCTCGCCATCGATCCAGCCGTTCATCGCCGCCGCCTTGATCTGCGTATATTCGCCGGAAACCTGGTAAGCGAAGGTCGGCAGGCCGAAGGCCTCCTTCATCCGCCAGCAGATATCGAGATAGGGCAGGCCGGGCTTGACCATCAGCATGTCGGCGCCTTCTTCGACGTCGAGGGCCGCGTCGCGGATTGCCTCGGTGCCGTTGGCGGGGTCGATATAATAGGTCTTCTTGTCGCCTTTCAGCAGCCCGCCCGTCGAGATCGCCTCGCGATAGGGACCGTAGAAGGCGGAGGCGAATTTCGTCGCATAGCTCATGATGCCGACGCTCTGGTGGCCGGCCGCATCGAGCGCCATGCGGATCGCGCCGATGCGCCCGTCCATCATCTCCGACGGCGCGATGATGTCTGCGCCGGCATCCGCCTGCATGACGGCGGCGCGTGCGACCTGGTCAACGGTCTCGTCGTTGACGATCTCGCCGCCCCTGAGAATGCCGTCATGGCCGTGGCTGGTGAAGGGATCGAGCGCGACGTCGGTAATGACGCCGATATTGGGCACCGCCTTCTTGATCGCCGCCGTCGTCTGATTGATCAGATTGTTGGCCTCGAGGCTGTTCGAGCCGGTCTCGTCACGCAGTTCCATCTCGATATTCGGAAAGGTGGCAAGCGCCGGAACGCCGAGGCCGGCCGCTTCGCGCGCGGCTTCCACGGCCTTGTCGATGCTCATGCGGTTGACGCCCGGCATGGCCGGGATCGGATCGATGATGCCGGAACCCGGCACGATGAAGATCGGCCAGATCAGGTCATCGACCGTCAGCCGGTTCTCCTGCACCAGCCGGCGTGTCCAATCCGCCTTGCGGTTGCGCCGCATGCGGCGATGACCGGTGATGTCGTCGACGAGATGCGTCCTGTCCTGCATGATATCTGTCCTTGGCCCATTCCATTTATCGGAGCGCTCATTATCATGGCGCCTGGAAAATCCAAACCGGACGATTGGCCGCGGCGGAAAAACCTCTGGCGCATAACCCGAAAATCGAAATGGATTTTCGGGTTATGCGCCAACTCGATGTTATAGAGCGTCCCTGGCGCGTCGTGTCAGACGCGCGGGCGCCCTTGTGAAGATGCAACCCCAAACCGATGTCTGCGCTATGGAAACCGAATCCCCGACGATACCGAAACGCACACTGGCGGATATCCTCTTCATTCTCTTCCTGAGGCTGGTTGCCGTATCCTGCTTCTGGTTTGGCCTGCAATATTGGGCGATGCTCGTCGGCTATTCGCTGGTCGGCGCCGGCCGCTTCGATCTTTTGAGCCTGCCGTGGAAGGTGGCGAGCACCAGCCTCGCCGTGCTCTTCCCCGTCGCCTCCCTCGGCCTCTGGCTCACCGTCTCCTGGGGACCGGTCATCTGGGTGCTGGCCGCCGGCGGGCAGATCCTCATGTATGGCCTGCTGCCGGATATTTTCGGACCCAACCAGCTGATCATCCTGCTGCATCTCATGGTCGCCGTCGTCTACTGGATTTTCCGCCTGCTGCTGTGGCTGGAAAAGCGCCGGCACCGCCGCCAGGTAAGTGTTGATTTACCCTGAGACAACGTGGGGTTAGCGGTAAGGCTCCGTTAAGCCTGCGGTTTAAGTCGAATTTTATATGTATTCGATAGGGTCTCACTCAAGGCGGGAAGAAAACACACCGCCAAACAAACAGTGAGGCAGTCAATATGAACACGAAAATTAAGCCGCAGGCGGTATCGAACTTCCGTGACCAGCAGGATCATGACATCCGTGATCTTTACATGGAATCCCTTCACCTCGTTGAACGTCTGCACCGTCGTCTTCTCGACGTCATCAAGGACGAATTCGACCGTCAGGGTCGCAGCGATGTCAACGCCATCCAGGCGCTGCTCCTTTTCAACATCGGCAACTCCGAGCTGACCGCCGGCGAGCTGCGCTCGCGTGGCTACTATCTCGGCTCCAACGTCTCCTACAACGTCAAGAAACTGGTCGATCTCGGTTTCATCAACCACCAGCGCTCGCGCATCGACCGCCGCTCGGTCCGCATCAGCCTGACCGAAACCGGCCAGGACATCGCCGAAACGGTGGCCAAGCTCTACGAACGCCACATCGCCTCGATCGACAAGGTCGGCGGCATCGGCACCGACGAGTTCACGCAGATGAACAAGCTGCTCCAGCGTCTGGACCGTTTCTGGAACGATCAGATCCTGTACCGTCTCTAAGACCCCTGACCTCCTTCCAGGGTTGCAGAAAATCGGACGTGTCCCTGCACGTCCGATTTGCCGTTTGATCCGCGTGGCATCTTTGCAACGCATGGCAGGCAAGCGCAAAGCCCGGTATTCAAGCCGTTTTTTAGCCGTTATTAACCGGCACGCTTTACCCCGTCATATGGTTCGTTGTGTCGTGTTTCCGGTAGCCGGCAGTCCTTCTACCCACCCGGCAACACGAATTGGCCATATTGGTGTGGCAGCGGAAGGCTTAACAACCGGCGCTTTCAATGGACCGATCAGGAATGCTGGCTGTCGCATCGCAATCTTGTGATGGGGCAAGCGGAATTTTTTGATGCGCCGGGACAACGAATGGACTGGGATCTGCGTTAAAGCGCAGTGATATCGCAAAGAGCCCGCGGCATCTCTTTATCGCCGCAGTCAGTGGTTGGGACTATGTCGAAGAAAAACGGAATTGAAGCTCTCTCGCGCCGCGCATTCCTTGCGTCCGCGGCAACGGTTGGCGCCAGCGCGATTGCTGCGCCGGCATTCGCGCAATCGGCGCTCGATACGCTGATCAATGCGCCGCGCCGCGGCAACTGGGACGACCAGTTTGACGCCAAGGCGGCTTCGCGCACGGCGACCGCCATGGTTTCCAACACGCCGATCCTCGGCCCGCAGTCGGTTGCGAGCGCGCAGCAGGCGATCATGCAGTATCAGCAGATCGCCGCAGCCGGCGGCTGGCCTGAGGTCAACCCCGGTGACCAGCGCCTGCAGCTCGGCGTTAGCTCTCCTTCCGTCCAGGCGCTGCGCCAGCGCCTTGCGATCACCGGCGACCTGCCGCGCGAAGCCGGCATGTCCAACGCCTTCGATTCCTATGTCGATGGCGCCGTCAAGCGCTTCCAGGCCCGCCACGGTCTGCCGTCCGATGGTGTTCTCGGCGAATTCACGCTGAAGGCGATGAACATTCCTGCCGATGTCCGCCTGCAGCAGCTGAACACCAATCTGATCCGCCTGCAGACCTTCCCCGAAGACATGGGCCGCCGTCACCTGATGGTCAACATCCCGGCCGCTTATGTCGAGGCTGTCGAAGACGGCAGTGTCGCGACGCGCCACACCGCGGTTGTCGGCCGCTTGAGCCGCCCGACGCATCTCGTCAATTCGAAGATTTACGAGGTCATCCTCAATCCTTACTGGACGGCGCCGCGCTCGATCGTCGAAAAAGACATCATGCCGCTGATGCGCAAGGATCCGACCTATCTCGAAAAGAACGCCATCCGCCTGATCGACGGCAAGGGCAATGAAGTCGCCCCCGAAACCGTCGATTGGAACGGCGAGGCGCCAAATCTGATGTTCCGTCAGGACCCCGGCAAGATCAACGCCATGGCCTCGACGAAGATCAACTTCTACAACAAGAACGGCGAGTATATGCACGACACGCCGCAGCAGGGCCTGTTCAACAAGCTGATGCGCTTTGAATCGTCGGGCTGCGTCCGCGTTCAGAACGTCCGCGACCTGACGAACTGGCTGTTGCGCGAGACCCCCGGCTGGAGCCGCCAGCAGATGGAGCAGGTGATTGCAACCGGCGTCAACACGCCGATCAAGCTCGCTGCGGAAGTTCCTGTCTATTTCGTTTACATCTCTGCCTGGGGCATGCCCGACGGCATCGTCCAGTTCCGCGACGACATCTATCAGATGGACGGCAATGCCGAGCTGGCGCTCGACACCACGGCGGGCATGGAACAGCCGGTCCAGTAAGCGGCGACCTTTGCATCGTGATTTGAGAACCGCGCTTTCGGGCGCGGTTTTTTTATGTCCGAGGAGACGCTCCTCGATGTCGTCGCCAAGGATCGGCCGGTGCGACCACAAAAGAGCGAGAGCGCGCGCTTTGCTCAGCAAATGTCGTTCTTCGTATTGCCCTCGCCACGGCGGAAGGCTAATACCTCAGCGCATTCCAGTTGAGGAGCCCGCCCATGACCAATGCTTCCACCGAATCCTTCTTCAATCGCTCGCTTGCGGACGTCGATCCCGACATTTTCGGCGCGATCGGAAAGGAACTCGGTCGCCAACGGCACGAGATCGAACTGATCGCTTCTGAGAACATCGTCTCCCGCGCCGTGCTGGAAGCCCAGGGCTCCATCATGACCAACAAATATGCCGAGGGTTATCCCGGCAAGCGTTATTACGGCGGCTGCCAGTTCGTCGATATCGCCGAGGAACTGGCGATCGAGCGCGCCAAGAAGCTGTTCGGCGTCAATTTCGCCAATGTTCAGCCGAATTCCGGCTCGCAGATGAACCAGGCGGTGTTCCTGGCGCTGCTGCAGCCGGGTGACACCTTCATGGGTCTCGACCTGAATTCGGGCGGCCACCTCACGCATGGTTCGCCGGTCAACATGTCCGGCAAGTGGTTCAATGTAGTCTCCTACGGCGTGCGCGAAGGCGACAACCTGCTCGACATGGATGAAGTGGCCCGCAAGGCCGAGGAAACCAAGCCGAAGCTCATCATCGCCGGCGGCACTGCCTATTCCCGCATCTGGGACTGGAAGCGTTTCCGCGAGATCGCCGACTCGGTTGGCGCCTACCTCATGGTCGACATGGCGCATATTGCCGGCCTCGTTGCCGGTGGCGTTCATCCGTCGCCATTCCCGCACTGCCATGTCGCGACGACGACGACCCACAAGTCGCTGCGCGGCCCGCGCGGTGGTGTCATCCTCACCAATGACGAGGATCTGGCCAAGAAGTTCAATTCGGCCGTCTTCCCCGGTCTGCAGGGTGGCCCGCTGATGCACATTATTGCCGCCAAGGCTGTGGCCTTCGGCGAGGCGCTGCAGCCTGAATTCAAGGATTATGCCGCCCAGGTCGTCAAGAACGCCAAGGCGCTGGCCGAAACGCTGATATCGGGTGGCCTTGACGTCGTCTCCGGCGGCACCGACAACCACCTGATGCTGGTCGACCTTCGCAAGAAGAACGCCACCGGCAAGCGCGCCGAGGCAGCGCTTGGCCGCGCTTACGTCACCTGCAACAAGAACGGCATTCCCTTCGATCCGGAAAAGCCCTTCGTTACTTCGGGCGTGCGCCTCGGCGCACCGGCCGGCACGACTCGCGGCTTCAAGGAAGCTGAATTCCGCGAGATCGGCAATCTCATCGTCGAGGTCCTCGACGGGCTGAAGGTCGCCAATTCCGATGAAGGCAACGCTGCCGTCGAAGCCGCTGTGCGCGGCAAGGTGGTCAACCTCACCGACCGCTTCCCCATGTACGGCTACATGGGATAAGGAGTAGGGATGCGCTGCCCCTATTGCGGTTCGGAAGATACCCAGGTCAAGGATTCGCGCCCGGCGGAGGACAACACGTCCATCCGCCGGCGGCGTATCTGTCCGGATTGCGGCGGCCGCTTCACCACGTTCGAACGTGTGCAACTGCGCGAGTTGATGGTCATCAAGAAGACCGGACGCAAAGTGCCCTTCGACCGCGACAAGCTGGTGCGCTCCTTCGAGGTGGCGCTGCGCAAACGCCCGGTCGAGCGCGATCGCATCGAGCGCGCCGTCTCCGGTATCGTCCGCCGGCTTGAAAGCTCCGGCGAGACCGAGATCTCCTCCGAGCAGATCGGCCTGCAGGTGCTGGAAGCCATGAAGAGCCTCGATGATGTCGGCTTCGTGCGCTATGCCTCGGTCTATCGGGATTTCTCGCTTGCCGAGGATTTCGAGAAGGTTATTTCCGAAATCAACGCCAAGATCGCCCGCGACCCGCTGGACAGGTGAGCCATGAGCATCACGCCGCATGACGAACGTTTCATGGCGGCGGCGATCCGTCTGTCGCGCTGGCATCTCGGCCGCACCGCCACCAATCCTTCCGTCGGCTGTCTGATCGTCAAGGACGGCGTCATCGTCGGCCGTGCCGTGACCGCCCTCGGCGGCCGCCCGCATGCCGAGACGCAGGCGCTCTCTGAAGCCGGCGCGCTGGCCCGCGGCGCTACCGCCTATGTGACGCTCGAACCCTGCTCGCATCACGGCAAGACGCCGCCCTGCGCCGAGGCGCTGATCGCCTATGGTGTTGCCCGCGTCGTCATCAGCGTCACCGATCCCGATCCGCGGGTCTCCGGCCGCGGCATCGCCAGGCTGCGCGAAGCTAGCATAGAGGTGGACGCCGGCGTGCTGGAGGCGGAGGGCAGGCAGTCGCTTGCCGCCTATCTCACCCGCCAGACGAAGAACCGGCCCTATGTGACTCTCAAACTTGCCGTTTCCGCCGATGGCATGATCGGCCGCCAGGGGGCAGGGCAGGTGGCGATAACAGGCCCGGAGGCCCGCGCCCAGGTGCAGGCGCTGCGCGCCGAAACCGATGCCATCCTGGTCGGCATCGGTACCGCGATTGCGGATGATCCGCTGCTGACTGCGCGCTCGCCAGGTCTTGAATCACAATCGCCGATCCGCATCGTCCTCGATCCTTCCCTGGCATTGCCGCTGACCAGCAGACTCGTCGGGACGGCGCGGGAGGTGCCAGTCATCGTGGTTACGAGTGAGGAAGGATCATTGTCGCAGGCAGAGGGTGATATCGCATCCACAGAGATGGAATCTTGCCGCGCAGCCCTCGAGGCCGCCGGCGTCGAGGTCGTCCATTGCAATCCCTACCATCCGGAAGTCCTGCTGCCGGCACTCGCGACGCGCGGTATTTCCTCGCTTCTGGTCGAGGGCGGTGCAAAGACGGCGCGGCTTTTCCTCGAGGCTGGCCTCGTCGATCGCATCCAGCTTTATCAGGCGCCTGTTATGATTGGCGAGGGTGGTATTGAATCCCCGCTTGATGCAACCGACATACCATCGGGTTTTGCCCATACGGGCACGCTGATGTTCGGCGGCGATCGCCTGGACGAATACGAAAGAGGGCTTTGATGTTCACCGGAATAGTCACCGATGTCGGCACGGTCGAATCCGTTTCCCCGCTGAAGGAAGGTATCCGGCTGCGGGTCGCGACCGCCTATGATCCCTCAACCATCGATATGGGCGCCTCGATCTCTCACGCCGGCATCTGCCTGACTGTCACTGGACTTCCGACCGAGGGAAGCAACGGCCGCTGGTTCGAGGTCGAGGCCTGGGAAGAGGCGCTGCGACTGACGACGATCGGCAACTGGCAGGAGGGCAGCCGCATCAATCTTGAACGGTCGCTGAAGATCGGGGATGAACTCGGCGGTCACATCGTTTCCGGCCATGTCGACGGCAAGGCGGAAATCCTCTCGGTAACAGCAGAGGGCGACGCCACGCGCTACCGCCTGCGCGCGCCCGAACATCTGGCGAAATTCGTCGCCCCCAAGGGGTCGATTGCACTCGACGGTACTTCGTTGACGGTCAATGCCGTCGACGGCACGGATTTCGACGTGCTGCTCATCCGGCACACGCTTGAGGTCACCACCTGGGGCGAGCGCAGGGCCGGTGATTTCGTCAATTTCGAAGTCGACACTATGGCGCGTTATGCCGCCCGGTTGGCTGAGTTCCCCAGCACATAACCGTCGAAAATCGGAATCGACGTCCGACGCTCTAACGCGAAAATTGAATGATATCGCCGTTGTACTGGGTGCGCGCCGTCTCGCGGAAGCCGAGCTTGGCCGCAACCCGCAGCGAGGCCTGGTTCTCGGGGCTGATGATGCAGCTCATCGGTTTACCCGGGAAATGCGTTTCCGCCCAGCCGATCAGGACGGTCAGCGCCTCGGTGGCATAACCGCGGCCGTGCGCCGAGGGTATCAGCGCCCAGCCGACCTCCATCGTCCCCTCGATCGAGGGTTCCATCTCGCGCCGGGCTTCCAGGAAGCCCGCTTCGCCGATGAACCGGCCGCTCCCCTTTTCGACGATCGCCAGAAAACCGAAGCCCATATGATGCCACATGCCGGCAACGCGTAGCATGCGGCTCCAGCTCTGCTCGCGTGTCGATGGCACGCCGGTGATGAAGCGCACGACATCCTCGTCCGCCCATAGTGCCGCATGCGCGTCGAAATCGTCGAGGCGGTGAGGGCGAAGCGTCAGCCGCGCCGTTTCGAGGGTTGGAATGTCGGTCACATCGGGTCCTTGTGAAATAACGTGTCCTCAGGCGCCGGGCTCGCCGTCCCAATAGTCGAGATCGCCTTCCGGCCGTCCGATATGACGGAAGCGCTTGGTTTCTGTATTGTCCCTGTTGGTCTTGGCTGCCCAGTTCGTTTTGGCAAGGAACTTTCCGGAATCGGGATATTCGACGATCTCGGTCCTCGCCATTGTCGAAATGCCGAGATAGACGAGTGTCGCCGTGCCGGTATTGATGATCTGGTGCGCCGTTTCAGGCCCGCCGGCCGGCGCGCCGAGCACGTCGCCCGCCTTGATCACATGGCGCGCGTCGCCGAAGCGATATTCGCCAGAGCCCGCGATCACATAGAAGAGCTCGTCTTCGACATGGTGGTTGTGGAAGGGGCAGCCTGATTTGCCGGGAGGTACCTCGTTGTAGCTGACGCCGAGGCTGGCCAAGCCAAGAAGCGCACCGAAAGAGGTGTCGGTGCTTTCATAGAGCTCGCCCTGTTTCCAGTGGTCGAGCTTGAGATCGGCGGTATTGATCACCGCCTTCGGTTCCGTTGCCATGACGTCCTCCTGTTTCAGCAAGAGAAGCCGTCATCCCAGGAAAATTCAATGCTTATCTCCGATATCCCCAGCATGGGCGGAGAGGAGACCGCCGCCCATGCTTCGAGCGCCGTGCGTCGAATAGGACGCGTGAAGGACGCTCTATCACTTCGACCCACGCATACCCCCCCGAAGATCGTTCCGATTTTCGAGGTTATGCGCTGGAGCCGTCAACGAACGTAGAAGGTTATGCTTCCATCGGCCGCCTGCTCGGCGTTGACCACATTGCGAATGTTGACACCTTCATTGTTGAGACGGTGGGCAAGCGACCTGTTGGCATCGATCGACGCCTGGATGCCACGGATAGCCTCGCCGGAGCGCAGCGGTGCCGAGTGTGGGCCGCTCGTCGCGTCGTCGAAGTTGCGCCAGTTGTAAACCTCCTGGACATTGAAATCATTGCCCTGGAAACCCCTGAGCGTCTGTTCGATGCCTTGAGGGGTGTTCATTCCGAGGCTTTCGGCCCGGCTGACGCCGGCAAAGGCGAGGGAGGAGAGGGCGGCAGCGAGGGTGATGGTGAGAACGCGGTGCATGATTTGTATCCTTTCATCTGCTTAGACGGTCGGCTGTCGTTGCAGGGGATCGTCTGCGTCACGACATGAAATTGGCGTTCTCCCATTCGCGATTCAATGGGTTAAGCCACTGAAAAGACATTAAGAATTGTTCATGAAAACTGCCTTCGAATTGCCGCTTTCCGGGCGTCCGGGAAAGCTGAATTCAGAGGCTTGCCCAGCTGTGCATACAGGGCGCGGCTATCCCCTTGCAGATATTTCCTCTTTCCCATTGCGGCATCGGGCGAAATTGCTTGCCATTCGGACGAAGGCATGTTTTGACCGCGGGCTGCCGAGTGGGTAAATGTCCCGCCAACCGAAGGTGAACCATGTCGAGAGAGACCGCTCCCCATATTTTGATCGTTGAGGCCCGCTTCTACGACGACATGGCCGACGCCCTGCTCGAAGGCGCGACCTTCGCATTGACAGAGGCCGGCGCCACCTTCGAGGTCGTCACCGTCCCCGGCGCACTGGAAATTCCGGCGGCGATTGCCATGTCGCTCGATGGAGACGACAATGGCGGAACGCATTATGACGGCTATGTCGCCCTCGGCATGGTCATTCGCGGCGAGACCTATCACTTCGATATCGTGTCGAATGAATCCTCGCGCGCCTTGATGGATCTCGCGGTCAGCGAGTCCCTTGCCATTGGCAACGGCATCCTGACCGTCGAAAACGACGAACAGGCATGGGCGCGCGCGCGCCGCTCGGACAAGGACAAGGGCGGATTTGCCGCTCGTGCAGCTCTGACCATGATCGAGTTGAAGCAGAAACTGGGTGCATAACGAATGAACGACGACAAGACGGAACGGCCAGTCAAGACTGCAAACCAGCGGGGCGCTGCCCGTCTTGCTGCCGTTCAGGCACTTTATCAGATGGATGTCGGCGGCACCGGCGTTCTGGAGATCGTCGCCGAATACGAGGCGCACCGTCTTGGCCAGGAACTCGACGGCGCGACCTATCTGAAGGCCGATGCCGCCTGGTTCCGTTCCATCGTCTCCGGCGTCGTGCGCGATCAGGTCCGCCTCGATCCGCTGATTGCCGCAGCCCTGCAGGATGATTGGGCGTTGTCGCGCCTCGACAGTACCGTGCGCGCCATCCTGCGCGCCGGCGTCTTCGAGATCACCGACCGCAAGGACGTTCCGGTGGCGGTCATCGTTACCGAATATGTCGAGATCGCCCAGGCTTTCTTCGATGACGACGAGCCGAAGCTCGTAAACGCCGTGCTCGACCGCATCGCAAAGCAGGTTCGCGGCGAGGCGAAGAAATAAGTCTTTCGCCGCCAAATAGTCCTCCCGCTTCTTTCTTCGCACCGCAATGGTTTTCGCCCGTTGCGGTCTTGACGCCACGTGATCGACCACGCAATCTCCGCAACGCTTAGCTGTGGCATTTCTGTGGAGAGGAAGGCGATTCGGCGGCGTATCTGCCGGAGAAGGAGTGATCTCCGGCCTATGGGAGGAAAGAGCGAAATGACGATTCTTTTATGCGTAATCGCATGCGGTCTGCTCTCGGTGGTTTATGCCGCCTGGGCAACCCGGTCGGTGCTTGCCGCCGATCAGGGCAATAGCCGCATGCAGGAGATCGCGGGCTATATCCGCGAAGGCGCTCAAGCCTATCTGACGCGCCAGTACAAAACCATTGCCATTGTCGGCGTTGTTGTTTTCATTTTAGCCTGGCTGCTTCTTTCCGCCGAGGCCGCGATCGGCTTCCTGATCGGCGCCGTGCTTTCCGGTGCTGCCGGTTTCATCGGCATGCACGTTTCCGTCCGCGCCAATGTGCGCACCGCCCAGGCGGCTTCCGTCAGCCTTTCCGCCGGCCTCGACATCGCCTTCAAGTCGGGTGCGATCACCGGCATGCTGGTGGCTGGCCTGGCGCTGCTCGGCGTCTCCATCTACTATACGGTCTTGACCGTCGGGCTCGGCCATGAGAGCGGCTCGCGCGAAGTCATCGATGCGCTGGTGGCGCTCGGCTTCGGCGCTTCGCTGATCTCGATCTTCGCCCGTCTTGGCGGCGGCATCTTCACCAAGGGCGCCGATGTCGGCGGCGATCTGGTCGGCAAGGTGGAAGCCGGCATTCCCGAAGACGATCCGCGCAACCCGGCAACGATTGCCGATAACGTCGGCGACAATGTCGGCGACTGCGCCGGCATGGCCGCCGACCTTTTCGAGACCTATGCGGTCTCTGTCGTCGCCACCATGGTTCTTGCCGCGATCTTCTTTGCCGGCGCGCCGATCCTCCAGTCTGCGATGGTCTATCCGCTGGCGATCTGCGGTGCCTGCATCATCACCTCGATCATCGGCACTTTCTTCGTCAAGCTCGGCTCGAACGGCTCGATCATGGGCGCTCTCTACAAGGGCCTCATCGTCACCGGCCTACTGTCGATCGTCGGACTTGGTGCTGCCACTTCGCTCACCATCGGCTGGGGATCGATCGGTTCCGTCGGAGGCGCCGACATATCAGGCGCACACCTCTTCTTCTGCGGCATCGTCGGCCTCGTCGTCACTGCGCTGATCGTGGTGATCACCGAATATTATACCGGCACGGGCAAGCGTCCGGTCGTCTCGATCGCCCAGGCCTCGGTCACCGGTCATGGCACCAACGTCATCCAGGGCCTAGCCGTCTCACTGGAATCGACGGCGCTGCCGGCGATCGTCATCGTCGGCGGTATTCTCGCCACCTACCAGCTCGGCGGCCTGTTCGGCACCGGTATTGCGGTCACGGCGATGCTCGGCATCGCCGGAATGATCGTCGCGCTCGACGCCTTCGGACCGGTGACGGACAATGCCGGCGGTATCGCCGAAATGGCGCATCTGCCGCCGGAGGTGCGCAAATCCACTGATGCGCTCGATGCCGTCGGCAATACGACCAAGGCCGTCACCAAGGGTTATGCCATCGGCTCCGCCGGTCTCGGCGCCCTGGTTCTCTTCGCGGCCTACTCCTACGACCTCAAATATTTTGCAGCGAATGGCGACAAGTTCCCTTATTTCGCCGGCATCGGCGAAATTTCCTTCGATCTTTCCAACCCTTACGTGGTGGCGGGATTGATCTTCGGAGGTCTCATACCCTACCTCTTCGGTGGCATCGCTATGACCGCCGTCGGCCGTGCTGCCGGCGCGATCGTCGAGGAAGTGCGCCGTCAGTTCAAGGAAAAGCCCGGCATCATGCAAGGCACGGAAAAGCCGGATTACGGCAGGGCGGTCGACCTTTTGACCAAGGCCGCCATCCGCGAGATGATCGTGCCCTCGCTGCTGCCGGTGCTGGCGCCTATCGTCGTCTATTTCGGCGTTCTTCTTATCTCTGGTTCCAAGGCCTCCGCCTTTGCCGCCCTCGGCGCATCGCTCCTCGGCGTCATCATCAACGGCCTCTTCGTCGCCATCTCGATGACATCGGGCGGCGGCGCCTGGGACAATGCCAAGAAGAGCTTCGAAGACGGGTTCGTCGATAAGGACGGCGTGCGCCACATGAAGGGCTCGGATGCACACAAGGCCTCCGTCACCGGTGATACCGTCGGCGATCCTTACAAGGATACCGCCGGCCCTGCCGTCAACCCGGCGATCAAGATCACCAACATCGTCGCGCTGCTGTTGCTCGCCGTTCTCGCTGGATAAACAAAGACCGCCGGCTTGGCGTGGTACACTTCACGCCAAGCAGAGGCAATTACAGCGCCGCGCGTCTTTCTAGACGCGCAAAGGACGCTGTAACACTTTGAATGGCTGCATGATGTTATCCTTAAATCGATTCCGATTTAAGGAATCATGCAGTAAAAAGCCCGCCGGAGTGAACTGACCCCAATAAGTTGGACGGTTTAAAGGCTGGTTAGATTTAAGGGCTGAGTTCTGTATTGCACAGGGCTCAGCCC
>NZ_MRDL01000023.1 GCF_002008365.1 Rhizobium leguminosarum bv. viciae USDA 2370
ATATGACTACTCCTAGCGTTACCACTAGGACTGCCAGTCAGTAGCCCGTCATCGCAAGACGGCTTTCACCGTGGGCTTACCGAATTTCCAGCCGGACGAAGTGTGCACCGCCGAATTTTGAGCCACCTCTGGCGGACCATCGGCGGTGCCCGACCTTACAGCTGCAGAACAAATATCAGGCCGGCGGAGTTGAGATTGTCACGGGAGCGGTCGGGTTAGGTACAGTCGACCCGATCCACGCGATCGGGTATGTCGGAAACAACATTGGTTCGGCGGTAGGGGTGTTTGGGACGGCCTTCCTATAAATGCTCAGGGGCCATGCAAGTAGGCGTCGAGCTTTCTTGAGCATGTGAACGGGCGCGGTCATGTGTCAGGCCCCATCGTTGCGGCATCATATGCACTGCGGGCCTGTATGACGTTACGCGGATTAGGTCTAGATCGAATTTACGAGCTTTGAGCTCGTTGCACGCCCCTAATTATCCTAATCCCAATCATATCGATCATAGCCGGGCCGAGCGGCTCACGAAGGCTGTTTTCGACGATGGGACGCCTGGCGCCATTATGGTCGGTGGATTCTGCGACCAAGGATCTCGATTTCCTCGAGACAGGCGGCAATCACCAGACGCACGCGGCGTGGCCGGCATTGATGATACAACCATTAAGTCCTCTCGATTAGGAACTCGCCTTACCTGCAGTCCGCGAAGCCCTCGACACATACATCGGGGGACGGCCCCAAACCTCGGCTATGAGGTCCATTACCTCCGCATTGGTGGAATTCAGCGTTTCCATCGCTTGCTCGTACGCCGACCGGCCTACCTCTCCCGCTGACAGCTCATACAACGACCGGTTTTTCATCCAAGCTTGCCGGATCGCGTCCGATTCCCAGACGGTCGCAGTCAACAGATCATCCCCCAGCCAGTCCCGCAGTAGTGCGACTGCCTCCTGCTGTGAGACGTCACGCGGATCGTGCCCTGTCACCAAATATTTGGTGAAATCATAATTTACCGACCTCCCAGCCTTTTCGATCAAAGAGACCAAATGCGAGAAGCGGTAGAGGGACAGGCCCATTGACTTGATCTCAGGCCATTGAGGGCGGACCGTCACCAGAACGCCGGTCGCGGCTTCATACGCACCCGCGGTCAGAAAGCCTCCACGTCCACAGTGGATAACGACAACGTCGTAGCCCTGCTCGACTTCCTTGAGCGCATCCACCATTCTGATGCTAGCGTCTGGGTGCCTCAAGTCCTCATTATCGAAGCGCTTCGTACTTTCCCGTTCGAATATTTCGAGCTCGAAAGTACCCGGCACAAGATCAAGACCATCAAAATGGGTGGGTCGGATTACAGAGCTCATACTGACCCGATCGTCATCATATCTTAAAGCGCCATACATGGTCGTAGGGTGGTCGGGACAACCGATATCCGGAAAATAATAGCCGAACATTTTCGACAATGAGCCCTTCGGATCGAGATCTATAGCGAGAACGCGGTATCCTTGAAGTGCAAGGCCCTGAGCCAGATAGTACGATGTGGTGGTGCTTGCGGAGCCGGAGGCTACTGAGATGATCTGTAGTTTCTCACCCTCGCGCCTGCGCGGGCAAAACTTCAAAGCCTCTTTTGGACGGGCCGAAGCGAGATAAGCGCGGAGTTCGTTGATCTGTCGAAGCGTATAGGAGCGCCGTCCTGCGGTCCCTAGCCCCGGTGTTGGCCCCAGCCCATCAATTGACAACTGGCGCAAATAGCTGCCCGACACGCCGAGAATTTCGGCAACCTCGCCCAAGGAGAACGAGCGAAGGGTCCTGTCGTCTCGGTCTCGAAAATCAGGAGCTCCCCGCTCCCTTAGGCGATCCCAGAGTTCGTTGATACGGCGCTCGATGCGCTCCGAAGTGGTTTCCATTTGAGGTGGATTCTCAGTGGGTGGCATAAGTGACCTCGTGACGGCATTTCTTGTGCATGACGTGTTTATTCTGTCACGATTTACCACATTATCTGTGCCCGTCAACAAGCACTCTGCCGCGCCAAGAACTTGCGGCTGCATACTTTCGTCAGGGAATTCTTGTTCTCTATTCCTCTTAAGGCGGAACGAGATTTTTTGGGCGATCGTTCTGCTCCGGGGTCCGGCTTGGGCTCGTGTTCGGCGGGACGAACAATCCTCCATGCCGGCGGGGCCTCCCCACAGGAACCACTCGACCCAGCGTGCCACGACCTTCGCCGTTACCCCCTATGGCCCTGATGGCCGCGGATCGTGCGGCCCCGCTTGTCCCAATTAGCCTAAGACGTGGGCTCGCGAACTGAATCGATCCAGATTCTTGTCACAACATGACGATCGTTGCGGTGCGGCGAATGATCTCGAAGCGCACAACCCGTGCCTTCGATATCCGCGCCAGCCGGCTGAATTCAGAAGAGGTCTGGCCCAGAACATTGCGCCGCTCGCGCGCAAGATCAGACTCGTCCTCCGCGAAACAAGCGCCGCTAGGTCCCTTCCGCTGCCGGGGCGATGCCGGACCCGGCGCCGATCACGAAGATAGACGGTCATAACTTCATCGCCGGGCAACTTTCGGCGGTTCGCTTTCTCGGGCAGCGTCGTGGCGGGGCCGGCGTTAGTCCCCGATTGCAAAGCGAGCAATTGACCAGATGAAATCCGTCTGCATGGCAACGGCGGCCTTGTCGAGCTTGCCCGGATTGGTCCAGAACCAATTCGGATCCGGCGCGCCATTCGGACTGCAGGAACCGGATGGATTGGGACAGAGCGCCGGCATCGGCGGATCGACAAATCCTGCTGGCGTCGTCTTTATTCCCTTTGCGTTGACGGCGGCACGCGCATGGCAGGTGATGCAGGACGAAGTGTCGGCGAATCCGGCCTCCGTTACCGAATTGCCGAGATGCGTCGGCAAGCCGGTCGCCGAGACGAAGTCGGTCTGGCTGCCCTTCAGGCAGTAATGTTCCCACACGGGTGAAAGGCCTGCAGAGCCCATCATGGCTTTCAGTGCGTCGTTCTTTGCACAGGCGCTGTAGGGCCGATCAGGGACGTCATTCGCGTCCACGTCGGCGACAACCGCACCATAGGCATCATGGCATCCGGTATAATCGCAACGGCCTGGATTGTTCTGGTGCTCGAACGTTGCCCAGGTCCAGTTGGGCAGCACCTTACTGCTGATATGCATGGCGATTAGCGCGTATTTCTTCCCGTCAGGTGCCTCGCTGACATAATAATCGGCGCTATCGACCTCATCGGCGGGTACCCAATTTGCCTTGACTTCCATGGCGCCGACAGGAGCTGAGATCGGCCGGCCGGCATTATAGAAGGATCGCAGACCGGCCTTGGTAAAGAGCTGGTTGCAAACGATGTAATCGAAAGTCGCCTGGTTGCGGCGAACTTCTTCGCTCCCGTCGGGCGACCCATGCGGGACGAGGCCCATCGGAGCCAACTGCTGGAGGGCTGGAAGACTCAGTATTTTTGGGCTGGCCACGGGAGCGGCGATTTCCGCCGCTGCACCCGACTGTCCACAGGACGGGTCACCTTTGGCGCCCGGAAAAACCGGGCGCGGAGTGAATGTATCTTCGTTCGAAGCCCATGTTTCGAACAAAACCTTGCCAGGCGTCGCCGCGACGGGACTAGCGACATAAGCGAGGAAACGCCAAGACGCCTCGTCCGGCCTGTTGATTGCGAGGTTGGCATCGACCGACTGAGCGAAGCCGTCGAGGGGTATGGACGCCAACGTAAAAGCGGCACCCGTTGCAAGTAATCTGGAAATCCAGCGCATCTTGTTCTCCTAGCAGTTTCATCAGTCTCCGAGCTTTTTCGGAGGGGATTTTGTATTTTCGTTGCCTATTCGAGACATCCCGCCTCGCGTGGAAACCGTCGCGCGGACCGAGCGCAAGGTCATGTGTCTGGAAATAGATAATCGCAGCTGCGCGCCGCGCGCGTATGCGGCCCAGAGTCCTTTGCGATGGCGTCGAGTTAGTTCCGACGTTGTCTCCATTTCAATTTGGTTATTATTTTCGTCGCGACAGCTTTTGACGTCTTTGACGCTTTTATGCCGTCGCGTTATAAAACGCAAGGCCCGTGCCAGCCAACAAGCGCTTTGCTGCGCTGCTCCGTCGGCGCAGGCCTTTCGTCAACTCATTGAATTTTCTCAGTGGAGTGCTGAATGAAGGTCTTCGGGCCAGCGGCGCCTTGTGGACCACGTCCTTCGGCTTGGCGGTGGGATCCGACGTATATACAGCGCTTCGCCACAAGGTTTGGCTGATCCTCCGCGCACACCCTCTGCATTTGGACCTGAAAGCCATCGAGCCGACACGCTAAGTTCGGAACTTTTCATGCATGCCGCACGATCGTCCTTCGTCGGATTGATTGCCGAGGAATCGACTGGCGGCAACATCATGCCAGGCACCAGATGCGGGACGAGGTTACCTCGTTCTAGTGAATGGGACCGCTTGCCGTGACGCTTGATCGTCGTCGATCATCCCACCGGAGAGCGCTGTGGGGCAGGCGGGGCCCAAGGATTGGTTTAGCGCGATAGCACTAGCCTATCAGTGTTTTCAGGTAGGGTCGATTGTTGATGATACGACATCGTCCTCACCTTTGTCCGCTCCGCGACACGCATTCGTCTTCGCCCAATCGCGTATTTTCCGCCCACATCGCTGAAATCGCAGCAAATACTTTGTTCGTCAGCTCAATTGGCCGGCTTGGCACGAATCTTGAGAGCTATTGCGAGGCAGCGGAACGGCCGCCGCATCCGCGTTGCGGGATAACCGCATTGTTCGAACACGTGAAAGGACAAACAATAGCATCACAACATCAGATCGCATTCTGTGGAAAGCGTGGAATTGGCAAATCCACTACCTCTCAAAATACGCTGGCGGCCCTTGTTGACCACGGCCAGAAGATCGCTCGCCGAATGCGATCCTTAAGGGACAGAGGATTTCAGACCCCGTCCAACAGCCTTTCGGCCAGGCGCGTCCAGCAAGATCGGCGGCCTCGGGAAATTAGTTCGATCGAGAAGGTTTCAAGATGATTAAGCGGAAGAAAGCATTCTTCGTCAAGCGGGTCAGAGGTGGCAAGCAGGGGTCGGCAAGGCGGATTACGGTAAGGCGGAGGTCGGCATCGGGGGCGTCGGCAAGTCCAAGCGGAAGCCTAACAAGTCTAAGCATTAACAGAACGGCGCCCAAAGACGGGAGTTCACCGCTGCGACCTACCACTAACCTCGTACGGTTTAGCGTCGGCATTCATTTTGCGGACCGAATCGTTCAAACAGCGAAGGACACAACATGGCACTCACCCTTCCCCATAATCGGCGAACTCTGCTTACCGCGTTAATCTCCCTTTGCGCACTATCGGGGCCGACGCGCGCGGCTGATGTCATTGATCACGATAAGGTCCAAGGGTTTCCCGACAGCACCTCCGGCTTCCTCAAGACCTTCCAGCCCTATCTCAAGGTTTACAACGGCTGTGTCCCTTTCCCGGCCGTGGATGCCGCCGGCAACGTCAGCGGCGGCCTGAACCCGTCGGGAGCGATGGACGGCCATTGCTCACGAAGCATCGGACAGGTCTACGTCAGAGCGGAATCATCCTTCAGGGGCCAGTGCGCGATCATGTACGCTTGGTATTTTCCCAAGGAGCAGAACGTCGACGGACCCGGCAATTTAGGGCATCGGTCTGGTTGGCAGAATGTCGTCGTCTGGACGGCGAGTTGTGACAGCCAAGCGCGGGTGAACGCAGTCAGCTACTCAAGCCATGGTCATTACAACCGGAAGACAGAGCCTCACATGAGCGGAACACATCCGCTGGTCGCCTATCAGCGCAACCCATTCCCGCTCAACCCTTCACTGGTTGACACCAGGACTCGTGGCGGGATGCAGCCTGCAATAAACTGGTTCGACATGACGCCAGCAGCGAGACACACGCTTGACACCTATGTCTTCGGCAAGGGGGTGCCATTCAACGATTACAACTTCTACTACAATCTGAGCAAGGCCCTATTGTAATTAATGGGTGGCGCCGGCTTCTCGCCTTCTCGCCGGCGCCTCTTTACGAGTATCGACGATGGCATGCGCCCAAGCGCACAGTGGAGGAAACGCTGGCACACATATGATCGGAGCCTGGAGAAACCCATGCACTTCGCGGTTCGTATTAAGCAGGGCTGGATTCTGCGCGAATCACGCCGATCCTGGATGAGCACGATCATGCGCCGGGGAGTGCCAACTCATTGTCAACCCCCACGCCTCCAGGCGCCCTCATCGCGCTCTTACCGTTAAATTGCGTAGACAGCCGCTGAGCGAGTTGACATGCCTGCCCTCTCCAAAGTGCCCGCGATTGCACTGCGGCATTCTCCGTATCACATCATCTCGTAGACCTGACGCTTAGGCCGCCGCCCAGAAGGACGCTGCCGACCTACAGCATATTTCAGGATGCCTTGGCGATGTTGTTGGCTGCATAGAGTGCTACCATCTCGACCGACAGACGATGTCGGTTCCTGAGCTTTATTCTCACGGATAGGCAACGCGAAGCCGCCGCAAATAACGTCATAGGATACGTCATAGTTGTGGAAGTTAGTCCTGGCTTCTAACAGTTCTGTTTCGCTCCCTTACCACCGCCGTCGTCGCTCCGCGCAACGCCAATTGGTCGTTTCCTATCACCCGCCCAGCTCGCGATGGACGCAAGCGTCATGCGCCAGTCGGTTGAGGCCCTTGTCTTTGCCGCCGCCCGGGGCGGCGGCAAAGACAAAGGTGAGATTGCTCGGCTCGCCCGTTTCGAGGAAACGCTTCTCGACGGCGCAGATCACCGCCTCCGGCGTGCCGATGCCGCCGAATCCGGAAAAATCGGCTCTATCGCCCGAACGGATGATCGCCACGGCTTCGGCGGCGGAGACAAATTTGTTGCGCATCGCTATCCTCTTACCCGTCCCGTGCCTGGAGCCATTCAACCATGCTTTTGGTGAGCGTGCCCTGCGACTTGCTCGAAACGAACAGGCCGACATGCCCGCTCAGAAGCGGAATCTCCATATAGTCGGTGCTGCCGATCTTGCCGCCGAGCGCCTTGGAACAGGCCGGCGGAATGATATGGTCGTTCAGCGCGTAGATGTTGAGCACGGGCACGTCGATCGCGTGGAGGTCGACGATGCGGCCCGACAGCTCGAACCTGCCCTTGACCAGGCGGTTCCCCTGATAGAGCTCCTTCAGCCATTGCCGGCCGGCCGCGCCCGGGTGATCCGGCCGGTCGGCCAGCCATTTCTCCATGCGCAGGCAGTTCATCAGCAGGTCCTTGTCGCCGGCGATGTCGATGAGGTTGACATTGTACTTGGTCAGCGATTGCATCGGCGTCATGAGCGAGAAGATCAAGCTCATGAATTCGCCGGGGATGACGCCCAACGCATCGACCATGCGATCGATATCCTCTGGCGCAAGCGAGCGCGTCCAGATGTTGAGGAGGCCTTGACTGGCCGCCGGGTCGTCGATATCGGCGTGGAAGTCGATCGGCGTGATGGTCAGGACCAGGTTCTTGACCTTCTCCGGATGGAGCGCCGCATAGCAGGTGGCGAAGAAGCCGCCCTCGCAGATGCCGAGCAGCGTTACCTTGTCATGCCCCGTCTCGCGGCAGATCCGGTGCACCGCCTCGTGGATATAGTCGTCGACATAGTCGTCCATCGTCAGCCAGCGCTCGGCGCGGCCGGGCTTGCCCCAGTCGATCAGCCAGACGTCGATGCCCTTGGCGAGCAGGCTACGCACCAGCGAGCGGTCGGGCTGGAGGTCCGCGATAGTGTAGCGGCCGATCAGCCCATAGACGATGAGGACCGGCGTCTCGACGATGCGCTTGGCCGTCGGCTCGTAGCGGAACAGTTCCACCTTGTCGCGACGCATGACGAGCGTCTTCGGCGTCGCTCCGACATCGACATCCTCGTCGCGGATCCCGGCGAGCACGTCCGCCCCCTTGTGAAACTTGCCGACATTCTCGGCGAAATCCTTCAGGAAGCTGTTGAAGGCGGTTTCGCGGGGTTCGGTCATGACTCATCCCTTCCTGGTTGTGTGGCGAGGCCGCGTGCATCTTCGGCCTCATCGCGCTGTGCCCTGCGGCTGGCGCGCACCTCCCGCCTGAGTTCCGTGAACTGCCGCGTCAGCTCGTCGAAGTCGTGCTGGCTCGGAACGCCTAACAGCTTCGCGACGCTGTCGGTCATTTGCTGTTGGCGGGTGCGCAGCTCCAGCCCGGCGAGCAGCAATTCGCGCTGCGCGGCGAGGAAATCCTTAGAGCGCAGGTTGCTGATCAGTTCCTTGTTCGCAATGTCCCTCCACTTGTCGAAGGCCTTGCGCCAGCCGAAATCCTTGGCGTCTCCTTCCTTCGTGTCGGCGAGCGTCGCGCTGTAGCGTTCATAGGCCTTGCTCCACGGCACGGATGCGATGGCGTGATAGGCCGCCATGCATTGGCTCACGTCCATCCAGGCCGCCATCAGCGCGTAGACCTGCCGGTCGAGGTTCCACATGTCGGCAAGGCGCGGGGCTTCCGCCATGCGTTTGATGGTTTTTGAGATCTCGCCGCACTGCGCGACGGCAAACAGGCTGCTGTCGGCCGCGCGCGTGGTGAGGAAGGGCATCATCGAGTTGAACCACATTTTTCCAATTTCCCCTGCTCCATGCTGCTGCGCCACATTTCCGACATGCGCAGCAGCATCTGCGAGAATTCCGGTTGGTCGTCCGAGCTCGGGGTCATGGCCGGCTCACTAGTCTGCGGCCGGGCCGCGGCCCGCAAGCGCGCTGGCATAGATCGCCCGGGCCTGATCACAGTCGAGCTCGCGCGGATTATTGACCAGTAGGCGATCCTTCTGTTTCATCGCATCCTCCGCCAGCTTGGAAAGATCGCCTTCGCCGATTCCAACCGCCGAAAGCGAGCCGGGCACCCCGCAGTCTCGGCAGATCGCCTCGATCTCGGCGATGAAGGCCACAGCGTCCGCCGCATCGGACTGGCGGCGATAGCCGGGCTGGATAACGTCGGAGAGCTCGGCATAGAGCGCTTCGGCCGCCGGCCGGTTGAATTCCAACACGTAAGGCAGGACCAGCGCAACGGAGAGGCCGTGCGCCTCATGGAAGATCTCGCCGATCGGATAGGCGAGCGCATGCACCGCTGCAACCGGCGAATGGGCAAACGCCATGCCGGCCAGCATGGAGCCGAGCAGCATTTCCGAGCGCGCTTCGAGGTCCGAGCCGTCCGCGCACACTTTCCTCAGATTGGCCGACAGCAGCGCCAGCGCCTTCAGCGCGAGCTGGTCGGAGATCGGGTTCTTCTTGATCTTGCCGGTATAGGCCTCGATCGCATGCGCCATGGCGTCGATGCCCGTCTGGGCGGTGAGGTGCGGCGGCAGGCCGAGCGTCAGTTCGGGATCGAGGATCGCACAGTCCGGGAGGAGGCGCGGCGAGATCACCGCCTTCTTCTCGTTGTTTGGCGTCTTAACGATGGAGACCGGCGTCACTTCCGATCCGGTGCCGGCCGTGGTCGGCACCAGCAGCAGCGGCAGTCGGTCGCCGGTGGCACGGTCGACACCATAGATAGCATCAAGCTTGTCCGGGGTTTTGGCGAGATAGGCGACGAGCTTTGCCGTATCCAGCGCGCTGCCGCCGCCGATTGCCACGACAGTGTCGACGCCGCGCTCGCGGCAGATTTCTGCCGCCGCTTCGATGACATGCGACGGCGCGTCGACGACCACGCCGTCGAACACGGTGAGCGCGATGCCGGCTTCGGCAATCGCCGCTTCCGCATTGCGCGTCAGCCCGGCCGCCCACACCTTCTCGTCGGTGACGAGCAGCACATGGGCGGCCTTGTAGCCCTTGAGGAGCTCGCCGATCTTGCTGGACGCGCCTGCGCCGAAACGGATGTTGGTCGGGGTTTGGAAAGTAAAGGCTTTCATGCTTTTGGTCCTCACTTGGGTCTCTCGGGCGGCAGGGCGGCCTGTCCGAGGCGGTTTATCCTAGGTCGCTCAGGCGCTTCGTTGGTTTCGCTTTGCGCGAGCGCGGCTTATCGGTGAGCCCTCGCTTGTAATCCGAATGAACGATCGCCACTTCGACAACATGGACGCCGCCGCCTTCGAAAGCGGCTTCCAGCGCCGGCACCAGATCGTCCGGCGTTTCGACGCGCGTGCCCTTGGCGTGATAGGATTCGGCCAATTTCACGAAATCCGGATTGTCGAATTTGGTGCCGAAATTCTTGTAACCCTTGGAGGCCTGCTTACAGCTGATCATGCCGTAGTCCTTGTTATTCAGGATGACGATGACCAGGTTGAGCTTGAGGCGGACGGCCGTCTCCAGTTCCTGGCTGGTCATCTGGAAGCCGCCGTCGCCGCAGAGCGCCATGACGCGGTGCAAGGGATAGAGCATTGCGGCAACTATCCCCGACGGCAGTCCTGCTCCCATTGTTGCAAGAGCATTGTCGAGCAGCAGCGTATTGGGGGCATTGGTCTGGTAGTTGCGAGCGACCGAGATCTTGTACTGGCCGTTGTCCAGCACCAGGATGCTGTCATGCGGCGTCATCACCTCGCTTATATCGTTGACCAAACGCTGTAGCGCGAAGCTGTCCTCCGTCGCCCGCGCGGCGGTGCGCTCGAGAATGGGCTCGCGTAGGTAAAGAAGCGCCTGCGCGTTTGGCAGCTTGCCCTCGAGGCGATCGCCCAGCGCCTTCAGCGAATGGCCGATCTCACCGATAAGCTGGTATTGCGGGGAGTAGACCGGCTCGAATGGTGCCCGCTGTTCTGCGATGTGAATGACCTCCTGGCCGCCCTTGCGCATGATGAACGGTGGCTTTTCGGTCGTGTCGTGGCCGATCGGGAGGATCAGGTCGGCCTTGTCGATGACCTCATGCACATCCTCGCCTTCGGATAGCGCCGGCGTGCCCATATAGAGGTGGGAGCTCTCGGACACGGTGCCCTTGCCCATTTGAGTGGTAAGGAACGGAATGCCGGTGCGGATCACAAACTGCGCCATATCCGCTGCCAAGCCGAGATTAGAGGCGGCGGCACGCGAGGCGGCTGCCCCGAATATCAGAAGCGGACTTTTGGCTTCGGTGATGCGGGCGGCGATTTGATTGAGGGTCGCATCGCTTGCTATCGGCCGTTCGAACTGGTGCAGGAGGTCGGACCCCTTGACCATGCGCTTTTCGCCCTCAGGGCTGCGAGTGTTCTTTCGTTGCCTTGTCATGTCAATTCCTTTCGATTGCTGACTGTGCGAATCGTAAACTGCGCGAATCCGGTGTAGATCGGGGACGCGAGGCGACTGCCCCGAACATCAGAAGCGGACGTTTGGCTGCGGTGATGGGGCGTCGGCGCAATCATCAGACCTCCTCCTCCTCGCATTTTTCGGCCGCAATATCTTCCGGAAGCTCAAGATACACTGGCCCCTGCTTTCCCTCCTGGGTGACGCGGAAGGACTCCCTGACCATCGACGGGATCAACTGCGCCGATGCGATTTGTATTGCGAGCTTGGTCACGGGCTTCATCACCGCGACGGCGTCGACCCTCTGAAAACCTGCCTGGGGGCGGCTCTTGATCGCTTTCTGGCCGCCAACCATCAGAAGCGGCATCCCGCCGAGAAAGGCATAGCCAGCCCCGTTGGGGAAGTTGAGCACGCCCGGACCGCAAGTGGCGAGGCAGACGCCGGTCTTGCCAGTCAGGCGGCCATAGTTCGCAGCCATGAGGGCCGCGGCCCACTCGGTGTGGGTCGGCACGAACTTTATCTTCGTCTTCGACTTGCGAATGGATTCCATGATGTCGAGGACTTCCTCGCCGGGGATGCCGAAGATGCATTTGACCCCCTGCTCCTCAAGCCCCCGCACAAAGAGGTCAGACCCCTTGACCTTGCGCTTCCGACGTTTAACAGACTGCGTCACAACAAACCTCCTGACGGTCTACTATTATATAACGGAAATAATCCGTCATGATGCATTTCTAAAGTCATTAGGCAGGAGCGTCAACAGCCATTAAGCTGCCGCGCCAACAAAATTACCGGCTCTATCGGAGCAAGGCCTTTCGTGACGGCTTCGGCGGCGGAGACAATTTTGGTAGTGGACTTGCCAATTCCGCCCTTTCCATAGAATGCGATCTAACGCAGAGCTGCCATGCTTGGTGTTCCTTCATGAGTTCGAAGCAATGCGGTTATCCCGCACCGCGGATGCGGCGGCCGTTCCGCTGCCTCGCAATAGCTCTCAAGATTCGTGCCAAGCCGGCCGATTTTGCTGACGAACAACTATTCGCTGCTATTTCAACGATGTGGGCGGAAGATACGCGATTGGGCGAAAACGATTGCGCGTCGCGCAAGCTGACAAAGGTGACGACGATGTCGTAGGTTGGCGTGGAGAATTTCGGTTAATCGGGTCATCTGGAACTGCATTTGTCGACTTACGACCCGCGCAGGAAAAAATTAAGCGGAGATCGCATTGTCCCGAATTTTGATAGAGGGAGAGGCTGATCGCCGATGTCTGTCGCAAAGTAGAAGCTTCTAACGCGACCTTCTAAATTAGCACAAAATATACTGGTCTGATGCCCTCGCAAGGTGAAGCGTCAACGCCATTTTGGAAGGGCGAACGTCAAGCTGAAGCGAACTGTCGCAGAGCTATCGTTGAACAAGACCGTGCTGCAGGGGTGTCACCTTCGTTCATGCAAGCGTCATGATTATTCAGGTCGCAGGCGCACGGCGAGAGCCTCGCTGAGGTCACCCACACCAACGGGATCGTCCGCCTCCCTGCGCAAGGCCTTGGCATCATCAAGCAGGGAATCGCTGTGTTCGGACTTTTCCTGCATGCCGGACAATCGTCCTTCGGAGATCCTGCTTTCGCCTGACGTTCTTCGCTCAATTGCAACGCTCTGGCATAGTGATGGACGAAACGGTCGATCAACATGCCGTAAATCCTGTGAAAAAAGGCTTCGTGCCCGAACTCTTTATTCCGAACGGAGCGTGCGGACCTGTCATCATGACCAGCTGCAACAGCACTCCAGGCGCGCAGGGCCGAATACATTTATGAAACGGCAAGCGTCATTTGCTCGACGTCGTGGTCCCTTGAGTGGGGAGAGGCCGCTCAAACATTTTTGGCCGATGGCGGAGCAGGCGCGCGCGCCAGACGGCAACATTATGCAGGGTACCAGATGCGGGACGAGGTTACCTCGTCCTGGTGAATGGGATCGCTCGCCGCGGCGCTTGATCGTCGTCGATGATCCCACCGGAGACAGCGCTATTGGGTAAGTGGGATCGTATCCCAGGGAGTGGTTTAGCGCGATAACGCTGGCCTGCCAGTGTTTCCGGTAGGGTCGGTTGTTGATGACAATCATCGTCGTCACCTTTGTCAGCTTGCGCGACGCGCAATCGTTTTCGCCCAATCGCGTATCTTCCGCCCACATCGTTGAAATAGCAGCGAATAGTTGTTCGTCAGCTCAATCGGCCGGCTTGGCACGAATCTTGAGAGCTATTGCGAGGCAGCGGAACGGCCGCCGCATCCGCGGTGCGGGATAACCGCATTGCTTCGAACTCATGAAGGAACGCCAAGCATGGCAGCTCTGCGTCAGATCGCATTCTATGGAAAGGGCGGAATTGGCAAGTCCACTACCAAAATTGTCTCCGCCGCCGTCGCGAAAGGCCTTGCTCCGATGGAGCCGGTAATTTTGTTGGCGCGGCAGCTTAATGGCCGTTGACGTTCCTGCCGAAAAGATCATAATTCGGACAAATGACGGATTAGTACCGTCATATCTTAATTAGACCGTCAGGAGGTTTGTTATGCCGCAATCTGATAAACGTCGGACGTGCTCGCCGGCATCCGTGATGAGGATGTCGATGTTGGAGAGACGCCGAAGACGTATCATGCTTCACGCACGGCCAAGGCTTTCTGAGCTCGAGGCGATCTGGAGATTAAAGATGTCCAAAACTGAACTTAAGCCTTTTGTTGGCGATCTGGGGAAAGACGTCAGCCTGCTGGAATACGTGAAGGAGATTAAAGATGTCTGATACTGAACTAGAGCGTTTCGTTGGCGATCTGGGGAAAGACGCCACCCTGCTGGAATACGTGAAAACGAATGCTACCGGTCTCGCATCACTGGTAGCGAGCGGAAAGACGCACGGCTACGATTTCACGATCGATGAGGCCAAAAGTTACATAAAGGCCAGAAATCCAAGTGGCATGACCGACAAACAGACCGATCCGGCTGTCGGCAAGCGCCATTCGGACGCTGTGACCTCTATCAAAGCAGTCCAGACCATCGTGGCCGCGACCACCGCCGTTGAGGCAGCGCAAGTCGTGGTCGCTGCGGTCCTCGTCTAATCAAACGGTCCCGGGGGTACTCATTCACCCCCGGACCGATGAGACAGTGGAAAATGGGAGGTAACCTCGTGGTGCATTCTGCCAAGGAACACTATCGACAGATCTTTAACCGGCGGACAACTGGAGAGGTCCGCACGTTGGCCCATATCAAGCGCTTCCTGGAGTGCCTCGGCGGTGACGTGGCCTTCAAGAGCGCGCTTTCGGAGAACGTCGACAACCCTCGTAGCGTAACGGCACGCTACGGGATTGAAGTCGATCCGATGGAGATGCTACCGCTCTGGCATTCGAGCTACCGGAAATTCTATCGCGAGCCGGAGTGTGCGTCGTGGCCATTGGCTGTAACTTGGCGTGAGTATATGGACGAGATGGTATGCCATCGCGACATCCTGCGCGACCAAGGCAATATGTCGGTGGCCTCCCCTCGTTTCCATGCGTGGCGCGAGCGCCAAATGCGCCGCTGCGATGACGTGTTGGGCACATCGGCAGAGTCGATCACACACCCCGTCATTGCTTTCGAGCTGAGCGAAGGCTGCACCGGGGGCTGCTGGTTTTGCGGTCTCTCGGCGGGCCAGTTCAAAGGTTATTTTGAATATAGCAAAGAGCATGCCCACCTGTGGCGCGGCGTGGCCGCGGCCGTCCCTAATTCATCGCGCAAATCTCGGTCTGGAGGATTGGCGTGGAACCGACACTCCAATGTTGATTAGCCGGAGCTGGAGTCTGGGCGCGGTTCCTCCATTTGTTGCCCGACGAGGCGCCAAGTTCGTTTTTGGCCAAGCTTAGGGAAATGCGTTTGACACGCTGCTCATGCCCAAAGTCCGCAGAATGCGTTTATGACAGCTTCAGCGTTCGAACCGCTCTAACATCCTCTTCAATTGCGCATTCTGCATTTGGAGCTTGCGCGCTAACTTGTCCCGGAGGAGCCTGATTTCTTCGTCGAGATTGATTGCATCGTCAGAAGCGGTGAGAGCGCTTAAAGAAGGTGGGATAACGACTGCAACCCTTTCCGCCTTCTTGCCCCGTCTGCTGCGCTTTCGCGTTGCACCTTCACGAGGCTGCAAGGGCTTTAGGCTCCAAACCCAATCAAGCCATTGATCAAAATGGATCGCTGTGATTCATTATGATGACAATGGGAGTTTTGATGATGGCAGGAGAGTTCTGGCTTGATGATCAGCAGTGGGCGGTGATTGCGCCCCTACTTCCCACGAACCAACCCGGTGCTCATCGCACTGACGACCGTCGAGTGATTAGTGGAATCATCCATGTCCTGCGATCGGGTTGCCGATGGCAGGATTGTCCCACTTGCTACGGGCCTTCAACAACCATCTACAATCGCTTCCATCGCTGGTCTGCGAAAGGAATATGGCGGCGGCTGTTTGAAGCTCTGGCGCAAACAACCGATCGGGATCTTCATATGATCGACAGCACCACCGCCAAAGCCCACCGATCAGCCGCTGGCGGAAAAGGGGGGCGGATGCCGAGGCAATCGGCCGCTCGCGAGGCGGCAGATCGACAAAAATCCATGCTGTTGTCGATGGTTGCGGCCGTCCAATCGCGCTGCGAATAACGCCCGGGCAGCGCGGCGACGCACCCGTTGCCGTTCCGCTGCTCACGCCCTTGCCTGCGAGCCGCCTATGTGCCGCAGACACCGCTTATGACAGCGACACATTACGCGACTTCCTCACCGCCCGCGGCACGCAGCCGGTCATTCCCAACAATCCTACTCGAAAGCGCATACAGCCCTTCGACCCCATTGCCTACAAGCGCAGGAATATTATTGAACGCACCTTCTGCCGCCTGAAGGATTGGAGGCGCATCGCAACACGATACGACAAGCTCATGATCAACTTCGAGGCAACTTGCTACATCGCTGCTCTCGTCATTTGGTGGGCATGATTGAGTCTGGAGCCTAGTGTGGTGTGTGCGGCTGTACCGGCGTCATCGGATAAGACCGGATTAGCCGCCTCCACGGTAAGCGCGGTCCTGAGGCCACGGCCAAGGGAGGAGCTTAGTGCTGATTTGCGAGCTGGCGAGCAGTTAGAGCCTCTGCCTGCGCCATCGCGGCAGCCTTGGTTTTGAAGGGGCCGACATCGTTTTCTCCGGTGTCAGGTAACCACTTCGGAAGGAACCACCAGCCTCCGGGATGATAACGGGAACTGCTCCTCACTGAGCCGACATCCTTGGCGAAGAACCAGCCGGAGTCGATTCCATCTTGCTCCCACGAGATGCTCTGCACTGTCATGACATATCCAATCGCCGCCGATTTTATCGGAGCATTTTATCCGTGCGATATGCCCAGGGCAATAACTCGTCGATCCGACTATTGGGGTGGCCGTTGACGATCCTGGTGAGCACGTCCGCGAGATAGCCGAGCGGTTCGACATCATTGAGCTTGGCGGTCTCGATGAGCGAAGCGATGGTCGCCCAGTGTTGCCGGCGTCGGAGCCTGCAAACAATGCATTCTTGCGATTGAGAGCCATCCCCCGTTCATTCTGCCCATGTCGGCGATGAAGTCGAGGTTCGTTATCGCTGGCATCCGTATTTCGGCCAAAAGGTTTCCATTCGCCGCGTCGAAGAACGAGCGACAGGTCGGTTTCTGAAGGTTTTGGGGCCCTCAGTTGTGGTGGTCTCGATTTCGGGGTGGATGATTGATCCTTTGGTGTGCGGCGGCATGACCATGGGAACGGCACGCGTCGATCTTGCGGCGCTGATCGAACTGAACTGACTGGTCTCAAGCGGTGCGAAGGCGGCACTCTTCCGGGGTGAACATGGAATCACTTAGGAGGAAGATGATGAGATCCCGCAACACGCTGGTGCCGGCGTCGGGCCGGCAGCTCGACCTGATATTCAAAACCCGCACGCTCGACGGACTGAGCGACAAGGATCGCAAGAAGGCGATATCAACACTGGCTTGCCTGCTGATGCAGGCGGCCGGTCTGGCCGTCGAGGAGCTCAACGATGATCAGCACTGATCTGATTCCGACAGTGCTGCTTGAACGCAAGGCCGTCGTTTACGTTCGGCAGTCCACTCAGTCACAGGTGACCAATCTGGAAAGCCAGCGACGGCAGTATGATCTTGTTGACGTCGCACGACAGCGCGGCTTTCTCGACGTTGAGGTCATCGACGATGACCTCGGACGCTCTGCCAGCGGAACGGTCCGCGCGCCCCGGCTTCGATCGTCTCGTCGCCCTGCTGTGCGCCGCCAAAGTTGGTGCCGTTTTATGCTTCGATGCCTCACGGCTCGCACGTAACGGCCGCGACTGGCACCATCTGCTCGAACTATGTGGCCTCGTTGAAGCCCGCGTCATAGATCACGATGGTGTCTACAATCCATGTCGGCCCAATGATCGTCTGCTGCTGGGGATGAAGGGCAGTATCAGCGAGTTCGAACTTGGCGTGCTGAGAGCCCGCATGCTCGATGCCGCCAGATCGAAAGCGCGCCGTGGCGAATTGCGACTTTCCGTTCCGTTCGGGCATCGGGGGGCGGGGCTTGGACTGGACCCCGATCTGCGTCTGCAAGACGCAATCCGATCTATATTCGCACGCTTCCCCTAGCTTGGAAGCACGCGTCAGGTGCTGCTGTCGATGACGAAAGATCAAATCCACTTTCCGCGGCCGTCGGATGAAAGGCGCATGACCAACTTCGTCTGGACGCCGGTCCGTTATCGCAATGTAATCGGCATCCTCAAAAAGAGCTGGCTCGGGAAATTTGAACAGAGCGGTAAGTGAAATTTCTGCCTATCGTCATAGCGCCAGGCCCGAAAGGACTTGTGTGAGCCGTCGTCCATTCGGATCGTCAGACGGGCTTGCGTTAATCTCGCGCGGGTACTCCCATCTTTCGAGAATTGTCGACTCGATGTTGAGGTGCTTTGCCGCATCAGCAAGGCGTGTCACGGCCTGCTGCAACATGTTCTCCGAGCTCATTGGGCTTTTCCTTATTTCTGATGATCACCGGTATTCGTAATAGATGCTGGGCGGCAGATGTTGCCGGCCGGCTTTTGTCGCTGATCTGACACAGGTGACGACAGTGTCGCACATTTGTTGTCACGCGTTTGAAGGACCACAAGCCGGCGCGGGTTCAATGCAGCAAGTGCCGTCAGATCAAGTGGCTTCGGGTTGTTCATTTGGTCATACGGTACTCGCCCAACCGATCAGAACGGCGTTGATGTAAATGATTGAGACGGAGAAAAGCCAAGACCTCGACGCGCTGCGGCAGCGTTCATGAACGGCCTTCGATTGATATTTCCAGCAAGGCTTCTCCACGCCTCTGGCAATGATCCTGGTGACGCCGCAACATCAGCTAAAACGCTTGTCCAACCTCACTAGGCGCCGCAGCGTTATTTTCTCGATCGCTGTGCTTCTGACCGCGTATTACGGTGTCGCTAGTCAGTTATCACCGGCAAACCGAAGCTCGATACACGCCGACCGCACCAGATCTTCAGTCCCCGTACTATCTCCCGGGGGCCGGCTCGTATCGCAGCTATCATGGAGTTGTCCGACCTGAAGCCTATCGAACCGCCATCCGTTCGCGGTGGTGATCGGGCGGATTGCGACACGACATGTCGGCAACCCTACAAAACCCCTCCGCATAGCGACAACGAAACATGTGCAATCTCGAAGGCTTACCGCCGCAACCTGATTGGCACGAGTAGTGCTCAGAGTAAGCCGGGTCCCTAAAGCCCAAATCCGATTGGGAGCTTAAACGATTATGCACATCGTGGTCTGTATCAAACAAGTGCCGGACTCTGCGCAGATACGCGTCCACCCGGTGACAAATACGATCATGCGCCAAGGCGTACCGACCATCATTAACCCTTACGACCTGTTTGCTCTCGAAGAGGCACTACAAGTTCGTGACCGCTATGGGGGCGAGGTGACCGTTCTCACGATGGGACCGCCCATGGCTGAGCAAGCGCTACGCAAAGCCCTCACCCACGGCGCAGATCGCGCAGTGCTTCTGACCGACCGCCACTTTGCTGGATCTGACACGCTGGCGACCTCGTATGCACTTTCTCAAGCAGTAGCGAAAATTGGCGAGAGCTATGGGGCGCCTGATATCGTCTTTACCGGAAAGCAGACAATTGACGGCGACACGGCCCAGGTCGGACCCGGAATTGCAAAGAGGCTGAACCTCCAGCAACTGACTTACGTAACGAAGATTGTCTCCATTGATCCCACGTCGCGCGAGCTCATGGTTGAACGGCACGCGGAGAGCGGCACGCAGATGCTGAAGAGCACGTTGCCATGTCTCATCACCGTGCTGGAAGGTGTCAATGCAATCCGCCGGGGCTCTCTCGATGACGCCTTCCGTGCCGCGCGAAGCCCGGTTCTTAAATGGGGGGCCGCTGACGCCGGCATTGGGGAGTTGACCAAATGCGGCCTAAGGGGATCGCCGACGGTCGTGAAGCGAGTATTCGCTCCTGGTCCTCGCGCCGAAAAAGCTATGCAAATGGACATTAACGACAAAACGTTGGCCGAGGTCGCGGCGGACACGGTCGCTGCAATTTTTGCCCGCGAGCCTGTTTTGGAACGCAAGCTCACGTCCCATGGCGATCGGTGAGCAGCGAGGAGTAGATTTTGGTCGCTAGAAAAAATGAAACGCCGGCAAACGCGGTCGGCCGCGCCAGCTCAGGGAAAAAGCTGCTTAAGTGTTTCGAAGATCACCGGCACGTCTGGGTCTTCATGGAACTTGAGCGCGGCAAGGTTCATCCCGTATCGATTGAACTCCTCGGAGAAGGCCGCAGACTAGCCGATAAGCTGGGCGTTCAACTGGCCGGGGTAATCCTCGGTTCGTCTGAAGGCGTGGGAACCAAGCCTGCGATCGAAGAGGCCTTCGCTTACGGAGCTGATGTCGCCTATCTGGTAGAGTCGCCCCTCCTCGCCAACTATCGAAACGAACCCTTCACCAAGGCTTTGACGGATCTGGTCACTACTCACAAACCAGAAATTCTCCTTCTCGGCGCGACCACGCTCGGCCGCGACCTCGCCGGTGCTGTAGCAACGACCTTACAAACGGGGCTTACGGCTGATTGCACCGAGCTGGATGTTGATGGAGATGGTTCACTCGCAGCGACACGGCCAACTTTCGGCGGGTCCTTGTTGTGCACGATCTACACGCTGAACAGCCGGCCGCAAATGGCAACGGTGCGGTCCAGGGTCATGGCGACGCCGCAACGTGAGGATAAGCCAATTGGGCGCGTTATCCAGCACGAACTCACAATGGTCGAGGAAGCGATCGTCACCAAAGTCCTCGCATTCCTCTGCAACGACGGATCTGAGCAATCCGATCTGGCCAACTCCGACATCGTGGTTGGGGGTGGACTCGGCCTCGGCGCTGCAGGAAACCTGCAATACTTGAGAAACCTTGCAACGACGATCGGCGGGGGAGTCGGGTGCTCGCGGCCACTGGTCCAAAAAGGCTGGATGCCTGCTGATCGACAAATTGGTCAGTCCGGCCATACCATTAGACCTAAGCTTTACATCGCGGCGGGAATATCTGGTGCGGTCCAGCATCGCGTTGGCGTCGAAGGAGCCGATCTGATTGTCGCCATCAACCTCGACCAGAACGCTCCGATCTTTGACTTCGCCCACATCGGCGTTGTCGCTTGCGCGCTGGAGTTCTTGCCGGCGTTGACAGAAGCTTTCGCCAGGCGAATGCCACCGCACAATTCTATCAAGGGTATGGATCGAGGAAGGCTAGATGACCAAGAGTAAGTTCGACGCGATCGTCATTGGTGCCGGTATGTCCGGCAACGCCGCAGCGTACTCGATGGCTCGTCGCGGTCTAAAAGTGCTGCAGCTGGAGCGCGGAGAACATTCGGGCTCTAAGAATGTTCAGGGGGCTATATTATATGCGAACATGTTGGAGGCGATTATCCCAAACTTCCGAGATGACGCTCCCCTGGAACGGCATCTGGTCGAGCAACGATTCTGGCTAATGGATGACTCGTCGCACACGGGCGTGCACTATCGCTCTGATGACTTCAATGAACTGAAGCCAAACCGGTATACGATCATCCGTGCCCAGTTTGACAAATGGTTCTCATCCAAGGTGCGCGAGGCGGGCGGCACAGTCCTTTGTGAAACGACAGCGACGAAACTTGCTCGAGATCGGAGCGGTAGTGTAATAGGCGTTTACACGGACCGAGAGGGCGGTGTGATCCTCGCGGACGTAGTCGTCCTTGCTGAGGGCGTGAACGGACTGCTTGGAACACGAGCCGGTTTACGCGATATGCCGAAGCCAGAAAATGTGGCACTCGCTGTCAAGGAAATGCATTTTATGCCGGAAGAGGTCATCGCAGAGCGCTTCGGCCTCAACGGTAGCGAAGGCTGTGTGATCGAAGCCGGCGGCACGATCTCACGCGGAATGGCCGGACTGGGCTTCCTTTATACCAACAAGGAGTCGATCTCGGTGGGGATCGGCTGCCTCGTCTCCGGTTTAGCGGAAGGCATGGAAAATCCGTACCGCCTTCTTGACGCCTTCAAGCAACATCCCTCGATCCGACCATTACTGGCCGGATCAGAGATCAAAGAATACGCCGCGCATCTTATTCCTGAGGGGGGCTTCAAGGCAATCCCCCAGCTCTTTGGCAACGGGTGGGTCGTCGTGGGCGACGCGGCGCAACTAAACAATGCCGTGCATAGGGAGGGGTCGAACCTTGCGATGACATCCGGCCTCATGGCGGGTGAAGCGATCTTCCAGATAAAGAGCCGTGGCGGTCTGATGACGAAACGCAATCTCTCTCTCTATAAGGGCATACTGGACAAGTCGTTCGTCATGAAAGACCTGATCAAACACAAAGATCTTCCAAGCCTCCTCCACACCGACAGTAACAATTTTTTCATGACGTATCCAACGCTTATCTCTCAGGCGGCTCAAAATTTTGTGCGCGTCGACGGTGCACCTAAAATCAACAGGGAGAAGGCTACAGCTGCCTCCTTTATCAACGCACGATCCCGTTGGGGGTTGATTAGCGACGCGGTTCGTTCCGCCGTATCTTGGCGTTAAAGGAAAATTCGATGAAGGCGACCATCATTGAGCGCATTGAGGATAAGCTGTACCAAAACCGGTATCTCGTCGATACTGGACGCCCGCACATTACGGTGCGACCGCATCTGTCGCCGAGCCCAAACCTCCTCGCCTTGACGCAAATCTGTCCGGCCAAATGCTACGAGGTGAACGAAATTGGTCAGGTGGCGATTGTTTCGGATGGCTGCTTGGAATGCGGCACATGCAGAGTGTTATGCGAAGCGAGTGGCGACATAAAGTGGAATTATCCCCGGGGCGGGTTCGGGGTCCTCTTCAAATTCGGATGAGGAGTCCCTACCTCCGCCGGGATAGCAGCGATCGATGCAGCTGCATTAGCGGCGGCGATTGAATGTGCATCCACTCAACCTTTCGAAAGGCTAATTTTTGCGCCGTCGATAACACGTATTTTTAACTTAGGAATATGCGTTAGCATATTTCGCGTACCAGGGTAAAAAGCAGTGCACCCTCCCCTGTTTGTAGGCATGATTAAACCAGAGGCGCGGCTCCATATTCTCTACGACATCTCCAAAGAGCTTATCTCTTCTTTTCCTCTAGACAACTTGCTGAAGGCTGCCATGAACGCCCTCGTCGAGCATCTGCGATTGCGCGATGGCGGAATCGTGATTCACGACTCCGGAGGAGAGCCCTGGATAAGCGTGCGAGCTCCAATTGGGCACGACGTTCGCTCACGTTCTCTTACGATTGAACAGGCGGACGCAATAAATCGTGTCATCGTTAGCGGTGAGAAGCACTTTGGGAAAAATTCTGCCGTTCTCCCCGTTAAGGTAAACCGGAAAGCAATTGGCGCATTGTGGATTGATTTCGCGCAGAAAAGCGGAGATCAGGACGAAACCCTTCTGGCGATGATTGCCGTCCTGATCGGCTTAACCTGCCAGCGCTATCACGAATTGTGCAGCGATGGCGGCTCAGTCGCCGAGGAACAACAAGCAGGACAGATTCCGAAAATCAAGCCGAAGTCTCATCCCACCCAAATCGATAAAATCGACTGGATCGTCGGGGAGAGCCCCGCGCTCAAGAGGGTATTAGCTATCACCAGGATCGTGGCCGCGACGAACTCCGCGGTGCTCTTGAGAGGAGAGAGCGGCACTGGCAAGGAATGCTTTGCAAGGGCAATACACGCGTTATCGATACGGAAAAGCAAGGCGTTTATTAAGTTGAATTGCGCCGCGCTGTCGGAAACCGTTCTGGAATCCGAATTGTTTGGCCATGAGAAGGGCGCTTTCACTGGCGCTCTCCTTCAACGAGCTGGACGTTTCGAACTGGCCAATGGCGGAACGCTGTTGCTTGATGAAATTGGCGATGTATCACCACAATTCCAGGCGAAGTTATTGCGCGTGTTACAGGAAGGCGAATTCGAACGTCTCGGCGGAACGAAGACATTGAAAGTAGACGTTCGAGTTATATGCGCCACCAACAAAAACCTTGAAATGGCCGTCCTTCGAGGGGAGTTCAGAGCCGACCTCTATTACCGGATCAATGTGGTGCCCATCATTTTGCCGCCGCTTCGGCAGCGCGACGGAGACATTTCGCGTCTAGCGCAAGTGTTCCTCGAGCAATTCAACAAGGCAAATGATCGAAATTGCGACTTCGGGCCGTCGGCAATAGACATTTTGTCGAAATGCGCCTTCCCCGGCAATGTTCGCGAGCTGGACAACTGCGTTCAAAGGACCGCCACTCTCGCCAGTTCAAATACCATCACTTCATCGGATTTTGCCTGTCAGCAAGACCAGTGTTCTTCGGCGCTCCTCCGGAAAGCCGACGGCGACGGTATTGGCAACGACGCGATGCATGGTCTCGACCCGCGAGATACAATGTCGGGCGGACTGGGCGCCCACGCAGGCACTCCCAGCGGTGCCGCAGCCACAATCGAGGCAGCGGGCCTCACCGAGCGTGATCGGCTGATCAACGCAATGGAGAGGGCTGGTTGGGTACAGGCCAAAGCGGCTCGTATCCTGGGTAAAACGCCGCGGCAGGTCGGCTATGCGCTACGCCGGCATCGTATCGATGTGAAGAAGGAGTGACGGCGATCGCCAAGAACTCCGTAAGCGTGGCCCAACGACTTCGGGCGCGATCTATTTTCATTTCTATAAGACATCTCCGGCAGCAAACGGGGAAACGAGCGGTAAGGCGACATAAGCGCTGAACAGCAATGTCTCGTCGACCGGAATCTCTCTTGCTTTTGGAGCTGTAACCTTTCCTCAACAGTGGAACAGTGCGATGTGGGAACCGGAAATAAAGGTCGGGACGACCAGCAGTACCCCCTCCCACCGGGCGCCGATGGCTCCCGCTATGCCCGGTGGCCGCGCATCTTCGTCCTATGGCCTTTCGGTGACGGATGACAAAGATGCGCGGATCTGGGAGAGAATTAAAGATCATCCCTGCTTTTCAGAGCAAGCGCATCACTATTTCGCTCGCATGCATGTCGCGGTCGCACCTGCGTGCAACATCCAGTGCAACTACTGCAATCGCAAATATGATTGCACCAACGAAAGCCGTCCCGGGGTCGCATCAGTAAAGCTAACTCCCGACCAGGCACTACGAAAGGTGCTTGCCGTCGCCAGCAAAGTGCCGGAGCTTTCCGTAATCGGCGTTGCCGGACCGGGCGACGCTTGTTACGACTGGAGGAAGACCGTAGCGACGTTTGAAGGAGTTGCGAGAGAAATACCTGACATCAAACTATGTATCTCCACCAATGGATTGGCGCTTCCGGATCATGTCGATGAGCTAGCTGACATGAATATCGATCACGTGACGATCACTATCAACATGGTGGATCCGGAGGTAGGGGCGAAGATCTATCCATGGATAATTCACGGACATCGTCGATACACTGGCATAGAAGCTGCCGGGATCCTTCACGAGCGCCAAATGTTGGGTTTGGAATTGCTGACCAAGCGCGGCATCCTCACCAAAATCAATTCGGTTATGATTCCAGGCGTCAATGACACGCACCTCGTCGAAGTTAACCGATGGATCAGAGACCGCGGTGCATTCATGCACAATGTGGTGCCCCTGATTTCCAAGCCTACGCATGGTACTTATTACGGTCTTACGGGTCAGCGTTGCCCGGAGCCGTTCGAACTGAAGGCACTTCAAGACTGTCTCGATGGCAACGTTAAGCTTATGCGCCACTGCCAACAATGCCGGGCCGACGCCATCGGTTTGCTGGGCGATGATCGCGAGCGAGAGTTTGCCCTCGACCAGATCTCCACCAAAGTTGAATTCGACACCAGCAAGCGCGAGGCCTATCGCAAGCTGGTCCAGCACGAGCGAGGGGATCAACTGGCAGCAAAATTGGACGCGAACAAAGCAGTCAAGTCACTTGGTTCTTCGCGAACCCTTGCTGTTGCCGTGGCGACTAAAGGTGGCGGCCGGATCAACGAACATTTCGGTCAGGCAAGGGAACTCCAGGTGTATGCAGTCTCACGAAAGGGGATCAACTTGGTGGGACACCGCAAGGTCGAGCAGTATTGCCTCGGTGGTTTAGGCGAGAAGGCCACTCTCGATCACACTATCGTTGCACTCGACGGCATCGACATTCTGCTTTCTTCCAAAATCGGCGATTGCCCAAAGAAGCGGTTGGCAGAAACTGGCGTGCGAGCCAGTGACGCATTTTCCTATGATTACATCGAGACTGCGATTGGCGCGCTATACGCCGCCGAGTTTGGCGGCAAACCGGCGATGCCGACGGCTTTAGGCCCCTCTAATTGAATCAGGAGCTAAATCATGGCCTTCAAGATCATTATATCCCAATGCACCCAGTGCGGCGCTTGCGAATTTGAATGTCCCTCAGATGCGATCAGTTTCAAAGGTGAGGGATATGTTGTGGATTCAAAAAAATGTACCGAGTGCAGGGGTGAGTTCGACACGCAACAATGCGCTTCGGTGTGTCCGATGCCGAAGACCTGCGTCCCTGCCTGATCGTCACCGGACTAAAGCGCAAAATGGGACGAGTGGTCAGTGGTCTCCTAGGCGAACATGAGGTTAAAAATTCACGTCCCACCAATATCCCATCCAGTGAGCGATGCGCGCAACCTGAGTAGCCGACGTTGGCCCGGGAACGGATGCCGTCCAAATTTCAGACAGAGCAATAAGGGAGATATCGGCCTGGGCATATGTCGTACTGAACTAACAGGCTTTGATAACGCTCGACGTCCGGAGCTCCAAAGCCGCCACAACGAGAAGGGACATGCATGAGAGTGACAATCAGCAGAACTGACGTCGGCTTATCGGTCTATATTCACAAGAAAGACCTTGAGGAACCGATCATTTCGGTTGAGCACAAAAACCTATGGGGCGGCTTTATTTTGCTGAAAAATGGATGGCGGATAGCCCTCCCCGAGCTATCGCAGAACAGGCGCCTGCCCGTTACTGTCGACGCGAGGAGGCTATCCAGTTAGCGTGTGCGCGGGTCGATAGATGAGCGTCGATGCCAAGCGCAAGCGGGCATACACCCCGAATAGGGGGCATCGAGTTCCCGATCCATTGAAGGCGGCCATCGGCAAGAGGCCGCCCGTAAATCAGGAGGAATCCGACATGACCCAACTCAACGACACAACGCTTGAGAAGCTCGTGGACCGCATCCTTGGCGACCTTGGCGGTGCATTCAGCGTGCCGCTGGTGCGGATCGGCGATGACCTCGGCCTCTACAAGACGCTGAAGGAGATCGGACCCGCGACGGCCGAGGAGGTTGCCGTGGCCGCTAGATGCGCGCCTCGCTATGTGCGCGAGTGGCTGGCAGCGCAGGCGGCTTCGGGCTATGTGCATTGCGAGAATGGCCAGTTCTCGCTCACGCCGGAGCAGGCCTATGTGTTTGCTGAACCCGACAGCCCGTTCAACCTGATTGGCGCGTTCGATACCGCTGCCGCGATGGTCGGAAATCAGCCGAAGGTGCAGTCTGCCTTCAAGACCGATGAAGGCGTTGCCTGGGGCGACCAGGCTGGCTGCATGTTCTGCGCTGTAGCGCGGCTGTTCCGCCCTGGTTACGTCAATGCGCTGGTCCAGGAGTGGCTGCCGGCGCTCGATGGCGTGATCGCCATGTTAAAATCGGGTGCAACGGTGGCCGACGTCGGTTGCGGGCACGGGTATCGACGGTGCTGATGGCGCAGGCCTTTCCCAATTCCCGGTTTGTGGGCTACGACTTCCATATGGGCTCGGTCGCGGCTGCGAAAGCGCACGCTGAGGCGCACGGGTTGACGAACGTGCAGTTCGAGGTGGGCCGAGCGCAAGATTTCGACGGCCGGGATTTCGACTTGATCACCTGCTTCGACTCCCTGCACGACATGGGCGACCCGAAAGCCGCGGCGTCTCATATCAGAAAGGCGCTGAAAGACGGCGGCACGTGGATGGTCGTCGAGCCGATCGCGGGAGATACGTTGGAGGAGAACATCAATCCGGTCAGGCGCCTCTACTACTCGGCGTCGACGATGATCTGCGTTCCCACCTCGCTTGCGCAGGAGACAGGGCTGGCGCTAGGCGCGCAGGCAGGCGAACGGCGGCTGACCGAGGTGATCCGGTCCGGCGGCTTCACCCATATCAGGCGCGCGGCCCAGAGCTCGCTCAACATGGTGCTCGAAGCAACCTGACGGCAAGGAGTGGCGCGTCCGTGTCCGGCCAGTTGGGGCGGGCGCTCCGCGCAGACGCGACGTCGAAAGCGGGTAGCCTTTGAGATTCGGGCTATCCTGGGGCTCGAGGGCAGATCCGGTCATCGCGCTCTAACTCCCTGCCGGACGAGAGAGAGCTGCGATACCCGCCTCATCGGCCACATGCAGAAGCGCTTACCGGAGTTGTTCCGGGGCAGTCTTACCGCTCAATGCGTCGACGCAAGGTAAGCGGTGCCTTGACCCCACCTTCCGGATCAGCGTGTGATTGTTGATGTTGTTGCCGAACGAGGCTTCGACATATGACGATTACAGGATTTACGCATGGCACCAGTGAAGATGTGCCGTTGCAACGGTTTGAGGTTTTCACGGGAACAGGCCGTCGCCGCGACTGGAGCGACGAGGAGAAGGACCGCATTGTCGCCGAGAGCTATAGCGGCGAGATGTCGGTCAGTGCTGTTGCGCGTCGGCATGGGTTGTCGCCCGGACAATTGTTTACCTGGCGTCGGCAGGTGCGAAGTCAGGCGAAGCAAGACTCGCCGTCAATGTTTGTGCCAGCGGTAATTGATCGTCCGGCAGAGCCACCCCCGACACGGCGAAAGACGATAACGAGGAGCGCACTTCCAATTGCGGCAATCGAGCTGGAGGTTGGCGGCGCGATCGTCAGGATCGCATCTGGCACGGACAGCGCGACCATTGCTGCCGTGATCCAGGCCTTGAAGGCTCAGTCGTGATTGGTCCGTCCGGTGCGGTAAAGGTGATGATCGCCACCAAGCCCGTCGACTTCCGCAAAGGTGCTGAAGGATTGGCAGCACTGGTGAAGGCGGAGATGGGTGCTGACCCATTCTCTGGCACGATCTACGTGTTCCGCGCCAAACGAACGGACCGGATTAAGCTGATCTTCTGGGATGGCAGCGGCGTGTGCCTGGTCGCCAAGCGGCTTGAGGATGGCGAGTTCCATTGGCCTCGAATGCAGGACGGCGCGATGCATCTGACGGCCGTTCAGTTCTCGGCGCTGTTCGAGGGATTGGACTGGAAACGCGTGCATACGCCGAGCGAAACGCGCACGCCGGTAAGGGCTGGATGACGGCCGCGACCAATTGAATCAGCATCATCCAGCCTCTCGATCCGAGCGGTAAAATATGCTGTTCTTGGCGCATGACGATAACGGCGGACGAGCTTCCGGATGACCTGAACGCGCTGAAAGCGACGGTGCTTTCGCGCGAGGCGGAGAATGCCCGCCTGCGTCAGATCATCAAGGAATTGCAGCGCCACCGCTTTGGTCGCCGTGCCGAGACGCTTCCCGAGGACCAGCTTCTGCTTGGGCTTGAAGAGGCCGAGCAAGTCGAGGCTGCCGGTCTCGAAGACAATGAGCAAGCCTCCCCTGCTGTTCGACAGGCGCAGGTCGCCAAACGGCGCACGAACAGAGGTTCGCTGCCAGCGCACCTGCCGCGCATCGAGATCGTGGTCGATATTGATGACCATGCCTGTCCTTGCTGCCGCAATAACCTGCATCGGATCGGCGAAGATGTCAGCGAGAAGCTGGACATTGTGCCCGCCCAATTCCGCGTGCTGGTGGTGCGCCGCCCAAAGTATGGCTGCCGGGCCTGCGAGGAGGTCGTTGTCCAGGCTCCGGCCCCGGCAAGGCTGATCGAGGGCGGCATTCCGACAGAGGCAACTGTCGCCCAGGTTCTGGTCTCTAAATATGCCGATCACCTGCCGCTGTACCGCCAGGCGCAAATCTACAAGCGCCAGGGCATTGATCTTGATCGTTCGACGCTCGCCGACTGGGTCGGCCGTGCCGCCTGGCATCTGCGCCCAGTCCATCAGCGGCTGCTTGATCATTTGAAGTCGTCGTCCAAGCTCTTCGCCGACGAGACGACAGCTCCGGTGCTCGATCCGGGACGTGGCAAAACCAAGACCGGGCAACTTTGGGCCTATGCGCGTGATGACAGGCCATGGCAGGGCAATGACCCACCAGGCGTCGCCTATGTCTATGCGCCGGACCGCAAAGGTGAACGGCCTATGGTCCATCTCGATGGCTTCGCCGGTATCCTGCAAGTAGACGGCTACAGTGGATATCGCCCGCTCGCGGCAAGGAACACCGTGTCGCTGGCCTTCTGTTGGTCCCACGTTCGACGCCGCTTCTATGAGCTGGCTGCCGCCGGTCCCGCGCCCATCGCCAGCGAGGGGCTCCGACGCATCGCCGAACTTTACAAGATCGAAGACGAGATACGTGGCCGGACCCACGAGGAGCGTCGTGTCGCCCGTCAGGAAAAAAGTCGTCCGATTACCGACAGCCTCGCTCCCTGGCTGCGTGAACAACTCGGCTACATCAGCCAAAAGACAAAGCTCGCTGAAGCCATCCGTTATGCCTTGTCACGCTGGGACGGCTTGACCCGCTTCATCGACGACGGCCGGATCGAGATCGACTCCAACACCGTCGAACGATCCATCAGGCCAATTGCCCTCAATCGCAAGAATGCGCTATTTGCCGGGTCCGACGCCGGGGCCGAACACTGGGCGACCATCGCCTCGCTCATCGAGACTGCCAAGCTCAACGATGTCGAGCCACTGGCCTATCTCTCAGACGTCCTCACGAAGATCGTCAACGGGCATCCAAATAGCCAGATCGACGACCTGCTGCCTTGGGCCTATGCCGCAAAGCACGAACTCAAAGCCGTGGCCTGAAAACAGCGCTTACGACGCAAGCTTTGACGGCAGCCACATATTCCTCGCCGTCATAGCGTCGTTGATCAAGAGACGCGCCGCGTTGCCCAGCGTTCACACGATCTTGCGAGATGCCGGGCCTTGCAACGCAAACCCGCATCCTTTGTCCAGCGTGCCTTGGACCCAGTGTGCTTCGTCGTTGACTGTATCGCCTCTATCCTGCGCCATTTTAGCCGAGTGGCTTTCTGACGGGACCGTAACGGTATTCGAGAGGCAATTGAAAGTGAGGCGAGACACCGTCCGAAGATGGCTCGCTCAGTCGTTGGTAATGATTTACGAACGCCCGCTTATGATGGTTTTCATGTCTGGCTGCCAATGCCTCGATTTAATGCCGAAACATTGTGCAAGGGGGCTTTCGCCTCAGGCGTGATCGTTATTCCTCCCGGGCAACGGTTGTTGATCCTATGATCATAAACGCCGGTGATCGCTTATGTTTGGGAAGCGTCGTGGTCCGATTTATCGTCAGCTATAGCAACGATATCGAAAATCCCTGAACAATCTCAATGAAAGCCGTTCTGAAGTGTCGATAACCTACTGAGATTCTGTTCAGGGTCATCGCTTATCGGCTAGACTGGTAACACGACGACTGAAAAGATCATGGATTTCGACATTGCCAATCTGCTCGATTCAGACGAGGCAATGGAAGCCGGCGATTCAAAATTTATCGCCTCAGCCCTCGGCGTTCTTGCCGCGCGAGGCGCACCTGACAGCCGTTGTCGTATCCTTAGAAAGAACCCGTATGACGCGGAATTAGTTGTCGCCAAGGATTATGTCGAAATCGATGTCATCGATTAGATGAGCCACGCCAATTGAATCGTAACGCTGGCCGGGTAAGTTTCGAGAAGGCCATTTCGATCGACTTCTTATCGCGCTGCCATTTTCGAAACATGTGCTCGCGGACAGTCGGCAACGTCCCTGCTCTCCTGTCCCTTCCCGCACAGCCTGCCAGTCAATTGATAGCATGGATGGATGCCATGCATAGAAACGATTTTACCAACCGTATGAAAATCCAATAAAAAAGTCGCGAGCCGATATGGAATGGACGAACAGGAGTATTTGTACCGGCACAATGTGATCGCCCCAGCGAATGAAACGGAGAAAAACATGTCTGATGCAAAATTGCAGAGCGTGCTTTCGGCTCTTTCGGAAGTGCCCGGACAGCTGAACGCTCTGCCTTCCAGTAAGGCGCCGGATGCTGGTTGCATCAAGCTAAACACGAATGAAAATCCATTTGCGTTGCCGGCAGTTGTCATGCAGAGCGCTATTGCTGCCCTCGAACGGCAGTATCTGTATCCGGAAAATGACAACATCAGTCTGAGGGAAGCAGCCGCCCTTACCTATGACCTCTCCAGAGATCAGGTGATCGCCGGGAACGGATCATCTGAACTTCTCGGGCTTATCTACAGGGCATTCCTTGCTCCGGGTGACACTGTCGCGATGGTGTCGCCGGGGTTTTCATTCAACCGCAAACTGGCCTTTTTGCAAGGAGCTGATTTTCTGGAAATTGGGTGGGGGGAAATTCACTCATTGCTGTCAAAGCAATTACTCCTCGGACCAGCAAAAGATGCCAAGTTCATTCTGTTGGCTAATCCGAACAACCCAACCGGAACATTTATTCCGATTGCTGACATCGAACTCCTTGTGGCACAATCGGATCGGTTGATTGTTTTGGATGAAGCCTATGTCGACTTTGCACCTGACGATGCTCTACGTCTGGTTAAGCGTCATGCGAACCTCCTGCTCTTAAGAACATTTTCGAAGAGCTATGCTGCTGCGGGCATTCGAGTTGGGCTCGGATTCGGTCATCCTGAGGTCATCGGCAGACTGCGAAACATACAGAACGTCTTCAACATGAACGTGATTGGCCATGCTGTTGGCGTCAGCATCCTTTCGAATCGGTCCGCCTACGACGAGAACCACAAGCAAATTAAGTATGAGAGACAGCGAGTGAGCGCAGCGCTCTCGCAATTTGGTTTCACCGTAACTCCCTCGCATGCAAACTTCCTGCTGGCCCGTGTGCCAGCGGGAAGAGACAGCGTCTGGTGGCAAGCCTCCCTGGAGCGGAAAAAGATACTCATTGCTGTCTTCCCCGATAGAGGACTGGAATATTCCATCCGCGTTAGCATCGGTACAAAAGCGCAGATGGATGCATTTCTTGCGGCGGTCAGCGATATTATGGGAGCTGAGGATCTCGAAGGCCGGCCTTAAAGCAACGCTGCCTCTCCTCTATGCGTTGCATAAACATGATATGGCGGGCAACGGGAGGCCGCTGCTCGATACTATCCGCCCGGTTTGGACCGGCCATCAAAGTCAAATCAGGAACCATCTTCACAAAAGGCGCGCGTCGGCACGACCTGCAAAGCGTCGACGAAGCCACCGGGTCGGCATTCTCTAGGCCTTGGTGATGTAGAGCGGGCCGACGCCTGACGGTGGACTTTCGGCAACAGCAAAATCACAGATCGCTGCGGGCAATTTCGAGATCTCAATGATCTGCCCTCGCAGACGCAAAGCTCAGAGGTAAGTTCGCCCTGAGCATGAGATCATGTCCGCTCAGCAATCCAAGTCTTAAATTTGGATCGGTGCCTGAAGGATGTGCATGAACGTTGGAGATACGGAATGAGAAACGCCTTTCCTGCAAAGCTAAGCTTCGGCATCTTTGATCATTTGGACGAGGATGGTCGCGACCTCGCACAACAATATGCAAATCGCCTTACGCTAGCAGAGACCTGCGATCGGCTCGGTTTTTATGCGTATCATCTCGCAGAGCACCATTGTACTCCGCATGGCAGAGGCCCATCGCCGAATTTGTTCTTATCGAGCGTGGCACAGCGCACTCGTCATCTTCGCGTCGGCCCCATGGTCATGCTGCTAAGCCTGTGTCATCCGCTACGCGCGTTTGAAGAGATCTGTATGCTTGACCAGTTGAGCGGTGGTAGGCTCGAGTTGGGCATAGGCCGCGGATCACTCCCAATCGAATTGGGCTACTTTGGAATTGATGCGGACGCGGTGCCGGAGCGTTACGCCGAAGCCAGTGAAATCCTTGTCAAGGCAATGAAGGGCGGTACGCTATCCTACCAAGGCGATCACTTTGAGCTAAACAACGTACCATTGACGCTGAAGCCTTATCAGCGTCCACATCCGCCCATTTGGATCGCCACCAACCGGCCCGAGTCTGCAGCTTGGGCCGCTGCAAATGGCGCGAATATCGCGTGCCTAGGACCCGCGTCTGTTGTTCGAAAAATTACTGATGCCTTCCATTCCCATCGAGAGGACTACGATGGCACGAACGACCAAGCCTCATTTCTCGGATTGCTCCGAATGGTGGTGGTCGGACGTTCTGCCGCGCATGCCTATTCACTCGCGGCACCTGCTTACGAACGATGGGTTAAGAGCTTCAAATTTCTATACGATATCAATGCGATCCCAGTTCCGTCAAACCTGCCGCTGACCTTGGATGCCGCAATTGAGAGTGAATTGTGCGTAGTAGGAACGGCAGCCTCTGTGCGACGGTCTCTTCTTGATCAGTTGGAAGAGGCAGGCGCCAACTATCTTCTGTGTCAACTCGCGTTTGGAGATCTGCCATTGGACGCTTCAATATACACTGCTATGACCATTCAGTCCGACATTATGGATCGGGTTGGTTGACTTCGGCAACCACTTGGCGCGCCGCCTGACCTTTCCCCGTGGACTCCGCAACTAACACCAGTTATCCCATGCCGCCTCCACGACACAATTGAATCTAGGAGTCGGCCCGAAGGAGCCCCGGCCTGACCTTGCTCGAAAGTTTTTCGGAGTTCCCTCCAACGGTTTTGTGACGTGGCGGATGTCGTCACTGATCAGATTAAGGCTGGCTTAGGGGAATTGCCAGGCTGTCTGTTGCTTTCTCTAGCCGATAACGTGGCGGTTCCGGCCTAGGTTTCTGTGGGTCATGTCATCGAGGATTGTGTCGTCCCTAGAAACCGCAAGATCGCGTACAGACCAACGGCTATCGCCGACCCTGATTGATCAGCTGACGGGGCTCGGCAGCACGGTCGTCATCGGCGGCATCGCTGGGCTCACGCAGACCATGCTGGCCGAGGCCGGAACAATGGTCGTTTGACCTTGGCATTAGGCCGCGCAATCGTAGTGAGGTGCTGACGGTGGCAGCCATAGCAAATTGGTGAGGCGGCATCACGCCGCTGGAGCCGGGGGTCGTCGCTGCCCCAATATGGTTGGCGGTGATGGCCGCGGAGACGCGATGTGCCCTTTTACTTGCTAAGCAGCATTCTTCACCGCATCAGTCGCCGCCGAAGCAATGCGGTAGACAAGAAGAATGGTACGACTATGTAGATGCAGAGAACGCCGATATGCAGGCAGACATTGGCGATTGGTTGGCCCAGCATCGTCGGGCGGATAACATCTATCGAATGTGCCAAGGGCAAGAAGGCCGCTATCTGTTGGAATGCTACGGGCAATTGGTCTACGGGAAAGACTGCGCCTGATAAGAATAACATCGGTGTGATGACAAGCGTTTGGTAAAATATGAAGTAATCGTAGCTGGGCGCGAGGGCCGTGACGACCATTCCAAGGCTCGCAAAGGCTAAGCCAGTGAGGGCGATGACCGGAAGCGCATAGAGAAGGCATAACCAATGTGTGTATCCCAGCGTGGCGGCGACGATACCAATACCGGTGCCCGCCAGCGCCGCCTTAGTTGCTGCCCATGCCATTTCCCCAACGACGATATCCCCTAGTGTGAGCTGTGTGTACAACATTGCTTCCCAGGTGCGCTGGCCCTGCATTCGGCCAAAGGCCGCATAGATAGTCTCGAAGGTTGCAGCGGTCATCGCGCTTGTCGCGATCATTCCAGCCGCCAAAAATGCAGTGTACGATACGCCGTCAACGCGCCCTACCATCACTCCCAATCCAGCGCCGAGCCCGAATAGGTATATTATGGGATCGGCCAGATTTCCGAGAATGGATGCCAGCGCCGCTTTTTTCCAAGCCAGATAGTTTCTGCGCCAAACTGCGAGCCAGTTCAAACCGCCAGCGGGTAATGTTGCTACGCTCATCGTCTACTTCTCCATCTCGCGTCCGGTTAACCGCAAGAAGACATCCTCTAGATTTGGTGGACGCTCCAGCAAGCGCAGGCCCGAATATCCACGCAGTTGCGCGCGCACCTGCTCTGGATCAGGCGTGTAGCAGAACAGGGTCTCTCCGCTGATTTCCAGTCGCCTAGCGTTTGGCCTGATCAAAAGACTAAGCTCCTGCGGATCGCCACCATAAATTTCGATCACGGGACAGCCAATCTGCTCCTCGATCAGGGCATGCGGTCGGCCTTCGGCGATCTTTCGCCCAGCTTCAAGCACGCACAGCCGGTCGCACAAGCGCTCCGCCTCTTCCATGATATGGGTGGTCAGAAGAATTGTCTTGCCTCGTGCCAACAGCGATCGAAGCCGCTCCCAGATCAAGTGTCGCGCGTGTGGGTCGAGACCAGTGGTCGGCTCGTCCAAAATGAGTAGCTGTGGGTCATTAATGAGCGCACGCGCCAAAGTGAGGCGCCGCTTCATTCCTCCCGATAGGTCTGCCACACGCGTATTCGTCTTGCTCTCAAGTCTCGCAAAATCAAGCAGAGACGGGATGACCGCTTCGATTTCTCGGGTGCTCATGCGGAAGTAGCGGCCGTATACCAAAAGGTTTTCGCGAACCGTGAATTCCAAGTCGAGATTATCGAACTGTGACACGATCCCGATTTTCGCGCGTGCCAAGCGAACCTGGCCCGGCTCCTGCGCTCCGAGTACAGTGATCTTGCCTGCACTTGGCGACGTCATTCCTAGGATCATACGGGTGATCGTACTTTTACCTGCGCCGTTCGGTCCTAAAAGACCAAAACACTCTCCTGCGGCGATAGTAAACGACAAGTCATTGACGACGACTTTACCACCATATGATTTCGAAACGCCGGCCAGGTCGATTGCGACTGGGGACAACGAGCCAGAAGGCGAGTCTATAGCCTTAAATTTCGAACGGCCCTGCCGCTCCGATATGATGATATGATCCTGGTGCGGATCAGCGATTGTCGTCTTCAAATTCGCCAATTGCCCGTTCATTTCTTGTCCCAAATTTTGAGCTGCGGTGACCCGTTCATCACTCGCCACTATAGGCAATTTCAGATGTCGCCCGCCCTGGCATTTTGGTGGCGCCCTGCTGACCAACAGTGGGCGCAACAGCGACTGATCCGCGCGACAGCCAGTCGCTATTGGACAAGGTACAAAGGGCATAGGCCTTCAAGGGAATTAAGAGAAAGATGTTCACGAGCGTGTGGAGAGCAAAACCCAGAAACCTAAGTTCGCGGGCGCGATAGGCAGCCACGCTGCATCGTACAAGAGTCATGGATCCGATCACCAGGATCGTCCACCATGGTACTGTGGCGGTCAGCGCAAACTGGCCAATACCCGTCAATACCGACAGCGCAAGAAGCAGAAGGCCGCCATTTTGCCCGATTGCGTCCAGCGTGAGATACCGATCGAGGCCAGGCAGTATGGGGAGCGCAAGCAAAGTATCCCGAAAGGTGCTGCGTGCCCACCGTAGTTGTTGACGCAAATAAACACCCATTGTGTCAGGAACGACTGTCGCCGCGATGGCGCTCGGAACATACTCAGTTCGAAAGCCTGCGCTCAGCATGAGAATCGTCAAATGGCGATCTTCACCGAAGTCACTCGGCTTGCCGCGATAAAGCTGCGTCTCGTACTGATCGAGCAGCGAAAGCATAGCAGACCGACGGTACATCGCACATGGGCCGCAGCAACACATAACTGCACCGAAGCGAGCTTGTGCCGCGCGCTCCTCGTTGCAGGCAAGCCAGTACTCCATGTCAATCAAGCGAGTTAGCCAGGTGTCCGCCTGGTTACTGGCTTTCATTTGGCCCATCGCCGCACCGACTGCTGGATCGCGCATCTTGTGGGAGAGCTTCGAGACGACGTCGGGGGCGATCGTCGTGTCTGAGTCCACATTCAAGATGAGGTCCCCAGAGGACTGGGTTATAGCGGCGATTTGCGCTTTGCGCTTTCCAACATTTTTAGGGAGAATTGTGAAGTTGAATCTCTCATCGTCTGCATACACAGCGCGCTGAGCCACCACCGCGTCCCGATTTTTGGAACCATCGTCGACTACATAAATACGCAATTTTCCGACGTAGTCCTGTTCCGCAAGCGACGCGAGGCATTCCGAAAGAACGATTGGGTCCTCGTTGAAGCACGGCACGATGACATCAACGCTCGGCACGGGGGTGGATTCAATGTCTTTCGCAGGTGTTGTTGAGATCGTTGTCCGCCTAGCATGAAAAACCTGCGCGCTCTTGTAAACGGTGGAGAGCATTGCATAAAGCGAGACGGCGGCGATGCTGGTTGTTGCGAGCAGGGTCATGGTTTCTCGTTTGTCCAGTGTTTCAGGGAAGCGGGCGAATTTCGAATCCGCGGCTATGCAGTGCCGGAATAATTCGAGAGAGTGCTAAAAGCGTCTGGTCACGCAATCCGGCAAGCGAGCATTGCTCAACCTCATCGGGAGGACACCCGTCGTGCAAAAGCACGATTGCACCAGGCTGAGCAGCCGCAAGCACCTCATCAACGATCACGTCGACGCCCGGGCAAGACCAATCTCTAGGGTCGGCCGACCAGTGAACTGCTCCAAGTCCAGCCCTCATCGATGCTGAAAGCACGTCTTCAGTCCAAACCCCGTAAGGCGCTCGTAAGTGCCGGACCAAGGCTTGGGGACAGGCCGAGACAATAGCTTGATGCGCCTCGTCTATTTCACGTTTGACATCCTTGGGATCGCAGGTGGCGAGGTCGGGATGCGTCATGGTATGATTGGCGACATCATGACCTTCCGCCACAAGACGCCGAATGAGGTCGGGGTGATCCTTCACGTATGAACCGATAGCAAAAAATGTCGCCGGGACACCGTGCTCAGCTAGAACATCAAGGATTTGCGGCGTGCAGTATGGATTAGGACCATCATCGAACGTCAAATAAACGCAGCGATCTTCCTGGCCGCTTGTACGATTGACCGGTACTTCGCTCATATAGGCAGGCCGCTTCATAGTTCCGACCCATTTCGTTCAATCAACGAGCCCGCAGGCCACTCCGTCATCGGACGGTCGACGGGAACTACCAATACGAGGACATCTTCAGTGCGCGTGGCTGGCAGGTCGGAATGCGCGTCTGGAAGCGTGGAGCGCACACGTAGCCCGGTCATCATATTGGCGGCACCGTCTCGGCAGTATCTTTCCATATGATTCCGCATGGCGTGGCGAACTGTTCCAAAAGCAAATGGAACGCTCAACTCGCGCAGAACCGGAAACATGGCGCGGACCGAGTGAGCGATGCCTAATCCTTCCAGATCCGGTCGCACTCCGTACAGGCCTAGCTCGGCCACAAGCAAATCAGTCGTACCGACCTTTATGAAGCGGCGTAACAAGCCCATGTGGCTAGCGACGCCGCGCGAGTCATATGCGATCGCGCGGCGTTCGGGCCTCGCACCACCCCAGCTTCGGCCAGTCTCGAACGGCTTGGCATTGAAAGCTCCCGTCGGCCCATAGGTCTTGCAAAAAAAATCAGCGAGTTCCGCGTGGTCCGAAGCTTCCAGCTCATTTTCCCAGCATATTTTCCATCGCACTTCAGAAGACATGCAAAAGCTCCACGTTGTTTCTTCACCCAGCCACGATCAAAGCCGCGAGATTGTTGCACACGACTATTGGATTGCCGGTTAGACAATCGAGCGGTTAGGAGAAGTAAAGAATTGAAATCGGGCCCTTGCCCGGCATTTCGATTTTTCGTTCCCGGCCTTGATATTGATCAAGTTCCGGCTTTTCTATAAGTGATCCGAAAGATTGGTAAAATTGATTGTTTGGATGGCAATCATCTATGGAATGGATATACACTCATGCGTTTTAAAGGCCTTGATCTCAACCTTCTTGTAGCGCTCGACGCTCTAATGACCGAGCGCAAGCTCACAGCAGCGGCACGCAGCATCAACCTCAGCCAACCCGCCATGAGCGCTGCCATCTCCAGGTTGCGCGCCTATTTCAACGACGATCTTTTCATCATGCAGAGACGGGAGCTAATTCCGACCCCGCGTGCAGAGGCACTTGCCCCCGCTGTTCGCGAGGCCCTCTTGCATATTCAGCTCTCCGTCATCGCATGGGATCCAATAAACCCTGCGGAGTCCGACCGCCGATTCAGAATTATCCTTTCAGATTTCATGGCCTTGGTCTTCTTCGAAAAAATCATAGTGCGCTTAGCTCGGGAGGCGCCAGGGGTCAGCTTCGAGTTGCTGCCACTTGACGACGATCCCGAGGAGCTTCTCCGCCGCGGGGACGTGGATTTTCTGATCCTACCCGATCTATTCATGTCCGGCGCCCATCCGAAGGCAAGGCTTTTCGAAGAGAGACTGGTGTGCGTCGGCTGCCCTACGAACGAGCAGTTGCAAGGGAAGCTCTCCCTGGAGCAATATATGTCCATGGGACATGTTGCGGCTAAGTTCGGACGTGGTCTTAAGCCTTCCGTTGAGCAATGGTTATTGCTGCAGCACGGCCTCAAGAGGCGTATTGAACTCGTTGTCCCGGGGTTTAACTTGATCCCACCGTTGCTGTCAGGCACTAATCGAATAGCAACCATCCCCCTGCGGCTGGTCAAACATTACGAACAAACTATCCCCCTGCGGATCATCGAGCATCCTTTGCCACTTCTTTCGTTCACTGAGGCTGTCCAATGGCCGGCTCTTCACAACTCTGATCCTGGAAACATATGGATGCGCGAGATTATGGTCCGAGAGGCTTCGCGCATGGAATCCGAGACGGAAAGTTGTACGTCGTAAGCGGCACCACTGGGTTCATTTCACGGCCCCAGTCGTTGGAATGGACGCTGATCATTGGAAACTACGCATTCGCTGTGTTCCCAAACGAGGCATCACGTTACAGGCAGGCCCGGCTGCCTCAGCTCATCAGCGATCGAAGCCATTTTGCCGAGAGCGATCGTTTCTACCTGAGAAGGTGCCATTTGTATGCTTTCCTTGGCCTGATGCAAAATTGATTCAAAACTTTATTCCTGTCACTCATGTTCGGCTCATTGCTGAAAACCAACATCACGTCGCGGCGACTTCACCGACCTCCCGCACATGCTTTCTGCGCCGCACTGACAACGCGCCGGCCCGGGAAAGCGGCCAAGCTCAATACTTTCGAACCGCGTAATCACGCTTTTCCTGGAGGGTTTGCAACTGCGCCGGCGCATGAATTCAGCCGCGGCAATGCCCGAGCCGCAATCCATAGCGTGGATGCTTTTGATCCACACAATCAATTTTACCAATCATTCCATATGATCCATAGCAGGGCAACCGCGCGGTGACGTTCCGGTAAGTTTATCGGTTTCTGTCGTCGTTTCGCATAACGAGCCGGAACATCTTCCGATGTTATCAGCAATTAGATCGAGCCTTCTCGCAAGGCCGTCGGCTTGTCGAAATTAGGCATGATGGAAAGGAATACAAATGGCTGATCAACTCACACTGGAAATTATCAGTGCGATCAATAAGCTCGTCAAAGCTGAAAACGGCGAGAGAACGACCGTAGCGCTCGGCGAAATAACGACTGACACTGAGTTGACTTCGCTTGGCATCGATTCGCTGGGTTTGGCCGATGTCCTTTGGGATCTGGAGCAAATCTACGGCATTAAGATCGAGATGAATACGGCCGATGCCTGGTCGAACCTCAACAATATCGGCGACGTGGTGGAAGCCGTCCGTGGCTTGCTCACCAAGGAGGTCTGAATGGACAGGCGCGTCGTTATCACCGGATTGGGCGGACTGTGCGGACTGGGCACCGATGCTTCCTCTATCTGGACGGAGATGCGCGAAGGCCGCTCCGCCATCGGCCCGATCTCAAACTCAGAGATTCATGAGCTGAAGGGGATGATCGGGACCGAGATCAAGGTGCTGCCTCAACACGACATTGATCGCAAGCAGCTCATCTCCATGGACCGCTTCAGCCTGCTTGCCGTGCTTGCAGCTAAAGAAGCCATGCTACAGGCCGGCCTTTCGTGCGATGAAGGAAATGCCCACCGTTTCGGCGCGACAGTGGGCGTTGGCTTTGGCGGCTGGGACGCTACCGAGAAGGCCTACCGCACCCTCCTATTGGGCGGCGCGACCCGCACTGAGCTATTCACTGGGGTAAAGGCAATGCCTAGCGCGGCTGCCTGTCAGGTAAGCATGAACCTCGGGCTGCGGGGGCCAGTCTTCGGTGCCACCTCTGCCTGCGCCTCGGCCAACCATGCGATCGCTTCAGCGGTAGATCAGATCAAGCTCGGTAGGGCGGACGTTATGCTAGCTGGAGGAAGCGACGCGCCACTCGTGTGGATCGTGCTTAAGGCATGGGAAGCAATGCGCGTACTCGCTCCAGATACTTGCCGGCCATTCTCCGCCGACAGGAAAGGACTAGTTTTGGGCGAGGGTGCGGGCATGGCCGTGCTGGAAAGCTATGAGCATGCCGCCGCCCGCGGTGCAACGATGCTTGCCGAGGTCGCCGGCATCGGCCTTTCCGCCGATGCCTACCACATCGCTGCACCAGCTGTGCATGGGCCGGAGGCGGCGATGCGCGCCTGCCTTGTTGATGCGGGCCTAAACGCCGAGGACGTGGACTACCTCAACGCCCATGGCACCGGCACCAAGGCCAACGATCAAATCGAAACGATGGCGATTAAGCGTGTCTTTGGTGACTATGCTCGATCGATCTCCATCTCTTCCACCAAATCCACTCACGCGCACTGCCTCGGGGCAGCAAGTGCGCTCGAAATGATTGCTTGCGTGATGGCGATCCAAGAAGGTGTCGTGCCGCCGACGGCCAACTATCGCGAGCCAGATCCCGATTGTGATTTGGACATCACGCCAAATGTGCCCCGGGAGCGCAGGGTGCGCGTGGCCATGAGCAACGCTTTCGCCATGGGCGGCATGAATGCTGTCCTTGCATTCAAGCAGGTGCAATGAAGTGGGATCGTCACGATTGACCCCTTGTAGGGCCACTTCAAATGCCTGAAGCAGGCGCCGCCGATTCCCGTCAGCAAGGTTTCGCTGCAATTCCCCAGATACTCTCGCGTCTGAAAGATGTTCCTCCGCGCAGCCACGTTACTCCGCTTTCACCACGCGTCGCGGGGAGCTGGTGCCTGACTATTTTCGTCGCCGGAGCTCTCACTCGGCTCGCCGGTCGACTAAAGTTGATGCCTCATCCTTTTCTGCCACGAACAAGGAGTGTTACTATCAATTCCACCTCCGCCTGCGCCCGCCATCGTGCCAGGTGCTAGCTAGCTTGATCGCGATGTAGGCGCACTCAAGTACCGTCATCCCACGAACAAGATCTGAGAAGAGACGATGACACGCAGCCAAAAAGAAAAAATGCTGGCAGGCGAAATGTACAACGCAGCGGACCCCGAGATCCAAGCCGAGCTGCTCCTCACCGGGGCTTGGCTGAAGCGGTACAATGACACGCTGGGCGACACCGCCGAGCGGTGGAATGCGCTCCTTTTAGAACGATTGGGCGCGGTCGGGCTTGGAGCTGTTATTCGTCCGCCGTTCCACTGTGATTACGGGTTTAACATCCGGATCGGAGCTTGGGTTTACATCAACTACAACTGCGTCATTCTTGACGTGGCAGCGGTGACTATCGGTGACGGAACCGCAATAGGCCCTGCTGTGCAAATTTATACCGCGGACCATCCACATGATCCAGAGCAGCGCCAGGCTGGACTGCAGTTGGGACGACCTGTCAGCATTGGCAGGCACGCCTGGATTGGCGGTGGAGCAATCATTCTCCCGGGGGTGACGATTGGCGATCACGCTGTCATTGGCGCTGGTAGTGTGGTCACGCGAGATGTTCCTGCAGGAAGCACGGCCATGGGAAATCCAGCTCGGGTCAAGGCTGGTGGACGCTTGCCAAAATCCTAAAACCAGGCGTCGGGTTAAATCCGGCGGTAAGAAGTAGTTTCTTTGCTTGTGCGAACGGAACTTCTGGGCCGCCATGGCCCCTGCGGTTCAAACTGTCGGCACTTTCACTCCGACGCAAATCTCTTTGCAAATGCGGCTGGGCAGTCGAGCTGACCGGTTCGTGATCACGTTTGCAGGCAAAGGGGCAATTACGACTTAGGGTCAACCCGTAGACGCAGACCGCTTCACCTGTAGAAAAACGAATTGTTTTTTCAGTCCGTGGGCACGATGAAAGACAATTCGTCGTGTCGAATGGACATGCGCGCGCGGCATGTCGTCGGCAAATCCCAATCCCTGTTGACTGGAACATCTTTGTCAGAGGCTACGCCCATCATCAGGGCGTAGCCTATCTGTCGACACTTTGCAGAAGGCATCATTCGCTGCGTGCAGCGTTTATCGAACCTATGAGTACGCCGCATCCATGACGTGGATGATAGCTATCGCAACAATCAATTTTACTAATCTGTTTAGATTTATTAGCACGCGCTGGAGGACACGCACCGAGCGGCGTCCGCCTTCCTGATTACCGGTCGGGGGCTCTTGGGACATGGGTGACGAGCATGTGTGGGATTGTTGGCATAGTGGGACGGAAGCCCGTGTCGGAGCGGCTGATAGAAGCCTTGGAGCGACTGGAATACCGTGGCTATGATTCAGCCGGCGTTGCTACGATCTGCGAGGGAGAATTGCACCGACGCCGCGCAGAAGGCAAGCTCGTGAACCTTAAAACGAGATTGAAAAAAGAGCCCCTGAGCGGCACCGTCGGCATCGCCCACACGCGCTGGGCGACCCATGGCGCACCGACAGAATGCAACGCACACCCGCATTTTGCCGATGGCGTAGCCGTTGTTCATAACGGCATCATCGAAAATTTCTCCGAGCTGAAAGACGGATTGGCAGAGGTAGGGGCCAAGTTCCAGACCGACACGGATACCGAGGTGATTGCGCATCTCCTGACAAAATTCCGTCGGGATGGCATGGGATGCCTTGAGGCCATGCATGCCATGCTGAAGTGCGTCAAGGGCGCCTTCGCTCTTGCCATCCTGTTTGAGGATGATCCCGCGACCATTATGGTAGCGCGCAATGGACCACCATTAGTGATAGGCCATGGCGATGGTGAGATGTTTCTAGGCTCCGACGCGATCGCTCTTGCTCCGTTCACCAATGACATCACATATCTGAACGATGGCGATTGGGCTGTTGTAGGCAAAACGAGTGTCCAGGTTTTCGATATCGAAGGCAAAGTCGTCACGCGCCCACGGCACATATCGCTTGCTACCGCAGGCCTGGTCGGCAAGGGAAATCACCGGCATTTTATGGAGAAGGAAATCTACGAGCAACCCGAGGTCCTCGCCGGTGCTCTTGGTCACTACATCAATGTCAACGAAAATCATGTCAAAGCCATTTCAACCGACATCGGTTTTGCCAGGGTTGAGAGCCTCGCAATTTCTGCCTGCGGCACTGCATACCTTGCGGGACTGATTGGCAAATATTGGTTCGAGCGCTACGCACGCTTGACGGTAGAGATTGATGTCGCCTCCGAATTCCGCTATCGCGAAATCCCATTGTCGCCACGGTCGGCAGCGCTCTTCATCTCTCAATCTGGTGAGACGGCTGACACGCTTGCATCGCTCCGGTATTGCAAAGCACAAGGTCTGAGAATTGGTGCTGTCGTCAATACCCCAGAATCAACAATTGCCCGCGAGGCAGATGCCATCTTTCCGATCCTCGCCGGGCCAGAGATCGGCGTTGCTTCTACCAAGGCATTCACATGCCAGCTTGCTGTTCTCGCTGCGCTAGCCATCGGCGCGGGCAAGGCGCGGGGCACAATCACGGACGACGAGGAACAAGTGCTCGTCCAAAGTTTGGCGACGTTGCCGGGCGTTATGCGACAGGTGCTGAACGACATCAAGCCGAAGATCGAGCTCTTGTCACGGGAATTGTCGCATTACCGCGACGTGCTCTATCTCGGCCGCGGCACGAGTTTCCCATTGGCTATGGAAGGTGCGCTGAAGCTCAAGGAGGTCTCCTATATCCATGCTGAAGGTTATGCAGCAGGAGAATTAAAACACGGTCCGATCGCCCTGATCGATGAAAATATGCCAGTCATCGTCATCGCGCCACATGATCGGTTCTTCGATAAGACTGTCTCCAATATGCAGGAAGTGGCCGCCCGCGGCGGCCGCATCATTCTGATCACCGACGAGACGGGAGCTTCGATGTCGAAACTCCCCACCATGCACACTATCGTATTACCCAATGTCGAGGAGATTATCGCGCCGATGATCTTTGCTCTGCCGCTACAGCTTCTTGCGTATCACACGGCGGTGGTCATGGGGGCAGATGTGGACCAGCCGCGGAATCTAGCTAAGTCAGTCACAGTCGAATGATTGTGACGATTGGTTAAATCGCAGCTCGCCTCCGGGAAAATCCACGACTTGATCAGTCATCAAATAAGTGAGGTCGAATGCACGAACTTTCGCTCGCCGACGTGCCGTCGCGAATTGGCCAGGAACTCGGCAAATCCGAATGGATCACCGTTGATCAAACTACAATCGATCTCTTTGCCGACGCGACACACGATCATCAATTCATCCACGTGCACCCGGAACGCGCGGCAGTCGAAAGCCCGTTTGGTGGCACGATCGCTCACGGCTTCCTGACACTCTCGCTTCTGTCGGCGATGAACTTCAGCGGCATGCCAAGGATCCGCGAGCAGACCATGGGCCTTAACTACGGCTTAGACCGGGTGCGTTTCATGTCACCGGTCAAGACCGGCAGTCGTGTGCGCGGTCGCTTCGTTCTCTCTGAATGTCAATTTCGCGGCGCAAGCATGCTGGTGACCACCTACGAGGTGACGGTCGAGATCGAGAACGAGAACCGACCGGCACTCACTGCCAATTGGATCACGATCATTCAGTTTGACCCGAACGACAGGCCTAAAGGGATTTGACGCCAGCTCGCGCCAGCGGGTGTCGACTTGTTGTTTTGGCTGCACGCGATTTCGTAGTGTCACGCCGGAATTCTCGATCTGCTGCGTCGGCAATTGCGCGCTGGCATCATCCTTCGGGCAGGCGAAACGGGTTTGAGTTGAATTTCGCTGTAATGGAGGCTGATTAATTGCATTCGTTCCGTCTGGCCGCTGCGGTGTTGCCGCTACTTTTGTCATCTTGCATGCTCGGGCCCGACCATGCACCGCCGGAAACGCCTTTGCCGGAGAAGTTTTCCGAGGGTGCAAAACAGAGCGCCGGCGATGTTGCGGTGTCGGCGTGGTGGGATTCGTTTTCAGATCGTACGCTCAACCAGTACGTTGCCTCCGGCCTGGATGAGAACCTCAGCGTTCAGCAGGCGCTCGAAAGGGTTAATGCCGCCGCCGCGGACGTCACCATCGCTGGCGCCGGGGGCCTTCCCAAGGCATCACACACGACAAGCGGCGAGATCGGCAAAGGGGGAGATGTCACGAGCACACAGAATATCTCCAGCGTGCAACTATCGTTGACCTGGCTGCTGGACGTATTCGGTCAGTACCGGCGCAGCACTGAAAGCGCACTGGCTTCTCTTGATTCTGCGCATGCGGCTGTCGACGCCGCAAAGCTAGCTCTAATCAAAGATCTTGTTTCCTCCTACATCGACGCCCGGTACTACCAGCAGCGCGTCTCGATTTCCCGAGCGAACCTGAAGTCCCGCCAGGAGACCTACGATTTCACGAATTTTCAAGTCGAAGCGGGAGCGGCTTCCAGGCTGGATGTCTTGCAAGCCGAAGGACTTGTCCGATCGACGATTGCCGAAATACCAAGGCTAGAACTGAATTTTCGCGTGTCGGCGCATCACATTGCGGCCCTCCTCGCTTTGCCGTCGGAAACAGTGATCAAGCAACTGCAGAAAAGTGAAGGGCAGCCGGTCTATCGCGGAAAGATCAATGCCGGCATTCCCGCCGATCTTATTCGCAATCGATTCGATATTCGCCAGGCTGAACGGGATCTCGCCGCCGCGACTGCACAGATCGGCGTGGCGGAAGCACAGCTTTACCCCGCGATAACGCTCTCCGGCTCGATCACCCCTTCCTATATCAAGCAGCGCGGCCGTCACGGGGGTATCTTGAAATGGTCCTTCGGGCCGAGCCTTGACCTCCCAATTCTGGACGGCGGCCGTTTGCGGTCAAACGTGGAGACTTCTAAATCGGACGCCGCAGCAGCCTACATAAGCTGGAAATTAACCGTCCTGACAGCTGTGCAGGAAGTCGAGGACGCTTTGACAGCCATCCGACGCGACGTTCACACAGAGAACTCACGTCGCAGGCAAGTAGAAACGATCGAAGAAGCACTGAAGCTTTCGACGGCCTCGTACACGGATGGTGCCTCTTCTCTCCTCGATGTTCTCGAAGCGCAAAGGCAGGTGTCCAGCGCTCAGGCGAGCCTCGCTGCGGCGATCCAACAACTGGCCAAGGATCACGTGCGGTTGAATGTAGCAATCCGCGGTGGTTTTGCGGCTCCCAAAGTCGCGTCACCCAGGGAGGCCTCGACGGTTGCAGCCGCAAATGCAAACATCCAATCCGCACATTCGCAATAGCCGAGCGCTGGATGCGGGATGGTTTAACCTGATCACGTCATTAGCGCGCCAGCGCCTGAGTTGTATTGGCGCCGGCCGGGAGGTCGTCCAATCGCGGCACATGCCCTTCACCACCTCCCGCTTACGAGCAGGGCTTAGAGCTAATGGGATGGTCCGCCCTGTCTCCCGAGAGCATAACGGAGGTGGGCAAAGGAGGGCTGAAATTATGGATCGCAACCAACTGCGCCAATGCGCCGTCTTCGGCATCGATATCGGAAAGAACCTCTTTCCCGTGGTCGGCCTGGATAGTTCCGGCGCGAGACGCTACTGCAGTTCTTCGAACGAGCGAACAGAACGCTTGTCGGAATGGAATCCCGTCCGGGTTCCCAATGGCTTGCGTTAAGTTGCAGACGATGGGGCATTCCGTCCGCATCATCCCGGCGCAGTGAAGTCTATGTAAAATCGAACAAGAATGACATCATCGATGCTGCGGCGATCGCAGAAGCTGCAAGGCGACCGACGATGCGCTTCGTTGGCATTAAGCAAGCCGATCAGGTCGATCTTCAGATGTTGCATTGGGTGCGTATTCCGATGAAACCGGCCACCGATTCCGATTTGAAGCCGGCCATTTTTCGGGCTGATCCTGGGTCTGTTTGATGTTTGGATCGGGTTTTGTGTCAGGTCAAGCTTTGCTGTGTTTCAAGCGCCATCGGTGAACGCTGTTTGCGCATACTTTCGCCAATGAGATCGATGCCTCGGCGTTGTGAACGAGGCGATCCAGTATCGCATCGGCGGCGTTGGATTTGAAATAATTTCCCACCAGCGATCCAGGGGCACCTGGCTTGTGACGATCGTCGAGCGACGCTCGTAGCGGTCTTCGATGATCTCGAGAAGATCGCGGCGCTGATCATCGTTGAGTTTTTCCGGTCCCCAGTCATCGAGGATCAGCAGGTCGGTCTTGGCGATAGATTTGGGGATTCTGCCGTATCGCCCGTCACCCCTTGCAAGCGCGAGCGTGGCGAACAGCCGGGGAACGCGGTGGTATGCAACGGAGAAATCCTCGCGGCATGCTTTGACCGATGGATGCGGCCCAGCGCCGAAAGCGATCTGGTGTCCACTCAGCGTATCGCCGGTGGGAACTGGGCATGTGATCTGGGTCGGCTCCATGACGACAGCCGCCATAGCGGCGCTGATGGACGGCGATGCGCTTGCCGCGGTAAAAGATCTCGATGGTGCGCGCCGTTGCTCTAAGATCGACCTGCTGGCGAATGAGGGCATGGGGGACGGAACTAAAGAAGCTTTTGAACTCGACGTGATAATCGGTCGAGACACGGACCAGACGCCATTCGGCGAATTCGTAGTTTCAACCCGGGAGGCTAGCGAGCGCAGCACGTTCGACACGTTCAAATACTTGCCGCCGGGTAACACCCAATCGACGCATGAGGTGATCGTTGATGCGATCAAGTGCCAATAGCGGCATTGGCCTCAGCCAGCGAGAAGAAAGTCAGCTTGCGCAACCGCCCCAGGATGCAGGTGGCGCATGGCGGCGTCGTCATCGGCGACGAGAACTTGTTTCAATGGCGTACCTTTACTGGTGCAGTCGATCAATAAAATCACGTCGTTTCTATTTTCAGTTCCCTGCGCCATGTTGGAAAAGAGAAGCGCCCCAAGGGTGGAACGCTCCTCGGATCTTCAATTAAATGAAGCCGAAATTTTCCGCCGTGAGCGAGGTAAGATCCGACATGTCGTGCAGATTGTCGACATGAGCGAAGGCATGCGCGTGGTTCGCAGAATCAACATAGGCTAGTGTCGCACCGTGAGTTTTGCCATCTTGACCGAGAGTTTTTTCATCATGGTAGACAATGATGTCACCGGGGGCTTCGTGATCAATAGCAGTCGCGGCGGCAGCGGCAGACGCAAAGCCTCGATCAGTGATTACCACGACATGCTCGCCGTGCGCGCCTTCGGCCGCGCCGTTGTAGAAGGTGTCCACAAATTCGCCCGGAAAGCCCTTGGAATGATTGATGAAATTTGCATCAAACAGATTCCGGTCACCACCGAAATCTGCGGCGTCCAGGACAAAGCGGTCCTGCTTCGTGTCGAAATCCATCACACTCGTATAGCAGTGCGTTGTTCCAACCATAGGGTTGTGGAACCGAAACACGAAGGCGTCGCCGTCGTCGCCGCCAGTCAGAACATCTGCGCCGTCACCAGCCACAAGTATATCGCGGCCAGGGCCGGCGTCGAGCACGTCATCGCCCTCGCCGCTATGCGGTATTACGCGGTGAGGGTCGGTGACGTATAAGGGGTAGGAGGCGTCGCTGTACAAGAGATCGTCACCACCGTCGGCATGGATTACGTCTGAGCCATTCCCGCCGTAGGCAGTGTCATGGCCCGGACCGGCCATGATGTAGTCTTGGCCGTCACCAGCTTTGATCCGATCATCGCCGTCGCCGGCATCAATCCAGTCATTCTTCTTGCCGCAATCGATAGTGTCGTTGAGATTGGATCCCCAAATAAAACCGCCTTTATCACTGCCTTTGATATTCATCGCATATACTCCTTATTAGGCAACGGGCGCCGCCTGTGCCCCTTATCTTTTCCAAGAGCGAATTAGTGAAATCCATTGTTTTGATATGACCTATTTGAATGACGGATGCGAAAATGTTTATCTCGGCGGCACCGTGCGCCCTTCGCGGTGGCCGGCAGAATATGAAAAAAGACTTGGGGCGATGACAATCGGCGGCCAAGCAGCGGCAACAATGTCCGCGACACCTCGTTGACGAAGGCGAAAGCTTCCTCCCTCGTATGCGCTGCAGACATAATCTGCAGAGCACCTGATCTTAGGTGCTTTGCAGATCGGAATCCTCAGCTCCAGGCATGGAGCGGTGGCTTCTCGCCATTCAGGAAATACTTACCCAAAATGGGGTACTTCCAGCGGACCGGGTCGTGCAGAGTATGGGTGCGGGCGTTGCGCCAGTGGCGATCAAGTCCGTGCTCTGCAGGGGTTGAGCGCGTTCCTGCCAGCTCGAACAACTTGTGGCCGCAATCGCGATTTCGGTGGAGAGTATCTTCGCTTCGGCGGTAACGATCTGGGCTTCCGCAACGGTTCGGGAAGAACAAATTGGCGATGCTGATCACCAGCAGGAACAGCGCCGAGATACTGGTCCCGACGACGCCGTCAATGTTGTGAATATCCTCAAGCCGACCCGACGCGTCCCTATGACACGCTTCTCCACCAACGGTGAGCCAACACGGCGGGGTGGGAGTCGGACGGGCGTCTCACCCATCACTCGGGGGTTGCCAGACGGCTGAACCGGCCTCGGGGTCGGGCATCGCACCGCAGGTCGGCAACCGCTCGGCCCCACCCAGTGGCTGACCGACGATCATATCACTGCGAAATACAGGCTCCTGGACTCGCTGCGGATTACAGGCTCCTGGACCAGGAGTGGCAGGGACGCTCTGCGGATCTGGCCGCCCGGACGAGCGTCGTGAATTCTGTCGTGGCATAAGGTCAGCTACAGTCGCGCTTTCGTTGTGCGAGCCTAATTTTGTTGGCGCGGCAAATGCTTGTGCCACCAGCTGGAAAATAAACCATAATATATATGAAAATATATTGTCGTATATTTTCCTTTAAACGGTGAAGTATCAATCCATTCCCGTTTTTGATATAACATAAACGAATATATTCTTAAATATATCCTCTGCGTCTCTTGCCTTAAATCAGGTAATTGTAGAGAGTCTGCTTATGAAAGCAGGTATGACAATGCTGAAATATTCAACAGGCGAAGGGCTGTCGCAGGGAGGAACGTCGGCTATGGTCCAGGAGGAAGGCTCCAGCACAGCAGGGACAACGCCTCCTATGTCCCAAAGAGCGTCGGGTCGACCCAAGACCCAGCGGACGCGATGCGAAACTTGATCCAGTCGAGCGATTTGGCTTTTCTCATGGAAGCTGATGATGCCCTCTCCGCGGGTAAGGCGGGGCCTGCAGACTTTGGGCGTCCAGCCCAGCACCGGATGTTAGTTTCGCTCGTTATGGAGTTACATATGTCGCTAATTAAAAGAAAAATCTTCTCCGTAGGTGTCTTGACGCTAATGGCATGCGGCGCGTCGGCGGCCGATCTAGCTGACCACAGCGTTCCGAGCGCCCCCTCTTATGACGCACCGGGAACCTTCTCGTGGGCCGGGGCTTACGCCGGTCTTCATGGAGGTGTCGCAGCCTCCAAATTCAACCCGTTCAACAATGGTCGCGCCCCAGCGGTGGGCGCTCAGGTAGGTTACAATTTCCAGGCTGGATCGGGCGTTTTCGGCGCCGAACTGGAAGGCTCTTACTTGAACAACGAAGTGCGTGTGCCCGGCGGCAACGTGGAAAGCCGCTTCCGCGGTGGCGCGAAAGCGAAGGCTGGCCTGGGCTTGGATCGCACTTTCGTCTACGGCACCGCGGGCGTCACAACGACCGAGTTCGAGGGCCGCCGCCTCGTACCCGGATCGGACAAACGGAAATCCGGGCCGGATAGCTGGAAACAGGGCTACCTCTTCGGTGGCGGCGTCGAGCACGCGTTTTCGGGCGGCGTGTCGGCAAAGATCGAGTACAACTACGTCATTAACAACGCCGTCCCGACCACGAGCGGAGGCATCAGCTCGAAGTCCGACCTCAACGATAATGTAATTGAGGCGGGCCTTAACTTTCGCTTCTGACGAACTCGTCTGAAGCCTTGAGCAAACGCAAACACCAGGCAACCGCCCGCACGATCGGCCATGCCTCGAAATGCCGGCCCTTGAAATCTTCCATCGGTTGCCGCTTCAGCTTTTCGGTAATCGCATTCAGAATCGTCGGTTCGCTCCACAACTTTTGGAGGGACAATCTCTCGTCCCATGGTCCACATACCGTTAAGCGCCAAAATTTGCCACAGGCCCTGCTTCGAAGTTGTCAGTCATCTGCCGTACGGTTCCGAGTCAATGCCAAGCTAAGCGATCGGGCTGACGCACTCGGTTAAAATTGACGGCTCGAATTGTTTTTCAGACGAGCGGCGCCAAACGGTTGCCGACGACGATCCCGTCTGGAAGATGCGCTTTTTGGTTGTATATATCAAGGGTATCTAATATGGTTTTCAGAGTTAGCCGCCCACCGAACTGGGCACTATGACGAAGTTAATCTTGCGCCGAACCGGAGGTTGTCGTGAAGGAAGGATCCTCAGCGGTCTCGAATCTGGTGTTCGATTTCCTGTCAGAGTCAGCCAGTGCAAAGAGCAAAGACGATGTGTTGCTCCTACTTGGAAAAATTTCACAATATTTCGGGTTTAGTTATTTCGCGATATCCGGAATCCCCTCGCCTCCGGAGCGAATTGAACCCTATTTCGTATTGGGCAATTGGTCAGCCGGGTGGTTTGATCGCTATCGTGAAAACAATTATATCCACGCCGACCCCATAGTGCAGCTTAGCAAGACATGTGATCACGCATTTGTTTGGTCGGAAGCTCTGCGAGATCAAAAACTCGATCGGCAGAGCCGTCGCGTCATGAATGAGGCACGCGAATTCAAGTTGATTGACGGCTTCAGCGTTCCTATACACACTGCCGCTGGGTTTCAATCGATTGTCAGTTTTGGAGCGGAAAAGGTAGAGCTCTCAACCTCCGACCGAAGCGCGCTTTATCTGATGGGGGCTCACACACACAGCTTGCTCCGCGCCCAAATTGGGAATGATGCCAGTCGAAAAATTCAGGCCTTACCCATGATCACAACGCGAGAGCGCGAAATCATCCATTGGTGTGCCGCAGGCAAAACAGCAATAGAGATCGCAACGATTCTCGGACGATCCCATCGAACCATTCAAAATGTCATTTTGAACATCCAGCGAAAGCTCAATGTGGTTAATACACCTCAGATGATTGCCGAAAGCTTTCGTCTCAGAATCATTCGCTGAAACACATGGAGTTGCGGGCCACTTCAAAGATCGGGCCTGTTGGGTCCACGACAGCCATCATGATCAGATAGTAGCCCCATTGAAATGCAGAGCTAAATCAGCGCCTGAATTGATAGACAGGCGCAACACAGTTTTCGGTAGGTCGAGCAGAGAGCATCCATTGGGTGACTGCGAGGACGTGCTTTGAATTTGTTTCCTCAGAAGTCGTCCAATGACCGCCTACCGCCAGACGGCCCCCCCGAATTGACCAGTCGCGTCTTTTGGGGTGATCCCCGACAGGTCGCAGTGGTTGGCATTTTCTGGTCGGGCAGCTTGGATTAGCCGCGCACTTTTGACCGGCGCATTTATCATGCAATACGCGTTAAAGCGTGCGGGTAGCCCTGGCAATGTATTCGCCTGGTTGCCATTTGGCCTGCAGTTGACGCTTGCCCCCTCCAAACGTCCGGATGGATCCACAGGCTCACCGCTGAAGTCGCATGTTTTTCCGGTTGACGTTCCCGGATTTCCAACCGGGCCGGCAAGCGTGACGCCGCGGATCACGATGCCAGTTTCTACGGGCTTCGCCGCGACCTTGCCTTTTTGATGCTCCTCAGCCGCTGCCGCCTGCGCGAAGGTGACGGTCAGAGCGAAAGCAGCAAGGCATCCGAAAGCTCTCAAAGTATCAGTCATCAAACTTCTCCTCTTTTGCCGGCCGGCAAGATGTCGCTTCCGGACCGATGTCTCTGAATCGAATGAAAGGACCTGCGCGCCTTTCAAGTTACCGAAACTTGATCAGGTAGTTCACGGCCACGTTCTTGGGACGCGTCTCAAGAGCGGTGCGTGCCGGACTTTCCGGCAAGCCTGTCGATTTGCTTGAAATGGAAGTTCCGGCGGCACTGCCCTGTTGCGAAATTCCCGCCGGCGTCGTTATCTCATAGGGATGCGCGTGAACTTGCAGAGCATCGCATTGGAGTGATCCAACAACATTCGCAACATTATTGCCGGTTGGATCTAGCCGTCGTTTCGCGTCAGGGTCCATACCGCCACCGGCATCGAAACCGCGCAGGAACAGCCCACGGTAGTCTGGAATCCGAAATTCCAGATCGGCCGTAGAATTCCGCTCTCCATAGAGTCCGCCGAGAACGGCGTAGAGTTCTGGATAGGCGGCTGCCCTGAGATAGCGTCCATCGCAAAGCATCCATCCCTGGGCTTCGACGTAGCTGATAGGAGCTTCCGCATTTGTACCCGTAGCCACGCCAGAGCTTGCGCATGGTGTGTTGCTCCAGATTGTATTGACCGAGCTCGAGATGGGGGCAACTTGCCCCGCAAAGGGACAGACCGCACCGATTGGAGGCCCTGCAAACATCTTTGGTTCCTCGGTCAAGATTGATGCGTGAGGGAAGGAATGCCAATTATTATCAACAACAGGTACTCCCAGGCATCAGCTCCGCCCTGACGGGCGGAGCTGATGCCTATTCACCTTGCCATCAAGCCGGGTTGATATCCCAGGTATTGTCCTCTTGGAGCACGCCTACGAGATTGAAGACGGCAGAGGGAAACTTGGCTTCCCTGGTCTGGGTGATCGTGTCGATACTGAGCACCGAGCCGATATTCACATTTGTTCCCGCCGCAATCCAATAGCTCGGAGTTGGCGTGAACGTGTGGAGCAGATTGGTGCCCGCTTGTGCAACATAAGTTCCCGTTCCGGACATGCCGATGCCCACGGAGAACCGGTTGTTTGGCACATTGGCAGCATCGTTAATGACCAATGATCCTGCAGGATCACCCTTGATCGGCGCGGTCAGGCCAGGTCCATCACTTAATGAAAAAGTAGTGGTGTTTCTCCCGCTGGGGCTGCAGTCCTCCACCCCGGAGGAAAGAAAGTCCACGCCAGGAATCAGTTGTCCCGTGTCGCTCCAGACGAAATTATAGGCGAGCTCCCAACTGAATTTGATTTGATTGCCAACCCGAATTTTATACGGAGAGCAGAACCATGCCAAAGAGAAGACATTGGCAACAGGTTGAGGCATCTTTTGATAGACATAGAAGGTCCAAGGTTGCGCCGATCGATTCTTCAACAGCAACGAATATTGCGTTCCTTGGGCAAGCGCCGCGCTTCCCGGCTGAGATGCACGGGCATGATCCGTCATTTCCTTGTCTACGTAGCTGACATGCAAGGACATTTGATTCTCCCTTTCCGCTGATTTTCTATCTTCACGCCAGGACTGATCCAATCGTTTGGACCGCTTCTTTGCCCAGCTCCAACTGAGGCGAGTGTTATTGGAGGCACCAATTCAGCTATAAGTATTTCTGGGTGACGTAAATGAGTAGATATACTCCCTGACAGACTACCATTAACCCACAGCCATGCCCCCGAGACCCGGGACGGTAAGAGCGGTCGAAGCCTATTTAGTCGGTAGCAGATAAGCACCGGCCGAGATGGTTTTCTAACGCAATCACACCAAACGAAAAGCGGCCTGAGAGCCGGCTCGATCGAGCCTTTAGGCGTCTTTGAGCACACCGATGCTCTGCAATTTCACTCTAGCGGCACGAGATGTCGGCATTCTAAACCCGTTGCCCGATCTTTCCGAAACCGCCTTCCCACGCCGCGCGGGATTGTCCGGATTCAAATCATGATTGCGCGACGAATGCTGCGCGAGAAAGTCGCCAATCATCCTCGCCCCAGCGCAGAGGTGAGTAATTCTACTCATTTTGAAGGACCGAAAGATCGTGCATAGTGATCCGGGGGTCAGGTAGCGATGATCAAGATTTGCATTGGGCACTCTCGGGCTAACGCCGCAATCATGGAGAAAATCTGGCGATTTCGACACCAGCAATTTGTGGAACGACGTGGGTGGGAGGCGTTACGCAAGAGTGACAGACGGGAAATAGATCAGTTCGATCACGATTGCGCTATTCATTTTAGCGTTCTCAAGAACAATGCGGTGATCGGGTATTCTCGGCTCCTTCCTACTGTGCAGCCACATCTTCTCTCAACCGTCTACCCGCAAATCATGCGAGGTCAAAAGTGGCCAAGGTCGCACGACGTTTTCGAATGGACGCGGTGGGCGGTCGCAAGCGGTGACGAAAAGATTGACGGGGTTCCAGTATCGCGTGTTTTGATGATCGGGTTGATGGAGTTTTGCCGCGTTGCTGGCATTACCTCGCTCATCGGCGAGACGCACCCAAAGCTGATAAACTCGTTGCATGCCAACGGGTGGCAAACACACATCCTCTCAGAGCCTAGCACTTTCGAAAAAGAATTAGTCGTGCCGCTCGAAGTCATCCCATCGTCCTTTCCGCAGACGTTTTAGGCAATTAGCTGGTATAGGAAATTCCGCTCGATGTTTGAACATTACGTCTCAGGAAGTTTTGGTCACCAATTCGCCGCCAGTCCGGCTCACAAGCGAGGACGAGTCCCCGCCTGGAATTCTTTTGTACAAGCGGCGCCGCATCGCAGGCAGACCCGCTTCTTTACCGGGCGATTGTCGTACGCTCAATGCATAGGTCAGAGAGCCAGCCGCGTAGCCGCCCGGATCGATTGCAGCCAAATACTTCCGCAGCCTATGCCACCCTAGAACGGCATGGGACAATGTACCTCAGTCAATCGCGTCATTGGCCCCTTAGGGGGACGGCGAGGAAAACCAACGGAGAGTCATAACATGGAAACGATAGCTAGCCGTAAGCCCATTGATCCAATCGGTAGCGAGTTGAGCGTGTTTGCCAAGGCGCCGCGCGTCGGACCGACCCCTTCGACCACAGAAATTGCTGCCATGATCAAGGGGGGCAAGCCAGGAGACATGGACAAACTGGACGTTTAAGTTTCATCCGTGTGACCGTCGCCAAGGCGGCGGTCACTGCCCTTTAGATTTTCATCAACCAAGCGATCATCCATGTTCAAGGGAACGATTGACCGAGGTCATCTCGAGTGCGTGGCTGAGCCCCCGATGTATCCGCCGCCCTACCCCAACATCTCTATCAAGATCCTAGACCATCCTTTGCTCGAAAACTTCCGGTGGGACACCGCTGATCAAATCATCCTGATCTGCCGCGAGCGTTCGGCCGAACCGAATGGGCAGGTTATGGCGCTCAGGGATTGGCCGATAGAACGAGCGCATGATTTCTGTGCTTTTGGACAATGGCGATTGGACTATCAGACAATTTCGATCAATCGCCATTCCGGCACGGTTACCTTCAGCGCCGGACATGGAGGTGTTGCGCCACTTTATCTGAAGGTCAGCGGCGAGCGAATTGATCTCTCTTGGTCGATAGCGGACTTTTATTCGGGCATGACCCTGGCCGACGTCGACACGGACCGAACTGGTCTGCGTCTTGTGGGGACGCTCCCCTATGCAACAACCACGATGTTTCGCGGTGTTTTCATGCTGACCGAGCGCGCGTCACTTTGCATCAGCAGGACGGGAGCCGTCGAGACGCACTATCCGCCTCCGGCACCGTATTTCATCCCGACCCCGCTTGTGGATGAGGCCGATGTTGCAGCCGCAGCATGCCGTTTGATCGACGCTCTGCTGCGTCGCTGGCCGCTCACACCCGCCCTCACGGCTAGCGAATTCAGCGGAGGATTGGATTCGGCAGTCGTTGCCGCCATTTTGGCGGGGCAGCATCCTGACGCCCTGCAAACCTATGCCTTAGAGGTCGAGGGGCCAGCTCGAAGTCAACAGACTTCGCGGCGCGAAATAGCAATCGAGCACTTTGGCTTCCACGACCAAACGCTGCGTGTTGACACGATACCAATGGTTCCGTGTGGGTTCGAAGTGAGTAGCGACTACGTTCCCGCTCCCTACAATGCCGATCTGCAGCGGCCTCTCCATCAACTATTGAAGTCGCTCACAACTGCCTCAGCCCCACGGGCGGTCGCAACTGGCACAGGCGGTGATGAGTTGCTAATGGCCCATGCTTTCGAGCAAAATCACGAGCAATTCGCTCGTAATGTTAGCGATTCATTCCTTCCTGCGATCCTTCCCTCCGCCATGACGCTGGTGCTCAAAAACCGATTGCCCGACTATGCAGCAAGCTGCGATCGGGCACCCTTTCCTATTCTGCCGATCTCGGTATTGGAGGCACACGCCGCGCGGGCTCCTTTGTTTGCGAGCCATGGCATATGGCCAATTAGCCCATTCGCCCAGCCAGAAGCCGTACGATTTTATCGGAGTTTGCCTTTAGCCTGGAGGCACGAAAAGGCGCTGCATCGCCGGATGTTGGAACGGCTTGGATATCCCGAACGGTTCTTCACCGTTTCTATACGAGAAAATTTCGAAAACTATCTGTCCGGCTCGCTGATTATCGGTGCTAGCGAGATCACTAGTCAATTATCCCGCCGTTGCCTGCTGCATGAACTGGGACTGATCGATGCTGACCGCCTGATCGCCGCAATAGACGCTATCCGATACGATTCTCCGCTTGGCGAGCTCGGCTTTATCTTCCACGCGATTAACGTTGAACACATGCTTCGGCGAATTGACGGAACTTGAAGGAGATCACCCATCGGGACTTCGACACGCCTGCAATTAGGTCCCTTACAATTCCGCCTGGTGCCGTCGCGAGGCAGATCGTGATTACTCTCGCAATACCGGCCAATAAGACTTTCGATTTCCTTCGCTACAGATAGAACCCGGCCGTCCGCACCTCGTGCACCAATAATCTGAATACCGATAGGTAGCCCCGTGGCGCTAAAACCGCAGGAGACCACACATTCAGGTTGCCCTGTCAAATTTAGCGGGTAGCTAAAGCCAGTCCATTCAGTCCAACTCTTGACTCCGGTATCGGGTGGAGCGTTCATGGCCGTTGCAAAAGGGAGATGGGCGGCGGCGGGCGAGATAACGACGTCCACGCCGTTTAAAGCCACATCCAATGATGATCGAACAAGTCCAAGACGTCATCGATTGGAAGTGTAAATGGGATGATGGATGCGCCCTGATCTGCTAGCGTTTCCATCGCTGACGACACAGCGATATCGATTTCAGCATTAAGCGCTCCGACTGGAGGTTGTCTCCAGAAACCTATTTTCATCGAGCGAAAACTAACCTCTAACATCGCCCTCTTACCGGCACGAGCGCCGGCAAGGTCCCCTCCTGCCCGCCCCTCACGGCATAGCCGCTGGGACGGGTTAATTGGTTTCTCTGCGTTCCGCGTCCAGCCAGTTTTCGAGCTTCAGTCCGGGATACGCCAGGAAGTCCCGCGTGTTGTTGGTCACCAATACCGTGTCCAGAGCGATCGCATGCGATGCGATCAGTTTGTCGAGATGATCTTTCTTCCGGTCTCTCGTCGCCATTCGAACCGGACCGTAGGCACGCGCTGCTGCGATCCCAAACGGCTCTACCGTGATTAGCTCGGCCAGGGCGGAGAGATTATCAAGTTCTCGTTCCGGATCATCGGATGCGGAAACACCGTACTCGAGTTCCGCGAAGGTGATGGCGGACATCACCACGTCCCCCACATAGCAACTGGCAAAGCGGCGAGCGACCTGCTCCGGCTGGTTTTTCATCAGGTAGATACACATGTTCGTATCGAGCATGTAGCGCGCCATCAGATCTTGTCCCGCTCGTCTTGCTCATGGGACTCTCTTCCGTCACGCATGAAATCCGGAGAGAAGCGGGCGAATACATCCAGAACGCCGGCCAGGGAGCGATGCACAGGACGGATGCGAAGCTCGTCGCCGATGCGCTCGATCTCCAACTCAACATCGGTTCGCTCAAACGCCAGTTCCGCCGGTATGCGAACCGCTTGGGAATTTCCATTCTTGAAAGCTTTAGTGGTGTGCATGTCATTAGCCTTGTGTGTACGTGGATGTACTATATCCTAGGCTTTCCAAATAGTACATCCCCAGTGTGTACGTAAATGTTTGGCGCTTGGGGCGACGGGGCGCATCTCGCAACAGGGTGAGGTCGCTCGTGCCGAATCGTGTGCTGGTCCACCCGCCAACGGGTATTGGCCAGCAGGGCATCAAGGCGCCCATCCTTCGGCGGCTCGGGTCGCGCGAGCCCCCGTTTCTTCTGAGCGCGGCCGCGAGGAAGGCCCTGATCCTAGTATCTGGCGGGGGTAGCGGGTCGCCGAAGCGTCGATGCGACGTCAATCTTCGTCAACCCCGCGGTTTTGGCCGCCCTACTCTTGCATCCCGCGATCGGAGGGTGAGCACTTTTGCCGATGTTCATAGCCACCCCTGTCAACTTCATCGAAATGAAATCAGAAATTTGTCCACCGAACTTGATAGGCTTGCCGTTTATCGTGACGTCGCTGACCAAATAGCCCCGATCGGCGGGTACTTCAAAAACAGCGCGGACAGCCTTTTCAGCTGTTCCACGCGTAATTTTCCAGAAGAGGGCCGGTTGCGTCCCATCCGGGCTTGCCCAACCGGCCGTGTTCAAACCTGCGAAATAGATACCAACCGGATTGGCGAGTGAAATGTTTGCGTCAGTCCGCGCCAATAAATTGACGCCGCCCCCGATGGTCGGGTCACTATGCCTTTCCGCTTGCCCATAAGCGCCGCATCGAATGAGGTCCTGGTCGTTCGTCAACAACACGCCTTTGGGCGCACGCGTATTGCTCGCCCCGGCGGCGAGTTCAATCTCTGCGCCAAGAGTGTTGTTCTGTTGGATCAGGTGCATGGCACCCTTAGACGTCCCGCTGTTCCACTTGTTTCTCGGATTATAAGTTCCGGCCGAGGTCAAAAGATCATTCGGCTGAACCGCAGGGTCTATGTGGCCACGGTAAAGGTCCAAAACTTTAGCTGGATCGGTTGCCGCGAGAAATTGCCAGTATTCGGGCCCCTCGCAGGTAAATGTCACGCGCGAAATACGCCCGTCGGCCAAGCGGGTTACACTCCACTCGCAATATTCGTCCTGCACGTCCCTGCTTCCGTCAGCGGTCTTCCAACGCTCTTCGTCGGTGGCCGCATCGATTGCCACCAGGCGGGGAAACGCGGTCCAGCTTATATCTTTTTCGACAGCATCTGCCGCCAACGGCGTCTTAGCGACGTTGAAGAAGCGTGGGCGCGGGGCGTCAAAATCGTACGTCCGGCTGTCCGGCCTTCGCATCGTCAAGCTGTTGCGACATCCAGTCACTCCAAGCCTCTTGTTGCTGCTGGTTGAAGTCCTGCAAGAATCCAGGTGGGTCAAAACTTGGCATCACGCTTCCTCCGGGTCGGGTAAAACATGGGCGTCGACATCCATGCGTAGAAAATCAGTGATCTCAAGAGTGCTGGCGATCGGCAATGTCAGACCGAACTCCGACAAGGGGCGCTTACGGAACTGCCGACGTCTGGATTCGGCCAGCCGAAAAATTTCGTCAAAGCCATCTGCCGTACCCAACTTCTCGGTGAGCTTCGTCCAATGGGTCTCGATCATCGTTGCGAACGACTGTTCCCAGCCGCTTGGATCGACGTCCCATAGGGAGAGGAACTCTGCCCCCATTTCGCCTCCGGGATCGCGAACGGCCTGAACGAAAAGCGCCTCGCCGCTGCCGTCCAGCTTCATTTGGGTGGGGAAAAACCGCAGCAGATATTCTCGTTTTCGGGAAAAGATCGGGTTCTGGAAATCGACCATAAGCAAACAGGCTGCCAGGCGACGGGACAGAACACCTCTTCCCAGCAGGCCGGCTAGAATAACCCGGTCCTCCAGAGACGGCTCCGGAACGGCGAAGGCGAAATCGACATCCCCTTGAACCACGACGCCCCCGTCCTGCCGTTGGACGGCGTATCGACTGAGGCAATTCGTATAGAACGCGCCCGGAACTTTCAGACGCTGGATGTTCGCAGGTATGTTCAGTTCATCAAGCAGGCACTCTGTGTTCAAGAAGAACGTCGTGGGCAAGCGAAGCAGCTCATCTGGCGCCAGTGATGCCGACTGTTGAGGAGAGGATGTAAGATTGACCGTCGTCGTCGTGACAACTTGTCGTAGGAAGCTCTGGGCATTGGAAAGGATGCCATTTTGAGCCTCACGATCGAATCTCGATTTCGTCCAACGGGAGGTGCCAGAGCGCACGATAAGTTCGAGATCCTCAGCACCCTTGACCTGCGAACTGTGGTAGAGAGTGTCTGATCGCAACGGATCGTCAGGAGCAAAGATCTCGTCTTGAATCGGCGACGCCTGAGAGTGCCAGTGTAGCCATGGCACTTTCAGCTCTTTCATGACCGGTCCGCCGTTACATGGCTGTCGAACGGACCGCGCCCCCGGGTTGGCGCTTGTAGCGAATGCCACGAGTTCCCAGCCCAAGACCAGGTTCCACTACGCCGCTCGTAAAAATTATAAGCGCCTGCGACCGGATCCTAGGCAAAAACCTGTAAAAAGATGCCGCTGGAATTGAAAGGAGGCGCCGTCGATACGAATATCTCGGCATCTTGTTCGCGGTGCCGTGTCACAACCAGCCTCAAATGGCGATCTAGATCTGCAGTGGAAGGATCCCAGGCAATTTGCCCGCCGTCTGTGACCCGATAGATCCGCTGATCTGGGAGCGCATCTGGGCCGACAACAGCATCAAGGACAGCCAGCAATTCAAGCAGGGTCTCCGGCCGGTGCCCGGGAGCAAGGACCAGCTTCGCAAAAGCGTCATTGACTGGTGAAGCTTCTGCCCTTGGATCGAGCACCGACGCCTTACGGTCGATCCCTAGGATAAAGCGCGCCGCGGCGCCGGTCGGTGTATCCTTTAGGGGATCGGCGAGCCCGTCACGAGACAGCCCGGAGGCATTCCGGTGGTAAGGAAAATTACGAGTGGGAAATCTTGAGGCGCCTTCAAACTTCATGTTTGTCACCACTGCGTTTTGGTGGTTGGCCGCTGAATTCTTTTACTGCTTTGTCTCATTAGGGCTCGGCTCTGGCCTTTCGAGAGCAACCCCCGATTTAGCTTACCGGGGGCGGGCCACGCTCACCTACGAACCCAAGCTCATGGCAGCCTATGTCCGGCCCTCCCGCAAAGGCACCTAGTTGAGTGGAATCGCTTCCACATTCGCCGGAGCTGTTGCACCGTTCGAACCAGCGGTCCCCTTATTCGCCAGAACACGATATTGGATCATGTTCTTGCCTGAGATGACCTTTCCTTGAATCGTCGAGATCTTCAGTTCACCGGCCACTGAATAGTCGTTGCCGGTATTGATGCTTTGAGCGATACGATCCGCCATATCTGCGATCGTCGAAACAAGTGTTTTAATGTTATCCTCTGACAGGCCTACGTTCTTTAGAAGGTGGCGTATTTTATCATAACCTGCCTCAACGCCGCCGAAAAGATATCGGAAGAAATTCAGGTTCCCCTTTCCATGGACGCTTTCATAATGTTGGACCTCTTCACGAGCTGATGCCGAAAGAAGGGATTTTGAACAGCGCGTCAATATCCTGAGCTTCTTGGCTCGTCAGTGCTGGGACCTTAATTTCTGCGTCCACCCAGCCCTCTGAATGCGCTGGATCGTATAGTCGATGCCCGAATTTATTCCGTCGCCATGAGCATCGACCGATAATGAATCTTCCGCTTACGGGCCTTGAGCGCCATCAGGAGCTAACACCCCATGCAAAAGCGAAAATTGTATTTTCTGAACTGCCATTGATTTTAACCCTTCAGGAGGAATCTTCGTGGATTTAGACTTTTGGTTCGCCAAAAAAAATGTGGCTGCGGTAGTGGTGATCTACGTCATGGTAGTGCCGATAGCCACCGATCACATGGGCGTCGTCCTTCCAAATGCCCTGGCCTCGGCTGAGCTCCTTCGCCAGGGTATTAGCCTTTGATTTGGTCGTATATACGTCCTTGCCGTCCTTCAGCCGCTGTATTGCTTGCGCCTTATCGATCCCATGAAGACGATAGATCTTTACGCTTTTATTTACGCCTTTAGATATTATCTGCGCTGGGTAGTAATCCATGCCCGTACAACTCCTTTCTGACGACGTTTAATGGCTTTAGTGCTGCCATGGTTTGTGAATCGTCTGTCCGCAATACAGGAGCCAAGCCACGTTCGGCGAGCGCGATACATCAGGAGTATAGTGTGCCAACTACCGGCAGGCTGTCGCCGTCATTTGTATTGAGGTGTACTTTGGGAGCCAAAAATCGCAGTTGCTTGTGATATTGCCCTTGTTGGATTGTTGCATCCATAACGATTGCAAAGAGACTACCGGTCACGTCATAATCGAAGTCGCGGTTATATATAGTGCCCTTGTAGTTGAACGTTGACTCGTTCTGAGCGATCTCCATCATGCCGTTAACGATTTTCCGCTGGTCCTCCGCACTCAGGCCCCAACCGTCCAACGTGTGTTTGACATCACTATAACTTGCTGACACGCCGCCCGACCAAAAAGCGAAGAATCCTAAGCCTCCGCTAACGTTCGTCGATTCTGTTTCCTCAAATTTATGAGAATGCGAAGCGTCAAGCATTCCTTTTATCATGTTGTTCAATGCAATCACGTCTGATGGAGTAACACACTGAAGTTTAATATTTAAGGCGACATCAATTTGCCCATGTGCAGGCACTGTATACATCACGCCTATGAGCTGTCCGCGACCGTATGAGGTAATTGATACTCCGTTCTCAACGGCCGGATCGGATCTAAATACAGAAATATGGTGCAGTACTGTCTCTATTCTTCCGACATTCGTGATTGGTTCAAATGTTAAGATGCGTGCTTTTCTAAGTCTGCCGTTCATTACATCCTCCAAAAGTTGATCCATCGCTCCAAGAAGCCAGTCTTTTGAGACCTTCTCAATTGCAAGGCGGACAAATTTGCGTAGAATCAGGCAGCCGGCCTCCATGTCTTGCAATTTGTCAACTGTCTGCATAACTGGAGTAGGTTGAGGCTGTCCGGCATAACACTGATGCCATCTTCTAGTAACGAACGTGCCGTCTCCCAATCCTTCGCGTCTATCGCCGTCCAGATGCGATCGATCAGGGATTGTTCAGCGGAGTCCATTGAGGGAGCTGTTTCACCTACCTTTAGGTTGGGCATGCTTGGCGTTCCTTCATGTGTTCGAAGCAATGCGGTTATCCCGCAATGCGGATGCGGAGGCCGTTCCGCTGCCTCGCAATAGCTCTCAAGATTCGTGCCAGGCAGGCCGATTGAGATGACGAACAATAATTCGCTGCGATTCCAGTTATGTGGCGCGAAAATACGCGATTGACAACAAGGGCGCCTGTCACGTAACCGACAAAGGTAGCGACAATGCCGCAACGTCATGACGTACCCCAATTGAATAGGCCAATTGGAATTTGCCAGTTACGATCCCTGACGGTACTGGTAACCCTCCCCGCCATTAAGGGGCTTCAAAAGTGGAATTTTCTCCGGCTTTATGATCGAGGAGATTTCGATGAAGACGAGCAGATTTAGCGAACCACAAATCCTTGCCATTCTTCGCCAGGCGGAAGGCGGTGTCCCTGTACCCGAGCTTTGCCGGGAACATGGCATGAGCACGGCGTCATTTTACAAATGGCGATGGCGTTGGTGCACGGATGTGGAACTGAAGGGATGGGGATCTTTGAAACGGCTGATTATGGCTTGGCTGCCTTGCGGCGGACGGCTTTCGGGCGTGCGAAAGCAAGCATGCGGTTGAGGACGGCGCAGCCGATGGCGACTTCGGTCTGCTGACCAGGCAGCGACCTGGCCCGCAGACGCCGCCCGATGACGGACTTGTATCGCCCGATTGCCGTCTCAACCAGCGAGCGTTAGCCGTAGCCGTTAGAGACCTGCCATTTCATCCGGCCGTCACTGTTGATTGCGGCGATATGCCGGTTCCGTTGGCCGGGAGGTCTATCGTCGCTTGGCTCGACCGCGTTGGCGCGAGGCGGAATGACGATAGCCGCCGCCGCGCTATGATCGATGACTGCCTCGTATGTAGGTTTTCCATCATAGGCACCGTCGGCTGTGAACTGTCCGATCGGACCGCCAATCTGGTCCAGGAGTGGCGCAACTTGAGAGACATCGCCAGCATCCTGATGGGACTGTCAGGAATTTCGTGTACGGGCGTGCATAATGGGTACGAAGGAGACCACCCATGGCACGACGGAAAGAGCCTATCATCGCGGACAGCATTTTGGACCAGCTTCTCGCCGGTTCTGATGCGAAAACGGCTTTCGAGAGCAACGGTCTGCTCGATCAGTTGAAGAAGGCGCTGGCGGAGCGGGCGTTGAATTCGGAGATGGATCATCATCTCTCCGACGAAGAGACCGTCGGCAACAGCCGCAATGGCTACGGCCGCAAGACAGTGCTGACGGATAGCGGCTCTTTGGAGCTTTCCATCCCGCGCGACCGGCAGTCGAGCTTTGATCCTCAATTGCTTGCCAAGTATCAGCGCCGCTTGCCTGGCTTCGACGAGAAGATCGTGTCGATGTATGCGCGTGGGATGAGCACGCGTGAGATCGTGGGGCATGTCCAGGATCTTTACGGGATCGACGTGTCGGCCGACTTGATCTCGGCCGTCACCGACGCGGTGCTGGACGAAGTTGCGACCTGGCAGTCGCGGCCTCTGGAGCCGGTCTATCCGTTGGTGTTCTTCGATGCGCTGCGGGTCAAAGATCAGAGACGAAGGCCATGCAAGGCGGTGCACATCGCGCTCGGCGTGCGCGGCGATGGCACGAAAGAGATGCTCGGCCTGTGGATCGAAACGAATGAGGGTGCCAAATTCTGGCTGCGGGTGATGAACGAGATGAAGAACCGCGGCGTCGAGGACATCCTGATCGCCGTCGTCGACGGCCTGAAGGGCTTTCCAGACGCCATCAATGCCGTCTTCGCGCAAACGACGGTGCAGACCTGCATCGTCCATCTGCTGCGCGATTCTCTGGATTTTGCACCATGGAAGGACCGCAAGGATTTGGCCCGCGAGCTGAAAGCAATCTACGGAGCCATCGATGACAAGGCGGCGGAGGCGGCGCTGACAACGTTCGAGGGTGGCTTTTGGGGTCGGAAATTCCCAGCCGTCGCCCAGATCTGGCCGCGAGCCTGGCAGGAGGTCATCCCCTTCTTCGCCTTTCCAAGGGATGTTCGCCCGATCATTTACACCACCAACGCCATCGAAGCCCTAAATTCCAAGCTGCGTCGCGCCGTCCGGGCAAGAGGTCATTTTCCGAGCGATGAGGCGGCGACAAAACTGCTCTACCCGGTCTTGAACAGATCGGAGAAAGAGTGGAAAATGCCGCCGAGGGAGTGGGCGATGGCAAAATCCCAATTCGCCATTCTCTTTGCGGACCGCTTTCAGGCCGCAAGGGCGTAAGAGCAAATGTTCAACCGCACGCCCGTACACGAAGTTCCTGACAGTCCCTCCGAAACCTCTTCGTCCCATCCCAGACCAACCGCTCCGCAGCACAAATTCGAACCCATCGACGCCAGGCAATGGCCGCGTGGGAAGCCGTGAGTGCACGGCCTGCCTGAAAAGCGCAGGCTCGGCCTCACGTGGCCACATTCAAACAACGTGACACCGCCCATCCGGGAGCCGGCGGCGCAATCATCTCGAAACAAAGGACGACCTCATCGGAAACGGCAACAAACTGAGCAATAGTACTTATTTACGACATCACAAATATAGCTAGTCTAGCGGCGTCTTGTCCCGCCAAATTTCAATCAATTGTGGAGTCAGCCGATGACAGCAGCGTTTTGGAGTCAGCCGACGACAGTTGCGGATTTGACCAGTACAGGCGTGGCCATCGGCGCTCTTGCGCGTGTGGTTACTCTGACACCTGCCTTCGCGCAGACCGACTTGGTTGCGTTGTCGCGCTATTTTCCTGATGCGGCTTTGCTGGAATGATGGAGGATCAAAGTGCTTTTCCCACTCGAATCAGCGCTGAAGGCGGATTCCAAGTCTGTCGCAGCGTCTGGCGACTACGATATCGTCGTCGTTGGTTCCGGCATTTCCGGAGCTATAATTGCCAAGCAGGCTGCAGAAGCTGGCAAGCGTGTCCTTGTGCTTGAAGCCGGAACCGGTGCCAATAGCTCTTTGGCAGGCTATAACGATCTGCTGACGACCTTCTATTCGGCAGCCACCAAGGATAACCAGTCGCCCTTTCCGCTGAATGCGAACGCGGCCATGCCCCGCAGCACGCAGCTTCGCAAGCTGCAGGCGGGGGAAACCGATAGCTCGACCTATATCGTTCAATCCGGACCTTAAGCGGCAATATGCGGCCCATCCTGTCGTTCACGGCTCCGGAATATACCATGAAGGGTGCCGCCTATGGCCGCCAGTTTGCGCGCACCGTCTTTACGCGTCTGGGCGCGCAGGATCATACCCATTACGACCCTAGCGATTTCGGCTGTGTGGCCTATGAGGCAAGGCTATGCGATCCGCGGCGGCAATCATCTGGCCGGCACCCACATCATGGGAACGACGAAGACCAATTCCGTCGTGGACAAGAACCAGCGCAGCTGGGACCACGAAAACCTCTATCTGGTGGGCCGATTCGGTATAGCCAATGTCACCTTGACGCTGGCCGCCACGTGCTTCCGAAGCAGTCGCGACATTCTGAATATCTGCACTGAACAAAGACCAATATCCGATACGCGGAACGAACTGCNTCTGGTGGGCGGCGGCAGCATGCCGACGATCGGCACGGCCAATGTCACCTTGACGCTGGCCGCCATGTGCTTCCGAAGCGGCCGCGACATTCTGAAGTCTCTGCACTGAACAAAGACCAATATCCGATACGCGGAACGAACTGCGGGACTCGACGCAAGCGACACGAAGCCGGACTGTGCACCTAACTATATTCCAGGGAGCTTGAGGATGGATCCTTATGGCATTAAGACGCTCGATGAGCTGAAAGAGTTTCTCCACCGTGCGATGCAGCTCGAACATGCGACGATTCCGCCGTATCTGACTGCACTTTACTCGATTAAGCCCGGTGTAAACCGGGATGCGGCGCAAGTTCTTCGCGTGATCGTCGTGGAAGAAATGCTGGATTTGACCATTGCGGCCAATATCCTCAATGCCATCGGTGGCACGCCGGATCTTACTAGGCCAGATTTCGCGGTTAACTATCCCGCCTCGCTCCCTGACGGCGAGACCGACTTTAAGGTCAGCATACAGGCTTTCAGCCGTGAAGCGCTGGCGACATTCTTGAAAATCGAGCGGCCGGCCCGGCGCCCCGAACATCTCGCTGGCATGGGCCTGATACAACGCAAGAACTCCCCGCATATCACAGCGCTTGGCAGTGATCCGAGGCACGAAGATCTCCATTTTTACAGTATTGGCGAGTTCTATTCGGCAATCGCAGACGGCATCAAATACTTAGAAGCCGAAGCGCGCCGGGCGGGCACAACGATTTTTATCGGCGACAAGTTTCGGCAGATTACCTCGGAATATTATTATTCCGGCGGCGGTGAGTTGTTTCCCGTGACCGATCTGAAAAGCGCCCTCGAAGCCATAGAGCTCATCATGGAACAGGGGGAAGGTGACGGTGGTGGTATCTACGACGATGACGAGCACGAACTGGCCCATTACTATCGTTTCGATGAACTGGTCAAAGGCCGCTATTACCGGAAAGGTGATCAGCCCGACCACCCCACGGGTCCGCATTTGCAGGTCGACTGGGAAGGCGCTTATGCCATCAAACCGAACCTCAAGGTGGCGGAAATATCCAAAGGCTCGGAATTGCGTGAGGCGGCGACCGACTTCAATACATGTTATGGCGAGTTTCTGGAGCTTTTGACGCGTGCCTATAATGGCCAGCCGAGCTTGCTGCTGGAAGCCGTTCCGATCATGTTCGAATTCCGCAATATAATCGTTGAACTGATCCGCAATCCCCTGCCGGGCCATCCCGGTAAGTACAGCAGCCCCACCTACGAGATTCCCCACAGTGCCAAACAGGCAGCTGTCACCGGGCAGGCGGAGGTGATCGCATGAGTAGCCGTTTCGATGCATTTCTCGACCTTTCTGTCGAATTGACGGCCGTTTCCCGCTTCGATCTTTTGGGAGGGGGCCTGGCGGAACTCTCGACACGCTCGACACGGTGGTCGGGAGCGAGGTCGCCGACACGCTGCTCACCGCCCTTCGTCACCTTGCCCCATCCGTTCAGTTCCACATCCGTGCACCAACGCCAGAAAACATAAGACATAAAATCACTGTTCCTCTTCGCATTCAGATGGGAGATCGCACGACAGCCGAGCCGTACTAAACCGCGCGGGCCGCGGGCCGTTCAATCCACGGGGACCGGCAATTTTAACAATGATTGCCGGTCGATCTTGCCTGTTCCGGTCTTCGGCAGTTCGGCGACATACTGAATTATGCGTGGGTATTTGTGGGGCATCAAAGTCGATTTCACGTAGTCGCGCAGGATGCGGGTTTGCACATCGCCGTGCACTGCGCCATCGCGCAATTTCACCGCGGCCCGCAATGTCATACGGCGATCCTCCAATTTCATGTGCGAGGATGGCGCACTCATGCACGTAGGGATGTTCGTTGAGGCAGCGTTCAACCTCCATCGGCCAGACCCATTGCCCGGAGACTTTGATCAAATCGTCGGTGCGACCCAGAAAGTAATAATAACCATCCAGTCTCCACGCATCGTCTCGCTCGTCTTGTCGGCGCGGTTCCAATAGCAAGGCGCGGAAGAATGACCGCGGATGAGCATTGCGCCCTCCTCGCCCGGTTCTACCGGCTCACCATCTGGCGTGACGAGCCTGATTTCGTAGCCCGGAACGCGCGCGCCGGCGGCACCGATACGGTGATCGTCGAGTTGATTGGAAAGATAGATGTGTAAAAGCTCGGTCGAACCCAGCCCTTCGGTCGGACCGTGCCCGGTAAGATGTTTCCAGGCATTGTAGATGTCTTCCGGGAGGATTTCGGCCGCCGACTCGATTGCCGCAGCGACGAGAGATCCGTTGTCTTGGCTGAATTTGCGCGAACTAGAGCAGTGTAGAGGGTCGGCAACCCAAAAAGTACGGTTGGTTTGAACGTTTCGACCATGTCCAGCACGGCCTCAGGCGCGGGGAACTGGCCTTCCGCACAGTGCCAGTTTGATCCCTTGTTGCTGGTCCAGTCTCCCACTTTGCATCCGAGTGGCTGTCATGCAGCACCGCCTCTCGCATTTTCCTCGGTTTTGGCGATGCCGAATGCAACTGTCAGAATTGCTCTTTCACTGTGTCGACCGCTGCCAGAAGGAGATGAACCCCCTTCTCGATCTGCTGTGGGGTCAGGGCTGAATACCCCATTACAAGCCCGAGCTTGTCTGCCGTCGCCTCATCTGGTTGTGGCTCATAAAGGGCTGAGATGCCATGAACTCCAATGCCGGCGCGTTGTGCGGTTTCCTGCAAAGCCGTCTCGGACGACTTCGGCAATTCGTTGAACCAGACCACAACATGCAATCCGGCATCAGCGCCTTCCACCGTGACCCGCTCGCCGAATGCGCACTGCAGTGCTTTCAACAACGTCTCACGGCGGTCTCTGTTCAGCCGCCGTACGCGGCGCACATGGCCTTCATAACCACCGCGTTCGATGAAAGCCGCCAAGGCTTCCTGCTCGGTCACCGGCGAATGTCTGTCGAACAGTTGCTTGGCGGTTGCGAACACGTCCTGCAGTTTCGGCGGCACAACGAGATATCCGATGCGCATCATCGGCGACAGCGTTTTGGAAATCGTACCGAGATAGATGACGTTGCTTCCAGCCTCCAGACTATGAACAGGAGGCACCGGACTGATGTCATAGCGGTATTCGCTGTCGTAATCGTCCTCAATCACGTAGGCGTTGTTTTCCCGCGCCCATTCGAGAAGTTGATGACGGCGAGAAATCGGCATCACGCCGCCAAGCGGAAACTGGTGGGAAGGGGTGACATAGGCCAGATGAACCCGTACTCCCTCCAAGAGCTCGGTCTTCAGACCCTCGCCGTCGACGGCGAGGGGGACCGGAGAGGCGCCGGTGCTGGCGAAGATCTGACGAGCCATTCGATAGCTAGGGTTTTCGATGACGAACTCGCTGCCAGGGTCGAGCAGAAGCCGTGCGCAAAGGTCTAAGCCTTGCTGGGATCCGTTCACGATGATGATTTGCTCCAGATCGCACTGCAATGTTCTGGCGCGCCAAAGATATCCTCGCAGGGCTTGCCGTAAACGCCGCGATCCTCGCGGGTCATCATAGGCAAGTCGGCTCGGTCGCTGAGCGATGACCGCATTGACAGCTTTCTTCCAGGCAAGCGCCGGAAAATCGGATGGAGCGAGGTCTCCGTAACGGAAATCAATCATAAGTGAGTTGGGCAAACAATCGAGCCATGGCGGTGTCGCCCGAAGTCTTTCGCCATAGGCCGACAGGCGCTGAGCACCCTGCTGCTTGAGCCTGGCATCGCTCGGACGCTGTCCGAATGGAAACGCTGCAACCCGCGCGCGGGCACCTTGGCGCTGCTCCACGAAGCCCTCCCCCGCAAGCTGCTCATAGGCGACTGTCACCGTCGTTCGCGACACACCAAGTTCATTCGCCAGATTTCGCGATGATGGCAACTGACCGCCAGCTTCATAAACGTGGCTCAGGATCTGATCCTTGAGCGCCTCGTAGATCTGGCGTGCTCCCATTTTCGCGTGCTTGGCTACTGCCTGGCTTTCCAACTGGACCATTTTCTTTCCGCAGAACTGGATGTTTCGAGCGGACCAGTATGCTGCCACTGTGGTCGGAAGCAAAGAGGATACCGAACCAATGACGGCCAGCAGCGAACAAGACAATGTCCAGGACCACTCCGATCCGTCGCATGGCGCGCGTCTCGGATTTGATACCCGCGCAATCCATCACGCGTTCGATCCTGCTGACTTCTCAAGAGCAGTGCAGCCACCTGTCTTTCTGACATCGACCTATGGCTTTGAGAGCGTTGCGGCAAATGATGCCGCCGCAGCGCTCGGGGGCAGGCTGTATGCCCGCGAATATAACCCGACCACAGAGATCCTCGAGAAGAGGCTCGCCAACCTGGAAGGGGCCGAGGCAGGGCTTGTGGTATCGACCGGAATGGCCGCGTTCGGCACCCTGGTCCTATCTTTGCTGTCGCAGGGAGATGAGCTTGTCGTGCACAAGACGCTCTATTCGAATACGGTTGCGATGGTCGAGCAGTGTCTGCCTCGCTTCGGGATCAGGGTAGTCCCGGTTGACCTATCGAATCCGAACAATCTCGACGCGGCGATCACAGATAAAACCCGTTTGGTCTATTTCGAGACGCCGGTAAATCCGCTAAGCGCCATCCTCGATATCTCCGCCATCGCAGCGCGCGCCCATGCGCGGAATGTAAAGGTCGCGGTCGATAGCACTTTCGCTTCGCCGTCACTGCAGCGCCCGATCGAGCACGGCGCAGACATTGTGCTGCATTCGCTGACGAAATACATCAACGGGCACGGCGATACCCTGGGCGGAGCGCTGCTTGGAGACGCTGAAACACTCCATACGCTGCACGAAACCGGCCTGCGCTACATCACAGGGGCGACATTGTCGCCGCACTCTGCATTCCTGATCCTGCGCGGCCTGAAGACGCTGTCTCTGCGGATGGAGCGACACAGTGCTTCGGCACTGATAGTCGCGCACATGCTTGAGGCGCATCCCGCCGTTGCCTGGGTGAGCTATCCCTTCCTGGACTCCCATCCCGATCATACGATCGCCCACAAGCAAATGACGCAGGGGGCCGGCATGCTTGCTTTCGGCCTTCATGCGGGCTTCGACGGTGCACGGACGATGCTGGACCGGCTTCAACTGCTGACGCGCGCCGTGAGCCTGGGGGACACGGACAGTCTCATCTATCATCCGGCCAGCATAACCCGGGCGCGCCAGGCGCTCCGGAAAGATGCTCATCTGATCGAAGGAGTTGGGGAAGACCTCGTCCGTCTCTCGGTCGGGCTTGAAGATGTCAGCGACCTCGTCGCCGATCTGCGTCAGGCTCTGCAAGATTTATGACGTGGCAGGGCTCAATCGATAACCAACGTCTCGGCAAATGAGACGAACCCCGGAGTATAAAATGAAATTTTTGAGCGGCCTGTCCGCGTTCCCTATCACGCCCATGGATCGCGACGGCCAGATCGATGCGGAAGCGGCATCGTCAACTTAACGGAATGTGGAATTCGATGTGCGATGAAGGTTGATGACAGACCGTGATCCACTCTATCGTCGACATTGCTTTCCCGCTGAAGTTATTGCCCACGCCGTGTGGCTCTATTTCCGTTTCCCTCTGAGCCTGCGAATGGTCGAGGACTTGCTGGCTGCCCGTGGGATCATTGTCTCGCACCAGACCGTCCGGCTGTGGGCGGAGAAATTCGGCCACACCTTTGCCAACGAGATCCGTCGTCGATCATCCGGTCGGCTTGGGGACAAGTGGCATCTCGATGAAGCCGTTGTTTCAATTCCGCGGCAAGAAGCATTGGCTGTGGCGCGCAGTTGATCAGGACGGTTTCGTCCTGGAGGTTCTCGTACAAAGCCGCCGAAATGCAAAGGCCGCCAAGCGCCTGATGCGCAAGCTCTTGAAGGGTCAGGGACGGTCGCCGCGTGCGATGATCACCGACAAGCTGCAGTCCTACGGCGCAGCAAAGCGAGAGATCATGCCGGGTGTAGATCATCGCTCCCACAAAGGGTTGAATAATCGGGCGGAGAATTCTCACCAACCAGTCCGGCGGCGAGAGCGGATCATGAAGCGCTTCAAGTCACAGCGACATCTACAACGCTTCGTCTCCATCCATGATCCGATCGCCAACCTATTTCAAATCCCGCGCCACGACATCTCCTCCGGCCACCATCGCGAACTGCGCACGGCGGCGATGAGCCTGTGGGCGAAAATTGCCCGAGCATGAGAGATATCTGCGGATGGCGTCTTTCGCTGGCCTTTCATCCCTTAAGTTTACGATGCCGGCGGGATTGGCAGATGCGCCTGCCATGATCTGCCTAACAGGTACGGACAGTTAGGGCTTGGTCTTAGCATGCAGTCACGACTTGATGTAAGGTCGCATCAACTGCTTTGCCTCTTGAAAAAATCCGCTCATTCGTCAGGCGAGCACATCAGCTACGAGGCAATACCAGCAATCGCTTCCAGGAATGCATCGATCTCTTCCTCGGTATTGTAATAATGTGGCGACGTTCGCACCACGGGCGGGAGTTGTCGCGTAGAGGCGTCGACGGGTGTACTGGAAGGAGGGGAAACTGAGACGTTGATTCCCTTGCCTGTCAAATAAGCCATGACAGCTGACGAGTCCCAGTCGTTGACAGTGAATGAGATGATGGACGCAAGGGGCGTCCCGAGATCATGTACGGACACGGCACGCATCCCCCTCAGGCCTTCGCGAAGCTTTGACGAAAGGTGATTGCAGCGCTCTTCGATATTTTCGAGCCCAATGTCGAGCGCGTAGTCCACTGCTGCCCGCAGGCCGAGACGAACCGAATAGTTCTTCTCCCACGTTTCAAAACGTCTGGCATCAGGTCTCAATTCGTATCGATCCGGTGCAGTCAAAGGCGCACCATAGAGATCGATCATGGCTGGCTCGATCTTCTCCAGGACGGATTTGCGCATGTACATGAAACCAGTGCCCCGCGGCGCACGGAGAAACTTCCTGCCCGTAGCGGTAAGGATGTCGCAGCCAAGGGCGTTAACATCCATCGGGATTTGCCCCGCGGCTTGGCATGCGTCGAGCAGATAGAGAATGCCATTTTCGCGCGCTATTCGGCCGATCGCTGCTGCTGGATTGATAAGCCCGCCGTTGGTCGGGATCCAGGTGACCGCTATCAACCGAACGCGATCATCGATCATTTTCGCCAGTGCGTCCGGATCAAGGACCCCAGAAGCGTCATTCGGAATGACTTCGATCGATACGCCGGTGCGCTTGGCAACCTGCAGAAAGGCGATGTAGTTGGCTGCAAATTCGGCACTTGCCGTCAGGATCCGGTCTCCAGGTCCGAAAGAGAGGGAATAGAAGGCGCGTTGCCAAGCGATCGTCGCATTTTCAGCTATCGCAATCTCGTCGCGGCCACAGTTTACGAATGTAGCCAAGCTGTCATATGTCCCCTCCAGTAGAGAGTTGGACTCAGCTGCGGCTTCGTATCCGCCGATCTCCCCTTCCCGCCTTAGGTACCCAACCACCGCTTCAATAACAGGGCTCGGCATCAGCGCAGCGCCAGCATTGTTAAGGTGGTTTCTGTTTTTTGTGCCGGGGGTATCAGCACGCAAGCGAAGAAGGTCCAAAGTCTTGCGAGCGTTGCGGCTGATTTGCGACATGAGGGATTCCTTCCTTTGATCGAGCGTAAATCTTGTTGACGCAATCGGCGTTGTCACGGAAGCTGACAACTTCGCAACCCGATGTGCAGAATTGAGCGACGGGGCGTAAGCGTCCGCCAATTCAGCCGGCCAGAGCGCTCCGCACAGTCCGATTTGCGAAACTTCACGAAGACCAAGGTGAGTTTCTCAGAAGGCGTTGTTCGTCACGACGTAGCAGCTCTTTCACGAATTGCTTTACGGCTCTCACTCTTGGAAGATAAGCTAGATCCTGGTGTGCTGACATCCAGATCTCGCGCTCGCCGCTCAGTTCGTCGAGCACTGGAACGAGACCCAGGTTTAGACTGAGTGCGAATTCGGGAAGGGCTACAATTCCTGCGCCCGCAGACGCCGCGAACATCTGCGACATCATGCTATTTGAGCTGAACGCTATTTTTGGGGTGGGTACGAGTTCCTCTAGCCAGAGCACGCTTTCAAGCTGAATCAGCTCCTCGATATAGCCAACAAAGCGGTGCTCGCTAAGATCCGCCGCTTGAGAGGGAACTCCATTGCGCTCAAGATAAGCCTGCGAAGCGAATAAGCCAGTCTTGAAACGTCCGATCAGCTGACTGTCCAGAGAAGTTCCATGGGGCTTGAAGAAGCTTAGGAATAAATCCGCTTCCCGGCGAGCGACCCGAACCGTTTGCGGCGATGTTACAAGCTCGAGGTCAAGATCAGGGTGCCGGCTACTGAGTTCAACGAGGCGCTCGGAGAGATAAAGCGTTGCGATGCCTTCCATGGTGGCCAATCTGACTGTGCCGCGTATTTCGTCACGATTGCTTACGTCGCTGCGAAGAGCATTCACGCCGTTCTCGATTTCCTCCGCTCGCCGCATTGTAACCAGGCCGGCCGGTGTCAGCAGAAGTCCGTCCTTGGTCCGCTCGACGAGTGCACCGCCAACCGTATATTCCAGACGAGCAAGCCGGCGAGATACGGTGGAATGGCTGACTTTTAGTTCGCGAGCGGCGCCGGTCACGCTCTTGCACCGGACGACGATGAGGAAGAGTTTGAGATCGTCCCAATCAAGATGATCGATTGCAGTCGCCATGCTACCTCCGTCTATTTTTGCACAGGGTAGTGCATCCTATTCGGGTTGGCTCGCAAATTCGTTTTGATAGTTTCAAACGTGCTGTGCCGCTGTATGTGTGGTGCGCAGTGAAGCAAAATATCTTGCGGAAACGCTTATCGCCAGCAGCCCGCACTACTTGAACCTACCTTGGGAGAACGCATGTCCAGACGAACTGTGAATGCTTTAACCGCTGCGGCAGTGGGACCGTATTCGCACGCGACATGGGCCGGCGATCTTCTGTTCTGCTCCGGCCAGACACCGCTAGACCCCGGCACCGGCAAACTTGTCGACGGAAATGTAGCCGACCAGACACGCCAGTGTTTCGATAATCTGTTTCAAGTCCTTGAGGCAGCGGGCCTGGGGTCGGATGATGTCGTATCCGTCAATGTCTATCTCACCGACATGGGTGACTTTGGCCAGATGAATGAGATTTACGCGACGCGTTTTTCATCGCCCTACCCGGCCCGCACCACAATCGGCTGCGCCAGCCTGCCGCTTGGAGCACGCATTGAAATCGGTCTAACAGCAAAGCGGCAATCTTGAGCCTGCCTTTGCCGAGCTAGTCGAGATGGCTGATGGCGAGCCTGGATCTGTAGAGGAATGTCGATGGGAAACATGAAATTCTGGGCCGCGGCTGCTCATATTGCCCCCGTCTATCTCGATCCTGGGGCGAGCGCGGAAAAAGCTTGCTCGGTGATAGCAGAGGCTGCCCGAAACGGCGCGTCGCTCGTGGTATTTTCGGAGAGCTTTCTACCCGGTTTCCCTGTCTGGGCAGCACTTTACCCGCCCATTCAATCGCACGAACATTTCAAACGCTTCTTGAAAGCTTCGGTGTACATTGACGGCCCGGAAATTGAGCGTGTGCGAAAGGCCGCCTCCGATAACGGTGTTTTCGTTTCAATCGGTTTTTCCGAGCGCAACCCGGCAAGTGTCGGAGGTTTGTGGAATAGTAATGTTCTGATTTCCGATACCGGCCAAATCCTGATCCACCATCGAAAACTGGTCGCAACCTTCTTTGAAAAACTAGTTTGGGATCCGGGCGATGGCGCAGGGTTGGTCGTCGCAAACACGAGAATCGGTCGCATTGGCGGCCTAATTTGCGGGGAAAATACAAATCCGCTCGCGCGCTACAGTCTGATGACGCAAGGCGAGCAAGTTCATATAAGTAGCTATCCGCCGATCTGGCCCACTCGCGTTCCCACAGAAAGCGACAACTACGACAACCGAGCTGCCAACCGCATCCGTGCCTCTGCGCACTGCTTCGAGGCCAAGTGCTTCGGGATCATCGTGGCGGGGCACCTGGACGAAGTCGCACGCAAAGCCATTGCCTTGGATGATCCTGCGATCGAAGCGATCATAGATGCCAGTCCGCGGGCCACTAGCTTTTTCCTAGGGCCGACTGGAGCGGCAACTGGTGACGAAATGACCGACGAAGGTATCGGCTATGCCCAAATCGATCTCGACGACTGTGTTGAGCCGAAACGATTTCACGACGTCGTTGCTGGTTACAACCGATTCGATATTTTCGACGTCACCGTGAACCGGATGCGTCGAAACCCAATCAGATTTTTGGAAGGCCGCGCTGAGGACGCTCTAACGAGCCCTGAGGCCGTGGCCATGCCGGAGTAAAGGTGATGGCGCGGACGGGTATGCACATGACCAAGAAGGGTTTCTCCTTCCAGGGCCCTGCCGACGGCGTTCATGCCCTTAAATCGTGGATCACCCCTGAAGATGATCTTTTTCTGGTAACGCATATGGGGTTCCTGGAGATCGACCCCGAGCATTGGCATTTGGATGTCGATGGCCTCGTGGGTAACCCGACGAGATTGCATCTGTCTGACCTTCAAGCAATGCCACAGCGCGAGTACATGTCGGTTCACGAATGCGCTGGAAGTCCGCTTGCTCCGACAGTGCCTAAACGCAGGATCGGAAATGTAATTTGGAAAGGTGTGCCGCTGTCGCTCGTTCTGGAACGCGCAAAGATCAGCAGCCATGCGTCCTACATCTGGACTTCCGGCCTCGAGTGGGGCGAATACGCAGATGTTGAAGAAGCTTATCAAAAAGACCTGCCGATCGGCAAAGCACTTGCAGAAGAAGTTATCCTCGCACTTGAGATCAACGGTCGGCCACTCACTCCAGAGCGCGGAGGACCGGTTCGACTGGTCGTGCCAGGTTGGTATGGTACAAACTCCGTAAAATGGGTTGGTTCGATCACGGCTGCGGATCGGCGCGCAAGCGGCGCCTATACGACGCGCTTCTACAATGACCCTGCGGCGTCGGGGATGAAGCCGGTTTGGGGGGTCGCCCCGGAGTCCGTTATCGTATCGCCGTCCCCAAATGATCTGCTGTCAGCGGACATGCCAACGAAAATATGGGGCTGGGCTTGGGGAGATCACCAGATCTCCAGCGTCGAGGTCAGCGTGGACGGTGGAGGCTCCTGGCGGACTGCCTCAGTAGGGCCGCGCGAAGGAAGGAGTTGGCAACGGTTCGAGTTGTCGTGGACCCCTACATCAGGCCAGAATATCTTGCTATGTCGGTGCACGGATGAATGTGGGGCGGGACAGCCGCTGACTGACGCGAGAAATGCGGTGCACACGGTTAAAGTTGAAGTTGATCCTTGACCCGGAGCCCACTGCGACATTGGGATGGGCGTCCACCGACGCACGAAAAAATCGAGATTTCTCGATGAGCCAGCGGCACTACGGTCTGCCAGATCGACAGGACAAGAGCTTTCCTGCGATCGGGTGGAACAGAGGCGGTAGCCCGCCGTCACACCGGCCCACGCATGACAAAAACCGCCTATTGAACGGCCGAGGCGATGATCGCGATCATGCGCTATAGATCAGCAGTTGTCGCAGCACCTGTCCGCGCTTGTCATCCGATCATTGGCGACACCAGGGCGCTTGTTTTGGAATGCGGACTGGTATCGTCATCATGGCCACCCGTCTTTCCCCTAGTCATCACGGGGTGCATTTCGTTTGTGACTCGATTGAGAAAACCATGCGCAAGAGCCCTCACTCCTGCCAAATCTGGGAGGCTCGCTGCCACGACCTCTTCGCCGATGTCCTCGGACTACCTACAATCTGGATACCTCATTCGTACGCCGATTGTGGGCAATATGGGCCCGACGAACACGCCTCGCTTTCTGTCACTCGCAAAGAAATTATGAAAATGACTGGTATTTTTCTCGACATCGGCGAATGTGCGTCGGCTCGTGGCTGCCATGGGGGGAGTAGGACATTAATCGGATGTACCTTTGCTGAATCTGCTGCGAGACTGTTCACCTCTGTAGGTACGCAACCGCCGGCGCGATAGTCTAGCGTGGCGCGCCCAACGATTCTCGCGGCGACAATTGCGTTCGCCGAATGTGCACGAATAGTAGCTGACCCTGCTACCTCATTCGGAAGACCAGATTCTCGGGAAAACCTTTCGCCTCCCAAGGCAGCGTGGTTGTCGTCGAACTTGTTTCGACGGCAGCCACGTGTTGTGGCTATGAGACCGCCTGTGTCGCGGGGATAAAAGTATCAATGGTCCGGGAGCGAGCGCCGGTGACTGGCGCGATAAGAATGCCGTTCGTTTTTGCTTTGCGGTGTGTCGCTCGCCCAGCGAAACTAGTCGGGTCCACCGCAAGGGAGCCAGAATGTCATCGTTTCCGACCTGACGAGAACGCCTTTTGTGCCGGCCGAATATAATGGTGGCCCGAGTAAACCGACTTCGGCGTAACCGGTGTTCTTCCCACGCGTTCTCCTGTCAGCGATCTGTGTTCGACTTTCAATACAAGAGCGAAGGAAGTGTCTTCGAGACTCCGATTCGGCCAATAAATTCAACTCACTGGCGATCGGCGCGATGGTGACGAAATACTCAATCCGACCAACTTTTCGGAGTTGTCAGATAGAGGGGAACTCTTCGTGCTGCTTGAGGGAGTCATAGCCGTACATGACCACTTCGAGCGTTGGCCATCACCAACGGAGATTGTCAGCTCGAACATTCGCGGACTCAATCAAACCTTCAGCTCGTATGAGAAAGACTATATCGTTTCGAGTTTTGTATTTGACGATTAAAGTATAAAGTTACGCTAGTGCGATTGGCCAAATATATAAAAAAATATATTATTGCTATATATTGATCTATGGCGGAGCGCCGTCTAGACCTGCTCAACACGCGCCAGGGGGACTACCCTGGTCAGCGACGGGAGGCTTAGATGAACCGACGTGACAAAATGCATCCAAACAAAGCCAGGCGTGATAGCCCGGAAATGAGGCTCGCCTTCCTCGATTGCGTACGTGTGGTTGCTCCACGGGGTGCTATACGCTGGCCGGCCGCACGGAACGACCATCTGAATGCGCTTCGCGAAGTCGCAGATAGCGGAAGATATTATCGGATTAACCGTCCCGTGGTGACCGGCACGGAGCCGAGCCTTGAAAAATTGCCGACATTGCAACAACCATCTGCCGAATACGAGGCAAGCATAGGCCTGGGCCTAACCAAGGCACTTCTCGCCACCAAACACGAACCGGAACGAATGGGCCAGATCACATGGTCTCTTTCAAAATCTGAACGTGTCTTTGATTGCGCTGGAGGTGATTCTGACAACGGCGAAACCATCGCTACTGATGGACACGTCGAGGCTCTCGCGAACCGCGGATACTCCAACACCCCCGATGCCTATTATCGGCTGGTTGATAGGAATAACCGATCGGAAAAATTGCTCATTGACGATGAGGCCGACACACGTCCACCGAAGAACTATCATGAACATGTTGATTTCGAAAACTGCCACCACATTGATGGCACTTGCAGGCCTTGGAGACACGGTTCGCTTAAAGCCGGCCGCTTACGCGAAATACGACAGGCGGTAGACATCGGACCAGCGCGCCATCCCGACGCAGCTTTGTGCCTATGGCATTGAAATTAGCGGCAGAATGCGATAGCTGCCAATTACGGCCGCGGCTGTAATGCAGGTGGTTGATGCCGTATCTGGTTCGGGCGCGAAACGCGGTGCCGGTGTTGGAAGGGCCGACTAATTCGACCTTCAATTCGAAGCGACCGTCCGGTCTCAATGCAAGAAGCTCCTGTAGGGTCCTTGAAGGATATCGACAGAGGAAAACTATCAAATGTGGTGTTGCAAGAACGCGCCCCAAGGTCGTGGGGGTGACCCAAATTTTTTTACTGAACCAGAACCTGCAAAGGCCGATATTGCCTACGAGGCTATTCGACGAATTCTCCACAGTAACGGTCGTGTGCCGGGGCAACATCTCAGGGAACAGGATCTAGCGTCTAAGCTCGATCTTGGTCGAACGCCAGTTCGCGAAGCACTTCAGCGGCTTGCAGCTGAAGGGAAGATCCAATACATCCCTCAAAGAGGCTTTTTCACGAGACCGATGTCGGAAAGAACTCTGTTAGATCTTTATGTTGTCGGACGTGAGACCCTGATCTCGGCATTAAATCGAATGCGGCCGCAGGTCCCAGAGAGCTGGACCGTGACGGATAAATTGTCCCCTGACGAACTCGCCTTAAGGGCAGAAGCGATATTCACTAAAGTCGCCCAAGAAGCATCGAATTGCGAGGCTTGCAAAATCGTCCACCGATTCTGTTTTTGCACTCACCCTCTACGAATGGAAATAACTGCGTCGGAACTTCGGCCCGCGTTTGTCGAAAGCCTCGAGAAGCTAATTGCCGCAATGTCTGAACTAGGCACGGCAACGACCCTGGTGGAGTCCGCGTTGGTGAACCACCTTGATCTAGAACAGGGTGCCGTCTCAAGGATTGTACAAGAGGTGAACGAACGTGGATTAACAGGTTTTCCGGGGCCTGCGAGAAGTTTGTGACATCGCATACCGTCATCTCGACGAATGATCCTAATCAACGAACCCGAAGAATCTTGTCGAGTGCCGCGCATATCTGCGGCTGCTGCGGGCAATCCAAAAGCCGACGTCGGCATTACCTACCAGCATTTTAATTATGTTGCCAAATCAAAGAGGCTGCCACCATCCCTTCAGCATTCCAGAATACAGCGCTGGCAAAGCGAAAGTTGCTCGTGTCCTATCGGGCAACGCCCTCCGCAGGTTTCCATTTGCCGCAGCTTGCCCAGGCCAGCTATGATGATCGAGCGACGTTTTCAGCCGAAGTCTCAAAAGACATTGTGCCAAAGATAATAACAGCCAACGGGATCGACGCTGCGACCTTGAGGACAGAGGTTACGCCAGGCGGGTATCTCCTCAAAACCAATGCATCGCTTCAGACCGAGGGTGATCTCGATGACGCCGCGGCGGATCGACTTGCCGGCTCCCTTGGCTACGTCTTCCGCCAATATCGCGTCCTTACCTCTCGCCTCAACGACACGACAGGTAAGACAGGCTTTGTTGTCGTGCGGTTTCCGCAGGGCAGCCTTAACGCCACCGTCGCGCAGAGATTCTTCGAGGCAGCGGACGCAACGAAAAAAGGCTTGGGCGGCGGATATGCCGTGTTCGGTGACGAGCAGATCTTCCTTAATGCAACGAATTCCGAAGGAAAGCCTTATAGCGGACTCGATGACGCAAGCTTCCAAGACGGATTGAGACGCGCAGCCGTATCGTTTGGCAGCCCCAAACCAATGGTTTCTTCCCTCGGCAATGCGACCGCGCGCTCTATTGGGAATGATTGGCAGAGGTCAACAAGAGGCGAGGGCTATCAAACTTTGCTCGGTGGATCGGACGGCGAGTTGGTGAGAAAGCTCGACGAGATCAGCAGGTGTTATGCATTCCTCCTCGCGAAGACAGCCGACAGCAAGGGCTGGGCCAAAGATGAATAAGGGCCGGACGAGGACCTACGCTCAAGTCGCTTAGCGAGTTCAAATGGCGTTTCGCAAAACGGATCTCGCAGTCGATACGATTTTGAGTGATCGTACGCCGGCCACCTGGGGCCGCGCCGGAGAAAATCTCACTGCTGCAATGCTCGAGAAATTCAAGACGGCTTAATCCTGCTTTGGTTCTAGAATATCTTAGCGCGGCGACGTCACAGCTTGAGTGGTCACCATCTTTGCTCGATCTGGCTCAGACATTTGCTGCGCAAGCGGCCGGGATTGCGGCATCGAGGTAGCTGAATCTGATGCCGTCTAATCGCCGTCGGAACAAATGAGAGTCGTCCAACATCGCTAGTCATAGCGTTCGATATTGGTGCGGATCCCATCACCAGCCACCGATTTTACATTCGACGGGGGATTACCAGGGCGAGCCGTGCCGCAGGGAGTCCTTATCTCGCCGGAAAGGTACTGGCCGCTGTTGCAGGGCAGCATGTTGACGTCGAGAAAGTCGCTCCTCTTCAGGGAGTTCTGATACGCTACAACTTCTTTTATCGACATCGGGGTCGAGAAGATCGTCGCTCCCTCAAATCCCGGCAACGCCTCTATTGGCTCAATCATGGGCGACGCCTGACCGGGCGCGGCTGCAGCGCCAATAACCCATGGTCCAACCGATCCGAAAATCACAGATTTCGGACGATCGGCTGGCGTACCAGAGCTGAAAGGAGAATGCGGAAACCCACTGTCGAGCACTGCCTCATCCCATTGGTAAGCTGTAAAAGCTAGAAAATAGGTATACGGCGCAAAACGGTCGATGCGCACTTTGCCGTCTGGAGTAAAGGTATAGTAAATCCACTCTGTGCCGGAGAATGCCCCTGTTGGCCCCACGACGTTCATATCCCAGGGCTTCTGCCACCATGCAATAGACGCCATGTCGCTTTGAAGCAGGCTTTTCGCAAAAGACCACTTTTGACCATTCGGATTGGGCGTGGCTCCCAACGCGAATGATAGGTAAGCATCGTTCGAATTAGAACTTAGAAGCGATAAGGCGCTACCGCCATTAGGAGCGGTATTTTCACGGGTCTTTTCGACCAAAAGGACAGTGAACCCCGTGTCCGGTCGGATCGACGCGCTTTGACTAGTCACGATTGACGCGTGCGGTGGAAAGTTGAAGGAAGTCTTGTTGGTATAGAAGTCAAATGCCTGCCTCGTATCTTCGGGCACCGGATAATCCGCTTCTGTCGCCGAGTCGTGGATGTACAGCTTTGGAAATTCCCAGAAAATTGGCACTACCTTCGGTGTGAGCGTCTGAGATACTTTGTCCGACGCGCTTCTAAGACAATTGGCTTCATTGGTGCATGATGCCCCTTGCCCTTCGCCAGCGACAAGACAGCCCAGCGTGGAAAACAACAGGAAGAATTTCATTCCATTATTCATCAAAACAATCCCGTTTTTGGAAGCGGAGGTCTTGCTCTAGCGCGTGAGCTCGGTGGTGTTGCGGCGCCCTATCTGGCGCAACATATCGCCGACTACGTCGGGCCAATCAGTGGTGATAAGATTGGTACGATTGACGATCGCCATCTCCGGATCTCCTCGGTAATCTGGTACGATCCCTCGTTGAGCGGTCGATTTCGGATCCGTGTTGTGGTCGAAGCAGCATTTTCCGGCGCTGTTGGCGACGCCCTCTGGAAAGTAGTTACTTTCATGATAGGTGGCGAAGCCCTGCTTCTGGTCGATATAGTCGAAATATGCCTGCAGACCGTCACCTTTATAGAATTGGTTCATTTCAAACTGAATGGAGAACGGCGCCACATTCCATTGATCGTAGATTGAGTCCTCGTGGGGATCGTAGCTGGAATCCTTCACATTCTCGTCATCCGGGTTTTCGACGACAATTAGCCCGCCAATGAGGTTGGGGTCGTAGGTCGTCCGATTTAAAATCGTGCCGACATCCACCGCATCCTTTGCTTTGAGCTTGAATACAACGGCTTTGCTGAGTTTCGCATTTCCCTTGGTCGCGAGAATGTCAAGGCAGCGTTGCATGAGCTCGATGGGATCAGTAGGGTCCTGATCATCGACTGCCGCCTTGATATCGACGATCATCACGTAGCCATGACCATCATCGGAGACATATTGGGCGAGTAGATCAAGCGCGGCAGAGAACGTTAGGAACTTCGCCTTTCGCCCTTGTGAATCCGTAAAAACGCGGCCATGTCGGTCCCGTAGATCGGCCTGTCGTAGCTGCGAAAAGTTCTGATTATATAATAGGCCGCTTCCAGTTGACTCGCGCTCAATCCTGTAGTCGTGAGATAGAACGACTTCATTGTCAGCGGTGAAGCGGGCATCGACTTCCACGCTCTCGATCTGCGAATTCCAGGCGTCTTGCAAGGCATAGGCTGAATTCTCGGGATAGATCTCCCAAGATCCGCGGTGCGCAGATAGCAGGACCAAGTCATCGTCGGGTTTCGGCAGCTTAAACATGTTTCTTGTAATCGCACTTACAAGATATGGTGAAGGCTTTACCGGAAGCAGCGCCTCTGCTTCGGCATAGGATGGAATAGCGAAAGCAAAAAAAGAAGTCAAAATGAGCGATGCCCGCAGATCCCGTCGGCCGCCGAGGTAACCAAAACGCGAGGCGTAAGAATTTAGGATCGCTGATGCTACGTTGTTGCTGGTGTGCATAAGGTTTCAGAACCTTTCGATGGGAATTTGGGTAGCTCGCTACGTTGTACGGCCTGTTCCTGGGGCTTTTTGCAACAGCACGAACCGCCTCAGCAGTGGCTAAGGCCTGGGCTGGGAACGAAAGAGGGGAGATGGCCTCGCTACGCGATGGGATTTGTTAGCCGACCGCCTGGTTCCCCCCTTGCTCTATGGCTGTAATAACAGGCTGTTCGACATCAAGATGATCCATAAAAGCGGAGCCTAACAAAGGCGTTGCGTTAAGAGAGTTTCGGTGAAAGCAGCTTGGAGCTCGACACGATTATTTTCATCCTGGTGCAGCGGTTCTCAGGTGAGGAGGCGTTGGCAGGGTTTTCTCCATCAAAGCTGCTGCGCCATAGGGTGTTTGGACGCAATCAATTGCCTGCCAGCCGCTCTTTTCGTAAAGAACTCGCGCGTCCTCCGTTATCAAGAAAAGGCTTTTGTAACCGAGGCGCGATGCTTCGTGCTCCAGCCGCTCGATCAACAACGTGGCTATCCCTTTCTTGCGGTGAAATGGATGGACAAAGAGCGACTTAAGCCACGGGGATAGATGAGATTTTCCATCGAAATCACGATCAGCCAACGTGACCATCCCAACCGGCAATGCGTTTTCAATGGCAATCAATGTTAGCGGTATCAAATTTTTTGTTGCTGCTTCAAACTCGCCCCGCGTTTGTTCGTACGAGCCATTTGATTGAGAACCCCATTGTCCGAAAGTCCAACTTGCGCAAATGGAAATGAATTTCGGAAGTCTTTCTAGGTACTCGATCGTTACCGGAGTTGCAGCTACCATTGGTTTCGCGGTCATAGTATCTCCATTCTTCTGGCGGGCCGAGCAATCGAGCGAGGATCGGTCAATTTGAGGTGAAGCCCGTGCACCAACCGATGCTATCGGATCCCACGATATATCCTGGACGGTGACGCTGCGATTCAAGACGCTTCGCCTGAGCGCAACTGCGTGATCACAAAGCTGCTAAGATTTGTGGCAACGCCGTCATGCGGCTAAACAGCTTTGTGGCACCTGCCTCCATCAGTTTGTCTCCATGCCCAGCAAGGCAATGAGAGCCACCCACGAAGCCAATCACCATCATCCCGGCTGCCACTGCCGCCTGAGTTCCAGCAACGCTGTCTTCAATAACGAGACAACTGCCAGCCGGTGTGTTCATATTCTGTGCTGCAAACAGAAAGAGATCCGGCGCTGGCTTACCACGCGCAACTTGCGAAGCGCTGAAGACATGGGGCCAAAAGAAATCATGCAGGTCTGTGACTTTAAGAGCCAAGCAGAGCTTCGCAGCATCACTGTTCGACGCCACGCACTTCCTTAAATTGATAGCTTCCAAGGTTTGCCGAACGCCGCTGGTTGCACGCAGATCACGAGCATATCGATTTGCAACTTCGGCCATCACACGTTCATGATGATCCTCCGGTAGGCGCAAGCCGCCCTCGGATTCTATGACTGAATAACTTTGCTGGTCAGTCATTCCTATGAAGCGATCGTTATACTCTTCAGCGGATATGATATAACCACATTTCGCCAAAGCTTCGATGTGCACCCTGGTTGCGATAAGCTCGCTATCGACGAGAACCCCGTCGCAGTCGAAGATCAGTAATTCCGGACTTTTCGAAAAAGACATACAAGGAGTCCTCGTTGTAGAATCACTCTGAGTTTTGTCCCAGCGCAGCTTTCAATCTTCCGGGCATTGAGCAAAGTATGATTGAAAAGGATCGGATGTTGACCATTGCGGCACTGGGAAATTGGTGCGACGCGCGGGGCTCAGCCAGAAATTGCTCCTGCGGCGACCTTCGGACCTTGCCTATGAAGAGCATTCCAAACCTTGTGAAACGCCTCTGCATAAAGCTTCATCAATTCGCCATCGTTGGGTGGCGCAATCTCGGAAACGTAAAACATCGTATCCAAGAGTTTCACTGTATTTGGAAAATCGGCAGCCTTCCAGTTGTCGCGAATGTCTGGAAGATATTCGAATACGGGCTTCGTGAGCCAAACACAGATAGGCACGCCTTCGGCCTGCAGCGATTTCACCACGAAATCCCTTGCAGCCGGGCCTGGCGCGAAGCCAAGTGCCGCAGGTTCGATCCGGAGGGGAAAGTTGAGCATCGAATGGTCGCAGTCAGATGGGTTGAAAAGAGGAAATATACCCACAAGCTCGCTGATCATCTCCCATAAAAGCTTGCTATTGTCTCTTCGGATTTGCAGTTGCGTATCCATCTCAGTGACCCGCAAGTTCGCTATAGATGAAGAGAATACGTTGGGCCTGTAGTTGTACCCTTGGGAATAGGGCGAGAATATTCGCGCTCCGCTCCGAGACGAGGTGGACAGCGATACGCGATCAACATGTGCAATCAAGGTGGCGTCTTCCGTGATGACAAATCCTAGCTCCCCAGCCCCAAGGTGCTTGGCGCCGTTTCCGGATAGAGCGAGTGCGTCTGCATCAAGATGCGCACCGTCGACGATTGGTTTCGCGGCGCCGATCGATTGGCAGATGTCGTCGATCACAGCAATGCCTTGAGCTCGCGCTGCAGACCTCGCGTCGGGGACGAGAACATTGTTTCCGAAAAGGTGAGTGACTAAAACTGCAGCCACGTTGGGGCCGAACTCTTCAGCGGCGGCGCGCTGATCAATCCCGGCCAAGTTCATGTCGACATCAACGAAGACGGGTTGAAGACCGCTGATCGTGATTGGCCCTACCGCTCCCGGCCAATTCAATGCTGCGGTAACAACTTGCTCGCCTCGCTCTTTCACGTAGTCGAGCTCGATGTGAATGGCTGCCGTTCCGCTGCCGACAGCGCGCACTTGCCACTTCCCGGTCCACCTTGCAAGGCTTTCCTCCAAACCGCTCACAATTGGATGATTAACGCGGTGATATCTTCCACCATCCACAACTCCACGCAGGGCATCCGAGTGCTTCTTCTCCGCGGCGGGCCAAGGTGTAACACGTCCCTGGGGGACCACAGGCTTCCCACCGAAAACGGCGAGCTTCTCGACTGAGAAAGCACCAGTTGCGTTGCGAGTTATGAGCCGTAGTGCACCGAATCTGTTCATCTCGATCTCCAATCATGCTCATTAGAATGCTGATCAGCCCACACAAACGCTAGCACTGCTTTCCCCGGCATGATAGCTCAAACTAAGTATATAAAAAAGTATATGCTAAATTATATTCAAGCTACGCGAGATAAAATAAGTATAATATTCGATTCTGTCGTGTATGGTCAGGCAGCTGCTTGGGCGTCACCTTGGTCAGCTTCTGCACGGAGCGCTTGGGATATTTCAATAGTTTTTAACGATTGGGCGGACACTAAGATCACTGAATGAAGGCTTGGGACGGGAACCGGCCAAAGTTTCCCGTAAACGCCAGGTGCCGATCATAAGATGCGTTGGAAGAACAGCACATGGCCCCCAGATCATAACCCGAGCCTCACCAGATTGCGAAGAAGCGGTTAGCCCCCTGATAGTGCTGGCCGTTGGCGGCGCAATTGGTTCGGCCAACAGGATTGGATGCTATGGACTCTTTGATAAGAAGACTCGAAGCTCACCGACTGGGAGAAAGTGAGGGCAGTTCTGACGATCGCCATAAAGATGAGAGCGCTAAGGGTATAGTACCGGCCCAAAAACTGATTCCAACGCGAACCTTGGGCCCTGCGAATCGGGGCCGATTGCTGCAAGCCTTGTACGACATAGGGCCATCCAGCAGGGCGGACCTGGCCCGCCTTGCGGGTGTGACTCGAGGGACTATCGGAGGGATTGTGCAGCCCCTGATCGATCAGGGTGTTCTTGCGGAAGGAGAGGTGATACCTCCCAACGAAGCAGGCGGCAAGCCGGCTACCAAGTTGTGGTTTTCCAAGGATGCAAGGCCAATATGCGCGGTGCTCCTGATGCACGACCGCGTGAGTGCTTGTTTGGTCTCTTTGGAGGGCAAGGTCTATGCTCAACACGCCGCCGATTTTCCGAAGAACCTTACACACCCCACCGACGCATTCCGAATTATAAGCACCTGTGTCGAAGAAACCATCGCATCTGGCAAACCGATCTTAGGGATAGGTGTAGCAGTTGCAGGAATGATCAATACGGAGACGGGCACAATTGTGACCGCCAGTCTCGGGCCATTCCTGGACGGCTTACCGCTCGAAGCCGAGTTGCACAAAAGGTTCGGCGTTACCGTGTGTGTCGATCAGGATACCAGAGCCTTGCTGGTTGGGGACCGATGGTTTGGACAAGGCCGCGGCCGGAGAAACTTCGCCTCCGTCCATATCGGCGAGACTTTGGGTGGAGCGCTTTACCTTGATGGGCATCTCTATCGGGGACCCGCAGGTGCAGGCGGCGAAATCGGTCATACGACCGTAGACATCAAAGGTCGGATATGCCAGTGCGGCCGACGTGGATGCTGGGAAACAATCGCCGGCTCGAAGTGGTTAACGGACGAGGCCAAGGTTAGGCGGTTGCCACAACCGCACTCACTGGATGTGAGCCGATTATTGACTCTGGCCAACGACGACGTCCCAGGCGCACGAGAATTACTTCGCGACTACGCGTTCAACATTTCGGTCGGCCTGGCGAACCTCCAGCAGTTCATGGCGCCCAATTTTATCGTTATTCACGGCGACATCGTACGAGGGGGAAACCCCATGCTTCATTTAATCCAGGAAAGCTTCCGGGAATTGGTATTCCATCGCCCGGGCGATGAAATTGCCCTTGCTTTCGGAGATAGCGAATGCCTGGCGGCTTTACGCGGTGCCGCCAGTCTGCTTCTTTCTGAATTGCTGAATTTCGTCATCTAAGGACATCCGCAATTCGTTCCTGCGGGAGGTCCGCGGTCATTGCCGGGATCTATCTGCAACTCGACCGTCACTCACTTTGCCGAGTTCGTTCGCGACCTTTGCCAGCATCCGGCGTGCTGGCAAAGATATTGACGCTGTTTCACGGTTGCTTTGACTGGTCTGCTGCTCAGACAGTGCATTCTCAATCTGAAACTCCGCCACAATCCCGCGCAACTGTTTTGCCTCAAGGGCAAGTGCCGTGCTTGCAGCCGTGGATTCCTCGGCCATGGCTGCATTTGCTGCGTAACCTGATCCATTCGATTGACTGTCCGGTTGACCTCAAAAAGGGTTGCGGACTGCTCGTTGGAAGCGGCCGTGACGGCATCAAGCTGAGTGTTAATCAGCACTATCTGGTCCACGATGATCTTGAGCGCCTCGCCGGTATCGCGGACCAGCTTGACGCCACTGCTGACCTCATCAACCGAATTGAGGATAAGATCCTTGATCTCTTTTGCTGCATGCGCAGAGCGTTGAGCAAGCTCCCGCACCTCCTGGGCAACCACTGCGAAACCTTTTCCTGCCTCGCCGGATCGTGCCGCCTCGACGCCTGCGTTGAGCGCCAGAAGATTGGTCTGAAACGCGATTTCGTCGATGACCCCGACAATACTGGAGATCTGCGAGGATGACCGTTCGATGTGTTGCATTGCCGCGACAGCGCTGGAGACCACTCCCCCGGAGTGGCGCGCCGACTTGTTTGCCTCGATCGCAACATGTCGCGCCTCCGCTGTGCGCTTTGAGGAACTGGCGACGTTCTGGGTAATTTGATCCAGCGCGGCGGCGGTTTGCTCCAGTGAAGCAGCCTGGTGCTCTGTGCGGCGTGACAGGTCCTGCGCGCTCAAACTGATTTCCTGCGCGCCATCATCTATCGATTCGGTTGCGTTCGACACAGCTCTCAAGCTCTCGGCGAGCTGGGCAACAGCAGCATTGAAGTTCGCCCGCAACGGTTCGAAGTCCTCGGCGAACTTGTCGTCGAGGCTGAACACGAGGTTCCCGTCGGCGAGATGCCTTAGGCCCTCTGCAAGCCCGGTCGTTGCCTCCGCCATATCCCGCGCCCGCTGACGATCGGTCTCGGCGAGACGCGCACGTTCAATCTCGTTTGCGCCACGACTTGTCTCTGCATCCTTTCCGAGATCGCGCGCCCTCGGGCCATCGATCCGATCTCGTCGCGGCGAATCGTTCCCTCAACAGTCGAAGTAAGATCGCCGTCGGCTATGACCTTCATCGTCGTAACCATCTGTTTGATCGGTTTGACCAACCAGGCGCGAATTGCGAGAAAGCCGAAACACGAGACAGCGAAGAGTGCCACAATAGCTGTTCCCAAACTCAGCACGGACGTGTCACGGACAACGTTTGAAACGCCAGCACGCTTTTGATCTGCGTCGGAAGCGAGTTTTTCCGTGACGGATGTGAATCTTGGTGAGATGGCAGCAAAGGCGGGTTGGCAAAGAGTGAGATAGAGTTGCTGCACCATGGCAAGCTCGGCTTCACTAGTTGCGCCGCGACCAACAGCGATGGCTGCACCACACGTATCGGTCAGGACGGAGAATCCATCCGCCTTCAACTTCGGCAGTTCGCTCTGCTCAGGAACTGCGGCAATCGCCATATCCATGAACCTGACGAAGTTTCCTCGTGCGTCATTCAAGCCAAATTCTGCGCGCGCCCTCGCCTCTTTCGACCGCGTCATCACCATGTCGCTGATGTTGGCACGCGCTATTTCCAGACTTCGGTTCGACTGGGTCAAGCGAAGTGCTGCAGATGCATCTTTGTCGAGAAGCTCCTGATAGCTGTCGTTAACTTTCAACATTTGCCGGCTCTGATAGAACGTCAGACCGAGTGCCATGACGCCAAAGACGGCCATGATGATAAAGAACTTACCGACAATGGAAATGTGTTTCACGGGCCACTCCTCTAAGCTCGGTGTCACTTACGGCGGATGGATGTTCAGATTCTGATGGTTTGATGTCTCGAGTTTTAAAAAAATGGCTGCCGCCGACCTCGTAATCGACGACAGCCAAGTTGCCTGGGAGGGCAGGAGAAAAGAGTTGAAACCCCAGCTGGCGATATTTCGTGCACGTTCTGTCAGTCGCGGATCGCAGCCCCCGTTACTGGGTCGAACCAGTGCAATTTCTCCAGGTCGACTGTCAATGGCAGCACCTGATTGGGTCGAGGTGTCAGCGCCGGTGGTATACGCGCCACAAGCCGGTTCTTACCCTTATTGGGAAAGTCTTCGGTATCTTCAGCATCGTTGATATTGACCGGCGGTGAGGCGATGTCGAAAAACACGAAAGTGTCGGCTCCAAGCGCTTCGGCAACCGGGATCTGCTCATTGAACAACGCCTCGGCCTCGGGACAAACCTTGAACATCTCCGGGCGAATTCCAACAACGACTTGTCGCCCGGCAAAGACCGACAATGCTGGCTGGGCGGGGATGGAGAAGGATATATTCGTTCCGGTAATCGCAGCTTTCAGCGTCCCGGCTTCCGCTGTCAGCTCGATGCGTACGAAATTCATGGCGGGCGAACCGATGAACCCCGCGACGAACAGATTGGACGGCTTGTCGTAAAGCTTCTGCGGCGTGTCGATCTGCTGAAGATTACTCTCCTGTCCGTTAAACACCGGCTTCAGCACAGCCACGCGATCGCCCATGGTCATAGCCTCGACCTGATCGTGGGTCACATAAAGGGTTGTGACGCCGAGCCGCTGATTAAGCAGCTTCAGTTCACCGCGCATCTGCACGCGGAGCTTGGCATCCAGGTTGGAAAGAGGTTCGTCCATCAAGAAGGCCACGGGATGGCGAACGATCGCTCGACCCATCGCCACGCGTTGGCGTTGACCACCAGACAATGCCCCCGGTTTGCGCTCGAGATAGCGCGCGAGATCAAGCATTTCGGCTGCATCGCGCACCAGCTTGTCAATCTTGTCCTTGGGCATTTTGCGCTGCTGCAAGCCAAAAGCCATGTTGTCGTAAACAGTCATATGAGGGTAAAGCGCGTAGTTCTGGAAAACCATCGCAATATCCCGGTCCTGGGGTTCTGTCTCCGTCACATCAGCGTCATCCATGAGCAGCCGGCCGCTGTTGAGCGCTTCAAGACCCGCTGCCATCCGCAATAATGTCGACTTGCCACAACCCGAGGGGCCGACCAACACGACGAATTCTCCGTCCGCGACCGAAAAACTTACATTCGCAACGGCAACGGTTCCGTCCGGAAAGGTCTTGCCGATCCCGTCGAAGGTCATGGACGCCATTTTTATGTACTCCCCGTATTTTCAAGCGAGGCAAGCCGCACCGTTATGCGGACATGCCCCGCGCCTTTGGTTCCGGCTTTAGCCGATGTTCACAGCCTTGCCGGTCGCAACGGATTCCTCGATGGCGGCCAGGATCTTGGTGTTTGCCAGGCCGTCCTGCGCATCTGCCAGCAGCGGAGCGTCACGCAGGACGCTATCGACAAAGCGAGCAATGGACTCCAGGACAAAGCCGCCGATACGCGTCGCGCCGGTGGGCGTTATGCCGATATAGTCATTGTATTTCAGTCCGCCGTCGACGATACGGCGCAGGCCGCCGCTATGGGTCGGGTCTGCCTGGATCTGGCCCTTTTCACCAACGAACTCGACCTTGAAATCGACGAGCGAAGGATTGTCGCGCGACAGGATCCAGCTGTTCTCCATGGTCACGACCGTGCCCTTGGAAAATTCAAGGATCGACGCATGGAAGTCTTTCGTATCCACGCCGCCGGCAGACAGTGTCCCAGAGCGGGCGACGGAATAAACACGCACGACCTCGTCTGCGAGAATGAAACGCAGGACATCGACGAGGTGGCTTCCCAGGAACCAGAGTGCCGAAGACTTTGCAGCCCAGCTCAGCATTTCGAATGGAACGAATGTCGTATTCGAAAGACGCGCGGTCCCGTGCTTTGCCAAGCCGATCTGACCGTCCTGAATCATGTCGCGAACCTGGGCGAGGATCGGATTCACACGGTTGTGGAAATCAATCATCAGCTTGCCCTTGGATTTTGCGGCAGCCGCGGCAATTTCCTCGGCTTCACTCACCGTCGTCGCAAGCGGCTTTTCGCTCAACACGTGTTTGTCAGCTTTCAGAGCGGCGAGGATTATCGGCGTGTGGGTAAAGTCGGGTGTCGCAACCGAGATCGCATCGATCTGATCGCTGGAGATCAGCTTCTGATAATCGGTGAAGGCCCGCGTTGCGCCGTAGGTTTCCTTCATCTTCAGCGCCCTGCCCTCATCGAGGTCGCAGACGCCGACCAGCTCGGTCTCCGGCAAGACATTAAAGGTGTGGGCGTGATTGCCGCCCCAAAGACCGGCGCCAATGACGCCCATTCGCAGTCTGCTCATTTCATTACTCCATTCATAAAGGGAAAGCTCAGCCCTTCACCGAACCAAAGGTGAGGCCTCGTACGACGTATCGATCGAAAACAAGGAAGATGATCATCGGAGGTATCATCGCGAGCACTGCGGCGGCGGCGATGTAGTTCCAGGTCACTCCGCTCGTTGCGAAATATCCAAGTGTTCCGATCGGAAGAGTGGCGGTCGAGCGTGAGCTCAGCACCAGCGGAAAAGCGGCATTGTTCCATGCGAACACGAAGGCGAACATCGACGTGACAATGACGCCGGGACGAACGATCGGCAGCGTGATCCGCAACATGATCGTGTACCAGCGGGCGCCGTCGACCCGGGCAGCCTCCTCCAGTTCCACCGGCACTTCATCGATGAAACTCTTCATCAACCAGACGGAAAACGGGATCGTCAGCGTCTGCAGGACCAGGATCATGGAGAAATAGGAACCCTGCAGACCGATGCGCGTGATGAGGATGAAATAGGGGATCAGGAACGCGACCGGCGGGGCCATCAGCAACCCGAGATACCACAACATGATGTTCTTCTTGCCGCGTAGCTTGAAACGGGACAACGCGTAGGCAGCAGGAACCGAAAAGGGCAGATTGAGTAGCACAGCACCGATTGCGACGATGAGGCTGTTGACCAGTTGCGGCGCGTTGGTACCCGGATCGACGAGGATGTGCCGGAAAGCATCGAGATTGGGTTCGAAGGTAAGTTGCGGCGGCATGGTGAATGCCGTCTCGGCCGGCCGGATCGCAAGAGCGATGAACCACAGAATCGGACCGACAAAGATTGCCAGGAAGAGGAGGCCGGCGGCGTAGGTGAGTGCCGTGTTGAAGCTCGTGTGGCGGCGGGACATTTTACCACTCCTCGTTTCGGAACGCGAAGAAGACGTAGAGGGCAACGATGACGTTGACGATCAGCACGGTGATCCAGGTCATGGCGCTGACCAGGCCGATGTTGAAGTTGACAAGGCCCTGTTCGTAGAGAGAGTATCCAAGGGTGCGCGTCGACGTGCCCGGTCCGCCGCGGGTGAGCACAAGCACTGTGTCGAAGGTGTTGAAGATCTGCATGAAGCGCAGCATGACGATAATGATTGCGGTGCGCTTGATCAGCGGCAGCTTGATCCGCATCAGGATCGTCCATGCAGACGCGCGATCCAGGCGTGCGGCCTCCAAAATCTCGTCGGGCACGGCCAAAAGGCTCGCATAGAGAACGATTGCAAAGAACGGCGTCCACTGCCAGATGTCGACGAAGAGGATGGCCGCGAGTGCTGTCGATGGCGAGCCAAGAATTCCCTCTGCGGGAACGGGGAGCCAGAGCGACTGCAACAGCCAGCTCAACAGTCCACCGCCGGGATCATAGAGGTAGCGGAACAAAAAGCCGACGACGATGGGCGCGATCGTGGTGGGCAAGATCAGCAGGGCCCGCACGATGTTCATGCCAGGCAGTGCCTTGAGCAGAATGAGTGCAATCGCCAGGCCGAATATGAATTCAAGTGCCGTGCCAAGGATCGACAGGATCAGGGTATTGGTGAGCGCGGCGCGAAAGTCGAATGCGTTGAAGGCCTGCACATAATTTTCGAAGCCAACGAACTGGAGCGGCTCCGGGCCGATTTGCAGGTTCCAGAAGTAGAAGCTCGATCTTAGGGCAAACAGCAAGGGGTAGGCGATCAGAGCGAGCAGCATCACCACCGAAGGCGCAATCAGCAAGTATGGCAGGTTTCGTCGGATAAAGCTCTTCCGGGCAGGCCCGAAGGCTCGCGGAGAGCGAACAGTTGTCGTGTGCATTGCCAGATCCAGTTCTTCTTCAAGTGGATGCCGGCGCGATCGCTGTCGCGCCGGCCCGAGGAGAACTCTGTTACTTCTTGGCGATCAGGGCTTTGGCCCCGTCAAGAGAATCCGAGTAGCTGTCCCTTTGATAAGGGATCATGAGATTGCCCTTCAGGATGCTCTCGAACAGGCTGTTGGCGCGCTCGAGGCCGGTCTTCGGCTCCTCGCTGCCGGTCAGAAGCTGGTTCAATGTGAGACCCAACACGCTTTCGACAGCCGTGTAACCAGGGACCGGCGGGCGTGCGACCTTGCCGTTGCCCTGCTTCATCATCGCATACTGCACATCGAGGTAAGGATAGATCGCCTTGACTTCCTCGTCTTGATAGAGCGAAACGCGCGCAAAGTCGGAGAACTGGTAGTTGAGGTCCGGCCAAAGAGCCATTTTCTTCTGCGTGGCCTTCGAGGTCGCCCATTTGATGAAGGCGTAGCCTGCCTCTTGCCTTTCGGAACTGGATGGGATGCCAAGGCTCCAGCCACCGAGGCTGACCGTCTGAGGCACGCCCTCAGCTTTCGGCAAGGCTGCGGTTGCATACTTCTCCATGACGTCCGATTTCTTACCGGTCATGTAACCGGAATTCTTGATCAGATAGAAGTACGGGGTCCACCAATAGAACATGCCGATGTCGCCCTTGGCGAAACGGGTGCCGGCGTCGAACCAGACATAATTGATGGCTTCAGGCGGAGACAGCTTGTAGAGCTGCCTGTAGACTTCGACAGACTTGATCCAGGCCGGGCTTGTCAACTGCGGGGAGAAATCCCACGGGGCGGTCGGGAACGATTTGAACCAGTTCGCCCCGTGGCTTGCTGAGACCTGCGTAAACATGTGGACGATCGGCGACGGCTGGGAACCGCAAACGACGGTTGGGAAGAGCGGCTTGCCGCCAAATGATTTGCCTTCCATCGACTTCAGGGTGTCGACGTATTTCGTCCAGGTCCAGTCTTCCGACGTCTCGGTCGGCGGTGCTGCAATGCCGAGTTCGTCAAAGACGTCCTTGCGGTACATAACCCCCTGGGCATAGGCGGCGACCGGCAATGTGCCGACCTGGCCGCGCCACATATTCGAGGAGTAAAGGACCTCCGGGATGAAGTCTGAGAGATCGAATTCGTTGTCCTTGGCAATAAAATCATTCAGTGAGATGATCCAGCCATTGTCGAGGTACTGCCCGAGCCACATCTGGTCGACAACGATGACATCGGCGTCGGAGGTCTTGGCGACAAAGGCAGAGACGAGGCGCGACTGAAGGGCGTCATACGAGAGGCTTTCCAGTTCCACCTTGATGCCGGTTTCCTTCTCGTATTCTGGCACCAGCGCCTTCATTGAGAAAAAGAATGGGTCTTCAACGGACAGGACGCGCACCGTGTTCGCATCCTGTGCCGCCCCTCGCCGTGGCACGGCCAATGATCCCGCGCCAACCACAAGAGCTGCGACGGAAGCGCTTTTCAGCAGGTCACGTCGCGACATATTTCCGATATCGATTGTCATAAACAGCCTCCTCAGTTGCTTCGTATCCCAACCCCGGCCCTTCAGCGCAGCCCTGGGCTTCCGCTTGTCGATACTGAGATTGTTACCCCTAATGTGCTTTTTGTAAGCAGTTAGTTTGTACCTCGCACAAACTTATGTTAGTGTCAAGAAGTTGTCGCGGCGAAAATTTCTGCGCTGTACCGCGGTTGTCATCGACGTCCTGCTTGCATCACCGGAAAGGGCCTTATGTTGTATGGCCGTTCGATAATGTACGGGCTAAAAGGATCCGGTAGATTGGAGAAGAGAATTGAAGTTTGAGAGCCAGCCGTCCTATTCGTTGGGCCAGCGCACCCCTGCAAGCAGAGAAGTCGCCGCCGGCGAGAACGGCGGTAACGTGACACTTGTCTCCCAATCGGCACTTGGCGCGATAAACCGCGGTCGCGTCCTTCAGGCCTTATATGATAACGGACCCAAAAGCCGGGCAGATCTCGCTCGACTTGCAGGTGTCAACCGGACCACGATAACCGGTATTGTGCAGCCGATGATCGAAGACCAGCTTCTTGTTGAGGGAGATGCGTCACCTTCCGACGTCAAAGGCGGCAAGCCGGCTCGTCCGCTTTATTTTAACCCCGATGCTCCGATGCTTGGCGCAGTCCTCCTTCTGCCCGGCACGATACAAACATGCCTCGTGGCGCTAACCGGTGAGATCAAGGCCGTTGCGAAAGCTGAGTTTGATACGCATGGCGACACAGAAGCATTCATCGCGGTCATGACGGAGACGCTTACTGCCACACTGTCTCAGGCCCAACAGGCGCCTTTCGGCATTGGCGTGGCCTCTGCTGGAATGATCGACAGTGACAATGGAACCATTCTTACCGTCAACCTTGCTCCCGTTCTAACGGGACTTCCCCTCGTAGCAATACTACAAGAACGCTTCTCTCTTCCGGTTGTCATCGATCACCACCCCCGTGCCTTGCTTGTTGGGGACAGATGGTTCGGACCCGGTCGCGGCCAACAAAATTTCGCAGCAGTCTATACTGGCGAGGTTCTCGGCGGCGCCTTCTTCATCGACGGCAAGGTCTATCGTGGACTCGCCGGATCCGGCGGCGAACTCGGTCACAGCGTGGTGCAGATCGATGGTGCCCTTTGCAATTGCGGAAAGCACGGCTGCTGGGAGACCGTCGCTGCCCTTCCTTGGTTACGAAAAGAAGCCGCCCGATTGAGCTTTCCGCATCCCAAGAGCGTCACCTGTGCCAGGCTTGTCAAGGAAGCAGACGAAGGCTCGAAGGCGGCAGAGGAGCTTCTCGACCGTTATACGCGGAACGTAGCCTTCGGCATCGTCAATCTGCAGCAAACACTCTCTCTCAACTCCTATGTCCTTCATGGAGACGTCGCCGGAGGCGGATTGAAGGCAGCAGAGCTGATCAGGCAGCATGTCGAGCAACTGGTGGTGAAGAGACCTGGTCAGGAGATATCGATCACGGTGAATGGTATCGGCGAAGGCCATACGGCTCTGCGCGGCGCCGCGGGTCTGGTTTTATCCAGCCACCTCAAGCTGGTCATTTGAGGCTTTGTAGCGGCACCGATCTGCAAGGAAGGGCTTGCGGACCTGCAAGGTGCGGTTCGCGCCTGGGCCTGCCCCGGTTGACTTCTTAAAGAGACTCAGGCGCGCAATCAAATTTTCTAAGGTCGGGATTTGGGCTTGCGACCGTTAAGGTAAGGACTGCCATCGTCTGCGACGGCGGCGGAAAAGAGAGAGGCAAAGAACGGAATGCAGGCCGCCCCGATCGCGCCGGCGCGAGGGCCAAGTCGAGAGGCCTCGACTGCGGCAGCCTCCAAACCGCGCGACGGGCCAAGGATTGGCTGACTGGAAATTGCGCGTACCAGCCTGTCTGTCACGAGTTCTGGCAGCCGTCCCCCAAGGACAATCAGCGCGGGGTCGAACATCGCCGTTGCTACACGTACCGTCTCGCTGAGCTGCTTTCCGGCGCGTTCAACCCAGATTTCTAACGCCGCTTCGGCGCTATCTGGCAACCGATCGAGGTCGATGAAGTCGTGGATGGCGAAGCCGGCACCGTTGAGGGTGGCAAAAAGGTCTTGGCCGGATGGGCGCGGCTGGTCGTACGGGTAGAGAACTCCGGGCAGGCAGGCGTTTCCATTGACACCGCGGTACGGCCGTCCGTCGATAACCGCCCCTCCCCCGACACCGTGTCCAATGTGAATGAAGAACATCGGATCAGGCTGCGGGATGCGTCCGCCGAACACATACTCTCCGAGCGCTGCAGCTGTTCCATCATTCTCGATGTAATAGGGCGCTTCGAAAGTCGCTTTAAAAGCTTGGTCCACCTCACCATCATCGAAAGCCGGGAAGAAGCTGTGGGCCTTGAGGATGTTCGACATCGTGCCGAAATTGCCGGGCACAGAGCAGCCGACCCCGAGAAGGCGATCCTTAGGCGTACCCAGGTCGGTCAGCATCGCCGCGATAGCAGCCTGCGCGGCGCCTGCCACAGACAAAGCCGTGCTGGTCTCGATGTCGACTGATCGGGAGGTAAGAATCTTACCTGCTAGATCAACAATTGCTACCTCCATTCGGGAGACCGAGAATGTTATCCCCGCGGAAAGATACCGGTCAGCCCGCAAGCTCAGCAAGCGCCGAGGCTGGCCTTGGGCGCCGGTCCGCTCGACCACCTCGATGAGAAGTCCGATCTCAAGTAAGCGACCTATCAGCCGAGTGACAGAAGCGCCTGTCATGCCGGACCGTTCGGCCAGGTCGACGCGCGCAATCTTCTTGCCCACGAAAATCAGTTCGACCAGTCGTCGTTCGTTCCGTGAAAGGTCCATTGGTTCCAAGAGTGCCTCAAATCGTTAGTAGCCAAAGAGCTATTGCAATATATATTAAATTACGCAATGTAATTAAACTGTCATGTAGCTCCGGTAATAAGGCGCCAAGCCGGGGATGACCGGCCAAACTGAAACGAGAGGAACACCATGCATCAGATCAAACGTTTATTGACCCTCGCAGCCGTACTGATCGCGGTCACCTCTCCGGCCTTGGCCAATAGTCTTGTCGTCTATTCACCTCAGGGAGAAGAGAACGTTCAGTGGATAATCGACCAGGCTAAAGCCGCCGGTCACGATGTGCAGTTTCTGCGCGCACCCGGAGGAGAACTTTTTGATCGGCTGGTCGCCGAGAAGAACAACCCCCAGGCCGATGTCGTACTCGGCATGGTCGACACGTCTATGGGTCTGCTCAAAAAGAACGGCCTGTTCCAACCATACACACCAGCCTGGGCAGCGGACCTCCCTGCGCAATACAAGGACAAAGAAGGCATTGTCTACAAATTCTGGAGCACACCGGTTGTCATCGCCTATGATTCCGACAAGCTTGCCGCTGAGCGGGCGCCGAAAAGCTGGCTGGACCTGACAAGGGGCGAATACAAAGCCAAATACGTCATCGGCAACACCGCCTGGCAGACGACAAGGGTCTATCTTGCCGGCATCTTGGCCCGGTTCCTCGACGACAAGGGCGAAGTCACTCAGGCTGGATGGGATTTTCTTGGCGCATTCTATGCGAACGCCATCGTTGTCGATGACGCCGATGCGCGCAAAGAAGCCTTCAAATCGGGCGGTGCGATCATCAATCTGAACTGGTTCGGCGGCGTCATCAAAGACGCCAAGGAGCTCGGCATGCAAGTCAAGGTCATTGACCCGGAAGGTGGCACGCCCGTCATCTCCGAAGGCGTGGCGATCATGGCGGGAACCGATCAGCTGGAGCAGGCAAAGGCATTCGTCGACTGGTTCGGCTCTGCCGATGTCATGGCCGGCTACGCCAAAAAGTTCGGTCAGGTTCCGGTGCTACCGGCGGCGCTGGCGAAATCACCGCCAGAGGTGCAGGCGAATGCGGAACTAGTCAAGGCGCAGCCTATCGACTGGGATGCCGTCGCGCCCAAACTGGACGGCTGGTTGCAGAAGATCGAGCTTGAAATCCGGTGAGGATGCAGGACCGGGCGACACAGATCGCCAGGCTTCACAGGAGTATGATCATGCCGACCCCGATCCTCATCATCGATAAACTGCATATTGGCTATGGCGATAAGGTAGTCATCCGCGACCTCTCGCTTGAGGTTCACGAAGGCGAGTTCGTTGCTCTGCTCGGGGCCTCCGGCAGCGGCAAATCCAGCGTTCTAAGGACCCTCGCCGGCTTTCATCCGGTCATGAGCGGGCGGATTATTCTTGAAGGAAAAGATATCACCAACGAGCCGCCGGAGCGCCGTAATGTCGGTATGGTATTCCAGAACTATGCGCTGTTTCCAACGATGACGGCGTTCGAAAACATCGCCTTTGCTTTGCGTGTGGCGAAGATGCCGCAGAGCGAGATCGGCAAGCGCGTCGCCCAGATCGCCGAAACATCCGGGATTACGGAGCAGCTGCACAAGAAGCCAGCGACCATGTCAGGCGGGCAACAACAGCGGGTCGCGATTGCGCGCGCGCTTGTCGCGGGCTCCAAGGTGCTTTTGTTCGACGAACCATTGTCCAATCTCGACGCCAAGGTGCGAGTGACGATGCGCCGCGAGATCAAGAGGCTCCAGCAGGAATTTGGCTTCACGGCAGTCTTTGTCACGCATGATCAGGAAGATGCACTCACGATGTCCGACACGATCGTCGTGCTGGCGAACGGTGGCGTTGAACAGATCGGTGACGGACGTACTCTTTATCGAGAGCCGGCGACGCCGTTTATCTGCGAGTTCATCGGCACCGCCAACGAACTGCCCACGCCGCTTGCCGGGCAAATCCTGGGCAGCGACGTTCGGGGGCGCATTTTTGTTCGCCACGAAGATGTACTCGTTGGGAAAGTGATACCAGCCGGGTTGCCGGCGACCGTCCGTCATGTGGAATTCCTTGGCGCCCACAGCCGTATCGACCTGGATACCGGCGGATACTTCATTTCGGCCGCCAGGATGGGGCACGAGTTACCCGAAATCGGTGAGACCGTGTCCTGGACGATCCGGCCGGGCTCGGTGCATATCTTCGAGGAAGCGGACAGATGAACCGCGCGGCTGCCGCCGAGCGCGTAGTCTATTGGATCGGGTTGGCGGCCCTGATCTGGATCGTCGTCACCTTCCTGATACTGCCGCTCGTCGCGTCACTTCAAACGGCATTTTTCAGGGACGGCAGCCTGGTGGTCGGTCAGACCCTAAGCGAACTTTCAAGATCACGAAGAGTGCGCGCTGCCCTTTGGAACACGGTTTGGATGACGTCAGCGACCATGGTCACGGTGACCATTGTCGGGATTTTCCAGGTGGTCGTCCTTGAATATTTTCACGTACGCGGTCGCGCACTCTTGAAAATCGCCTATGCAACGCCGCTGGTCTTCGGCGGTGTCGTTGCGGCGGCGGGCTATAACTTCACCTATGGTCCCGGCGGTGCGGTGACACATCTGGTGAAGGCGATCGTTTCCAGCCTCCCGCAAGACTGGTTCATCGGCTGGTTTGGCGTGCTCTTCACGCATACCTTTCTGATGACCAACTTTTACTATCTTTTTCTGCGTGCTGCGATGCGCCGCGTCGACTACGCAACCATCGAAGCCGCGCGCAGTATGGGTGCCTGGGAATATACGATCCTGTGGCGTGTGGTACTGCCCGCAATCATGCCGACGCTCCTCGCTGTCACCCTTCTCACCCTTTACACCGCGATCAGCTCTTTCGCCGCCCCTCAGGTGCTGGGCGGTCGCGATTTCCACATGCTGAGCCAGATGGTGCTGACTCTGAACAGCCTGCGCCGTCCCGACATGGCCGCCTTACTGGCGCTTATGATGGGACTGTGTCTCATGGCGCTTATCCTGCTGTCTCAATATTACGAAGCGCGCGGTTCCTATGTCGGCGGCGCGAAAGCGACTGCGCCCATCCAGCTACGCAAAATTTGCAGCCCGATCGGCAATACAGTGCTACATTTTTTTGCCTATCTTCTTGTGGCTATTTATGCGGTGCCGATCGCTCTTGTCGTACTCTTCTCCTTCGCCCCGGCCGCGAGCATCGGCATCGAAGTGATCCCATCCAGCCTGACCCTGAAGAACTATGCCCGCGTCTTTACCGAAGGCACCGCCTTTCTTCCGTTCTTCAACTCCATAGTGATGAGCCTTGCCGCGGTATCGGCGGCGCTGGTCGTTACGCTGTTTGCTGTCCCGGTTATTCTTGGCCGGCGCAGTTGGCTGACGCGCCTTCTAGACATCACTTTCTTCCTGCCATGGGTAGTTCCTAGTATTCTGCTCGCTGTCGGGCTGATCGTCACCTTCGACACGCCAAACCCGCTCGTTGGAAACGCAGTCCTCCTCGGCGGCTACTGGCTCCTGCCGATTGGCTACGCCATCGTCGCCTTGCCGCTTATGGTGAGGTTCCTGCGGGCAGCCTTCGTAGGAATCGATCCGGCCTATAACGAGGCGGCCCGCTCGATGGGCGCCACTGGTCTTTATCGCTATCGCCGCATCATTCTGCCGATAGTGGCGCCGACTGTAATCCTCGTCGCCGGGATGGCGTTCAACGATCTCCTGTCGGAATACCCCCTGTCGGCGTTTCTATACAACGTCAACAACAAACCGCTGCCGATTGCAATCGTAGACAGCTCGCTGTCTGTCGATCCTGAGCAGGCCGCGCTCAACCTTGTCTATGTCACTCTGATCATGGCGTTTTCACTGGCGATCATTCTGTTGGCCGAGCGCATCGGCCTTGGCAAAGGTCCAGAAACCACAACATTGTAGAACTGGAGACTGATCCATTGGATACCTGCATCACCGTCTGGCATTGGCCGCACCAGGAGCGTTGGTACGACGAAGGCATTCGCAACTCGCTCACCCTCATCAAGGAAGCTGGCTTCACACACATCAACTGGAATCCCGACTCCGGCAGTTCGTACTGGCTGGCCGACGCCGAGATCGAGTTTACAAGCAGGATCGTGGCCGATGCTGGGCTGAAAGTACACTCGGTTCATGGCAGCAATGGCCGCAATCCTATCACCGAGATCGGCCACAAAAACCCTGGCCCTTTCGCGATGGAGACGCGCAAGGACTTCCTGTCGCCGCATGAATGGCAGCGCCGCAGCGGAGTCGAGCTGTTGCGTAACCGTGTCGACCTGGCGGCCGCGTTCCAGTCCCCCAATATTGTTCTGCACATCGATATCAACGACAACGTCTTCGGCAGCGAAGCCGCCGAACGAGCGTTCTTCGACCCCCTTTTCCAGTCTCTCGACGAGATCAGGCCTTACTGCGTCGAAAAGGGCATCCAGATTGCCGCGGAAACTCTTCTTTGCGCCAACGCTCAGAATTTCCTCAACCTCTATGATCGGCTGTTCGCTCGATACGGCAAGGAGTTCATCGGCGTCTGCTTCGATTGTGGCCACTGGGAACTGATCGAGCCAGGCAAGCTCAGCGTGCTTGAGCGTTTCGCCGATCGCCTCATCGCTACTCACATTCACGACAATTTCGGAGCAATGGATAACCATCTCTTGCCATTCGACGGACGATTAGATTGGCACACGATCACCTCGGCGATCGCCGCAACTCCTTATCAGACTCCGCTCAACTTCGAGACGCCAATGGACCGGTATGGGATTCCAGAATCCGCCTACTATCGCCGCGCTCACAGTGTTGCTGTTAGGCTCGAGGAGATGGTCGCCGAGGCGCGCGAGAGGAAAAGCGCATGATGGCGAATGCGCTTACCCTCGACAATCCTCCACTACGTCGTGACAAAGGTAGCAGCGTTGACCCCTGAACAGTTCCGCGGTCCAGATGGATGGACAGTCGAGACCAAAGAATCTGTCGGCTACGTCGGTGCCGTCAATCAATAGGCGGAGATCCTCCAACAGGCAGAGATCCTCGCCGGCGACTGCTGGCCAACGACGTTTCAGACCACCTTGTAGTTGGCAAGGTGGTAGCGCGACAGTCATCTAACGGCTGATCGATCTGGTGAACGGTACTGCAAATTTCACCAGCAGGATACCCATTCGGCCAATTTCGATCGCCTACGGCGGTTACGCCGTTCATGCCACCTTCGACCTGAAACGCCTGGGCCGTCCGGCCTCGCATGGCTGCGTTCGGCTGCATCCCGATAATGCGGCGCAGTTCTTCTCGCTGGCGCCACAGGCTGGCCTCGCCAATACCGCGTCGTGATCACGCTCTGATCCCGAATTCGGCAGCTGATCCCGTTCTATGCGCTGATCATCCGCTCCAGCTCATCCATGTCGGGGACGATGATATGTCGAGAGTTCTCGATGCGAATGACACCGCTCTTGCGCAGCCTGGTCAACTGGCGGCTGACGGTTTCAATGGTCAGACCGAGAAAATCGGCGATCTCGGCGCGGGACAGCGGCAGGTCGAAAGAGGTGGTCGTGGCGGTCTGCGGTTCGGCGTGGGTGGCGATGAGGTGGAGCAGGCTTGCGACCTTCTCCTCGGCGGTGCGCCGGCCGAGCGTCAGCATCCATTCGCGCGCGGCGTCCAGCTCCTTCAGCGCCTGATCGTGCAGGCTGCGCTGCAGCTTCGGCGCCTCCGATATCATGCGGTCGAGCAGGTCGCGGGGGAAGACGCAGATTTCGGCGTCGGTCGCAGCCTGAGCCGACAGCATGCTTTCGGGCACGAAGGGCCTGCCGACGAAATCGGGGGCGAATTGCAGGCCGACGATCTGCTGGCGCCCGTCCGGCATCACCTTGCAGAGCTTTACTACCCCGCGCATGATGTTCGAATAGAAAGAGCTTTCCGACCCTTGAGCGATGATCTCGCTGCCGGCATCGACCGTGCGGCGCAGCGACTGGTGGCCGAGCTCTCGGAGTTGGCCGCTCCACAGCGCGCCGCAGACGACGCCGTACCGCGCTTGGCAGGAAGCGCAAGCGACGGGAGTGCCGGCGTCGGAAACCTTACTGCGTGCAACGTCCATTTCCTGATCCCTTCAAAATCCGCGTGTGCCATGATGTGGCTGCGCATGCTGGGCATACCCCAGACGATTACGCCGTGATTGCGGGTTCGGCTATCCCGATTTCTTCCGGCGCGGCTTGATGATTACCAATTTCGCCGGGACCGCGAGTTGATCCAGATCAGAGTATCGGTGCCATGGCTGTTTTTGGATAGCGCCTGCCTCGACACGAGGCCGTCCCGCACAATCCTTCAAACTTGAACGACGGAGCAAAGATCTTCCAATCCTGGGCGACGAAGCCGCCGACGTCTTTTCGCACGAGCATTTCCCAAATTGCATGCCGGTTACTCGCGACGGGGAAAGGATTCAGGTCGAAAGGCATTACGGGTTCCTTCAGCTGGGTCGCCCATACTCTCTCTAGCCGGTTTCCAGTTGACAATCCGGTATGTTTGTGCGACGTACGTACTAACACGGTGCGCGCAGCTGGTGCGGCCCGAACGCGAACGACGCTGTGTCAGATGACCTCCTGAAGGAACGCGCGGATGACTGTCTACCTAATCGGAATCGACGGCGGTGGCACCAGCTGCCGTGCTGCAGTCGCCGGTGCGAACGGGAGTATCCTTGCGCGGGCTCAAGCCGGGCCCGCCAACATTCTCTCCGATCCGGATACGGCCCTCGACAGCATTGCCAGTGCGACCCACGCGGCTTTTTACGCAGCTGGCATCAATGCGCGTAGCATCGCCTCGGCGCGTGCAGTACTTGGGGTCGCGGGCAATAATGTCGGTGAGGCCGTTCACTACGTGAAAAACAGGCTACCCTTCGCCCAGGCGGACATCGAGTCAGACGGGCTGATCGCGCTACAAGGCGCGCTTGGTGATAAAGACGGAGCCGTCGCCATTTTAGGAACAGGCACGATCTACATTTCCCGCCACTGGGAAACGGTGACCTACGTCGGCGGATGGGGCTTTACTGTGGGCGACCTCGGCAGCGGCGCTCGTATTGGACATGCGCTTTTGCAAGAAACGCTGCTCGCATATGACGGCATTCACGACATGTCCGCGATGACCGCCTCCGTCCTTGCGGAATTCAAAAATGACCCACGCAATATCGTCGAGTTTGCGCGGCAGGCAAAGCCCGGCGCCTTCGGCCGCTATGCGCCGCGCGTATTCGAGCACATGAAACAGGGCGATGCCGTCGCCGCGCGCCTGTTGCAAGAAGCCGCTGTTTCAGTTGACGAAGCACTTGATCGTCTAGTCGCGCGAGGAACGCAGAAGATTTGTCTGCTCGGGGGATTGGGGCCGCTGTATTCGTCCTGGATCGCTGCACGGCATCAAAGTTTATTGGTAACGCCCGAAGGCGATGCAGTGAGCGGGGCCGTGGCCCTGGCTGTGTCGCGCTTCGGGCATCTGAAAGCGATCGAATGAGTGACAGGCTTGCGGCCATGCTTCCAGGATGGGGCATAGACATCAAGGGCGCCGGCCCGCTCTACCATAGACTTCGCCTGGCGCTTGAAAAGGCGATCCTGTCGGGTAAACTCAAAGAGGGCGACGTTCTTTATCCCGAACGAGACCTCGCTGAACATGTCCGCGTTAGCCGTGTAACGGTCCGCAAAGCAATCGACCATCTCGTCCAAGAGGGCTTTCTGGTCCGCCGGCGCGGCTCAGGAACCTTCGTTGCCGGATCGGCGGTGCGCGCAGATCGGCCTCCGTTATGCGCGAACTCTTTGACGGGTGACATTTCCTGGCGTGGATCGGACACGAAAGTCGAGTGCATCGGGCGCAGCACGTCTCATCCCGCACCAGAGGAGATGATGACACTCGGCTTGTCAGGCGACAGTCACGTCGTGCGCATCACCCACTTGCGGAGCTCGGCGGGCCAGCCGCTTGCGATCGAACGCACATGCATTTCCTCGGAGTTCCTGCCCCACGCTCGTGCCGTTACCTCTTCTATCTGCAACACACTCGCGGACGCAAACTTCAGACCCGTTCGTGCGATCCAGCGCACTTTCGCATCCAACATCGAAGGTCCGGACGCCACCTTGCTTGGCGTCGCGATTGGAACGGCTGGTCTTTTGACAAAGCGCGTCGCCTATCTTGCTTCGGGCCGTGCGATCGAATTCACCCGCTCACTTTTTCGAGGCGATGCCGAAGGTTTTGTCAGCGAGCTCACCTTTCTCGAAAACTGACCGCTCTCTTACAAGACAGGATCCTATCATGCAGGCCACCGTGCAAACGAACATGCGCCGTGAGATCGACGAAATTCCAGAAGCTGCGGCCAGATTGCTCGATCGCTTAGCGAAAGACTTCGCTGCCACCGGTGCGGCTTTGCGCGCCGAGGACTCCGAATTCGTCGTCACAGTCGCGTGCGGCTTGTCCGACTATGTCCCTGAAATAGTCCATCGAGCTGAGGGCGAAATTGCCCGCCGCTTCGATTCGAGGGTCACTCCCCTCAATCTACGATATCGAGCTCAGCTTTGGTCGCGGCGCTGCCTTGCCGAGGCAGCCACGCGCGTCATCGCAGCCTCGATCGCTCTGACGAATAAGCCTCCGCTTGCGGAACCCGCAAAGGCTATGAGCATGCTGAGCACAAAGGTCGGCTTGTACCTGAAGACGACGCACATCTCGTGGTGTTGACTCCCGAGTTTGAGTTGAAGTTGAGGCAAGCGGTCATGGCGATTTCGGATCAAATTTGCACAGGTTCTCCAATGGTAAGGTCGATGTTTTCCGCAAACCTGCTGGGCTTTAGCTGAGTGGAACCAGCGCCCCATGAAGATAGCAATGCTCTCGCCGTTTGAACGAACCTGTCTCCATTGGATATCGAGAGGCTGGACTGTGGCTGATATCGCGTTGATCGAGGGAAAGGATACCGCTGAAATTCAGGCGTGCGTGGAGCGTGCGGTTAAATCGCTCAACGCCGAATCAGTGGAACAGGCGCTTGAGAAAGTGAAGCTCACGCGATCAGGCTGATCGCAGTGTGGTTGCGGGCGCCGGACGCTTTCACCTTGCCTTGCATGCTGCCTGCAAATGCATCGTTCTGGCAACGTCAGGCCCGCAGCAAGATCGCGCCATCGGTTTGAAAACACGGAGAGAATGGCTCCTGCGTTCGGCGGAACGCAGCCGAACCGAGGTGACCACGAAAGCAAGCCAATCCGCGCGTTTGTGATGGGTCCTTGCCGAGTTCCGGATTCCACGAACAACACGCTGAAAGGTCCGCTCGCAAGCTGCGGCCGCTCCGCGGCGCGGTGATCGCGCCCGTCCCGAGCCTTTGAGGAGCCATCGAGCGGGAATTGGCCCGCTCCCACTGGAGCCCTTCTAAACTCGCTCGATCATTTCCTCGCACAGTCCCGCGCCTTCCAGCTCCCATGACCTGATGGTCCGGTCACCGTCCTTGAAGTCGAGGGTGAATACAGCGTCTTTCCCTCTGACGAGATCGATGCCGACGACGACCTTGAGATCGCTCATGAATTTTTCCCCTGGCCGGCGCATCGAGCCGGCCTTTGGCGTGCCGCTTGCGAGCAGCAGGCCGCAAGGGAGGCTTCGCCGCGGCCGTGCATTGCATGATCCGACAATTGCCAGCCGCGCCCTTGCAGTCTTTGCTCTTCGCGGTGGGCCGAACGGTGCCCACGAAGCGACGGGCAAGGAAAGGCAATGGAGGCCGATCGCAGTGCGATCGGGAGCAAAATGAAAAGAAGAGAGATAGAGGCGCTGCGTGAGCAGGTGAGCTGCGCGGCCGTTCTTGAACAGGCGAGGTTCGCCATCGACATCAAGGAAAGCACCCGGCGGGCAGTCAAGTTTCGCCGTGGTGGTGAAATCGTCATCGTCGCGCATGAGGGGCGCGGATGGTTTGATCCGCTCAGCGATGCGAAAGGCGATGTCTTCGGGCTTGTCGAGCATCTCGATCATGTCGGTTTTCTCGAAGGCGCCGATAGGGTCGCGGATCTCGTTGGTTTCGAGATCACGGAACCGGAGTGGCAGCCTGCGAGCCGCGATAGAGGATGCAACCTCTCTCTTGTCGAGCGCTGGCAAGCGCGCCGCAGCCCATGGCCCGGTTCATCGACGTGGCGCTACCTCAACGGCGAGCGCCGGCTGCCACCACCTATACTCTGTGAGGCGATCAAAGCGGGGCTTCTTCGGGAAGGCCCGCGTGGCAGCATATGGGCAGCGCATACGGATAATGCCGGCGTGGTGACCGGATGGGAGGCGCGCGGACCGCAATACCGTGGCTTCGCCTCTGGAGGAGCGAAGGTTCTCTTCCGTCTAGGGTTGGATACTGCGTTGCGCCTGGCCGTCACGGAAGCTGCGATCGATGCCATGAGCCTTGCGGCAATCGAAGGGTTGCATGACGGCACGCTTTATCTCAGCACCGGCGGCGGGTGGTCGCCGGCCACGCAAGCCGCACTGCGGGAATTGGCCTCCCGACCGGACGCCCGGCTGGTCGCTGCGACGGACGCCAATGCACAAGGGGATCTGTTTGCCACGCGATTGCGGTCGCTTGCCGAGGATGCCGGTTGCGAGTGGACCCGGTTGCGCCCGGCCGAGGAGGACTGGAACGAAACCCTGAAGGTCAGGGAGAAAGAAAAGGGGGAAAGAAAGGCAGGAAGCGTGCCGCATTCGCACCGCCCGCGTCAAGGGAGGCTTCGCCCGGCTGAGCCGGCCCTTGACCCAGCCAGTCGCGATGCCGGCGCCAGGCAAGGGGTCATGAAGGACTGAAGGGGATGGCGAGGTCGATAGGACGGCGCCGCACTTCGGTCCGAAAACGCGCAAGGAGCCGCAGATGATCCCCTCTCCCGCAACCACCAGGGTTTTCCAGGGCGTCGCAAGCCGCCAACAGATGTTCCGCATGTTTGACCGCCACGCGGAGCGCCCAAAGCGTTGGGATGGTGATGCCGCGCCGTTCTACTCGGGCGAATGGTTCGAGATCGGCGAGACCGAACATGACTACATGTTCGAGGTCCTTCCACCATTGTGGATCCGAGGATCCACGTTTGCGATGCGCGAGTTCATGACTGGCTCGGTGACATCAGTATTCTTCGCGCTCAGGATCGAGGCGTCCATCCGATATTTCCATGGCTACTGCGATCTTTCCGGTAAGGCATCCGTCGAAACGATGCGCGTCGCCATCATCGAGCGCGAAAGCCGAGCGGTCCGGGCGATGACGCGGCAAGAGCGGCTCGAGCATATCTGGAGCATCACTGCCGGCGATTACCGCGGCTATGCCGGAGACGAGTGGCCGCAGTCCGCTCGCGGCAAGCGCACCGTCATACTCTATGGCGGCAACGAAGGCACCTTGCTGAAGCTGCTCGACGAACTCACGGACGGGGAGACTGCTGCGAAGCTGCCGGTGCATCTTCGCCACCTTCCCTCCCAGATCGCCGCGTGAGGGGGAGGCCATGTTCACTTTCAGCGTGGTCGAGGTCAGTGCGGTGATCGTGCACGGACGTACCGACGCGGAAGCCAATGGCGGCTTCCGCAACCCCCACTATGGTCTACTCCCGGGTAAGGACGAACGGCCAGGTCTGTGGATCGTCGGCGACGAAGGCGTCTATCTGCTGTCCAATGGCAAACCGGCAGAAGGTCAAAGGGCGCTGAGTGCGATCCGCAGACCGATCCGGACTGCTGGCATTACAAGCGTCGGTATTTCGAGGGAGACGACGGGATCGTCTTCATCGCCGGCGCGAGCCTTGAAGCCATGCTTTCCACAACCCCGGAACCCACGCATCTGCGGGCGCAGTTTACGTCGGAAACCATGCAGTTCTCCGTAGTCACGCGCTCGTAGCTCGCGATCGCTGCAGCCGGACGAACCAGATCCAAATTCCTCACCTCATTCATCCGCCATCGCCCGCGGGACCTGTCCTGCGGGCGATGGCGCATATCCTCGAAAAGGAGTCTTCAATGTCCAACGATCCCTTCACCCTCGATATGTTTGTAAGCAGCGCGTTGTCGTCCGGCCTTGGCTTGGGCGTCACCGCGTTTGGCGGTTTCGCCGCCAACGACGACGATCCCGATCCGCCGCCGCCCTCCCCTGCGCCGGCATTGCCTCCACCAGTTGCGAAGCAGCCGGCGCCGCGGACACACGGCCTGCGGGGTAACTTCTATCTCGACAATGGCGATCGTGGACTTGCGATCGACTGGAAGCAAAGGGCGAAGGCGAATCTTGTGGCCATCCTGACCGCCAACGAAATCGAAAAGCAGGATCGACCCGCCACCAGTGACGAACAGGCGAAACTGATCCGCTTTACCGGTTTTGGCGCATCGGAACTCGCAAACGGCATGTTCCGGCGTCCAGGCGACGTCGATTTCCAGGAAGGCTGGGGTGACCTCGGCAGTTCGCTGGAAAGCGCCGTCACCGACGCCGATTATGCTTCGCTCGCGCGCGGCATCCAATATGCTCACTTCACTCCCGAGTTCATCGTCCGCTCGATCTGGGCGGGCTTGCGGCGGCTCGGATGGCGCGGGGGCCGCGTGCTGGAGCCGGGAATCGGCACGGGCCTTTTTCCGGCGCTGATGCCAACGGCGCTCCGTGACATAAGCTATGTCACCGGGATCGAACTCGATCCGGTAACAGCGCGCATTGTCCGGCTTCTTCAGCCGAAGGCACGCATCATCAACGCCGACTTCGCGCGCACCGATCTCAACGCGATCTATGATCTCGCGATCGGCAATCCGCCCTTCTCCGATCGAACAGTTCGGTCGGACCGGCAGTACCGTCCGCTCGGTCTGCGGCTGCACGACTACTTCATTGCCCGGTCGATCGATCTCTTGAAGCCCGGTGCACTCGCCGCGTTCGTGACAAGCAGCGGCACGATGGACAAGGTGGACAGCACAGCGCGAGAGCATATCACCAGGTCTGCCGATCTGATCGCAGCGGCCCGCCTCCCCGAGGGCAGCTTCCGCCGCGACGCTGGCACGGATGTGGTCGTGGACATCCTGTTTTTTCGCAAGCGCAAGGCCGGCGAGCCGGAGGGTGATCTGTCATGGCTCGAACTCGAAGAGGTTCGTCCTGCGACATCCGACGAGGGGGCGATCCGCGTAAACCGCTGGTTCGCGCGGCACCCGGATTTCGTGCTCGGCGAGCACGCCTCAACGTCTGGCCCGTTCGGCGAGACCTATACATGCCGGCCACGCGCCGGTGAAGACCTGCAAACGGCACTGAAGGCCGTGATCGCTCTTCTCCCTGAGGATCGGTATGACGGCGAGCCGACGTCGGTCGACATTGATCTGGAAGAGGAGTTGGGCGAGATCGTCGACCTCCGCCCCGCCAACGACAAGGTCCGCGAGGGCAGCTTCGTCCTCAATAACCGCCACGGTCTCATGCAAATGATCGACGGAGCCCCGCTCGCGGTTTCGGTGCGAAAAGGCAGGTCAGGCGAAGGCCTGTCCGAAAAACATGTCCGGATCATCAAGAAGCTGATTCCGATCCGCGACGCCGTCCGCGAGGTGCTGAAAGCGCAGGAACGCGACCAGCCGTGGCGCGATCTGCAGGTTCGGCTGCGTATCGCCTGGTCGAGTTTCATCCGCGACTTCGGGCCGATCAACCACACAACGGTCTCGATCTCTGAGGACGAGGAAAGCGGCGAGGTCCGCGAAACCCATCGTCGGCCGAATCTCCAGCCGTTCCTGGATGATCCCGATTGCTGGCTGGTGGCCTCGATCGAGGACTACGACCTCGAAACCGATACGGCGAAGCCTGGTCCGATCTTCACCGAGCGGGTGATTTCTCCTCCCGCGCCGCCGGTCATAACTTCGGCTGCCGACGCGCTCGCCGTCGTTCTCAACGAGCGTGGCTGCGTCGATCCCGAGCATATTGCCGAGCTGCTGCACCGTGATCCGGATGCTGTGATCGACGAACTCGGTGACGCCATCTTCCGCGATCCCGCGGATGGCTCCTGGCAGACCTCCGACGCCTATCTCTCCGGCCCGGTCCGCACGAAGCTCACGGTCGCCGAAGCGGCGGCTGCGCTCGATCCGGCGTTTGAGCGCAATGTCCGAGCGCTGCAGGACGTCCAGCCTGCCGACCTCCGACCGTCGGATATCACCGCCCGTCTCGGCGCACCCTGGATTCCGGCTGCCGATGTCGTCGCCTTCGTCAAGCAAACGATGGATGTGGACATCAGGATTCACCATATGCCGGAACTCGGGTCATGGACCGTCGAGGCACGCCAGTTTGCCTATAGCGCCGGCGGCACCTCCGAATGGGGCACAAGCCGCCGTCACGCGGGCGAACTGCTGGCCGACGCGCTGAACAGCCGGATTTCGCAGATCTTCGACGTGTTCAAGGATGTTGGCGGTGAACGCCGCGTTCTGAATGTCGTCGACACGGAAGCAGTGCGCGACAAGCTGCAAAAGATCAAGGAGGCTTTTCAGAACTGGGTCTGGACTGACCCAGACCGCACCGACGGGCTTGCGCGGGTCTATAATGACCGCTTCAACAACCTCGCGCCTCGAAAATTCGACGGCTCCCATCTAAAGCTTCCCGGCGCCTCCGGCGCCTTTGTTTTGTATGGGCACCAGAAGCGTGGAATCTGGAGGATCATCTCCTCCGGCTCGACCTATCTCGCCCATGCTGTCGGCGCCGGCAAGACGATGACGATGGCAGCCGCGATCATGGACCAGCGCCGGCTCGGCCTAATCGCCAAGGCGATGCTGGTCGTGCCAAGCCATTGCCTCGCACAGGCGGCGCGCGAGTTCCTGGCGCTGTATCCGAACGCTCGTATCCTCGTCGCCGACGAAACCAACTTCACCAAAGACAAGCGGGCACGTTTCCTGTCGCGAGCCGCCACGGCCAACTGGGATGCTGTTATCATCACCCATTCGGCCTTCAGGTTCATCGCCGTGCCGTCGGCGTTCGAAAGCCACATGATCCAAGAAGAGTTGGAGCTCTACGAGGAGCTTTTGACCAAGGTGGACAGCGAGGATCGGGTGTCGCGCAAGCGGCTCGAGCGCCTGAAGGAAGGCTTGCAAGAGCGGTTGGAAGCGCTCTCAACCCGCAAGGACGACTTTCTCACGATCTCGGAAATTGGCGTCGATCAGATCATTGTCGACGAGGCGCAGGAATTCCGCAAACTCTCTTTTGCGACCAATATGTCGACACTGAAAGGCATCGACCCGAACGGATCGCAGCGGGCCTGGGACCTTTATATCAAGTCCCGCTATATCGAGACCAAGAATCCCGGCCGCGCGCTCGTGCTGGCCTCCGGCACGCCAATCACCAACACTCTCGGTGAGATGTTCTCGATCCAGCGCCTGCTCGGCCACGAGGCGCTGCGCGAACGCGGGCTTCACGAATTCGACGCCTGGGCCTCGACCTTCGGCGACACGACGACCGAACTCGAAATCCAGCCGTCGGGCAAATACAAGCCGGTGAGCCGGTTCGCGAGCTTCGTCAACGTGCCGGAGCTGATCGCGATGTTCCGCTCGTTCGCCGACGTCGTGATGCCGGAGGACCTGAAGCAATATGTCAAGGTTCCGGACGTCTCGACCGGACGGCGGCAGATCCTGACGGCGCAACCGACGCCGGCCTTCAAACTCTATCAGCAGATCCTCGACAGCCGCATCAAGGCGATTGAGATGCGAGAGGGGCCAGCGCAGCCCGGCGACGATATCCTGCTGTCCGTCATCACCGACGGCCGACACGCGGCGATCGACCTGCGCCTGGTCATTCCGGCAAACGACGACGAGCCGGACAACAAGCTCAATCTCCTCATCGAGAACGCCTTTCGCATCTGGACGGAAACGAGCGAAAACACCTATCTTCGTCCGGACGGCAAGCCCTATGAACTTCCAGGCGCGGCGCAGATGATCTTCTCCGATCTCGGCACCATCAATGTCGAGAAGACGCGCGGCTTCTCCGCTTACCGCTGGATTCGTGACGAACTGATCCGCCTAGGCGTGCCCGCGTCGGAAATCGCCTTTATGCAGGACTTCAAGAAGACCGAGGCCAAGCAGCGACTGTTCGGTGACGTCCGTTCGGGCAAGGTTCGCTTCCTGATCGGCTCGTCTGAGACCATGGGCACTGGCGTCAACGCCCAGCTCAGGTTGAAGGCGCTGCATCACCTCGACGTGCCGTGGCTCCCATCGCAGATCGAGCAGCGCGAGGGCAGGATCGTACGCCAGGGCAATCAGCACGATGTCGTCGACGTCTTCGCCTACGCCACGCGAGGGTCACTTGATGCTGCGATGTGGCAGAACAACGAGCGCAAGGCTCGCTTCATCGCCGCCGCCCTTTCCGGCGACACCTCGATCCGCAGGTTGGACGACCTTGGGGAGGGCCAGGCCAACCAGTTTGCCATGGCCAAGGCGATTGCCTCGGGCGACGAGCGCCTGATGCAGAAGGCCGGGCTCGAAGCCGATATCGCTCGGCTCGAACGGCTGCGCGCCGCCCATGATGACGACCTGTTCGCGGTGCGCCGCCAGGTCCGGGACGCCGAACGCGACATCGAGGTATCGCTCCGGCGGATCGGCGAGATCGGCAAGGACATCGCGCGGCTGGTTCCGACTGCGGGAGATGCCTTTACGATGACCGTCACAGGCGTTTCATACGACGAGCGAAAGGAAGCCGGCCGCGCGCTGATGAAGGAAATCCTCACCCTCGTCCAGCTTCAACAGGAGAGCGAGATCGTCGTCGCCTCCATTGGTGGCTTCGATCTCGTCTACGATGGCGAGCGCTTCGGCAAGTCTGACGGTTATCGCTACACCACCATGCTTCAGCGCACGGGCGCGGACTACGAGATCGATCTCGCCGTCACGGTGACGCCGATCGGCGCCGTCTTCCGCCTCGAGCATGCGCTGGATGATTTCGACGGGGAGCGGGAACGCTATCGCCAGCGGCTGGAGGAAGCGCGCCGGCGTCTTGCTTCCTACCAGTCCCGTCAGGGTGGCGATTTTACCTTCGCGAGTGAGCTGGCCGAAAAGCGTCGCCAGCTCCGGGAGGTTGAGGCGGAACTCGCGGCCGAGGCGCGCGAGGCAGGGGCCTCTGCCAGGGAGTCAGCCTGATTTTGGAAGCAGTGCAGCATGTGCATAGGTGCATTGCACAATAAATGTTTTCCATCTGATCAAAATATCATCATAGTGCACACAGCTGATGCACATGGCGGTCTCCTCCCAGTGCCGCCGCAACGGCTGTTCCCCTCTGGAGGTTAAATAACCTTCACACTTCATGGGCCTCGGTTCTTCCGACGGCCCATTTTTTTGTTCCCGCTCAACCCGAATTCTGACCTTCGCATGGGATCGCCCGTCTGAAAAAACAGGAAAGAGGGTGAAAGAAAAACCGGTCGCAGATCGGTCCTCCCGTCGCCGCTGGCGCTCAACCGCGGCCTACGCAGCCCGGCCACTCGTACTTCGCAAGGCTGTTAGCCCCGCTTGTCCTTCGCGGCAGGGCAGCTCGCCCGCAGTTGCGCCGGTCAGGCCACTTTGCGCTCCGGGAGATGTCTTCAGGAAAAAATGAAGACAGGAAGGACCGGCAGAAGGCCGCGTCCGCATCCCCGGAAAGGAACACTCCCATGCAACTCATGAAGGTCGATCCGCGTGCGCTGAAGGACAATCCCGACAATACGCGCCAGTCGCAGTCGACGCCCCAGGCCGACGCGCTGCTGCTTGCGACCATCAAGGCCGTCGGCGTCATCCAGCCGCCCGTCATTTTCGCCGAAGCCGGCGGCAACGGCTATGTCATCGAAGCCGGTCACCGGCGCACCCGCATGGCCATCGCCGCCGGCATCGAGGAAATCGATGTTATCGTCGTCGAGGCGGCCAACGATAATGGCGCGATGCGTTCGATGATCGAAAACGTCGCGCGCGAACCGCTCAACCCCGTCGATCAATGGCGCGGCATCGAGCGCCTCGTTGCTCTCGGCTGGACCGAGGAAGCTATTGCGATTGCGCTGGCCCTGCCGGTCAGACAGATCCGCAAGCTTCGTCTGCTCGCCAATGTGCTGCCTGCGATGCTCGATCACATGGCCAAGGGCGACATGCCGAGCGAGCAGCAGCTTCGCCCGATTTCCGCAGCGTCACTCGACGAGCAGAAGGAAGTCTGGAAGGCACACAAGCCGAAGAAGAGTGAGACAGCATCCTGGTGGGCGATCGCCAACGGCCTCACCAAGACCCGCATGTTCGCGCGCGATGCGAGTTTCGGCGATGATCTCCGCCGGGCCTACGGCATCGAGTGGGCAGAAGACCTGTTCGGACCGGCCGACGAGGATAACCGCTACACCACCAACGTCGAAGCATTCCTCGGTGCGCAGCAGGAATGGATGAGTAGCAATCTTCCCAAGGAGGGTTCCATCGTCGAGCTCAACAATTGGGGCCAACCCCAATTGCCGCCGAAGGCGGAGCGTATCTACGGCAAGCCCGGCAAAGGCGATTGCACCGCCATGTATCTCGATCGTGAGGGCAAGGTGCAGTCCGCCCATTTCCGGTTGCCGGAGATCAAGAAGGCGAAGCGAAAGGTCGATCCGACCGCGCCCGGCGGCGAGGACACGAACGAGGCCATCGACGTTGCAGGGAAGACCCGTCCCGACGTGACCCGAAACGGCCTCGACATGATCGGCGATTTCCGCACAGACGCTCTGCACGAGGCACTGGCACGAGCGCCGATCGAAGACGATACCCTCTTGGCGCTGCTCGTCCTCGCATTCGCCGGGCAGAACGTCTCGGTCGATTCCGGCTCCGAAACCTCCAACCATCTCTACGGCTCCAAGCGTTTCGCCCGGCACGCCGTCCGACTGATCGGTGAAAGCGGCAAGCTGCAGTTCGATACAGATACGCTTCGTGTCGTGGCCAGGTCGACCCTGATCGACGCACTGTCGGCGCGGACCAACCGCACGGACAGCGGCATTGTCGCCCGGATCGCCGGCGATGCCATAGGCGCCGACACCTATCTTCCGAACATGGGCACGGAGCAATTCCTCGCGTGCCTATCGCGTCCGGCACTGGAAGCGTCCTGCGGCGGTAGGAGTGTCGCTCCCCGCCCGCGCGTCAGGGACACCCGGGCTGCCCTTGTCGAGCACTTCAAGGAAGAGCGTTTCGTGCATCCGTCTGGCCTCTTCGCACCCGATGACGTGAAGATGAGCGAATGGTTGGCCAAGAACACCGAGCATGGGGGCGATGACGACGATGCACCCGCCGACGGGCCGATGGGCGGCATCGAGGACGGTGCCGACGGTGAGTCTGATCCCTCGATCGAAGCCGAATTGGTCGACAAACCCCATGATCCGGAAGGCGAGGTCGGAGGCAACGCAGCCGACACCGAGCTCGAAGAGCTGGATGAAGCCGACGCTGACACCGGCACTGAGGATCCCGATACCGCTTACGGAATTGCGGCCGAGTAACCCTGCCCCACAACTCCGTACTGATCGATACCGCCGCCGGCCATCACCGGCGGCGGCTTTGTTTCCTCACCTCAAAACAGGAGAATACGCATGTCCGCGTCTTTGATTTACGACCTCGCCCCAATCGGCTCTATCAGCGCCTGGCGCGTGTCACGGCCGCTTTCCGAGCTTAAGCGCGACGACTTCTACTCGCATCATGGCGCCGTTGCGGATGAGACGGAATTTCAAGGACGGATGTTCGAACAGGCCGAGCACAGCCGCGAGCTCCGGGCACTTCACCGGCAGACTGTTCGGATGAACTGCTCGACGCCATGGGGACCGTCGCAGGGCGTGCGGCGGCGTGAGTCCGACCGTATGGGGGCTTTCGTGGCGGCTGGTCCGAGCTGGAGGAAGGGATGCGGGCTGTCGCTCGCAAGAGGTTCTCTCCTCCGGGGGTTCGGAGCCATAGCCCGCCCCCGCCGGTCTGCCCTTCGTTTTCGCTGCGGTCTGAACCGGCGGCCGGTCGTTTAAAGGCCGCTGGCGCGCCGCGAAGCGGCCGGTGCAGCCTCCCTCGCAAAACGGGTTCGCGTCCTTCGCAGGGCTTTACCCCGCTTGTCCGCAAACCCGTTTCGCTCGCCCGGCCGTCCCGGACCTGTGAAAGCGCCCGTCCTTAGCCGGTTCCTGTCGACCGCATCGAAGGGCAGACCGGCAGGGGCCGGTGCCGCTTCGGTGAAACCACGAAAGGAAGATCCCATGGCCAAGCCCGCAACCAATCGACCTGCCGCCCGCGTCGTGCCGCTCCGCAAGGGTACCACCCTCGAAATGGTCAGGCTCACATGCCCGGACACTGCGCAGGCAATGCTGATCGCTGAGAGTTTCGGAACCGCTGTAGTCGACAGCGATGGCATCCGTGAACTCCACGAGCGCCTGATCATTGAGACCGCCGACAGCCTCTCGGACGGTCTGGGTGAGAAGGCGATGCAGATCCATCTCCAGCGTATCGTCGGTGCGTATGTCGGCTCGGCGCACGGCGCCGGCCTGTTCTACAGTCGAGCAGTCTCCGAAGCCCGAGACGCGACCGCCAAATCGGCAAACGATCCCCGCGACGAGGATCTCAATGGCCCGGTGGGTTACGACAGCGCCGCCCAGCGCAAACGCGAATTCGCTGCCGACATGGGCATACAGTCCCACGCGCTGCGGATGGCCGCCGAGGGCGCAGTCGCAGCCTATCGCCACGTCATCGGCGAAGCCTGGAAGCCTTTCGACCGCCCGGTCGACAATCCAGGCCAGTCGCTCGACCGCAAGGCGGCCGAGGCACAGATGGCGGCTCTCGGTTGAGGCGCTTCCGGCGGAGCTTCGGCTCCGCCATCTCCCTCTCACTGATCCTTGGGCCGGTTCCTTTGGGACCGGCCTTTTCCATGTCAACGGAAGGAAAAACAAGAGCCCTGCCCGCCACGCGGCCTCGTCCTTGTCGGCGGTCCTGCAGGAGCCGCCGGTCTGCCACAACGGCTTTGCCGTCCTTCACTCCGTTCCGGCCGTTCCGGTGCGGCCGACCACCTGATCGCTCCTGCCTTCGGACCTCCGCGACGGGGCCGCGATCGGGGCGGCCTCCAAACGGAGGATCACGACATGAGCAGGAAAGCCGAAGGCGAACGCGCCGACATCTATGCGCGGATCACGGATAGAATTGTTGCCGATCTCGAAAAGGGCGTAAAACCCTGGATGAAACCCTGGCACGCGGCCAACACGGATGGCCGGATTACCCGGCCGCTGCGCCACAACGGTCAGCCCTATTCGGGCATGAACATTCTTCTGTTATGGTCGGAGGGAATGGCGCGCGGCTTCACGTCACCCACGTGGATGACGTTCAAGCAGGCGCTCGAACTGGGAGCGGCGGTGCGCAAGGGCGAGACCGGTTCGACGGTCGTCTTCGCCGGCCGCTTCACCAAGTCCGAGGCGGACGGCGATGGTGAAGAAGTCGACCGGGAGATCCCGTTTCTGAAGGCTTACACGGTCTTCAACATCGAACAGATCGACAGGCTGCCCGAACACTACCATCACCGACCGACACAGGTGCTCGATCCTGTCGAGCGCGTCGAGCACGCAGATCACTTTTTCAGGAACACGGCCGCCGTCATTCGGCATGGCGGCTCGCAGGCTTATTACTCTCCGGTCACGGATCACATCCAGATGCCGCCGTTCGAGACATTCCGAGACGCGGCGTCCTACGTGGCCACGCTCAGTCACGAAAGTTGCCATTGGACTGCGCGCCCCGATCGCGTCGATCGCGATCTTAGCCGCTATGCGAAGGACAAGACCGAGCGGGCTCGCGAAGAGCTGATTGCGGAGCTCGGGAGTTGCTTCCTATGCGCCGATCTCGGGATCGCACCGGAGCTGGAGCCACGGCCGGACCATGCGTCTTACCTGGACTCGTGGCTGAAGGTTCTATCTGACGACAAGCGGGCTATCTTCCAAGCTGCGGCGCATGCCCAGCGTGCTGTCAGCTTCCTGCACGGTCTCCAGCCCGTTCAGGCCGACGAGAGAGCGGCCGCGTAGGAGACGTCAAGGTCGGTCGTTGTCACCCGCAACGGCCGACAGCTCTTTCGGCGCTCTCTCCGCGAGCGCGTGCTCATCGGACGTGAGGTCCAGCCTCCCCCAGATCGATGGTTTCCGATCGTTGGCTTTCAGCTTTCGGGACTGCTTGATTTCGACGGTAAACGGCTTTGTCTGCTGACGCATAGATCCTCCAGGCGACGAATCGCGGCCCGACAATATTGCGTTGATGAGAGGAGACAACTGCCCGGACGGCCGAGTTTGTCGCATCCGAAGCCGACGCTATGCTTTAGAGACCTGGGGAACGGCTTCGCGGCCGGGCTGTTCTGCCGGGGCAACGCACGGCGAGGGCCATGACCAAGTTCCTTCCACCGCTGTCATAGGCCACGCCCTCCGCGGGCTCGATGAGGCATGTCTGATCGGAGACCGGCTTCGCCTCGATCGTTCTCCCGCAACGGCCGTCCGCAACTTTCTTCCCCAGCGAACTGCGTTCGCATTCCTCGCGCGACAACAAAGTTTCTCCCGACCGCCCTCCATTTCATTACGGCCTTCCAGGTGCGGTCCGATCGTCCCCGATCCTTGCGACAGCCATCGAGGCCGCGAAGGGCGCGGCCCGAAACAACCGAAAGGAACAGACAATGGCTACCATCGGCACTTTCACCGCAAACGAAAACGGCTTCACCGGCTCGATCCGCACCCTCGCACTCAACGTCAAGGCCCGCATCGCCCGCGTCGACAGCCCCTCCGACAAGGGCCCGCACTTCCGCATCTACGCCGGCAATGTCGAGCTGGGTGCGGCTTGGCAGAAGCGCTCCGGCGAGAGCGACCGCGACTATCTCTCGGTCAAGCTGGACGACCCGAGCTTCCCCGCCCCGATCTACGCAACGCTCTCCGAGGTCGAAGGCGAGGACGGCTACCAGTTGATCTGGTCCCGCCCCAATCGGGATTGAGATCCCAACAAGGCCCCGCCACCGAGGCGGGGCCAACTGGCCGCTTTAAGAAAGCCGGCAACGGGCGTCGAGCCCGCGGCCGACTTTTAGGGTGCCATACGGAGAGGTGGGGGTCTGCTCATATCGGGCCTATCGTGCCGTGGAGCCGGGACAGCCTCAAGGACGAGCGGTTCCCCCAAAATGCCGGCGCATTTCGGCTCCCCCACTCACCGCCGCTGGCGGTCGCATGCGCGATCCTTGACCCTGACCCACCGCCACGCCGGCGGGCGTCATCTTTCTCAAACATCAAGGAGATGACGATGATCGAACAACAAATCGAAGAACTGCGCGCCGAGCTGAACGCTTGCATCGAGCCCGCCGAGCGTCGCGAGATCGAAGCCGAGCTCGAAATCGCCCAGGCCGAGCTGATCATGATGCTTGGCGAACAGGATGGTTCCATCGACGCCGAGCCGCCCTTCTGAGGGCGGCATACCACCAGCATTGGGGGACCGCCGGCATCCAGGATCCCGAGAGGGGCGATCCGCTGCGACTCTCCTTTCGATCTACCGTCATCGACATCGGGGATGTTGCATCCCGTCCGTCGCCCGCAACCTGCCGGCGCCAGAATTTTCCCCGCCGTATTGCGGCTCCTCGCGTGCCAAATTCTGGCGCCGGCAGGTCCTTCACTCTCGTTTCGTCCTTTCAGGTGCGTCCCTCCTTGTCCGCCATGCGGCCTATCCCCGCGATATCCGCATTTCGAAAGGAGAAAATACCGTGCAACAGCTCGCTCAGTTCCTCACCGCCACCGGCCGTCGGCTCCGCACCCTCGGCAAGGTGATCTGTCACTACTTCCGCAAGGGGAAACTCGGCCTGAAACTGGCCATCAAGATTCCGTTCTTCGTCGAGATCGAGGCGTCGTTCGAGACCGACTGGAACCGGCGCGAATAACACGCCGCGGGCCGCTTCAGCGGCCCCTCCTCTACCAGCTGGAACGCGGAACACAATCATCGTCAGCTCGGCGAATATCGGCAGGTTGTTTTTGGCCGATAGCCGCGACCACGTTTTTGCTTCAACAGCTCAAGGAACAAGCGAACCGCTTCCTCCTCCCGTTCGAACACATGCTGCTTTTCCTGTCCACGCTTGCCGATCCGTCCCCATCGCCGGGTCAGGCAGGCCTCTCCGAACATCGTCTGCTCGATCTCCATGGCATAATACCGCGCCATGTTCTTGGCTGGATCCGTTCGTTCGACATAGAGCTGGTATGGTTGCGAAATCATGCCGGCATGATCGTCACACGGCGCCGCTACGTCCAACGACATATGTGAATCCTACAGATGCGACCGATTCATTTTCGTGAAGAATGGGGCTTGGGCGAGGCGCCGATGGCGCACGGCTGTGGTCGCACCGCGACCGGAGCCCGCACGCGGTCTCCGCCCCGCCGGGTTACGATCCTCTCGCAGCAAGAAGCATGCCTCTGCGAAATCTCATTGTCCGGAGACAGCCGGAGCCTCCCGTCGCCATCGGAGATGGCAAGCGGTCGCGTCCCTTCAGGACGCGGTTCTATCTCTCTCTAACGTCCCATTTTGCACCCGCCGTTCCGGCGTCAAGGACATCGCGGCCCCTCCAATTTTCCCAACGCCGCAAGCGGCACAGAGAAAATCGGTTCCTCCGCTCGCCGCAGGGCGGCCGCGTTCCGCGGTCCCTGACCCCTCACGGACTACGGTGCCGACACCTTTCGTCAGAAAACGAAAAGGAGACTCTGATGACAAAGCATCAATTCGCTCGTGTGGTGGAAGAAGATCAGAAGCGGCCGGATCAACAGCCGGATTGGCTTGAACGACTGCGCCGAAATTTTGATGCGGAAGTGCATCTTCCCGCCGATATCTCGCGGGAGTTTCTGTCTGCAGCGCTGCTTTGGGCAGTCGACAACAAGGTCGATTTCGGTTTGTTCCACGAGGCCAGCGAGATCATCATTGCGCACTTCGGCGGTGATGAGATCTACCTCCCGTCGCGGTGGTCCGACAAACGATGGCACATCGGCCTTGAGGACAAAGAGCCTTTCGATCCGAGCGACTGAGGTCGAGACCAGAGGCGGCTTGTCGCCTCTGGTCTTTGCCTATTCACATGAGCCCCTCCAGCCGGATCGACCGAGCGGAGCGGCTATGAAAGGGGGGCTCTGCCGCCCCTCTCGATCTCACCCCATGAAGGAAGGGCAATGCCCCTCCTTCAAACTTCCTCCCAGGGAGAAAGGGAGACGGTTCCCTCCTCCCTTTCCCCAAACCCCTATCCCTCTCCCGTGCAGGGAAGGTGATGATGGCTGTCACCCGCCCTGGCACCAGCCGTGTCGGGCACCATCCCATGATCGGGCAAGCCCTTCCTTGATCAAGGCATCGCCCAGCGAATTGCCTGCACGAAATACGGTTCGCAGTTTGCGTCCATATTTGTCTTCGTCACGGAACCCGGCCGCTAGCGAGAATTTTTCAGCGTTGAGCAGCGTCAGCAGGCGGGATTTTGCCGCCTCACCCTTTATCCGTTCCGCCTCGCACCGGGGCGGGCTGAGTTCAGGCGTATCGATGTCGGCGATGCGGATTTTCTCGCCGTTGAACCAGAATGTGTCGCCGTCGACGACGCAGTTCGCTCGATGGCTTCCGTCGCAGATCGAAAATGCGGTCGACAATGAATCCGTCGTCGGTTTCTTGGTCAAAGTGGCGAGATCGGGAAGAACGTCGGCGCCGCCATAGGCAAGCCAACCCCCAACAGCAATGATCACGGTGCATAGAACTGCCGTCGAGCGTTTACGCCATCTGTTCCGGCCAGATCTCAGCAGTCCTCCACCCGCGCGCTGCCGGTCGCGACCGCCTCCGGCCTTCGGCGGCTTTCTAAACGGAATCACATTTGATTTCGCCACTTTCCGATCCCCTCGTTTCGTCTCAACCTATGTCGGACCCGGTTTCATCTGCGTTTACGGAGGAGCTTGGCTCCGGGCTGCGGTGTGGCCGGCAAAATGGTGCGCGACGGGCGGGGGCAGTCGATCCCGCCTCCCCTTCGGGCCACTATGTTGAGGCTCCTGCGGCTGCCCTGTTTTCCTCCCGTCACGCAACGAGAATTCCCGAAATCCCGCCCGCCGGGCGTCGCTATGCTGATTTCTCCGATACTCTTCATTTTTCTGGATCAGCCTTGCTCGGTTGCACCGCGCGCCGGCTTGGATCATGCAGGCTTTGGCGTATCCCCGACCATGTGAAACCTGTTTGTGCCGACGCATGCTTTCATGTCGTCGCGCCGGAACCAGATGGCTCGTCCGCATCGGAGTGGGGCGTTTCCTGCGGTGAAGACGATCTGTTCGTCGGCGCGCATGCGCAAAACTTCATGCGGCTGGATGAGCGGTCTGGCGGCAAGCTGTTTCGAGCGCGTGCGCGATGATCCCTTTGCCTGGAAACTCCGGCTCACCTGGTCGATCTCGACCGTGGTCATGCCGCAGCGCCGGGAGATGTAATCGGCGGTTTCGGGATCGTTGATCGCGGCAAACGAAATCCAGCTGGCACTCTCGAACCACTTACTTGCCGCGTCGCGGCCGCCATAGGTTTCGCGCATCTGGCCGATCGACTGATAGATCATCGTCAGCGTGATGCCGTATTTGCGACCGGCGTCGCGAGCGGTCTCTATGATCCGCATGTAGCCGAGGCGCGCGACCTCGTCGAGGAGAAACAGGGCGCGCCCCTTGATCTGTCCGTCGCGATTGTAGATCGCATTCAGAAACGAGCCGATGATGACGCGCGCAAGACCGGAATGGGTCTCCAATGTCTTGAGGTCTATGTTGATGAAGACGTCCGTATTGCCGGACGCGATCTCGTTGGTCGCGAACTTCTTTCCAGACACGAGTGCTGCGTAGTTCGGATAGGAAAGCCAGTGTGTTTCCTTGACCGCGTTGGCGTAGACGCCGGAGAAAGTTTCCGGCGTCATGTTGACGAAGGCTGCGACGTTTTCCTTCACAAAATCCGAGCCCGAATTGTCGTAGATGTCTTGCAGCCGTTTGCGCAATGTCGGCTCCGGCTCCGAGAGGTTCATGCGCACCTGCCGAAGCGTCTGGTCGTGCTCGTCCGTGCGGCCGGACAGGCAGACATCGGCGATCAGCGCCGTCAGCAGTTGCAGCGCCGATGCGCGAAAGAAGTCGTCACGGACACCACGCACGCCTCCGCCGTCGCTCATGATCCATGAGGCGACCGAGGCAATATCCTCTTCCTTCGTCCCGCCGAAACGACCGACCCAGTCCAGCACGTTAAAACCGATGTCAGGCTTCCTTGGATCGAGGACGAATACATCCCTTCCGGCTCCGCCGCGATGCACGGAGACCATCGGTGCGACCTCGTTCGAAGGATCGAGCACGATCAGCGTGCCGCCCCATTTCAGTGCCGTCGGGATCGTCACCGACGTCGTCTTGAAGCCACCGGAACCGGCAAAGACGATCCCGTGCGACGAGCCGAACGAGCCATCGAAGCACAGCAACGGCGACTTGCCGCCGGCGCCCCACGTCTCAGCGCTGTCGGCGCGAAACGCTTGGCTCCCGACACTGTCCTTGTCGACCCGATAGCGCTCGCCGATGACGATACCACCGGCATCGGGAAACAGCTTTGCTGCCTCCGTCAGTTTCATCCAATCCGCTTCGCCATGGAGCGCCCGCTTGCCCTGAATGCGTTTTGGCTCGGCCCTTGCGAATGCCGCATTGCCGATGAGCGCGACGCGAAGCGCGAAGCAGGCACATAAGAGCGCCGCACTCGCGCCGATCGACGTCGCTGGATCGAGAAAGGCCCAGACCGTCTTGTCGGCGGGTACTGTCATGAAAGCGGAAAGGCGCATTGTTTCGCGAATGGCTGCGATCAAGATCGTCCCACTGCATCCCGCGACGACGCCCCAACCTGCCTGCTTGATATTGATCGAACCGGCGCTCGAAAACAGCAACAGAATTCCGATCGCCGCACTGGCCACATAGGGCAATGCGATGCCCGCCCGCCCCCATGCCAGTCGCGCGGCCTCGGTCTTGCCAAAACCGGAAAGCCACTGCTCTACCCCTGTCATCCCGATGACGACCAGGATCATCAACGTCCCTGGCATGACGACGAGCGCAATCCTATTGATCGTCATTGCCGAAGGCCTCCACGCCGATTGCCGTGAGCCTGGACCGCTCGGTATCGTCACTCTTGATGCGGCGCGCTGCATCGACCAGCGCGCCCAGCAACAGCGCTCGCTTCTCGTAGCGCAGACCGGCCTTGACGATCAGTCCGCCGAGCTCGATCTTTTCTCGCGTGTCCTTCTTGCGGGCGTCGGATGTCATCGTCCTCGCCATGCGTTCAAGCCTCGCCAGCGCTGCCCGCGCCCGCGCCAGACGTGACCGGCGCGGTTTGCTGCGAGACGACGGCTGCCCCTCCCCTTTCTTTTCCGGCCGTAGCGCCCTGCCCTCCGCGAAATCGCTTGGTCAGTTGCTCAAACGCTGCCTGAAGCTCCGCCTCGTCGATCTCGATCTCGCCAAGGCCCGCCTTGAGCGCGATCCGTCCGATGCGTTCCGCTTCCCGGGTCTCGGCGATCTTGAGCTGTTCCTGCAGCTTGGCGATTTCGTCGCGAAGTTTCGCGGATGGCTTCTTCATGTCCGTCTGTCTCCCTGGGTGCGAAAGCTTGTCTTTCGAACCCAGTTTTTCGGACCGGAGTGCGGAACGCACTACTGTGAATCCTACAATCGCCAAGGGCGATGCTTTCGGGAATGATCCCGGCCGTTCCGAAGGAGCGGCTTCCAAGGGCGCAATTATACGTCGCTGGCGCGACGTGTTGCTGAGAGAGCCTCGTGGGGCGGCCGCTCCCGACGAGCCTTTTGATTTCGTTCGCAACCGGGAGAGAACTCCGCCGTGGCCGTCCCTCACTTCTCCGTCAGCGTCGTCGCGCGTGGCTCCGGCCGCAGCGCGGTGCTGTCGGCGGCCTACCGGCACTGCGCCAAGATGGAGTTCGAGCGGGAAGCCCGGACGATCGACTACACGCGAAAGCAGGGGCTCCTGCATGAGGAGTTCGTGATCCCTGCCGACGCGCCGGAATGGGTGTGCAGCATGACTGCCGATCGCTCGGTCGCCGGCGCATCCGAGTCCTTCTGGAACAAGGTGGAGGGCTTCGAGAAGCGATCCGACGCGCAGCTCGCCAAGGACGTTACCATAGCCCTGCCGCTCGAGCTGTCTGCCGAGCAGAACATCGCGCTCATGCGCGACTTTGTGGCGGGCCACATCACCGCGAAGGGCATGGTCGCGGACTGGGTCTATCACGACGCCCCGGGCAATCCTCACGTCCACCTCATGACCACATTGCGCCCGCTGACCGAAGACGGTTTCGGTTCGAAGAAGGTCGCCGTGCTCGGCCCGGACGGCAAGCCAATCCGAAATGACGCAGGCAAAATCGTCTATGAGCTGTGGGCCGGTAGCACTGAGGATTTCAATGCGTTTCGCGACGGCTGGTTTGCCTGCCAGAACAAACATCTGGCGCTTGCCGGCCTCGATATCCGCATCGATGGCCGTTCCTTCGAAAAGCAGGGTATCGACCTCGAGCCAACCATTCACCTCGGCGTCGGCGCCAAAGCCATCGAGCGCAAGGCCGAGCAATCCGACCACAAGTCGGAGACCTCGACTCCCAAACTCGAACGCATCGAGCTTCAGGAGGAGCGCCGCAGTGAGAATGCTCGACGCATCCGGCGTCGTCCCGAGATCGTGCTTGAGCTGATCACGCGGGAGAAGAGCGTCTTTGACGAGCGCGATGTAGCGAAGGTCCTGTACCGGTACATCGACGATGCCCGGCTTTTCCAAAGCCTGATGGTGAGGATACTGCAGAGCCCGGAAGCGCTCCGGCTCGAACGCGAGCGGATTAATCTTGCGACCGGGGTCCGGGAGGCGGCGAAATACACCACGCGCGAGATGATCCGGCTCGAAGCCGAGATGGCCAACCGTGCGATCTGGCTCTCCGGTCGCGCCTCCCGTGGGGTCCGTGAGACGGTGCTGCAAGCGACATTTGCGCGCCATTCCCGTCTGTCGGATGAGCAGCGAACGGCGATCGAACATGTCGCCGGGGCCGCGCGGATCGCCGCTGTCATCGGTCGCGCCGGCGCCGGCAAGACGACGATGATGAAGGCTGCGCGCGAGGCATGGGAAGCGGCCGGCTATCGTGTCGTCGGCGGCGCCTTGGCGGGCAAAGCCGCCGAGGGATTGGAGAAGGAAGCAGGCATCCAATCGCGCACGTTGTCATCGTGGGAGCTTCGCTGGAACCAGGGACGCAACCAGCTCGACAACAAGACGGTGTTCGTGCTCGACGAAGCCGGCATGGTGTCGTCACGGCAGATGGCGCTGTTGGTCGAAACCATAACCAAGGCTGGCGCCAAGCTCGTCCTTGTCGGTGATCCGGAACAGCTGCAGCCGATCGAAGCAGGCGCCGCCTTTCGTGCGATCGCCGATCGCATCGGCTATGCCGAACTCGAGACAATCTATCGTCAGCGCCAGCAATGGATGCGCGATGCCTCGCTCGATCTGGCGCGTGGCAATATCCGCAAGGCTGTCGACGCCTACGCCGCTTATGGTCGAATGATTGGTTTGAGACTGAAGGACGAGGCGGTCGAAAGCCTGATCGCAGCTTGGGACCGGGACTACGACCCTTCGAAGACCAGCCTGATCCTCGCACACCTTCGCCGCGACGTCCGGATGTTGAACGATATGGCCCGCGCCAAGCTGGTCGAACGCGGCGTCGTCGCGGACGGATTTGCGTTCAAGACAGAGGGCGGAACTCGCATGTTCGCGGCCGGCGACCAGGTCGTGTTCCTCAAGAACGAGGGCAGCCTTGGTGTCAAGAACGGCATGCTCGCAAAGGTGCTTGAGGCTGCACCCGGCCGGATCGTCGCTGAGATCGGTGACGCCGAGCACCGCCGTCAGGTTACGATCGAACAGCGCTTCTACAACAACCTCGACCACGGCTATGCGACGACGATCCACAAGAGCCAGGGCGCGACCGTCGACCGGGTGAAGGTGCTTGCTTCCCTTTCATTGGACAGGCATCTCACCTATGTGGCCATGACGCGCCACCGTGAGGATCTCGCCGTCTATTACGGCCGGCGCTCCTTCGCCAAAGCCGGCGGTTTGATCCCGATCCTGTCGCGCAGGAATGCCAAGGAGACGACCCTCGATTACGAGAAGGCGTCGTTCTACGGCCAAGCGCTGCGCTTCGCGGAAGCGCGGGGCCTTCATCTTGTCAACGTCGCCCGCACGATCGCTCGCGATCGGCTCGAATGGACCGTCCGGCAGAAACAAAAGCTCGCCGATCTCGGCGCACGTCTTGCCGCCATCGGCCCGGCGCTAGGACTGGTTCGCGGCAGCAACAAACACTCCATCCCGGACACAATCAAGGAGGCCAAGCCCATGGTATCAGGCATCACCACCTTCCCGAAATCGCTCGACCAGGCTGTCGAAGACAAGCTAGCCGCCGATCCCGGGCTCAAGAAGCAATGGGAGGACGTCTCGACCCGCTTCCAGCTTGTCTACGCGAAGCCGGAAGCTGCCTTCAAGGCGATCAATGTCGATACCATGTTGAAGGACCAGTCGGTCGCGCAGTCCACCCTGGCAAGGATTGCCGGCGAGCCGGAGAGCTTTGGCGCGCTCAAGGGCAAGACCGGTCTTCTCGCGAGCCGTGGCGACAAGCAGGACCGGGAAAAAGCGCTCGCCAATGTACCGGCGCTCGCCCGAAATCTTGAACGCTACCTTCGTGAGCGGACCGAGGCCGAATTGAAACACGAGACAGAGGAGCGCGCAGTCCGTCTGAAGGTTTCGGTCGACATCCCGGCGCTATCTTCAGCCGCCAAGCAAACGCTCGAACGCGTGCGCGATGCGATCGATCGCAACGATCTTCCGGCCGGCCTCGAATATGCGCTGGCCGACAAGATGGTGAAAGCCGAACTCGAAGGATTTGCCAAGGCTGTGTCCGAGCGTTTCGGGGAACGGACATTCTTGCCTTTGGCCGCGAAAGACACGAGTGGCAAGACCTTCGAGACCGTCACATCGGGCATGACGGCTGGCCAGAAGGCCGAGGTCCAGTCCGCGTGGAATTCCATGCGCACGGTCCAGCAACTTGGCTCTCATGAGCGTACGACCGAAGCGCTCAAGCAGGCCGAGACGCTGCGTCAGACGAAGAGCCAGGGGCTCTCGCTGAAATGACCGCGGGAGCTGGAACGCGGCGGGCGATGACCGCGGAACAACGACGAGCGGCTGGAATCATTTTTATGGCCGCATTGGTGGTCATACTGGCGATCGGCACCGGCCTCGCCGGCGGCTACCGCATCAATCTGACGCCGAGCGAGCCACTCGGCGTATGGCGTATCGTTCCGCTCCATCGCCCCGTTGCTGTCAATGATCTGGTGTTCATCTGCCCACCGGCTACCGCGGAAATGCGGGAGGCACGAGCGCGTGGCTATTTTCGTTCTGGTTCCTGCCCGGGCGGCGTCGCACCGTTGATCAAGACAGTGATCGCCGTAGGAGGACAAAATGTCGAAATCGGCGTCAGAGTGAGCGTGGATGGGTGGAGGGTTTCCTCTTCCAGTCTCGCACTACGAGATGGAAAAGGCCGGCCGTTGACGCCCTTTCCAAGCGGCATCGTACCGCCAGGATATGTCTTCTTGCATTCCGCATTCCCCGGCTCCTATGACTCCCGATATTTTGGCCCGGTGCCGATCTCCGGCATTCTCGGGCTGGCGCAGGAGGTGTTCACCTATGTGCCGTGATTACCTTCGGCCGGCGCTGCTGATATTCGCTTCGATCGCGATCGGCGTGGTGGGCTGGAGCGGCCATGTGTTGCTTCTACCTGTCGCGCTGGGGTTTCCGGTTCTTTGGTCAATCGCGCGAACGAGATCAGTGGCGGCACTTGTCTCCGCCGGATATTTTCTGGCCGCATCACGTGGTTTGCCGCAAGGCGTGGCCGCCTTCTATTCGTCGGATATCTGGCCGGGCTTGTTGCTCTGGCTGTGCGCCTCTTTGAGCTTTGTGGTCGTGCATGCTGTCCTCTGGACAAAGAACACGCGCGTTCGTCCTTCTCGCTATCTCCTTGCGGCCGTCATCATGGCCATCCCACCATTCGGCATCACAGGCTGGGCGCATCCTGTCACGGCGGCGGGTGTTCTGTTCCCGGGATGGGGATGGTGGGGCCTTGGCTTCATGACAGCCGGCCTTGCGGGCCTCGCAACACGCATTTGGCCAGCTGTCGCCATCGCCTTTGCAGGCCTTTGGCTGTGGTTCGCCGCGATCTGGACCGATCCGAAACTACCGGAAGGCTGGCGCGGCGTTGATCTGGAGTTGGGCGCTTCGCTCGGCCGAGAGGCCGGTCTTCAACGCCAGCGTGACATAATCGCAACGGTGCGTAACGCCGCCAGCGACGGTGCCCGCTATGTCGTGCTGCCGGAAAGTGCGCTTGGCTTCTGGACCCCGACCGTGGCGCGGCTTTGGACAGGCGCCCTCAGCGATAGCAATGCCACAGTGATGGCCGGGGCCGCGGTGGTCGATCCCGGGGGCTACAACAATGTTCTGGTCGCGATCGACAGGAAGGGCAGCCGCATCCTCTATCGCGAACGCATGCCGGTTCCCGGCTCGATGTGGCAGCCGTGGCGTTTCTTGTTCGGGGAGAGTGGCGGTGCCAGGGCGGATTTTTTTGCGAACCCGGTCGTCCCGATCGGTGCCGGCCGCGCGGCGCCATTGATCTGCTACGAGCAACTGATCGTTTGGCCGGTGCTTCAGTCCATGCTGCACGATCCGGGCTTCATCATTGCCGTCGGGAACGGTTGGTGGACCGATGGGACGTCGATCGTCGCCATCCAGCGGACTACTGCCACGGCTTGGGCAAAGCTCTTCGCAAAGCCGCTTGTTATTGCCTTCAACACTTGAGTGCCCAGGAGACACCATGATCGACGCAGCCCTGATAAACGAATGTGCAGACCCTTCTCTCAAGCCCGCGATCATCGAGCAATTCGTGATGGCAGCGGGCTCGGATGATCCCCTCGCCGTCACTGTTAAATCGGGCGGCCGGTTAATACTCGTTCCGAAAGCCACATCGACTGAGGAGGCGATGGCGATCATGCGCCAATACGCTGGTCAGGCGGTCGTCCGAGTCGGTCTGACTCAGTTTCCTGCTGGGGTTGGAGTCAAGCAGCCCGCTGATTTGAAGCTTGATTTCGTCGATCCTTGCCAGAACCTCCGCAAAGGCACGACGATGTTCGCCAAGGTTCTGAGGATCGTTGCGAAATGGTATGGCAACCCCACGAGCAAAGATGTCTTCCCGCAGATTTTTGATGATGCAGTCTACGCATGGAAAACCGGCGAGTTCGAGGGCGTGAGTGTGTTTCAGGCCGAGGATCCTGGAATACCCATCGAAGCGCCGCAGCAAAGCGATGAGACGCGTCCCGCCGAGTCAGTGGATGGTGAGGAAGCGACGCCGAAAGACGTACAGCCAGGGACGGTACAGGATGTTGGACGCGCGGGGATGCGGATCGATCTTTCCCGCATTGGTGGTCAGCAATAGCGTTGAGTTCACCTCCCATTCGCGGGGCATCTTCCGGCCAAGCCAGAATTTAGCGCGGCTCCAAAGCATGAAATTAGTGTGCTTTCGACGCATGAAATTAAAGTGAGACAGATTGCGAGCAAACCGCTCACTAGTCCAGCCTCGCAGCCGCGACCGCGTGCGGCATCAGGAATGTGGCAATCTCCGCGATGACGTCTGTCAGATCGCCAGGATTGTGTGCAACGCCTTCAACGAAAGCTCGCCATTGCCGCTGCTTTTGCTGGTCCTTGGCAAAGGCGTCCGTTAGGGCGTCGGGGAGGTCAATGGGGATCGATGTCGCGCGGCGATCAAAGGTAGCGGCTATTGCGCGCGCCAGCCGATCATCGCTGAAGTCGAAAGACCTGCTGAGGATCCAGATGTCGTAGAAATCCTTCATGCGGCTGTTTACTCGCCCCAGCATCACCATTGCCTGGAACTTCTCGGCAATGACCGTTTCTCGCGCATAGGCCCGAAGCCGCGGCATCGGAAAATCGAGCATAGAAGGATAATCCAAAACCTCCACCCCAGGCTCAAGCGCATCGCCAAAACCGATGTCGATCGTCAGGGTGATCCGGGCTCCGCTGATCGAAGCGATCACCTGCAGCCTGAGCCCACCATAATCCAATGCCTCGCGAATACGATCCACATGCAGCGTATCAGCGTCAAACGTAACGCCATCGTCGGCCTCTTGCGCCAGAATTTCCCGAAATGTCTCAAGCATCGGGCCCGGACTCGGATCACCGAAACCCAAAAGATCGAGGTCGCGGGTGCCTCGGTGCGGATTGTCGAACCAACCCATCATCAACATCGCCCCTTTTAGAACGAAGCGACCGGCGTGGGGCGACTGGCTAAGCCGGAACAATAACCGTTCAAGAGCGAAACGCGTCAGGACCAGATCGAAGCTTTGTCCGCTTGCCTTGGCGAGTTGCAACAGGCGGGCGCGAACCGAAGCACCGACGTTTCTGATTTCTTTAGCCATTGGCGGTCAGCGCCTCGAGATACGGCCGGATCACCGATCCGGCGCCACCGCGTTCGGCCTGGTTGGCGATTTCGCCAGGAGTAGCCCTTCGTTGCCGCAGCGCCTCCTGCAGCCCTTCTATCGCTACTGAAAGGCCGATCTTGTTGCGATAGCGAAAGCAATCGGCAATTGTCTTGGCAATTCCAAACACCCTCACAGGAACGCCTTCAATGACATGGGTTTCGACGCTTTCGTTGAGAAGGCTGTCTGTGAAACGCACGATGCGCATAGCGGGGCTGTCCAGTTTCGGAGCCCAGTCCTTACGGGCTATGGCAAGCCAGATTTGTCCCGGGAGCTGATCTGTCAGGCCGTGGAACGCCAATGCTGAAACGAGGCAGATAACGCCTTTTGGCGCGCGTTTGGCAACCTCCGCCAGACTGTGGTTGACGTCGAGCTGCGCATCAGGAAGTTGATAAAGACCGCGGGCAAGCCGGAGCACTTCACCATCTCGTTCCATTCGGCTCATGGTGGCAGCCGTCACACCTGCGTTCCGCAGTTCCACCAAACGTGCTATTCCGCGCTCAGTTAGCACGGTGCGGGCAATTTGGCGTTGCGTGACGGGCCTGGGCATTGATATAAAAGCTCGGAGAATTGGATCTATTATCCTAGGATTTGTATCACAATCCCTAAAGCCGAGAAAGCCATCATCGCCTTGTGAATTCTTCACCACGAATAGTTGCCTCGATTGGATGAGAGCTGACAAATCCAGTGGTCGTCAAGAGTAAAGATGTAGCCTTGCCGACGGACCTAGCCAATTGACGTGAAAGCATTGCCGGCCGGGCATGAACTCGTCAGTCCGCAGGACAACTTCTCTTAATCGTCAAGCTCGGCGGTTGGCATCTGTGACTCCTCCGGGGGCCGTTTCAGTAACTCACAGGCTTCGATGCCCAAGACTGTCGCCAAACGGTCAACGACATCGATGCTTGCATTGTAGACGCTACGCTCGAGCGAACTGATGTAGGTGCGATCGATGTCCGCGCGATGGGCGAGTTCCTCCTGGGACAAGCCTTTAGCCTGCCGTGCAGCTCGCAAATTACGCGCAAATACCTCTCGAATCTCCATGATCCGGAGAACAGCGGCTTGATGAGTTTCCTACCACGGAGTATTCTCTACAGCACAAGCGAGGGTCGAATCCTTTTGAGCAAATAAGCAAGACAGTGTCGTTCAAGTCCCTGCACTCTTCGACGTCGGTATGGAGAGGCGCGAGATGAAATTGCACAGGACCCAGATGATGCTCAGCGGATATTGTGATGGCGCTCAACCGATATAATAAGGCCGCAGCCTTAGGTTCGGGCAGCAGAATGAAGTTAGGGAGAAGCGGATGAACGATGTGGGCTCATCTCGCCACAGTTTGATGGAAGAGTCAGAACTAGAGGTGCTGGCAGTTGCTGCGATCCGTGAGCACCGCCATCTTATTGCCGCCGATGAGGCTGTCTATGAGGAATGGACTCGCGCGAGCGCCGATCCGTCGGTCTCCGCCGCCGTACTCAAAAGCCTGCAGGATGAGTATGTCGCACGTCAGAAAAAATCCGAAGCCCAGCAGGAGTTGTTGTCGGAAATCATCGATGCGCTTGGCTACGTCCCTAAAGTTGCCCCAGATGGCGAAGCCTGACGCTCATACCAGACCGTGATCTTTGGCGATCGCGACAAGTTGCGGAACGGTTGCTGCTTCGAGCTTTTCGCGCGCTTTATCAAGGTAGTGCTGCACTGTCCTCGGATTAATCCCTGTCAACATTGCGGTTTCCGGAGCGCTTTTGCCCTTTGCCGCCCACATTAGGCACGTTGCTTCTCTTGGTGAAAGTACCCGTTTCGGAGCGACAATCGTCGTCGCAGCTATGATTTTCAGGCGGTAGTGGATCGCCAGTACCGCCTGGATCGCTTTTTGCGCATCCTGCAGCTTTTTAGCGTCAGCCGTCTGAGCTGAGGATGCAAACGTCAACATCATCGTCGACCCGAAACTTCCTTCGACGGGTATAGTCACCCCACTCCGAATGCCGTAATCGATCGCCTGGTCCCGAAAACGCCTGAGTTCGGAGGTTCCACGAGCGGGCCAATCGTCGGCCGTCCAGGAAAACATTTCCATGCGACGCTTGGCTTCAGTAACGACCGGGTCGATGCGGGAGTACTGGCCTTCGAGATAAACGCCCTGCCATTCCTCCGGATAGGAGTTGAATGTGCGGATTTCCAACCCCTCGGTCTGCAGATAAGCAAAACGGTCGAAGCCACATGCGTGCGCAAATGTCTTCAAAGCACTTTTGATCATACGTTCATCATGTGCGGCTTCTGTCATATCGATGAGAGAGCGAAGGTCACCGTCCACTAACTTTTCTCCTTTTGCGACGGTGCAAGCCTCCCACTCGTGGCGCCATTCTGACGCCGCTAGGTACCGGTTGGCACCGTTCGGCTAGCCGGAGCCACATGGGACATTGGACCACATGGCGGTTGCTTCTACGCGAAGCAGATCCACGTTCGTTGCATCCCTTAGGTCTATTCACCTCTGCCGAGTATTCAACTCTTTCTGATCTAAAGACGATGATTTTTGTAGAGATTTTTAGTCACACCTGCGCCGCCGCGCGGAATGACCTCGCGATGTTCAGCGACAAGCGAAAATCTGAGGGTCCACTAGCTGGTTAGCGGCCGCTATAGACTGACGGAAAAACAATATCCTGATCGACCAGGACGTTGAACTTGTAGCCCGGCCGGATGCGAATTGTCGGCTGAACGTTCAGATTCTTCGAGATCGTCTCTTCCGCTACCCGGCCGAATGATTCGGCAAAATTACGTCGTGCTGCATCCGAGGCCGTGTCCTGCGTCGCGAGCGTCGAACTCTCAGGCATCGACATATCGATACCAGTTCCGATGATTGCCACCAGCGCAGCCGAACCGAACGTCCTCCAGAGATGGCGGTCGACCTTATCCTGGAAGCCGCCATATCCTTCGGCGTCGGTGCCAGCCATGCCTCCGATCTGCAGCGTAGCCCCATTCGGATAAATGAGGTCCGTCCAGACGACGAGCACACGTTCCTGGCCAAAGGACACCTTGGAATCGTAACGGCCGAACAGCTTTGCGCCCTGCGGGATGAGAAGGCGATAGCCGGTCGCGCTGTCGTAGACATTCTGGCTGACCTGAGCCGTGATCCGCCCTGGCAAATCGGAATTCAGGCCGGTGATCAAGGTGGCGGGAATGACTGAGCCGCGCTTCAATTCATTGGGTGACATCTGCGGCACCACCTGGTTTGGCAGGTAGCCAAGATCCTTGATGTCCTGATTGAAGAAGTCCTCCTTCGACGTCTGCCCGTTCTGATCGACGTTCTCTCCCGTCAGGCCGGATTTCATGGCGGCGGCATAAAGGTCTGAGGCGCTGTTTGCTGCGACGTTTGTCGGCTGGCGGCCCGTGTCATTGGTGGAGCTTGCAGCCTTCTCGACATCGGAGATGTCGACCTTCAGTGGCGAATCGAGCGCCGTGGAACGGGCCTGGAGACGCGCCATCCGCTGGCGTTGTGCCTCGCGCATATATTGCTCATCCTGCTCTCGCTTCAGTCGAGCCTTCCACTCCTCTTCGGATTCGAGCCTTTGTCGGCGATCTTGTCGATCTGTCGGTTGGCGCTCGACGACCGGTTCCTGCTTTTCCTCTTTCTCGATGACGATTGGTGTCGGCTGAAACACCTCCTGCTTTTCTGGGTCACCGATAATGCCGTCCGTAACACCCCGCTTAAGCTGGTCGCCGAAACTGGTCGCAGGGCTATTGGAAGCACCCTCGATGTCGCCACGATTGAAGGAAAGCCCGCGCAGCGACAGACCAATCACGACGATGCTAACGAACAGCACGATGACAATGATGGCGACGATGATCGGCAGGCGGTTGAGCCGGCGCATGCCCTGCTGATCATCGGCTTGGCTGGACGTGCCAAGCTGGAGCGACTGGACCATGGTAATCTCCGTCAGTTGCGCTGCATGATCGAAAGGGGACTGGCCGGCACAGCACCCGCCGCCGTCGGCGTGTAAGCACGGCCGAGAGCGATGGATGGCGTCGAGAGCTTCGCCAAAACCTGCCCGTCGAAGCCCTCGATCGAATAGGAAAGCTCGACCGGCTTGATGTCTTTGGCGACTTTGCTGTCCGTGACGACCGTATAGCCCCACCCCTTCAGGGCCGCTTCGAGGGCGGTCGCAAACTCCGACGTGTCTTTCGCCATTTTGATCGTCGTCGTAGCACCGGCTGGCCCGATCTGTTCAGCCAGGCGGCTTGCCATGTCGCCGGCGATGGCGCTCGCGGCTGGTCTAGTAACGGCCACCGGGGTTGAGCTGGTGGTCAGGGCGTCGTCGGCCGTTTGGCAACCGGAGAGCAGCGCGGCCACGACGAAATATCCGAGAAGCTTGCCCATAGGTCAGCCTCCCCGCCGGATGGTGATCTTCTGTTGCCGCCAACCGACGCCGGAAACGAGGATCGCCTTGTCGATCGCATAGTCGACGGTCATCATGTCGTTCTTCATGCGATAGTTGACGATGCGATTTTGACCGCCGGAGACGACGAAGAGTACAGGTGCATCCTGACCGGAGATCGACTTCGGGAACTGGATGTAGGTCTTCACCCCGTCAGAATAGACCCGCTTCGGTTTCCAGGGCGCGCTCCCGCTCACCGAGTAGGAGAAGTTCAGCTTGTCCGGCGCTGTGCCCGGAATGCCGCCCGTTTCGAGACGGGCGTTTATGTCGGCGAGCTTGGTGGACACGTCTTCCGGATATTCGAAGCCAATGCGCGCCATGTACTGGCTGGGATGGGATTTGAGCTGGATGTGATAGGTTCGACGTGACGTGGTGACGACCATCGAGGTGAGAAGCCCTGGCTCAGATGGTTTGACGATGAGATGGATGGCCTGTCCGCCTGTGGCACCCGAGGTGGCCGGCTCTACCTTCCAGCGCACGGTGTCGCCGACGAGGACGTCGCGAACGATCTCGCCACCCTGAAGTTCGATGTCGCAGACCTGTAGAGGAGAGCAGACGACGGACGGCTGGGTCTCGCCGAACAGAAAGATGACCTTTCCGTCCGGACCTGTCGTGACCAGTCCCTGCGTGCCGCGCCACTTTCTGGAAAGATTTGTTCCTTTCACCTCGTTGCTCGTCATGCTTTGCGCCTGCGCGCCCGCCGCTAGCAAGAGTCCGGCTATGCAGCCGGCGGCTGCGATTAATCCCGTTTTTTTCATTGAAAGATTCCCTGCCCTTAAAGCTGTGCCGTCCAGTCAAAATCTCGGACGTAGAGGCCGATTGGATTGAGGCGGATCGTCGCCTCATCCTGTGGCGCGGTGAGCGTCACCGTTGCGATCCCGCGGAACCGCCGCGTGCCGATCTCCTTGCCCTTGCGGTCTCGCTCGTATTCCGTCCAGTCGATCTGATAGGTCTGGTTCGAAAGCGCCACGATGTTGTTGACCTCGATGGCAACTGTCGAAGACTTCGCCTTCTCGAACGGAGAATTGCCTCGAAACCAGGCGTTGACCTTCTCCGTCGACGGATCGGACGTGCGAAGAAGGGCGTAGGTGCGGTCGATATATTGCTTCTGCACCACCGCATCCGGCGTGACCGATCTAAAGCTCGTGACGAAGTTACCGAGTGTGGCGCGCACCACGCGGACATCGGCATACTCGATCTGTTCCGGAAAGCCTGCCGTGACTGCGGTTCCGAGCTTGTCGACCTCGACGATGTAAGGCACGAGCCTCACCTGCGTGCTCAGATACATCGCGTAGCTGAAGCCGATGACGGCCATGACCAGACCGAGGACACCAACAATGCGCCATGCGGCTGCGGCCTTCACATAGGAGCCATAGCGTTCGCTCCATTCCTGGCGGGCGGCAAGATACGGGTTTTCCGGGGCGCGGTTCGCTGCCATTTATTCTTCCCTTGTCTCGATTACGGTTTGTCGTTGCGTTCGGGAGGAGGTTTCGGTCCGCTATGACCGCCGCGCTGTTCATCGAGCTTCGCATTGGCCAGTCCGAGAATGGACCCGGCATAAGCGCCCGGAGAGCCGATTGCCTTTTCCTTCGCGGCAGATCCGGCTGCTTGCGCGCCGGAAGCGAAGCTCGCGCCCACGCCGCGAAGAGCAGCACCTGCAATGGATGAACCGCCAGCCCGTGCGGCTTGAGCCGCCGCAAACCCCGCTCCCGCAGCGCCGGCGGCGAGGAAGCCAGCACCGGCGGCAAAAGACGCCGTTTGCCCGCCGTGGCGGATCGCTTCCATTCCTCCGGATACCGATGCGCCCTGGACGACGCCCTGGATGATGCTCGGGACATACATGGCGATGATGAAGACGACGACGGAGATACCGGCGATGGCCAAGGTCGTGACGAACTGATCCGACGAGGCAGTCGGTGCTTGAGCAAGGCCAAGCAGGACGTTCGATCCGATCTTGGCGATCATCACCAAGGCCATGAGCTTCATGCCGACGCCAAAGGCATAGACGAGGTATCGAACAGCAAAGTCTTTCGTGAAGGACGAACCACCCAGCCCGAGCATGATCATGCCGGCGAGCAAGCCGACATACATTTCGACCATGACCGACACGAAAATAGCGGCAACCAGCGAGAAGCAGATGACAACGATGCCCATGGCAAGAACGGCGGCAATCGCGAGCGCATTGTCTTCGAACACCCCGAACTGTGCTTGTTGCGACATTTGGGAGGCGACGCGGATGCCGGCATCGAACACTTCAGCAGGCGAAGCTGAACCACCGCCGGCGCCAATCTGGAAAAGGCTGTCGACCACCGCTCGCGCAAAGGTCGGACCCTGGGTCAGAACGAATGCGAAGAACCCGATGAACATGATCCGCCGCACCAGTTCGGCGAACCAGCTGTCCAGTGAGGCTGACTGGATCGCCAACCAAACGGCCGCAATGCCGATCTCGATCGTTGCAAGAATCCAGAATAGGGATTTCGCTGCCTCCATAATGGTGGTCTCCCACCCCTTCGCAGCGGATGAGACCTGGTTTTCCAGTTCCGTGAGAACCTGTCCCTCCTGCGCGAATGCGGGAACAGCATAGGTGAGGAAAAAGAGACCTGTAATCAGGAACGAGCGTGCGACAGTTACCTTCACCATCTCGGGCTCATCTCCTGACCTTCCTCGATCGGCGGCAGCTCTTTGTCGGAGCCGAAGAATTTTTCCCGGACGGCGCGCTGCTCCTCGGTGAGCGCGGGTATTCCTGTGTTTCGGGAATTGACGATCAGCACTATCGCTGCAGACGATGCAGCGGCGACAGCCAACAGCAAGGCAATCAGGACGGGGCGGCTCACCATCGCGGTTCCATTTTCTGGCCTTCCGGAACGCTCTTGACCTCGGCGTTGAAGAATTTCTCCCGCCGCGCCTGTGCCAGGTCCTTGTCTGTCTGTTCCGTCTGCAGCCAGGTTCCCATCATCGTCATCTGCTGCGAGACAAGGCCCCGAAGCTTCTGCATCTGGGCAACCTGCTGAGCGGCGATTTCATGCCCGACTTGCAGAGCCTTCATCTGCCCGTCAGCCGTCTCGGACATCGACCGCAGCGAGGACATCGTATCTTCCTCGCTATCGAACTGGTCGGCCGTGAGGCTCGCCGCTTTCAGCGAGCTGGCGATCGTGTCGCGGTTGGTGTTCGACCAGGACTGGTAGGTCGAGGAGAACGTCGCGTTGTCCGGCAAGTTGGTCTTGAGATCGGCATAGCTTTGAAAGCGCTGCTGAAGAACGTCGTCCGCATTCCCCATCGAAAAGGCGATGCCCTGTCCCTGGTCGACGATGCTGCGCAGCTGGTTGAGATCGCTTTCGACCTGACCCCAGACATGGTCAGAAAGCTGCGCCGTGTTTTGCAGCATGTTCTCGTAGATCTTCAGCTGGTTCTGGATCTGCTCTGCAAGCTGGCTGATCTGGGTCAGCTGATTGTCGACCTGGATGCCGGAGCTTTTCATGAGATCCACGAGCTGCGCATTGTTGGCGAGCTGCGTCCATTCGGTCGCAGCGCCGGTGGCTGTACCGGCTTGCACAGAGCCTGCAGCTCCGATCGTGAGAGCGGCGGCCGCCAAGCAGGCGAGCCATCTATTCGAACGTGAGTAGCGATGCGGCATCGTGAACTCCTCTCGTTTCAAGCCAGTGGATCGGCCAGTCGTGGCCATGTTCGGATTTCAGTGCGCGGATGCGTTTGAGGTCCTCTTTGCCCGACGCGCCGACAAAGCTCAGCGCGACTGGCCCAAGCGACATGTTGAAGAGCCGCCGGCCTTCTGGCGTGGCGACGTAGTATTCGCGCTTCGGCATGGCGGTAGCGACGATCTCGATCTGTCGCTCGTTGAAGCCGATGCGCTCGTAGAATTCTCGCGTCCCCGACTCGCGAGCGGCGCCATTTGGGAGGCATATCTTTGTCGGGCAGGATTCCTTAAGTACATCTATGATCCCGGACCGCTCGGCATCGGAGATCGATTGGGTCGCAAGAACGACAGCGCAATTCGCCTTGCGCAGTACCTTCAACCACTCGCGAATCTTGTCGCGGAATACAGGGTGGCCAAGCATCAGCCACGCCTCGTCGAGCACGATCAGGCTGGGCGACCCATCCAGCCGCTTCTCGATCCGGCGGAACAGGTAGGTCAGCACCGGCACGAGATTGCGCTCGCCCATATTCATCAGATGCTCGATTTCGAAGGTCTGGAAGGCGCCGAGTGTGAGGCCGTCCTCTTCCGCATCGAGGAGCTGGCCCATCGGGCCATCGACGGTGTAATGATGCAATGCGTCCTTGATCTCGCGCAACTGCACGCCGCTGACGAAATCCGAGAGCGAGCGACCGGATGCGCTCGCCATCAGTCCGACTTGCCGAGAGATGGCGTTACGATGATCGGGTGTGATCGTGACACCCTGGAGACCGACCAGCATCTCGATCCATTCTGTCGCCCAAGCCCGGTCGGTGTCACTTTTGAGATCGGAGAGCGGGCAGAAGGCCAACGCCCTCCCCTCTTCCGCATTGTCGCCGCCGATCTCATAATGATCGCCGCCGGCTGCGAGCGTCAGGGGTTGAAGTGAACTGCCTTTGTCAAAGGCGAAGATCTGCGCATTTTCGTACCGGCGAAACTGCGCGGCTATCAGGGCGAGCAGTGTTGACTTGCCCGAACCCGTTGGACCGAAGATCAGCGTGTGGCCGACATCATCGACGTGCAGATTCAGACGAAACGCCGTCGATCCGCTCGCAACCTGCATCAAGGGCGGGGATTTCGCTGCGTAAAAGGGGCATGGCGCGACCGGGTTTCCCGACCAGACCGAGTTCAGCGGAATCAAGTCTGCGAGATTGCTGGTGTTGATCAACGGCTCACGGATGTTGCAATACCAGTTGCCCGGCAAGCTGCCGAGATAGGCGTCGGTGGCGTTGAGCGTTTCGATCCGCGCCCCGAAACCTTCCGCCTGGATCAGCCGCCGGATCGCTTCGGCCTTCTCCAGGAGTCCTTCGCGATCGCGGTCGAACAGCACGACGACCGGTGTGTAATAGCCATAGACAACCAGTTGCGACGAGGCCTGCGCGATCGCATCCTCGGTCTCGGTGACCATGGTCATCGCGTCCTGGTCGACGGATCGACTTTGTGTCTGGAAGATCTGGTCGAAGAACGGCCGGACCTTCTGCTGCCATTTCTTCCGCGTGCGTTCGAGCTTCTGTCGGGCCTCTTCGGCATCGAGAAAAATGAAGCGTGATGACCATCGATAGGTCAGCGGCATCAAATCAAGGCTGTTCAGAATCCCCGGCCAGCTTTCGGCCGGCAGACCGTCGATCGCGATGACGCCGAGGAAACGGTTTTCGACCTTTGGCGTCAGTCCGTGCTCAAGCTCCGCCGTGGCAATCCAGTCGAGATACATCGGAATATCGGGAAGCCGGATTGGATGGCTTTCCCCAGTGGTGCAGAATCGGGCGAACTGGAGCAACTCGTCATACCGGGCAATTCGCTCCCCTCCCCTCTCAAGTGTTTCGCGGGTTTCCATTCGCCGGATCGTAAGTGTGTTGGCAAAATACTGCTCAAGCTCACGCACCGCGTTCTTGAACACGAAGAGCACCGTGTCCGCGTAGGACTTCTTCCGGCTCTCCTCATCCGAATAGACGTATTTGCTGAGTGCAGTCTTCTTGGACTCAAGTGGCCGGTAGGTCAGGATCAGCGCATGCTTGCTCTCGAAATGCCCCTGCTCGCGCGCGAAATGCGCCCGACGCTCGGCATCGATTGCGCGGGTCACGGGGTCGGGGAAATGGCATCGATCTTCTGATGGATAGTCGACTGTCGGAATACGGATGGCCTCGACCTGGATCATCCAGCCGCTTCCGAGCCGTGACAGAACGGCATTGATCTGCCGCGACAACTCGTTGCGCTCAAGGTCGGTCGCACTTTCCGAGTCCGGTCCCGCGAAGTACCAGCCGGCCATCAGGCTTCCGTCCTTCAAGAGGAGAACACCATTGTCGACGAGGCCGGCATAGGGAACGAGATCGGCGAAGGACGGGCCGGTTACCCGGAAGCGTTTGAGAGCTACCATGGCCGCCTCCTCAATACCGGCGCCACGGCGAAGTGGTTGCCTTGTAGTAGGGCTTGTAAGAAATGTGCCTGATATAGACTTGGCGCATGAGCGGATCCGACTTCGCCATCATCCTGAGCGCCCCGACGATGACGATCCAGACGGCGATGCCGAAGAGCGCCGAATAGACCGTGAGAACCACGAAGATGAGAATGACGGCCGCAAGGCCGGTGATCAGCACCAATTCGCGGTCCGCGCCCATCAGAAGGTTCGGGCGCGAGAGGGCACGATGGATGCGATTGCGTCGCAAGCCGGACACGGACTCAGCCATCATCTCCCTCCCCTCCCCCGTTCGAACCAATTGACGTGACCTGCTCGTCGGTTAGCCCGATCGAAGCGCCGGTCGCACCGAACAGGCCGACGATGTTGGTGGCGCCGAGCAGGATGCCGGCGACGAGAACGACGTACACAAGGCGCCGTGCGAAATCGTTGAGCTCGCCGCCGAAGATGAGCATGCCGCCGGCAATGGCCACGGCTGCAAGCGCGATCGCACCCGCGACCGGGCCGGTGATCGACTCCTGAATCTGCTGCAGTGGCCCTTCCCATGGGAGGCTGCCGCCGGAACTGGCGAGCGCCGGCGCGACTGAGGCAAGAACGATGGGCGCCGCCAAGAGCGCGGCGGCGATGAGGGTATGCTTACGCGACATGGCGCGCCTCCTGTTCTTCGGTGAGCTGATCGGATTCGATCTCGTACTGTCCGTTGATGAACCGCTCGACTTGAATGATGTCGCGAACAAGCCGCCCACGCGGCGTTCGCTCGATCGAGATGACCAAGTCGACGACCTCCCCGATCACCTCGTGCATCGGCTGCTGGCTTGCTTCGGCGGTCAGCTGTTCAAGCCGACGTAGCGCTGACATGGCGGTGTTCGAGTGAATGGTCGCCACGCCGCCTGGGTGACCGGTGTTCCAGGCCTTGAGCAACGTCAGGGCCGCGCCGTCGCGAACTTCGCCAACGACGATCCGGTCGGGGCGCAAGCGCATTGTGCTCTTCAAGAGCCGCGCCATGTCGATCGAATCGCTGGTATGCAGGAGAACGGCGTTTTCGGCTGCGCATTGGATTTCCGCGGTATCCTCAAGAATGACGAGACGATCCTGGCGCGCAGATTTGACGATCTCGTGGATGACCGCGTTCGCTAGCGTCGTCTTGCCCGAGCCCGTTCCGCCGGAAATGATGATGTTCAGCCTCGTGGAAATGGCACTGCGGATCGTGGCGGCTTGGTATTCTGTCATCACGCCGGCGCGAATATAGTCTTCGAGCGGAATGAGGCGCGATACCCGGCGACGAATCGTGAAGGCAGGCTTGGTGACAACGGGCGGCAACAGTCCCTCGAAGCGGTGGCCACCGATTGGCAGCTCGCCGGAGATGATTGGCTGTTCCGTGTCGACCTCTGACTGAAGCGCGTGCGCCACTGTACCGATCACCATCTCCGCTGCAGCCGACGACATCTCGCCGGCGGGCGTAACGCCGTGACCGAGCCGTTCGATGAACAACTTTCCGTCCGGATTAAGCATGATCTCGACGACGTTCGCGTCGTCCAGGGCAACACAAAGCTGGTCGCCGAGCGCCTCCTGAAGTTTGCGGACGAGCCGAGGGTGAGAGCGAAGCTGGTTCACGGATTTCTCCTTACGCTGCCTGGCTGACAGGGGGCGAGTTCAGAACGGTAGTTGGAGGGGCGAAGCCTGAGGAACGTGGCCGCATTGGCGGCCAGCGTGCCCGCTACGGCCGTCGTCACGCCGATCTTCTTGGGTTCGCCTAAACGATGCAGCTGCCACCCCACGCGGGCGAGGATGCGCTCAAACCGAAGATCGGTCACCGTAACAATCTCAGTGTACCCGTTTGCCAGGCACCATTCGATGATGCCAGCGAACATGGTCAGCGTCGCTTCATGGACCGAGCCGGCGCCCCTCCCCTCCGCGAGAGCCGTGTCGACACAGAAGCGAGAACTCTCGATCATCGCGGCATGCCCCTTGAGTTGGCCGTCGGGGAGCAGCGACGGGAAAACGTCGGCCACCATTGTCGGTCCGAGCGCAGGAAGAAGCCTTGCGCACCCCGCCAATTCGCCCGTCTCTGCGATGGCGAGAATATAGGTCGGCCGAAGCGCGTCGAAACGATCGGACTCGCACCCCGCCGTTACATCGACTTCCCAACCCAGGCGATCGGAAAAGACCCGAGCACGAAGCTGATAGTGGATGTGTAGGAGATGCGCCTCTTGGATCGTCCGGGGTGTTGAGAGCGCGAGAGCCCGCATGATCTTTCTCCGTCGTTGTTGGTCGGCGGGAAATCAGCACAGTTTGGAATCGGAGGGCAGTTGTAGGATTCAACATGCACGTAGCGAGGTGAGTCGCGGTCATAAGGGGTGTGGCGCTACAGAGCCGCCTAATCTGCTTGCTGCTACACTGTTCGGATTTGTAGGATTCACAGGAGAACATTCCGGGATCAGGGAGCCAGGCCTTTGAGGCTAACCCCCGGAGCGGTAAAGCAAAAATCGGAACAGCCTTATGCAGATTGTCCCCGGTCGTTAACCTTTTGTTAACCCTAAACCTCTGGACCAGTTCGGAGAATCGTGTTCTATTTTTAGCGGGCAATGGCCGGTAAACCGGCGAAAAGCCGCCAAGAGGGACAGATGGCGATAGCAAACCGAGTAGAAGCAAGTGTTGGCTCGAAGGAAGATGCCGGCAGCAAAATCATGCGCCATGCCGGGCTTCTGTCCGGGCAATTGCAGCAGCTCAGAACTCGTATGTATCCGCCAAAATCGGAAAAGACCCTGCGTCCCTTTCTGACCAACGAAGTGTCGAAGCTGACGTCTATACCCGATTCCACCCTGAAGCTCATGTCCACCGAAGGACGTGGGCCGATTCCGAGTAGGCTGGAAAATAACCATCGCGTCTACACACTGGACCAGATCAATGAACTGCGTGAATTGTTCGCGATGCAGAAACCTGCAGACGCCTTGCGATTCCTTCCTCGTCGTCGTGCCGGGGAGCACCTCCAGGTTCTTGCGATAGCCAACTTCAAGGGCGGCAGCGCGAAGACGACAACCTGTGTCCACCTTGCCCACTATCTCGCCCTTCATGGGTATCGCGTCCTCGCACTCGACCTGGACCCGCAAGCATCCTTGTCCGCTTTGTTCGGTGCTCAGCCAGAAGTTGATGTCGGGTCGAATGAAACGATCTATGCGGCTTTGCGTTACGATGACGCCGAGCGTCGTCCCATCCGCCATATAATTCGCAGGACATATTTCGATGGCATCGACCTCATTCCTGGCAATCTTGAAGTCATGGAGTATGAGCACGAAACGCCACGGATCTTGGCGAACAAGGGCAACTCCGGCGCAATCTTTTTTGAGCGGCTGAAACTCGCCCTTTTGGAAGTCGAGGCGGACTACGACATCGTGATTCTCGACACTCCGCCGTCCCTCGGCTTTCTGACCTTGAGCGCGATATACGCCGCGACTAGCATGATCATTACGGTCCACCCGGCCATGCTGGACGTCGCGTCAATGAGCCAGTTCCTTCTCATGATGGGTGATCTGATTAGTGTTCTGAACGAGAGCGGCGCTCAGTTGGACCAGGACTTCATCCGGTATCTGGTTACACGACACGACCCCAATGACGCGCCACAGTCGCAAGTCGTTGCGATGCTTCGGCACCTGTTCGGCTCCGATGTATTATTGCCGACCGCCATTGAAAGCACCGCCGTTGAGGCAGCCGGCTTGGCGAAACGCTCGGTATACGAGCTCGAATTGGGACAGATCGGACGCGATACTCACAAGCGTGCCCGCGAGGCGGTAGATGCTGTGAACGAGGCGATTGTTCGCCTTGTCAATGAGAGCTGGGGGCGGACATGAGCAAATCCCCTCGCAAGTCGATTGTCGCCAGCTTCGGGTTGCTTTCCGCAGAGCTGGAAAGCGATCAGGCTGCGGATCAACAGCAGCCGTCGCAGGCCCCTGCCCTGGTTCTCGGAAATCGTGTCGGAGCAGGTGTGATCGGTGCTGCACACCGAGCAATCGACGACATTCGAACAGAGCGAGATCGCTTGAAGGCTATCGTGGAGTCAGGCGGTGGTTCGGTTCGCGAGTTGGATCCGTCGCTCATCGACCCATCCCCTTATCCGGACAGACTGCCGGACGATGACGCAACGAGCTTCGAGGCGTTCAAACGGTCGATCGAGACTGAGGGGCAACAGGTTCCCGTCCAGGTCCGCAAACATCCCTCCTCCCCAGGTCGCTATCAGATCGTCTACGGTCATCGACGATGGCTCGCTGCTAGGCAGCTTGACAGGCCTGTTCGCGCTCTCGAAGTCGAGATTTCCGACCTCGACCTAGTTCTTGCACAAGGCATCGAAAACGCGGGTCGCCAAGACCTCACCTGGATCGAGCGCGCGTTGTTTGCATCGCGAATGGATGATGCGGGGATCAAGCCTCGGCACATCTACGCTGCGCTTTCGATCGAGGACGCAGAACTGGCTCGGATGCGGAATGTCTACAGGATCGTTCCCGCGGATATCATCGAGGCCATTGGGCGAGCGCCGAAGATCGGGCGGCCACGTTGGCTCGACCTTGCCAAGACGGTTGCGGGCGACACGGGAGCGCTCGATGCCCTAAGGGCGGCACTGGTTAGGAGGGGCGATGCGGTTGAGACGTCCGATCAAAGGTTTCAGCGTGCATTGAACGCCATCAAGCCAGTATCGGCTGGTCGGAGAGAGCCAAGCCCGATTACAGACAAAAGCGGAACGAAGCTTGGCGCCCTGTTGAGATCCTCGAAAGAGGTTCGAATTTCGGCTGAGGGTTCACTCGGGGTCGACTTTTTGAAGTTTGTTGAAGCGGAGCTCCCAGCGCTAACGGAGCGCTTTGTCCGCCTGCGAGAAGACGAGAAACCCTGACAGCTGTCAGGGTTTGGAGATAAAAAAGGACGAACTGCAAAAGAAAAAGGCCCCCCAAACGTTGCCGTCGTGGAAGCCTCTCTCAATGTGTGACAACTAGAGAATCGCATTTCCCCGAATCCCAGTCAAGAGTCTTTGGCACCGTAATTTGGTGAGCAGGTTTCTTTTGCCTTTTTGAAGGTGAAGAAAATGCAGATTGGAAGTGTGACGACGCCCTTTGGGCGGCGGCCGGCGACGCTTGCCCTGGTGAAGCGGCAAATGGAGACGAGTAAGATTAAGCCGGGCAAGACAGCGGACAAGTGGAAAGTCTTTCGGGACGCATCCGAAGCAAGGGAGCTGCTTGGCCTGCAGGATCGCAGCCTGGCCGTCCTTGACGCGCTCCTGAGCTTTCATCCAGACACCGAATTGCGCCAGGATGCGCAACTCATCGTTTTTCCGTCCAACACACAATTGACACTTCGGGCGCACGGTATCGCCGGCGCTACCCTTCGCAGACATCTGGCCCTTCTCGTTGAGGCAGGACTGATCGTGCGGAAGGACAGCGCGAATGGAAAGCGCTACGCCCGGAAGGACAAGGCGGGTGCGATCGATAGCGCATTCGGCTTTGATCTGTCACCGTTGCTCATGCGAACAGATGAGCTTGCCATGATGGCGCAACAGGTCGTTGCAGATCGTTTCGCCCTCCGTCGGGCGAAGGAGAATTTGACAATATGCCGGCGTGACGTTCGAAAGCTCATTTCTGCCGCGATCGAGGAAGGTGCGTCAGGCAACTGGGAAAACATCGAAGCGATGTACGTCGGTCTCGTAGGCAGGATTCCGCGCGCTCCGACGCTCAGCGATGTGAATTCAATCCTGGACGAGATGGAGCTCCTGCTGCAGGAGGCGGTCAACATCCTGGAAGTGCAGCAAAAAGACGAAAATAATAGCACCAATGGTGACCAAAGTGAGCGTCACATACAGAATTCAAACACCGAATCCATCAATGAACTTGAACCTAGCTCTGAAAACGAGCAGGGCGCAAAGGCGGTGGACGATGATCGGCCGAAGCGGGAGCCAGTCCGGATTTTTCCACTTGGCATGGTGATGCGGGCTTGCCCCGAGATCGCGATATATGGCCCGGGCGGTACGATCGGAAGTTGGCGCGAGATGATGGGTGCAGCGGTGGTCGTCCGGTCGATGCTGGGCGTCAGCCCCTCAGCCTATCAGGAGGCCTGCGAGGTGATGGGGCCGGAAAGTGCGGCCACGGCGATCGCCTGCATCCTTGAGCGGGCAGGGCACATCAACTCGCCTGGCGGATATCTGCGAGACCTGACACGGAAGGCGGCACGGGGCGAATTTTCACTTGGCCCGGCGCTTATGGCGCTGCTTCGGGTCGATGGCGATAGCAATCGCAGGACGGGATAGTTGGTTGCCTATGCTTGTGGTCGGCTGGTCAAAACCCTGACAGCTGTCAGGGTTTTGCGATCGGCGGATGCTGGAGCGGGGAAGGGTAGATCAACTCGGCTGGCGGCTACTGACATCATCCGACGAGGCAGGTTTTCGCTCGGTCCGATGGGCGAGTTAAATGAAGTTGCTTGCCTGGTCCGAGCCGTGCTCTGCTGGCCTTCGAGACCGTTTTAAAAATGAGGAGGTGCAATGCCGTCTGAAACTAGATCTCCGCGCCTGGCTGTTCTGATTGATGCGGACAATACATCCGCTAAAATCGCCGACGGGCTGTTCGAAGAGGTAGCCAAAATCGGGGAGGCGAGCGTGCGTCGCATCTACGGTGATTTTTCCGGCACGCGCTCCAAGGGTTGGGCGGACGTACTCGCAAAGCACGCGATTATCCCGCAGCAGCAATTCGCGTATACCACGGGAAAGAATGCTTCCGATATCACTTTGGTCATCGATGCAATGGATTTGCTGCACAGCGGTCGGTTCGACGGCTTTTGCCTGGTGTCCTCGGACAGCGATTTCACGCGGCTTGCCGCCCGGATCCGCGAGCAGGGTGTCGATGTATTCGGCTTCGGCGAGCAGAAGACACCGGAAAGTTTTCGCCAGGCCTGCCGGCGGTTCGTCTATACCGAAAATCTGCTTCCTGGCGCGATCAAGGACGAGCAGAATACTGCTTCCACCGACAAGCCGCTGCAGCCGGCAACATCGGCCGTGCCGCTGATCAAGAAGGTACTGTCCCAGGAGGATAGCGATGACGGCTGGGTCAACCTGGGCACCGTCGGCAAGCAGTTGTTGAACCTGGCGCCGGATTTCGACCCGCGTACATTCGGCTTCCGAAAACTCAGCGATCTTATCCGCAAGACGAACCAGTTTGAGATTCGCCAGGCCGAGGGCGGTCCGATCAGCATCCGGGTGAAACAACGAGGTAACAAGTAGCACCATCGTCGCGGCGATAGAGCGAGGAGTACCGGGACACCTCGACGGTGAGTATGGGCTTTCCCCGCGGCAAGAAGCGTCTATCAGTGCAGCCCGCAAAAAAAGTGTCAGCCGAGCACGCTTCGGCAATGCGATTGATCAAAGGAAGACGTCATGGCGACCGGTATGGTAAAGTGGTTCAACGCAACGAAGGGCTTCGGGTTCATCGAGCCGGACGACGGCAGCGCCGATGTGTTCGTCCATATTTCCGCAGTGGAGCGGGCCGGCATGCGCGGCCGGCAACGACGGCCAGAAAATTACCTATGAGCTGGTAAAGGATCGCAAGTCCGGCAAGATGTCTGCGGACAACCTGCAGGCCTGAGTCTGACTGCATGTGAATGGTCGGATAGGCCGGATTCGACAAGACTATCCTTTTTTTGCAGGCCGAGATATGTGCGCGGTGCAAGCGCGGGACTTCAATGTTCTGCATTGCAGTATTACCCTCAGAGTGTTCAAGCGGTTCACCACCTCCCGAACCGCTTGGGTCCGACGGACAGCAGGCTGTCAGTCACTATCGGAGCCCTGCGCCCCTCATCCCGTGCTGGGCCATCTTTGCGCAAGCAGGACGACCGCCACATCCTTCATTACGATTTTTGCCATCCTTATCGATCAAGGCCTCACGAGATCGCCCCAATTGTCTTGACGGACCTGTTCTTAGAGCCGGCCGGCCGGCCCCAAGGACGCCATCGACGCATTTAATTTCGATGCGGCTGAGAGGATGCAGACCAGAAGCTTAGAGACATCAGCAGTATCCCCGTTTCGCGAGTACTAGGTTCCCTCGTGATGCTCCATCTGCGCCCGCTGAGGGACGACTAACGTGACCGACACCAAGCGGTGTGAAGGTACAGGGGCTGCACGTATTTGCTTCTAGTCGAGCTCGAGGAGACCGCTGATCCGGCGTCGCGGTTTCTGGAGTTTTGCGAGGGAGGAGCTCCGCGGGCGGCTGATTGACGGCAACGCCCCCGTCTTACTCTACATCGGCGAGCCTCAGCGTCCTCTTTGGGCCGACTGTTTTCACAGCATCCGTGCAGCACGCCCGCTCCGCCTTGTAACGTTGTTGTAGTAGCCTGCAGCCTGCTGAACGGATCGATGTCGCGATTGCTCCATCGCTTCCAGAAGAGGGATGTTCCGAATGGCGGCCTCTGTCAGATAGCCTGACCGCAGCCCATGAGCGGAAAACTCCTCCGGCTCCAACCCAGCCATCTCCGCCCGCTGCTTGAGAATGGCATTGACAGACTGCGGATCGATCGCCCGCCGCGACACAGTCCCCCAGCGCCCGATCCCCCGAAACACGCTGCCGCTCTCGATCTTGGCTGCCGCCATCCAGGCATTGAGCGCCACCACCGGCCGGCCGGTCAGATAGACGACATCGTCTTGCTCACCGGAGCTGGTCTTGGTGCGACCGAGATGGATGGCGAGAGAGGGGAGGGGGGCGCCATTCTCGACTGGGATCGGCGCCTCGACGGTCAGTTGCTCGCGGCGCAGTCCGGCGATCTCGCTGCGCCGGCGGCCGCCGGACGCAAACGCGACCATGAGGATCGCTCGGTCGCGCAGATCGCGCAGGCTGTCGGTCGCGCAAGTCGCCAGCAGTTTTGCCAGCACGTCGCCGGTGACCGCCTTGGCGCTCTTGCGACCCCGCGTCCGCGGGACGGCGCGCACGGCGAGGCGGATCGCCGACTTGAGGGCAGGGGAGGCGAAGGCGCTGTCAAACCCGCGCCAATTGGTCAGCGTCGACCAATTGGCCAGCCGCCGGCGCACCGTGGCGGGCGCGTGCGGGCCAGTGGATTTCAGAAAACCCTGGTTTCGAAGGTTTTCGTCGACATCGGCCGGCATGCCGTGATCCGGATCGGCAGCACGCTTTTCCGGATCCCAGAGATGATGGGCGACAAATTTCAGCAGCAGCGCCTCGGGCGCCGGCCAAGGGAGAGAATGCCGGGTTGCGGCCAAGCCCCAGGCTTCGAGATAGGCCAGATCGGAGGTCAGCGCCCGCAGCGTATTGTCGCCCATGCCCTGGTTGACCAGATGGCGTAGCGTCTCGACATCCTGGTCGGTCAAGAGTTGGGCGAGCTCGTCGCGCCGCTCGATCGGCAGCACCGCGGCAATGGTGTCGAGTTCTTCGGCGCGTCGCTCTACGGCGGTTGCTGATTTCTTGGCTTTGACCACGGGCGCTCCAAAAGGACGGTTCTGGCGGCCTAGAAGGCCGTGATTTGCCCCGATTCTCGCTTGTCGATCAGCTTGATTAAGCAGAATCAATTTCCTTGGAATGATACGGTTTATTACCTGCCAAGATCAGTGGAATCTT
>NZ_MRDL01000051.1 GCF_002008365.1 Rhizobium leguminosarum bv. viciae USDA 2370
CGACGCCGTCAGCGACACGCTGAGCGTCAGCTCGCTCGACGGCACGGCCAGCCACAACATCGTCGTCGCCATCACCGGCGCAGATGATGGTCCAGCTAGGCAGGCGCCGACCGACATTAAGCTGACGCCTGTCGTTCCGGCGGATAGCGTTAACTTCAATAGTTTTGAGTTCAGTGGGCTGCTGACGGCGACTGATCCCGACGCAGGTGGATTCAGCTTCAGCATTGCCTCGCAGTCGAATCCGGGCTTGTTTTCGATTACCGACAATACGCTTCATTCGGATGCGCTATCGACGAACGGTACATTTTCAGTGACGGTAACGGCAACGCAGACCGGTGATCCTATAGGCCCGGCCTTCGAAAAGACCGAGACGTTCACGATTATCACCGGTGGCAATGGCAACTCAGTGGACAATCCGACCGGTGGAACGGGCGACGATATGCTCTACGGCGGTGGCGGTAACGATATGATGTTCGGGCTCGGAGGTGACGACACTCTTTTCGGACAAGACGGCAACGACACCCTAAACGGTGGTGCTGGCAACAACACCCTGACCGGGGGCGTGGGAAATGATACCTTCTTTTTCCAAAAGTTTGCCACCACCACGAACCATATGACTGACTTCAACGCTGGGACGAATAACACAACCGTGGACAGGTTCCAGTTGGACGTCGGAGGCGGCACGTTCGAGTTCGCCGTCGGCAACAACAATACAAACGTGGACAATGTGAAGGTGGGAAACAACGGCACGATCAATGTTGCCGGAACGGAGGTTGCCGTCAAAACGGACGTGAGCGTCACGAACGCAACCGTCCAGAGCACCATCAATGGTTACAGCAACATAACCACAGGGGCATTGTTCGTGTTCCACAACACGGATCTCGGCCATGCGGCGGTCTACTACGATCAGAACCCAAGTTCAGCCGGCGGCGCGGTGCTGGTTGCTGAATTCGACAACATCACCACCCTCAGCGGGCTTACAAATTTCAACTCGGGCGACTTCTTGTTTAGCTGAGGCGGTCTGTGATCACCACCAGCATTCATCGCAGACGCAGCCCAATGGAGACCTCGCCTGCGGCGTACGTACTCGGGCCTGACGGGGAGGTCCCGGACGTTTGTGCGCCCAGCGCGCTGGGCGCGACGGATTCATCGGGTAGTGGATAGCATCAGGTCACACGCGTTGCGGCAGCCTTCCGATCTCAATTGCCGTCGTTGGGCCGTGCCTTGGCGCTGTCATTGCTGCTGTCCGAGGCGGTTTTTCCGTCCGGCTGTTGGCCGAAATAGGTGCCGCCGAGGTGGCCGCCGGCGCTGGTGTTCTTGACCTGCTGTTCGGCGCGTTTCTGAAGTTCACGGGCGTTGGTCTTGCTCATTTTCGGCTCCATATTTGAGGTCGACCTGTGGTCAACCGATGGAGGCCGACACTGTTCCATATTTTTCTGCGCCAACGCCGGGGCTGGCTGTTCGGTGAGAGCAAAAGATCGGCCGACTGGCTGGCATTTGTGAGACTGGGCGGGAACAGTTCGGGGTTTTGCCTGTTGTTCGAATTCAACATGGAGAAACGAACATGGGCATGACGACACCGAAAGACGGCGCCCCCGGCACGACCGACCAGTCACCCCGCTGGGAAGGGCCGAGGGGGAATAAGCCTCGCGGCTACATGAAGGCCAAGGATGATCCGGATCGCGACCGTGACGCGCATGGCGAAAACAATCGCGACCCCGAGACCAGAGATCTCGGCGATGCGCTGAAGCAGAAGGGCGATTGACATGGCCAACCCCGAGAAAGACGCGACCGGCCAGTTCGCCAAGTCGCGGGCCGACCGGAAGAGCACCGGCGTCGCCAGCGCCAAGCCGACCGTCATCACCGGCTCCGAGGATGCGACGGTAAACAAGAACCCGCCCGGCAAGAAAAAGCCTGAGAAGGATTGGGACATTAATTACGATCCCGCCGATAGGAACGAGAGCCGGTCGCACTAGCTCGGGCTGCCGCCGGTTCTCCTCACGAGCCAAGCCGGGAGGCATTTCCGTTTTTTTCCAGTCACGGAAATGCTCCATTTTTATATGCGGGCACGGTTACGCTACCCACCGAAATAGGCCGGGTGGTCGATATCGGCGAGGAGGCCGGGCTGTTGCGGCTGCCAGCCGAGCAGCGCGCGGGTATGCTCGCTCGAGGTCGGGACGTCGAAGCCGGCAAACATGCCGAACCAGCCGAAATGCTCGGCCGCTTCTTCCCGTGAGAGCGAGACGGCGGGCACATCGAGCCGACGGCCGATGACCTCGGCGATCTGCCTGAAGGGAACTCCCTCTTCCGCGACTGCCAGGAACGGACCGCCGACGGCGCCGCGCTCGATCGCCAGTCGATAGACCCGGGCGGCATCGAGCCGGTGCACGGCCGGCCAGCGGTTCTCCCCTTCGCCGATATAGGCCGAGACGCCCTTGCGCCGGGCCAAATCGATCAGGATCGGCACGAAGCCGTGGTCGCCATGGCCATGCACCGAGGGCGGGAGCCGGACGGTGGAGGCGCGCACGCCGCGGGCGACAAGCGATACCGCGGTGATTTCGGAGGCGCGAGGGTAGGTCTCCGACGTCGGCATGGGCGGATCCTTCTCGGTGCCGACACGGCCGGGGGCAAAGCCGAGGCCGGCCGTGACCAGCAGCGGACGATCGGAGCCTTGGAGGGCTTCGCCGAGCGCCTCGATGGCGCGCCGGTCGGCGGCGCAGTTCTCGGCGAATTTCGAGAAATCGTGGTTGAAAGCCGTGTGGATCACGGCGTCCGCCTCAGCGGCACCGCTCTTCAGACTTCCCAGGTCGTCGAGCGTGCCGTGATGGACTTCGGCACCGGCTGCCGCCAGTTGATCCGCTCCCTTGTCGGAGCGGGTGAGGCCGAGCACCTTGTGGCCGGCGGCGATCAATTCATCGACGACGGCCGAGCCGACCCAGCCGGTGGCTCCAGTGACGAATATGCGCATGTGATATCTCCAGTTTTTGCCGGAGACACATATCGGCTCTGCCTGTATCATGGTAAAGTAGTGACATTATCATGGTATAAAGGCTAACAGGATGGGTAAATTCATCACCTCGGATAACCGGCTCGGCGCCTATCTGAAGGGTCGCCGCGTCAGGCTCGATCCCGCCGCCTTCGGCTTTGCGGGGGAGCGGCGGCGCACGCCGGGTCTGCGGCGCGAGGAGGTGGCGAGCCGCGCCAATATCAGCCCGACCTGGTACACCTGGCTGGAGCAGGGGCGCGGCGGTGCGCCGTCTGCCGACGTGCTCGACCGGATCTCGCGCGCGCTGATGCTGACCGATGTCGAGCGCGAGCATCTCTTCCTCATCGGTCTCGGCCGCCCGCCCGAGGTGCGTTACCACAGGCAAGAGGGCGTGACGCCCAGGCTGCAGGGCGTGCTCGATGCGCTGGACCCGAGCCCTGCGCTGATCCGCACTGCGATCTGGGACGTCGTCGGCTGGAACCGGGCGGCAACCGTGCTTCTGACCGATTACGGCGCGCTGCCACCTGAGGAGCGCAACGTGCTCCGCTTCATCTTCCTCGATCCGCGCGTGCGCGCCGCCCAATACGACTGGGAAAGTGTTGCCCGTTTCGTCGTCGCCGCCTTCCGCGTGGATGCGGCCCGCGCGGGTGCCGCGGCCGAGGTCGAGCCCCTCGTCGACGAACTCTGCCGCAAGAGCCCCGAATTCCTAGCGATGTGGCGCGACAACGACGTGCGCAGCCACGGCGAGGGCGCCAAGCACATCAAACACCCCATCCTCGGCCCACTCGCTTTCGAATATTCCGCCTTCCAGGTGGATGGCCGGCCGGATCTCAGCATGGTGGTGTACAACCCGGCGACGGCGGAGGATACGGCGAAGATCAAGGGGTTGGTGGGCTGAGGCGAGGGCAATTGGTCGATCGATGGTATTGCGGTCTTCATCGCCTCAGTCCCGACAAATCTGCAGTCATTCTGTGGATAGGCGCGCCCAAGATTTGAGCCGCGCGGATGGGGGATTTCAATGAATTCATATCTGCCGCGGTCTTGGGCGCCGCTTCGGGCTTGCTAGCATGACAAAGCTGTGAAAGGCTAAAATACCACTCCTGCTAGAAAATTTATTGACCGACCCGGTTTCAGCTGCTTTCCTCCCGATAGACCAAGGCGAATGGAGCTTGAAGGAGATATCCATGGCAGTGCTTGCAAAACCTGTGGCGGTCGATGATGTCAGGAGCGCTTCCGAGAATGATGTGATCTCAGGCAATCTGCTGGATAATGATCTGGCAGGGGGCTCCGGCAACATGTTTCTCAACTTCTTCGACGGCGAGAGGGTGCTTGCCAAGAAGGATGGTGCGATTACCGATATCGAGGGTGAATACGGCACGTTCCACGTCAAGGCAGACGGCTCTTACACCTATACGCTGAACGAGGCGGCCAAGGCGGGCTTCGTTGACGGAATGACGCTGACGGAGACGATCGGCTACAAAATCTCCGACGGCGCCGGCAATACCGATGTCGGCCATTTCACGCTCGACATTCACGGGGTCACGAGCCCGCCGGTCGCGGTCGACGACGCCTTCTCGTTCCGCGAAGGAAGCGAGATGGCCGGCAACGTGCTTGCCAATGATCACGCTGGAGAGGCGGGCACGCTTTTCCTGCGTTCGGTCGAGGGCACGAGCATTCCTGCCGGTCAGGGGCAAGGGCAGACAACCGACGTGGCGGGTGAATTCGGCACCTTCCATTTCGCAGGAGATGGAAGCTTCACCTACGATCTCGATCCGGCCGTAAAGGCGGGCCTCAACGACGGCGAGCATATCACGGAGAAACTCCAATATTACAAGGTCTCCGACGGCGCCGGTCACGCGGATGCCGGCGTGATCACGCTGACCGTCGACGGCGTGACGGACGGGAAGTCGTTGAACACCAATCATGTCGAGGCCCAGGCGGATGTGGTGCGCCCCTTCCTGGACCATTACGAACTCCAGGGGGTCGCGATCGATCCGCTAACCGGCAAGTATTACGTCAGTTCCGGCCATGGTTTCCCAGATGGTTCCATGGTGAGCATTTACGACAACGCAGCCGCATTTGAAGCCGACAACGCCAGCGGCGCCATCTCTCTCGGCGACTATGACAAGGGCGAATATGACATCGGCGGAACCTATTTTTCGGTCCGCGGCGGCGAGATCATCGGAAGAACCAACGAGGCGAGAGGCGAGGAGGACCCTTTCCCCGATCAGACCTATCTCGCAAAGTGGGATGCCGCCGACGGATCGCTCGATCAGAAGGGCGACCCGATTCCCGGCCTTATCGGTAAGAACGGGGCGGGTACGTTCGACTGGGGTGGATACACGGCCGTCAATACGATGCAGGATTCGACCGGCATTTACGTCGTCGGCCGCATCGATGATGCTACCTGGCAGGTCTCCAAGATCGATCCCGACACGCTCAACCCGATCGAATCCAAGACCTTCGCGGCCGGCGGGCTCGGCTACGGCTTTGCCGTCGACGGCACGTTCTTCTTCGGCGATTCCTCCAGCAGCGAGCATATCAGCACGGCCTTCGACTTTGAAACCGGGGTCAAGACAGCGGTCGACGTCAACATCGCCATACCGGGAGACGACTTGATCACCAACGTGGTCTATGATTCAGCGGCGGATAATCTCTACATCACCAACACCGGGATCGACGAAATCTCCGTGGTGCACAATATCTCGGACGTCCTGTTCGTCTAGCGCATCGGCCCGAAAATCGGAATCGATTTTCGGAAAGCGCGATGCGAGGATTGACAGGTGTTAGAGCGTCCTTTGTGCGTCCGAAAGGACGCACGGCGTTCTATTGGGCCTTACCGCTCGAATGCCGACCCCGCCCGTTCTCTTCACGGCGGGGCCTTTAACGGCGGCGTGAGGCGCGGATGCGGGCAGCGGGCTGCCTTCCAGGCCGGTCGCTACCACTGAGACGCGGAACTTGCCGTCGAGGCAGCGGTCGAGATCACCCCGACGTATGCAGTCTTGCCGTTCCGGACAAGGCCGCTCTCCTGCCAGTACGAGGCGTCTCCGGCTGTCCTGGCAGCAAGAGCGGCGGGCCGTGCGGAACATGGATGGCGGCCGACGCCTTCAGCCGGCCGCGTAGACCGGTCTCGGCCGATGATTTGGAACCATGATCCCGCCGTACTGTTTAACAGGAAGGCGCGGAAGCGCCGATAACGGGGATGCCGATTGCCGGCCAACCCGGTAATGACGATCGGCCTTTCGGTTCGCCTATGGAGGAGCACGACATGCAAACGACCCGATCGAAAGAACTGGCGGACGAATACCTGCGGCTTGGCGGCAAACGGCTGGCCAAAATCGATGACAATATTGTCAAGATCCGCCACTGGGATGATGACACGCCGGAGGCCGAGGCCTTCTGGCAGAAGCACATTGAGCCGTTGGATGACAAGCGCCGCGTAGAGGTCGAAACGCACCTTCCGACGATCAACGACCGGTGATCGCGGCGATTTCGCCGGAGCGCAGGACATTGAAGCACGACAGCGCCGCGCGTCTGAAAAGACGCGGCAGGCTGTCGTGCTCGGATATGTCGCGCCGCTGCGCTTACTGCAGCGTGCGCGTCTGGATCTGTTCGGCGGCGTGAGGCGCGGATGCGGGCAGGGGGCTGCCTTCCAGACCGGTCGCTACCACCGAGACGCGGAACTTGCCGTCGAGGCTGCGGTCGAAGATCGCGCCGACGACGATATCGGCGTCTTCCTGCACTTCGTCACGAATGCGGCTTGCCGCCTCATCCACTTCGAACAGCGTCATATCCGAACCGCCGGAGATCGAGATCAGTACGCCCCTGGCGCCCCGCATCGAGATATCGTCGAGAAGCGGGTTGGCAATTGCCGCTTCCGCCGCCTTCATTGCGCGGCTTTCACCGGAGGCTTCGCCAGTGCCCATCATGGCGCGGCCCATGCCTGACATGACCGACTTCACGTCGGCAAAATCTAGGTTGATCAGGCCTTCCTTGACGATCAGGTCGGTAATGCAGCCGACGCCCGCATAGAGCACGCGGTCGGCGGTCATGAAAGCATCGGCGAACGTCGTTTTTGCATCAGCAATTCGGAAGAGGTTTTGATTGGGAATAACGATGACCGTATCGGCCGCCTGGCGAAGCGCCTCGATGCCGATTTCCGCCATCCGCATGCGGCGGTTGCCTTCAAAGGTAAAGGGCTTGGTGACGACGCCAACCGTCAGGATGCCTGCGGCACGCGCAGCGCGGGCGATGACAGGTGCAGCACCCGTGCCCGTGCCGCCGCCCATGCCGGCGGTGACGAAGCACATGTGCGAGCCGGCCAGGTGATCCATGATCTCATCGAGCGACTCTTCGGCAGCCGCATGGCCGACCTCCGGCAACGAACCGGCGCCGAGACCCTCCGTCACATTCGCGCCAAGCTGGATGCGGCGCGTCGCCTTGGAGGTGGCCAGCACCTGAGCGTCCGTGTTCGCAGCGACGAATTCGACGCCCGCCAGCTTTTCCGCGATCATATTGTTGATCGCATTGCCACCACCGCCGCCGACGCCAATGACTGTAATATGCGGCCGTAGTCCAGAAATGCCGCTCTTGGCGTCCGTCATCGCGCTCTCCTTTGATGCTTCGTTCATGCCCACCCTCGTTTGCGGACGGCGAATCGGGCGTCAGGATACGCGAGCAACAAGGCAGAGGCGAGGCGAAAGACGTCTCAGCAGGAGTGGAGATGATCGGCATCGCCTCAGCCATAGGTCGCGACGAGCAGGTTTGAGCCAGAAGCGGCTGTTGCGATGCGACCAAAAGAGGGACGTCAGTCACCTTTTGCTGCAATGTGATTTTGCGTTAAAAGACGGCGTGCAATTACATCACGACGTCACCAGATTCGCTGCCATTCTCAGGAAGTTAGCACTGTTGCTTATGGCCAACGGTGCTGTCTTTTGGGCTAGCCATGTCGAGACATGTCTGCGGGCTGTCGAAAACTCTGACACCTGGGGATTGCGCCGTTTCAAGGAGATGTTTGGCGGCACGGGTTCTCTGAATGACCTCGTTCTTCAACGCGACGGTAGCCCGCTTCTGCAGGAGAACGATGAACTTCGTGCCCTCCTTGACGAGGCTTGGATTCTGGCGGACGAGCTTGCCAGAAGGGAGTTATAGCGCTTCGCTTGCGGTTACAGGGCTTGCAGCCTCCGCCATTCGCTCCGCTTCGGTGCCTCTTCGGATGATCGGGTCTCCGAACTCCCTCGCGTCGACCGTTTCCCCCAATGTTTCAAGGGAGTACGCCCTCAAGGGATACTGAAAATTTGAGCCTTGCCGTTCATGGTCCAGGCGTGAGTCTCTGATAGGGTTTCTCCCAACCTGCTATGGGAAGCGGCGATATCCCGGTCATTACGGGTGGAGAACAGATGCGTAGATATTTCCCGATCTCGCTCGTCGGCCTTGTGGTGACGGGGGGCGTCTTCGTGCTTCAGGCCATACCGTTCACAGGCATCTTTCTGATGTTCGCGTTCGCCATGGCCTGGTCGATCGTGCTGGTTAATGCCAGCATGATCGGCGTTGCCATCGAGGCGGTTGTCGGGCGCGTGTCGCGTCTGTGGCTTTTGCTGCCGCTGATCTTTTACGGAGGATACTGGACGGCTGCGGCGCTCGATCATTTCGCCTTGCGTGATCTCGCCAGCCGCACGGATTCCGCCAATGCGCAGGTCGTGACCGGATTTGATCCCGCTCGCCAGGCGCTGGTCTTCGCGAAAGGCGGGGCGTGGGATGGGGCGTGGCTAACCCAGAATTTCGCCCTACCGGTCGCTTACTCCGTCAATCCCAACTTTCCAGAGGGATATCTGTCCGATCGGATGATCGACAGCGCGGTTTGCGCCAAAGTCCGCGCCACACGCGCGCTGCAGTCGGCCTTCGTACAAGCGCTCGATTTCCATGACGGCGAAGCACTTGACGACAGGCGCACGGAAAATCGTTTCTGCAATCTATCCATGCCGGAAAAGCCACAGCTGCCCATCGTCACCGTCAGTCAGGAGGAGACGAAGGAATTCGAGAAAAGCCTGCCGGTGAGACGGATCACGACGACGATCACCATGCCGGACGGTCGACGCTTCCAGCTTCTCGGAGGTACGGCTGCACCGCTCAGCTGGATACCCATGCCGATCATCGGATGCTTTCTCAACTCTGGAGCGCCGAGCTGGGACTGCAGCGCGCAATTCACGCGAAACGGATTCACGTCCATCTTCTCGGGCGATAGCCCATACAAGGGCGATTCCACGGCGCTCGCCCGGGCTCTCGGCCTCAAGCCCGTGGCGGTCGAGAACCGGGTGGGAAGCGATAGCGCTGTCATCCTGGCGAAGATCGCTGCGACAGAGGAGGCGACCCTGGCGCGCCAGATTGCCAATGTCGACGCCATGATCGCCGATCCGGCCGCCAAGGTCACCGAATGGCAGGTCGATGTCCTCATCAATAGCACCGACGCGCTTACCTCCCGTGCCGACGCGATCATGACGGGCATTGAGCGGGCAGCCGCGATGACAGGGCGATTGCGTTCTTCGGCACGGGAGAGCGGCCGTATTCTGGCCCGCCTGGCAGCCGCCCTGCCGCCGGACAAATTCGTGGAACTCGGCCCCCGTCTTCTGTCGGTTTATGCTGCTGCCGACAACGACCACTGGCTTTGGGAGGCGGAGCCGCTCTTGCGCCGGCTCGGCGATCTCGGCCCCGGCGCTTTGCCCTACCTCGCCAATCCGCGCGCATCTCTGCCTTCGGTCAATGGCGCGGGCGTCGAAGGCCTGTGCCGGGTCGGCTCATCAGGGCGTGCTGTTGCCGAACCTGTCCTGCTCGCGCTGTGGGCGAAGCCCAATCTCGGCTACGACAGACTTGGCGATTTGTTCGCTGCAATGCGGCGCATGGGAATCACGCCGCCGCCTCTGGTCGATGACAAGCGCAAACTCTTCCCGAGGCTGCAGGCCGACTGGGCCGATGTCTCGCCATCGTCGCCGCCTCGGGTCTGCGCAACCCGCGCGGAACGCGGCGCCCGGCAACAGGAAAAGAACGGCGGCGTCCGGCGGAATAACCTTTACTGACAAGCCGTTCGAGAATTGGCAAGCGCGCCTTTTCCGCAAGGTCTGGTTGTTTGACAACGTTCACCCTCAGCACGCCATTTCCGACCTTTTCATTGGGGGATCGACGGACCGAACCCGCGAGAGCGGTGTGGGAGCCTGCAGCGGCGGCGCGCTTCGAGATCAGCGAAAACGGGGCAAATTTCCACGACTTCGCGCGGCTCTTCCGCGACCATCTGAAATGCCCCGATGCCTTGTTTCTGGATGGCGGGCGAGGGGTGGGGATCTACAATTCCGAGATGGGCCGTAACGACTGGTCCTGGCATGGTGGGTATGGGCCGATGTTTGGCGTGGTGGAATGACGGCAGTTGCGGGAATGCGGCTTGTCCCCGAAACGGCCGGCTGGCGGATGCGACGGTCAGTAGGGCTGGCTCTGGGCTCTTTTCGAAGAAGAGGATCGATGGTCCCTAAAATCGACGGGAGTCAATGGGACGATTTGGATAGCGGGTGCACAGTTTATTTTGAGAGTACTGTAAAGGCCGTTTTGCACGAAGCAACAATTATGAGAATCGTCTGATAAGTTGTATTGCTTACGGCATGCGCTCTTTGGTAATGCGGAAGCAGAATTACTATCTGGACGGAAGATGTGTCTTTTGCCGAAAAGCGTTTACGCAGGCAGAACTCACCGACGAGCACATCATCCCCGAAGCTATCAATGGCTCCTTGGTGATACGCTACGGTTCCTGCAAGGAATGCGCTACGCGCTCCAATCAAGAATACGAGAACCAAGCGCTCAATGTCGACCTTAAAGTCCCCAGGTTGCTATTAGGTCTCCGTGGCAAGTCGAAAGGTAGCGGACCGCGCGACGCGCGACATATGCCTGAGGTCTTTGCAGGCAATTCGGTGATGGGCGAGGAGGGAAAACGCCTTGATTTCCCGATCGAGGACTACCCGAAACATTTCTCGCTAGTGCAGTTTAGTCAGGCGGGGCTCTTAGTTGGAATCGATCGAGGGGCTACTCTTGTTGATCCACGGCTGGCGTTCTTCAGCTTAGGGGGCAACGGTCTCGAAAATGTCAGGACTAGGGTTCCGTTTATCAATGGTCCGTTCGCAATGATGATTGCAAAAATTGGCTATTGCTATGCGATGGCCGAATACGGCGATGATTATTTCGATGCCACGGATATCCGCGCGCTTTTGATGGGAACGCGTGATGACGTTTACAACTTTGTTGGCAACGCAGAGAATCCCGAAAGGTTATCGACACGGCATCTTCACGGTCTGTATTTCCGTCGCAGGGCTGAATGGTTGACGGTCTTGGTTCACCTATTTGCTTCCTGTCACTCGCAGCAAGGCACGAATATTTGTAATCCGTACGAGGTCGTAGTCGGGAGAGCGTTGTGACAAATGATGAGAACCCAAAAGACGCTGATCACTCCGCGGCACTTTCACCTTCTATCGAACCAGCCCAAGCCCTACCGCGCCAATCGCACCGCCACCGGCAAACACAGCACACATCGCAACCCCACCGCCTCATTCGCCCCCAGCACCAGAGACCCACCATAAAGCCCCGCAAGCTCGTTGACGATGCTGAGGCCAAAGCCGTTGCCGGGGACGCGTTCGTCTTCGCGAACGCCCGGCAGGAGGACGGCGGTGAGGCGGTCCGCGGGGATGCCGGGGCCGTCGTCTTCGATGGTGATACAGGCGATCGGGCCGTCGCGGCGGGCGCGGAGGGTGACGCGGGAGGCGGCCCATTTGAAGGCGTTGTCGATCAGGTTACCGAGCATTTCCTCGACATCGCTTTCGTCGCAGGCGACCCGCAGGCCTTGGGCGATATCGGTGTCGAAGGCGATCTTGCGTTCGGCATGAATCTGGCCGATCGCCCGGTGCAGATCGGCGACCGATGCCGCCATCTCAGTGCTGGCGACATTGTCCGACGAGGCCATCACCCGGCGGGCTGCGGCGAGGTGATGCTTGATCCTGTTATCGATCCGGGCGGCGATGCTGCGCAATGCGCCTTGCGGATCGTTTTTCTCGTCGAGCGCCAGCAGCAGGCTCGCCACCGGTGTCTTGAGGCCATGGGCAAGGTTGGCGAACTGCATGCGTGTTGCCGCCAGCCGCTCTTCGTTGGCCGCCAGCAGCGTGTTGGTTTTCAGTGAGAGCGGCGTAAGCTCGACGGTCGCCTCATCGGGCAGGCGGGCGCGTTCGCCCCGGTTGATGGCATCGATATTGGCCGCCATGGATTTCAGGGGGCGCAGGCCGAAGCGGATCTGCCAGAGCGTACCGGCCATCAGCACGAGGCCGAGCAGCAGCATACAGGGCACAAGCCAGAAGAGCGCGCGGAGCGCCGGACCGACGAGGGCGATCATTGGTGCCGTCGCGGTGATCGTCAGCGTCATGCCGTCGATGCTGCGCACCGCCTGGCGAAGATAGAGCGGCCCTCTTCCCCGATCACCGCCGCTGCCTGATGTCGGCATGCCCATCAGCAAAAGACGCAAATCCTGCCGTGGCGGCGGTGCGTCTATCGTGCCATTCATCAGGGAGCGGGAGGTCAGGCGTTGCCGCCCGTCGTCGATCTGCCAGTACCAGCCGGAGGAGGGGCGATCGAAGGGCGGCGCATCGAGCGGCGTGGAGAGGGCGATCCGTCCCTCAGCGTCGCGCGTCACCGCGCCGGCAAGGGCGCCGATCTGGATGTCCAAACGCTGGTCGACCTGCTCGCGCACCACCGTTTTCAGCGCCAGCCAGAGCACGATGGCGGCCACAGCGAGCGCCAGCGTCACGAAGATGCCGGAAAACATCAGCAGCCGGCCGGCGATCGATCTCGGCTTGAGGGACGGGGCCTTCATGCCGCCACTGCTGCCGTCAGCATATAGCCGCGGCCGCGCACCGTCTCGATCCGATCGGCTCCGAGCTTCTTGCGCAGGCGAGCGATGATGACTTCGATGGAATTGGAGTCGACTTCGGCATCGCCGTCATAGACGCGCTCGGTGAGTTCGCGCCGGTCGACGATCATCTCCTTGCGCAACATCAGACAGGAGAGCACCCGCCATTCCAGCGCCGTCAGCTTCAGCGGTAGTCCGTCGAGCTCGAAGGTGCCGAGCTGCGCATCGAAGACCAGTGCGCCGCAGACGAGCCGCGAGGCGGCATGGCCGGACGCCCGGCGCACCAGAGCGCGCAGGCGCAGCACCAGTTCTTCCACCTTGAAAGGTTTGGCGAGGAAATCGTCGGCGCCGGCCTTGAAGCTCGAGACCTTGTCCGGCCAGCCGTCGCGGGCCGTCAGCACCAGAACCGGCAGATTGCGATCGCCCTCGCGCCAGCCCTTCAGCACGCTGACGCCATCGATCTTCGGCAGGCCGAGGTCAAGGATCGCGACATCGAAGAGTTCGGTGAGCCCCGCATGGAGAGCGTCCTCGCCGTTGCGGGCGATATCGACGACGAAGTTTTCCGATCGCAGCACGGCGGCGATCCGGCCGCTCAGGTCTTCGTCATCTTCGACGAGCAATACGCGCATGGGGCAGGGCTTTCATCGCAGGGCATCTCTGAGGACGGGCCAAAACTATCGGGCCGAGCTTAACTCAATCTGAACGGAGAGGTTCAGGCAGGCGAGGGGGTGTGGCGGCTAGATTGCGGCCATTACTGAAGCAAGGAGCAGATATATGCCTGATGAAGACCAGGACAACGGACATCCCGAAGGCGCCGCCACGCCTATGCCGCCAGGATACCGCCGGCGCCGACTGGCGATCCCCGTGATCGCTGCCGCTGTGGCGCTTGTCATCGGTGCTGCCGGGGGCGCGAGCGCCGTGAAGATGATGCGTCCCACGCCTGAAATGGCGCCGCTGACGCCTGTGGCGATTTCGGCCATGCCGGCATCGAGCCTCATCACCATCAAGGGCAAGGTCGCCGAGATCTATGGCAACAAGTTCGTGCTGCAGGACGAGAGCGGCAAGGCGCTTGTTGAAACGGGCCGGGCCGGCGAGGGTGGCGCCCTCGTCACCCGGGATGAAGCCGTCACCGTTCAGGGACGCTTCGACGATGGCTTCGTGCATGCAAGCTACCTCGTTCGCCAGGACGGACGAACCGAAGCGCTGCGACCGCCGAAAGGTCCGCCGCACAGACGATTTGCCGATTTCGATCACAGGCCCTGACGGGCGTGAACCAAAGCCGCGCTGCGGTGTTTACAGACACGCCTCATAACTCCGAAAGGAAAGCTTCTCATGCAACGACTTCTCCTATCAGGCCTTGCCCTTGCCGCACTGGCCGGCACCGCCTTCGCCCAGCAGCCGCCCGCTCCGCCATCCGCCGGCACTCCGCCCGTGGCGGGCGATCCGGCGTCACCGCCGCCTCCGCCTCCGCCGTCTCCGTCCGCCTCTGATGACGATGAGCGGATGATGGGCGAGCCGGATGCGCGGCCGGGAGATCGCCCCGATTACCGCTGGCATGGTCGGAGAGGCGACATGGGCTTCCGTGGCGACATGGGCTTCCGTGGTCATCGCCCGCCACCGCCACCGCCGTCCAAGGCAGCCCATTTCCGGATCGAGGATGGGAACACCCGGATCGATCTGAAATGCGCCGAGGACGAACCGATGAAGGCCTGCGCCGATCTGCTGCTGCAGGTGATGGATCGCCTGCAGGGCCAGGACTGATCATCCGCGCTTGAGGCGGATGCCGTACAATAATGCAACCGTCCGCGTCTTTCTCGCGGGCGGTTTTGCGGGTTTCTCGGGGGCCGTGACACCGCCGTCGAAGTCAAACGCCATCCTGTAGACCTCAAGGAATGATGCCGCCGCTCGAATTGCTCGATCCCCCGCATGGTTTGCCCTCAGCGACCAAGGGGCCAACGGGCATTGGCCTTCGGCTCACCGTGTGACGCGGGCCGCCGACGTTCCCGAGTAGCGGTCGCCGTGGATCTCGATGCCTGAGAAGACCGAGTCGATCTCGGCCAGTTCTTCCGATGTGAAGGTGATGTCGGCGGCGGCGATGTTTTCTTCCAGCCGGTGCAGCTTGGTGGTGCCGGGAATGGGGACGATCCAGGGCTTGCGCGCCATCAGCCAGGCGATGGCGATCTGGGCCGCAGTCGCGTTCCTGCGGCTGGCAATCGCCTCGATCGCATCGACCACCGGCTGGTTTGCCTTGCGGTTTTCGGCCGAGAGGCGCGGATTGGTGTTGCGGTGGTCGTTGCCGCCTTCGAAACTGGTGTTCTCATCCATCTTGCCGGTGAGGAAGCCGCGGCCGAGCGGGCTATAGGGCACGAAGCCGATGCCGAGTTCTTCGACGATGGCCAGGATTTCCCGTTCCGGGTTACGCCACCACAGCGAATATTCGCTTTGCAACACGGTGACGGGCTGCACGGCATGGGCGCGGCGGATAGAGTCGGCATCGGCTTCGGAGAGGCCGAAATGCAGCACTTTGCCGGCGTCGATCAGATCCTTGACCGTGCCTGCCACCTCTTCGATCGGTACGGCAGGGTCGACCCGATGCTGGTAGAAGATATCGATGCGATCGGTGCGAAGCCGCGTGAGGGCTTCTTCGATAACCTGCCGGATGCGAACCGGCCGGCTATCCAGGCCCACATCAGGCCGGCCATCCTTGAAGCCGAATTTCGTCGCGATCACCACCTCATCACGGATCGGCGCCAGCGCCTCGCCGACGAGATCTTCGTTGGTGAACGGCCCGTAGGCCTCTGCCGTGTCGAAGAAGGTCACGCCCCGCTCATGCGCCGCCCTCAAGAGCGCAATGGCATCGCCGCGCTCCATCGCCGGCCCGCGATGATAGTTCAGCCCCATGCAGCCGAAACCGATCGCCGAAACGTCAGGGCCTCTTTGGCCGAGCTTGCGTTTGATCATGCGGATGTCCTCCTCAGGTTTGATCCTACCCTAAGGGCAAAGGCTGGTATCGATTAGCCGGTGATATCGGCATGGGCTTATGAGTTGGGTTCATGAATGTCGCCCGACGAACTGGAAAACGGCGAATTGCAAAAGGGCGGGCGAGGGCTGGTTTGCGCTGAAGGCCGATGGCGTGACGTCATGACGCCAGCCGGAAGGCTCCGCTTTGCACGGCTTCGATAACCGCGCCCAGCGTCTCTTTCCTGCCTTGCCCATCCGTCGACAGAACATGTCGCTCAAACGCACCCAGCGATGAGAACTGTCGATGGAGCTCTGCAATAGGGCCGGGATCGGTCAGCGTATCGCCGCCACGCTCCCGGCAGCGCCGGATGGCGACATCGAGCGGCGGACGCAGAATCACGTAGTGGAGGGGTGTCGCGATTTTCCGGAACGGTTCCAGGAACCACGGCCCGACAATGCCGTCCACGATGACGAAGTAGCCTCCGCCGGCATAGCCCGCCGCGGCCTTCGTCAACACGTCGACGACAACGATGTTCTGTTCATGAGCTTCCGGCAGATAGGGCGGGATCACGCCGTTCTTGATGAAATGCCAGAAGTCGTCGGAATGAAGATGGACCTTCGGCGAGCCGGGCTCGCTGGCGAGCGCCTCGGCCGTCGTGGTTTTTCCGGAGCCCGGCGGCCCGGTGAGAATGAGAACTTCACCCGTGTGATCCATCGCGTGGCAATTTCGCACGAAGCAGCATCGTTTCGCAATTAGCCGATAGGGGGTGGGTAATAGCCCGGTATGCCCCTTCGTTCCGAGGACGCCGCTGAAGCGGCAGCTACTCCGGCAGTCCCGCCATCCTGAGAGCCTCGATATATCGATTGCGATCGTCCGGTCGCCGGAATGGTGGCAGCACGTCGGCGAGATTGGAAAGCCGGAGGGCGGGGTCCATCAGGCACAGGCGAGTGATCGTTTCCCCGGCTTGCGCCAGCCGTCCGGCCATGGCCTGGCCCGCCGCCATCACGCGCATGGCGCTCGGGTAGTTCGGCTGGTGCCGTAGCGATTTTCCCGCCCAAGCGGCAGCGTCGTCATAATGGCCAGCGCAAAAATGCGCGAGGCCGGTGTTGAACTGCCAGGCGAACAAGCGCGGATCCAAAGGGCTGAGGCGCATGGCAAGAGCTGCGTGTTCGACGGCCTTATCGGGCTCGCCCAGGCAGGCCTTCACCCAGCTGCTGACGCCGAGCGCAGCGGCCAGGTTCGGGTTGAGAAAGACTGCGCGATCGATGCAGGCCGCACTGTCGTCAAGGTCACCGCCGACATAACCGATGACATATCCGCCGTAAGTGAGCGCAACCGCATCGTCCCAGCCGAGTTCGACCGCTCTGCGGGCCAGCCGGGTGGCTTCGGCGGTTTCCTCTGCGGGATTGAGCATCCAGCCGTTGCTCTTTCGGGTGGCGTAGCAGCGCGCCGCTCGGGCATGGGCTATGGCGAATTCCGGGTCACGCTCGATCGCCTTCATGAAAAGCCGTAGGGCCTCGTCGATGACCGATCTGTTGGTGATCGTCCGGTCGAAGGCCGCCAGGCCGCGGAGATAGTAGTCGTAGGCGTCGAGGCTCTCGGTCGGCTTGCGTTTGGCGCGCTCGATCTCAGCCTCCTCCACTTTCGGCGTTATGGCGCCGACGATGCTCGAGGCGACCTGATCCTGAAGATCGAAGACATTCGCCAGGGTTCCGTCAAAACGATCGGCCCAAAGATGTGTACCGGTCGACGTATCGATGAGCTGCCCGGCAATGCGCAGGCGGTCACCCGTCCGGCGCACACTTCCTTCGACCACATAGCGTACGTCCAGCTCGCGTCCGACCTGCTTTATGTCGACCGCCTGACCTTTGTAGGTGAAGCTCGAATTCCGTGCGATGACATAGAGGTGGCGGAATTGAGCGAGCGCGATGGTGATGTCCTCAACGATGCCGTCGGCAAAATATTCTTGCTCCGCATCACCGCTCAGATTCTGAAACGGCAATACGGCAACCGATGGCCGGTCGTGATGTTTCGCCGGGGCTGGGAAGACCTGCGGCTGTAAGGCCACGTCGAGGCTGGGTGCCGTCCGCTGATGTTCGGATCCCTGGCGCGATTGCAGCGAAGCGGCCAGGGAAAAGGTCTCTGCCTCGGGTTCTGCCTGAAGATGCTTCCTCAAGAACGCCCGACAGGCTTCGAACTGGCGCAAGGCCGCGTTTTCGTGACCCCTGAGAGCGTGGATCCGCATCAGCGCCCGATGGGCGGCCTCCACGGTCGGGTCCACAGCCAGCAGCCTCTCGGCGAGCCCTTCGCAAGCCGATTCTTCCGCGGAGCCCGGCTCGGAGAACGCGAGGCTCAACCGCTCCACCAACTGCAGCGCCTTGCGTTGATATGTGCTCCGATAGGGTCCAAACCACTCATCCAGCCCGTCCGGAATGGCCTCGCCTGCGAGCACCTCGCCGCGGTAGAGGTCGGCGGCGAAGGCGAGATCGGCCGTCCGGCCGGCCTCCAGTTTACGGTCGAAGATCGAAATGTCGGTTTCATCAGGACCTGTTATCAGCGCAACGGTCTCCTGATCCCCGTCGATGTAGACGGCGGCATCTCCCCCGCTCGGGAACGATCGTCTGATATCCACCAGCGCCTGCCGCAGGCTATTGCGGGACTGCTCACTGCCTCGTCCCGGCCAGAAGGCTTCGGAAAGCAGTTCCCTGCGATGGCCACGGCGGCCTGCAAGCGCCAGGGCAGCAAAAAGAAGTGACGTCTTGCGCGTGGTGAAGCGGATTTGCCGGTGCTCCCGGGACGTCACTTCAAGGCCACCCAGCAACCTGATGCGCACAGATCGTCTCCCAGATTTCGGCCGCCACCGCAGAATAGCATTTCGGCAGATAGATTTAACACCGATTTAGCGGCGGCTTGTCGAAGTTTTCCTGGCCGTTCACGCTGAACCGAACAGCCGCAATACGTCCGCGTGTCAGCCTCCCATCTGCAAATCTCACAAATGGGAGACTGAAAATGGCTCACACGGAAACTCACGCCGGCATCAGCGCGCCGAAAGGACAGTTGTTCGGGTTCAGGTCCAACAGCGTCGCAATGATCGTCGCTGCCCTGAGGAAGTGGCAGCGGAGCGTCGCAAGACGGAATGCATTGGCAGACATGACGCCCGACCAACTGAGGGACATCGGCCATCCCCGGGCCAATCGACCCGTGCTCGAAATCAAAGCGGGGCTGATGACGAAGTTGATGTCGATGCGATAATCGGAACGTTCCACCGTGCGGACGCGTCGGTTGTCGGTCGACAAGGCGAGGATCCAAGGCGCAAGCTTTGACCGAAGGCAATCATTGATTCCTCCGAGGATGTAATGCCGATCGATTTTCAGCATGCACAGCCCCGTCAATGATTGGCGGGGTTTGTTGCTGTTCGGCGGCAGGTGGGCTGTGGGTGTGGGCGAGTCCGCTCTGTCGGGGCAGGGACCGTTGATCTGGCATTCACCCTTCGCCATCAGAGTCGTCTGTTTTTCCGCTGCGGCGATTTCGACTATGATGGGGCGCTGGAACGATCGGGAGGGCACGGCATGATCGATCATATCACCATCGCAGTGAGTGACCTTGAGAAGAGCAAGCTGTTCTATGAGCGCGCTTTCGACCCTCTGGGTTATCGCCTCTCCTTCGGAAAGGAGGGCGTGTTCTGGGCCTTCGATGTCGGCGGCAGTCTGTTCGAAATCCAGCGCACTGACGACAAGCCACCTTTGACGCGTGTGCACGTTGCCTTCCGGGTTCGGAGCAGGGCGGAGGTCGAGGCGTTTTATCGGGCCGCGCTCGACGCCGGCGCCCGGGACAATGGCGCGCCCGGCCCGCGGCCGGAATATGAAGAGAACTATTATGCCTGCTTCGTTCTCGATCCCGACGGATACAATATCGAAGCGATGCTCAATGAGCCGGCGCCGCAAGGGTGAGGCGCAGGGCTCCGCCCAAAGAATGCAATCGAGGGGGAGGTGGATATGTCGAGTTTCAGGAACGCCGTCGTCTCTTTGCCCGGCAAGGAGCGCGTGGCGAGGACGCCCTTTGGCGCGAGGATCGTCATCCATGCCACGGCCGCCGAGACCGGCGGCGCGCTCGGGATGTGGGAAACCTTCACACCGCCCGGTCATGGCCCGGCCCCGCACACGCATACGCGGGAGACGGAAGTCTTTCGGGTCATCCGCGGGCTCTATCGATTCCAATGCGGCGACGAGGCGTTCGACGCGCCTGTGGGAACCGTCGTCGTTCTGCCGCCACATGTGCCGCACAGCTGGCGAAACATAGGCGACGAACCCGGCCAGATGTTCGGCACGGTCACGCCAGGCGGCTGCGAGCAATTGTTCATCGATATCGAGGCTTTTGGTGCTGATACGCCCGAGAAAATCGCGGTGATCGAAGCGCGACTGGGGATCATCAACGACATCACGCTTGCCCTCGGATTGACAGGCCCGCAACCGCGCTGATCGTCCATCAGGGTGTCGATCGGATCCAGTTCAGACCTGCGCCATCGCCCGCCACAACAAGTCTCATTGGAGCGGCTCTTTGACTTGGGCATCGGCCCTCTTGCATCTCAGCCTTCAGTTTCGATGACAGCGGCAAGATCGGCAGTTGTGAACGGCTTGGTCAGCACCGGTCGGCCGGCAAAGGCGGGATCGATACCCGCTGGCCCATATCCGGTCGCGAAGGCAAACGGGATACCGCGCTGCTGAAGGACTGCCGCCACCGGGAATGACTGATGCCCGGCGAGGTTCACATCGAGAATGACGAAATCAAGATTACCGTCGCCGGCAACCTCCAGCGCCGTGGGCAATCGCGCGGCTGTCGCGACCACTTCGTGACCGAGGTCCATGAGCATGTCCTCGATCATCATGGCGATGGTCATTTCATCTTCAACGACAAGGACGCGCTTGGCCATGTCATTCATTCCGCAGACGGTCTGCGGGAGCGTCGAGACGGAAGGAAAAACCCGTTTCGGCGAACGAGATATCCACACTGCCTCCGGTCTCCGCGGCAAGGCCGCGCTGGATGAGGACCGTGCCGAATCCCTTCCTCTTCGGCTGCTCGACACGCGGTCCGCCATGTTCGTCCCAGTTTATGCGGTAGCGTTGCGTTCCGTCGTCGATGATTTGGAGGGAGCATTTGACGCTGACGGCGCCGCCATCATTCGACCATGCGCCATGACGGACAGCGTTTGTGCCGAGTTCGTGAAAGGCCATGGTCAGCGCCAGGGCCGTTTTTGCGGAAACCCGGATATCGTCTCCGGTCAGCTTCCATCGCTCGCCGTCCGGCCGATGCGGAACGGTCGCCTGGTCGAGCGTCTGTTTCAACGACGCGCTGCTCCACAGTTCGCCTGTCAACAGATCATTGGCACGGCCGAGCGACACCAGCCGCGCCGTGAAACTGTCCAGTGCACGAGGGATGTCTTCAGCATCGCGGAAGGTGCGGTACGCAAAAGCCTGCACCATCGCCAGATTGTTCTTAACGCGATGGTTGAGCTCATGAACGATAAGTTCCAGCTGTTGCTGCTTGCGTCGCCGCTCGGTGATATCGGTCGCGGCCCCAAACCATTCGACGATAGCGCCGCCGTCATTCAAGACTGGAACCGCTCGTGACAGCACCCAGCCGGTACTGCCGTCGGCCCGCCGGACGCGATGCTCACATTCGAAAACACCCTTGCTTGCGATGGCCTCGTCGATTACCGCCTGGATCGCGGGAATGTCCTCGGGAAACAGATAGGCCTCCTGCCACGCGACAGTTGGATTGGCCGTGTCTGCGAGAACATTGCGACCGTCGAGCTGCTGCATCTCCTTCCAGTCGGCGCTCATACGGTAGACGATGTCGGTCGTCGCAGTCGTGAACGCCCTGAACCTCTCTTCGCTCTCGCGCAGCCGACGCTGGGCAAGGACGCTTTTCGTGGTTTCGACGACGATCGCGATGACGCCGGCGGGTTTTCCGCTTTCGTCGAGGACTGGCGAATAGTCGAGGTTCATCCAGGCAGGAGCCGGACTGCCGTGGCGCAACAACGTCAACTCCTGATTCTCGTAGGCGAGTGTTTTCCCTGACAGTCCGACCTTCATCACATTGTCATTAAAGTCGGCAATTTCGCTCCAGCCCTCGCGGACCTTCGAACCGAGAAGATCCGGATGACGGCTGCCTGCGAACACGGAGTAGGCGTCGTTATAGATCATCACGCCGTCTTCGCCCCATAGAAGAACGATTGGCACGGGTGAAAGCAAGAGCATATTGGTGGCCGTCTTCAGACTTTGCGGCCAGAGGTCGAGAGGACCGAGCGGCGTTTTGCTCCAGTCGCGGGTCTGGATCAGCCGGCCAATTTCTCCGCCACCGACAGGAAAGCGAGCTGTGAGTGGCTGAGGGGATTCGGAATCCAAGGCTCGCTCCAAATTTTGATGGTGTTTCTAATTAGCGCATCCCTTGATTTTTTCCACCCATGGATGTCGTGGCTTCTCCCTACCAACCTCTCTTGAGCATCGGCGCTTATTGAGCCGATCACCCTCTACGCCCGCGACATCGCCCGCCAGGCGGCCGGCGGGGTGGCGAAGGCGCGGGAGAAGGCGCGGTTGAAGGCGGCTTCGGTGGCATAGCCGGCCTCGTAAGCGATCGCCGCGATCGGCTGGCTTGTGGTGGCGAGCGCCACGCTTGCGAGGTAGAGCCGCCAGTCCCTGATATAGCGGATCGGCGAGGTCGAGAGCACCGTCTGGAAGCGATCGGCGAGGGCGCTGCGCGAGAGGCCAGAGGCCGCCGCCAGTTGCTCCAGCGACCAGTCGCGTTTGGGATCGCCATGAATGAGGGAGAGGCAGCGCGAGAGCGCGGGGTCGCCAAGCGCTGCCAGCCAGCCGACGGAACGCGACTCGGCCATCATGATCTGATGGCGCAGGATCTCGATGAAGATGATTTCGGTCAGTCGCGGTAGCATCGAGACGCCACCGGCGCGCCGCCTGTCGACCTCCTCGACCATCTGGCGGATGGTGGCGCGCAGCCAGTCGGCCGTCATTGGCTGCCCGTGTCCTGACATGGATCAGCCTGGGCAGCGCCTGGCGCAGCGGCGCAAAGCTCAGCCCGCCCCATTGCAGATAGCCGCAGAGCAGCCGCACGCCTTGCGCGGCCTCGCCGTAGCGCAGCACGGGAATCTCACGCCACGGCTTTTGCGGCAGGTCGCGGGTCGGCAGCACCAGCTTGCCGTCTCTTCCCGCGCCGAGCTGATGTCCGGTGCCGAAGGGAAAGACCAGCACGTCGCCCGCCTCGAGATCGGCCTCTTCACCTTCCGTCTTCAGCCAGCAGCGGCCCTCCACAACGATGTGAAACGGCATCGTGCCCGAAGCCTTCGCCGAAAGGCTCGCCAAGGCCGGCGTGGCATCGGTCTGCCAGTCGCCCGTCGGCATGAAGCAGAACTGCAGTGATCCCGACAGGCGGATCGTCGACAGCAGCGCCGACAGCACGTCGTCACGCGCGACACCCGCAGCGCCTGGATTTTCGGACAAGGCTTCACGCATTCCGGCCAAATACGCGCCCCGCGCACCCTCCTATCATCAGCTCGTTCAAACCGGGTGAACGCTGTTCACCCTGACAAACGGGAGAATACTATGCAAACCCAAAGCGACAAACTGGTCGTGCTCGTCACCAAAGGCATCGAATCCGAACTTTCCTCCGTCGCCTTCACCATTGCCAATGGCGGCATCACCGCCGGGCTGAAGGTCTCGGTGTTCCTCACCAGCACCGGGATCGACTTGGTGCGCAAGGGCGGCCAGCGCATGACGCATGTGCCGCCGCTCGATCCGCTGTCGAGCCTGATCGAGAATTTCCAGCAGCGCGGCGGCACGATCTGGGCTTGCCCGCCCTGTGTGACCTCGCGCGGTTATACGCAGGAAGACTTGCTCGACGGCGTCGTCATCGTCGGTGCCAGCGCCATGCATGCCGAGATCAAGGAAGGAGCTGCGACGCTATCGTTTTGACGATACTCCGTCGGGATGGGCGGGAGTTTGGGCGGCGTCTCCCACCGGTTTCTTCAGGCTTTGCGGATCGGCGACAGGTGCAGAGAAATACCAAGCGCCTATTCTTGCATTCGGCAATATACTTGTGAGATTGTATCGATATACGTGCGATAATGCCTGGAGCGGCAGCGCGGGGGCTTCGATGACATCCGTGAGGGTCAATGAGCTGATATCGGTGGCGGAGCAGCCCGACGCCGCAGGTTTTGCCGCCTTCGCGGCTGATGGTTTTGCCGCCGTCATCAATGCCCGACCGGATGGCGAGGAGCCGGGGCAGCCGGGCAATACCGCGGAAAAGGCTTCCGCCGCCACCGCCGGGCTCGCCTACAGCTTCGTGCCGGTGAAGGGAACCGAGATCACCGAGGCCGATATCCGTGCCTTCCAGGCAGCGATGGCGCAGGCCAAGGGACCGGTCGTCGCCCATTGCAAGAGCGGCACACGAGCGTTGACGCTCTATGCACTGGGCGAGGTGCTCGACGGGCGGATGAAGCCCGGAGATGTCGAGGCCTTCGGTCAAAACCTCGGCTTCGATCTTGCCGGCGCGCGCCGCTTTCTGGAAAAGCGGGCAGGGCAGGCGGCTCATGTGAAGGCCTTCTTCGAGCCCCGCACCTGCAGTGTACAATATGTCGTTTCCGACCCGGCGACGAAACGCTGCGCCATCATCGACCCGGTCCTCGATTTCGACGAGATGTCGGGGGCGACGGGAACGGCCAACGCCGACGCCATCCTCGCTCATATCAAAAGTGAGGGGCTGACGGTCGAGTGGATCCTCGACACGCATCCGCATGCCGATCATTTCTCCGCCGCGGATTATCTGCATGAGAAGACCGGCGCGCCGACGGCGATCGGCGCCCATGTCACCGACGTGCAGATGCTCTGGAAGGAGATCTACAACTGGCCGGCGCTTAAAGCCGACGGTTCGCAATGGGACCAGCTGTTTGCCGATGGCGACACCTTCGAGATCGGTGCGCTTAAAGCCCGCGTGATGTTTTCGCCCGGGCACACACTCGCCTCAGTGACCTATGTAATCGGCGACGCCGCCTTCGTGCACGACACAGTGTTCACGCCGGATTCCGGCACGGCGCGAACCGATTTTCCGGGCGGCAGCGCCAGTGCCCTCTGGCGCTCGATCCAGGCCATCCTATTGCTGCCCGAGGAGACCCGGCTCTTTTCCGGCCACGACTACCAGCCCGGCGGCCGCCACCCCCGCTGGGAAAGCACGGTGACCGCCCAGAAAAGCGCCAATCCTCATATCGCAGGCATCGACGAGGCTGGCTTCGTTGCGCTGCGCCAGGCGCGCGACCGCACGCTGCCGAAGCCGAAGCTGATGTTGCATGCGCTGCAGGTCAATATCCGCGGCGGGCGGTTGCCCGAGCCGGAGGAGAACGGCCGGCGGTATTTGAAGATACCGCTGGATGCGTTGTAGGGGCGGAGTGAATAGAACGGCGACGGCGTCTGGACGATTGCGCCGCCGGACAAAGGGCTGAGTATCAGGAACGACCTTTGCCATCGAGCAATTCTGATACTGGAAGCGGCAGGTCTGGATGTGCACGACATAAATCGAGCAGATCTTCTCTTGCATCAGGGTAATCCTGAAGCGCTGCGCGACGGTACCATTTGAAAGCCTCTGTCAGATTGATCTCGCAGCCCACGCCGTGCTCTTTCATTTGGGCTAGCCTGTATTGCGCACCGGCATGATCCTGGTTTGCGGCCTGGCCGTACCATCTCACGGCGTCTGTTGGATCGATATCGCAACCGTCGCCGTCCTCTCTCATCAAGCCCAATAAATACTGTGCGTCGGCATGGCCTTGACTGGCGGCTCTATCAAGCCACTCGACGCCTTCCGGCGCGCTCTGTGCAACGCCGTCCCCCATGAGATACAGGCCAGCCAGGAGGAATTGCGCATCGACATGACCTTGTTCGCCCGCTTTCCGAAGCCATCTCGCGCCTTCGGCTTTATCCCCGGTGACACCTTCACCTCGTGCGGTCATATGGCCTAATTCAAATTGTGCTTGTGCATCGCCTTGCTCGGCTGCTTGGCGAATTGCGTCTATCCTGGCTGCGGCGAGATCGGTGCTATCCGGATTGCTCATTGCTACATCAGACCTCGTTGAAATCGGTGGCGCCAAAGCTATGTCGGGGGCCCGCCTTCCGCAATCCGTCGTGACGCACGCCGACTGATGACCCGACGCCAGCGCCGCAGACGATAGCTTTTGCCCGAGGGTGCTGGCGAGTTTTGCTTCGAGGTCTCGCAATTTGCCGCGGTGGGCCGGCACGATCCTCCGCAATAATCATTGACGTTAGGCAGCTCTGCGACGTAACTGGGTTCGACGGTTCCCTGACGATGACTCCAAGGGGATTAATAGGGAACACGGTGAGGACGACCCAGTAGGGACCGAGACCGTGGCTGCCCCCGCAACTGTAAGCGGATTGTCGATCATCTCAGGAGTGGCCAGCGACTGGCCATCTCTGAAGGGCCTATGGCCCTGCCACTGCGGATATCGCGGGAAGGCGGATGTAACGACGGATATCCGCAAGCCAGGAGACCTGCCGTCAATCACGATCCAATCAACCGGGCGGGGATGCCCGGACAAGGAACAGATATGATTGACCTACTGAACCTTCGCCGAATTTCGGCATGCATCCGTCTCGATTGGGCCTCCTGCGGCTAGGGCACGCCTAAGCGTGCTTTCGGTCCGCGCACATGCGCGGAACGGCCGTCATTTTTTCCTTCATCGAGGTTTTCCATGCGCCAGATTCTCGCCGCCATGACATTTGCCTTCGGGCTCGCCGGCCTTGCGGCACCAAGCCTTGCCGCGACCCACTACCCCCTGACCGTCAGTAATTGCGGCCAGCAGGTGACTTTTCAGAAGGCGCCCGCCAGGATCGTTTCGATCGGCCAGGGCATGACCGAAATTCTTTTCTCGCTCAGCCTTGCCGACAAGATCGCCGGGACGGCCGTCTGGGTCGGTCCAGTCCTGCCGCAATATGCCGAGGCCAACGGTAAGATAAAGCGGCTTGCCGACAACGATCCGAGCTTCGAATCCGTCGTCGGGCAGGAGCCCGACCTGGTGGCGGCCGAGTTCGAATGGCATGTCGGCGCGCAGGGCTCCGTCGGCAAGCGGGAACAGTTCAAGGATCTCGGGATCAATACCTATCTCGCGCCGGCCGATTGCGTCGCCAAGGTCAACACAGATGGCGGCGACGGCGTGCGTGGGGAATTGTTCACGATGGACCTGATCTACCGGGAAATCGCCGAGCTCTCGGAGATTTTCGACGTGAAGGACCGCGGCGATGCGCTGATTTCGGCGCTGAAGAAGCGCGAGGCGGATGCTGTCGCGTCGATATCGGGCGCATCGGGCAAGAACCTGCCCGTCGTCTTCTGGTTCTCCAGCAAAGAGGTCAGCGGCGACGCCTTCATCGCCGGCAAGAACAGCGCGCCCGCCTATATCCTGAAGACGATCGGTGCGAAGAACGTCGTCACCACGGAAGAGGAATGGCCGCTGGTGGGTTGGGAAACCATCGCCCAGGCGAACCCTGCCGTCATCGTGCTCGCGACCATGGACCGCCGCCGTTATGCGGCTGACGATCCTAAGGTCAAGGTCGATTTTCTTGAGAACGACCCTGTGACCAAGGAGCTCGACGCGGTCAAAAACAAGCACTTCGTGATGATGGACGCGCAGTCGATGAACCCGACGATCCGCACGATCGATGGCATCGAGACATTGGCGAACGGCATCAAGTCTTTCGGCCTGGCGCAGTGAAGGCAATGTCGGTCAGGCAACAGGGATGGTGGGCGCTTGCCGCGCTCACCATTGCCGCACTTCTCCTGCTCGGGCTGATGATCAGCCTTGCCGTTTCCATCGGCGAGATCGCAATTCCCGTTGCGACCACGGCGGAGGCGGTCTCGAACCGGCTGTTCGGGACGAATTTCGAGCTCAGCCGCATCCACCAGGGCATCGTCTGGGATTATCGTCTGAGCCGCGCGCTCGTCGCGGCCAGCGCCGGCGCATCGCTCTCGCTTTGCGGTGCGATCCTGCAGGCACTGCTGCGCAATCCGCTGGCCGAACCCTATGTGCTCGGCATCTCCGCCGGCGCCTCGACGGGCGCCGTCTGCGTGATGATCCTCGGCTTCGGCTACGGTATTCTCGGCCTCTCGAGCGGCGCCTTCATCGGTGCGGTGATCGCCTTTCTGCTGGTCGGCTTCCTGGCAACGGGTGCGGGAGGACGCGGCGAGCGCATCATCCTTTGCGGCGTCGCCGGTTCGCAGCTCTTCAATGCGCTGACCTCCTACATCGTGACGACATCGGCGAATGCCGAGCAGGCGCGCGGCATCCTGTTCTGGCTTTTGGGTTCGCTCAGTGGCGTGCGCTGGCCCGATGTCTATCTGTCGGTGCCGATCGCGCTTGCCGGCTTCATCATCTGCATGGCCCATGTGCGGGCGCTAGACGCCTTCGCTTTCGGCACGGATGCTGCCGCCTCGCTCGGCATTGCCGTACGCCGCGTCCAAATCGTGCTGTTCGGGATGACGGCGGCGATGACGGCAAGCGTCGTCAGCATGGTGGGTTCGATCGGCTTCGTTGGCCTCGTCATCCCTCACGCCGCCCGCTTCCTCGTCGGGCCGGGGCATGGGCGGCTGCTGCCGGCAACAGCGCTCGGCGGTGCGATTTACATGGTCGGCGCCGATATTGTTTCGCGCGTCATCATACCGCAGCAAATCCTGCCGATCGGCGTCGTCACCGCGCTCTTCGGCGCGCCGGCCTTCGCCATCATCCTCTATCGCGTGCGAGGGAATGCATGAGCATCAGCGTCGACGAGGTAAGCTTTGCCGCCGGCGATACCGTCATCGTCAACGGCGTCAGCCTAACGGTGGAAAGGGGCAAGGTGTTCGGCCTGCTTGGGCCGAACGGTTCCGGCAAATCGAGCCTTCTCAGATTGATTTGCCGGCTGCGCAAGGTTCGCAGCGGCGTCATCCGGCTGGGTGATGACGATATATCCTCGCTGTCGCGCGCAGCGCTTGCGCGGCGCGTCGCCTTCGTCGAGCAGCAGACGACGACGGATACGCAATTGACGGTGCGCGACGTGGTGCGGCTCGGCCGCACGCCGCATCGCGGGCTGTTGTCGTCCTGGGGCGCCGGAGACGACGCAGCCGTCGACGAGGCCCTGTCGCGGACGGGCCATGCGGGAGAGGGCGGGCCAGCTCTGGCAGACGCTGTCGGGCGGTGAGCGCCAGCGCGTCCATATTGCCAGATCGCTGGCGCAGGCGCCGAGCGAACTGCTGCTCGACGAGCCGACCAACCATCTCGATATCCAGCATCAGCTCGACATTCTCTCGCTGATCTCGAAGCTCGGCATCACCTGCATCGTCGCGCTGCACGATCTCAATCTGGCGGCGATGTTCTGCGACAGGCTGGCGGTGCTTCAGAAAGGCGAGGTCGTCGCCTCGGGGGCGCCGGAGGAGGTGCTGACGGAGGATATGATCGGCCGGGTCTTCGGCGTTCGCGCCCATGTCCAGAAATCGACCGTGCACGGCCGGCATCATATCCAATACGTCATGGATTGAGGAATGGCGGGGAATTTCGATCTCAAGAGGAGGTATGGCCTCGCTAGCCTTTTTCCCGGACTGGCGTATTATTTCCTGCGGTCGAATGGAGTTTCGAGATGCTCGAACGAAATCAGCTTCCCCTGCGCCCTGTCGCACCCGGCTTCGCGGTCGCCTGGGTCGTCGTCATTTCAGGTGCGAGCGTCGCTCTCAGCCTGCTTTTCGCCTGCATAACGCCCTTCGTGGCCTTGGCGGCGGTATCGGCTGTCATTCTTCCCCGGCGGATGGCGGTGACGGCGGTTCTGCTGGCCTGGCTTGCCAACCAGATGGTCGGATATCTCGTACTCGGTTATCCCCAGACCTGGGACAGTTATGCCTGGGGTCTGGCGATCGGTATCGCGGCATTTGCGTGCCTGGCTACGGCGCTCGGGGTACTTCGTCTGTCGACAGATCTTACCGTTACGATGGCCGGCGCCTTCCTGGCCGGGTTCGTTGCCTATGAAGGCGCGCTGTTTGCTGCAACGGCGGTGCTTCCGTCAGGTGAGGGCGCGTTTTCGGCAGCGGTGGTGGCGAATGTTCTGCTGATCAATTCTCTCGCGGCGATCGGGCTCATCTGCCTGCATGCCGGCGCGGCGGCCAGCCGGGCGCTTGTCGCAAGACAGCCGGGAACGGTGTTGTCTTAGGCTTCAGGCGCCGAAAACCGCATTGTCTCCCGCAGCAGCCCGATGGCTTCTGAGACCGATGGCCCTTTGACCGGTGGCGGCTCTGCGCGTTCGCAGAACTCGCGCCAGACAAACAGCGTCAGTTCCGCGCCATCCGTTGCGGTTTCCCCTGGTCCCTCTGCGAAATTCTCGAGCAGACGATAGCGAGCGTCCTTCCAGAACAACTCCTCCACCCAGTCATATATCGGGATCACATGAAAATGGATCGGGTAACCAGGCGAGTGCCCGTATCGGCCGATATAGACGCGCTGAGCATTCAATTGCTGTTTCAAAACACTCTGAGCTCTTGCGAGCAAAGGGCCGAATTCAGCCAAAGCATCTTCGGACAAATCCGACAGATCGTTGGTGTCGGTCTTGGAGCTGATGATGAGGTAACCGGGAAGGGCAGAATTGATGCGGTGGTTCACAAACCATCCTGCCGTCTCGGCGACGTGAAAGTGCTGGGGAATCTCCACGGACTTACTCCTGATGCACCCTTCAGGGGCTTCGATGAATCCCGCTAGAGGCCGGTATCGCGGTTACGTCAGAAAGGACGCTGTAACACATTGGATTGCTGCATCATTTTATTCTTAAATCGACTCCGATTTAAGGTATGGGTTGAGATAGCAGCCGGCAACGGTTATTTGGTGCCGACCTGCAAGCGGACTCTCCGCGAACGACAAGGCGCATAGCTCCCATGATCCCCGATTTCCTCGTCACCCATTCCGGTGGCTTTCATGCCGACGAATTGCTGTCGAGTGTCATCCTGACCCGGCTTTTCCCGCAGGCGCGGATCGTCCGCAGCCGGGCGCCGGAGTGGATCACGCCGGGCGAAGACCGGATCATCTATGATGTCGGCGGAGCCTATGATCCCGCTGCCGGGATGTTCGATCACCACCAGCGCGGCGCGCCGCTGCGCGACGATGGCCAGCCCTACAGCTCGTTCGGCCTGATCTGGAAGCATTACGGCCGTGATTATCTCACAGCCTTCGGCCTTCCCGAAGCACATGTGGAAGCGATGCACGGCTCTTTCGACGCCAGCTTCGTGCTGCCGGTCGATCTGACTGATAATGGCGCGCTCAGCCCCTCGGGGCCGTTGGCCGGGTTGACGCTGCCGGCGCTGCTGGAGACCCTGAAACCGGTTTTCGACGAAGCGGACCCTGAGGCCGATAACCGCGCCTTCCACGCGGCCCTTGCCATTGCCCGCAGTTTCGTTGAGGCCAGGATCGCCCAGAGTGCCGCAAAATTGCGGGCCGAGGCGATTGTGCATCGGGCAATCGAAGCTGCGGGGCAGGGGCGTGTTTTGGAATTGCCGAGGGGCATGCCTTTCCGTCCCGCCATCGTCAAGGCGAGCGCCGATCACCTGCTGTTCGTCGTTCATCCGCGCGAAAAGGACTGGTGCGTGACCGGCATCCGGCGCGCCGAGGAGGGGTTCGAGCTCAGGGCTGATCTGCCGGCGGCCTGGGCCGGGCTCACCAATGGCGCACTGGAGGCGGTTTGCGGCATAGAGGGCGCAAGCTTCTGCCACAACGGCCGCTTCATCGCCGCCGCCAGGACCCGCGAGGCGGTGCTTGCCATGGCCGATTTGGCGGTCAAGGAGGCGCTTTCAATCGGGGCGTAGTTAAATGGCGGCGGTTGAGGTTGCGCGAGGCCAGTATCATATCCAGTCCCGGCGGCAGGTCGCTGATCCTGTTGCCGCCCTCCGGACGTTCGCCCAGCCTTTCTGTGACGAAGGCGGTTTGCCCGTCTTCGCTATCCGGCCTGCAATGTCGCCATCTTGGCGCCGAAGCCGATGAAGACCACGCCTGTCGCGGCTTTCAGCCAGCGCTGGAAGCGCTGGTTGCGCGCAGCTCTGGCGAGCCTCGCAAAGAGCAGGACCATCGAGCCGAACCAGATGACGTTGAGGCTGGCATGGACGGTGACCAGAAGGAAAGCCTCGCCGATCGCGGCCCGGCCATTGGCATCGTGATAGATGAACTGCGGGAAGACCGCGAGGTAGAACATCGACACTTTCGGATTCAGGGCGTTGGTGAGGAACCCCTCGAGGAAGGCGCGGGGGAGATGCCTTACCTTACGGGAAGGGGCCACTGACGTTACGGAAGCATAACCGCGCCAAGCACCGACCAGCGCCTTGATACCGATCCAGCAGAGATAGGCGGCGCCAATCAATTTGACGACGAGGAAGGCCTGCGCCGACTGCGCCAGCAGCAGCGAGATGCCGCAGATCGACAGGGTGCCGTGCACATAGAAGGCGGCGACGAAGCCGGCAATATTGGCGAATCCGGCGCCACGCCCCGAGGCCGGCACCGTCTTGGCGATGAGGACGCCGTTAGGCCCGGGGGAAATGATCAGCAGCGCGGTGACGAAAGCAAAAGACAGAATTTCAGCAATCGACATTGCGCGCCTTTCCTGGGCTGGTTTCGAGGGCGGCTTTGAAGCCGACAGTCAAGTATGTCGTTGCCGATACCGCCGTCAATATCCAATCCTCGAGGGTGACCGACCCTCCCGGGAAGACTGGACCAGGCCTGGCCCGCGTCCCAATTGTGGAAGCGATTGACTTGCTATCGTGAAGGACTAAGCTTTACGCCATACAACCACCACTCACACGCGAGAGATAACGGAGGGTGTGAGTGGCTGGCAACCTTGAGGAGGATGAGGTTTGCCATGGATTACCGTGTTGTTCTGCTGATCGGCGCATTCGTGATTGCTCTTTTTCCTGGTAACGCCGGGGCGCAGGAGGGCGATGCGACGGCGGGTGCCACCGTTTTCAAGAAATGCGCGACCTGTCATGTCGCCGATACCGATACGAACAAGGTCGGCCCGTCGCTGAATAAGCTGTTCGGCAGAAAGGCCGGGACGCATCCGAATTTTGCCTATTCGGCCGGAATGAAGGCTGCCGGCGAGGGCGGTCTCGTCTGGGACGAGACAGTGCTGCGCGACTATCTCCACAATCCGAAAGCGAAGGTCAAGGGCACGAAAATGGCCTTCGTCGGCGTGAAGGACGACAAGGAGATCACCGATCTCATCGCCTATCTCAAGCAGTATTCCCAATGATGGGCAGCAATACTCCAAACGACGGTTCGCGGCCGGCGGCGCATGCCTAAATTGCCGTAATTGCCGATATTTTCTATCTGTGCGATAATAAAACAGACTTTTTTACGGAATGCGGTTTCACGGGTCGACTGCTCAGGGAGGAGCGGAAATGGCTGTCGTGCTGATCCTCGTCCTGATTGTCGTCGGCTCCGTGCTGTTCCATGTGCTGAGCCCGTGGTGGTGGACGCCGATCGCGTCCAACTGGACCTATATCGACAGCACGCTCGTCATCACCTTCTGGATCACCGGCATCGTCTTCGTGGCGGTGGTTTCGTTCATGGCCTATTGTGTCTTCCGCTTCCGGCACAAGCCGGGCAACAAGGCGCATTATGAGCCCGAGAACCGCAGGCTGGAATTGCTGCTGGGAGGAGGGACGGCGCTCGGCGTCGCGGCGATGCTGGCGCCCGGCCTCATCGTCTGGAACCAGTTCATCACGGTGCCTGCCGATGCCGCATCGGTTGAGGTCGTCAGCCAGCAGTGGCTATGGAGCTTCCGGCTGCCCGGAGCCGACGGAAAGCTCGGCCGCGCCGAGACGCGCGACGTCACCCCGGAAAATCCGCTCGGCCTCGACAAGAATGACGCAAGCGGTCTCGACGACGTTATCATCGAGGGCGGCGAGCTGCATCTGCCGATCGGCAAGCCGGTGCACATATTGCTGCGCTCCGTCGATGTGCTCCACGATTTCTATGTGCCGGAATTCCGCGCCAAGATGGACATGATCCCCGGCATGATCACCTATTTCTGGTTCACGCCAACGCGGACGGGGACCTTCGAGATTCTCTGCGCCGAACTCTGCGGCGTCGGCCATCCGCAAATGCGCGGCACCGTCGTCGTTGACGAGGATGCGGACTACCAGACCTGGCTCGGGCAGCAGCAGACATTCACCCAGTTGACGGCGTCATCGGAAGCGTTGCCGCCGGCAAATTGAACCGGTCAGGCGGCGTGCCGGTTCAAGGAACCGGCGGGGAAAAGGGAGGAGAGAGATCATGGTCGAGATTCCATCCGGAAGCATTCCATCCGGTAGTGCTGGCGCCATCCCCTCCGCCGAAGTCGAGGATGTCGAGCTTTATCATCCACATAGCTGGTGGACGAAATATGTGTTCAGCCAGGATGCCAAGATCATCGCCGTGCAATATTCGATCACCGCCATCGCAATCGGCCTGGTGGCGCTGGTGCTCTCCTGGCTGATGCGGATTCAGCTCGCCTTTCCCGGCTATTTCGCCTTCATCGATGCCGATCACTATTACCAATTCATCACCATGCACGGCATGATCATGGTGATCTATCTCCTGACTGCGCTCTTCCTCGGCGGCTTCGGCAATTATCTCATTCCGCTGATGGTCGGCGCGCGCGACATGGTCTTCCCTTACGCGAACATGCTGAGCTACTGGATCTATCTGCTTGCGGTGCTGATCCTCGCCGCCGGCTTTTTCGCGCCCGGCGGCCCGACGGGGGCGGGCTGGACGCTTTATCCGCCGCAATCGGTTCTGTCAGGCACGCCTGGCGGCAAGGACTGGGGCATCCTCTTGATGCTCTCCTCGCTGATCGTCTTCATCATCGGCTTCACCATGGGCGGGCTGAACTATGTGGTGACCGTGCTGCAGGGGCGGGCGCGCGGCATGACGCTGATGCGGATGCCGCTCACCGTCTGGGGCATCTTCACCGCGACCGTGATGGCGCTGCTTGCCTTTCCCGCGCTCTTCGTCGCCTGCGTCATGATGATGTTCGATCGCCTGCTCGGCACGAGCTTCTTCATGCCCGCCATCGTCGAAATGGGCACGCAGCTGCAGCACGGCGGCGGCAGCCCGATCCTGTTCCAGCACCTCTTCTGGTTCTTCGGGCATCCGGAGGTCTATATCGTCGCACTCCCGGCCTTCGGCATCGTTTCGGATCTGATCAGCACGCATGCGCGCAAGAACATCTTCGGCTATCGCATGATGGTCTGGGCGATCGTCATCATCGGGGCGCTGAGCTTCGTCGTCTGGGCCCACCACATGTATGTCAGCGGCATGAACCCGGCCTTCGGCTTCTTCTTCGCCACCACCACGCTGATCATCGCCGTGCCGACGGCGATCAAGGTCTACAATTGGGTGCTGACGCTCTGGCGCGGCGACATCCACCTGACGCTGCCGATGCTCTTTGCGCTCGCCTTCATCGTCACCTTCGTCAATGGTGGTCTGACCGGCCTCTTCCTTGGCAACGTCGTCGTCGACGTGCCGCTGTCGGATACGATGTTCGTCGTCGCGCATTTCCACATGGTCATGGGTGTGGCGCCGATCCTCGTCATCTTCGGGGCGATCTATCACTGGTATCCGAAGGTCACGGGACGCATGCTGAACGACGTGCTCGGCCATATCCACTTCTGGATCACCTTCCTCGGCACCTATGCGATCTTCTTTCCGATGCACTATCTCGGCCTGCTCGGCGTGCCGCGCCGCTACTTCGAGATGGGAGAGACGGCCTTCGTTCCGCCTTCGGCCCATACGCTGAACATCTTCATCACCGTCATGGCGCTGATCGTCGGGGTCGGGCAGATGGTCTTCCTGTTCAATCTGGTCTGGAGTCTTTTCCGGGGCAGGGAGTCCGGTGGTAATCCATGGCGGGCAACGACGCTCGAATGGCAGACGCCGCAGACGCCGCCCGCGCATGGCAACTGGGGCAAGGATCTGCCTGTCGTCTACCGCTGGGCCTATGACTACAGCGTGCCGGGGGCGGCCGAGGATTTCATTCCGCAGAATGTGCCGTCAGGCGGCGGCGTAACCCGGGAGGTCCACGCATGAACGTCATCCTGGTCTTCCTCGCCGCCATCGGCGCCATCATCATCTGGTGGCTGGCAGGGCAGCGGCTGACCTCGAAGCCCTGGCTGGAAACTGGGTCAGTACAGCTGCCGGCTCATGACGGCGTCGACCGGCAACCGTCGCCCGCGCCGGCAGTGAAAATCGGCCTCTTCGTGTTTCTCGGCGTCGTCGGCGCCGTCTTCAGTCTTGCCGTTAGCGCCTATTTCATGCGCATGGCGTCCGCCGACTGGTGGGCAATGCCGGTTCCTCGGCTGCTGTGGGTGAACACCGCAGCACTCGCCTTGAGCAGCGCCGCGCTGCAATGGGCCAAACGAGAAGCGGGGCATGGCCGCATGGAAAACCTGCGGCCGGCGCTTGCCGCCGCGTTTGTCCTTGCCGTCGCTTTTCTCGTCGGACAGGTCCAGGCATGGCGGGAGCTGGTGTCAGCCGGCTATGTGCTTGCCGACAATCCCTCCAACAGCTTCTTCTACATGCTGACCGGCCTGCACGGCCTGCATATCCTCGGCGGGCTTGCCGTGCTTTCGCACACGACGGTCAGGGCATTCTCTACCGACATTGCGCCGGAGAGGCTGCGCCTCAGCGTCGATCTTTCCGCCATTTATTCGCATTTCATGCTCGCCGTCTGGCTCTTGCTCTTCGCGCTCTTTGCTGGCTGGGCGAATGATTTCGTCGATCTCTGCCGCACACTTCTGAACTAGGAGATTTGCAGATGGCACAGACTATCGGGATACACGGTGAGCCAGACGTAAGGCCCGCCGGCCTGCGCGGTGTCGCCGCCGATTTCAGTTCGGATCAGCGCGCCTTCAAGACCGCCTCCTGGGGCAAGGCGATGATGTGGATCTTTCTGCTCAGCGACACCTTCGTCTTCGGCTGCTTCCTGATCGCCTATATGACCGCCCGCATGTCGACGCCCGTTCCATGGCCCAATCCGAGCGAGGTCTTCGCGCTGCATATCGGCGGCCAGGACGTGCCGCTGATCCTGATTGCGATCATGACCTTCGTGCTGATCTCGAGCAGCGGCACCATGGCGATGGCGGTCAATTTCGGCTATCGCCGCGACCGCCGCACGACGGCGATCCTGATGCTGCTGACGGCCGTTCTGGGCGCATGTTTCGTCGGCATGCAGGCTTTCGAATGGACGAAGCTGATCACCGAAGGCGTGCGCCCCTGGGAGAACCCGTGGGGAGCGGCACAGTTCGGATCGACCTTCTTCATGATCACCGGCTTTCACGGCACCCACGTGACGATCGGCGTCATCTTCCTCCTCATCGTCGCCCGCAAGGTCTGGCGGGGCGATTTCGACCAGGAACGGCGCGGCTTTTTCACCAGCCGGAAAGGCCGCTACGAGGCCGTAGAGATCATGGGCCTCTACTGGCACTTCGTCGACCTGGTCTGGGTCTTCATCTTCGCGTTTTTTTATCTGTGGTAGGGCTTCTATCTGTGGTGAGGTCGTCATGAGCGAAACAACGGCGCATGCACAAAGCCAAACGGTGCACGCACAAGCACACACCGGACAGCAGCACCCGATCCGGCTCTATCTCCTCGTCTGGGGCCTGCTCTTCGTGCTCAGCGCAGCGTCCTACATGGTCGATTATCTCGGCGTCCAGAGCTACTTGAGGTGGACGCTGATCCTGCTGTTCATGATGCTGAAGGCCGGTCTGATCGTCGCCGTCTTCATGCACATGGCCTGGGAACGGCTGGCGCTCGTCTACGCCATCCTGCTGCCGCCGCTGCTGGTGCTGGTTTTCGTGGCGCTGATGGTATCGGAAGCGGACTATACGATCTTCACTCGGCTCGCCTTCTTTGGGGCTGGGCCGTAGGGTCTGTTGGACAGGATCGATAGATCGGAGCGGACTTCGGCCATGACCCAGGAAATCCGGCTCTTTGGCGCTATTGCGGTTCGACCCGCCGTCCTTGCTCTCATATCCCAGTTCGAAAAGGCCACTGGATTCACAGTTGCGGTCAAGTGGGAGCTCAATCCTGTCGTCAAAAAGCAGATTGAAGCCGGGGGATCTTTTGACCTCGTCATCACCAATCCGAACCTGATCGAGGATCTGACCGCCTTGGGAAAAGTCAAGGCGGGGAGCGAGGTCGCATTCGGCCGCATAGCAATGGGGGTGGCGGCCAAGGCAGGCGGTCGGCCGCTCGACATTAGGTCGGTGGAAGCATTCAAACATGCGTTGAAGAGCGCCGGATCGATCGCCTACGCCAGCGAAGGAAGCAGCGGCGGCTACTTCTCCGGTTTGCTGGAACGCTTGGGAATAGCCGATGAGGTGAAGCCCAAGCTGGTGGCCATATCAGGAGGGCAGACAGCGCCGGCCGTAGGCCGTGGGGAGGCCGAGTTGGGCGTCGTTCCCGTGACTTCGATTCTCGCCGCCGCTCTCGAGGTCATGCTTGTCGGTCGGTTTCCGGCAGAACTCCAAAGTTACATCGACTTCGCCATTGGCATCAGCGCCGCTTCAACGGACGCAGAAGCTGCCAGGCAGCTGTCGGAATTTCTGACCTCGAAAGCCGTTGATGACATCCTGGCGGCAAAGGGCGTCGAGCGCCGCCACCGGGCAGGCGCAACGCCCAAGAGAGCCTCACCCTGAGTTGCCCCGGCGTTAGATACAATGGCGCAAGAAGCGACGCTGCGGCGTGTCCTTCGAGGCGATCCTGCGGATCGCCCCTCAGGAATGAGGGGCGTTGGAGATTGCCAAGCTTTGGCGTGGGCAGCAATCGGGCGATCTCCGTTGCCGCGCATCTTCGATCAACGTCTCGAAGATAGGTGGTTTCCCTTATTCTCCCAGGACCGCAGCGCACGCCAGAGCACCGTGTTGTCTGCATAACCCAGCACACGCGCAATCTCGGACATCGGTGCGACTTGTTGGTCGCCGAGATAGTGGGCGGCGAGTGTCTGGCGGTGCTGGCGAACGAGATCGCGAAGCGACAAGCCTTCCTCCGACAACCGGCGCTGCAGGCTTCGCGGCGACATCTTCAGTTCGGCGGCGAGGGTTGCGACCCTGATCGGCTTTCGGCCGAGATAGATGCTGATCAGAGCCTGGACCTTTTCCGTGACGACATCACCGGCCGCTGGCTCGTTGACCAGATCGCCGATATGCCGCTCCAGGATTTCGATCAGGCTTTTGTCTTCCGAACGGTACACACGATCGGCATCCGCCTTGTTCATGACGATACGGTTGCCGGATTGGCCGAACAGGATGGGCGCGCCATAGATGCGTTCCAGCACGCTGGCGTCGCGCGGGGTCTGATGCTCGAGCTGGATTTCGATCGGCCGCCAGCCACGGCGGAAGCACGAACGGACGAGCTGACACGAGGCGGCAATCGTGAATTCGCTGTCCTGCCGGCGTGGCCACATGCTGGGATCGACGATCCGGTAGGTCCAGACAAAATCGCCATTCTCCTCGAACACGCCGGAACTGGTCGCGCCCTGGACCGCGTTGACATATTTCGACAGCCGTTCGAAAGCGCTGCGAATGGTCGGCGAGAGCGCAAAGAGCATGCCGATAGGGCCGATGTCGGCGGGCTTGAATCCGGTGCCCATGCGGGCTCCCAGTGCCGGTTCGCCGGTTATGGTCGCCGCATCCTCGAACAGCGCGACATAACGCGCCATGGGCAGGACAGCATAGGGGTCTTCCAATTGCGAGCGCAGAATGCCGTGCGAAGCCAGAAGAAGGTCGGTTTTCCCGGATCTTTTATCGATTTGTTGCACCAGCGGGATCAAAACGGAGGCTCGAATTGAAGCAACTGAGGGCATGCGGCTGATCAAATGCGATGCAACTGCCATTTTCAGCGTCTCCGGTGACCTTCGTGGCGTGAATTATCGATTCTTTGGCATAAACTGCAATTTCGGGGCCAGATCGCCGCGCTTACCTTCTTCGCAACAGACAAGCAAAGAGGGGTTCTCCATGACACTGGAAGCAAGCATGCCCGCACCATCATCGCCGGAGCGTCGTCTGGCCAAGGACTCGGTGGGCCTCGCCCACATCGTGTTCTTCGTCGTTGCTGCGGCCGCGCCGCTCACGGCCGTCGTCGGCGCGTCGCCGGCCGCCTTCGCTTTTGGCAATGGCGCAGGCGTCCCCGGCGCTTTCGTGCTTGCCGGCCTGCTCTACCTGCTCTTCTCGGTCGGCTTCACCGCCATGAGCCGGCATGTGGGCGGGGCAGGAGCCTTCTACACCTATATCACCCATGGCATCGGCAAGCCGGCTGGCGTGGGTGGCGCCTTCATGGCGCTGGTCACCTATAGCGCGGTTCAGATCGCCATTTATGGCCTGTTCGGTTTCTTCATGGCCAATGCCATAGCGCCGCTTGGGCTGGTCCTGCCCTGGTGGGCTTGGGCCTTCGCAGCACTCGTCGTCGTGCTGGTCTGCGGTCAGCGCAACATCGCCTTCTCAGGCGCGATCCTCGGCGTCTGCATGATTGCCGAAATCGCCATATTGCTGGTTCTGGATCTTGCCATCGTCTTTTCAGGCGGCGGACCAGAAGGCATCAGCTTCTCCTCCTTTGCGCCATCGTCGGTCTTCGCGCCCGGTCTTGGTGTGGCGCTGGTCTTCGTCATCGGTTCCTTCATCGGCTTCGAAGCTACGGCCATTTTCGGCGAGGAAGCCGAAGATCCGGAAAAGACCATTCCCCGCGCCACCTATGTTGCCGTGCTGCTCATCACCCTCTTCTATGCTTTCTCCACCTGGGCAATCGTGCAATTCTACGGTCCGGGCAAGGTGCAGGCTGCTGCGGCTGCCAGTCTCGACAGCTTCTACTTCACCGCCGCCAATTCCGTGCTTGGCGCATGGTCGAGCCAGGCGATGAACGTGCTGCTGATCACCAGCCTGTTTGCCTGCATCCTGTCCTTCCACAATACGCTCAACCGCTATTTCTTCGCCCTTGGCCGTGAAGGCCTGGCCGCACAGGTGCTTGGCAAGGTTCACGCCAAGCATGGCTCACCCTATGCTGCAGGTCTGCTGCAAAGCCTGATCGCGGCCTTCGTCCTTGGCCTGTTCGTGATCTTCGGCGCCGATCCTTACACCGTCGTGTTCTCGTGGATGGCGGCGCTTGCGGGTATCGGTATCCTGCTGGTGCAGGTGCTTGTCTCCGTCGCGATCATCATGTTCTTCCGCAAGACGCCGAACAGCTACAGCGCCTGGACCACGATGATCGCTCAGACGCTCGCGCTCCTCGGCCTCATTGGTTCGCTGGTGCTGGTCAGTTCCAATCTTTCACTCCTTTCCGGCAGCGAAAGCCTCATCGTCAAGGCTTTCCCCTATGCCATGGTGCTGGTGGGCATTCTTGGCGCGCTGTTTGCGATCCGGATCAAGAGATCCAACCCCGCTCTCTACGCCTCGCTCGGAAAGGTCTTCGAATGAGTGCCGTTGCTGAATGTGCACCCGTCGATCGCCTTCTGGTTCTCGCGGTCGCGATCCTTGCCGGCGCAACATTGCTGGTTGCCGTCGAGGCCCACGCCTTCTGCTCGGTGTTCTGCATTCATGCAAACCAGATGATGATCGAGACGCAGATCTGCTCCGGTCGATCCTGATCACCGCAGCTTGCGACGCGCCATGGTGCGTCGTCTCTCCCGAAACCAAGAGGTATTTCAATGGACGCCGTTGTCGCAGTCACCCATCCGCTCGATCCCCTGAGCCTCGCTGAGATCGCTTCTGCCGTTGCCATACTCAAGGATAGGCAGACACTCGCACCCACCTTCCGCTTTCCGATAACCCGGCTGGAGGAGCCGACCAAGGCGGGTCTTGCCGCCCAACGCCTGGGCGACAGGCTGCCGCGCCTCGCCTTCATCCTGGCAATCGACATCAGCAATGGCGAAACCTTCGAGGGCATCGTCGACCTGACTACCGGCACGGTGTGCTCCTATATCCGGCTGCCTCTCGATGAACTGCCCTATGGCCAGCCGCCGATCATGCTGTGCGAATTCGAAACCGTTGAAGGCACCGTCAAATCCGATCCGCGCTGGATCGCTGCCGTCAAGAAGCGCGGCATTACCGACGAGGATATTCCGCTCATCCAGATCGATCCTTTTTCCTCGGGCTATTTTGGCCGCGAGTTCGAGAAGGGAAAGCGCATCGTCCGCGCGGTGTCCTATTGGCGCGAGGATATCCGTGACAACGGCTACGCGCATCCGATCGAGGGCGTGGTGGCTGTGGTCGATCTGATCACCAACCGAGTGGTCGATCTCGTCGACGATGAGAAGATCATTCCCGTCCCGAGGAAGAAGCGCAATTATGGCCGCGAAACCTTCCCGGAACCGCGGCCCGATCTCAAGCCGCTGCATATCGTTCAGCCGCAAGGGCCGAGCTTTACTGTCGACGGCTGGAAAGTCGAATGGCAGAACTGGAGTTTCCGTGTCGGTTTCACCCCGCGCGAGGGCCTCGTTCTGCATGAACTCGGCATCAAGGATCAGGGTAGGCTTCGGCCAGTCGTCTTTCGCGCCAGTGTCACTGAAATGGTCGTGCCTTACGCCGACCCGACCGCGAACCACTATTGGAAGAGCGCCTTCGATGCCGGCGAATATGGCCTCGGACGCCTGGCCAATTGCCTCGAACTCGGCTGCGACTGCCTCGGCCATATTCACTATTTCGACGTGCCGGCGGCGGATGATTTCGGCCAGCCCTTCACCATGAAGAACGCCATCTGCATGCATGAGGAAGATTACGGCATCCTCTGGAAGCATTACGAATTCCGCAACGGTATTTTCGAAGTGCGCCGTTCGCGCCGCCTCGTCATCTCCTTCTTCGCAACCGTCGGCAACTACGATTACGGCTTCTACTGGTATCTCTACCAGGACGGCACGATCCAACTCGAAGCCAAGCTCACCGGCATCATCCAGACGGCGGCGGTCGCGACCGGCGAAACCTATCCATGGGGCGGCATGGTCGATGACAATCTCGGCGGTCCGACCCATCAGCATTTCTTCAATGCGCGCCTGCACATGGATGTCGACGGCGGCGACAATACCGTGACCGAACATGAGTTCGTGCCGCGTCCCTGGGGTGAAGACAATCGCTATGGCAATGTCTTCGATACCAGGACACGTGTGCTGAAGCGCGAACTCGACTCCCCGGCACTCGCCAATGGCGAGACCGGCCGTTACTGGAAAGTCTCCAACCCCAACATCCAGAACAGTGTCGGCAAGGCGCCGGGCTACAAGATTGTCGTCATGCCGTCGCCTGTCATGCTTGCCCAGCCGGATTCGACCGTTGCCCAGCGCGGCGGCTTCGCCAAGAAGCACATCTGGGTCACCGCCTTCGATGCCAGGGAAAAATATGCGAGCGGCGATTACCCAAACGTGCACGCCGGCGGCGACGGTCTGCCGGGTTATGTCAAGCAGAATCGTAATATCGAGAATGCCGATGTCGTGCTCTGGCATTCCTTCGGCCATACCCATGTCTGCAAGCCCGAGGATTTTCCGATCATGCCCGTGGAATATGCCGGCTTCACGTTGAAACCGAACGGCTTCTTCGCGTCCAACATCGCCATGGACCTGCCGCCGGAAGGAAACGGCCAAAGTGTCGACAGTCGCCTGCAGCCTTCGCCCGACGACATCGGAAACGGTTCCTGCTGCCACACATAGCTGTAATACTACGGCTGTTCCTTTTTAAATTGCTTTTTGATAGTCCGACGGATTGTAAGAAAGGCAGGGAACAGAATGCAGTGGCTTCTCCAGCAGTTCGAAGATACCAACAAGCTGGCCGAGGCGCTCGACCAGCTCGGAATCTCCTACACATGGCACAAGGTCGTACCGTTTGTCGGCGAGCTCATCCCCGAGCCGGTCGTTGCTGATCCGGGTTCAGTGGTCATGTTCGGCTCCTACACGCTGTGGAAGAACGCCGAGGCGAACGGTTACCGGCCGGGTGTGTTTAAACTGCGTCCTTTTGTTCACGAACAGGCGTGGCACCCTTACCTCCTCAACGGTGCTGATGCGCTGTTCCTGACACTCCAGGATGTCCCCCAGCGTCTGGCGGATGACGGCAGGGACTGGTTCCTGCGCCCGGTCGACGACAGCAAGGAGGAGCCCGGAAATGTTAAATCGACCGGCGAGATCATCCGTATGGCAGAGAGGGTGCTGGCGCTCGACGAAGATGAAATCCCCAAGGGTTCACTTCGTCACGACACGCTGCTGATGCTCACCGAGCCCGTTCGCATCCTGCGCGAATGGCGTCTCTGGGTCGTCGACGGTCGGATCGTCACCTATTCGCTCTACAAAGACGGATCGCGTGTCGTCCATCGCCACGAGATCGATGACGATGCGCTGGACTTCGGGCAGCGCATGGTCGACATCAACCCCGGCTACTCCCAAGCTTATGTCATCGATGTCTGTCGGACAGAAGAGGGACTGAAGCTGCTCGAGACGAACTGTCTCAATGCCGCCGGGTTCTACGCCGCAGATCTCGTGAAGCTGGCGAGGGCGATCGACGGCCTGGCCCGCACCTGACGTCTTTCCGGCGAGGGAATGACGCTGTAGAGTTGCAGAATGTTGGCCCGACTATCCCACCCGGAGGCTCCGTATGGCTGAGGTCCTGTTGTTTCACCACGCACAAGGGCTAACCCCGGGTGTGTGCGCGTTCGCCGATGACATCAGGGCAGCCGGCCATATCGTGCACACGCCTGACCTGTTTAACGGACGCACATTCCCGAGCATCGAAGAGGGTCTCGCCTACATCGGGGAGATCGGATTCGACGAAGTCAGGGAGCGCGGTGTCCGGGTCGCCGACGAATTGCCGCCCGGGCTCGTCTATGCCGGGTTCTCGTTCGGCGTGCTGCCGGCGCAGAAGCTGGCGCAGACACGGCCCGGCGCCCGAGGGGCGTTGCTCTTCTATTCCTGCCTGCCGATCAGCGGCGAGTGGGCCTTCGGACCCTGGCCGGACGGCGTCGCGGTGCAGATCCACGGCATGGACAACGATCCGATTTTCACAGGTGAGGGCGACATCGACGCCGCCCGCGAGATCGTCGCGAAGGTCGAAGACGCGGAGCTTTTCCTGTACCCAGGCGATCAGCACTACTTTGCCGATAGCTCGCTGCCGTCCTATGACGCCGATGCGACCGCGCTGCTCACCCTCCGCGTGATCGAGTTCCTGAATCGCGTCTGATCCAGACATTCCGCGAGAGATCCGGTTTGGCTCCGGCAAGCCGTCCTGAGATGGGTGCCGTTCATCCTGCGTCGCGGCTTCGGCGCGGCGCGGACTATTCGGACGCCACGCAGAAATTGTTGCCTTCGGGATCATTCAAGACCGTGTAGCCATCTGCTTCCCGGACGAAGGTCGCTCCGAGGGATAAAAGCCGCTCTACCTCCCTGGCCCGATCGGGGGTGGCAATATCGAAATGAAGCCGGTTGCGGGCGGGACGTTCCCCCTGGCGGAGGTGGAAGCAAAGGCGGGTTCCGGGACCTTCGACCATCACGGTCGGGTCAGTTTCTGGCGTCAGTCCGAGAGCGGCCAGGCGGGCCAGTTCGTCGTCGTCATATGGCATCACTTCGTAGCCATCGAGCGCCTCCGCCCAGAACTGGGCGACACGCGAGGGAATGTCGCAATCAATGACGATTTCTTTCAGCCTTGCCATGGAGCTCTTCAAGAATTGTTCGGCCGGCGATGGCAAACGCGTTCAACGACCGCACCGCCGACTGCCGGCAGCAATGCAAAAAGCACGAGCTGCGGTGTCTCCGTCAGCCCCAAAAGGCCAGACATGAGGAAGGCGACCAGCAAACCTGCCAGCGCCCCCGCTGCATAGGGCAGATAATCTTTCAAGAGAGCCTCGGTCTTGTGCTGATATCAAACATTAGCTGCGTCATTCGCTTGAGATAGAGATCTTTGCGTTATCGGCAATGGTTGGCTGCGGTCGAACCTCACGCCGACCGATTGGCCTATGCCGAATGTCACAACGTTGATAGGGGGCAGGTCGATCAAACGATGTGACCCGGTGCGCCTGATTTTGCAGGAGACGACCATTTTCTTTCGCGCTATGAAGACTGACCGCATATCCCGCCACATCCGACACCGAGGTCCTTCCCATGGCTTTGAAAACCCTTTTCGTTGGCGGTACCGGCCAGATTTCATATCCGTGCGTCGAGCGCGCTGTGGCCCAGGGTCACCATGTCAGCGTCTACAACCGCAGTTTGAGGGGCGACCCATTGCCGGCGGGGGTTACCTCGATCGTCGGCGATCTCGCGGCACCCACCTATGCGGATCTCGCCAAGGCCAATTATGACGTTGTCTGCCAGTTCATTGCCTTTACACCCGATCAGATCGCGCGCGATATCGATGTGTTTGCGGGGCACTGTGGCCAGTACATCTTCATCTCTTCGGCCTCGGTCTATGAAAAGCCACCGCGCCACTACGTGATTACCGAGCAGACACCGGCGATCAACCCCTACTGGCGCTATAGCCAGGACAAGATTGCCTGCGAGACGCTGCTCAAGAATTCCCAGAATCTCGCCTGGACCATCGTCCGTCCCAGTCACACCGTTCGCACGGGCCTGCCCATCATGATGGGCGACAGCGATGTCATGGCGAGACGCATGCTGGATGGTGAGCCCACCATCGTGGCGGGCGATGGGCATACGCCCTGGACGCTGACCCGCTCGGTTGATTTTGCGGTGCCCTTTGTCGGGCTTTTCGGCAAGCCGGCGGCGTTGAACGAGATCTTCCACATCACCTCGGACCGCGCCCACATCTGGAACGATATTCAAACGGCGATCGCCAGATTGCTTGATGTCGAGGCCAGGATCGTACACGTGCCGACGGACACCTTGGTCCGCTACAATCCGGAGTGGGTTGGACCCCTCCGGGGCGACAAGGCGTGGTCGGCAATCTTTGACAATTCAAAGGTCAAAAGCGTGGCAGGCGACTTCACCTGCGCCGAGAGCCTTGATGAAATTCTGGCGGAGCCGATCATGCATCTCAAGCAGCGCCTGGCCAAGAACCGCCCGCCAAGGGGCGATCTTGATGCTTTGGTCGATCGGATTTGCGCTGCGCAAAGCGCTCTCGGCTAGGCAGGTCTCGTAGAGCAACTTTCCGAAAGACACGGCGCAGGCGGTCGTGCCTGCGCTGATCACCCGGACTTGCAATGTCGCCGATCTCGACAGCCTGTCGGGTTGGCTGGAAAACATCCATGCAGACCTCAACGGCGGATTGAGAGTTGTGGCCGGCGGCCCAAAGGATCGGACGAGGTATCACGGCAGGCATTCAAAAAAAATCCCAGCCTAAAACGCGTCCTAAAACATGATGGAGGTCGCGCCGGGTGAGGATCTCGGCAATGATGGCCATCTATTCGCCACTCCGATCCTACCAGGCCATGCTGTTCGTTCCGCTTCCCTTCGTCGTTGCCATTCTGCTGCTTGTCCTCTTCGTCACCGTCCTCCGGCGCGACGAGGAGACGCAGCCCAACCGGCCGTTTCTGGCACTGATCCTGCTCGCCGTGCTGCAATCTGTCCTCTCCGGGCTGCGCTGGGGCTACGGGGTGCAGGCTGTGGGCGTGATCGCGCCCGTCACCGCGGCGATGGTGCCGCCGCTTGCCTATGCCGGGGTTTCCAGGCTGGTGAGGACGAGTTGGCGGCCGCTGGCGGTGCGGATTGCGCTGCATGCCGTGCCCGCTGCCGTCATCCTCTTGTTGATGGTGGTCTGGCGGGATGTGATCGATATCGCGCTGGTGCTTGTTTTCGTCGGTTATGCCCTGGCGATCCTGCTTCTGATGCGGCCGGGCGCGGATGCGCTTCGGCTTGCGCCCTTCGAGGGAGCGGTGCCGGCCTATCGGGCAATCATCTTCGCGGCGGTGGCGCTGTGTCTGTCGGCCTCAGTCGATATCTTCGTCTTTCTCGATTTCACATGGACGCATGGCGAGCATGCGCTGACGCTGATCAGCGTCAGCAACCTTGCCGTCCTTGTCATCCTCGGCATTGCGGCCGCCGCCGCCAGCCGAAGCCGGGCGCCGGCCGAGACGATGGAGGCGGCGCTGAAGCTCGAAACGACCGAGGACAAGGAGACGATCGCCACGGTCGATGCGCTGATGGAGGCAAAGAGGCTCTATCGCGACGCCAATCTCAATCTCGACCGGCTGGCCCGCAAGGCCGGCATTCCCGCCCGCCAGATCTCGACCGCGATCAACCGGGCGATGGACAAGAACGTCTCGCAATATGTCAATGATTACAGGATCGGCGAGGCCTGCCGGCTGCTTGCCGCAACCCAGAAATCGGTGACCGAGGTGATGTTCGAGGTCGGCTTCCAGACGAAGTCCAACTTCAACCGCGAATTCCGCCGCGTCACTGATATGACGCCGATTGCGTGGCGGGAGAAGAAGGCGGAGCGGTGAGGAGCAGCCCCGACGGGCTTTGGTCCTCGTCAGTTTCGCTTGCCTATAACGCCTAGATGGGTGTGACTGAAGGCGGATGCGTATTTCAATCCATAACCCAGGCTTCGGTCAAAGCCCGCATGAGCCGTCAGAATGAGGGCGATCTGCCACAGCAGGTCGATGCCCAGCAGCCAGCCCGCGCCGGCGAGCAGTATGGCCGAGATGTAGCTGTGAACCGTATTGTAGACGATCGCTCCCAGCCGGGCATCGAGAGCATAGGCCGCGAAGCTGAGGTCCGGCGTGAAGAACAGAATGGCATAGAGCCAGGGGTTGCCGCCAGAGACGAAATAGACCGTTGTCGCGCCCGCCATGATCGCGAAAGCCTCGAGCCGCAGCACCTCACGCACGCCGCCGGTCACCGACCCTGCCGAAGGAGAGATGATGTTCGCTGCCTGGTTCATTGGTCTTGTTCCTTCATGACAATTGTCGCCGCACTGCCGGCGCCCTCTGATGCGGGGATTTTTTAGCATGAACACTGCGGGCGCCAAATTCGCGATCGATGAATAAGCGCCATACATGTTTGCAACGTTGGTTCGGTAGGCACTGACGTTTTCGAATGCCGAAATCCGCATTCGTCTGGACCGTCATTGCCGCACAATTCCGCAATTATGAACGACGTGCCGAGGGATGAGCGAGGAATAGGGCGCTGCCACACATACCTTCTCTCCGGCGGGGAGAAAGGGCTGGCACGCGAATGAAGGGGTGAGCAGTGGATCTACGAATGCTCGGCGCGTGAGCCAAGGGCAATGAGGGGCGTGCCGTGTGGCGCGCTCGTCCGACCCTTAGGGACCATCGAGAGGGGTCTCAACCCGTCCCACGGACCCCCGCTGGAGAGAAGAGGGGAGCAAGTCTCAGATCCGACAATTGCCGCCACCACGTACACAATCACGATCGAGGACTGTCTGGAACGTGTTCGAGGTCGCGATTTCAGCCGGGTCGGCGATGCTTGCGGCATGAACACGACATCAGAACATGACCGAGACCTTGCCGCCAAGCTGAGATCGCTTTCGATCGAGCCCGCGGCCTTCAAGACAGAGCCGCCGGAGCCCCGTGTCCGGCGGCGTGTGATCCCTCGAGCAATGCTGGCCCTTGCTGCGACTGCATCGCTGGCGGTGGTTCCCTTCTATCGGTCGGAGCCGCTGGAGCGCATCGAGACCATGCTTGCAGGCTTCGCGAACAGCGACCCTAGGATATCCGTTCGTGATGCGGAGGCGTCGGCCGAGGGCGGCGCTGCTGCCGAGCGCGGACGGGCGTTGCCTGCCGATGAAGCAGCGAGCCCGGCCTTGCCAATCCGGGAAGTCACCGGCTCCGGCTACGTCGTGGCACCCGATATCGCCACCGTCTTTTCCAAATATGAGGGCCGGATCATCGCCGTCGAAGTCGAGGCGGGCGGCAGGGTCGCGGCGGGGCAGGTGCTGCTGCGGCTCGATGATGCGGGCGCCCGCTTTGCGCTTCAGGGGGCCGAGATCGCCCGGCAATCGGCGGGGCTGGCGCTGGCGGCGAAGACTATCGAATTGGCGCAGGCGCGGTCTTCCCTTACGCGCGCCGTGCGGCTGGCCAGGCGCGATGCGATGTCCGCGCAGACGCTGGAGGAGGCGAAGACGGCGTTCGACACTGCCGAAAATGCCGCCCTCCAGGCACGGCAGGATGTGGCCAAGGCGGATCTCGATATCGACAGGGCGCGCGAGCAGGTGGATGCACTGGCCGTCCGGGCGCCGATATCAGGCACCGTCACGCGGCTTGACGCGCATGTTGGTGACACCGTGCTGTCGCGCGAAGACAGCGTGCGGGAGAATGAAAGCCTGCTTGCGATTGCCGACATGACAAACATGGTCATCGATGCCGATGTGGCCGAGGCCAACATTGCCCTGATGCGGCCGGGCTTGCGTGGCGAGGCGGTGCTCGACGGCTTTCCCGACCAGCCGTTTGCGGTCGAAGCATCGAAGATCGCGCCCATGATTTCGCGGGAGAAGGGGACGGTGATGCTTCGCCTGTCGCCCTCCTCGCCGCCGCCAGACATGCGCCCCGCCATGGCCGCGCGCATCCGCCTTGTGGTGGACGAAACAACAAATTTCGGCCCGCAGGCGGGCGGACCTGCGACCTTTCGGCCGCAGGCCGCGGATATCACAGACCATCAGTAAGGAGCAGAGCGATGATCGACTCTCAAGAACCCTATATCGCGCTTCGCGGCGTCCGGAAGGCATTCAGGATCGGCGCGGAGACGATCCCGATCTTTTCCGGGCTCGACCTTTCCATCGCGCGCGGCGATTTCATCGCCGTCATGGGGCCGTCGGGTTCGGGGAAATCGACGCTTCTCAACATGCTCGGCGGCATCGACAGCCCTGATGCCGGGGAAATCAGGATCGGCCGCAGCCATCTCGAGCAGATGGGCGAGGGCGCCAGAGCCGCATGGCGGGCGCATGGCATGGGCATCGTCTTTCAGTTCTACAATCTGCTGCCGATGCTGAATGCCGGCGAGAATATCGAGCTGCCGCTGCTCTTGAAGCCGCTCGGGCGAAAGGAGCGGCACGCCCGCGTCGAGACCGTGTTGGAGCTCGTCGGTCTTGCGGGCCGGCAGCGGCAGTTTCCATCGAGCATGTCCGGCGGGCAGCAGCAGCGCGTCGGTATCGCGCGCGCCATCGTCGGCGATCCCGACCTTTTGCTCTGCGACGAGCCGACCGGCGATCTCGACCGGAAGTCGGCCAACGATATCCTGGAGATGCTGGGCTTTCTCAATCGCGAGCTTCATAAGACCATCATCATGGTCACGCATGATCCCGAGGCCGCCGCCTTCGCCCGGCGCACGCTGCATCTCAACAAGGGCGAATTCGTCGAGCAGCAAGGGAGGGGCCGATGACCTTCTTCCAGCTCATGCGGCGCAATGCCTGCCGCAAGCGGTTCAGGGCAACACTACTGATGTTCTCGGTCGGCATCGCCTTCCTGATCTATGCCCTGACGGCGAGTTTCCTCGGCGGCAGCCAAGGGGCGGCCGGCGCCAGCGACAATCTGCTCGGCGTCTTCAACAAATCGGGCCGGGGGCTGCCGCTGCCGTTCGCCTATCTCAACCGGATCGCTGCGGATGGCGATGTCGCCGCGGTCGCCTATACCGCGCGCATGCGTGGGTTCGTCGAGGTGGAGAAGAATGTCGTCATGACGAGCGCGGTCGATCCACGCTCGATTGCCGCTGCCAATGGCGACGAGCTTGGGCTGACGTCCGCGCTCATCGCAGCGCTCGAAGAGGGCCGCGACCGGGTGCTCGTCGGCCGGGCGTTGGCGGAGGCGCAGGGCTGGTCGGTCGGCCAGCGCATCAGCGTCACCAGCCAGCTGATAAAGGCCGATGGCAGTCGTGACTGGAGCTTCGTGATCGCGGGTATCTTCGAGGGTGCGAATGCCAGCACCGACACTTATTTCATGCTCGCCCGCTACGACACGATCAATGCAGCCCGCGCGCGCGACAAGGATACGGTCGACGCCTTCGTGGTGCGCCCGCGCCAGGGCGTGTCGCCGGGCGTGCTGGCGGCGCGGATCGATGCACTGTTTGCCAACTCGGCGGCGCAGACGCGGACGCAATCGGAAAAGCAGTTCCTCGAAGCCTTCCTGCGTCAGTTCGCCGACGTTGGCCTGATCGTCAGCCTCGTCGTCGGCGCGGCCTTCGTGACCATCCTGATGATTACGGTGAACACCATGCTCTTCGCCATCCGGGAACGCAGCTTCGAGATCGGCGTCATGAAGGTGCTGGGCTTTTCGCGCGGCCGGATCATGACGCTGGTGCTCGGCGAGACGCTGTTCATCTTCGCCGCCGGTGGGGCGGGCGGGCTCCTTCTCGCCAGGCTTGCGACGCTGTTGATCGGCCCCGAGTTCGGCCTCGCCTTCAGTCTGTCGGTGCTGTTGAAGTCCGTCGCGATCCTTGCGGGGCTTGGTCTGCTGACTGGCCTGCTCCCCGCCCTCAACGCCACGCGCCTGCCCATCGTCAACGCCTTCAGAACGAGATAGTCCAATGTCATCAGCGCTCAAGCAGATCTTTCTCATGATCAGAGTCAATCTCGGCAGCCTGCCGCGGCGGCTCTGGATCTCGCTGTCGATGGTGCTGTCGGTCGCCCTCGTGGTGGCGGTGCTCTCGGGCTTTTTGGCGATGGCGCGTGGCTTCGAGGCCGCCCTTGTCGGGGCAGGCTCGCCCGATATCGCCGTCATCCTCGGCGGCGGCACCAACCAGGAAACCGGCTCGGATGTGCCGGCCGAAGAGATCCGCAGCCTGACCGCCGCAACCGGCGGGATCGGCGTGGCGCGGAATGCCGCAGGCGGCTTGGCGCTGTCGCGCGAAATCGTCGTTGCCGTCGATGTCACCAGGGCAAGCGACGGCGCCGATCAGAAGCTGTCGCTGCGGGGCATGGATCTGGCCGGCCCCGGCTTGCGCGACCTCGCCACGCTGTCGGCGGGCAGGCTGTTTTCACCAGGTGCCCGCGATATCGTCGTCGGCGCCCGCATCGCCAATGAATTCTCCGGCTTCGCCGTCGGCGACAAGGTGCGGCTCGGTGCGGTGGACTGGACGGTCGTCGGGCATTTCACCTCTGGCGGCAACGCCTTCGAATCCGAGATCTGGGCGGATCTGGAGGCGGTGCAATCGGCCTTCGACCGGCAGGGACAGGTGCAGAGCCTGCGCGTGCGTCTCGATGGGGCAGGCGGGTTGCCTGTGTTGCAGGAGCATCTCTCCGCATTTCCTGGTGCGCCGCTCACCGCCCTCTCCGAGGCCGATCTCTATGCCGCGCAATCTGAGCGTACCGCGAGCCTCATCCGCCTGTTCGGCTGGCCGCTGGCGCTCTTGATGGCGGTCGGGGCAACCGCCGGCGCTTTGAATACGATGATGAGCTCGGTCTCTGACCGCACCGTCGAAATCGCCACGCTGCGCCTGCTGGGTTTTGGCCGCCTGCCGGCCTTCACTGCCACCTGGGTCGAGGCCATGCTTCTCTCGGTCGCCGGGGCAGCGCTCGGCATCCTCGCCTCATGGCTCGCCTTCAATGGCTGGCAGGCAAGCACGATGGGCGCCAACAATACCAAGATAGCCTTCCAGCTCGACGTCACCACCGACGTGGCGCTGACCGCCGGCCTACTGGGCCTCGCCATCGGCGTGATCGGCGGCGCGTTGCCGGCGCTTGCGGCGACACGATTGCCGCTGACCTCGGCTTTGAGGGCGAGGGGGTAGAGGCTGGCTGTCTGAACCTTCCGGGCGGCTCACATTATCACGGCGACCCGTCCTGATCGGCCCGATGGAGACATCCGCAACAGGCGGAGCGCCGCCGCCTCATCTGTGCAGCCCACCGAAACTGTGGCATAACTGAGCCATGGCAATGAATGTCTTGGCGGTCCATCGCGACACGGTCGGGACGGAACAGGCGGCAGGCAATTCGCTTGCCGCCGCCTATTCCGTGGGCGTTCTCTGCTGGCTGCTCTCGGCCGGCGTCTATATCGCGGCGAAATGGGTTTCTACCGAGATGCCGCCCTGGGCGCTCTGCTTCTGGCGCGTGCTGATCGCCTTCGCGATCCTGATGCCGATCGTGCGCCGACATTTCGCCGACATGGTCGCGCTGATGTGGGCTCGCCCGCTCGAACTGCTTCTTATTGGCGGCGTGGGACTGGCGATCTGCCAGGGCATGATTTTTGTCGGCCTCGAACATGCCGATGCCACCACTGCCGGCATCATCATCGCCCTGATCCCGATCATCACCATGATCCTTGCCCGCTTGATGCTGGCCGAGCCGATGGGACGCTGGCAGGTGATCGGATCGATCCTGGCCTTTCTCGGGATCGTGGTCATCATCATCAAGGGCAGTCCGGCCGCGCTGATGCGGCTTGATTTCAACCCGGGTGAACTGTGGATCGTCGCCGGCGCGTTCTGTTTCAGTCTCTACACCGTCCTGCTCCGCCGCGCGAAATTCGACATGAATCGCCTTGCGCTCCTGGTGCTGCTGCTCGGTGCGGCGGTGCTGACGGCGCTGCCCTTCTACTTGTTCGAGCTATTCTCAGACGAACGCTCGACGCTCAATGGCAGCGGGCTCATCGCGCTCGCCTATGTCGCGATCCCTGGCGGGGCGGTCATGTACTATCTCTTCAATCGCAGCATCGAGGCACTTGGGGCGGCTCGGGCCGGCGTCCTCCTCTACATTCAGACCATCTTCATCGCCGTGCTCGCCTATCTGATACTCGGCGAGCAGTTGCAACGCTATCACCTCGAAGGGGCGGCACTCATCATCGCCGGCTTGCTTCTCATCATCCTGCTGAAGCCGAAGATCAAGGCCGAAGCGGCTAGGGCCTGAGGTCCCACCATCGCTGCGACATGGTTGCCGCTGACCTCGGCTTTGAGGGCGAGGGGGTAGGGTTTCACCTTGGAGTGCGCCTTTCGCTTACGCTCAAGGCGTTCGTCGCTGGCGCCCCTACACCTGAGCGCAAGCGAAGGCACGAATCACATGGCGCACAGACCGAAGGCGACGTACGCCTCGCGCAAACACGCCGCAATTTATTCACCTCGAAGTCGCCGATTTCATGGCTCAAGTTGTAACTTTCGTCACACCAGGCCATTGCCTGTGGAATAAGGCCTGCTAGGCGCTCATTGCCCCATTGACAACATCTTGTCGCCTTTTTGCCGTGGCCGGTTGCCCCCGCCGCATCCGATCGGCCGATCCTGGACGATCCCGGCGGCGACATTAGCGATCCGACGAACAGGGCAACATGGCGATATGACAGTCTACTATGTGAACTCAGCGACTGGCTCCGACCGCAACGGTGGAACGGGCCAGAACTCGGCTTTTGCGACTTTGTCCAAAGTGGAATCCTTGAAACTGAAACCCGGCGACAGCGTGCTTCTTGCCAAGGGGAGCGTGTTCAACGAGCAGTTCGATATCAAATATTCCGGCACCGAGAGTGCGCCGATCAAGATCGGCAGTTACGGGACGGGTGCTGCACCCGTCATCCACAGCAGCGGCGACGGCATCCACAGTCTCTATGCCTCCAACATCGTCATCGAGAACCTGAAGATATCGAACACCGGAGGTGCGGGCATTTATGGCGGCAGTGTCACGAACTGGACGGTCCGCGACGTCGAGATCGCCAAGACGGGATTGTCGGAAAACGCAGGCGCCGTCACCTTCCGGAGCAGCAAGAACGTTACGGTCGAAGACAGCAAGATATCGGGCGTCAAAGGCGACGGCTTCTGGATCGAAAAGGTCGCCGGCATCAAGCTTCTCAACAACACCGTCACCAGCGCGAGCGGCTCGACGGCCGATGCCGTGCAGATGAATGACAGCAGCAATATTCTGATGAAGGGCAATCATCTCGACCAGACGCATGCCAGCAGCCCCAAGGGCGTCATCGCGCTCGTAAGGCCCACCAATGCGGTTGTCGAGGACAATGTGCTCACCGGCGGCGGCTTCGGCATCAGCGCGCAGGCGGGCAAGAACGTCGCCATCCGCGACAACGACATATCCGGATATCACGGTTACAGCTGGTCCTTCGCCGTCGGTCTCGGCGACCAGGGCAATGCGCGGGACTATGATATTTCAGGCAACCATATTCATGACGGCGCGTGGGGCGTTGCCGTCAGCGGCCCCAGCGGCGCCAGCTATACCCGCACGAATATCAAGGTCCACGACAATGTCTTCGACGACCTCTCGCAGGCGGCGCTGAAGGTCGATAGGCCCGCCTCCGGCTCCTTCACTAACAATACGATCGAGACCGGCACCAAGGCTACCGCCATATCGCCTTCCATCGTCGACGCGCATACCTTTACCGTCAGCGGCAACAAGACGGTCGCCAATGTCGAGACGACGCTTGCCGCCGCCGATACCAAGGTTGCCGCAGCGACGGAGGTGTCCGCGGATTCGGCGGTTGTCGCCGTCCATGACAATTTGAAGATCTTCACCGATAATGGCGAGGCCCATCGCGGCAATCTTCTCGAAAACGACAGCTCTGACAACGACACCCTGGTTCTGCGCCGCTTCGGCGACGAAAGCGTCGGCAAGCACGGCCTGACGCTGACCGGCGACTACGGCGTCATCCACGTGGACCGGGAAGGCAACTATGCCTACACGCTCGACGAGACGAAGCTCCCTGACCATAGCGGACATGTGAGCGAGTCGTTCAGCTACGGGATCAACGATGGAACCTCGCATCACAGCGACGGGGATACGCTGACCGTCTTCATCCATCTGGATGGCTTGCTGAGCTGAGGTGAGTGTCCCGGGGAGGCGTTGCTTCTGGGGAAGCATGAATTCCCCCGGGGGAAGCGTTAACTCTTCCCGGGGAAGCGTTGCTCTCGCCGCCAAATGGCTCCGCAGCGCCCCTCATCCGGCTGCCGCCGGGTGAGGGTAAGGGGCTGTAATACGGCCTCAACCTTTCTGGCTTGCGACTGATCCGAAACAGGACGGTACGATTATCGTTCATTCACCTTTCGGTCGCTTTTTAGTAGATTGTTTTCGTATAAGTTGTAATTCATAGGATACCGCCACCGCCAGGCGTTTCTCGGGACCAAGGCCGGCCCACAGGGTCTGCCAACCGTCGTGAAGGCAATATCGAGGGCCCTCTTAGCATGGCCTTTAGCCCCGACCGCATCCGATCCACGCGTTGCAGCCGATCCAGACGGCTGCGCGGCAATTCGAGAACAAGGCGATATGGCAATCTATTATGTGAATCCTGCGATAGGCTCCAACGGCAACAATGGAACGAGCGAAGACACGCCGTTTGCATCCTTCTGGGCGGTGGAAAACTTGAAGCTGCAGCCGGGCGACAGCGTGCTGCTCGCCGCCGGAAGCGTGTTCAACGATCAGCTCGACTTGAAATATTCCGGCACAGTGAATGCCCCGATCACCATCGGCAGCTACGGGGTCGGCGATGCGCCGGTCATCCATAGCCCCAATGACGGCATCCACAGCCTCTATGCATCGAACATCGTCATCGAGAACATCAAGATCTCGGACACCGGCGGCGCGGCCATCTACGGCGGCTATGTTTCGAACTGGACCGTGCGCAACGTTGAGGTGGATCACACCGGACTGGCGGGCAAGTCAGGTTCCGTCACGTTCAGGACCGGTTCGAACATTACCATCGAAAACAGCACGATCAACGACGTGAACGGCGACGGCGTCTGGATCGAAAAAGTCAACGGCGTCAATTTTCTCAACAACACTGTCACCAACGCCCACGGCACGGCGGCAGATGCCGTCCAGATGAACGACAGCAGCAACATCGTGATCAGCGGCAATTACCTCGACCAGACCGGCGCCGCCACTCCGAAGGGCGTCATCGCGCTCGTTCGGCCCGTGAATGCCTTAGTCGAGGACAACGCGATTATCGGTGGCGGCTTCGGGATCGGTGCACAAGCGGGCACCAACGTCGCTATTCACGACAACGATATTTCAGGTTATGGCGGCTACAGCTGGTCCTACGCCATCGGTCTCGGCGATCAGGGCGATACGCGGGACTACGATATATCAGGCAATTACATCCATGACGGCGTATGGGGCGTGGCGGTCAGTGCCGCCGGCACGACCACTTATGTTCGCGAAGATATCGATATTCACAACAACGTCTTCGACGATCTGTCGCAGGCAGCGTTGAAGGTCGACAGGCCAGCATCCGGCTCCTTCCACGACAATGTCATCGCCAGCGATGTCACGCCCTACAGCATATCTCCCGCCATCATCGCCGCGAACACCTTTCCGGTCAGCAACAACACGACGCTCGACGAGGCCCAGGCGACGTTGCTTGCGAGCAGCGATAGTCTCGCAGTCGGCGATACGACGCATACGGACACAGCGCCTGCGCTTGTTGCAACCCATGACAGCCTGAAAATCTCGTCCGACCTGGACGCTGCCCATTACGGCAATCTCCTCGAAAACGACAGCTCGGCCAATGGAACCCTGCTGCTTCGCCGCTTCGAGGGCGAATACGTCGACAAGGACGGCGTGACGCTCACCGGCCACTACGGCACCATCCATGTCGATAGTGATGGCGATTACACCTATACGGCCGACGCGGCGAAACTTGCCGGGCTCAGCGGAGACGTGAGCGACACCTTCCATTACAAGATCTCCGACGGGACTTCACTGCATTTCGACACGGATACGTTGAGCATCGCCATCCATGTGGATGGCTTGCTGACCTGATGGGGGGCGTATTGCCCGGTTGGATACCGCGGTGGGCCACAAACCTAATAGGGCGTTGAATCATCGCGGTGGCGGTCCGCCCCGGCGCTTGCGAGGCTCTCATTGATCGCCGAGCAGGATCCTGATGACGTCGGCTTCGATTTCCGCGCAGATGATCTCGTATTCGGTGATGATTGCGGGATCGGCCGATCTATCCCGGCGCATGCGATCGAGGACGGAACAGGCTTCGCCATAGGCGCCGCATAATTCGTAAAAATGGGGCTGGCTCGCCGCGGCCACTCTGATCGTTCCCCGAGTCGCAGGCAGCCTCATCATCAGCCTGGCCAGCCCCTGTTCCGCGGTTTGCCGGGTGATATGGGCTACGCTTTCTTTCCTGACCATGCCATCATTCCTCGCTGCCTGTGTTTTCGTATCCAGGGGGTACGCAGTGCTCATCCCCGGAGTAGTACGCAGGAATGTTGCATCTGGTTTCATGCCGGATGAAGGATTGTCGACGCTGCGCCGCAAGCAGCCGGTGCTACCAGCGCAGGAGGCGGGGGCCGAGCAGCGCGCCGATCGCACCGGTCAGGAGGATGCCGAGCGAATACCAGAGGGTGACGAAGGGCAGGCCGTTTTCCGTGCAGAACCAGGAATAGACCCAGGCGCCGGATGCGCCGGCGGCAATGCCGGCGATGAAGCCTGTCACCCCGAGGTTGCTCGGCGCGCCGCCACGCAGCACCCAGGTATTTGCGATCAGGATCGGCATGGCAAAGGCAAAGATCAGCAGCGGGCAATGCAGGGCGGAGGAGCCGAGCACCAGCACGGGGTAGCTTGCGGCCGGCGACAAAGCGAGCTGGATGACCGCCATGACGGCGAGGGCGAGTACGATAGCCGCGGCAACCCCGAAAAAGCGGCCTTCCGAGCCATCCGGCCGGTATAGGCGGTAAACGGCTGCGAAGGCGGCGATGGCGAGCAGGGCGTTGTAGGCGGACTTGATCCAGAAGACCGGCAGCATCAGCGCCTGCGCCATGTCGGTGCGAAGGCCGACGACGACCAGCATAAGCAGCAGCGAGATTGCCAGAGCAGGCAGGATGGCGAGCGCGAAGCGGCGTTCGAGTGCATGCCTCGGCACCGGCTTCAGATCCCGGACAAGGCTGTCGATCACGTCCTCAGTCTCTCTCACATTCCACCTCGCAATCTTGCCGCCAGCGCCTTGATGCCTCTGTGAACACCGACCTTGATCGCCGATTCCGACTGTCCGGTGCGGCTTGCCGTATCGGCCACCGACTGCCCCTCGAGCTTGACCTGACGGATCAGATCCTGCTGGTGCTGCGGCAGGCCGCTCAACAGCCGTTCGACATCCATGCGCGCTGCAATCGCATCCTCCCTGAAATCGTCTTCGATCTCCTCGTCCAGCTCCATTTCCGCCCTGTACCGGCCGCCATGCTTTCGGTGGTGGTCGATCAGCTTGTAACGGGCAATCGAGAAGAACCACGCGGTGAACGGCCGCTCCCTGTCATAGGTTGCCCGGCGCGAATGCAGCGCCAGCAACGTCTCCTGCACGAGATCTTCCGTGTCGGATTTCGCGGTAGTGCCGATCCGCCCGCCATAATAGCCGACGAGCAGGGTCCGCAACGTCACGAGCAGACGCCGATAGGCTGCCTCGTCCCCGTCAAGGGAAAGAAGCATCAGCATCTTCAGTGCTTGTTCCGAATGGGCGCTCGTCATGTCGTCTGCAATATCATTCGGGTGGATGACGCTTTGGTTACAGGCGGGTTCAAAAAATCTTCCGGCGGCAATTCAAAGTGTACAGCGTCCTTTGCGCGTCTCTAAAAGACGCGCGGCCCTGTAGCGCTATCACATAAGCGTGAGGGCTGTAACCGCCTTCGCAAGGAGATCGAATTCAGGACTGTGAGCCGTCGGCGGGTGCTGGCGGACATGTCAATCGATCCGAGGAGACCCTCATGACCAAGATCCTTTCCAGCCTTGCCGCCTGCGCCTTCGTCATCGGCCTGTCGCTTGCCGGCGTCGCCAGCGCCCAAAGCAGCGATGCGATGAAGAAAGACAGCATGAAGACCGACACGATGTCGAAGGATGCGATGTCCAAGGACGCGATGAAGAAGGACAACATGGCGACCGGCAGCACCAAGGCCGACTGCACGCACAATGCGGGCATGGAGAAGGACAGCATGAAGAAGGACACGATGATGAAGGCCTGCGATGCGATGAAGTAAGCTCTGGCCGTGGCCGCTGAAACTTTATCGCCGGCGGCCGCGTCCTTTCTCGCGAAGACCTTTCACGCCGATCCGGAGGAATTACGATGGCCACGACCGATGCCGGCATGGCGAGCGGACGCACGCTCTTCTACCGCCATAGCCTGCTGGTGCGTCTGTCGCACTGGGTGAATGTGCTGTGCATGACGGTGCTGCTTTACAGCGGCCTGCAGATCTTCAACGCGCATCCGGCGCTCTATTGGGGCCAGTACGGCGCCGACGACGATCCGTCCTTCATTTCCATGGAGGCGGAGCAGGAAGGCGATGTGCTGAAGGGTGTGACGCGCGTCGGCGCATTCGCTTTTACAACGACCGGCGTTCTCGGAGTTTCGAACGTCGACGGCGACGCTACTGTGCGCGGTTTTCCGAACTGGCTGACTTTGCCAAGTTACCAGGATCTAGCATCGGGCCGGCGCTGGCATTTCTTCTTTGCTTGGCTGTTCGTCATCAACGGCTTCATCTATCTCGCTTACGGTTTTGTCAGCCGGCATTTCCGCCGCGATCTGCTGCCGGCGGCCGAAGAACTGAAGCCTTCGCATCTCGGCCGTGAGATCGTCAGTCACGCCCGGCTGCGCTTTCCCAAGGGGGCCGAGGCACGCCACTACAATACGCTGCAGAAACTCGCCTATGTCGCCGTGATCTTCGTGCTGCTGCCGCTGATGATCGGGACCGGGCTTACCATGTCGCCGGGCTTCAATGCGGTTGCGCCCTGGCTGCTCGATCTGTTCGGCGGCCGGCAATCGGCCCGCACGCTGCATTTCCTGACCGCCTTCTCGCTCGTTGCCTTCGTCGCGGTGCATGTGGCGATGGTGCTGGTTTCGGGCGTGTTCAATAATCTGCGCTCGATGATCACCGGTTATTACGACATCGGGCAGGGAGGAAAGTCATGAGCCGCATCATCACCAGACGTCGCTTCCTGATCGGCGCGAGCATGACGGCATCGGCGCTGGGGCTTGCCGGCTGCGACGCCCTCGTCGAAAGCGATCGGACGAAATCGGTGCTCAAGATCGCCGAAGGCTTCAGCATGAAGACGCAGCGCTTCCTGCTCGGTGACGACGCACTCGCCCGCGAATTCACGGAAGCCGATATCTCGCCGACCTTCCGCGCCAATGGCACGAGCATGCCTGATAATACCCGGTATATCGACTGGATGAACCAGCGGTTTTCAAGCTGGAAGCTCGAGGTCGGCGGGCTGGTCGACAAGCCGATGCAGCTGTCGCTGGCGGAGCTGAAAGCCCTGCCGGCGCGCACGCAGATCACCAGGCATGACTGCGTCGAAGGCTGGAGCGCGATCGGCAAATGGACCGGCGTGCCGCTCGGCGCGCTGCTGCAGTCGGCGGGTCTGAAACCTGAGGCCCGCTACATCGTCTTCCACTGCGCCGACGAATACGAAAAGACGCTGGATGGCAGTGGCTGGTACTACGAAAGCATTGATCTCGTCGATGCGTTCCACCCCCAGACGATCCTTGCCCACACCATGAACGGCCGCGATCTCGAAGTCGCCCATGGTGCGCCGCTCCGACTCCGGGTCGAACGCCAACTCGGCTACAAGCAGGCAAAATACCTGACCGGCATCGAAGCTGTCGCCGATCTCGGCCAGCTTTACGGCGGCAATGGCGGCTTCTGGGAGGATCGCGGTTATGAATGGTATGCGGGCATATAGGCGGCGTGCTCCGACCGACATGCCGACTTTGACCTCTTCCCCGTGCCGGATTCCACGGCCGGGGAGGTAGTCGTGGTCGAGGGGGCGGAGCTCAGACAGAAAGGCCGATCGTGATGGTGGCGGATAGCACGCCGCCGTCGAGCTTCTCGAAATCGAAGATGTGATCGGCAGCATCCTCCGGGATGATGCCGTCCTCGTCGTTGCGCGTATCGCGGGCAGGGCGCCCGAGATAGTCGGGATGCTCGCCATAGATGATATCGCTCAGCGTATCGTCGAAATAGATCTGGCTGACGAGAAGCTCCTTGCCCTCGACAAGGATGCGGCAGTGAACATGCGGCGTGCGGCCCTGATACCATCCGGGATAGGCCGTCAGGAAGCTTGCCTGCCCGTTTTCATCCGTCAGCTGGCGGCCGCGAAAGGCAAGCCCGCTGATCGCCTCGGCATCGCCAAGTGTACACATCTGCGCAGCCTCGCGGCCGGAATAGATGCCACGGTGATCGGTATGCCAGATTTCGATATCGGCATTTTCGACCGGCCGGCAATCGGCGGCGTGGACGATCCGAACGGCCAGCCGCAAGGGTAGCCCGGTCTTTCCTTCCGAGACGTCCTGACGTGTCGGAATATTGTTGACATGGCAGGGGCCGAGGGTCTGGGCGACGGTCACGACGCAATTCGGACTGCTGCGGAAGAGCGGCGCGGGCAGCTTTTCCACGGCAATCGACTTTGTGCCGCCGCTTAGAAAATCCGTTCCCTTCCAATCGAATGTCCTGGCGGCAACAGTGATATGCCGCCGTGGCCAGATTGCCGCCGCAGCCACGGATGATGCCACGATAGCCGCACCTCCAAGCACAAGGGTTCGCCTTTTCATCTGTCTTCCTTTGCCTCAAGACGCAGGATTTAAGGAGGGTAGACCAGAAATTCCAATTAAACCTGAGCAGAAAAGCTTTATGCCTGTCAGCTCAGCGAGTTTGTCCATGAGCTGGTCCTGGAAGGCCGGGTCCAGAACGTCGGCGGCGGGCCTGTGCCGTTCGCGGTGATACCAGTAGCCACCGGTTCTGGTGGCGGTATTACGTCATCCTCGGCCTTGCGCCTGACATTTTGCTGCGCGGTCTGCAGATGCTCGGGACCAGCCCGAGCATGACGAAAGAGGAGTTGGTCGCCTCAGGGACGCACGGGTTCGCCGCTGTTCTACGGAATGTCACTTCACCGGCATGACAACCGGAGCGTCCTTCTTCTTCAGCAGCACGACGATGAACTTCGCCGGTTTGGACTTGCTCGCATTGCGGCTGACCAGGTGAATGTCGGAAGGACCTTCGTAATAGGTCTCTCCCGGCGACAAGGTGACTTCCTTTTCGCCCTTGACCTGCATCACGATCGAGCCCTCCAGAACGTAGACGAATGCATTCGCCTCATGTTTGTGAATAGGCGAGGAGCCTCCCGGCCCATACTCGACCGATATCATCAGCCCTTCCTTGCCGGGATAATTCGGAAGGTCCTTTTTCATGAGCGGTGTGACGGCTGCGCCGTCTTCGGCGGCAACCGCCAAAGTGCCAAAAAGGCAAACCGTGGCCGACACACATAGCGATAACGAAGCTGAATTCATTGTCGCAATCCTTCTGCTCGTTGAATGCCGATGTGGATTTGCCTGGACTTACGTCGGCCGTTGGGACTGTCGAAACCAATCCGCAAAGTCGATCTTGCCGAGCCTCGCGCCCTCGCCGGGCACAAGCGAGCGATCGTCTAGTTCAGACCCGAAGTAGCGCGCATGAGCGTCTGCCTGGACTCTCCTCGGATCGTTGATGGCTTTCAGATACCGGGCAACGATCTCGTGCATGTGACCGCGCTCGGGACCGGCAATCTCGATCGTGCCGTTAAGCGGCTTTGAAAGCGCGACATCCGCCATCGCATCGGCAACGTCGTCCGATGCGATGGGCTGGAAAGCTGCGGGAGAAAGACGCGCGACGGTGCCGACGGTGGCTTCATCAGCGATGCCCTTCAGGAATTCGAGGAACTGGGTGGAGTGGACGATGGTGTAGGGGATGGGCGATGACTTGATGAGTTTCTCCTGCGCGAGTTTGGCACGGAAGTAGCCGTTCTCAGGCAGGCGCTCCGTTCCGACGATGGAGAGCGCAATATGGTGCTTGACGCCGGCCTTGGCTTCCGCGGCGAGCAGATTGCGGCTCGAGGTTTCGAAGAATTCGAGAACCGCCTTGTCCTCCCACGATGGTGAGTTTGCAAGGTCGACGACGACATCGGCGCCGGCCAGCGCTTGCGCCAGGCCCTCGCCGGTGATGGTGTTGACGCCGGTGCTTGGCGAGACGGCCAGCACCTCGTGGCCTTTAGCGCGCAGACGCGCCGCGGTCTTGGACCCGATGAGCCCGGTGCCGCCGATAAGAACGATTTTCATGACGAACCTCCCTGTTGACGCCCTTTCGAGCCAGATGTCTCAGATCTAGATCACGCAAGTCGGAATGAGCCGCGAAAGACGTTTGAGGCTGGACAAGTCGAAGTCGCCTTAGATCGTCGCCATGGCGGAGGTCATCCCAGACCGAACCTGGCATCGCGGTGCCGGGCAGAATCCTCCTTAATGCGATTAGGCGCAACTCAAATGGCGAGGGCGTGGAGATTCAGCGTCGCCACGTGACATACGCCGGGCGGGTTATTGAGGCGAGGGCGGTTCCAAGCAAGCTCAATACGGCTAGCCCTCAAGGAAATCGCTAGGTGTAGACCTGGCGTTGATAGCACAAAGCGAAAATTGTCTCCGGCAGCCTCTGGAGCAGCCGTTGCCAGGCCGGCGGTGTTTGCAGCACCACGCGTCTGTTCAGATGTGCAAGAACGCTGTAACACTTTGAATTGCTGCATTCTTCCCTAGATCGATTTCGATTTAAGAAAGAATGCCGTAGGCATCCAAGATTAGTTTCCGAGCCGGGGCAGAGGCATATGGAACCAACCCACTTGTTCGAGCTCGTCATCGCGATGTTTCTTGCGATCATCGCGCTGCACTATGCGGCCCACAGGCTCGGATTGCCGCCGTCCGTGGCGTTGCTGACGGGTGGTGCTTCGCTGGCGTTTGTGCCGGGGCTGCCGGCGATATCAATTGATCCCGGGCTGGTGCTGGTCATCTTCCTGCCGCCGCTGTTGATGGATGGCGCCTGGTCCATTGCCGCCGGGCGGTTGCGGCGGCATGTGATCGGCATCGCCTCGCTTGCCGTCGGCGCGGTGTTCTTCACCTGCGCGGTCGTCGCCGTTGTGGCCCACCTCATCTTTCCGTCGCTTCCCTGGGCGGCGTGCGCTGCCCTTGGCGCGATCGTTGCGCCGCCTGATGCGGTTGCGGCGCGCGCTGTGCTGCAGCGGGTCAGGCTGCCGCGGCGGCTTCAGATTCTGCTGGAAGGCGAGAGCCTGCTCAACGATGCCAGCGGCCTGGTTCTCTTCCGCTTTGCCGTTGCCGCTGCCGCAACGGGCGCCTTCAGCGCGGGGGAGGCGGCCGGCAGCTTCCTCGTGCTGGCGCTCGGCGGCGCCGTCGTCGGCATCGTTGTGGGAACGGCATGGTACAAACTTGTCCGGCGTCTCGGCGACGAATATCTCATCATCGCAGCCTCGGTGCTGCTCGGCTGGATTGCCTATCTGCTCGGCGAGCAGCTGCATGTTTCCGGCGTCATCGCCACGGTTACCGCCGGCCTGATCATGAGCTGGCACCAGCACACCGTGCTTTCAGCCGCAATGCGCATGCGCGGCATCTCGTTCTGGACGGTGATGATCTTCCTGATGGAAGCGGCGGTGTTCATCCTGATCGGGCTGTCGCTCCGGGATGTCGTCGAACGCGGCGGCGGCTTTGCCACCGTGATCGCGACCATGGGATTGCCGATGCTGGCGATCCTCGTGGCGCTCGTGCTCGCGCGTTTTGCCTGGGTCTTCGCCGCCGATTTCGTCATCAGGTTATGCACTGCCCTGGGGTTCACACGCGCCGCGCCGCTCGGCGTCGGCGGCGCCACCGTTCTCAGCTGGGCGGGCGTGCGCGGCGTGGTGACGCTTGCTTTGGCGCTGAGCTTGCCGGAAGGATTTCCCGGCCGCGATTTCATCCTCGTGACGGCCTTCGCCGTCATTCTCGGAACTGTGCTCATACAGGGCACGACATTGGGGCGGGTGATTGCCTGGGCGCGGCTGGTGGAGCCGGAGTCGGAAAGAGCGCGCCTGACGATGAGCCAGGCCGAAGCCGCCATGGCGCAGGCGCAGTTCGGGATCGTCCAGAGCCTGGCATATGATGCGGAGGGGAAACTCATCCATCCGCAATTGCTGGAGCGCTACCAGCGCCGGGCTACGTCGATCGTCGACTATGCCGAGAGAACCGAGCACTACATACCGGTGCTGCATGCGCACTTCGACGTCGTTCTCGAAGCAGTTGCCACGGGACGCCGGGAACTCATCCGCCTCCACCGCGCCGGCGAGATCGATGATGAGACGTTGCGCGAGCTGGAACGGGATCTCGATCTCGAGGAATTGAGCGCGATCTCGGCCAAAGCCTGATGTTCAGCGCCTCGCGCTTTCGCCATCATCGTCAACGCATTGCGATACCGGGGCTGATACCGGCGCGATCCTTATGTCGCCGAGCGGCGTCCTGACCTAAATGGCGATCTGTTCGCCGAGTTCGACGACGCGATTGGACGGCAAGTTGAAATAGTCGGAAGGATCAATCGCCAAGCCTTCCAGCGCCATGAATATGCGCTCCTGCCAGGCGGGCAGCCCGGTGTTCGGCGTCCTGACGAGGTTCCGGCGGCCGAGATAGAAGGAAGTCCTCATGATCTCGAACTTGAAGCCGCCCTCCCGGCAAAGAGCCAATGCCCTGGTGACATCTGGATCGTCCATGAAGCCGAAGGTGATGTCGAGGCGCACGAAACGCGGCGAGAGTTGGCTGATCTTGATGCGGCGGCTGTCGGGGACATAAGGTTCGTCCTCGGTCCACACGGTTAGGATGACGTTCTGTTCGTGGAGCACGTGGTTGTGCTTGAGATTGTGGAGCAGCACGTTCGGCGTCCGGTCCGGAACGCTGGTCAGGAACACTGCCGTTCCCGGAACGGTGACCGGCGAATGGTCCGACTTTCGCTCGATCGACCTGATGAAGGAATCGAGCGGGATCTCGTTGTTGGCTCGCAGTCTCTTTAGATAGGCCTGGCCTCGGGTCCATGTCCACATCAGGATCATGATTGCCAGCGCAAGGGCGACCGGAACCCAGCCGCCATCGTAGATCTTCAGCAGATTGGCCGCCAGGAACATGACTTCGATGGTGAAGAGCGGCAGCAGCCAGGCGGCGGCGAGCACGAGGGAGTAGCCCCAGACGACCCGAAGGAACTGGAAGACCAGCATGGTCGAGATGACCATGGTTCCAGTCACGGAGATGCCGTAGGCGGTCGCCAGCGACTCGGAGTCGCCGAAGGAAAAGATCAGCATCAGCACGCCGACCAGCAGGAGAAGATTGACGGCCGGCACGTAGATCTGGCCGGTGTTGGTCTCCGACGTGAACTTGATCCTGAGCCTCGGCAGGAAACCGAGGTGAACCGCCGAGCGGGACAGTGAAAATGCGCCTGTTATCACCGCCTGGCTGGCGATGATCGTCGCCATCGTCGCCAGAAGAACCATCGGCGGCAAGGCCCAGTCGGGATACATCAGAAAGAACGGGTTGCCGGCCGTTTCGGGATGGGCGAGAACCAGCGCACCTTGCCCGAGGTAGTTCAGCAACAATGCGGGAAAGACGAGTACGAACCATGCCATCTGGATCGGGCGGCGTCCGAAATGCCCGAGATCGGCATAGAGCGCCTCGGCACCCGTCACCGTCAGAAAAACGGCGCCGAGCACGATGAGGCCGACGCTGCCGGCATGGGTGAGGAACAGGAATGCATTGGCAGGATTGAGTGCGGCCAGAATCCTCCAGTCGTCGCCGATATGGATGAGGCCGCCGGCCGCCATGGCCAGGAACCACAACACCGTGATCGGCCCGAAAAGCTTGGAGACGGCCGCTGTTCCCCTCGACTGGACGGCAAAGAGGACGACCATGATCGCTGCCGACGCAAGCGGGACGTATTCGGCAAAGGCGGGTGTGATCAATTTCAGGCCCTCGAGCGCCGACATGACCGACAAAGCAGGCGTGATCATCGCATCGCCGATGAAGAGGGCAGCGCCGATCAGGCCGGCGAAGAAGAGCACCGGCACGTTTCGTCCCATCTTCTTCATCAGGAGGGCAAGGAGAGAAAGCGCGCCGCCTTCGCCGTCATTGTCCGCCCTGAGAAGGAAGAGCACATATTTGAAGGTCACGATGATCGTCAGCGTCCAGACCATCAGCGAAATCAGACCGATGACCTCGGTCTCATGCACGCCATCTGCGGCAAAGGGCCTCAACGCCTCGCGAAAGGCATAGAGCGGGCTAGTGCCGATATCGCCATAGACGACGCCGACCGCGCCGATGACCAGTCCGACAAAGCCCTTCCGGCCGACGCCATCCCCCGTCTTATCCATATGCGTCGACGTCATGGTTCCCCGCTCATGCCACTTGCCTATGAGAACAAACATATGCCGCATTGCAGAACGGCAAGCAAATTGATGCGGGTGCGAGTATTTTTGTGGGGGCGGATGCGGGGATGGGAGCGTTGCGATCCGTTCAATGTCGTCAGTTCGCATCCCCTTGCGATTGCGCTGTCGCATGGTAAAAAGGATGCATGACCTGCGCCCTGAATCTTTCGAGCTTCTATTACACGCTGCTCCCATAGAGCGGCGCAAGGTCATATTCCTGACACTCGAGACGCCGCACGGTCGGCGGCACGTGTGTCAACAGTAGGTCTCCGGCCTGATCGGCCCAAATGGAGACCCTCGTGATACTATCCTCTCAGTCCACCGGACCTAGATCCGACTTTCTTCGCACTCTGAGCGAACGCGGCTTCCTGCATCAATGCACCGACTTGGAAGCACTCGACAGCTGGCTTTGTTCAGGAGCCGGTACAGCCTATAACGGCTTCGATCTCACCGCCGACAGCCTGCATGTCGGGCAACTCGTTCCGATCATGATGCTGCGGTGGTTCCAGAAGACGGGCAACAAACCCATTGCGTTGCTCGGTGGTGCGACAAGCCGCCTGGGCGATCCGAGCTTCCGCGACACGTCACGTCCCTTTCTCAACGAAGAGCAGATCACGAAAAACCTGATCGGCATCCGGCGTGTCTTCGAGCGGTTCCTCGCTTTCGGGGACGGTCCGACAGATGCTGTCATGGTCAACAATGCCGACTGGTTGGGCGGGCTCAACTATCTCGATTTCCTGCGCGATATCGGGCCGCATTTTTCAGTCAACCGGATGCTTACATCGGAGAGTGTGCGCCAACGGTTGGAACGGGAGCAATCGCTGACATTGCTGGAATTCAACTACATGGTCATGCAGGCCTACGACTTTCATGTCCTCGCAGAAAGCCGCGGTTGCCTGCTTCAACTTGGTGGCTCCGACCAGTGGGGCAATATCGTCAGCGGCGTCGAATTTGGACGGCGGATTGGCGGACGCGCCCTGTTTGGATTGACTGCCCCGCTGCTGACGACGTCGTCGGGCGCGAAGATGGGCAAGAGCGTTTCGGGGGCGGTTTGGCTAAACGCAGACCGGTTGTCGCCCTATGAGTTCTGGCAATTCTGGAGAAACACCGGGGATGCGGATGTGGGTCGTTTTCTCAGGCTGTTCACCGAGTTACCCTTAGGTGAAATTGCACGCCTCGATGTGCTTCGGGATTCCGAGATCAACGAAGCGAAAAAGATCCTTGCCGACCAAATCACCAGCCTCTGCCACGGGGCAGATGCGGCAGCGCAAGCTTCCGAAACCTCCCGGCGCGCTTTCGAGGCGGGCGAGGTCCCGGCCGGTCTCCCGACGGTCAGGCTGCCGGATAGCCTTCGCGGCAATTTTCCGCTTGTCGACGCCATGGTTGTTGCCGGGCTCGCCAAGTCGAAAAGCGAAGCACGGCGGTTGATCGTCGGCGGCGGGGTTCGGGTGAACGGTGGCGGTGTAAACGACGAGGCAATGCGGCTTTGCGACTCCGACATCCAGGACGGCGTGATCCGGCTATCAATTGGCAAGAAGCGACACGTCCTCCTTCAGTTGGTTTAGTGTCGTGTCTTCAATTCGGGGAGCGGGCCAAGTCGACCACTTCGTCGCGCTCCCCATTGATACAGGCTTGATGTGGCAGCGTGTGTGGCCGCGGTCTTCATTCAACAAGAAAGAACAGCCGCGGGCAGAACGCCATTTTTCACCCGCACGACCGCGAACCGCCTGCTCAAGCCGCTCCAGGCTGTCTCGCCACTTCGTAGCGAGCCCGGCTCAGGCTGACCAGGCTCGCTATTGCCGCGCAGCCGCCCGCAGTGACGACCGCAAATTCGAGCGCGCTCGACAACGGCAATGTTGCGAAGATGATCGACATGCAGATCCCACCCAGGGTTTGGCCGAGAAGCCGCGCGGTGCCCTGCATGGCGCCGGCGGCGCCGCTTCTGGCTTTCGGTGCCGACAGAAGGAGAATTCGGTTGTTCGGCGTCTGGAACAGTCCGAAACCGAGGCCGGCGATCACAGTACCGACGAGAAACGCGATACCTCTCGGGTCGGGCGGGGTGAATCCGACCATCAGTAGGCCCAGGGCGAGCAGCGCGCCGCCGATGGCGCAAAGCCATGCCGTCTTGAAGCGGTTTGCCAAACGTCCCGAAATGGGCGCGATGATCGCGGTCGCGGCAGGCCAGGGCATCATGTATAGACCGGCCAAAACCGGCGTCATGTGCAACGTGTGTTGAAGGTAAAAGGGTAGCGCGATGTAGCTCAGCATCTGGCCGCAGAAGCACGATATCGAGGCGATGATCGCCACGCGGAATGCCGGTTCCGCCAGCAGGTCCGTGGGAACGATTGGTGCGTCACTGTTCCGTTCAAGGCGCAGCAGGACGAAAAGGCAGGCCAGCGAGGCGGCAATGAGGACGGCACCGCTTATCGGCGCGATCGCTATCCGGTCGGCGCCGCAGAAGAAAAGGATGAACATCAGCGTGTTGGCCAGCATCACCTTTGCGTTCAGCTTTCGCTTTGCGCCCTGAATTTGCCCGAGCAGACCGCCGCCGAGCAGAACGATGGCGCCGAGTGGTATATTGACTGCAAACAGCCAAGGCCAGGTCGTGACGGAAAGGATGGCGCCGGCAATGCCGGGGCCGGCAGCGGAAGAAATGGCGATGACCATGGCATTGATGCCGATGATCGGACCCAGCATGTGCTGCGGCACAGCCGAGCGCAGGTTCATCATGGCAAGCGCCATGATCGCGCCACCTCCCAAGCCCTGCGCGAAACGAGCGAGGATCAGTAAGGGAAGGTCGCCTGCGAAGGCGCAGGCTGCGGAAGCCGCGGTGAACAGCGCGACGCCGATCAGGAAGACCCGCCGCGCGCCGTAGATTTCACCCAGCGCACCACATGGAAGAATGGCAACAAGCACGGCCAGCTGATAGGCCGAGACGACCCATACGGTGTTACCCGCCTCCGCGTGCAGTGAGACCGCGATCGAGGGTAAGGCGACATTGGCAATGGCTCCGTCCAAAACGACAAGAACAAGCGTAAGGAGCAACATGGCAATAGCCAGGTACCGTCGAGGCGACGCCAGGCCGTCTTGAGAAATTGGTGCGGCGTAGGTGAGGGACATGAGAACTCCTCGATGTTTGTTGGACGGTCGACTACTTAGGCTTTGCTGATTGCCCGCGCCAGACGCAACAAAATCAATCGACCGTTGCGTAATGCGCCATGCCTGAATAGAATTGAGCCATGTCTGATCTCGATCTTAACCTCTTGGTGGCACTGGATGCGTTGCTGCGCGAGCAGAGCGTATCGGCCGCCGCCCGTCGGCTTGGCCTCAGCACGTCCGCCATGAGCCGGACGCTGTCACGGTTGAGGACCACGCTGGGTGATCCGATCCTTGTGCCGGCCGGGCGCGGCATGGTTGCGACGCCTCATGCCCTGGCGATTGGTGCCGAGGTACATTTGTTGAAAGAAGCCGTGCAAGCCGTGCTTAGTCCGCCGTCGACCGTCGAGATTCGGGAGGTGCGGCGCCACTTCACGATCCGTGCCAATGAAGCATTCGTGCTTCTCTACGCCGCGGGTCTGAGCGCCGCTGTGACGAACGCTGCGCCGGGGATAAGGCTTCGCTTTGCGCCGAGATCGGACAAGGACGTTCAGGCTTTGAGGGACGCGGCGATAGATTTGGACATCGGCGTCCTCCCGCGAGACAGCGGGGAGTTGCGTTGCCAAACTCTTTTCGAGGATCGGTATGTCGGTCTCGCAAGGGTAGGGCACCCGATATTCGATGCTGATCGGCTAACGGCCGAGCGCTATGCCGCCTGGGGTCACGTGCTCTTCTCGATGCAAGCGGATTTCGCCGGTCCGATCGACAGGGCGCTCGCCGAATTGGGCCATGTCCGTGATGTCAGACTGATCGTGCCAAGCTTTCCGGCAGTGATAGCAGTTGCGGCGGCATCCGATTTGATCGGCTCGATTCCGAAATCATATTGCAAGTCCGCGGCGATAAGCCATATCAAGACCTTTGACCTGCCTGTGGCTGTGTCGGGTTTCACCATCGTGCAGGCGTGGCACCCCCGCATGGACGCAGATCCCGTGCATCGCTGGCTGAGGGCGCTGATTTTTGAGACGTTCCACTCGATGAACTGAGTACGTGGCCCGTCAAAGCAAGCGCTTCGTTCCCGTTCCGCAGACGGGATCCCGCGATCTTATGCAGTGCAGCCTCCCGTTGATGCAGGGAGCGAGAATTGCTGCTCGGCACCGCCGAATGGTGATCGCTAATGGCGCCAATAAGCGGACACCAGTCGTGAGCGGCTGCTGTGAAATTACCGGCGGCTGCATCATGCTGACACTGGCTGTCAGCAAAGGTGGTCGATAATCCTGAGACCGCGGGTGTCCGAGCCAGTCGCCATTTCGTCGGAATGTCCGGCTATGCCGTCGGATGCCTGGGCTTCAATCCCGCCCCAATCGGAGCAGAGTCCCCGAGATGAAGCCGCACCACCGTATTTTCTTCATTCAGTTTGCCGTGGCCCTTTCCCTGGGGGCGTTTGTTTCGCGGCTGCCCGACCTTCAGCTTAAGTTCAGCCTTACGGAAGGGGAGCTTGGCCTTCTGCTCGCCGTCATGTCCTCCGGGGTTCTCTGCGGGTTGACGGTTTCGGTGAGGTTCATCGAGAGGCTCGGTGCGCGCACCACCGCTTTCGTCACCGTCTTCGGTGCGTCGTTTTTTTTCGCGCTGATCCCCTGGATGCCTTCAGCTCTCCTGGCGGTGCCATTGTTCTTCATTGCCGGCGTTTTCACCGGAGCATTCGAGATCAACGCCAATATCGAAACCGATCGCCATGAGGCGCTGCTTGGGTACCGCATCATGAGCCGGGCTCACGGTATGTGGAGCCTCGGCTTCTGCATCACCGCCCTTGTTGCCGCCGGCATGCGGCAGGCTGCCGTCTCCATCGAACTGCATACCTTCATCGTCCTCGTGACGGTCTTGATTGCCGGGTCGATCGTCTTCTCCGGGATCGAGAATGCGCCCCGGCGGCAGGACGCTCACTCCGGAGATACGCCGATCATCGCTTTTCCCACGATCGGACTGCTCCCCCTTTGCCTTGTCGCCGCAGCTCCGCTTCTTGCCGAAGGCGCAAGCGTCGACTGGTCGGCGATCTATATGCGGGACGTCTTCGCGGTCGAACCCTTCGTCGGCGGGCTCAGCGTGACCATTTTCTCCTCGTTCATCGCCATCGGGCGGCTCAGCATGGACCCTGTCATCGACCGCTTCAATCCGCGCCCGGTCGCAATCACTCTGCTTGGGATCGCGGCCATCGGTGTTGTCATGGTTGCGACGGCGACACACCCTGTTGTCGCGCTCGCAGGCTTTGGCCTGACAGGTATTGGCTGCTCTTCAGTTTATCCGCTTGCCATCTCGGCTGCGGCCCGACGCACGGATCGACCCGCACCCGTCAACGTTGCAGCGCTTGGGCAGACGACGTTCCTTGTGTTTTTCGCCGGGCCGCCACTGCTCGGTTTCGTTGCCGAACACTTCGGCATCCGCTTTTCGTACTGGGCGGTCGTCCCTGTTCTCGCCGCAGCATTGCTGGTCACCAGGGCACTTGCCGCTGATCCTGCCCCGGTCACAGGCCAACCCGAACCGGCGCAACCACGCGGTTGACACGCCACGCCGGCCTCCGCTCTCCTAAGCTCGTTCACGTCCGCACCGGAGGGCAACCTCCGGCTTTCGCTGGTGAATCGGGCGAGCGCAATGTATTTCCCATCGCGCCCAAGTATTATAAGTGGCCATCGGAAATATAGCTCGTATAGGTGAGGAGCTAATTCCGCGTACTGTCGTCAACTCTTGGCCAATGGTTTTGCTGCTCAAGCATTGCGGACACAGTCCATCTCGTCTGAATGGACCTGATTTGGATGGCGAAACTGCAGCCTTTCGGCCCGACAAAACATATGTTTTGTCGGGTTGTGATGGCCGTGTCCGGCCCCAAGGGGAGGCTCGCCGACGGAGTTCTGCGCCTCGCTTCGGACAAATTTCCGCCGCCAAAATGCCAGTATTAGTTGTTTCTAAATCACGCCATAATTCGCATCTACGTTGCCGCGGCTGTTTTATTCTTCGCCACATTTCGGAATTTCAACATTATACAAACAATGGTGGGTAACTATGAAGGTTATTCTCGTCATCGTCCTCACGGTGCTTGCCGTGCCCTGTGAGGCGGACATGCTCGGCACGGCGTCCAAGTACAAGAGCATGCATGAACGCTCCATCTCCTTCCTCAGCATCAATCCGCGCAGGGTGTCGTGGTGCGGTGCGTTCCTGGCCTTTGTCGCCAAGCGATCTTCGCGGGAACCGCCGCCCAACCCCAATATGGCGGCGTCTTGGAGAAAGTTCGGCAAGCCGGTGTTCTTCCGCGCCGCCAGGCGAGGGGATGTCGTGGTGATCCGCACCGGTCGACGCTTTCATGTCAGCCTGTTCGATCACATCGACCAGCGCCGCCAGTACGTCTACCTGTTCGGCGGCAATCAATCCAACCGGGTGCAGCTGTCGCGCTATCGCGCCAGCTCGGTGGTCGCCGTGCGACGATGATGTTGGGTGAGAACTCACCCTCCTTCCAAACCTCGATGGCGGCGGGAAAAACAGGCCCTACGCCTTGCGCGCCCTGATATGGAGGAAGATCGGTGCAATGCGGGTATCGGCGACCACTGGCTCGGCGAGAGCCACCTCGACTGACGCCATGGGCTCGCCGAAGGCTTCGATCGTCAGTCCCGATTCGACGATCATCGACACCCAGGTCGACAGCGTCCGGTGAAAGCGGGGGACGGCAAACGGCGTCAGCGTCGCCCGTTCGGCCTCGGGGATGGAGGAGAAGATCCAGCGATCGATCCGGCCGTCGCTCTCGTCGAAATAGTCGGCGATCTCAACCGCGACGGGCTCGCCGGCCTGATTGCGGATATTGCGGCGTGTCGGCGGCACGAAACAGGGGTGCAGGATCGAAAACTGCAGGAAGCCGCCCGGCTTCAGGACCCGGTGGATGCCCTTCAGCACCTCGCGCTGGTCGGCCATGTCCATCATCGACATGAAGGCGGTGACGAAATCGAAGCTCGCCTCCGGGAAATCGATGCTCTGGCCGTCGCCGAGCACATAGTCGATGCCGAGCGGCGCTTCTGCCTCGCTCTCGCGGGCATAGCGAATGAAGGTCGGGGCGATGTCGAGCCCGGTCATGCGGGCGCCGAGGCGGGCGACGGCGCGGGTATTGGAGCCTTCGCCGCAGCCTAGGTCGAGCCCCGCTAAGCCGGTGACCGACGGCAGCATGCCGAGAAAGGCCGGTGTGTTCAGCGCGTCGCGGTATTTGTCGTAGCCGGCGCGGCTGTAGATCGTCCAGGTCTCGGCATTGCTCTCCCAATGGGCGGCGACATCATTGGCGTTCATGGCTCTCCTCCTTGTGCGATCGGAACGGGCGGGGAGCTATAAGCGGAGCGTGTGGCAATGGGAAGACGGGCGGTCCACTGTAAGCGGTTCACGCCTATGGATCATGACCAAGTTCGCGTGCACTATCATTCGATCGAGAGGATAGGGGGCTGCTGTGTCCGACGAAGTGATCATCCGCGAGCTGGTCGGCCTCGATCAGACGATGACAATTTTCCCGCGGCCCCCGCAGCTTGGCCGCAAGTGCCACCACTAGCGCAAAGCGGGACGGACGGAAGAATTGCCCGCCTTGTGCTGGCGGCGATTTTACGGTCGCATGAACAGGCTTAGAGATGCCGGGGCACCTTTGCCTTCAGCAGCTGCACGAGCGCGGGGTCCATGAAATCGTAATCATCAGGAATATGAAGGCAGATCAACCGCTTGTCCTTGAGAGCTGACCGGTACTTGCCCTGGACTTTCGCACGGTGAGCCTTCTCCATGACAAAGACGATATCGGCCCATTCGACCAGCTCGTTCGATAACGGATTTTCGGCATCCTTGTTCGTACCTGCCGAGGAGACTTCGATTTCAGGCCAGTTCGCGAAGACCTGTTCGGCCGTCGGGCTGCGAAGCTTGTTCTGACTGCAGACGAACAGCACGTTTTTCACGTTTCTATCTCTCTTCAAGTGAATAGGGCCGGCGATAGCACAATTCCGTGTCCGGGCGAACCAAGGGAGTTGATGCATCACCCTCGGCTGACACTCTTGAACGCAGCGATGATGCTTTGTGCGGCGAGTTGCGCCTCATCTGACGTCGTCTGGAAATTGGTGACGGAGAGGCGCAGGACGTCGCGGCCGCGCCATTTGGCGCCGCCGGCGAAGATTATGCCGTCCGCCTGGATCTTTTCGATCGTCTTTCGCGTCAGCGCGTCGCCCTCTTCGGAGGGCAGGTCCGTTCCGAAGCGGATGACGAGCTGGTTCAGCACGACGTCGTTCAGTATGCCGATGCCCGGTTGCCGCGACAGGAGATCGGCGATCAGCCGCGCTGAGGTGCAGCACTGATCGATGAGGGTGGTGATGCCGTCGCGGCCGAGATGTTTCAGCATCGCCCAGGTGGCAAAGCCGCGTGCCCTTCTCGAAAGCTCGGGCACGTAATGGGAGGGATCGCGTTCGCCTTCGCCGGCGAGCGGCAGATAGCTCGCGGCAATCGTCATGGCGCGGCGATGAGCGAGTTCGTTACGGACGATCGCATAGCCGCAATCATAGGGCGTCTGCAGCCATTTGTGGCCGTCGGTCGCCCAGCTGTCGGCCGCTTCGATGCCGCGGCTGAGGTGGCTGGTCTTCATCGATGCCTGCGCCCAGAGGCCAAAGGCACCATCGACATGCACCCAGGCGCCTTTCGTCTTCAACAGCGGGATGATGGCGGCGAAATCGTCGAAGGCGCCAGTATTGATCTGCCCCGCCTGGAGAATGGCGATGACGGGACCGGAGACCGTATCGAGCGTGCCCGCCAGCGCGGCCGGGTCTATCCGGCCTACCGGATCGGTGCGCACGCGCAGCACGCGATCGTGGCCGAGGCCTAGGAATTGCAGCGCGGAGAATACCGTTGTGTGGGCATCGTCGCCAATCAGTACGGTAATCTCGGGGGCGCCGAACAGGCCGTTGGCATCGGCATCCCAGCCCACCTGGCGCAGCACCTCGCCGCGCGCGGCGGCAAGGCAGGTGAAGTTCGCCACCGTCGCACCCGTGACGAAACCGACCGAGCTTTCGGCCGGCAGCTGCAGGAGATCAAGGAGCCATCTCGCCGCGACGGTCTCGACAGCGGACGCGGCCGGGGCAACGGCATGGTTTCCGGCATTCTGGCCCCAGGCGCTGGTGAGGAAATCAGCCGCGACGCCGACCGGATGGGAGCCGCCGATGACCCAGCCGAAAAAGCGCGGCCCTGTGGTTGCATGCAGCCCGGGTTCGGCGCCGTCCGAGAGACGCCTGATGACATCAAGCATATCGGAACCGGCCGCCGGCAGCGGTTCGTCGAAACAGGCAAGCGAGGCTGCGTAGTCGTGGGTGGGCACGTGGCGGGCGGGCGCTGCCTGCCGGAATCTCGCCGCAAGGCGGGCGGCTTCCCGAAACAGAGATGCAATTGCCGTCATGCGGATCCCCCCTGCCGCCATCGATCCTGGAGGGGCACACCCTCGAAAGCAGGCTGCCGGCACACGCAATCTAGCCGATATCGCCGGGGCTGTCTTCGCCGTGGGCGATCCCGGATATGGGCTCCGGGGCCTTCCTTGGGCTTGCCCAGACCTCAAGATAAATTGAGCATCGGGGATGCGCTTCCTAAATATCTACAATAACTACCTTATACCGTTCTGTCCATTTTTGAAATTTCGTGGCTCTTGTTGAAAATGATTGCCTTTTTTTAAGTATCGTTCAATAATGTGGAAATATCATTTGCACCATTGTCAAGTTGGTGCTGCCAATTAGCGAGGGATGTGCACTGAAATATTTCCTTCTCTACGCGCTGACGTGCACGTTGGTCGGGATAGTTCTTCTCTTCATTATCCGTGAAGTTGTGCCATTCGCGATCGACAAGCCAACCGAGCAATCAGCGGCCGGACCAACCGGTGAGCCGTTGAACGCGGCAACCGGCGAGCCGGCGCCCGCGGCAACCGGAGAGTCGGTGCCCGGGCCAACAACCGATCAATCCGCCGTCCAGCCAGCCGATCCCTTGGTCGTCCGGTCTACCGGCCAGCCGGTCGACGGGCCAGCCCGTGAACCGGTGGTCGGGCCAACCGGTGAACCGGCTACGGGGCCGACCGATCAATTGAGGGGCGGTCCGAGCGGTGAACCGGCCGTCCGGAAGGGCGGTCGGCTGGGGAGCCCGGCGCAGTGATCGGCGCTTGAGATGATTGATTTCCGTTCGATCTCGTAACTCCGAGCCTAGGCTGAAGTACGAAGCTTGCTGACACCGGTTGACGGCTGGAGCCATCTGTATTGAGAGTAGCTCTCATCTTGCAGGAGGTCCCGATGGATGGAAGCGGCACGACGATCAGGCATATCCAGGCAGACGAAGTGGAGGCTTTCCGGCGCATCCGTCTGGAAGCGCTTCGCACCGAACCGTCTCTCTTTGCAAGCCGCTACGAAGACTGGGCGGCTCTTTCTCTCGAGGAGTGGCGCAATCGCTTGAACGAGCCGGTTTTCATCGCCTTTCAGGATGGTGAACCCGTCGGCATAACAGGCCTGCTCCGGCAGCGGTCGAGCAAGATGGCTCATCGCGCGACGATCATCATGGTCTACGTCAGACGGAGCCTGCGTGGAACGGGCCTTGCCGCGAAGCTGCTCAGCGCGGTGGCCGATCACGCGCGTGATATCGGTATCCTGCAGCTGGAACTCTTCGTCAGTGCGGAGAACCCGGCGGCAATACGGTTCTATCAGCGGGAAGGCTTTTCCGAGATCGGCAGAATTCCCGGCGGGGTTCTGGAGGAGGGCAGGGAGATCGACGACGTCATGATGGCTCTCCGTCTGGTCGGTTAGCTCTCACGCGATGTTTCGGCGCATATCGGTTTGCCTGAGCTATTGACCTCAAGCGGGGTTGGGGTTGCAGGATGCCGGTATGGGCTGGAGGGTTGGCTGTGACGAAAATCCTGAAAGACGAGGATCTTGTCGGTAGCGGGTTGATGGCGGTCGCGATCGATGCGCTCGAGACCGCTTTTCTCGCCAGAGCCGGCAATCGGCTGATCTCTCCGCCCCGGCATCATATCTCGTTTCCCGATCGGGGCGATCTCGTCTTCACCGTCGGTGGCATCCTTGGCGAGAAACCGCTCGCGGGCTTTCGGGTCTATGAAACATTCGACGGGGTGGAGCATTCGCAGATCGTCGCTGTGTGGTCGGCCGACGACGCCAGGCTCAAAGGCATCGTTCTCGGAGAGCGCCTCGGTAGCCTCAGAACCGGTGCGATCGGAGGTCTCGCCATCCGCCACCTCAGCGCGCCGGATGCCAAGACCGTCGGGATCCTCGGCAGCGGAGCCCAAGCGCAAACCCAGCTTGCCGCGGCTGCCACCGTTCGGAAACTGGACCGCGCACGCGTCTATAGCCGCGACGAGAAAAATCGCACCGCCTTCGCAGCTGAGATGCAGCACGCCTTGGGCATTGAGGTGGAGCCTGCCGGCAGCGCCTCTGAAGCCGTTGATGACGCCGACATCGTCATCTGCGCGACGACGAGCCAAACACCGGTCATCCATGCGCGGGATTTGAAGCCCGGGATGCACGTCAACACCGTTGGCCCGAAAACACATCAGGGATACGAACTGGGCCTGGATATCGCCGATGTCGCAGCCGTGATCGCGACGGACTCTCCCGAACAGACGCGCGCCTATGCTTCGCCCTTTTTCCTCGTCGGCTCCGGGAATGAGCATCGCATGGCCGATCTTGCCGATATCATTGCCGGGAAAGCGGCCGGTCGGGGATCGCCTGGCGATACGACCCTGTTTTGCTCCGTCGGGCTGGCCGGAACCGAAGTCGTCGTCGCCTCGGCAATCCTTGATAGCTTATAGGCCAGTTTCTCAGGCCAGCTCGAGAACATCTCCCATTGTGTATTCGCCGGGTGCGCGCCCTGCGACCCAGCGGGCGGCGGCAAGTGCGCCGCGGGCGAACATGCCGCGATCGAGAGCCGAATGGGAGAGCGTCACGACTTCCTCGGCGGCGGCAAACAGGACGCTGTGTTCTCCGACGATCCCGCCGGCGCGCAAGACGGCGAAGCCGATTTCGCCGGTCGGGCGCTCACCGGTGATGCCGTCACGCCCGCGCCGCTCGACGGATGCGAGGGAAACCCCGCGGCCCTCGGCGGCGGCTTCGCCGAGCATCAGCGCCGTACCGGACGGCGCGTCGATCTTCCTGTTGTGATGGGCTTCGAGGATTTCGATATCCCAGGCATGCGCGGGAAGGGCGCGGGCCGCCTGGGCGACGAGGCCGACCAGCATGTTGACGCCGATGGAGAAATTGCCGGAGCGCAGGATCGGAATCGTGCGAGCAGCCTCTGCGATCCGTTCGAGTTCATCCGGCTCGAAACCCGTCGCCCCGATCACCAGGGCCGGTCCACCGGCCAAAGCGCACAAGCCGGCAAGTTCGGCGGCAGCGTTTCCCGTCGTGAAATCCAGGATCACGTCGGCCGCTCCGATCGCGGCCGACCGGTCGATCAGCCCGGCGCCGATGGCGCCCTCACGGCCGATGCCGCCGACGAACGCAAAATCCGGATCGGCCGCCAGCAGCGGCAGGATGGCGCGCCCCATGCGGCCGTTCGCGCCGGAGACGGCTATTTTGATTGGTGAGGTCACGGTCTTTCCTTGGCTCGCGATGTTTTCGGCTGAGCGGCTATTTACATCCAGCATTCGTGCCGGAGAAGGCGACCTGCAACTATTGCATTCCGCTCCCGGCGCAAAACCGTATCTCCTGTGGTCCGTTTGGTCGTCCGGCGCTTACCAGTTGCCGGGATCGGCTGTGTGATCGATGCTGGCGAATTCGTCGGCCTTGTGCCGGTCCAGCTTCACCTCCGTTATCGCCTTCGTCTCGTCGGTGACAGAGTAGCGGTCAGGGATCGGTCCCGTTGATAGTTCCTGATACATGAGCAAGGCGGCTTCCTCGGCGGTATCGGCCTCGATCTCTCGGGTGATTGATACGGTGAACTTGTGCATGGCTTCGGCCCTCTCGATCGATGCGGCGGCGTGCGCAGTTTGCACAGTCTGACACGAGTTTTGTGTCGATGACACTAAAACTGCTCGCTTAGAATTTGATTCATGCGATGGCTTCAGGTCTTTGTTTTTATGGATGTCGTGGTGCCCGGCCGCCAGACAGTTTCGGGCGAACTCAGCTGAGGGGGGATAGGTCATGCGCCTGAACCAGGTAACCGTTACGATGCCTGACCTTGATGCGGGCTGGAACTTCTACTGCATTCTCGGTCTCAGGCCCGTCGTCGACGCCCGTCCCCGATATGCGCGCTTTGTCTGCCCGGACGGAGACAGCACCTTGTCTTTGCATCAGGGCGTAAGTGGTGGTGGTGGTGGTGGTGGTGGAACCATGGTGTATTTCGAGTGCGAGAACCTGGACGAGACGGTCGGCAGTCTCAGCGAAGCCGGTCTTCGTTTCGTGAGCGGGCCGGAGGACAAGAGTTGGCTCTGGCGTGAAGCGGAGTTGTTCGACCCCGGCGGCAACCGCATTATTCTCTATTCCGCCGGTTCGAACCGCCTCGATCCGCCGTGGCGGGTGGATCGAGGTCGGCCCGCTTGAGGTAGGTGCTCGGCCGTCCCCGAATTGACGAATCGCGGCCGCCTCGGCATCTTTGGCTCGGCGTGGCCTAACGCCGAACCTCTCCAGACCTTCCCCAGCAGGGTCTTCAACCGGAGGCAAAGGGACTTTCGTCTCGGGTCGTGATCTTGGTCCTGATGTTTTGGGCTGTTGCTGGGGAACGATGTCCGGAACGTGAGAGGCCCTGATATGACTGAGAATGGAAATTTCAAACGGCGGGTGCGTGCGCGCGCCGCCAAGACGGGTGAATCCTACACCACCGCCCGCATGCATGTTTTCCCCAAGTCGGCGAACGACGCAGCGCCCGAGGCAAGACGCCTGCGTCTCGCCGTGGCGCAGACCACCTATGCGGACGATCCCCGCGATATCGACAAGCTTCGCTGGAGCGGCCAGGAGATGCGCCTGCTGATGCGGCAGGCGCGGGAGGCGGGCGCGCGGCTCATCCATTTTCCCGAAGGAGCGACATCATCGCCCAACAAGCGCATCATGTCGGAAATCGGGCCGCGAGAGATCGGGCCCTCCGATTGGCGGCGGTTCGAATGGGCCGTGCTTCGCGAGGAGTTGGATTCAACGCGCAGGCTGGCGCACGAGTTGGGGCTCTGGGCGGTCATCGGCTCGGTGCATCCGCTGACGGCGCCGCACCGGCCGCACAACAGCCTCTATGTCATCTCCGACCGCGGCGAACTGGTGACGCGCTACGACGAGCGCCTACTGTCGAACACCAAGATCTCCTTCATGTACACGCCGGGTTCGATCCCCGTGACCTTCGAGGTCGACGGCATCCGCTTTGGCTGCGCTCTCGGCATGGAATGCCACTATCCGGAGATTTTTAGCGAATATGAGCGGCTCGACGTCCATTGCGTGCTGTTCTCGACAACAGGCGGTTCGCCGGCCAACGAGCCGTCCTTCGCCGCCGAGGCACAAGGGCATGCGGCGAGCAACAGCTACTGGGTCAGTTTCTCGATCCTTGCTCATCCCGGTCAGGCTGATCCGGCCTCTTCCGGGATCGTCGCGCCCGGCGGCCGATGGGCGGCGCAATGCCCTGCGGAAGGAACGGCCGCGATATCGCTCGCCGATATCGACGACAATCCCGGCGATCTTTCCCGGCCGTGGCGGCGCAAGGCGCGGAGCGGCCTCTACGAGCCGCACCGCGTGGCCGGCGATCCGCGCAGCGACGCGCGGAATATGTTTTAGATCGCGTCGCGTCCACGGCATGGGCGCCAAGTGAATGCAGATGACGCTGAATGCACTTGCGGAACTGTAATCCACAGTTCCGCAATCTCCCATTTGCAAAAGTATCTCCCGCGCCCAAGGACTTGGGCGCACTGGATCCCTCTGACGAGCACGGGGATGAAGAAAGGGGAGGTATGGCGGCGCCTCCACCAATTTAAGCGCTCGGCAATCGTCCGCGTGAAATCGCGCGGACTGGGCTGGAGAAAGACGGTTTGCCTCTTATTTCACTGAAAATTGCGAAACGAAGAGCGAGAGGACCGCGCAATGGCAAAGAACACGATCTGCGTATGGTACGACAAGGATGCCGAGGCCGCTGCCCGCTTCTATGCCGCGACTTTTCCCGACAGTACCGTGGACGCCGTTATCCGTGCACCGGGAGATTATCCCGAGGGTAAGCAGGGAGATGTGCTGGTTGTCGAATTCACCGTTGCGGGGATTCCCTGCATCGGCCTGAACGGCGGTCCCGCGATCAAACACAACGAGGCCTTCTCCTTTCAGATCGCGACCGACGATCAGGAGGAAACCGATCGCTATTGGAACGCCATCGTCGGCAATGGCGGCCAGGAAAGTGCATGCGGCTGGTGCAAAGACAAATGGGGCGTGTCCTGGCAGATCACGCCGCGCGTCCTCTCCGAAGCGCTCTCGGCAGGCGGTGGCCAGGCAAAGCGTGCTTTTGACGCGATGATGACCATGAGGAAGATCGACATCGCAGCGATCGAGGCTGCCCGGCGCGGCTGAGACAGCTCTCGCGGACCGATCTTTTGTCTTCGCAATCGGCCGGAGTTCGATAAGGGACAGGCTGTCAGAACCAGAGGTCGCGCACGCAGCGCCCTTTGGACGGAAGGTCTTCAAACGTGTCCAGGCCGTCGAAATGATCGATCGGCAGGTCCTGAACGAGATCGGCCGGCGCAAGCCGCATGTTGACGGCCATGCGCCGGCGGCCATCCTTTCGAGGCCGCAGGCCGCGCCAACTCAAGACACAGGCGCAGGATGGGCAGAATAATATTTCGAGAGACGGCGCGTCCCTGTCGGCGCGGGTGTAGGATGCGGTCTCACCGGTGAGAGCGATGCGCTCTCCCTCGTAGTCATAAGCCCACAGTGTGCCGTAGCGTCTGCAGAGCGTGCAGTTGCAGGCGGTGATCGAGCCGGGATCACCCTCAAGTGCCCAGCCGGCCTTGCCGCAATGACATGAGCCCGTCAGCATGAGCGTAGGTTCCGTCCTGTACCATACAACGATCGCAATCTGCCCCAATCCCGTGACGACCGCAATTGGCGCTTTTCGCCGCCGCCTGCTTCCTGCGCTTGCGAACCGCTACCTCCTGTTGGCAGATTTTCTGAAATTTCTAATTGAGATTGCAGCTGGAAGGTGATTTTCTGCGACCCAGCGTAGCTGAGTCCACGCCTCCTCCCGATTTTTGATCCGAGCGGCCCATGTCGATTTCAGATGCGATCTATCGTCCCTTCGAAACCTTGATCCGGCCGCTCGACATCCCCTACCGGCCGATGCCCACCAAGGGGCCCGTGGCAGTCCTCATACACTTCATCGCGATGTTTCGGGGCGTCATCATCACCATGGCGCTGACCTCGATGGCCATCGAAGCCATCAACCTTACGATCATCTGGGGTCTTTCGGTCATTGTCGACGGCGTGACGACACAAGGCGTAGAACTCTTCGTCGACAGTAATTTCCGGCTGCTGGCAGTCCTTGCCTTTCTGCTTTTTCCGGTGATGCCCATTCTCTTCTACATCACCAATATTCTCAATTCGCACACGATCGGCATCAGCCTGCCCGTTGCGATTCAATGGCAGGGGCACAAGGCCGTCGAGCGGCAGGACCTCGCCTTCTTCCATGATCTTTTCGCCGGCCAGGTCGCATCCCGGCTCGGTCAGGTCGCCAATGCCGTTCAGCAACAGATCCTAATCGCATTCCAGACGGCACCGCGCTTTCTGCTTCAGATCATCGGCTCCGTTGTTCTTCTGCTCGCGCTCTCCTGGCAGCTTGCGCTGCCAGTCATCGTCTGGGTTGCCTTCAACGTGCTCTTTGCGATCAAGGTCGTTCCGGATTTTACGGAGCGCGCCCGCCGCTCGGCAAAGCAGAACAGCCTCATCTCCGGTGCCCTGACGGACATCTACGGCAACATCCAGATGGTCAAGCAGTTTGCAGCTGAAGACAGCGAGGCAGGTGCGCTAAGAAAGATCATGTCCAAGGGGGTCGATACGCTTCACCACGAACAGCGCATCTACCGGACAACCGAACTCGTCGTCATCAGCCTCAACATGGTGCTCTGGCTTGTCATGCTCGGCATTGGTTTCTGGGGGCTGTTTGACCGATTCCTGACCGTGGGCGATTTCGCCGCAACGGTTTACATCCTCCAACGCCTCTCGGCAGGGTCCTTCACCTTCCTGCAAATGGGGCAGCAGATCTTCCGCGCGCTCGGCACGATCAAGGATGCCATGCCGGTCATGACAACACCGCCCACCATCACCGATCGGCCGGATGCGGCCGAACTGACGGTCAGCCGTGGGGAAATCTGTTTCGAGAACGTCCGCTTCGCCTACAAGTCCGGCAAGCCTGTCATCGATGACCTGTCGCTGACGGTTCGGCCCGGCGAAAAGGTTGGGCTCGTCGGCCTCTCAGGTGCTGGCAAGACGACGCTGGTCAGCTTGCTGCTGCGTTTTTACGACATAGAGGACGGCGCTATCCTGATCGGCGGGCAGGACATTCGCGCGGTCACGCAGGCAAGCCTTCGCCGCGCCATCGGTGTCGTCGCGCAGGACGTCGCGCTGCTGCACCGTTCGGTCGGCGACAATATCCGCTACGGCCGGCCGGAGGCGACGACGAACGAGATCGAAGCGGTGGCGAAGATGGCCAGCGCCGATGTCTTCATCGCCGATCTTTCCGACGGCGAAGGCCGCAGCGGCTATGATGCCTTCGTCGGCGACCGCGGGATCAAACTCTCGGGCGGCCAGCGCCAGCGTGTGGCGATCGCCCGCGTTCTCCTGAAGGACGCGCCGATCCTCGTGCTCGACGAGGCGACCTCCGCCCTTGACAGCGAATCCGAAGCCGCCATCCAGGAAAGGCTGAACCTCGTCATGGAGGGAAAGACGGTGATCGCCATCGCCCACCGCCTGTCGACCATTGCCAGGATGGACCGGATCGTCGTGCTCGATCACGGGCGCATCGTGGAGGAGGGCAGCCCGGACGAACTGGTCGAACGCGACGGCTTGTTTGCCCGCCTGTGGAAACGCCAGACCGGCGGCTTCATTCCAGAAGATATCGACGAACCCTTGCCGGTCTCGCCTGCGACCTGACCGAGTGGCTGGCCCTCCCGTAAGCTGGGGTGACGTCAGCGAACTAAGAGCAGGCGGTCGCCGATCAAGATGAGGCCGGCGCCCATCACGCATTTGATGTTAGCCTTGAACCGCAGGAAGCTGGCGGATACGCGCCGCCCCTCCTTAGCGAAGGCGCATGCCGACGAGATCGCCCATTTTGCGCGGCCGACCGAACAGGCCGGCGCCGAAAGCGTACGGGATCGTCACTTTATCGGTCGCCGCACCCTTGACGACCGCGGCGAGCGTCCTGCCTATTGCCGGCAAGGGAACCGAGGGGCAGGGTGGTCGTGAGCAATCAGTCGAGCAGGTCGGGCAGACGCGACCCCGATGTCACCATCCGTCGCATTCTCAAGGTCAACCATGCGGGCGAGTTCGGCGCTATCAGGATCTATGGTGCCCAGATCCTGGTGGCCCGGCGGCTGTTCCCCGACATCGTGCCGACGCTTGAAGAGATGCGTAAGGACGAGATCGACCATTGCCGCCTGTTTCGCGAGGCCATGCCTGCAAGGGGTGCCAAGCCTTGTCGCGTCATGTCATTCTGGAGCCTCGGCGGTTCTGTGCTCGGCCTCCTGACGGCGCTTAGTGGGCGCAACATGATCTGGATCTGTACCGAGGCGGTCGAAAGCACGGTCCACCGCCATCTCGAAGACCAATTGGCTTTCCTTCAAAAGCGCGATCCCGAGCTTCATGGCCTCATCGGGTCAATTCAGGAACAGGAACTGGCGCACCTCACGAAGGCCGAAAACAGCCAGACAAGGCGGGGCTTGAGCCACGCGCTGTTCCTGCCCGTCGTTGGTGCCCTTACCGACGTGATGATCTGGCTCTCGACTTGGGGAGACTCGAGCTGGATGCGCGCCGAAATGGCGCGTGTGAGGAGAGGCTAGTCTCGCCGTGCAAACGATGATTGCTGCTGTCGGGCCTTTGGCCAAATGCGAGTGCGCTACTCGATAAGCCCGAAGATAGGGCCGTAGCCGCCGTGCCAGGACCAGTCGTTGCGGCCCATTGCCGGATTGTAAAGTCCCACGCCTCGTCCGCCATCGAGAAACAAGGCGTCTGCGCATTTCAAATGATCGCGGAAGAGGCGTGCAAAATCATGGAAATTCACTCCGTCTTCGCTGATCGCGAAACGAACCGCGCCGCGCTCGCAGGTTCCGACACCGCTGCGGCGGGTCCGGTCTGTCGAGCCGACGATGAAGATCGGGTTCAGCTTGTTGGCGATGACAAGCATTGGGCCGGATTGGGTGGCGAACCGCGCCTTGGGCCGGCGTTTCAGAAATTCATCGGTCGGGAGTATTCCAGCACCTGCTTGACCCAGAAAGAACACGCCGTTCGGCTTCTTATAAAAATTCGGCACCTGACCCGAGGAGCTTTCGGCCTCTGTCATATTGGCGGGCTGCAATTCCCTGCCGTTCTCGACATAAAGTCCCATCGGCGAAAAATCGGCCCGATACATCCCGGCGTTGACGGCGAAAGTCAGCGTTCGCCCTTCGGCGCGAACGGCTTCGGCTAGGCTTGAAAAAGCGCGGTATGGCGCGCCATCGACGTTCTTCCAGAACAATTGCAGGTCGGCGTTGCCCGGTTCCAGAGTGCAAATGACGTATTTCGCCTCTTCGAAGCTTTCCTGCTCGCATGGTTGCGCATGCGCCTGATGCAGGGATGTCATCGTTGCTGCCAGCATGATGGCGGCGGCGAGCACGCTGTGTTTGAGACAGGTCATTGGTGCTACGTCCTCGAGCTGCTCACCATGTGCCTGACAAAGCCGTGCAGGCGAGCAGCACCCCGGTCAGGATGTTCGCCAGGAACAGGCGATAATTCATGTCCGGGCGGGCAAGATCGATCCGCCGGGTCTGCCAGGCAAGATGGACGGCGATCACCAGCATTCCGACAGCATAAGGCGGCGACATTTCCAACAGCCAGCCCCCGAGCGACCACGCGCCGACCGCCAGAGCATAGAACAGGCCGATAAAGGTCTTGCCGTGCCGGCCGAACAGAATTGCCGTCGATTTCAGGCCAAGACGGGTGTCATCCTTTAGATCGACATAGGCATAGATCGTATCATAGCCGATCTGCCAGGCGATGGCCCCGGCCCACATCAGCACGGCGCCGACCGGGATATGTCCGGCAGCCTCGGCCCATGCCATCAGCATCCCCCAATTGAACGCCGCCCCCAGGACGGCCTGCGGCCAGTAGGTGAAGCGCTTGCAGAGCGGATAGACAAAGACGAGCGGCAGCACATATATCGCGATGAGGCGGGTGTAAGGCGTCAGGAAAAACAGAAGCGAAGCCGCCAGTGCGAGTTCAACGGTCAGGAAGATAAAGGCCGGCAGCGTGGCGATCTCTCCGCTTGCCAAGGGCCGAAAGCGGGTCCGCTCGACATGGCCGTCAAACTTCCGATCAGCGATGTCGTTGACCGTGGAACCGGCGCTTCTCATCAGAAGAGCGCCGAGAGAGAAGATCGCCAATTGCCTGAGGTCCGGGAGACTGTGGGATGCCTGGATAAGGGCGGCCCAGCACGGGAAGAGCGTCAGCCATATTCCGACCGGGCGATCCAGCCGCGCCAACCGCGTATATGGCCGCCATGCGGCCGGCAGCCGGCGATCCACCCAGTCGCCACGGTGGATATCGCTGAGATCGGGGCGGCTCAGAGTCGTCATGATGTGATCCAAATTTCCTGTCGCAAATAGCCGTGAAGCCTCAGGTTTTAGTCGCCATCGGCGTTGCCCAGAATAGAAATTTTTGCAGCCACGGCAATAACCGCCCGTTTGCGATTGGTCGCTGACCTTCTGCGGAAAACGCGGCTATATGTTCTTGTTGTGTTCACATGCTTGCGATATGAATTCTCCCGATCTTGGAGCAGCGAAAGGGAAGATCATGAGTGTCTACGCAACCGTCGGCGCAATCGATTCCGTCAAATCGAATGGCTTCTATGATGCGAGCTTGGCAACGATCGGATGGAGCAAACATCGAGAGTTTCCCGGATGGAGCGCCTATTCCGAAGGCGGGAAGGGTGAAGGTTTCGTTCTATGGGTTTGCAAGCCGTTCAACGGTGAGCCGGCGAGCGCCGGAAATGGCTCGATGGTTGCTTTCATCGCCAAGTCCCGCGCCCAGGTGGACGCTTTTTACGACGCCGCCATGACCAACGGCGGAACGGACGAGGGCGCGCCTGGTCTACGTCCGCACTATGGACCGAACTGGTATTCCGCTTACGTGCGTGACCCCGCCGGAAACAAGATTGCTGTCGTCTACGACGGCTGAGGCCAGCTCGATTGCCGTAACTCGACATCTCGGGGATTTCCCTATTTCCCGGCGAATATGACGTGGGGACCGGCGCCGCGATCCGGCGCATCCCTGGGGAGGCCGAAGAAGCGTTTTGCCATTTCGGTCGGACCGATATCCTCCAGGGATGTGAAGCCCAAGCTCAGCAATCGGTTCGCAAGGTCCTCGGGATCGAAGTGCGTCAGCCATGGCTCGCCGGCCGCGGCTGTGCGCGCTCCCGTTTCCGCGGCGCGGGCACGGCGTTCGGGCGAATAGTTTTCGAGGGGTTCGCTATAGTCGAAGACGATGGATGCGCTCGGCAGGCCGACGACGAAGCGTAGCACGGCAAAGACCGACGCCTCCCTGAGATAGGGCACGACGCCAAGCCAGATGAAGAAGGACGGCGTCTTGGGCTCGAGGCCGGAATCGATGAGACGCGCTTTCAAATCCTCATGTTCGAAATCGACAGGAACGAATGTTGGTAGGCTCTGGGTCAGTCCGGTCTCGTCAAGCCGCATCTGCTTCCAGCTTTGCGTGGCGGGATGATCGACTTCGAAGACCTTCAGGCCGGCATGGGGATTGCGCAGCGCAAAGGTGTCGAGCCCGGCGCCGAGGATGACGGCTTGCCTGACGCCCTTTGCAAAGGAGAGGGCAAGGCAATCTTCGGCATATCGGCTTCGCGCCGCCATGAACAGGCGAAAGGATCGTGTGGAGGGGTCCTGGGCTTTCAGGTCTGCTTCTGCGCAGGCAACCTCGCCGAGGATGCGGCGGGCATAGGGGTCTAAGAAGATGGCGCCGCCATCCACGCTCTGGTGCGCTGCTCGATATGCGGCCGCGCCGATCGCGGTGCGGCTTGATTCCGATGCTCGCATGAAAGCCTCTTTCTCTGTAAATCTGCTGCTGGCGCGGGCAGGAAGCTTGCCGGAACCCGAACCGCGGCGGATACCTTGTCATCGCGGGAAGGCTAGGGCATGATTTTAACGATGTAAAGATTAGATCGAGACATGGCCACGCACGACGGATCGACCCGCTACCATCATGGCAACCTACGCCCCACGCTGCTGTCCGTGGCGAGGGCGCTGCTGGAGGAGGGAGGCCCGGCTGCGCTGAGCATACGGGAGATCGGTCGCCGCTCCGGTGTCTCGGCTCCGGCGGCGTATCACTATTTCAACAGCCTGGATGCCATCGCGGCAGCACTCGCCGAACAAGGGTTTGTCGAACTCAGCGAAAGCATCGATGCCGCCCTAGCCGGTCCTCGGCGCAATCTGCTTGCCGGCGGCATCGCCTATGTCGCCTTTGCCCGCGCGAATCCCGGTCTCTACCGGCTGATGTTCGGGGAGGGTTTTCAGGCCTATTCCAAGGGAAACGAGGCAATACGCGCCCTGCGAATGCAGGTCTACGGGCAGATGAAGGACGACCTGGAAAAGCGCCTGACGCCCGAGGACGTGCCGAACGCCGCGCTCTTTCTCTGGTCTCTGACGCATGGCCTTGCCTTGCTGATGATAGACGGCCAGGTCGAACCCGGCGCCGATCCCGACGCAAAGGTCGAGGATATCCTGAAGCTCGCCGGCATGGGGCTGCCTGCCGCGAGATAAGCTGTCGACGCGCTCGGCTTCATCCATCTCCGCGTGGGCGATCCAGCCAGGATTGCTTCGATCCTATTGTCGACGGCGATGCGGCGACATTAATCCCTACCAGGCGGTACGGGCGGTGCCGAGCGCTGTTGTATGAGAGGATGAGACCTGGGCGACGTGCGCCTTGAGCGACACGACGCAGTTTCCCGGAAAGCTGAGATTGTGCAACGTCAAGTGTTTCAGCAATGTCTCCGCATCGCGCTTTTCGGTTAGCGGAAATGTCACAGTCATGTGAGTTCTCCAACGAATAAACTGAGCATCCGAAAAAATTAATGTCTAAATTCTTGTGCGCCGCAACAAGAAAATTTTAACGATAAAATTAAAATCGATTAGCTTGCCGAGCTGCTTTTTTAAAATCGTTTGAAATTGGATTCGCACTTCTCCGTGGATGCCTTGACTGCCCGGTCAGCCACGAAAGGAAGGTGCCGTCAATGGGGGCATTAGTCGGAGCGTTAGTGCGCTGAAGATCGAGCGGTCATCTGCTGTTGCGGGCCGCCCAGCTCCTGAGCCGCAATCCGTTGAGCCTGATGAAGCCTTCGGCATCATGATGATCGTAGGCGATGGCGCTTTCCTCGAAGGTGACGAGGTCGGCGGAGTAGAGTGACAAGGGGGAGGTGCGCGAGATGACCGAAGCGCTTCCCTTGTAGAGCCTTACCATCACTTCGCCGCTGACGAAGGTTTGGCTTTGGTCGATCAAGGCTTGCAGCATTTCCCGCTCGGGCGCGAACCAGAAGCCGTTATAGATCAGCTCGGCGTAGCGGGGCATGATCTCGTCCTTCAGATGCGCTGCGGCACGATCGAGCGTGATCGATTCAATGCCGCGATGCGCAGCGAGCAGGATCGTCCCTCCCGGCGTTTCGTAAATTCCCCTCGACTTCATGCCGATGAAACGGTTTTCGACCAGATCGAGCCGCCCGATGCCATGCCGGCCGCCCAGTCCATTGAGTTCGGTCAGCAATGCGGCCGGTGTCATGGACTTGCCGTTCACCGAAACCGGATCGCCCCTCTCGAAACCGATGGTGATGATCTCGGGCGTGTCGGGAGCGTCGACGGGATCGACCGTGCGCTGATAGACATGATCGGGCACGACCTCCGCCGGATTTTCGAGAATCTTGCCCTCGGTCGAGGTATGCAGCAGGTTGGCGTCGATCGAGAACGGCGCCTCGCCGCGCTTGTCACTCGGCACCGGGATATGATGCTTCTCGGCATATTCCAGAAGCTGCATGCGGGAGCGGATGTTCCATTGGCGCCATGGAGCAATGATCTTAATCGACGGGTCGAGCGCATTGACGGCCAGCTCGAACCGGACCTGATCATTGCCCTTGCCTGTCGCACCGTGGGCAACTGCATGCGCGCCAACCTCCCGGGCTATGCCGACCAGATGCTTGGCAATTAGCGGCCGTGCGATGGAACTGCCCAGCAGATATTGCCCCTCATAGAGCGCGTTCGCCCGCAGCATTGGAAAGACGAAATCGCTGACGAACTCCTCACGCAGATCAACGATACGGATGTCCTTGACCCCTGACATCTCCGCTTTGGCGCGTGCCGGCTCGAGCTCCTCGCCCTGGCCGAGATCGGCGGTGAAAGTCACCACCTCGCATCCGTAGGTTTCCTGCAACCATTTGAGGATGATCGAGGTATCCAGCCCGCCCGAATAAGAAAGCACAATTTTTTCTATTTTCGTCATTTACCCATCTCCATCTCAATGCTGGAACGATAGGCCAAGTCCTGCGCAATGAGCTTGCGAAGCATCCGTAAAATTGCGAAAGTTTGGCATATTATGCCATTGTGGAATCAATCGGAGCTATAAAATGCCAGTCATCCTGGACCCGATCGACCGTCATATCCTGCGCGTGCTTCAGCGTGACGGACGTATTTCGAACGTCGATCTGGCGAAGGAGGTAGGCCTATCGCCTTCGCCCTGCCTGCGTCGCGTCCGGCTGCTGGAAGAGGCCGGGATCATCGATCGCTACGTCGCCGTGCTGGATCCTGCAAAGGTCGGGGCGGGGCTGACGGTTTTTGCTCGCGTGTGGTTCAAGACCCAGGACGCCGAGGTGACGCTCCGGTTCGCCGAAGCCGTCAGGCGGTTTCCCGAGGTGATGGAATGCTACCTGACGACAGGGGAATGCGATGCCGTGCTTCGGATTGTCACCGCCGACCTGCACAGCTACTGGCGTTTTCAGGCCGATCACCTGACGCGCATCCCGAGCGTCCTCAGCGTCAAGACCGACGTGCCGATGGAAACGCTGAAGCGGAGCTTCGAGCTGCCGTTGGGATAGGCGTCGTGGCTCGATCCCTATCCTAGGGGAGAGGCGTTCCGGTTCCTTGCCAGCCAGGCGAGGCCGGTGACCAGCAGCAGGATCATCACGGCATGGGTGATGTAATCGAGCGTGGTTCGCGGGCCGACGCCGACGGCGATGGTGAAGGCGCCGACGAGGGTGCCGAGGAGGGCGAAGGACTGGGCCGAGATCGCAGCCGTGCGGCTCCACGGTCGGTCAAGGCTGAGCGAGATCAGGCCGAGAAGGAGGACGGCCGATATCACCGCTTCAGCAATCATCGCCTGTCGGTGTTCGTGGCCTTCGAGGACGAACCCGGCATGGGTGAGCGAGGCAGTGGCATAAAGACAGATTTCGATCAGGAAGAGGATCGCGAGGGCTGAACGCATGGCATGGCTCCCTGAGGGATGTAGCCTGGGGCGGCTGCAGCGGCGATTGCCGGACTTCCGTTTATCATTGCATGGAGGGCAGACGGAGGACACCGCCGCCTGCGACTTTGTTTGCAATTACGCCTTCAGCGCTGCGGCATAATCTGCCGCGTAAGTCTTCAACGAACGCGGTGCCTTGCCCGTCAGCGTCTCGACATCGCCGGTCACGACGGCCGTCCAGCCTTGGCGAACCGGATAGAAGATTGAAGCGAGGAAGCTCGCATAGTCGGCCGGTACACCAGCGCCGGTGAGAATGCCGATGAAGGCGTCGTCCGTGATGGCGTTGTAAGCGATCGGCTTGCCGATGACCGCGGAAAGGATGGCGGCGGCCTCAGCATAGGACAGGGCTTCCGGCCCGGTCAGGTTGAACGCCTTGCCGTCGAAGGCCGCGGAGGTAAGGGCGGCCACGGCGCTTGCAGCGATGTCGCGGGCGTCGATGAAGCCGGACTTACCCTCGGCGGCGGGAAGCGCGATCTGGCCATGGTCGATGCCGGCCTTCCAGAAGGTGTGAAAATTGTCGGCGAACCAGTTCGGGCGCAGGATGACGTAAGGTGTACCTGACGTTTCCAGGGCGATCTCGACCTGGCGATAGGGAATGGAGTCGTCGGCGTCGACGCCGAAAACGCTCTGGAACACGACCTTTACCTTGCGGCTGGCGGCCGCTTCGATGATGGGCAGCAGCAGGCCCTTGGCATCGACATAACCGGAAGGCAGAAGCACATGGGCGCGGTCGACGCCCTCGAAGGCTGGGCCATGGGTTTCCGGCTTGCCATGGTCGAAGATGACGCCCTCGGCGCCCGCCACGGGCTTGCCCGTGCGGGAAGCGGCCTTGACGGCCTCGCCCTTTGCCAGAAGCCCATCCACCAGATGTTTGCCGACGGTGCCTGTCGCGCCGAGAACGAGAATCTTGCTGCTCATGTCACTCTCCTTGGTATCTATTGGAAACTATCTTTCAATAGGTTAGATACAGTGAAATTCGGATTAGAAAAGAGAGCACTTTTTTGTCACATGGTTTCCTCCGGGAAACCGTACCGGGAGGGAAAGAACAGATGACGGCGATGCAACAGGCCTACAATGTCTATGAGGACCGCTGCCCGACGCGGCTGGTGCTGGATCGGCTGGCGGATAAATGGGCGCTGCTTATCCTCGACCGGTTGGAAGGCGAGCCCGTGCGTTTCAATCATATCCGCCGCGACATCAAGGGCATATCGCAGAAGGTTCTTGCGCAGACGCTGCGGAAGCTGGAGCGCAACGGGCTGATCTCGCGCACGATCTTCCCGACCGTGCCGGTGACCGTAGAATATGCGCTGACGCCGCTGGGGCGCACGCTGACGGATACCGTTTCCGCCCTTGCCCACTGGGCGGAGAAGAATATGGACGCCATCTTTGCTGCACAGCGTGCCTATGACGAAACCCACCCAGTTTGACAGCTCGGGAAAGGAGCCGCGACCGCGATCGATACTGCGCGCTGCCGCTCCTGAGGGGCTGGACCAGAGGGACCGGCGAGAGAATCACTCGACCTGGATATGAATATGGTCGTCGTGGCGGGCGGCGCGGCAGCCTTGAAAGCGGATATGGCTGTCGATGATCCCAAGCGCGTTCTTCAGATGCGGCTCGATGAAGATCTTTTGCAAGCCGAAGCGCGTCACACCTTCGCTCGTCAACCAGCCGATCGCGGCCGATGTGCGCTGCTCTTCGATCCGATAGGCCGGAAACAGAGGTTGCAGCACATCGAAGTTCCAGCGGGTGGTGAGCCAGTCGTTGCGCCCTTGGCATGGCAGTTCGTCGCCGGGGGCGGGTTGCTCGAAGGCGAAATAGCCGATCGGGGAGCGGGTGGCGCCATTCAGGAAGGCACCGTCCACATCCTTGTAATAATAGGCGAAGTCGAGCTTTTTCCCGTCGGCATGCGACAGATGCGGCAGCAGCGGAAAGCCTCTCACGAAAGGGAAATTCCCATCCAGCGCGACCGTGACGGTTCCCGGAAATTCCTTATCCATGTGGGTGGCAAGCGCCTTTGCCAGATCGCGCATGTCCGGGGTGACGTAGTTGCGGTTCAGCAGGCAATAGATCGGGGAGCGGATCACGAGCCTGTCTGCGGCGCCGGCGACACAGGAGAGGGGAACCCGTCCGAAGATCGGAGCGGCGAGGCTTGCGGCAAGCGTGGCGCTGCCATAGCAAAGCAGGAAGATTGTAAGCTTTCCCGGAAATCGCCGTAGGCCGCAGGCGCGTGAGGCGGCCAGCGCCACGAGATAGGCGATGCCGCCGATCTGCGTCAGCAACGTCAGAATGAGAACGATCACGGCGTGGAAAGCAAAACGGAACACGGAAGGGGCCTTGGGAACGTTGCCATTCCCATAGGCGAGGGGATGGTAGCGCGCAAGGCGGATGGCGGGGACCGCGCGGCTCATTTGCGTGTCCCTTGGAATGCTTTGAATTGACAGGATCAATTACCTGACTAAAGTCAGATAATATGGCTTACGATCCTATCTCTCGTGTCCGTCGCTTCAACCGTGCCGTTACCTCCGAAGTCGGCGCTCTCGATACGTCTTTCCTCGGACGCGGCCGTCCGCTGGGTGCTGCCCGCGTCCTCAATTCGATCGGCCGGGGGCAATCGGATGTTGCGGTGATCCGCGATTATCTCGGTCTCGACTCCGGCTTGATGAGCCGTCTGCTGCGCAGTCTGGAAGAGGAGGGTCTCATCGAGACGGTGCCGAACCCTCAGGACGCGCGTCGCCGCGTTGCCAGGCTGACCGAAACCGGCCATTCCGAGTTTCGGGCTTATGAAGCGCTTTCCAATGCGCAGGCGAAAGCATTTCTGGCGCGCCATCGCCGCCCGGACGAATTGCTGCGCGCCATGGATATCGTCGCTTCCTCGCTGAGACGTGAGCAGATCGTGCTCGAGGAGAAAGACGCTCGGCACGAGGACGCCAGCTATTGTCTTAACGAATACTACGGCGAACTTGCACGCCGCTTCGAGAAGGGTTTTGATGTAGCGTTTTCTCGCGATCCCGACGCCAAGGATATGATCCGTCCGCACGGTGCGTTCCTGGTCGCCATCTCGGATGGCCTGCCGATCGGCTGTGTCGGGCTGAAGGGCAATGGCGGTGAAGTCGCGGAGATCAAAAGGCTCTGGGTCGCCCTATCCGCGCGTGGCCTTGGGCTCGCAACGCGCCTTATGACGGCCGCCGAGAACATCGCCCGCGAGCTGTCCATCAAGCTCCTGCGTCTGGATACGAATAGCGCTCTGCCCGAGGCAACACGGCTTTATCGCGGAACTGGCTGGAGCGAGATCGACCGTTTCAATGATGACCCATACTCGGACACGTTCTTTGAAAAACGCCTTTAAGCGAAGGTCGCTTTGTGCTGCCAAAATGTTGATCGTGCGAACGTCCGAGTTTTTGGCCCTTCGGCAATTTGAAACGGAACACCAGTCAAGGTGATAGCAGATGTTCCCCATTCTCCTCCCTCCTTCCTGTGGCGAGCACAGGAAGGAGGGAGGAAGGCGCCGCCTGGCCCTTCGCATGGCTCAGGGCGCTCGGCCCTGCAATCGATTCACTGGATCGATCGCTCCTGCTTCGCAGGACCGGGCCTCACCCCTGAGAATCAGGCAGCGAAGCGCTCGGCGGGCGGGCGGCGGCGCAGGTTCGGCTGTGTCACCGCAGGCGGGTTGTAGGCTGCCTCCAGCGGGCCGGTGTCGGTGCCGGGCGGGACGATCGCGTCGATCCGGTCGAGGATTTCGTCCGTCAGGCTCACCCCGGCGCCGGCAAGCAGATCGTCAAAGTGCTCCATCGTGCGCGGGCCGATGATTGCCGAGGTGACGGCGGGATGGGCGATAGCGAAGGCCATCGCCATGTGTGCCAGCGAAAGCCCTGCCTGCTGCGCGAGCGGGATGAGCCGTTCGACCGCGTCCAGCCGGCGCTCGTCGTTCATCTGCCTGGGGAAGCGTTTGGCGCGGGCGCTGTCGGGTTGCGGTGCACCCTTGCGATACTTGCCGGTGAGCATGCCCATCGCCAGCGGGCTCCACACCATCGCACCCATTCCGTAACGCTCGCAGGCGGGCAGAACCTCGCGTTCGATACCGCGGTTGAGGATCGAATAGGGCGGCTGCTCGACGCGGAAGCGGGCCAGCCCGCGGCGCTCGGAAACCCATTGCGCCTCGACGATTTCCGAAACGGGAAAGGTCGACGATCCCAGCGCCCGCACCTTTCCCGCCCGCATGAGGTCGGTAAGGGCGGATAGCGTCTCCTCGATGTCGGTATCGGGCGCTGGCCGGTGGATCAGGTAGAGATCGATATGGTCGGTCTGCAGGCGGCGCAGCGTCTCCTCGACCGCCCGCGTCAGCCAGCGGCGGGAGTTGCCCTGGCGGTTTGGGTCGTCGCCCATCGGCAGATGCGCCTTGGTGGCGAGCACGACGTCGTCGCGCCGGCCCTTGAGCGCCTTGCCGACGATCTCCTCGGATTCGCCGCGGCTGTAGATATCGGCGGTGTCGATGAAGTTTATGCCGGCATCGAGCGCCTTGTGGATGATCCGGATCGAATCCTCGTGGTCGGGATTGCCAGCAGCGCCGAACATCATCGCGCCGAGGCAATAGGGGCTGACCTTGATGCCGGTTCTTCCAAGCGTGCGGTATTGCATGGTCTGTTCCTTTTATTGGGGAGGCGGACTTCGTGCGCGTCGATGTGGCCAACACCGTCACGCCATGTTAGATAAGCGGAACCGCATTCCGTTTATATACGGAACAATGTTCCGTTTCGCAAGTGAGTGAATGATGAGCGACGAGAGAAAAGAGCAGGAGGACGGCCGGCGAGCTGGGGAAAGAGCGGAGAAGCCCGTGCGCGCCGACGCCAAACGCAATCTCGACGGACTGCTTCAGGCGGCAATGACGGTATTTGCGAGTTCTGGCGTCGACGCCCCAGTGCGCGAGATTGCGGAGAAGGCCGGCGTCGGCATCGGCACCGTCTACCGGCATTTTCCCGAGCGTTCCGATCTTGTCGTCGCTGTCTTCCGCCGCGAAATCGATGCCTGCGCCGACGCCGCGCCGATCCTTGCAGCCGAACATGCGCCGGGCGAGGCACTGGCCAGATGGATGCAGCGGTTCGTGGATTTCATCGCGGCCAAGCGCGGGCTTGCGGCGGCCCTGCACTCCGGCAACCCGGCCTTCGATCCCTTGCCCGCCTACTTCCAGCAGCGACTGCATCCCGCCCTTCGTTCGCTTCTCGACGCCGCCGCTGCCGCCGGCGAGGTGCGCACCGATATCGCTGCCGAGGATCTTCTGAATGCGGCTGCGAGCCTCAGCATGCACGCCTACGCCCAAGGGCCTGAACATGCCCGGCGCATGGTTTCCCTGCTGGTCGACGGGCTGCGCTACGGCGCGGTTCCGAGATGAAGATGCGCCGATGAAACGGGCTGTCGCCCGCCGCCGCTATGCGTTGGGGCGGGCGACAGCCTGGGATCATCAGGTCCGCATCGACAGCTCAATATCTTCTTCGAATGGCGTCGAGAGGTAGCCGGCTGCGGGCGAGCGTACGCGGGCGAGGTATTCCGGGCAGAGGTCGGCATTGTCGGCGACGATAAGGGCGCCTGGCCTCAGGCGGTCTTCGACCAGTTCCAGGATATCGCGATAGAGCGCCTTGGCGCCATCGAGGAAGAGCAGGTCGATCGTCTCCGGGAGATCGGTGCTCAGGGTCTTAAGGGCATCGCCTTCGCGGATCTCGACGAGGTCGATGAGGCCGCCGGCCGTCAGGTTGGCGCGGGCGCGGACCAGCTTCGACGGCTCGAACTCGCTGGTGATCAGCCGGCCGCCGCCATTGTCGCGCAGCGCGGCTGCGAGATGGAGGGTCGAGATGCCGAAGGATGTGCCGAATTCGACGATCGTACGTGCGCGGCTGCTTCGCGCCAGCATGTAGAGCAGCGCGCCGGCCTCCCTGGAGACGGGAAGCCAGAGATCCCTGAGGCGCCCGTAAAGGTCGAGATATTCGGTCTTGCTGCCGATCAGGCGCATTCGCTCATCACCTGACAGGGCCGACATTGCCGGGCTCGTCGCCGTGGCGGCCTCTTCGAATAGGCCATCGAGCAGGGGCGCCAGCGGGGCGGTGGTCAGTGTCGTCATGTCATATCTCCTTGGTGACAGGTTCTTGTGTGGAGTGAAAAATACGAGTAATTCGTCGCATCTGCTATTCGCATTGCGGAGCGCTGCCATGACCGATCGCCCAAGAGCCCGGATTTCCTCGCGAAAACAGCCCAAGCAGGCCCGCTCGGCGGAACTCGTGGCGGCGATCCTGGATGCCGCTGCTCAGGTTTTGGCGCGGGAAGGCGCGCAACGCTTCACCACGGCGCGGGTGGCCGAAAGGGCGGGCGTCAGCATCGGATCGCTCTACCAGTATTTCCCCAACAAGGCGGCGATCCTCTTCCGGCTGCAGAGCGACGAATGGCGGCAGACAACGGACATGCTCGGCGGCATCCTCGCCGATGCGCAAAGGCCGCCGCTCGAACGGCTGCGCCGCCTCGTCCATGCCTTCCTCCGCTCGGAGTGCGAGGAGGCGGCGATGCGCGTGGCGCTCCATGACGCAGCACCCCTTTATCGCGATGCGCCGGAGGCGCAGGCGGCGAGGGCATCGGGGGACCGCATCGTCGAGCTATTCATGCAGGAGGCTTTACCCTACGCGCCGGAGGCGACCCGGACCCTTGCCGGCGACCTGATCACCACGACGCTCGGCACGGTGGGCAAGCAGTTCTCGGAGGCACCCCGAAGCGCTGCCGAGATCGACGCCTATGCCGACGCCATGGCCGATATGTTCTGTGCCTACCTCGAACAGCTTGGGGCTGGCCGGGACGGGGCATGATGTTCCGGCTGCGCTCCATTGGGCCCGGTGCTCCCAACACCCTGGCACTCCGGGGCGCTGGCGCGAGGTGGCGGTGTGAGGGGATGGCAAGCGAAAGCGCTGCATTCCAGCGCCTGTCATCGCAGAATGCTATGGTGCCTCAATGGATGGAGTAGGTCCTACTGGTGGTCCAGTTGCTTCGACAGCGCGGCAAAAAGCCTGTCGCAGTCGGTGTTCATCTGGACGAGATCGACGGCGACGGTGATGGCGTGGCGTCCTTCGATGCTGTCGATGTCGAGCTTCCTCCCGCAGCACCATTGCCGAACGGCATCGGTGACGATGGTTATTTCATCATCATTGAGCGAGATGAGCGACAGGAGCATCTTCGTACCCTCCATGAAGCGGCAAGAGCACCTATGGTCTCTCAAGCGGTCGTGTCGATGTTCCGATGGCGTTTACTCTACGCTCATTCCGCGGCAATACCACGGCCATTTTGACACGGCTTGGTGACAGCCGAACGATCCCGGCAGGCGGCCGTGAGCGGGTCACCTGCCAGGATTATTTGATCTTCTGCAATGGGATTTTCGTCTTGATGTTGCGGACGCCTTCGATGCGGCCGAGGTATTCCATCTGGACGCGCCTAGGATACCGACCGGGGCGCGTTTATTTCGCGAGCACGATATGCGTGGCGTGTTCGGTTGCGACATGCTCGGCAACACGGAAGCCGAGGGCCGGTAGGTCGATGCCCGTGAACATCGCTTCGCCCTTGCCGAGGACGACCGGCGAGATGGCGAAATGCAATTCGTCGATCAGGCCAGCCTGCAGATATTGGCGGACGGTGCTGACGCCGCCACCGATTTTCACGTCCTTGTCGCCGGCCGCAGCCAGCGCCTTGTCAAGCGCTTCCTCGATGCCGCCGGTGACGAAGTGAAACGTCGTGCCGCCCTCCATGACGATCGGTTCGCGGGGATAATGCGACAGGATATAGGTCGGCGCGTGATAGGGCGGGTTCGGCCCCCACCAGCCTTTCCAGGCGTCATCCGGCCACTCGCCGCGGATGGGGCCGAACATGTTGCGCCCGAGAATGAAGGCGCCGAAATTGGCCATGCCCCGAGCCGCATAATCCTCGTCAACGCCTTCGGAACCGCCGTCCTTTCCGATCATGGCGCGAAAGGTGCGCGTGCGGAAAAACCATTCGAACATCTCCGTCCCCCGCTTGCCCAGCGGATCGCTCATGCTTTGTTCCGGCCCGGCGCCGAAACCATCTACGGAAAGGGAAAATGCTGCGACACGCACCTTGGGCATGCTCTCCTCCATATGATTGCAATTTGAAACTGGTTGCGTTGTCGCATAAGTGATCCTATATTGCAACCAGTTTTTAATAGGAGAATATCGTGGATATCGAACTGCGGTCGGGTTGCCCGATCAACCTGACGATGGAAGTGCTGGGCGACCGGTGGAGCCTCATCATCATCAGGGACATCATGTTTGGCAATCGCCGCCATTTCCGCGATCTTCTGACTCATTCGGAGGAGGGGATCGCCTCCAACATTCTCGCCGCCAGGCTGAAGCGTCTGCTTTCGCTAGGGTTCATCAGCAAGCGGGACGATCCGAGCCACAGTCAGAAAGCGATCTACAGCCTCCTGGAGCCGGCGATTCAGCTCGTTCCCGTCTTCGCCATGATCGGCGCTTGGGGGCGGCGCCATCTACCTGTGAGCGAGGAACTGAGCATCCGCGCGCAGCTTCTCGAAGAAGGCGGGCCGCCGCTCTGGGACGAGTTCATGGACGATCTCAGGCAGATCCACATCGTCGATCCGATCGGTGGCGCCAACGGAACATGCACCTCGCCCGTACTGGCGAAGCTGACGGCGGCATTCCTAGAGGTTCGCGCGAGATCGTTGTCACAGGCATTCTGAATATACAGGAAAGTAGTCAGCCCGATCAGCCTCCGGCGCCCTGGTATTTGCCGGTGGCGTAGCGCCAATGAGCGATTGCTATCAACACCCAAATTGGGCCGGCCACAAGAGATGCTGGCCCGGCCCAATTCCCGAGGATCGGGATCGGCTTGCCGAGCAGGGCGCCGACAGGGACGGAACTGGTCAGGGCGAGCGGAACCGCGGTTATGAGGATGGTTTGTATGCCGCCGGGGAAAATGTTGAGCGGGTAGCGCGTCAATTCCCAAAAGCCGAAGAAGATCGAGAACAGGTGGTTGGAGCGTACCCAGATCAGCGCCGTGGCGCCGATCATGGTAATAAGGGCAGCGGTCAGCAGCGTTGCGCTGATGAGCGCAGCAACGAGGAACGACACGGGCCAGACCGACCAGGCGAAGTCGACGGACAGGACCGCCCAGCCCATCAGCACCACCGCGAGGATGACGTGGCCGGTATAGCCGATATTGAGGCCGGAAAAGACCAGATAGGCCCAGGGGCTGAAAGGCTTGATCAACAGTGTGTCGAAAGTGCCGAGCCGCACCAGTTCTTCGAGATCGCGCAGTTGCACGAAACTCATCGCGGCGCCGAGCGAATAAGCCAGCAACTGGAAGCTGAACAGCAGCGCAAGCTCCGGCCAGGTCCAGCCGCCAAGCGTGGCGAAGCGGGCGAGCAGGATGCCGATGGTGGCGAAGACGCTGCCATAGGAAAGGATCTGCGCAAGACGGTCGAGCCAGAAGGCGCCGCGATATTCCATCTGGGAGCGGACATGCATCCGGACCAGCAGCGGAAGGACGCGCAGGTGATGTATGAGCACGATCAACCTCCCTGCACGGTGATGCGGCCGGAGGCCCGGCGCCACAGCCAGAGGACGCCGGCAAGGAACAACGCGGCCCAGGCAAGGCCCAGGCCGAAATGAAGCCAGACATCGGCCATGGAAAGCCTGCCGAGATAGACCGCATTGGGATAATAGACCACCCAGGCGAAGGGCAGGTGGCGGGCAATTGTGGCCAGCGGTTCGGGGAAGAACCAGAACGGTATCAGCAGGCCCGAGAATAATTGAAGCAGGGCGCCCAGGATCCAGTCCAGCGAGAAGCTTGTCATCAGCCAGAAGGCGACGAGGCCGAAGAGCGCCGACATCAGGAACAGCAGCGTAAAGGATAGCGCCCAGAAGGCGATGAACATCAGGCCATCGAACAGGCTTGCCGGCGGCAGCATGCCGTAAAACAACGCGGTGAAGGCGACGGTCGGAATGACCTGGGTCATCAGGCGATAACCAAAGCTGCCGCATTCGTTGGCGAAGAGATAGAGCGGATAGGATAAGGGCTTGAGCAGCCAGACTGCGACATCGCCCGTTTTGAGCGACCGGCCGATCTCGCCGATGATCCTTTCGGGGCGGGTTGCGCCCATCACAGCGCCGCCGAGCAGCGCATAGGTCACCATCTGCTGCAGGGAGACCCCGTCGACCACGATTGCGCCGACGCCGGCATAGGCCGCCTGCCAGATGGCGACACGCGCGAAAACCTGCACGAGTTTGCCGAAGATATTGGCCCATACTTCGTTGCGGTAGGCGAGTTGCGAATGGAAGGAACTGCGCGCGAAGGCGAAATAGGCGCTCATGATGCCCGGGCCTTGGCATTGCTACGCTGGTCGGCGTTGCGGCGCTGGTAGAAGGTGCGGATGACCTCTTCGATGTCGGGCTCGTGCAGCGCCACGTCCTTGAGGTCGCGCCCGCTACCGACCTCCGACAGGATTGCGACCAGCGAGATGTCTTCACGCTCGATGAGATAGTTCTTGCGCAAGCCCTCGTCGCTGACGAGGGCCGCTGTGCGCAATGGGAGCGGTCCAGGGTCACTGGCAAATTCGAGTGTCAGCCGCCGGGCAGAGCCCAATGCCGCGCGCAGGCTCTTCAACTCGCCGTCGAAGATGAGCCTGCTGTGATCGACCATGATCAGCCGCGGGCAGATGGTCTCGATGTCCTGCAGGTCATGGGTGGTGAGAATGATGGTGACGCCGCGCTCGCGGTTGATTTCGGCGAGAAAGCGCCGAACCGCATCCTTGGCGACCACATCAAGACCGATGGTCGGTTCGTCCAGAAAGAGGATCTTGGGGTCGTGCAGCAGTGACATCACGATCTCGGCGCGCATGCGCTGACCGAGGCTGAGCTGGCGCACCGCGCGGTCGAGAAAGGGCGTCAAATCCAGCAATTCGCTGAATCGCCGGAGATTATCCGCATAACGCGCGACGGGGATATCATAGATGCGCTGGTGCAAGGTAAAACTGTCGACCAACGGCAGGTCCCACCACAGCTGGCTGCGTTGGCCGAAGACAACGCCGATCTCGCGCGCATTGTCCATCCGCCTGAGATGTGGCGTCCGGCCGAGCACCGAGAGCGCGCCGGCGCTCGGCACCAGGATGCCGGTCATCATCTTGATCATCGTCGATTTGCCGGCGCCATTGGGGCCGAGATAACCCACAGCTTCGCCCGCCACGATGTCGAAACCGATGTCGGAAACGGCCAGGACTTCTGTATATTCGTTGGTCACCAACGTCTTCAGGGCGCCGAGCAGGCCCGGAAATCGCTTGTGCTGCCGGAAGCGTTTGCTGACGCCCCGCGCCTCGATCAAAGCCGTCATGTGTATTTCCTCGAGGGTAATTCCAGCCGATTCGGCAGCAGCATCCAGGCTAACGCGGGGTGCGGCCAGTTCAAGCAAAAGTCGCTTTTTTGGCGTTACTCAATCGAACCTGGCCTTTTGCGTTGACAGCCATGATCAATCGATTCCTGCTAGGATCATGAGGATTCTCGCAATATCCGGCAGCGCCCGGCTCAATTCTACCAATACGGCTATGCTGCGGGCGATCCGTGCCATAGCGCCCAGTGATATCGAGGTTTCGATCTTCGATGGCGTCGGACGGTTGCCGGTATTCTCGCCTGACCTCGAGGGAGAATCTCTACCGGAGGCGGTGCGGGATTTCATAGATGTGATCGCCAAGAGCGACGGGGTGATCATTGCCAGCCCGGAATATGTGCGATCCATCCCCGGCGGCCTCAAGAATGCGATCGACTGGCTCGTATCAGGAGAGCAGATCGTTCATAAGCCGATCGCCTTGCTGCACGCCTCGCATCGGGGCGACGACATGCTGGCGGGTCTTCGCACCGTTCTTGGGACCATCACCGACCGTTTCGCGGAGGATATCTTCCTCCGGCTCCCTTTGATGAAACTGGATCCAGCCGAGGTGCTTCGAAGCATCGAGACAGCGGAGAACCGTTCCAGGGTGCGGGCCTATCTTCACGCATTTTCGGCCTATTGCGGGGCAGACGCCGAGACTGCCTGAGGCTCGCCTCTCCATCATCGAACCTCCATCAGAAGGCCGCTCTCGAACGCCGATTTGTCGTGAAGGGTGTGCAGAATGACAAGCGGGGCTGCGAGCAGTGCGGCGAGGATGAAGGCGGAGAGGAAGTGTCTCGTCAGGAGACGAAGGATAGGTCGGATCATCTTGATCTCCAGCTGCCGCGAATATTCTTTGTGCTGGACCTCAACAATTGCAGCAGCATGACCGGCTGCCTTGCAAGCTCCGCAATGCTGCTGCAACCCTTGTGGCAGACAGAGGGGGTGAGCGAGACAATGGACGGGCGATGCGGATACTGCTGATAGAGGATGAGAGGGAGCTGGCCGAGGCGCTGTCGGCCGCGCTCGGCAAACATGGGATCGTCACCGACCACACGATGCATCTGGCAGACGCCGTCGAGTTGACGCGGCAGAACCTCTACGATGCGATCCTGCTTGACCGGCGCCTGCCTGACGGGGAGGGGCTGAGCTTCATTCCGGAGCTCAGGCGGACGGGCAAGGATACGCCGATCATCGTGCTGACGGCGCGCAACGAACCGAAGGAGCGGATCGAAGGCCTCGACCTCGGGGCCGACGACTATCTCGGCAAGCCGTTCCTGGTCGAGGAGCTGATGGCGCGGTTGAGAGCCGTGCTGCGGCGATCGCCTGAACTGGCCGAACTCAAGATCACTGCCGGACGGATGGTGATCGACCCACTGCATCTGAGCGTCACCGTCGATGCCGTGCCGCTGGACCTGCCCCGGCGCGAACTTCTGGTGCTGGCGGCACTCGCAAGGCGCAAGGAGAAGACCGTGCTGCGCTCGACGCTGGAAGCGGCTGTCTACAACTACGAAGAGGAAATCCAGTCGAACGCGCTCGACGCGCATATATCGCGGCTGCGCAAGCGGCTGATCGATGCTGGCGCCGGCGTCGCGATCCATAATATTCGCGGCGTCGGTTACCTCATGAAGGAAGAATGATGACCAAGGCGCAATACACCAATCCGTCGCTTTGGTGGCGGCTGAGCTGGCAACTCAGCATTGTATTCGTCGCCGTGGTGGCGGCGGTGATCTTCGGTCTCTGTGTTTATGGTGCGACGATCCTTTCTCCCAACGTCGCGCTGGAGGATCATGTCACCGCGGTACTGGCCCGGTCCGTCGCGCTCGATGCGCAGGGCCAGCTTGAAATACGCGATACGCCAGAGCTGGCGTCGCTCAAGGAGCAGTATGACGGGCTTTGGTATGTCGCCGCCACGACGAACGGTTCTTCGGTATCCTATGGCGCCATTCCTGCAGCCTATAGTGAACTTGCGCATCTCACCCATTTGTTCCAGGGCGCAGACATCAGGGGATCGGTCGGCACCAACGAGATCGCGTCCGTTGAAAACGTGGAGACTGCCATAGGCGAGCTCCGAGTTCTGTTTGGCGGCGTCGCCGACAAGGGTTGGCCCGTTCTTGTCCTTATGGGCGCCGTCTATCCGATCTATGTCTCGCTGCTCACCGTCGCCTTGCCGGCGGTTTTTCTTGCCGTTCCGCGAATTGTCAGGCGTGCCCTGGCCAGTGTCAGCGAGGTTGCCCGCAAGGCATCGGAGATCGAACCTCGCCGCTACGATGCACGCCTGCCTCTGGACGGCATCCCCAAGGAGGTGGCCCCGCTGGTGATTGCCTTCAACGAGGCGCTTGACCGGCTGGAAAATGAATTCCGCAAACGGCAACACTTCCTTATCGATGCCGCGCATGAACTCAGGACGCCGATCGCGATCATGCAGACGCGGATCGACGGAACACCCGAGGGTCAGGACCGCAGGCGATTGCTCGATGACGTCGCGCGCCTCGCCGAGACTGCCGAACAACTGCTCGATTTCGAGCGTAACAATCAGGCGATCGATCTGCACGAAACGATCGATCTCGTCGAAGTCGCCCGAACGGTCGTTGCCGATCTCGCGCCGCTGGCGATTGCCGACGGCTATCAAATCTCGTTCCTGAGCGAGGCGGAGAGCCTTGAACGCCGGGGCAGCCCTTCCGCCCTGCCGCGGGCGATGAGCAACTTGGTGCGCAACGCCATCGACCACGGCGGCAACAGGGGGATGATCACGGTTTCGGTATCGCGCTCGCCTTCCGGCGGCGGCCGGATCAGTGTCGCCGACGAAGGGCCGGGTATTCCGGCCGAACATCGGGAGCTGGTGTTCGAGCCTTTCTATCGCGTCACCCCGAAAAGCAGGGGCGCCGGTCTCGGCCTCAGCCTCGTCAAACAGGTCGCCGCAAACCATGGCGGCGAGGTCAGCATCGAGAGCAGTGCTGCCGGAACGCGGGTGACGATCGAACTCGCATAGGTCAGGCCTGCTTGAGTAGAATCCACCTTGGTTCTGATCAGGAAAGGCTCTAGGAAGCGATCTGTAATGTTGCGGCAATTGTCGACCGCCACTTTCGCCCGACACTAGAGCGCCGCGCGTCCGACAAGACGCGCTAGGACGCTCTAGCACTTTAAACTGCGCATGATCCTTTCCGAAAATCGATTTCGATTTTAGGGGTTATGCGCTATCGGCGACGGAGGCCAGACAGCGTGCGCAGCAATCCATTCCCATTTTCCTTCCCATTGGCGTCGAGAGGCTTGTCTCTCGCACTGCCCTTGGCGCTCGCCATGGCCGCGGCCGGTTGCAGCTCGGTGCCACTGAAGGAGGCCGGCACGCTTTCTTCCTATGGCAATCTCGGCGCGCCGAAGGGCAAGCTGTCGAAATCGCGCGTCTATGTCGATGGGACGCGCCTTAGCCCGGCAAAGACGGTGAGCATCGTGCCGACGACCTTCGCCTTCGACGCCGCGACCCGCGTCAAATCGGACGCCGACCGCGTGATGGTGGCGAACGCGCTGGACCGGGCGCTCTGCATTTCGCTCAGCGACAAATATCAGCTGGTCTCAGCCGGCCAGCCGGCGGACCTGACAATCCGCTCGGTCGTCACCGACATCGTGCCGACCAACAAGGCGATGGCCGGTGTTTCGACCGTCGTGACCGTCGGTACCGGTTTCGTGCTGCCGGTCGGCGTGCCGCGGCTGCCGGCCGGCCTGGGCGGACTGGCGGTCGAGGCGGAAGCCGTCGACAGCGGTGGCGTGCAGCGGGCGGCCATCGTCTGGTCGCGCGGGGCAAACTCGCTGCAGAACAACCCCCGCGTTTCCGAAGTCGGCGACGCCTATAGCCTGGCTTCGAAATTCAGCAGCGAGTTTTCCCGCATGTTGATCAAAGGCAAGGAGCCGAAGGGATTGGATATCTCGCTGCCGTCGGGGCAGCGGATGAAATCGTGGCTCGGCGGAAAACCGAAATACGCCGCCTGCGACGCCTTCGGCCGACCGCCCGGACTGATGGGGGCTGTGGCTGCCAAATACGGCGCGCCGCCGCAATGGACCGAGAAGAAGCCGAAACCGGCCGCGACCTATTGAGAGACGATGTGCGGCGGCGCCGACTGCCCCCGCGACCAGCACTCAGCCCGCCCCAGGCTGACGGGACGGACGGAGCAAAGGCGGGCAAGGCCTGTGCTCCGTCCGTCTGGAATTCCGTCGCGCTTCATTTCAGCTGGCGGTTCCGGGCCTCAGCCAGAAATACAGTTTGATCTGATCGGGCCTGTCGGAGGGATTCGGGCCGCGCATGAACAATTCGCCGCCATTGCGCTCGATCACCCGCCGCGAGGCGTCGTTGTCCTCGTTGCAGAGGACGACCAGGCGGTCGAGGCCTTCCTTCGATGCCACAGCCATCAGAAGGCTCAGCGCGGTGGTCGCGTGGCCATTGCGCTGTTTCCACGGTACGACGGAATATCCCACATGGCCAGACACCTCGGGCGGCAGCTCCTCGGTGCCCGCTTGAAAGCGGAGGCTGATGCTGCCGCAGAATTCTCCGTCCCAGATCCAGAACAGACGGGTGGTGAGAGGCGGCGATCCGAATCCAGCCCGCTGTCTACCATCAGGAATGAGATCGTGGAGAAACCCTAATCTGTTCTGGCGCAGCCGCTGAAGCTCGCCGTGAACATAGGCCTCATTGCCCGCGCAGCGCGGATCGGGAGACCAGCCGGCGGCAAGCGCCGCTTCGAAACCCGACAGGTTTTCCAGATCCGGCTGCAGCAGGACGACGCGGCCGGCGCACTTTGCTGTTTCTCCAGACGTCATCTAGCACCTAGGTTCGCGTCGCCTAACCAAGTGTGCGCCCCCCACTCGCGTAGACAAACACGCCCCACTGGCGATTGGAAGCCGTGCAACGGGCTTTCGGCCATCAAAAAAGCCCCGCATTTCATGCGAGGCTTGCTCTGATGGATAGGTCGGACTAGCGGCACTGGCGGCGCGGGCCGTAGTTCGGCTGGTAGGTATTGTCATAGGCGCGGTAGGACCGATAGCGGGAGTAGCAATAATCGGCATGTGAGCTGTACCCTTGCGAGGTATAGGCCCGCGGCTGCGAGGCAATGATGCCGCCGATGAGGGCGCCGGCCGCCAGACCGCCTATGATGGCGCCGGTGTTGTCATTATGGCGCCAGCCGCGATCGTAGCGTCGATACGAGCCATAACGGTCGTCGCGATAATAATCCCGGTCGCGGTAGTGGTGACGGTTGCGATACCACCTGCGATTATTACCGAACTGACCCGGGCAGTTTGTGAAGTTATTGCAGCCGACGGTCATGATGCGGGCACCGGTATTTCCCGGTACCGGCTGCGCCGCCGATTGGACCGGGCTCGGCACGAAGGCCGGGCCTGCCGAGGCCGGCATTCCGGAGAAGGCCGTCGCTATCGACAGGGCAATGATGGCGAATCTGTTCATTTTACTCACCTTGGGTCAACGGATGTATCGAGGGGGTAACGCAGCGGAAGGGAATAGGTTTCATTTTGGGATGGAATGAGGCGGCGTATGTGCGTTTTTGCTAACATAATAGGCCTGTGCACCACTACCGGACGTCAGGAACCGACCGGTCCTAAAACGCTGGACAGCTTCGCCACCGCCAATGGGCGGGAATGTCTGAGAAGATCGCACCGACGACGCGGCGCAGACGAACTTTACTCTTATCGGAGCTCAATGTCGGACGGCTCGTTCGGGGGGCGGCATGTGCGTCGAAAGCGCGACATTGATGGCACCAGCGTGCGACACCATCCGTCGGGCATACGCCTGGCCCTTCGGCTATCCGATCATGCGGCAGCCAGCCGGCTCGTCAGCCTTTTCGACCAAGCCATCACTGGGCGCTCCACCATGATCCACGATACCAAAGCGGTGAGTACGGATAACGATCCAGCGACGAGCATCGTAAGCGGGCCGCGCGAGAAGAAGTCACCGACGCCAAAACGGGCGCTCAATGCAAAAAGAACCGCCCAGACCGGAAGATGGAAGAGATAGGCGCCGTAGCTGATCCGGCCCAAGCCGCTGAGAGATCTGTTCGCAAGGATTTTGAGAAACTGCCCTTTTGAGGCCACTGCCACGATTGCGGCCAGCGGCAAGACGAGGGCGGCCTCGAGGACGACCCATTGAACGAGGTTTCCCAAGTCAAAAGCGATTTGCATGATAGATCCAGCCAAACCGACCGGTACTGACAACCAGAGGAGCCATCGCGGAGCGCTCCACCCTTCTGCAGACAGGAACGACAAAGCGGCACCGGCCGCCAAAGCATCGATTGAATCGAAAGGCAGCGCATTGGCTTCATCAACCTTGCCGAGGGCAAATGCGCAAACGCGGTAGAGTACGGTGCAGGAAACAAGTGCGCCGCATAATTTCAGAAAATGACGGGACGGCAACGCCAGGATCACAAAAGGCCAAATCAGGTAGAATTGCTCTTCGACTGCAAGTGTCCAAAGGTGCCCTAGTGCCCAAGGCTCGGACCCGTGCGTTGCATACCAGATGTTGGAGAGGAACAATGCATGCCACGGCAACGACTCCTGCATCATCGGGAGACGTAACGGGCCTGCTGCCAGCCAACAAAATCCCAGCGTCAGGAAGTAGGGTGGCCAAATTCTCGCTGCTCTTCGCGCGAAGAACACAGTTATACCAGCCGTGTGATTATCGTGTCCCTTGACGTCTAACAGAATGTTTGTGATGAGGAATCCGCTCAACACAAAGAAGAACCGAACTCCGAGGTGGCCAAGGTTCGAGCTTTCTTGCCAGAAATGAGAATAAAACACTGACAGAAGTGCAAACGCTCGTAATCCGTCTAGCTGATGCTCCCGCAATCGACACCCCGATGCTTAAATCTCACAAAAGATACAGGACGTTTCCTTGGTGGCGATAATAAAGCTCTTCGAAAATTGCAATGTCAAATTACTCCTGCAGCGCATCGCTACCGGCTGATTTGCTAGAGCTACACAGCAGGCCGCTGGCGCAGCACTACTCGCTCTATAACGACAGGGGAAATCAACGGGCTGGGAGGCGCTGAGCGAGAGGCTGGCGCGGGCCGGGGTCTGACACGGGTGCCAGGGATATCGTCATTGGATGTCATCGAAGGACGTTGACGCCATAGCAATCTCTCTTGAAATCATAGAGCGGTTTCCGATGTTCAATATTAATACGGCGGTCAACCTCATGTGTAACGAAGTCTTAACTTCGTTTGGTAACCAGATATTAAGACTTTCCTTGAGCCGTGTTGCTGTTTCTGTTTTCGTACGCCGGCAAATACTCTGAGATAAGGGTCTTCCACATGGCGCAACCGACGCAATACATCATCATGGAGCCGCTGGGTGGCATGACCGATCTCGACTCCATACGCATGAGGCTTGCCGAGATCGGGCTGGCCCGCGAGGCGTTCTCCCTGGATTCGGATGTAGGCCGGCTCAGGCTGACCTTCTGGGAGCCGGATCGAATTGAGGCATTGCGCATATTGGCGCGGCTGGATCATTCCAATCCATGTTGATCGGGCACCCTCCGGGAAGAGAGAAACGTGACGTGTGCGATCGGCAGAGAATAATTTTGAAGGGGAGCAAAGACAAAATGACAACGATCAGTTTTCAACGTCCGAAGCCATCGGTGTGGAGCCGCTTGGTCGAGGCGCTTCGTGCGCTGTTTTTCGCTGGCGTATCCGGAGAATGGCATTGGCACGGCAATGTCATGCGTCGCCGGCTTTCCGACGGCACGATTGTGACCAGAGAGCCGACTCCGGGGGAGATTTACAACAGGGACAGAGGTCTGGCTTCGTAGGGCCTTCCCCGCGGCGCGCTTTTCACCTTGCCACCATCGCCCTCTCTTCGAGGGTACGATCACCAATGGCAGAACTGACGCCGAAGCAGCGCCTGTATGTGGCGGAATATCTGAAGGATTTGAATGCGAAGCACGCGGCGATGCGGACGGGGTATGGCGGAAAGTCGCGTGCCAATGGCAATCGCTTGATGCGAATGAGGCTGTGCGGGCGGAGATTGAGAGAGCATTAGCGCCACGTCTTGCCGAGATGGAGACTTCCGCCGAGTGGGTGCTTGTCGCCATTGCCTACGTCGCGTTTGGTGATGTCCGTGACGTGTTCGATGACCAGGGGCCGCTGAAGGCGCCTTCGGAGTGGGATGAGCGGACGGCGGCAAGCGTTGTGGGGCTGGAGATCGGCACCTCGGCCAAGGGCAAGGGGGAGGTGGTGCATGCGGCGAAGATCAAGCGGGCGGACCGGTTGCGGGCGCTGGATATGCTGGCGCGGCATCACTCGCTCTATAACGACGGGATATTTTTACAATCATTCGCGATCCCGCAACGCGGTTTCAGCCGCTGCAGATTGCGGTCGCATCCGGCCACGGCATCGGCAAATCGGCCCTCATGGGCGATGTCCTGCTGGAATGAGGCGACGCTGGCGACGGACGGCCAATACCGACACGCAGATGCACCAAGACGGCCGGAGATATCGGCAAATGGGTTCCGCTCTTCGATCGCGTGCAGGCGACCTCGGTCCGCGCCCGGGAAAAGGCGGTGTCGGACTCGCAGCTAGCTCGACGTCTCGCGCTATCAGGCTCACGTTCCGCCGGCCAGCAATCGGAGCTGGCTTTCGTCGTGCACACCCTGGCGGTAAAGCTCGATGATGAGGGCGCCCAGACGGTCGGCTTCCTTGCTTGATCTGTCGATCTTTGACCCGCTACAGAGAGCTTCATGAACACGCCTGCACACATCCAGATCTTCGGAGGCGAGCGGTTCGTCCCGTGTGCTGAACAGCTTGTCTGACATCGCAATTTGCCCTTTTTGGATGCCGTGAATCGCTTTCGTGAAAAGATAATTTCGCGATGTTTGCTCTGCAAGATGGGCGAAGGTCCGAAATTCAAAAAGAATTCGGGGCACGCACGGAAAGACGCGGGCGTGGGCGGCAGGGCATGGATATGAGATCGATCGGCGTGCCGATCGGATAGTGCGAGTGTGGGATCTACTTGGTTGCGGGGTCCTTGGCGCCCTGCTGTGACAGGCGCAGCTCTTTCAGCCGCTTGGTTTTTTCCCGGCGGGCTCGCTGCTCCGCCTCGATGGTTTCCTTGGCGGCTCGCTCGGTGTTTTCGAAACGATCCTGCCGGTAAGCCTTTGATGAGGGTTCACGTTCTCTTTTCATGGCCGCTAAACGCAAAGCGGCGAAAACGGTTTCATCGGAAATGCGTAACTGGCCGTCAATCGATCGACGTGGCCCGGCGGCCTGGGCGTGGGACGGCAAACAGCCAGTCACCATTTATAATTCACTCTGCCGGTCGTATCCGTCACGTGCGTTCGCACCTTTCCCCGCTGCAGCTTGCTGTTTTGGCCGATCGACCTCTGCTGCGCCGATTTGGCCAGGCATTTGACGGCGTGACCGGCTGCGTTCCTGCAGGGTGCGGCGGAGGCGGGGTTGGCGGAGATCATGGCGATGGCGATTGCCGCAAGCAGGTTGATACGGAGCATCGGAATTCACCCAGTTTAGCCGCGTGGAGATTAAATTTGGTCATGCCGATGTCAAGCCGCTCATGGTAACCGGGCGCCTCGTCGGCGCCCGGTAACATCACGGATCAACCTTTGATGAAGGCAAGGATGTCGGGATTTATGATGTCGGCATGAGTGGTGCACATGCCGTGCGGGAATTTCTCGTAGACCTTCAGCGTGGCGTTCTGCAGCAGCTTGGCCGAGAGCAGGGCGGAGTCAGCGATCGGCACGATCTGATCGTCGTCGCCGTGCATGACGAGGGTCGGTACGGTGATGATCTTCAGGTCTTCTGTGAAGTCGGTTTCCGAAAAGGCCTTGATGCCGTCGTAATGCGCTTTGGCGCCGCCGATCATGCCCTGGCGCCACCAATTGTTGATGATCGGCTCCGACACTTTCGCGCCTGGTCGGTTGAAGCTGTAGAACGGGCCGGCCGGCAGATCGTAATAAAACTGCGCGCGATTCGCGGCGAGCTGCTTGCGCAGGCCATCGAAGACTTCGATCGGCAGGCCGCCGGGATTGGCATCCGTCTTCACCATGATGGGCGGCACGGCGCCGATGATGACGAGCTTGGCGACACGGCCCTGCGGCTGGCCGTGGCGGGCGACATAATGGGTCGCTTCGCCGCCGCCGGTGGAGTGGCCGACATGGACGGTGTTCCTAAGATCGAGATGCTCGACGACGGTTGCGGCATCGGCGGCGTAGTGATCCATGTCGTGACCGTCGCCCACCTGGGTGGAGCGGCCGTGGCCGCGCCGGTCATGGGCGACGACGCGGTAGCCCTTCTCAAGGAAGAACAGCATCTGGGTATCCCAGTCGTCGGAGCATAGCGGCCAGCCGTGATGGAACATGATCGGCTGGGCGGTCTTCGGCCCCCAATCCTTGTAGAAGATCTCGACGCCGTCCTTGGTTGTGACTGTGCTCATCTTTCGGCTCCATTAATTGGGGTTGGATTCATGCGGTCAGAAGTTTGCGCCGTTGCCGGCAGAATTGGCAAGGCCACGAGCGCCGTTGCGCCGGAGGCTTGGGGCAAGTAGGTCGCGCCTTAGGGGATAAGTCGGCTCTGAATATGCTGATGTGCTAATTGAATGGCTCTTTCTATTCTATTGATATAACAGAAGTTTGTATGTCTCTGCGCGACGGGCGCACAGCACCCCATCTCGTATGAAGGGACGGGGATTTGGCGATCCTCGCCTGGCTGCTTCGTGCTGCGAACATTCTTTTGATCCGCGGTATGTCGGCCTGTTCCACTCCTCAGGCAGGTTCGTCATGGGTAGCGAAGGCAGCTGATTTGACGGGCGAATGTCTGCAATGAGCCAATTTTTGGCCGTGCGTTCAAGATATCTGTTCGGGTAGTTCAGCATATCTATCCGGGTAGGCGTGTTGACATTCTCTGCGTTGCGCGCATTGCAGACCGCCGCCGGCGCTCACTTGAACACGGGTCTATGCCCAACCATCTAATCCTCAAACAACACCACAATGGCGAACCTTCGCAATCGCGACCGCTTCGCCGGCGGCGGGACGGCCGTTATTGCCGCCTGAGGATCAAATAATGGGTTACATGGATAAGGACATAGCGCCTCAGAATGATGGGGCGCTGATCGATGCCTATTCGCAATCGATCGCTGCAGCAGTCGATATCGTCGGGCCGGCAGTCAGCCGGATCGAGAGGGTGGGTGGCCGGCAAGGGCACGGGTCGGGCTTCGCTGTCTCGCCTGACGGTCTGATCATCACCAACAACCACGTCGTCGACGACTCCAAGGTGGTTCGCGTCACCACGCCTGACGGCTTCGTTACCGAGGGCCGAGTGCTTGGCCGGGATGTGGATACCGATATCGCCCTCATTCGCGCCAATACAAGCACCGGCGCCTGGGCGAAGCTCGGAGATTCCCAGCGCCTGCGCAGGGGGCATATCGCAATCGCGATCGGAAACCCGCTCGGCTTCGAATGGACGGTTACCGCCGGTATCGTCTCGGCGCTCGGCCGGTCGATGCGGGCAGCCAGCGGCCGGCTGATGGACGACGTCATCCAGACCGATGCGGCGCTCAATCCCGGCAACTCAGGCGGGCCGCTGGTGTCTTCGGGCGGAGAGGTCATCGGCGTCAATACCGCCGTGATCCAAGGTGCGCAGAGCATCGCCTTTGCTGTGGCGTCGAATACGGCCAATTTCGTGGTTTCGGAGATTCTCCGTTATGGCCAGGTCAGGCGCGCCTTCATCGGCATATCAGGCGATACGATTGTGCTGCCGCGCCGGGTGGCACTCGCCGCTGGCACGGCACAAACGACCTCCGTTCGCATCCGGCGCGTCGAAGCCGATGGGCCTGCGGCAAAGGGAGGGCTGCAGGAGGGCGATTATATCCTCGCCATCGACGGCAGCCCGGTCGGCGGCGTCGACGATATCGTCCGATTGATGGATGGCAGCAGGATCGGGAGGTATACGGAGATCCTGGTGTTCTCGGTGGCCGGCCGGATCGAGAAGAAGATCTTGCTACCGATGGCGCGGTTGTGACGCCGCTTCGCGTCAGGCGCTGACCGCCTCCTGATCTGTTCCCGAAAAATCCACCGCCGCAAAGGCGGCCGCCAGCACTTCCGGTCCGGCGCCGGTTTTGGCCGCGTCGGTCGAGAGGATCTGGCGGTAGCGCCTTGCGCCCGGCAGGCCGGTGAAGAGGCCGACCATGTGGCGCGCCACGTGCTGCAGCCGGCCGCCGCTGGCGATGTGGCGTTCGGCATAGGCCATCATCCGATCGCGCAACGCTTCCCAGTCCGGTTCGGCCGCAGGCGCACCGAAGAAGCGCTGGTCGATGTCGGCAAGGATCGCGGCATTCTGATAGGCGGCGCGGCCGAGCATGACGCCATCGACATGGGTTAGGTGGGTTGCTGCCTCGTCGAGCGTGCGGATGCCGCCATTGATGCCGATGAAGACATCGGGCCAGCGTTGTTTCATCCGGTAGACGATGTCGTAGTCGAGCGGCGGGATTTCGCGGTTTTCCTTGGGGCTCAGGCCCTTCAGCCAGGCCTTGCGCGCATGGATCCAGATCGCATCGGCGCCGGCATCGAGAACGCGGGTGATCAGCTCGGGCAGCGCCTGTTCCGGCTCCTGCTCGTCGACGCCGATCCGGCATTTCACCGTCACCGGCACGGTCGCAACCCTCTTCATCGCCGCGATGCATTCGGCCACTGTCTCCGGCGTCAACATCAGGCAGGCGCCGAAGGTGCCCGACTGCACACGGTCGGAGGGGCAGCCGACATTGAGGTTGATCTCGTCATAGCCATAGGGTTCGGCGATCTGCACCGCGTCGGCAAGCTTTGCCGGGTCCGATCCGCCGAGTTGCAGCGCCAGCGGATGCTCGGCGGCGTCATGACCGAGCAGCCGCTCGCGCGGGCCGTGGATGATCGCATCGGCCACCACCATCTCGGTATAGAGCAGCGCCTCGCGGCTGATCTGCCGGTGGAAATAGCGGCAATGCCGATCCGTCCAATCGATCATCGGGGCGACCGCAAAAATTGGCCTCTTCTGCGTCATAGATGTTCCATCGTTCGTTGTTCCCGGGCGCCGCACTGCGGTGCCCCGCTGCCTCGATGCAGCGCCATATGGGCGGGATCATCCATAAGCGCGCATATAACACTTGCCGATGTGATCGACAAATCGAGCGCCAAAACAGAAACAGCGCCCCTTGCGGAGCGCCGTTCATGCCGCGTGAGCGGAAGTCTGACTTACGAAGCCGAGATGTTGACGGCCTTCGGGCCCTTGCCCATGCGGTCCGGCTCGGTGTCGAAAGTAACCTGCTGGCCTTCGCGCAGCGACTGGATGCCAGAAGCCTGCAGCGCAGAGATATGGACGAAAACGTCCTTTGCGCCGCCATCCGGCGTGATGAAACCAAAACCCTTGTCCTGGTTGAAGAATTTTACGGTGCCCTTGGTGGCCATTGGGATCGTCCTTTTCCCTTAGTCTGTGTAGTATCCGCGCCCCCGAGAGGAAGCGGACGGCTTTAGCTTTCGCCCCGATCGATTGGGACGAAGGGTCAGTCGGAGAAGTCACGTACGGGGAAAGAACGTCTACGTAGGCGGGTATTCCCGCGCCGCCTTCCAAACGGAAGGGATTACCACATCAGTCCAGTCACCGGCATGCAAATGCCCGAGTAAGTCAATTCGTGCCAGCATTTCGGGCAAAAAGCAAGCGGGATTCTTTTGGCATACCTGCATCGATGTCGGGAAATGCCGAAGATTCAGATACTTGACGGTGGGTTAACGGATTCTTGCCCGGCTGTGCCATCGTGGGATTCCGTGCCGAAACGGGATGACGGGCGGATTCGATAGCCGGCATGGATTTGTTCGTGGGGCGGTCGGGTCGACAGGCACACCGATCAGCCCTCATGGTGGGTGAGGAACGGAGCAATCGATTGCAGTGACAAACGCAGGGTCGCCTCGAACCACAAGGGCGGGTGATTGGGCCGCCCGCCTACTGCGCGTCACCCAGCAACGCGCTCAGGCTCCATGGATTATCACCCTTCTGGTTGGCGATGTCGTCGACCTTCCAGCCGCCATGTTCACGCACCAGGGTGTAGAAGAGCGTCACCTCTTCGCCGTTTTCGAACTGCACCTCCACCTCGGCCTTATCATCCAGCAGGATCGGTTGGCCGATCCTGACGTCGCTGGCGGCGCCGTCCTGGCCTGCGATGACGGGATCGAAATCGATCGCGCCGACATCGCCCTCCGGCGTGTTGTCGAGATCGGTCTGGAGGAGTTTGTTCAGGTGGTCGGAGAAGAAGGCGGAATAGGGCGAGGGCGCCTCGGCGTCGCTGTTGTCGGTGTCGTAGCTATAGAGCGCCTTGAGCAGCGCCTTCGGCGTCTTGTAGGTTGCCGCCGATGCGGGCAAGGCTGCGAGCGCCGCCATGGCCAGGGCGAGGATGAATGTGGGCAGGCGCATGCGGGCTCTCCTCGGATGGGCAGGAAATCATAGCGGAATCGGGCGTGGAGGTGGAGCGGCATTTTTGGAAGGGTGCCCGGGCACGGCCGGTGCCTGTGGCGATCGCCAGGAAGTTCGGCCGGTGGGAGTTGCCTGACGGCAAATCCCACCTTTGTGTCGACAGCGTCGGTGACGCATCTCGGCGTCCGCCGGCTATCCCATCGCGCGGCTAGATCAACGCCTCATGCGACAAGCTCGAAAACGACGGCTCGAAGACGTCCTTTACGGCCACCGTGAAATCGTGGCTGGTTGCGTTTCCGGCCGCGTCATAGGCCTCGGCGGTGAAGGTCAGGCTGTGGGTGCTTTCGTAGTCGATCACAGCCTTGGTCTGGATCTTGTTACCGACGAGTTTGAAGGTACCGTCGGCATCGTCCGTCAGCCGCCATTTCACGGCGCCGCCTTCCGGATCGACCGCCGTGAGGAGGCCGACCGAGGTGCCGATCGCGACATTCTCGTTGACCGAGTTGCGCGAGAAGGCGAGATTGGTCGGCGCCTTGTTGACCGGCGTCTCGTTGACGTCGAGGACGTTGATCGTGATGTCCTTTTCGACCGTGACCTTGCCATCCGAAACAGCGACCTTGATCGTGTGCGACTTGTCCGTCTCGTAGTCCAGAGCCTTCGAGGTGACGATACGGTTGCCATTGATCCGGAAGTGGTCGTTGGCTCCGTCGATCAGCGTATAGGTGAGCGCGTCGCCATCGGCGTCCTTGGCGCTGAGCAGGCCGACCGTGGTCCAGATCGGTGTGCTCTCCAACAGGGAAGTTTTCGAGAGCTGTATATTGATGGGCGCGCTATTGCTGCCGTCGGGCGTGAACTTTCCCTTGGCGAAATCGTAGACGCCGTCGGCAAAACGGGCGAATTCAACATCGGTCAGCGTATCCTTGCCCTCCAGGGCGCTCGTCAGGATGTGGCTGCCATTGTTCAACGCGAAGGAGTATTTGGCGAAATTCCCTGAGAAGACTGCCGTATCGATGCCCGCACCGCCCAACAGCACGTCGTTGCCGGCGCCGCCTTCGAACCTGTCATTGCCGCCGGTTCCGAAGAAATAGTCGTCGCCGCCACCGGTCTTGACGTCAATGCCGAAGGCGGTGCCGAAAATGTCGACGTGGCGGTTTGCCAGCTCGTCGGAGAGATCGGCATGGGCGCTGTCCGTCAAAGTCAGTGCGAGGACATCGTTCTCGTAGCCTGGCTTGTCGTATTTGACGATCTTGTCGAAGCTTTCGAACTGGGCGGCCGAAGCGAGAACCTCGGCTCCCGCCGTTTCAAGAATTTCGACGTTCTTGATCGTCAGGCCGGCAAGCCCGATGAATTCCATGCCAGGGCCTAACGTGGGCTTGATAACTTGCAGCGTGTCGGTGCCTGCGCCACCGTCGATCACCCCGGAAATCGCGGAAGAATGTGTCTGCAGGTTGATGGCATCATTGCCATCGCCGGCGTCAATATCGAAGGTCTCAGGAGCGGTGGAAAGGTTATCCCCATCAGTGATCTTGTCGTCGCCCGCGCCGCCCCTGATAACGTCATTTCCAACGCCGCCGAAGATCTGGTCGTTGCCGTCGCCGCCGGTCAACTTGTCATTGCCGGCATAGCCGTTGATCACGTCGTTGCCCGCGCCGCCATCGAAGGTGTCGTTGCCGTCTGTGCCCTCCAGTTTGTCGTTGCCGGTACCCGTCGTCACGTCGATACCAGAGACGTTGCCGTATATCTGTGCCTGACGGCCAGCGAGCTCGTCAGAGAGATCGAGATGGGCGCCGTCCGTCAATCGCAGGAAGACGGCATTGGTCGTATTCGAGTTGATGATCGTATCGAAACTTTCGAATTGGGCGGCCGAACCGACACCCGCAAATCCCGCTGTATCAAGGGTTTCGAAGTTCTTGATCGTCAGGCCACTCAGATGGCTGGCTTGCAGCTTGTCAGTGCCCGCACCACCATCGACTATTCCGGAAAGCGCGGTGTCGTCGTTCTGCAAGATCACGAAGTCATTGCCGTCGCCGGCATCAATGTCGAAGGTTTCGGGGTTAACGGCAATCATTTCGCCATCGAAGATCGTGTCGTTGCCAGTGCCGCCCCTGATGACGTCATTGCCCGCGTCGCCTTGGATGGTGTCGTTGCCGGCTCCGCCAGTCAACCGGTCATTTCCCTCATAGCCACGGAGTGTGTCGTTGCCTCCGCCGCCATCGAGGGTGTCATTCACGCTGGACCCGAAGAGCTGATCCCATGTACCGCCGGTCGTGACATCGATGCCGGTGGCGTAATAGTCAGCGTAGATGGAGACCGCGCCGGGTCCCAGCTCTTGCGAAAGGTCGAGATGGGCGCTGTCCGTCAACCGCAAGGTGATGCCAGAGGTGGAGCCGGGACTGACGGTGGAGTTGATAATCTTCTCGAAGCTTTCGAACTGCGCGGACGATCCGGTAACGTCGAATCCGCGCGTGTCGAGGATTTCGAAGCTTTTGACCGTCAAGCCGGTCAAAATGGTGGCTTGCAGCGTGTCGACACCGGGACCGCCATCGACTTTACCGGAGGGCGTAGCGCCAAACAAACCCTGCGACAACTGCAAGGTGTCCTTGCCTTCACCCGCGTCGATATTGAAGACCTCGGTAGTATTCCCTACATCGACAATAAAATCGTCGCCTGCACCACCCTTGATAACGTCATTGCCGGCCTCGCCGAAGATCTTGTCATTGCCGTCGCCGCCATTCAGCACGTCGTCGCCGGCTCCGCCGTGGATCAGATCGTCGCCGGCACCGCCGCTCAGCGTATCTGCGCCGTCATCGCCTGAGATGGTGTCGTTGCCGGCGCCCGTCGTAATTGTGTTATCGCCGATCGAGCCGGTCACGTTTGCGGAAACCGAGCCCAGCTGGTCGGCCAAGTCTGCCACGCCGGAACCTGAGACGGCGAGGGTGACAGCGGCGAGGGGAGTGGCTTCGGAGTGGCGGATGACGTCGTAGGCTTCGAACTCAGCGCCGGTCTTGGTAGCTGTGGCGCCGTTCGTGTCCAGAATATTCAAGGCCATGTTAAACTTTCCAGAAGATGCGTTGGATTCTGCAAGAACGGATTGTGTCTGCCGTTCCGGGTGGAGAAGGTTCGTGCGGGAGGTGTCAGCCGCCTTATTCGGAGAGGCGGCGACCGCAGGTTGGAAGCTCGGGGGAGTGGCAGCACCGGGTGCTCGTTTAAGCGGGCACGCTGGCGCATCCTGCCCCGCTGCGGAATGCATGTCTGCGTCCCGCAGCAGTGTTGCGACTAGATCAAAGCGTCGTGCAGCAGGCTCGAAACCGACGGCTCGAAGACGTCCTTCACGGCCACCGTGAAATCGTGGCTGGTGGCGTTTCCAGCCGCGTCATAGGCCTCTGCGGTGAAGGTCAGGCTGTGGGTGCTTTCGTAGTCGATCGCAGCCTTTGTCTGGATCTTGTTGCCGACGAGCTTGAAGATGCCGTCGGCATCGTCCGTCAGCCGCCATTTCACGGCGCCGCCTTCCGGATCGACCGCCGTGAGGAGGCCGACCGAGGTGCCGATGGCGATATTCTCGGAGACCGAGCCGCGCGAGAAGGCGAGCTTGGTCGGCGCCTGGTTGACAGGGGCTTCGTTGACGTCGAGGACGTTGATCGTGATGTCCTTCTGGACGGTGACCTTGCCGTCCGAAACCGCGACCTTGATCGTGTGCGACTTGTCCGTCTCGTAATCCAGAGCCTTCGAGGTGACGATGCGATTGCCCTTTATCCGGAAGTGATCGTTCGCCCCGTCGAGCAGCGTATAGGTGAGCGCGTCGCCATCGGCGTCCTTGGCGCTGACCAGACCGACCGTGGTCCAGATCGGCGTGTCCTCGGACAGGGCGGTTTTCGAGAGCTGGATATTGGTCGGCGCGGTGTTGCTGCCGTCGAGCGAGAAGGTTCCCTTGGCGAAATCGTAGACGCCATCGGCAAAGTGCGCGAATTCGACGTCTGTCAGCGTATCCGTCCCTTCCGCGGCGCTCGTCAGGATGTGATCGCCATTGTTCAATGCGAAGGAATAATTGGCGAAATTGCCGGAGAAGATCGCCGTGTCGATGCCCGCACCGCCAAACAGCGCGTCGTTGCCGGCGCCGCCCGTCAATTTGTCGTTGCCGCCATTACCATTGATGATGTCGTTGCCGCCACTGCCGTCGAAAATGTCGTTGCCGTTCGTACCCGTAAACTCGTCGTCGCCGCCGCCGGTCTTGACGTCAATGCCGGAGATATTGCCGGCAATGAAAGCCCCGCGATCTCCCAACTCGTCGGAAAGATCGAGGTGGGCGCTGTCCGTCAACACCAAGTCGGCTTTATAATTCAAGGTCGGATCGGTCGAATAGACGATCTTGTCAAAGCTTTCGAACTGCGCGCTCGAGCCGGCAACTGACCATCCCACCGTTTCAAGGACTTCGATGTTCTTGAGCGTTAGGCCCTGCAGCGACGAGGCTTGCAGGGCATCAATCCCGGCACCGCCATCGATTGTTCCGGAAAGCGGTGGAGCGAATTGTAAGGTGATAGCATCGTCGCCGTCGCCAGCGTCGATGTCGACAACTTCCGGGGTAGAGCCGAAGTGCTCACCATCTGAGATCGTATCGTTGCCCGCACCGCCTCTGATGACGTCATTTCCTGCGTCTCCCCAGAGCAGGTCATTGCCGTCACCGCCATTCAGCGTGTCATTGCCATTTCCGCCATTGATCTCATCGTTTCCGATGCCGCCATTCAGTGTGTCATTGCCAGTTTCGCCACGGATCTCATCGTTTCCGGCGCCGCCGTTCAACGTGTCTACGCCGTCACCGCCATTGATTTTGTCTTGGCCTGCACCCGTCGTGATCACATTGTCGCCGCTTGAGCCCGTCACATTCGCGGAGCCTGAGCCCAGTTCGTCTGCAAGGTCCACCGTCCCTGAATCCGAGATGACCAGGTTCACTGGGACGAGAGGATTGATTGCGGAGTTGCGGATGACGTCGTAAGCTTCGAACTCCGCGCCGGTCCTGATAATCGTGGCGCCGTTCGTGTCCAGGATATTCAGCGGAGTACCCGGCTCGGTGCTGTTGACGGTGAAGGTTTCCGTGGCGAAATTGTAGACGCCATCGGCAAAGCGCGCGAATTCGACGTCTGTCAGCTTGTCCGTGCCCTCAAGTGCGCTCGTCAGGACACGGCTGCCATTGTCGATCGCGAGGGAATAATTGGCAAAGTTGCCTGAGAAGACCGCGGTGTCGGTCCCGTCGCCGCCATCGATGGTGTCGTTGCCGGTGCCGCCGGTCAATTTGTCATTGCCGGCATTGCCATTGATTAGGTCGTCGCCGCCGCTGCCGTCGAAAATATCATTGACGTCGGTGCCCCAAAACTCGTCGTCGCCACTGCCGGTCTTGGCGTCAACGCCGTCATAGCCGGTAATGAAAGCCCCACGGGCTCCCAATTCGTCGGAAAGATCGAGGTGGGTGCTGTCGGTCACCGTCAATGACGGACGAATATTAAAAAATGGATCGCTCGAGCCGACGATCTTATCAAAGCTTTCGAACTGTGCGCTCGAACCGCGAACCTGCGAAAACCCCGTATCAAGGATTTCGATATTCTTGATCGTCAGGCCCTGGAGCGACGGCGCTTGCAGCGTATCGATCCCGGTGCCGCCATCGATTGTTCCTGAAATCTGTAACGCGAGTCTGTCTATGGTTATGGAATCGTCGCCAGCGCCGGCGTCAATGTCGATGAGCTCCGGCTGCGGGCCGCCAGGTCCCGGCAGAAAGACGGGAAAACCACCATCAGTGATCCTATCGTTGCCGCCGCCGCCGATCAGTTTGTCGTTGCCGCCATTACCGTTGATCGTGTCGTCGCCGGCGCCGCCGTTCAGCGTGTCCGCGCCGTCACCACCCAGCAGCGTGTCGTTGCCTGTGCCAGTCGTTATCGTGCTGCCGTTGCTCGAACCAGTCACCCTCGCGGAGACCGAACCCAGTTCATCGGCCAGATCGGCCACGCCGGAATCCGAGACAATCAAAGTGACAGGCGAGGAAGGATTTGCGGCGGAGTCCCGGATGACGTCGTAAGCTTCGAACTCGGCGCCGGTCTTGGTAATCGTCGCGCCGTTCGTGTCCAGAATATTCAAGGCCATATTAAACTTTCCAAAAAGATGCGTTGCATTCTATGAAAATGAGAAATCCTCAGTAGAACTGTTCTTGCAGCTTCAACGGACGACAACCCCCTGGGGATCTATGCCAATCCCCGAATAAGTTTTCAATGCAAAATTGTGTCTTTTAATTGCTTTTTTAATGAAAAACTAAGGATGAAATACTGGGAAAACGAATTTTAATTTGAGAACTCAAAGCCATGCTTTGGTTTCGTAAATAGTATTATCTTTCATTTTCGGATGGGATGCTCTCGCGAAAATTGTGTTTTCAGCGGGTTCTTCGGTAGGTGCTGCGCCGCGCGACCATTCGCGTCACTATCGCAGGTTGGTGTTCGCTTCGACTTGTTCAGGCTTCCCGCGCGGGAGACCTCACATCAGCTTGATGAGGCCTGCTTCCGTGGGTCTGAAGCCGCAGGCGCGGTAGAAGCCGGTCAGGTGCGGCTCGAAATCGACATGCAGCCATTCGGCGCCCCGCTCCCGCGCAATCCGCGTCGCCTCCCTGACCAGCCGCGTCGCGATCCCCTGCCTTCGCATATCAGGGTGAACCGAGGTGTCGAGGATGAAGGCATGGATGCCGCCGTCCCATGCGACGTTGACGAAGCCGACGAGCTGGTTGTCGTGGTAGGCGCCGATATGGGCGAGGCTGCGGGACAGGATGGGGGTGAAGTCGCGCGGGGCAGGGACGCCCCAGGCGGCGGACCAGAGGGCGTCGAATTCGGCGGCGGAGGGGAAGGGGTCGATGCGGAGTTCTGGCATTGGCGATTCCCTTCATTCAGCGGAGCATGGCGCGGAGGCCTTCCCGATAACGGGCCACGTCGGCGTCGCGAGCTCATTCCGTCACAGTGACGAGCCGGCCGTCGCGTCGCTCGAATATCCTGTCGTAGAGAAAGTCGATGCCGCGCTGGGCTGGAGCTCGTGGAGGGCCATGTCCGTCTTGTCATAGGCCGGTGGCGAACTTCATCTGTCGCTACGAAGCTGCTCCTTACAATGCGCTGCTGACCGACCGATACGATGAACCATTTGATCGACGACCAACTGAGTGGCAGACGTTTGGCAGCCTCACCGTCCCGGCCGCCCGGTCTTCCCCTTCGTCCGCCCCTTGCGCTTCTGCTCGCCCGGGTCCTCATAACTGCCCACGCCCGTCTTCCCGCGCACGACCGGCCGCACGTCATCGCGCTCCGGCTGGCCTTCAAGCAGCGGTGAAAACCGCTTCGTGCCCTTGGCGGCTTCCGGCTTCTCCGGCAGCGCCCCAATGACGGGCTTTTCCGTTCGGCCGACGGTCATTTCGTCGAGGTCGTTTTTGCGGAAGAGAGTCTTCTTTGCGGGTTCGGTGATGTCGCGGCCCATCTCGTCCAAGGCGGGCTTGCGGAAGAGGGGGGTGGTGGTGTCGGTGCCTGGGCCCATGTCGTCGATGGAGGGTTTGGCGAAATAGGAGGTTTGCATCTCGGTTGCCGGCTTGGATCCCCGGGTCGAGCCCTGGGTTGACGGAGGAGCGGAGGAGCTGCGCGCTTTCCCTTCCATCGCCTGCGCTTCTTCGCGTGCCATCGGGTCGTCCATGGCGGCGAGTTCCACGGCCTTGAGGCGTTTGATTTCGTCGCGGAGGCGGGCGGCTTTTTCGAAGTCGAGGTCGGCGGCAGCGTCGCGCATGCTCTTTTCGAGCGCGTTGAGGTGGGTCTGCAGGTTGTTGCCGACGAGGTTGCCGCCATCGGCGAAGCCCTTGCCCGAAACGCCGGAGATATCGGCGCGGACGTGGTCGCGTTCGTAGACGGAGTCGAGGATGTCGGAGATCCTGGCCTTGACCGATTCCGGGGTAATGCCGTGTTCCTGGTTATAGATCATCTGCTTTTCGCGGCGGCGGCCGGTTTCCTCCATCGCCCGCTTCATCGAGCCGGTGACCTGGTCGGCATAGAGGATGACCTTGCCGTCGACGTTGCGCGCGGCGCGGCCGATCGTCTGGATCAGCGAGGTCTCCGAGCGCAGGAAACCTTCCTTGTCGGCGTCGAGGATGGCGACGAAGCCGCATTCGGGAATGTCGAGGCCTTCGCGCAGAAGGTTGATCCCGACCAGCACGTCGAAGGCGCCGAGGCGGAGATCGCGGAGGATCTCGATACGTTCAAGCGTGTCGATGTCCGAGTGCATGTAGCGTACGCGCACGCCCTGCTCATGCAGATATTCGGTCAGGTCCTCGGCCATGCGCTTGGTCAGCACGGTGCAGAGGGTGCGGTAGCCCTTGGCCGCGGTTTCGCGGATTTCGCCGAGCACGTCGTCGACCTGGGTGCGGGCCGAGCGGACCTCGACTGGCGGGTCGATCAGGCCGGTCGGGCGGATCACCTGTTCGGCGAAGACGCCGCCCGACTGCTCCATCTCCCAGCCGCCGGGGGTGGCCGAAACAGCGATGGTGTCGGGGCGCATGGCGTCCCATTCCTCGAAGCGCAGCGGCCGGTTGTCCATGCAGGAGGGCAGGCGGAAGCCGTATTCGGCCAGCGTCGCTTTGCGCCTGAAGTCGCCCCGGTACATGCCGCCGATCTGCGGCACGGTGACATGGCTTTCGTCGATGAAGACGAGGGCGTTGTCGGGGATATATTCGAACAGCGTCGGCGGCGGATCGCCGGGGTCGCGGCCGGTGAGGTAACGCGAATAGTTCTCGATGCCCTGGCAGGAACCTGTGGCTTCGAGCATTTCGATATCGTAGCGGGTGCGCTGCTCGAGGCGCTGGGCCTCCAGCAGGCGGCCGGCCTTTTCCAGCTCGGCCAGGCGCAGCCTGAGCTCCTCCTTGATCGACTTGATGGCGCCGTTCAGCGTCGGGCGCGGGGTGACATAGTGCGAATTGGCGTAGATCTTCACCGATTTCAGGTCGCCGACCTTCTGGCCGGTGAGCGGGTCGAATTCGGTGATGGCGTCGATCTCGTCGCCGAACATCGAGATGCGCCAGGCGGCATCCTCAAGGTGGGCGGGGAAGAGCTCGATCGTATCGCCGCGCACCCGGAAGGAACCACGGGTGAAATCCATATCGCGGCGTTTGTATTGCTGGGCCACGAGGTCGGCCAGCAGCTGGCGCTGGTCGAGCCGGTCGCCGACCGACATCTGGAAGGTCATCGCCGTATAGGTCTCGACCGAGCCGATACCATAGATGCAGGAGACCGAGGCGACGATGATGCAGTCGTCGCGTTCGAGCAGCGAGCGCGTCGCCGAGTGGCGCATGCGGTCGATCTGCTCGTTGATCGAGGATTCCTTCTCGATGTAGGTGTCGGAGCGCGGCACATAGGCTTCCGGCTGGTAATAATCGTAGTAGGAAACGAAATATTCCACCGCATTGTCGGGGAAAAAGTTCTTGAATTCGGAATAGAGCTGGGCGGCCAGCGTCTTGTTCGGCGCCAGGATGACGGCCGGGCGCTGCGTCGCCTCGATCACCTTGGCCATGGTGAAGGTCTTGCCGGAGCCGGTGACGCCGAGCAACACCTGGCTGCGGTCGCCATTCTCCAGGCCTTCGACGAGATCGCGGATGGCGGTCGGCTGATCGCCGGCCGGCTCGTAATCCGACTGCATGCGGATGGCGATGCCGCCTTCGGATTTGTCGGGCCGGGCAGGGCGGTGCGGTGTCCAGATCTTGCCGTTCTTGTGCAGCGGATTGCCGCTCTCGATCAGCGCCGACAGCGCCTCGACCGTGGCAGTGACGGCGGTGCCGGCCTGCAGCGACGAGGCTTCTTCCAGCGTCGTATCCATGCCCGACACGGGATTGAGGCCGGCGGCGGCACGTGTCTTCGGGTCGGTCGAGCCGCCCATGGAGGTGCCGCGCGCCGATTTCGACGCGCTGACGCCGCCGTCGCTGGTTTTCGTCCTGGCGGCGATTTCCACCTTCTTGCGATGTTTGCCGGCCTTGGAGGCAATCTGGCGCTGGGTCTCGACGCCCGAGGTTTCGGCATCGGCCTCCAGCTGCTTCACCCAATCGGCAACCGAGCCTGAGAGGGGGGCTCCCTCAAAAGACGATTGAGGGGCTTCCTCGAAGCCATTCGGGGCGGGGGATTTCTTCGGAGATCTGGCCATGGCGGGAATATGGAGAGAGTCACCGCGAAAGGGAAGAGGGAAAGAGTACAAAAGGGAAACGAACTGTGTGTTCGGAAGTTGGAATAGTGAGGGGGCGGATCTTGCTCCCTCTTCTCCCCAGCGGGGAGAAGGTGCCCGTAGGGCGGATGAGGGGGCCAAACGGCACGCCATTCATTGCGCTTCGCTTGCGCTTCGCTTGCGCTTCGCTTGCGCTTCGCTTGCGCTTCGCTTGCGCTTCGCTTGCGCTTCGCTTGCGCTTCGCTTGCGCTTCGCTTGCGCTTCGCTTGCGCTCAGCGTATTCGCGGCTTTGCCGCTCACCCCCTCATCGCCTCGCTATCGCTCCGGCACTTCTCCCCGCTGGGGAGAAGAGATTCGTGGCAGCGCCTTGGTCCCCGCCTGACGGCATCGCGGGTGCGCCAATAGCGGTCGTGCACACTCAAGGCTTGGTCTCCGTCGAGCAACTCATATTCGCATTGAAGAAATTGAGATGAATGCGGAGTTTTCCGGCAGTACTGCTGAGCTGGACGGTGACGCCTTCCCCCGAGGGTGAAGTGAATCTGGCGTCGATATTCGATATCCATGTCGGCCCAACCGGGAATGTCACAATGGTCGTTGCCGGCTCGCCATATTTTATTCGAAAGTCTTGCACGATCAATGCAAACTCATGAAGTTCGCCGTCGCGGTGCTGTTGGATAGAGGCGATTTTGTCGTCGCATACGAAAAGACCGAGATTCGACCCTTCCACGACCCATTGACCGGGAAGGAAAGAAGAAAGATCGGGATGGAAGGAAGAAAGCTCCTTCAATTTCCAACCTTTTTCGCTCGCATTCCGTTGGGCATCGGCAAACGAGCTACCCAATTTGAAATCGTGCAAGTCGTCCGGCGTTTGCGCGCAAGTTGCGCCGCTTGACAGTGCCGTCAGGGCAAAAGCAAAGCTGCAAATTAAAAGCAGTCCATTGGGCATGAAGGCCGGTCCCTGTCTCGAATGTTCAACGCAGAAATTGTTAAACAGATTGGGAATACCGCCGCAACGCTAACAATTAGGACGATCGCCAAAACGGGAAAAGCCGGAGAAACGCTATCCTATGGGATAACTGAGATCGCGGCTTGCTCCCTCTTCTCCCGTCGTCGATCGAGCGGCCAAGAGTGTGCTTGCGCCATGCCTCTCTGCAACGTATCGGTGCGTAATCGAGGGAACGAGGAGCGCAATGATCCGCATTTTGCAAGACGACGACCAAGCGCAATGGCGTGCGTTGTGGACGGAATATCTGAACTTCGATGGCAGCACACTCGACGCCGCCGTCCATGATCACACCTGGACTCGTCTTTTGAAAGAAGGGGAACCGATGCACTGTGCGCTTGCCCTGGCTGGTGGCAAAGCGGTGGGCTTCGCGCATTATATCTTCCATCCTTCGACCTGGAGTCTCAGCAATTCCTGCTATCTACAGGATTTATTTGTCGCGCCGACGGTTCGCGGGAAAGGTTATGGCCGAGCGCTGATCGCCCATGTGTGTGAACAGGCGGCTGCGGCTGGATCGTCGCGCGTGTATTGGCAAACGCAGGAGGATAACGCCCCGGCGATCGCGCTTTATGAAAAAGTCGCCGAGCGCTCGGGCTACATCCAGTTTCGCAAGTCGGTTCCGAGCTGAACTCTGGGGGTGTCTCTTAAGGGCGCTAACCTTGCCTTGGGCAGTGACGGCGACGGCAGCTTCCCCCCATTCCTGTGACATCCCTCGGGTTAAACCCGAGGACAGGAATGGGGGTGGAGGGATGTCGCCGCCGCTGCCTCACCACTACGCCAAGTGTTCTTCCGCCGGTCTCCCAATAACCAAGCAGAGCATATCATCAAGCCGAACGCTGGTCCGCCGGCCCCTCCAGCCGCGCGAGGTTCCACGCACTGTTGATCAACCCGACATGGCTGAAGGCCTGCGGGAAGTTGCCGAGCATGCGGCGGGCGGCGGGATCATATTCTTCCGCCAGAAGCCCGACATCGTTGCAGATAGAAAGCAGCCGCTCGAACAGGCGCAGCGCATCGTCGCTTCGGCCGATCATGCCGAGGGCGTCGACGAGCCAGAAGCTGCAAGCGAGGAACGCGCCTTCGCCTGGCGGCAGGCCGTCGTCCACCTCCTGCGTCTCGTAGCGCAGCAGCAGGCCATCGCGCAGCAGCTTGCGCTCGATCGCCTCGACTGTCGCGACATAGCGCGGATCATCAGGCGGGATGAAGCCGACCATGCCGAGATGCAGCAGGCTGGCATCAAGCGCCTTGGAGCCGTAGGCCTGCACGAAACAGCCGAGTTCGGGATCGAAAGCCTTCTCGCAAACCTCGGCATGGATGTGATCTGCGAGCGTGCGCCAACGTGCGGCGGCCTCGGGCTCGCCGTCCGCCTCGGCAATCTGGACGGCGCGGTCGAAGGCCACCCAGGCCATGACCTTCGAATAGGTGAAATGCTGGCGCTGGCCGCGCACCTCCCAGATGCCTTCATCGGGCTCCACCCAGATTTTTTCGAGAAAGGGCAGAATGGCCGCCGCCAGTTCGCGTTCGCGGTGATGCGGCGGAAGCCCGCCCTTGCGGGCCTGCAGTATGGCGTCGGCCACCTCGCCATAGACATCGAGCTGCACCTGTTCGGCAGCGGCATTGCCGATGCGTACGGGTGTCGAGCCCTCGTAGCCACTCAGCCAGGGAACCTGCCATTCCAGCAGATTGCGCTCGCCAGCGACGCCATACATGATCTGCATCTGCGCCGGGGCGCCGGCGACCGCCCGCAGCAACCACTTGCGCCAGGCGCTGGCTTCCTTGTAATAGCCGAGTTTCATCAGGGCGAGCAGGGTCAGCGTCGCGTCGCGCAGCCAGCAATAGCGGTAGTCCCAGTTGCGCGGCCCGCCGATCTTTTCCGGCAGGGAGGTTGTCGCCGCGGCGACGATGCCGCCCGTAGGCATGTAGGTCAGTGCCTTGAGCGTGATGAGCGAGCGTTTGACCTGTTCCGTCCACCGGCCTACTTTCGGGCAGGTCGCGGCAAAGGATTGCCAGAATTCCTCCGTGTCCGGCAGCGCATATTCCACCTGCCGCTGAGCCGGCTGCGGCATATGCGAGGGGGACCAGGTCAGGGTGAAGATCTGGCTCTCGCCAGCGGCAACCTGGAAGGAGCCGACCGTGCTCAGGCCGCGGCCTTCGAGCGGGACGGCGCAATTCAGGGTTAGCCTGTCCGGGCCGGCAATGGCGGTGATGCCGCCATCCTCGCCATGCGTGACCCAGGGAACGGTTCGGCCGTAATCGAAGCGAAGGTTGAGCTCCATATCGAAGGCGACAGTGCCGCTCTTGCCCTCGACGATGCGCATCAGATCGCTCGTGCCATCGCGAAGCGGCATGAAGTCGATGAGAACGGCGGTGCCGGTCTCTGTCTGAAACTCGGTTTCGAGAATGAGCGTATCGTTGCGGTAGCGGCGCGTGACGTGGACATTTTCACCTGACGGTGACAGCGACCAGAAGCCGTTATCCTCGGCGCCGAGCAGGGCGGCAAAACAGGCGGGGGAATCGAAGCGCGGAAAACAGAGCCAGTCGATCGAGCCGTTCTTCGAGACGAGTGCGGCGGTTTCGCAATCGCCGATGAGCGCGTAGTCCTCGATGGGTACCGACACCGGAGCCTCCTTTGCATAGCAGTCGGGCTTTTAGGTAGAGGCCGTGCGCGGAGGTCAAGCACGGAAACTAACGGGGCGGTAGGCGTGCCGGCTATCATGTAAACTCCGGATATCAATTGTGGGAAGATCTCCGACCGCAGCTTTGACTGCCGCGCTCTGACGGATGATATCTGCACGGAGAGCGCGTTTCCCTTGTTCGCCATTGCCCAGGTGAATTCCGACGACCGCCGCGCGTCCGGTCGCCGTCGTGGTCAAGAGCGGACCTCCACTAGCGCCACTGCCGGAATCGCAAAGGTGGCGAAGCTCCGGACCACCCGACGGATTGACCTGACACAGGCTGAGGACGAATTGGTTACGGTCGCTTACGAAGCCGGTAAACCGAGCCGAAAAGCGGCGCGCCCTCAAAAGACGATTGAGGGGCTTCCTTTAAACCGTCAGGGGCGGGGGATTTCTTCGGAGATCTGGCCATGGCGGGAATGTGGAGAGCGTCAGCGCGAAGGGGAAGAGGGAAAGAGTACAAAGGGGAAACGAACTGTTTGTTCGGATTGGTTCAACAGTTGCGAAATTTATGGCGCTGCGAGGTGGAGCGCCCGCCCCGCCCTTCGAGGTGCCTCTGGGTGAGGCTCTCTTGGGCGCTGGCGCGACATTCCTTCAGCGCCGGCTGTTCTGCTACCGCATACTCCGACGCTCCTCATGCTGAGGTGCGCAGCCCGCAGGGTGAAGCCTCGAAGCACGCGCCGCAACGTGGCTGCTGGCGGCCATTGCCTCCCCTGGAATGGATTACCGGCGCCCGTGATGTCCGACCGCGATCATTCGGCCCTGCACTGGAACCGAGATCGGCCTCGCGCAGTTAATTTCCAGTCACTTCACCTCTAGGTGCTACTGCCATTAGCGATCATTCTGCCTTCTGGGAAAACTCCATCTCGATCGACCTCGATACCGGCGAACGGCTGGTTTTGCGCTCACCGCAGGATGCGCTGTATGCACTCGTCTCAGACTGGCCGGTCAATGGCGGCGTCCATCAGCAGAGGGCGATCGATTTCTGCCGCGCCTGGCTTGCCGGGCGGATGCCGGCCGAGACGGTGCGGCAGGCCTTTATCCTGGCGGCGCTGGAAGCCGGGGTGGTGATCAACGATGATGATGAAGATGGTGCCGGAAGCTCTGTTTTGAATCCATCAGTGTAGGTGAGCCAACACTGATATATCCGCGTCACGCAGCGGGTATCCCGCAGCTGCAGCAATTTTCCCATGATGTATTGCAAATATTATTCTCGCTGTGTTTGTGGGAATACACAGCGTTTATTTGCGCTCCGATTCTTTTAGGGATTCAGCTGAATGAAAATGAAAGTCCTTGTTTACGCCGCGCTGCTGGCTCTCGCCGGCTGCAATGCCCCTGTGTCGCAATCTGTTGCAGATTCCCAGCGTCCTCCCTCGAGTGACGTCCGGCAGAATTTCATCAACATCGTGTTCAAGAGAAGCTACAGGCACGAAGCAGGAGAAGTCGTATGGGCCCGCATTTCCAGCGTGGTTCTGCTTGAGCCCGAGAAAAAGACTTATGCTTACTGTGTGCGGGTGGTGCCCAAGCGCAGCTGGGGAGACTGGGCCTATCTCGGCGTCTCCTTCACGGATGGCAAAATATTAGGCGCGACGGCGAATGACGATCGCTGCCGCGACAAGCGGCTGCGCTATTATCCGTTTACCGAGTTGACCGGCATGAAGACCTGACGCAGGGGCGAAGGCTCCGGCCGCGTCGCCGTTCGAGGCTTTGTTGAGCGGCGGCGCGACATGCTTCCAGCGTCCCGAAGGCGCGGCATCCTCCAACCTTCCTCATGCGGAAGTGAGCAGCCCGCAGGGCGGAGCCTCGAAGGACAGGCTGTGACGCTGCTGCTTGCAGCCATCGCCTTTTGGAAAACTCGATCTATCGACCTTGATACTGGAGGTTCAACTGAATGAAGATTAAGTTCCTTGCTTACGCTGCCCTGCTGGCACTGGCCGGCTGCCAAACTGCGACGCCGCAATCCGTTGCAGATTCCCAGCGCCCGCCCTCCAGCGCAGTTCGACGCGAGTACGTCGATGCTCTGCGGGGGACCATTAAACCGGGGAACTTCGTGAAGGCCGAGATTTCCAGCGTGGTTCTGCTTAATCCGGAAAAGCAGATATATGCTTATTGCACGCGAACGACGGAACGTGGCTCCCCAAACTGGTCCTATATCGGCCTGGGCTTGCAACACGACATGATACTGTATCTGAAAAAGAATGACTATCGCTGCCACGACGAACGGTTGCGTTACTATGATTTTCCGGAACTGCGGAACATGAAGTACTGAGGCAGAGACGGGGTCTTCGCCAGCCTCGCCGGTTCCCTTTCGGACGCGATCAAAACCAGAGATCCCTCACACAGCGGCCATGGGAAGAGATGTCGTCGAATGTATCGAGGCCATCGAAATGGTCGATCGGCAGTCGGCGACGAGTTCCGGGGGCCGCTGGTTGACGGCCATGCGGCGGCTCTCCTTTTTGCAGGGGCAGGCCGGGCAGAACAGTATTTCGAGCGACGGGTTTCTTTGCCGGAGTGGGTGTAGGAGGCGGTCTCTAAGCGGACTGCGTATCCCGCAGTCCGCGAGGACCATCGTCACACTTTGCTCAAGCAAAGACGGCTTCCCTGGAATCATCCGCTGTCGACGCCCTGCAGTACCATACGAGGACGACAACCGTTCCAATAGGAAATAATAGTCCAAGAAGCTGCCACCATCCGCTTCGGTTGATGTCGTGAAGGCGTCGGGCGGCCATGGCGATCGACGGAAGAAATGTTGTCAGCGACCAGATCCGGCTCAAAGTTTCGCTCCGATCAACGGCGTACAAAGCGATGGAGACGAGAACGACGAAGAGCGTCGAAAACCAGAATTCCGATCGGCTCGCTCTGCCGCTAAAGTTCACATAGTTCTTGAAAAAGCTTCCGATCGCCTGGCCGAAACCCATGGCCGGCGGTAGGCCGCCGAAGCGGTTCGGCCCGGCTAGCGGTTTTCGGAAGACGAAGATCAACGGCACGCCGATCAGGATCAAGACGATCAACCAGTGCCACAAAGAAAAACTGCCCATGAGATACCCCAGCTGTCAAAACAGCTTAGAGATAAGCGAGGTTTGTTTCCGGAGGATTAACTTGCTTGTAATCCGATGTGTTTGACAATCACAGCGTGAGAAATCGCGGCTGCCATGTTGGGGACGGGGCGATGGTCAAGGTTTTGCCAGCACCTGTGCCCGCACCGGCTGCTCGATGCCCTTCAACGTAAGGACGCGTGTCTCTGAGCCGCCTGTGAGATCCGGAGCCTTCGCCGCGGTTTCGGCCGAGATCAGGATCTCGCCGGCCGCGGCCTGGGATTCCAGCCTCGCGGCCTGATTGACGACGCCGCCGATGGCGGTGAAATCACTGCGGAAGCTCGAGAATTCGCCGATCTGGACCTCACCGGAATGGATGCCGACGCCGACGCCGAGGGTGCGGCCGGGTAATGCCTCGAGCGCCAGACCGTTCAGCGCGACGGCGCAGTTTTGCTGGATTTCCTGCGCGGCCAGGATCGCGGCGCCGGCGTGATCCTTTCTGACGATCGGGAAATTGAAGATCGCCATCAGGCCGTCGCCCATCTGCTTGTTGACGATGCCGTCATGTGCCCAGATCGCCTGCGCGCAGCGATCCTGGAACAGGCTGACGATCTCGCTCAGCTGCACCGCCTCGATGCGCTCAGACAGATCCGTGAAGCCCCTGATATCGGCAAACAGGATGGTGGCGTCGACAGTGATCTGGCGCTGCTTCTTGACATATTGGAAGGAGCGCTCGCAAATCGTGCAGATATCGGGGTTCATCTTGCTGCGGGTGATGCCGAAGGCGCGGAAGGGCAAAGCGAGGGGGCCGCCGATCGGAATCGGCATGTGCATCTGGTCCCAGCAGCCTCGGCAGATCCTTGCGCTGCCATGCCTGGTTGGCTCCGTGGAAGAGGCTGCCGTCATATCTCCAAATCCATCGCTTGAGAGCCAAAAAAAGAAGCTTCCGATACTCGGTTGCTTTTGGCAACTCTCCCAATGATCGAAGACAACGATGGCTTGAAGTATTTCGTCCGGCGCCATCCTTATCGGACAAATCGCCGCCAAGTTGAATATCGTGCGGCGCGGCGATAGCATCGCGATGGAACCTCCTGTAGGATATTGTTAACAATACATTCGCTCTCCAGGAAAGACCGGGGATGGAGCGCCGTCTTGCAGCAATCCTGATCGCTGATGTCGTCGGTTACAGTCGATTGAGCCAGATCGACGAAGAGGGCACCCGCGTGCGTTTTCAGGCGGACCAGAATGATGTCTTCGAGCCGGCGATCGAGCGTCATCACGGCCGGCTGGTGAAAACTATGGGCGATGGTCTGCTGGTCGAATTCCAGAGTGTCGTCGATGCCTTGCGCTGCGCGGTGGAGGTTCAGCAACTGAAAACCACGCAGAGTGCCGCGGCGCTGCCTGAGCACAGGCTCGAGTTCCGGATCGGCATCAATCTCGGTGATATCATTGTCGAGGGCGAAGATATCCAGGGTGACGGCGTCAATATCGCCGATCGAATACAGGCGCTGGCGGAACCGGGCGGCATCTCGATATCAGGCACGACATACGACCAGGTGAAATCGAAAATCCCGGTCGGTTTCGCTTCGCTCGGCGAACAGAGGTTAAAGAGCATCACCGAACCGGTCCGGGTCTATCGCGTCCTGCTTGACCCCACTGCTGCCGGCAAAACCCTCACAAACCGGAGGCGCCTGCCGAGACGCCGGCTCTTTGCAGGCATCGCAGCGGCCGTCGTCCTTGCTGTTGCGGGCGCAGCACTCTGGTGGCAGCCATGGATGCCGGCAAAACCGGCGGGGCCCGGTGAACGTTTCGCCTATCCGCTGCCGGACAGGCCCTCGGTCGCGGTTCTGCCTTTCATCAATGTCAGCGGCGATACCGAGCATGACCATCTCGCAGAGGGTCTGACGGACGACCTGATCACCGAATTGTCCAAAGTATCGGGTCTCTTCGTCATCGCTCGCCATTCGGTCTTCGCCATCCAGGACTCCGTCGGCAAGATCCAGGATGTGGCTGCCGAACTCGGCGTTCAGTACGTGCTCGAAGGGACCTTGCAGCGTGCCGGGCCACGACTGCGGATCAATGTCAAACTGATCGACGCGGTCACCGGCTTGTCGCTCTGGGCCGAGCGCTATGATCGCCAATATGCCGACCTCTTCGCCGTTCAGGACGATGTGATCGGCAAGATCATCTCGGCTCTGTCGGTCAAGCTCAGCGCCCGCGAGCGCGATCAACTGGCCCGGATCCCGACCGAAAATCTCGAAGCCTATGATTATTACATGCGGGCCGAGCAGGAGGGCTTCATCTTCAGGGATGTCGACACCTATCGCCGGACCTTGTCCTTCTACCAGAAGGCGATCGACCTTGATCCGGGCTTTGCCAATGCCCATGCGGGAATCGCCCGCGTCGCCGTCGATGTCTGGCGCAACGACTATAATTACCTCTGGTCGGCCGCCGTCGCTCGCAAGATTGCCTATGACGCCGCCGGGCAGGCTCTCAAGCTGGATCCCAGCAATGCCAGGGCGCACACCGTTCTTGCCCTGCTGCAATGGGTGGACGGGCGCGAGACGGAGGCCAGGAATTCCGCCAGCATGGCGGTTGCGATGGAGCCGAACGATGCGGAGGCCGCCGCCAACCTCGCTCTCATCCTGGTCCACACCGGAAGCAGCGGGCAGGCCGTCACTGAGATGGAAAAAGCTTTGCGGCTCGACCCTTCGCCGGCGTCGAGCTTTCAGCTGCTGGCGGGGATCGTCTTTTACACCGCAGGCGACGATCGGCGCGCGATCTCGCTGATAGAGCCGACGCTCGCCGGCCTGCCGAAGGTCGAGCCAGCACGCGAATATCTGGCGGCGGCCTATGCGGATCAGGGCAATGAAACCAAGGCAGCGGCGGAGACGGCAAAGCTGCTGGAACTCTTCCCGGAAAGCAATCTCACCTATTACGGTTATCTCTATGATTACTGGCGGGACGGCGATCTGCAGCGCCATCTGGCCGCATTGCGCAAGGCCGGCATTCCCGAATGGCCCTTCGGTTTTACAGGCAATCAAGCCGACAGGCTCGGCGAGGCAGAGCTGCGCAATCTCGTCGACGGCAAGAGCTGGACCGGCAAACACAAGAACGGCACGGATTTCATCCAGTATTTCGACAAGGCCGGAAATACCGCCTATCGCAGCGCGAATACCAACATCACCGGCATTGTCGAGGTGCGGGGCGACAGAATCTGCGAAAAATTCGACGGCTATTTCCTCGACCGGATGGTGTGCGGATATGTTTACCGCAACACGTCGGGCGAGCAGGGCGACAGGCAGTACATACATGTGACGCCGCGCGCCCTGACGTTCTTTTCACCCGCACCCTGAGGGGCCAGGCATGGCGGCTTCATTTCGTAGCCGGTTGCTGCCAGACGGTATGCATCTTCTCCGAAATCAGTGTCTGCTGAACCTCGGACCAATGTTTCTTCGAGTCGGTCACCTTGGTCGGGTTCTTCTCCATGCCTTCTGCAGCCCCGGGATCATAGCTCAGATACAGTTTGCCATCGATGATCCGCCAGGCCTTGGGATCGATATTGGTGGTCACTGTCCCGAAAGACACGCCGTCGGCGCAATAGCCGCCATATTGCGGCGCATATCTGGACGGATCGCCCTTGAAGAGATCGCGATTTCTAGCGCTGGCGAAATACCAGGTCGCGCCAAGCCAGTGGTAGGAATATGTCTCGGATCCTTCGATGGCCTGGTTTTCAGTGAAATAGGCGACCGGGTCATAGCCCTTGATCGCGACATCGCCGAAATAGCCGGTATTGACGAATTCCTCGGCCCCCGCAGGCTGAAGGAAGGAAAGCAGCATCACCGCAGCGCCAACAACCACGCCCATTCGTGTACCGCATTTTTGCACATGATAAGACATAACAAGCTCCGTTCCCGGACGCGGTCTGTTACCTCAAGCGAAATGCTATTGCCGTTTGGTGCATTCCTTGTAGAGCGGTTCGCCCACAAGCTCGGCTTTCTGGCAAACAGCACCGGCTTCCATGAGTAATTTGGCCGTATCCCAATGCGCCCGCCACCCGGCTTGAGTGAGAGGCGTGTACCCGTTTCTTTCCGTCGCTTCGACATCCGCATTATTGGTCAAGAGAAAAGCCACTATCTCGGTACGGCCTTCTTCGGCGGCGCCGTGCAGCGGCGACATCTGATAGAAATTCTTCCTGTCGTTGACATCAGCTCCCTCTGCGACAAGCAGTTTCACCACCTCCAGATTTCCTCCATAGGCTGCCGCATGCAGTGCCGTCAGCCCACCCTTGTTGCGAACTTCGATGTCGGCGCCGCGATCCAGCAAAAGAGCGACGACATCGGCACGGCCCGCCAATGACGCGATAATCAGCGCCGGCTCGCCCGCCTCATCGGGCTCCGACAGATCGGAGCTCTGGCTCAGCAACTGTGTGACGCGGGCGATATCGCCGTCCTTGGCCGCGTCGTGCAAAGGACCTGCCCATGAGGGCATAACGCCAATGATAAGCGCAGCAACAGTCGCGATTAAAACATTCACGGGCACGATCTCGGTTTGATCAGGGTTCGTATGCGCCGTGTTGCGTTCTAGCACGCGGCCCATTCGTAAACAAGATTACGCTAATGGACGCGCTCCCGGCCAGCACCACGCACGCGCCACGGCTATGACCGACGGCTCCAGGGAATACGGTCACACTTGTTACTCCCCCTGTTCGATTTCCGATGCGAAACTATCTCAGACCAATGCGTGATGAACCGGCTTCCAAGCCCGGGAAATCGCCCTAATGAGGAGATTGAAAGCCATGACTGTTTCAGCCGAGAATGGAAAAGGCGGACAAGCCATGCATAAACCACCGGTCGTGTCGCCGCAGGCTTGGGAGGCGGCGCGCGAGCAACTGCTCGTGAAGGAAAAGGCTGAGACCCGCGCCCGCGACGCGCTGGCCGCCGAGCGCCGACGCATGCCGTGGATGGCTGTCGAGAAGGGCTATGCGTTTGAGGGACCTCAGGGCAAGGTCAGCCTGCTCGACCTGTTCGACAACAGACACCAGCTCATCCTCTACCGCGCCTTCTACGAGCCCAGCGTGTTCGGCTGGCCCGAACATGCCTGCCGCGGCTGCTCGATGGTAGCCGACCAGGTTGCCCATGTCGCCCATCTCAACGCCCGCGACACGACGCTGGTCTTCGCCTCGCGCGCGCCGCAGGCCGACATTGCACGGCTGAAGGCGCGGATGGGCTGGACGATGCCGTGGGTCACGATCACCGACAGATTCGACAAGGACTTCGGCGTCGACGAGTGGCACGGCACCAACGTGTTCTACCGCGACGGCGAGCGCATCTTCCGCACCTATTTCATCAATAACCGCGGCGACGAGCAGATGGGTGGCACCTGGAACTACCTCGACATCACGCCGCTCGGACGCCAGGAGGTCTGGGAGGATTCGCCGAAGGGCTATCCCCAGACCCCGACCTACAAGTGGTGGAACTGGCACGACAGCTATATGCCGGACGCCGAGCCCGATAAGAAATGGGTCGAGGTGTCAGATGCAGGAGAGGCGGCGTTTCGGGCCGAGAGCGCAAACGAGAAATCGTGAGCGCGGCGGATTGCGGCCGGGGAGCTCCGATCCGTCGTGCCGCGCCGCCGAATCTTCGCGTCGCCCGCCATAGAGCCGTTTGCCTTGCCGCTCACGGCCCATGCATAGTGGCCTGCGACGCGGAGGGGCCGATGAGAAGATTGCATGTGCTTGTTCTGATGATGATTCTGACGCCCGCCGCAGCGCAAGCCGAGCAGCGCTGCGGCTGGCTGGACAATCCCGCCACGCGGACCTAGTCGCTGAACGATGCCGATGGCGGCTGGGGCATCATGGACAATACAGGCGGTCCGACGGCTGAGGGAATGGATGAGATTCCCGACCTGACGAATGGCGAATATATCTACACGAATGCCGGTCACGGCTATGCCTGCGCCTGCATGAACGTCGATACGGATGACGAAAGGGCGATCATCCGGATTCATTCCGTGCGGCAATTGCCGCTTTCCCGATGCCGGAGCGACCGCGCCATCGGCTGGTTCCTCCACAAGGACCAATAGCAGAACCGGTAACGCGGCGCTGCCCGCCGATCGCCAAATTATTCTTCTCAAAGTGGAAACATTCCGGGGACGGTTGCGTTGTACCCGCTACCGGTAGTGCGCCTAACTGCCCGTCTATGAGGAGGCTTATTCATGAAGGTCATGATTGTAGAAGACGAGAATTTTATCGCTCTGGAACTCGAACGCATTGCGCAAGAGGCTGGACACCAGACCATCGGCCCGGTTTCGACGGTGGAGCAGGCTCTCGCCCACGCTCAGAGAAGTGATGTCGCGCTCGTCGATCTCAGTCTCTCCGACGGGCTGAGCGGCGCTCAGCTCGCGCGCCGGTTGATCGACCGACATCGGGTTGACGTCATCTTCGTGACCGGTAGTCCCGAGAATGTCGGTCACGGTATCGAAGGCGCGCTTGATGTGATCTCCAAGCCCTTCACCGATGAGAGGATCGCCAGCGCACTCTCGCGGGCGGAGCAGCGACGCAAAAACTTCGACAGCAGCAAGACTGCTTTGTGAACAGCAGCAAGCTGCGTTGTGATAAGAAGGAGATCGACGTCGTTCAGGCCGCTACTGCCTGCCCGAGGAGATAGTCCGGATGAAATACGCGCTCATTGGCGTTCTTTTCGCCCTCTCGGCCTGCGCCAGCGCAGGGGATCCGCAGCCGCTTCCGGGCAGCCTCACCTATGGCGGAAAGGTCCTCCATTCGCCCTATCGTCCAGGAACGGTGGTCAAGAATACCTTTCTTGGCGATTTCGGTTACCGTGTGTTCGAGACCTATGTCGTTCAGCCGGACGGGACGCTCAAGCTGACGTCGCAGAGCACCGGGCCGGACTTCCTTTGGCAGTGAGGGCTCCGCAATCCAGAGGGGCGCGAGGAGCGCGCGCTTCGGGTGTCTGAGGCTGGTCGTCGACTTTCGCGTTTCTCATTTCAGCGCAATTGAATGTTGCGCTGCGATAAAAATCTCGTCTATACAACAGGCATTCACCACGGACCCGGTGAGACCCCGGGTGGCTCTTCTGGCCGCCGATCCGCCAGACAACGCAAAACCTGCATGCCATCACGCGACCGCTCGACAGAGTAGGGCCGGACATGCTTTGCGAGAATCCATCCTATGCTGCTTTCCTCCATCCGTCGTGATTGGTCCGCCAATCCCATGCGCGAAATGCTTGCCGGAGCGGTGGCGACTTTCGCTCTGATCCCCGAGGTGATCGCTTTCTCGTTCGTGGCCGGGGTCGATCCCGAGGTCGGGCTGTTCGCCTCTTTCGTGATCGGCATCGTCATCGCCTTTACCGGCGGACGCCCGGCGATGATTTCGGCCGCCGCCGGATCGGTGGCGCTGGTCGCGGCACCGCTGGTGCATGCCCACGGCTTGCCCTATCTCTTTGCGGCCGGGCTGGTGGCGGGGTTAATCCAGATCGCCTTCGGCGTGCTGCGGCTTGGCGTGTTGATGCGCTTCGTGTCGAAATCCGTCCGCACCGGCTTCGTCAATGCGCTGGCTATTCTGATCTTTGCCGCGCAGATGCCGCATATTGTCGGCGCCGGCTGGATGGAATATGCCGTGCTGATTGCCGGGCTTGTCATCATTTACCTGACGCCGCGGATCACCACCGCGATCCCGTCGCCGCTGATCTGCATCCTGATCCTGACCGTCGCTTCGATGGCGCTCGGACTTCCCGTTCTCACCGTCGCCGACCTCGGCAAGCTGCCGGATTCGCTGCCTGTTTTCGGCTGGCCGGCGGTGCCGCTGACGGTTGAAACGTTTCGGATCATCGCCGGACCTGCATTTGCCATCGCCATGGTCGGGTTGCTGGAATCGATGATGACGGCGAGCGTCGTCGACGATCTCACGGATACGCCAAGCTCGAAGAACCGTGAATGCACTGGTCTCGGCCTCGCCAACGCGGCCGCGAGCCTGTTCGGAGGTATCGCCGGCTGCGGCATGATCGGCCAGACGGTGAGCAACGTGAAATATGGTGGGCGCGGCCGGCTCTCGACGCTATTTGCCGGCGCGTTCCTGCTGATCCTGATGGTGCTCCTGAAGCCGTGGGTCTCCGAGGTTCCGGTCGCCGCGCTGGTGGCGATCATGGTCATGGTGTCGATCGACACGTTCGACTGGTCGTCGCTTAGATCCGTTGTGGTTCATCCCAGGATGTCGAGCGCCGTCATGGTGGCAACCGTTGTCGTCACCGTCTTCACCGCCAATCTGGCGCTCGGGGTGACGGTCGGAGTGCTGCTCAGCGGCGTGTTCTTCACCTTCAAGGTTGCCGGCCTGCTGCGCGTTGACGTGGCGCCCGACCAAGCTGCCGGGCGGTTGACCTATCGCGTGTCCGGCCAAGTGTTCTTTGCCTCCGCCGACGTCTTCGTCGAAGCCTTCGACGTTCAGGATGCGATCGGCAGGTCTGTGCTGATCGACGTGTCCGAGGCACATTTCTGGGACATCACCGCCGTTGCCGCACTCGACAAGGTCGTTCAACGGTTCAGGGCGCACGGCATCGCCGTGGAGGTCGTGGGCCTCAACCAGGCGAGCGCGACCTTGATCGGAAGCCTCGACAGCAAGGTGGTGCTGGAAGAGGTGTGACGGCGCGAGAGCGGGCGGATTTCCTAGAGCATGATGCCGAAAAGTGTGAGCGGTTTTCGGACGACATCCTGGTCTAGCGCGAGACGATCGCGAAATCATCGCCGCCGCCGATTCCCGTGGCGTTCAGCCGTCTGACGGCCAGTTCGATGAATGCCTTGACCAAAGGCGGCAGGTGTCGGCTGCTGGGATAGACGACATGCAAGCCGCCGGCCGGGGTCGTATAGCCGTCGAGAACGCGGCGCAGCCGCCCGTCCTTGATGCAGGCTTCGGCGAATCGGTGCGGCAATTGGGCGATGCCATGGCCGGCGATCGCGGCGGCCATCACCGCCTGCATCTCGTTGGCGGCGAAGCGGCCCGAAACCGCGACCGTTTCCTGACCGTGCGGCCCTTCCAGCAACCATTGCGCATGTGTGGCCTGGCAGGCGATGACGCAGTCGTGGCGGGCGAGATCTTCAGGCACACCAGGTGGGCCGCAGCGGGCGAGATAGTCCGGGTTTGCGCAGAGAAGGCGGTGCATCGAACCGAGTTTGCGGGCCACCAAGGTAGAATCTTCGAGGACGCCGGTGCGGAAGGCGAGGTCTATACCGCTTTCGACGAGGTTCAGCCTGTCGTCGGTCAGGCGCAGCTCGACGCTCGTCTTCGGGTAGCTCGAAAGAAATTCGAAGATCGCATCCTGGAGGAAGTGGCCACCGAAGCCGACCGGCGCCGATATACTGATCGTGCCGGCAGGCTCCGAACGCGCTTCGGCAAGCCGCTGGTTGGCGCCCTCGATCGTGCGCAGCGCCTGGCTGCTTTCTTCGTAGTAGAGACGCCCTGAAGCCGTCAGGTTGAGGCTGCGGGTCGTGCGCTGCAGAAGCCGGATGCCGAGTTCGCGCTCGAGTGCGGCGATACGGCGGCTGACCGTCGTCTTCGGCATGCCGAGCAAGCGCGCGGCGGCGGTGAAGCTGCCCGATTCGACGACGCGGGCGAAAATCATGATATCGTTGAGATCGAGCATTGTATCCTGGTGTGGCACGATGTTTTCCAATTATAGGCCATTATGGTTCAATACGACAGGCCTTACCTCTGCTGCATCAGTCACAACAAGGAGAAGACAGATGAGCAATACACGAAGCGTACTGGTCACAGGCGCCACCGGCCAGCAAGGCGGCGCGGTCGTGCGTGCGCTGATCGCGCGAGGCCACCGCGTCAAGGCAATCAGCCGCCGGCCGGAGAGCGATGGCGCAAAGCGGCTGGCTGCGGCAGGGGTCGAGGTCGTCGCCGGCAATCTCGATGACGGGGCATCCGTGGCGGCGGCAGCAGAGGGCGTCGACGCGATGTTCCTGATGGGCAACAGCTACGAAGCCGGAACGGACGCGGAAACCCGTCAGGGCATTGCCGCCGCCGATGCGGCAAAGGCCGCCGGCATCGGCCACCTGATCTATTCGTCCGTCGCCGATGCGCACAAGAAGACCGGCATACCGCATTTCGACAGCAAGTATCTCGTCGAGAAGCACATTGCAGGCCTCGGCATTCCCTACACGATCAGCGCGCCCGTCGCCTTCATGGAGAACACCGTGGCGCCGTGGGCGATCGACGGGCTGCGCCAAGGCGTCTATGCCGCAGCGCTGCCGCCCGCCCGCGTGCTGCAACAGGTCACCATCGATGACATCGGCGCTTTCGTCGCGACCTTGGCCGAGAGGCGCGAGCAGGTGTTCGGCAAGCGTTTCGATATTGCCGGCGACGAATTGTCCGGCGCGCAGCAGGCGACGATCCTGTCCGAGGTGCTCGGCCGCCCAATCACTTACCGGGAATTGCCGATCGCGGCGATACGGCAGCAGAGCGAGGATACGGCGCTGATGTTCGAATGGTTCGACCGTACCGGCTACGACGCCGATATCGCCGCCCTGCGCCGCGACTTCCCCGATGTCGGCTGGCACAGCTACGCCGACTGGGCACGCGGTTTTGACTGGAGTGTGCTCGATAAGGCGGCTGGGTGAGTTCGCTGTGACACCGGTGATCTGACCGGTGTCACCGACAGGTGATGATGGCCTTGGCCACACTCTCCGTCATCCTTGAGCTATACACTTAAGCCGCGGATCAACGCCATGGCCGCTCACGGGTGCCGCGTGGATGCTCGGGTCAAGCCCGGGCATGACGGAGAGCAAAGGCATGTCCGAACTCTACATCGCAGAATTGAAGCGCGCTGGACTGGCAGATCGACCGTTCCACGCCGCATGGCGATTGTCCTGCTGTTCAAGATCGACGGGAGCCGTCGCTGCCAACGATACCTCACGCCTGAGCGGTCGGCCTAACAACGATGTCGCTGATATCGACATCGGCGGGTTGCTCGATGGCGAAGGCTATGGCGCGGGCGATGGCATCGGGTGAAATTGCCATCTCGTCCATGCGCTTTGCCATCTCGGCCTTGATCTCTGGGCTGGTCATGGAGCCGGTGAAATCGGTTCTTATAAATCCCGGCGAGATGTTGGTGACGCGCAGATGCGGGCCGGCCTCCAGCCGCAGGCCTTCGGCGATGGTGCGCATGGCGTTTTTCGTGCCGGCATAGACGGCCATGGTCGGCTTGATGATGAGGCCGGCGGTCGAGAGCGTGTTGACGAAGTGGCCGGAACCCTGCCGGCGGAACACCGGCAAGGCCGCGGCGATGCCATAGAGCGGCCCCTTGATGTTGACGTCGATCATCTCCTCCCAATCCTCGACCCGCAGTTCATCAAGAAGGGAGATCGGCCCGATGCCGGCATTGTTGATCATCACGTCGATCCTACCATAGTTGTTGCAGGCAAGCGCCACGAGAGCTGTGAGGTCCTCGCGCTTTTTTACGTCCATGGCGAGGCAGACGGCCTCGCCGCCGTTTTCGGTGATACGTCGCGCCAGGGCCTGCAGCCGGTCGGCGCGGCGGGCTCCAAGCACGAGCTTTGCGCCGCGCCCGGCCAGCAGCAGCGCCGTGGCTTCGCCGATGCCGCTGCTGGCACCCGTGATTGCAATAACCTTGTCCTTGATATCAGGCATCTTCGTTCTCCTTTGTGCTTTTGAGGATTGCAGGTGCTGCCTGGAGAATCTATGCTGGTTGCTCCATGATTTCGTCGAGATCGTCCAGAACCCATGATCGATCCCTTGTCCGATGTCTTTTCGCTGCTCGAGCTAGAGAGTGCGCGCTGCACACGTTTCGAGGTCGGAGGGCAATGGGCGTTTCGTTTTCCGGCCAAGCCCGCGCTCAAGTTCGTTGCTGTCCTGCGCGGCGCGTGCTCGATCGTTCTGCCGGGTGAGCCGCCATTTTCGCTTGTCGCGGGCGACACCTTCCTGCTTGCCAATGCGCCCGCCTATGTGATCGCCAACGATCTCGATAGGGAGTCGGAGGACGGGATCGCCTTCTTCGACTGGGAGCATTCCAACATCGCCCGGCACGGCGGTGGCGAGACCGCGCTGATCGGCGGCAGCTTCGTCATCGGAGGCGGCAACGCCCGGCTGCTGCTCGACGCGCTGCCGCCGTTCATTCATATCCCGGCCAGCGACCGGGCCGCCGCGCTCCTCAGCACTACGCTCGCAACCCTCGACGACGAACTCGAGGCCGGGCAGATGGGCTCGACGCTGATGACGCGGCGCATGGGCGACATCCTGCTCGTGCAGGCGCTGCGGGCCTATGTGGGCCGGGAGGGTGCTGCCGAAACGGGATGGATCGGCGCGCTGACAAATCCGCAGATCGGCGCGGCGATCAGCCTGATCCACAACAGCCCCGGCCATCGCTGGACGGTCGAGGCGCTGGCGACCCGGATCGGCATGTCGCGCTCCGCCTTTGCGCAACGTTTCAAGGAACTGGTCGGCGTTGCACCCCTCGACTATCTCACGCGCTGGCGCATGCATCGCGCCCGCGAAGCCCTGCGCCGGGAGGATGTCTCGGTCGCCGGCCTTGCCGCGGCACTCGGATATTCCTCCGAAAGCGCCTTCGGAAACGCGTTCAAGCGTGTGTTCGGGCGCGCACCGAAGCGCTACTGGTCGGACGCGAAGGTCGGGTGAGAAGGCTGTTCCGCTTGCGAGGGTTGCTGGGGAATCCTATTGTCCGTCGACAGACCATCGTCCTTGAAGGGGGAGACTTCAATGCCGTCGAGTTTCAATGTCGAAAGTGCTGATGGTTATGAACGGCTGATGGGGCGCTGGAGCAGGAAGCTGGCGCCGATGCTGGTCGACTTCGCCGGTCTCGCGGATGGCGATCGCGTGCTCGATGTCGGCTGCGGCACCGGCAGCCTGGCGTTCACGCTGGCGGAAACGCCGGGTCTGCAGGAGATCGTCGCCGTCGACTATTCGCCGGTTTTCATCGAGGCCGCAACGCGACGCAACACCGATCCGCGGATCACGATCCGGCAGGCCGATGCCTGCGCGCTTCCCTTCAAGGATAATCGCTTCGACAGGGCGATGTCACTGCTGGTGCTGCATTTCGTGCCGGAGGCGGGAAAGGCGGTGTCCGAGATGTGCCGTGTGGTGCGCCCGGGTGGCGTGGTCGCCGCCGCCGTCTGGGACCATTATGGCGGCATGTCCGGCATGCGGATGATGTGGGATACGGTGGCGATGCTCGACGAAAACGCTCTGCCCCTGCGCCGCAAATATTGTTTCCAGCCGATGATGCGGCCGGGGGAAATGCAGGAGAGCTTCATCGCGCAGGGCCTGGCTGATGTCGAGGAGACCTCGTTGCTGATCCGTATGGAATATCTTTCCTTCGGGGATTACTGGGATCCGATCGCCGCCGGCGAGGGACCGCTCGGCAAATATGTCGCGGGGCTCGACCCGGCGAAGCGAAAAGCGGTCGATAGCGCCGTCAGGGCCGCTTACGAGGCCGGCGAGCCCGATGGGCCACGGTCGTTCGCATCGGTGGCGTGGGCGTGCCGGGGCAGGGTGCCGGGCGGCGGTTAGGTTGGTTGTGATGACCGGCCGTTACGGCCGCATCCGCCTTCCTGCCGATTGGTCTGAGTGCCCGCTCCACTCTCCCTCATTCCTGTGACGAGCACAGGAATGAGGGAAGAGAGGTTGTGGGTTCCCTCTGGCGTCGATGACAAAGGATAGGTGTCGAGGTTCCCATATCGGGGAATGGGAGCGCCCGATGCTGCCGCGCTTCCGCAAGGCAGCGTCGATCACGTAAAACGTGATGGAACTAGGCCAGTATCGCTGACATTATCCCCGCTGTCTCGACTGCGACCGAGCGCTCCCCGCGCAATAGCAGCCCTTGACAGCCACAACCTGCCCGTTTCGGGCACCCCTTCCGACGGCATCCGGAATTGCCCGCCTCGCCGCCGCTTTCGGACGGAGGAATATCAGATGTCCGCTTTGGAAAGCCTGCGCCGGCTGACGCCGCAGCAGCGCAATACCGTCATCGCCAGCTATCTCGGCTGGACGCTCGACGCTTTCGATTTCTTCATTCTCGTCTTTGTTCTCAAATATATCGCCGAGGAATTCCATACCGACGTTCCCGCCGTCTCGGTGGCGATCTTCCTGACGCTTGCCATGCGGGCGCTCGGCGCATTGATCTTCGGGTTGGCCGCCGACCGCTACGGGCGACGCATCACGCTGATGGCCGACGTGCTGCTCTATTCGCTGTTCGAGTTCCTGACGGGCTTTTCCACGGGGCTCACGATGTTTCTTGTGCTCAGGGCGCTCTATGGCATCGCCATGGGCGGCGAATGGGGCGTCGGCGCCTCGCTTGTTATGGAGACGGTGCCGGAGGAAAGCCGCGGCATCGTTTCCGGCATCCTGCAGGCGGGCTATCCCTCGGGCTATCTGATCGCCTCGATCGTGTTCTTCCTGCTCTTCCCGGTCATCGGCTGGCGCGGCATGTTTTTTGTCGGCGCGGTGCCGGCGCTGCTGGTGCTCTACATCAGGCGCAATGTCGAGGAAAGCCCAGCCTTCCTGAAGCGGCAGGCCAAGGGGCGGCGACCATTCCTGTCGGTGCTGCGCGAGAATCGTCCGCTGTTCATCTGGGCAGTGCTCCTGATGACGGCGTTCAACTTCTTCAGCCACGGCACGCAGGATATCTACCCGACTTTCCTCGAAACCCAGCGCAACTATTCGAGCTATACGGTCGGCGCCATCGCCATCGTCTACAATATCGGGGCGATCTGCGGCGGGCTGTTCTTCGGCGCACTGTCGCAGCGGATCGGCCGGAAGAAGGCCATCGTCATCGCCGCGCTGATTGCCGTGCCCGTCGCGCCGCTCTGGGCCTATGCGCCCGGGCCGGTGCTGCTCGCCATCGGCGCTTTCCTGATGCAGTTCTTCGTCCAGGGCGCCTGGGGCATCGTGCCGGTGCATCTGAACGAGCTGTCCCCGGACGAGGTGCGCGGCACCTTTCCCGGCTTCGCCTACCAGCTCGGTAACCTGCTCGCCTCGGGCAATGCAACGCTGCAGGCGGGGCTGGCCGCCCGCTGGGACGGCGACTATGCCTATGCGCTCCTGATCGTCGCGGCCGTGGCGTTCATCGTCGCGGCCCTTGCCGGCTTCGGCTACGAGAAGAAGGATGTCCGCTTCGGCACGGAGGAGGCCGAGGGACCGCATGGCGCGATGCGAATCTAGCGCTGCCTGCGGTTATGAAGGCCGGCGGCGATGTCGCCGGCCTTTCAGCTCTTGAGCACTTTGCAACCGCAGATGCGATTGTAAAACGTTGACCGCAACAGGGTGATGCTGGAAGGCAAGCCGCTGCGCAAGTTGCCGCTGATCCCAATCTGTCGTGAGACGATTGGTCCGAGCCTTGAGGGCTTGCCGTCGGATGGCGGCGTGCTAGGTAAAGCCCGCTGGCATCTCACCGGCTCGATCCTTCCTCCACAGCCCCCGAGTTTCTCCATGTCCTTTTCTCCCGCCGCCGTCTGGCCCGTCGTCATGCTGTTTGCCTCCAACATCTTCATGACCTTTGCCTGGTACGGGCATCTGAAGCACAAGAGCAGCGCGATCTTCCTCGCCATCATCGTCAGCTGGGGCATTGCCTTCTTTGAATATTGCCTGGCGGTGCCGGCGAACCGCATCGGATCGGCGGTCTATACGACGGCTCAGTTGAAGACGATGCAGGAGGTGATCACGCTGATCGTCTTTTCCGGCTTCTCGATTTTCTGGCTCGGCGAGAACCTGACCTGGAACCATGCGATCGGCTTTGCCCTGATCGCAATTGGTGCATCCTTCATCTTCCGTGCATAAACTTTAGCCTTTTCAACAGATTACAAATCGTCCATGTCTAGATATCGCCGCATTTCCTACAGATTGCGGTCGCAATCGGCTGGCAGCCTGTCACCTCAAGCATTTCCGGGCACGGAAATGCTCTGACTTTTGTTTGACGCAATTCCGGACACAAAACCGCGACGCACTTTTGTTGGAATTGCTTTAGCGGTGATCATGAGGTGAACGGCCATGAGCCTGTCTTTCCCGACGATGGCGGCGATCCGGTTCGGTTATGGTTTCCGGCCAGGCGAGGCGCCGCCGAGCAGCAAGGACGAGCTCATCGGCCAGCTGCGCAAGGGGGTGGCGGCGATGCCGGACTTTCCCCTCGGCGGCCCCGAGATGCGTCACCAGGCGATCCTCAGCCTGCAGCAGCAGCTCAAGCAGATCCGGCAGGACGCCAAGACGGTGACCGACGATACGACGCAGCGCGAGATCCGCAAAGGGGTGCAGCATCAGGCGCAGCAGCAGTTTCAACATGATGCGAACCTGCGGCTGATGCAGGCGGTGTTGTCGCCGTACGGCTTCTACGAGCGGCTGGCGACCTTCTGGACCGATCATTTCTCCACCAGCGCCAACAAGAGCCTGCCGATGCGCCTCATCGTGCCGCTCTACGAGGCCGAGGCGGTCCGGCCGTTCATATCAGGCAAGTTCGGCGATCTGCTGCGCAATGCCACCGCCCATCCGGCCATGCTGATCTATCTCGACCAGGCGGATTCACTCGGGCCGGATTCGGCCGGCGGCATGAAACGCAATAAGGGGCTGAACGAAAATCTCGGCCGCGAACTGCTGGAGCTGCACACGCTCGGCGCCGGCAGCGGCTATAGCCAGGCGGACGTCACGGCGGCCGCCATGGTACTGACGGGGCTCACCATCGACCGCAAGGAGATGGACATCGCCTTCCGGCCAAATATATCAGAACCCGGCTCACATGAGGTGCTCGGCGTCAGCTATGGCGGGCGCAGGCGCTCGCGCGACGATTATCTCGACATGCTCGACGATCTCGCGCTCCATCCGAAGACGGCGGCGCATATCAGCCGCAAGCTCGCGGTGCATTTCATCTCCGACCAGCCCGACGAGGGGATGGTGTCCGACATGGCCGAAGCCTGGAAGAAAACGGATGGCGACCTCACCGCCGTCTACACTGCGATGCTCGACCATCCCGCCGCCTGGCGCGACGAGGGCGCCAAGGCGCGCCAGCCTTTCGACTACGTCGTCGCCGGCCTGAGGGCGTTGAATGCGGGACCGGTCAACGGCGTCGTCGGCAGTTTCCTGGCCGCCAACCAGCAGGGTACCGACGAGGGCGACATGGCAGCGAACACGCCTGGTATGGCAGGAGCGCCGGTGCCGACGGATCCCGCCGGCGAGGCGAGGGAGAAGCGCCTCAAAGCCTTCCAGACGGCGCGGGCGCTGGGGCAGGGGGCACTCAAGCGCATGGGGCAGCCGACCTGGCTGCCGCCGAGCCCGGCCGGTTTCGAGGAAGGCTTCTCCGCCTGGATCACCGGCAGCCAGCTCGCTGAGCGGCTGGCCTGGGCAAGGCGGGCCGCGGCCCAGTTCGGTCGCGACCAGGATCCGCGTGAATTCCTGAAGTCGACGCTTGCCGATGCCGCCCGCGACGAGACGATCCGCGTGGTATCGCAGGCGCCGAACAAGATCAGCGGGCTGACGCTGGTGCTGGCATCGCCCGAATTCAATCGCCGCTAAGCAGACTTTCGTTGGCAAGCCAACGCTTCGTCTGCTTAGCTTTTTGGTTTTGTCGCAGGTTCTGGCCGGAAAACCGTTGGACACTTTTCCGGAACCTGCTTAGGAGGCCCCGCCCATGACGCTGCCCACGAACCGGATTTCGCTGTCCCGCCGCGGCTTTCTGACCTCTGCCTGCTGTCTTGCCGCCGCCCCCATCTTCACGCCGGTCACTTTCGCGGCGATGCCGGGTGACAACCGTTTCGTCACCATCGTGCTGCGCGGCGCGATGGACGGGCTGGATCTTGTGCAGCCCTATGGCGATGCCGGCTTTGCGGCGCTCAGGCCGACACTGGCGCTGACGCCCGATACCGGGCTTCTCGATCTCGATGGCCATTTTGGCCTCAATCCAGCGGCCGCCGAGCTGATGCCCCTGTGGAAGAGCCGGGAGCTCGCCTTCGTGCATGCGGTGTCGACGCCCTACCGCGACCAGCGCAGCCATTTCGACGGGCAGGACATGCTGGAATCCGGTGGCGAGCATGTCGCCGAGGAAAAGACCGGCTGGCTGAACCGGGCGCTCGCCGTCATTCCGCGCTCGGATGCGCGCAAGGCGATCGACATCAACACTTCGACGGAGCTGATCCTCTCCGGACCCAACAATGTCGATGTCTGGGCGTCGGATTCCAATCTGGCGCCGGCGCGCGACGAGATGCAGTTCCTGGCGCGGCTCTATGCCGGTGATCCGCCGTTCGCCGAAGCACTTGCCGAGGCGACGCGGGCCGACAGCGCCTCGATGATGGTCGAGCCGGAGGGGCAGCGCGGCGCCAAGATCGCCGATGTGGCGGCGCTCGCCGGCAACATGCTGAAGGGCGATTACCGCATCGCCAGCTTCTCGATCAGCGGCTGGGACACGCATATCGGCCAGGCCGGCCAGTTCAAGCGGCCGGTGCAGGACCTTTCGCAGGCGATCAATACGTTGAAGACCACGCTCGGGCCTGAGATCTGGGCAAAGACGGTGGTGCTTGCCATGACGGAGTTCGGCCGCACCGTGCGCCAGAACGGCTCAGCCGGCACAGACCACGGCACCGGCGGCTGCGCGCTGCTTGCCGGCGGCGCCATCAACGGCGGCCGCATCCTCGGCCGTTGGCCGGGCATCGGCGACGGCCAGCTGCTCGACGACCGCGACCTGATGCCGACCGCCGACGTGCGCGAGCTCGCCGCGGCGATGCTGTACCGGCAGTTCGATGTGTCTGCCGATGATTTGACGGGGAAGATCTTTCCGGGACTGGGGTTCGACAAGGGATCGCAGTTTCTGCGGGGGTAGGCCCGATCTCGCAAAGCGTGAGCGATGATCCAGTGAATCGATCGCAGAGGCCGAACGCCCTGAGCCCAAGCGAAAGGGCGGGCGGCATCGGCGACAAGCCTTATCGGCCGGTCATCTTCAGTGCTGCCTCGGGAAGCCGCTCGCCTTGGACTTCGATGCCGGAGAGGGCGGCGTCGATCTCGGCGAGGTCGTCGGCGAGCAGGTCGACGTCTACCGCCCCGAGATTCTCTTCCAGCCGATGCTGCTTCGTTGTTCCCGGGATCGGAACGATCCATGGCTTTTGGGCCAGCAGCCAGGAGAGGGCGATCTGTGCGGGTGTTGCGCCCTTGCGATCGCCGATCCGCCTGATCAGGTCGACGAGCGCAAAATTGGCCTTGCGCGCCTCAGGTGAAAAGCGTGGCACGATGTTGCGGAAATCGCTCGCATCGAACTTGGTGTTCTCGTCGATCTTGCCGGTCAGGAAGCCTGCGCCGAGCGGGCTGAAGGGCACGAAACCGATGCCGAGTTCCTGAAGGGCGGGCAGCAGTTCCGCTTCGGGGCCGCGCCAGAAGAGCGAATATTCGCTCTGGACGCCAGTCACTTTCTGAACGGAATGGGCGCGGCGGATCGTTTGAACGCCGGCTTCGGAAAGGCCGAAATGTTTGACCTTGCCGGCCGCGATCAGGTCCTTGACGGCGCCCGCCACGTCTTCGATCGGCACGTCGGGATCGACGCGGTGCTGGTAGAACAGGTCGATGTGATCCGTCTTCAGTCGGCGCAGCGAGGCATCGGCAACCGCCTTGACATGATCGGGGCGGCTGTTCGTGCCGCCGCGGCGTTCACCGGTTTGCTGATCGATATCGAAGCCAAATTTGGTGGCGATGACCACCTGGTCGCGGATCGGTGCGAGGGCCTTGCCGACAAGCTCTTCATTGGCAAAAGGGCCATAGGCTTCGGCCGTGTCGAAGAAGGTCACGCCCTGCTCATGGGCGGTGCGCATCAATCTGATCATGTCGCCTTCGTCGGCGGGCGGGCCGTAGGCGACGCTCATGCTCATGCAGCCGAGACCGAGTGCCGAGACTTGGAGATCGCCGATATTGCGTATTTTCATGGTCGTATCCGCGCTTGTTTTGCGAGGCGAAGGCGAAGAAGCGTCATCGGACGCAGCGGCTGCCCCAGGTCTCGCAGTTGAGTTGACGTGAACTTAGTCCTCGTGTCAGCTTTCGATTAGATGCTGTAATGCGCATGGACCTATAAGGCGGACTAATGAATGCCCCAGGACAACAATTTCAACGAACTCGTCGCCTTTCTCACCGTCGCCAGGGAACGGAGCTTCACCAGGGCCGCCGCCAAGCTCGGCGTGTCGCAATCGGCGTTGAGCCAGACGGTGCGTGGCCTCGAAGAGAAGCTGGGGCTTCGCCTCTTGACCCGCACGACCAGAAGCGTGTCGCCGACACAGGCAGGGGAACGTCTGCTGGAACGGGTTGGACCGAGATTTGAGGAAATCCAGTTCGAGATCGCCGCCTTGAGCGAAATGCGTGAGCGGCCGGCTGGCACCATTCGCATCACGGCAGGCGAGCATCCTGCGATTTCCGTTCTCGCCCCGGCATTGGCGCGATTTCTTCCTGATAATCCCGATATCAATGTCGAGGTGATCGTCGACTACGGCCTGACCGACATCGTGGCGGAGCGTTACGACGCCGGCATCCGGCTCGGCGAGCATTTGGCGAAGGACATGATCGCGGTTCGGATCGGCCCCGAGGTATGCATGGCAGTCGTTGGCGCGCCCTCCTATTTCGACCACCATCCGCGCCCTGATGTCCCGCAAGATCTGACGGCTCACAACTGCATCAATATGCGGCTGCCGACGCACGGGACGATATATCCCTGGGAGTTCGAGAAGGACGGACGTGAACTGCGCGTCCGTGTCGAGGGCCAAACGGTGTTCAATAACATCGCCATGCGGATCGGCGCCGTGCTGGACGGGTTGGGACTGGCCTACATGCCCGAGGACCAGGTTCAGTCCTACATTGAAGACGGGCGGCTGATTCGGGTTCTGGAGGACTGGTGCCAACCCTTCCCTGGATACCATCTCTACTATCCGAACAGGCGGCATGCATCTCCCGCCTTCACCCTGTTCGTCGATGCGCTCCGCTATAGAGGAAAGTAATGCCGATTTTATTCCATCACGGCTTATCAACAGCTCGTGATTAATTAGTCCGCCTAATAGACCCTAGCTGTCCGAGGCGTCTAATCCTTTCGGTCCGATGCCGTTACCTTCTCGCCATCTGAAACGAAGCGAGAAGCCTACATGCGATATGGATTGTCCAACACCCTGGCCGCATTGCTGCTTGCCTCAGCGCAGCTTGCCGCGCCATTGGCGACAGCTGCCGATGCGGTAAAGCCCGAGCCATTGGTTATCCAGGAGCAGGGCAGCTTTGCCGTCGGAGGAACCAGCACGACGGCGCCCGGAACCTTCGATCCGCTGAAACCTCTCGATCCCGCAGGGCAGACCTATCACGGCGATCATGCCTTTACCTTCTATCAGGTGCCGGCAAACCCGCGTCAGTACCCGATCGTGATGTGGCACGGTGCCGGACAATTCTCCAAGACCTGGGAGACGACGCCCGACGGCCGCGAAGGCTTCCAGAACATCTTCCTGCGTCGAGGATTCTCCACCTATCTCGTCGACCAGCCGCGCCGGGGCGGAGCGGGACGGAGCATGGCCGAGACAACAGTGAAGCCGACGCCAGACGAGCAGCTCTGGTTCAACCAGTTCCGTGTCGGCATCTGGCCGAACTATTTCGACGGCGTGCAATTCTCCCGTGATCCGGAAGCGCTGAACCAGTATTTTCGCGCGATGACGCCGAACACCGGGCCGTTCGACATGGACGTCGTGTCGAATGCGGTGGCAAAGCTGTTCGAGAAAATCGGTCCCGGCATTCTTTTCACTCACTCGCAGGGCGGCGGACCGGGCTGGCTAACGGCCATCAAGAACGACAGGGTTAAAGCCATCGTTGCCTTCGAACCCGGCAGCAGCTTTGTATTCCCGGCAGGCGAGGTCCCAGCCGATATGCCGAGCGCCTTCGACACGCTGAAGGGCGTGCCGGTGCCGATGGACGACTTCATCAAGCTGACGAAGATCCCGATTATCATCTACTACGGCGACAACATTCCCGACCAGCCGACGACGATGCCGGCACAGGACAGCTGGCGCGTGCGCCTGGCAATGGCGCGTCTGTGGCGCGACACGGTGAACAGGCATGGCGGCGATGTCACCGTCGTGCACCTTCCCGAAATTGGCATCCGCGGCAACACCCACTTCGCGTTCTCGGACTTGAACAACGTAGAGATCGCCGATCTGGTCACGACGTTCCTCCGCGAGAAGAAGCTCGACTGATCCCGGAAATCATGAGGTGAAGACCATGAAACAACTGTTGGGAAACCTGATGCTGTCGGCAGGCATGATGCTGGCCGTTCTGCCGGGCGTCGTCAGTGCTCAGACACCGGCAGAAGGGGACGACAAGTCCCGGCGCTCACGCGCCCAGCAGCTGATGGGCGCGACCGCGCCGAAGCTGGCTGAACTGACCGACGACGTCCTCTATGGCGACATATGGGAGCGCCCGCAACTGGCGAAGCGGGATCGCAGCCTGGTCACTGTTGCCGCGCTGATCGCTATGAACCGGCCCGATCAGCTCAGATCCCATCTTGCCATGGCCCGCCAGAACGGTGTGACCGAGGACGAGCTGATCGAGACGATCACCCACCTTGCCTTCTACGCCGGCTGGCCGAATGCGGTCTCGGCCATTGCCGTCGCGAAAGACGTGTTCGGACGTGAATGAGACGAGGGGCCTTCCGCTTTTGCCGAAGCCGGTCGCCCGAATCTTCCGCACAAAACCAGGAAAAGACATCCATGCGTCATCTCATCAAGCGCATTTCCATCCTCTTTGCCATGGCCGGCGTTGCGGTTCTGGTCGGGTGGAAGGTCGACGCCGAGCCGAACCGGACGACGCTGCCGGAATTGGCTGGCCTCGTTCATTACACGACCGTCAGGCGCGGCAACGTGACTGAGCACATCATGACGACGAACGAAGCGATCCAGGCGGTGAAGAACGGGCAGCCTGCTCCAGACGGTACGCACTTCGTGCTGGTCGATTACCGCGATGGGGAAGTCTATCGCACCTTCGTCATGGAAAAGGGTTCCGGCTGGGGCGGCGATTATGACGCAGACCGTCGCACTGGCGACTGGCAGTTCCAATGGTTCAAGCCGGACGGCAGCGTCAACATGGCCGAGAACACGGCGCGGTGTCAGTCCTGTCATTCGTCCAGGGCCGACGAAGACTTCCTCTACACTCTCGACGCTCTCAAGGAATTTGACGGAGCCGTCATTGACTAGGCCGGATCGAACCCCTGGCGAGGGCGTCGCATCGTGAGTCCTTTTTTCGTGATCCGCCTCGTGCTCGACTTCACCGCGGCCGGACTACTTTTTGTCGCGCTCGCCTACTGGTGGCTCGACAACACCACGCATGAATTGATCGGCACGGGTATGTTCATTCTTCTCCTATCGCACAACGTCTTCAACAGACGATGGTGGGCGAGGCTTCCGAAGGCGGCGCGCGGCAGGCCGAGTTTTCTGACAATCGCTTCGAATATTTCGATCGCCTTGGCGATATCAGCATTGCTGGTGACCAGCGTGCTGATTTCCCGCACGGTATTTGCTTTCCTTCCCTTGAGCGGCGGGCCGACGGCACGCGAAATTCACATCCTCGCGGCCTATTGGGCATTCATCCTCGCTGCCGTCCATCTTGGCCTTCACTGGTCGATGATCATGGCCGTAGCGGGCCGGCTGTTGCGGGTCGGGCCGCCGGACGCGATCAGGACTGCATCCCTTCGTGCAGTTGCAGGCGGAATAGCGGCGTTAGGCATCCACAGCCTGTTCGTCATGGGAATCGGAAACCGGCTCATTGCCCGGCCATCGATCGATTTCTGGGACTTCCAGGAGTCCACGATCGGGTTCTTCCTGCATCACATCGCGATCCTGGCAGCGTGTGCGTGCGCTGCGCATTATGCGGCCGTCTGGCTTCGATGGGCGGGTGGGGTGCGCAGGGTCACGGACGCCGGCGAGTGATGTGTGCGACGGCTTTGTGGGGATGGAGTTTGCGGCTACCCTTCGCATGGGCTCAGGGCGTTCGACCTGGCAATCGATTCACTGGATCGATTGCCCCGCGCTTCGCGGGACCACGTCTCACCCTAGACCATCATAGAGACGGAAGATGAAGCTTATCTGGTAGATCAGGTTGGCGATGACGAAGGTGGCGTGGAAGCGGCGGTTGGGAGTCCAGGCGGCGATGGTGCAGAGGATGATGTAGACAATGTTGCGCGCGGGATATTCCCAGCCGAGAGAGAGGATGCGTTCATGACCTTTGATCGCCGTATCGAGAATATCGACGGCGTAGGTCAGGCCGAGGATGCCGAAGAACCATTTGCGCCGGGAAATGAAATATTCTTCGTAGCCGCCATATTCGTCGAGCGAGGCAGGAAAGAGCAGGGCGCAGAGCAGGAAGAACAGGCTGCAGAAGCAGATCAGGAAGAGATAGATGCCGAAGCCGATGGCCGGCACGGCCTGCAAGCGATATTCCCACCACCAGATATGGATGATGAACAGGAACATCGACAGCGCCCAGCCGAGATGGATGGGGTAGACCTTGGCCTTGGCTGGATGCTGGACGATGCCGGCAACGCCGGTCAGCACCCTGGCGAGCGAAAGGCTGATGACCATGCCCATCACCACCTTGATGTGAAGGAAGACCTCCGGCGAACTGACCGTTTCCATGTTGTCGATCCCCGGCCTGTCACTCCTCGGGGACTTGCTTGGGCTTGCCCTCTTCGTCGAGCGCCACCATGATGAAGGTGCCGGCCGTCACTTTTTCCATTTTGGCATAACGGGCGCGGTTCGCCCAGGCTTCGACGCAGAGCGTGATCGAGGTGCGGCCGACGCGCTCGATATCGGTATAGACCGACAGCGTATCGCCGATCTTGACCGGCAGCTCGAAAGCCATCTCCTTGACGGCGGCAGTGACGACACGGCCCCTGGCGCGCTCAGTGGCGCGGATGCCGGAGGCAAGGTCCATCTGCGCCATGACCCAGCCGCCGAAGATATCGCCAGCCGGATTGGCATCACCGGGCATCGCAAGTGTGCGCAGCGTCAGTTCGCCTCTCGGCTTGGCGGCATCGGTCATCAAGTTTTCTCCATCTGGGTGCGGCGTCGGGCCGGCGATTCACTGGAGAGTACCCTAGTGCAAAGGCCGTGGGCTGTAAAAGACAGCAATGCCGGGTGCTAGAGGCAGCCGGCGGGAAAAATGTTGCCGCCTTTGCCGATCGAAATTTCATTCGATTTCAAATGGTTGAATTTTACGGCTGTCACCTGACGTTACGTTATTTAATGGCCTTCTAATTAAGCTTTACGCTCCAGTAATTCCGGCAATTCAGAATGCGATCGATCTCAAATACAAGAATCGCCGGGAACCTCATGCGCAACGTCAAGATTTCCACCCGTCTCTACTGCCTCGTCGGATTCACGCTTGCCGTGCTTGCGGCGACGATGGTCTTCTTTCTGAACTATTCCTATTCCGAGCTGGAAGCGGAGCGGAAGGCGGGGCTGGCGCAAATGGATGCGACGGCGCTCGGCATCTTCGACAAATATTACAAGATGGAACAGGCGGGCACGATGACCCGCGAACAGGCGCAGGCGGCCGCCAAGGACGTGATCGGCGCGATGCGCTACGGCGCCGACGGTTATTTCTGGATCAACGACATGCGTCCCACCATGGTGATGCACCCGATCAAGCCGCAGCTGAACGGCACCGATATCTCCCAGATGAAGGATCCGACGGGCAAGTTCCTGTTCGTTGAGTTCGTCAACAAGGTGAAGAAGGACGGCAAGGGCTTCGTCGATTATCTTTGGCCGAAGCCGGGCGCCGACCAGCCAGTGCTGAAGTATTCCTATGTCGCCGGTTTCGAGCCCTGGGGCTGGATCGTCGGCACCGGTGTCTATGCGGATGATCTTGCCGCGCTCTATCGCCAGAACGCGATGTGGGCCGCAGTGCTCTGCCTGCTTGGCGCCGCCGCCACGATCGCGATCGCCTATGCCATCGTGCGCAGCGTCACGGCGCCGATCGCCCGGCTGAAGGCAGCGATGAACGCGATTGCCGCCGAAGAAGCATCGGTGGAGATCGCCGGCAGTGACCGTCGCGATGAGATCGGCCAGATGGCCAAGGTGCTGCTGGTGCTGCGCGACTCCGTCGATGAGCGTAGCGCGCTGCGCGGGCGGGAAGACGATAGGCAGCGGCAGATCGAGGAAGAGCGTCGCGGCAACGAGGCAAGTCTGCGTTCGGCGTCCGAGCGGCAAACTCTAGCGATGCAGGCGCTCGGCGTCGGCCTGGAGAAGCTTGCGGGCGGTGACCTGACGGTTGCGATCGGCGATATCGGCGAGGATTACGCCAAGCTGAGGGGCGATTTCAACGCCGCTGTCGATGCACTGAACGGCGTGATCCATGCGATCGCCGAATCGAGCCATGTCGTCAACGAAAGCGCTTCCGACATCAGCGAGGCGACCGGCAACCTGTCGAAGCGCACGGAGCAGCAGGCGGCCGCACTCGAAGAGACGGCGGCAGCGCTCGACGAGATCACCGCGACGGTCAAGACGGCATCCGAACGGGCGAACGAGGCGCGCGAGATGGTGGCCGAGACCAAGGCAAGTGCCGGAAAATCCGGCGAGATCGTCCGCAATGCGGTGACCGCGATGGGCCGGATCGAGGATTCCTCCAACCGCATTGGTCAGATCATCTCGGTCATCGACGAGATCGCCTTCCAGACGAATCTTCTGGCGCTGAATGCGGGCGTCGAGGCCGCACGTGCCGGCGAAGCGGGCCGCGGCTTTGCGGTCGTTGCGCAAGAGGTGCGCGAACTCGCCCAGCGTTCCGCCAATGCGGCCAAGGAGATTAAGGAACTGATCAGCCGATCGGCGACGGAAGTCGAGGGCGGGGTGGCGCTGGTGCGCTCGACGGGCGAAGCGCTGCTGGAAATCGAGGCGCTGGTCAATCAGGTCAACGACCACGTCGCCTCGATCGCCACGGCGGCACGCGAGCAGTCGACCGGGCTGAACGAGATCAACGGTTCCGTCAACCACATGGACCAGATGACCCAGCAGAATGCTGCAATGGTCGAAGAGACGACGGCGGCAAGCCGTACACTCGCCGACGAGAGCACCCAGCTGAAGACGCTGCTTGCGAATTTCCGCCTGCGCGGGGAGCAGTCAGCAGGGACCCGATACACACGGGCAGCGTGAGGAAGCGGAGAGATCAAAGGTCGGGAAACCGGCCTTTTTCAATTCCGTCGCGTTCAGATTGTGCCGGTAAGTTTTCATTCACCGTTTTTAATTAAAATTAGAGTGAGTTTTTTCGGTCACTGCCCAGCCAGCCTGCGGAAGCGATAAGAGTATGGCGTTTGTTTCCTTTCCTCGGCGAACCCTTTTGCCCGTTATCCTTTCGGCGGCGCTGACCACCTGTTCGATCAGCGACGGACTGGTGCCGCCGGCCAATGTCGACAACGGCACCAGGGTCAGCTCGATCTCGCCCGCGCGGGCGCCAGCGGCGCGCATGGCGCCCTCGGTCCGAATGGCACCTGTGGAAAGTCAGGCCTCCTATCCGATTTCCAGCGCGCCCGTTGGCAATAGCCAGGGCTCCGTCGATTACCTTGACACGCCGAACCTTGCCGGTACCGGCCACGCTGCACGAGCCGCTCCGCCGCAAACCGCACCGGGGCGCAAGCTGCCGATGATCGACAGTGACGAGGCGCTGGCGCAGCAGAACCAGAACTGGGGCGGCACGCAGGATCTTGCGATCCCATCCGGCGGCGTCAACATGGATGATGAGCTCGGGGCCGAGCCGGTCGTCGGGCTGGCGCAGGAACAACAGCAGCAGATCGCCGAGGGCAATGCCACCGAGCCTGTTGTCGACGGCATCGGCACCGACAATCCGACGCAGCTCAACCAGCCTATGCGCCAGCCCGCGCAGCAACCAATGCCGCAGCCGGCTGCGCAGACGCAGATGAGCCGGGCGCCCGCCTGGAACGATGGCAGCCCGGTGGTGGCGCCGACCCGTGTTCCCGAAGAGGACGAGAGCGAAGAGGTCGCGATGCTGCGGCCGAACAATCCGATGATGAGCGAGCCGGCGGCACCCGTCGATCCCAGCGTCATGCCATCCTCCGAGCTTGCCTGCCGGCGCGAGTTGAAGCGCATGGGCGTGCTCTTCGACGACAAGCCGCCGATTTCGAACGGTCCGGCCTGCCAGGTGCCTTATCCGGTGTCGCTGAAGGGGCTTTCCGGCAATATCGGCGTCCGCCCGGCTGTAACGCTGAACTGCCAGGTGACGCTCGCCTTCGCCAAATGGGTCAAGAACGAACTGGCGCCGTCCGCCCGCTACCGTTACTGGTCCGGCATCAAGACGATCCAGCCGCTCGGCGGCTATTCCTGCCGGCGCATGAACAACAGCCGGCAGAAATACAATCCGATGTCGGAACACGCCCGCGGCAACGCCATCGACGTCGGCAAGTTCGTGCTGAAGAACGGCCACGAGATCGACGTGCGCAAGAAGGGCCTGTTCTCGCTGCGCGAGGGGCGGCTGCTGAAGGCGGTGCGCAGCGACAGCTGCCGCTATTTCAACACCGTGCTGGGGCCTGGCAGCAACCCGGAGCACTGGAACCACTTCCACTTCGATCTTCGCTCCCGCAAAAGCGGCAAGGCCTATTGCGACTGATGCATGTCCTCCTGAACCATGCGGCGGATGCTGATGTTGCGGCCGCAATTGGGCCGGCTGGCAGAAAACGGTTCATCCCCGCCGCAGGGCACGCTATAGATCGGCCAGGCGGATTGCCGTTTCGAGAGTTTGATCCATGAGCTATGATTTCCACGTCGGCCAGAAGGTCGTCTGCATCAACGATACCTTCAAGCATGTCAGCATCGACCAGCTCATCCGCAAAGGCGAGATCTATACGATCCGCTGGGTGGGCGAATATACCCATTATATCGACGGCACCTTCATCGGGGTGAAGCTTGCGGAAATCAATCGCGGCAATGACGACGGGCCGGAGGGTTATGGTGCTGCCGACATGCCCTATCGCGCGACGCGCTTCCGGCCGTTGGTGAAGGACAAGATCGGATCGCTGCGCAAACTTCTGGCCCCGACGCCCGATGCGCCGGTGGAACCGAAGGAAAAAATCAGGAAGAAAGAGAAGGTCTGAGCGCCGCTCGGCGACATCGGCATTTTCCCGACTTTATGCGCGCGACATCAACGCCGTGATGACGCGATTGTACCTTCAGGGTGCCTGTGCAACAGTCCGCGTCGGACATGTTGAGGAGGGGCCGTGAGACCGATTTCGAGAATTCTGGCGCTTTGCGCCGCCATCGCCATCATGATCTCGGCAGCGGGGGCGGCGTCAGCCGATCCGCTGGTTTTCAACTATCATGGATGGCAGGTCGATCTCACCAACGCCAAGGGCGCGGAGCCCGACCGGGAGATGGTCGCGGCCGTCAAGCGGCAGCTCGACATTGTCGAGCATGTCGATCTTAAACCCGATGTTCTCACCTTCATGCGCACGATCAGGATCTGGGCCAACCCAGCCGCCGCAAAAGCCGGGCCCGGCCATTACAGCAGCAAGACCGGCATCGACCTGCGCGTCAAAAGTCTTGCGCCCGACAAGCCGATCATCCTGCATGAACTTCTGCATGCCTATCACGACCGGATGCTTCCGGGCGGATTCGACAATCCCGATGTCAAGCAATTCTTCGATATCGGCCGGCGGGTCTGGCCGGGCGATTCCTACATGATGAGCAATGGTCACGAGTTCTTCGCGGTCACGGCCAGCGTCTACCTGTTCGGTGACATCGATCGGCCGCCTTATTCGCGCAGCCAGCTGCGAGAGCAGCAGCCGCGATACTACCAGTGGCTCGCCACGCTGTTCGACGACGGCCGGCCGCGCTCGTAACGTCGCAGCAGATGCAGTGATCGGATCAGGCCGTCTTCCTGCTCAAGAACAGCGCAGTTTCCTTGCGGACCTCAAGCACGCCGTTGCACTGCCTGAACGCATCGGCAATGGCTTGACGGAACTTGGTGAGCTGCAGTTCGCCGGCGCCATCGCCGGGTGGATAGGAGGTGAGCGCCAGGAATACATCCTCGGGCTCAGTGATCCGCAGGCTTGCCGGATGCTGCGACATGCTCACGTTTCCAAATTGCGACCGCATCAATCGTTCGGCAGCGTCATATCCGAAGGCTTCGGCAGCCGGATCGGATGGGGCACTGCCGAATATGGTCGTTAGCTCGTAGATCTCGCGCATATTGCCGGCGCCGTTGGTTGTGACCGCGAGTAAGCCGCCTGGTTTCAGCACTCTTGACATGTCCGCGATGCCGGCGGCCGGGTTGGGCAGGTGATAGACCATATGCATCGCGACCACGGCATCGAACACGCCATCTTCGAAGGGGAGTGCGGCTGCGTCGGCTTGGCAACCCCGGACGGAGCCGAATGGCAGGGCGCTGCAACGCGCCACCGCCTCGTCGACCATGCCTTGTGAAAGGTCGGCGAGCGTCAGGTCAAGATTCTCCGGCAGCAGACCTGCCGTTGTTGCCCAGAACCAGGCCGGCCCGCAGCCGACGTCGAGGACACGAGCGCCTGGCTTCAGGGACAACCGCGCCGCAACCCATGGAAACCAGGCCGTCTCGGCGATGGTGTATTGGCTGTGCAGCCGAGCCCGCGCGGCGAGCTTCCGGCTGTCCCCATACTGTCCCGCATTGTCTGCTGTTATGGAGGACATGTCATCTCTCCGGGCTTTTCATGGACGCCACCTCGCGCTTGCCGGCAGAACCTATAGAGGGCTCTGTTCCCGGGCAAGACGTGACTTTGCTCAGCGGATAGGTCTGCTCGCGCAGCTGCCGTCGAGGATTGCCTTGATGTGATGAGTTTGTCGGAGAAACAAATCGTATCCGATTAAATCGGAATGTTGTTGACATCGGTTTTGGTGCGGCGTATTAGAGCGCATCCGATTTAATCGGATGCGTAATAAATCCAAACCGAAAGGATATCACCATGACCGAGAAGCTTCTCTTTACCGGCAAAACCCACATCTCCGGCGGCCGCAACGGCTCTGCACGCAGCAGCGACGGCACGATCGACATCAAGCTGCCGCAACCTCATCCAGCTGCCGAAAACCTGTTCGGCATCGCCTGGTCGGCCTGCTATATCGGCGCCATCGAGTTCGCCGCCTCGCAGCGGAAGATCACGCTGCCGGCCGGTCCCGAGGTCGATGCGGAGATCGATCTTAACGTCGATAACGGTTCCTTCTTCCTCAGGGCGCGCCTCAATGTCAGCCTGCTCGGCATCGATCGCGACGTCGCGCAGGAGCTGATCGAGGCAGCCCATGGCATCTGCCCTTATTCCAAGGCGACACACGGCAATATCGACGTCGAGACCAAGCTTGTCTGAGCGCGGAAGGGTAGACCTCACCGCCAGAGGATTTGATGCGGAGGGCCTGCCGATCGCCGGCAGACCCCTTCCTGAGGTAGCAGGCACCGGAAATCTTGCCGATCTGGAGAATACGCCATGATCAATAGCCACGCCCAACCGCACCAGGCCTATGACGAGTTTTCGCTCGTGCTCGATCCTGATGTCTATGAGCCGTTGCCCGATGACTGGCTGATCGGCATCACCGACGTCGTCAGCTCGACCGCGGCGATCCGGTCGGGGCGCTATGAAGACGTCAACTATGCCGGCGCATCTGTTATCGCGGCGCTCGGCAATGCCTGGGGTTCGTTCGATTTCCCCTTCGTGTTTCGTGGGGATGGGGCGGCATTCGCCTTGCCGCCGCACGGCATCATGGCCGCGACCTCGGCGTTGCGGCAGGTCGCGAGCTTTGCAAGAAGCGATCTCGATCTTACCCTTCGGATCGGGCTGCTGACCGTGCGTGAAATCCGCAATAGTGGGCGCGACGTCAGAATTGCCCGCTATGCGGCTTCGGAAAACGCGACCTATGCGATGTTTGCAGGGGGAGGGCTCAAATGGGCGGAGCAGCAGATCAAGAGCGGCCGGTATCTGGTCAAGCCGGGCCGCTACGCGACGAAGCCTGATCTGGCTGGCCTCAGCTGTGACTGGACCCCGTTCCCAAGCCAACGTGGCGAGATCCTGTCGCTGCTGGTCGAGCCAAGTGACCATATCGGTCCCGAGGTCTTTGCGGCGCTGGCGAAACGTGTGCTTGCGGTTTTCGATGCCGCGCCGCGCCAGTCTCATCCGCTTCCCGGCGGTGTTCCTTTGTCAGGAGAAAGTGGGAAGCAGGTCGATGCGAAAGGCTGGTCGGAGGTCGCCGCCAATTCGGATTTCCGCAAGTTCGACGACGGTTTGCGCCTGACGCTGGACTGCACGCCGCAACAGATCGACAGGGTCGAAGCGATCCTCGTTCCGGCAAGGGCGCGCGGCGAGATCAACTTCGGACTGCACCGCCAGTCGCATGCGCTGATGACTTGTCTCGTGCCATCGGACAGGCCGGATTCGCACCTGCATTTTCTCGACGGAATGGGCGGCGGTTATGCGAGGGCGGCCGAGATGATGGAGGCTGGTGCGCTTGACGACGTCCAGCATCATGCGCGCTGAAGGCCCGTTCAGCCGGCGGGACGTCGTGACCGCCAAGCGACCTAAGCGGGCGTGCCTGGTTCCCGCATGGCCAGGTTTGCCAGCATCTCAGTGAGCTGAGGCAACGCCAATTCGGCTTCTTTTTCTATCGCGGCGGCGGTGAACCATCTGAGCTCGGTGTGTTCATCACCGATAAGTCGCGGCCGGCCGTGCCATTTATCGACGTGATAGACATGGAACGTGACGGATGCTTCGGGCGGGCCTTCCGATCCGAACCGTCCTGCAAACTGCCAGAGCTCCGGCGTCACGCCTATTTCTTCCATCAATTCCCGGCACATTGCCGTCTCGGCGTCTTCACCCTCTTCGATATGGCCGCCCGGGAGGCTCCAGCGATCCGGGTGCACCTTGCGCTCCGAACTGCGCCTGGCCAGAAGAACGGTTCCGTTCTGGCTCAAGACGCCCATCGCGATGTCGGGCATGCATTCTCCTCTCCTCATCAATCTCGCGCCGATGCTGCCCACAGCCACGGCTCTTTGCAATGACCAGTCGTCCATCGAGACAGTCGAGGTACAGCCTGACAGGGTAAGTTGACCCCTGTATTGCCCGGGCGCATAGTCCCCGGACAGACGCGAATGACCTGCTGCTGCGAACGAGGTCGGTCAGTCGATCTTCGTCCGTTTCCGAACAGATCAAACGGAGAGGAGAGCGTCATGCCACCCACATCCCTATCAACGCCCACGCGGCGCGAGCTGCTTGCGGCCACGGCCGCCGCCGGGGCCATCGGCATGCTTGGCGGGACGCGCAGCGCTGAGGCAAACGGCGACGGGCTTAGCCCCTTCAGCGTCAATTTCCCCGAGGATCAGCTTGACGATCTGCGCCGGCGCGTCGCGGCCACCCGTTGGCCTGACAAGGAGACTGTTGCGGACGAATCCCAGGGCGTGCAGCTCGCAACGATCCAGAAACTCGCGAAACATTGGGCGACGGATTACGACTGGCGTAAGATGGAGGCGCGGCTCAATGCTTTGCCGCAATTCATCACCGAGATCGACGGGCTGGATATCCACTTCATTCACGTGCGCTCCCAGCATAAAAATGCGCTGCCGTTGATCGTCACACATGGATGGCCTGGCTCGATCATCGAGCAGCTGAAGATCATCGAACCGCTCACGGATCCCACGGCGCATGGCGGGAGCGAAGAGGACGCATTTGACGTGGTGATCCCGTCTTTGCCGGGCTACGGCTTTTCCGGGAAACCGACGGGGTCGGGGAACTGGAACCCGCCGCGCATCGCGCACGCCTGGGTGACGCTGATGCAACGTCTCGGCTACACGAAGTTCGTGGCGCAGGGTGGCGACTGGGGCAACGCGGTCACCGAATTGATGGCGGTGCAGGAGCCGCCGGGATTGCTCGGCATCCACACGAACATGGCGGCCACGGTTCCGGCTGACATCGCCAAGGCTCTTGCCGCCGGCGGCATGCCGCCAGCCGACCTGTCGCCGGACGAAAGGCGCGCCTTCGATCAGCTCGACGATTTCTACAAGAATGGGCTGGGCTATGCCATCGAGATGAACAACCGGCCGCAGACGCTCTACGGCATCGTCGACTCGCCGATCGGGCTTGCGTCGTGGATGCTCGATCACGACATCCGCAGTTACCGGCTAATCGCCCGCGTTTTCGACGGAGAGCCCGAGGGGCTGACCAAGGACGATATCCTCGACAACGTCACGCTCTACTGGCTGACGAACACCGCAATCTCCTCGGCACGCCTCTATTGGGACAACGCGCACCATCCGTCGGGCGGGTTCTTCGACCCCAGGGGCATCAAGATCCCGGTGGCGGTCAGTGCTTTTCCCGATGAGATCTACCAGGCGCCGCAGAGCTGGGCGGAGAAGGCCTATCCGAAGCTCATCCACTACAACCGGCTGCCGAAGGGCGGTCACTTCGCCGCCTGGGAACAGCCGATGGCTTTCACTGCCGAGCTTAGGACGGCGTTCCGGCCGCTGCGGCAGTAGACCCGGCCCGGATCAGGCGACTGATGCCGCGATCACGATTTCCCCGGTTCGCCCTGCGTTGACCGCAGCAGGTTGTCGCGTAGCGTCGTCACCGATTTCTGCACGACGGGAAAGTCGTCGCCGAGGCCGATGGCGCCAAGCAGCGCGTTGCCGGGATCGGTTTCAACCAGTTGGCGTCCTGCCGGCGTCAGGCTGACCCGCACCTGCCGTTCATCGGCGGGATCGCGGTGACGGGTGATAAAACCATTCGACTCCAGCTTCTTGAGGATGGGAGTCAGGGTGTTGGATTCGAGGAACATCTTTTCCCCCAACACGCCGACGGTCTGGTCGTCCTCTTCGGAGAGGGCCACCATAGCGATATATTGGGTGTAGGTCAGGCCAAGCTCGTCCAGGATTGGCTTATAGGCGCGGCCGAAGGCGAGATTTGCCGAATAGACCGCGAAGCACAGGAAATTCGAAAGTTTCCGGCCGTCCTTGCCCGCCGGCGGGGAGGCGGGCGCGGGCATATCCGGCCCCTTAGCTGCTTTAGATGTCGGCATCGGTCCATCCTGTCCGGGCTTTCTAACGATGAGACCTATATAAGTCGTATCCGATTAAATCGCAATGGTGTCGAAGTCGGTTTTCGATCCTGCCGTGGTGACCCGACAAAGATCAGCGGAAACTCCTGGGAGGCTTCCCATACTTCTTGCGAAAAGCGGTCGCGAAATGGGCGGAGTCGGAGAATCCGATTTCAAAGGCGATCGCCGTCATGGGCAGTGGGCTATTTTCGACCAGAAAACGGCCATAGCGCAATCTCGTCTCGACGATAAAGCGCTTCGGGGTCATGCCGATATTGTCCTGGAAGAGACGCGCGAACTGGCGTGGCGACAGGCCGACCATAAAGGCCACCTGTTCCGGTGAGACGTCGCGGCCTTTCCGACTCTCGATGAGAACGACGGCTCGCTGTATGCGCGAATCTTCTGTGCGGCGAAATGTTGTGGCGCGGCCGTGATCGAAGACGCTCATGTGCTTCTGCTCCGTGAGCGAAAGCTGGTGCACCGCCTTAGCCGCCCGATCCGGTCCGCAATGCGTGCGGATGAGTTCAGTCATCAGCGACAGGATCGATACGCCGCCAGGCACGGTAATGCGACCGTTTTCGATCAGGAAATCATCGCGCGTGGAGAAGGCTAGACGCGGAAAGGCAATCCGGAAATCCTCCGCATGAAACGGATGAACGCACGCCTTGCGTCCGGCAAGCAGTCCTTCCTGCGCCAAGACGAAGGCGCCCGTGCAAACACCAATTACCGGGACACCTGCCGATGCCGCCACCCTGAGATAGTCGCGATGCTTGCTGGGTGCAGCGCGCAGATGTGGCAGCAGGCCACCGATAACCACGACGTAGTCGAAGTCGGTCGGGTTGGTGTAGGGCGCATCGGCATGAACCCGGATGCCGCAGCTGGCGACCGCTGCATGGCCCGGAGCCCCCATGATCGACCAGCGACAATGTAATGGACGGGAATTGTCGGCGAAGTCCGCCGCATGCCTGAGAGGCTCGACGATACCCGTCAGCGACATCATCGGGAAGGTCGGCCAGAGGAGAATGCCGACGGAGAGATCGGCCTTTCGGTCGCGTGCGACCAGAAGCCGCTCGGCCCAAAGATCGTCGAGCCAGCGCACATAGTCTGGCTCGCCGGCGGATGCTTCAGGAGGTTGCTCGGATGTGATCATGGCGCAGCCATGTCCTTTTTTCAAAGAAAATGTCTGATTTATAAAATTCAGGCGCGGTCTTCAGTGTCAAGTTTCTTCTCGTCGAACGCGACATCCGGGGAGCAGAAACCACCGGACCGGGGAACCAACAAATCAAGGATCACAGAACAATGGCACTTTCTCTTTCGAGAAGGATGGTGACGTGCGCTCTGCTGGCAGGCAGCTTCATGTCCCTTTCATCTATCGCCAATGCTTTCGAACTTGCCGAGCAGGGCAAGCTGACGGTTGCCTTCACCGGCGACATGCCCGGCTCCGGCTGGCAGGACGGGAAGCTGATAGGCTACGACGGTGAAATCATGCAGCGCATTGCCGACAAGCTCGGCCTCAAGATTGAGCCGGCGCTCATGGAATGGTCGGGTACGATCGCCTCCGTTCAGTCAGGCCGCGTCGACGTCATGCTCGGCACCATGGGCTGGACCGAAAAGCGTACGAAGATCATGAGTTTGTCTGAGCCGATCCACTACTTCAAAAATGGCATCATGCAATCGACGAAGACGAGTTGGGACAAGCTTTCCGATTTGGAAGGCAAGAAGATCGGCACGATCACCGGCTTTTCGTTCATTCCGGAATTGAAGAGCATCAAAGATCTTCAGCTCTCGCTCTACGACACGTCCGACGCGGCCGTGCGCGATCTTATTGCCGGGCGCATCGACGCGGTCATCGGCGATCCGCCGGTGGTCTCCTATGCCATCAAGCAGAACCCTGATTGGAATATGCACTTCCTTGCCTTCACCGATAACAGCCCGGACTTCCCGCTGCTGACCGGTCTCGGCCAGGTGGTCTATGGCCTCAATCAGAAGAACGACGATCTGCGCCAGAAGATGGACGCCATCATCGCTGATATGTGGAAGACTTGCGAGATGAAGGAAATCGGCGCCCGCTACGGATTGTCGTCGGATGTCTGGTTCAAGCCGGTGGGCCAAAACTTCCGAGCCGGCGTCGATCGCCCGGCAGATTACAAGCTGCCGTCTTGCGCAGCTGGCGGCTGAACGGCCGTGCGGACGGAATCTACACGGCAGCTTTCGTCCACCCTCTTCGCCTACTGCATAATTCCTTAAATCGGAATCGATTTCAGGAGAAAATTATCCAGCAATTCAAAGTGCTACAGCGTCCTTGGCGCGTCTGAAAAGACGCGCGGCGCTGTAGATATAATCGCATAAGGAAACGGCGATGAATGCGCTTCTCAGCGTTGCAGGCCTGCGCAAGAGCTATGGTCCTATCGAAGTTCTCAAAGGCATTGATTTCGATGTCGCGCCAGGTGAGAAGATTGCCCTGATCGGTCCATCCGGCTCTGGGAAATCCACCTGTCTGCGCTGCATGAATTTTCTGGAAAAGCCCAGTGCCGGCGAGATCCGCCTCGATGGCGAGCGCATCGGTGCGCGCAACGGCCATGTCATGAGCGACCGGCAACTTGCACCGCAACGCGCCGAGATGGGCATGGTCTTCCAGCTCTTCAATCTCTGGCCGCATCTGTCGGTGACGGAAAACGTGGCGATCGCGGCGCGCAAGGTGCGCGGCCTGCCTGCTGCCGAGGCCCGCGAACTGGCGTTGGAGATGTTGGCCAAAGTCCATATGACGCACCGCGCCGACGCCTCACCGCTCGAACTGTCCGGTGGCCAGCAGCAACGTGTCGCTATCGCGCGGGCGCTTGCCCAGAAGCCAAAGCTCATGCTGTTCGACGAGCCGACATCCGCACTCGATCCCGAACTGGTCCAGGAGGTTCTGAAAGTGATGGAGGAGCTGGCAGCCGAAGGGCGCACGATGCTGATCGTCACGCACGAGATTGCGTTTGCGCGCGACATTGCCGATCGCGTCCTGTTTCTTGACGGCGGCACCATCGTCGAAGCCGGGCCGGCGCGCCAGGTCATAACCGCTCCCCGCGAAGCGCGAACGCAAGCGTTTCTCAACAAGATCCGGCACTAGGCGCGTCATGACCGGATTTTCGATATTCTTCTCGGTCGTCCAGGGGCTCGTCGCCGGGCTTGGCGTAACCGTTTTCGTCACGATCGCCTCGCTGGCGCTCGCAGCCGCCTTCGGGTTCCTTCTCGCCCTGCTCAGGCAATTTGCCGGGATCAAATTCATCGATCTGGCGATCGATGTCTGCTGCGAGATTCTCTGCAATGTGCCGGCCTTGACGCATCTGTTCATCCTCTACTTCGGGCTTGCCAGCATCGGCGTGAAATTGACGTCGATCACGGCGGCCGTCCTGGGCCTCGGGCTCATCGGAGCGGCGATCACCTGTGCAATCTTTCGCGCCGGTTTCGCCGCGCTGCCTGGCGGGCAGGCGGAGGCGGCGCTTGCCGCAGGGCTGACCCCGCTCCAGACCATCTTTGAGATCCTGACGCCGCAGGCCATGCGGATAGCGCTTCCAGGGCTCGGGAACTACGCGGTGCAGCTTCTCAAGGATACATCCGTCGTCTCGGCCATCGCGGCGCCGGAAATCATGTTCTTTGCCCGCTCAATGGTGACGTCGTCCTTCCAGACAACAATGATCTACGCGACGGCGGCGGCACTCTACCTGTTGCTGAGCTTGCCATTGATGCAGGTCACGCGGTTCCTCGAAAGACGTTATGGGAGATTGAAAGGATGAGCGCTTTCCTAGCGCCCTATGGCGATTATGGTGCCGAATGGCTGCCTCTCCTGCTGCGGGCGATGGTGAATACGGCCCTGCTTTCCGTTTGTGCCTTTGCCCTGGCATTCGTTTTTGGCTTGCTGCTTTCGCTCTGCCAGAAATCCAGTTTCGCGGCGCTAAGGTATTTTGCGGCCCTCTATGTGACGATCGTGCGTGGCGTGCCGCTGCTGGCGGTTTTGTTTCTGCTTTATTTCGGCTTGCCGGGTATCGGGATCGTCTTTGATGCTTTCGGCGCGGCGATTGCGGGCCTGGCGTTGTGTTTCGCGGCCCAGGTCGCAGAGCTTTTCCGCGCCGGCCTGAAGGCTATACCTGCCGGGCAGAGCGAGGCAGCGTTGGCCGCGGGCTTCACCCCGGTCCAGAGCTTCGTCCTGATCATCCTGCCGCAGGTCGCGCGTGTCATTCTGGCGCCCATGATCATCACCTTCGTCTCGCTGCTCAAGGATTCTTCGCTCGCTTCGCTGATTACCGTCAACGAACTGGTTCTCACCGGGCGGTCAATGGCGACCGAGTATTTCCTGCCCTTGCAAATCTACATTGCCGTCGGCCTCTGCTATTTCGCGATAGCCTGGCCTTTCTCGGTCCTCTCGCGCCGGCTAGCCCTTCCGGCCACCCGCTAACTCGTCATCACAAGGCCAAGACCATGACCATTGAAACGACCGTTGCCACCGGCGACGCACGTCGGCATGCAACGCAATCGGATGAACCTCGTTGGCCGGTGATCCTCATGACGCCCGACCTCAGCGAAGCGCCTGATGCTCCGACCGAGAAGGAGTATGTGGTACGCGCCAACTATGCGGACGCCATAGCCGAGGCAGGGGGAATTCCGTTGATCCTGCCTTACAATACCCGGAACCTGGCACCGGCCTTGGCACTCGCCGATGGAATCCTCCTTACCGGTGCGCGGCCGGGGACGGAGGTGACAGGGGCGCGCAGGCAGTTCGAAATTCAGCTGGTCGAGCAAGCCTTGAAAACCGGCAAGCCGCTTCTCGGCATCTGCCATGGCATGCAACTGATCGGTGAATGCCTTGGAGGCAAATTTCAAACCGAGCTGCCGGCCGCCGCCGCCGTATCCCACATCCCGCAAGATGTCCCCGACGTGCTGGCGCACGAGATCATCGTCGAGCAGGGCAGCGTGCTCGCCAACTGGGTCGGGAAGAGGTCGGCGCGCGTCAACAGCCTGCATCGGCATGCTTTGGCCGGCCACGGACGATTCCGTGTCGCTGCAAGGGCGCCGGACGGCATCATCGAGGCATTCGAAGGAGAAACAGACGGCTTTTGCCTGGGTATCCAATGGCACCCGGAATACCGGCTGACTGAACTCGACAGGAATATCATGAGGGCCTTCGTCGACCGCAGCGCAGAAGCGGCGGCCCGCAAGGCACGCAATGCTTCGTCGGCTGGAAGCAATCGCGTGCGCGAACGGCTGGTACAGCTCGAGCTTGCCCTACCGGAAGCATCCTCGCCGCCGGGTGCATTTTCCGGAGCTGTGCGGACCGGCAATATCATCACCATTTCCGGTCAAGTGCCGTTGAAGGATGGCGTGGTGCTGCAGACGGGACACCTCGGAGCATCAGTCTCCATCGAAGAGGGGCGAGAATGTGCGCGTTGGGCGCTTCTCAATGCGCTTGCCCAGTTGGAGGGAGCTGCGGGCGGCTTCCGCAAGATCCTGGGCTTCGTACGGCTGGCGGGCTATGTCGCGGCAGATGCTGCTTTCGAGCGCCACGGCGCGGTCGTCGATGGCGCTTCGGAACTGCTCCGAGAGCTTTTCCCGGATCGATGGACGCATGCCCGCATCGCGGTCGGCGTTGCATCCCTGCCACGTGGGGTTCCTGTTGAAGTCGAGCTGACGGCCATCGTCGGCGACGAGGCCTGAGATGGGGCGCGTTGCGGTGATCGGCGCCGGCGTCATCGGCGTGTCGTCGGCCTATCTTCTCGCCCGGGCCGGGCATGATGTGACACTTGTCGATGCGGCGGGCGAGCCGGGCACGGGGGCGAGTGCCGGCAACGCCGCGCAACTGTCCTGGGCCTACGGTGACGCAATGGCATCGCCAGCCCTGCTGAAGCATCTGCCAGCCATTGCGATGGGGCGCGATCCGGCCTTCCGCATCCACTGGCAACTCGACCGGGACTTTCTGCGTTGGGGGCTGAAATTTATTGCCAATACCCCGTTCAGGCGTTGGTGGAACAATACGCAGGATATCCTGCGCCTCGCCGAGCAATCCCGTTACGAACTCGCGATCCTGCTTAAGGAAACCGATGTCGAATTCGATTACCGTGTCGCCGGAAAGCTGCATCTCTACGCCGACCGGCAGAGTTTTGCTGCCGCCCATTCCAGTGTCGTGCGCAAGAATGCCCTTGGCTTCGAACAGCGCCTGCTGACGCGGATGGAGGCGGAAAACATCGAACCGGCGCTTGCCGCGTATCAGGGAGAGATTGCCGGCGCCGTTTATACCCCGGATGATGCCCTCGGCGATGCGGCCGAATTTTGCCGCCAGCTGACCGCCTGGATGATCGGGCGCGGGCAGGTGTCGACGCTTTTCGGCAGAAGGGTTTCGAGCTTTGTCCAAACGGGAGGGGTGCTGACAGGGTTGAGGTTCGAGGATCGCGACGAGCTTCACGTCGACGCCGCCGTTGTCGCCGCAGGACCGCAGATCCGTTCCCTCGTGTCCGATCTGCCCGAGGCCCGGGACATACGCTCCGTCAGAGGCTACTCGCTCACCATTCCAAGATCCGGCCTTGCACCAAGTGTCAGCCTGACAGACGTCAAGCGAAAGCTTGCCTTTGCGGCAATCGGCGACCGTTTTCGTGTTGCCGGACTGGCAGACATCGAGCGTCCCGGAGCCGGTTTTGATGTCGGGCGTTTCGACACGCTCAAGCTGGCCGCGTCCGCAGTGCTGCCCGATCTTTTCGACCGATCGGACGAACTGACGAGATGGTCGGGCGAGAGGCCCATGACTCCGACCTCCAAGCCCATGATCGCCGCCTCCCGACGCATCAAAGGTCTCTACATCAATGCCGGCCACGGCATGTTGGGATGGACGCTCGCATTGGGTTCTGCCCGCCGCGTGGTCGATCTCCTTCGATAAGTCGGTGGTTGGCGCCCGGTGCTCACAGTTGCGGACGCCCACCTGCCGCAGCGTTCCGGCAGATGCGGGGACTTCGCTCAATTCATACCCCTTCACATCCATCGGATCGCTTCGGATCATAAAATCCGGAGCGAAGTGAGTGAGCGCGCGTCACCAATGGAATCTGTGGAATGACCCCTAGCCGAATTTCTCAGTCGTGTCGGCCTTGCCGAACACCCAATAGCCGGATGCCTTGATCCAGCCGAGCGGGCAACCTCGTTCCAGCAGATAGGCGCGGAGATCGCGTGTTACCGAGGCTTCCGCCGCGACCCAGATGAAGGTTTCCGGTTGGATATCGACCGTGCTCAACAATTTCAGCAGCGCTGCGGCATCCGTTGCCTGCGAGAGAGGCCGATGCGCCCAGTGGATGTGCAGTTCGACTGATGTCGTGAAGACCTGCTCTTCCAACGGGCCGGTGACGGCTGCGATTGTGGTGATGACGGTTCCGGCACTGCTCTCCTCGATCCGGCGGCCGATTGCCGGCAGTGCCGTTTCGTCGCCGATCAGCAGCCATCGTTTGACTGTCTTCGAAACCACGGCGGAGCCCCTTGGTCCGCCGATCTCGAGCCTGTCGCCGGGGCGCGCGTCGATCGCCCATTGGGTCACGGGGCCTGCCTCGTGCAAGGCGAAGTCGATGGTCAGTCTGCGTTCGGCATTGTCGTAGCGGCGCGGCGTGTAGTCACGGCGTTCTTCCCCGCCATCGGTGGCCGGTACGAAAATCTTGATGTGGTCATCGGGTGCAAGACTGGTGAAGTCGGCGAGATCGCCGCCGGTCAATTCGATGCGGCGCATGCCGGGGGTGATGTCGATGACGCTTTCGACCATCAGGGTGCGCCGTCGCGTGTCGTGGCGGATCCGCTCGATGACAGGGGCGGGTGAAGTCTGTTCTTTGAGTTGATTGTTATCCATGTGTCCTTCCGGGGCTTTGAAGCTCGATCCGCAGGACATAGTCGCGCAGATCGAAGCCGCAAAAGCCGTTCGATCATACGCGTTGAGTGACGTTAACGCTTACGTGGCCGGGTGACCCGACCATTGAGCGCATGATGTAACCGACGCCGGCGGCATGTGCAACGGCAAGGTGGCCAACAAGGGCGATAATTGCCAAAGTTTAACTTTCCGGCGGTGTTTCGGTCGGGCAATGATCATCTGCTCAACGCGCATGAATTTCGTGCAGGCGGTCATGGAGAAGACAATGGGCAGCGGAATCCAGGACGTGCTCGACATCTATCACGCGATGATCGAGACGGAGCATAACAGCCCGCGCGAACTGCCTCCGGGCGGCCGCGACGGAGGACAGGATCAGCGGCTGCGCGCAGTCGGGCCGGAGACTGGGCAGTTCATCAATATCCTCGCCAGGAGCCTCAAGGCGCCGACGATCCTCGAACTCGGCACCTCCTTTGGTTATTCCGGGATATGGCTGGCGGAAGCCGCGCGCGCTTCCGGCGGGCGGCTGATCACCATGGAAATGCACGGTTACAAGTCTGCCTACGCACGCGACATGGCCGTCAGGGCAGGGCTTGCCGAGTATGTGGAATTCAAGGTCGGGGATGCCGTCCAGATGATCGGCGCGCTTTCCTCCGGCATCGACTTCGTGCTGGTGGATCTGTGGAAGGATCTCTACGTTCCCTGCCTCGAAGCCTTCTATCCCAAGCTCAATCCGGGCGCGATCATCGTCGCCGACAACATGCTGCGCCCGGGAGGCGATGATCTCAAACGCTATGGTGAGGCTGTCCGTGCCAAGCCAGGGATATCAAGCGTGCTGCTGCCGGTCGGCAGCGGGCTTGAGGTCAGTCGGTTCGATTGAGGCTGAGGTGAGATTAGCTGTCATTTTGTTTTTTGGTTGCAGAAAAAAAGAAGACACGTTTTAAGCTAATTTCCGACACGTTCCCGATCAAAGCTCTGCGTTATTGCGAGCTTTGGAGATGTGATGTCGGGCATTCTTGTCGCCACCCTTTTGGCAACGGTTTCTGCAAAGATTCCAGCCGGGTTTTCCAGCGGTGACGTTCTCTATTCTGATTGCAGCGAGTCCCGGCAGTTTGTCGTCGGGTATGTTGCCGGTTGGTTGGACAAATGGAATAGTGATGAGCAACTCGCTCGTCGCATTTTTACCGAAGCCGCTCCCAGACCCAGCAGGATGGTGAACTCGGCGCATTTTGCAATCGCCGTTGGTGTCAACGTCTGTATCCCAGTCGGAACTACGGCGGAAGCGATCGGCAATACGCTATGCACGTTCCTGGAGGAGAATCCCGGCATACGCGGGGCCACCGGCGACGAGTTGATGACCACCATGGCTCATTATAAATACCACTGCCCGATTCCTTAGGGAGATTCACGCTGGCTTGTTGGCCTCGATGAAACGGCTGAGCGAGGTGGCGGCGTTGAGCATATGGGCGCGCATGCGCCGTGACGCCATCTCGCCGTCGCCTTCGGCGATCGCCTGCATGATGGCCTCGTGTTCGTCGCGGGAGCGGCTCAGCCTTTCGCCCTGGCGCAGTTGCGTGCGTCGGAAGGCGTTCAGGCGGTTGCGGATGGCGATCGCCTGTTCGGCGAGGAAGCCGTTATGGGTGGCGCAGTAGATGGTCTCGTGGAACTGACGGTTGAAGCTATCATAGGCGTTGACGTCGCCGCTTTCGACGATTGGCCGTGAGAGCTCGTGCAGTTCGATCAGGCGGCTGCGCTCCAGCGGCGTCATGCGGTAGGTCGCGAGCCTGACGCAGACGGCCTCGATCTCGGCCACCGTCTCGAACATCTCCATGATGCGCTCCGGCGTCATACGGGCGACGACGCCGCCGCGCCGGGCGCGAAGCTCGACGAGGCCGCCCGCCGCCAGCTGACGCAGCGCTTCGCGAACCGGCGTGCGGGAGGCGCCGAAACGATCGGCAAGCTGCTGTTCGTCCAACGCTGCGCCCGCCGCCAGCCTGCCGGCGGCGATCTCGTCCGTCAGGGCGTTGCGAATGCGATCGGAGAGCAAGCCGCGATCATCACCGTCATCCTCGGTTTCGAAACCATTCTCCATTCCGTTATCTCCGATCTGTTTCAACATCGACGGCTCGATCGATTGTGTATGCAAATGCGACTGTGCTTGCCGCTCAACGTATACACTTATGGCATCACGAAGGTGTTACGTATTCAATAATTGACTTTGTATCGAATGGGAATACATAAATCTCCAGCGAGCAGGCTTCTGCATACACGAGCCGCTTCAATTACCGAATTTGAGTACGACGGGAGCCGCAACGCGACGAGGGCCAGCGCCCGCCGGGCAAAGCGAACCGTTCCGACACGGCATCACAGACCAACCGATTTTGACTTGGCTTCCGTTCTTCGGTCCCGAGCCGACATGCTTTCGATCCTTCAATTCCTGGACGCACAAGGAGCCAGATCATGATGATGAACAGACGGACTTTCTCGGCCGCCCTTGTTGCCGGCGCCGCCGCTTCTCTGCTTGCCACCCGCGGCATGGCCGCGACATCCGCTCCCTTGAAGGCGCGCAACGTCGTGCTGGCGCACGGACTGTTTGCCGACGGCTCGTGCTGGACCGAGGTGATCGCGCGCCTGCAGGCGGCTGGGCTCAATGCCACGGCGGTACAGAACCCGCTGACGACGCTGCCCGAGGCTGTCGCTGCCGTGAAGCGGGTGCTCGACCGACAAGACGGCCCGACGGTTCTCGTTGGGCATTCGTTTTCCGGCATGATGGTCACCGAGGCCGGCGTGCACCCGGATGTTTCGGCGCTCGTCTACGTGGCGGCGCGGGCGCCGGATGCAGGTGAGGATTATACCGCTCTCGCCAAGACCTTCCCAACGCCGCCCGCTTCGGCCGGCATCGTCTTTGACGGTGACGAGGGTCGGCTGAGCGAGGAAGCCTTCCTGCGTGATTTCGCCGGCGACCTGCCGGAGGCGAAGGCGAAAGTTCTTTACGCCGTGCAGCAGCCGTTTCAAAAGGCGCTGCTGACCGGCAAGACGACACAGGCTGCTTGGCGTTCGAAGCCGAGCTGGTATGCCGTCTCGACCGAGGACCGGACGATCAATCCCGATCTCGAACGCTTCATGGCCAAACGCATGGGAGCAAAGACCATTGAAATCCAGGCCAGCCATCTGTCGTTGATCTCCCACCCGGACGAGATCACGAAGCTGATCCTCACGGCGGCGGGGCAGAATAGGGACTGATGCCGAGGCCGGGAAGCGGCAGGGCCGCGGCGGCATCCCTAAGCGGCGAGGGGCCGCCGCTCCTCTCATATCGGTCGGCGCAGCGGCCTGAACGCTGCTCGAAGCTCGGCGGAGAAGAGCTCCGGCTGCTCCCAGGCGGCGAAGTGGCCGCCCTTGTCGACCTTGTGGAAATAGATAAGGTTGCGATAGGCGCGACGGGCCCATGTCTCCGGGGCCTGGTAGCTCTCCCCAGGAAAGACGGTGATGGCGACCGGAAGCGCGATCTTGGAGGTCTTCTCCCCGGCCGCAAGGACGGGACTGCGCCCGCCGCCATATTCCCAGTAGATCCGGGCCGAGGAAGCGGCGCTGTTGGTCAACCAGTAAAGCGTGATGTCGTCGAGCACCTCGTCGGGAGACTTTTCGGGATCGCTGCTGTCGTAGGTCCAGTGCGTGAAGCCTGGATGACCGAGCGTCCATGCCGCAAGGCCGGCCGGGGAGTCCGATATGGCGTAGCCGATCGTCTGCGGCCTCGTGCCCATCATCGTGGCATAGGACCTGTTCCCCATCTTGGCTGCGGCGCTGAGGGCATCGAACGCCGCGCGTTCCTCGCTGGAGAGTCGCTGCGGCGCCGGCCCGCCCGCGGCGAGCACCGCGGCAACTTCGGGCGGCACGACAGCCGGCAGGTTGATGTGGATGCCGAGCAGACCTTGTGGCGCGAGCCGTCCCATTGCGCCGGAGACCGGCGAGCCCCAGTCGCCGCCCTGGGCGACGTAGCTGCTGTAAGCGAGGCGCTTCATCAGTTCCGCCCAGGCCCGCGCGATGCGGTCCGGCCCCCAGCCGGTGCCGGTCGGCTTGCCGGAGAAGCCGTAGCCCGGCATCGACGGAATGACCACGTCGAACGCATCTTCGGCGCGTCCGCCATGAGCGGTCGGATCGGTGAGCGGGCCGATGATCTTGAGGTTCTCGAATATCGATCCCGGCCAGCCATGGGTGATGATGACGGGCAGGGCATTCGGATGTTTCGAGTGGACGTGAATGAAGTGGATGTCTAGGCCGTCGATCTCGGTGATGAACTGCGGCAGCGCGTTCAGCTTCGCTTCCGCCTTTCGCCAGTCGTAGCCGGTGCCCCAATAATCGACGAGCGGCTTGATCTTCTCGAGCTGTATGCCCTGCGTCTGGTCGTCGACCGTCTCGCGTTCGGGCCAGCGTGTTGCCAGCACGCGCCGGCGAAGGTCGAGGAGGTCCGCCTCGGGAGTGTCGACGCGAAACGGGCGGACAGCATCTCCCGCGGCAGCCGATGCCTGATAGGACGGAAACAGGCTGGTCGCGCCCGCGGCGGCAATCCCGATCGCCGCGGTGGTCAGGAACCTGCGCCGGTCGCGGTTCAGGGATTCCGAGCTGGCACTTGTGAGCAGTTTGAAGAGCATGGTCATGGCATTGTCCTTTGAAGCAGACGCCTTGGGCAAGACTTCGATAAGTTCGGCCATCGTCAGAATAGCATGGGCGTAGGTCGGGCCGTTCAGCTTTTGCGCCGCACGCATCATTAGGTGCGAGAAGGCGGCCGTCGCGTCGCTCACCAGGGTCGCGAAATAACCGAGTTCCATGGCGAAGCGGGCGGTGGATTCGATACAGCTATTCCCGCCGGATCATCTCGATGCGAGGCCGGCCGTATTGCGCAGGTGATCGGGATGCGTGCCGCCGCCCATACTTCTCGCCACCATCGCGACGATGGTTTCGAAGAGTTCGTTCTTTGCCTCGACGGCGGTGATGTCGCCCGACGCGGCGGCATAGGAGAGGGCTTCGGCGGCGCCGAGCATGGCCCAGAGGCCGGCTGCGGCGATCGTGCCGGCACCGGTAAAGGGCGAAAGCGCGATGCGGCATTTTTCGATGAAGGCCGCTTCGTATTCGCGCTTGATCCTTTCGAGTTCCGGCGAGCCGGCAAGTGCTGCGATCACACCGGGGATTTCGCGGCCCTGAAGCAGCACGCAGTCGACATAGGAGGTGGCGATGACTGTGGCCCGGTCGGCAAGCGACGGCTGGCTTGCCGCAAGGGCTGCGTCCATCACAGTCGTCTGGCGGGCGTCGAATTCGCGGTAGAGCGCTGCGAGCAGGCCGGGGCGGGTTTCGAAATGATCATAGACCACGGGTTTCGTTACACCGGCCCGCTCGGAAAGCCGGCCGAGGGTCAGCGCTTCCGTTCCCTCGTCACGGGCGATCTGCCAAGCGACGTCGAGCAACTGGCGATGCCGATCCTGACGCGACAGGCGGCGGCGCGGTTGCGGATCGGTCGGCTGACCTGTTGTTTCGGCGCTTGACATCGCTATATACCAAAAGTAACTTACTGAAAGTAGCTTACCAAAGGTATACAGGCTGCGTCTTCCATCCGCAATCATTCAGCAGGAGTTTTCGCCATGCACGCGCTCATCGTCGTCGCGCATCCCGATCCCCAGTCGCTCACCCACCGCGTCGCCGCCCATCTTGCCGAAGGTGTCACACTTTCCGATGCCGGCCATTCCGTCGAGTTTGCCGATCTCGCGGCCGAGGGCTTCGATCCCCGGTTCACCGCGGCCGATTTTGCTCTGCATCTGAGGAAAGGGGTGCTGCCCGCCGACGTTGCCGCCGAGCAGGCAAGGGTCGACCGCGCCGATGCGCTGGTGCTCGTCTATCCCGTCTACTGGTGGTCGATGCCGGGGCTTATCAAGGGATGGATCGACCGGGTGTTCACCAATGGCTGGGCTTACGACGATCGCCCGGATACCGGGCTGGTGAAGTTGCTTGGCCGCCTGCCGGTGCATCTGGTCGGCCTCGGCGGCGCCGATGCCGGGACCTATGTGCGGCACGGCTATTTCGGCGCCATGAAGACGCAGATCGATCACGGGATCTTCGACTATTGCGGCGCCCGCGTCGTGACATCGGAGCTGTTGCTCGAAGCCGGACCGAACCATGCGGCCGCCCATCTGGAGACTGCGCGCGCCGTTGGCCGCAGGCTCTTCGACACATCCAGGCGATACGAGGCGACTGACCGCGTAAAGGTGCCCGAGTTCCGGTAAGGTTTATCGGCTGGCTAAGGCAGAGTCTTGCGCCGCCGGCCTTTTCACGAGACAAGCCTTGGATGAGTATTCCGACGACACATCCCTTCGACTTTGATCCGACCTACGGCAAGCAGCTCGCAGACCTCCTTGCCGTCAAGCAGCCCGAGGCGCCTGAGGGTTTCGACGATTTCTGGGAAGCGCGTTATCTCAGGGCGCTGACGGTCGATCCGCAGCCGGTGCTGCGCCGGAGCAAAATCAGCCATCCCGACTGGCATGTGCATGATCTCGTCTATATCTCGACCGGGTCATTCAGGATCGGCGGCTGGCTCATCCTGCCGCGTCAGGGGGAGGTGCGGCGCGGCCTCGTCGTCGGGCATGGTTATGGCGGGCGGGATCGGCCTGAATTCGATCTGCCGGTCAAGGAAACGGCAGTGCTTTTTCCCTGCTGCCGCGGGCTGTCGCTTAGCGCTCGTCCGCCGATCTCGCAAAATCCCTCCTGGCATGTGCTCCACGATATCGACAAGCCGAAATCCTATATCATCGGCGGCTGCGTCGAAGATCTGTGGCTTGCCGTCTCGACACTTGTTGCGCTCTATCCCTGGCTTTCGGGGCATATCGGCTACAGCGGAATCAGCTTCGGCGGCGGTGTCGGGGCGATGGCGATCGCTTACGACCAGCGCATCGATCGCGGTCACCTTGCGCTGCCGAGCTTCGGGGATCAGCCGCTGCGGCTGATCTTGCCGACCGTCGGCAGCGCGCAATCGGTGCAGGAGTATCATAAGGAACACGCAGATGTGCTCGAGACGCTTCGGCTCTACGATGCGGCAACGGCCGCTTCGCGGATCAAGGTGCCGATGCTGGTTGCCGTTGCGCTGTTCGATCCTTCGGTGGCGCCACCCTGTCAGTTCGCTGTCGCAAATGCGCTACCGAAATTTAATGAAATCTTCATCCTGGATGCCGGGCATTTCGACTATCCTGGCAGCGCTGAGCAAGAGGCGGTTCTCCGCGACAAGGTGGGACAGTTTTTCAGGGTGCCATGAACCGCGAATATCTGCGCTGGTACAGTCAGCGGCTGCATCGAGACATGGAGATGCTGCTGCATAATTCCTTCAATCGGACTCGATTTACGGACAAAATTATGCAGCCATTCAAAGTGCTACAGCGTCCTTTGCGCGTCTGAAAAGACGCGCGGCGCTGTAGTGTTCGGCCATGCCGGCGCCAAGGTGCTGGTCTTTCCGACGCGGGACGGGCGCTTCTTCGAGTATGAACAGCTCGGGCTGGTCGCGAGCCTCGCAGACAAGCTCGGGGCCGGCCATCTCCAGCTCTATTGCATCGAGGGCCTGGCGGCAGAAACCTTCTATGGCTTTCACCGTCACCCGGCCGAGCGCATCCGCCGGCATGGTGCGCTCGAGGATTACATCCTGAATGAGGTGCTGCCGCTGATGGCGGCGAAGAATTCGCATGACTGCACCATCGTGCATGGCTGCAGCCTCGGCGCCTTCCAGGCGGCAAGCCTGTTCTTTCGCCATCCGCATCTCTTCCGCAAGCTCGTCGCCTTTTCCGGCCGCTACGACCTGACGATGAGGGTGGAATCCTTCGGCGACCTGTTCGACGGCTATTACGACGACAGCGTCTATTTCCACACGCCGACGCATTTCCTGCCCGGACTTGGCGACGACTGGCGGCTCGACAGGCTGCGTCAGTTCGACATCGTTCTCACCATTGGCGATGCCGATCCTTTCCTCGACAACAACCGCTATCTCAGCCGGCTGCTTGGCGAGAAGAATGTCGGCCATCAGTTGCATGTCTGGGACGGACGCGCCCACCGTGCCGGCGCCTGGAGGAAGATGGCAGCGCTTTACATCTGACACCCTTGGGATGCCGTCACGGCCAGTGCAAAGCCGCCGTCGCCACCGGCGCGTCCCAGAGGGCGATTTCCTCGTCGGTCAGTAAGGCAAGGGTGACGGACAGTCCCTGCATGTCGAGCGAGGTGACGTAGGTTCCGACCAGTGAGCGCTCGATCGGGATGCCTCTTTCCTCGATGAAACGGCGGGCGCCGTTATAGGCGAGGTAGAGTTCGGCGGGCGGCGTGCCGCCGAGGCCGTTGACGAAGAGCAACGCCTTGGCGCCTGGCGCTGCCGCGATGTCGCCGGCGATGGTCTGGCAGAGATGGCCGATGATGGCGTCGGAGGCGGCGAAGGGCTGCCTGGCATGGCCGGGTTCGCCATGGATGCCGACGCCAATCTCCATTTCGTCGGGTCCGAGCGAAAATGTGGTGCGCTCGGTCTGCGGCACCGTCACGCCATTCAGCGCCACACCCATTGAGCGGATGCGCGTATTCAAACCTTCCCCAAGCTGCTTCAATGCGGAAAGTGTCATGCCGCGTTCGGCCGCAGCGCCGAGGATCTTTTCGACGACCAGCGTTCCGGCGACGCCGCGTCGGCCTCTGCCTTCGCCGATCTTCGATGTTTCGATATCGTCACTGACGACCACCATGTCGAGGCTGTGGCGATCTCCGGCCATTTCGATTGCCATTTCGAAATTCATCAGGTCGCCGTCGTAATTCTTGACCACGAGCAGGCAGCCGGCGCCGGTATCGGTCTCTTCGATCGCGGCGATGATCTGACCCGGCGTCGGCGAGGTGAAGATATGGCCGACGCAGGCGGCGTCCAGCATGCCGTGTCCGACGAAGCCGATATGCATCGGCTCATGGCCGGCGCCGCCGCCTGATATAAGCGCCACCTTGCCAGGGGTGAGATGGCGGCGGCGGATGCATCTGCGCTCAGGCCCGAACACCACGAAGGCCTCATGGGCGCGCACGAAGCCTTCGACGCTTTCGGCGACCATGGTTTCCGCAGTGTTCATGAACTTCTTCATCAAGCCTCTCCCAAGGCCAAAAGCGTTACGTTACGTCAACCAGCTTACTCGTCATTCCGCACCCGATATCGCGACGATTTTCTGCACCAGATCTGAGATCGCCTCTTCCAGCAGGCGGTTTTTCCTGTCGTCGCCGAAATCAGGCACCATCAGCGACAGGTGTCGCAATTTCTCGGAATGGCCGAGATCCGGCAACTTGCCGGGATGGGCGGCCTGATAGGCTTCGAGAAAGCGCTCCTGTTCGGCAGCGCTGAAATGGCAGACGCGGACAATCGTCGCGAGATGGCGCGCCGGCAGCGGCGTTGCATAGGTCGGGCTGGTGATCTGGGTGACGAAGCTGCGATGTTTTCCAAGCGCCGTCGCCAGTCGCTGGCGCGTGCCCGATGGCCTGTTGTCGATGATCTGCGCCAGAATGGACTTGTAGGCGATAATGGCGTCTTCTATGTCTTCGCGCGCCATCCTACTCTCCGGCTGCCCTTGTGCCATCGGCATTGAGGCCGATGATCGCCGATCTTATCGCGGGACGCCGGGCCGGCGCCACGGAAAAATGCCGGAGGCCGGCAGCGAGCAGCCTGGGCAGATAGCTGGGATCGCCGGCCATGTCGCCACAGATACTGACTGGCTTGCCGGCGGAAAGCTTCACCGCCAGGGCGAGCAGCCGGAGCACGGCGGGTGCAGCCTTGCCGGCATCGGCGTCCATATCGTCGCGGGCGGAGGCGGCGAGATATTGGGTGAGGTCGTTGGTTCCGAACGAGAAGAAAGCCGCCGACCCGAAGGCGTCGAGCATCAAGGCGGCTGATGGTACCTCCACCATCATGCCGATCGGCGGCATTCGGTGGGGCAGGGCACGGCGGCCCAGCTTTTCGGCTTCCTCGCGGAATAGCTCGCGCATCCTGTCGACCTCGTCGGGAAACGTCACCATCGGCAGCATCACCGACAGCCTGCCGAAGACAGCGGCGCGCAACAGGGCGCGGGCCTGGACGCGGGCGATTTCCGGCCGGGCAAGCAGCAGCCGGATGCCGCGCAGGCCCGAGGCGAGAGCCGGCAGGTCTTCCAGGCCGGCGAGCGGCTTGTCGCCGCCGATATCGAGCATTCTTATGATCACCGGCCTGTCGCCCGCCTGCTCCAGCACGCGGCGATAGATTGCCAGCTGTCGTACCTCATTGGCAGCATCGGCGACCGAGGCAACTGAAAATTCCGAGCGCATCAGGCCGACGCCCGCCGTTGCCGGATCGAGCGCATCGATCTCGGCGGGATCGTTGATATTGATGGAGAGCAGGATCGGCACGCCGTCCGCCGTGCGCAGCTCACTGCTGCCAGTTTGCGTGTCGCTGGCAGGTGCTTGCGCCGGTGCCGGAATCAGCATGCCGCCGGCCTTCAGGACGACCGCACCGGCGTCGCCATCCACGCGAACGGGATCTCCATCTGCTGCCGAAAAGCGACCCGTGCCGACCACCATCGGCACCGATTTCGCCCGGGCAAGCAGAGCGACATGGCCGGCGGTGCTGCCCGCAAACAGCGCGATGCCGCCGCCTTTCGACCAGTCATGGGCGAGAAAGCGGCTCGGCTCCATATCCTTGCCAACGAAGACCGAGCCGGGCGGGAAATCGGCGATCGGGGTGCCGGCGAGCGCCCCGAGCACGCGGTTCTTGATGTCGAGAATATCGACGGCGCGTGCCCGCATCTGCTCCTCGTCGGCCGCTTCGAGTTCACCGATATAGGCGTCGAGGGTGGCGACCCAGGCGAAGACGACATTCTCGTCGGCCTCCATGCGCGCGCCCGTCGCTTCCGCGATCGTCGGATCGCGCAGCACCTCGATCTGGAAATCGATGATATCCCGGCTTTCGGCATCGGCTCCATCGGCAAGGTGCTCGAGCTCGCCGATCGAGATGTCGATCGCCTTCTCCAGCGCGCTGTATCCACCGACGGCTCGGGATGCAGGGGCGGCGTCCGGCCGCTCGGCAAGAAAGGCCGGGCCAGATGCGATGCCCGGGGATGCGCTCTTCGCTTTCAGTCTACGCGGTTCGGCCATGTTTCTTTTCCTCATCGAAGTTGCGCTCGATGAGTTCCTTCAGCGCGCGGATCGCCTCTTCGGCGAGAATACCGTCGGCGCGGATCCTGAGGATCGACCCTTTTCGGATTCTCGCACCCATGATCTTGATGATGCTCTTGCCGTTGAGCCAGACGTCGCTGCCGTTGACAGCGATCTCGATCGAACAGGGGAAGGACTTGGCAAGCCGCGTGAAGGTGACGGAGGGGCGGGCATGCAGCCCGACACCGTGCTTGACTTCCACCTCCGTCTGGCAAGTCACGTGCAATGGGTCGGGCTCCTGTTTTTCACTACGCAATCCGCTCGTCATCAGGGGGACAGTTCCTCGGCTGTGGCGACGACTTTGGCCAGCGACGCGCCCCCCGACGCCTCGGCAGCGGCGATGACGGCGCCTTCAACCAAAGGCGCGTTGCAGATGGAGACGAGGGCCGCGCGGGGAAGGCCCAGCATTTCGATCGCCATCTCGCTGTTGGTCTCGGCGCCACCGAGATCGACGAAGACGGCGACGCCGGCATCGGACCATGCGGCCTCGATCGCTCTCAGGATGCCGCCGGCATCGGTGCCGAGGTCGCCGTGGACGTTGCCACCCGACCAGGCGAGCGGTACGCAGTCGCCGACCATCTGCCGCACCATGTCGGCGATCCCCCTTGCCACCAGCGGCGAGTGGGAGACGATCACGATACCAACATTTGCGGTCTTTCCATTCATTGCGGACGGTGCTCCCCGAGATAGCGGCAGATCGCCGTGGTCAGCAGCGCGCAGCTCGACGCGCCGGGATCGACATGACCGATGGAGCGGTCGCCGAGATAGGCCGCGCGCCCGCGCATTGCCTTCATGTCAGCAGTGCGGTTGGCGGAACGCTCGGCCCTGCGGGCGATTGCGCCGAGCGGCGAGCGGCTGGCAAGTGCCGCATGCACGGGATAGAGCACGTCGAGCAGGGTTTTGTCGCCGGCATGCGCGCGACCGCGTCTGGCTACGGCATCGATCGCCTGTTTCAGCACCTGCGAAAAATCGGCCTTTTCCTCGCTTTTGCGAAGCTCGCGGCCGATCTCCATCAGCAGCGTGCCGTAGAGAGGCCCGGCGGCACCGCCGACATTCATCACCAGCGTCAGGCCGATCTTTTCCACGGCGTCGGGAAAGGGCAGGCTGGACAGGCTTTCGCCTTCGGCGCTCACTGCCTCGCAGCCGCGCCGCATGTTGGTTCCGTGATCGCCATCGCCGATGGCGCGATCGAGCGCGCAGAGATGATCACTGTTTGCCGCGATCGTCGCGCGGCACACTTCGATCAATCCTGCCACAAGCACCGGTTCCGCCTGCACTGCCATCCTCCCTGTCGCCGCGTCTCCCGCACAGCTCTCAAACTTCACTCGGTCAGGCGAGGCTTGCCGCCACGCCGAACGCGCCGGCAACCGCGACGGCGCCGGGATCGGCGACACCCGCCAGATCCCTTTCGCCGACATAGGAGGCGCGTCCGGCTTTCGCCTTCATCATCGTCTTCGTCGACTCCGCACCCGCTGCCGCAGCTCTTGCCGCGGCGGCGACATCGCCGGATGCGAGCGCCTGCAGGGCAGGCGACAACGCATCGACCATCGTCCGGTCGCCGACTCCGGCTCCGCCATAGAACGTCATCCTGTCGAGCCCGGCAAGAAGGGCTGCTGATATATCGGCTTTGTCAGCCATCGCCTTTGCCGCGGCGGTGAAGAAGATCGACAGCAGCACGCCGCTCGATCCGCCCATGCTGGTGCCGAGGATATCGCCGAGCGAGGCAAGCGTTGCCGCCGGCCGGTCGAGCGGCAGCGTGTCGAGGCGGGCAAGCACACTGCGGGCGCCCGAGGCCACCGTCGAGCCGGTATCGCCGTCGCCGACGCGCCCGTCCAGCCGGTTGAGTTCGCTTTCCTGTGAGATCAGATGCTCGCAGAGCGCCGTGATGAGGCGCCGGTTGCGATCATTTTCTCCGGCCTTGCCGTTGGCGCCGTTCAATCCGGCTGATGTTCTCGGTGCGGCGACGATCCTGATCTCGTGGCGTTCGACGGCCGGCATCCAGGCGTGCGGCTCGACCGCTGCCGTCAGCGCCGCCTCGCGCTCGGCATCCAGCCGGATCAGCGACAGCGAGAAGCCGTTCATGTTGAGCGCGGTCATCATCGGCGCCGGGCCGATGATCAGCCGGACGCGGCGGCCAAGCGGCGAGGACAGCACTGCATTGGCGATGACTGTCATTTCAAGCGGCGGCACGGCGCCGAGATTGTTGATCAGGAGGGCATGACTTCCTCCTTCACGCAGCGTTGGCGTGAGGCGCGCCACCATGGTGGCGACGATATCGGTGACTGGCTGCAGCGCGATGCGCTCGACGCCAGGCTCGCCATGGATGCCGAGGCCGAGCTCGCCTTCGTCCGCGCCGAGACGGTCCTCATGCGCCTGGCCGGGCACGCTGCAGGTGGACAGCGACATGCCGAGCGAGACGATGTCGCCGGCAGCTGCCGCGGCATAGGCCGTGACTGTCTTCAGATCCTCGCCTCGTTCGGCGTGATGGCCAGCGATTTTGTGGACGAATAGCGTGCCGGCGACGCCGCGCGGCTGGTTGATGCCGGGGATGGCGATATCGTCGGCGACGATGACCATTTCGACGTCGAAGCCCTCGGCGCGCGCCTTTTCGGCGGCAAGGCCGAAATTCAGCCGGTCGCCGGTGTAGTTTTTGACGATCAGCAGGGCGCCCTTCGAGCCGGCAACGGCGCGGATCGCCGTCAGCACGGCATCGACGCTCGGCGAGGCGAAAATTTCCCCGGATACGGCCGCCGTCAGCATGCCCTTGCCGACAAAGCCGGCATGGGAGGGCTCATGGCCGGCGCCGCCGCCGGAGATGATCGCCACCTTCGACTTGTCCCAGTCCGCGCGCAGGATCACCTTGATGTCGGGAAAGCTGTCGAGGCGGACCAGACGGCCATTGCTGCTCGTCAGAAGCAGACCGTCCAAGGCTTCGGTGACGATGTTTTCCCTGCGGTTGAAGAAGTGTTTCATCGATTGAGACCCGTCTGTTTGTTTTTCATGCCATCATCATGTCTGTTTGCCGGTCAGGAAAGGCGCTGTCCACTCGCGTCGAAATAAAGCGGATCGCGCAATGTCAGGCTGATCCGGTCTCCCGGCGCGATCGCCAGATATGGATCCGCAAGTGTGACGAGCTTGTGATTGCCGGCCCTGATATGCAGATGGTTCTGGTCGCCGAGATGTTCGATCCAGTCGATCTCGGCATTGGCATCCTTGCCGACAATGATGTCGAGATGTTCGGTGCGGGCGCCGACGGTCTTTGTGCCGGCCGGCGGCTGGCCGCCCGGGAGCAGGTCCGCAGGCAGTAGGTTGATGTGCGGTTGGCCGAGGCGGGCGGCGACATGCAGGTTGGCGGGATTGCCGTAGATCTCGCGCGGTGTTCCCACTTGCATCAAGCGACCCTCGGCGACGATGCCGATCCGGTCGGCCATGGTCATGGCTTCCACCTGGTCGTGGGTGACATAGAGCAGCGTCGAGCCGAGTTCCTTCTGGATACGCTTTAGCTCCAAGCGCAGTTCGGCGCGCAGCTTGGCGTCGAGCGAGGACAAAGGTTCGTCCATCAGGTAGATCGCCGGCCGGCGCACCAATGCCCGTCCGATCGCGACACGCTGCATCTCGCCGCCGGAAAGCCTGGTCGAGCGGTTCTCCAGCTTGTGGTCGATCCTGACCATGCGGGCGACCTCGCGGACGCGGCGGTCGATCTCCTCGGTGCTGAGTTTGCGGACCGGCGCCTTCAGCGGGAAAGCAAGGTTCTCGTAAACCGTCATGTGCGGATAGAGCGAATATTGCTGGAAGACGAAGGCGACGTCGCGTTCGGCGGGGGCTTCGGCGGCGACATTGCGGCCGCCGATTTCGATGCGGCCGCTATCGGGCCTTTCGAGGCCTGCGATCAGCCGCAGCGTCGTGGTTTTGCCGGCACCGGTCGGGCCGAGCAGCACGACGAACTCACCGTCGCGGATCGAAAGATCGAGATCGGCCAGAGCCTGGGTGTCGCCGAAGCGCTTGGCGAGGTTCCTGAGGACGACATCAGCCATGCCGGGTCTCCTGATAGAGCGAGGACGGGACGGCACGGCCCGATGTGCAGTCGAAGAGCGCGAGTTTCGCCGGATTGAATTCCAGGCCGACCCTCTCGCCGATCTGGAAGCTGCGATTGGCGGGAACGCGGGCCTTGATCAGCCCGCCCGGGGTTTCCACAGCCACGACCTGATTGGTGCCGAGATATTCGCTGCCATAGACGGCGCCGCGGAGCCGCGAGGCGTCGCTGAAGCGGATATGCTCCGGCCGCACACCGAGCGCCAGCTCGCTTTCGGCCATGTCCTGATGGATCTCGGGAACGGCGACATCGACGCCGTCGAGCAGGATGGAGCGGTCGCCGCTCTTCAGACCCGAGGTGAAACGCATGAAGTTCATCGGCGGCGAGCCGATGAAATCGGCGACATACATGGTCGCCGGCTTTGCATAGATCTCCTGCGGCGTGCCGAACTGCTCGATGACGCCGTGGTTCATGACGGCGATCTTGTCGGCCATCGCCATTGCCTCGTGCTGGTCGTGGGTGACGTAGACGGTGGTCGCGTGGATGCGGTTGTGCAGTTCGCGCAATTCGTGGACCATGATCTCGCGGAACTCGGCGTCGAGCGTGCCGAGCGGCTCGTCCATCAGGAAGCATTTCGGACGCCGGACGATGGCGCGGCCGAGCGCCACGCGCTGCCGGTCGCCGCCGGCAAGGCCGGAGACCGAGCGGTTGAGAATATGGTCGATCTGCAGCAGGCGGGCGGTCTCTTCCACGCGTTGACGGATTTCGGACTTGGCCATGCCCTGCGACAGCAGCGGGAAGCCGATATTCCTACGCACGTTCATATGCGGGTAGAGCGCGAAGAGCTGGAAGACGAAGGCGATGTCGCGGGCGCTGGCGCGGTTGAAGGTGACGTCCTCGCCGTCGAGATAGATCTTGCCACTGCTTGGCAGCTCGAGGCCGGCGATCATGCGCAGCGTGGTGGTCTTGCCGCAGCCGGAAGGCCCGAGCAGCGCCAGGAACTCGCCGTCATGGACGGTGAAGCTGGAATCCTGAACGGCGACGAAACTGCCGAATTCCTTGCGGAGATTTTCGATCCGGATGTCCGCCATGGTTCACTCCGGGAATTTCGAAACGATGATGAACATGACGGTGCCTGCAAGCAGGGTCACCAGCGAATAGGTGTAGAGCACCAGCAGGAAGGGCTGGAACAGCATCAGGAAGCCCAACCCGATCAGCACAGTCGCGATGGTTTCCATCGGGCCGCGGCGTAGGAAGAACGGCCGTTTCTGGCGGGCAGGGATGGGTGTTTCGATCAGGTGGCTCATTTGCGGACGGCTCCGAAGGTGATGCCGCGCAGCAGCTGCTTGCGCAGGAGAATGGTGAAGACGAGGATCGGGATCAGGAAGATCGTCGTGCCGGCGGCGACCGCCGGCCAGTCCTGCCCGCCTTCGCCGATGATTGTCGGGATGAAGGGCGGCGCGGTCTGGGCCTCGCCCGAGGTCAGAAGGGCGGCGAAGGCATATTCGTTCCAGGCGAAGATCAGGCAGAAGATCGCGGTGGCGGCAATGCCCGTCGTCGCCTGCGGCAGTACGACCTTGCGGAAGGCCTGCAGTCTTGTATAGCCGTCGATCATCGCCGCTTCCTCGTATTCGCGCGGGATTTCGTCGATGAAACCCTTGAGCAGCCAGACGGCGAGCGAGACGTTGACGGCGGTGTAGAGCAGGATCATGCCGAGCGCCGTGTCCGACAGGCCGAGCTCGCGGTACATCAGGTAGATCGGGATGGCGACGGCGATCGGCGGCATCATGCGCGTCGACAGAATGAAGAACAGCAGGTCGTCGGCGAGCGGCACCTTGAAGCGGGAGAAGCCATAGGCGGCGAGCGTGCCGAGAAAGACCGCAAGGAAGGTGGAGCCGAAGGCGATCACCAGCGAATTGACGAAGCGCGGCAGGAAGTTCGACGGGCCGGCGATCACCATGTTGCGCCTGCGCGTTACCTCGTCACAGGCGCCGACCGGCGCCGGCAGCGAGGCGATATAATCAGGCGTCTGCCGGGTGCGTGTGGTGAACAGGTTGCAATAGCCTTCGAGCGACGGCGTGAAGACGATCTTCGGGGGATAGCTGATCGAATCCGGCGGCGACTTGATGCTGGTCAGGAAGATCCAGACGAGCGGGATGAGGGTGATCAGCGCATAGATGACGACGATGGTGCCGGCGATGCGCTTGCTGGACAGGCTCGGTTCGACGACCGAATGGGCTGAGTTGGCGGCGCTCATCGTTGCTTCACCTTGTTCAGTGCCTTGACGTAGATGTTGGCGAGACCGAACACCGCGACGAAGAGGATGATGGCAAAGGCCGAGGCCCGGCCGGTCGCCCAGCTTTCGAAGGCGGCGCGTTTCAGCGTGATCGAGGCGACCTCAGTGACTGAGCCCGGCCCGCCGCCAGTGAGCAGCGTCACCATGTCGAACATCTTGAAATTCTCGATGCCGCGGAAGAGCACGGCGAGCATGATGAAGGGCAGGGCCATCGGCACGGTGATCGACCAGAACTGGCGCCATGGCGAAGCGCGATCGACCTCGGCAGCCTCATAGATATAGTCGGGGATGGAGCGCAGGCCGGCAAGGCAGATCAGCATCACATAGGGCGTCCACATCCAGGTATCGACGATGATAATCGCCCAGGGCGCCAGAGAGACATTACCGAGCATCTGGATATCCGATGTCGGGATGCCAGACACCATCGACACGGCATAGGCGAAGAGGCCGATCTGAGGCTCGTAGAGAAAGCGCCAGAAATTGCCGACCACGGCAGGCGACAGCATCATCGGGATCAGGATGATCGTCGTCCAGAAGGCATGGCCGCGAAACTTGCGGTCGATCAGATAGGCGAGCGTGAAGCCGATCACCGTCTGCAGCACGATCGTCCAGAAAACGAAATGCGCGGTGGTCTGCATCGCCTGCCAGATATCGGGATCGTTGAGGACGCGCTGGTAATTTCCAAGGCCGACGCCCTGGACCGGCGCATTCGGCCGGTTGGCGCGGTAATTGGTGAAGGAGAGGTAGACCGCCCAAAGCAGCGGAAAGATGTTGATCGCCAGCAGCAAGGTGATAGCCGGCGCAATGAACAGCCAGGCGATCGCCCTGTCGGAGAGGCCGCGGACGCGCCGGGCGACCGAGACGGGCGTCGCCCTTGCTGTCGCATCGGCTGTTTTCTCGACGATCGAGGAAGGGGAAATAGTCAAGTTTTCACCCGGTCTTTTGGGATATGGGAAATTTGGCGGCCCGGCTCGTCTGCCGATCCGGGCCGCCATCCTGAGGATGGCACGCATCAGGGATGCCGCGCGCTAGATCTTGCCGTCGTCCTTGAAGACGTCGCTCCAGTCCTTCACCAGACCGTCGAGCGCTTCCTTAGCGGTGCCATTGCCGGCGACCACGTAGTTATGGACGCGCTTCTGCATGGCCTGCAGCAGCGAGGCGTAGCTCGGCTCGGCCCAGAAGTCCTTGACGATCGCCATCGAGTCGAGGAAGGCCTGGGCATAGGGCTGGCTCTTGGCAAAGCCCGGCGCATTGACGACGGAGTTCAGGCAGGAAAAACCGCCGAGTTCCCACCATTTGGCCTGCACGTCGGGCTGTGCGAACCACTTGATGTATTGCAGGGCGGCATCGCGCTTGTCGGAATAGGAGACCACCGAGATGCCCTGGCCGCCGAGCTGGGCGAAGTGCGCCTTTTCAGCCGGATTGGGGAAGAAGCCGATCCTGTCGCCGCCGACCTTCTCGTCCTTGTAAAGGCCGGGCCAGGTGAAGGCGAAGTTCATCTGCATGGCGACCTGGCCGGATTTGAAGGCGTCGGCGGATTCGACCATGTAGACGTTGGAGCTGCCGGGCGGTGTGCAGCAATCATAAAGGGACTTGTAGAATTCGAGGCCCTTGACCGCGTCGGCCGAGTTGACGAAGCCTTCCATGTCATAGGGCTTTTTCGGGTTTTCGTACTGGAAGCCCCAGTCGTAGAGGACGTTGGTCACGCCCATGGTGATGCCTTCGGAGCCGCGCTCGGTATAGATCGAGGCGCCGTAGACGGTCTTGCCGTCGATCTCACGTTTCTGGAAGAACTCGGCGATTTGCTTCAGCTCATCGTAGGTCTTCGGCGCTGCGAGATCCCGGCCGTATTTCGCCTTGAATTCCTTCTGCAGTTCCGGCTTCTCGAACCAGTCCTTGCGGTAGGTCCAGCCGACGACGTCGCCCATGGCGGGCAGCGCCCAGTAGTTCGGCGTGTTCTTCGGCCATTCCGAGTAGCCGACGACGGTCGCCGGCACGAAGTCATCCATCTTGATGCCTTCCTTGTCGAAGAAGTCGTTGAGCTTGACATAGTGGCCGTTCTCGGCCGAGCCGCCGATCCACTGGCTGTCGCCGATGATGAGGTCGCAGAGCTTGCCATGGGAATTCAGCTCGTTGAGGAAGCGGTCGGCATAACTCGTCCAGGGAACGAATTCGAACTTCATCTGCGTGCCGGTCTTGGCGGTGAAGTCTTTCGACAGCTCGACGAGCGCATTGGCCGGGTCCCATGCGGCCCAGCACAGCGTCAGTTCATCGGCTTTGGCGAGATTGGGCAATGCCGACGACATGACGAATGCCGTGGCCAGCCCCAAAAGGGCTTTCGATGTTTTCTGCATAAGTTCCTCCCAGAACCAAAAGCCGGCTCCCCGCCGGCGTCGCATGTTCACCCACTTCAGAGAATGCTCACATGAACTCCTCAATCATCATGTTTAGCAATATGTTTAGTGATATCTATTTTTATAAACATTGCAAGCGCCAATCGTTGCTGCAATGCGACAAGTGTGGCGCCACATGGGCGGATATTTTTGGGAGCCGATCTTTTCGGCCGATCTCGAAAAATTCTTTGGCAAGCGTACCGATGCAGCGACATCTGGCCTCGCTGCGACATGGATCGCACGGTATGGACTGCGCGCCGCTCCTGTTTTCCCCGGAGCGGATCAAGCTTGGCCTCGCTTCGGCGGGGCCTTTTTCTTGAATCTTTTTTTTAGCTGCCCGTAATCCGGATGCATCGGGAATATTCCTGCGCAGTGCGAGATTTAGCCTTTCCGCCCCGCTGCAACGGGCGTATTCAGCCAGTGCGCGGCTTTCCATGTCCGCGCTCCCCGCGCGGCAGATCTCCGATCGGCTTCTTCCCGTTTCCCTGCCGCGTCATCCGGAATTTCTATTGGCAGATCCATGACCACGGCAGAGACGAGCGAGAATGGGCAACAGGCGGCGAGCGGCCGCCAGGCGAAGATCGTGGCGCTGGTCGTTGCCGTTTCCTTCTTCATGCAGATCCTCGACGGCACGATCGTCACCACCTCGTTGCCGCAGATGGCGGCTAGCTTCGGCGTGCAGCCGGTATCGATGAGCATCGGCATCACCGTCTACATGCTGACGATGGCCGCCTTCATTCCGCTGTCGGGCTGGCTCGGCGATCGGTTCGGTGCGCGCCGCATCTTCCTGATGTCGATTGCCGTCTTTACCGGCGCCTCGCTGTTTTGCGGGCTGTCCGGCAGCCTTGCAGAATTCGTGCTATGGCGCGCCGTGCAGGGGGCGGGCAGCGCGCTGATGACGCCGGTCGGGCGTATCATCGTGCTGAAAAACGCCCGCAAGTCGGAACTGGTCCAGGCGATCGCACTGATCACCTGGCCGGCACTGACGGCGCCGGTGATCGGCCCAGTGCTCGGCGGCTTCATCACCACCTATGCCAGCTGGCACTGGAACTTCCTCATCAACATCCCGATCGGCATTCTCGGCATCGCGCTGGTGCTGCGTTTCGTGCCGGAGCAGCGCGAGACCAATCCCGGCCGGCTGGATCTCATGGGCTTCGTCCTTAGCGCTGCGGGCCTGACCTTCCTGCTCGCCGCCCTCGAACTCTCGGTCAAATGGGAGGGCGGGCTTTTGCCCGTCATATCAATGCTTGCGGCGGGCATCGTACTGTCGGTCATGGCGACGCGGCATTTCCTCGCCGTCGACAACCCGCTGCTCGACCTTTCGGCTTTCCGCATCCAGACCTTCTCGATGTCGACGCTGTCGGCGGGCACGGCCTGCCGGATGGCGATCAACGCGACGCCGTTCCTGCTGCCTCTGCTGTTCCAGCTCGGCTTCGGCCTGAGCTCGATTGCCGCCGGCACCTATCTGCTCGTTTATTTCCTCGGCAATTTCAGCATGAAGGCGGTGACGACGCCGCTGCTGCGCTTCTTCGGCTTTCGCACCGTGCTTGGGGTCAACGGGCTGATCGCGGCGCTTTCGATCGCCGCCTGCGGTTTCCTTTCGCCGGAGACGCCGCCGTTTTTCATCCATACGCTGCTCTTTCTCGCCGGCCTGTCGCGGTCGATGGAATTCACCGCGCTGAACACGTTGGCCTTCGCCGATATCGGCCCGGCGCAGCGAAGCTCGGCCTCTACGCTGTCGAGCATGCTGCAGCAGGTATCGATGCTGCTCGGCGTGGCGGTGGCGGCGGCCGTGCTCAACATTGGCTCGGCTCTCAGGGGCGCCGACAATCCCGTTCTTGCCGATTTCCGCTGGGCTTTCGTCGCGGTCGGCGCGATCGGCGTCGTCTCGTCGCTGCGCTTTCTGCAATTGCCGGCAGAGGCAGGGGCCGAAGTATCCGGCCATCGGAAAATCCAGAAAAATTAGCTTATTGGCGGAACCAATCGAGTCGCTCAGCGTTCACGCATTTCATTTCAGGTTTTTCGTTTCCCATCTCTTTCAACGGCTTCCATGGGGAACCTCCCCAGGCCAGGGTCATGTTCTGAAAATGCCGGCTTCCCGACATCCTCCTTCCGTGCCGCCTGCGACAAGAGCGAGGGATAACCGCTGTTTACCCCAGACGGCCAATGCAATACGACATTCCCATGCGGACGACTCGGACGCTTGCGGGCGGTCGTCGCTGCGAGAGAACGCCGGGAGACTGAATGAGCAATTCTAGCGGCGATGCGGATGCCCTGATCCACATCCTCTATATCGACGACGACGAGGGGCTTGCCCTGCTGATGCAGAAAAACCTGCGTCGGTGTGGCTTTTCGGTCGAGTGGGCCGAGAGCGGCGATGCCGGCCTTGCGAGACTCGGCGAAGGCGGTATCGACGCCGTCGTGCTCGATCATATCCTGGCCGGCGAGACCGGCCTCGACATTCTGCCCTGCATCACGGCGATGCCGGATCATCCGCCAGTGATCTATGCGACGGGTTCGGACGATACCAGCATCGCGGTCGCGGCGCTGAAGGCCGGCGCCGACGATTACATGCTCAAGGGGATCTCCGCCGATTATTTCGACCTGCTCGCGGCCGCGCTCGAACAGGCGCTGGAGCGGGCGCGTTTTCGCCGCGAGACGGCGCAGGCGCAGGAGGTGATCCGCCAGCAGCGCGACCTTGCCGAAATGCTGCTTGCCGAGGTCAATCACCGCATCGCCAACAGCCTCGGCCTCGTCGGCGCGCTGATCCGCATGCAATCCTCGATGACCAAAGACCAGGTGGCGATCGATGCGCTGCACGAAACGCAGATGCGCATCAACGCCATCGCCAGCGTGCACCGTCGGCTCTACACCAACCGGCAGGTCGGCTCGGTGCAGGTCGACGAATATCTGAACAGCCTGCTCACCGAACTCGAAGCCTCGATGCGCGACGACAAGCGGCCGCATCGGATCGTGCTCACCGCGCAGCCGGTCAACCTGGCGACCGACAAGGTGATCACGCTCGGGCTGATCGTCAGCGAGCTCGTCACCAATGCCTTCAAATATGCCTATCCGGACAGCGTGTCAGGCGAGATCCGCGTCATCGTCGACCAGACGGACGAGGCATTGCGCGTCATCGTCGAGGATGACGGCGCCGGTTTCGATCCGTCGAGCCCGGCCCGGGGGACCGGCCTTGGTACACGCATTCTGACGGCCATGGCCGCCAGCTTGAAATCGGATTTCGCCTATGACCCCGGCCATGACGGAACCAAGGCGACGCTGGTGTTCTCGTTGCATGAGGGGAAGTAGGGTATTCCCCGTTCAGTGCTGAGTTTGTCGCCATGCGGAACGCCGTATGTCCTATCACTACAACAGCTTGCCGACGATACATCAAGAAACATGACGCTAGGGGAGGAACATGGCGACGATCCGCACACCGAAGGAAGTCTATGATTTCTGGTTCGTCAGATGCGGCCGGGAGCTGTGGTTCCGCGCGACGCCTGACCTCGATGCAGAGATCAGCATGGTCTTTCGCGATACTCATCTGGCCCTTGCCGCGGAGGTTGGCGCCGAATGGCGGGCGGATGCGGAGAGCCGGCTGGCGGCTGTCATCGTGCTCGACCAGTTTCCCCGCAACATCTATCGCGGCACGCCGCTTGCCGTTGCGACCGACGGGCTGGCGCTTCGCGAAGCCAAACTCGCGCTGGCATCCGGCGCCGACCGGGTGGTGGAGACCGCATGCCGTACCTTCTTCTACTTGCCGTTCGAACATGCCGAAGACCTTGGCGAACAGGAACGATCGGTGGCGTTGTTTACCGCCCTCGGCGATGAAGAATATCTCGATTATGCGATCCGCCACCGCGACGTGATCGCTGCCTATGGCCGTTTTCCGCACCGCAATGCCATGCTTGGGCGGGAGTCGACGGCTGGGGAGCGCGACTATCTTTCCAAGCCCGGCGCCGGTTTCTAGGCCTTTCCAGGGAGCTTCCGCCTTTCTGTCGCCTTTCTTTACTATGACAAGCTGGCATTCTACCTCGACGACAACCCTTCCGGAGGCGCTTTTGCGGCTGAGACCTATCCTGCTTCGCACCATTCTTCTGCTGACGCTGGCGGTCGCTGGCGCGCATTTCAAGGGTGCTGCGGCCTTTGCGCAGGAGCCACAGGCACCGGCGGCCGCGCAGGCGCCGCTTGCCGATACGCCGCTCGACCAGGCGACAAAGGAGATCGACAAGGCGAAGGTCCAACTGACGGCTCTTCAGGACGGCGTCAAGCAGAATGCCGACAATGACGATGCCCTGGTCGGGCTTGCAACCAAGGCCGACGAGCTCAGCCGCGCCGTCATCACCATATCGGTCAATCTCAGGCCGCGTTTCGACCAGATCAAGAACCGGCTTGCCGAGATCGGTGATCCGCCGAAGGACGGGCAGCCGCCTGAAGCCGAGATCGTCACCCAGGAGCGCAACGCGCTCGCCGCCGAACGCGCGCAGATCAACGCGCTGACGGGCGACGCCGAAAACCTCTCGATCACGGTGACGAAGCTCGTCAACGAGATCACCGAGATGCGGCGGCGGCTGTTTGCCGATACGCTGCTCAGGCGCACCGAGATTTCAGTCTCGGTGCTCGACGATGCCGGCAGCGCCTTTGTGCACGAGGCCAGCGAATTCTTGCAGGCCCTGTCAAGTTGGGCCACGTTCGTCTGGAAATTCAAGCGTTTCCCGATGTTTGCCGCGATCTTCCTGTCGCTCGCCTCGGCGCTGATCCTGCTCTCTGGCAGTTACCGGCTGTTCGGCTCCTACCTGCGGCGCGACGAGGCTGTCGAGAACCCGTCCTATATCGGCCGGCTGTCGATCGCCTTCTGGTCGACGCTGATCCGCACCCTGGCGCTCTCGGTGCTGCTCGTCACCTCGTTCTTTTTCCTTAACGGGTTCAATGTGCTGAGGCCCGATATCGCACCTGTCATCGGCGCGCTGTTCGGGGCGATCGGGCTCGTCTATTTCGTCGGCCGCTTCGTCAACGCCATCTTCGCGCCGAACGAACCGCACTGGCGGCTCGTTCGGCTTTCCAATCTCGGCGCGCGTTCGATCGGTTATTGCCTGCTGGCGATGGCGATCGTCAACGCGCTCGATTATCTGTTCGGTACGATCGGCGAGTCGATGGGCTCGCCACTGGTGCTGACCGTGGTCAGGAGCCTGATCGCGGCGCTGATCATCGGCCTGATCCTGATCGCGGCCTCCTTCGGCAAGCCGATGCTGGCGAAGAACGGCGATCCCGATGCACCGGGAAGGCATTGGCCGCGCGGCATGGCGATCATCCTACGGGTCGTCGGCGCCGGCCTCATCCTCACCGCGCTGACTGGTTATGTCGGGCTGGCACGCTTCGTCGCCACGCAGCTCATCATCACCGGCGCGGTCGTCGTCACGATGTATGTCGGCCTGCTTTCTGGCAAGGCGATATCCAGGCAGGAAAGCTTCGGTGACACCTTCTTCGCTCGCTTCCTGACGCGCCGTTTCAAGTTGGGGCCTGTGGCGATCGACCAGGCTGGCCTGGTCGTCGGCCTTGCCATCTATGCCGTGGCGCTTATCGTCGGCATCCCCCTGATCCTGCTGCTCTGGGGTTTCCATGTGCAGGACCTGCAGATGCTTGCCTATAGGCTGTTCACCGAGGTCAGGCTCGGTGGCATCAGCATCTCGCTGCTCGGCATCTGCACCGGTATCCTGCTGTTTGCCGGCGTCTACCTGCTGACGCGCTGGCTGCAGCGCTGGCTCGATGGCAATGTGATGGCGCGAAGCCATGTCGATCTCGGCGTGCGCAATTCGGTCAAGACAGGTATCGGCTATCTCGGCGTCGGCATCGCGGCGATCATCGGCGTTTCGGCAGCAGGTATCGACCTCTCAAGCTTCGCGCTAGTCGCCTCGGCACTCTCGGTCGGTATCGGTTTCGGGCTGCAGAACATCGTCTCTAACTTCGTCTCCGGCTTGATCCTGCTTGTCGAGCGGCCGTTCAAGGTCGGTGATCATGTCGTTTCCGGCACGGCTGAAGGCATCGTCAAACGCATTTCGGTGCGCGCCACCGAGATCGAGACGTTCCGCAAGCAGTCGATCATCGTGCCGAATTCCGAGCTGATCAACGGCCTCGTCGGTAACTGGACACACCGCAACAAGATCGGTCGCTCGGAAATTCCGGTTTCCGTTGCCTACAACGCCGATCCGCAGCAGGTAATGGACATCCTGCTGGAACTGACGGCCAAGATACCGCTCGTCATGCGCAATCCGGAGCCGCATGTCGAATTCCTGCGCTTCGGGCCATATTCGCTGGATTTCGAGCTGCGTTTCTTCCTCGCCGACATGGGTGACGGCATGGCGGTGCGCAACAATCTCAGGATCGAGATCCTTAAGCGCTTCAAGGCCGAGGGAATCGAGATCCCGCTGCCACAGACTGATCTTACCATCCATCGGGAGGCTCGTCCCGCGCTTGCCGATGCGGGCAAGGATCAACCCAACGAGCAGGAAAACTCGGCGGATACGCTCATGGGGGAGGAAGAGCAGCCGGTGCGGCAATTGCGCAGTAAGACGGCAGACGGCAATCGGAAAGGCTGAACGGGTCATTCAGCCATCATTCACAGCTATATGTGCATGATCTCCACTATCGGGATCGCTGCCGGGGGCAGCACCGATCGTTCGAGGGGAGGGCGCGCCAGCGCCGCCGCACATGATGGCAAGATTTGCCGCCGTTCTGCTTGTCCCGCTGCTTGCCGCGCCCGCGGTTGAAGCGGCATCCATCACCAACACCGATCCCGCCGCCGTCGTGCTCGTCATCACGGAGAGCGGCCAGCGCGTCGAGGTCGTCGTCGATGCCGGCGCTTCGGAAAGCCTCTGCCCTTCCGGCTGCTTCATGACGACGCCCGACGGCGACCGCATTGGGCTTGACGGCGGCGAGACGATCGACATCGTCAAGGGCTCGGCCGTCGTCAAGTAGCGGCTGCACTGATTAATGCGCTCAGGCTTCTCCGGGGTTGGGAACGGTTTCCAACCGGGCAACCGGGCGCGTCAGTCGCATAATAGCGGAGAATGCGGCGACGGCGATGGTGCTGAGCAATGCTGCGATCGACAGTGACCATGATACGCCGAGATAGCCCATCAGGAAGGCGAGTGCGAACGGCGCCATCGAGGAGACGACGAGACGGGCCGACATGATTTGTCCTTGCCGCCGGCCGTAGCCATCGCTTCCGAAGAGCGCGAGCGGTAAGGTTCCGTAGACGATGCTGTTAAGGCCGGAGCCGAGGCCGAAGACGACGGCGAAGGCCAGCGCGCCGGGAACCGAGGGTGCGGTGGCGATGAGGATGACAAGGGCCGCCGGCAGCAGGATGGCGCAGATGATCGCCAGCATCACTTGCGACAAGCTCTCACCAAAGACCATATTGATGAGGCGGCTTAACACCTGTGACGGGCCGAAGAGCGTTCCGACCACCACTGCCATGGCGCCGAGGCCGAGTGCAGACATGACAGGCACCATGTGAACCAGAAGTGCCGAGTTCACGAAGCTTTCCAAAGCAAAGCCCGTTACCATCAGGATAAAGGCCGGCCGGCGCACCGACGGCTGAAGGCTCGGCTCGACGCGTTTGGCGGCCTCCTCTCCGGTCCGTCTCCTGGTCTCGCTGACGCCACGGGAGAGCCAGGCATGAATGGGAAGGCAGATGGCGAGATGAAGCGCGGCGAAGATCAGATAGACATTCTGCCATGTGAGATGCGCGTGCAGCGCCGTGGTGATCGGCCAAAAGATGGTCGAGGCGAAGCCGGCGATCAGCGTCAGGTAGGTGATACTACGCTGGGCGACGCGCGGCCTGATCTGCACGAGCAGGGCGAAGGCGGCGCCATATTGCACCAGGTTCGAGGCGATCTCGATGCCGATCAATGCCGCGACGAAAGCGACCTTTCCTGGCGCAAGGGCGCAGGCAACAAGCGCGGCAGCCGCAATCGCCGAGCCTGAAGTCATGATTTTCCCGGCGCCGAAACGATCGATACATCTGCCCATGAGAGGTGCGGCCAGGCCGCCGATCAGAAGGGCTAGGGAGAGCGCAGCGAAGATCCATTCCGACGACCAGTTGAGATCACGGGCCATGTCAGGGGCGAGGATGCTGAAGCTGTAATAGAGCGATCCATAGCCGATGATCTGCGTCAGCCCGAGTGCGGCAATGGCAGCTACCGGCGGTCGTTCGGTGCTGATGATTGTCATAAGGATCTGAGGCTCACGCGCTGTTCAAGCTTCTCCGCTTCTTCTTTGCGCTCACTGTAGCGGTCAGTCAGATGGTTCGAGACATCACGGGTCAGTAGCGTGAACTTCACCAGTTCCTCGCAGACGTCGACAACGCGGTCGTAATAGGATGAGGGTTTCATACGGCCGTCCGCGTCGAATTCCTGGAAAGCTTTGGCGACCGAGGACTGATTGGGAATTGTGATCATCCGCATCCAGCGGCCAAGAATGCGGAGCTGACCCACCGCGTTGAAGGACTGGGAACCGCCGGAGACCTGCATCACTGCCAGCGTTTTACCCTGTGTCGGCCGGACCGAGCCGACCGATAGGGGGATCCAGTCGATCTGCGCTTTCATGATACCGCTCATTGCTCCATGACGTTCAGGGCTGACCCAAACCTGGCCTTCCGACCATGCCGACAATTCGCGCAGTTCCTGAACTTTTGGGTGGCTCGCCGGCTCGGCGTCGGGCAACGGCAGGTCTTCCGGATTGAAGATACGCACTTCACAGCCGAAATATTCGAGCAGCCGTGCCGCCTCCTGTGCGAGGAGGCGGCTATAGGACACCGCTCGCAAGGAGCCATAAAGGATCAGGATGCGGGGCTTGTGCGTCGAGAACGCCGGCCTGAGTGCGTCCATATCCGGTTGACGCAGATGCATCGGCGATACGGCAGGCAGATCAGACAATGCGCTTGCCCCCGGCATCGAGCACCTTCTCGCCATCTTCCTTGGTGAAGGCGCCCTTGTGCGTTTCCGGCAGGATTTCGAGGACAAGTTCCGACGGTCGCGACAGGCGCGTACCGAGAGGGGTGACGACGAAAGGCCGGTTGATCAGGATCGGATCTTTCAGCATCGCGTCGAGAAGCTGATCGTCGCTTAGATCGGGATTGTCGAGGCCGAGTTCGGCGTAGGGTGTATCCTTCTGGCGAATGGCATCGCGCACGGTGAGGCTGGCATCGGCAATCATCCCGACCAGTTCCTGCCGTGACGGCGGGTTTTCCAGATATTCGATGATATCAGGTTCTATGCCGGCATTGCGGATCATCGCCAGCGTGTTGCGGGAGGTGCCGCATGCCGGGTTGTGGTAGATGGTGACGTTCATAGCTTTGCCTCTGACGATAGGGTTGATGAAGCGCCTGGCTGCAGCAGCCAGGTGAACAGGAGAAGGGCTGCGACCGCGCCTGTTATTTCGGCGATCCAGAAGCCGGGAAGATCGACCGGGCGGATGCCGGAGAAGGTATCGGTCAGCGAGCGGGCCAAAGCGACGGCCGGATTGGCAAAGGAGGTCGAAGCGGTGAACCAGTATGCGGCGGTGATATAGAGCCCGACCAGCCACGGCACCGCCTTCTGCTCAAACTTGATGCCGGCGAGGATCACCGCCGCCAGGCCGAAGGTCGCCATGCCTTCGGAAAACCATTGCGCGCCGCCGGTGCGCACCTTGCTCGACATTTCTATAAGTGGCAGGGCAAACATCAGATGGGCCGCGACGGTCCCGACGATGCCGCCGAAGATTTGCGCAGCGATATATCCGGCGAGATCGCGTTTTGCCAGCGAGCCCGACATCGCAAAGATCAGCGAGACCGCCGGGTTGAAGTGGGCGCCGGAGATCTGTCCGAGCACAGTGACCAGCACCACCAGGATGGCGCCGGTCGCGAGCGTGTTGCTGAGCAGAACAAGTCCTACGTCCTGCGTCAGCGATGTCGCCATGATACCCGAACCGACAACTGTCGCGACCAGCATGGCGGTGCCGAGACCCTCGGCGACGAGCCGGCGTGGTAGATCGAAGCCCGTCATCAGCCCATCCTCGTCGTGCCGCGGAACGGCGCATCGCCAATGCGGTCTGCGGTCATTGCAATTCCTCTTTCGTCGCAGGTGCACAGCAGGCGGCGACGGCGGCAGCCGGCGCGCAGATCTGAGGGTTTCCGCTGCAGCAATCCTCCATCAGGAAGCGGATCAGGCCGCCCAACGCCTCGTAATTGGCGGTGTAGATGATCGAGCGGGATTCGCGTTGTTGCGTAATCAGGCCTGAGCGTTCGAGCTCCTTCAGGTGGAAGGAAATATTGGACGGCGAGACCTCCGCCTTCTCCGCGATTGCACCTGCCGCCATGCCATTGGGGCCAGAGACCACGAGCATGCGGACGATGTGCAGGCGAGTCTCTTGCGAGAGAGCACCGAATGCGACGAGGGCTTGACGTTGATCCATATTTCAATGATCCTTGAATTATTGAAATGAGGATTAGCTGATATGAACGCGATCGACAACGGAAAAATTCAAGAGGACGACATCAACCTTGGCCTGCTGCTCAATACGCTCGACGGCGAAAGGGACGCGCCGCTGGTTTTCTATTATGACGGCCGGCCGGTGAAGCCTGGTTATCATATCACCGAGGTCAAAGCGGGCCAGTTCTCGGCCCTCGATTGCGGCGCCAATCCTGAGGCCTGGACGGAGATCTTCATCCAGCTCTGGGACATCGAAGAGGGCGACCGCACACACATGCCGGCCGGCAAGTTCCAGGCGATCATCCGCAAGGTTACCGACCACGTGCAGCTGGATGGTTCGGCGAAGCTGACCTTCGAAGTCAGCGATGGCGTGCGCCCGATGCAACTCTATTGCGCGGCGATGCCGATTCTCAGCGCTGGAACCGTCCATGTTTCGCTTTCGCCACGGCCGGCAAGCTGCAAGCCGCGCGACCGCTGGCTGGCAGAGGAAAACAGCAAGGCGGCGGCCTGCTGTGGGCCGCGAACGGCAACGCGCGGCTGCTGCGCGTAAGGGACACATGATTGTGCGGCAGGGCAGCGCGGGATCGTATTGACTGACCGCCAGTCAGTCATATAAATGGAGGCTGTCGGTTTGATGCCGGCGCCGCCCGTTTCACACCCGGAGATCGCAATGAGCGCGCAGACCCTGTTGAACTCTCTGTTCCGATACAAAGCCAGCGTTGACGATGAGCTTCTCGATGCCTTGAATGCGCTCGGGGCTGAGGCGCGATCTGGCGACTTTCGCTCAGCCCTTCGTGTGCTCAATCACGCCCATCTCGTCGATCGTATTTTCGTCGCCAATCTTCAGCGGCTCAATCATTCCTACGCGGCGAGCTGGAGCAGCGAAGCGCCGCCGTTGGCGCAGCTGTCGTCCGATATCCGGGAAACCGACCGTTGGTATACCGACTATACCTCGCGTATAACGCTTCCGGAAATGGAGGAAGTCATAGACTTCACCTTCACCGATGGTGGGCGCGGGCGCATGTCCCGCGAAGAGATGCTGGCCCATGTGGTGACGCATGCCGGTTATCATCGCGGTGAGGTCGGTCGCCTGCTGCCAGAAATCGAGAGCACCGCCATGCGCGACGTTTTTACCGGCTACCTGCACAGGACCGATCCCACGCGCCGTCAATGAGAGTGGAGCAGCGTGTCGATGCCGGCCGATCCTGTTTCTAAACCGAGAACCAAGCCTCCCGAGGAGCGACGCGACGAGCTGATGACCGCGGCCGAACTGCTGTTTCTGGAAAAGGGTGTGGAGCAGACCACGATCGAGGAGATCACGACGGGGGCGGGGGTCGCCAAGGGCACCTTCTACCTGCACTTCTCCTCGAAGGCTGATGTTCTCCAGGCGCTGCGCGCCCGTTTCGTGCAGGGCGTGCTGGATGGCATCGTCGCGGCGGTCGAAGGACGGAGACAAGAGGATTGGCGCGGGAGACTGGCGGCCTGGTCCATGGCGTGCACCACCGGCTATCTCGACGCGGCCGGGCTGCATCATCTCGCCTTCGTGACGGCACCTCCCGCAACAAGGGAAGGGCTTTCGCGCAACATCCTGATCGACCATCTGAATGAATTGCTTGCCGCTGGCGCTGGCGAGAATGCCTGGTCGATCGACGATCCCGGCTTCACGGCGGTCTTTCTGTTCAATGCCCTGCACGGCGTGGTCAATCAGGCCGGCATCGGCGAGACGCCCTCGGCCCGTGCCGAATTGCTGCGTGCGATCGAGGCGCATTTCCTGCGCGCGCTGGGTTTGCCGTCAGGCATTGATTGAGGGCTGGGCATTCCACCATCTCAGCACCCGCATAGCCCGGAGCGTCACCCATCGCGACGGCTTGCCTTGCCCGTCGTCGATCTCGAACCACACCCGACCTGCAGGGCTCCCGTCCAGCTGCCAGCTGCCGTCCTGAAGGCGTCTGGAACGCAGGTGCTCGATCGCCTCGCCGAGACGCGGATCGGGATTATTGCCGGTCAGGATCGCGCTGGAGCGGAAATAGTCGAGCGCACGCAGAATGTCGTAGCGCCAGCGGTTCGGGTGCAGGAAGTGCAGGAAGCGCTCGTCGGCCGGCTCGCCGGTGCCGAGGCGGCGGAAGAGGTTGCGGGCCAGCAGAAACTCCTCGCCCGTCCTACGCGCCTCTTGAGACCGATGCGTGCCGCCGGTCGACCTCTCGTATTCCAGCAAGCCTTCCAGCACGTTGATGGTGCTGGCGAAAGATGAGCGGACAGAGCCATTGATCCGCTCGCAGTTCCAGCCGCCGTCGTCGAGACGCTCGCCGGCCAGCCTGTCGACGATGGGCGAGACGTCAATCCCGAAATAGGCGCCATCGGCAATTGTGCGGCCGTTGATGCACTCCTCGACTTCGCCTTCCCAGTAGGGCTGGCCGCCTTCTTCCCAACGGGCGTTGGCGCCGATCAATTCGACGGTGCGCCTGGCGCACCCGCAGGCGGGATCGAGACCGAACTCCCTCAATTGCGACAGCGAGAAAGTCGTGGCCGTCCACGGCTGGCCACGCTCCTTCCACTCGCGAGCGTCGAAACCGGCGGGCAAGAAGGCGCCGCCCGCCCACTGCCCGTCCTCGTCCTGGCAGGAGAGCAGCCTGGCGCCCCAACCCTCGGTCTCGACTTTGGCCCGCTCGGCCATCCATTCCCTATCTGGGGCATCGAGCAGGTCGCGCATCACCTGCCACCGGATCGACGGATCGGAGTCGAGAAGCCATTCGATCACCGGGTCGGATTGGATCATGGGGCGAACCTGTCGGCGGATCGGGTCGATGGCTCGTTTATAATCGCTTCGGCTGAGCAGTACCACCCGGACAGGCCCACGGGAAATCGTCTAAATCCGACGTGGTCGCGTCAGGCGCTGGCGCTTGCGAAGCCGTGGCCGGACTATGCCAAGGAAAGCACGAAGCTGAAGATCAAAATGCTCGGTTCGACCTATAATGCGACGGTTGTCGGCGAAAGCCCGCTCGATGCCTGGGAATGCGGCGCTTCGCGCCTGATTTCTTAATCATATCCGCAAAGAAATCGGAGGCGGCCCCATTGAGCCGCCTCTTCGTTTAGAACTGGGCGCGCCGATTAATAATTATTCAAATCAATTGATGTATCAGTTTGATCAGGGGACAGATTTTACATCAAAGGTTTGCTATGGCGTTTCTAGGTATTTCGGGGATGCAATATTCCGGGGAAATGTTTGCTGGTGCGCGTATTATTGTCGCGGAAGATTCCAACGTATTCACCTCGATGATCAGCAAACGCCTCAAGGAGCTGTTCGACATCGAGGTCGAGATTTGCCGCAGCTTCGAGGATCTGCAGGTTTCCTACGACAAGTCTTCCGATCCGATCACGCTGGCGATCTCGAACATCAATCTGCCCGGCGCCGAAAACGGCGAAGCGCTCGAATATCTGGTCGATCTCTCCATACCCACAATCGTCTTTACCGGCACCTTCCATGAAAGCATGCGCGACAAGCTGATGGCCAAGGATATCGTGGACTATATCCTCAAGGACAATATCTTTGCCGTCGACCTGCTGGCGGAATCGATCTGCCGCTTCCTCACCAATCACCGCCACCACGTGCTGATCGTCGATGATAGTGCGACCGCGCGCGCCCTGCTGTCGAGCCGGCTGAAGCGCTACAATTTTCGTGTCAGCGTCGCCGAGAGCGGCGGCAAGGCGCTGGAGATCCTGAAGGCCAACCGCGATATCGGCCTGATGATCACCGACTACAACATGCCCGACATAGACGGCTTCGAACTGACGCGGCGCATCCGCGCCAGCATCGGCTCGCACGAGCTGCGCATCATCGGTGTTTCCTCCTCCTCGAACCGGCTGCTTTCGGCGCGATTCCTGAAGGCCGGCGGCAATGATTTCATGCTGCGTCCCTTCATTGACGAGGAGTTCTATTGCCGCGTCAACCAGAACCTCGATACGCTGCTGCAGATTCAATCGATGCGTAAGGAGCGGGCGGTTGCCTGACGGCTCTTCCCGTATCGGTATCGCCAGGGGAGCGGATATCACGCTCGGGGACAGTCGTCGAATTTCTGCAATTACAGGTAATGTCGCTATTATTTGTCCCCTTCACGCGCACAGGCCTCTCGGTTATCGTCCCCGCCGGGGAGAGGGCCGAGTCGAGCCCATCGGACGGACCGGGGAGTAGGAGCTGTGGCTTTTCAAGCGGATTTCCAGCGGGATGGTATCGGGCTGCGCTCCGGCGGGCTCAAGATACTTCTGGTTGAAGATTCCCGGATGTTTTCCGCCGTGCTCTGTCACCGATTCCAGACGGAGCTCGGCCTTGCCGTCAAATCCTGCCCGTCGCTGAAAGCACTTCGCAAGGAACTTGCTGACGACGGTCACGGCTACACCATGGCCGTCGTCGACCTCAACCTGCCGGATTCGCCCTATGGTGAAGCGCTCGACTGCACGATCGAGCACGATATCCCGGCAATCGTCTTCACGGCGACATTCGATCTCAACACGCGCAACAAGATCATGGAGCGCAATGTCATCGATTACGTGCTGAAGGACAATGAATTCGCGCTCGACAATCTGGTCGCCACCGTCCGGCGGGCGATCTCCAACCGCAAGACGCGGGTGCTCGTCGTCGACGATGTCGTCTCGGCACGCCAGGTGCTCGTCGACCTGCTCAAGGCACAGCAATATCTCGTCGTCGAGGCAAATTCGGGGCTCGAGGCGCTGGCGGCGCTCGAGGCCTACAGCGATATCGAGCTCGTCGTCACCGACCACCATATGCCCGATATGAGCGGCTACGAGCTGACGCGGCGCATTCGCCATCGCTTCGGCTCGGACAGGCTGCGTGTCATCGGCGTTTCCTCCTCCAACGACCGCATGCTTTCGGCGAGTTTCCTCAAGGCCGGCGCCAGCGATTTCGTTTACCGGCCCTTCGTTGCCGAGGAGCTGCAATGCCGCATCGCCAACAATGCCGAAACGCTGGCGCAGATGCGGCAGCTGAGGGCGGCGGCGGCCTGCGACTACCTGACCGGCCTCTATAACCGCCGCTATTTCTACGACAACGGCCCGAAGCTGGTGAACGAGTGCCTGCGGCTGAAGGTACCGAGCTCCGTCGCCATTCTCGATATTGACCATTTCAAACGGCTGAATGACACCTATGGCCACGAGATCGGCGACAAGGTGCTGAAGGCTGTCGCAAACAGGCTGTTTACGATCTTCGAGGGCAGCGACAATCTTCTGTCGCGCCTCGGGGGCGAGGAATTCGCCATCCTCTTCCCGCAGATGGATTCCGCTGCCGCGACCAAGCTCTGCGACGAGATCCGCTCGGATATTTCGCGGCTGAAGGTCACGGCCGATGATGAGGAACTCGGCGTCACGATTTCGATCGGCATTGCCGAGATCGGCGGTTACGAGACCTTCGAGAATTACCTCAACGCCGCCGACCAGTTTCTCTACATGGCCAAACACCGGGGCCGCAACCAGGTCTATTCCGACGCCAGGATGACGGAAGAGGCGGCGCAATAGCGCCATCCGAAGGGCAGAGCCAAGCCGCCGCCTTTCATATCAGGCGGCAGATGGCCGTCTTATCATCTCAAGCGGCGACCGTCTTTTATTGTCTCAGGCGGCGACTGTCCTATATTGTCTCAGGCGGCGACGGCCTGGCGAGCGGTCGCCATGGTCATCTTTCGCTCGGCGCGCTCCTGCTGCGGTGAGCGATGGTAGAGTTCGCGATAACACTTGGAGAAGTGCGAGGCCGAGACGAAACCGCAGGCGACGGCGACCTCGACGACGGGCATCGAGGACTGCACCAGGAGGTGGCGCGCACGGTCGAGGCGGATTTCCAGATAGTAGCGGGCCGGCGAACGGCCCATCTCCTGGCGGAACAGCCGTTCGATCTGGCGACGGGAGAGGCCGGCGCCGTCGGCGATCTCGATCAGCGACAGCGGCTCGGCGAGATTGCCTTCCATCAACTCGATGATCGACAGCACCTTGGCGTTCTGCACGCCGAGGCGGGCGCGCAGCGGCAGACGCTGGCGGTCGTGCGGGTTGCGCACGCGGTCGGTCAGGTGCTGCTCGCAGATGCGGTTGACGAGGCTTTCGCCGAAATCCTCGCCGACGAGGTTCAGCATCATGTCGAGCGAGGCGGTGCCGCCGGCGCAGGTATAGAGATTGCCGTCGATCTCGTAGAGATCGGCATAGACCTCCGCCTGCGGGAAGGCTTCCGAAAAGCCCGGGAGGTTTTCCCAGTGGATGGCGCAGCGCTTGCCGTTCAGGAGGCCGGCCTGAGCAAGCACATGCGCGCCCGTACAGAGGCTGCCGACGGCAACGCCGCGATTGTAGCATTCACGCAGCCAGGCATTGACCGATTTGTTGTTGAACTGCTCGACATCGATGCCGGAACAGACGAGCACCATGCCCGGCCGGTTTTCGCCGCCGAGATGGCGGCGCTCCTCGGCAAGCGAGGAATTGGCCTCGACGCCGATGCCGCAGGAGGAATAGACTTTTTCCCCATCGACGGAGGTCAGTCGCCAGGTATAGGCCTGATAACCGAGCATGCGATTGGCGATGCGCAAGGTGTCCACGGCCGCCGAAAAGGGCAGCATGGTGAATTGCGGTACCATAAAGAAGACCAGCGAACGCTTCTTGATCTGCATCCTGTTCATAGCGAAATCCATGCTCGAGGGACGATGACACATTCGTTGCGCGGAATGCGTCGCGCCGATGTCCTGAAAGCGACACTGGCATGGAAAAATGCGGCCGGGAAGAGCAAATATGCGACATCGGCCACGATTTGGCCGATCAAACTGCCGGAATGGCTGCGGATAGGGCTGATGACGGGCTGATAGGCGACTGAAATTCAAGACTGAAAAGGGCTTGGGAATGGACGGTCAGGCCACGAAAAGGCGGCGTTGCGCAAAGCAGACGCCGCCCTTATCTTGGGTGGAATGTCGCATTCATTACAGCCAGCTGATGTTCATTGCGCTGTCGTTGAAATTTCGTCAAAAGGCATGCGGGAAGCACACTTGGCGCTGCATGACCCACGCCAAGATGGTGCAGTGTTTCCTGAAGAGTATTCTAGTCGGAGCTTTCACAACGACTCGTCGCATTTAATCCAAAAGGCAGCATTGAATGAAGGACCTCGCTTTTCAGGGCACGTGGCGAGCATATCAGCAGAAGATACTTGATGATCTTGCAAATCTCATAGGCGATGACGGATTGCATATTGTCGCGGCACCCGGCTCCGGTAAAACGGTTTTAGGTCTTGAAGTGATGTGCAGGCTCGGCGAGGCGACTTTGATTCTGGCTCCGAGCAAGACCATCCGGGACCAATGGGCGCATCGGCTGCGCACGATGTTCCTGCCCGCCGACCTTGCGGAACCGGAGTGGATTTCCCACGATGTGAGAGCGCCCGGAACCGTCACGATCATCACCTATCAAGCTCTGCATGCGGCGTTCTCGGGCCATCCGTCCGAAGAAGAAATCCTCGACTGTGAAGATGAGGGCAGCGGCGGGGCGGAATCCGGCGAACCAGGCAAGCAGGAAACGGAGAAGGCGAGAAAGAAAATCATCGCGAAGCTGCGCGAGGAGAAGGTTCGCACCCTTGTGCTCGATGAAGCGCACCATCTTAGAAACGAGTGGTGGAAGGCGCTGACGATGCTCAAGGAAGCACTAGGCCAAACCACTGTCGTCGCGCTGACAGCTACGCCTCCTTATGATGTAGATCCTCAGGAATGGGACCGCTATCAGGCGCTTTGCGGGCCGATCGACGGTGAAATTTCCGTGCCGGAACTTGTGTTGCAAGGCGATCTTTGCCCGCATCAGGATTATGTCCACTTCAGCCTGCCGAGTGCACTGGAAGCACAGAAGTTGGCCGAGTTTCGCGCGCAGATCGGAGACTTTATCGAAACGCTGCTTGAGACTGCAGAATTCAAAGAGGCAATTCTGCGCCATCCATGGATTACGCAGCCGATCGAGAATGTGGAGCATATACTGGACGATGCACGCTTTTTCTCCAGCATGCTCATCTTCCTGAATTCACAATATGTCGACCTGCCGCAGTCGACTCTCGACATTCTCGGCGTCAAGGCGCGTGAAATACCGGATCTGACGGTTGAATGGATAGAGGTATTGCTGAACGGCGTTATCTACACCTATCGCAATGATTTCGAAGAAGCTGAACAGGCAATCCGCTGCCAGCAAGACAGGCTGAGGGAAATTAGGGCAGTGGAGCACAGCAGAGTGCGACTGACTGATCCACGATCGGTTCAGAAGGTGCTGGTATCAAGCGCGAGCAAGCTCAACGCGATCGTCGATATTTCCCGGCTCGAAAGCGCGTCGATGCGTGACGAACTCCGTATGGTTATCCTTTCCGACTATATAAGGAAGGATGCGCTGCCCACTGCCCCCGCGGACCTTCAGCCCATCGAGAGAATGGGCGTCGTGCCAATCTTCGAGACGCTGCGGCGGTCCGAACTTGATCTCAAGCTTGGAATTCTGACCGGGAGTCTGGTTGTCATTCCGGCGGGGTCAAAAGGAATTCTTGACGAGATCGCAGACTGTCTTGGCATAGGTGCAGAACATATCCGTTATCAGCAGACGGCATTCGATGCCGGCTTTCTGAGCGTGGAACTTGGCGGCGAGCTGAGCCGCAATATTGTCCATATGATCACTGAACTGTTCAGTCGCGGCGGGATCACGGTCCTGGTCGGCACCCAGGCTTTGCTGGGTGAAGGATGGGACGCACCGTCCGTAAACACTTTGATTCTGGCAAGTACGGTGGGATCATACGTGCTCTCCAATCAGATGCGCGGTCGTGCCATTCGCATCGATCCTCGAAGCCCTCAGAAGGCCGCGAACGTCTGGCATCTGGCGGTCATCGACCCTGAAAAGCTCGAGCAGAGAATACCGCTGCGCTTCGGGAGGAAATCGACCGACAGAAAAGCGCCCGATCCCTATGACACCATGACAATAGACCTGGGCAGCGACGTCGATGCGCTAAAACGCCGATTTTACGCGTTTGAGGCTTTGTCCTTCGGCGAGCCTCCGCTGATCCAAAGCGGTTTTCAACGATTGATGCTGGGTACTGCCAAATGGAATGCGCGCGGTATTGATGACATCAACAAAATGATGGAACGGAGAGCTGCAGACCGCAAATCACTGAAATCCCGCTGGCATAGCGCGCTGCACAGCAAACGCGCCGTTGCGAGGATGCAAGAAACATTGGAGAGCAACTATGCCCCTAAGGGGCTAGTTAACTGGAATACGACAAAGTTTCTGTTTGCGCACAGCGCCGCGCTCGCCGGCATGATCTTGAACGGATTTTTGCACAGCTTTCGCGTTACGCACATCCGATCGCTCCAACAACTGGAGTTGGTCCTGTTCGTTATGTTCGCAATACTGGCCATCTTCTGCTTGCCGGGCGCACTCAAAGCTAGTTTGTTGTTGCTGCGGAACGGCTCCCTGGAAGGGAGCATGAAGCAAGTGGGAATAACCGTTCTGGAGACGCTGCATCATATGGGCGTCATAAGGACCGAGTTGGGAAAAGTGAGTGTCGAGGCGACGCTCGACCAAAACGGCATGATTTACTGCCGGCTTGAGGGTGCCACGACAATTGAGCGGTCCCGCTTTCTCGACGCTCTACGGGAAGTCCTCATTCCCCCACAGAATCCCCGCTACATTCTCGTCAGGTCGTCAAAATTCTGGCGGCTGAACCGGGTGGATTATCATGCAGTACCGTCGATCATCGGCCGGAAAAGGGAGGATGCCATATATTTCGCCCAGCTGTGGAATCGTTACGTCGGTTATTCGGAACTTGTATACACGCGCAGTGCCCAGGGTCGCCTGAAACTGCTCCAATTCCGCGCGAAGTCATTCGCTTCCGCGTTTACAAGGAAAACCGATAGAATTAGCCGGTGGGAGTAATTGGGAAAGCCTGATGCGCTCCCCACTTGCCGCGGCGCGTTTGCGCCTGATGTGCAGTTGCGGGGCCATCCAATGCCGGAAGGCGAGCGACAATCGACAAGTAGATTCGGGAATTCGGAAGACGAAAAAGGCGGCGTTGCGTAGTGCAGACGCCGCCCTTATCTTGAGAGGGATGTCGCATTCATTACATGGTCCGGTGTTTGCTGTCGTCCGTGCTCGGCCAGCCGATGTCCTTGCGGATGTCGAAGGGCATGGCTTCGATTTCACGAGCCGTCTGCCAGCGTGTCCAGGCGAGGGTGAGCTTGCGGGCATAATGTGCCAGATCGAAGCGGCCTTGGCCGGAGGTGAGGGACTTACCACCACCGCGATAGGTGAGCGTGGTCATTTTCCGGTTCCTTTCTAGGGTCAGGGGCATGGTCGTCAATGGGAGGTTCGTCCATGTCCATAATCACAATATGGGCCTTGGGAACTCATCATTCAAACGAATAGAACTTATGGATAACATCAGAGATATTGAATGATGGCGGTGCGCCCGTCAGCCCGTCGGAGGCCACTATTATGGACGGAAAAAAAGTTTGCCGCTCAATTGAAAAAAGTCTGCCTCAAACGGAAAAAAGTTCGCCTTCCGGAATCAATCTTTTTTCCTTCAGGGAGTATTTTCAATAGGTTACAAGTTCAGCGAAACTAATGTTCGGCGCCAGCTTTGCGAATGCTATCTAGCTCGAATTGTGAGCTCCTTCAGCTTGTCGCGCTACTGTTGTCGAACCCGCTTTAAAGCGAAACAAAACTGTCGCCACCAATCATTTCGTCCGCTCCAGACAAAGGAATGGAATTCTGCACATAGCTAATTGGAATTCCTGAATCGCGTTTCTTTCGTCAGGCGCGCGAAATCAAGCACGTAGGTGTAGGAATCTCTTGCTCGTGAACCAGCCCTGCAGAGCTCGCCCAAAATAAGCAGTTGCGATTTCGAACAATATAAAGGGATTTTTGCCGAAGGCCATGGGATGGCTCCTTGCCATTGACCTCACAATCGCGCATCGGGGTTGCATCGGAAAACACTGCAGGTAAGAGATCAATGAGGCCGCGCGGCTACCGGCCAAAGTTCCGGCGCCTAAGCCGCGTTGTCTAGGCGGGCGGCATCTTGCGGAAGCCAGCCTGGCCGAGAGGTTGGTTTGACGAACTCCAGCCTCTGCACCTTGAACCCCGATCCTAGCACATACGCGTTTTGGGGCGCACTACGCATCGCTTTTTTGGTCTACTGCAGGGCGGATTCTGCTTGGATTCGCTTCGATGTCGGCTAGGCGGGTGGGTGTATCCGTCTTCGATCACGAACAGCCTCCGAACTACTCCTTGAGCGACTTACCCCGCAAGAGAACCTGCGGTATTTCACGACGCAGCGAATGGTAGAGGTTCTAACTGAGCATTCCTCGTCGCGCGCGACACCTCGAGGCTATGAGTCGTTCGAGGAGGGGGAATGATCCTTCGACTCCGATGACGCAATATTTCCGAGTCTGTTCAGGGTTTTGAAATCATCCTTCGTGTTCGCATTGAACACACCCCAACCTTCGCCGCCACTTGGCGCGACGAACTTGATGCCCTGATCCTCGTAAAACCGCTGTACCGTCGAGACGTAGTGAATGACGACACCTTTGTCGCGTTCCATCTTGGTGATCGTCTTGCGAGATATGCCGAGAACTCCCGCGACGTCGTCCTGGCTGAGGCCAAGAAACTCACGTGCAATCCGAAGAAGGGGCGGCGGTACAGGGTGCATAAGGATTCATAAGCACGGATCTGTGGGTGAGCAAAATCCGACGTCAACAAATGTTGACGCCGGTTCCCATTTTGGATCTAAAGGTTACATAAAGAGAACTTGATTCCCTAAATGGGTATCGAATCCTTGGCTCATCTCGTCCCAATTTTCGTGGAGGCACGCGAATCATGGAGTTCCACACTTGTGAACAGATCTCTCGACTGCACCGGCTTGTCACTGATTTGAAGCGTCTTGAAGCCGGTCTCGTCCGCCCGCCGGATCTTATGGCGGAGCCCTTCCTTGACAATTGGCGTCACTCGGCCCGGCAGGTGCCTTGCCTGGGTATCGTTGAGGGACATCCGTCTTTTCCAGACGGGCACGTGATCGTTACGAGCGAGGTGTTCGGATACTTCCGTGGCGATGACGAGCACTTCGTCCGCACGCGGAACCATTGGTATCAACTGGGCGAAAAGAGGGGCTGAGGTCATGCAGCACAGAATGACTGCAGCCGCGTTTAAGGAAGTGCGAAAACGTCCCGGCGTCCTGCTCGCCTATTTCCTACTTCGGCGCGCGTTTCGAAATACGCCGCAGTTTCGAGGAAACATCGCGGGCACCCTAATCGCAATTGTTGACAAGCGGTGGATCGGGCGTTTTGAACGGGCCGGCCAACTGCTTCTGTCGGGGCAGGCCAAAGCGTTTTTCCGCCCCGAATTGACCCGCCATCAAGTCATTACGGTGGAGACCGGTTCAAGGAAAAAGGTCGACATGGACGTGCTGAGAGGCTTCGCACAGACGATTGTCGTAGCGGATAGTCCGCAGGCTCTTTCCAAGACGATACGACTCGCCGCCGATGCCATGTTTGTCGTCGAGAAGCCCTCAGCGCGGCACGTGATGGCGATCAGAAAGCTGGCTGGTCGGTCCAGGGTCGAACTCGGGGAGGCAGAGAAACTCGTCCACCAGGATTGGGATGTGCTTGACGCACTTCTTTGCCGACAGGTGCTCGGCGACAATGCGTTCGAATCCTCGGCCATGCAGGATTCAATTACGGAAGTGCAACCACGCCTCAGTGAGTTGCCGGGCTATGCAAAGGCGAAACCTTGGGCGGCGGAACTTGCAGCCGACGTCGCGTCGTGGAGAAACGGAACGCTGGAGTGGTCTCAGGTCGACAGGGCAGCGCTCTTGACGGGTCCACCGGGAGTAGGGAAGTCCTTTCTGGCGGGAGCCCTTGCGGCCGAACTTCAAGTCGCACTCGTCGCAACGTCCCCTGGGCAGTGGCAGTCGTCCGGTGGCGGATATCTGGGCGACATGCTGAAGGCCATGCGCGCCTCGTTCGAAGAGGCACGTTCAAACGCCCCGGCCGTGCTGTTCCTGGACGAGCTCGACAGCATCGGCAATCGGCAACACCAAAGTCAGCACGCTTTCTATGAAACGCAGGTCGTCAACTTGTTCCTCGAGCTGACCGGGAGCGCCTCGAAGTGGCCCGGCGTGATACTTCTCGGCGCGACGAACCGTCCCGACGATATAGACCGGGCGGTTTTGCGATCCGGGAGGTTCGAGCGTCACATCAGGCTGGAAATCCCGACGCCCGACGAACGTGCGGAAATCCTCTCGTACCATCTATCGGGGCCCTGTTTACAAGAAGTTCGTCCACTCACCGATCTCCTCGAGCAATACAGTCCTGCCGATCTTGAATGGCTGGCCCGCGTCGCCAAACGACGCGCGCGAGCCGAAGGACGCGCAGTCGAGATCGTGGACGTCGAGCGGAGCATGCCCCAACGTCTGAAACTACCCGCCGACGTTCTTCGGCGCGTTGCCTTACACGAGTGCGGTCATGCGTTGATTGCCCTAGATTCCGGCTTCGTAGAGTCCGTCATCGTCTCGGTGACCGATACGATATTGGACGATCCAGCCAGGCAGACCGGCGGGAAGGCGCACTTCGACATGAAGGATTCGTTCCTACAGACCGAGGATTTCCTTCGAGCTCAGATCCGGATCGCCTTGGCTGGCGCGGTTGCGGAACAGGTGGGCATGGGAGGTCGGTCGACGGGAGGGGCTGGAAGCCGTGGCTCGGACCTCGATCTCGCCACCTCGATTGCAATGCGAATGGTGGCGAGCTACGGCATGGGGCCGGTGCCGCGCCTGTACGCCGATCTGGACAGAATTGCCGAATCCTTCCATCCATCGCCCGACATCTCCCGCGAGATCGATCGAATCCTTCGTGAAGAGTGGGACAAGTGCAGGTCATCGCTGATGAGGGACCGTGACAGACTGCTGGCCATGGCGGCGGATCTCGTGCGTCAAAGGAGGCTCTCTCTAGCAGCATAGCTTTGCGGGTTCTCGGACGAAACGTGACCTGTCGTGTCCAGCTCGGAACGCGATCGCCCGCCCTACCACGACCAGGTATCGTGTTCGCCTAGTGCTATCATGATGCGTTTCCGCGAAGATGGACGACGTCCCAGTTCAATGGCTTGCTGACGCCGGCTTGGCGTCTGATATTCGTCGTCTCACCCACCACGACCACGACCAATCTTTTTCCCAACGGAGCTCGATTTTGACCCCGCAAGACCTCGCTTCCCGCCTCCATGCAGAGAAGAGATTCCATATCCAACGCGCGCTTTCCGAATCCTTCTATTGGGGCCGCGCGATCGAACGGAACCAGAAGAAACCTTCGGATCAACGTTTGATCGAGACCTTCTCGAAAGGCCGACTGTCGACGATGTAAAGGAATTCTTCCCGACGTATCAGATCCATCGTGCCCCGTGGCAGTTCGAAACCGTTGCTATCCAAGTAAACGGTCTTCACGACGACAAAGACTGCACGCCGACTTCGGGAATTCAGGCCCTTGCGAAATCCCTTCCCAAGGCGCTCGAGAAATCGAAGGACGGGAAGGCGTTGCAGGATCGCCACCGGACATCCGCGGCGAGTAAGGTAGCGATGTTCGCACGGCCTGGAGACGACGTCTTCATCTGGGATCGGCTGGCGAACGTCGCCGTGGGCGTACGGGTGGCAGCGCGAAACACCGTGGCAAAGGCGATCAAGTATAATGTCAAAGGTCCCAACGGATACGACGTCTTCCATCGCCACTGCATGCTCGAATTGGAGGCCGAACTTGAGGTGGTAGAGTTTATTGCGGCGGTCGATGAGTTCATGGACTTCACCGCCTTTACGCGCTCCCGCAGGGAACCAGAACAGCTCGCTGGGCGACGGTATTTCGAGCGTCGCCTGTTTGACAAGCTGCTGGTCTGCGAAGGGGCGAGGATCGAGGAGCTTCGCGCCGCAGGGAGGGAGTTCGATCGCTCCTAGAAAGAAGCGAACGGCGTTCCAGCAAAGCGCCGACTGGAATCATCGTGCCGCACCAAATATTGGTGTGTTCGAACCAATGATGGGTGCATCCATGTCCCTGGTAGATTTCCTTCTCTCGCGACGGCAACAGAAGATGCTGGCGGCTCTGTTGGTCAATCCACGGCGGCAGTACGGCTCGAACGAGCTTGTTTCAATCGGTGGACCAGGATACGGCGCTGGGAAACGAGCTCTCGACCAGTTCGAGTCGTCGGGACTCGTCGTGAAGACGGCGCGGGGTAACCAGCTCCTTTACTCGATAAACACGGAACACCCGGTCTTTGCGGAACTTCGCTCGATCTGCATCAAGACTTTCGGGATGGGAGAAACGATAGCCGAAGAACTTGCCCCATTCCGTGATCGGATCAGCCTGGCATTCGTGTTCGGCTCGATCGCGCGCGGAACCGACGGCGCCGACAGCGACGTCGATCTAATGGTCGTCGGACATATAGACGCGTTCGAACTTGGGGAAACGATCGAGCGCATCGAAAGGAAGTTAGGTCGGTCGCTCGATCTCAACCTTCACCTTCCAGAAGAATGGGAGGCGTTGAAGACCGATCGGGTTGTCGCCGCGATCCTTGGGCAGCCGAAAATCATGCTTCATGGAGAGATACCGCAGCCGTCTGGCGCGCAGCCCGCCACGAGGCGCACATGATGTCCGCCTCGTAAGGTCAGTTACAATTCTTCGGAGCCTTCAAGGTCTTCACCATCCGGTCGACGAGCGGTCCGTAGCGCTGCTGCTTGGAGGCAGGGTACTCTAGTGTGAAGCTGCCCATTGCATCGTCGCAGAGCGCAATCTGCCGCATGTAGATGATGCGGTCGCCTTTGACCCCGGAGTAGCTCGCCCAGGATGCGCTGCGCTTCTCGTAGGTGAACTTCCAGCCGTCGTCGGATTCGAACTTCCGTCGCAGGTCGCTTTCCTGTGCGAAGCCGCCTTCAGTAACGTAGTTTCCCCACACCGATAACTTCCCTGTCCCGTCCATGCTTTCGAGGCCGATGCCGTCCCCGTTCTCTGGCGTAAGCATGGTCCTGAAGTCCGCAGGCAGGTCGATCTCGTAACCGAAACGACCGTTCTCGTAGCGTTTGAAATCCGCAGCGACAGCCGCAGTGGTGCAAATGGAGACGATGGCGATGGTAGCGAGACGACGCATGGCAGCTTTCTGGATTTCTCTAAAATACTGAGGTGACGAACGATGATCGGAGTCAACAGGCGCCAGCGAGCGATTTCACGAAAGTAACGACGGACTTCCGAATTCGGGTGTCGCCAATCCGCTGGAAGGCTTCATTTAGCTCTTTGCCTTCCGCCGAGGCTATGAACGCCTCAAGATCCTTCACGCCGCCGGGAACGCCATCGTTCGCGCTGGTGTCCTGCCGGAACAAGGTTGCCGGTGAAACGCCGAGCGCGTCCGCAATCTTTTGAAGCCTGCTCGGAGACACGCGATTGGATCCGATCTCATGTTTCTGGATCCGTTGGAAGGAGACGCCGGATTTCTTGCCAAGCTCCGTCTGAGACATCGCACGGAACTGTCTAAGCCGGATGCGGGCGCCAAGTTCCGAGTGGAAAGGAGAGCGGACGATTTCGTACCCTATTCAGGTCTTCCTCTCCTCGCCACCGCACTGACATCGTGCCCGATGTCTACCAGTTAATCCGCAGCCATCAATGCCGTGCACCATCGTAAATAATCATCTCTTCGGTGGATCGCGTCGGTCCCAGGCCAGGTCTCCCCGCGGCCGGTAGGATTCCTCGGCCGCGATTCACTTATAGTTGAGAAATGTCTCTGCAAAGGCTGATTTAAGAAGCAGTGAACTTGCCGAAACAGATGACTCTGGCCTTCGGAGCGATCATGTCCCGAAGTCCTTGCCTGCTGCAAGATCCAACAAAACGGGGTTGGCGAAACCTGTGTGGGCATTGATTCCTTGATGCTTTTTACCGACAGATCCAATCAATGTATCGAATATGACGATTGAGCGGGGTGGAATTTCGGCGTTTCCGGTGCGGATTCGGCCAGAACAACGCATCACATATTGTTGACAAAAACCCGGTTGTATTGTGAGTTCATCTAATGGGGATCATAACGAACATCCGACTGATTCACGGCATGGGTATCCATGCGAATCGCAACGCCCGATCTCCGTCGCTCAATTTCCGTCAATACAATCTCATCTACGGTTTCAACGGCTCGGGTAAGAGCACGCTCTCGCGCCTGTTCTCAAGTCTGCAGGCGGGTGAGCCGCATCCACGCTTGCCAGAGGGCTGCTCTTATGAAGTTTCGCTCGATGATGGTGCCGCCTACGGACATCCGTCGAATCCGACGGGTCTCGAAAAACGCATCTTGGTTTTCAACGCAGATTACATCGAGCAGAACCTGCAGTGGAGCGCGGGGATAGCTAACCCGGTCTTCTATATCGGTGCCGAACAAACAGGCGCCGCTGCCGAGCTGACGCGGATTGAAGACGAGATCACCAAGACCGAGACAGCGCGGACGCTGGCACGCGCGACCGAAAAAGCTGCTGAAAAGACCTTTGCGACATTCAGGCGAGAGCGAGCGAAATCTGTTGCATCACATCTCCATCTCGGCAGCCGCAAATACGAGGCACCAACTCTCGCCAAGGATTACGATTCCTGGAAGGACGATGCCGGCGTCGGCTTGACGGAAGAAGAACTGCGGGCTGCTGAGGATACCCGTCGGTCGGACGAGCCGATGCCCGCAATTGAACTGATCGCATTCGACGAGCCGAGCATCGGCGTTGCCTACAGATTCATTTCCGAGATCTGCGCACAGTCGTTGGCAAAAATTGCGCTTGATGAGGTTGAACGCTACCCGGCCATGCTGATGTGGCTGAAGCAAGGCCACGAATTCCATAAGGCCAACGAGGTCGAGAAATGCCTGCACTGCGGTAACGTGGTTACCAGCGACAGGCGGGCTCAACTGGATTCGGCGCTCGACGACCGAGTAGACGAGTTCATTGCGCGCCTCGCCAAGACCTCTGATCGCCTGAATGATCTACTCGGAACGCTCTCGCGCATTGAAAAAAACGTCCCCTCCAGGGACGCACTTGTCTCAGAAGTGCGAGTAGGATTCGGCGAAGCTAGGAGAGATGTCGAGCAGGCCGTCCAGGAGACGATCAAGAATCTCATCGGCCTCCAGAAGGTGCTTGAAGCGAAGCAAGCGCGCCCCGCATCACCTGCCGATCTGGGGAGGCTGGCATCCGAAACCGATGTCCTCGAATCCGCGAGGAAGTTGGCGGGCGCAGTGCTGTCGATAAATGAGCTGATCAGTCTCCACAACGGCACGGTAGCCAACTTCAACAAGCACAAGCATGATGCCGAGATCGCGATCCGACGTCACTTCCTGCTGGAAGCACGCGGCGACTATGCAAAGCATCTGAAGGAATTGTCGACTGCGACGCTTGACGTCGAAGCAAAGGGCCAGGCCCTCGAAAAACTGACGTTGAGCGCGGCCGAACTACGGCGCAAAATTCGTGCGCATGGTCCGGCGGCCACCCTCATCAACAAGCTCATCGCATCCTATCTTGGGCACGGGGAACTGACGATCCACCCGATCGAGGAGGGATATCAGCTTCACCGGCACGGAACACTAATTACCGGAATACCCAGCGAGGGCGAGAAGACAGCAATCGCGATCTCATACTTCCTGTCCTCGATCGAGGCCGAAAACCGCAAGCTCAAGGATGTCATCGTGGTAGTCGACGATCCGGTCTCCAGTCTCGACACCAAGGCGCTCAACTTTGCATGCTCGCTTGTCCGCGGGAGGCTCGACAAGGCTGGTCAGGTCATCGTGATGACCCACAACCTCCAGTGCATGAACGAATTCCGAAAAGGGTGGAAAAGTAAAGCACGACCGCCCGAGGGAAAGGATCCGACTGCGACATTCCTGTTCATCGACGTCGGCATCCCGGAAGGCCAGACGAAGCGAACATCAACAATCGTCGAGATGTCGAAACTGCTCAGAGAATACGACTCCGAGTACCACTTTCTCTTCAGCCATGTTCTCCGCTTCATCGAGAAGACCGACGCCCACGACGAGCACGGGTACATGCTTCCGAACGTCATGCGGCGCGTACTGGATGTCTTTCTTGCCTTCAAGTGTCCAGGCAGCTCGGGATTGAGTGGGCAGATGGCCAAGCTCTATTCCGACTATCCAGAACTCGATCGCGACAAGCTGACCGCGCTCGAGCGGCTTTCTCAAATCGAGTCTCATTCGGACAATCTGGACGATCTCCTTTCATTCTCCTCGATGACCTTGGAGGAGACGCGCGCCGCGGCAAAAGCGCTGATCGAGATGATGGAGGACGTCGATCCAAAACATCTCGCAGGCGTAAGGAAGCTGTGCCGATGAATGGCGAGGGCTCAGTCTTCGGTCATCGTTCGCGTTTTCGAGGGAGTTCATGATGAGCCATTCCCACATCGAAATACCCGCGGCTTTGTACGCCGCCTATACTAGTTCCAGCGCCGCAGTCGCGTCCGCGCCTGTGATGCCGAGGAACTCGCAGCCCAGCATTCCCCCTTCGGGGACCTGTGTTCTTCCGATCGGCGTAGGCTTGCCTCCCGCCCGGTTTCGGGGGCCTCTCGAAGAGAAGCGTTATGACGGCCTTTGCAAATGTGGCCCCTACGAAGGGAGTAACGACTGTAACGCTCGACAGCCTCCACTCCGACTTTGTCGGGAGTAACGTTCAAAGCGGCGAATGAACGCAATCCGGGTGGGGCGACATCATGAAGAAGATTTACGCGGGTATTCTATTCTACACAGCCATATGCGGCACGGCCGCGGGTGACGATTTAATGCCGTTGCTTGAGGATCCGGCCGGAACCCTTGTAGGCGTGGGTGATGCTGTACTTGGAAACGGTCCAATAGATTTGATCCCAGGCGTAAAGGACGCACAGGACAAGTTCTTGACACAGGCAGCCGGGAACGGGGCAGAATTTGTCAATGGGCTTACCAGCGATGCAGGCACGGCGTTCCAACAAGCTCTTACCAATGGCGATAAGGCTTAGAAGGACGCGGCCCGAAACGCGATGAAGGCCGCCAACGATGCCGTGGATGCAGTTAAGGCAGCAGAAAAGTTTGTCGAGCGCCAACTGAAGGGATTGCCCACTATCCTTAGCGATTCCGAGAAGCGCGCGCGGGAAGGAAAGGTCATCGATGCGATCTGGCATGTAGGCATTGATCAAATGAAGAACACGAACAAGAATGCTGCCGAGCTTATTCCCCTGCGCAGCCGCCTCGAGCTTCCGCCTGAGTGCCTGTTCTTGCTCATATGACTTATGCGGGAAATGCTCGAAGCACCACCAGCGGGTCGGCACGGCCGGGGATGGGCTGTTGCCCCAACCGCCCCATTCCTTGCATCCCTCTTCCTCGCAATAGTGGACATACATTTGCGGCGCGTTCGTCAACGCCGGCTTATCGGTGTCGCTCATATTCCCTCGTCATCTCGGTATCTTTTTGGCCGCAAACTTGCAGCGGCCTCTGCCGCCGCACTTCGTGCACTTCAATTGCCGCTCTAGATCGTGCAGCAGCGCGTTCTTGCCGTACCGCCGTATCAGCGGCCGACGATCCATGACTGTATCCCTGAGGCAATCCGGGCACGCTGCCAGTAGAATATACCAGTTGGGGATATCCTCGATCGTGGCTGTCGGCCCTGGTCGTTCAAGAGGTCGTTGCCTGCGCACCATGGCTTTTGCCCGCCAAAGCCCTCATCACAGCAATAGCCTTGGTTCGGCATTGGCATCGGCCACTATCTCTGTCGCCGGTAAAAGTACGAGTTGATCATTGCGGAGCGGTCGCTGCAGCTTGCTTGCCTCCTCCCAGGGAGCAGTGAGCCATGTCTCGAGCTCATCCTGGTTGGTGAGGATCGCCGGCATTGCCTTCTGATGGATCGGCGCCACGATCGCGTTAGGCTCCGTCGTTAGGAACCCAAAAAGGTCTGCGGTTATCAACCCCTCCTTGATCTTCCGGACGCTCTGCCACTGCGGCACCCAAATTCCTGCGAAGAACATCAGCGGGCGGCTCGGATCGGCGGCGAACCATGCATTCGGCGTTCGTCCGCCCTCGGGCTTGCTTGCGGGATCGGGCTCGGCAAAACTTGTGAAGGGCACGACACAGCGAAACTCGGTGCCGTGCCAGCGCTTCCAGTGCTTGCTGGTGACGTTGCGGACATTGGTTGTCCCGCCATCGGGCTCCATCTTCAGCAGCTCTTGAAAGTCGAATTGCTTGCCCTTTTTGCGCAGCGCGTCGGCACGCTTTTTTGCTGCCTGAAAAAGAGCCTGAGATGAACTCGGTAGGCCCCAGCGGACCTGTGCCAATTCACGGCCGGCGGGGGTGTTGCGAACGATCGGCGCCATGCGGTCCGGCCAGATCTCTGCAGTCGGCTCCATGTTGCCGGTGCTGTCGATCATCGCTCGAGTAATTCCGCGGATAGCCTCCTGGTTACTCAGCATGCTGTAGAGATTGCACACATCGCCCTCCTTTGGCGTCCACGTGCCTTTTCGGCTGACTTGGTTCGTGTCGATGAATTGGCCGTTCCAGCGGTCCCTGAAATGGCGGGCAGCTTCGCGGCTGCTGAAGCAAAAGACAAGATAGTCATCCGCTTCGATCGAAGCCCCATAGCTTTTTGAGCCGCCTTCAATGGCTAGCGCCGAGGTGATCACCGCACCCCGCTCGTGAAGGGGATACGCCTTTTCTCCAGTCTGATAATTTCCCCACCAGATTATGACATGGTGCGGCAGGTGGCTGTCGAGCCTCCAGCGCGCAAGCGGATTCTCGCGTCGAGATGCCATTTCTATAGGGTCCCGTCTTCCCAGATGGGCATTTGGACCGTCTTCACCCTGACCAGTTTCCGAACCACGAGCGTGCCGTAGTCGGATCCCTCCAGTTGCTGCACTTTCACGTTGATATAGTCTCCGCTTCGGCAGGGTTCGCACCGAAATCGAACGCGAGCGAGGCTGGTGTCTCGTCGAAATTTGAGGATGTCTCGCGGTCGATAGCGGTGGGTCGTGCGACATAGTTGGCACGTCACGACCAGTAGCTGGTCGGCATAGTCCGCCTGGCTGAGCGTCCAGCCACGCAGCTTTTTGTCGTAATTCATCTCGGGCATTGTCAGTCTCGATCGTAGCTCGGCCGCCAGCCGCGTGTCATGCCTCGGCCCATAGCGCCTTCTGTCAGTGCCAGTGCCGGCGAAGGTGGCGGATATCCTGAAGCAGAGTGCCGATCGCGGCCTGCATATCGCCTTTGTGATAGGCGACAACCTCGGCAAGCTCGTCGTCTACCTGTCTTGCATTTCCTCCCGGTTTCATGACTGCACTCAACGAATGTGCCCCTCCATTCGGAGATATTCGGATAACGTCGCTATGGCTTTTTCAACATCCTCGGTGCAGGAAAACCTGAATGGCCTAGTGGCCACGTCGACAAGGATCGGATCACGGGTCTCAGGGTCGGAGCCTGCTATTTCAACGGTCAGATAGATGCCGCAGGCCTCTCCGGCACCTTCATCGATCGCCATTTGAACACCTCCCAAACTGCAATCGGTCGGTACATCGATGAGATGGGTCTTGAAAAATCTCACGCCGCGACTGCCCGCCACGGCCTCGAGCAGGCTTTCGTGAACCTCGGAGACGTCGATCTCCGTCTCTGGCGGCCACATCACGCCGTCTGGAACCCACTCGTCATCTTCCACGGCTTCGCCGATCGGCTGCTCGCGCATATCCGTTCTCCATATTTTCGGTTTTCAGATTGGCGGCCGCCTCGCCGATGTTCTTATTATGTTCGCATCGATGGCGGAGTCAATAATCAATCTGGGTCAATTGCTTTTTCGGACGTTGCTGATGAAGTGGCGGCATGACCAAGCCACCTCGCATGCCTCCAAAACCGCTGCCGCACGAAGGTGCGCTGCAAGTCTGGCGAAACCGCAGACACAAAAAAAGCCCCACTACGGAGCGGGGCTAAGGTTGAGGTGGGTCGCATCGCGAAGTGTAACGAATCTCCGCACGGCCCGAAGGTTTTACGATCAACGGAGCATATTGTTCCCGTGCCGACAGATTTTTTTGAGTTCGTTTCCCTGTTTCGGGCTCCACGTCGTAGCGAAGCCTTTCTTTCAGTTGAAGAGCGTTATCGACCACCTGCCGGCCGAGCTAGTAGATTTACGCGATCGCCGGCCGGGAGAAGAGCGGGAACTGGCCGCCCATGATGAAAATCACGATTTTTCAAACGGGCTTAACCAAAAGTGTTCTGTCGCTCCTGCAATGCCTCTCTGGACGTTTTCTAACGCCGTGCCATGTGTGTCGAACAGGCAATTATAGGAGTGACAGATGGAGGGTGGCAGCTTGACAGCCATTACGATCGCGATCGTGGACGACCACCCACTTTTTCGAGAGGGCGTGAGCCGCAGTCTGTCTGAAATCAAGGATTTCGTCGTTGTCGGCGAAGGGGCAAGCGCAGATGATGCGGTCACGCTGGCGGCGTCCCATATGCCTGACGTCCTTCTCCTCGATGTGTCCATGCCGGGAGGAGGGATCGGTGCAATTTCCGAGATCTTGGTGCGAAGCCCGCAGACAAATGTCTTGATGCTGACGGCCTCGGAGGAAGTCGACGCCCTAATGGTGGTCATGCGACGAGGCGCAGCCGGATACCTCGTCAAGGGTATTGGATCACGCGGACTTGCTGAGGCTATTCGAACGGTCGCTGGAGGCTCGAGGTACATCTCGCCGACCATGCGCGCCAAGGTCGAACAAAGTCTTCTCGACAGACCGGCTTCACTCACTCCCCGCGAAACAGAGGTGATGGAACTGGTCGCCGAAGGACTTACCAACAAGCATATCGCGCGCCGCCTGGACCTCCAGGAGAAAACGGTCAAGCATCACATGACCGAAATATTGTCGAAGATTGGCGCCAGCAATCGGACGGAAGCAGCAATCAGATGGCGCCAGGGCACCTAGCGCAGCGCTGAAGATTGGCTCATCACTTGTCGAGATCCTATAAGCTGCAGACGTTCGCAATCCTGCCCCGTATCTTCTGCGGGGCTTTTTGTCATGTTGGCGCGAAACCGGTTCAGGCAGGGCTATCGAGAGCTTTCCAAGCGGCGATCGCCGCGCAGAAGGTTCAGCCAGGCCCCCGACACTTTCTCCCCGCCTTTGCCCCCGATATGGCAATCGTCGTAGCGGTCTTCTCCATCGAGCAACGCGTCATAATTTACGCCCTCTCGGATACCGTGGCCGCTTTTTGACAGGACCCGTTGCGCCCGTTCGATCGGATTATCTGGAATATGCTCCTTGAAGCCGCCGTTGCTCGGTTCGAGGCATTTCGATGCGATCGAAATGTAAACGGGTGCTTCGACGCCGTGCTGACGCAACGTGTCGACCATCGACATGAAATGTTCCTGATAGGCCTCCGCACTGGTGCCCATGACGAGGTCCTTCTCTCCTTGCACCCAGAGGACGCTCGTTATCCGATAGCCGGAATCCTGAATCTGTTTCATTGTGTCGACCAGCACAGGATTGAGGTCACCGCCTGTCGCCCATCGTGCAACCTCGGATCCGGAATATGCGAGAGGTGCGAGGATGACGCTGTCATTTTGTCCCGATGCGATCAAATTGTTCCCAAGAAGCGTCCAGTACTCTCCCTTTGTATCGGTCGATCCAAGAAGTGGCGACGCCGCGATGAAGCACCGTTTGTCAAAGGCGTTTACAACGCGGGCGCCATAATTTGACGTGTGCCGTTGTCCACCGTCGTTGGCCGCGTTCGATTGACCAAGAATGAGTAGGACAGCAGTTCGGTCAGTTTGAGTGGGGCAGGTCGCAGGCGTTTTTGATTCATCCCCGATGAGTCGTCCCTTGTTGTCGAAAGTATAACGGCTTGGAGCCGCCGGCTTCTCTCCGCCCACCATTTTCCTCAGCGCGGAAAGCTGTGGCCAAGGAAAGATCTCATGTCTCGCACTCACGCCGCCGAGAAAGTAGATGGCGATCAAGGCGGCGAGGCCGACTGCCATTGTTTTCCGCATGTCGTTACCTTTCAAACACAGCGTCATCAGGGAGGTTCTGACTGGAGTTGGGCAACATGCTCGAACCTCCCTGACGTCCTTGCAAGGATCGGGAGCCTGACAGCCTGACATCCTTGCAAAGATCAGGAAGATCTAAGCCGGATCGAACCGAGAGAAAGGCGGACTTAAGTCGGACAGGCGACCTCGGGACCTGCAGCACATATCTGGTTTGAAGCAAGGTGAAGGTCCGTGGAGGATTAGCCTACCGTCGATGTGACGCTTTTAGCTTTCCGTAGTGCTACTCAACCCTCCGGCATGCCTCTCGCGACGTTGCCTCCCATTCGCTGTGAGGAACGATATGTTCTCGTACCCATGGGACGTGGGTTGCGTTCCACTTCCACATACCACCTTGCCGTGGCTCGTCTGGTCTAGCTGGATTCGGCCGAACGACTGTTCGCCATCGAACCCCGTAAAGTCCTGATGTCCTTCTCCTGGCCAAGTTCCGCGCCATTTGTATCTTGGCTGATATTGATCTGACACCGGGTAGCCTCATCGAATTAGCAGCCGAGCTGGGCTTCCGCCCATATCATCTCGATGAACTCGGCGCTGGTCATGATCCTGGTTTCGTGGAAACCAAATTCACTGACGAAGGTGACCGCCCAGAGCGCACTGTCGACCTGAACTGCCATATGGAATGATCTCATAGTTGCCTCCTTTTTTCGAAGAAGACAGCACGGCAGTCGAGACGTGTCGACTCGCAAAACTGCGGGTCACCCATCGGCGACCGTCCAGGGATGTTGCTAGATGTTCTCGCCGGCAGACGAGTCAATAATGAATCTTAGTCAATTGCTTTTTAAGGTGTGGCTGCTGAACTGCAGTCATGACAAAGCCGTCCCGCAAGACTTCCAAGCCGCTGCTCGGTGAAGCCGATGCGCCGCTCCGCAGTCGCCCACGTCGGCGCCGAGATCCCGCGCAGCCGAACCTTCCCCTCGACCCCATGCCGGATCGCATAGATCCTTGCCTTGCTCTCCTCAAGCCGAAGCCGCCCAAAGGGCCGCATTGGGCTTTCGAGGTGAAATGGGATGGCTATCGCCTGGCAGTCCACATCGCGCCGTCCGGAGTGCGAATCCTGACGCGCGGCGGCCATGACTGGACCGATCGCTTCCCTGCCATTGCCACCGAGGCAAGACGCCTTGCCGTGGCGACGGCAATACTGGACGGCGAAGCGGTCGTGTTTGACGAGCATGGCCGATCGGACTTTGGCAGGCTTCAGCAGTCGCTCGGCGGCCGCGGCGGCAAGAGAATGTCCCGCGAAGCGGTCTTGATGGCGTTCGACCTGCTCTATTTCGACGGGCGGGACCTTACCGGAACCGAGCTTTTCGCACGGCGCCATCTCCTCGAGGGGCTGGTACCGGCCAGCGGCGAGGAGGCCATCCGATTATCCGAGGAGATCGACGCGGATGGTGACGTGCTTTTGCGCATAGCCTGCGAGCATGGGCTCGAAGGGATCATCGCCAAAGACCGCAACAGCGCCTACCGAAGTGGGCGCGGCGGCTCATGGCTGAAAATCAAATGCGTACAGAGCGACGGCTTCCTGATCGTTGGATTTGAGAAGTCGACAGCATCCTTTGGCGGCATCGGCCGGCTGCTGCTCGCCGCGCGCAAGGGAAGCGATCTGGTCTATGTCGGGGGAGTTGGAACCGGCTTTAACGAACGTTCCGCGAGTGAGCTCCGGGAGCAGATGGACAAGCTGATTATTGGCAAGTCCGCGGTCGATACCGGCAGGAAGCGAAATGCAGTCTTTATCCGTCCGGAGCTTGTTGCTGAGATCGAATATCGAGCTTGGACGGATGATGGAAAGCTGCGGCATGCGTCTTATAAAGGATTGCGTGAGGTGCCCGACAACGCGGCAGTTTACGAAATCGAGTAGAGGCGTTTCAAGTACGTTCAGCAAACGGCTAGCGTGGCATCACCAAGTTCCGCGTCCGATCACGCTGGGGCTAGCCTGCTAGTCACCTTTTCGACCAGGCCATCACTGGGCGCTCCAGCATTACCCACGATGCCAAAGCCATTAGCGTGGATAACGATCCAACGACAACCGTTGTAAACGGGCCACACACGAAGAGGTTCTGCCAAAATGGTCGCTCAATCTAAGAAGAACCGCCCAGACTGGAAGATAGTATAGATAGGCGCCGTAGCTGATCCTGCCCAAGCCGCTTAGAGATTTGTTCGCCAGGATCTTGAAAAGCTGCCCTTTTGAAGCCACAGCCACAAAACATCGCCAGAGGCTACCTCCGCTATGTTCCGATCGGCTCGAAAATAAGACCCGAGCCCGACGGAAAACACCCGAATTGAGGTAGCGCCACCGATCTCCGCCAAACGTCAGGGGAAGGCCGGGGTGCGCCAACTCTGATCATTGGACACCGAACGTCGAAGTTGATCTGCATACTCGATATTAACCTTTTGTTGTACTTGTCGCATGATGCCACTCTACATTAGTTAATGCGAATTCTATGCTAGCATCGCCTGATGTTGGCAAAGGGAAGGTTCGGGCCATCGAGAGGCCGAAAGCATTGAAACGGGGGTATGCCGATATGCCGAAACCATTCAAGCTTGCTATTCTCCGCGCTCGTCACGACCCGGCCTATCAATATATTCCAGACCAGACTTGCATCGAGATGGTCATGACCGGCACACAGTCGGTCCTGCGTTATTGGTCCGATACCACCCACGGTTATTTCGACTTTCTCAACAGCGCACTGTTGCCTTGGGTCGAGGTCACGCTCACGCCGCCTAACACCGATCGCGGAACCCAAGTCACCACCGCGATCCAGGCCGTGCGCGCCGCGAACCCCGGCTTTGACCCCCTTGCGGGTTTCGATGGGGTGCTACTGTTCACGTTGCCCGGCGGGCAGATCATCAGTGGCAGCTTTTCGGGATGGGACGGCGGTTCCGGCAAACTCGGTGACGGCCGACCCTATTCGACGATACCTGTTATCCCTTCCACGGGTGTATTCACCTGCCACGAGCTCGGGCACACGCTCGGCTTCGAGCATACCTTTGGCATCGACAACAACGGCACCGACTGGGCACCTGGCGACGCGACCATCATCGTCGGCCCCGAATATGGAGCGCCGCACGACATCATGTCGGCGGAGACCTTTGGTACGCGCTATCTCGGTACCGGGCCCAAGTGGTCCGGTAATCCGACCTATCGCGGCGACTATATACCCAACTGGCCGACGGACAGCTTCCGTTGGCGCGGTCCGCATATCTCGCGTGCAAACCTCCACCATTTCTATCCGGACGCCTTCGTCGGCGGGCGGGTGGTCGAGCACCCGTTTCCCGTCGCGGGGCAATCGGGGAGGGTGCGCCTGGGGCCGCCCAGCGCAAGAGGCGGCGCGACGCTCCTGATCCTGCATCCACCCGGCGAACCGGGCACCGGAGTTGGCCGTGTCTATGTCGAATATCGACCCGCGCGGGACTGGGATGCCGGACTGAAATACGACTTGTCCAACCTCTCCCAAGCGGGTTTAGTGGTGCACACGCTCGAGACTGTAGCGCCTGGAGTCCAGCGGGTCTGGTATCGGGGCGGCGTCCCCATGAACGGCATCGACTTCGACTTCCAACTGCCCGGAAGCGCGCTCACGATCACGCTTGAGGCTTTCGAGAACGACGATAATGGCTGTTGGGCCGACATATCCTGGTCGCTGGGATCGACTCGCTCCGCCATCATCCAGATCGGCGACGCCATCATAACGCCTCTCGGCCAAAGCGGTTCGAAGGAGGGGCGAACCCCGTGTGGCGATGTCACCACCAAGGTAACTTGGTCCACCTCGACGCTTACCTTTTTTTCTGTGCGTACCCTTGGCTTCGGCGGATCGCCGCTCCCCGGAACCCAACCGACCATCGCCTGGCACGTCGACGGAACGCCGGTGTCCGCTCCCTCGGGCACTGTCGACATTCTCTTCAACGGGTCGACCTTCACTCTGGAATACACGATTGATCCTCTGACCTTTGAGCTCGGTCTGACGTCGCGCGGCGGTGAACGGCTTGGAGCTTCGGTCGACGTCATCGCATCGGAAGCCGGCGGCGGGCCCAGTTCATCCGGTTCCGCGCGGTTCGAGGCGGAAGGATGGCATGAGGAATATACTCCGGAGAGCGTTGCGGTCATCGCCCGATGCATCGACCGCCTGAATCGTTATGTTGTGGTCGAAGACGGGCCGATCAGACCGCATGGGCCTGGGCCCGTCGAACGTCCAGACCCGATCCACATCCGCCAATTTGCCGAGGAGATCCGCTCTGGCGGCCTGGTGCTCCACCCACGGACCCAGATCCAGGTCGATCAACTCAGCCGATTTGGGTTATAGGTGACTGTTGTGGCTGCGGGCGTTTCGAATCTCAGCGACGGCGGATGCTCGGCCGACGCCGCCGCCGAATCTTCCACCGGTCGGCTGTGTTGTTTGGTGAACTTCTCCCGGACTAGCCGTTGACAGCTCCACAAATGTTCTCTCCACGATCCGTTGAAATCGAATGCCGCTTCCCGGCGCCTCCGAAGCCTGAAGCCAAGGTGCGGCTGGACGGCGTCGAAACCCCTCCTGACGACCGAGAGCGCCTCGCCACGAGCGGCGCTCTCCCGGTTCTCGACCCGCTCGGCTGATGCTCCGAAAGGAAGGCTTGCGGACGGGCGGCGGCGTCCGGCAGGGGGTAAGTCATCGGTTACGTCGGCGCGACGGGGATGGCCACGGACTTCGCGGTTGCAGGAGTCGATCTTGACGATTTCCATCGGGAGCCCGCCGGATCGACACGCCGCTGGAGTCGCCGCCCGGCGAGAGAGACACGTAGAGAGGTGCCCTCGAGATGTCGCACGCCCATGAACCCGGATCGCACGCGCATGATCATACCGCCGGGTCAAATGCCCGCTCCCTCGGGTGGGCGCTCGGTCTGACGTCGATCTTTCTCGTTGCCGAGGTAATAGCCGGCGTCGTCTTCAACAGCCTGGCGCTGCTGTCCGACGCCGCGCACATGATGACCGACGTCGCCGCGCTCGCGATCGCGTTGATGGCGATCAAGATCGGCGGGCGGCCCGCCGACGAACGGCGCACGTACGGCTACAAACGTCTCGAGGTCCTGCCCGCCGCCTTCAACGCCATCCTTCTTTTCGCGGTCGCCATCTACGTTCTCGTCGAGGCGATCGGAAGGTTCCGTTATCCGGAGCCGACGGAATCGACCGGCATGCTGGTCGTCGCCGTTCTGGGGCTAGTCGTCAACCTCGTCTCGATGCGGCTCCTCGCCTCCGGCCGGAACGAGAGCTTCAACGTCAAGGGCGCGTATCTCGAAGTGTGGGCGGACATGCTCGGTTCTTTGGGCGTCATCGCGGGCGCGCTGACGATCCGCTTCACGGGCTAGACCTGGGTCGATCCCATCGTCGCAGTCGCCATCGGACTGTGGGTGCTTCCGCGAACCTGGATACTACTGCGCGACACCACGAACGTTCTCCTTGAAGGCGTTTCCGGAGGTCTGAATCTTGCTGAAACCCGCGCAGCGGTCGCGTCCGTCCCCGGCGTTGCGGGTGTTCATGATCTGCACGTATGGTCGACTTCCAGCGACGACGTCAGCTTCACGGCCCACGTCGAGATAGTCGATGGCGAAGATCCGCTGGCTCTGCGCCAGATCGTGGAGGAGATGCTGGAGAAGCGCTTTTCAATCGAACACTCCACGATCCAGGTGGAGGCGAAGGGAGAAGAGCATGACGGACATAACTTCCATCCCTAGGCAAGGGATTGGGCTTCGACCGGAACACTTGTCGCCAACTCTGTGCAGCAACTACCGCCAGACGCCAGTTCTGTGAAATCTGAGGGCTATTTCTCGGATCATCCTTGCCGTCTTGAAGACGTGTGCCGCTCCGTTGTCATTTCAACTTTGGATTTTAATGTTATGTTGGCCCGTCAGCACGCATTGATCGCGAGGGGGAACGGCGATGAGGGACATGCGCAGCACGGATTTCGATTTTTCCACGTTATCGCTCGCGGACCTGATCGAGGCGCGCGACACCTTCCATTTCCATCTGATGAGCAAGGCCAACGTCGTAGGGACGGCCGTGGGGCTCTATCTGATCCGCAACGACGAAGAGTGGCCGAAGAACCCTGGCGAAGGCGCGAATCCTCCCAGAAAGAAGACCTATCCCCGCGAGTTCGGCAACTCGCAGGTGCGCGACTATTCCTGGCCCTGCATCATCGTGCTCGTCCGCGAATGGGTCGACGAGCATGCGTTCGGACGAAAGGGGATGCCCTCGTCGACGGACATGGTTCCGAAACGCATATATCTTCCGGACGGAAGGATAGTTCCCGTATGCACGGTCCTCGCGCCTCCACTTCCGCAGGGAGCCCCTCTGCCGATGACGCCGGTCGTCTGGCCGCAGGAGACTTTGGGCGGCGGACTGCCTCTGCTTGTCGAGGTGCAGAAGGAACAGCATGTCGCCACGATCGGCTGCCTAGTTTCGGACGGCCACACGACCTACGCGCTCACCGCCCGGCATGCCTGCGGCGAGCCCGGCACGGAGGTGATGGCGACGCTGCGAGACGGCGCGAGGAGGATAGGAACCAGCAGCGACCGCCAGATCACGCGCCGCCTGTTCTCGGACGTATATCCGGCGCTCCCCTTGAGGCAGACATGGCTCGGTCTGGACGTCGGCCTCGTTCGGCTCGACGACATGCGCGACTGGACCTCGAACGTCTATGGGCTGCCGAAGATGAAGCCTCTCTTCGACGTCTACGAACAGAATCTCTCCCTCCGGCGTCTCATGGACCAGCCGGTCGTCGCCGTCGGCGGCGCTTCGGGTCTGCTTCAGGGCAAGCTCAAGGCCATGTTCTACCGCTACCGCAGCGTTGGAGGATTCGACTACGTTTCCGACTTCCTGATCGCGCCGGTTCCAGGCGGCAAGGTTCCCCGGCATGGCGATTCCGGCGCGCTGTGGCACCTGCAGATGCCAGGCCCCGACGGGAAGGAGGACAAGCGTCCGATGGCGGAGCGGGACTTGCGCCCTCTTGCAATCGAATGGGGCGCGCAGGTCCTCGCCGACGGAGGCGAGCGTTCGACCTATTCGGTCGCCACAAGCTTGAGCAACATCAGCAAGCTGCTCGACGTCGAACTCGTGATGGAGGACGCCGACGGCGTCTCGGGGACGTGGGGAGCTGTCGGCCACTACTCCATCGGGTCGCTGGCGATCGACCTCGTGAGAGATCCGCAACTGAAGGCGCTGCTGGCGGCCAACGCCGATCTCATGAGCATCCCGCTCGACAGCCTGACCAAGGAGCCGAAGCAGAGGGACCTCCTGGAATCCGGCTTCGTCGCCCTCGCGGACGTTCCCGACATCGTCTGGAAGAAGTACCCGTCGCCGCACCGGAACCGAAAGGGCGAAGACATAGGCGTAGTAGGCGGACGCGATACGATGACCGTGAATCGCCGCTCGTCCGGCCCCGAACATCCGAACCACCATTGCGACGCCGACCAGCCCTTCCGTGGCCATGAGACGCTGCTCGACGCCTGCATCGCCGATCCGAACCTGATATCGGCCGCGTCGTGGAACGAGTACTTCAATGGTCTGGGCGAGAATAACGCGCTTAGAAAAGGCATTCTGCCGCTGCGAATCTGGCAGTATTTCGAACGGCTGAAGGACTATGCGGCCACGGACCCGGCGAAATTCCTCGCCGCGGCAGGAACTCTGGCGCACTACGTCGGAGACGCCTCCCAGCCCCTTCACGGCTCCAGCATGAGCGACGGCGACGAGTCGCGGCAGCCCGACATACCCCGCGACAGTCCCACCCGCGAGAACGCCGATGGCTCGAAGAAGCCCGCCTACCGGGGCGAGGGCGTGCACGGGGCGTTCGAGACCGACATGATCTCGTCCGCCGCCAGCCGCGGCCTTCTGTTCGCAGAGATACTCAAGAACCTTCATGCCGATCACGGACTCGATCTCCGCACGGACGGGCGCGAGGCGGCCCTGGCCGTCGTCGAACTGATGAAGGAGGTCGCAGGTATACTGCCTCCCACCGAAATCATCGACGCCTACGAACGAAGCTTTGCGCCCGGCTCGCCATCCCATAACAAGGCTCTGTGGGCCGATCTCGGCGTCCGCACCGGCGAGGTGATGGCCCTGGGCGTGAGGACGCTCGCGATGATATGGGACGCGGCCTGGACCGAGGGGAACGGAAACGCGCAGGCCGTTCGCCTCGACCCCGACGACCTGAGAACGCTTTACGAAAACCCCGATTTCATGCGGTCGGTGACCGTGGACGAGATCGAACACGAGATTTCGAACCCCATCGTGTGAGGCAGCGTCTCAATAGGGGAGTGAAACGTTGGGGTGGACTTCCCCGGCCCACGTCAGTCTCAGTCGTGACGGCGAGCCTCGGCAATTGGGTCGGAACTTCGTACGACCGCCAGAGCGGTGACCTTGCGGCCGTCCGACAGCGACACGGTCGCCGCCGTCTGGTCGCCGCTTCTCCTGCCTCGTGCCGCGCGCAGGAACAGGGTGTCGCCGCTCATCGAAATCTCGGTGCGGGCGGGTATGGTCACCAGACTCTCATCTGCAGGCTGGTCGAGCACTTCGTCGTCCTCGGTGCTTACGATGTCGACGCCTTCGTATCCGCTCATGGAGACGTTGGTCACCACCACCTCCTGATCGGTGCCATTCCAGATGGTGAGGTACGCGGCGTCCGCCCTCGGGTCTTCGGTCCGCTCGACGTCGACCTCCTCCAGGGTGACGACGCCGGGCGCGTGGACGTCTTCGTCCTGCGCGGCGCTGACGTTGCCGGGCGACATGAAGGAGAGGGCGACGAGGCTTACCAGGCGGAACATGGGTTTCTCCATTTGAACTTCGAGAAATAGCGGCATGCATGACTTTGAACAGCCCAATTTTGCATTGAGGAGCGGGCGCTGGTTCGCGAGGCGTTCAAAGAGCAGGCCGATCTCTGCCGAAACGGGATGCTGTTCCTCGCAGCCTTGATCTGTCCCCGTCGATGGAAGCTGCGCCGACGATCATCTGAACAATCCCTCGACCTTGTCCCAGAAGCTCGGCTCTTCATGTGGATGGGGTTTCTGCGATCTGTTGGTGAGCGCGTTGACGAACGTCACCAGGTTGACCGGTTCGAATTTCAGGCCATGGAACCGTGCCCGCAACTGGCCGTCCTGGTCGATCACGTGGGTGACGATGCCATGCATCTGCATGCCGTCGTCCTCTGCAACGAACTTCAGACCGTATGCCTCGGCGATCCTCCGGGTGCTGTCCTCCGGCTGGTCGGATCTGGCGGTGAGGAGGATCCAGTTGACCGGGTCGACGCCATGGGCCGAGCCATAGTCGCGGAGCACCTGCGGAGTGTCGCGCTTCGGATCCGTCGTGATGGTGACGAACGTGACCATCGTTTTCATCGGCGTCTGGTTCACCATCGCCTGGATCTGGGCGATGCGCTCCGTGTGCAGCGGGCAGACGTCCGGACAGCTCGTATAGATGAAGTTGAGCACCACGACCTTGCCGCGGAGATCGGCGAGGCCGACCGCCTTGCCGTCCGAATCCTGCAGCGCGAAGGCGGGCGCCGGGCTGTCGGCCGGCTGGAAATACTTCTCGTTGTCGCGTAAGTCCTGATCGACCTCGTCCAGCGAGTGCGCGAGCACGGGAGTGATCAGCGTTGTCATCAACGCAAGTCCTAGCAAGGCTGAACGCAGGAAGGCAATGACGTCTTGCTGCGCAGATCCTGCGGATGATGAAAATGAAGTAGCGGTCGCCGTCGATGTCGAAGTGGTCATGAGTTATTCCTTCTGCGGCTTGAGAACGAGTCCGTCCTCTCTGAGGGCGATGACCGATCGGAGGAAGGCGGTCATGTCCGGCGCGTCCCATTCGGCTGGTCCGACGAGCCTTCCAAGCTCCCGCCCCTGCGGGTCGACCAGTAGCGTCGTCGGCAGGCCGAAGGAAACAAGTGCAAACCCGGCCTGGCTCGTCGCATCCACGTGGATGGCGAGATGCTGGACGCCGGTCTCGGCATAGAACTTCTTCACCGCATCCGGTCCGCCGCGATCGATCGAGAGCGCCACCACCTCGAAATCCGGGCCGCCGAGGGTGGCCTGAAGCCGATCGAGCGTCGGCATCTCCTTCCGGCAGGGCAGGCACCATGACGCCCAGACATTGAGGAGGACGACCCTGCCGCGGAAGATGTCCAACGTCTGCGGCCTGCCGGCGTCGTCGGTGAATTGAAGCGCAGGGACTGGCTCCGGCGCGTCGTGGAACACGAAGCTCTTCGGCGGCCCTGCGGCGGCGGGAGATGCCAGGACAAAGGCCAGTGCCGCTATGAGGAACCATCTCATGGCGTCTCTTCCCCTGCGCTGATTTCGTTCATGGACATGTTCCGAGGCCCTCGATCACTCCGTCGCGTAGACGGACGGTGGCTTGCCGTCCTTGGTGACAGAATAGATCACGAAGTCTTCAGTCTTGGGGCCGGTCATGCCGGGCGATCCCATTGGCATTCCCGGCAATGTGATGCCGGCGATGGCGGGCTTTTCCGACAGGAGCTTGCGGACAATGTTTACCGGCACATGCCCGTCGACCACATAGCCGTCGATGAACATGGTATGGCAGCCCTCCAGATCCTCGGGCACGCCGGCCTTGCGGCTGATCTCGGCGAGGTCGTTGGTCGCCTTGACGTCGACGTCGAAGCCGTTCTCACGCAGATAGGCGGCGTAGCCTTCGCAGCAACCGCATTGAGGGTTCTTGTAGAGCATTGCGTGACCAGGGCCGTCGGCAGTCGCGGGAAGCGGCAGGAGCAGGGCAGCGGTGCCTGCGAGGAGAAAAGTACGTCTTTGCATCGGAGTTTTCCTTTCACAATGTTAGAGTTCAGGCGACACGCAGCACGGTCATCATGCCGGTCATCTGGTGGTCCATGACGTGGCAGTGCAGCATCCAGTCGCCGGGATTGTCGGCGACGAAGGCGGCTTCGACGACGTCCTTCGGCGCCATCAGCACGGTATCCTGCCATTCGCGGTGCGGGACGGGCGCTCCGTTGCGGCTCAACACCCGCATGCTGTGGCCGTGCAGGTGCATCGGATGCCACCAGGCGGTCTGGTTGCGCAGGATCAGTACGACGCTGCGTCCGCGCTGAAACGTGAGGGCCGGCTCCATGCCCGCATGGCCGTCGCCGGTCATCGACATGCCGTTGATCGCCCAGGCCGGGCCGCCGCCCATGCCCATCATCCCCTGCATCATTCCACCACCCATCATTCCCCCCATTCCCGCCATCATGCCTTCGCCCATCATGCCGCCCTGGAGCGTCAGGTCATGACGCTCGGCCGTTCCAAGGTCGGGTTCCGGCAGGGGGTTGCGTGGAAGGCCAAGCGACGCGTCGAGAGGACGCCCGCGAAGAGGCGGCTGTTGGTCATAGGCGAGTTGCGTCAGCCGATAGGACAGGCCGTCGTAGAAGTCGTCGACGACCTCGTAGCGCCGTCCCGGTTCCCCATGCATGTCCAGGACGACGTCGACGCGCATGGCGGGCCCAAGCAGGATGCGGCCGCCGTAGGGTTCGTGGGGATCGCAGGGCTGGCCGTCGATAGCGACTACCACTGGCTCGTGCCCCTCGAAGCGCAGCGCCATGATCCGCGCGAGCGAACCGTTGATAAGGCGTAGGCGGACGCGTTCGCCGGCGCGAACCGGTTCCCCCTCCGAGGCATGACCGTTCAGGGTGACGGTGTTTCCGACGCGGCCGGACATCGCCGCCTCCATCCGGTTGCCGAAGCCGGAGGCGATCTCGCCCGTCTCCCTGAGCCGCCAGTCGGCCAGGAGCCAGAGCAGATCGCGGTCGACGGCGACAGGGTCGCGCTCGTCGACGATCACGGCTCCGGCGAGGCCGCGGCCAAGCTGTTCGAGGCTGTTGGCGTGCGGGTGGTACCAGAACGTCCCGGCATCCGGTGGCGTGAACTCGTAGACGAAGCTATCGCCGGGCTTGATCGCAGGCTGCGTCAGGCCTGGCACGCCGTCCATGGCGTTGGGCAGCCTGATACCATGCCAATGGACCGTGGTCTCCTGGGCGAGCCGGTTTTCGACGACGAGCCGAGCGGATTCGCCTTGCCGCAGGCGCACGAGCGGTCCCGGTACGGTTCCGTCGTAGGCCCAGACGCCGGTCTCCGGACGATCCGGGCCGGCGAGACGCGCGCGGGCCTGCCCGGCGACGATCAGGTACTCGTTCGAGCCTGCCGCACGCAGCATCGATGACGGCGGCCCAGCGGCCAATAAAAGGCCCGCGCCGGCCTGGAGAAAACCCCGGCGAGAGACGCGGCCATTGAATTCGGTATTCACAGTCGATCCTTCCGATCATCGTTGATGGCGGAACGCGCTGCCTTCGTGGTTGTGGATACACACGTGCCACGACACGGCGCATACGCGTTCGCTTGCCCGGTTCGGTCGCGTCAGACGACCGCCGGAACGTCAGCCGATGTCGGTGGTTCGCGGAGGATGCAGATCGGGCGGCGCTCTCGTGCCACGGAGGAGCGAGTTACTTGTGGGGAACGAGGCGATCTGTCCGACAACCGGCACGGATGCTCCCTCGGGAAGCACGGCAAGGATGGGCGTCGTGCAGACGACGCTGCACGCCATCGCCTTCATGCCGTCGTCACCGCCGTCCGGGCAGTCCGGGCAGCCGTCATGCATCGAACCGGTCATCTGAGAGGCCATCGCCATTTTCATCGACATGGCTGTTACCTGGGCGACGGACAGGCTCATCCCCACGGCGACGAAAACCGCGAGGAACAAGGCGACAAGCTTGCGAGCCGACCAGCGTTTCATGGCAGTATAGAAGATGACGCTAAAATACGTCGAACACAAGCCGCGACTGCGTCCGGCCGCATCCCCACGCCCGCGTCTTGGAACGACTGTGTCCGCGACACGGGCGAAGACTTCAGCGGTAGAACAGATATTTGACCAGCGCGGCGATCAGGAGAACGACCACGACCAATCCGAGGAACCCCGCAAGCCCCATGCCCCACGTCATGCCGCCGCCCATCATGTCGTTCATCATCGCATCCTCCTTTCATTACTCGGCCGCCTCGAGCTTGTCTTGGCTCTCTTCGACGAGCTGATCGGACAACGATGCCGACGGGAGCCGCCAGCCCTTGACCACGCCGTAGACCGCCGGGATGACGACCAGCGTCAGCAGCGTCGACGATACCATGCCGCCGATCATCGGCACGGCGATGCGCTGCATGATCTCCGAACCCGTGCCGGTCCTCCAGAGGATCGGCAGGAGGCCGGCCATGATGGCGACGACGGTCATCATTTTCGGCCGGACGCGTTCGACCGCTCCGACCATGATCGCCCGGTTGAGGTCCGGTTTCGAGAAGGGCCTGCCTTCCTTTTCACAGGCTTCCCGCTGTTCCTTCATGGCGTGGTCGAGGTAGATCAGCATGATCACACCAGTCTCGGCCGCGACGCCCGCGAGCGCGATGAAGCCGACGGCGACCGCGACCGATGCGTTGAAGCCCAACCACCACATCAGCCAGATGCCGCCGACCAGTGCGAAGGGCAGGGACAGCATGACGATCAACGTCTCCGTCAGCCTCTTGAAGTTGAGGTAGAGCAGCAGGAAGATCAGCGCCAGCGTCAGCGGGACGACGACGGCAAGCCGCGCCTCGGCCCGTTGCAGGTATTCGAACTGGCCGCTCCAGGCGACGGAATAGCCGGGAGGCATCTTGATGCTCTTGGCAACCGCCTGCTGGGCTTCCGCGACATAGCCGCCGAGATCGCGGTTGGCGATGTCGACGTAGATGTAGACGGCGAGCTGGCCGTTTTCGGTGCGGATTGTCGTCGCGCCGCGGGTCAGCTTGACGTCCGCTACTTCACCGAGAGGAACGGTTCCTCCACCGGGCAGGGATATCTGCACATCCCTGGCGATGGATTGCGGATCGCTTCGGGACGCCCGTGGATATCGTATGGCCACGCCATAACGCTCGCGGCCTTCGACGGTCGATGTCACGACCTCCGAGCCGAGCGCCATGCCGACGACGTCCTGGACGTCGTTGATGGTCAGCCCGTAGCGGCCGAGCGCGAGGCGGTCGGGGACGATGTCGAGATAGTAGCCGCCGATCACCCGTTCAGCATAGGCGCTCGACGTTCCGGGGATCGTCTTCAGCACGCCTTCGATCTGCCGGGCGATCTTCTCCATCTCTCCGAGATCGGTGCCGTAGACCTTGACCCCGACGGGCGTCCTGATCCCGGTCGACAGCATGTCGATGCGGGCGCGGATCGGCATCGTCCAGGCATTGGAGACGCCGGGAAACTGCAGGGCGGCGTCCATCTCCTGCTTCAGGCTGTCGGTGGTTACGCCGGGCCGCCACTCGGATTTCGGCTTCAGAGTGATGATCGTCTCGAACATCTCCGTCGGAGCGGGATCCGTCGCGGTGAGGGCACGGCCGGCCTTGCCGAAGACGCTCTGGACCTCGGGAAAGGACTTGATGATGCGGTCCTGCGTCTGCATCAGCTCGGCCGCCTTGGTGACGGAGATGCCGGGCAGGGTGGTCGGCATGTACATCAGCGTGCCCTCGTCGAGATTGGGCATGAACTCGCTCCCGATATGCTGCACGGGCCAGACCGAGACCGCGAGGATCGCAAGGGCCGCAAGGATCGTCAGCGTCTTCACCCGCAATACGCTCGCGATCACGGGGCGATAGATCCAGATGAGGAATCGGTTCAACGGGTTCTTGTGCTCGGGGACGATGTATCCCCGAACGAAGAGGATCATCAGGGCTGGCACCAGCGTCACAGAAAGCAGCGCGGCGGCCGCCATCGAGAACGTCTTGGTGAAGGCGAGCGGCCCGAACAGGCGGCCTTCCTGCGATTCCAACGTGAAGATCGGCAGGAACGAGACGGTTATGATCAGCAGGCTGAAGAACAGCGCCGGGCCGACTTCGCTGGCCGCCTCGACCAGGATGTCGATGCGGGGCTTGTCCGGCGGCGCGCGCTCCAGATGCTTGTGGGCGTTTTCGATCATCACAATCGCCGCGTCGATCATCGCACCGATGGCAATCGCAATGCCGCCGAGGCTCATGATGTTTGCACCAATGCCCAGCAGCTTCATGGCGATGAAAGCCATCAGGATGCCGACGGGCAACATGATGATCGCGACGAGAGCGCTGCGGACATGCAGCAGGAAAGCGATGGTCACCAGAGCGACGACAATGGATTCCTCAAAGAGCGTGCCTTTCAGGGTTTCAATCGCCGCCTCGATCAGCGTCGAGCGGTCGTAGACCGGGACGATTTCCGTTCCCGCCGGCAGACTGCTCTTGATGGAATCGAGGCTCTTCTTGGCATTGTCGATGACCGTCAGGGCATTCGCCCCGAACCGCTGCAGCACGATGCCGCTTGCGACCTCGCCTTCGCCGTTCAGTTCTGTGATGCCGCGTCGTTCGTCGGGAACGAGTTCCACCCTGGCGACGTCGCTGAGCTTCAGCGGCACGCCGTTCCGGCTCTTCAGCACGATGCTCTCGATGTCGGGGATGCCCTTGAGATAGCCGCGACCGCGTACCATGAACTCGAATTCGGAAAGCTCGACGGTACGGCCGCCGACATCCGTGTTGCTCGCACGGACGGCGTTGGCGATATCGTTGAGCGAGACGCTCTGTGCTTTGAGGCGGGCTGGATCGACGACGATCGAATACTGCTTGACGAAGCCGCCGACGCTCGCGACTTCCGAGACGCCTTCGGACTTGGAAACGGCGAAGCGCACCACCCAGTCCTGCAGCGACCGCAGTTCGGCGAGCGACAGCTCCTTGGCGACGACGGCGTACTGGTAGACCCAGCCGACTCCCGTCGCATCGGGCCCGAGCGTCGGGGCGACGCCCTGCGGCAGCCGCCTCTGCGCGGCGTTCAGATATTCCAGCACGCGGCTGCGCGCCCAGTAGGGGTCGGTGCCGTCGTCGAAGATCACGTATACGAAGGAGACGCCGAAGAAGGAGAAGCCACGCACGACCTTCGACTTCGGTACGGTCAGCATAGACGTCGTCAGCGGATAGGTGACCTGGTCTTCGACCACCTGCGGGGCCTGGCCGGGATATTCGGTGTAGACGATGACCTGGATGTCGGAGAGATCGGGAATCGCGTCGAGGGGAAGGGAGCGCAGGGCGTAGACACCGCCTGTGACGGCGAGTGCCGCGCCGACGAAGATCAGGACGAGATTGTGGGCGGACCACGAGATGACGCGGGAGATCATGGCTTGGCCTCCTCGGTCATGGCGCTCAGAGCGGAGTTCAGGTTGCTTTCGGCGTCGAGAAGGAAATTGGCGGCAACGACCACCTTGTCGCCGGCGGCGATGCCCTTGGTGATCTCGGTCTTGTCTTCGCCGCGGACGCCGAGCGTGACGTCCTTCGGCTCGAACCGGCCTTCGCCTTTGTCGATGAAGACAACCTGGCGGTCGCCCGTGTCGATGACGGCGCTGTTCGGCACGGCGACCACGGGATTTGGCGCACCGGCCTCGACCTGGACCTCGGCGTACATGTTGGGGAGGAGGACGCCGTCCGGGTTTGGAATCTCGAGGCGGACTTTCGTTGTCCGCGTCTGCGTCTCGACTTCGGGATAGATCAGGTCGATCACGCCCTTGAACGTCCTGCCGGGCAGGCTCCGGACGACGACGTCGGCCGATGCGCCGATCCGGACGGAGGTCAGATCGTATTCGGGGACGTCGGCGACCACCCAGACATTGGAGATGTCGGCGATGCGGAACAGCACGTCGCCGGACTTGGCCATCATCCCGGTCGTCGCCGAGCGCTCGAGGACGACGCCGTCGCGCGGGGCGGTGTAGCTCATGCTCGCCGGCACCTCGCGGGTCCGGGCGATGTCGTCGACGACCTCCTGCGGCACGCCGAGGTTCTTCAGTCGCAGCGCCGGGCCGGCGTCGCCGTTGACGCGCGCTTCGCCCCTGCCGGCGGCGTATTCCGATGCCGCCGTGGCGATCTCCTTGGAATAGAAGCGGAACAGCTTCTCTCCCTTTCCGATGCGGGCGCCCGTCGTCACGTCGGCGACATCGTCGATGAAGGAATCCGTGCGCATCGAAATGATGCTGACCAGACGTTCGTCCAGGGCGACGGTCCCCGGCACCTGGATCTTGCGGCTTATGCGGGCCATCTCCGCGGAGGCCGTCTTCACGCCCGTGCGCTGCAGCTTGCCGAGCGAGACCTTGACGGTCGAGGCGTCGGGTTGATCGCCTTCATAGACAGGGATGTAGTCCATGCCCATGGAATCCTTCTTCGGCGCCTTCGAGGTGTCCGGCAAGCCCATAGGGTTGCGATAGTAGAGGATGCGTCCTTTCGAGGCCGAGGCCTCCGGTGCGGCGTCCGCGGCCGCAATGGCGGCGGGCACCTTGGCATTGTCGTCGAAACTGACGTCCTCGCTCGCATGCACGGCGACGAACAGTCGCCCGTCGTCGGCGTTCTTCGGCGTCGCCGAGAACTGCGGAAGGCCGTCCGGATGGCGGTAGTAGATGACCGCCCCGGTCGGGGTGGGCCTGGAACCAGTGGGCGTTGCCAGCGCCGTCTCGGCCAGCTCGATTCCGAAGACCGACGCCAGGTTGTTCGTGCCAGCCCAATAGCCTCCCCCGCCGACCAACACGGCGAGGGAGAGCGTGGCTGCCACGCGCGATGGCGTGTTCAAGGCGCTGCCTTGAGGACGACTTCGCCCTCGACGGTGTCCGGCTCGCCCTGGACCTTGGCGGCGAGCTTGAAGCGCCAGCCGCCCGCCATGGTGAAGTCGGACTTGAAGGCGTAGACGCCGGGTTCCGTCGAGCTGGCCGCTTCGACCGGGGTCGTCATCATCTCCATGCCCTCGGGGGCCATGTCCATGCGGGTGGTGAAGATCACGGCGTCGGGAACCGGCTTGCCCGTCCGCTTGTCGACCAGGCGGACGGAGACCGGCGATCCCTGACCCTGCTTGACGTCGGTCGAGACAGGCTGGAACTCGTAGTCCTGCGCGGCTGCGAAGGACATGGTTGCGGAGCCGGCGACCAGCGCGCCGGCGAGGAGCAGCGCTCCTGCTGAAAAGGAAGTCTTGTTCATGATTCCGATCTCATCGGGACGGATCTCTTGATCGCGTCCTGGGGTCAAAATTGATGGCCGTCGGATCCGTGCGGACGCATTCGTGCGTCCGGCGTGAACCGCAGGCGTGTTTCACAATTTGGCTTGAGATCAGGCTTTCGGAGGTCGGGCCGGAGGCTTGAGGAATGCCGACGTCAGTTGCGACGCGGGTATCAGGTCGTAGCGGTGCGACAGCCAGGAGACGGCGAACGACCAGCCATGGAAATGGGGAGCATGCGCGAAGATCGATGTCGTGCAGACCAAGGCCAGCGGGCAGCTTTTGGCGCAGTCCGGCTTGACGGGTTCCTTGTCGGGGCAGCATGGCATGTTTTCCGCCATTTGCATGCCGGACATGGAACTGGACATGTCCTCCATCGTCGCCGCACCCGAAGAGGCCATAGCGCTGCTGGCCAGCCCGATACTCATCGGACCGACAACGACCGCGAGCATGGCGAAGAACAAAAACAGACGATGGACGGTCCGCAGGAGAGTCATGGCGCGATACTGGCATGGCGTTTACGGGAATGGAAGCCAGGCTCACGGAGATGTGTTGTGCTCGCTACGCCGAACATGAATGCCAGCCGTGCTTGGATACCGCCCGGAAAGCGCGTCTCCTGAGGCGATAGGCGACGGCAAGTTCGGGAATACGATCAATCGCTTTTCCGGAGCCGGGCGGCGGCTGCCTGTCCGATGAGAAATACACCGCCAGGAAGGCGCTAGCCACAGCACGACCGCGTGGGTTGGCTGGCAAGATCCGTGAATATGACGCATTCGTCCCCCGGACCTCCGGCGCACGCCTCGTCGCACCGCTTCACGAACGTCTCCAGCCGCGCTTCCAGTTTCTTCAGCTCCTCCACCCTCTGCCTTACCTCGTCCAGATGACCCTGCGCGATGTCGCGCGTCTCGATGCAGTTCCTGTCGCTGCTGACGGATAGTTCCAGCAGCACGCGGATCTGATCGATCGAGAAGCCGAAGTCGCGGCATTGCTTGATGAAGGTCACCCGCGAAACATCCTCGTCCTCGTAGTAGCGCTGGCCGGATTGTGACCGCCGCGCCTTCGGAATGAGGCCGATCTCTTCGTAGAACCGGATGGTCGGCGTGGTGACGCCGGCAGACTTAGCAAGGTTGCCGATCGTGAACACGGACGTGTGATAGTTCATCGCATTTTTCTCCTTGCCCTTAAAGTAACTTGAAGGAGTAGCTTCGACCAATCACGATTGAAGGAGGTCGAAGGATGAATACGACAACCAAACTAGCGGGGTTTGGACTTGCCGCCTGCGCGGCGTGCTGTACGGTCCCGCTGCTCTCGGCTGGATCGGCCGTCGCCGCGGCAAGCCTGACGCCGTGGCTCGGACCGGCCGCTCTTCTCGCGGCGCTCCCGGTGCTCGGATATATGGTCCTGAACCGGAGAGCGCAGACAGCGGGCGGTGCGCCGCTTCCCGCGACGGCCTGTGGCTGCGGTTCGTGTGCCGCGCCAACCGCGGACAAGCCGATCGCCTGCACGTTGGATGGGGGCGACTTCAAGAAACGCGCGGCGGAGATTAAGAGGCTTGCGTCCAGCAGCCTACTCGAAGTCGTTCGAAAAGGCCTGTCCATAGAACTCATCTACGACGGCGCAGCTCGGCTGGAGCTGCAGGAGCTCGTCCGGAAGGAGCGCGAGTGCTGCGCGTTTCTCGACTTCGATCTGAAACAGGAAGTCGATACGATCCGGCTCACGATCACCGCGCCCGAGGAGGCCCGCGAATCCGCGGGCGCGCTCTTCTCCCACTTCGCACCTTCCTCCGTCACTCCCCGAAAGGAGATCGTCCTATGAACCGCCGTCAGTTTCTCGCTTCGACGTCCGCCGCACTTCTCACGGCCGGCCTTGCCTCCAATTCTGCATCCGCAGCAGAATTCATCCCTGGGTTCGACGACGCGGCCGCGAGGGGCGTGCCTGTACTCGTCCACGTCACGGCTCCGTGGTGCGAGGTCTGTCAGGCCCAGAAGCCTGTGGTCGCGCGCCTGCTCGGCACCGGCGATTTCAAGAGCATGAAGAAATTCGACGTTGACTTTGACAGCCAGAAGTCCGTCCTGCGCAAACTGAAAGTCCAGTCGCAGAGCACCATGGTTCTCTTCAAGGACGGCAAGGAGATCGACCGGAGCGTGGGCGTCAGCGACCCCGCCCGCATCGAAGCTTTCCTGCGCAAGGCCCTGTGACGATGGCGGCACTGGCATTTCTCGCGGGAGTCCTTTCCATCCTGTCGCCATGTGTCCTGCCTCTCGTGCCGGTCGTCATGGCGACGGCGGCTTCCGAACATCGCGCCGCACCCCTGGCCCTTGCGGCAGGCGTCGCGACTTCGTTCACGCTGATCGGCATCTTCGTCGCCACGATCGGATTCTCCATCGGTCTGGACATGACCGTGTTCCGGCTGGTCTCGGCCGCACTCCTCGTTGTCGTGGGAGCCGTCCTTCTCGCTCCGCGTCTTCAGGCCAACTTCGCAACGGCCGCAGGGCCGATCAGCGGGTGGGCGCAGAGCAGGTTCCGGACGATGTCGACGACGGGCGTCGGCGGGCAGTTCGCCGTAGGCTTCCTGCTCGGTGCGGTCTGGACGCCGTGCGTAGGGCCGACGCTCGGAGCGGCGTCGGTGATGGCGGCGAGGGGAGAGAACCTTGCCGCGGTCGCCTTCACGATGCTCGCCTTCGGCGTCGGTACCGCCTTTCCGCTACTGATCCTCGGATCGCTCTCCCGCGAGGCCCTGCAACGGTGGCGGGGACGAATGGCCGCTTCGGCCTCACGCCTCAAGGCGATCCTGGGCGTTCTGCTAGTGCTGGTCGGCACGATGACCCTGACGGGCCTGGACCGTTCGATCCAGAAGGCACTCGAAGCCGCCATGCCGGAGTGGCTCCTTGGCCTCACCACGCAGATATGATCTAGGGTCGGGTCCCACTAATCAGAGCAAGAAGATGACGGCCGCTGCTATGCGTTGCTTGAGAAATAGGTGTGGGCGCAGCGGTCGTATCGAGTGTGAATACGACGCCAGTCTTTGAGTTTTCCGAACATGTTTTCGATCTTGTGACGTTGCTTGTAGAGCCGTTGGCCCCACCATTCGCGTCTCGCGCCATCTTCGGGAGTAGTCCCCGAAGACCGGCCGAGAACCGCTAAGTCCATGGAATGCCGCGGGCGAACCGAACTGGCTATGATGTCTTGGCCATCGGCGGATGTTTCCACGTGCCATTCAGCGCCTCGTCTTTCGGCCAGTAGAGGCGCATCGCGACGAAGAAGGGGCCTTTGGGCGCTGGCAGCCAATTCGGCTCCTTGTCCTTGCCCGGCGACTCGTTCTGCACATAGAAGGTGTAGCCGCCGTCGGCATCCTTGACGAATTGCGACAGCATCGGCTTGTTGAGCAGGTATCGGTTGATCGGATTGGCGACCAGCAGGCTCGCCGGGAGATCATACATCGTCAGCGACCAGAAGGCGTGAACCGGCGGCATCTTGTCGGCTGCGAAGTGGACGGTGTAGTGGTTGGCGCCGTCGAGCTTCTGCCCCTCAACGTCAATGGCGTAGACCGGGTACATCGCTTCCTGCTTTGAATTTCCGTAAATTCCGAGAACGGCCGCCGCCATACGGTACAGATAGTTGTTCTTGAGGTATTCGCGCGTACCGAACATCTCGCCCGAGGTCACCGTGCCGGCGTCGATTTGCTTTTTCAATTCCCCAAGATCGGCCCAGGCGTCGGCCATGCCTTGTTCCATGGCCGCCTTGATGTCGGGCGAGAGCGCCGCAATGTCTATTGTCTTGCCTGCACCGACGCCGATCTTGGCAAAACGCGCCATCAACTCGGTCTCGGATGGATTGGCCGGGCAGAACTGCAGGACGAAATTCAGGATGTTGAAGAACTCAAGCGACTTGCGCTCGTCGTCCGGCGAAATCGGCTTCATGAAGTCGATTGCGGGAGCAGCCGCAGGCGCGGGCTTACCGAGAAACGCCGAAAGCGGCTCCGCCTTGTAGCCATCCTGGATCTTCTTCACATTGTCGAGGTCGTCTGGATTGAATAGCTGTGTGCGATAGGCCGCGATGATGAGATCTGTCTCCGCGCGAAACACCTTTTTGATGCCCGCAGGCGTCTCGCCTTTCCACCCTGGGCCAGCGACCAGGAAGCTGCCGCCGTCGTTGCCGGTCGTGCGGCTGCCGGCATAGTCGAAGTTGAACGTGTAGGCGTCGATAAGCTGGATGCTGAAGTACCGGTCCTTCTCGATCACTGGCACGGTCAGCACCATCGGCTCCGCGCGCAAGTCCATCCCGATCATCGAATAGGGCGTGTCGGAGTTGGGCGTCTGGATCGCCGTATCGGCGGGCGTGTAGACGCGGGGGATGTTCTTGAGGTGGTTCCACGGCGCCTTGTATTCCGGGTTCTTGTCATCGACGAAATAGGCGTGCTGGATGCGGTAGCTGTCGACCATCGGGAAGCCGTAGATATAGGCCTCCTTGGCGATGGCGCGGGCCTCCTCGGCCGGCACATCGTCGGCTGCGGCACCGGTGGAGCGAAGTCCCAAAAGACCTGCCGCCAATAATGAAGCTCTCGTGAAGTCGCGTCTGGTCAGTCTCATGGCATCCCCCCAATTGATTGAAATACACCAGCGTGTCCGTCACGCTCCGGCGTGGCAGATAGGATTCGTCGCCGGCAGGCTGGCAATACTTGCTGAATTCTCTTGGCGCAGCCCCCAGGTACGCTACTGTACATTAGGTTATTGTAAAATACATCACATAAGGCAGCAGAAATCGTCGAGTGTCTGCTTTAAATGCGGCCATGCCTTAGGACGGGATCGAGCTACGACTTTCGCAGCATCTTTGGCAAAGGTCTGGCGCTTTTGAGCCCTTGATCAAAATCTCACAATGGCGGGAAGTTACCGTTCGTGGCCTATTCCGAAAGCGACGGCTCTTGGCCGTCGATGCCAGATTAATAGGTCCTGACCCTAGCTACGACCGTCTCAATGCTATTCGATGGAGATGGATCGATCGATACGTTAGGACATGTCTTGAGCATTACTCGCGAGCGCCTCGAAGAAAACCAGGTCGCCATCTATTTCGTCGCCGTCGTCGTCGCGGCGCTTGCCGCATATTTCGTGCCGGGAACGACGTGGCTGGAAAGCGCCATCAATCCGGCGCTCGCCTTCATGCTCTTCGTGACTTTCCTCCAGGTGCCGGTGGCCGAGCTTGGAAAGGCGTTCTCACGCTTCAAGTTTCTGGGCGTGCTTCTGCTCACGAACTTCGTCGTCATTCCGTGCATCGTCGGCTTTCTCGTCCAGTTCCTCCCCGGCGATCCAATGCTTCGCCTGGGTGTCCTGCTCGTGCTTCTGACACCCTGCGTCGACTACGTCGTGACCTTCTCGCATCTTGGCCGGGCCGACGCCCGCCTTTTGCTGGCGGCGACGCCGATCCTTCTGATCGTCCAGATGATCGCTCTCCCGGTCTACCTCAGCGCCTTGCTCGGCGAGAACGCCGCCTCCCTCATTCAGGCTGGACCGTTCCTCCATGCCTTCGTTTGGTTGATCGCCATCCCGCTGGCTCTCGCAATAGCCGCGCATTTCTGGGCAAAGACGAGCCATATCGGGGAGAAGACGTCGGCTGCGCTCGGCCTGCTGCCAGTTCCGGCAACCGCTTTCGTGCTCTTCGTCGTCGTCGCTTCCGTCCTGCCGCAGCTCGGATCCGCGATTGGGGCTGCGATGACCGTCCTACCGGTCTACGTCGCGTTCGCCGTGCTGGCCCCGATCGCGGGCTGGCTCGTCGGCCGCATGTTGGGCCTAGTCCCGACCGAAGGTCGCGCAATTGCCTTCAGCGCGTCGACCCGCAACTCGCTGGTCGTGCTGCCTTTAGCGCTCGCCGTGCCCGGTGCCGCGCTTGTCCTTCCCGCCGTCATCGTCACTCAGATCTTGGTGGAACTGTTGAGCGAGCTTGTCTACGTGCGGGTCATGCCACTTCTTGGAAGATCGTTGGAGGCTTCCAAGGCGGCACAAACGTAGGGTCGGCCAGTGGAGCCGTCCTCGGGGCGGAATTTCGCGCGATCGAATTCTTTCAGGCAGATGACGGAGGGCGCAGGATTCTGTACAAGCCGGGGTTTCGCAAAACCCTTACGGCATTAGATGTTCAAGAACAAAAAATTCGACGTCGAACACGCTCTGATGCTGTATGCCCTCAGCTATCTAACACTTCCAGCCGAAGGACTGTACGATCGCAAAGAGCTCAAGGCGTTCAAGAAGCTTACGAAGAAGTGTCACATCTAAGTCGTGGGATTAGCCCCTAAGACCGAGTTCACGGGCGCCAGTGTCGATGGAATCGATCTTCGAATGTCGTTTCGCGTTCTCGGGAAGCCCTATGATCTGACTTGGGTTGTCGAAGAGGGCGTCGAAGCTGTAGAGACGGCCGAGGATGCCTGGAAGCATGGCACCGCCGGATTTCCTCGCCGGCGGTTCAAATGGATGTTTGGTCAATCGGCTCAGACGTGGGGCAGACCAAGGACGGATCGAAGTTCCTCCTCGGCGGCTTCAAATTCAGCTTTGTAGTCGTCATGGGTGCGGATCGTTTCGGCAATGACGGTGCCGGCGATGCGGCCAGCCTCGACGTCCGAAGCATAGTGAATGCCGCCGACAATACGGTTATGACCATATTCCCACGCGCGTGCCATCAGCTCGGTCCTTTTCTCCGGCACCATGTTGGAAAGGACGATGCCCATCAGCGTGCCGACGGTGGTGTGACCCGACGGATAAGCACCAGACTTCGAGAGGGGGACAATCGGCTTGACCAGGTCGCTGTAGAGGTGCGGCCGCGGACGCTTCCAGAAATCTTTGGCCGGATCGACAACAGCGCCTTCTGTGGCGACGACGCGGTCGAAGAAGGCGGCGAACTTCGGCAGGTTTTCCTTGGTGAACTTGGGATTGTCGATCACGTCGGCGAATCGCCAGACATCTTCATCCGCATCGGCGACGGCACGTGCGGCCATCTCAGGTGTGCGGGTAACCTGGATCGTCAGTATTTCAGCGAGTTCGGCCTGCATCTGCGGCGAATTATTGGCGGGCGGTGTCGGCAACAGCGAAACGAGGTCGATTTCCTTGGCATCGGAAAATGGCTTGGCATCTTCTGCTAAAACGGAAGAAGCAAGGCCGATGACGAGGGCGAGGGACAGGGCTAGATTGCGCATTGATTACTCCTTTTGAACGGCGATGCCGACGCTAGCACCCCGATATTCCGCTCGTGTGACAGTAACTTCACCAATCCGTGTGAAAGGGACACACTGTGGCGCAAACCTCCGAGCTTGCTCTCACGCCACCGCGCGCTGCATTTGCTCATTCCGGTCAAGGAACCCCTGGTTTCATTTCGCAATGCGGACATTACTCTTCGCGGAACATGCGCATGACCTAGTCTGTAAGCGGTTGACCAGAAAGGACAGCGTCGACGCTCTTCTGTCTGTACGAAAACCTCGACGGGCATTCCTGGCTATGCTTCATCGGATGTCTCCGTTCTTCCCCTCGTCGCCGTTTTCAACCCTGATTTGAGAGAGTGCCTCCATCTCGGTGCTGGATGATTTTGACTTGATCGGAAACGACCACTTGTTCATTGGCGATGACGGCACCTGGCATCAAACACCTAGGCCTTCATTGAGGCCATTCGTACAATGAGGCATGCGACAAGGCCGGGCCCGTCCTCGCGCATGGCAAGTGCAAGGCGCGCTCCTTGTCTTTCGGCTGCCGCCTTTGCGATCGACAGCCCCAAGCCGCTCCCCTCGCTATCCTGGGGCTTTGCCCTGAAGAACCGTTCAAAGACGCGGGGCATCTCTTCTTCCGCGATGCCGGGTCCGGTGTCGCGGATTTCGATCCGCGCTTCTTGCCCGGCGGCAACCACCGCGACGTCGACGGTCCCGGTCGGTGGCGTGTACCGCACCGCGTTCTCGACCAGATTGTCCAGGATGACCTCGAAATCGGCTAGCGAACCGATCGTGATAGCCCTGTCCTGGCACGTGATACCCAGGTCAATCCGCCGGCTCTCCGCGAGCGGCGTCAGGCTGGCCAACAGGAGGGCTCGAAGCGGTCATTGAACGCGTTCGTCGCAAATGTCCGCAATATCCTCGTCGGCGAGAAGCAGAGCCTGGCGGAGTTCCCTGCTGCGGCCAAGGATCCCCGCGGCAGTACGGAGGTCCAGGGCACTGGCACGTTTGTTATCGGGCAACAGCGAAGATCACCTGAATCATAGATGATGAGCAGCATCTGCAATTCCACGACTACGTGGGATGTAAGAAAGCCGGCGCCTCTCGGCGGCGAATCGCCGAGTTCGACGATACCTTCAGTGTCGCTGGGCCCGGCCGGGTTTGGCCTCGGCCTTGCGCCGACCGAGGCCTTGCCGAACCGGGCCTTCGAAATGAAGGCGGTCAGCCGACCGGGCGAGACAGGCGGCCGTGTCCAGCAAACGGTGCAAGCCTCGTCTATCCCACATGGCCTTCTCGTTATGATCTCCTCGCCTTGGGCAATGATGCCCTGGATGGCTGCGCAGGCCTTGCCACGTGCGGGTTTTCCGACGACTTCGAAGACCTGTTCATGGCGCTCGATCTGGCCTGCATCTCGTCACGGTGCTGCAGGAAAAGCCGGAACAGATGTCGGGGATGTGGCGGGCCTACTACGAAAAATGGCGGACAATGACGCGCGAGCAACTCGATCCGGGTTTGCTCGACATCGTGGAAGCGCTGAGGCATCTTATCCCGCCGGCACGCATACCTGACGACGCCCAAACCATCGTAGCGACGGGGGCGAGACGGGTGTTGACCTCGAGGACATCATGATCGCCACCTACGGCGAAGCGAAACGCAAGGTTCTCCGAGAAACGGAGTTCGACCGGGTGACGGCCGTCTTCGACCCTTTCTTCCGGAAGATACTCGCAATGGAGTAGTTTCCGCGGTGATGTCGGTGAACAACTCCTCTTCACTCGCGTTTCAAGCGAAACGGAGGAGAACGACATGCCAGCCTTGGACGAATCTTTCGACGAGTTCATGAAACGCCGCGAAAGCGTTTCCCTCGACTACATCAACGGCAACCCGGCCACCTTGATCGACATCTCGACGTCGCACGATCCGGCGACCTTCTTCCCGCCGTCCGGCGATCGGATTTCGGGTGCAACGAACGTGAACGCCGCCAACGAAAAGGGTGCATCCTCCTTCAAGGAGGGCAGCTCCGGACATTTCGAGGTGATCCAATCGGCGGAGAGTGGCGATCTCTCGTTCTGGACGGGTCTTCAACATGCCAAAGTGCGCATGGAGGGCAAGGAAGGAGAGGTTCCGATGTCCCTACGCGTCACGGAGGTCTTCCGACGTGAAAACGGCGAATGGAAGCTCGTCCATCGGCACGCCGACATGGCGGACACGAGCAGCAAGTAGCTTCGGCCCGCCCGTGTGTTCCCGATACCCCTCTGCGTACGTTGTCGTCCGAGCCATATGCCGATTGAGATCCGGGTCGCCATCCGTCCATCACGCCGGCCCGCGCTCTTCGGGGGCCCAGCTTATCACTGTATACCCGGATCTGCTCGTCCAGACCTTGCGGCCGGTGGCAGAATTCCCGATCTGATTGGCAGCCGGCCCCAGTCCACCAACGAATTCCCAATCGTCAGAAAAGCCCTGCAATCGGGTGCGCATCCTGTTCGTCAGACCGGGCAGGAATCCTTCCCTCGAAGCATCCTCCTTCGTCGGTGCCGCTTTCGCCAGAGGCGCATAGGAGACGCCATTCTCAAGCGCGCGACGGGCCTCGCTCTTTTTGGGGCTGCCTTGAAAGCCGAGGATCGTGTCCGACAACGCGCCGACGCCGATAGGATTCCAGGACCGGTCGAACTCCGGCCGTTCGCGCATCATGCCCACCCACTCTGCCGCGCCGCTCCATCCGTTCGCAGAGATCAGGTCGTGCAAGACGTCGCCCATGTCATGTTCGTCGCCAGATCGGGAAACTTCGGCGGCATCCGGAAGACGAGCATCGAAAGTGGATAGTGTAGGCGGCCGACGACGGCAGATCGGCCGGATCCTGATGTCAGAGCGTCTCAAGCACGGGTCTCAAGGAAGCCGAGACGACTTCGAACTCGCTGCTTTGTAGCACCGATCGCTTGTCGTTGAACTCGATCACGCTGGCGTCGCCCGGATCGATGCCGTGCATCGAAACCGTCCCCAGGATGGTCTGACCCTTGGGATGGCGCGAGTCTATGATCAGCGAAACCATTGACCGCGCGTTCGTGTCGTCCTGGTCCTGCTGGTTCGGACTGTCGATGACTATTGGTGCGGCGAACGCGGTGGAGAACTCCTGAATGGTCGCAAGCAGGGCCAGCTCGTACGCCAGAAGCAGGCGAGGCTGCTCGCTGCCGGTCTCGACGATGCGCCCGGTGATCTTGGATATGGCGTCGTAATCCGGATTGAGCACGTTCAGCTTGTCGATATAGCTGCGCATCCTGTCGGCATAGAAACGCTCACGCCTTTCTCGATGTTGCCGTTTGTTGAATTTCTTGAGCGCCGCCTCCATCTCGACGATGGACGCCTCGAAGCCCCCTATTTTCTCGTCGAGTTCGGAGATTTGCTCGTTGAAAAGCGACATGGCCTGCCGCCGGCCTTCGTTCTCGATCACCTCTTTGAGGGTGACCCGTCCACGTTCGACTTCGAGCGTCGACTGGACTTCAGCGATAACGCGGTCGGTAGAAACCATCTCCTTTTCGACGTCGCGCGCCTTCTTCGCGAGATCGTCGATCTTGTCGAGGGAGCTTGCCACGAATTCGAAGCACTGGTCGCGGTCTGCAAGAATTGAGAAACGATGTCTAAAATTATTCCGATGATCGGTTCCGCACGTCGGGCAGGCGATCGTCTCGCGTCCGTCCGAGGCCGCCCAGTTCGCATCGGCGCCGAGTTCTCTCGCCGCGGCGCGGGCCAGCTCGATCTGTTCTTCGAGAAGAATTCGCTCATCGACGACCTCGGCGAGTTTCGCTGCGCGCCGTTGCCGCGTGTCGCGCAGTTCTGTCAGGCGGACGAGAAGGTCCTCGACCGCGGCGTCGTGATCGTAGGCAGAAAGCTCGATGCCCTGAAATACCGGATCGAAACCCAACTTTGCGATGACGCCGGAAACGGTGTTCCTTTCGGACAAAGCCTCAGACTTCAGGCGGGCCGTCATCGTTCTTTCAGCGGAAATTTCGTAGAACTGGTTAGGCTTGATCCCCGAATGATATTCGATGATGGCTCGCTTGAAGTTCGCATACTGCGTCAGCCTGTCGAAAGACGAAAGTGGACGCTCCCATCCTCCGTCCTGGTCCATATAGAACGGCAGGAACGCATAGGCCGGAGGAGGGATCTCCGGTTCGTTCTGCCTGTTCAGAAGTGTGAGCCCGAAGTCGAGCTTGCCGGCAAGAAATGGTCCGAACTCATGCGTGATACTGTTCGTGGAGATCAGCTTCTTTCCTTCGGCGTCGAACATGGCCAGTTGTCGGCCGTCCCTGACGACGGAATACGAGGCGTCGTCTATGCGCACGTGAAGTCGGCTCTTCACGTTAGCCGCGACCCAGTCACGATGGATCGCCTGGGGAGCTGCACCCAATGTCCAGTAGAGGCTCTTGATGACCGAGGACTTACCGACCCCGTTCATTCCCGAGATGATCGTCAGCTTCGGGTGAAAGTCTATCGTCCGCGCCTTCCTTTCGGTCAGGGACAACAATTCCAGCCTTTCGAAGCTCAAGCGTTTCATTTTTTTCTTTTCTCAGATTTCGGACGAGAAGGGCGAAGCGTTCGCGTTCGTTCATTGGCGTTGGTACTCGTAGAGGATCATGGCGGCGATCGCGGCGTCGTCGGCGGTGGGCGACCAAGCCCGCACCACGTCCCGAACTTCCACGACGGCCTCTTGCAGAGCTACGGTGAAATCGTGGCGTCCATTGAAAATCGGTTCAATAGCGGACGCGAGCTTCGGCGCGACGTGTCGTAGCGTTTCCCAGCGGGTTCTGCGCTCGATCTCATAACGGTCCCACGCCTTCATGATCGCCGTGACCCTGACGAATCCCAGCGGCTGGAGAAATGGAGCGACATTCGCCCAGCTAGGCGCCGTGTGCTCGCCATGGACACCGAGGAATGATTCAACGTCGGACCTCTTGAGGACATGTGCGGCGTCGAACTCCGCCAAAGTGCGTACTGCGGGCTGGGGCTTCGCCTTCCGTCTGCATTCGCCGGACAGGGCGTCAAAGAACGTCTTCGCGCCGCGTTCGCTTCCCGTGCGCTTGAAAAGGACGTCGGCCACCTGTCCGACGACGGTGTGATGCGCGTTGTCGAAGTGGAGCGGGCTGTAGTGCAGGTGGTAGTACGGCAGGTGCGTCGCCACCACGAACGCGGCATCTTCGGCGCTCATTGCGACGCCGAGTTCTTTCAAGGAGTCCTTGTCGAGTGTTGTCAGGCAATGCTCGCCGACATCCAAGCTGAGTTTGGGCATGGGCATGTTCGTCACCATCACGGCTCGGTCGATGCACGTCGAGAAGCGCCTAATGTTATCGAACATTTTTCCCGCGACAGAAGCGCCGGGGCCGCCGCCGTCCTTCTCCTTCCTCCGCTCCGTGAACCGGCTTACCGTCCAGTTTCCGCTCTTGCGCGTTTTTACCTGGTAAAAGACGACCTTCTTCGGCGTCGCCTCGTGGTCGAGTTCCAAGATATCGTCGTGGGATTCGAACAAGAAAGCGTAGGATTGATCTGTAAGGTGGAGCGCGAGCATCCGTTGGATTCCCCACGCATACTGGTAGTCAAGGCGCTCGGTCAGGACCGCGCCGCCTTCCTCGCGTTTCGCTTGTTGTTTTATCTTCTCGACTACGCCCATCTCGCCCCGACGCGAATCAATATCCTCTGCGGCAGCCGAGAGTAGCAAAGTGTTCGTGAATAACGACAGTAATCAAAGCAGTTGGAGCACTATCCACGGGCAGGGATGCATGGCTCTGGCGCGAGCGATTCCTTTTGCTCGCTTGATCGAGCCAGCTCAAATAGCGGTACGCATCCTTCGCTGAGCACGAAGGATGTCTCCTCGGCTTCTGACGGCAGCATATAGAGAACGTCCAGCGGCAGTTCTTCACCAGCGAGGTAGATCTCGCTTTTCAGACGCGACAGCGGCTCGCCGGATGGGCCGACGATCAGGATGTCGAAGTCGTTGCCGGCGCGGACGAGCGAAGACCCAAACATGAAGGATTCGAACTCGCACAGCGAGGCGCAGGTATCGAGAAGGTGTCTCGCCACTTCACCGGCCGTCTTCAACGCCCCTTCAGAAGCGGCTTGAGCTCTTCCCATTTCATCACCTTGCAGCCTAGTTCCTGTCCGGCTTCGATAGCCTTCTGGGTAGGCTTTCCATTCGGATTGATGTTCCACACGACATCGACCGCACCGAACCGGTCCCATAAGCTCCGCACGGCTTCGGCCGTAGGCTCGTATTCCATGACCATGCCAATCCGAAGCTTTCGGCCGTCTGCGAGCGTCACGCTATGGATCCGATCAAACTCTCGATCGATGGACGTCACGGATCGGAGCTGCCTGATCAGCCGGTCGGAAAAGAAGAACTCCTTGTGGGCGGCCGTCTTTACGTTGTCGTCCTGAATAGCTGAGGTGAGCGTCCCGCTGTTGCCCCAGCCGATCTTCTGACCTTCGAGATATTTGATGGCGGCCCCTTCCCACACGGTGCCTTTTCTATAGCCGCAGAGGAAGTCCATCTCGGGATATTGCTGGTGGTATCCCTTCGCCAAGGTGACATCGATGAAGTCGGCGTCTGATATCACGGCGACGGATTCCGGCCGGCTCTGAGCCGTAATCTTTATCGCGTCTCCACGGATATTCTCCGCCCCCGTCACGCCGCGAACATCATGGATAGATTTGAGGGCGTATGCGACCTGCCAGCTCATGCGAAAATCCCGTCCATTTCTGCTGGATACCGTAAGCCGCTCCCAGCGACGTCGCAGACGTGCCGCTCGGAAAGACCTCTGACGTGTTCCAAGTATCGAGCGAAAGTATCCTTCTCCGCGTCGGTCGCATGATGCAGGTTTGCCTTCATGATCGCCAGGATGCGGAAATGGTTCGGCAGGATGACGCTTCGCATCCGCTGGGACCAGGTCTTCGCGGTTTCGGACTCCGGGTCGAAGTCGAAAGCCTCGCCGTCCACAGGCGCGAACTCCTTCCATACCGCCTTGTTTTCGCTCATGGCGGCAGTGACCGCGTCACGCACCTGCCCGCGCTCGTCGTAGGCCCGGATTCCCTGCTTATGCGCGAGCGCCCCAAGGTGCTCCGCCTTCCATCCCAGCAACGTGTTGCGAGGGTAGGCGTCCGGATCCTTGTCTATGATCGTGTGGCACGTCGGGCATAGGAGGATGAGATTTTCGAACGTGTCCGGTTCGAACTCTCCTGCTGGACGTTCTTCCCGGCGCGGGCCGTCCTCGCCGTGCGGGATGACATGCGCCATCTCCGCAATATGCTTGTCACCTCCCATTTCCGCGGGGAAGAGGGGAGCGAGGCAGTCAGGACGCTGGCAATGGCCGGCGGCCGCCGAGAAGAGGCGCAGTCTCAACTCTGTCGGGATATGCTTTCGATCTGCCATAGGTGGGCCTTAAGTTCGGACGCAATCCGAAATGGCACCGATGGCTCAAGGATTCAAGCCCGGCATGAACGCCGGGCTTTCTGATCCTCAATCCTTAGAGATTGCCCATGCCGCCGTCGATGACGAGCTCGCTGCCGACGATGAAGGAGGCCTTCGTCCGAAGCTAGGAAAACGATCGTCTTCGCAACTTCCGACGGGTCGCCGAAAAGACGAAGGGCAAGGTGAACCAGATCCTCTACTGGTCGCGGCCGCTCGACTGGCACAACCAGACCCTGACGCCCAATCCCGACGCGATCTATCTGATGGCATTCACCGACACTAAGGACGTGGGGCCCGTCGTGATCAAGGTGCCGCCCGTCGAGGGCGGCTCGATCAACGGCAACATCGTCAACATCTGGCAGATGGCGCTTGAAGATGCAGGCCCGTGCGGCGCCGATCAGGGCAAGGGTGGCAAGTATCTCGTGCTGCCGCCGGGATACAAGGACAAGGTCCCGGACGGGTACATCCCGCTCCAGTCCGACACCTTCGGCGGATACGCGCTTCTGCGATCGAACCTTGCCAGCCACAGTGATGCCGACGTTGCGAAGTCCGTCGCCTATGCAAAACGGCTGAAGGTCTACCCTCTCTCGCAAGCCGCGAACCCTCCCGAGACGGTCTTTACCGATGCCGAGGGTGTCTCTTCAACGGCTTCTGGCTGCGTGGCATCGGCCACATACACGCTCCGCTGGACCTCTACGCCTTTTTGTTGCATCTAAAGGTTAGTAAGGGGGCAGGAACATGGATGACATTGCAGGCATCGCGCCCGATCAAGGCGAAACCTCGATCTTTCAAAGCAATCTGTCTGTCGAGGCGAAGATCGAAAAGGCAAGAACTGAACTTCTTGATCTCTCCGCGCGCAATCGACTGCTGAACGTTCCCCGCTTCTCCAAGAGCGCCAAGACCATCGACGTCGTCGAGGAGAAGTCGTCCGAGATCTTCAGGGTTCTAGTCTCCGAGTCGAAGACAATGACTTTCCTGGCGGGCGCGAAGGGGCGCGACAACAAGGATGGCGACGACGGCGAAGAACTGATCGAACTCGCGCTCCCCGATGACGACGAGCGCGACGCCCAAGGGCGGCTCGTCCGTCATGGCGACACCAAGCTTCAGACGCGGATGACTCCGAACGCGCTGCAGAAGCGTCTGCTCGACCTCTACTTCGACGCCCGGACCCTCGAGGAGGAGCAGGGCGTGAACATCCTGTTCCTTGGACTCGGCACTCTGAAATGGATTGATCCGAACAACAGCGAGAATATCAGATACGCGCCTCTGATCCTCGTTCCCGTCTCGCTCGAAAGAGGCAGCGCCGCCGAGCGCTTTCGCCTTCGTGCGCGTCAGGAAGACTTCGCATCGAATCTTTCTCTGGAGGCGTTCCTCGACCGCATCCATAAGATCTCAATGCCAGCCTTCGAAGCGAACGACGAGTTCTCCTTTGACGACTACGTTGCCAAGGTCGCCGAAGCCGTTTCGATGAAGCCGAACTGGTCGGTCCAACCCGACGACATCGTGCTCGGATTCTTCAGTTTCGCGAAGTTCCTGATGTATCGAGACCTCGATCCGACACTGTGGCCAAAGGATTCGAAGTTCACCGACCGGCCGCTCGTGACAGGACTCGTCTCCAACGGTTTCGAGCGGACGGATGAGATGCTGGCGGAAGACGCCAACATCGATGCCCACATCTCGCCTGCCGAAATGACCCATATCGTCGACGCGGACAGCTCCCAGACCGCGGCGATCCATGAAGTCCGCCGCGGCCGCGATCTTGTTATTCAAGGTCCGCCCGGAACCGGCAAGTCGCAGACGATAGCGAACATCATCGCCTCGGCGGTGGCCGACGGTAAGACGGTTCTCTTCGTCGCCGAGAAGATGGCCGCTCTGGAGGTCGTGAAAAGGCGTCTCGATCAGGCCGGCGTTGGCGACGCCTGTCTCGAGCTTCACAGCAACAAGGCAAACAAGCGGGGACTCCTCGCGGAACTGCAACACACCTGGGAACTGGGCGCTCCGAAAGGGGAGTCCGGGAGCTCGGTAACGCAGCGCCTCACCGACGCTCGTGACCAGTTGAACGCGCACCCCCTCAGGATACATCGGGTCTACCAACCTTACTCGCTCTCGCCGTTCCAAGTGATGGGCCACCTGGCGCGACTTCGCCGACAGGGAATGACGCCATCCGACATCGAGCTGCCCGCCGCCGCGCAATGGAATCCTGAAGCGCGGGACCGGGCAAAGTCGATCCTCGTCGAACTGGCCGAACGCATCAAGGACATGGGCCTCCCAAAGTACCATCACTGGTATGGCGTGGGCCTGACAGGCATCACCCCGCTCGACCTCGAGAGGCTTACGTCGAGACTAACGTCGACCAATGCGGAGCTGGCTGAACTCCGCTCGAGCATGGATTCGGTCGCAGGGCTCCTCGAACGCGCACCTCCACCATCGCTTGACGCCTTCTCGGAGGTGGCGACGATCGCTGATCGCGTGGCGTCCTGCCCCTCGGAGATCGCTTCAACGGCGCTGGCCGACGACGTCTGGTCCTCGGAACTGGAACGCGTGCGCGGTCTGGTCGCCGGCGGGGCCGAATTCTCCAGGCAGGCCACTGAAGTGGCGAAGTTCCTTACGCCGGCCGCTTGGGATTTCGATCCGGAGCCAGTTTCGCTTCAGTTCGGACGACTGCCGGCGACGTTCCCACAGAGCGGATTCGAGACGATCGGCAAGCTCGCCCAGGTGCTTCCCCGATTCCTGTCCGCCGCGAACGCTCTGCGTACGCTGCTTGCGGTCGAAGCGCTGCCGACGCTGGGTTCGATCGACCGCCTGATCGTCATCGGTCAGAGGGTCGCGGAGGCGCCCGACGCCAGCCCCGACGCCTTTGTGGCGGCCATTTGGGAGCGCGGACTGGATCAGGCTTCCGACTTAGCGGAAGCCGTGTCGGAATTCAGACGTGTCCGAAGCGAACTTGAAGGCAAGGTTTCGGATCAGGCTTGGGAGACCGATCTCTCGCAGGTTCGAACGGCGGTCGCCGTGCATGGAAAGCGGTTCTTCAAATTCTTGAGCGGGGACTGGCGAAAGGCGAAGGCGCTACTGAAGACGGTGATGCCCGCGGAATACCCACCGGGCGAGACGGTCCGCCTCCTCGATCTCCTTCAGAAGGGGAAGACGGCGAGGGCGGTTGTCAAGGACGGCGATGGACTCGGCCGCTCTGCCTTCGGCGCCGACTGGCGAGGAGAGAAGTCAGATCCCAAACCTCTCGAAAACCTGGTCCTTTGGATGCGGAGCCTTCGTGGCGTCGGGACGGAGGCAAGGCTCATCGCGGGCAGGCTGTCCGACAAGAGCGCCGTCGGCGCGAGAGGCGAGCAAGTAAGAGGTCTGTACGAGGAAACGAGAGGGCTTATGTCAGCGCTCTGGTCCGACCTCGGCGATGTCGCCTCGAATATGTTTTCGGATGCGGCTGGACCAGATAGCGTGCCCCTTCCTCAGGCTACGCAGTTCGCGCGCGAAGTCGCCGAAGCCGATGCAGCCTTCCTGCCGCTTGTCAAAAACATCCCCGATTCAAACGGGGAGCGCCTCGCAGTCCTGAAGTTGCTGACGTTCGCCCGCGTCCTGAAATCAAAGATCCTGAGCCTCGAGTCTTTGGGCCTGTCGGCATTCGGCGCCCTTTGGAACGGTCCCACATCGGAATGGAACAAGCTTTCCGATATAGTGGAGTGGATCTCCGGCAATGCCGATATCCGCATGCTGGCTTCACGCGTCTCCGATCGAACGGCCGTCGCTGCACGTGCTCGCGAGGCGTCGGCAAGGTCCGAGGTTCTGATTCATGACCTCGAAGCCCTGATCGCATTTCTCAAGGCCGATCCGGAGGTCGTTTTCGGAAGCGCCCAGCTTCCTGCGTCCCAACTTGACGTCGTCGGGCACAAGCTGACGAAGTGGATCGAAACCGAGGAGCAGTTGTCGAAGTGGGCCGCCTTCCGCGGTCGTGCGGAAGACGCAAACGGCGCCGGGGTAGGGCTAGTCGTCGAAAGACTCGAAGATGGTCGCGTCCAGGCGGATGCGGTCGTGCCCTATGTCGAAATGGCGATCTACGAGGCAATCCTTCGAGACCAGCAGGGCAAGGACCCGGAACTCGCCCGGTTCGACGGGGAAGTCCACGGGCGGCTGGTGAACGAGTTCGCGTCTTTGGATCGAAGCCGCATGGCCCTTTCTCGCATCGATGTCGTCCGCGCGCATCATAAGCGCATCCCGCAGATCAGCGGGCTCGGACCAGTTGGAATTCTTAGAGGCGAGATGGCGCGGCGTCGCGGCCACATGCCGATCCGGCAACTCATGCAGCGCGCCTCACCGGCGATCCAGGCCTTGAAGCCCGTCTTCATGATGAGCCCGCTCTCCATCGCGCAGTTCTTGCCGCCGGGGGTGCTCGAATTCGATCTTCTCGTCATGGACGAGGCCAGTCAGATTCAGCCCGTCGACGCATTGGGTGCCGTTGCTCGTGCCAAGCAGGTCGTGGTCGTCGGCGACGAACGGCAGTTGCCGCCGACGCGGTTCTTCTCGAAGATGACGTCAAGTTCCGGGGACGAGGACGACGACGGTCAGGATGGCGCGCAGGTTTCCGATATCGAGAGCATTCTAGGCCTGTTTTCGGCCCGAGGTCTGCCCGAGAAAATGCTGCGCTGGCATTACAGAAGTCGGCACCAGTCGCTGATCGCCGTCTCCAACAGTCAATTCTACGACAGCAAGCTTTTCATCGTCCCGAGTCCTTACACAGCGGAAGCAGGCATGGGTCTTCGGTTCCACCACGTGCCGGGCGGTGTCTTCGAGGAGGGCGCCAACAAGGTTGAGGCAAAGATGGTCGCAGAAGCGATCATCCGGCACGCGCTTCAGTCACCTGAACTTTCGTTGGGCGTTGCTGCGTTCTCGATAAAGCAGCGCAGAGAAATCCAGGATCAGTTGGAACTCCTGCGCAGGCTCAATCCGCAGACGGAGGAATTCTTCCATTCTCATCCGAGCGAGCCGTTCTTCATCAAAAATCTCGAAAACGTCCAGGGCGACGAAAGAGACGTCATCCTGATCTCGGTCGCTTATGCGAAGAACGCTCAAGGATTCATGGGCATGCGCTTCGGGCCTCTCGGAGCGGAAGGCGGCGAACGTCGCCTCAACGTGCTGATTAGCCGCGCGAAGAGACGTTGCGAGGTCTACGCATCGATCACGGACGAGGACATCGATCTCGAGCGAGGCAAGGGGAAGGGCGTCTTCGCGTTCAAACTCTTCCTGCACTACGCCCGCACGGGGCGTCTCTCGATGACGCAGCGTACCGATCGCTCCATGGACAGCGTTTTCGAAGAACAGGTCATGGCAGCCCTTCAGGAGCGAGGATACCAGGTTCATCCGCAGGTCGGCATCGCCGGCTTCTTCATCGATCTTGCCGTGGCAGACGAGCAGGTTCCGGGCAAGTACATTCTCGGCATCGAATGTGACGGCGCCGCCTACCATGACTCGCGGTCGGCGAGAGATCGAGATCGGCTCCGCCAAGCGGTTCTCGAAGATCACGGATGGACCATCTATCGCATCTGGAGCGCCGACTGGTTCCAGCGCCCCAAAGCCGAGCTCGAGCGCCTCGTCACTGCAATCGAACGCGCGAAGGTGGACGCCGTATCTGGTGCCGTGAGGAACCATGCGAAACGGGCAGTCCCCGTCGAAGTCGTAACGATCGAGCGCGCCGACGTCACGGAGATCGGCCTCCAGCAGGTCTCGTTTGAAAGCTCCACGCCCATGTATGAGGAGGCGTCGCTTTCGCCCCAGCGAGAGACAGAACTCCATGAGGCGCCGATCGGTATTCTGTCCGAATTGGTGAAGAATACCGTCGAAGTCGAAGGCCCCGTCCATCTGGACGAAGTGGTCACGCGTGTTCGAAGCGCGTGGGGTCTGCTGCAAGCAGGGAACCGGATCAGAAGTCATGTCGGCCACGCGATCGACGTCGCGGTCGGTGGGGCGCACGTTTATCGCTCGGGCGACTTCCTGTTGTGGCCGGGGGCGGAAATTCGCCTGCGCGACCGCAGCACCGTATCGTCGTCGGGTCTCCGTAGGATCGAAACGATCCCGCCGATGGAGATCGATCAGGGCCTGATCTCGGTAATCGGAACTGGCCTGGGCGCGATGGAGGATGAAGCGGTCAACGCGATCGCCCGTGGTCTAGGCTTCAAGTCGACGAGCAGCCAGTTGCGGGAACTGATTGTTTCCCGGATCGAGGTTTTGAAAGCCTCGGGCGCACTGCTCATCCGCGATGGAATGCTGGTCGCGGGGGATGAGGCGATTCCGGGGTGAGAAGCGTTGGAAGAAGCGACGCGACGGGCCGCCGAGGCATGCTTCGATGGTCGCGACCATTATATGTCGTCCTTGCGGTGTTGCTGGCTGCGAACCTCGCCGGAGCTACGAACACGCCTTGCAGCGGAAGCAAGGGCGGCATCGCGGGTTGCCGTGGCGACACGTTCATCTGCAACGACGGCTCCGTAAGCGCCAGTAGGAAATCCTGCACGGGATATCTTGGTGCCGCCGCCGGTTTTCTGGGCGGCACCTCGCCGCAGATGACGCCGGCAGCAGTGGCCGGAGAGTGCTCCTGCCGGTCGGGTGCATACTGCACAAGTCCACGTGGAGGAAGGTACTGCATGACCGATGAGGGGAGGAAAAGCTATCTTCGGAAATGAGTACCACAAAGCGGCCTCGTGAGCGCAGGAGCTGTCATCGGTCCGTCTTCGGTGGATTGATATTTACCCTGTTGCTTCGACCATTGCCTGGCTACTTGCGGGAAGTTGGAGACCGTGCATGTATTGCCGTCTCTGGGGTTGGTTTCATGAATTCTGTCCGATTTTTGATTTATGGTGCGGCCTTGCTGGGTTTTGTAGGCCTTCGTTCTGCCGAGGCGCAGCTCGCGTATGCGATGCACAGCACCGACACGGGAAGCCGGTTCGTCGTCGTCAGCGGATCATTCGACCATGCGGACGACCTATCGAAATTCGAGGATCTTGTCGCGCGCGAGCATCCAACGGCGGTTGGCTTCAATAGTCCTGGTGGAAACGTGTGAAGGCGCTCGAGTTGGGCCGCCTAATCAGGTCGGCCGGTCTTTCAACGCTGCAAGTTAGACAGTCGGAATGTGCATCGGCGTGTTCGCTTGCATTCATGGGGGGCGTAAACCGCTTCGCCGAGCCCGGTTCGATCGGCGTCCACAAATCCTCGTTCAGTGATAGTGAAGGTGTCCCTGTCGCCGACGCCGTATCAGAGATTCAGCAACTCACGGCCGAGATCATCGGATACATGACGGAGATGGGCGTCGATCCCGGTCTGCTGCAGCTCGCATTCAGTTACAACAGCGACGACATTCGATATCTCTCCGGCAGCGAGATGTCCCGGTACAAGTTAACGACGTCGGCCACCCCGGACGCTCCTGCGGCCCGCGTCGAGATTCCGAATAGTGAGCCTCCGCCAACTCCTCGGGAGCAGGGTAGAGTGGTCGCCTCCCTGGAGGTGCCGGTCGCGCGTTCGGGCACGGTCAGGTATCCGAAAGGCGAGGCGGCTCTGAAGAAGGCGGCCGATCCTGATTCGGAGTCCGTCGCCTTGGTGCGAAATGGGACTCCCGTCGCTGTCGATCAAATCCTCGGCGACTGGTACGCGGTAACCGTCGGTCGGCAGACCGGATACATGCATCACACCTGGGTTCGTGTCGATCAGGCCTCGCCGATTTTACAGCGAAATCGTTTTATTCAGGGGGTTGAGGACGTCGAAGAAGTTGATCTCGGCGTAGTCCATGACTTTGATCCGGCCGATCGCATCCTTTCCGAAGGAGGTGTCGCGACCGAAGGCCGCTGGCTTCACGTCGTTCAGCCACGAGGGAAAGGATCCTCGATCAAACTTGTCGCTGTCGTCGAGCGCGCTCAGTCGCTCCATCACCAGAAAGCGGCCAGTCTGGCTGATCGCATAGGATCGGGCGAACATGGTCTGGAGGTGGACGTTTGTCACCGCGTTCAGGTGATCCTCCGCCATTTTCACTAACGCGTTCCAAACCAACCATTCCACCATGTTCGACATAGGAAACGGGTGTTTCATTTCCTTGACCACAAGCTCCGGATGGTCGCGTAGCGCGTAGACGATCCGCGAGGTCCCGGTGCCAATCGGCGGTATCGACCGGTCAATCTTGAGGCTGAGAGTGTCGTCGACCATTCCGGGTGCTATGTCTCGAAGATCAATCGTCACCAACTCGTCCTCCAACGATGCGCACGCGCGCGCCCGTTCCACGATTTTTTTATCGGAGATATCAGACGTCTGACCGAGCATGACGGCTCACTGTGACTCCATAACCATCATCCCAGGCACCAGGATGTCAAGGAAGGCGATCGCGTACGGTGATTGAACGGTGGACCGCGCAGATGCTGCTCTGGCAAAAGAGGACGCGATGCTCCGTTACTAGCTAACAATAATGGTCATCTATTGCGACAGATGTTGCGGCCGGCGGTGAGATCGCAAAGTTGCGTGATTTTCCGTCATCGATTGCAGCAAAGTCGGGGATTACGGCTTTCACGATAGTCATGAGAACGACCAGAGGCTGCCATGCGCCTCTCGACGCCGCGATCTGATGTCCGGGTGCAGGCTCGATCCGGGCCGCTCCGAGGTTCGTGATGGCAAGGCTTTCGCGACCCGTTCCGCGGCGATCTGACGGATTTCCTGAATGAGGAAGGGCCCCCGCCGGAAAGCCATCATCCAAAGCACATCGCCTTCTTGAAGCCCGTTCAGCACTTCGAGTAGCTGGCATGCTGCCTCCAAGATCGATGGCATCGTAGCCCCCGAGCCTACGAGCTTGAGAGCCAAGAGCGCGGATAGTGCCGACGAGTGACCACAAAGATCCGCCTGGCATTGCGGAGGCTTCCCGAGAACGAGTTGATATCGCTGTCTAACGGTGGTGCGGAAGCTGGTCAGCAGGGCGCTACAGATCAGGTAGGCCAGGAAACCACTTTCCTGCGCGCACGAGCCGAGCCGCCATATGGGCGGCCGAGCGTTCACAGTCTGCCCGCCCGCCGTCGGTTCACGAACGTTCGTGGAAGGTCTGTGAACTTTCGATTAAGGTGTGTGGCCGGCGAATGCAAGAGCGCCGCATGAAGCGTTCCTTTCGAACCTGACACGCCGTTATTGAAAGTACCGCGAAGTCAGTGCGAGCGGGACGTAGACAAGTTTAGTTATCGGTTCCGCCCGGCGAACTGTTTGAAAACCAGTAGCCGTTTGGCAGGTGTTGGAATTCGTCGCTCTCCCACATGATCTTGCTTATACGCTTCGCTGGGTTTTTGAATTTCAACTGCACACCTCGCGCAACGAGCCCGTCGAGGATTTCCGCCCGTGACAAGGGGCGCTTCATTTCGCGAAGCAACTGAGTGACCTGAAGCCTGATCGTGTGAGCCTGGCTACCGGTATGAACACGACGGCTCATGGAAGAATGCGGTACGACCTCACTTTCAGCAATCAGTGACGCTGACGTTCCGGTCGAAAGCATCGCGCGATATCGCTTTATTCTGGCGAGGCTGACTTCCGCTCTCCGCTCTTCGATTTCCAACGCTTCTCTTAGGCGCTGTATCACGGGATCACACAGGGGGTCGTCGTCGAGATCGACGCCCGTTGAAAGATCAACGCCATACGGATTATCATTGTTCTCCACAATGGACTCTAAATTTACTCTTTCCGTTCCCCGAGAATCGCGTATGTTTCTGCTCAAGGTAGTCTTGTCCTTCAGGTTGCAGTCCGAGTTGGCAACGTGCGGTACTCCGAATAGCCTATGAAGTTTATCACTCGTTTGACTCACGCACCAGTGTGTGAGGTCCCTTAAGTGCGCCTGTGCAGTGTTTTGTGCAGACTGCAAGGGAAAGGCTTACATTTCAACGTCGGAGGAGCGATGCGATCGATAGTAAGGGTCAGGGGGAGCTGCACGAGCCCACCAAACCATGCCGCCCGATGTTAAGTTATTGTTTGGGAATGATTATCGTCCGGTGATTGAGACCCTCGGCGTTTGCGGGTTGAAGAGAAAATCGCGCGGGCAATTGATTTTACCGGCGTTCGTTAGCGCATGACCTGCTCAGGAGCAACAGAGAGCGTTTATGACCTACCCAACGTGCAGGGGATCGAATCCTTGGCAGAAAGAAGCGACAAACCCTTCTTGCCAAGCGTGCCCGACGCTCCCGCGCAAGGTTTCCAAAAGACGGAAGGATTCAGGGATGTTTTGGAAGCTATCAGGAGCTATGTGCTGCTATCGAATCCTTGAGAGCTCCAGTTTGACCCTAGAAGCGAGCGACGTAACATGATTAGCGGGCGCCGGCCCTGAATCCTTCCGTCGTCTCATGCGAGCGATAGGTCGGAAGGGTCGTCGTTTCTCACGAGGCAACTTTCAGAACCAGGGAGCATGCACATGCGGAAACGTATCAATAGCAACCAGCAAAGCCTGAATTCAGCCGGCGAGCGTTCATCCGAGCCTCGTTCGGATGCCACCTTGCTGGGCGGCAGGTTTAGATTAGCAACGAGGATCTTGCGAACCGATGGTATCGTCTCTCATGGCGTCCGGTACCACGATCCGGAGGTGACCCAAGTCTTGTTGAGACAGTCGCGGGGCGACGTCCGCAAGAGAAACGGCCTTTCGCTCACCGTACAAATTGCAGTTCCCGTAGATGAAGACGGTAAAATCGAGAACGCATCTGAGATCTTTGTATGGGATTCGGACGGCGGCGCCTACGTCCGAATGACCGCATTCGGCGGAAGCCGGACTATGGTGGACACTCTGCCGGCTCAGGAGTTCGAGTGCCGGCCCGATGTAAGGGGTGTGTGATGTCTGCGGCTTTCACTTCGTCGGCCTTCACGCGAAATACGGCAGAGATCGATTGCAACCCGCTCTGGACGATAGGATCTCATCGACTGGATGTTTGGGTGAAAGGGATCCAACCGATCTCCTATGTCTTGGTTGATGAGATCACTCGCACGGTGATTTCGAGTGTAACCGTAAAGGGTAGATCGACCGAGACGGTCATCGCTCTTATGGAGTCTGCGCTCACCATAACTGCGGCGCCTCGCTCAATTAGGACGTCCGACTTGAATCTCATCCGAGATGAAGGTTTCCAGGAGTGGGTTTTAATGAGGGGAATACAGGTTTTGTACATATCCCCGTTCGAACCGTTGACCTTGTTGTCGAGCGGGGAGGGGTCCGATCGAGAACGGGGAAAGCGTGGCCCTAGTTGAGTTTGTGATGTGCTCGCCACCCCGAAAAACTTCGGTTCGGTACATCTGAGCCGGCCCAGATCAACAGGCAAGCAACCGCTACGCCACGACTTTAAAGATGTCGAACATGAAATCTACATCCTTGACGAGTTCGAATGCGAATGATGACTACGTGATCGAGTACTTCGTTTTTGCCAGATCGAAAGATGGGTCACCAGTACGTTGGATTGCAAACGGGCATCGAACTTCGGTGGTCGGCCTCACACCCTTGAACAAATGTCGTCATCTTGGCCTGCCCTGGGAGTCCAGAAACGTCGAGCTAATAATCCTTAAAATGCTCGCGGCATGCCCCAGGGTTGCCGAAGTCGTCTCGCAGCCGCTCAGTCTTTTTTTTGGTATCCGAGGCATCAAACGGCAATTTCGCTACACGCCAGACGTTTCGGTTTGGGTCCATCCTTCATTTCGTGACGAGTTGGCGGCCGGGAAGCCCCTACACGAGATCGTGGCCAAGCCGTTTCGCAAATCACTTGATCGCAGCAGGGTTGTAGAACTAACCCTTGAACTGAAGTCGGATATCGACGACGTCGACGCAGTGAAATGGGAGATGGTCACTGCGATCTACCGCCACGTTCGCCAGGATTTGTTTGTACTGAAGCGCGGCATGCACATCGACAGGAGTTTCAGCCGCCTGATCATGGAACTGGAACTTGGGGCTCACGATCGTGTGGGCGCCGTCGAGAAGGCGCGGTGTTCTCTAGCGTTCGGGCACGATGAATGCCTGCCGTTTGGCATATTGAGCGAGCGATTAGGTGGTCAGCCCTCGGGCGAACGCTTGGTGAAAGCGCTGCACTTCAAGGAATTCGTGTCAATCGATCTGAGGGCCGGCCTGCACGCACTAACGCCCGTTTGGATCAGGGAGGAGGCATAGCGACGATGCTGGATATCTCTGTTGATGACCGGTTTCTCTTTCTATCTATTGATGATCCCGGAGAGTTCGGCGTAACTCACTTTGACGATGGCTCCATCAGTCTGCGCCGGTATCCCCGCGGAGAGAAGAAGGACGTTGAATGGACGGAGTTTGCTTCGGAACACGCGGACGGGTTGATCGTTCGAACGGCTAGACGTGGCCAAAGCTTGAGCGTGCTTTCCACACGCCTCCTTCTGTCGTTATTCAAGCCCGAGGGTCGTGACGTCACTGTCGGAGAAATGGAAGACTGGGACGAGTTAAATGAAATAGTGCTCGCCGCCGCACAGAAGCAGTTTTTCGGCAACAAATATCTGATGCAGCGAGCAAAGAACTTAGATTATACGAAGACTGATGAAGACCTTACCGCCTTTATGGACGAGTGGAAGAAGGCTGCCGAACAACGGGGCCTGGGAGGTTGGGTCCCTTCAGCTTCTACTATTCGTAGGCTGGTGTACCAACGGACCGAGCTCCTCAGCCTCGCCGACTGTCTGTTCAAGACGGGTACGGTCCGCAACAAGGGCATCTGGCCGACATGGGTGTATGAGCTCGCTGACCAGGCACTCGGGAAGATTTCTTCGCGGTCCATGCCCAACGTCGGCGAAGCTTACAAATGGTTTTTCGCTCATTTCTATCTCGGTCGGGACGAGGGCGAGGGGATTCCCGAAGACAAACGACAGACGCCTCCGGACTTGAGGACTTTCCGAAACTGGAAGGCACAGGCCACCAACAGGGAGAGCACCTCGAAGCTCTTTGGTAATCGTGAGGCGAACAAGGAATGGAAGGGGACAATCAGCCCCCAGAGCGCCATTGCGCCTTTGCAGATCGTCATCATCGATCAGACCGAAGGAAACATATGGGCAGCGGTGAAGCAACAAGGCGACCCATCACCAAATGGAGAACTTCCAGATTTTAGCGACACAAGGGACCGTAGCACCGAACACAAGGTGCTGGCGGGGAAACGTGCCCAGGTCGTCTACGCCGTCGATGTCTACAGCCGGAAGACCTTGGGCCTGATAATAACGTTTGAACCGCCCAGCATTGATACTTTCATGGCTTGTCTGAAGATGGTCATGACGCCAAAACTAGCTTGGAAACAGAGATTTCCAGATCTTCCAGACGCCACGGACGGATTCGGGAAGCCACTTACAATCGTGCTCGACAATCTGCGCGTCCATGTCTCGGACAGCGTGCAGCGTGGCCTTCTAAGCATGAAGATAGGGATCGAATATGCTGCACTGGCTTCCCCAGAGTGGAAGTCGATCGTTGAACGGGCGATCGGTACGGTAAAGCGGGTCATGGCTACCCTCCCAGGTGGATTTTCGATCGATGACCGAACGGTCAGCTCTGCGGACTATCAAAAATATGCTGCACTAAGTCTCGATGAGATTGACGAATTCGTTACTCATCGACTCATCACCGAGCACCACATGCTCCCGCACAAAGGGATCAACGAGCCCCCGGCCTACCGTTGGGCAAACGGGATTAGAAAATTTGGTCGAAGCATGGTGGACGACATGCGGATGCTTGATCTTCTCGGGCGCCGTCGTAACACCGTTGAGCTTACAAGAAACGGCATCCGCTTGAATGGGCATCGGTATCATCATCCGGAGCTTGTCACGAAGCTACTCGATGCCTATGCGGCAAAAGCAAAAAAGAAGAAGGGAAGATCTGCGACGGTCATGGTCACGGTCTTGTGGAAGGGGAACGATGTCAGTTCGATCGGCGTCATCGACCATTCCAATAATCAAATTGTAGTTCTTCCGAACCACGATCCTCTTCTCGCCTCCCTATGTATTTCGTTTGATTTCGTAAAAGCGGCACGTAAGGACAACGCTGGGATATTCGATGAGTACTATCCAGTGGGGGTGAGGGCAAAGTACCTTAGACAATACTTTGCGAAGCTTGAGAAGTTTGTCACCACACAAACCCATCGGGCGGCGAAGAAGACCGCAAGGTTGCTAGAAGGTGGAAGAGGTGTCGTCATTGCATCAGATGTCCGCAGATTCGACGCGATCATACCGGTTACCGACTACGGACTGGCCAAGATCGACATTCCGCAGGAGTCGTCGTTGGACGAGGGGATCTTCGAAATCGAGACACCCAAAAAGCGGGCTCCATCTAAACCGCGGTCTACAAGCGACAAGTCCATCCAGCCTCTACCAGTCGCGTCGACGCAGCCGGGGTTTGCAATGTCATTGTCGGAGAGCGAGGCCTATCTCGACCGTCTGATGAACGAGTCATCCGGCGCGGTAAGGCATTAGCAAGACGTCGACAGAGGACGATGAACGTGAACAACGAGACAGATATCGCGGTCGAGTTCCGTCACATGCGTATTGGGTATCCGGCGCTCTTCGAAATTCATGAACGCTTCGACAGTCTCAGACAATCAAGGCGCACCGCTATGGCGGATACGCGAGGGACAAACACCGAAGCAAGTTGCATCTCCATGTTCTGGCCATCACACGCGGGAAAGACAACCGTGATCGATTGGTACGTCGAATCCCGATTTCCAGGGCAGCGTTCGGACGTTTGGCCCGAGATGGTCGATCGCGAACTACGCGTTGTCGTCATAACCCTCGACTCGGGGACCAACTTCGACAGCTTCGGCAAGCAGTGTCTCAAAGCATTCGGGTGTCCGCTTTATGCCAAGAATGAGAGAAACCCATGGGTCATGTTTGACCGATTGCACAAGTATATCGCCGGCAGGAGGACCGAACTAATCATTTTTGATGAGACAAACAATCTGCGAATGCGCAAGGCCAGTGATACTGATGCCACAAACATCCATAACGCGCTGCGAGCAATCGCAAAGAAGCAGGGCTGTCCAATTGTAGTCGTTGGCACTGAGGAAGCAAAGGAACGAATATTCAGCGACACACAGATCGCCAATATCGGAGTCCAACTTCCCTTCGAGCGTCTCAGGCTAACCGACCCGCTGTTTATCCATTATTGCGCCGCGATTGGAATCAAGCTTGTAGAGCATGGCCTTTTCAGCAGTCGGAGCAATTTCGTCCAAGGTTACTGTCTCTCGTGTCTTCATGAGGTAAGCGGCGGCCTGCGGGGAAGGGTTTCACGGCTGGTCCAACACGCTGCTGACATCGCCCGGAGCAAAGGGGCGGAACGCGTTGAACTCCGTCACCTTGAACTAGCCACCGACCTCTACGCCATTCCCAACGGATTCATTAGCTTCAATCCATTTACGAAAGCTCGGAAAATCGATGAGGAATCTCGACGAAGAGCACTGGTAGAGAGGTCTATCGCGAAGGCCTTGGCCACAGCGGCCGCACGAATACGCCCAGGCTCGAGCTACAACCGGCAATTGGTCACACAATGAAATGAGGGTGACCTTTCCGATCCGAGAACCCAAATTGGTGCTGCAGTCCTCTATCGAAAGCGGGCAGGGATTAAGGGAGGCGGTTCAAAAGGCGTGCAAACTGAATGGATTTAAACACACGTCAGTCGCCCTGGAGTTAGCCGGATGTCGGTCGGCGCGGCGCCTGTCTGCTTTGGCTGTGTCAGACAATGCCGCCGAGCTCCGAGCCGTTTCGAAGCTGCTGGGGATAGAAGACGAAAACGAGTTGCTCGCTACTGTCCTGAGTCCGTCTAAAGAAGCAAGTCGGGATTTCGTTTCGTTCTTCGGGCACAATGTGAGGCGAGGGCATATCGCGAGAACCCGTAGGATCTCGCCGCAATCTCTGAAGTCAAAACCTGAAATGAAGGCGATTTGGGCGCTCAAGCCATTATCCTTCGATCCGACCAATCGGGAAAAGCTCCTTGATCGTTGCCCTTCCTGCCAGAGTATTCTTGGATGGGATTGGTCGTTGGATCCATGGATTTGCGAGCATTGTTCTCTTGACCTTCGTTCGGTGCCGATGCCAATGTTCGAACCAAGCGATCCGGAGGCTTTGGATTTCGTAGCCTACATGCTGGACCCTACAGCGGACGGCCGGCGCGTGCATCTCCCTACCGGGTCGACGTTCAGCTCCGGCTCCTACGGAGACCTGTTCCAACTAGCTGTGCGCATAGCGACGACCTGCCAACGGTCGCGGGACACGACGTCTCCTGTGCAGATCGAACCAGGCCACGTCCAAATGGCAGGCCGCGCAATACTCGATTGGCCGAACGGCTTCCTCGAACTTGTAGAAAGTACGCCGGCGCAGGCCGATTCCGGGCAAGCAGCGAGCTGGTTCAAGGAAAAGCCGCTTCGGCAATTGCTCTATGATCCGACATTGTCGTCTGCGATCAGAAACGAGCTCACAAAAACGTTCGAAGTACATCGGCGAAGGGAAGGGCTGACCCGAGGGGATGCGCTGGTCGCGAACGCCGCGAAGACAGATCTCTCACGCGAAAGACTGCAGCATCCAAGGGCAGCGTTACTCAGGCTGCTGCGGACCAGGAACATTGAGATGCGACCGCGTCCGACTTTCGAGACCGTGATGACAGTATTGAGAGATGTGTCGGAAGTCCGACAATTCGCGAAAGAAACCGGTGTGCCAATCCCGGAGGTCTGGAGGCTATATTGGGCGGGATTCGCACCAGAGCTAGTCTCCGCCCTTTCTTATTACGGCTGGTGTGCCCAACCAGTGCTTGAAGGTACGCTGCGTTCCGCTGTCAATAGAGTGATAAGTACCAGTTTGGTCCGCGGAGGTCTTGATCTGGTTTCGGCCCGGTTTGCATTAGACCCCCAAATGAAAAGTTCGTGGTCGTCAATTTTTCAAGCCGTATTTGATGGACGGCTAGAAGTGGGCTCGGGTCCGAGCAACGGAAGCCTGGTTGGCGGCATCTATGTCAAAGACTGCCACTCTCTTCGCACGATAATAATGAAGGAGCGCTCGGATCCAGACGTCGCACATAGTATTTTGACACAGGAAGAGTTTTCGATGCTGATGAGGAAGTCGAGGATTTATGCGGCTCACCTCGTCCGATCCGGCGTAATGAATGGGCCTAGTAACCTCGAGACGTTTGCTCGTCTCAGAGAGCGCTGGGCCTTTGGCTTCGAACTCGACACACTCGCCGCGATAACGGGTTCACTGACTTCATGTTCGTCGAAGAGACTTCGCAATGCTCGCGTCGACCGAATTGATTTCGGGCCAGCGACCTTATGGTCGAGAGAGCAGGCATTATCCGTGCTGGCCTTCGATCACCATGAGTCGTATCCCGCACAGTGACGTCACAAGATGCGCAGATGCGCAAACTTTCTTCACGGCGGCCGGGACGGGTGAGCTAGTTCGTGTCAACTCTCTGCCATCCGAGGTGTAACAACACCCGTGCCGCAGGCGCGTAATCTGAATCTGTTGACAATTAGGATCATTATACGCAGCAAGGAAAAATCGGATGTTGACAGGTTGTCAAGGCTTGGCCTTTAACGAAACGAATCCTTCGGCTTCAAGCGGCTCGAATCCTTTAGAGGCGTGCGCGCGTCTCGTCCTGACGGCCGAGCCCGCTCGTGACGAAGGGTTGCTGAATTACCTTCATCGGCTGATCGCGCTAAACGGTTTTCGAGACCTGAACATACTGAATGATCTCTTGGGCATAATATCGCAGAGTGCCTGGTCACACTTCTCCTTAGCGAAACGTCAGATCGATCCAGCGAGGGTTTCGCACCTGACGAGTCTTGATATGTCACAGGTCGAATCCTTGATGTACAGGAAAAGCGCGAAGCTGGTCGAATTCTTCGGGACGGCAATTTCACCCTACTACTTCAGCAATATCCGTAGGGTGTCGCCCACCTTCCTGCGTAGTCACGGGTACCAGAAGGCGATCTGGGGATTACGCTGCTTTTCATTCGACCCGAGCAACATGGAACGCCTAGTCGACCGCTGCCCTGCTTGTGGCCTTTCGCTGACTTACAGGTTCTCCGCGGGTCCTTGCCATTGCGCAATCTGCGGATGGGATCTCAGGGATTCGCTTCAAGAAACTGTCGTGACGGCGGATCCCAGAGCAATCGATTTTGTACGGCATTTGATAGATCCAGCCCAGGATACATCGAAGACATGGGGTCTGCCGGAGGGCTTGCGTGGGCTTTCTCCTGCAGAGATTTTTGCGATCATAGTAACGCTTGGAAACTTGCTGGAGTGCGAAAAAAATGGCGGAGTGGAGGAAAGGATTTTGACAAGGGCCAAACAGTTCGATCTTTCTCCCGAAACGCTTGTCGAAGCCTCACTCGCGATACTCGGTTGGCCGGACCGCTTCCTTGAAGCTGCCTCGAGGGTCAGGCATGTCAAGCGTCATATAGCAAACAGGGTCAAGCACCCGTTGGTGCTTGGAATTCCGGCTAACATGAGATCGCTGAAGTGGTTCCTGAACAAGGAAATCCGGAAGGATTCAGGCTCGATGAGGCGCCAGATCCACAGATTTTCAAGCGCCGATGAAAAGGTAGAAGCAATTAACTATCAATTTCCGAAGCCCGTCGAGGCTGACGTTTCCAGCTTCGGACTTCCACGAGCTGAGGTGGTGGCACTTTACCGAATGGGCGCCGTATCTTGTCCTGATCCCAAGCTTCGAGAACAATTGGGAGTATCGGAAACCGCAGCCCCCAGGGCGATTGATTTCCTGGAGCAACTGCCACGGGGCTCCGCCGGCCTTCCGCTAAGCGATGTCGTGATTTCATCGAAACAAGCGCGGCACCCCTGGGCTGCGGTACTAAACGCGGCTCTCGACGGGCGTATCAGCATATCGCAGGCGAAAAGCGAGGGATTCGCGCGACGATTTTACACGAAGGATGTTGCAAAAGTCAGAGCGATTTGTCTGGCGGAGGAAACGCAGATCGACGGAAGAACCGAAATCGGATCGGTCGACGCCGGCTTCTATCTGAGTATGGGGTACGAAACGATTGTGTCACTGAAGCGCGGGGGACTGCTGCCAGAGGGCAAATTGAGACTCGGCGATGTCTGGAAGTTCCAGGAAGATTTCATGTCGGCGTCAGAACTCCGCTCGCACCTCCGGGTCATGGGCCACCGATCGAACAACTGGGAACTCTGGTTTCGGATCGAGTCTCTCGGATTGTATCGTGCCGCGCCGGGCGTTAGCGCAATTACGCGCACAGACGGCGAAGCCTTCCTAGCTAGTTGTCGACGCAAGCGGCAAGTAAGCGGTTGAGATTTGTCGATCAGCAGCCCATCATCAGCGCAGCACAAGCCTCTGCGAGCGGAGTGCACTGCAACGGGTGGTCAGGTTGTATCCTGCGTGTTTAGAATCGAGGTTTTTTCCGCGTCCTCTGTTTTCATTGATTTTTCCGGAATCGGACTTTTTTTCCGCCCATAACTATAGGTGTAGAAACCAACCAAACACGATTTTCGATCCAAGCGATCAGAATTCAAAACCAAAGGATTGCGATTTCCTGAATCGATATCCTGATGCATCCTGTGGCGGATCAGGCGCTTATCACCGGGTCATCACCGGACCTCCCGTGCAGAGTCGCTAAACCTCAACTCAAGAAATTCGCGATTTTATCCAAAGGATAGCGATTTTCGTATTTGCGCGTTTGGACTGCGTTGGAACTGCCCATGAGGGCCGGGCACGGCAAACACTGGCTCTTGATATGAGCGCCACCGAATACTGAAGCTGATCTGGAGGCTTCACCTGCGGTCCGGCGTGAGCGTTCTAAAGTCGCACATCACCGCCCAGGCAGACCGGCTTCCCACATTCGCGGAGAATAGCAACGCTTGCGGAGACAAGCCGAGAACCCACGTCGACGTATCGTCGGCTATAACTCATTCATCCTGTGGGCCCTCCTGGTGATCTTATGCGCCCTCTTGGCCTCGCTCCGGATGCTCGACCCACCTCCAGCACAGATGCCCAATGTGGCGCAAGCCACCGAACAGATGGCGATCCGCCAGCTCGATGTCCGCCCCTGTCGCGAAGTGCTGAGAAGAACCTTCGTGGTCGGACTGCCGATCCGAGGCCACCGTGAGCTAAACTCATGCCATCGAAGTCGTCGTGTGAACCTTCCCCGGTGGGAAGACTCGCAGAGGCTTCCATTCTCCCACCCGATGTTGCCGACCCATCAGACGCGAATACCAGTCACGAAGATCGAGCGATCACTCGCGGCCCTCATTCGGGCAAACACGAAATCGTAGTTCACTCCTTGGCCTACTTTGGTGGGCGCGGCCGCCAAGCTCGGCTTCCAACAGGCAAGGAGATCGTCTCCTGACAGGCAGGCAGCAAAAGGAATTCTGTCGCCTTCAGCACACCGATTACCTTGAAATTTATTTCGGAAAATAAGGAACACATTTTCGCGCTAGGTAACGTATTTCCTTGCACCTTATTCGACTTATTTCCTTGCGTATCCAAAAATGTCAACATTTGTCTCCAAAGGAATTCCGTATCCAAAACATCGTTAGGATACAAATTGTCTCGGGATTTTGATCAGATTTCCTTGGGCTTCCGTCGCGTGCGAAAGCGCTTCGGGCGTTCTGCCGCGACAGTTATCGGCTCACCGGCAATCCAGTAGCCATTATCGCGGTAAACGAACTCTTCCTTCGCATCCGTCAAAATCCGTCCCAGTCTTTTCGCCGGGGTGGGGTGGTCGATCTCGACGCCCAGCGCTTTAAGCCTGTCATAGATTTCGATCCTGCTTAGAGGATGCCCTTGATCCTTTAATATCCGGTAAGCCTGTTGCCGAACTTGCCAAGCTTGAGCATCCGGGCGCTGAATCCGCCTTTTTGCGAAATCTTCAGGTACATCTGGAAGTTCACCGAGATGGTTAGGCCTGTCATCAGGGTTTGCGCCGAGCAGGCTGAGCGATCTCTTGGCGTCACGAAGATGTTTCAGGTCAACGTCGACCTGCCGCGTCTCGGCTTCCAAACGTGCCATCTCGGCTCGCATCTCTTCGCGCCGCTTCTCCAAAGTCGCAACCTGCCGATCAATCGAGACCAGTGCGGCGTGTGCAGGGGTTGCCTGGGGGCGATTGGTTGATTGCTGCATCGGGCTCTTTCGTATCCTAGAGAATCGCTATAGGTACTTTAGTCGCCGCGATGCTCCTGTTGGTTGTCGCAAGCGGCGCTGCATTTGGTAACCAGTAACACGATTAGAGGATTCAGTCATCTGTCAGGGGCCGCTCAGCCTCTGTCGGAGCCTATTTCCTATCGCCAATTCACAGAATTCTTCTAGGAGCTTCAAATGAAACACCGGTCTGAAAACATCTTCGATCCTTTCGCAATATTCGGTACCCAAGGCCTTCCCCACCGCGAACTCGACCCGGCGTCCTATGACCAAGAGGACGAATACGTCCCACAGGATGTTCGTCCCAACACGTTAGACGTCGTCGCCAAGCTGTTTTGGGCAGAAAACGGCGGGCCAATCAGAACGATTATTGATGGACGCAAGACCCGTCCCACGGGTACTTTCCACGCCATAAAGGGTGGTGCGAGAGCCATGCCATGGGAATCGAAGCTTGAGCGTACCGCCATGTGCTTGGCGGACTTCTCGACCCGGGTCCATTACCTGCTAGCGCAACCGCACCGGCTCGAAATCTCAGTCCGGGGCAACCGGGGGCGGCCGCTAATATACTTCCCCGACCTACTGCTACAGGTGCATCCTTCCTTCGTCGAAGACCTACGGAGGGGCATGCCATTCTCGCAGGCTGCGTGCAAGGCAGCCAATCGTGATGTTCCGCCACATCGACTGCAGAACCTGCTACTTGAGATCAAGGCGGACAAAGACCCTCGTGACGACGATCCGGCATATCAGCATAAGCTCAGGCTTGCTCAGGAACTCTACCACCGTCGAGGATTCGCTTTTTTCACAATCAGGCAGTCGGTGCATCTAGATAAGCAGTTCACTGCAATCGCGCGACGTGGCGATCTCCATAAGTATTCAACCCTTGATGAATGTGATTTCGCGACCTGCCTTGCGCACTTCGGTGAAAGAAACACGGTGCCGCTTGCGTCCCTACAGCAGGCGTTCGGCGACGGCCCATCAGCGCAGGCGAAAGTAGTTGCCCTTCATTACCGACGGTTCATATCCATCGACTTGACCGCTGGTCCCAACAGCGGGTCGCCAGTTCACTTGATTGACCAGGGGGCGGGCCGATGACCCTTGATATCTCAGTAGGTGATCAATACCAGTTTTGTAGTGGGACAGTCCGAGGCGCTTTCAAAGTTCAAAGCGAAAACGATGAGAATCTGGTTTCACTCCGAGGTCTCGCGGACGGACGCGAAGTTCATATCAAGGCGCTCGACCTAGCTGTGCTGCAAGCGAGAGGTGGCGCGGTTCGCACGAAGCGTGAGGGCGAGGTAATACGTACTGTCACCGCCTTCGATATCCGAAGTCTGCACGAACCTCCCAGAAAGCATCTGACAAACAGACAGTTGAAAGACTGGCAGATCAGGAAGGCGGATTTCGAGCGAGCAGCAACGCTTCTTTTCTACGTGCGAGCTTTTGATGCTGCACCGGGGACTAAGAAAAGCACAGCAGCGCTCGGCGAATTTATCGACGGCAGAGGCAGTGAGGCAAAAGAGGCCGGGCTTGAATGGGCACCGTCTGCCAGTGCTGTCCGCAAGGCGTTGGCAAAAGGAGGGGAGAACAATCGAACAATAGCTCTCTACCTTCGCAAAAGGGGGAACGCCAGGAAGAAGTCGAAATGGCCCGCATGGGTTTACGACCTGGGCCAAGAGACGGTAGCTCACTATTGGGGTGATCCGGTCGTCCTCTTCACCCACGCCCACGGCTATTTCGATGACAGATTCTACGCAAAGCGTGACGAGTTGATCCGCGCTCGTAGAGAGCAAGAAGCAGATGCTTTATCCAGCGACTCTTCAGAACCGGTGGATTATCCGGACCTAATGTTCGAGCCACCCTGCCATCAAACCCTGACCAACTGGATCAATGAGGCACGATGCCACGCGACGATCAAGTCGAAGTTCGGCATCCGGCAAGCAAACCGAGAGCTACGTGGCCGAGGCGAGAGCGTCACCGCGATTGCCCCGCTGGAGATCATCGTACTGGACCAGACGCTCGGCGACATCTGGGCGTGCGAAGAGGTCCAAGTCGACGGCACGACGGCGATTGTGCTGAAAAGGCCTTGGCTCGTGTGGGCAATGGACTTGTTCTCGCGGATGAACGTCGGGTTCGTCATGACGTTCGATCCGCCCTGTCTTGCAACGCTGATGGCCTGCTTGCGTGATGTCGTCAGCCCGAAAGCAGCATTGCTGGAGCGCTTTGGGTTGTCCAAGGGCGCGGCGGACGGTTGGGGGAAGTACAAAACTGTCATCCTTGACAACGCATTGGCTCATATCGGCGTAAGCCTCCAGCTGGTCGGTGACATCGTAGGCTTCGAGGTCGACTACGCGCCAGTCAGGACCCCCGAATATAAACCTTGGATCGAGCGTCTGGTTCGAACAATGAATGGCGCACTGCACGCGCTGCCAGGAGGAATTCCCTATCCTCCCGATGAGTTGGAAGTAAGGGGCATCGATCCTCAAAAGAGCGCTGGCTTGTCCATCGATTCGATCCGAGACCTCATGGATCACAAGATCATCGAGTATAACCTCGATGAACACGACGGCATCGGCATGGCTCCAGCTCGCAAGTGGACGGAAGGCGTTGCCGAGTTCGGTCGCCTTTCCGTTGACGATGCCCGCTCATTCAAACTCGTCCTGGGGCGCTACGAGACCCGGACGCTCGATGCGGAGGGCATTCTTTTGAATGGCCATACTTTCCACGACCAGGGGATCGTGTCGATGCTGCTCGATCACATGGCGCGGTTTCATCGTGAAAGGCGGAAAAAGAAACTAGGTCAGACCGCGTCGTTTCGTGTTCACCTCTTCTTTGACGACATGGATTGCTCCTCGATTTCCGTCATTGATGAGTACACCAACGAGATCGTGGAACTTCCGAACCGCGATGCATTCTATGCCGAGAAGCCGGTCTCCTTTGCCTTCTCCAAGGGCGAGCGTGAGTATCAGGCCAAGCTCAACAAAAACTTCCACACGCGGGAAGAGAAGGCCAAGGCCCGCCGCGAGTACGGCAGGGAGCTTGAGGCAAAGCTTGCGAACGACAATCACGCTGAGGCAAAGCGGACGATCCGCGTGCTCCAGGGGCGTGAGAAGCCGCAGCTAGCACCGGGAAGTCAGATCATTGACCTTAAAATCAACCCTTCGATCAGCGGGATGCCGGTCGCCGAAGCGGTTCCAGTGTCAATGCCGTTCAACGAGCGGGCGGACGTCTTGACCGCACCAAAAGGCCGAAAGCCCAAAAAGCCGAAGACTCGCAAAAACGCGGCAGTCGCGGAAGCGGCAAACGATCACGTAAAGCCTCAAAAGCAAGCAGAGATCGATTGGGCCGTTCAGCCGGACGTCGACGAGAGCGAAGCCGCGCTCGACGAGCTGGCGCGTCGGTACGGCTTCTAACATGACTGGCTGGGACAGGCGAAAAGCCTGCTCCGGCCAGAACCACAACCCATCGTCTAAGGAAACAGCATGCACATCACGTCCACCGTCGATGAACTCGAACACGTTTTCAAAAATCTCAGGATCGAGCACGCCTTCATGAAGCAGGCCCACAAAACCTTCGATGCGCTTCGCTCCACAAGGCGGCGCATCATGGAAAGGACAGCCATCGGGAATGAGGCAAGGTGCGCGACGCTTTTCGCCGACACCCAGAGTGGCAAGACCACCATCGTATCGGCCTATGTGGAACGAAACGTTGTGGACTATTGCTACGAAAGTGGCTTGTTCGCGCGGGACACTCCGCGAGTTGCTGTCGCACTGCTACAGAAGGTGGTGGTGCATATCTCAGTGTCCGGGACGTCGACCCTCATGTCGCTTCTTGAAGACATACTCCGGGCGTACAACGATCCATGCCCCGAAACCGGCAATATGGGAAACAAGAAGCATCGCGTTCTCAACTACATCAATGAGTTTCGAACAGAGCTGCTGATTTTCGATGAGATGAATCATTTGAGGATTGGTGCAGCGTCCATCAGTGCTCGGTCCGAGGCTACCAGAGTGCACAACACGCTGAAGGACTTCCTTCTTGGTGGGTGCCCGGTCGTTTTCGTTGGAACCAGCGAAGCGAGAACGAAAGTCTTCTTGGACAAACAGATACGCGCCCGGTGCATCAAACAGCTCTTCCTGGGCCCGTTGAACTTCAAGAAGCCGAAGCATCGCGACGCGTTCAAAGAATTCGTTGGTCTGATCGGCCTGCATCTACAGCGTTCCGGGTTGCTGGCCGAACGCTCTAATTTCATCAGTAAAGATGTGTCCGCCCGGCTCTTCGTCGCTTGCGGGGGCTATCTCGGCCATGCGGCAAACCTGATCGAACGCGCCGCCCTTTATGCAATCGAGGATGGTGCATCGCGGGTCGAATTCGACCACCTACGGGCAGCAGCTGACGATTACACCGTATTCAACGAGCTTGCGACCAGCAATCCTTTCGACAAGCCGGAGCGAGTGCGCCAGGCTCCGCCTGCGACGGGAGAGGCGGCTTATGTCTGAGTTGATGGAGCGCCACGATGTTGAGGTTGCTCACGCTGTCTACAGGGCCACGAGTATTGGCCGTGTTTTGGCCTTGCCGGTCGATCTGGAGGCTGGCGAACACCTGCGGGACGCCGCGTTCCGAGCCGTCAGCCGAAACGGGTTCTCAAACAGCGGTGTCGTTCTGAAGTTGGCGAAGTCGAAGTCTTTCAAAAGCTTGGCAGCTGTTCATGGCGGAGCGGCCGACGAGATAGGTCGGCTGATTGACGTCCTTGGCATCCGAAAGGATGCCGATGCGGTGAAGGGGTTCCTTACAGACACGCCTGGATGCGGTCGGGACTGGGTCGAGTTTTTCGGCATCAACTTGCGGCGTCGACATATGGCCAGTCGACGCCGCGTCTCGCCGACATCACTTCGCAAACACGGAACGCAAAAGGCGATGTGGTCGCTGCAGCCACTCGCCTTTGACGTCGCAACAAAGGAAGAACTGCTAGATTATTGCCCCGTCTGCCAGTGTGGATTGGGCTGGTGCAAAAACTTCGGCATCAACTTCTGCGACCGCTGCGGACGCCCCGAACAAGCCGCTGTCGATTTGCGGGACTTCCCTCAACCGCTGGCCGACATCCAGGATGAGGCGGCAGTGCAACTTATCGCCGATCTTGTCGATCCCGAAGCGGCTGATCGTCGTTCCAAGCTTCAATTGCATCCCGAGCTGACCCAGCTCGGGCGAGGGGCGCTTTTTCAGTTCGCTGTTCAAATGGCAGGTCGTTTCGAGAGTTCCGGCGCAGGTTGGGGCGGCTGCCTTCAGGTCAGATCGATTGAGCGTGCCGGGCGAGCGATCCTGGAATGGCCGACCAGCTTGGAAAATCTACTGGCACCAAACAAGGCCGGGCAGGACGGAGAGGGCGATATAAGCGCCCTATGTTCCGACCAAACGTTGTCGCCCGAGCTTCGCTCCCTTTTGAAAGGACGAAAAGACAAGTGTCTGGGGCGGGTAGTTGTCGAGAAGGTTGATCGATCAACGAGTTCGTCGAATCCGTCCGCGCCCATTCGACAGATTGGTCCAATGAAACACGGCCGGGTAGAACTGCGGCGTCTGAACGAAAGAGCGGGACCAATCCACGCCGTCGAAGCAGCCGTGGCGCTCCTGCGCTGCTCGCCTCAGGCAAGAAGCATTGCTAACGGCATCGGCGTGCCGGTCCCCCATCTTATCGATCTCTTCGACGAGGGATTGCTTCCAGAACTCATTCCTGTGCTCGGTCCGCTGAAAACGGCTCCTGCTCCTGGTCAGGGGGTGTCTCTGTTCAAGCAGCTGGAGCCCAGCCAACGTACCAGCATCAGTCGTGACGGGCTTCCACTGTTCGACCTGGCATTTGCTTTAGGCGGTTTGAATGGCAAACAGTGGAACCGGATATTCCGAGCCATCGTCACGGGAGCGATGAAAGCCACCTGGATTCCAGCCTTGGACCTACCAATCGTTCAAAGCGTTTTTATTTTCGATCCTGACGCACTAGCGCAGGTCCTATCGTCAGGCGCAACGACGCTCTCTCACGCCGATTTCGTTCCGCTGTCGCAAGAGGATGTCGCAGCGGCGTTCGGAAGATCGCGCACCACAATTCGAAACCTCGTGCGGAACGACCTGTTGCCGCGTAATCCGACGGGTATTGACGTCGCCGAGTTTCGGAAAAACTGGATGTTCCTATCCGAGGTACGTAATCTCGCGTCCCTGCATGGAATGGCGCTCCCGAACGCCCCGAAGCAGCTTGCGGCATCGTCGCTGGCCCGTATTTCGATTGGTGACACGACGATCTGGTCTCGTGTTGGCGTCCAGGAGCATTTCGGCCTGGACAGCGGCAGCTTCTCATTTGCCGGTCGGCACACGACGTAAATAAGCGGAACGCGCCTTATTCGTTAGGGGTCTTCGCACGCAACCCAAGCGGTGGGCCAATCCAAAGCCAGGATGAACTTGGTGACAAGCGTGCAGACTTTGTGGCAAAGCGCTTCCTCTTAGTTGGGAATCTGGAGGTATGACCGCCGCATTGGCCTTCAGCTTCTTTTCTTATCTGCCGCCAGCGGCTCGTGAGCCAGGAAACGCGCTCGTCAAAAGGACATAGGCGTTTTCTGCCCTGTAGAGTGAACTCATGTGCGCAGATTGTTTAGCCTGCAAAGTCCTTCGAGGATTAAGTCGCTGCTTCTTGTTGTGAATGCAGATGAACCGGATAGAGTTTCCTCTACTGATTCTATGCATGGTTGAGGCGACGCGGCAGTAGATGCTGAAATATCCTGAGAAATTTCTGGAAATTCGCACAGATTGTATCAATCTGCCGCCTTTCTCCGCGCTATGTGCCGGGTATGACAGTAACCACTGGCGGGCAAAGCCTTTTGCTGACCACTTATTCAATTGGTTGCCGTTCGCAGCGCTTAGTCAGGAAAACCAACTAGCTTTCGGAGGAAGCAACTTCGTCGAAATGCTCCAGCTCGCCGCTGCACATATCTACAACACCAAGAAGACGGCGAGCCGAGGTGAGATTGGAGAGCTTATCTTTCACTTAGCCTGCATCTTACACTTTGGCACGTCTCCAGTGTTGTGCAAGCTCGTGCTCAAGACCTCATCAAATGACACGGTGAAGGGATTTGACGGGGTTCACATCCTGCCGAAAGGCGACGATTTCGAAATCTGGCTCGGGGAATCGAAGTTTTACTCGAACCCGTTGCGTGGCATTCAGGATGCAGTGAAATCCGTCAAAGAGCATCTTCTCCCGGCCTTTCTCGACATGGAAAAGGCGATGATCTTGGGCCACGTTGCGGAAGGAGTTCCCAACAAGGAAGCCGTCAAAAAAGCCTTTAAGCCGCAAACATCCAAGGATGAGCTGTTAAAACGGGCGGTATTTCCGATCTTGATCGCATACAACAGCGACACTGTTGCCTCTCATAAGGTCCTTTCTGCAAAATACACCGCAGAACTGAAGGCCGAAGCGGAGAAGCTGCGGGATTATTTTGCTGATAAAGCAGCGGGTCTAACGGCCCGTTTTGTGCTCATGTTCGTGCCGATGAACAACAAGAAAGCAGTGATCGAAAGTTTCGACAAAAAGCTTGAGGCCTTCCTATGACGATCTTGGAACGTTTGCGCACGCTTGAACCAGCGACAATGTTAAGTGCTGACGACATTTTCGATGCAATGGCCAGCGCCGGAACTTCGTTAGCAGACGCGTCGGATCGCGAGGATGATGCCGCGCTTGAAATATCTATCCGACTCCTTGAAGCACGCCGTCAGGGCCAAATTCCCATTGACTGCCTCACCGTCGTCGAGATGCTGGCCGAAGAGTGCGGTCTCTATCCCTACGTTGACAGCGAAAAGTTCAGCCTGTTCAGCCAAGCCGTCATTGAGACGCATGCTGTTCAACTGGACGAGAAATTGTACCTGCACTCAAAGCAGATGGAAATTTTGCTGCACCTGCTGGCGGGCGACAATGTCATCTTGAGCGCCCCTACAAGCTTCGGCAAAAGCATGCTCGTCGATGCGTTCCTCACGTACAAGTCGCCGAATACCGTTGTGATGTTACTGCCGACAATCGCGCTGATCGACGAAACGCGGCGGCGTCTCACCCGGCGTTTCGGTGACAGATACGACATCATCACCACCGTTACCGATGGTTACGATTCCACCGTACCAACAATCTTCGTGCTCACACAGGAACGGTTCCTACAACGGAAAGACGTCAAGAAAATCGATCTGCTCTTCGTCGATGAGTTCTACAAGCTCGATCCCACACGCAAAGACGACAGATATGAGAACTTAAACATCGCCCTCTATCGTGCCTTGCCAAAATCAGCGCAGTGCTTCATGGCGGGGCCACACATCAAAAACATCCTTCTGGGTGACCGGTATCGGGGTAGTTTCCGCTTCGTACAGACCGACTACCGAACGGTGTCGGTCAACATCTTTGACCGGTCGGCTCGTGAGGACAAGAAGGATGCGCTCCTGGCCGATCTCGCTGGTGTCGCGGATGAAAGCTCCATCGTATTTACGGCAACGCCTGGCTCAGCCCAAAATCTCATGAAGGACTTCATCGCAGCGAAGCTAGGGACAGATAGCCGAATTGGAGCGCTGCTGAAGACCTGGATTGCTGAGAACTACCATAAGTCTTGGCCAGTTGGAGAGGGCACCGAGAAGGCAATCGCAGTCCACCATGGACGGCTTCCTCGTTCTCTTGGTCAGCTGTTCATTCAGCTTTTCGACCGTGGAATGATCAAAATCCTTATATGTACGTCAACCTTGGTGGAAGGCGTGAATACCTCAGCGGCCAATGTTTTCATTTTCGATAAGAAGATCAACCATCGCGCCGATCTCGATTTCTTCTCGTTCGCCAACATTCGCGGACGTGTGGGCCGGATGATGAGACACTTCGTTGGGCGAGCCTTCCTTTACTACACTCCGCCCGAAGTCGTGGAGACCAACGTAGAGATACCGGTTCTTTCCGACCCAGCTTCGTCTTCAGACTACATCCTCATGAACATCGAGAACGACGAGCTGCCGCCCGCAGGGAAAACTCGAAAGGATCAACTCCGCGCTACCACAGGACTGTCCATCGCCGTTCTGAAAGAACACGGCGCTCTGGGGGTCGACAACCTCGTTGCGGCGAATGACCGCATCAAACAAACTTTAAGGAGTGATCATGCCTTACTGGAATGGAAGGGCTTCCCCAATAAGGAGCAAAGGGTCGAGGTCGCCGAGATTGCTGTAATCATCGCCAGAGCTAGAGGGGACCAATTTGGGATCGGTAGCGGCAAGCAGGTCGCGTGGGCATGGGCGCAGCTTCAGAAGATTTCCACATTGCCGAAGTTCCTTCGCTGGTTTGAGCGAACCTTTTCTCCGAAAGATAAAGCGAAGGGAGTGGACGATGCTTTCCGCTTCCTCCAGGCATGCGAATTCGCTTTTCCTAGATCGCTCGCCGCGATTGAGGCACTGGTCCTGATGAATGAACCCCTTTTAGATGCGAACTATGGGCCTTACGTTGCGTCGTTAGAAAGCTGGTTCCGGCCTGCTTGGATGAAACAAGTCGATGAGGCTGGTATTCCACTCCCCCTGGCAGAGCGGCTGGCAAGGCATCTGAACGCTCCAGCGGATCGACATAATGCCCTTCGACAGATAGCGCAGCTCGATATAGACGGACTCGGATTCGACGAAATTGACGAGCTATTGATCGAGTTAGCTGCTGAGAAGTAACATGCCGTCGCCACCTACAGGCGATGACAAGGCCGATGGTCCTGTCAGATCGGGCAAGAGAAACCCGCGCAAGCTTGGCTGCACCGCGCTCAACGCCAAGCACCTCGTGTGCATCTGAATGGTAGTGATGGTAATCGAACACGCCATGGTGCCAGATGCCGGTCCAGCCGTTCTCCGCGAATGCCTCTTCGAAATCCGACGAGGTGGCATCGAAGACCGCCCGGCGACCCAGAGGAATTGGCCCATTGCGGATTGATCGGCGACGGCTGCGGTAATTCACCTTTGACCAACCATCGAACCCAGCAACGATTCCAAGAGCAAAATGCGCTTCACCTGCCAGTGCGCTAAGGTTACGTCAACCTTGGCCATCCTCACGTTCATATCTAGGACGCCAACCGCGCGTCATACCTGGACTCATCGCGCTCTCGGCCAATGCGAGCTGAAGTCTCAGGTGTTTAATGTCAGCCAAGAGCGTAGCTACAGTAGCCTTGGGATCGTCGTCGTGAAAGGCAAGCGCTGCTTCGACCTCATAGTCAATGTCGCCCATCTGCTGAACCGCTTTAGCGTTCATCGTTCCGCTCTCTGAGAAGTCGGTAAAACCCTTCGAAAACATCCACGACCTCGCCGCTTAGCTGGAAGGCGATGGATCGTTCCATAGGACGGTCCGTATTGAGCTTGTCAAAGTAGCCCCAGCCCAATCCTCCTGCAGGGGCGGCAGCACCACCGAAGTTGCCTCTCGGGCAACCACTCGCGGCATCGAATACCTGACAGGATTTGATTGACATCCGGTCCCGCTGTTCCTGCATTAGGACCGTTGTAATCAAGATCGGACGAATATCTGCGAGCGTGGCGTCATATAGAGTGATCCAGTAGAGGTCTCTCGATTTTTCGGGACGAGCGAAATCCCCTGGCGCGACGTTAATAGCCAACTCCGATATGCAGACAACATTTATGTTCTTATTTTGTTCTGATTCTGCTAGGAGTCAACATGGAACGAGAGGATAGTCAAATGGCACGCTGAAACCGCTCACCTCAGGGACGGCCTCCAGAAGCAAATGAGCGAGGACCAGGGTTAACCGCGTACGGCGGGACGATGATAGGAAATGATGCTGAAAACGCTGCAGCGGGCGGGTGCTAGAGCTTGTAGATCAATTTCCGCTTGATCTTGCTGAGCATCTTCCGACAAATAGTTGCTGATCGATGGGGGATTCATGGTTGACGATGACCGCATTCGCGTCGTGACCGACGCTATCACTGCTTATGTGAAAAGCCCGTCGCTTCAGCATCTTCGCGATCCTCATTCGATTATTACGTTAGCAAAAGCTATTATCAAAGAACTTGATCGCGATAGCGGGATTTGGAAGAAATGGAAGGGTCAACGGGACGCTCTCCTGAAGGCGTCGCTTGGATGTTGGATTCCCGTGGAGGAACTCCAGAGCTATCTAAACGCTCTTCCCGGCCCTAGCCTCACTGTCACGGACGTCTGTCAACGGCAGAGGGCCTACCACGAGGAGCCTTACTCAAGATATCCAAATGAGGACCTGAAGGAGGGCTGCTTGATGCTGTTCAATGAGGAAAAGGCATTGGGCACTGAGCTGGTGGCCATTATCGGGCGGATTGCTGAACATGTTGAAGCAGAAGAGGAGCGTCTTCGGCTGGAGCACGAAGCCCGCTACAAAGCTATGCGTGAGAGCGAAAGACTTGCGGCGGAACGTCGTCTCCTGTCTGGAGCCGACTGCAAGTGGACACATCCGAAAAACTCATCAGAATGCTACAGCCGGGTGAACGGCCGTACTTACCGCTTAATACGGACCGAAGATAAACGATGGAGCCTGTCGCGGGTCGAAGGCGTATCCTCAGGAGAGAGTGGCAATCTCATCGGCACATACTTGGGGAAGGCTGATGCAACGAAAGCAGTGGCGAAAATCGCATACGAAACAGAATACCGATGAGGTTAAGGTGATCGCGGCAGCTTCAGAATTTTCGGTCGCACCGCAGATTTCGTTCCTTGCACTCTGATGTAAGTTTTTGCCGTCGTCTCTGCCGCTCATTCAACGTCAGATAACTGTGTACACGCCACCGGGCTAACTAACTATGAGCCGTATTTTTTCCCGAGAAGAGCTATATGACCTCGTCTGGTCAACGCCTATCCTTCAGCTCGCTGAGCGGTTCGAGATTTCGGATCGAGGCCTCGCGAAAACTTGCAAACGATTTCATATCGCAGTGCCGGGTCGCGGGTATTGGGCGAAGATCGAAGCCGGTCAGCCCGCAACGAGAACGCCACTGTGGAAAACCGACAACCCCGCCTATCAAACCATCGAGATCGGCGGTGCTCAGCATCATGACAACCCGCAGTTAGCGTTCGCAGCTAAGGCGGCCCACGATGCCGTATTCGCTGCCGGACAAAAACCTATCTCGAAGATCAAAAGACGTGATGTTCAAAAGGCCGCTGTCGAGGCCAGTGCGTCGACCGACGACGAGCCAAAGATAAAGGCGGCAGCACCAGTAACCTTTGAGCTGATAGAACAACCTCACGCAATGATTATGGGCATCGTTCTTGAACTCCAAAATGCGACTCCGGACCAGGATGGCGGCATTTCTCTAGAAGGTATTCGAATTCATGAAGGTTCACGGACACGGATCATCGCTCTCCTACACAACCTTGCGCACGCTCTTGAGCTTCGGTCGGTTACAATTTGTAAAGGCCAATCAGGCCTCAGGGCGGAAATGCTTCCGGACGCCATACGCTTCGAAATCCTTGAGGGACGCAAGCTCGTAAAACATGAGCCAACTCCCAGCGAACTAAGGAGGGAGATGGACTTTCAGCGGCGACGCGATTTGGCAACACGTCGTGGGCAATGGTTGCCGCCTGAACATTTCTATCCCGAGTATGACTACCACTACTCTGCCAAGCTGTCATTTGAAGTTCACAACTGGGCAGACGGGGCGAGGAAAAAGTGGTCCGACGGTAAGCGCCAGACGCTTGAGGGTGTTCTTGAAAGTATTGCTGACGGCATTCTCTATCATCTACACTTTGACAAAGCTCGTCGGGAGAAAAGGGAAGAGGACGAGAGACGCTGGCAACATATGGCCCGACGTCGCGAGCTTCAGAAGCGGCGGAATGATCGGGAGCAAAAACGAGTACAATTCCTTGCTGACCTCGCGGCGTACCAGAGCGAAGCCGCCAATCTGAGGGGTGTAATTGCGCACGCTTCAGCTTCGGCGGAGGCTGAACCGGAGTATTGGCGAATGATCGACTGGGCCAAAGTCCGGCTTGCTTATCTAGAGGCTCAGAATGCCATCGGCCCCCTCACAGCGAATTTAAGATCACAGAACTTGTTTCCACAAAATGATGAGCTGTTTGACCCGGAAGGTGACCCTACATGATAGCTGCGCAATTTCAGTTCGCTGGGTCTAGCTATCCCAAAGCAGTCCAACCGGTTCGCGGTTTATTCAGCGACTACCGTCTACCTCGTCGTGGCCTGCTCCTGGACGGTACGCTGATGAAGGGCGTTAAAGCATTGCTTTCGATGTGCACTAGAGGTGTTTCGAGGTTGGTGGAGCTGTCATCGGGGCTCCATCTTCAGCAATTCGTGAAGTCAAATTCCTTGCCCTTTGCCCGAAGTTTATCGGCGCGACGACTACGGAGGCAAGCGGCTTTAGGTCATCAATGGCCCTACTGTTATTGAATTACATTGATGGACCAGTGGACACATAGTCACAAGAAACGACAGAGAACTCATACTGAACCTATCGGGCGCGTACCCCGTAAGGCTTGCGCCATCCCCATCTTCCATTATTTCCTCGCAGCTCCCCCAAATTGGATTCGGGATGCGATGTCGGACGATGAAATTCTTACGATCAGGGAGCTGGCCAGCTATTTGAAAGTTGCTGAGGAGACGGCCTATCGCTTTGTGTCGGAAGGCCGCATTCCAGGGTTCAAGGTTGGTGGGTCTTGGCGTTTTCGCAGATCAGAAATTGAACGCTAGATCGCTGAGCGAGAGCAGAAGTAAAAGGAAAAAAGAGCATGACAAGCGCCGAGCAACGCGCCCACCTACAAAACCAAATCTGGAAAATCGCCAATGAGGTGCGCGGTGCGGTCGATGGCTGGGACTTTAAGCAATATGTGCTTGGAACCCTTTTCTATCGTTTCATCAGTGAGAATTTTGCCAGCTATATCGATGCCGACGATGAAAGCATCAATTACGCTGAGTTGCCGGACAGCGTAATCACGCCTGGAATCAAGGACGATGCGGTCAAGACCAAGGGCTATTTCATTTACCCCAGCCAACTATTTTCCAATATCGCGAAAAACGTCAAAAACAATGAGAGCCTGAATACAGACCTGAAGAAGATTTTTGATGGGATTGAGGGGTCCGCGAGCGGCTACCCTTCAGAGGCTGACATCAAGGGCTTGTTTGCCGATTTTGACACGACCAGCAACCGCCTTGGCAACACGGTGAAAGAAAAAAATTCCCGATTGGCAGCTGTAATCAAGGGCGTTGCGGAGTTGAAATTTGGCGAGTTTCATGGCGATCAAATCGACCTGTTTGGCGATGCCTACGAATTCCTGATTTCAAATTACGCAGCCACTGCGGGCAAGTCTGGCGGTGAGTTTTTCACTCCGCAGCATGTTTCGAAGCTGATAGCGCGGCTTGCGATGCACAAGCAAACGAGCGTGAACAAGATTTACGACCCGGCATGTGGTTCAGGCTCCCTGCTACTGCAAGCAAAGAAGCACTTTGACGCGCACATTGTTGAAGAAGGTTTCTTCGGCCAGGAGATTAACCACACAACCTACAACCTGGCCCGGATGAACATGTTCCTGCACAATATCAACTACGACAAGTTTGATATTCAGCTAGGCAACACTTTGATTGAGCCGCATTTTGGCGACGAAAAGCCATTCGATGCTATCGTTTCCAACCCTCCTTATTCGGTCAACTGGATAGGCTCTGACGATCCAACGCTGATCAACGATGATCGCTTTGCTCCAGCAGGTGTACTTGCCCCAAAATCCAAGGCGGATTTTGCGTTCGTGCTGCATTCGCTTAATTATCTATCTGCCAAGGGTCGTGCGGCGATTGTGTGCTTTCCCGGTATTTTTTTTAGAGGCGGGGCTGAACAGAAAATCCGGCAATATCTTATCGATAACAACTTTGTGGAGAGCGTAATTTCGCTGGCTCCCAACTTATTTTACGGCACCACCATTGCCGTTAATATTCTGGTACTCTCCAAGCACAAGACTGACACTAAAACGCAATTTATTGACGCGAGTGGCCTGTTCAAAAAAGGAACGAACAACAACACGCTTACAGACGATGAGAATGCTGCCAATCCTGGTCACATTCAACAGATCATGCGGGCCTTCGATAGCAAGGACGATATTGCACACTTCGCACAGTCGGTTGCCTATCACGATATCGTCGCCGAAAACTACAACCTTGCTGTCAGCGCCTATGTGGACCCCAAAGACAATCGCGAAGTTGTAAACATAGAAGATTTAAATGCTAAGATAGAAATTGCGGTGGAAAAAATCGACAAATTGCGTGCGGAGATTGACGCCATCGTTGCGGAGCTTGAGGCATGAGCGGCCTGGACTACTTGGATAAGCTACTGGATGGTGCTGATGTTGAATGGAAGCCGTTGGCTGATGTGACGATGTCAACGAGCAACATTAGATGGCGAGATACAGAGCGCACATACCGCTACATTGACCTGACATCTGTCAGCATTGAAACGAAGTGCATCACTCAGACTACTGAGATAGACGCTAAGAATGCACCGAACCGAGCGCAAAAGCTTGTGGAACAGGGCGACGTGATCTTTGCCACCACACGCCCATCACAACAAAGATATTGTCTTATCGACGACGAATATTCAGGCGAGGTTGCAAGCACAGGTTATTGTGTTCTCAGGGCTAAGAAGGAAAAGGTCTTACCAAAATGGATTTTGCATTGCATTTCTTCAAGCGAGTTCAAGAGTTACGTTGAGGAACGGCAGGGTGGCGTTGCTTACCCGGCGATCTCTGATGCCCTTGTGAAGGCCTATTCAATCCCCATCCCATGCCCTGAAACCCCGGAAAAATCGTTGGCAATTCAGGCGGAGATTGTGCGCATTTTGGACGCATTTACCGAGCTTACCGCCGGACTCACCGCCGAGCTTGCCGCCGAGCTTGCCGCGCGTAGAAAGCAATACAACTATTATCGTGACCAGCTTATGAACCACCCGTCTGGGAATATTGCCTTGAAACCTCTGGGATGGGTGGGTGACGTTCGCATGTGTAAGCGGGTGATGAAGAACCAAACGTCGGATACCGGTGATATCCCGTTTTTCAAAATTGGAACGTTCGGTGGAGAACCCGACGCATTCATTTCTAAAGAACTCTTCGAGGAGTACAAAGAGAAATATAGCTATCCCGGAATTGGCGATGTATTGATTTCAGCAAGTGGGACAATTGGCAGGGCTGTAGTTTTCGATGGGAAAGACGCTTTCTTTCAAGATAGTAATATAGTGTGGCTCGAAAACGATGAGACCAAGGTACTGAATAAATACCTTTTCCACTTTTATCAGATTGCTAAGTGGCATGTGGCGGATGGCGGCGTGATCAAGCGTCTCTATAACGACAATATCAAGAGGACCCTTATCCCTGTCCCTCATCCTGACAACCCGGAAAAGTCTCTTGCTGAGCAGGCGCGAATTGTATCAATTCTGGACAAATTCAGCGCGTCAATTAGGTCAATCAGCGACGGCCTACCACGCGAAATTGAACTACGGCAGAAGCAATACGAATATTATCGCGATTTGCTGTTGAGCTTTCCAAAGCCTGAAGATGTGGCCGCATAGCAATGGGAAAAAAACTCGACGAAATCGCAGAAGAGTTGAAGAACGCCAACAAGAAGGTGCAGTTGGTCTATGCGTTTAATGGCACAGGAAAGACACGACTTTCAAGGGAATTCAAGAATCTGATTGCGCCAAAGAACGCTGAAGATGAAGCTTCGGAAGAGCCAACCCGCACCAAAATCCTCTATTACAATTCGTTTACCGAGGACCTGTTTTTTTGGGACAATGACCTAGCTCAAGACGTGAAGCCCAAACTAAAAATTCAGCCAAATTCTTTCACCGACTGGATTTTGAAGGAACAGGGCAAGGGGCTGGATATCGTTAAAAACTTTCAGCAGTACACGACCGACAAGATCACCCCGGTTTTTAACGCCGCCTATCAGGTCACGGATAAGGATGGTAAGAAGATCAACATTCCTGAAAATTCTGAAGTAACCTTCCGAATGAATCCGATCAAAATTGCCACAGAAGAAGGGGCATTACTCGTCACGGAGAATGGCAGCTCGATTGTCACCGTACAATATGACGTCGTGAAAATCTCCAAGGGTGAACAAAGCAATTTCATCTGGAGCGTTTTTTTCACGCTTCTTGAAGAAGTTGTCTCCGTTTTGAGTATTGCCGAGTCTGATGACAGGCCGACGAGTCAATTCAATGGGCTGAAGTATGTTTTCATCGATGACCCAGTCAGCTCGCTCGATGAGAACCATTTGATTGAATTGGCCGTGAATTTGGCAAGCCTGATCAAGGCCGCGATCAAGGATGCACCTCAACTCAAATTCGTGATCACTACTCACAGCCCGCTCTTCTACAATGTAATGCACAACGAACTTGACTTGAAAAAGAAGCCAGCAAACGAAGGGTGTTACCTTTTAGAGCTTCTGGAAGACGGTACCTTCAACCTGAACAGAAAATTCGGCGATTCAAATCAGAGTTTTTCTTACCATTTGCACTTGAGGCGAATTTTGGAAGGGGCAATCTCTGAGGATAAGATCGAGCGATATCATTTTACTTTGCTACGAAATCTCTATGAGAAAACGGCAGGCTTTTTGGGTTATGACAGGTGGAGTGATTTGCTGAATACAGCGCCCGGCAGCAAAGATGCGTATGTGCGCACTATCAATACCTTTAGTCATTCAGCGCTTTCGAGTGAGCAGGTCAGAGACCCATCGCCGCCCGAAAAGCAAACCGTGAAGCTCTTGCTCGACAACTTGACCAAAAATTATGGCTACTGGCCGGAGCAGGCGGTACAGAATGGTTGACCAGACCATACCGCTTGCCGAATCGAAGCATTTTATCGTTCTCGATAGGTACGCCAGAGAATGGGAAGCCCGCGATAGCTATCAAAGCGAAGGCGATTTGGAGCGCGAGCTTATTCAGGATTTGCAAGCTCAGGGCTACGAGTTGGCAAAGCTCAACACGCCTGGAGCCCTCTTGGCCAATGTCCGCCAGCAATTGCAAACCTTGAACAATGTGAGCTTTGAGGATGGTGAATGGGTGCGGCTCGTAGAAACCTATTTGGACAGACCCAGCGACACCGCCACTGATAAAACCCGCAAAGTTCACGACGATTACATCCACGATTTCGTCTTTGATGACGGCCAAATCCAAAACATCTACCTGCTCGACAAGAAAAACATTGCTCGCAACAAGGTGCAGGTGGTCAAGCAATTTGCGCAAACCGGCACACATGCCAATCGCTACGATGTGACGATTTTGGTGAACGGGTTGCCACTGGTGCAGATTGAGCTGAAAAAGCGTGGCGTCGCCATTCGCGAAGCCTTCAACCAGCTGCACCGCTACAGCAAGGAGAGCTTCAACAGCGAGCAATCACTTTTCAAATACCTTCAGCTTTTCGTTATATCGAACGGCACCGACACCCGCTATTTCGCGAACACTACACGCCGCGATAAAAACAGTTTCGATTTCACAATGAACTGGGCGAAGGCCGATAACGGTCTGATTAAAGACTTGAAGGACTTTACAGCCACCATCTTCCAAAAAGATACGTTGCTGAAAGTGCTGCTGCGTTATTCCGTCTTCGATGTAAGCGACACGCTGTTGGTCATGCGACCCTACCAGATTGCCGCTACCGAGCGCATTCTGTGGAAGATCAAGAGTTCACATGAAACCAAAAATTGGAGCAAGCCGGAAAGCGGCGGTTATATCTGGCACACGACTGGTTCTGGCAAAACGCTGACCAGTTTCAAGGCTGCACGTCTAGCTACCGAACTTGAGTTTATCGACAAGGTCTTTTTTGTCGTGGACAGAAAAGACCTCGATTATCAGACCATGAAGGAATACCAACGCTTTTCACCGGATAGCGTGAATGGTTCTGACAGCACCGCCGGACTAAAGCGTAATCTTGATAAAGACGACAACAAGATCATCGTCACGACAATCCAGAAGCTCAACAACCTGATGAAGAGCGAAGGCGACCTCCCCGTCTATGACAAAGAGGTAGTTTTCATTTTTGATGAATGCCACCGGAGTCAATTCGGGGAAGCGCAGAAGAACCTGAAAAGGAAATTTAAGCGCTTTTATCAGTTTGGCTTCACCGGAACGCCAATCTTCCCTCAGAATGCGTTGGGTGCTGAAACAACGGCGAGTGTTTTCGGCCGGGAGCTTCACTCCTATGTCATCACCGATGCCATCCGGGACGAAAAAGTGCTGAAATTCAAGGTGGACTACAACGATGTCCGCCCACAATTTAAGGCAATTGAATCTGAGCAGGATGAAAAAAAGCTCAATGCAGCGGAGAACAAGAAGGCCCTGCTACACCCAGAGCGTATCCGGGAAATATCGCAGTATGTGTTAAACAATTTTCGCCAGAAAACCCATCGTCTGCAAGGCGGCAACAGGGGCTTCAATGCCATGTTTGCAGTGAGCAGTGTAGACGCGGCTAAGCTATTTTACGAGGCCCTGAAAAAACTCCAGGCAGACAGTGAAAAGCCGTTAAAAATTGCAACCATATTCTCGTTCGCTGCCAACGAAGAACAGGACGCAGTTGGCGACATCCAGGATGAAAGCTTTGATGTGTCGGCCATGAATACGAGCGCCAAGGAATTCTTGAGCGCAGCGATTGCCGACTACAACACCATTTTCAAGACCAATTTCAGCGTGGATAGCAACAGCTTCCAAAACTATTACCGCGACCTGGCAAAGCGGGTTAAAGCCAAGGAAGTCGATTTGCTGATCGTCGTCGGCATGTTCTTGACCGGCTTTGATGCTCCTACCCTTAACACCCTATTCGTCGACAAGAACCTTCGCTACCACGGCCTTATACAGGCCTATTCGCGGACCAACCGAATATACGACGCGACCAAAACCTTCGGCAACATTGTTACCTTCCGCGATCTGGAAGAGGCAACCGTAAATGCCATCACGCTGTTTGGAGACAAAAACACCAAAAACGTTGTCCTGGAGAAGAGCTACAAGGAATACATGGAAGGCTTCACCGATCTGGTTACCGGTGAAGCGCGACGCGGTTTTGTGGACGTGGTGACAGAGCTGGAACAGCGCTTCCCAAACCCTGATGAGATTTTCAAAGAGAGCGACAAAAAATACTTCGCCAAGCTGTTCGGTGAATATCTACGCGTCGAAAATGTGCTGCAAAATTACGATGAATTTGCAAGCTTGAAAGCCTTGCAGGATGTCGACACAAATGATGCCGACGCCGTGGAAGCATTCAAAGCTGAGCATCACTTAAGTGATCAAGACTTCGCTACATTGAGTGCAATCAGGATTCCAGCAGAACGAAAAATCCAGGATTACAGGTCAACCTACAACGACATCCGCGATTGGTTGCGCCGAGAAAAAGCAGTCAGCGAAACAGATAAATCCACAGTCGATTGGGACGACGTGGTGTTTGAGGTGGACCTACTCAAGTCCCAAGAGATTAATCTCGACTACATTCTGGAACAGATTTTCGAAAACAACAAAAAGGTCAAGGACAAAGCGGCCCTTGTTGAGGATGTGCGGCGTATGATCCGTGCCAGCGTAGGCAACCGGGCAAAGGAAAGCCTTTTGGTCGATTTCGTTAATCAGACTGATCTTGATAAGATTGGCGACAAGGCTACTGTCATCGATGCCTTCTTTACGTTTGCCCAGGCGGAGCAGCGGCGGGAGGCGGAAGACCTGATTTCCTCTGAGAATTTGAATGTCGACGCCGCAAAGCGCTACATCGCCACGTCTATTAGGCGCGAATTTGCGACCGACAACGGCACCGAACTGAACGCGATACTGCCGAAAATGAGCCCACTTAACCCGCAATATCTCAGCAAGAAGCAAAGCGTCTTCCAAAAGATTTCGATGTTTGTTGAAAAGTTCAAGGGTGTCGGGGGACAGATTTAGAGCTTGACGCTCTGCTTGTATTTCGCATGTTTGCAGTAAATTTGTAACGATAGCCCGTCGCATAAGCTAGACTCGGACCGAACACAAGCTCCCAGATAGTTCGGTCCGACCTGGTCTACGCTTGCGGTATCTCGCTAGCGAGTTGGACGAAGACTGCCTTATAGTTGGTCAGTTTCTGCTCGATTGCTCGATGCTGGGTGATCGTCCATGAAGGGGCATCGAACGTAGCTTGGGCCTGCACATTGTGGAGGAGGTCGCTGTGAGCGTAACTGCATCGGGTTGTCCACAGCTGGCCGAGAATACTTTTAATGTTTTGTAGCTCACCCGGATGACTTGCTTCCATGCGGCTCTCCCCGACGAGAACCTGATGTTCACCGATCAGTTTCGCCAGCATCGATCTGAGGTGCATGGTGTAGTGGAACCCGTTGGTGTTTTTGATGATCTTCTCCGCGACCCAGGGATCAGGGCAGATGCAGCGTCGAGCGACTTCCAAAACCAGATCATCCATCCAGTGTTCGAGCCAGCCGCAGAGTTCAAGTATCGCAAGTTTTGAAAGAAGTTGGGGGCGCTCATTCCCCGGAGTAGGCTCATTATACCAAATGTGGAGCGACGCGAGCGTAGCTGCGACCATAGTCATATACCTGCAAAAGCTTCGCGGGCGATACCTAGCCTGGCTTTCACATTTTTCTCCGACGTGATCGCATAACGAGCAGCCTCAGCAAATTCCGTCGCTTGAAGCATCCTGTCAAATGCCGCAGGCAGCTCCCGCGCATTTACATTCTGAACTGTCGCGAGATTTGAAAGAATGCCTACAAGCGCGGACTCCACGACCGTGAGTGAAAGCTTGCCCCTTAAATTCTGAAGAGCAATGGCCGTGTTTTCAGCGACCGCTGCCAACGTGTCTTCGAGACGCTGATAGTTGAGGTTCCGATCTTGTGACATATCATGCATGTAGTTGTTGAGAAACCTCGCCAGATTTCCGTCGTAGGCTTCGAGTCGGTCGTTGAACGCTAGTAATCGAAGCAGGATTTCCACTGGCCTAAAGCGGTCCATTTTGCCCCATATCGTCCGCTTGACCGATTTCCAGCTGGTGTTCTTCGCGTCGAAGTCTTTGAGGAGGTCGTTAAACGATCCGGAGTAGATACAGTTACGGATTTCCTGGTTGTTAAGCCGAACGCCGCCCGAGTTAAGCCTGTGAAAAATCGTAAAGAGATATTCCATGTGCGAAGTCTTGGTATAATCACACCGAATGACGGTGATTGGTATCGACATGTCGAGGATAGTGGAAAGAAGGCGGCGCGTGCTGGTTTCATCGCTGCGCTGCAGTTCCGTGTTGGCTTTTCCCCGCAATAGAGGATGAATATCTTCTAGATCGCTGAGGACCCATTTTTCGTCTGAAAGAAAGTTGATTATAGAACTCATGCGTTGAAGGCCATCGATGACCTTCCACTCCTGGGTTGTGTAATCAAGGCTGAAACACATGCTGGGTATCGGCAGGCGCTTAACAAGCGAATCAATAAATCGCGTTTGATCATCTTTCTTCCAGACGACTTCTCGCTGGAAATCAGGCTGTATATCAAGCGAGCCATTCTTGTGGAGCCGCACCAGATCGGCGCATGACCTAAGTTCGTTGTAGGCAACAATATCAATGGGCGGGACTGGCTCCGCGCGGTCGACTGCGATGAACGACTCGTCAATCTCTTTTGATCCGCTTCGTGCCATCGTCTCAAGGTTTTCCCAGCTTGTACTCATTCAACAATCCCAGTAAATTTTTGGAAAGATTACTCGTTGCTCTTTGTACGCGGATACCGTTTTTAAAACCTGAACGGGAATGCGTTTTCTCCACTTGTAGTTAGGCTCGGTTCCTTCCAATTGCCCGGTCTGCCGTGATCCTGAGCAACCTTTTTTCGCTCGGTTGATAGACAAGGAATCATCGGATTCTTCCAGAAGTCCAACGCGGTAATCGTCAGGAAGAAACCGCAGCCTGTCTGGCACAACGACAATGGCCGAACCTACTGCGCGAAGATACGCGACCCCCAAACCTAGCGCATCGAAGCATCAAATATCAAGGTTTCCGAAATTTCTATCGGTCCGACAGGACGAACGCCGAGCGTCTCTCATGATCTAGTTGTCGCACGGTCGAGCACCAGCATTAGCAGTGTTTTCCGGGGAGCTTGCTAACGTTATCAGGACGCCAAGCCCGACCTCCACCTGGCTGCTCTCGACCTCGCTCCTGTTTTGGGCCGACGGGAGAGCCCAGAAGAAGACATAGGACTAATGTTGACGGCGGCGTCGGGTCTGCGGCTGAGGTAAAGCGACCTTTCGCGATCCCGGCCAGTATTGCTTCAGTTGACTCGCGTCCAGGCGCTTGTGTTTGACAAGCGCGTCAGCAAGCTTGAGCAGCGCGGGCTTGAGGCCATCGAGCATATCTTTCGCTCGCTGGTATTGCTGTTGAAGGATTTCCGTAACGTCAGCACGCAGCGGGAGGTCCTCCCATAGTTTGGGGGGCGAAGCCATATCGACTGATCCAGGAAGATAATACAACGAATTTCCGAAAGCGTATTCCGTCACCATCCGGATCGCCAACGTGGTTGCGCTGGCGAAATCGCTGCCCTTGTTACCCGTCGACCAATTGGCTCGGTGCCCGAAAATTAGGTCTTCAGCCGCCGCTCCTGCCAAGTCTGACGTAATTATTTTCATCAGGTCCCAGCGGGTTAAAAAGTCACGGGCGGGTCTTTCGATGAACATACCGCCGTTGGCGTCCACAGTGGTCGCAAAGCTTTCGACGTTGTCGTAGATTTCGACCCACTCGATGTTGCCCACCATCAACGCGTGGCTCACAAGCGCATGCCCTGCCTCATGGATTGCGACGCGGTAGAGGGTTTTGGCATCTAGCGGAGGCGGGACTTGTACCTGCGATCTCACGTCGGAAATGTCGACATCTCGGTTTTGTTTTCGGGCGAGCCTTCTGGCGTCTCGGGCCAACCGTTCAAGGTCAGCACCGCTCTTACCGGGGAGGCGTGCAGCGATTTCCTTGAGAGCTGGATCGCCCACCATGCTCGGGAGATGAAATTCAAGGATTTCCCCTCGCGCTAATGCGTCGGGCAAAGGAAATCTAACGTGTTTTTCGAGCCGACCGCTTCTCAGAAGGGCAGGGTCAATCCGCTCCGGATAGTTGCACGCACCAAGGACAACCACGCCCTCCCGGCCTTCCGTTCCGTCCAAGCATTCCAAGAGAGCGTTCACGACCGTGGTCGAATAGGTCTCGTGGCGACTAGGAAACTTGGCTCGGTCGCCAATGGCGTCGAATTCGTCCAGAAATAATAGACAGGGCGCATTTTGCTTGGCGGAGCCGAATGCCTGGTACATGGCCTTCAGCATGTCACCGAGATCGCCGTCTTTATAGGACTGCCACTTCGGAATGGAAGTTGCTTCCAGGTGCAAGCCGCAGTGGGCCGCTAGAGCAGCTGCGAACCGGGTCTTCCCTGTTCCGGGTGGCCCGTACAACAAGCATCCCTTGTCCACCTCGGCCCAGGCAAGTTTTCCTTGTCGCCACTGATCAAGATCATTCTTCAGAGCCCCCGCCCACACGCTCGCTTGGCCGAAGCCTTTAGTGACATCCAGAAGCCGTTCGTCGCCGGGACCAACCTTGGCCGCCTTCAACAGCTTCATCGCGGCCCGGCTCGCTGGTTGGTCACGACGGAAGATTGCTTCCATTCGCTCCGATGCTTGTTCGGCAATCACCGCTGCCTGCGCGTCTGTCAATGTACCGCACCTTCGGAAGATGCTGAGCGCTTTCAAGTGGCGGATATCGCAGATTGCGAGCCGGTCGAAGAGCGTAGCTGCAAGCTCGAAGTCCTCATGAACGACCGAGCCCTCTTGGGTGAAGACGATCAACTTCTCCCCGGACTCAAGGAGTTCGGCGGGATCGATCTCCCATCCCCGTTTGTGCTTGGAAGTAGGATGGAGGCAGAATTTGACGCCCTTCTTGTCCTTCAAAATGATGTTGGCCGCGTCGTGGACATCTTTCAGTTGCCACTGTGACGGGACGGCGATCACCGCGACGCAGGAGGGTTCGGAAAGGGCACCGATGTTTCTGCGGAACAACGCGACCATTGCGCAATACGCTAGAAAATCGGTCGTGGACTTGCGGGCAATTGCCGGAAGATTCCGCTTTGTCAGCCGGAATTCGTTTGTTCGCGGCCTCTCTAGCTGTTCGGCTGCCTCCTGCAGCTTCACGATGTATCGTTCCAGGCTATCGGTCAGGGCTTTGTCCATAGGTTCGCTCCCCTCTTGTCGCTAGCCGATCAGCCCGTGGTCAAAACGGTACCACCTGCTGAGGGTCCTGCCGATTTTGCGTTTTTGATCAAGGTAAAAAAGTTCGCTCGTCACGCCAGGGCTTCCTTCCTTGATATGCGGGTGACCGGACATCTCTCCGATGAGACACGGCACCGAGCGCTGCACGAGCATGCAGTTGCGGATGATCACCGGATCAACCGGTCCATCGAAGCCGCCGGGTGAGGCGAGGCTCTGAATATCGGCAAGTAGCGACTGTAGTCGCGGGATGATCACGCTGGGCGGACCGCCAAGCCATTTGTCGTTCATTCGAAGCCTCCTTCGATTCGATTTCTGATTTCCTTTTCGGGATATGTAAACCGATTCGCGCGACAGATGTAGGAAATTCGCCAAAGAAATAGAATAAACGCAACAGGCGTAGATATGTTGACATTTTTTAGAATTGGCATTTGTTCCGATGCATGGCGGGGCTTCCAACTCATGGTCAGATTAGGGCGGCACGCTCGATGCTTGGGCTCAAACAGAGCGACCTTGCCAGCAAAGCTATGATCACCCGGAGCGTCCTGCTGGGTCTTGAGCAGCCTGGACGAAAGCATCCCGACCAATTGGCGCTCTTTCAATTACGCGACGCCCTTATCCGAGACGGATTGACCTTTGTTGATGCTACTGAGGCTGCAGGCGAGGGTGTACGGTGGGCTAAACCCAGCGGAAAGGTTTGGGTCGACTGCCTGAAGGATGCCCGCGCAATGCTGGGCTACTCATTGGATGAGCTTTCGGAGAAGTCGGGCGTCGGCAGGTACGTGATCGCTCGTCTCGAAAAGACCGACCGTAAGAGGATCAATGAAGAGGCGGCTCGTAGACTTCGAGATGTCCTCTTCGATAACGGGGTCGTCATTCTCGCCGAAGAGGCTGACATAGGCGCGGGAGTGCGCTTGCGTAGTCGCGTAAGACCTGCGAAGTGACGATCCGCCGGAGATCATCTGTGTGACGGTCACACGAGAAACCGCGCTGCGCAGGCTGGATGGAAGCAGGAAGTCCCTAGCCGTCGCTGTCGATCTAAGGCCGGGGGAAGGCATCCCTGACGTGCTTCTGCGGGCGACTGCCGTAAACGGCTTCCAGTTCCCCTATCAAATCGTCCAGTTGATAGGCGGCCGTCGGGAACAGCGGTTTTCGCACTTCGGCTCCGGTAAATGGAGCCTTTCCTACGAGGGCCTTGGCGATCTTCTCGGGCTTCCACACGGCGACGCCGATATCCAGCCTCTCCTGTACGGGTTCTCAGCCAAACAACAGGTGACCTTCTTCGGACGAAATTTGCCGCTGAAGCAATTGATCGGCCATCGCAGGGTGGCTCCAGCCAGTTTACGCACACTTGGCTATCAAAAGGCCGTCTGGCACATCAGCTCGCTGACATTCGATCCCAAATCTTACGAGCTTCTTCTCGATCATTGCCCAGTTTGTGAAACCCGGCTGAATTTCCTGGTGGCGCGAGGTATATCGTTTTGCCATCGTTGTGTTGACGCAGACAATCCCATGCGTCCAGTGGTCGATCTGCGCGAGTTTCCCCAAGGTCGTGCTCAGTTCGACGACGAAGAAGCGCTGCGGTTTGCGACCGACCTCGTCAACCCAGAAACGTCACTTGCCGATCTCGCTAAGTGGAACATTCATCCGTCACTGCGCGATACCGATCCCGGCCACCTCTTCGAGTTCATGGCACAGGTAGCGAGAGCTATCGACTTTCGTGATGGCCGTTGTGGCGCACTCGAAGCTAAATTTTCCTCCGTAGGTGAGGTAAGTGCCGACGCTCTCAGCCGATCCGCACGGGCGATACTCGGGTGGCCGGATGCGTTTGTGGAGCTTGCGGAAAGCCTGAAAGACACTTGGTTCTTCCCAAGGACCAAGGACTTCTACAGCCATCCTCTACGCGTCCGTCTCGCGTCGCCATTTTACGCTAAAGGTTTCCGAAAGCTTGTTACCAGCGCTCTCAAACTGTCCGAAAAGTCGACGCCGATTCTCAGGAGGCCGAAGGAGAACAGCGCTGCGGCTATCGTGCACGACGTCCAGCAAACGTGGGAAGATAATTTCCGGTTCGCGAGAGCCTCGAAATCAGTGAGGCAACAAGTTGAACAGACCGGCTTACCGATCAACACGCTCCTTCTTTGCTATTCTCGGAAGGGCTTTGAGTGCCCGGACACCATAATGCGGCGCACATTTGGACCGGCAGTCCACACGTTTGCGACGATCAATCCCACTCGGCGCACGCGCGGCAGGTATGTGCTCTCACTACGCGATATCGTCGCCGCGCTCTTTTCTGGAGCGGGAAATCCTTGGCCATCTGTATTGGAAGCTATCGCGCAGGATCGACTTCCTCTGGTCAAGCTGAGCCAGCTACCATGCCTCATCGATTCCGTGGGCGTGGTCGATTTCAAACCATTGAAGAACTTCTTTCGCGAGAATCCAGTCGGTTGCGATCAGGACGGACCGCCTATCATCGGCGGCGAGGCAGGCTTCCATCTGAACTGCAGCATTGTTCAAATATCGAACCTTGTTGCCGCTCGTCTGCTACCGTCTGGTAAGATGCCGATCTCCGAAGTTTGGGCCTTCCGCCGGAGTTACATAAGCCCCAAGGAGATAGCCTGCAGGCTGTTGATGAACGGTGAGTTTGCGCGGCCCAATATCGTCGGGGCTGAGCTTAATGAAGGGGGCATCAAGCCGATTGTCGACAGTGTTTTCGTCAGGTCGCGATCTACCGTAGAAGAGTTTTACGGTGAGCGATTAAGGCAGTTTTGAATCTATAAACCTTTGACGGTAGTTGAGAAGCCAATAGGTTGGCTGAATCGCGTTTGATTGGCTTCTACAATAGGGTCGGTCATCCTCGTGGATCTCCTGGCTTTCCGTGCAGGGAGATCTGCTGAGTGGAGCATAATACCGAAAGGAGTGTGCTGTTTTCGGACGACGTCATGCTCTGTTTGATTTAGTGGGCGGCGGATCAGACCCGTGACGAGTATCGCGCTGGCGATCGAGACGACTTTGCCGGAGGCGATGATAGTGGCCGTGATGCCGACTCGCGAGCCTTCTGCGAGCCACTCAGCGCGGGCATACATCCCAGAAGCCCGTCGTCTTGTCGGGTGAGGTGTAGTACCAGCACTGACCGGACTGAGGCGGCGTACCTGCCAATGAAACGGCGGCAGCTCCGGCGACAAAGCCGATGGCGGCGCCTGCGGCGATGGCGGTACCCGGACGCCAGTAGCGGCGAGGGGTCACCACCACGACGCCGCGCCGGACGGGCGGCCGAACGGCAGGACTGGTGCGTCCGACCGCAGCGCATCCGCGCGGTCCGCAAGCCGCAGCGCCGCAGCCCCTCGGGCCGCAGGCCGCAGCGCCGCGACGGGCTTCGGCCGTCGCCGGTACGAGGAGGGGCGCGCAGACCGTCATCAGCACGGCAAGTGTCGCAAGCACATGCGATAGGTTGACCGGGAACTTCATTTCATTTCCTCCCATTGCTTTCGTGTCTTGTTTAAGGGCCTGAAGAATGCCGCGCTCAGGCCGGGTTCGTGGCGCTCGCCGCACTATGCGCCGCGAGCGTCTGCTGGGCAGCGGCGGCAACAGCGTCGTCCTTTCCGCCCGAGACCTGGACGGTTGGCACGGCGAGCTTGATGCCGTTTTCGTTGAACGCCTGATGGATCATCCGCAGGGCGCGCCGCTTCAGCGTGAACTGCTGGCCCGGAAGCGTCATGACCTTCATCCGCAGGAGCAGGCCGGAGTCACCCAGGCTGTCGATCCCCTGCATTTTCAGCGGCTCGATCGTCGTCGGTTTGAATTCCGGATCCTCGAACAGTTCCAGGCCGATTTTCTTGATGATCTTGCGGGCCTTCTCGATGTCGGAATCGTAGGTGATGGTGATAGTCATCTTCTCGATCACCCAGTCGCGGCTCATGTTCTGGACTGCTCCGAGCTCGCTGAAGGGGACGATGTAGACGGCGCCGCGGTGGTGCCGGAGCTTGATGGATCGCAAACTGAAGGACTCGACGGTGCCCTTGTAGCTGCCGCTCTGAATATATTCGCCCACCCTGAAGGCGTCGTCGAGCAGGTAGAACATCCCGCTGATCACGTCCTTGACCACGGTCTGCGCACCAAAGCCGATGGCGACGCCAACTACGCCGGCACCGGCGATCAATGGGCCGATTTCCACACCGAGCGATGACAGCGCCATCATGATCGCGATGGCGACGAAGAGGATCATGAGGAAATTGCGAAGGATCGGCAGCAGGGTCCTGAGACGCGTGCGCCGCCGCTCCCGTTCGCTGCCGACTTCAAGGACGGCCTCGGTGTCGCCCAGCTTGCGATCGATCAGCACTTTCACCACATTCCAGGCGAGATCGACAACCAGGAGAATGATCCCGGCGCTGAAGAGACCGCGCACGAGGCGGAGAAGCGGCGAATCCTGCATCGTCATCTGCGTCAGTCTGACGTCCAAGGCGTCCGCAAGCAGAACGATCGCACCGACGATCAGCGCCGCCCTTATGCCGCGCTCGATAATCACCGAAGCGACGGTGCTTCTTTGCTGGCCGTCCTCCTGGTCCGCGGAAGAGTGCAGGATATTGTTAACCGACGCCTTGGTGAGGGCGATGGCGCCGGGCAACGCCGCGCAGACCACCGCGATCCAGAACAGCTTCATGGCTCCCACCACCCACAGCAGCCAGACGCCAGCGAAATAGACCGTCCAGAGCCAGTTCCGGGCGCGTAGTCCGATCCGGCTGGCTTGGCCGGCAGACAATCCGGACGGGCGTCTCCAAACGGCTTCGATGCCGATGACGAGCAGCACGAGGCCAAGCGAATAGGCGACCAGTTGCCGGGCCGGGTCGGAAAAGCCGAGAGTGCCGAGCAGGCGGATGGTCACCCAGCCAAAGGCATACCAGCCGACGAGATAGCCCAGGCGTTTCGCCCAGTGGCGGGCGGCATCCTTCGTGATCGGGACGACACGGAATCGACCCTCTTCCTCTGCCCGGGGCGCGAGAAGCACGTCGAAAAGCGCGCTCGCCAGGCGGAAGACGACGATCGCGAAGAGATAGCCGACGACGATCTCCCGGATAACAGGCGGCCATTGGAACAGCAGGAAGAAGCCGATGCTGCCAAGCCCGAAGGAGAGGACGTAACATGCCGCCCACAGAAGCCTCGCGGCCAGTGCCACCACCCTCTCGCGGACCGTGGCAAAGGGCGCGCGCGCCATCCATGCGCGCCAGCCGGCGCTGATCCACCAGAACAGCCATTGCGCGGCCAGACCGACAGCGACGAAGGCCGCGACCAGGAAGATCGGCCTCGTCCCGCCATTCGCCTGGACGTCCTGGTTGAGTATGCCCGCACCACGCATCGTCTCCGAAGGAAAAGACTTGATAGCCCCGAGAAGGCCGGAAACGTGGACACGGAACCGCATCGCGAATTCCGAGAATGAAGGGTCGGCGTTCGGGGTTTCCAAGGGCGGTTTCGCCGCAGCCTGGGCTGCTTGGGACTGCTGTTGCAGGAAGCGCTGGACGTCAGGATCCGAGAACATCCCAATGAAGCGTTGAACGCTTTCAGGCTGCGCGTTCGCAGGCGTCACGCTCTGAGCCACGGCAATGGAGGCACAAAGGAGAACGGCCGCCAGGGTGGCCGCCGTGAGAAGCGATCTAACCATGCGGATCTTGGAAACTCGTGGCATTGTCTATCCTGATCTTTGTGAACTGTCAGTTGCCAATTCCTGAACCGCTATTGCCTGCACGACTCCTTCGATCGGCCTCCGGCAGTGCAGTCGGGCGCCCGCTGCTGTTTGCCCATAGGACCCGTGAGGCCGCTGACCTGGCCGGCATAATTATCTCTGGTGTCGGCATCGACGACTGCGACCGGGGCGGCAAGGATCAGGCCGGCTGCGCTGCCCGCTGCGGCGGCCGTGCTCGTTGTTGCGGCAAGGATCTTGTCCCCGAGCCCGACCTTGCTGTCAGTAAGCGTCTGGCCGTCGGAAATCCGCGCTCCGATCAGCTGAACAACCTCGGGCGATTCTGCAAATTTCCCGTGGTTCAGTCTGTCGCCCGCTTTGACTTTGGTGAGGTCGATCACCGTGATCTGGCTGTCGGCCAGTTCCTTCTTGAAGGGAGCCTGCTCGGGATCGATGGCGCCGAGTCTCGCGACGTCACCCCATACCCTGCGGGATACTGCGAGCGCGCGGTCATCTCGCGAGACGAACAAGGTGAACTGCGGATGCTGCTTGCCCATGTCGACGATCTGCTGGCGGAAGACATCGACATCCACGTCGGGCGAGGCCAGCATCACATTCTCGAACTTGGCAGGGAGGCGGCCGTTGCGGATCGCCATCTGGCGAAGCGCTTCCAGCGCCAGCCAGTTCCCCATGGAATGCGCGAGGATGGACACCTCCTTCACTTCAGGATCCCTGGCGAGATATTGGAAGAGCATCTCCAATGCGTTGCGCGTGTAGTTCGTGCTCTCCCTGTCATATCCGTATGCAAGCAGACTGCCGCGCGACGGCCATGTCACGAGCACGGGAGCACTATGGACGCCGGAATCCTTGACGATCTGAGCGAAGCGATAAACGGAGTCTTCGAAGCGGTTGTTGAAGCCGTGGATGAACACCAGCACGCTGCGGTCGTGGCTCTTCCTGACCGAGGCGCTCAGCCATTTCTTGGCGTCGTCGCGCGTGATCTCGTCGGCTTTCAAGGTTGCGAAATCGGTTGCGGGATTGGATGGAAGCCTCTTCGGCCAGGCGACTTCGCCGACCTTTCGGACGTTTGCAGGGGGGATGGATACGGTGATGTCGGCAAAGGCCGGGGCGAGTGCGCGCTCGCCTGTAAACATTTCGCCCCGTATCGTGGAGCGGCTGCGCGTCGTGGTCACTAGCATGTCGACCTTGGTGGAATTCGGCGCGCTGTCGGCAACGGGGATGAGCACATTCTTCGGGTGGCCGCCACATCCGACCAATACGCAGAGCAGCAGGAGAGCCAAGATCCATTCCAGACCTGGGTAAAGTCTCGGTTGAATTCGGCCATCATGACATCTTGCTGTGCTCACTGCGGCTGCTCCTCATAACTCTGCCGAGTTCAAGCAGGCCTCGACGCCGCACGCCGCGGCGGTCGAAGTCTGCACAAGGCCAGACTACGCGAAGATCGGAGACGTTACCCGTATAATCGGGGTATGTTACGCAGAGACAGTGTCAGCGGGGTTGCAGATCCGAGAAGGTGGGAGCAGCCGACGCCGATTTATCGGGCACCGCCGCTCCCGCCTCGCGAACTGGCATCCGGACCTTCAACCCGGACGACAATTGGGACGTGACTGCTGATTGAACACGGTCGCGCGTGTTGGGAACCAAGTCTGCTCCACCTCGTTGCCGCTTCGTACCTGACAATGATGCAAGGAGGAAACGATGATTTCCGCAGAGCAGATCCGTGAACATATGGAAGTGCGGGCTGCCGACGGCACCCATGTCGGCACAGTCGATCATCTCGACGGCCCCACGCGCATCAAGCTGACGAAGCTCGATTCGGAGGACGGCAAGCACCACTTGATCCCGATCGATTGGGTCGATCACGTGGATGCTCACGTCCATCTGTCGAAGAACGCCAGGGATGTTCGAAGCCAGTGGGCCACCATCAACTGACAGCCGGTCGGCTGCGGCTTGCGGGCCGCAGCCTCCTTAGAACAGGATAGTTAGAGCATGATGACTTTGACGCCGGCCACCGCCCGTTCAAGCGATATGCCAGCCAAGTCCAAGGCCCAGCAGAAGGCCGCAGGCGCCGCCCTCTCGGCCAAGCGCGGCGAGACACCCAAGAGTGAACTCAAAGGCGCCTCGAAACAAATGGTCGAATCCATGAGCGAAAAGCAGCTCGAAGAGTTCGCCTCAACCAAGAGGAAAGGCAAACCCCAGCACGTTTCGAAATGAGGGCGCCGAGCACCGCCATGTGTTGCGGAACGTTTCCGCCGCTTAACAGCTACGGGGCGGTGACCTTGAAAGCGGACTGCCTCTGCCGCCGGCGCCGGCCGCCTATCAACCGAGATTGGCGGTTCGTCCGCGGTCGGTGTATGGTTCCGACAATCGTTTCGCGGCAATTGCCCATCAGCTAGAAGAGCGCATCGCGCTAAAACGGAGTCCGAGATTGGCCGTCGCTTTTACCAAGGAAGAGAGTTTCGAAACCGCTTCGGAAACCCTGCTGCCCGATCGTCCGATTTCGGCGCATCCGAACCTTGTTACGGAAGCAGGACTGAAGGCTCTCGAGCTGCGCTTCAAAGAGGCTCGCGAGGCCTATGATGGCGCGAGCACCATCGACGACGTGAACGAACGGCGGCGGCAGACAGCCAATCCCTTGCGTGATCTTCGCTACTTAGCCGCAAGACTTCGCACCGCCCAGCTCGTGCCTGACCCTACGTCAATCGACACCGTCGCCTTCGGCAGCACGGTGAGTTTCCGCCGTGACGACGGGCGCATGCAGACCTATCGTATCGTCGGAGAGGACGAAGCCGATCCCAAGGCCGGATCGATTTCCTACGTTTCCCCGGTGGCGCAGTTGCTGATGGGCAAGGCTGTCGGCGATGTAGTGGAGACAGGCGGCCAGGAACTGGAAATCATCGCCATCGCATAGGAGCGCGCTATTTGCGTAGCCATCCTCGTTATTTTGGTACTATCCGGTACTTTATTTATCGAACCTTTACCATCCGTGGCTAGAACGATGACATTCCACTATCGAAAGTCATGCTCATGGTCAGCGCAATTTCCAGTTCTGCATCCACCATTTTGAGTTCAGCCGCTACAACCTCGTCTTCCAGTTCGTCGGATCAGCTTGCCTCTCTCGAGGCACAGCTTGCCGAGAAGAAGGCAGCCCTGTCGGAAACGCAGGACGAGCAAGAGAAGGCCACGATCGAAAAATCCATCGATACGCTGGAAGCGAAGATTGCCAAGCTCGAAGCGAGCGAGAGCAGCCAAACTCAGGCGTCTGCTGCATCGAAGCCTGCCGGTGACGCTCCTGGAGAATTTTCCGGCGAAAGCGAGCGTATCGGCACGACGAATTTTGACGAGACCAGTGAGTTCGGCAGCCGCACGGCTTACGTCTGATAAAAGGGAGCCGGTTCTGCTGCATTCTTGAGTGACGCGTCAAAGACGGCGCTTGGCCACTGTGACGACTTCGCGCGTCAGATCCGCCAGGCGATCGGCGGCGAGGCGGTTTATCTGCCAGTAGAGCGGGACATCGAGCGGTGTGTCGGGCACCAGCTCGACCAGCCGTCCGGACGCGAGATGCTCGCGGGTCAGCTGGGTCGGGTTCATCCCCCAACCCATGCCCGAGAGGCTGGCTTCGACGAAACTTTGCGGCGACGGCAGCCAATGGGTAGGATAGTCGAGATCGCGTCCGAACATCCGCCGCACCCAACTGCTTTGTAACCTGTCCTTCTGATTGAAGGTCAGCGCCGGGGCGTTGCGGATTGCCTCTGATGTCACGCCATGCGGAAAGTGCCGTGCGACGAAATCGGGCGTTGCAGTTGCGTGGTAACGCAGAATGCCGAGTGCAAAACGTCGGCATCCGCGGACCGGCTTTTCCAGGCTGGTGACAGCGGCGATCACCCGCCCGCGCTGTAGCCATTCGGCGGTGTGGTCCTGGTCGTCGACGGCGACGTTCAGCAGATAGGAAGAGCTCCTGGCGAAACTCGACATGGCCTCGACGAACCATGTCCCGAGGCTGTCGGCGTTCGTCGCGATTTGAAGCGTGACCCTTTGGCGAGGTTCGTCGGGATCGATGAGGGCCGGCAGCTGCCCGAAGAGTTCTGCTTCGAGCATGCCGACATTCTCCATATGGCGGCAGAGCCATTCTCCCTTGTCCGTCGCCGTGCACGGCGTGCCTCTGACGATGAGGACGACGCCGAGACGCTCCTCGAGCTGCTTCACGCGCTGCGAAATGGCCGACGGGGTCACGCTCAGGACGGTCGCGGCTCTCTCGAAGCTGCCTGTCTGGACAATGGTTGCGACGGCACGAAGAGCGGGATAGTCGAGCATGGATTAGTTTCACTTAATCTAGGTAAGTCAGATTAACTAGCCTAATTCTCCCAATCGCGATAGCGCAACCTTACCGAAATGAGGGGCGTTGGCCGAAGAGATGAATTTTTCGATCTATATAACCGGCTTGATGATGGGCCTCAGCCTGATTGTCGCCATTGGCGCGCAGAACGCCTTCATCCTCCGGCAAGGCTTGCGAAACGAACATGTCTTTGCCGTCTGCCTCGCATGCGCGGTATCGGATGCCGCGCTGATCGTACTTGGTGTGACCAGCCTCCAGCAGATCGCCAGGTTCATGCCCTGGCTCGACCCGGTCATGCGCTATGGCGGAGCCGCATTTCTGGTCTGGTACGGGGCAAGAAGCCTCTATTCCGCCTTGCGGTCGTCCGCTGCTCTGACGGCCGGGGAAGCAAAGTCGTCGAGTTTTCGGCAGACGCTGGCGACCTGCCTCGCACTCACCTGGCTCAATCCCCACGTCTATCTCGACACGGTCGTGCTGCTCGGCACGATATCGACGCGATATCCGGGAGAGCAGGCTTCCTTTGCGGCAGGGGCGGTGACGGGTTCCTTCCTGTTCTTCTTTTCGCTCGGATATGGCGCAAAGCGGCTGAGGCCGATCTTCTCGAAACCCTCATCCTGGCGCATGCTGGAAACGCTCGTCGCTTTCACGATGTGGATCATAGCGTTCAAACTGCTGGGCGGGATGTGATCGGCGTTCGACCGTCGATCATCCGCTGCGGCGCAAGTCGAGTAAGACGTTGCGAGTTGACCGGCATCGATGTGCCCAGATCCTGAGCGGATTCAAAGGGATGAAGCGTTTCTACCGCGTCCCATCGCACGCGCGGCGCTCCGGGACGGTCAACTCTAGCTCGCGCTGGCAATCTGCCAGCAGATGTGGCGGAAAGCGCCTTAGCTCTCGGAGCGCATGCTCATGGTTCGCATCCCTGCGCCTCTGCGACTTGAATGCGGAAAGGGCCTGTACGATATTCCAGATGTTTGTTTGAGGCATGTCGGGCCTCCTTTGCTGCATTTAGCTGCCGACGCCCGAAATATGAGGGTCAATTGACATTCAATCAAACAAAATGATATGGGGTTATGAATCAGAAAAATTGAAAGATGCGACGATGAGCATTCCCTTTCGCCGTCCCATTCCGCTGCTTGATAACGAGGTGCTGCGTACCTTCGTGGCTATCGCAGAGACAGGCAATTTTTCGACCGCCGCAGAGGCGGTCTTCCGCACGCCATCGGCGGTGTCGATGCAGATCAAGAAACTTGAAGAACAACTGGGGGCAACGCTGTTTCTGCGCGACGCCCGCTCGGTGTCGCTGACGCGCCACGGCGAGATGTTGCTGTCCTACGCGCGCAACATCCTGGCGCTGTCGAACGAGGCGGTGTCGCGCTTCATCATGCCGGAGCTTAGCGGCGTCGTGCGGCTCGGCGCGCCTGAGGATATCGGCGAACGGCTGCTGCCGAGCATCCTGAAGAGTTTCGCCGAGAGCTATCCCGGCATCATGGTCGATGTGACGATCGACATGAGCATCGGACTGAAGAAGCGCATGGAGGAGCAGCGGCTCGACCTCGCGTTGATCAACTGTGCGACACGGCCGTTCCCGACGGGCGGCGAGGTCGTGTTCCGCGAGCGGCTGGTCTGGGCTGGCGCCAGGTGCGGCTCGGCGCATCGCCGAGATCCCCTGCCGATCTCGATCTGGGAGGATGGCTGCATCTGGCGCCAGGAGGCGCTCTCCCAACTCGAACGCAACAAGCGGCATTATCGCGTCGCCTATCTCAGCGGCCACACGATGGCGCAGCGCGCCGCCGTGCTTTCCGATCTCGCCATCGCGCCACTGCCGCTGTCCTATGTCAACGAGGACATGGCGATCCTCGGGCCTCAGGAAGGGCTGCCGGAACTCGGCGCCTTCGATATCCGGCTGCTAACCGCCTCGCAGGTGTCGGGGCCGATCGAGACGGTGGCCGACAGCATTCGCGGCGCCTTTGCCGAGAGAGCAAAGGCGGTCGCCGCCTAATCCCCGAAAATCCCATTCGATTTTCGCAAAGGATTATGCGCGGATAGTCTGACAGGTATCCTTCTAGCCGGTGAACCTTTTGGTTTGTCGTGCGTTATTGGCGCGGACGGCAATTGTCGCCGTTCGGGGTTGATTTCAAACAAGGATATCCGAGATGACGACAACGGCCAAAATAGCCGCAGCCTTGATGGTTCTTCTTGCCCTTTCCTCCTGCGGAAACACGATCCGCGGCATAGGAAAGGATACAGCAAATACCGTGAACGCCACGCAGGATGCCGGCCGCTCAGTCGACCGCGCCGCGAAGAAGTAACGACCGTTCAGATCGCTGCCAGAATCGCCGGATCAGGTGCTGACCGGAGTCGGATCATCCTAACGGATGACCGGGGCCGGACCATCCTAACGGATGACCGGGGGATAAACCTTTTCCAGCCCGCCGGATCGGTCGAGACCGGTCCGGAAGGCTTGGTAGGTGGGATGTTGGCTGGAGCGGGCGGTTTCCATCAGTCGGATCTGTAACCGGTCCGGCGCCTGGGTTCCGAGCCAAATTCCCAGATTTTCGAGCTTCAGCGAGTTCAGGAAACGCGATCCGGCGGCAAGATCGAGATGGCGGCGCAGGCCGTCGAGCAGGTTGTCGTCCTGGGCGGCGTTTTCCATCAGTAGCGCCACATACGACTTGTCGGTCTCCGACAGCGCGGCAAGCTTTTCCGCAACGGTATCGCGGTCGGGAAAGGGAACATTGCCTGTCATCGAATCGTCCATGCTTGCTCGTGTCTTGTCGTTATAAGCTCGCCTTGACCTTCTCGGCTACATCGACAGGCACCCATTTCGTCCACAGGCCCTCGTAATTGCGAAGGAAATAGATCGCGGCATCCTCGTTGCTTTCGCGGTTTTCGTCCTGCCAGGCGAGCACCTGGTTGATCGTCTCATTGTCCCATTTGCGGGTCTTGAGATAGGTCGTGACAGGTCCGGCACGGCTGGCGAAAGACCGGGTCATCAGTGTGAAGGCGCGCGAGACCGGATAGGAATTCAGCTGCGGCCTGGCGCAGCCGGCAACTGCGGTACAGCGGTCCCATTCGTTCTTGTTGTGGCCGACGCCGAAGCTCAGGCGCGTCATGTCATATTTGCCGAGGATGGCGGTCGGCGCCCAGTAATAACCGAGCCAGCCGACCTTGTTTTCGAAAGCGCGGGCAATCGAGGCATCCAACTGTTCGGGACTGCCGGTTTCGACAAGCTCGAAGCTTTTCTTGTCGGCAGCAAGCGCCTTGAACAGGTTGGTGGTTGATATCTGGCAGCTCCAGTCGGCGGGACAGTTGTAGACTGCGCCCTTCGATGGGTCGTCCTCGGCGGGGAAGAGCTCGGGATGTCTCAGCGCGTCTTCGACCGAGCGGATGTCGGGGTGGGCGTCGGCGATGAATTTCGGGATCCACCAACCCTCGACGGCGCCGTCAGCCAGGATTTCGGCCCCCTGCACCAGCCGGCCGCTGTTGACGGCTTGATCGAGCAGGGCCCTGACGGAATTGATCCAGTATTCCGAGGCGATGTCAGGGGTGCCTTTCTCATTCATCGAGGCAAAGGTCGGCAGGGTGTCGCCATCGACAATGGTGACGGAACAGCCGTAGCCCTTTTCCAGGATGATCTTGTCGAAGCTCGCCGCAATTCCTGCCGAGGCCCATTTCATTTCGGCGATCGAAACGGTGCCGCATTCGGCTGCTTCAGCCGGCGCAACGGTAGAAAGAGCCGCGGCAAAGACGGCCGGAATCAGAAACGTCTTCATCGTCATTCCCCGAATTCTTCTTAGGCCGACGCGCAGGCTCTGAAATCAACCGACATATATCTCTGGCACCTGAGGGGAAAACGCCTGCCGGGCGATACAGCAACAGGCTTTCCGGTTCATGGCACCGTCCGTCCTTGCGGCTCCGGCAACTCGTCGCAGGCCATGTTCAACAATGGCGCATTATGACGGAGCCTACGCGTTCGCTCGCAGAAATCAACCATCTTCTGCTCATGGTTGCGTGACTAAATGATTGAATTCGAAGAATTTATGTGAAGATCCCGAAAATGGCGCCCCTGGGCGAAATGCACGCTCTTCGCGATCGGCGGCGGATCTTCGGCAGAAATTTCGACGAGAATGTCAAAAAAGATCAAAATTAACATTTGCGTAAGCCTTCAATAACCCTCCGGTAAGAATGTGCCGTTATCAGTTGGGTCGTGGCAGCAATGACCGCCGCTTCTCTGGTTCAGGTAGTGCGTACCGGAGAAAGCGAGCTTCGCCGTGTAGGGGCGAAGACGCCTGAGTTTTCGGCAAACCGCGCAGAGCCAAGGCCATGCGCGGTTTTCGCGTTTGCGGCACGGAACTTTGGGGCAAGTCTTGACCCGGGATTACCGCCTATTGTAGGCCTCGCCTGAACGAGAGGCGGATGCGGGCCACCATGGCAAGAGCGATCATGCTGCAGGGAACCGGCTCCGATGTCGGCAAGACGGTTCTGGTTGCAGGCCTCTGCCGGCTGGCGGCCAATCGCGGGCTGACGGTCCGGCCGTTCAAGCCCCAGAATATGTCGAACAATGCGGCGGTCGCCGATGACGGCGGCGAGATCGGCCGGGCGCAGTGGCTGCAATCGCTGGCCGCGCGCACGCCATCCTCGGTGCACATGAATCCGGTGCTGCTTAAGCCGCAATCGGAGAATGGCAGCCAGATCATCGTGCAGGGCAGGGTGTTCGGCCAGGCGAAGGGGCGCGACTACCAGCGGCTGAAGCCACAGTTGCTCGGCGCCGTGCTCGAGAGCTTCGAAAAAGTGGCTGCGGGCGCCGACCTCGTTATCGTCGAGGGTGCCGGATCGCCGGCAGAGATCAATCTCAGGGCCGGCGATATCGCCAATATGGGCTTTGCGACGCAGGCGGGCGTGCCTGTCGTGCTCGTCGGCGATATCGACCGCGGCGGCGTCATCGCCTCGCTGGTCGGCACGCATGCAATCCTCGACGATGGCGACCGGGCGATGATTGCGGGTTATATCATCAACAAGTTCCGCGGCGACGTCTCGCTGTTTGACGACGGCATCCGCGCCATCGAGGGCTTTACCGGCTGGCCGTGCTTCGGCGTCGTGCCGTGGCTGCCGGGTGCGGGACGCCTGCCGGCCGAAGATTCTGTCGTGCTCGAACGGCTGGCGAGGGGCGGGACGGGCGCGCTGAAGATCGCCGTGCCGGTGCTGCCGCGCATCGCCAATTTCGACGATCTCGATCCGCTGAGGACCGAGCCGGATGTCGAGCTGGTGTTCGTGCGATCAGGCGAGCGGATACCTGCCGATGCGAGCCTCGTTGTGCTTCCCGGCTCGAAATCGACGATATCGGATCTCGCCGACTTCAGGGCTGAGGGCTGGGACCGCGATCTCAAGGCGCATGTCAGGCGCGGCGGCCGGGTGATCGGCATCTGCGGCGGCTACCAGATGCTCGGCCGGACAGTGCGCGATCCGCTCGGCATCGAGGGCGGGACGCTCGAGACGCCGGGGCTTGGGCTGCTCGACATCGAGACCGAGATGGCGCCGGAGAAGACCGTGCGGAACAGCCAGGCTCGCTCGACCGAATATGACGCGCCGCTTGCCGGCTACCAGATCCATCTCGGCATCACCCGCGGCCCGGATTGCGATCGGCCCTCGGCGATCATTGACGGCGCGCCCGACGGCGCGCTGTCGGCCGACGGTCGGATCATGGGCACCTATCTGCACGGGCTCTTCGGCAGCGACGCCTATCGCGACCGGCTGCTTCAAAGCTTCGGCCTATCAGGTGGGCGGAGGAATTACCGCGAGAGCGTCGAGCAGGCGCTCGACGACGTCGCCGGGGAATTGGAACGCCACCTCGATTCGCGCTGGTTGGCCGGGCTGCTCGGTTAGGCCGGATGTGTACCGGACGGGCTGCCTCACCGTCATCCGGTCTCGTCGTTCGGCTATTGCCAAATTAGTTGACTGAGTCCATTAATTGTCGCGACGGACCCGGTTGAGAGCGACGAAAACCATGAGCATATTGGATAGATTTTCACTGGCAGGTCAGGTGGCGCTCGTGACCGGCGGCGGCCGTGGTCTGGGCTTCGAGATGGCGCGCGCCCTTGCCGAGGCCGGCGCGCATGTCATCGTCAACGGACGCAGGGCGGCGACGCTGGAAGGCGCCGTCAGGACCATCCGTGCCGCTGGCGGCACGGCGGAGGCCGCCGCATTCGATGTCGCCGACCGCGAGGCACAGCGTGCTGCGATGGCCGATATCGACAAGATCCATGGTCGTCTCGATATTTTGATCAACAATGTCGGCGCCCGCGACAGGCGGCCGCTGGCCGAATTCGACGATGATGCGATCATCGAGCTGCTGCGCACCGACCTTGCGGCGGCGATGACGCTTTCGCGCGACGCTGCCGTGTTGATGAAGCGACGCAATCACGGCCGCCTGATCGCGGTGACCTCGATCAGCGGCCATGTCGTAATGCCCGGCGACTGCGTCTATCCGGCAGCCAAGCAGGGACTGACCGGACTGATGCGCGGCATGGCGGTCGAATTCGGCCCGCACGGCATCACCAGCAACGCAATTGCGCCCGGCTGGTTTGCCACCGAGACGAACGCGGCGATGGCTGCGAACGAGGAATTGATGCCCTTCGTGCGCCAGCGCATCCCGGTTCAACGCTGGGGACGGCCGGACGAGATCGCCGGCGCCGCGCTCTTTCTGGCAAGCGCCGCCGCTTCCTTTGTCAACGGCCACGTACTGACGGTCGACGGCGGCATGACGGTCAGGATGTGAGCGGAGCCCGCAGCTGCCGTGGCGCCGGCGTGCTTTTTCGCGTAATCCGCCCAATCGACCGAAGTTTGATGTCGACTTCTTAGGCGCGCCTGACAGGTGGGCTGAGTTCGCGGACGAGCTGCTGCAGGCTGCGCTGGTCTTCCGCGCCCGTCTTGTCGTAGATGGCGGCCAGTTGCGATTTGACGGTGCCGTCGGCAACACCCTGTGCATTTGCAATCTCGGACCGCGTCATGCCTTCGGACACGTAGCCGACCACGCGCCGTTCGGCAGGCGTGAGAGCAAAAAGCGCGGCAACGGCTTCGACGGCCGATTGGATCACGGTTCCAGCTGCGGCGAGAAAGATCGCCGCCGCCGCCCGGCTTTCGAAGCGTCCCCTTTCGGTGCGCCGCTGCAACGGCAGAACGTGAGCGACGGCGGGGCGTTCGGCCGAGGCAAGGGGAACATCGATCCCAGCGGCTGCGAGACTGATTTCGTCGCGCGCGCCAAGCGTCACGGCGTTGGAAAGGGCGGCGCCTGCATAACTGTAGCGAGCCGCCAGCCGGCCTGAAAGCGAGTGGACCACCTGCTGCTCGCGCAGCCGTGCTTCGGCGGCATCATTGGCGAAGAGGATCGTCATGTCTTCGGCGACGATGAAGACCGCATGGTCGAGAGCGTCGATGACCTCCCTGAGGACGGCGGATTCGGCGCGCTCCATCTCGAACATATCGTGGATCGTCACGGCACGGCGGATATGCGGGCCGAGCAGCCCGACGATGTCGAAGACGCGTCGTTCGTTCGGTTCGTATTGCACCGAAATGTTGATCGTCCCGACACGGGTCGGGCGCTTCAGTACGGCCATGTCGATCGAGTTTAGAACCCCATACCTGGCATGAAAGTTCTGGTATAGCGCACCGCTCTTCCAGACGGCTTCGCCATCGGGTCCATAGAGGGAAAACATCCGCTCCAGCGTATCCGGCTGATCGATCTCCATTCGGTGAAGAAGGTGGAAGAACGGGACGTCCTTCGCATGCGCGACGAGGGTGCGGATGGCCTCTCCGTCGTCGCAGGCGATCTGGGCCAGACGTGCGGAACGCGTGGTCGTGTCGAAGACGGCAAGCGTGGTTAGAAAACCATTGACCTGGCCATTGATCAGACGAAGAGCGTTTGGCCAGGCATCCTCCCGGGCCACGCAATCATAAATAGCGCCAATAATTTCCGACAGCTGCTGTTCCATGATCACAATCCTGCATCAGCCCGGCCAGCGCGGTCAATTGTCGCCGGCCATGGCGCCTTCATTTCCGGGATTTGCGGAAGATTTCATCCCCCACGCGGGAGATGTTTCATCGCGCGGATTTTTTACAACGCAATGCCGGCCGGAATCCAATCGGCTTGGACAACCAGAAATTGGAGGGCAATCTTCATGAAAGTGACAAAAGCGCCAATCGCGGCGCTTCTCATTATGGCAGTTCTTCCGGCTGCAGCGCTCGGCGGCGGCGGCCTGCCGGAACTGGTTCGGGAGGCCAATGCGCGCCTCCGGGACGTCAACCAGGCCGTCAAGGAAGGCTATTCGCCGATCCCATGCACCAGCGGCATAGATGGAGGTGCGATGGGTATCCACTATGTCAGTGCCGACCTCATCAAGGATGAGGCCATTGATCTCTCCAAGCCGGAGGCTGTGATGTACGAGCCTGACGAACACGGCAAGATGAAACTCGTCGCTGTCGAATACATCACGACAAAAGGTCCCGCCAATCTCGGCGGCCAGCTGTTCAGTTTCACGAACGCACCGAACCGCTACGGCCTTCCGGCTTTCTACGAGCTGCACGTCTGGGCATGGAAGAACAATCCGAAGGGACCGTTCGCCGACATGAACCCGGACGTCAGCTGCCGGCATGCGCACGGTTGATGAAGCGCTGCGTCACTCAAAACATCATGGAAGGATAAAACAATGCCGCAATTCGTTGTCGAACGAAACATTCCAGGTCTCGGGGACATGGACAAGGAAACCCTGCGAGAGATCTCGGCGAAATCCAACGCCGTCGTGGCCTCCCTCGGCGAACCCTATACCTGGATCACCAGCTATGTGACCGGGGACAAGATGTACTGCGTTCATGAGGCCGAGAGCGCCGATGCGGTCTATCGGCACGCGGAAAAGGGTGGCTTTCCGGCGGACCGCGTGACGGAGATCACCACGCTCATCGGCCCTCATTCGGCCGCGCGTTAAGACCGCGTTCGATAGGGCGCGCCAACCACGCTCTGTCGCTTTTCAATCCACGCATAACCCTTTCACCAAACCGATCTCGATTCCGAGGTCTGCGCTGGGCGCGGGAGCCGGCCGGCGGACGAGGCGCCGACCGGCTCGCAGGGCGCACCGATCTTTGTGATCGGCGCACGATTCCATGGGGACGATCATGAACGAGAAGCTCTTGTCAGGCGGGTTCGAACTGCGACTGCGCAAAGCGGTGCTGCTGCTGTTTTCTCCGGCTCATAGCCTCATGCTGTGGCGACGACGGCGATCGGTGGAAAATCGGCTTGGGGCGTTGTCGGACCACATGCTGAAGGACATTGCGGTGTCGAGAGGCGAGATCCCGTTCGTCGCCTCGCGGGACGGAGACTGGAACAGATTCCGCTAACCGAGCAGCCCTTTACATATCGAAGTGAAGCCGAACGGTTGAGGAAAAGCGCCGGCGCTCCTTGTTGTCATCATTGGATTCCCTATCACTTCCATTCGCCCAGGAGTGGTATAGCGACGTGAAGCAGGCTAATGAATGAGATGCGTGATATCGCTCTTTTCAGCGCGTATCTGCGGTTCGTGTTGCCGGGCTTTGGTGGCGAAAACGGTCATTCCCGGTTCCCGGTCCCATGCGGAGGTTCGAAAATTAACGATCATATTCAGTGGCTTATAGAGCAGGGACTCACCAGCGAGCATATTGGCGATCTCGTCGCCGGCCTGTGCGACCGGCTGATCGCAGATGGCATTCCGATCTGGCGGGCCAGCATTACCATGCCATCCCTTCATCCCATGTATCGCGGCGTCTCGGCCAATTTCGTGCGGGGCGGTGCAACCGTTCTCGAAAATGCAGCGCATGGCAGCGTAGAAGAGCGCAACTTCGAGAAAACACCGATATTTTACCTGCTGAACCGCGGCGAGAGAACAGGGCGCTGGATATTGGCCAGGGGTGAAGGGCTTGACTATCCGCAGCTCGCGGAATTTGCGCTTGCCGGCGGCACGGACCATCTGGTCAGCCTTTGCGAATTTCCGAAGGAGGTCGCGTTGCGCGGGCTTGGTTTCTCCCTGACCAGCGATGCGCCGGGCGGATTTTCCGATGATCAGCTGGCGATCGTCAAAGCGCTTGTCCCGGCGCTGGGTCTGGCGGCTTACCGTGTGGCGGCATCGAAAACCGCCACCGACATCCTCGCGGTCTATACCGGCGCCAGGACGAGCGCGCGCATTCTGGCCGGGGAGACCCAGAGGGGAACCGGCGGCTCCATCAATGCGGCGATCCTGATTGCGGACCTCAGAAATTTCACGGCCTTGACCGAGGTCTATCAACCCAGCGAGATCGTCGGGTTTCTGAACGAACATTTCGAGCTGATCGACCGGCATGTCGAGGAAAATTCCGGCGAGATCCTCAAGTTCATGGGCGACAGCGTGCTTGCGATCTTTCCGACCGACGCCGAGGATCCGCAGAAGGCCTGCATGGCCGCGCTGGCTTCTACGAAGAATCTGCTGAAAGCAAACGAGGCGCTGAACCGTGAGCGGACGAAAAACGGCGGCCCCGATATCCGCGTCGATGTCGTCCTGCATCTCGGCGAGGTTTTCTACGGGAACGTCGGCGCCCGTGGCAGGCTCGATTTCACGGTGATCGGCAGGGCCGTCAACGAGGCTTCGCGGCTCGAAAAGCTCTGCGGCACGCTTGAACAACACCTGCTGATGTCGGAGAGCTTCGCGGCCACCTGCGCCGTGGCCTGCGAGTATCTAGGATCGTTCGAGCTGCGCGGTGTTTCGAAGCGGGCCGACGTGTTCAAGCTCGCCGACGCCGTATCCTGAAGCGTCGATCCGATCGGCGCGACGACGCTCAGATCTCGCCTGAGACCTCGCGGCGGCGGCGGTCGAGTTCTTCGCTGTAGCGGCGCAGCGTATAGCTTTCGCTGAGCTGGCCGATCACCTTGCGTTCGATCAGGTTGTTGACGACGGCGAGTGCTTCGCTTTCGCTCTTGTCGAAGATCGCCGCCGCTTGCCTGGCATTCATCTGCGGCTGCAGGAAATCGTTGCGGTAGTGGATGAAATCGGCAAGCGTCTTGCCCTCGTCCTGGGCGTCGGTCGGGTTGGCGTAGATCTCCGGCACCAGCACGAGGCCCGCATATTTGTCGCTCTCCTCGACGAGGATGACGCGCTGGGTCGAGCCGATCGGGAAGGCCTGCTTGAATTCCTCCAGAGAGATGCCCGCCCTTGCCGTCTTGACATCGGCGCGCATCAGCTTGTCGACCGTCAGATTGCGGATCCAGCCGACATCATGGGCGCTGCGGATGCTTTCGCCGCGAAGATGAAAGCGCCATGTGGCGAAGGAGTAACCGAAGGTCGAGCGGACGACGAGCGAGGAGGTGATGACGGCGGCGAGCACCAGCGCCGTAATCGGGAAATCGCCGGTGATTTCGAGCGCCAGGAACGTCATGGTCAGCGGCCCGCCGATGACGGCGACGGCGAGCGAACTCATGCCGACCACGGCATAGATGACGGGCGTCAGCGTCGCATCGGCGAAATAGGGGCCGCAATAGGCGAAGAGCTTGCCGAGCAGGGCGCCCATGAACAGCGAGGCGAAGAACAGCCCACCCCTGAAGCCGGAGCCGATCGAGATCGCCGAGGCGAAGGATTTCAAGAGGAAGAGACCGATCAGCGTCGGGATCGCCACCTCACGGGAAAGGTTGAGATGCAACGCGCCGTGGCCGGCCGAGAGCACCTGCGGTGAGATCATCGCCAATAGCCCGACGATGATGCCGCCGAGTGCCGGGCGGAAGGGTGGGGCGATCGAGCTCTTGCGCGCCAGCTCTTCGACAAAGGCGACGCCCTGCATGATCAGGATGCCGACACCGGCGCAGAAAGCACCGAGCAGCAGTGCCGGGATATAATCGGCTGGCACGACCGAGCCGAAGCTGCCGATATCGATGGTGAAATCGCTGCCGGCAAGCAGCCTTGCGATCAGGGTGGAGACAAGGGCGGAGACGACGACAGGCGTCAGCGACACGATCGTATAGGTGCCGATGATCAGCTCAAAAGCATAGAAAGCACCGGTCAGCGGCGCGTTGAAGGCGGCGGCGATGGCGCCCGCCGCGCCGCAGCCAACGAGGGTGCGCAGGTCCGAGCGGCGAAGCTGCAGCTTCAGGCCGAATTTCGAGGCGAGGCCGGCAGCAAGCTGGGTATAGCCGGCCTCCAGGCCGACGGAGGCGCCGAAACCGTTGGAGATCAGGTTCTGCACGGCAACGATGATGCTGTCGGTCAAGGACAGGCGGCCGCCATGCAGCGCATTGGCCTCGATCGGGTCGACCATCGGCTTCTTGCGTCGTTTCGCCAGCACTAGGAGCAACAGGCCGAGCAGGGCGCCGCCAATGACGGGGGCAGTGAGCAGCAGCATCTTGTTCTCGATCTCGGACGAGCTCAGTCGCTCGCTGTCTGATATGCCGAAGACCAGCTGATGCAGCTCGTTGGAGACGTAACTCATGCCGGTGACGGCGAGACCCGAGATGATGCCGACGACGGCGCCCGCCAGCGACAGGCCAACCTCGCTACGGCGGGTCAGCGCCCGCAGGCGTCCCGGATCGAAGAAAACACGCAGCGCACGAAAACGGCGCCGATCCAATTTCATAAGCATGGCTAGACAACTAGGCGGGGAGAGGCCCGGTCAAGGGCAGAGATGGTCGCGCAGTCCGCTTGCGACGCAATTGCGGCGAAAAGCCGGCGGGGGGGGGACAAATTTTTATAACGTAAGTCTATGATAAATGACGATATTTTAGGTAGAGTAAGTCGTGTTGGCGGAGTTGCTTCCTCTGGCCGGCCATTGCCCGGTCGCCAAGGCCGGTTGACTTCACCTCTGAGCTTGCCTAACCATCCCTCAACGGATGGTCGCCCGACCATCCCGACATAACGGATGGTTCCGGATCGGTGTTACGCCCTTCCGGATGAAAAGGGAATGTGACGGGGCGGACCCAAGCCGGGCGCCTTCATCACAGCCGACCCCGCGACTGTAGAGCGGTCAGGGTCCTCCATCCGGCGTTAAGCCTTTTCTGCCGGCAGCCTGCAATCGTGCAGGCGGGCGGGACGGACGACATGCCGGAAAAGCCACTGGATATGCATGGTGATCAACCGGGGTCGGACGCCTCTCAAGTCTACGAATCGTCCACCTTTTCACTGATGCAGCCGGGAAGGCGAGGATGATCCGCTGGCACGATCAGGGCGACCGGTTTCCGGTCTGCCCCGATCGCGGCCGATAACCGCGAGCCAGGAGACCTGCCATGCGTGCCGGGCGCGAAGCCCACACCTGGGCACTATGCCCGTTGCCAGCACGGAGGTTGTCTTGGCTGAACGATTGAATTCAGCGCAGCCTGGTGCGGCGCGATTTGGCGGGGCCTTACAGCCGCCGGCGTCTTCCGTAGCGGCTTGCGCGGCATCTATTAAGAAGGCAACGCCGGCATGACGGCTGCCCCCTCCAACACTGTCTTCATCCTCGGCGGCGCACGTTCCGGCAAGTCCCGGTTCGCCGAAGGCCTCGTCACGGCAACCAGCCTCGATCGCCATTACCTCGCCACCGGCCGCGCCTGGGACGAGGAGATGCAGGCGCGCATCGCGCAACACAAGGCCGATCGCGGTCCGTCCTGGACGACGCATGAGGAGCCGCTCGATCTTGTCGGCAAGCTTACCGCCATCGACGGCGAAGGGCGCATCGTGCTGATCGATTGCCTGACGCTCTGGGTCACCAATCTGATGATCGAGGAGCGCGACATGGCGGCGGAATTTGCCGCACTTGCCGATTTCCTGCCAGCCGCGCAGGCGCGGCTCGTTTTCGTTTCCAACGAGGTCGGTCTCGGCATCGTGCCGGATAATCGTATGGCGCGGGATTTTCGCGATCATGCCGGCCGGCTGCACCAATCGATCGCGGCGAGGGCCGCCGAAGTTTATTTCATCGCGGCAGGCCTGCCGCTGAAAATGAAGGGTTAAGTCCATGAACCAGCAGAAGATTCCCGCAACCGTCATTACCGGCTTCCTCGGTGCCGGCAAAACGACGATGATCCGCAACCTGCTGACCAATGCCGGCGGCAAGAAGATTGCGCTGATTATCAACGAATTCGGCGATCTCGGCGTCGACGGCGACGTGCTGAAGGGCTGCGGTGCAGACAATTGCACCGAGGACGACATTATCGAGCTCACCAATGGCTGCATCTGCTGCACGGTCGCGGACGACTTCATCCCGACGATGACGAAGCTGCTCGAACGCGAACAGCGGCCCGACCATATCGTCATCGAAACCTCGGGCCTTGCTTTGCCGCAGCCGCTGGTCGCCGCCTTCAACTGGCCCGACATTCGCACCCAGGTGACCGTCGACGGTGTCATCACGGTGGTCGATAGTGCTGCCGTTGCCGCCGGCCGTTTCGCCGACGACCATGATGCCGTCGATGCGCGCCGTGCCGAGGATGAATCGCTCGATCACGAAAGCCCGATCGAGGAGCTGTTCGAGGACCAGCTCACCTGCGCCGACCTCATCGTGCTCAACAAGACCGACCTGATCGACGCTGCGGGCCTTATCAGGGTGCGCGACGAGGTCGCCTCCCGCACGGTGCGCAAGCCCGTGATGATCGAGGCGAGAAATGGCGAGGTGTCAGCCGGCATCTTGCTCGGCCTTGGCATCGGCACAGAGGACGATGTCGCCAATCGCAAGTCGCATCACGAGCTGGAGCATGAGGATGGCGCGCCGCACGATCACGACGAATTCGACAGCTTTGTCGTCGATCTCGGAGCCATTGCCGATCCCGCCGGTTTCGTCGAAGCGCTGAAGGACATCATATCAGCCCATGACGTGCTGCGTCTCAAGGGTTTCGTCGACGTTTCAGGCAAGCCGATGCGTTTGCAGCTCCAGGCCGTCGGCAGCCGCATCGACCATTATTTCGACCGCGCCTGGGCAGCCGGAGAAAAGCGCGGCACACGCCTCGTTGTCATTGGCCTGCACGAAATGGACCAGGACGCGGTGAGGGCGGCGATCGAAGCGCTGGCATAGACCGATGCATCTGCTTCTGGCCCAGCAGGGAACGATCAGCGACGGCGAGGAGGCAATCGACCTTGGGCAGACGCCGGGCGATATCCTGTTCCTGTCGGCGGCCGACAGCGAGCTTGCCGCGATCGCAGCCGCCCATCGCGATCGCCGGACAGCACCTTCGCTGAGGCTCGCCAGTCTGATGAGCCTCAAGCATCCGATGTCGGTCGATACCTATGTCGAGCGCACCGCGCGGCATGCGAAGCTGATCATCGTGCGTGCGCTCGGCGGCGCCAGCTATTTCCACTATGCGCTGGAAGCGCTGCATGCGGCTGCGGCTCGCGCCGGTGCACTGATTGCGGTCTTGCCGGGTGATGCCAGGCCAGATGCGGGGCTGGTTCCTTTCTCCAATGTTGATCTCGACGATCTCAACGCGCTCTGGGCCTATCTGATCGAGGGCGGCGATGCTAATGCGCGGGCGTTTCTCGATTATGCCGGGGCGATGCTGTCGGGCACAGAGAAGCCGGCACCGGCTGTGCCTTTGATGAAGGCAGGTATTTGGTGGCCGGGGCGGGGGTTGATCGGGGTCGAGGAGTGGCGGCGGGTCGTTTTAGATATGTCTTCGGGTGCGGGGATGGTAGCGGAGGAGGGATTTGAATCCCCTACAGTCGCCATCAGCTTCTACCGCGCCCTGGTGCAGAGCGGCGAGACCGGGCCGATCGAAGCGCTTGTCGAGGCGCTGGCCGGACTCGGCCTCCGGCCGCTGCCGGTCTTTGCCTATAGCCTCAAGGATCCCATCTCCACCGGCATTCTCGAAAGCGTGTTTTCGGCGCTGAAACCCGACGTTGTCATCAACACGACGGGCTTTGCGGTCTCGGCACCGGGTGCGGACCGGCAGCCGACGGTGCTGGAAGCGAATGAGGCGATCGTGCTGCAGGCGATCCTGTCGGCCTCGTCGAAGGAGGCATGGGCGGCTTCTCCGCAGGGCTTGTCGGCGCGCGATCTCGGCATGAACGTGGCACTGCCTGAAGTCGATGGCCGGGTGCTGGCGCGGGCGGTGTCCTTCAAGACGGCGGCGCGCTACGATGCGCTGGTCGAGACGAATATCGTCGCCAGCCAGGCCGATGCCGGCCGGGTGCGCTATACGGCTGAACTTGCCGCCAATTGGGCGCGGCTGCGGAAGACTTCCGCCGGCCACCGGCGCATCGCGCTCGTCATGGCGAACTATCCGAACCGCGACGGCCGGATCGGCAACGGCGTCGGCTTGGATACGCCGGCCGGCACCGTCGAGGTGCTGAAGGCTATGCGGGTGGCGGGATATCCGGTCGCCGAGATTCCGGCCGACGGCGATGCGCTGATCCGCCACCTGATGGAAGGACCGACCAATTCCGGTTCCGACGGAAAGATCATCCGCGAGACGCTTTCCCTGAGTCTGTACAACAGCTTCCTGGAATCTCTTCCCAGTAAGATTCAGGATGAGGTGAGAGCCCGCTGGGGCAACCCGCAAGACGATCCGTATTTTCGCGAAGGCGTCTTCGCCCTGCCTTTCGCGCGCTTCGGCGAGGTGCTCGTCGGCATCCAGCCAGCACGCGGCTATAATATCGACCCGAAAGAGAGTTATCATTCGCCGGATCTCGTGCCGCCGCACGGTTATCTCGCCTTCTACGCTTTCCTGCGCCGCGCGTTCGGCGCCCATGCCGTCATCCATATGGGCAAGCACGGCAATCTTGAATGGCTGCCGGGCAAGGCGCTAGCGCTGTCAGAAAGCTGCTATCCCGAGGCGATCCTCGGGCCGTTGCCACATCTCTATCCCTTCATCGTCAACGATCCGGGCGAGGGCACGCAAGCCAAGCGCCGAAGTGCGGCCGTCATTATCGATCATCTGACGCCGCCGTTGACGCGGGCAGAAAGCTACGGGCCGCTGAAGGATCTGGAGGCGCTGGTCGACGAATATTACGAGGCGTCGGGCGGTGATCCCCGCCGCATTCGTCTGCTCAGCCGCCAGATCCTCGAGCTCGTTGCCGATATCGGCCTCGACCGTGATGCCGGTATCGCGAGCGGCGAAAGCGAGGGCGAGGCGCTGAAGAAGCTCGACGCCTATCTCTGCGACCTCAAGGAGATGCAGATCCGCGATGGACTGCATGTGTTCGGGGTCTCGCCTGAAGGACGGCTCTTGACTGACCTGACCGTGGCGCTGGCGCGGGTGCCGCGCGGGCTTGGCGAGGGCGGTGATGCGAGTTTGCAGCGGGCGATCGCGGCGGATGCGGGATTGGGCGGCGGCGTGCGGGGTGCCTCCTCCTTCGACCCTCTCGACACCGACATGGCTGCCGTTTGGGCCGGTCCGCGTCCTGATATCCTCGCAGATGTTCTCGATGCCCCATGGCGAACCAACGGCGACGCCGTCGAGCGCATCGAACTGCTGGCAGCGAAGTTCGTTTCCGGCGAAATGGAGTGCCCAGCGGACTGGAAGGCTACGCAGGCTGTACTCTTGGAGATCGAAACCCGCCTCAAACCCTCTATCCTCGCCTGCGGCCCCGCTGAGATCGCAGGTCTGCTCGCTGGCCTCGACGGTCGCTTCGTCGCACCCGGACCCTCCGGTGCACCAACACGCGGGCGGCCCGATGTGCTGCCCACCGGCCGCAATTTCTATTCGGTCGACAGCCGCGCCGTGCCGACGCCGGCCGCCTACGAGCTCGGCAAAAAATCGGCGGAACTGCTGGTGCGCCGCTATGTGCAGGATCATGGCGAGTGGCCTGTCTCCTTCGGGTTGACGGCCTGGGGTACGTCAAACATGCGCACCGGCGGCGACGATATCGCCCAGGCGCTGGCGCTGATCGGCGTCAAGCCGCTGTGGGACATGAGTTCGCGCCGTGTCACCGGCTACGAGATCATTCCGCCGGCGATGCTCGGGCGGCCGCGCGTTGACATGACGCTCCGGATTTCCGGCTTCTTCCGCGATGCCTTTCCCGAGCAGATCGCGCTGTTCGACAAGGCAATCCGTGCCATCGGCGCGCTTGAAGAGGACGAGGCCGACAATCCGATCGCAACACGCATGCGCGGCGAGGCGGCAAGGCTTGGCGCCGCCGGTCTGGACGAAGTCTCGGCAAAGCGCCGGGCGGGTTACCGCGTCTTCGGCTCGAAGCCCGGCGCCTATGGCGCCGGCCTGCAGGCGCTGATCGATGAAAAGGGCTGGGAGCGGCGCGCCGATCTCGCCGAGGCCTATCTCGTCTGGGGCAGCTATGCCTATGGCGCCGGCGAGGAGGGCAGGGCCGAACGCGGCCTGTTCGAGGAGCGGCTGCGCTCGGTGCAGGCTGTGATCCAGAACCAGGACAATCGCGAGCACGACCTGCTCGACAGCGATGACTATTACCAGTTCGAGGGCGGCATGGCCGCCGCCGCCGAGCAGCTCACTGGTGCGCGTCCTTCGATCTATCATAACGACCATTCCAGGCCGGAAAAGCCGGTGATCCGCTCGCTGGAAGAGGAGATCGGCCGCGTCGTGCGCGGACGCGTCGTCAATCCGAAATGGATCGCAGGCGTCATGCGCCATGGCTACAAGGGAGCGGCAGAGATTGCCGCCACCGTCGACTATCTCTTCGCTTTTTCGGCGACGACGGGTGCGGTCGGCGCGCATCATTTCGAGGCCGTTTATCAGGCCTTCGTCGCCGATGCCGGCGTGCGCGATTTCATGATCGAGAAGAATCCGGCTGCATATAACGAGATGAAGGAGCGGCTGCTTGAAGCAATCGACCACAGTCTCTGGACGCCGCGCAGCAATTCGGCCCGGTTCGACCTGGCCGCCAGACAACAGAATGAGGTGAACCAATGAGCGACGAGACCACGAACAGCGAGATCGGAGAAGCCGGGAGCGGCAAGGACGACGCCCGCCACGCCGAGAAGATGGCGAAGAAGAAGGCCGCGCGCGACAAAATCATGGCGACCAAGACCGACGGCAAGGGCCTGATCATCGTCCATACCGGCAAAGGCAAGGGTAAGTCATCAGCCGCCTTCGGGATGATCTTCCGCCATATCGCCCACGGCAAGCCGTCGGCCGTCGTGCAGTTCATCAAGGGCGCGATGTGGACCGGCGAACGCGACCTGATCGAGAAGCATTTCTCCGATCTCTGCCAGTTCCACACGATGGGCGAGGGTTTCACCTGGGAAACGCAGGACCGCGCCCGCGACGTCGCCGCAGCCGCGGCCGCCTGGGAAAAGGCCAAGGAACTGATCCGCGACGAAAGCAACTCCATGGTGCTGCTCGACGAGATCAACATCGCGCTGCGCTACGATTATCTCGACATCAACGACGTCGTCGCCTTCCTGACGAGCGAGAAGCCCGCCATGACGCATGTCGTGCTGACCGGCCGGAACGCCAAGGAGGAATTGATCGAGATCGCCGATCTGGTGACCGAGATGGAACTCGTCAAGCACCCCTTCCGCTCCGGCATCAAGGGCCAGCCGGGCGTGGAGTTCTGAGACGGTCAGTTGAGCGCGAGGCTGCGCAGGATGGCAGCCGTTTCCTCATCCGCCGGAAAGAAAGATTCGACCGCGAGTTCCGACAAAGTGATGTCGACGGGCGTGCCGAAGATCGTTGTTGTCGAGATCAGGGAAAGCAAGCCAGCCTTGGTCCAAAGCTGAAGGGGAACGACGATTCCGGCATAGGCGGTATGGACCTCGCCAGCAGTTTTAGGCGCTGGATAGGACAACAACTCCTTCAAAAGCTTGTCCAACATTGGATCGCCCGAAGCCGAGAACTGTTGGCGCAGCCTGCCGATAAGGTGGGCGCGCCACTCGGAAAGGTTTTTGATATGGGGCGCCAATCCTTGTGGATGCAGGCTGAGGCGCAGTACGTTGACGGGTGCCGTGAGCAGAGACTGGTCAGCAACGGCTGAGAGCAGCGGAGCGATGGCCGCATTGGCCGCGATGAGTGTCCAATGGCGGTCGACGGCGATTGCTGGGAAGGGCTCGTGCCCTTTCAGCACTATGTCGATGGCGAGACGGGCCGGTTCCATAGCGGGATCGTCGAGCGCGCGTTCGGCAAAAACAGGAGCGAAACCCGCCGCGAGCAGCAGCGGGTTCCGATCGCGAAGGGGCACGTCGAGCCGTTCGGCAAGATGCAGCAGCATGTCGCGGCTCGGTGTCGAGCGCCCGCTCTCGATGAAGCTCAGATGGCGCTGCGAGATCTCCGCCTCCAGCGCGAGCTCGAGCTGGCTCATGCGGCGACGTTGGCGCCATTCGCGCAAATGGTCTCCAAGCGAGCGGGCGGTCGGCGTCATCAGGCGGCTTCCGGCAACAAATCTATGAACCCGCGAACGGATTTCAGCTTGCCGCCTTGGAGTTCAGCGAAATCCGTGCCCTTTATCAGCGCTTCGCCATTTTCCGGGCCGAGGCCCCAGGAGAAGCGCAGGTTGTCGCCGTAGCCGTCGGCCGCCCCGATCAGGGCGAAGCGGAAGCCGGGGAAGCGGCTTTGTACGGCCTCGACCAGCGAATTGATCTGCTCATGGCCCTCGCCGCGCATCAGTGGGTCGCTATAGGTTGCGGCTTCGCTCCAGCTCTCGGCGATGAGAGCGCGGCGGCGAGCGGCATCCGTCTCATTCCAGATGGCGAGATAGCGCTCTGCGTTAGTGTTTGCTTCGTTCATCGGGTCATCTCCTTCTGATCGCCCATCAGTTCCAGGCAGCCCGATCATGCGGGAAGGCGGTGCACCTTATCAATTACGCCAGAGGTAATGGAAGATGGTCGAGGGTTTGGGTCAGACGCCGAGCCACAGGCGCAGCGGATTTGCCGGGTCGGCGAGCAGCTTTACCGCAAGGGCGACGCAGACGATCACAAGCAGCGGCTTGATGAGCTTTGCGCCGATGCGTATGGCAAGCCGCGAGCCCAGCTGCGCGCCGAGGAATTGGCAGACACCCATCAACAGGCCGATCTTCCAGAGCATCGCGCCGAAGCTTGCGAAGACGATTAGCGCGCCGAAATTCGAGCCGAGATTGAGAAGCTTGGTGTGGGCCGTCGCCTTCAGCATGCCGAAGCCGGCGAGCGTGACGAAGGCCAACATGAAGAAGGAGCCCGTGCCGGGGCCGAAGACGCCGTCATAAAAGCCGATGACAGGTACCAGCGTCAGACCGAAGGCGAAGGGAGTCATGCGGCGGTGGGTGTCGAGGTCGTTGAGGTTCGGCTTGACGGCGAAGAAGACGGCGATCGCCACCAGGAGTACCGGCATGATGGCCTGCAGCACCTGGCCTGGAACGATCGTCGCGAGTGCCGCGCCGAGCGCGCCGCCCATGGTGGCCATCAGCGCCATCGGCAGTTGTTCGGCAAGTTGCACATGGCCCCTGCGGGCATAGGCTATCGTGGCCGAGGCGGCGCCGAAGAGAGACTGCACCTTGTTGGTGCCGAGGGCCTGGAGTGGTGGAATACCTACGATCAGCATGACGGGAACGGTGATGAGGCCACCGCCGCCGGCAATGGAATCGACGAAACCGGCAAAAAAGGCCGCCGCGCAGAGCAGCGGAAGCAGATGGAAAGCGATATCGGGCAAGGTGGTATTCGGGGGGAGGGACTTCAGACGGCCTTGTTGCATTTGCCGCGCCAAGCTGCAATGGCTGCAACGACACGGGCAGGGCGCATTCGACGGTTTCCATGAGCGATCTCTCTTTCGATACGGCGAGGCACCACGTGCTCGGCCTCGGCTGCGAGCGCGGGACGTCGCCTGCCGAGGTGCTGGCGCTTGCGATCGAGGCGCTCGACGTAGCCGGTATCGGCGCGGCGGAACTCGCAGCCATCGCCTCGATCGACAGCCGAAGACTGGAGCCGGCGATCCTTGCGGTTGCTGCGCATTTTTCCGTGCCTGGCGTCTTCTTCGATGCGCTGCGGCTGGAGGAGGAGACGCCGCGGCTCGCGAATCCCTCTGCGATCGTCTTTGCCCGCGTCGGCTGCCATGGGGTCGCCGAGGCAGCTGCGCTGGCGGCTGCGGGGCCGGATGCCGAGCTTGCTGTCGCCAAGATCAAATCTGCGCATGCGACGGCGGCAGTTGCCCGCAGCGGGTTGCAGAAAGCCTAGTGGGCGTTATGGTGGCGCCAATTCGCGGCACCGTCCGGCAGCTTCACGGTTCACATCTAGAGGATATCTCATGCACAAGGTCATCTATGACACCGACCCTGGCGTCGACGACGCCATGGCGCTTCTCTTCCTGCATCGTCATCCCGAAATCGACCTTCTCGGCATCACCACGGTCTTCGGCAACGCCTCGGTCGAGACGACGACGCGCAATGCGCTCTTCCTCAAGCGTGAATGGAATATACCGGCACCCGTTTCCAAAGGCGCCAGCGTCACTATCGATTCCTCGCGCGCGGAGCGGCCGTGGCCCGCCATAGTGCATGGCGAGAACGGCCTCGGTGATATCGACGTGCCCGAGACGATCGACCTGCCGCTCGATCCGCGCCCGGCGCATCGTTTTATCATCGACACGGTGCGCGCCCACCCGGGCGAAGTGCGACTCGTCGCCGTTGGCCGTATGACCAATCTGGCGCTGGCGCTGAAGGAAGATCCCGAGATTGCGACGCTGGCCAAGGACGTCGTCATCATGGGCGGCAATTTCTATGTGCCGGGAAATGTCTCGCCCGTCGCCGAGGCCAATATCCACGGTGATCCTGAGGCTGCCGACATCGTCATGACCGCGCCCTGGAAGGTGGCCGTCATTGGCCTCGACGTCACCGCGATCACCACGATGAGCCGCAGCTATCTCGGCGATATGGCGGCTAGGGGCGACAAGGCGGTCAAGCAGCTCGACGCACTCTCGCAGTCCTACATCGATTTCTACAAGCACGCGGTTGAAGACGGCATGATGGTGCATGACAGCTGCGCCTGCGTCTATGTCGTGGTGCCGGAGCTGTTCTCGTCAATATCGGGTGCCGTGCGTGTCGTCTGCGGCGGCATCGCCGATGGCCAGACGATCGTCAGGCCAGATGGGCGGCGTTTTCCGCCTGATGGCGCTTGGGATGGCTTGCCGAGCCAGATCGTCTGCACAGGCATCGAGTCGGAAAGGGTCCTGGACCTCATCCGTAATACGCTGCTTGCAGCCTGACACGCTTGAGGGCCGGCAGCATCGCGGCCGGCCTTCGGGATATATTGTAATATATTCATTGCGTTGTGCGGGTTCTCCGAGGATTTGAATCCGACGCTTCACAAAGTGATTCATGATCATCTCAGCAACTTCAAGTGAGGCGATGGGCGCGGCGTTGACCTTGCCCTTTGCGGGGCCTAGATCAGCAGGATGATCGATGCCGCATTCTCCAATCTTCCGGCGCTTGAGCCGGGCAGCGTCTGGCTCGTCGGCGCCGGTCCCGGCGATCCCGGGCTTTTGACGCTGCTCGCCGCCAAGGGGCTTTCCGAGGCCGACGTCATCGTGCACGACGCTTTGGTCAACGAGGAATGCCTGGCGCTGGCGCGGCCGGAAACGCTTGTGGAATATGCCGGTAAACGCGGCGGCAAGCCTTCGGCGAAGCAGCGCGACATCTCGCTGCGGCTGGTGGAGCTTGCGCGCGCCGGCAAGCGAGTGCTGCGGCTGAAGGGCGGCGATCCCTTCGTCTTCGGTCGCGGCGGCGAAGAGGCGCTGACGCTCGTCGAGCACAACATCCCCTTCCGCATCGTGCCCGGCATCACCGCCGGTATCGGCGGGCTCGCCTATGCCGGCATCCCGGTGACGCATCGCGACATCAACCATGCCGTGACCTTCCTCACCGGCCATGATTCGTCCGGCATCGTGCCCGACAGGATCAACTGGGAGGCGATAGGCCAGGGCTCGCCCGTCATCGTTATGTACATGGCGATGAAGCATATCGCCGAGATCAGCGCCCGGCTGATCGCCGCGGGACGGCTGGCGTCGGAACCCGTCGCCTTCGTCTGCAATGCGGCCACTGGCCGGCAACAGGTGCTGGAAACGACGCTCGGGGAGGCGACCGAGGCCGTCGCTGTCTCCGGGCTGGAGCCGCCGGCGGTGGTCGTCGTCGGTGAGGTGGTCCGGCTCCGAGCTTCGCTCGACTGGCTTGGTGCGCTGGCGGGGCGGCGCCTGCAACCCGATCCATTCCGCCGGTCCGGCAAGGTGCGGGCATGAGCGGCCTCCTGATCGCAGCCCCTTCCTCCGGCGCCGGCAAGACGACGGTGACGCTCGGGCTGCTCCGAGCGCTCCGCCGGCGCGGCATCGCGGTCGCGCCCGGCAAGGCCGGCCCTGACTATATCGATCCCGCCTTCCATGCGGCAGCGAGCGGCACGCTCTGTCTGAATTTCGATCCCTGGGCGATGCGCCCGGAGCTGATCTCGGCCAATGCGGCCCTTCACCGTTCCGGCGACCGCATCCTCGTCATCGAGGCGATGATGGGGCTTTTCGACGGGGCGGCTGACGGAAGGGGGACGGCGGCCGATCTGGCGGCCCAGCTTGGGCTTTCCGTGGTGTTGGTCGTCGATGCCTCGCGCATGTCGCAGTCGGTGGCGGCGCTGGTTACTGGTTTTGCCGGTTTCCGTGCCGATGTGCGGGTTGCTGGTGTCATCCTCAACAAGGTCGGCAGCGACCGGCACGAGGCGATGCTGCGGCAGGCGCTCGAAGCTATCCGTATGCCTGTCATCGCCGTCATCGGCAGCGACAAGGCGCTTTCCCTGCCGGAGCGCCATCTCGGCCTCGTCCAGGCCGGCGAACACGCAACCCTCGACAATTTCATCGACCATGCGGCGGATGCCGTCTCCGAGGAATGTAATTTCGAATTCCTGCTGCGCATCGCCAGGCAGGGGCTCAACCGGCCGTCGGCCGCCAATATCGACCGGTTGCCGCCACTGGGTGCCCGCATCGCCGTGGCGCGCGATGTCGCCTTTGCCTTTTCCTACGAGCATATGCTGCTCGGCTGGCGCCGCCGGGGTGCTGCGATTTCCTTCTTCTCGCCGCTTGCCGACGAGGCGCCGGCTGGTGATGCCGATGCGATCTATCTGCCCGGTGGTTATCCCGAGCTGCATGCCGGGCGGCTGGCAGAGGCGCAGAATTTCCGCGCCGGCATGCTCGATGCGGCAGCGCGCGACATCCGGATCTATGGCGAATGCGGCGGCTACATGGTGCTTGGCGAGGGCTTGATCGATGCAAAGGGGCATCGCCATGAAATGCTCGGCCTGCTGCCCGTCGTCACCACCTATGCCGAGCGAAAGCGCCATCTCGGCTATCGCCGTGTTGTGCCCCTCGACGGCGCCTTCTTTGCTCGGATGATGACGGCCCATGAATTCCACTATTCCAGCGTCGTTTCCGAGGGCGAGGGCAAACGGCTTTTTCAGGTGCAGGATGCGCTCGGAACCGATCTGGGCGCCGCCGGTCTCAGGCGCGACCAGGTGGCAGGCTCCTACATGCATCTGATCGATCTTGCCGGAGCTGCTGCATGAGCGCACCGATCGTCCACGGCGGCGGCATCACCGCCGCTGCCGCTACCTTCGGCGGTAGACCGGAAGATTGGCTCGATCTTTCCACGGGCATCAATCCGTGCCCCGTCGCCCTGCCTGACATTCCGGCAAGGGCCTGGCATCGCCTGCCGGACCGGCATCTCATCGATGAGGCAAGGCGTGCGGCGCGAGATCATTACCGCAGCGGCGAGATCTTGCCGCTGCCGGTGCCAGGCACACAATCGGTGATCCAGCTTCTGCCGCGCCTCGTCGAGGCGGATAGGCTGGTTGGCGGCACGGACAACAGTGTCGCGGTGACGGACAACAGGGTTGCCGTGACGGACAACAGGGTTGCCGTGACGGACGAGCGGATCGCCGTGATATCGCCGACCTATGGCGAGTATGCGCGCGCCTTCGCCTCGGCCGGTTTTGCCGTCGATGCGGTCGACGATATTGCCGCGATCGGAGCCGGACATCGGCTGGCTGTCGTCGTCAATCCGAACAATCCTGATGGGTTGATATGGCCGGCCGAAACGCTGATTGCCCTGCACGACAGGATGAAGGCAGCGGACGGACTTCTCGTCGTCGACGAAGCCTTTGGCGATACCGATCCGGCGCTCAGCCTTGCATCCCGCGCGCCGCAGCTTTCCAATCTGGTGATCTTTCGTTCTTTCGGCAAGTTCTTCGGGCTTGCCGGCCTGCGGCTCGGTTTTGCGATTGCGCGCAGCGATATTCTCGCGCGTTTCGACGACTGGCTCGGCCCCTGGGCGGTCTCCGGCCCGGCTCTTTCGATTGCAGATTCGCTGCTGCGCTCGGACGTTTCTCCGATTCGCGGCCGCATCAATGAACGCTGCGCCGGCCTGCATGGGGTGCTGACGGGCGCCGGGTTGCAGCTTTCAGGAGGCACGGCGCTCTTCACCCTTGTCGCCGATTCGAGAGCCGGCGACATTTACACACATCTCTGCCGCCATCATATTCTCGTCCGCAAGTTCGACTATGCGCCGGAGTGGCTGCGTTTCGGGCTGCCGCCCGATCCGGCGGCAGACAGGCGGCTTGGCGAAGCCCTTCAGAGATTTGAGCGATGACGATCGACGAAAACCTTCTCGTACTGCTTCTGGCGCTGCTGCTCGACCGGATTGCCGGCGATCCGCAATGGCTGTGGTCGCGGATGCCGCATCCCGTTGTCATGTTCGGCGCGGCGATCTCCTATGCCGAGCGGCAGCTCAACCCGGCAAGCCTCACGGGCTCGCAACGCCGAATGAACGGTATTGCCGCCATCCTGGCGCTGCTTCTTTTGGCGGTGGCCGCAGGCTTCGTGTTCAACCGGTTCTTCGCGCTGTTCGGCCTTGTCGGCATCTTGCTGGAGACCGGGCTGGTGGCGATCTTCCTGGCGCAAAAAAGCCTTGCCGATCACGTCGCGGCCGTCGCTGTCGCCTTACGCCACGAAGGGCTTGCCGGCGGGCGAGCCGCCGTTTCCCGCATCGTCGGACGCGATCCCGAGACGCTGGACGAGCCGGCCGTCTGCCGCGCGGCGATCGAAAGCCTTGCCGAGAATTTCTCCGACGGCGTCGTGGCGCCGGCGCTCTGGTATGCCATCTTCGGGCTGCCGGGGCTCTTCGCCTACAAGATGCTGAACACGGCGGATTCGATGATCGGCCATAAGTCTGAAAAATACATCGACTTCGGCTGGGCGGCCGCCCGGCTCGACGATGTCGCCAACTGGCCGGCCGCCCGCCTCTCCATCCTGCTGATTGCCGCCGGCGCCTGGATCCGGCGGGGAACAAGCGCCGGCCGTGAAGCGATCCGCGTGGCCATGCGGGACGGGGCCCTGCACCGCTCGCCGAATTCCGGTCGGCCGGAGGCGGCCATGGCGGGTGCGCTGAACGTCCAGCTCGCCGGGCCGCGCATCTATGGCGGCGTCATCGTGCGTGAACCGATGATCAACGACGCCGGCCGCGACGTGGCGACCTCAGGCGACATCGAGGACGGCGTATCGGTGTTCTACGCCAGCTGCATGGTGCTCGCCGGTGTTACGTTCGGGCTGTTTTTGTGTTTTCTGTAGGGTTGTGCCGTGCATGCCCCAGTGGACAGCTCAAGCTCAAACGTTTATTCCGACCGCCTCATATCTCATCAGACCGGAAGCAGAGCGATGACAGTTCAGGTTGAATTACCGTGCCCGAAGTGCAAGAGCACCAAGATGAAGTTCGAGCGGCCCGAGATCCGGGAGACCGACATCATCACCTGTGCGGCCTGCGGGCATAATCTCGGCACGATGGCCTCGATCCGCGAGAAGATGAACAAGGCCTACCAAGGGCTCAAGAAGCCTTCGGCGGCACGCAAGCTCCAGTGAACAGGTGCCACTATCTTCCAGCGCTAGCTCCCGCTTTGGCTCGTTAAAATTGTGATTACCATTCGGATTAAAGCAATATAACAAGTATTGCCGTAGTCTCTCTTTCGTGAGGGCGCAATTAAGCTGCGCGAGTTCGAAGAGGGCTATGATGAAGACGATTTTGGCGGCTGCGGCCGCAAGTTTATTGCTGCAGTTTTCTCCCATTGCCGCTCGGGCAGCAACGCTGGTCGCCAATATCAGCATCGGTAAGCAGATGATGACCGTTTCCGAGAACGGCTTCGTCAAGTATCGCTGGAAGGTTTCGACCGCGCGCAACGGCTATGTCACGCCGACCGGTTCGTGGAGCGCCAAGTGGCTATCGCGCGATCACCGCTCCAGAAAATACGACAACGCGCCGATGCCCTTTGCCGTCTTCTTCAACGGCGGTTACGCCGTTCACGCCACCTTCGACCTAAAACGCCTGGGTCGGCCGGCCTCGCATGGCTGCGTTCGCCTGCATCCCAACAATGCCGCCCAGTTCTTCTCGCTGGCGCGGCAAGCCGGCCTTGCCAATACCCGCGTCGTGATCACACGTTAATCCCAGATCAGCGCCTGAACCCGAATGCGACAGCTGATTCCTTTTACGCGCTAATCCCAGATCAGCGCCGCTCCCGAAATCGGCAGTTGACCCCAGTTTACGCGCTGATCATCCTCTCCAGCTCATCCATGTCGGGGACGATGATATGCCGGAAGTTCTCGATGCGAATGACGCCGCTCTTGCGCAACCTGGTCATCTGGCGGCTGACGGTTTCGATCGTCAGACCGAGGAAATCGGCGATCTCGGCGCGGGATAGCGGCAGGTCGAAGGCGGTGCTTGTGGCCGTTTGCGGTTCGGCATGGGTGGCGATGAGGTGGAGCAGGCTTGCGACCTTCTCCTCGGCGGTGCGCCGGCCGAGCGTCAGCATCCATTCACGCGCGGCATCCAGCTCCTTCAGCGCCTGATCGTGCAGGCTGCGCTGCAGTTCCGGCGTCTCCGATATCATGCGGTCGAGCAGGCTGCGGGGGAAGACGCAGATTTCGGCATCGGTCGCAGCCTCGGCCGACAGCGTGCTTTCGCGCACGAAGGGCCTGCCGACGAAATCGGGAGCGAATTGCAGGCCGACGATCTGCTGGCGCCCGTCCGGCATCACCTTGCAGAGCTTCACCACCCCGCTCATGATGTTCGAATAGAAAGAGCTTTCCGACCCTTGTGCGATGATCTCGCAGCCTGCATCGACCTTGCGGCGCAGGGAGTGGCGGCCGAGGTCCTTCAACTGACCGCTCGACAGTACGCCGCAGACGACGCCGTGCCGCGCCTGGCAGGAACGGCAGGCGACGGGGATGCCAACCTCGAGAACCCCACTATGTGCGACGTCCATATCCTGATCCCTTCGAAATCCGCATGTGCCGGGCGTAGCTGCGCATGCCGGGCATGCCCTAGACGATTACGCCGCGATTGCGGGTTCGGCTATCCCGATTTCTTCCAGCGCGGCTTGATGATTATCAATTTCGCCGGGATCGCGATTTGATCCAGATCAAAGTTTGCGTGCCCTGGCTGTTATTGAAAGTGCGGCGTCGAGATGAGGCCGTCCGCGGGTTGATTCGGACGGCTTCTTCGCCCTCGCTGGCGAGACGGGTTCTCTGCAGCGGCATCGCCTCGCGCCTTGGGTGAGGGCAAAGGCCGGCATTCCATTGCTGTTTAGGCAACACCCAGCCGGCAAATTGCCGCGACGCCGGGACGAAAGCATTGGCTTTTGAAATGGATTTGCCTATGAGGGGGTTTAAATCGTCATTTCATGAGGTACAGCGCGTGACCGCTACATTCGATAAAGTTGCCGACATTATTGCAGAAACCAGCGAGATCGACCGCGCGACGATCACGCCGGAGAGCCATACGATCGACGACCTCGGTATCGACAGCCTCGATTTCCTCGACATCGTCTTCGCGATCGACAAGGAATTCGGCATCAAGATCCCGCTCGAAAAGTGGACGCAGGAAGTCAACGAAGGCAAGGTTTCCACCGAAGAATACTTCGTGCTGAAGAACCTCTGCGCCAAGATCGACGAGCTCAAAGCAGCCAAGGCCTGAGCGATATAACAGTCTTTTTTGAACGCCCTGCCGCCCTGAATATGGCGGCTGGGCGATTTTGTTCCTAAGTAGGCGTCACCGGCGGGCGGATCTGGCCTGTCGGGCCGGAGGATCCGAATGCTGCTGGAATATTTCCAGATGATCGACCGCGTGGAAGCGGTGGACCTGAAGAAGGGCACGCTTAAGGCGCGATCCGTCGTGCCGGCGAAGAGCCCTGTCTTCGAGGGTCATTTTCCCGGCATGCCCCTCGTTCCCGGCGTGCTCCTGATCGAGACCATGGCGCAGGCCTCCGGCATGCTGGTGCTTGCCGTCACCAATTTCGCCGCCATGCCCTTCCTGATGACAGTTGACGGCGCCAAGATGCGCACTTTCGTCGAACCGGAAGCCGTGCTCGACATCGAGGCAGTGCTCGAGCATGACGGTTCGGGTTTCGCGGTCACCAAGGCTAAAATCACCAGCGGCGGCAAGAAGGTCTGCGATGCGCAGCTGAAACTCCGCACCATGCCGTTTTCCGAGGTGCCGCTCGGCGATATCGTGAAGAAACGTGCCGGCGAGATAGGGCTTCTCGAAGCGATCGCGGCGCAGGGAGTGATTGGATGAGCAAGGCTGCAAACGACGTCGTCATCTCGGGCATCGGCATCGTCACCTGTCAGGGCGTCGGCAAGGATGCGCATATCGCGCTGCTTTCGGCCACCAGCACGCCGAAGGCGATCGTCGAGACCGAGAAGTTCAAGCCCTATCCGGTGCACCCGCTGCCGGAGATCGACTGGTCGCAGCAGATCGCCAAGCGCGGTGATCAGCGCCAGATGGAGAACTGGCAGCGCATCGGCGTCTTCGCCGCCGGCCTTGCGCTCGATGATGCCGGTTTCAAGGATGATATCGAAGCCTGCGGCACGATGGACATGATCGTGGCGGCCGGCGGCGGCGAGCGCGACATCAATGTCGACACACTAATCGTCGACGAAGCGCTGAAGCGCAATGACCGCGAGCTGTTGCTCAACGAGAAGCTGACGACCGAGCTGAGGCCAACGCTGTTCCTCGCCCAGCTTTCCAATCTGCTCGCCGGGAATATCTCGATCGTGCACAAGGTCACCGGCTCGTCGCGCACCTTCATGGGCGAGGAAGCGGCCGGCATATCCGCCGTCGAGACCGCCTTCTACCGCATCAAATCAGGCGAATCCTCGCATGCGCTTGTTGGAGGCGCCTTCGCGGCCGAACGGCCGGATATGATCCTGCTCACCGAAGCGATCGGCGCCCATGCGCGCGGCGACTGGGTGCCGCTCTGGTCGCGCAAGCCGAGCGACGGCGGCGGCATGATCACCGGTTCGGCAGGCGCCTTCCTGGTGCTCGAATCGCGCAAACACGCCGAAGCCCGCGGCGCCCATATCTATGCGGTCATCGACGCGGTCGAGGGTGACCGTGGCAACCGCAATTCCGGCAATCTCGAAGTCCGGCTGGAGCGGCTTTTGGCACCGGCTGCCGGGCTTGCGGCCGAAAGCACGGCGATCTTTTCCGGATCGACCGGCATGCACGATCTTGCCGCCCGTGAGCGGGCGGTGCTCGAACATCAATTGCCGGACTTTGCGATCCGCGGCTTCGGCGGCGTCACCGGCCATACGATTGAGACGCAGTTTACGCTGGGTCTTGCGCTCGCCGCCCTTGCCGTCGACGGCAAGGCCAAGGTTCCGCCCTTCGATGCCGCCCATGAGGCGCCGATGCGGGCAGGGGCCACCGCCGCCGTCGTGACCACGGTCGGACACCAGCGCGGCGAGGGCGTTGCCGTTCTTTCCGCAGATGCGTGAGGAGTGAGAGATATGACAGCTTCCGCTTATAGAGATCACCTCGGCCGTCCGATCGTGGCGGTTACCGGCATGGGCATCATCACCTCGCTCGGCCAGGGCCTCAGCGACAACTGGGCAGCGCTTTCGTCAGGCACGTCGGGCATCCACGAGATCAACCGCTTCCCGACCGAGGGCCTGTCGACGCGGATCGCCGGCACCGTCGATTTCATCGGCATTCCGGTGCCGAACGCCGTCGAGCGCTCCTATGCCTTTGCGCGCGAGACGACGATCGAGGCGCTGGCCGATGCCGGCCTTTCCGGTGATTTCAACGGTCCGCTATTCCTCGCCGCCCCGCCGATCGAGCCGGAATGGAGCGCGCGCTTCGAGCTTGCCGACCGTTCGCCGGCCTCCGACCATCCGGGTGATGCCTATGAGCGTTTCCTGACGGCGCTGCGCCAGCGTCCGGACCCAGCCTTCCATGAGGCGGCTCTGTTCGGCGCGATTTCCGAGCGCCTTGCCGACCGGTTCGGCACCCGCGGCCTTCCCGTGACGCTGTCGACAGCCTGTGCCTCCGGCGTCACGGCGATCCAGCTTGGCATCGAGGCAATCCGCCAAGGCCGCACGGATCGCGCGCTGACGGTCGCGACCGACGGATCGCTGAGTGCCGAAGCACTGATCCGATTCTCGTTGCTGTCAGCCCTTTCGACGCAGAACGATCCGCCGACCAAGGCTTCCAAGCCATTCAGCAAGGATCGTGACGGCTTCGTCATCGCCGAGGGTGCGGCGACCCTGGTGCTGGAATCGCTGGAATCAGCTGTCGCCCGCGGCGCCAAGGTGCTCGGCATCATGAAAGGCGCCGGCGACAAGGCCGACAGCTTCCACCGCACCCGGTCGTCGCCCGATGGCGGCCCGGCAATCGCGACGATCCGTGCAGCCCTTGCCGATGCCGGCATCGACGAGAGCGGCATCGGCTACATCAATGCGCACGGCACCTCGACGCCGGAGAATGACAAGATGGAGTATGGCGCGATGTCGGCTGTGTTCGGCGAGCGGCTGGTCGGGATTCCGGTTTCGTCGAACAAGTCAATGATCGGCCATACGCTGACGGCGGCGGGCGCCGTCGAGGCGGTGTTCTCGCTGCAGACGATGTTGACCGGAACGCTGCCGCCGACCATCAACTACAACAACCCCGATCCGTCGATCGTTCTCGATGTCGTGCCGAACAAGAAGCGGGAAGCACAGGTTTCAGCCGTGCTTTCCAACTCCTTCGGCTTCGGCGGGCAGAATGCCAGCCTTGTCATGGCGCTCGAACCGGCTTAAGCGGTTCCCGACAAATTTTCGAGACGAGATGACGCCTTCAGGCGAGGGATTTTGCCATGCGCGCTTTGCAACTGATCGACGACCGCAAGCTTGAGATCACCGATCTGCCGGAACCGGATGCTCCAGCCGCTGGCGAGGTGACGCTGCGCGTCAAGGCGGTGGCGCTCAACCATATCGACGTCTGGGGCTGGCGCGGCATGGCATTCGCCAAGCGCAAGATGCCGCTGGTCATCGGTGCGGAAGCCTCCGGCGTGGTGCAATCGATCGGCCCGGGCGTCGCCAACGTGCTGCCGGGCCAGCTCGTCTCCATCTACGGCGCGCGCACCTGCGGCCTCTGCCGCCCCTGCCGCGAAGGCCGCGATAATCTCTGCGAACATGTCTCGGGCGTGCACGGCTTCCATCTCGACGGCTTTGCGCAGGAGAAGGTCAACCTGCCGGCGCGCCTGCTGGTGCCGGCTCCTCCCGGCGTCGACGCGATCGGCGCGGCGCTTGCTCCGGTCACTTTCGGCACGGTCGAGCACATGCTGTTCGACAATGCCAAGCTTGAGCCGGGCGAGACGATCCTCGTCCATGCCGGCGGCTCCGGCATCGGCACGGCGGCAATCCAGCTTGCCAAGAAGATCGGCTGCACCGTCATCACCACGGTCGGCTCGGACGACAAGATCGAGAAGGCCAAGGCGCTCGGCGCCGATCACGTCATCAACTACCGCACCGACCGTTTCGAGGGCGTGGTGCGCAAACTCACCAAGAAGAAGGGCGTTGACGTCGTCTTCGAACATGTCGGCAAGGACACCTGGGCAGGCTCGATGCTCTGCATGAAGCGGGGCGGGCGGCTCGTCACCTGCGGCTCGACCTCGGGTGTTTCCACAGAGATGAACCTGATGATGCTGTTCCAGCAGCAGCTGAAGCTCTTCGGCTCGTTCGGCTGCCGCATGGAGAACATGGCGGATGCGATGCAGAAGATGGGCCGCGGGCTCGTCCATCCGGTCATCGATACCGAGGTCAGTTTCGGCGATATCGATCGGGCACTGGAGCGGATGGAATCGCGCCAGATCTTCGGCAAGATCATCCTGAAGATGGATTGACCGCGTGAAGCTGTTCATCACCCGGATCGTTCTGGCGCTCAGGAATTTCCAGCAATGGCTGGTGGCGCAGATGATGTTCGGCTTTCTGAATTTCCTGAAGCTGTTTCCGGCCGATGGCGCGATCCGCTTCGCCGACAGGATGATGCGCCGCCTCGGCCGGCTGACCAGCCGCCACAGACTGATGCTGACCAATCTGCGCAACGCCTTTCCTGAGAAGAGCGAGGCCGAGATCGAGGAGATCGCGCTCGCCAGTTGGGGCAATATGGGCCGGCTTGCTGCGGAATACGTCTTCCTCGACCAGCTGTTCGACTATGATCCCGAAAAGTCGGAGCCGGGCAGGGTGGAGGTGTCGGGCATCCCTATCTTCCTCGACCTGCGCGACAATCCGCGCCCCTTCATCGTCTTTACCGGCCATACCGCCAATTTTGAGCTGCTGCCGGTGGCGGGTGCCGCCTTCGGGCTCACGGTAACCGTGCTCTTTCGGCCGCCGAATAATCCTTATGTCGCCAAGAAAGTGTTCGACTTCCGGAGCGCGCGCATGGGCAAGCTGGTGCCCTCGCATGCCGGCTCCTCCTTCGCGCTCGCCCGTCAGCTGGAAGCAGGTCAGGGCGTCGGCGTGCTGGTCGATCAGAAATTCCGCAAGGGGCTGAAGGGCACCTTCTTTGGCCGCGACGTGAAGACCAATCCGCTGCTGCCAAAGCTGGTGCGCCAGTTCAACTGCGAAGTCTATCCGGCGCGTTGCATCCGTCTGCCGGGAAATCGCTACCGGCTGGAAATCGAGCCACGGCTAGACATGCCGCGCGACGCCAATGGCAATCTCGACCTGCCGGCGGCCGCCCAGCTGCTCAACGACAAGGTGGAAAGCTGGGTGCGGGAATATCCGGAACAGTGGCTCTGGTATCACGACCGCTGGCAAATCAAGCAGACGCTCGCGCCTTAGAGCAGGATGATTAAATAATTAGAGCACGATGTCGCGTGAAAACCGCTCACACTTTCGGCATCATGCTCCAAAAACGTCCACCCTCATTTATCAGCGGTGAAAAGCGGCAGGTGCTCTCGGATTGAAACTGAGGGCACTTCATGTTACCCGTCACCACCAAGACGCGAATAATGTCTACCGGAAGGCGCATTTTTGGGAAATGCAGCCATATGAGGTTTCGGACTCGTCTCTTGGGAAAATGGGAGTGGAGGCGTCTTGCTGGAGCTTTTTCGAGCTTTTTCCTTGCGTTGCGTGCAAATTGAGGAAGCCATACGCCTGGGCGACGACCAGCGCGTCACGGCGCTCGACCGCCATGTCGAGCCGCTGGTCGAGGCAATCCTCGCCTACCGGGCAGTCAATCTGCTCGAAGTTTACATGCAACTGCAGTTTGTGAGCCATCTGATCAACCAGGATGCCGACGACAGCGCCAGCGTCACGGAGCACACGTCGGTGCTTTCCTACCTGCTCGACCGCTATTTCGGGGCGCATGGGCCGGACTGGCGCGTGCCTTCGCCGCAGGATGTGCGCATCGAGCCGCCGCCGGCTTATGTGCCTGATACCGACAATGGCCAGTTCCTCAACGCGGTAATCCTTGAAAGCCTGCCGGATCGCGTGGCGGTGCTGACAAGGGACTATCGCTACCTCTATTCCAATCCAGCCAACAGCGCCCATCTCAACAGGAAGCCGATGGAGCTCATCGGCCGCCACCTTTCCGAATTCATCGGCGAGGAGCGGTTTGCCGAATGCGCCAAGCATAAGCTCGATGCCTGTTTTGCCGGCGAACAGATCGACTATTCCTATGAGCGCTCGGCCGGCAGCGGCAAATCGCGGCAGGTGCGCTGTCGCATGTCGCCGCTGCGCGATGCGGGCGGTACGGTGATTGGCGCCCTGCTCGTCATGGAAGATCTCGATCGGCTGTCGCAGGCTGCCTGATCCCGGTCGGCAGCCTTAGGCAGCCTGACCAACTCGGCTGCCTTGGGTAGTCTGGCTAAGCCGCCGCCCAGACGGCGAGCTCGTAACCATCGCGGTCAAGGAAGTGGAAGCGACGGCCGCCGGGAAAATCGGTGATCGGCCGGCAGATCGTGCCGCCGGCTCTTTCGACTGAGGTCAGCACTTCTTCCAGATCGCTGGCATAGACGACGACCAGCGGGCCGCCGCCCGGCCGCACGGGTCCGAAATCGGTAAAGCCGCCCTTCAGCCGGCCATCGTCGAATTCGCAATAATTGGGGCCGTAATCGGTGAAGCGCCAGCCGAAGGCCGAGCCGTAAAAGGCTTTGGCGGCGGCGATGTCGGCGACGTTGAATTCGACATAGTCGATGCGGCGGTCGTGGTTTTCTGTCTTCTCGGCCATCTATCTCTCCATCAGGGCTTTCAGCATGGCGAGATCCTTCTCGACATGGGCGGCATCGGCGGAAAACTGTGTGTCGGTCATGCCGGGCAGACGCAGCAGCGTGAACATGACCTCGCAACCATCGCCGTTCGGCACGATGCGCAGGGCATTATAAACCCTCAGGCCGGATTCGATGGTCACCGTATGGTCGATCACGCCGAATTCATTGGCAGGAACGAAGCTCACCTTGACGCTGCCGAGAGTGCCGTGGGCGATCCAGTCGGCGCCGTGAGGCTCTAAGCCGGTCGCAAGGCCGGAGGCCCAGAGCGGCATGTTCTCCGGCTTGCCGGCGAAGTCATAGACGTCGCGCCAGTCGCGCTCTATCGACAGGTGGATGATTTTCGCGGGCATTGTCGACATGGCTTGCAGGTCCCTGGCATTTGGTTTGGTCAGAATAACAGACCGGCCAGCAGCGTCTTGAACAAAACGGTCAATCGGCTCTTTGCCGTATACTGAGCTGGTCGAGAATGACGGCAGGTGTCAGCGTCGAGAGCTCGCCGACCTCGCGTGTCATGTGGGGCTGGTCGGCAAAGCCCGCTTCGAGCGCAAGGCGGGCAAGCGGCATCGCGCCCGACCTGTGGCAGAGGTCGAGGAAACGCTGGAACCGGCGAATCCGTTCCAGCGTCTTTGCGCCGTAGCCGAAATGGTGGTGGCAGCGGCGGCGCAGCTGCCTCTCACTCATGCCGAGGTGCTCGAGCAGGCTGGACGCCGGGCGAGAGCTGTCGGCGGCGGCGAAGATCATGGCGGCATCGCGGGCGGGCTCCTCCTCATCGCGCGCGGTCTCTTCGAGCAGGCGGCTAAACAGCGCCCTGGCGGCCGAGGGGTCGGGACAATCCGCAAGCCGCGCTTCGAATTCGGCGGTGTCCTTCCGGCCGATGTCAGCGAGGGGCACCGAGCAGCCGACCAGAGCCGAAAGCGGCGTCTTCAGCCAGGGTGCTGCGGCGCCGGGCGCAAAACGTGCGCCGATGACTGTCGCGCCCGGCCGGATGACGGGAAAGGACGCTGTCCTGTCGGGACCGGCGACAACCAGCCGGCCGTCGATCCAGAGGAGATCGCAATAGCCGTCAGGCACGATCGCCACCATTGCCGGCGGTCCGTCATGAAGCGCATGCGACCAGAGGCGGCTGAAATGGCGTCGCAGCGCCGGCGGCGGCATAGACTCGCGGTAGCAGCCGGCGCGGGCCGCCAGGAGAGCCGTATCTTTTCGTCTTCCCGATGCCAATGCGATATCTCCCGAGGCACTGATGATAACAGATAGGGCATTGCGGGCGGGGCGCACGAAAAAACTAGGGCTTCCGGAGTAGGCGCCAGCCGGCGGGTTGTCGGACAAGCGGCGATATTGCAAGCTTCATTTCATTGGCTTTTGCGAACCGATTAGACCCTTGCGAGACTTGCCGTTTGACCGAGACAGTGCCACAACACCGGTCCAAATGACACATCGGAGGTTTGTCGTGGAAAAGGCAGAAATCGGACTGATCGGTCTTGCGGTCATGGGCTCCAACCTGGCGCTCAACATCGCGGAGAAAGGCAATAAAATCGCGGTGTTCAACCGCACGCCGGAGAAAACCGACGAATTCTACGAAAGCGCCGGCGATCTGAAGAAGCAGATTATTCCCTGCAAGACGATCGAAGAGTTCGTCGATGCGATCCGGCCGCCGCGTCCGATCATCATCATGATCAAGGCGGGCGAGCCTGTCGACCAGCAGATGGAGCTGCTGCGCCCGCATCTCTCCAAGGGCGACATCATGATCGATGCCGGCAACGCCAATTTCCGCGACACCGTCGCCCGCTTCGACCGGCTGAAGAATACCGATCTGACCTTCATCGGCATGGGTGTTTCCGGCGGCGAAGAAGGTGCGCGCCACGGCCCGTCGATCATGGTCGGCGGCACAGAAGAGTCCTGGAAGCGCGTCGAGAAGGTGCTGACATCGATTGCCGCCCGCTACAATGACGAGCCCTGCGTCGCCTGGCTCGGCAATGACGGCGCCGGCCATTTCGTCAAGACCATCCATAACGGCATCGAATATGCCGACATGCAGATGATCGCCGAAATCTACGGCATCCTGCGCGACGGCCTCGGCAAGAGCGCCTCCGAAATCTCCGGCATCTTCGGCGAATGGAACAAGGGCCGGCTGAACTCCTACCTGATTGAAATCTCCGAGAAGGTGCTTGCGGCCACTGATCCGGTCTCCGGCGGGCCGATGGTCGACATGATCCTCGACAAGGCAGGCCAGAAGGGCACCGGCAAGTGGTCGGCGATCGAGGCGCAGAATATGGGCATTCCGGCAACGGCGATCGAAGCCGCCGTCGCCGCCCGCAGCCTCTCTTCGATGAAGTCGCAGCGCGAAGCCGCTGAAAAGATCTTCGGCACGCAGGCTGTGTCCTTCCCGATCGCTTACGGCCCCGAACTCAACAAGGATCTGGAACTGGCGCTGTTTGCCGCCAAGATCGGCGCCTATGCGCAGGGCTTTGCGGTGATGGCGGAAGCATCGCGCGAGTTCAACTGGTCGCTGCCGATGCCGACGATTGCCAGGATTTGGCGCGCCGGCTGCATCATCCGCTCGCAGTTCCTCGACGAGATCACCTCGGCCTTCACCAAGGCGCCGGATGCTGCCAACCTGATCGTCACGCCTGCCTTCTCCGACATGGTCAAGGAATCGATCCCGGCGCTACGCCGCGTCGTCGGTGCCGCGATTGCCGCCGGCTTGCCGATTCCGGCGCTGACCTCGGCGCTGACCTATTTCGACGCCTATCGCCAGGGCAGGGGAACGGCAAACCTCATCCAGGCGCAGCGCGACTTCTTCGGCGCCCACGGTTTCGACCGCCTGGACGGCAAGGATTTTCACCACGGCCCCTGGGGCAGCGGTGCGTCAACCTTCTGAGGTCGCTGAGAAGAGATCGAGGAAAAGCCCGGCCGTCGCGCCGGGCTTTTTCGTCATTGTGCCCTCAAATTCTCCATCTACGATCCGCTGGGGTGGCGCTCCCTGCGCAGGCCCGATCGGATAGTCTGCAAGGCATCCAATTGCGGCGATCGGGCTAGATCGGTTGACCGACGTCGATGCGGTTCCCGTCGGGATCTTCAAACACGAATGCCCGCAATCCGTAGTTCTTGTGCTGAAGGCTTTTGATGATTCTTAACCCGTATTGCCGGCAAACCGTGTGCAGGGCATCGACATCGTCCACCATCAGGTGCGCAACATTGAAGTCCGCAGCCTTGTGGCTCGGCTGCAAGGTGAGATGCAGCTCCCCACGATCACGCTTCAGGATCATGAAGCCGACAGGATTTCCGTTCTCGAATATTTTCTGGAAGCCGAGGACATTGGCATAAAAATCGTAGGCTTTGGTCATGTCCTTGACTGGCAGCATGGCGGCAATTCGTCCGAAACGAACACCGTGATCGGCGATATTATTCATCGCAGAACCTCTGGTTGCGAAGACGCTCACACCCTTCGGACGGTGCCGGCAGAAATTTCACGCTTCGATGTTTCGATCAGCAGGACGGTGCCCACGCCTCTCCGTCTATAGCCTCGGAAAATCCTCTGCGGAAGAGGGGCAACCGATTCGCGCGAGATTCGCGTGGGTCTACGACACTTCGTTTCAATAGGATAAGACGTTATTTATACGCGACAACGCGCCCGAGGAATTGACCGTGATGCTTATCCGAGACGAAACGCCGGAGGATTTCGACGCGATCCATGATCTGACCTCGACCGCCTTCAAGCCGATGTCTTACAGCGACGGGACGGAAGCGGAGATTGTTCGAAGACTTCGTGAAAACGGTGATCTGACAATATCGCTGGTCGCAGAGCAGCACGGCGAGATCCTGGGGCATGTCGCGTTTTCCCCGGTGACGATCGACGGCGCGCATGATGGCTGGTTCGGGCTGGGGCCGATATCGGTCAAGCCGGAGAGACAACGGCAAGGCATCGGTAAGGCGATGATTGCAAGAGGTCTCGAACTGCTGAACGAGATGGGTGCCAGCGGATGCGCGTTGATCGGCAATCCCGACATCTATAGCCGTGTCGGTTTCAGCAGCGACGGGCAACTGAAGTATCTCGACCTCGATACGCGGCTCGTGCAGCGGATTGTTTTTCGCGGATCCCGGCCAAGCGGGACGTTGCAATTCGCCCCGGCATTTGAAAGCTAGGATATTCCGTTCAACGGCCGAAACTTCAAAACCAAGCTGACAGAGAAGGCGGCGACATGTCCGAAACGGGCGCGATGACCATCCGAACCGAGCGTCTCAGGCTCCGCATGCCAGATATCGACGATTTCGCCGCCTATGCGCAGTTGATGGCGTCGCCGCGATCGCTCGGAATGGGCGGCCCGTTCGATCTGCGCGCGGCGTGGGGGATGTTCTGTCACGACGTCGCTCTCTGGCAGCTTTTCGGCCACGGAGCGCTGACGATGGAGCTCAGCGAAACTGGCGAATGCGTCGGTCAGGTAGGGATCAATCACGGGCCGCTCTTTCCAGAGAAGGAGCTCGGCTGGTTCGTCTATGCGGAATATGAGCGCAAGGGCTATGCTACCGAAGCGGCCTTGGCGCTGCGCGACTGGGCCTTTGCGACACTCAAGCTGCCATCGCTTGTCAGCTATATCGCTCCCGGCAATGCCGCATCCGTTGCGGTTGCGGAACGGCTGGGAGCGCGTCTCGATCCCGCAGCACCCCGAACCGATCCCGCCGATCTCGTTTACCGGCACCTCCCTTCCTGAAATGCGGAAGTGGTCTTGGGAACTGCATTGGTTGCGGACGTCTCAGTCCCTACATGTTGATCTGTTAGGATGTCGGGCTCCGCAAGAGATGGGGATATCGGATGACAGGCGCGAAGCGGGAACACTGGGACGAGGTCTACCGCACGAAAGCTGCCGACAGCGTCAGTTGGTATCAGCCGACGCCCGGGCCTTCCTTGCGAGCGCTTGACGAGCTGCAACTGCCGGTCACGGCCTCGCTGATCGATGTGGGCGGCGGCGCATCGAACCTTGTCGACCGTCTTATTGAGCGCGGGTGGTCCGACCTCACCGTCGTCGACATCGCCGCGCCGGCGCTCGAGGTCGCCAAGGCGCGGCTACGGGATGAAGCCGGCCGGATCGCCTGGGTGGTTGCTGACGTCACTTCATGGCAACCCGACCGGCATTACGATGTGTGGCACGACCGCGCCGTCTTTCACTTCCTCACCGAGCCCGAGCAGCGGCTGGCCTATCGGCATGCGCTCGAAACCGGCACGGCGCCGGACAGCGCCGTGATCATCGCCACCTTCGCGCCGGACGGGCCGGAACGGTGCAGCGGCCTGCCGGTCCAGCGCTACGACGCGGTAGCGCTTGCGAGTGAATTCTCGTCCACCTTCGCGCTTCAGCGCGACTGGCGCGAGGAGCACACGACACCCGCTGGTGGCCGGCAGTCGTTCCAGTGGTGCGTCTTTCGCAGGCGCTGAGCCCTCGGAGAGGGCGGCCGAGAGGCACGACCCTGATGATCGCGTCTACTGCTGCCTCGTTTCCCGAGAGAGGCAGTCGAGGATGAAATCCGCCCGGTCTGCGACCGCGATTTTCGGCAGTATGATGATGTCGTAGCCGAGCGTCGGATAGATCGCGGCCAACCATATTCGTCGACAGCCTCGTCGAAGCCATGGCGCCGCTCGGGATCGGTCGTGTAGATTTCGGGCCATGGCGGGGTCAGAAAAACCGTCTGGTGACAGCGGTGGGCTACGCTCAATTTTTCCAGGATAGGTTCTCCGGTGAGGTGCTGAAGCGCTGCCGCCGCATCGACCAGCCCGCGATCGAAAAACATCCAGCCGGTCTGCTCACACGCCGCTGCATGGTCGGCGATCGCCATCTCGATCGCGCGGCGCGCAAAGGCCACCATGTCGACCCAGGACAGGGCTGCGCCGTCGCCTTCAAGTTCTTGCTTGACGATGCGCCGGCCGGGCTCTTCGACGACGGCATGACCGCGGGCAACAAGCTCCTGAAGCAGCGTCGATTTCCCGCCGCCGGAACATCCCGACATCAAGACCGACCTGTTCATGTTCGAGCTCCCGCCTAGGCGACGCGTCCGGCGCGCGCCAGGCCGTGGTCGACGAGCCTGTCGATGATTTCGGCGTATCCGACGCCGCTTGCCGCCATCGCTTTGGAATACATGCTGATATTGGTGAAGCCGGGGATGGTGTTGATTTCATTGACCAGGAACTGCATGTCATCAGTCAGGAAGAAGTCGATGCGGGCCATGCCGTCGCAACCGACGGCCCGGAAGGCTCTTGCGGCCGCGTCGTGCATGGCAGCCTCGACTTCCTCAGGCAGTTCGGCCGGCACTTTCAGCGCCGCACCTTTCTCGTCGATATATTTGGCATCGTAACTATAGAAGCCGTGGCTTTCCGCCGGCACGATCTCGCCCGGCCGGGAGACGAAGAGTTCTCCTGCCGCATCCTCCAGCACGCTGAATTCGATCTCGCGGCCGCGCACGAATTCTTCGGCGAGCAGCGTGCGATCGTGGCGGAACGCCTCAGTAAGGGCGGGCGCGAATTCCTGGCTGGCATGGACCTTGGCGACACCGACCGACGATCCCTGCCGCGCCGGCTTGATGAAGAGCGGCAGGCCGAGTTCACCTTCGAGGGCTGCCAGCGAAGGGGCAGCACCCTGATGGATCGTCACCGCACGCGCTACCGGCAGGCCCGCCGCCCTCAGCAGGCGCTTGGCGATGTCCTTATCGAGTGCTGCGGCGGAGCCGAGAATGCCGCAGCCGGCGAGCGGAACGCGGGCCACCTCCGCTACCCCCTGCACCGAGCCGTCTTCGCCGTGGGGTCCGTGCAACACGGGAAACAGGATGTCGATCCTTGCCAGTTCATGCGGCGCGCCGTGGGCCGGGATCGCCAGCATCCGGCCCCGTCCGCCCGGCACGAGGCAGATTCCCGTGCCTGATGAAGGTGTCGCCAATATGCCGTCTTCGAAACTGCTCAGCAGCCATTGTCCCGCGCGGGTGATGAAGATGGGGACGGCATCGTATTTTTCGGGCTTGAGCGCGCCCATGACATTGGTTGCCGAGAGCACGGAAACCTCATGCTCGGCCGAGCGTCCGCCGAAGAGCACGGCAATGCGCAGCCTGTGTGGGGAAGGGGTCATGAAAGCCTCCGAAACGATCTGGTGTTGAAAAGGTCAGGCGTCGACCGATATGCCGCGATTGGCGAAGAAGCGGTCGAAGACGGCAAGCGGCAGCGTCACATCGGCCTGGCTCGCCGCGTCGTGGCCGGACGGGTTGTGGAATCGGATTGCCCCCTGCGAGGCCGCCGTCACCAGCACCAGATGCCCGCCCTTCGACGGCGGCTCGCGCTCCGGCCAGCGGATGCCCGAGTTCACCGAGGCGATGAAGAACCGGCGCTTCGACAGAAGCTCGGGAATGGCTGATGTCTCGACGCCGGTCATCGTCTCCGCGCTAAGTGCGAAACGGTCGGTGGCGAAGCGGACGAAGGGCGCGTAGATCAGCCCTTTGATCGAGGCATCGATTTCGTTGACGACATAACCGCCATAGGCGGTGCAGGCGCGGGCAAGCTCGAGTGTCGGATGGATCTCGCCGCGTGCGGCAAGAATCATCTTCAGGCAGGCCATGCCGCAGACATTGACTGCCCAGCGCGCATATTCCTCGATCGTTGCGGCCCCCGATTGATGCCAGAGCGGGTCGCCGAGCAGGGCCTGTTGTCCCTCGGCAAGCACCGGCAACGTCATGCCGGGTGTTTCCCATTGGCTGAAATAGGGCACGCCGCTTTGCTGCATCCTGTCGATATCCCCCTGGTTCGTCTCATGAGATGGCCGGCAATCTTGGCTTTTTTCGAACCGATGCCCGCTTGCGAATCCAAGGCTAAGGTGCAGCTTTCTTCAGGTCCACTTAATTAAAGTAAGTATATAGGTTAGAAATTATGGCCAAATGATCGGCCGGGGAAACAGGCCGGATTTCTTCCGATTGCGCACACTTCGCGAGCTTTCGCGCCGCGAGACGATGGCGGCGGTCGCCGACGCACTGGGTATTTCCTCATCGGCCGTTTCTCAGCAGATCGCCCAACTGGAGGACGAAGTGGGAATCCCGCTCGTCGAGCGGCGCGGGCGAGGGGTGATGCTGACACCGGCCGGCCAGAGGCTCGTCCTGCATGCCGACCGGATATTCGCCGTCGTCGAGGAAGCCAAAACCGATATTGCCGAGCTGCAGAACATCGTCGCCGGCGACTTGAGGATCGCCGCCCAACCCTCCGCGGCGTCCTCCTTCATCCCGGCCGCGATGCGCGAGCTCGCGATCCACCATCCGCATCTCAACATCGTCATGACGACGATGGGACCTGCCGAAGGCGTGGCCGCGCTCCGGGCCTGGCAGGCCGACATCGTCGTTGCCGACGACATATCCTTCGATCCGCATACGCTGGAGGGCACGGCCGACACGTTGTTCCTCTGCCGCGACCAGCTCTTCGTGCTGCTGCCCGCTGGCCACAGGTTGGAGAGCGAGCCCGTCATCGAACTTGCCCAGCTGAGGGATGAACATTGGGCGCTCGACGTCGCCTCCAGCGCCTATTCCATGACCATCCGCAAGGCTTGCCGCGACATTGGTTTCGAGCCCGTCATCAATGGCTTCAGCGACAGTTTCGAAGTCGTGTTCGCGCTTGTCGAAGCCGGATGCTCGATTTCGGTGATGCCCGGACTGGCGCTTCGAGATTTTCGCGAAGGCCTGACCGTCAAGCCGCTGGCGCCAGCCGCCTACCGCGGCATCCATGCGATTAGCCGGCGCGGCGAGGTGCGCAACCCGAAGGTCGCGGCGGTGCTCGATCAACTGGTAAAGAGCGCGCCGCGGGATTTGAACAGATCCTGATTTTCGCGCGAATGCACTCTTGGCAGAAGCGATCATATCGGGCACTCTTGGTTGATGGTTATGGCAACTCAAGCAGCAGACGTTCGCGCACGCGACGCACGACTTACCACCACGGCCTCCTGATCGGAGCCGGGTTAACACGTCGTTTGCTTTCTCCTTATTTGCCTTGAGTCACCGTCCATGGACACCAGATCGTTTCCAAAGCCACATCGCGCTTTTTTCGTCCGGAGCGTCGCGCGGACGTTCTGCGTCGCAACTCCGCACGCGTTTCGACTTAGCTGCGGCTGCCGGACGTCACCGGAGCACCGGCAGCCGTAGCTGCTCCTGAACCAAAGAACGCCTCCACTTTTCAGGACACGCCGCCGCCAGAGCCGGTCGGCGCCAGGAGTGATGCATGCCTTATGATCCCAGGACGATCGAACCGAAGTGGCAGGCCTATTGGGCCGATCACCATATTTTTCGCGCGGAAATCGATCCCGCCAGGCCGAAATTCTACGCGCTCGACATGTTTCCGTATCCTTCGGGCGCGGGCCTGCATGTTGGCCATCCCCTTGGCTACACTGCCACTGATATAATGTGCCGCTACAAACGCATGCGCGGCTTCAACGTCCTGCATCCGATGGGATGGGACAGTTTCGGCCTGCCGGCGGAGCGCCACGCCATGCGGACCGGTGTGCATCCCGATGTCACGACGAAGCGCAATATCGAGACGTTTCGCGGACAGGTGCAAAGGTTGGGTTTCTCCTATGACTGGAGCCGCGAGTTCGCCACCACCGATCCTGCCTACTTGCGCTGGACACAGTGGATATTCCTGAAGCTGTTCGAGAAGGGCCTCGCCTATCAAGCCGAGGTCGCAGTCAACTGGTGCCCGGCACAGAACGCCGTGCTCGCCGACGAGGAGGTCAAGGACGGGTGTTACGTCGAGACCGGCGATCCCGTCATCCGCCGCAGGATGCGCCAGTGGATGCTGCGCATCACGGCTTATGCTGACCGACTGCTGGAGGGACTGGATGGCCTCGATTGGCCCGAAAGCCTGAAAACCATGCAGCGCAACTGGATCGGGCGTTCTGAAGGGGCCGAAATCCGTTTTTCGCTCGAGCATGGCACGGAGGGCATTACCGTCTTCACGACGCGCCCCGAAACCCTATTCGGAGCAAGCTATATCGTGCTCCCACCGGAGCATCCCGCTGTCGCCACCACCGTCACGCCCGAAGCAAGAGAGGCGGTTGCCGCCTATATTGCCGAGGCCGAGGCATTGGAGGAAACGACGCGTACCGATGCTGGACGCGAGAAGACCGGCGTCTTCACCGGCGCCTATGCCGTCAATCCCGCAACCGGCGCCCGGCTACCGATCTGGGTGGCCGATTACGTCCTGGCGGGCTACGGCACCGGCGCCTTGATGGCGGTGCCGGCCCATGACGCGCGGGACTACACCTTTGCCTGCGCGCACGGCCTGCCGATCATTCGCGTGATCGACAGTGCGGACGACATCGAAAAGGCGGCCTTTGAGGGCGAGGGGAGGATGGTTAATTCCGACTTCCTGAATGGTCTGGCCGCGCCGGAGGCCAGGAAAGCCATGATTGCTTGGCTGCAGGCGAGTGGCGCAGGCTGGCCTAAAGTCACCTATCGCCTACGCGATTGGCTGTTTTCCCGCCAGCGCTACTGGGGCGAGCCGATACCGGTGCTGCATCTGGCGGATGGCTCGGTGATGCCGCTGCCCGAGGAATGCCTGCCGCTGCTGCCGCCTGAGCTGGACGACTACGCCCCGACGCCGGACGGCGAACCGCCGCTTGCCCGTGCGCATGCCTGGGTCGAAACGATCGTGCCGGCCACCGAGATTCCGGCACGGCGGGAGACTAACACGATGCCGCAATGGGCGGGCTCCTGCTGGTATTTTCTCAGATTCCTCGATCCCGGCAACGCCCGCGAGCCCGTCGGGCGCGAGGCCGAGCGCTATTGGATGCCGGTTGATCTCTACGTCGGCGGTGCCGAGCATGCGGTCCTGCATCTGCTCTATGCCCGCTTCTGGCACAAGGTTCTCTACGATATCAGGGTCGTTTCGACGGAAGAGCCGTTCCAGCGTCTGTTCAACCAGGGCATGATCCTTGCTCATTCCTACCGCGATGCGGCGGGCCGGTATTACGCGCCGTCTTCCGTCGTCGAAGAGCAGGGCAGATGGTTCGCTGGGCCGGTCGAAGTGCAGCGCGCCGTCGAGAAGATGTCGAAGTCGCGGTTGAACGTCGTCAATCCCGACGATGTCGTCGATCAGTTCGGGGCCGACGCCTTGCGGTTGTACGAAATGTTCATGGGGCCTCTGGATGCGGCAAAACCCTGGCAGACCGCTGGCGTGATCGGTGTGCGCCGGTTTCTAGAGCGCGCCTGGCGTATTGTTTGCGACGAGAGCGACGGACTCTCCTCAGCGGTGCAGGAGGCGGCCCCGAGCCCGCAGCTTCTGTGCTTGCGCCACCAGACGGTGAAGACCGTGACGGCGGATATCGACGCAATGCGGTTCAACACCGCGGTTTCCCGGCTGATGGAACTGGCCAATGCACTGACGGTAGAAGCCGCGCGTCCGCGCGAAGTGGTGGAGACATTCGTGTTGCTACTGGCACCCTTTGCGCCTCACATCGCGGAGGAGTTATGGAGCAAGCTTGGTCACCGGGAAACACTGACATGGGTTTCCTGGCCGACCTTCGACCCTGCGATGATCGATATGGAAACCCGCAAATATGTGGTGCAGATCAACGGCAAGGTTCGCCACCGCTTCGAAGCTGCAGCCGACCTCGGCGAGGCGCTGCTGGCGGCGGCGCGATCGGAACCCGCTGTCATGGCCTTGCTCGACGGCAGAATGGTGGTCAAGGAAGTTCTGGTCCCGGGGCGACTGGTGAATTTCGTCGTCGCAGACCTGTGATGATCCAAAGCTGATCGTCGGATTTGAGCCCGACGGTCCGTTCCCTCAACCGACCGCCTACCTGCCGCTCTCCGGCCAAGTCGGCTGGCTGACGCTCTGCAGCAGTTCCGGTTCGACGCCGTCGATGCGGGCGATGACGGCTTTGGCCATTTCGCGGCCGGCCTGGCGCACGTCTTCCTGGGCGGTGATGATCTCGGGGCGGATCCAGTTCAGGATCGGTACCGATTGCTTGGAGACCATGTCGAGATCGCGGCCGAGCGCCTTGCCGGCGGCTTCGATGCCGGCATTGACGGCGATTGCCGCGCTACCGGCCGAACAGACGATGCCGTCGGGGGCGTTGGCCGAGCGCATCATCACCTCGACGATGTCGCGGATGTCGGCGAGCGGGGCGTCGGTGTTGACGCGCAGCGGCACTTCCTCGGCGCCGTAATCATGCAGGCCGGTCTGGAAGCCGATGCGGATATGGGCGTAGTAGGTGAGCTTGCTCGGCGGCTGCAGCAAGGCAATGCGGCGCCGGCCGCGCTTGACGAGCTTTTCCACCGCCTGATGCGCGAAGGCCTCGTTGTCGAAATCGTGGAACGGGTGCGTGAGACCCGCATCGGTGCGCCCATGCGTGGCGAAGGGCATGCCGCGCTCGCTCAGCAGCCGCACGCGCGGATCATCCGGCTCGATGCGGGAGATGATGACGCCGTCCGCCGAGCCGGTATCAAGGATATAGCGCACCGGCAGCATCGGGTCCTTGCTGTGGGAATGCGGCGTGATGACGATATGATAAGGCGTGCCGGATAGCACCTCGGAGATGCCGAAGACCATCTGGCTCGAGAAGCCCATGATCTCCTCGTCGATGCTGAGAACGAGGGCAATGACGTTGGTCTTGCCGGTGCGCAGGCGCACACCTGCTCTGTTCGGCTGGTAGCCGAGCTGGCGGGCGACCATGCGCACCCGCTCCTTGGTTTCCGCTCCGATATCCGGCGCATCCTTCAGCGCGCGCGACACCGTCGTCACGCCAAGGCCGGTCATGTAGGCGATCGTCTTCAACGTCGGGCGCTCGCGCGCTGCCGGCGTCGATGCCGTGTTCTCGAAATTTCCCTTGTTTTCCATCCCTTTAGGCCTGCCTCGCGCGAATTGGTGTCGCTTATAGAGGCTTTTTCCAGCGTCGTAAGCCCGCCGCCTGCCAAAATCGCGCCTCCCTGAGGAATGCAATCTGTAACGATACAGTAGAAATGTCGAGTGCTTTTTGTTGTGTGCGTTGCAACATTGTACGCATAGGTTGAATCGGCAATTCGTGCTCTGTTTTTTTGCGATTGCGAAGAGGCTGAATCGCACGGCTCAATTTATCGTGTAAAATTATTATGTTTATTCAAGTAGATAAATTGAAAAACGCATGTGCGAGAATGGCCGACTGTATTTCGCTTCAGGGGATGCGGCGCTTCCGATGGAAACAGGCAGAAGTAGCATTTCCCGTTATCGCGGAAAAATTTGCCTGCGGGCAGTTGCGTGGAGAAATCGATTGATCTAAGTTTTTCCGGCAACGTTTCAGTGAGGGAGGAGAACTCATGAAAATCCGTATAATGGCGGCCGTGCTTGCCGCTTCGGTCGCGCTTCCGTTCGGCGCCGCCAACGCCACCGATCTCGAAGTCACGCACTGGTGGACCTCGGGCGGCGAATCCGCTGCCGTCGCCGAGCTGGCAAAGGCATTCGACGCCACCGGCAACCACTGGGTCGACGGTGCTATCGCCGGTTCCGGCGGCACTGCACGTCCGATCATGATCAGCCGCATCACCGGCGGCGATCCGATGGGCGCCACCCAGTTCAACCATGGCCGCCAGGCCGAGGAACTCGTCCAGGCCGGCCTGATGCGCGACCTGACCGATGTGGCGACCGCCGAGCACTGGAAGGATATCATTCGTCCGTCGAGCCTGCTCGATTCCTGCACCATCGACGGCAAGATCTACTGCGCTCCCGTCAACATCCACTCCTGGCAGTGGCTGTGGCTTTCGAACGCCGCCTTCAAGAAGGCCGGCGTCGAGGTTCCGAAGAACTGGGATGAATTCGTCGCTGCGGCTCCGGCACTCGAAAAGGCCGGCATCATTCCGCTCGCCGTCGGCGGTCAGCCGTGGCAGGCGACAGGCGCCTTCGACGTGCTGATGGTTGCGGTTGCCGGCAAGGATACCTTCAACAAGGTCTTCAAGGACAAGGACGCGGAAGTTGCCGCCGGGCCCGAAATCGCCAAGGTGTTCAAGGCGGCCGACGACGCTCGGCGCATGGCCAAAGGCAGCAACGTCCAGGATTGGAACCAGGCCACCAACCTTGTCATCACAGGCAAGGCCGGCGGCCAGATCATGGGCGACTGGGCGCAGGGTGAGTTCGCGCTCGCCGGTCAGAAGGCCGGTACCGACTATACCTGCCTGCCGGGCCTCGGCGTGAACGAGATCATCTCGACTGGCGGCGACGCCTTCTACTTCCCGCTGCTGAAGGACGAAGAAAAGTCCAAGGCGCAGGCCGTGCTTGCCAAGACCCTGCTCGATCCCAAGACCCAGGTTGCCTTTAACCTGAAGAAGGGTTCGCTGCCGGTTCGCGGCGACGTCGATCTCGCTGCCGCCAACGATTGCATGAAGAAGGGTCTCGATATCCTGGCCAAGGGCAACGTGATCCAAGGCACCGACCAGCTGCTTTCGGCCGACAGCCAGAAGCAGAAGGAAGACCTTTTCTCCGAATTCTTCGCCAATCCGTCGATGACGCCGGAAGACGCTCAGAAGCGTTTCGCCGGGATCATCGCTTCAGCTGACTGATCAGCAGATTCGCTGCCCTTGCGGTCCGGCTCCCATTCGGGGCCGGATCGTTCCGGACGGTCGGTGTCCGGCGGGCGGCGGCGTCTCTCTGGTATCTTCAGCAGGTTTCAGAGGTGGAGACGACAGGCGGCGCCTTGCCGATCTGTCACTGGTCGCAGCTGCGATTTGAGGAGAAGTATTCATGACGGGTCAAGCGCGAGCAGGCCGGCCAAATAAGTTACTGCGCAATCTGAATGCCAAGATTGCGTCCATTCCGATGATCCTGACGGCGCTGGTGATCTTTGTCGGCGGCACGTTTTGGACGGTCTTTTATTCATTCACTAATTCCAAGCTCCTTCCGCGGTTGAGCTTTGTCGGCTTCGATCAGTACCAGCGCCTTTGGGCGGCACCCCGCTGGGTGACGGCGATCGAGAATCTGGCTGTCTACGGCATCCTCTCGCTGATTTTCAGCCTGGTCATCGGTTTCATGCTCGCGGCACTGATGGACCAGAAGATCCGTTTCGAAAACACTTTCCGCACCATCTTTCTTTATCCCTTCGCGCTGTCCTTCATCGTGACGGGCCTCGTCTGGCAATGGGTTCTGAACCCCGATTTCGGCATTCAGGCGGTGGTGCGCTCGATGGGGTGGACAAGTTTCACCTTCAATCCGCTCTATACGCCTGAAATCGTCATCTACGGCATTCTGATCGCGGCGCTGTGGCAGGGAACGGGCCTCGTCATGTGCCTGATGCTTGCCGGCCTGCGTGGGATCGACGAGGACATCTGGAAAGCGGCGCGCGTGGACGGCATTCCGATGTGGAGGACCTATCTCTTCATCGTGATCCCGATGATGCGGCCGGTCTTTATCACGACGATCGTGATCATCGCCTCCGGCATCGTCAAGGTCTACGACCTCGTGGTCGCGCAGACATCGGGCGGACCGGGCATCTCCTCGGAAGTGCCGGCGAAATATGTCTACGATTACATGTTCCAGGCGCAGAACCTGGGGCAGGGCTTTGCTGCCTCGACCATGATGCTCGTCACAGTCGCGATCATTATCGTTCCGTGGGCCTATCTGGAATTCGGCGGAGGGCGCAAGCGTGGCTGATGTAGGAACTCTCAACACCACCGCGGCCGGCATCGACGCCGTCGCGCCTAAACTCGCCGAAGGCCCCAGCGGCCCCAGGCCGCGCCCGGCGGTGTCGGCGCGCAACATCATGCTCTACGGCACGCTTATCATTGCAGCGCTCTACTATCTGTTGCCGCTCTACGTGATGGTGGTGACGTCGCTGAAGGGTATGCCCGAGATCCGGCTCGGCAACATCTTTTCGCCGCCGGTAGAGATCACCTTCGAGCCCTGGGTGAAAGCCTGGGCGCAGGCTTGTACCGGGCTCAACTGCGATGGCCTGTCGCGCGGTTTCTGGAATTCGGTGCGCATCACGGTGCCATCGGTCATCATCTCGATCGCGATCGCCTCGGTGAACGGCTACGCGCTGGCAAACTGGCGCTTCAGAGGATCTGAGCTTTTCTTCTCGATCCTGATCATCGGCGCATTCATTCCCTATCAGGTGATGATCTATCCGATCGTCATCATCCTGCGCGAAATCGGCATCTACGGCACGCTGAGCGGCCTCGTGATCGTGCATTCGATCTTCGGCATGCCGATCCTGACGCTGCTCTTCCGAAACTATTTCGTGTCGCTGCCGGAGGAACTGTTCAAGGCGGCGCGTGTCGACGGGGCGGGCTTCTGGCAGATCTTCCTGCGGATCATGCTGCCGATGTCGCTGCCGATCTTCGTGGTCGCGATGATCCTGCAGGTAACCGGCATCTGGAACGACTTCCTGTTTGGCGTGGTGTTCACCCGGCCGGATACCTATCCGATGACCGTGCAGCTCAACAACATCGTCAATTCCGTCCAGGGCGTGAAGGAATACAACGTCAACATGGCGGCAACGATCCTGACGGGTCTCGTGCCGCTCATCGTCTACTTCGTGTCGGGACGGCTTTTCGTCCGCGGCATCGCCGCCGGCGCAGTGAAGGGTTGATCTCATGAATATGAATGCAAGCGTTTCCATCAAGGATCTGTCCCTGAACTTCGGTGCGGTGAGCGTGCTGAAGGATCTCAACCTCGACATCAACGACGGCGAATTCCTCGTGCTGCTCGGCTCGTCCGGCTGCGGCAAGTCGACCTTGCTGAATTGCATCGCCGGCCTGCTCGATGCGTCGGAAGGGCAGATCTTCATCAAGGGCAAGAACGTTACCTGGGAAGAGCCTAAGGACCGCGGCATCGGCATGGTGTTCCAGTCCTATGCGCTCTATCCGCAGATGACCGTCGAGAAGAACCTGTCCTTCGGTCTTCGCGTCGCCAAGGTGCCGCAGGCTGAGATCGACAAGCGCGTGGCGCGCGCCTCCGAAATCCTGCAGATTCAGCCGCTCCTGAAGCGCAAGCCGGCCGAGCTTTCTGGCGGCCAGCGCCAGCGCGTGGCGATCGGCCGGGCGCTGGTGCGCGACGTCGACGTCTTCCTGTTCGACGAGCCTCTGTCCAACCTCGACGCCAAGCTTCGCTCGGAGTTGCGCGTTGAGATCAAGCGCCTGCACCAGTCGCTGAAGAACACGATGATCTACGTCACCCACGACCAGATCGAGGCGCTGACGCTGGCCGACCGCATCGCCATCATGAAGAGCGGCATCATCCAGCAGCTCGACGATCCGACGACGATCTACAACAGGCCGCGCAATCTGTTCGTCGCCGGCTTCATCGGTTCGCCGTCAATGAATTTCCTGCATGGCGAGCTGGTCAAATCAGGCGACGGCATTGCCTTTTTGGCCAACGGCGTCATTTTCTCGCTCGCTGCCTACGACGCTAGCGAGACGCTGCAGCCCGGCCGCAAAGTGGTGCTCGGGGTCCGTCCAGAACACATCAAGGTCAACGAGAATACCGGCGGCGAAGAACATGACGCCACCGTCGATATCGAGGAGCCGATGGGCGCGGACAATCTGCTGTGGCTGAAACATGCCGGTCACACGATGTCGGTACGTGTCAACGGCGCACGCCGCTTCAACGTCGGAGCCAAGGTGAAGCTCAGCTTCGACATGACGGTCGCCTCGGTCTTCGATGCCGAAAGCGAGCTGCGTCTCTAGAGAACTCTGCGGGCGGAGCCGAAATGGCGCCGCCCTACCTCCAATCGGCCATCAGGCCAGCCAAATTCGGCCGCGGTCCGGCTTGTCCGGCGATCCCAGGAGCGGCCCGATCGGGATACGACTATGACATCCTTGCCGAAGAACGGTTTCAACATCGACCTTTCCGGTTCGTGGCAGCTTGCCTCTGTCGATGGCGAGATCCGCACTACAATCATCTTGCCGGGCGACGTGCACACCGCGCTCCACCGGGCAGGACTGATCCCCGATCCCTATTTCGGCCGCAACGAGGAAAAGGTGCAGTGGGTCGCCGAGCGCGAATGGGCGGTCGAGCGCAGCTTCACGCTTGCTGAGGTCGAAGGCGACTGGTATCTCGATATCGACTATCTCGACACGGTCGCCAGCGTCCACGTCAACGGCTTCCTGGCGCTCGAAGCCGATAATAGCTTCCGCCGCTACCGGCCCGATATCTCCAGCATGCTGAAATCAGGCGACAACAGCATTCGCATCGTCTTTGCCTCCAGCATCGCTGTTGCTGCTGCGCGGCAGAAGCAGCAGCCCTTCTACATTCCCTACAGCACCGGAAATTCGCCAATCCCCGACGGCAACATGTTGCGCAAGCCGCAATGCCATTTCGGCTGGGACTGGAACATCGCCATTGCGCCGCTCGGCCTTTACGGGACGATCGCGCTGAAAAAGCTCGAAACGGCGCGCATCGAACACGTCGTCACCCGCCAGACCCACAATAATGACGGTTCGGTCGATCTCAAAGTGACGGCGACGCTGTTTTCCAAGGGGCCGGACATTGCCCAGGTCTATTTTGAGCTCGACGGCGAGCGCGTGCGCCTGGATGTCGGCGTCAATGGCGAGACCCATGTCAACCATCTCTTCCATATCGACAATCCACGCCTCTGGTGGCCGTCTGGCAGCGGTGAGCAGGCGCTCTACAGGCTATCCGTCGAATTGCCGACGGATCAGGTGGCCAAGCAGATCGGTCTTCGCACCATCGAACTGATCACCACGCCGGATGCATCAGGCAGCCGCTTCGCTTTCAAGGTCAACGGCCGCGAGATCTTCTGCCGCGGCGCCAACTGGATCCCGGCCGACGCGCTATTTTCGCTGTCTTCGCCCGAGAAGACCGAGGACCTGCTGCAATCGGCCAAAGCCGCCAATATGAACATGATCCGCGTCTGGGGCGGCGGCTTCTACGAGCAGGATCATTTCTACGATCTCTGCGACCGGCTGGGCCTCATGGTCTGGCAGGACTTCATGTTCGCTTGCAACCTCTATCCCTCGACCGAGGACTTCCTCGACAATGTAACGATCGAGGTCGATTACCATGTGCGCCGGCTCTCCTCGCATGCCTCGATCGTGCTCTGGTGCGGCGACAACGAGCTGGTCGGGGCGCTCACCTGGTTCGAGGAATCCCGCAAGGACCGCGACCGTTATCTCGTCTCCTATGATCGCCTCAACCGCACGATCGAGCAGGCGGTGAAGAAGGCGTTGCCCGGCGCGCTCTGGTGGCCGTCGAGCCCGGCGTCCGGCTATCTCGATTTCGGCGATGCCTGGCATGCGGACGGGTCCGGCGACATGCACTACTGGTCGGTCTGGCACGAGAACAAGTCGTTCGACAATTACCGTTCGGTGCGTCCGCGCTTCTGCTCGGAATTCGGCTTCCAGTCCTATACGTCGCTGCCTGTGATCAGGACCTATGCCGAGGAGAAGGACATGAACGTCGCTTCCCCCGTCATGGAGCTGCACCAGAAGAATGCCGGCGGTAACGAGCGCATCGCCGGCACGATGTTCCGCTATTTCCGCTTCCCCAAGGATTTTCCGAACTTCGTCTATCTCTCCCAGATCCAGCAGGGGCTGGCGATTAAGACGGCGGTGGAATACTGGCGGTCGCTCAAACCCCATTGCATGGGCACGATCTACTGGCAGCTCAACGACACCTGGCCGGTCGCCTCCTGGTCGAGCCTCGACTATGGCGGCCGCTGGAAGGCGATGCACTATCTCGTCAAGCGCTTCTTCCAACCGGTCGCGGTCGCTGCCATTCCTTCCGATGACGGAAAGACGATCCGCTTCTCGCTGGTCAACGACACGCTTGCCGATGTCAGCGTTGATCTTGCAGTCTCGATCCTGACGGTAAAGGGCGAACGCCGGCACCTGAAGGACGTGCAGGCCGTGTGTTCGCCGGATGCGGCCGTCACTGCCGCGAGCATCGACGTTTCCGATATTCCCGAGGGAACGCTGCTTGCCTGGCACTTCACCGCGTCGAACGGCACGGGCGGCGAGGGGCATTACGTCAACGGTACCTACAAGGCGCTGGAGCTGGAGCCCGCGGGGCTTGCTGTCACCCACGAATATGTCGAGGAGAATGGCTCCGTCGACATCAACGTCACCGCTAGGGGACTTGCGCTCTTCGTGATGATCGAGACCGAGACGGACGGAAAATATTCCGACAATGCCTTCGATCTCGCGGCCGGCGAGAGCCGCCGCATCACCTTTACCCCGGCACGGCCGCTTGATCGTGGCGCGCTTCCGGAGTTCCGATTCTACGACCTGTATTCCTGCCAGTCGGCGGATTGATCTTGCAAGAATGGGCACGAGGCCCAAGGAGAACATAATGACGAAACTCAGCTACCAGCTCTATAGCGCCCGCAACTTCCAGCCTTATTCGGCGATTTTCGAAAAACTTGGCAAATCAGGCTATGCCGAAGTCGAGGGCTTCGGCGGTATCTATGCCGATCTCGACGATGCCGGGCTGAAGAGCCTTCGCGCTGAGCTCGACAAGAATGGCCTGGTTATGGCGAGCGGCCATTTCAGCCCCGACTTCCTCGAGAAGGAGGTTGAGAAGTCGCTGAACATTGCCAAGATCCTCGGCATGGATTCGATTTATGCGCCGCATCTGGCGGCCGAGGAACGCCCGTCCGACGCTGCCGGCTGGGCGGCCTTCGGCAAACGCCTGCAGGAGATCAGCAAGCCCTACAAGGCTGCCGGCTACGAATTCGGCTGGCACAATCATGATTTCGAATTCTTCAAGCTGCAGGATGGCTCGCGGCCGATCGAGCACATCTTCGAAGGCGCGCCCGACATTTCCTGGGAAGCCGATATCGCCTGGGTTATCCGCGGCGGCGCCGATCCCTTCGCCTGGATCGAGAAGCTCGGACCGCGCATCACCGCGGTCCATGTCAAGGACATCGCACCGGCCGGCGAGGCGACGGATGAGAGCGGCTGGGCAGATGTCGGTCACGGCAAGGTCGAGTGGGCCAGGCTGATGACGGCGTTGCGCGCCACCAAGGCCAAGCACTACGTCGTCGAACACGATAACCCGAATGACATCGACCGCAATATCAGCCGCTCGATCGCATCCTTCCAGACCTACTGAGGCTTCATCATGACCAGGGAACTTGGCGTCGGCATCATCGGATGCGGCAACATCTCCACCACTTACTTCTCACTGGCACCGCTCTTCAAGGGGCTGAAGGTGCTGGCCTGCGCCGATATCAACGCGCAGGCGGCTGAGGCGCGCGCTAAGGAATATGGCGTCAAAGCGCAGACGATCGACGCGCTTCTCGTCAATGACGAGATCGACGTTGTCGTCAACCTGACGATCCCGGATGCGCATTTCCGGGTATCGAAGGCGATCCTCGAGGCCGGAAAACATGTCTACTCGGAAAAGCCGCTGGTGCTTTCGCTCGAAGAGGGCGAGGAGCTTCGCCGCATCGCCAAGCAGAAGAACCTTGCCGTCGGCTGCGCGCCCGACACTTTCCTCGGCGGCGCCCATCAACTCGCCCGCAAGTTCATCGATGACGGCGGCATTGGCCGGGTGACCTCGGGCGCCTGCTACGTCATGAGCCCCGGCATGGAGATGTGGCATCCGAACCCGGATTTCTTCTTCCTGCCAGGCGGCGGCCCGATCCTCGATCTCGGCCCCTATTACATCGCTAATCTGATCAATCTGATCGGCCCGGTCAAACGTGTCGGCGGCATGACCTCGATGGCGTCGCCCACCCGCACGATCACCAGCGAGCCGCGCAATGGCGAGATCATCCCGGTCAAGACGCCGACGACGATCCAGGCGCTGCTCGAATTCGTCAACGGTGCCACGGTGACGCTGACGGCGAGCTGGGATGTGTGGTCGCACCGCCATGCCAATATGGAGCTCTACGGCACCGATGGCTCGCTCTATGTGCCGGACCCGAACTTCTTCGGCGGCACCGTCGAGGCCAGCGGCCGCGACAAGGACATCAAGCCGCTTGAGGCTTGGGAGCATCCGTTCGGCAAGATCAACCAGGAAAACCCGAACGGCGCGCGCGCCAACTACCGCACTGCCGGCCTTGCCGACATGGTGATGGCGCTGATCGAGGGGCGCGATGCGCGCTGCTCGCTCGACCGCACGCTGCACGGCGTCGACGTCATGACCTCGATCCTGAAGTCGGGCGAGGAGGGCCGTTTCATCGACCTGACGACGACCTGCACGCAGCCGGCCGCCCTCGGTATCGAAGAGGCGCAGGCGCTCTTGAAGTAACAGGAAGAATGCCTGTATCTCGTTGGACCGCGAGACATACCGTCAAAGTCGTTATCCTCGGCCTTGTGCCGAGGATCTACAGGCAGGGCGGCAGATGCTCGGCACAAGGCGAGCATGACGACTGTATAGATATTTTAGCAAGGAGAGTCTTATGAGCTGGCAACCAGCCGCAGACCGCTATTCGAAAATGAAATATAACCGCACGGGCCGTTCCGGCCTGAAGCTGCCGGCCGTCTCCCTCGGCCTCTGGCACAATTTCGGCGGCGACACGCCGCATGACCGCAAGATCGACATGTGCCGCACGGCCTTCGACCTCGGCATCACCCATTTCGACCTCGCCAACAATTACGGCCCGCCGCCCGGCAGTGCCGAAACCGCCTTTGGCGAGATTCTGCGCACCGAATTCGCTGGGCTTCGCGACGAGCTGATCATCTCGTCGAAGGCCGGCTACGACATGTGGCCGGGACCCTATGGCGAATGGGGCAGCCGCAAATACCTGATCGCCTCCTGCGACCAGAGCCTGAAGCGTATGGGCCTCAATTATGTCGACATCTTCTATTCGCACCGCTTCGACCCGGAAACGCCATTGGAAGAGACCTGCGGCGCGCTCGATCATATCGTCCGTTCCGGCCGGGCACTCTATGTCGGCATTTCCTCCTATAATTCGCAGCGATCGCGCGAAGCCGCAAAGATCCTTAAGGATCTCGGCACACCGTGCCTGATTCACCAGCCGAGCTATTCGATGCTCAACCGCTGGGTTGAGGACGACAGGCTGCTCGATACGCTGGATGAGGTCGGCATGGGCTCGATCGTGTTCTCGCCGCTTGCCCAGGGCATGCTGACGACGAAATATCTCGGTGGCATTCCCGAAGACAGCCGCGCGGCGCAGAACCACTTTCTCAAGCGCGACTACATCCGCCCCTCGATCATCGACAATATCCGCAAGCTCAACGAGATCGCCGAAAGGCGCGGCCAGACGCTGGCGCAGATGGCGATCGCCTGGGTACTGCGCGGCGGCCGCGTGACCTCGGCGCTGATCGGCGCCAGCCGCTCGTCGCAGATCGTCGATTGCGTCAAGGCGCTCGACAATCTCGAATTCAGTGTCGAGGAGCTTGCCGAGATCGACGTCTATGCCCGCGAGGCCGACATCAACCTCTGGGCCAAGTCCGCCGAACGCGAGTAGTCACGTCAGGCCCGGAGGCAAGTCTTCCGGGCCTTTTTCTGCTATAATCTGATGTACGTACAGCAAAAAGCGGTCGGAGGAGACCCTGTCATGATCCGCAACCCCATCTTGCCCGGGTTTAACCCCGATCCGTCGATCTGCCGCGTCGGCGCGGATTATTACATCGCCACCTCAACCTTCGAATGGTATCCCGGCGTGCAGATCCACCATTCGCGGGACCTGGTGAACTGGACACTGGTGCGCCGGCCGCTAGAGCGGAAATCGCAGCTCGACATGCGCGGCAATCCGGATAGCTGCGGCATCTGGGCGCCGTGCCTGTCCTATGCCGACGGGCAGTTCTGGCTGGTCTATACCGACGTCAAGCGTTACGACGGCAATTTCAAGGATGCGCCGAACTACATCGTCACGGCACCTACGATCGAGGCCGATTGGTCCGAGCCGGTCTATGTCAATTCCTCCGGCTTCGATCCCTCGCTCTTCCATGACGATGACGGCCGCAAGTGGTTCGTCAACATGCAGTGGAACCACCGCACCGAAAGCTATGGCGGCTCGCCGAAATCGCCGGCCTTCGACGGCATCCTGCTGCAGGAATGGGATCCGGCGGCAAAGGCGCTGAAGGGGCCGATCAAGAACATCTTCGCAGGCAGCCCGCTCGGCCTCGTCGAGGGCCCGCATCTCTTCAAGCGCAATGGCTGGTATTATCTGACGACCGCCGAGGGCGGCACCGGCTACGACCATGCCGTCACCATGGCGCGGTCGCGAAAGATCGACGGACCCTATGAGATGCATCCGAACATGCATCTCATCACCTCCAAGGATCATCCGGGCGCAGTGCTGCAGCGAGCAGGGCATGGCCAATATGTCGAGACGCCGGAGGGCGAGGCCTATCACACCCATCTCTGCGGCCGGCCACTACCGCCGAAACGGCGCTGCACGCTGGGGCGCGAGACATCCTTACAGAAATGCGTCTGGCGCGACGATGACTGGCTCTATCTTGAAAACGGCACCTCGGTGCCGGATGTCGATGTGCCGGGCCTCTTTGGCGCGGTTCCCGTGGAAAAGCCGATGCGCAGCGAATACAACTTCGACGGCGGCACATTGCCTGCCGATTTCCAGTGGCTGCGCACGCCCGAGCCCAAGCGCATCTTTAACCTCACGGATCGTCCCGGCCATCTGCGCCTGATTGCGCGCGAAAGCATCGGCTCCTGGTTCGAACAGTCGCTGGTCGCCCGCCGCCAGGAACACCACAGTTTCCGCGCCGAGACCGTGATCGAGTTCTCGCCCGACACCTATCAGCAGGTGGCGGGGCTGACGCATTACTACAACCGTCACAAGTTCCACGCGGTTGCTGTGACGCTGCACGAAACACTCGGCCGCTGCGTGACGATCCTCTCCTGCAACGGCGACTACCCGAACGGACGCCTGAGCTTTCCCGCCGACAGCGGGGTTTCGATCGCCGCCGAGGGCCGCGTTCAGCTCGCCATGGAAATCCGCGAGAACGACCTGCAATTCTTCTGGCAGACAGAAGGCAAGGGCGCCTGGCAGCCGATCGGCCCGATCCTTGACGCCGGCGTGATTTCCGACGAGGGCGGACGTGGCGAACACGGCTCCTTCACCGGCGCCTTCGCTGGCGTATTCGCTTTCGATACGTCGGGTCGGGCGAAGGCAGCGGATTTCGATTGGTTCAATTACGACGAGCTGTAAGGGTGCACCCTTGGTCGCTTTCATCCGCAATGGATCACGGAAAGAGCGAGGAGCGGAGAAGAGGCACATAAAAAGAAAGCCGGCGCAGGGCCGGCTAAGACGGAACGCGGGTGAACAGGGGATACTGGCCGGTTCCAAGCACTTCGTGACTGAACAATAACTTTGACTACATGCCGAGGCAGCGAAAAAGGGGCGCAACGAGAACACCCGGAGACGGCTCCGCAAAGGGGTGGGCGGCGGGGCGGATGCCGGTGCTGGCCTCGGCTCCCTTATCGGGCATGAATATCACCGGATGATGACATCTGAAGCCGGCGCTGCCTTTCTTTCGCAAAACCCGATGCCGGCTACTTCGCCCGCGTCAGCAGGTCAGCGGGCCAACTGTGTTAGCAGCGTGAATGCAGTGTTCATGGCTTAAGGATGTTAAAGCGTTACAAAGGGACTATATAGCGGCCGAAGTAACTTCCAAGAATCCGCAAGAGTCCCGCATGGCCCCCATCATTTCCGTTCAGAACCTCACCAAGACCTATGCCAATGGGTTCGAGGCCCTGAAGGGCATCAATCTCGACGTCGAAAAGGGTGAGATCCTGGCGCTGCTCGGGCCAAACGGTGCAGGCAAGACGACGCTGATCTCGATCATCTGCGGCATCGCCAATCCGAGCGGCGGCCGGGTGTTGGTCGCCGGCCACGACGTCGTGAAGGATTTCCGCGCCACCCGCGGGATGATCGGGCTGGTGCCGCAGGAGCTGACCACCGACCAGTTCGAGACGGTGTTCAATACCGTGAGCTTTTCGCGCGGTCTGCACGGCAAGAAAGCCAATCCGGCCCATATCGAGAAGGTGCTGCGCGCACTCTCGCTCTGGGACAAAAAGGACAATATGCTGCGCCAACTCTCCGGTGGCATGAAGCGACGGGTACTGATCGCCAAGGCGCTCTCGCATGAGCCGGATATTCTTTTCCTTGACGAGCCGACCGCCGGCGTCGACGTGACGCTGCGCAAGGACATGTGGCATGTCGTCGAAGAGCTTAGGGCCTCCGGCGTCACCATCATCCTGACCACTCATTATATCGAAGAGGCGGAGGAAATCGCCGACCGCGTCGGAGTCATCAATGGCGGCGAATTGCTGCTCGTCGAGGACAAGGCGGCGCTGATGGCCAAGCTCGGCCGCAAGCAGCTCATTCTCGATCTCACCGAACCGCTCAGCCGACTGCCGGACTGTTTTGCCGGCAATGGACTGACGCTGGAAGCGGACGGGAATCGGCTGACCTATGATTTCGATACTGACAACGAGCAGGAAAGCATCGCCGCACTGCTGACCCGACTCGGCGAGAACAACATCCATTTCAAGGATCTCTCGACGCGGCAAAGCTCGCTCGAGGACATCTTCGTGGCGCTGGTGGGAGCGGGCAAATGAACGTTGAAGCGGTCAAATCGATCTATTTCTTCGAGATGGCGCGTACGCGCCGCACTCTGCTGCAGAGCGTCATCTCGCCCGTGATCTCAACCTCGCTTTATTTCATCGTCTTCGGTGCCGCGGTCGGTTCACGTATCCAGGAGGTAGAGGGCGTGTCCTACGGCGCCTTCATCACACCCGGCTTGATCATGCTGACGCTGCTTGGCCAGTGCATCAGCAATGGCTCCTTCGGCATTTATTTCCCGAAATTCACCGGCACGATCTACGAGGTACTTTCGGCGCCGGTGGCGATGACGGAGATCCTGCTCGGTTATGTCGGGGCGGCGGCGACCAAGGGGATGCTGATCGGCTTCATCATTCTCTTGACAGCCAATCTTTTCGTCGACGTCAGGATCGAGCATCCCTTCATGATGATCCTGTTCTTCCTGCTGACAGCGATCACCTTCAGTCTGTTCGGCTTCATGATCGGCATCTGGGCCGGCAATTTCGAACAGCTGAACCTCATTCCCATGCTGGTCGTGCCGCCGCTGACCTTCCTCGGCGGGAGTTTCTATTCGGTCAGCATGCTGCCGCCCTTCTGGCAGGTGGTCAGCCACCTCAATCCGGTGCTCTATCTCGTCAGCGGCTTCCGCTGGAGCTTTTACGGGATCGCCGATGTCAATCCGGCGATCAGCCTGGCGATGATCACGGTATTCCTGGTGATCTGCCTGGGAACACTCGCCTGGATCTTCAAGACCGGTTACCGGCTGCGCAACTGATCGTTTTCTGAAACAACCATCGGAAAACTCGATGACGTCATCGGTTTCTTCCGTTTTTCTTCCGCTCCGGCCTGAGGCATCTGCTGCGTCAGCCAAGAAGGAGACGGCAGATGACGGGTATCAGGATCGAAGGCGCGAAGATCATTATTGTTGGCGGCAGTTCCGGAATGGGGCTGGCGCTGGCGAGGCGTTTGCTCGGGGAAGGGGCGGCGGTGACGATTGCAGGACGCAGCGAAGATAGGCTTGCGGCGGCCCGCCGCGCTCTCGGTGACCATCCTGGAGTGGCGACGATTGCTGTCGACATATCGCGGGAGGAAGAGGTCGCGGCGCTGTTCCGCAATGGCGGGCCGGTCGATCACATCGTCAGCACGGCGGCAGATATCGGAGGAGCCTATCAGCTGCTGCCTTCGATTGAGCTTGCGGCGGCGCAAAGAGTGGTCGAGAGCAAGTTCTACGGGCCGCTGATGCTGGCGAAATATGGTGCCGCCCATTTGCCGCCCTCAGGATCGATCACCTATACGTCAGGTGTTGCGGCCTACCGGCCCGCGGCGCGTGGATCGGTGGTCGCCGCCGTCAATGCGGCACTGGAGGGCCTGGTCAGGGCACTTGCAGTCGAACTAGCGCCGATCCGGATCAACGCGGTGTCGCCCGGATGGGTGGATACACCGATCTGGAGCTTCGTCGCCGGCGACGCCAAGCAGGCGACGCTCGACGCGATGGCGCAGCGCCTGCCGGCGGGGCGCGTTGGACGGCCTGATGATATTGCCGATGCGATCCGCTTCCTGATCGGCAACGGATTCACGACAGGCACTATCCTGCATGTCGAAGGCGGGCATCGGCTGATCTGAGCGGCGAGAGTTCTTCGCTCGCAGATTGCAGCAGGATGGTAAGCGCCGGCGGCTGCACGTGCCTGCGCCGCCACATCATCACCAGCGAGGCTGCGGGTGGTTTGCCCGGCCAGGGCAGTTCGACGACGTCGCCCCGTGTGGCGGCCGGGCCGAGCGCAAGGCGCGGCACGAGGCCATAACCGGGGCCGGATGCAACGAGTCGGATGATCGTCGCGATGCTGTCAGCTTCCGTGACGATTGATGGTGCTGCAATGTTTGCTTCGGCAAAGGCGGTGTCGAACAGGTGACGGTAGACGCAACCGGTTTCGGTGGCGACGAAGGGCACGGTGCTGAGTGCCGTGAGGCTTTCCGGCGGCCGGGCTTGCGCATCGCGGCCGGCAATCAGCACCAGCGGTTCGCTGCAGATGCGGCGCGTCAAGAAGCGTTCATCCTGCTGCTCGCGATCGAAGGTGAAGGCGACGTCGATCGAGCCGTGCTGCAATTGCGCAAGCAATTCGCCGCTGCCGTTGACCTTAAGCTTGAGACCGACGCGTGGGTTCTTCTTGCGAAAGAGTGACAGCCAGGGCGCTAGCCTTTCGGCGGCTATGGTTTCGAGCGTGCCCAAGGTGATGGACTGTCCGGCGCTGCCGGCTGCGGCGCTGACGGCGGCCTTCGCCTCGTCGTTCAGCGCCAGTATCTCCTCGGCATAAGCCTTGAGGACCGCACCTGCGGGTGTCGGGACGACGCCCTGCCGGGAGCGGAGGAAGAGTTCCGCGCCCAATTCCTCTTCCAGCGCCTGGATCTGGTCGCTGAGGCTTGACTGAGCGAGATTGACCTCGGCAGCGGCGCGCGTGAGATTTTCGTGCCGGATCACTGCGAGGAATGTCTTCAATTGTCGTGGGTTCATATCGGGCTCCAGTATGGCGCGCCGAGACGCCTTGAACGCAGGATAGCAACAAAGCAGAACACGCTGCAACGCAGGAGCATTTGGCGGCGAACTGCTTATCTTATGTTGCTGCGTGCGTCTCCCGTCAGGCGCTGCTGACGAGAAGGGCGCCCGAGATGATGAGGAGGGTGCCGGCGACGAGCTTCATTGTGTCGAGCTCGGAGGCTTCGCCGAGAAAGACGGCGCCGATTGCCAGCGTCACCAGCACGTTGCAGCTCCAGATCGGCGCGAGTTTCGAGACGGGGACACCGTAAGTGAAAAGCGCAAAGCTGATGAGGCCGGTGCCGACGGCAAAGCAGGCGCCTGATGTGGCAGCAAAACCGAGACCTTCGGCGGTCCATGGGGCAGGGCGCCAGATCAGTGCTGCGATCAGGCCGGCGAGCGCGCAGGCAGCGCCAAAGGCGATCAGATAGACGGCGGAGCCGGTGGCTGATGTGGCGCTCTGCTTCTGGAAGATGGCGGTGATGCCCCAGAACAGGGCGGGCAGAACGCCGCCGATGACGATCGGCCAGACTGAATTCATTGCGAAACTCCTGTCGCACCCATGGATCAAGGCCTCGCCCAAGGCGAAGGCCGGTCGAACATGCGGTGCCACCAGACTAGGAGTTTCTTTTTGCTCTTTGTGGTCTTGTTGTTCTTGCGCCCAAGCTGCCAGATCCGGTTGCCGCCGTAAAGCGGCGGAGCCGTATTAATCGCGCATGCGGAGTTCGTCGGTCTGCATCTGCAGCGAGCCCAGCGTTTCCAGGAAGCTCATGCCAAGCAGGCTCTGGTCGAGCCGGCCGTCTTCGGCGACACTGGCTGTGACATTGTTGCGGATGATCGGGCCGATCGCCACCTGGTCGAGGGTGACGGGTGCTGCACGGCCGCGGCCGTTGGCGGTCATGACGGTCATAGAATAGGTGAGGCGGGAGAGGTCGATGCCGATCCGTTCGGCATCTTCGCGCGACAGCGCCACCATGCTGGCGCCGGTATCGACGAGCATCTCGATCGTCTGGCCATTGACCGCGACATCGGCTTCGAAATGGCCGTTCAGTAGCTTGTGCAGAATGATCTCCTGGCCGCCCTCACTTGTGGTGACGACGACGGCGTGGCCGGGAACCAAGCCGGCGAGCAGCCTGTTGCCGACGCCGAGCGCTTCCTGGCGATAGAGATAGACAGTCACGAGCGCCAGGATGATGACCAGCCAGATCATCATCTGGCGCATCGTTTCGCCGACGCTGCGCCGGCTCGCCCAGATGCCAGCCGACAGCATCAGCGCGATCGGCAGTAGATAGACGACGCGTCCGAAGTCATCGCTCTGCAGGCCGAGGATGCGGCCGCTGTCATTGTTGACGATCAGCACGGCAAGGCCGATGCCGATCACGACGAGGAAGACGGTCAAACGGATCATAAAGGCCGCTCCGGCCCGCGGGCGAGGCTTGGTTTCATGTGGTTCGACACACTGACGGCGCCTGCAAGCCTTGCCGGCAGCAGGGCCATGATCCGTCTTCGCTCGGTGTCGGAGTAGCTCATCCAGCTGCCGATTTCCTGAAGAGTCCGGCCGCATCCGGCGCAAAATCCGGTGGCTGAAACCAGGGAGCAGACGTGAACGCAGGGTGTTTGCATGGTGGATATATCGGAGTTTCAAAGAGCCGTGGCAAGGGCGCAAAGGGTAGCGATCTCGCAAATCTGCTGCGTTGCGCCCAGCGTGTCGCCAGTGTGGCCGGCAAGCTTGCGGCGGATGAAGGCGGTGAAGGCAAACCCTGCGATGCCGGTGGCGAGCAGGCTTGCGACCAGCGGCCGCAGGCCGAAGGCCGGCCAGATCAGAAGTGCTGCGACGAGGCCGGCTGAGGCGAGCGCAAACTGCATCGCTGCCTCGTCCGGCTGGCCGGTCGAGGCGGCCACGCCATCGGCCTTTGCCGGCGCCAACCGCTGCCAGTGCCAGGCGACGGCGCCGCGGCTCAGCGCCGCGACAGCGGGAATGGCAAGCGCGGCAGTGAGGGGCGCAGAATGGCGGGCGATGGCGGCAAGCGCGGCTGCGCGGATCGCGAAGGAGAGGATCAGCGCTATCGCGCCATAGGTGCCGATCCGGCTGTCCTTCATGATGAGGAGGCTCTGCTCGCGGCTCTTGCCGCCGCCGATGCCGTCGGCCGTATCGGCCAGGCCGTCCTCGTGCAGCGCGCCGGTGACGAAGACCTGGATGGAAAGCGCGATCAGGGCTGCCATCAGCGGATCGGCGCGCAGCCCCAAAAGCAGGAGGAGGGCGAGTGCAGGGATGAAGCCGATGACGATGCCGGCGAAGGGAAAGGCGCGCACCAGCGGGCCGAGCCTGCCGTCATAGCCCTTGAACAGCGATTGCGGCATGGGAATGCGGCTGAGGAAGGCGACGGCGCGGGCGGTATCGACCGCATAGTCCTTGATCTTCATTCTGCTTCGTTCTGCCGGAGGTCATCTCGGCTTATGGTCGCGGCTGCGCTTTTGGAGTTGTTCGCCTCGTCCGCCCGCTTTAAGAGAGTTGCCATCCGCAAAGAAGCTGATTTGCGTGGAAAAAACAAGAAATACCCGGATTTATAGGAAAACCGCACAGATGAGCGTTTCAGGCCTGCCGTTCGACGATTTCCGTACCCTGCTTCGTGACCTGCCGGGGCCGGATGCCCGCGCGCTGGTGGCCGCGCGCGAACGTGACGCGCAGCTGACCAAGCCGCCGGGCGCGCTCGGACGGCTCGAGGAGATCGCCTTCTGGCTTGCCGCCTGGACCGGCCGCACACCTGCCGTCAACCGGCCGCTGGTGGCGATCTTTGCCGGCAATCACGGCGTCACCAAGCAGGGCATCACGCCCTTTCCACCAACGGTGACGCAACAGATGGTCGAGAACTTCGCAGCGGGTGGTGCTGCGATCAATCAGATCTGTGTCGCCTATGATCTCGGACTGAAAGTCTTCGATCTGGCGCTCGATTATCCTACCGGTGATATCACCGAGGAGGCAGCACTTTCCGAGCGCGATTGCGCCGCGACCATGGCCTTCGGCATGGAGGCGATCGCCGGCGGCACCGACTTGCTCTGCATCGGCGAGATGGGCATCGGCAATACGACGATTGCGGCGGCGATCAACTATGCGCTCTACGGCGGTTCGGCGCGTGACTGGGTGGGACCCGGCACCGGTTCGGAAGGTGAGATGCTCGAGCGCAAAATCGCGGCGGTGGAAAAGGCGGTGGCGCTGCATGGTGACCATCTCGACGATCCGCTCGAGATCATGCGCCGGCTCGGCGGCCGCGAGATCGCGGCGATGGCCGGCGCCATTCTTGCTGCTCGCATGGAGCGCATCCCGGTGCTGATCGACGGTTATGTCGCGACCGCGGCGGCAGCGATCCTGAAGGCCGCCAATCCGTCCGCGCTCGATCATTGCCTGATCGGCCATGTCTCCGGCGAGCCCGGACATCTTCGCGCAATCGAGATGCTCGGCAAGACGCCGCTTCTGGCGCTCGGCATGCGGCTTGGCGAAGGCACCGGTGCGGCGCTTGCCGCCGGCATCGTCAAGGCCGCCGCCGCCTGCCATTCCGGCATGGCGACCTTCGCCCAGGCGGGTGTGTCGAATAAGCATTAAGGCCGCGGCCGCCGCCGTCGATCCGCACGCGTTCGCTTGCGCCGCCCAAATGGATTCGGTATTTGCGTATTCGCTCATCGAAGGGGAGGCGGCAAAGCCTCTCCCGGTCTGTGATGCAGGGAAGAGGAGAGGGCATCTTGACGAAGCCTGCGGTGACGAAAGAGACCGGACTTCGGCATTTCATCGCCGCCGCCAGCTACTCCTGGGCGGGCTTCCTGCGAGTGCTGAAAGAGGCAGCCTTCCGCCAGGAACTTGGCTTCTTCATCGTTTCGATCGCTGCGCTGGCGTTGGTGGGAGCCACTGCAGGCGAGATCGTCGTCGCGGTGCTTCTGTTTCTCGGGCTCTTTTCGATGGAGGCGATGAACACCGCCGTTGAAGAGGTGATCGACCGGATTTCGCCGGAGATTTCGATCGTCGGCAAACACGCCAAGGATCTCGGCTCCTTCGCGGTAACCTGCATGATTGCCGCCTGCTGCCTCTATCTAGGCTTCGTCCTCGGCAAGCACCTGTTCTTTGGATCTGGATGATTTCACGCTGGATCGGCCGAAAATCTGAATCCGGATCCAAATCAAAAAATCCAACATGATGTCGCCCGAAAAACCGCTCACACTTCTCGGCATCATGCTTTAGCTGAATCAGGCAAAACTCTTGCGCTTGCGCAAGACGGCCTGAGCCTCCTCGACGGCCGGCAGGCTCTGGAGCACGCGCTTGGCAGGCAGGATGGCGATGACCTCGGTGCCCTCGCGCAGCTTCGATTTCAGCAGGAACTGCCCATCATGCTTGGCAAGGATCGCCTGGACGATCGGCAGGCCGAGGCCGGTACCCTGTTCGGCGCTCTTGATGGCGATTGAGCCCTGGCCAAAGGCCGACAGGACGACGGGAATCTCTTCTTCCGGAATGCCGGGGCCGTTGTCCTTGATCGAGATGTACTGTCCGCCACCAGCTGTCCAGCCGACCTTGACGTGGATCTCGCCGCCCTGCGGCGTGAACTTGACGGCATTGGAGAGAAGGTTGAGCACCACCTGGCGCATCGACTTCTCGTCGGCCCAGATGGCCGGCAGCTGCCGCTCGAACTGGTCCGAAATGGCAATGTTCTTGGCGCGGGCGCGCAACTGGACCATGCCGATGCAATCTTCGGTGATATCGAGCAGCGAAATCGCCTCCTCGCTCAGCTCGTATTTGCCGGCCTCGATGCGTGACAGGTCGAGGATCTCGTTGATGAGATCGAGCAGATGCTGGCCGGAGCGGTGGATATCGCCGGCGTATTCCTTGTAGGTCGGATTGGCGAGCGGCCCCATGACTTCGGCCGACATCACCTCAGAAAAGCCGAGGATGGCGTTGAGCGGGGTTCTGAGCTCATGCGACATGGAGGCAAGGAAGCGGGACTTGGCGAGGTTTGCCTCTTCGGCGCGGCGGCGAGCTTCGTCCGACATCGATTTCGCCACTTCCAACTCGGCGATCAGGTCGTCCTTCTCCGACTGGTATGAGAGAATTCTGAGGTTCGACTTGAAGAGCCGGTCGCTGATATAATTGAAGAAGACCAGGGTGGTGGTGAAGGCCCCCGTCAGGCTGATTTCGAGGAGGTCCCGCGACAGGCCGCTCTTGGCGGCGAGCGCCAGGACCGCGGGCGAGAAGGCGGTGAGCACGGCGGGCGTCAGCATGAAGTTCGACATCGCCGTGACGGAGAGCGCGATCAGCAGCGTCGCGCCCTTATAGAGAATGAAGCTCGACGGCTCGCAGGTGTCGCAGCCTTGCAGCGCGAAGACGGCCCAGCAGCAGCCGAGCAGGAACTGGCCGAGCAGCAGCAGGCGGCGCCATTTGCGGGCGCTCTCGGAGGTGATTTCCTGCCGGCGCGCGCGCCGCGCCAGCAGGATATTGCCGGTGTGACAGGTGAGTGTCAGCAGCGCCCAGAAGAGCAATTGCGTATTCTGGGTGAAATAAACGCCAAGCGCGGTGATGATGACGACGAAGAGCGGCATGATCGTCGCGCCCTGCAGCACCGATGCCACATACATGTTGAGCACGTCACGATCGAAGGAGGAATTTGACGCATGACCGGACTGAAGACGTTCGCGCGTCTGCCGCACGGCCTTGGAAACGGCCTTGTTGCGGTGGCTGCGCGACCTGTCGACGATGATCTTGTCGGTCGATGTGCTTACGCCGGTACTCATGTGCACGTTGAAACTTCATCCCAGGGTGGATAAGAGCTTAATCGACAATTCTTAAGAAGATGTTTGCCATCTTTGCCAAGGATTTGTTTTTTAAGGAGGCGAAAGCGTGACACGGGGCCTGCGCCTGATTCGCGACGGCGTGACCGCTTTTGCCCTGCTGGCGCTCGTGGCGCTGATCGCCGCCAAGCTCAATGATGCGGCAAAAATCGAGCATATGGGTGCTTTCCATGCCGCCGACGGCGACAGTCTGACATTGGGAGCCGAACGTTTGCGCCTCGAAGGCATCGATGCGCCGGAGCTCAACCAGAGCTGCGAGCGGGAAGGGAAGGCCTGGGCCTGTGGCCGCGCGGCGCGCGAGGCGCTGCAGGGCATGGTGCTGGCATCTGGAACACTTTGTCAGGGCAGCCGGCACGACCGCTACGACAGGCTGCTCGTCATCTGCCGGAGCGGGGCGGGCGGCGACATCAATGCCGCCATGGTGCGCCAGGGCATGGCCATCTCCTATGGCGGTTATGCCAAGGAGGAGGCCGACGCGAAGGCTCAAAAGGCGGGCCTCTGGGCCGGGACTTTCGAGCGGCCACGCGATGTGCGCGACCATGCGCGCCAGAGTTCCGGTTTCGACGGCGCCCTGCACTTCATCGGGCGGATCGTCGGATGGGAGTAAAGTCATGACCGACGAAGCCATGCTGGAGACGCTGCGGCGGGAGATCGCCTCCTGCCGCATCTGTCGCGACGCGCCGGCAAAAGGCATCGAGCACCGGCTGCCGCACGAGCCGCGCCCGGTGGCCGTGATCTCGTCGAGCGCACGCATCCTGATCGCCGGGCAGGCGCCCGGGCTTCGGGTGCATGAGAGCGGGCTGCCTTTCGACGATGCCTCAGGCGACCGGCTGCGGTCATGGCTTGGCGTTGACAGGGCAAGCTTCTACGACCGCGACCGATTCGCCATTGTCCCGATGGGCTTCTGCTTTCCTGGCTACGACGGCAAGGGCGCGGATCTGCCGCCGCGGCGCGAATGCGCGCCCCTCTGGCGGCAAAGGGTGATCTCGGCCATGCCACAGATCGAACTGGTACTGGTCATCGGCCAATATGCGCAGGCCTGGCATATGGCCGGTGAAAGGCGGGGCAATATGACCGAGACGGTGCGGGCATGGCGTGACTGTCTTCTGTCCAACCGATCGCCGGCGGTGCTGCCGCTGCCGCATCCGAGCTGGCGCAATAGCGGCTGGCTGAAGCGCAATCCCTGGTTCGAGAAAGAATTGCTCCCGGTCTTGCAGGAACGGACGAAAATGCTGCTTTCCTGAAACAAAATTCTTTTAGTTGCGCGGAATCGAGTTATACAAAGAAAATAATTCGAAAGGACTGTTGTGCGCATGGACCGCCTCGACCGAAAAATACTGCGTCTTCTGCAAGAAGATTCGACGCTTGCCGTTGCCGATCTCGCCAAGAAAGTGGGGCTCTCGACGACGCCGTGCTGGCGGCGCATCCAGAAGATGGAAGAAGACGGCGTCATCAAGCGCCGAGTCGCCATCCTCGATCCGGAGAAGGTCAACACCAAGGTCACCGTCTTCGTGTCGATTCGCACTGCCACTCATTCGATCGAATGGCTGCGCCGCTTTTCCGAGGTGGTCGCCGAATTCCCCGAAGTGGTCGAATTCTACCGGATGAGCGGGGATGTCGATTATCTCCTGCGAGTCGTCGTGCCCGATATTGCCGCCTATGACGCCTTTTATAAGCGGATGATCGCCAAGATCGAGATTCGCGACGTTTCCTCCGCCTTTGCGATGGAGCAGATCAAGTATTCGACGCAGTTGCCGCTCGACTACATGATTCTCGACAATGCCAAATCAAACGAGGATTGAGGTCAAGCGTGCGGCCGTGACCGCACGCGATAATGCAAAATCCAATGAGGACTGAGACCGGGCGTGAGTCTGCGACCTCAGATATGCCCTTAGGAGGCGGCGTGTGCACTCCGGCTGCACGTGGGATTGCCGGTTCGGCAAAGGCCGGGTTTAAGTATGTGCGATCTGCTATTGCAAAAAAAAGCCTCAAAAATAGCGAAAAAACGCTCAAATCGACCGAATTTCCTGGAAAAGTGAATAGCCTGGTAAGGATTCCCGGGTTATGTTCGATGAAACCAGTGGGCGATATGTCATAATTTTGTCTCATTGGTATCGAATTCAGGACACTATGTTCTAAACCGCCACCTTGTTTGTGCTCATTAGCCGGCGGTAGAATTTATGCGCTTCACCAGTATGTTCGACGGGGGTCGGACGGTGGAGAATTTGACAAAGGGGTTTAGGGTTTGCGGCTTGCGATGGAAGATTTCCGTCGCGGAGCCGTTTGGCGTGTCTTTCGTATAAATATTTGAAATTGTTGTATAAAAATCACGTTGTCGGGGAAAGTTGCCCGTGAGAACCCATCTGGCGTGTATCGAGAATTGCTTGATAGGGCCTTGTATGTGATGACGGTTTGGCGGTTCGATCGATCCGCACGCCGAGATGGCTGTTCAAACTGGGCCGGCTTCAAATCGACTACCCGATCTGAAGCCAGCCCCGATCGACAAAGGAATGGATTGGTAAATGAACATCAGAATGGTTTTGCTTGCATCAGCAGCAGCATTTGCTGCATCGACGCCGGTTCTTGCAGCTGACGCTATTGTTGCTGCTGAGCCGGAACCGGTTGAATATGTTCGCGTCTGCGACGCTTACGGCACCGGCTACTTCTACATCCCGGGCACCGAAACCTGCCTCAAGATCGAAGGCTACATCCGTTTCCAGGTTAACGTTGGCGAAGACGTCGGCGGCGATTCGGACTGGGATGCCGTCACCCGCGGTCAGGTTCAGTTCACGGCCAAGAGCGACACCGAATATGGTCCGCTGACCGGCGTCATCGTCATGCAGTTCAATGCTGACAACGCCACGGCTCAGGACGCCATTCTCGATTCCGCTTACCTCGACATCGCGGGCTTCCGCGCTGGTCTGTTCTACAGCTGGTGGGACGATGGTCTCTCTGGCGAAACCGACGACATCGGCTCGGTCGTAACGCTGCACAACTCCATCCGCTATCAGTATGAAAGCGGCACCTTCTACGCTGGTATCAGCGTCGATGAACTGGAAGACGGCGTTTATCAGGGTGACGTGGATCCCGTCACCGGCCTCCTTGTTCCGAACGATGGTCCGAACAATGTCGGCGTTGCCTTCGGCATCGGCGGCACTGCCGGCGCGTTCAGCTACCAGGTCACTGGCGGCTGGGACGTCGACAACGAAGACGGCGCTGTCCGTGCAATGGGTACGGTTGACATCGGTCCCGGTACGCTCGGCCTCGCTGCTGTGTACTCTTCCGGCCCGAACTCCTACTACTCGACGGCTGAATGGGCAGTTGCTGCCGAATACGCCATCAAGGCAACCGACAAGCTGAAAATCACCCCGGGTGTTCAGTACTACGGCAACTACATCGGCGGTGCCAGCGCGTTTGACACCGTTCCTAGCGATTACGACGGTGCCGGTGATGCATGGAAGGTCGGTCTGACCGTTGATTACCAGATCGTCGACAACTTCTACGCCAAGGCTTCGGTTCAGTACCTCGATCCGGATGATGGCGACGACTCCACGACGGGCTACTTCCGTCTGCAGCGTTCGTTCTAATCCACTTGGTGGATATGCTCCCGGTCTTCGGACCGGGAGCACTTAAATCAGTTTCTGATCCGAGTGACCTCCGATCAGCTACGGGGACGGGTCCGGTCTTCCCTGCCGGACCGTCCTTGCAGCATTTTTGACGCATAGTCTTCAAGGCAGTCTTTCAGGATCGTCTTTTCAGGTGAGCCGAACAGGTACGTTGCGTATCGCACGTCGGCATCTGCCCGCCTCGTTTCTTGAGGCACCCCGTTTTCAATCTTTCAAACGAGCTGGATCCACCGATCGATTTATCGCGCGGACGGCTGTTGGTCTGTCTTCCTATGCGGTGTTGGCTGGCTTTGTCGCAACAGGTCGCGAAAAGAAAATCCAATGCCGACAATGTGATCACCGCTTTTTGGGAGAGAGGATACAACCCTTGCTGGGGGCCGGCATTCATTCCTACTCGCGGATAGCTTGTTCTTATGGACGATCTCAACGACTACTATTATTTCGCCGCTGTCGTCTCCAGCGGCGGTTTCGCTTCTGCAAGTCGCGATCTCAAAATACCACGTTCGAAACTCAGCAGGCGGGTCAGCCGGCTTGAGGAAGGGCTTGGTGCAAGGCTCATAGAACGCTCGACCCGTCACTTCCGGGTGACTGAGATCGGCCAAGCTTTCTACGAAAGATGCCAGACCATCCTGCAGGAGGCCGATCGCGCCAAGTCGATCGTCAGCGAGGCTCAGTCCGACCCGCAAGGTGTGGTGCGCATGGGCTGCCCGCTTGGCCTCGTCGACATCTCGGTCGGGGGAATCCTGCCCGAATTCCTGGAACGTTATCCGAAGATCAAGCTGCAGATCATCGGCTCCGACCGGCGCGCCGACCTCATCAACGAACGAATCGACCTTGAAGTGAGAGCGACCAACGAGCCGGAGACGCAGACGAGTCTGACGATGCGCAAGCTCGACCGTATCAGGCGTATCCTGGTTGCAAGTCCATCGCTCGTCGAGCGCACTGGCACCTTGAGTTGCGTGGACGAACTCGCCGACCTGCCGACGCTGGCAATGACGTCATGGGTATCGTTCCATACCTGGGAACTGGTCGGTCCGAATGACGCCAAGCGGGTGATTCGGCATCAGCCACGGCTCACGTGCCGCAGCATGACCGCTATCCTCGACGCGGCCCGTGCCGGCCTCGGCTTCGGGCTTTTGCTCGAAAGTGCCTGCGAGGCCGATCTCCAGGCCGGCAAGCTGGTGCGGGTGCTGCCAGAATGGCAGTCGGAGGAGAGCCAGTTCTATATCGTCTTCACGACAGCCAAGGGCATGCCGCCGGCGGTGCGGGTCCTGATCGATTTCCTGGTCGAAAAATCCAAACAGCATTGACCTACAGCGCCACGCGAGCCGGCATTCGCCTTATATCAACCGTGCCAATAGCTTTTCGCCGGCCAACTCCCTGACGGCATCCTTGCCGATCCAGCGGGCAGTTTTGTCAGGGCTTTCCGCCAGGGCCTTTGCGAGCGTCAGTGCCGGCGCATGGCAGGTGAGATTGCGCTTACCGATGCTGCGCAGCGCCCAGTTGACCGCCTTGCGCACGAAGTTTCGCGGGTCGCCGGCATGGGCCTCGATCAGCGGCAACCAGGCAAGGATGGTCGCATCAGGTTCCTTTTTTAAGTGAACCGCGGCACCGGCAATCATGGCGAAGGCGGTGCGCCTGATAAATTCACGCTCGTCTGCGGCGAAGTCTGAGATGAGCTCGTCCAGCTGGGCTTCAACGAAGAGATCGGCGGCGCAATCGACGATCTCCCACGAGTTGAAATCATTGGCCCAACTTCGAGCCTCTTCCATGGTCAACCGCTTCGGCTCGGCGGTGTAGAGGGCGAGCAGGCGGGCTTCGCGGATATCGCTTCGCCAGAGCTGCATTGCCCTGGCGTGATCCTTCTTCGCCAGTCCGGCGGCCGCCCTGATATCGGGATTGGAGATACCGAGGGCGCGATCGGTGACGATGCCAAAGCGCGCCATGCCGGCAACATTCTCCTCCGAGCGCAGCGTTTCGAGATGCGCGATCAATTCGGCCGCATCGGAGGAGGGGCCGATCATTTTTCGAGGCGGGCGAGCAGCGAGGATGTGTCCCAGCGATTGCCGCCCATTGCCTGCACGTCGCCATAGAACTGGTCGACGACGGCGGTGACCGGCAGCTTGGCGCCGTTGCGGCGGGCTTCGGTGAGCACGATGCCGAGATCCTTGCGCATCCAGTCGACCGCGAAGCCGAAATCATACTTGCCTGCGTTCATGGTCTTGTGGCGGTTTTCCATCTGCCAGGAGCCGGCTGCCCCCTTGGAGATCACCTCGACCACCTTTTCGATATCGAGGCCAGCACGCTTGCCGAAATGCAGCGCTTCGGCAAGTCCCTGGACGAGGCCGGCAATGCAGATCTGGTTGACCATCTTGGTCAACTGGCCCGAGCCTGCCGGTCCCATCAAACCAACCATGCGGGCATAGGCGTCGATGACAGGTCTGGCGCGTTCGAAGACGGCCTCGTCGCCGCCGCACATGACGGTCAGGACAGCGTTTTCAGCGCCGGCCTGGCCGCCGGAGACAGGAGCGTCGATGAAATCGACACCTTTTTCCTTTGCCGCGGCATAAAGTTCGCGGGCGACTTCAGCGCTGGCGGTGGTGTTGTCTATCAGCACCGAACCTGGCTTCATGCCGTGCAGGGCGCCGTTCTCGCCCAATGTCACCGACCGGAGATCTTCGTCATTGCCGACGCAGACGAAGACGAAATCGGCACCGGCGGCGGCCTCGGCCGGGGCGGAGGCGGATTTGCCGGAGAATTTCTCGGCCCAGGCGGCGGCTTTTTCGGCGGTACGGTTGTAGACGGTAACATCGTGGCCGCCCTTCGTCTTCAGATGGCCCGCCATGGGGAAACCCATGACGCCGAGACCGATGAACGCGACTTTAGCCATATGTCCTATCCTTTTCCTCAAGTGCGGGTCCGAGGATTAACCGAAACGGCGGGAGCAGAAAAGCCCGTGAAGACGGACTTCCTTCCGATTGACGCACATGGGGCTGGCCACCGTTCGGAGCAGCCCTAGATCGGGGAGAGAGGGCACAATGTTTCCGGAGGGTGACATGAGCGAAATTCCGACGATCAAGCCGCGGCGCAAAGGCCGCAGCGGAATACAGGCTATGCTCATTCCATCGCTGCAGATGGTCGCAGAGCAGATTCGATCAGCACCGGAAGGTGTCCTTACCGACGTCGGCGTTCTCCGCCGTCGTCTCGCTGACCAATATCGGGCGGATGCCTGTTGCCCGGTAACCGTGCAGCGGCATTTGCGCGCGATCGCCGAACTGTCCTTCGGCGCATTGGAGAAGGGTGAGCCGGTTTCGACGGTCACGCCCTATTGGCGCGTCGTCGATCCCGCAAGCCTGCTTGCGAACCGTCTTGCCGGCGGCCCCACCTTTATCCGGGAGCGTCTGGCCGCCGAAGGTTGGGAAGGAATCGGAATAGTAGCCGGCATAGCGGACGCGCGAAAAAAATCCGCTTAAGGGCGATTTCCGGGCCGCAAAATTTCAGCAAAGGCCGAATCTCGCAAATAAAATTGTCGATATAAATTATAGATTTCATCATCATGGCATTCATCACTGACAGGTCGACCAGCCGAAAACAGGCTTGGCACCATGAAAAAGGGGAAAGTCATGATTTCACGTCGACAAACGCTCGGGCTTTTCGCAGCGACCGCGGCTACGGCAATCCTGCCGGCTGTCAGGCCGGCACGCGCTGCTGCCAGCGAGTTCCGTATCGGTTGGCAGAAGAACGGCGTGCTGGCGCTCGCCAAACGTCGCAGCGCACTTGAGAAGCGGCTTGCCGATCGCGGCATTACCGTCAGCTGGTCGGAATTCACCTCCGGCCCGCCGCTTCTCGAAGCATTGGGCGCCGGCGCTCTCGATTTCGGCGCGACCGGCGATGTGCCGCCGCTCTTTGCCCAGGCGGCCGGCGGGCAGCTCTATTATGTCGGTCTCTACAAGGGTAGCCCGGCAGCCTCGGCCATCCTCGTGCGCAAGGATTCGCCCATCAAGACGCTTGAAGACCTCAAAGGTAAAAAGGTCGCTTTCAAGCGCGGCTCCAGCGCGCATAATGTAACCGTCAAGGTTCTGCGCAAGGCAGGCCTGAAGCCCGAAGATGTCGAGCAGGTCGATCTTTCGCCGCCGGATGCTGCCGCCGCGTTCAAGAATGGCAGCATCGACGCCTGGTCGATCTGGGATCCTTATCTGGCGATTGCCGAAGCTGATCCGGAGACACGTATCCTGACGACCGCCGAAGGCATCGTCGACTCCTACAGTTTCTTCCTCGCCAACCGTGATTTCACCGATGCCAACGGGCAAGTGGTCGTCGACGTGATCGATGAGCTTGCCAAGGTCGGAAAGTCGGCACAGAGCAATCTCGACGAAACGGTGAAGGAGCTTTCCGAAATCACCGGCGTGCCGGCTGACGTGACGCGCGTGACATTGACGCGCAAGGGCGCCGATCTCGGCAGCGTCTCGACGATCACCGATGCCGCCGCCGCCTATCAGCAGGCGCTCGCAGACGAGTTCTATGGACTCGGTATCCTGCCGAAGAAGCTTACGACCGGCGACATCGTCTGGCGTCCCAAGGCGAGCTGATTTTTCGACCAGGGCTGAGATTTCCGCGAGGCGGCATGGAGAGGGTCTTCATGCCGCCGAACCGGAAAAATATTCTCCAAAACGGATTATAATAGCAAATTGATATTGTCGATCTAATTAGTGGTCTATGTCAATATCCTGACGATCGACGCGGACACTGAAAGGCGTCGGCCCAGCCACCATCCGATCGACAGGGATATTTCAGATGCTCACGCATAGATGGACAGCCGGCCTTACTACAGCCTCCGCCGCCACCGCGATCCTCCCAAGCATTCGCGCGGCGGCGGCGCCGAGTGGGCAGACAGTCTGCTTGTTGCCGCTTGCCAGCGGCCATCTCCACCGCGCGAGTTGATTTTCGAATTTCGCAGCTAAAGGACCGTCTTCCATGACCACCACCTCCCATACAGGTACATCCAAACCTATCAATTTCCTCTGGTTCATCCCGACATCGGGCGACGGCACCTATCTCGGCTCCTCCGAGCTCAACCGTGCGCCAGAGATTGGTTATCTCACGCAAATCGCCCAGGCTGTCGACCGGCTCGGCTATTCCGGCGTACTGCTGCCGACCGGGGTTGCCTGCGAGGAATCCTTCGTGACCGCCGCCGCCCTTGCCGCAAAGACCGAGAAGCTGCAGTTCCTGGTGGCGATCCGCCCCGGCACGGCATCGCCTGCATATTACGCGCGTCTTGCGACGACGCTCGACCGCATCTCCAACGGCCGGCTGCTGCTCAACATCGTCGTCGGCGGCAGCCCGGCGGAGCTTGCCGGCGATGGCATCCATCTCGAGCATGACGAGCGCTACGCCCATGCCGAGGAGTTCTTCACCGTCTTTGAGGAACTGCTGGAAAAGGGAACGGCAAGCTTCGACGGCAAATATATCAAGGCGACCAATGCGCGCCTTGGCTTCCCCTCGGTGCAGAACCCGCGCCCGCCGCTCTATTTCGGCGGCTCGTCGGATGCCGGTATCGATTTCTCCGTCGGCCGCGTCGACAAGTACCTGACCTGGGGCGAGCCGCCGGCACAGGTTGCCGAGAAGATCACCAAGGTGCGCAAGGCCGCCGGCGAACGCGGCCGCGAGGTGAGCTTCGGCATTCGTCTGCACTTCATTGTGCGCGAAACCGATGATGAGGCGTGGGAGGCAGCCGAGCGGCTGATCCGTCATCTCGACGACGATACGATCCGCGAGGCGCAGGAGCGCTTTGTCCACGAGTCCGACTCGGTCGGCCAGAAGCGCATGGCCGCCCTTCATGGCGGACGCCGCGACAAGCTCGAAGTCTCTCCGAACCTCTGGGCCGGCGTCGGCCTGGTGCGCGCCGGTGCGGGCACGGCGCTGGTTGGCTCGCCGAAGACGGTGGCCGCGCGCCTTCGCGAATATCAGGAGATCGGCATCGATACGGTGATCGGCTCCGGCTATCCGCATCTCGAAGAGGCCTATCGCGTCGCCGAGCTGCTTTTCCCCGAGCTTGGCATCACTCGCGAGCAGCAGCGCCTGGGCTTCAACAACGAGTTCGGCCGCAAGCAGATCTTCGCAGGCGGCAGCCATGGCGGCAATCTGAAAGTCGTCTCCGGCTCCTGAGTTCGAACGAAGACGCAGAGCGTGACACCGCCGCAAGCCGCTTACGGCTTGCGGCATCCTGCTTTCGATAAGCGCGAGGACAATGCATGTCGACTTTCGATACTCCGTTCGTACGGTCGGTCGCTTCCGAAAAGGTTGGAAAGGCGGGTTTGCGCCTGCCGCTGCCCGGCCTGGACAAGCTGACGCCCTATCTGGTGCCGGTGGCGATTGTGGCGTTCTGGCAGCTTGCCTCCTCGGCCGGCTGGATCTCATCGCGCATCATGCCGTCGCCAGCCGATGTCGGCCTGGCCTTCTGGTCGACGACGGTTTCCGGCCAGTTGCCGAATGACGTGCTGGTGAGCGCCGGCCGCGCCTTTGCCGGCCTTCTCGTCGGCGGCTCGATCGGTTTCCTGCTCGGCATCGCCAACGGTGTATCGCGCATTTCGGAACAACTGACCGATACGACGCTGCAGATGCTGCGCACCATTCCGCATCTGGCGATGATCCCGCTCGTCATCCTGTGGTTCGGGATCGGGGAGGAATCGAAGCTGTTTCTCACCTCGCTCGGCGTGCTCTTCCCCGTTTATCTCAACACCTATCACGGGGTGCGCAATGTCGATCGCGATCTGATCGAGATGGGCAAGGTCTATGGCATGGGCAACTGGACGCTGTTCCGCAAGGTGATCTTTCCAGGCGCGCTGCCGTCGATCTTCGTCGGCCTCAGATATGCACTCGGCATCATGTGGCTGACGCTGATCGTATCGGAATCGATCGCCGCATCCTCGGGCATCGGCCATATGGCCAACAATGCCCGCGAATTCATGATGACCGACGTCGTCGTGCTCGCCCTCGTCATCTATGCCGTGCTCGGCAAACTTGCCGATGTCATCGCCCGAGTGCTGGAGAGGCGGCTGCTCGCCTGGAACCCGGTCTATCAGAAATAGGAGAGACGCCATGACATCGATCGCGCATGAGCGTTTTCACGCCGTCGCCGAAGAGCCAGCCTATACACCTGCGCCGGAGCGCAATGCGCCTGCGGGGGCAGCGGCGATCAGCCTGACGGGGCTTGAAAAGAGTTTCGGGGCCAACCGCGTACTGCGCGGCATCAATCTGCATATTCCGGCCGGCCAGTTCGTTGCCGTGATCGGAAAGAGCGGCTGCGGCAAGAGCACGCTGCTGCGCATCCTGATGGGCCTTGACGCGCCGAGTGCCGGCGAGCTGCATTTCGAGGATGCCGACGGCGTACAGGCCAGCCCCAATGCGCGCATCGTCTTTCAGGAGCCAAGGCTGCTCCCCTGGCTCAGTGTCGCCGACAATGTCGTCGTCGGGCTCGGCGACGGCATCGATAGACGGGCGGCGCTGAAGGCGGCCGACGCCGTGCTTGCCGAAGTCCAGCTTGGCGAGAAGGCCGGAGAATGGCCGGCGCGCCTTTCCGGCGGTCAGCGGCAGCGCGTGGCACTGGCGCGGGCGCTGGTGAGCCGGCCGGGCGTGCTGGCGCTTGATGAACCGCTCGGCGCTCTCGATGCGCTGACGCGGATCAGCATGCAGGAACTCATCAACCGCGTCTGGCGCGAACTCGGTTTCACCGCCGTGCTCGTCACCCATGATGTCAGCGAGGCGGTGCATCTCGCCGACCGGGTCATCGTGCTCGACGAGGGGCGGATCGCGCTCGATCTTCCCATTCCTTATCCACATCCGCGCCGGCACGGCCATCCCGGCCTCGCCGAGCTCGAAGGCCGGCTGCTTGCCGCGATCCTCGGCACCGACGGCGGGCATTGATCCCAGCGCCGTTTGCGAAGCTGCATGATCAATGGCGGAAATGCATAGGCGCCTGGGTATGAGACATTCACCCGTCTCTGCCGAGGCGCGCTCGTGCGCTAAAATCAGCAACAACAGTTTCCCTAAGTCGTCTCACGTCCAGCTTGACTCACCTATACCTCTATGGCTATACGTTAATCCATAGTCAGTGGGGTATGGATTGTAGATGTCAAACGCTCAAGACTTGCTCTTCAGAACGCTCGCCGATCCGACGCGGCGGGCTCTTTTCGAACGGCTGTGCCGCGAAGGAGAGAAGACGGTCGGGGCTTTGACGGCACGCGCTGGGGTCTCGCAACCGGTCGTCTCGAAACATCTCGGAATCCTGAAGCAGGCCGGATTGGTGCGTGACCGTCACGAAGGTCGCCAGACGCACTATAGCGCGCAGCTCGGTGCGCTGGCGCCGCTGGTCGACTGGACAAGTGAGATGGCTGGTTTTTGGCAAAATCGGTTCGACCAGCTGGAAGATCTACTGAAAAGGATGGACCAATGACCGAAACATCGACTGAAACCCGTTCCGTCGTCGTCGAGCGAGAGATCCCTTTTCCGCCGGAAAAGATCTGGCGCGCGCTCACCCAGCCGCATCTGATCGCGGACTGGCTGATGAAGAATGACTTCGTGCCGGTCGTGGATCACCGTTTTAAGCTCAGCGCGGATTGGGGATCCGTCGATTGCCAGGTCCTGGAAGTCGAGCCGAACAAAACCCTGTCTTACACGTGGGCTGCCTATGATCTGGCAAGCGTCGTCACCTGGACTCTCACGCCTACGGGCGCGGGCACGCACCTGCGTATGGAGCAATCGGGCTTCCGGCCGGATCAGCGGCAGGCTTACGGGGGCGCCAGGAGCGGCTGGCAACAATTCTTCGCAAAGCTGGAGCAGGTGCTGGCGCGGATCGAGTGAGACAGATGCCAACGGATACGCCATCCGCTTCGGCTCGTTTTCGCAGGAGGTTCCCGTGAATTGGAATAACTGGTGTCGGCAGATCCACCGTTGGCTGTCCATTGCCTTTACGCTGGCCGTCATAATTAATATCATCGCCATGGTGCAGGAGAGATCCTCCGTCGGGGTGGGGCTTTTGGCGCTTCTTCCGCTCGCCTTGCTCCTGCTCACCGGTCTGTACTTGTTCGTCCTGCCTCATGCCACCAGATGGCGCAGCGCGAGGCGCAGCAGCGGATGGGGGTGAACAGAATGGCCGGCAAGACGTCCAAGACCGCAGCGAAGGTCACGAGGAAGACAGCCGCCAAGCCTGAGAGCGCGGGTCCGACCCTTCTTTCGGGGGGCAACCCTCAGATTGCCAAGGGTTACGGTGACGCTCCCGTGCAAGCCTACATCGCCGCCATGCCCGGCTGGAAAAGCGATGTCGGGCATCGCCTCGATGCGCTCATCACGCACACGGTGCCTGGGGTGTACAAGGCCGTGAAATGGAACTCGCCCCTCTATGGCATCGAAGGGCAGGGCTGGTTCCTCGGTGTCCATTGCTTCGCGAACTACATCAAACTCGCTTTCTTCCGCGGCATGTCGCTCAGTCCCATCCCGCCCGGCGAGTCCAAACAAAAGGAAGTGCGTTACTTCCACATCCATGAGGCAGACCAACTCGACGAGGCTCAGCTCGCCGCCTGGGTGGAGCAAGCCAGCAAATTGCCCGGTGAACGAATGTGAGCGGACGCCAGGTCATCAGCACTTAAGGGATGGAGGAGCGATATCGATGAAGAAAGCCACGGCAACCATGAAGAAGAGCGGCTCGAGCGAAGAGAAGGACGGAGACTCTCCTTCTCGTTTGATCGATGCGAGAATCGAGGAGTTGAGCGATTGGCGAGGCCAGACGCTCGCTCGGGTCCGAACTCTGATCAGGCAGGCCGAGCCCGATGTGGTCGAGGAATGGAAGTGGAGAGGGGTTCCCGTGTGGGAGCGCGCCGGCATCATCTGCACCGGCGAAACCTACAAGAGCGTGGTGAAGCTGACCTTCGCCAAAGGCGCTTCGCTGGAGGACCCTTCAGGCCTTTTCAACTCCAGCCTTGACGGCAATACCAGGCGCGCCATCGATTTCCACGAAGGCGATGAAATTGACGAGCAGGCGTTGAAGACGCTCGTTCGCGCCGCCGCAGCACTCAACACGTCAACGCGAGCTGCTGCTCGCCCCGCCAGCTCCCGACAAAAACCAAGCAGCGCTTGATGCTTGGCAACATCGCCTGAAACGCGTCGCATCGAACTTGATTTGGCGACATGTGTCAGTGAATGGGGCTTTCCTCGCGCTCGAGGAAGAGCTCCAGATTGTCGAGGCCGATTTCGGTACCCTGGAGGCGGGCGCCGTTGTCGGCGTAGCCGTCGAGGAAGACCACCTGTTCGGTGAAAACCATTTTGGTCCCGCCGGGTTCGGCTTCGAAGGCGACGGTTGTGAGGGAGGCGGAGATGCGGGTTTCGCCGAGCTTCATCTCATAGGCATAGATGATGCGGGCATTGGGCACGATATCGATGTAGTGGGCATCATAGGCGTGCAGAAGGCCGTCGGTATCGGCGACGTAGTTCCTCTCCGTGCCGCCGGGGCGGAAATCGAGACCATAGTCCAGCGCCTGCCACTCGCCGTGGCAGGCGAACCATTGGCGTTTGGCCTCCGGTGCCGACCAGGCGCGGAAGACGCGAGCGACTGGCGCCTTCAGGTGACGCTCGATGACGAGAGTGGCGTGTTCGGCGGATGGCGTCGTCATTCGGGAAGGCTCTCCGTTTCATTGCCGAGAAATTGATCCAGCCTGTCGAAGGTGCTCGTCCAGCGGATCTTTCGCTGTTCTACCCAGCGCTCGACGGCAGCAAGCGCATCCTGTTGCAGGCGGTAGGTTCGCACCCGGCCGGTTTTTTCGGAGAGCACGAGGCCGCTCTCCTCCAACACTTGCAGATGTTTCATCACCGTCGGCAAGGCAACGGCGAGCGGCGCGGCCAGTTCGGTGACGGAGGCCGGGCCGCGGCCGAGACGATCGATCATGCCGCGGCGGCTGCGATCGGAAAGCGCATGAAACATGCGGTCGAGATCCGCTTGGCTTTCGATCATCCCGCCGCATCCCGGAAGCGGGCGGGCAGCCTCTCTTTGTAGGGATAGAACTTGAAGTAGGGGCGGGCCTCGTCCAGCGCCCTTGCAAAGGACGGGCGCGCCAGCAGCCGATCGTAATAGGTGCGAAGGTTCGGCTGTTCCGGAGTGAAGGGGATCAGCGTCTCGGCATAGAAGAGCGCGGGGGCGGCGGCGCAATCGGCCATGGTGAAGCTGTCACCGGATATCCAGGGTTTGTCGGCGAGCTGCTTTTCGATCATCGAGTAAGCGGTGGCAAGCGTCGCCTTGGCGGCCGTGACCTCGATTTCGTCCGCCGTGCCCTCAGGACGCCGGTGATTGCTAACCAGCGTCTGCATCGGCGCCTGGACATAATGATCGAAGAAGCGATCCCAAAGGCGGACTTGCAGCGCCCGGTCGATCTCCAGCGGCAGCAGCCGAAGAGGCCCCGGATAATATTGCTCAAGATATTCGATGATGATCGATGTCTCGGGAATGGTGCTGTCGCGCGCCTCGTCCCGCAGCAGTGGCATCTTGCCGATCGGCCAGAAGCGGAAGAGATCGGCGCACGAGCTTTCGTCGGAAAGATCGACGATGCGATTTTCGAAAGGGGTACCGTTTTCATAAAGCGCGATCAGCACTTTGTGGCAGAAGGAGGCGAGCGGATGCCCATAAAGCACGAGCGACATGCGGCGACCTTTCCTATCGTTGCGGTAAACTTTACCGATCGACTAACTATCAGGTCATGGCGCATCATGCAACAGATACTTCGCCAACTGCGAAACTATTCCGTCAGGCGAATATCAGGTGCATTAGCTTCAGCCGATATATCGGGCGATCACCAGATGGCCTGGTGTCGGCTGGCCGTCTTCCATGCGCACATTGATATCCGATATCTCGACGAGTTCGAAACCGGTGGCCGTCAGGCGTTCTCTCACATAGGCGTCGGCATGGGCGAAGCGCTGGTGCGGGCCGACCATATAGGCACGGCCGGCGAGTATTTCCTCGGGCAGGGTTTCCGAGGAGAAGATGAACAGGCCGCCCGGTGTCAGGTTCTCGGCGGCGCCGAAGAATAGCGGTTCGAGCGCGCCGAGATAGGGCAGCACGTCGGTGGCGGAGATGATGTCGAAGGCTTCCTCGTCGTTGTCGTCGAGAAAATCCTCGACCTCGGCGACGAAGAGCGTTTCGTAGAGGTCCTTCTCATGGGCGATCTCGACCATCTTCTCCGATATGTCGATGCCGGTCATATCGGCGCAGAGGTCGCGCAGCGCGCCGCCGGTGAGGCCTGTGCCACAGCCGAGATCGAGCAGCCGCTTGAACGGTCCGAGCTTCAGCGCCTGCAGGCGCTGGCGCACCAGCATCGGCACGTGATAGCCGAGCTGCTCGACGAGCACGTCCTCGAAAACCTCGGCATGCTGGTCGAACAAGGTCTCGACATAGGCGTCGGGCGCCTTGACCGGCGTTTCGCCGCGGCCCATCGCGGCAATGCGCACGGCCGCACCGCCGTGATCGTCGGGATCGATTGCCAGGACTTCCTGATAGGCTGCAACGGCCGCGTCGACATCACCGGCCTTTTCCAGCGCCAGCGCGCGGTTATAGGCCTCGCCAAGGGCTTCTTCGTCGATCTTCTTTGCCATCGCAGTCCATCGTCCTTTTGTTTCAGGCATGCGTCTAAGGCGGCTTTCGATGTTTTGCAATGGTGCGCTTGCGGGCGCAGAATGGCCGAAAAGAAGACGAAGGGAGGAACGAGCCATGAAAATGCAGGAAGACAGGACGTCATTGGTACGGGAAGGAGAGGACGCACGGCCTTTGCTGCCAAGTACTCCAAGCGAGGTTACCAACACGCTCATTCATTATTACCGCGGTGAACTCGGACGGATGACAAGTTGGCGCGACCGCATCGACCGGACCTCCAACTGGGCGATCACCGTGGTCGCAGCACTGCTTTCGGTCTCGCTGTCGACGCCGACTTCGCATCACGGAGTGCTGCTGTTCGGGATGATGCTGGTGACGCTGCTGCTGATGATCGAGGCGCGGCGCTACCGCTTCTTCGATATCTACCGCGCCCGCATTCGCCAGATCGAGCGCTGCTATTTCGCCGAGATTCTGGCGCCGGAGGCCGGGGCCGGCGGCGAATGGGCGATGGTGGTCGCCCGCAGCCTGCGCAAACCGCGCTTCCTGCTCAGCTATCAGGAGGCGATGCACCGCCGGCTCAAACGCAATTACGGCTGGATGTATTTCATCCTGTTGCTCGCCTGGTGCCTGAAGATCTCGACGCCGAAACTGCAGACGGAGGGCATGCCGGCGCTGCAGGCGCAGTCATGGGCCTATGTCATCGACAATGCCGTGCTCGGGCCGGTTCCCGGCCTTGCGGTCATTGCCATTGTCGTCGCCTTCTATCTCGGCATGCTCGGTTTCGCGCTTCGCCCGGATCGCGACGAAGGCGAATTCGGCCATGGCGAGGCGCATGTCTGACGCGGTCAGAACATGCCGCCCGAACCGCTCACACTTTTCGGCATCCTGCTGCAGAGCCGATCAGTGCAGGATGAACTCGCCCTTCAGCGCCCGCCACTCGGTTGCCGAGATCAGCTTGCGGTGGATGTAGCGCACCGAATGCAGCGGCCCGTCGAGCTTCTCTTCCCAGAATTTCAGGAAGCCGCGCATTTCGGGAAAATCGGGGGCGAGGTCGTAGTCCTGCCAGACATAGGTCTGCAGGATCGCCGGGTGGTCCGGCAGGTGGTAGAGGATCTGGGCGGTCGTCAGACCGTAGCCCTGCAATTGTTTTTCCATGTCCTTGTGCATCGCATTCCACTTCTTCTTGTTCCCACTCGCGCGCTTATTAGCGCTACGTGATATGGAAACATGCGAGTGGTTAATGAAATCTTTACAGATACTTTATAAAAGGACAATTTATTTTTTATATCAATGACTTGGCAGCATCGTGCCGAGAGTGCTGCCAAGTCGGCTTTGTCTCATGCATGCCGTTATCCCAAAGCTGCGACACGCGTTTCGTCGTCACGCATCAGCGCTTGAGATGCCGGGTCAGGCGGCGTTCGATCCAGGCCCAGAGATGGCGTAAGGCCTCGACGATGACGAGATAAAAGATCGCCGCCCAGAGATAGGTCTGGTAGTCGAAGGTGCGGGAGAAGGCGTAGCGGGTCTCGCCCATCAGGTCGAGCACAGTGATGATGGCGACGACCGCCGAGCCCTTGATCAGAAGGATGATCTCGTTGCCATAAGGACGAAGCGCGACGATGAGAGCCTGTGGCAGGATGATTTTGCGGAAAGCGATAAACTTGTGGATGCCGAGTGCGGCGGCCGCCTCGTGCTGGCCATGCGACACGCTTTCGATCGCGCCGCGCAGAATTTCGGCCTGATAGGCCGCGGTATTGATGGTCATGGCAAAGAGGCCGCAATACCAGGCATCGCGGAAGAACCACCAGATGCCGACGGCCTCAAGCTGCGGCCGGAATATGCCGAGGCCGTAATAGACCAGGAACAGTTGGGCAAGCAGCGGCGTGCCGCGGAAGAAATAGATGTAGCCGTAGGCCAGCGCATTCAGTATCCGGTTCTTCGACATGCGCGCCACGGCAAGCGGCAGCGACAGGATGGCGCCGCAGATGACGGAAATGAAAACGAGGCTCAGCGTTATCCAGAGACCATGGAGGTAGCGCGGCCCGTAACGGGTGAATTTTTCCGGATCCCAGCCATTGACGACGGAAAAGACAAGAAGCGCTGCGAGCAGAGCCCAGACGGCGACGAAGATATAGCCGGCCATGCGCGCCGGCGTCATCGGCTTCATCACCTCGCGGGGCGCGGGCTGCGGTGGGATCAGCGTTTCGGCATAGCTCATCGACTGATCTCCGAACGCTTGGCCCAACGCTCGACATAGACGAGCAGGAAGGAAGAGAGGATGGCGAGCACCAGATAGAGGCAACAGGCCAGGCCATAGAAGAAGAAGGGTTCCTTGGTCACGCGCACGGCGACACTCGTCTGGCGAAGGATATCGGCAAGGCTGATGATCGAGACGTAGGAGGTGTCTTTCAGCAGCACCATCCAGAGGTTCGTCAGGCCCGGCAGCGCGATGCGCACGAGTTGCGGCAGGATGACCAAGCGCAGCGTGCGGCCGCGATGCAGGCCAAGCGCGTCTCCCGCCTCATATTGTCCCTTGGGGATGGCGCGGAAGGCCGAGAGCAGCACTTCCGAACAGTAGGCCGAGAAGACGACCGAAAGCGCGATGACACCGGCGAGGAAGGCATTGATCTCGACCGGCGGCCCGTCATAACCGACGAAGGTCAGCAGAGACTGAATGAGCATCTGCATGCCGTAATAGATGATGAAGAGCGTCAGAAGCTCCGGCAGACCGCGGAAGATCGTCGTGTAGATGCCGGCCGCCAGCCGCAGCGACTTCTCCTCCGACTGCTGACCGAGCGCCACCAGGAAACCGATGGCAAGGCCAATCGGCAGGGTGACGATCGCCACCGAAACGGTGATCTGCAGGCCAAGCGCGATCTCGTCGCCCCAACCGGTATCGCCACAGCTAAGAATCGTCGACGGCGCCAGCCAAGTGAAGATGCCAACGGGTCCGCACAGCGGATCGAAGATGTGCACAATCCAGCTCCAGAAGGAGCCCAGCGCGGAAAATAATCCGCCCATGCGAGAATTCCCCTCACGGCTTTTGCCGTTTTAATCTTGCCATCTTTGTCAAACAAAAATGGCGGAAGAGCAAGCCTTCCGCCATTACCTTCATCGGCCAGATAACGAATTTCTTATTCGCCGTAAACGTCGAAGTCGAAGTACTTGTCCTGGATCTTCTTGTATTCGCCGCTGGCACGGATCGCAGCGATCGCCGTGTTCAGCTTTTCCTTCAGCGGGTCGCCCTTGCGGATGGCAATGCCTGCGCCGTTGCCGTTGATTTCCTTGTCGACCGGCAGGGTCGTCAGAATCTTGCAGCAGGCGCCAGCGTCGGACTTCACCCATTCGGAGAGAACGACGACGTCGTCGATGACGGCGTCGACGCGGCCGCTGGCAACGTCAAGCTTGTATTCGTCAGCGGTCGGATAGAGCTTCAGCTCAGTGTCGGCGAGATGTTTCTCCGCATAGTTGGCATGCGTCGTGGAGGTCTGCGCGCCGATCACCTTGCCCTTGAGGCCGGCGACATCCGTGATCGTCGAATCCTTCGGCACGGCAATGGCCGGCGGGGTGTTGTAATACTTGTTGGAGAAGTCGACGAGCTTCAGGCGCTCCGGCGTGATCGACATGGAGGAAACGATCATGTCGAATTTCTTGGCGTTGAGCGCCGGGATGATGCCGTCCCAGTCGGTGCTGACGAAGGAGCATTCGGCCTTCATTTCAGCGCAGAGCGCCTTGGTGATGTCGATGTCGAAGCCCTGGATTGTGCCACTGGCATCAACGAATTCGAAGGGCGGATAGGTCGAATCGGTGCCGATCACATATTTCTCGCCATCGGCCATGGCCGAGCCGGCAAAAAGGGACATCGCCGCGATCGAGGCTGCCGCGAAAATACGGGTAGGATTAAGCATGAGGATCCTCTCTGTTGGTAGCCGCCGCTCCTTTTTCTCTTGGGCTGACGGCCGCAGTTCAACGGTGCTGAGACCGCCTTGCGGCGATAATCAGACTTTTTTTGATAGAATTGCAACACAAATCCCACCGCAATTGGGCGGTGCAAATAGCGGGCGAGATGAACGTCGGCAGACTGCAACATTCACGCGAGGTTAATCCCGACCTCCCTAGAACCGGAACAAATCGGCGGCTCGGCGATTGCCATTCCGCCGTTTCGCCTCAATGCGAAGCTAGGGGCGGAACCAGGGCCTTGCGGCCTTCAAGAAGCTCAAACAGGATCGAGGAAACCCGATGGGCATGAAATCAAGATTGTTCGCGAGCGCGACTTTTCCGCTGCTTTCTCTTTCGCTGGCGCTGCAGCCGGCATCGGCGATGGCGGCCGTACGCGACGTTGCGACGCAGGCTGCGGCCGTGCGGCAGGTCGAGCCGGGCAGCTTCGAGGTGGCGCAGGATGCGCCTTCCGAGGAGGAGTTGCTGAAGAAGAAAAAGCACAAGGAACAGGGGGAAGCCCCGGCCGAACAGGCGCCGGCCGCCGAGAAGCCGGCGCAGCAGGAAGCGCCTGCCGAAAAGCCGAAGGCCGAGCGGAAGGAAGCGCCTGAACCCAAGGCAGAGCCGGAAGCGCCGAAGGCGGAGGCACCGAAGGAGGTGCCCGCGGAGCAGCCTGAAAGCAAGCCCGAGCGGAAAGCCAAACAGCAGGCCCAGCCGGAGGCCGCGCCGCAGCAGGAAGAGCAGCCGGTAACGCAGGAAAAGCCGAAGAAGCCGAAGAAGCAGGAGACGCAGCAGGCCGAGCCGGAGGCTCAGCCGCAGCCCGAACAGCAGCCGGCAGCAAAGGAAGCTCAGCCGGAAACGGAACAGGCACAACCTGAAGCCAAGCCGGAAGGCGGCAAGCGGGAGAAGGGGCAGGATAAGGCCCAAGGCAAAGATAAAGGCAAGGGCAAGGGCAAGGCTGAGACTGCCGCTCCCGAGGCGGTGACACCGACCGAAGAACAGGCCAAGCCCGAAGCCAAGCCAGAGGTGAAACCCGCAGCCGAGGCGCCTGCCAAGCAGAAGCCAAAGGGTGAGACTGCAGCACCTGCAGAAAATGCCCCTGCGGCTAAGACGACCGAAGATAAGGCAGCGGCCCCGGAAGCTGCGCCGGCCGAAAAGCCCAAGGATGGTACGGCGGCAAAGCCCGCCGGTGAACAGCCCGCCGGCGCACAGCCAGCCGCGCCCGCCACTGACACTGCTCAGCCGCAACCGGATGCCAGCGGCGGCCAGCAGGTGGAGCAGGCCATTCCAGCACCGGAAAAGGCTTCTCCCGAGGAGCTGGAGCGCCGGAAGAAGATCGCCGCAGATCCGGCCAAGAGCAACGAAACCGTCGTGCTGCCGGTCGAGAACGGCGCAGCCGTGCTCGACAGCGACAAGGATGCCGACCGCAGCAAGGGCCGCGAAGGCCGCCGCGACCGCGACAGGCAGCGCGCCGACAGCCAGGAAGTGAAGGTGCCGACCTCAGATGCCGATGCGCAGGCTGCCACCGGCGGCCAGGCGACGGCGCCGGTAAAGCTCGAGGCGGTGACCCGCGAGAAGGGCAGGAAGCTCGATGAGCGGCCGCAATTCGTCCGTCCCGATGGCGCGCGCTTCGACGACCGTGGCGACGACAGCCGTGTGATCATCCAGTACGACAACAGGACGATCGTGCGCGGCGACGACGACAGGCGCTTCTTGCGCGACGGCGAGCGGCCGAGCTACGAGGAGCTTTCGGGTGACCGCTACCGCGAGACGATCACGCGGCCGGAAGGCTATCGCATCGTGACGATCCGCAACCGCTATGGCGACATCATCCAGCGGTCGCGTGTCGATGCCCGCGGGCGCGAGGACGTGCTCTATTATTCGCAGGACCTCTATGACGATCCGGACCGCGACTATTTCGAGGATCCGGGCGCCGACCTGCCGCCGATGCGGCTGCGCGTACCGCTCAGCGACTACATCATCGACACCCGCAGCGACCCGAACCGGGACTATTACGAGTTCCTGAGCGAGCCTCCGGTCGAGCCGGTGGAACGCGTCTATTCGCTGGATGAGGTGAAGTATTCGGCTCGTATCCGCGACAAGGTGCGCCGCATCGACCTCGACACGATCACCTTCGCGACTGGTAGCGCGGACATTCCGATGACCCAGGCGCGCACGTTGCGCAAGGTCGCCGATGCGATCAGCCAGGTGCTCGAGAAGGATCCGAGCGAGACCTTCCTGATCGAGGGTCATACGGATGCTGTCGGCTCAGACCAGAGTAACCTCATCCTCTCCGACCAGCGGGCGGAATCCGTCGCCAACGTGCTCACCGACGTCTACGGCATCGCGCCGGAGAACCTTGCGACGCAGGGTTATGGTGAGCACTACCTCAAGGTCAACACGTCGGCCCCTGAGCAGGAAAACCGCCGCGTCACCATCCGCCGCGTCACGGCACTGGTCCGCCCGGTCGCTGCCAACAAGTGATGCTATGGGTGCCCCTCTCCATTCTTGGGGAGGGGCATTCCGGATCCCTTATTCTCCGTAGGGGATCCAGATATTCTTCACATCCACAGCGCGGCGAAGATATTGCGCGCCTTCGGCAGCGGCTCTGTCCATCCAGTCCGTCGCCTTGCCGTTGTCCACGAAGGTTCGCTTGAGATTGCCCGAAGACAGCTTCTCCACCGTCGTCGAAAGTTCCGCGGAGCCGAAGGCCCACAACGCATCAACGTCATTATGCGCGGCAAGGATCTTTGCCAATTCGATCGCCGACCCGGTGACGATATTGACGACACCGGCAGGCACATCCGACGTTTCCAGAACGGAATAGAAATCCGTGGCCGAAAGCGGGAAGGGCTCGCTCGGCACCGCGACGACACGATTACCGGTGGCAATCAACGGCGCAACCAGACTGATAAAGCCGAGCAGCGGCGCTTCCGGCGGGCATATGACGCCAACGACGCCGATGGCTTCCGGCACGGCCAGAGCTACGCCGCGAAGCGGCGGCTGGTGAATGCTGCCTTCATATTTGTCCGCCCAGGCTGCGTAGGTGAAGAGACGCGAAATCGCGGCGTCGACCTCGGCGTTTGCATTGGCGGCGGAAGCTCCGGTCATCGCTGTTATCCGCGAGGCGAACTCGTCGGCGCGACCACTGAGGTTCTCGGCGATGTAGTAGAGAATCTGGGCGCGGTTATGCGTGGTCGCATTCGACCAGGCGGAGGCGGCCTGTGCGGCAACCACTGCATTGCGGATGTCCTTGCGGTTGCCTTCGCCGACCTCACCGATCGCCTTGCCCTTGGGGGAGGTGATGACACGGGAATAATTGCCGTCCGGGCGCGCCTGCTTGCCACCGATGAAGAGCTTTGCCGTCCGGTCGATACTGGGCAGGGCAAAATCGCCGGCAACCGGCTTCACCTGCGAAAGGGCGGGCATTGCTGCTCGCGCCTTGCGGCCGACCCAAGCCTTCGGCTTCAGATATTCGTAGCAACCTTCCCGTCCGCCTTCGCGGCCGAATCCGGATTCGCGCTTGCCGCCAAAACCGACGGCGGCATCGAAAAGATTGGTGGCATTCACCCAGACCACGCCGGCTGCGAGCTTTGCCGCAACGTTCAACGCCAAGCCGATCGTCTCGCTCCAGACGCTGGCGGCGAGGCCGTAGCGGGTGTGATTGGCAAGCTGGATAGCCTCTTCCGGTGTGCGGAAAGTCATGGAGACCGCAACCGGCCCGAAGATTTCCTCGGTCGCGACGATTGATGTCGGCTGCACGCCGCTGAGAAGCGTCGGCGGGTAGAAGCTGCCGCCCTTCGGCAGGTCGATCTTAGCCTGATGCAGTGTCGCGCCTTCTGAAACTCCCTTTTTCACCAGCGCTTCAATACGCGTCAACTGCACGGGCGCGATGATCGCACCCATATCGATGCACTTGTCCAAAGGCTGACCGACCCGCAATGTCTGCATGCGGCGCTTCAGCCGCTCATGGAAAAGATCGGCAATGCCTTCCTGGACCAGTAGCCGCGAGCCGGCGCAGCAGACCTGTCCCTGGTTGAACCAGATCGCATCGACGACGCCTTCCACGGCGCCGTCGATATCGGCGTCGTCAAAAACGACGAAAGGTGACTTGCCGCCGAGTTCCAGCGTCAACGATTTGCCGCTACCCGCGGTACGCTCGCGAATAACGCGCCCGACTTCGGTCGATCCGGTAAAGGCAATTTTGTCGATATCCTCATGCCCGACGAGCAGCGCGCCTGTTTCGCCTTCTCCCGTCACGATATTGAGCACACCCTGCGGAAGGCCCGCTGCGGATGCCAGTTCGGCAAAGAGAAGCGCCGTCAGCGACGTGTATTCGGCAGGCTTCAGGATGACGGCGTTGCCGAGCGCCAAAGCCGGCGCCACTTTCCAGGCCAGCATCAGGAATGGGAAATTCCACGGGATGATCTGGCCGATGACGCCCACCGGCACATGATCGGCAAATTCCGTGTCCTGGATTTGCGCCCATCCGGCGTGATGATAGAAATGACGAGCTGCCAGCGGCACGTCGAGATCGCGGGTCTCGCGGATCGGCTTGCCGTTGTCGATAGCCTCGACCACAGCAATCAGACGCGCATGGCGCTGGATCATCCGGGCAAGCGCATAGAGATGGCGCGCCCGCGCGTGGCCCGGCAGGCGCGCCCATGACGCCTGTGCCTTGCGGGCCGCAGCAACCGCATTGTCTACATCCGCCGCGCCGCCGATCGCGAGCTTCGCCAGGACCTTGCCGGTGGCCGGCTCGAACGTGTCGAAGTTCTTGCCCGACGCGGAGGCCACGAACGCGCCATTGATGAAGTGACCGAAACCGGAAGCGTGGCGCGCTAGCCAGTCGCGAGCTTCGATATCGGATTCAGGGGCAGGGCCGTAGGACATTTCGTCGAAATACTTTGCAACAGTCATCTGGATCATCCAATCGGGTGTCTGTTGAGGGCCGAATAGGCACCGGTGACGTGATGCTCCAGCTGCCGCTCGATATCCGCAAGCAAGCTCGATGCACCGATGCGGAAGAGATCAGACTCCAGCCATTCGCGCCCCAGTTCGTCCTTCATCAGGAACTGGTAGTTCAACACGTCCTTCGCCGCGGAAATGCCACCGGCCGGCTTGTAGCCGATCTTGATGCCGGTGCGCTCCTGATAGGCGCGGATCGCCCGCAGCATGGTCAATGTCACGGCCAGCGTCGCATTGACGCCTTCCTTGCCGGTTGAGGTCTTGATGAAATCGGCTCCCGCCATCATGCAGACCAGCGAGGCCTTGGCGACATTGCGGAGCGTCTTCAGGTCGCCGGTCGCTAGAATGGCCTTGACATGCGCATTACCGCAGGCGGCGCGATATTCTTGCATTTCCTCGTAGAGTGCTGTCCAGTTGCCGGTCAGCACATGCTCGCGGGTGATGACGATGTCGATTTCTTTCGCGCCATCGGCAACCGACGCCTCGATTTCCTTGACCTTGAGGTGGTGCGGGCTGAGACCGGCAGGGAACCCGGTCGAAACCGCGGCGACCGGAATGCCGGAATCTCCAAGCGCCTCGACGGCCGTTGCGACAAAACGATGGTAGACGCAGATGGCGCCGGTGGTGATCGAACGGCCGCTCATGCCAAGCAAATCCAGAATGTCGGCGCGTATCGGATTCATCGCCTTCGCGCACAACCGTTTGACGCGCTCGGGGGTATCGTCGCCGTTCAATGTCGTCAGATCGATGCAGGTCACCGCCTTCAGGAGCCAAGCTGCCTGTGCGTCCTTTTTGACGGTGCGGCGTCCGGGAAGCGAGGCTATGCGGCGCTCGGTGGCAGACAGGTTGACCCGGGTGTCAAGCACCCACGACAGATCGAGTTCCATACCGGTATTGCGCGGCCGGTTATGGGTGCCGTCCGGCGATCGCGAAGGGGCTCCATGATGCGTCGCGTTTGCCGCATTGTGAACAGCAACGGTTTCCAAATAGAATCCTCCCGGTCAGAGCGTGAAGGTCTTGTTGCATCCGTGCAGATGCACGCAGCGGAAGCTTCACAACTGGCTCTAATGTGATTTTCTTTTCATTGTTTGTTAGGTTTGCATCACTGTGCTACCGCGTCAAGTTTAGATTTCGACAGACGCCGAAAAAATGCGGATTTCTCAGTCGAAGTCGTTCATACCGTTTTCGGTGATGACCACATCGAACGACTTCATGTCGCTGAAAAAGGCTGGTTTCAACTTGCCGATTTTGCTGCTGTCGGCGAGAAGAATATTCTTTCGTGCCCGAGACATCGCCTTTTTCTTGATTTCCGCTTCGTGAAAATGCGCGCAGGTCGCGCCACGCCGGGCATCGACACCGGCTGCAGAAAGAAATGCCACGTTGATCACAAGCTGGTCGAGCATTTCCAGCCCCGAGGCACCGGAAAAGCTCGCCGAAGCGGGGTGGTAAAGACCACCGAGCATAACAAGGCGAACGTTAGGTTTTCGCGTTAGACGATCGGCGACATTCATGGCGTAGCAGATCGCCGTTATGTGAATCCGGTCTGGGAGAAGATCGACCAGATAGGGTAAGGTGGTGCCACAATCGAAAAAGACCGTGTCATCATGGTGAATGTAATCAATGGCTTGTGTGCAAATTTGTCGTTTTGCAGCGGCATGACGGTCGGCGGCCCTGGAAATTTCATAGGGATCGTTTTCCGCTTCGACAGCCGGAACGATATGGCCGCCGAGAAACGCGAATTGGCCTGCATTGGCGCTGACATCACGCCGAACCGTCATCTCCGAGACGCCCAGTATCTCGGCAGCATTCTTGATGTGCAGAATGCGATGTCGTGAAAGGGCCTCGGATAAGACTGCGATGCGCCGGCCCCTGCGACTATCCATATCGCATGTCTCCCTTATCGTTCACACTGCAATAGTGTTCTGATGAAAATTTAACAAGGGACTGCCATTCCCATCTGGTTTCTCCCTTGATCTACGATCCGGCATTTGCGCCGAGATACAGCTTCTGCACCGGGCGCTTGCGCGCGACATGGAATATCGTTGCAATTTTATAGGGAAAGCCGTCAATTTGAAATGGGAATTCGTGACTTATTTTTCATTTTTTGATGGAATGGTCACAAAGTTGTATAGATGGTGCCGACTTCTGTTGCGGGGAGCGGGGTGACGACGAGAGCGACATTCTCGGCCGGCAGGGTCAACGGGGCGACTTCGTCACGCCTCTGGTCGGGTACCCTTCCGACCAGAGGCTTCATCCGCGCGACTGCTTAGGAACATTCCTGGCTGCGCGGGCTAATCGGCGGCTTTCCTTGCTGCCGTTTCGATCGCATCGGCAACCTTTTCCGGTTGGGAGGCGAAGACGGCGTGGCTGGCCTTGATCTCGGTCACGTCGCTTCCGGCACGTTTTGCCATGTCACGCTCGAGCTCGGGGTTGATGGAGCGATCCTCGGTAGCGACGATCGACCAGCTTTTCTTGGTCCGCCATGCCGGTTGGGTGATCTTGGCGGAGAATGCCTGCTTCGAGGCAAAGACCTGTGACTTTGCCATGAAAGCGGCTTCCGCTTGCGGAAGGTCGGCTGCGAAATCCGCGGCGAAGGCGCCCGGATCGAGATAGAGATATTTGCCGTCCTTCGTTTCCCTTATATCCATGCTGCCGGCAGGCTTCGAGCTGGCGAGGCTGAGCAGACTTTCTCCCTTGTCGGGCTGGAACGCCGCGACATAGACGAGGCCCGCGACATTGGGATCATTGCCGGCTTCGGTGATGACCATGCCGCCATAGCTGTGGCCGACGAGCAGGGTCGGTCCTTCCTGCAGGTCGAGAACGCGCTTGGTCGCCGCCACATCGTCGTCGAGCGAGGTGATGGGCTGCTGGACGATGGTGACGTTGAAGCCGCGCTTTTGGAGAATGTCCGTCGCCTTGCGCCATCCAGAGCCGTCGGCCAGGGCGCCGTGGACGATCACGATGTTCTTGACCTCGGCAGCCTCTGCCGCGAATGCGATGGTGGTGGTGGCGAATGCGAGGGCTGCCGTGAAAGCAAGATGTCTGTTCATGACTATTACTCCTTTGGGTCGTGTTGATGATCGGGATATTGATGCGTCTCAGGTTCAGCCGAAGGTGAAGGCGTAGGCCTGCACACCAGGATCGAGGAAGCTGATCTCGAAGTTGCGGGCGGCGACCGTGCCGGATTGGCGGACGAGCTGGTAAAGCCTGGTCGCGGTCACCGTGCCATTTCCATCGGCATCGATGTCTGAGCCGTGGTCGGGCCCAGGCGCCTTGCCGTCGATCTTGACCTGGAAACGGATCGGCTTGCCTGTGGCACCAGGCCCAAGAACGAGATGCAGATCGCGGGCGCTGAAGCGATAAGTGATGCCGCCGCCCGGCTGATCAAGCGTCGCCTGATCCCGGCCGACGGTCCAGGTTCCGGACAGGCCCCAGCCGTTGAGGCCGGGTTCGGCGATCGAGTAGTTATGCGGCGTGTCTGGCTGCAGCCCTTCCGGAGAGGCGAAGTTCGCCGCCTGTTCGTAGCCGAGATAGGTTTCGCCGGAGCGGATGTTGCCGAGGTCGGGGCCCGCCTCCACGCCCTTGGCATCCGGCACGACCGGCGCACTTTCCGTCGTTTGACTGCCGGCTTCGCGCAGCAGGTCCTGAATGGCCTTTTCGGTCCTGTTGTAATTGCCTTCGCCAAAATGGTGGTAGCGGATCTGGCCTTTGGCATCGATCAGATAGGCGGCAGGCCAGTAGCTGTTTTCGAAGGCGCGCCAGATGCTGTAATCATTGTCGATCGCGACGGGATAGCCGATCTGGAAGTCGCCGATCGCCTTCTTGACGTTGTCGATCTTCTTCTCGAAGGCAAATTCCGGCGCGTGGACGCCGATCACGACGAGACCCTGATCCGCATACTTTTCGGCCCAGGCCCTGACATAGGGGATGGTACGAATGCAGTTGATGCAGGAATAGGTCCAGAAATCGACGAGCACGACCTTGCCGCGCAGTTGTTCCGTGGTGAGAGGCTCAGAGTTCAGCCATTCGACCGCGCCGTCGAGCGAAGGGACGTGGCCTTCGACGGGCAAGTCGCTACGGAAGGGTTTCTTCGCATCAGCTGCGGCGATCATCACCTCGTTGCTCACCAGCTCGGAAGATGCGCCACTGAGCGGCTTTGCATGCAGCCTGTCGAGCACGGCCTGTTCCAACGATGCGGTGCTGGCATAGGAGAGCCGGGCGAGCAGGCTGGTGTCGAGGCCGAGCGCGATGACGGCGACACCCGCCAGAACGGCAGCGCCGAGCACCTGGCGAATCCGATCGCCAAACCCGAGCGAACGCTTCATGGCGGCGAAGAGCTTGCCGCCGACAAGCAGGGCGACGGCAAGCGAACTCGCAGCACCAGCGGCATAAGCGACCAGCAGGAATGTAGTCTGCAGGTTGGCGCCCTGCAATGCAGCCCCCGTCAGAACGAGGCCGAGGATCGGCCCGGCGCAGGGCGCCCAGAGCAGGCCGGTGGCGACGCCAAGTAGAAGCGCGCTCTTCACTGTCGTGGTGCCGCGCCCGCCGCCGGTGGCGTTCACAAGATTGTTGCCAAGATCGACGATCGGTCGGGCAAGCGTGCTTGCGATGCGCGGCGAAAGCAGGCTTGCGCCGAAGAGCGCAAGCAGGACGATGGCGGCAAGGCGGCCATATTCATTGGCGCGAATGGCCCAGCTGCCGCCGACTGCGGCGAGTGTCGCGACCAGCGCGAAGGTGGCGGCCATGCCCGCCAGCATCGGCAGCGTGCTTCTGACGAAGGGCTGTCCGGCACGGGCGAAGACGAAGGGGAGGATGGGCAGGATACACGGGCTGAGGATCGTCAGCGCGCCTCCGAGATAGGCAATGATTAGAAGTGTCATCATCGTTTCCTTTGAAACCGATTGATCGGGCTCTGGGCGGCGATGGGGCCTGAACCAGCAACGGCGGGGATATGGCCGGTGTGAAGTATCCCCGATGTGTCCGGCTTTGCGGGAAAATGTACCGAAGTGTCGGGGTAGGGCGGCGGCGATACAAAGCGATACAAACTGCCGCAGTGGCGAGGAAACGGCTGCGGCCAATGCGACCACTTGCTGAGGCCGCGCGATTGTATCGGAATGTATCCAGGCAGCCGGAAGCTACATCCGCATTCAAAAAACGGTTGCTTACGACATATCGGGGATACAAGTAGAGCGCCTTTTCGCGACCGTGATCCATTCGACAGGAGTGACCGATGTCAGAGCAAATCAACCATAACCGCCGCCGTTTCTTCGGCATGACGGCAGTCGCCCTCGCGGCAGTCGAGTTCGGGGTGGCCGGCACGGCCGCCGCCCAGTCTTCTGCGACTGCCGCATCGGTGCCAGCTATAAAGCCCGGAACCAACACGTCCTTCGAAGCGCTGAAGCAGGTCAAGGCAGGCGTGCTCGACATCGGTTATGCCGAGGCGGGAAAGGCGGATGCCCCTGTTGTATTGCTGCTGCACGGCTGGCCCTATGACATCTATAGTTTCGTCGATGTCGCGCCGCTGCTTGCCTCGGCAGGTTACAGGGTGATCGTGCCTTATCTGCGCGGTTACGGGACGACCCGCTTCCTGGACGACCAGACGCCGCGCAATGGCCAGCCGTCGGCGCTCGCCGCCGATATGATCGCGCTGCTCGATGCGCTCGATATCGAGAAGGCTGTCATTGCCGGCTACGACTGGGGCGGGCGGACCGCCAACATCATGGCGGCGCTCTGGCCCGAGCGCTGCAAGGCGATGGTATCGGTAAGCGGCTACCTGATCGGCAGCCAGGAGGCCAACAAGAAGCCGCTTCCGCCGAAAGCCGAACTTGCCTGGTGGTACCAGTTCTATTTCGCTACCGAACGCGGCCGTCAGGGATACGAGAGCAACACGCATGATTTCGCAAAGCTTATCTGGCAGACGGCATCGCCGAAGTGGAACTTCGACGATGCGACATTCGACAGATCGGCCGCTGCCTTCGACAATCCCGATCACGTCGCGATCGTCATACACAATTATCGCTGGCGCCTGGGGCTTGTCGAAGGCGAGGCCAAGTACGATGCCTACGAGACGACGCTCGCCGCAACGCCTGTCATTTCGGTGCCGACCATCACCATGGAGGGCGATGCAAACGGTGCGCCGCATCCGCAGCCTTCCGCCTATGCCGGAAAATTCTCCGGCAAATACGAGCATCGGACGATCGACGGCGGCATTGGCCACAACCTGCCTCAGGAAGCGCCGCAGGCCTTCGCGCAAGCTGTCATAGATGTCGATCGCTTCTAATATCGGCGCCGCCGGTCGCGGAGCCTCGTTGCTCCGACCGGCGGAATATGCGTAGCTCGCGTCAACCGCCTCGACATCGAGGCGGAGGGCGGGGGCCGCTTCTATCGGTAAGGAATAGGGAAATATGGATCATGTCGATCACATCCTGATCGTCGATGACGATCGCGAAATCCGCGAGCTGGTATCGGGCTACCTGCAGAAGAACGGCCTGCGCACGAGCGTTGCCGCTGACGGGCGCCAGATGCGCAGTTTTCTCGAAGCCAATGCAGTCGACCTGATCGTGCTCGATGTGATGATGCCCGGCGATGACGGGCTGGTGCTGTGCCGTGAACTGCGCGCCGGCCGGCACAAGGCGATCCCGATCCTGATGCTGACCGCCCGTACCGACGAGATGGACAGAATCCTCGGATTGGAGATGGGCGCCGACGACTATCTTCCCAAGCCCTTTGCCGCGCGGGAACTGCTCGCCCGCATCAAGGCGGTGCTGCGGCGCACGCGGATGTTGCCGCCCAACCTGCAGATCAGCGAGGCCGGACAATTGCTGACTTTCGGCGACTGGCGGCTCGATACGGTGGCCCGGCACCTTCTCGACAAGGAAGGGACTGCGATTGCGCTCAGCGGCGCCGAGTACCGTCTGCTTCGCGTGTTCATCGACCATCCGCAGCGGGTGCTCAATCGCGACCAGCTTTTGAGCCTGACGCAGGGCCGCGACGCCGATCTCTTCGATCGCTCGATCGATCTCCTGGTCAGCCGCCTGCGTCAGAGGCTGGGCGACGATGCGCGCGAACCGACCTACATCAAGACGGTGCGTAGCGAAGGCTATGTGTTTTCGGTTCCGGTCGAAATCTTGGAGCTGCGCCAATGAGGGCGGCAATCCGCTTGCGTTCGGGCCTGATGTGGCCGAGCACGTTGCGGTCGCGGATCTTTCTCATCCTGCTGATCGGATTGGCCTTGGCCTACGGGCTGTCGTTCAGTGTGCTCTATATGGAGCGCTACATGTCGGCCAAAGCCGTGATGCTCGGCACGCTGGAGAGCGACGTTGCAACGTCGATTGCCGTTCTCGATCGGCTTCCGCCCGGCGAACGCGGCGATCTGCTCGATCGGCTGAGCCGCGGCAATTATCGTTTCGTGCTTGGGCCCGGCCTTCCCGGCGTGCCTGACACGTCAAGCAAAGGGGCGGAAATCTCAGGAAAGATCGAGGAGGCCATCGGGCACCGCTTTCCGATCCGGATCGAACGAATTCCTGGCGATGTGAACCGGCTGCAGGCGCATCTGACGCTCAGCGACGGAAGCCCGTTGACGATCGACGTCACGCCGAAGGGCGTCATGCCGATTGCCGCATGGCTGCCCTACGTCTTCGTCGTCCAGATGGCGCTGCTCATCCTCTGCACCTGGTTTGCGGTTCGCCAGGCGATCCGGCCGCTCGGCGAGCTTGCCGCCGCCGCCGATGCGCTTGACCCGAACAAGGACGGTCCGGCGATGAGTGAGGCGGGGCCGAGCGAGGTCGCGCATGCGGCAAGAGCATTCAACGCGATGCGGGAGCGGATCGCCCATTACCTCGAAGAGCGCGTCCAGATACTGGCGGCCATCTCGCATGACCTGCAGACGCCGATCACCCGCATGCGGCTGCGCGCCGACATGGCGGAGGATTCGCCGGAGAAAGACAAGCTGGTGCACGATCTCGGCGAGATCCAGCGCCTCGTTCAGGACGGCATTGCCTATGCACGCAGCGCGCATGGCAATGGCGAGAAGAGTGCCCGCATCGATCTCGCCTCGTTCATCGACAGCATAGCCTACGACTACCAGGATACTGGAAAGGCCGTCACCGTGGTCGGCCTGGTTCAGGGTGCTGCCTTCACCAAGCCGCATGCTCTTCGCCGCATCCTGTCGAATTTCATCGACAATGCGCTGAAGTTTGCCGGCGCTGCCGAGATCAGCGTCGCGCGCAGCGCCGAGAACGATATCGTCATATCAGTCATGGACCGCGGGCCGGGAATTCCGGACGATATGCTGGAAGCCGCCATGCAGCCTTTCTTCCGGCTGGAACAATCCCGCAACCGGGAAACCGGCGGCACCGGTCTCGGTCTTGCGATCGCCCAGCAGCTGACGGCCAAGATCGGCGGATCACTCCGGCTCTACAATCGCGCCGGCGGCGGTCTGGCGGCAGAAGTCACCATTCGTTGACGTCGGCAGTCACCGCAAAATTTCGAGATGTTTGTATGTAAAGATGTCCGCGATATCGGATGCTACGTTTTGTGACATTTCGGGCGATTTCGGAAACATGGCGGATATATCCGTCGGTCAAACCACACTCCGTCAACCCGGCCGCGCAGCGCGGCCAGTCGCCTGGAGCGACGCAACACAAGGAGTGTTCCATGACAAAGATCGACAAGGTTCTCTATACCGGCAAGACCCACACGACGGGCGGGCGCGACGGCGCGTCGCACAGTGACGACGGCCAGCTTGATATCAAGCTTTCGCCTCCGGGCAGCAACCGCGCCGGCACCAATCCCGAACAGCTTTTCGCCGCCGGCTGGTCTGCCTGCTTCATCGGCGCGATCGGTTTCGCCGCGGCTAATCAAAAGGTCAAGCTTCCCGCCGATCTTGCCGTTGACACCGAGGTCGATTTGGGAACCGCCGATGGCGGCTATTTCCTACAGGCCCGTCTCAAGGTCAGCCTGCCCGGGATCGAAGCGGATGTGGCACGAGCCCTCATTGAAGAGGCTCACCAGACCTGCCCCTATTCGAAGGCCACGCGCGGCAATATCCATGTCGAATTGACCGTTGCCTGATGGATGGATTTTTCGCCGGCCTTGGCTGCGGAGGGCAGGGAACAGGAGCCGAAAACAAGCAGGTCGAGGCCGATCGGGCCTCGTCGATGGAGGTTTTTATGAGATTGATGATCATCTGCATTCTGGGAGCGGTGGTCTTCGCCGCGCCCTGCATCTACGACGTAAGCTCGCAGGAGCCTTCGCCGCTTGCGGGCCTCGTAACGGCGGCATCCGCAGCTTCGCCTTCGGGGGACCAGAGGCCGTTCGAGCCGATTTCGGCGTCAAGGCAACCCCTCGTCTGACCTCACCAAAGGAGAAAGACCGTGAAGCTCTATCAGAATGAAATTTCCTCGGCGACATCTCGCGTCCGCATCGCGCTCGCCCTCAAGGGACTGACGGCAGAAGCGCTGCCGGTTAGCATCCTCGGTGAGGATGCCGAGAGCCGGCAGGCCGGATATCGCAGCGTCAATCCGCAGGGGCTCGTGCCGGCCTTGCTGACGGATAGCGGTGTCCTCCTTACCCAGTCGCTGGCGATCGTTGAATATCTCGACGAGATCAAGCCCGAACCGCCGCTATTGCCGGACACTGCAGAAGGCCGGGCGCAGGCGCGGTCGATCGCGCTTGCGCTCGCAGCCGAGATCCATGCGCTGCTGCCCCCGCGGATCGGCCTGCATCTCGGCAAGGTCTTCCAGGCGGATGCCGATGCCATTGCTGCCTGGAATCGTCAGTGGGTCGGCGAGGGAATGGCCGCGGTCGAGACGATGATCGCCGGCCGCAGGCAGGGAGCCTTCGCCGTTGGGGATCAGCCTGGTATTGCCGAGATCTTCCTCTTCCCGCAGGCGATCAGCGCCCGGCGCCTCGGCTTCGATCTCGCCAGCTGGCCCAATATCGCGGAGATCGTCGCCAGACTGGAGGGGATACCGGCTTTCCAGGAGAATGCGCCGGCGCCGAGACGATGATCCAATCTATGAAGAATCGGCCGCAAGTGACTGCAGCCGATTCTCTTCTGGTGTTCTAGCCTTGGCGATGAGACGTAGCCTTCATGGCCCGTCGGCCGCTTTTAACGGTTGACCCTTGCCTGCAGATGCGCGGGATAACGATCGCCTTCCACCTTGATCGTGGCGAGCGCGCTTTCGATGCTGGCAAGGTCCTCAGCCGTCAGTTCGACTTCAGCGGCCTGGATGTTCTCCTCGAGGCGATGCAGCTTGGTAGTGCCGGGGATCGGCGCGATCCAGGGCTTCTGCGCCAGCAGCCATGCGAGAGCCACTTGGGCGGAGGTTGCCTTTTTGCGGGCGGCGATTTCTCCGAGACGATCGACGAGCACCTGGTTGGCCTTTCGCGCCTCCTGAGAAAAGCGTGGCACGACGTTGCGGAAATCCTTGCTGTCGAAGGTGGTCGTTTCACTGATCGCGCCCGTCAGGAAGCCCTTACCAAGCGGGCTGAAGGGCACGAAACCGATGCCGAGCTCTTCCAGCGTTGGCAGGATTTCCTGCTCGGGTTCGCGCCACCACAGCGAATATTCGCTTTGTAGTGCTGCCACCGGCTGGACGGGATGGGCGCGGCGGATCGTCTGGGCGCCCGCTTCCGAGAGGCCGAAATGTCTGACCTTGCCCTCCACGATCAGCGCCTTGACCGTGCCGGCGACATCCTCGATCGGAACATCGGGATCGACGCGATGCTGGTAGAAGAGATCGATGACATCGGTCTTCAAACGCTTCAGCGCCTGGTCGGCCACCGCGCGGATCTGTTCCGGCCGGCTGTTCATGCCGCTCTGGCCGCCATTGGCATCGAAGTTGAAACCGAATTTCGTGGCGATCACCACCTCCTCGCGAAAGGGCGCCAAGGCCTCTCCCAGAAGCTCTTCGTTCTTATAGGGGCCATAGGCCTCGGCCGTGTCGAAGAAGGTCACGCCGCGTTCAAATGCCCGCCGGATCAGTGCGGTCGCTTCCTGAATATCTGTCGCTGGGCCATAACCGTAACTCAGCCCCATGCAGCCGAGACCGATGGCTGAGACATGAAGTCCGCTCTTTCCAAGTTCACGTTTCTGCATAGAAGTTTCCTCTTCTAACCTTGGTATTGCGTGTCTGTGACATGCTCCATCCAGTCGACGACCTTGCCGTCGAGCTGTTCCTGGATGGCGATATGGGTCATCGCCGTTGTCGGCGATGCGCCGTGCCAATGGCATTCACCCGGTGCGAAGCAGACGACGTCGCCGGCGCGGATCTCCTCGACCGGGCCGCCTTCGCGCTGCACGCGACCGCAGCCCGATGTGACGATCAGCGTCTGGCCGAGCGGATGGGTGTGCCAGGCGGTGCGGGCTCCGGGCTCGAAGGTGACGCTGGCGCCAGCCGCGCGTGCGGGGCTGGTCACGGCAAACAGTGGGTCGACACGCACGCTGCCGGTAAACCAGTCGGCTGGTCCCTTGGCCGAAGGCTGCGAACCGCTTCGCTTGATATCCATCTTTGTCTTCCTTTCGATGTCGGGGTGGACATGTCCACTCGAGCAGCAAGGTATTTAGCGCGTGTGTTTGGTCGCGATTAGATGGTATAAACGGCAAGAACCCATGAGAAAGTTTCATGAATGCCGCGCCCCGCCGTCAACGACCTCATCGCCTTCCTCGCCGTTGCACGCGCACAGAGCTTCACCAAGGCGGCGGGCAAGCTGGGTGTGTCGCAATCGGCGCTCAGCCACACCATCCGCGGGCTCGAGGAGCGGCTTGGACTGCGATTGCTTACCCGCACGACCCGCAGCGTCGCGCCGACAGAGGCCGGCGAACGCCTGCTCGGCTCCATCGGACCGCGGCTCGACGAGATCGAGAGTGAACTGGCTGCCTTGAGCGCCTTCCGGGAGAAGCCGGCAGGCACCATCCGCATCAATGCCGGCGAGCATGCGGCCGATGCCGTCCTCTGGCCCGCCTTGCAAAAGCTCCTGCCTGAATATCCCGATATCAATGTCGAAATCATCGTCGACTACGGTCTGACCGACATCGTCGCGGAGCGCTACGATGCGGGGGTGCGGCTTGGAGAACAGGTGGCGAAGGACATGATCGCGGTGCGCATCGGCCCCGACATGCGGATGGCCGTGGTCGGCGCTCCCGCCTATTTCGACACCAGGCCGAAGCCGCTGACGCCGCAGAACCTTACGGATCACAATTGCATCAATCTGCGTCTGCCGACCTATGGCAGCGTTTATGCGTGGGAGTTCGAGAAGGACGGGCGCGAGCTCAGGGTTCGGGTCGAAGGACAGTTGATCTTCAACAATATAGCCCTGCGGCTGAACGCGGTGCTGGCTGGTCTTGGGCTGGCCTATATGCCGGAGGACTTGGTCGAGGCGCATCTTGCCGACGGGCGGCTGGTGCGCGTCCTCGAGGATTGGTGTCTGCCGTTTTCCGGCTACCATCTCTACTATCCGAGCCGCCGGCATACGTCGCCGGCATTCGCCCTCGTCGTCGATGCACTTCGCTATCGAGGATAGACGCCCACTATGTCGGGCCGCCCGGACAGGCATATATCCGAACCAGGAGTGATCGGCTCTTGCCGGAAGCGAACTCATGCCTGCCAGTGATTTGACATTCCATCACTCGCCGCTAATTCACACTTGAAATTGAAGGAAACAGTGAATGAATACTGCGGCACCTGCCACGAAAGCTCGGACCGGCGTGTCCGGTTTGGATACAGTTCTGGCGGGGGGCCTCTCGCCGGGGCACGTTTTTCTCCTGGAGGGGAATCCGGGAGCTGGCAAAACGACGATTGCGCTGCAGTTCCTGATCGAAGGTGCGCGGCTCGGCGAGCAGGGGCTCTACATCACCCTTTCGGAAACCGAGAGCGAACTTCGGGCCGGTGCCGCATCGCACGGCATGGTGATCGATGGGAATATCGAGGTCTTCGAGGTCGTGCCTCCGGAAAGCCTGCTGGATGCCGACCAGCAGCAGAGCCTGCTTTATTCGTCGGATCTTGAACTCGGGGAGACGACAAAGGAAATCTTTGCCGCTTTCGAGCGGATCAAGCCACGTCGCGTGGTTCTCGACAGTCTGTCGGAGATAAGGCTGCTCGCGCAAAGCTCGTTGCGCTACCGCCGGCAGATCCTCGCGCTCAAACATTATTTTGCCCGACAAGGCGCGACAGTCCTTCTGCTCGATGATCTGACGTCCGAGGTGCTCGACAAGACAGTGCACAGCGTTGTGCACGGCGTCATCCATCTCGAAGAGATGGCGCCGAGCTACGGCTCCGAACGCCGACGTCTCAGGGTCATAAAATATCGCGGACAGGCCTTCCGCGGCGGCTATCACGATTTCATCATCCAGACTGGCGGGGTTAAAGTCTTTCCGCGGCTCGTCGCCGCCGAACACAGGTCGAGTTACGCACGTGATCAGATTTCCTGCAATATTGCAGAACTGGATCTGCTTCTCGGAGGTGGCCTCGAACGAGGTTCCAGTACACTCATACTTGGTCCCGCCGGCACCGGCAAAAGCACGTTCTCCTTTCAATTCCTGATGGCTGCGGTCGCGCGCGGCGAGAAAGTGGCGGCCTTCATTTTTGACGAGGAGCTGGGCCTGCTCTTCACGCGGCTGAAGGCGCTCGGAATGGATCTCGAAGCCATGCGAAACGCGGGTCATATCCACATCGAACAGCTCGATGCCGCCGAACTGTCGCCGGGCGAATTCGCCCACCGTGTGCGCAATTGCGTCGACAAGTCGGATGCGAAAACCGTCATCATCGATAGTATCAACGGTTATCAGGCTTCGATGCCGGATGAGAATTCGCTGATCCTTCATATGCACGAGCTGCTGCAATATTTGAACAGGCAAGGCGCCAACACCTTTCTCACCGTGGCCCAGCACGGGCTGGTCGGTGACATGAAGGCACCCGTCGACGTTACCTATCTCGCCGATACCGTCATTCTGCTGCGTTACTTCGAGGCGGCCGGAAAGGTGCGGCGGGCAGTCTCGGTGATCAAGAAGAGGACCGGCTTTCACGAGGACACCATCCGGGAGTATCGCATCGACGCTTCCGGCTTGAGGTTCGGCGATCCTCTCGTCGGGTTCCAAGGCGTGCTTCGCGGCGTTCCCGAATTTGTCACGACCTCAACGCCGCTCCTTGCGACCGATGGCGGGGATAGCGGCAATTCCTAATTCCGGCAAACCGAAAGCATTGATTTACACCCCCGTCGGTCGCGATGCCTGGGTGGCGAGATCGTTGGTCGATGAGGCCGGATTAGCATCGATTGCCACCACCGACCTGCCTATGTTCGCGTCATCGCTTAGCGATGACGTCGCGCTTGGCGTCCTGACGGAGGAGGCCGTTCGCTCGAGCGATCTCAAGCCGATCGCCGCCTGGGTTTCGGCCCAGCCGAGCTGGTCTGACCTACCGTTCATCGTGCTCACCACACGTGGTGGCGGACCTGAACGAAATCCGGCCGCTGCCAGGCTTTCCGAGGTTCTTGGCAACGTCACCTTCCTGGAAAGGCCGTTCCATGCGACCTCCTTCATCAGCGTGGCCCGGACCGCATTAAAGGGGCGCCTGCGCCAATATGAAGCGCGAACCCGGCTTGAGGCTCTGGGCGAGGGAGAGCGGCGGTTGCAGACCGCTCTCGCCGCCGGTCGTCTCGGGGCATGGGAGCTGGAACTGTCCTCGATGGCATTGTCGGCCTCGGCCACCTGCAAAGCAATCTTCGGCCGAAGCCCCGATGACGATGTCACACGCGACGATCTGATCGCAAGTATCCACCCCGACGACCGGGATCTTGTGCTGGCACGGTTGGGCCAGACGATCGATACCGGGCGCGACTATTCGATCGAGCACAGGACGATCTGGCCGGATGGATCGCTGCATTGGACCGAGGTCCACGCGCAGCTTTATTCCGACAGATATGGTTCCGCCATGAAACTCGTCGGCGTCTGCTCCGATACCACCGTCCGCAAGACCATTGAGGAAAATCTGAGACGGCTCAATGAAAACCTCGAAGAGCGCGTGAGGGAACGGACCAAAGAGGTCAACGCGGCTCACCAGACCCTGCTCGAGGAAGTGTCCCAGCGCGAAAGAGCCGAGGAGCAGCTTCGCCAATCGCAGAAGATGGAAGCGATCGGCCAACTGACCGGCGGCGTCGCACACGATTTTAACAATCTGCTGATGGTCGTTCTCGGAAATTTGGAGCTGCTCGGCAAGCATGTTGCCGGAGATGCCAAGGCGACGCGTCTGGTCGACGGGGCGGTTCAGGGTGCGCGGCGCGGGGCGGCGCTGACGCAGCGGCTGCTGGCTTTTGCCAGACAGCAGGATCTGCAGGTCAAGCCGATCGATCTGGCCGGGCTGGTCTCCGGCATGAAAGATCTGCTGCGGCGCTCTGTGGGATCCTCGATCAGCATCGAAACCATCCTGCCGGCAACCCTGCCGCCGGCGCTGGTCGATGCGAACCAGCTCGAACTGGCGCTGCTCAACCTTGCGGTCAATGCCCGCGATGCGATGCCGGATGGCGGAACGCTGTCCATATCGCTGCGTGATGCGCAGGTGGCCGGCGATGACGGCACTCTCGACAAGGGCGCCTATCTTGTGTTGGCGGTGGCCGACAGCGGCACCGGCATGGACGCGGAGACGCTGAAGAAGGCGGTCGATCCGTTTTTCTCGACCAAGGAACTCGGAAAGGGCACGGGCCTCGGCTTATCGATGATCCACGGGCTTGCCGTTCAGCTCAATGGCGCACTTCGTCTGACAAGCGAACTTGGGGTCGGGACGACCGCTGAGTTGTGGCTTCCGGCAACCGAACAGCGCCCCGAGCGGGTGATGGAAGCGGAACTGCCCGTTCCGCAAGCTGCATCCAGACTGAAGATCCTGCTGGTCGATGACGATGCCTTGATCGCCATGAGTTCGGTCGACATGCTTGAAGATCTCGGCCACGAGGTCGTCGAAGCAAACTCCGGCGCGCAGGCGCTGGAACTGATCAGCAGCGGTCAGCATTTCGACCTTGTCATAACCGACTATTCGATGCCCGGTATGACCGGCGCACAGCTTGCCCAGGCCGCACGGGAGATTTATCCAGCATTGCCGATCGTGCTGGCGACAGGTTACGCCGATCTTCCTGCCGGCACCGATATCGATCTTCCGAGATTGGCAAAGCCCTATGATCAGGCTCAGCTCGCCAAGGAAATCGCCAAGGCGATGGCAAGCGAAACAATTCAGCTTCTCAGGTCCGGCAGTGGTGCACGGGGCTCAGCGCCCATAGTGCCGCGCGTCCTTTCAGGCGCGCAAAGGACGCTGTAACACTTTTAAGCGCTGCATCATTTTGTCCTTAAATCGATTCCGATTTAAGGAACTATGCCGTCGCCTGTCCAAGGCCGACGATGCCAGCAATGAAATCGGCGATGGCGCCCGTGTCGTCCAGATCGAAGACCGGCAGGGCCGTATCCGTGACGGCATGATCGGCGGCGATAGCGCAGATATGGGGATCGCTCGGCGCCAACGGTTCACGATTTGCCGCCTCCAGGCGGCGGGCCTCGATCTTCGGGATCGGCTCGCGCTTGTAACCTTCGATCAGCACGAGGTCGCAGGGGGCGAGGCGGGCGAGGATCTCCTCGAACTCAGGTTCGGGGGCACCGCGCAGCTCGTGCATGATGGCGTAGCGGGTGCCGGAGACGATGGTGACCTCGTGGGCGCCGGCCTGGCGGTGGCGGTAGCTGTCGGCCCCGACCTTGTCGATGTCGAAATCATGATGGGCGTGCTTGATCGTCGAGATCCTGTAGCCGCGGCGGGTGAACTCCGTCACCAGTCGGACGGCGAGCCCCGTCTTGCCTGAGTTCTTCCAGCCGGCGATGCCGAAGATTTTCGGTGCGGTCATCCGCGAAGGGCCTCCAGCCAGCGTTCCGCCTCGACGAGATCGTCGGGCGTATTGATGTTGAAGAAAGGGTCGAGCAGGCTGGCGCGGGTCGGATGCAGCGGAAACGCCACTTCCGTAACGTCATGCCGTAACAGGAAGTCGCGTACGCGGCGCTTCTCGTCGGTGGTGATCCAGGCTTCGAGATCGGCGGCCAGCGTCACCGGCCAGAGCCCGAAGACGGGATGGCTGCGGCCCTCGGAGGTGGCAATGGCGATCTGCGACGGGTGCTCGATCGCAGCCGCCAGCCGGGCGACGAGATCGGCCGGGAAGAACGGGCAATCCACCGAGACGGTGACGACATGGGTGATCGAGGGCAGGCCGGCGGCATAGACCATGGCTGCATGGATGCCGGCCATCGGCCCGGCCTTACCGCGAAAACGGTCGGGAACGACAGGCACGCCCTCGGCGGCGGCATCGGCATTGACGGCAACGAGCGGGGCCTGCTGCGAGAGGCGGGTCAGCACATGGTGGAGCAGGCTCTCGGCCCCGAGCATCACGCCTGCCTTGTCGCGGCCCATGCGCTGCGAGCGGCCGCCTGCCAATACGACGCCTGCTATATCAGATCTGCCAAGCGAGAATTCATCCATCATCCTTCCTCAGACCGGCGCGCGCGGCGCGGATTCCTGCGCGATCGGCGATACGCGGCGCTTGGCCTCACGATAGAACGTATAGAGGCCGGAGGCGATAACGATCGCAGCTCCGACGAGCGTCCAGCTGTCAGGCACTTCGGCGAAGAAGAGGAAGCCGAGCAGGGAGGAAAAGATCAGGCTGGTATAGCGGAACGGCGCGACGAAGGAGATTTCGCCGGTGCGCATGGCGAGGATGACCGACTGGTAGCCGACGAGGACCAGCACCGAGGCGAGCACGAGATGCCCAAGCGCGCTAGCGCTGACCGGCTGCCAGCCGCCGAGCAGCGGGATGAGCAGCGCGCCGAAGAAGGAGGCTGATATGGCGGTGATGACAGTTATCATCAGCGAGGGAATTTCCGGGCTGATGCTCCGGGTGGCGAGATCGCGGCCGGCCGTCGTCAGCACCGCGGCGACGCAGAGCAGGGCGGCGGCAGTGAATCCTTCCGGGCCAGGGCGAATGATGATCATCACGCCGACGAGGCCGACGAGGATCGCCGACCAGCGCCGCCAGCCGACCGGCTCACCGAAGAACAGCGCAGCACCGAAGGTGACGACCAACGGCAGCGACTGCAGGATCGCCGAGGCATTGGCGATCGGCATCATGCCGAGCGCGGTGATATAGGTGACGGCGGAGAGCGTCTCGCAGATGATCCTGAAGATAATCATCGGCTGCAGCATGACCCGCCAGGAGCGCAGCGCGCCCATTTTCCAGGCGATCAAATAGACGAGCAGGCTGGTGAAGAGACCGCGCAGGAACATGATCTCGCCGGCGTTCATATAGGCGATCACCGATTTGGACAGAGCGTCGCTCGCGGAAAAGCCGGCCATCGCCATGCTCATATAGATGGCGCCCTCAGTATTGCGTGACCGCGGCATGAAGAGATTCCCGTTACCTGTGCGCCCCCTTTTAGTCGCGAAGATGCATGAAGGGAATCGGATGAATGTCACACCAGGCATAAATCGATGATGCGGTGCACAATGGCACTGATGTCAATGCAGGCGTGTGGGCGGAAGTCCGGCAAATGCCTGTTTTATAACGTGAATTCCGATATTTCCGACGCCGCGATCAAGGCGTCGATGAGGACGTCCGTCGCGTTGCCGGTTCGGCCATAGGCGTTTTTCTCGTCCTGCGCGGGAAACGGGTGGCTGCATCGCCTGATGTTTGAGCATCTGAAATCTCGCAACAACCCAGGAGAGACCGATATGACACTTCTCAACGACAAGATCGCAATCATCACCGGCGCAAGCTCCGGCATCGGCCGCGCGGCGGCGAAACTCTTTGCGCGGAACGGCGCCAAGCTCGTGGTCACCGGCCGGCGGCAGGACGCGCTTGATGCCGTCATCGCGGAAATCGAGGCGGAGGGTGGTCAGGCCGTCGCCATATCCGGCGATGTCAGGGACGAGGCTCTGCAGGTAAGGCTCGTCGAGACGGCAGTCTCGCGTTTCGGCCGGCTCGACATCGCCTTCAACAATGCCGGCATCATCGGTGAGATGGGGCCGGTTGCCGGGCTGTCGCTGGAGGGCTGGCGCGAGACGATCGAGACCAATCTCACCGCCGCCTTTCTCGGCGCCAAACACCAGTCGGCGGCGATGGGAAAAGGCGGTGGATCGCTGATTTTCACCTCGACTTTCGTCGGCCACACCGTCGGCATGCCTGGCATGGCCGCCTATGCGGCGAGCAAGGCGGGGCTGATCGGCTTCGTGCAGGTCCTCGCCGCTGAACTCGGAGCGCAGCAGATCCGCGTCAACGCATTGCTTCCCGGCGGCACCGACACGCCCGCCAGCATCACCAACGCTCCTGATGCCACGCCGGAGGTGCTCGCCTTCGTGGAGGGGCTGCATGCGCTGAAACGCATGGCGCAACCCGAAGAGATCGCCAATGCGGCGCTTTTCCTGGCCTCCGACATGTCGAGCTTCGTCACCGGCACGGCGATGCTAGCGGATGGTGGGGTTTCGATCAGCCGGACATAGGGCGGGTCAGGGAGGTGCCGTCAGGATGTCACTGCGGCACGTTCTTTGTTGCGGCGGGCTATGCCGCCGCAACAAAGGCATCGATCAGGCGACTTCGCGTATATCTCTTTCCGCCTGGCGGTCGAGGTAGGCGACCAGATCCTCGATGGTGACGAGGGGTAGGTTGTGGCGTTCGGCGAAGAGCGTGAGTTCGGGCAGACGGGACATGGTTCCGTCGTCGTTGGCGACTTCGCAGATGACGCCCGCGGGGACCCTTCCTGCGAGGCGGGCGAGATCGACGGCGGCTTCGGTATGGCCGGGGCGGCCGAGCACGCCGCGGGGGTTGGCGCGCAGCGGAAAAATGTGGCCGGGGCGGGCGAATTCATCTGGCTTTGCGCGATCGTCGACGAGGGCGCGGACGGTGGCGGCGCGGTCCGCCGCAGAAATGCCCGTCGTCGTGTCCTTGAGATAATCGACCGAGACCGTGAAGGCAGTTTTGTGCGATTCCGTGTTGTTGGGCACCATCAGCGGAATATCGAGCGCATCGAGGCGCTCGCCTTCCATGGCGATGCAAACGAGGCCACGGGCGTGGGTCATCATGAATGCGATTGTTTCCGGGGTGACGGCATCGGCCGCGACCACGATATCGCCTTCGTTTTCCCGGTTCTGGTCGTCGACAACGACGACCATCTGACCGTTGGCAATGGCTGATATGGCATCTTCAATTCTTGCGATAGTCATGCTGTCTGGCCTTTCAAGGGTTATGTCAGCGGGCTGACATGGTCTGCTCGGCTCAATCCGTGAGCGAGCCTTCTGCCCTTGGGCGAACAAACGTCAGCCGACTCCGGGATGGAGTGCGACCGCCCGTGTTGTCCTCTTCCATCCGGACTATACCGTCGGCTCCGGCATCTCACCGGATCTGCTGACCTTCCAGCAATTCAAAGTGCTACAGCGTCGTTTGCGCGTCTGAAAGACGCGCGGCGCTGTGGTGCCGGAAGCGCTCGCGGGCTCCAGGATTGCTCCTGATACCGCCGGTGGGGAATTGCACCCCGCCCTGAGAACATTTCAAAGATAGGATCAAAAATAGGCAGATGGCAAGGTCACTCGACCGGGCAAAAATGCAAAGCTGCCCTGACGCCGATGGACACACTGTTCACATGGAGGCGACGACCGGCTCGCCTTCCGTGCTTCGTTGGTGGTTTGATCCTTCCATGCATGTCGTTGTCCCAAACCACTGCGCACTTTTAGGCGACATGCATCAGGACATGATCAGGCCGCCGTCGACATTGATCGTCTGGCCGGTGATATAGGCGGCGTCATCGCTGGCGAGAAAGGTCACCAGGCCGGCGACATCCTCTCCGGAGCCGGCCCGTTTCATCGGGATGCCCTCGACCCATTCCTTCATCAATTCGCCGGGGGCGTAGTTGCCGAGCAGCTTGCCCCAGGCCTGGTCGTTATAGGCCCACATGTCGGTCTCGATGATGCCGGGGCAGAAGGCGTTGACGGTGATCTTCTCGGTCGCGACTTCCTTGGCCAAGCTCTGGGTGATGCCGACGACGCCCATTTTCGAGGCGGCGTAGTGCGGCGTGTAGATGAAGCCGTCGCGGGCCTGGCCGGAAGCGGTGTTGATGATGCGGCCGCCGCGCTTGTGCTTGCGCATTCTTGATATCGCCTCCTGGGCGCAGAGGAAGACGCCCTTGGTGTTGACGGCCATGACCTTGTCCCACTCGTTTTCGGTCAAGTCCTCGACGCGGGCGATGGTGATGACGCCGGCATTCTGGATCGAGACGTCGACCGCGCCGAATTCCTTCTCGGCGGCATCGTAGAGGGCGGTGACGCTGGCCTTGTCAGTGACGTCGCCGATGAAGGAGACGGCCTTGCCGCCTTCGGCCCGGATCTGTTCGGCAACGCCGTGAACCAGGTCCTCGTTGGCCGAGACGACGAGATTGGCGCCTTCGCGCGCAAAGCGCCTGGCGATGGCAGCGCCGATGCCGCGGCTGCCTCCCGTGATCACGACCGTCTTATCTTCGAAGCGTTTCATGCTCTTTCCTTCCCGGTATCCGTCGGTAAACAGCAAATCTGGGCGTAACCTACCCTGCGATCATTATTGGAGCTCGAGCGGTTGCCGAGATAATCTTGGCGAATTCAGGCAGTCTTGGGCGCCGTCCGTTCGACAGCCCGTTCGATCGGCGTGAAGGGCGGGCAGACGACGATATCACACGCCGTCTTGCCCGTTATTCCCTTCAGCGCCTCGATCTCAGCTAGGGAGGAAGCGAGACCGTTCATTATCCAGTTGCCGGCAATGAGCTTTCGCCTCGCCATCACCAGCAGCAGAAACCGCCGTCGACGAGAAGATCGACGCCGGTCACGAAGCTTGCCGCGTTCGACAGCAAGAACACTGCCGGGCCTACCATCTCGTCCACCGCTGCCATTCGCTGCATTGGCGTTTGCTCTTCGAAGAGCTTGGTCTGATGAACCATCTCGGGACGGGTGTTCATGGGCGTTGCCGTGTATCCGGGGGAGATGGTGTTGACGCGAATGCCGCGGTCGACCCATTCCATCGCCATAGACTTCGACATATGGATCACGCCCGCCTTGGAGGCGTTATAGTGCGCTTGGCTCAGCCCTCGATTTACGATCACACCCGACATGGAAGCGATGTTGACGATGGAGCCGCGTCCATTCTTCAGCATGGCGCGAGCCTCGGCCTGGCAGGAAAGAAAGACGCCTTTGAGGTTGATATCCATCAACGTCTGATATTGATCCTCCTCCATCTCTTCCGCCGGGTTCGCGTTGGCGATGCCCGCCGCGTTGACTGCAAGCGTCAGCGTGCCGAGATCCGCTTCGGTACGTGCTACCGCATCTCCCAGGGAAGATTTGCTCGTGACGTCCGCCGCGATCTGGATCGAACGGCGGCCAGCGGCGCGAATGTGTTCAGCCGTCCTGGCCAGCCCGTCGTCGGTTCGACGGTCGAGCAGCGCCACGTCTGCGCCGCATTGCGCAAGGCCGATGGCAATGCGCTGCCCAATGCCGCTGCCGGCTCCAGTAACGATGGCAACCTGGCCGCTGAGATCGAAAAGCTTCGGGGCGTTCAGAGTGATGTCGGACACCGCTCTTCCTTTCTCTGTCTGTTTAGATGGTGGCTAGCTCCATGACCGAAACGTCATTTGCCTCGTCACGATTGAGAATGCCTGCCTGTTTGCCTTGTGCAAGCACGAGAATGCGATTGGAGACTCCGAGAACTTCCTCGAGGTCCGAGCTTACGACGATGACCGCCACGCCCCGTTTGGCAAGATTGACGATGATGTCGTAGATGCCGGCTCGGGCGCCGACGTCGATGCCTCTCGTCGGTTCGTCGAGCACGACGACCTTAGGATCGCGCATCAGCCATTTCGCGATGACCACCTTCTGCTGGTTGCCGCCGGACAAGTCCGAGGCATATTGCTCCGCACGGCCCTTCACGCCGAACTTGGCAACCGCCTTCTCCGCAAACGAGCGCTTGACGCTCGGGGTAATCCAACGCCCGCCCAGCTTGTCGAGATTGGCGTAGATAATGTTCTCGCTGATCCGGTGCCCGACAACGAGGCCTTGCTCCTTGCGGTCTTCCGGAACCATCACGATGCCCTTGGCGATCGCGTCCGCCGGATCGCGCAGCCTGAGTTCTTCGCCTTCGAGCTTGATCGAACCTGCACTGATTGGGTCCGCGCCCGAAATGGCGCGGACAAGTTCGGTGCGGCCGGCGCCGACCAGTCCGGCGATTCCGAGAATTTCCCCGGCGCGCACATCGAAGGTAACGTCACGGAATGAGTTGTCCGGCGAGCTCAGCCCCGACACCTGGAGTACTGGATGGTCTGTCGGAACCGGCAGGGCAGGGAACAAGCGGTCAAGCGGGCGTCCGACCATGCTCTCGACGATCGTTCGCACCGGTGTCGCGCTGTCGGAGAATTCCTGCACGCGCTCGCCATCGCGAAGAACGACGATCCGGTCGGTTATTCGCTTGATCTCTTCCATGCGGTGGGAAATGTAAACGATGCCGACACCTTGTGAGCGAAGCTTCCGAACCTGTTCGAAAAGAGCTTCCGTCTCCGCGCCGCCAAGGGCGGCTGTCGGCTCATCGAGGATCAGGAGCTTTGCGTTGAGAGCCAGCGCCTTGGCGATCTCGATGAGTTGCTGATTTGCTGTGGAAAGGCCGGCGACCGTCCGCGTTGCGGGTATGTGAAGGTTCAAGCGAGCGAGCTGGTCCTGGGCCCGGCGAACCATTTGGGGACGATCGACGACGCCGTTCTTCATCGGCCAACGTCCGATGAAGACGTTTTCCGCGATCGACAGCTGCGGCAGAAGCTGCAGCTCCTGGTGGATCAGGACAACGCCCTTGTCGATCGCTTCCCTTGGGGTGGCTGGGGCATAAGGCTGCCCCAGCCAGGTCATTGATCCTTCGGACGGTGTGCGGGACCCGGCGATGATGCCCGATAGCGTTGACTTGCCCGCTCCGTTTTCACCGAGAAGTGCAACCACTTCGCCCGGATAGACGTCCAAGCTGACATTCTTCAGAACCTGGAGCGGCCCATACCACTTGGATATGCCCCTCAGGGAAAGAACTGGATCAGTCATGGCACACCTCCTCAAGACCTCAACTTCATTACGGATGGTTGGCGATGAAGCCTGCGACATTTTCCTTGGTTGTCAGCGTGGCATCCATGAGCTGGACCGGCGGCACCTTTTCTCCGGCGACAAGCTTGGCGGCGTTTTCAACCGCGTCGCGGCCCATCTTCTGCGTCTGCTGGGTCGCAGTTACGTTGAAGACGCCTTTGCTGAGCGCTTCGAGAGCTGCGGTGTCACCATCGAAGCCGCCAACCACGATCTTCTGGGAAGGATTGGCGACCTTGATCGCCTGTGCGGCGCCAAGGGCGAGGCCGTCGGCCTGGGCGAACACGATCGAAACGTCCGGATTTGCCTGCAGCATATTCTGCATGATCTGGAATCCTTCGTCCTGGCTCCAGATGTTCGAGAACTGCTCGGCGACAACCTTGACGTCCGGATATGCCTTGAGAGATTCAGCGCAGCCCTTCGAACGATCGACTTCCGGCGTCGTGCCCTTCTGGCCGTGGATGATGACCATCTTCCCCTTGCCGCCGGCTTCCTTCAGGATGTAGTCGCACACGGCCTTGGCAGACGCGACGGAATCCGTTGCAAGGAATGTATCGCCGGGTGCTCCCTCGGCGTTGCGGTCAACGTTCACGACCGGAATACCAGCGTTCTTCGCGAGTTTGACCGGAACGGTCGCAGCGGCCGCACCTGCCGGAATGTAGATCAGCGCGTCGATTTTCTGGGTCAGGAGGTCCTGAATCTGATTGACCTGTGTCGGCCCGTCGCCCTTTGCGTCGACCGTGATGACTTCGATGCCGCGCTTCTTGGCTTCGGCTTCGACCGATTGCTTGATCTGGTTGAAGAAGTTTGCCTGAAGGTTGGCAACGGCCAAGCCGAGCTTCTTCAGTTCCGCCGCGTGTACGGGGCCGAGCATGAGACCCAGCAGTGCAGCAGACGCGAGCATGGTGCGCGCTATTTTCATTGTATTTCCTCCGTTGTTTGATGGAACCCTCGGGTATGTCCTCCCCCTCGGGGTATTGATCCGCCCCAAACCCTTGGAGCGGAATTCCAGGCCCGCCGACGCGGCGGACCCCGTTCGTCAGGCGCGACGCCGACGAATAGTCTCCGCGCCGACCGCAAGCACGATGACGATGCCGATGATCACTTGCTGCAGGAACGGCGAGACGTTGAGAAGATTGAGCCCGTTGCGAAGGACGCCGATGATAAGAACACCGATCAGTGTTCCTCCGATACCGCCCGCGCCCCCCGAGAGTGAAGTCCCGCCGATGACGACCGCAGCGATGGTGTCCAACTCATAGCCCAGACCGCTGGACGGCTGGACGGAATCCAGCCGGGCGGCGAGTACGATGCCCGCGAGCCCCGCAAGGACTGAACTTGCGACGTAGACGCCAATCGTCACGAGCGGGACGTTGATACCCGCCAGCCGAGCGACTTCCGGATTTCCTCCCACCGCGTAGAGCATGCGGCCTTCGGACCGGAAGTGCAGGAAAAGCCACGCCGCAAGAACAACCGCAAGCATGAGAAACACCGTGGCTGTCAACACACCGAAATGGCGATCGATTGCCAGCATCATGAACCAGTCGGGGAATCCGACGATCTGCTGGCCGTCCGTGATCATATTTGCGACGCCGCGAGCCGCGGACATCATCGCAAGAGTGGCAATAAACGCTGGAACCCTGAACTGCGTCACCAGAAGTCCGACGATCAGCCCCGAAACGCCCGATGCGACCAGAGCAAGAGCGATCCCGACCGGCAGCGGTAGGCCGGCGACATTCGCAGTCCAGCCCATGACCATCATCGCAAGAGCGAGTGCCGAGCCGACGGAGAGATCGATGCCGCCGATCAGAATGACAAAGGTCATTCCGACGGCCATGATGCCGAGAACCGTGATCTGATCGAGGATGTTGAGGCCGTTCCGAACCGACAGAAACGTGTCGGTGCTGACGCTCAGAAAGACGCAAAGCGCGAGCAGCCCCACGAGTGGGCCGGTGGCGCCCTTGAGCTTGCTCAACCAGGCGCCGGACGAAAGCCTGTGTTCATTGATATCAAGCGCCACCATTGTTCCTCCCTATGCGTAGGCTGATCGCTAATTCGTTCGAAGAATAAATATTCACTTATGCTGGAAAATTCATTAACAAGTTGCCTTTCGGCTGTCAATAGGATTTTCTGGGCTTGCAACTGCCGGTGTACCGCTTAAGGGGCTTGACTAATCGGCGTCTTGTGCAAAAATATTGATAACTGAATATTTATGCATGAGAGGAACCCATGAATACGACAGAACTCGAGCGGGTCGCTCGCGAGATCCGATTGCGCGATCTCCAGGCGGTCTTTGAAGCGGGCGCCGGCCATATTGGCGGGGAGATGTCGGTCATCGACATTTTGACTGCCCTCTATTTTCGTGTGCTGAATGTTTGGCCCGATCAGCCGAAGCACCCCGACCGCGACAGGTTCGTTCTTTCGAAGGGACATACTGCATGCGCTCTGTATGTGACGCTCGCAAAACGCGGTTTCATCCCGGAGGAAGAGATTTCCACCTTCTTGCAGCCGCATTCGAGGCTGAACGGGCATCCAAATTGCAACAAGGTTCCTGGCGTCGAAACGAATACCGGGCCGCTCGGCCACGGTCTTCCAGTCGCAATAGGAATGGCAAAAGCCGCCAAGCTCTCAGGCGCGAAATATCACACCTATGTCGTCACCGGCGATGGTGAGATGCAGGAGGGCTCCAACTGGGAAGCGATCATGGCGGCCGCGCAGTTCAAGCTCGACAACTTGACGCTGGTCATCGACCACAACAGGTTCCAACAGGGCGCGGCCCTGGCGGAAACCAACGATCTCGCCCCGCTTCGTCCGAAGCTTGAAGCTTTCGATTGGGAAGTCAGCGAGATCAACGGGAACAATATGAGCGAAGTCGTTTCAGCCCTCGAATACCGGGGATCGAGACCGCATTGCATCGTGGCCCACACCAACAAGGGGCATGGAATCTCGTTCATGCAAGACCGAGTCGACTGGCACCACAAGGTACCGAGCAAGGAACAATACGAAATCGCATTGGCAGAATTGTCGGAGGCATTGTAATGAACGCGCCAATAAACGCACCCAAGCTCTACGATTGCCGCGACGCATTCGCCACTACGCTTGAGCGGCTGGCAGCCGAAAACGAAACGATCGTTGCCGTCTGCAACGACTCCGTGGGTTCCTCCAAGCTCGGCGGCTTCAAGGCTAAGTTTGCAGAGCGCCTCGTCAATGTCGGTATCGCTGAGCAGAACATGGTGGGGGTTGGAGCAGGCCTCGCCAATGGCGGACGCCTTCCGTTTGTGTGCGCCGCCGCTCCGTTTCTAACGGGACGGTCGCTGGAGCAGATCAAGGCCGATATTTCGTATTCGAATGCCAACGTCAAGCTGGTCGGCATTTCTTCTGGAATGGCGTATGGCGAACTCGGCCCGACCCATCACTCGATCGAGGACTTCGCCTGGACGCGCGTTCTGCCTAATCTTCCGGTCATTGCGCCTTGTGACCGCATCGAAACAGCTGCTGCGGTTGAGTGGGCCGCGGCCTACAACGGCCCCTGTTTCCTGCGCCTGTCTCGCGTAGGTGTGCCTGATCTCCTTCCGGAGGGTCACAAGTTCGAACTTGGCAAGGCAAATCTCCTTCGCCAGGGTTATGACGTCACCCTTATCGCAAACGGCACTTTGACTCATCGAATCTTAAAGGCTGCCGAGATTCTCGCAGAACGCGGTATCAACGCCAGAGTGCTCAACCTTGCAACGGTTCGTCCGATCGACGAGGACGCCATCATCGCGGCGGCGAAGGAAACCGGAGCGATCGTCACAGCCGAAGAGCATTCGATCTTTGGCGGGCTCGGTTCCGCGGTCGCCGAAGTGGTGGTCGACAATGCTCCAGTCCCGATGAAACGTCTCGGAGTTCCCGGCGTCTACGCTCCGACCGGTTCGGCAGAGTTCCTGCTCGACGAATTCGGGATGGCGCCGTCCGCAATCGCCGACGCGGCGCAGTCGCTGATCAGGCGCAAGTAACTGGGATCACGTGATCAGCCCGGATGCCTTTTGTCGTCTCGGCTGCCGTCTGATCTGGGGAGGATAGAATGCGGGCAATTCTGGCAATTGACCAGGGCACCACCAATTCAAAGGCAGTTCTCGTTTCCGAAAAGGGAGAAATTGTTGGCAGAGGTTCGGCTCCAGTCGGCATCACCTATCCGAAACCAGGCTGGGTCGAACAAGACCCACGGCGGCTCTACGCATCCGTCTGCGAGGCGATCGACGCCTGCCTGAAGGCCGCCCCCGACGTCATTGTCGAGGCCGTGGCGATTTCCAATCAGCGCGAATCAGTCACGGCCTGGGACGCCGAAACGGGAGAAGCACTTGGACCGGTGGTAAGCTGGCAGTGCCGTCGAACGGCACAGGATTGCGAACGTCTCATTGTCGAAGGCCACCTTGACCGTGTGCAGGCGCTCACAGGCCTGCCACTGGATCCGATGTTCCCGGGTTCGAAATTCCGATGGCTGCTCGACCGTATGCCGGCCGGGCGATCGGTGCGGCTGGGAACGGTCGACAGTTGGCTCGTCCACTGCCTGACGGGTGGGCGCCGGCATGTCTGCGATGCTTCCAATGCCGCCAGGAGCCAGTTGTTCGATCTCCAGGAGCAGAGATGGAGCAAGGAACTTGGCGAGATTTTCGGCGTGGATATCGCGCTTCTCCCCGAGGTACTCGACAGCTCTGCCGACTTCGGCAGGACGCAAGGGTTGCCAGGCGTGCCGGATGGAACTCCGATAATGGCCGCGATCGGAGACAGCCATGCTGCGCTGTTCGGCCATGGCGCATTCAAGCCGGGTGATGGCAAGGTAACCTTTGGAACCGGCTCTTCTATCATGACGACGCTTCCGCGATTCATTCCCCCACGCAACGGCGTCACAACGACCGTCGCATGGCGTCTCGGGGGAAAGCCGACTTTCGCTTTCGAAGGCAATATTCTCGTTTGCGCCGCCAGTCTCCCCTGGATGGCAGGCATTCTCGGCCTTTCAGACGTGGCGGCCCTTGTCGAACTTGCGGCGAGCGCCGAACCGGGCGGACCGGGCTTCGTGCCAGCATTCGTGGGACTGGGCGCACCCTATTGGAACTCGGACGCCCGTGCCCTGTTCTCCCAGATCAACTTCAATACGACACGTGCGCAAATGGCGCGGTCGGTAACCGACTCGATCGCCTTCCAGGTGCACGACGTGATCGCCGCCATGCGAGCACAAAGCGGCGGCGAGCTCGGGGCGCTCTATGTAGACGGCGGACCGAGCCAAAACCGGTTCCTTATGCAGTGTGTCTCGAACCTCATCGAACATCCCGTGATCCAATGCGAAGCACCCGAGGCGTCGGCTTTGGGAGCTGCATATCTCGCGGGTCTCTCACTTGGCTTGTGGAGCGATCTTCATGTTATCGCAGAGCTGCCCCGGAGCTCGCATATTATTGACCCGGAACCCGTGGATCGAGCGGTGCTTCTGAATACATGGAGTGATGCACTTGCCCGCTCGACGTCCCGCGAAACAACGGCTAATGATGAATAAAAATTCACCCTAGGATTAGCGATGACTCGCCTCAATGAACTCCGCCTCATCTCAAGGGTCGCCCAGATGTACCATTTGGAGGGACGGCGACAGGCGGAGATCGCAGAGCACCTTCGCCTGTCGCAGGCGACGGTGTCGCGCATGCTCAAGCGTGCAGAGGCTGAAGATATTGTCCGAACCAGCGTGACGCCCCCTGTTGGCACCTACAGCGAGCTCGAGGGCGCGCTTCGCGAGAAATATGATTTGCCGGAGGCGATCGTCGTGGAGTGCACGGAAGATCGGGACGGAGCCATCATGGCCCGTATCGGAGAGGCAGCGGCTCATCTCTTGGAGGTGACGCTTGCGCCAGGGGAGATCATCGGCGTTTCGAGTTGGAGCCAGACCATCTCCAAGATGGTCGAGAACATTCATCCGCTGAAGAGCGCTCAGGCGAAATACGTCGTCCAAACCCTTGGAGGCATGGGCGATCCTTCAGTGCAGACGCATGCGACGCAGCTTACCACGCGGCTTGCTCGCCTGACCGGCGCTGAGCCAAAACTGCTCGCTGTGCAGGGCGTTACGACGTCCAGAGAGGCAAAATTTCTTATGCAGGCCGATCCATACGTTCGGGAGACGATGGACTTGTTCGGCAGCATAACGCTTGCGATTGTCGGAATCGGAGCAGTCGAACCGTCCGAACTTCTCGCACGGTCCGGCAACATCTTTTCGTCTCGCGAACTCTCTGATCTCGCGGAAGCGGGAGCCGTCGGCGATATCTCACTTCGCTTCTTCGATAAAAACGGCAAGCCGGTCAAGACACCCCTGGACGACCGGGTCATAGGGCTTCCACTCGAGGATCTCGAACGGGTGGACCGGGTCATTGCTCTTGCCGGCGGGTCCAAAAAGACTGACGCTATCGCAGGGGCGCTCCGTGTGGGGGTTATCGACATGCTTGTTACCGACAAGTTTACCGCGCAGCGATTGATCGACTGATGAGGCAGACTGATTTTGCCAACCTCAATGCGCTGTCCCATCCACAATCACATGGTCATGGTCCATCGAGCATTTCTCCACCCGGGCCTCGACCCTGTAGATCTCCCGCAACATCTCGGCAGTGACGACGTCGCGGGGGGTGCCGCAGGCGTGCATGCGGCCGTTGGCGATGACCAGGACCTTGTCGGCGAAGCGTAGCGCCTGGTTGAGGTCGTGAATGGCGATCAGGACGATCATGCCCTTGGCGCGGGCCTGGCGGCGCATGAAGTCGAGGACTTCGACCTGGCGGTGAAGGTCGAGCGCGCTTGTTGGTTCGTCCATCAGCATGATCTCAGGCTCGCGGACCAGGGCCTGGGCGATCGAGACCAGCTGGCGCTGGCCGCCGGAAAGCGCGCCGAGATCGCGGAAGGCGATGGCGGTGATATCAAGCGCCTTCATGATCTCGTCGATGAAGCGCAGATCGCCGTCGCTGACAGCCCAGGACTGGCCCTGCTTGCGGGCAAGCAGGATGGATTCGTAGACCGTCAGCACCGCGTTTGCCGAGGTATCCTGCGGCATGTAGCTGATGGCGTCTTTTGTCTTCGAGCCTTCGACGACGACATGGCCAGGCCCTTTGAGCAGGCCGGTGATGCGCTTGAAAAGCGTCGACTTGCCGGCGGCGTTCGGGCCGATCACCGCCACGACCTCGCCTGATTTCATCACCGGCGTCGTCACGTCTTCGATGAAGAGTTTGCGGCCGTGATAGGCGCCGACCGCCTGCAATTGAAGCGCTACCACGATCGGCTCCTGTTCGAGAGGATGAGCGAGAAAAAGAAGGGTACGCCAACCAGCGCGGTGATGATGCCGATCGGGAAGACGACGCCTGGTATGATCGACTTCGAGACGATCGAGGTCAGCGAGAGCAGCAGCGCGCCCGACAAGATCGATCCCGGCAGGAAGAAGCGCTGATCCTCGCCGAGGATCATGCGCGCGATATGCGGCCCGACGAGGCCGACGAAGCCGATCGTCCCGACGAAGCTCACAGGCACTGCGGCAAGCAGCGAGACCACAAGCATGGTTTCGAGCCGGATGCGGCGGACATTGACGCCGAAGCTTGCAGCCTTGTCCTCGCCGAGGCGGATGGCGGTCAGCGCCCAGGCGTTGCGGGCAAAGAGCGGAAGTGCTGCCAACAGGACGGCAAGCGTCACCCAGATCTTCGGCCAGGTGGCCTTGGTGAGGCTGCCCATCGTCCAGAAGACGACGGCCGACAGCGCCTGTTCGGAGGCCAGATATTGCAGGAAGGCGAGAGCCGCATTGAAGGTGAAGACCAGCGCGATGCCGAGCAGCACCACCGTCTGCACCGAGACGCCACGGGCTTGCGAGATGAAATGGATGAAGAGCGTGGCGATCAGCGCCATGATGAAGGCATTGACCGGCACCAGCAGCCCGGCCGCTACAGGCAGAAGCGGAACGCTGGTGACGATGGCAAGTGCGGCACCGAAACTTGCTGCTGCCGAAATGCCGAGCGTGAAGGGGCTGGCGAGCGGATTGGCGAGGATCGTCTGCATCTGCGCACCGGCGACGGAGAGCGATGCACCGACGACGATCGCCATCACGGCAACCGGCATGCGGATGCCCCAGACGACGGCGCGCACCTGATCCGAAACCGAGGAGGGGTCGAGAAGGGCAGCGACGACTTCACTGAGACCATAGCGGGCCGGCCCCCAGGCGAGATCGACGGCAAAGGACAGGCAGAGCGCTGCCGTCATGGCGGCAAGGATCAGAAGCTTGCGCCGGGCGAGGGCGCGGTAGCGCTCCTTCCCGGCTTCGGCTTCGATCGATATGGCGGCGATCTCGGCCATGTCGGGTTACTGACCCGCCTTGGCGTCGACCCAGTAACCCGGCTGGTAAGCGACCAGCAGGAATTTTTCGTGGAATTCCTTGAAGGTGGCGTCGGGATCGAGATCGGCAAAGAGGTTCGGATGGAACCACTTGGCCAGCTGCTGGACGGCGACGAACTGGTAGGGGCTGGTATAGAACTGATGCCAGATCGCATGGACATTGCCGCCGGCAACCGCCCTGGAGCCGGTGAAGGCAGGGTTTTCCATCAGCATGTTCAGCGCTTTGCGGCTGTCGTCGAAGGTGGCGGCAGCATTGGGACCGACATTCACATAATCCTTGGCATTCTTGGTCTGGCTCCAGTTGGAGCCGGTGACGACGATGACGTCAGGATTGGAGGCGACGACCTGCTCGGCATTGATCGAGCCGGTATAGCCCGGCAGGAAATCGGAGCCGAGATTGTGGCCGCCGGCCCAATCGACCATCAGGCCGAAATTGTCGGGACCGAAGGTGCCGCAGCATTCGACCAGGCCTGCGGCGCGATACATGAAGACATTTGGCTTCGGCGGATTGGCGGCCTTCAGCTTGTCGGTGACGCGGGCCATCTGCTCTTTCCAGAAGCTGGCGACGGCTTCGGCGCGATCCTCATGGCCGAAGATCTGGCCGAGGATCTTCAGGCTCGGCTCGGTGTTGGCGAGGATATGCTCGCGGAAATCGATGTAGACGATCTTCACGCCGATGCCGTTCAGCATGTCTTCGAGCTTCACCTCGTCAGCGGCCGCCTTGTTGCCGATCGGCAGCAGCAGCACATCGGGATGAAGCTTGACGACCGTCTCGGTCTGCAGCGTGCCGTCTGTGAGGTTACCGAGGAAGGGCAGGTCCTTGCCCTTCGGAAACTTCTCGACATAGGCGTTGAAGCCGTCCTTGTCGGTTGTCCAGAGATCGTTGCGCCAGCCGACGATCTTGGCGAAGGGATCTTCCTTCTCGATGGGTGCTACGGCGTAGAGCATGCGGCCTTCCCCAAGGATCACACGTTCGACCGGCTTGTCGAAGGTCACTTCGCGGCCCGCGACATCCTTGACGGTGAAGGATTGCGCCCAGGCCGAAAGCGGCATCAGGCTCGCAATCGCCGCTGCGGAGACTGCGAGTATTTTCACGAAATTCATCTGGAAATTCCCCCGAGGTCTGAATAATGTCCGCAGGCATAAGAAATATGACTTTATGAATCAAGTTATATGTTTTAGAGCGTTTCCAAACTGATCCGATGCCGGGGTGCCTCAGATGAATTCCATGAACACGAACTACTCCATCCGCGATGAAATCCGCGACTTCTGGTCGGAACGGGCGGCGACCTTCGATCAGAGCGTCGGCCATGAAATCTTTTCGGAAGCGGAGCGGAAAGGCTGGCAGCGGCTGATCAGAAAGCATCTGGGTGAGGGCCAAGGTCGCGCGGCACTCGATCTTGCCTGCGGCACCGCCGTCATCTCGCATCTGATGCATGGTGCCGGCTTTGCAGTCACCGGCCTCGACTGGTCGGATGCAATGCTGGCGCAGGCGCGCGCCAAGGCGAAGAAACGCGGCACCGATATCCGCTTCGTGTCCGGCGACGCCGAAAACACGATGGAACCACGGGGAAGCTACGACGTCATCACCAACCGGCATCTCGTCTGGACGCTGGTGGACCCGGCTGCTGCCTTCAAGGAATGGTTCGCGGTACTAAAGCCGGGCGGTAAGGTGCTGATCCTCGACGGCAATATGGGTAGGGAAACCTGGGTCAAGGGCCTGCAGAAGCTCTGGACGAAGGTGACCGGCAAGCCGGCGGCGAGCCACATGACGCCGGAGATGATGGCGCGGCACCAGAAGATCCGCTCACGCGTCCATTTCTCCAGCCAGATGCCGGCCGAAGCGGTCGTCGATCTTCTGCGTCAAGCCGGATTTTCAGACATCGTCGTCGACCGCAAGCTTGGGGATATCCATTGGGCTCAGGCCCGCAAAATGCCGTTCCTGCGCGGACTCGAGCGCATGGTGCAGGAGCGGTTTGCGATTTGTGCGCGTAAGCCTGGGTGATGGGGTTGGTGCCGGCGCTGCGGCTTGCTCCCTCTTCTCCCCTCGGGGAGAAGGTGGCCCGCAGGGTCGGATGAGGGGCCGCACGACACACCATTCATTGCCCTTCGCTTGGCAGTGCATGCGCTCCTGTCGTCGCTTACCCCCTCATCGCCTCGCTATCGCTCCGGCACTTCTCCCCGCTCGGGAGAAGCGGGATGTGGCACCGACGCGCGTCCTCTTTTGGGTCTTGGTGCGGCGGCTATGGTTAGGGGAGTTTGCCGTACCGTATGCCGGCCCTTCGCGGGGCTCAGGGCGTTCGGCGCTGCGATCGATTCACTGGATCGATCGCTCCCGCTTTGCGGGACCGCGCCTCACCCACCGGTGACACTCATATGCCGCGCCACGGCAGGGCGGTTATGCGTGCGGTCGATGATGAAGTCGTGGCCTTTGGGTTTGCGAGTGATGGCCTCGTCGATGGCGGCGTGGAGGAGGGCATCGTCTTCAGTGGCGCGGAGTGCCGCGCGGAGATCGGCGGCGTCGTTCTGGCCGAGGCACATGTAGAGCGTGCCGGTGCAGGTGAGGCGCACGCGGTTGCAGCTCTCACAGAAATTATGGGTCATCGGAGTGATGAAGCCGAGGCGGCCGCCGGTTTCCTCGACCCTGACGTAACGCGCCGGGCCGCCAGTCTGGTAATCGATGTCGACAAGGGTGAACTGGTCTTCGAGATCGGCGCGCAGTTTCGAAAGCGGCAGATACTGGTCGGTGCGGTCTTCTTCGATCTCACCCATCGGCATGGTTTCGATGACGGTCAAATCCATGCCGCGGCCGTGGGCGAAGCGCAGAAGCTCCGGCATCTCGGCATCGTTGAAATCCTTCAGCGCCACGGCGTTGAGCTTGACCTTCAGCCCGGCTTTCTGAGCGGCATCGATGCCTTCCATGACCTTTGCGAAATCGCCCCAGCGGGTGATCTTGCGGAACTTGTCGGGATCGAGCGTGTCGAGTGAAACATTGATGCGGCGTACGCCACAATCATAAAGCTCCTCGGCATGGCGGGAAAGCTGCGAACCGTTGGTCGTCAGCGTCAGCTCATCGAGGCCGGAGCCGATCTTCTGGCCGAGCTGGCGCACCAGATACATGATATTCTTGCGCACCAGCGGCTCGCCGCCGGTCAGCCTGATCTTGCTGACACCCTTGGCGATGAAGGCGGAACAGAGCCGGTCGAGCTCTTCCAGCGTCAAGAGATCCTTCTTCGGCAGGAAGGTCATGTTCTCCGCCATGCAATAGGTGCAGCGGAAATCGCAGCGGTCGGTGACGGAGACGCGGAGATAGGTGACCGCCCGCCCGAAGGGGTCGATCATCGGGTCCGCACCTGCCACCAGCGGCGATGCATTGCCTATCGTTCCAACTCTGCTGTTCACCTGTATCTCCGTACTCTCGTCAATGTGGGCATATGCTATTGTCGCGTCAAGGGAAACAGCCCGCGCGAGCATGCCAATTTCAGCTTGCGCTGAAAAAGATCAGCGCCTACTCCTCGCATGAGAAGAGGACAAAATGATGAGCGATATCTGGCCGAGCGAACTTCGCGTCTCGAAAGACAGGCAGCGGCTGGTGGTGACCTTCAACGACGGCCAGAGCTTCGACCTGTCGGCAGAGCTCTTGCGTGTGCTGTCGCCCTCGGCCGAGGTGCAGGGCCACGGGCCAGGGCAGAAGGTGACGGTGCCAGGCAAACGCAATGTCGCGATCATCTCGATGATGCCGACCGGCAATTACGCCGTTCGGATCGGCTTCGACGACATGCACGATACCGGCATCTACACCTGGACCTATCTGCGCGAGCTCGGCGAACGCGGCGCTGAGCTGTTTTCCGCCTACGAGGACGAGCTCAGCGAAAAGGGCATGAACCGCGACACGGCGGAGAAGCCGCGCTGAGGGCCACGAGGGTGCCGCTATCGCTTTCAATCCACACATAATTCCAGCCATCGGGGGGCCATATGGCGAAAACGAACGGAAAGAACTGGCTGCGCGCCAAGGGCAGCGCCAGCGGCAGCAAGGTGACCTTCCTCGAACTGTTCTTCGACCTGGTCTTCGTCTTTTCGATCTCGCAGCTCTCGCATGCGCTCGCCGCCCACTATACGCCGCTTGGTGCTGCCGAAGCGGCGCTGATGACCTTCGCCGTCTGGTGGGTGTGGATCTTTACCGCCTGGGTGACGAACTGGCTCGATCCCGAGAAAATGCCGGTGCGCGGCATGCTGGTGGCGCTGATGATGCTCGGGTTGCTGCTGTCTGCCTCCATCCCCGAGGCCTTTGGCGACAAGGGGCTGCTGTTTGCCGGCGCCTATGTGGCGATGCAGGTCGGGCGCTCGCTGTTTACGACCTATGCGATGACGCGCGTCGACCGCCCCAACACGCTGAATTTCGTCCGCATCACCACCTGGCTCGTGGCAGCAGGGGTCTTCTGGATTGCCGGCGGGCTGCTCGAGCATGAAGCCCGGCTGATCGCCTGGGTGATTGCGCTTGCGATCGAATATGCCGGGCCGGCCGCGGGCTTTGCCGTGCCGGGGCTCGGCCGCTCGACGGCGCGGGACTGGGACGTTTCCGGCGCGCATATGGCCGAGCGCTGCGCGCTCTTCGTCATCATCTGCCTCGGTGAAGCGATCCTCGTTTCCGGCCGCACCTTTTCGGAGCTGCCGTTCTCCGGGCTGACCAGCGTCGTCTTCGTCACCGGCTTCATCGGCACGGTCGCCATGTGGTGGCTCTATTTCCGCTTCGGCCACGGGCGCGCTGCCCACCGCATCGAGCATGAAGAGACGCCGGGCAGCTTGGCGCGGCAGGCCTTCACCTATGGGCATATTCCGATTCTTGCCGGCATCATCGTCCATGCGGTGGCGGTCGAGTTCATGTTCTCGCATCCGCATGAGACCGGCAATCTCGGCATCGCTGCGGCCGTGCTCGGCGGTTCCGGCCTGTTCCTGATCGGCAATCTCTGGTTCAAGGGCGCGACCAGCGGCCAGCTGCCGCTATCACATCTGGCCGGCCTCGTGTTTCTGATCCTGCTCGCCTTCGCAGCACCCTTCATCGAGGTCTATTTGATGGGCATTCTGGCGACGCTGGTGCTGATCATCGTCGCCGCCTGGGAATATCGCTCGCTGACCGGCACGACGGCGGCGCCGACGCTGCATTGAGCATCAGTCCTCGTCGCGCAGATCTTTCATCAGCACCGTGATGATCCGCTCCATCGAATCGGCGGTCGCCATGCATTGCTCGATCGGCTCGTCCGATAGCACGCGGTCGATGAGGCCGGTCTGGATGGCCATGGCTTCCTCACTGAGCTTCCGACCCTCTGGTGTCAAATAGAGGCGCAGCACGCGCTTGTCTCGCTCGTCATCGCGGCGAAGGAGCAGACCGCGCTTCTCCATCTGCGGCAAGAGCATGCTCATATTGGAGCGGCCGACCAGCAGCTTGCGCGCCAGCTCCTGCTGCGAAATGCCTTCGAAACGGTAGAGATTGACCAGGATATCGAGGTGCGGCGGCTTGATGTCGAGATCGGCAAGCGAGCGGGCCAATGACTGCTGCATCAGCTGGCAGGCGCGAGCCACCGCGATCCAACTGCGAAAACGCGGATGATCCCAGGGAAGGGATTGATTTTTGTTCATCGTTGTACTTTATTGTTCAGTGTTGAACAGTCTTTTGGAATCCCACTATGACAAACTTTGCGCTTGACGTCACCCGCCTCGGGTTTTCGGCTCTTCAGGCGGTTTCGCCTGATCTGGCAGGCAGAGCGGCGTTCCAGCTGTTCTGCCGGACGCCGTCGACAAAGCCGAAGGGAGCAAAGGCGAAGGCGGCGCATGCAGCGGGTGCGGCCCGGCTTGCCGGCGCCGAACGCTTCACCCTCAGGCTTGCCGGCGGGCGCCAAGCGCATGCCTATCGGCTGAACGGCGGGGCGAGGGGCAAACGCAAGCGCTACCTGGTGACGCATGGCTGGGGCTCTAGCGCCGCATATATGGCCGAACTCGTCTCGATGCTTTCGGCAACGGGAGCGGAGGTCGTGGCGCTCGATTTTCCCGGCCACGGCCGTTCCGGGGGGCGCTTCCTGCATATGGGGCTTGCGGTCGAGACGATTGCGGCGGCCGAAGCGCGGTTTGGCGCATTCGATGCGGCGATCGGTCATTCCTTCGGCGGTGCGGCGCTGATGGTCTCGGCAGCGGGGCTGCTGCCTGGCGTGGCGCCTGTCACCGGCGAGAGACTGGTGCTGATCGGCGCGCCGAGCGAGATGGGCTGGCTGTTTACCGATTTCGGCGGGATGATCGGCCTTCTCCCTGCAGCGCAAGCGGCGTTGGAGAATGAGGTTCATCGCGTCACTGGACGGAGACTGGAGGACTTCGACGCCGGCGAGGCGGCGGGCGAGATCGGCCGCCCCGTGCTCGTCATCCATGCCGAGGACGACAAGGAGGTGTCGTCTCTCCATGCCAGGCGCTACGGCGCGGCGGGAAAGGGCGTTCGGCTTCTCTGGGCGAACGGCTTCGGCCACCGTCGCATCATCGGCGCCGCACCGGTTCTTGCCGCGATCGCGGCATTTCTCGAAGGCGATCGGGGCGTGGGTGAAGCTCTTGATGAAAGCATCAAAAAAGATGCGGAGATCATTCCGTTTTTTGAGCTTCCGGCAAGGCGCGCGGCATTGTAGCGTCCGTCGCGAAGATCAAGCCGCGGCGGGACGCCTCATGAAAATCATCAGCAGCATCGAAGAGCTCAACACGATCTATGGCGCCGGACTTTCGCCGGCCTCCGTTACCAAGGTGACGAAGCAATTCACCCCGCTCTATCGTGAGATGATTGAGATCTCACCGTTTGCCGCGCTTGCGACCGTCGGGCCGGAAGGACTCGACTGTTCGCCGCGCGGCGATCTCGGTGGCGTGGTGCGTGTCATCGACGACGAGACGCTGCATCTGCCGGACTGGCGCGGCAACAACCGGGTCGATTCGCTCTCCAACATCGTGCGCGATCCGCGCTTGGCGCTTATGTTCCTGATCCCCGGCTCGAACACGACGATGCGCATCAACGGCCGGGGCGTCGTTTCCGACGATGAGGCGCTGCTTTCAAGCTTCGAGATGGACGGCAAACATCCGCGCACCGTCGTCGTCATTTCTATCGACGAGGTCTATTTCCAATGCGCGCGGGCCGTGATGCGGGCCGAGCTCTGGAATGGAGAACACTTCGCCGATCCGGCGACGTTGCCGACGCCAGGACAGATGCTGAAGGCCGCGACCGGCGATTTCGACCAGGAAACCTACGACCGGGAATGGCCGGGGCGGGCGGCAAAGACGATGTGGTAAAGCATCGTCACCGGCGGCTCAGACTACTGACAAAGTCGGCCAACTTCTCTTTCATCCTCGGCCCTGCGCCGAGGATGATGCCGAGTAACAACGAGGTTTGTCGACAACACTAAACCGTCACCTGCCAGTGACAGCGTGCGTGCGGCGCGGGACTGCCGTCAGGTCTTGTAGATCAGCCAGCTCTTGGTGAAATCCTTCTGCATGCCGTCTTGATAGAGGATGGTGCAGTTGCGGCCGGCATTTTTGGCGCCGTAAAGGGCGATGTCGGTTTTGCTATAGAGTTCGCCGGCATCCCCGGCGCTGGATGCCATGCAGATGCCGATCGAGACGGTGACCGGACCGTAATTCACCCGCGTACGGGAGTTCTTGAAGGGCGTCGTCTCCAGCGTGCGACGAATGCGCTCGGCGATCGCGGTCACTTCCTCGGGCGTGTTGCCATCGATGATAAGGGCGAATTCCTCGCCGCCGGTGCGGGCAACGAAGATGTCACGGCGGACATTGCTGCGGATGACGGAGGCGACGGTGGCGAGCACCTTGTCGCCGACCGGATGGCCGTAGGTGTCGTTGATCTTCTTGAAATTGTCGATGTCGCAGAGCAGCAGTGCCGTCACCGGCCGCATGCTCGAATTGTCGAAAATGGCGGCGAGGCGGTCGTCGAAGGCGCGGCGGTTGGAAAGGCGCGTCAGCGAGTCGGTGTTGGCGATGCGCTTGTATTCGTCGAGTTCCTTGCGGACCTGATCCATCTCCTGCGAGCGCTGGACAACGTCCTCGACCGTGCGTTCGCCATGCGCCATGGTGTCGCCGGTCGCCTGGCTCAGGAGATCGATGGCGTTTTCGATCAGTTCGACGCTGGCGTTGCTCTTGGAGGTGATGCGCTTGTGGGTCTCGCCGAGCAGTCTGGTGTAGCTTTCCAGCGAGCTCTGCTCCTGCCTGAGAATGCGCAGCAGGCCATCGAGTTCGCCGGCAATGCGCGTATGGGCATCGTCGAAGACACGGGCCGGGCTGTGGGTGAAGTGCTGTGCGCCGAGCGCATCGAGTTCGGCCTGGGTCACCTGGCCGCCGAGGGCCGCCAGCTCGCGGGTGAGGGCTGGATTGGAGCCGATATAGGCCTCGTAGAAGAGTTGGTAATTGCGCGGTATCGGCGCGACGCCCATGGAGCGCATGGCATAGGTGATCTGACCCGCAACGTCGGGAACCGGCACCTTGGGCGCGACAGCCGTATTCATCCGGCGAACTCCTCATATATTCAAAGGCAATATTCTATTTGTTAGCTTAAATTTCTTGGGAAAAGATTAAAGCGATATATACCAAAGATTACATACGACAAATGGCCCATGAGCTAATACTTCGATCAGGCCTATGATTCTCAATGGAAAAACGTATCTTTACTGACGCAGTGCATACTCGCTGAGCGGGTACAGTGTCTGAAAAACTTACAGTTCTTCTCTGCCGGAGACCGTATTCATCTTGTCGACAGTTGGTTTTGGCCGTTTCGTATTGCAGTCTCGACATCTTTGGGATCGTATTTTCTGCAACGGACCCGATCGTAGCCCGCAAATCAGGGCGTGAGATCATGGAAACCTCCCGTCATATTTCTTTCGCCATCCTGACCTTCACCGTCGTCGCCGCCGGCGTCTTGCTGCTGGAGCACACCGGCTTCTTCGCCGGCGCTTTCCGCACGGAGATCCTGGCAAGGGTCGATGCCGGGGATGTGGTGAGCGTGGGCGAGGCGGTCACAGCGCAGAACACAAGCGCCTCGGATAAGGCGTCGCCGCGGTAGAGCTGGCGGCAACGCAGCCCGCCCACTCACCCCAAATTTAGTTCCTGGAAAAAATCATTCCCCTTGTCGTCGATGACGATGAAGGCGGGGAAGTCTTCGACTTCGATCTTCCAAACCGCTTCCATGCCGAGTTCGGGATATTCGAATACTTCAACCTTGCGGATACAGTCCTGGGCAAGACGGGCGGCGGGGCCGCCGATCGAGCCGAGATAGAAGCCGCCGTGCTTCTTGCAGGCCTCGCGCACGGCGCGTGAGCGGTTGCCCTTGGCAAGCATCACCATCGAGCCGCCGAAGGACTGGAATTGGTCGACGTAACTGTCCATGCGCCCGGCCGTCGTCGGGCCGAAGGAGCCGGAGGCGTAGCCGACAGGCGTCTTGGCGGGGCCGGCGTAATAGACCGGGTGGTTTTTCAGGTAATCGGGCATGCCTTCGCCCTTTTCCAGCCGTTCGCGGATCTTGGCATGGGCGAGGTCGCGGGCAACGATGATGGTGCCGGTCAAGGACAGGCGGGTCTTGACGGGATGCCGGGAGAGTTCGGCGAGCACCTCGGCCATTGGCCGGTTGAGATCAATGCGCACCGTCGATTCCGACAGTTTCGCCTCGTCGATCTCGGGCATGTATTTCGACGGATCGGTTTCGAGCTGTTCGAGGAAGATGCCGTCGCGGGTGATGCGGCCCTTGGCCTGACGGTCGGCGGAACAGGAGACGCCGAGGCCGATCGGCAGCGAGGCGCCGTGGCGGGGCAGGCGGATGACACGCACGTCATGACAGAAATACTTGCCGCCGAACTGAGCGCCGACGCCCATCTGCTGGGTCAGTTTGTGGATTTCCTTCTCCATCTCGATGTCGCGAAAAGCGTGGCCGCTCTCGGACCCTTCGGTCGGCAGCTCGTCGAGATAGCGGGTGGAGGCGAGCTTGACGGTTTTCAGGTTCATCTCGGCCGAGGTGCCGCCGATGACTATCGCCAGATGGTAGGGAGGACAGGCTGCCGTCCCTAACGTCAGGATCTTCTCCTTGAGGAAGTCGATCATCCGGTCATGGGTCAAGAGCGAGGGCGTGCCCTGGTAGAGAAAGGTCTTGTTGGCGGAGCCGCCGCCCTTGGCGACGAAGAGGAATTCGTAAGCGTCGGTGCCTTCCTCGTAGATGTCGATCTGGGCCGGCAGGTTGTTCCTGGTATTCTTCTCCTCGAACATTTTGACCGGCGCGAGCTGCGAGTAACGCAGGTTCTTCTTCTCGTAGGCATCCATGACGCCGCGGGCGAGCGCCGCCGTATCCTCGCCCTCGGTCCAGACCCTGCGGCCCTTCTTGCCCATGATAATCGCCGTGCCGGTATCCTGGCACATGGGCAGCACGCCGCCGGCGGCGATATTGGCGTTCTTCAGAAGATCGTAGGCAACGAAACGGTCATTGTCCGTGGCCTCGGGGTCGTCGAGGATCGAGGCGAGCTGCCTGAGATGGCCAGGGCGCAGCAGGTGGTTGATGTCGGCGAAGGCGGTTTCGGCCAGCAAGCGGATGCCTTCCGGCTCGACGGTCAGGATCTCCTGGCCCTTGAACGTATCGACCGAGACATGGTCGCCACTGATCTTGCGGTAGGGGGTGGCATCCTTGCCGAGCGGGAAGAGATCGTCAGCCATCGAAGTGACCTTTCTGGTAGGGCGTCGCTAGATTGGAACCGGTCTAAATCCGCCGCGGGGCAAAAGCAATCAGGATGCGGCGGACTCTGGAGTGGGGCATGTCGTGCCGCGTTTTGCAGTCGGCAGGCCACTCGCGGTAAGCGAGTGAAAGAACAGGCAAAATCGACATTTTTCGCGAAACAGACGACTTCAGGTTGCCTTCTGTTCGAGGCCAGTTCATATTCCCGGCAGCGTTAACCTGCCGGGGCTTCGAATGACAAATGCAAAGCCAACTGCTGTCGACGACCTTCTCGTTTTTTTCGAAGACAATTGGATCCGCGGGAATCTGCTGCGCCTCTCCAGCGATCCCGAGGGAGCGGACATGTATGTTCGCTTCGTCAATGGCGTGCGCATCGACGCCAAACATGGGCCTGACCACGAAACGATCATAAGGGGCGAATACGGAACCTTCAGACTGAAACCTGACGGTCACTTCGAGTACGAGTTGGACTACACACTCGACGTCGTGAAAAATTTAACGAAATACGATCAGCTCATCGAGAAGCTGAGCTTCAAGATGTCCGATGGCTCCGGGGGCACGGACCTCGGCGTGTTGACGCTCGCGATCGACGGCGTCAACGAAGGCGATAAATACCACGAGGTCCTGGATTTCGACGATATGGGCGTCTTGTCGAGGGCCGATAATTTCTCTCTGCCTGACTATCGCAACTTTGCACTTTCGGTGAATGGCAGCCACGACCTGACGCTTCTGAACGGGTATGTCTATGATACCATCCCGGGTGTCGACGCCATTACCGAGGACGGTTTCAGCGATACCGTTCTATCGCCGGGTTCTGCGCCCGTAAGCCTGAAAATGCTCGATGGCGGGGAGTTCACCTTTCAGAGCGTTTCGATCGCCGAATTGTCGGCATCGCCCTTTCACCTGACGCTGACTGCGCTGAACGACGGTCAGATCGTCTATCAGCAGGAGCTCGAGGTCACCGGCCCCACTCTCGAGGTCAATCTCGAAGACATCGAAGAAATCCGTTTCGACTTCATGGGCAATTCTGTCGTGATGGACAATTTTTCGCTGTTTGCCTTGCTATAGGCTGGAGGGAGTCGAGGCGTTGCGGCATATCCCCTTCTCCCCGCGAGCGGGGAGAAGGTGTCGGCAGGCGGGTGAGGGGCTGTGGCCTATGCGACCTTCCTACTTCGGCCCGATCATCGTTTCCGGGCGCACGATCTCGTCGTACTCTTCCGATGTCACCAAGCCGCTGGCGAGGGCCTCTTCCTTTAGCGTCGTGCCGTTCTTATGCGCTGTTTTGGCAATCTTGGCGGCTGCGTCGTAGCCGATCTTCGGGGCAAGTGCCGTTACCAGCATCAGCGAGCGTTCGAGGCCGGCCTTGATATTGTCCTCGCGCGCCTCGATGCCGACGACGCAATTGTCGGTGAAGGAGACGGCGGCGTCGGCGAGCAACTGCACCGACTGCAGGAAATTATAGGCCATCATCGGATTGTAGACGTTGAGTTCGAAATGGCCCTGGCTGTCGGCGAAGGTCAGAGCCGCGTTGTTGCCGAAGATATGGATGCAGACCTGCGTCAGCGCCTCGCACTGGGTCGGATTGACCTTGCCGGGCATGATCGAGGAGCCGGGCTCGTTTTCCGGCAGCGCCAGCTCGCCCAAGCCGGCGCGCGGGCCGGAGCCGAGCAGGCGGATGTCGTTGGCGATCTTGAAGAGGGCGGCGGCGGCGGCATTGATGGCGCCATGGGAAAAGACCATGCTGTCATGCGAGGCGAGCGCCTCGAACTTGTTCGGCGCGGTAACGAAGGGCATGCCTGTTATGGCAGCGATCTCTTCGGCGACCTTTTCGGCAAAGCCCACCGGCGCATTGAGGCCGGTGCCGACGGCAGTACCGCCCTGGGCGAGCTCGCAAAGGCCGGGCAGGGTGATTTCGATGCGCTTGATGGCGGAGCCGACCTGGGCGGCATAACCCGAAAATTCCTGGCCGAGCGTCAGCGGCGTCGCATCCTGGGTGTGGGTGCGGCCGATCTTGATGATGTGGCTGAATTCGGTGACCTTCATGTCAAGGGCGGCATGCAGGTGCTTGAGGGCCGGGAGCAGGTGATGGGCGATTTGCTCTGCGCAGGCGATGTGCATGGCCGTCGGATAGGTGTCGTTCGACGACTGGCTCATATTGACGTGATCGTTCGGATGCACCGGCTTCTTGGAACCCATGACGCCGCCGAGCATTTCTATTGCACGATTGGAGATCACCTCGTTGGCATTCATATTGGACTGCGTGCCCGAACCGGTCTGCCAGACCACCAGCGGAAAGTGGTCGTTCAGCTTGCCCTCGATCACCTCCTGGGCGGCGTCGACGATGGCTTTGCCGAGGCCAGGATCGAGCTGGTCGAGCGACATGTTGGCGCGGGCGGCCGCCTGCTTGACGATGCCGAGCGCGCGCACGATCGATAGCGGTTGCTTTTCCCAGCCGATCTTGAAATTGCCGAGCGAACGCTCGGCCTGGGCGCCCCAATATCGGTCGGCGGCGACGTCGATCGGGCCAAAAGTATCGGTTTCGGTGCGGGTTGCGGTCATCAGCCTTGCCTTCCCTTTACATGCTGTTTTCGGGCATTTTCGAAAGATGAGGTCTTATAGGTTGGAAAGCCCGACAAGAAAACTGGACGCCGTGCGAAATATTGAAATCGGAAGTCATGTTTGCGCAGGCTTTTCGGCGTGCCTTTTAGGCCACTTTGGAAATTTTATGCATCCGGGCGTTTTCACCCCACTGGTCTGCCGGAGAAAATTCGGTAAAAAATTAACTAATAATTTCATAATTTTGTGTGAACTGCTGGGCGGCGCCATGCAGGATCTCCGTCACATAAAATTGAGTCCGCCGGCGCTGGCGGCGCAGGCCGGTTTCTGATCAATGAGGCCCTACGCTGCTTGAGTTTCGCGGGATTTGAGCTTGGGCCTTGCGCTCGTGACAAGAACAGCATGACACCGGGACTGGAAGATATATGACGTTCGTTTTGAAAAGCGCGGCATCCGCATTGGCAATTTCCTGCGGCGTGGCAGTGATGAGTGCCGCACCCGCGCATGCCTATACACTGATGGATATGCTGCGCGGCGACAGGCAGCGGTCCCAGAGCACCATCTTCATGGACCAGATGCCGCCCGGCCGTGTGGGCCAGCGCGGCGGCATTGGCGGATCGCTCGGCGGGCTCGACCCTGAAGCGCCGCTGCCGAAGGTGAGCGGTCCGCGTTATTACACCTACAAAACCGAGACGCTGCAATTCGTCGATACCGGCAAGTTTGCCGATCCCGTCGTCACCGGCGCAGTCGCCGATGTTTCGGGCAGCGGCGATGCCAGCGCCGAACCCGCCGTGCAGCGCCGCTTCCTGGCGCAGGCCAAGGTGCGCGCAAATGTTGACGTTGCAAAGGCGCTCGAAGCCTATTACGGCGACAGCCGCAATCCGCTCGTCTGGGTCGATGGCAACCAGATCAACGACCGTGCCAAGTCGGCGATGTTGGTGCTTGCCGATGCGGGCTTCGTCGGCCTCGACCCGGCGGATTACGTCGTCCAGACGCCTGATATCGACCCGGCCAATCCCGATCCCGCCTTCCGCGACCGTGCGCTGACGCAGTTCGAACTCGAACTCTCTGCCAAAGTGCTGGCTTTCGTGCAGGACACGGTGCGGGGCCGCATCGATCCGAACAAGATCTCCGGCTATCACGATTTCCAGCGCAAGGTGGTCAATCTGGCCCCGGTGCTGAAGCTTGCTCGCATGAGCCCCGACGTCGGCGCCTATATCGCCAGCCGCTCGCCCGATAGCCCGCAATTCCTGGCGCTGAAGGCAGAGCTTGCAAAGCTTCGTGCCGCCGACGGTGGGAACGAAGAGCGAATCGTCGTTTCGCTCGACAAGCTGCTGAGACCTGGCGAGAGCTCGCCCGAGATCGCCAATATCGTCAAGGCAATCGGCAAGCACGGTTCCGAAACGCTGAGGACCGATCATGCGGCAACGATTGCCGCCTATGCCGGCAGCAGCGACTATTCGCCTGACATCGTTTCGCTGGTCGAGGACTTCCAGAAGGAGCGCGGGCTGAAGGCCGATGGCGTCATCGGCCAGGCGACGGTGCGCGCCATGACCGGCGGCGACACCAATGCTTCGAAGATCGACAAGCTCGTCGTCGCCATGGAACAGGCGCGCTGGCTGCCGGAGGATCTCGGTTCACGCTACGTTATGATCAACCAGCCCGCTTACATGGTCTACTACCACAATGACGGCAAGGAACAGCTGTCGATGCGCGTGGTGGTCGGCGGCAAGAACAACCAGACCTATTTCTTCGATGACGAGATCGAGACGGTGGAGTTCAACCCTTTCTGGGGCGTGCCGCAGTCGATCATCATCAACGAGATGCTGCCGAAGCTGCGCTCGGATCCGAACTATCTCGACCAGCTCGGCTATGAAGTCGAGGTGAACGGCCATGCCGTCGCCTCATCGAGCGTCGATTGGTATGGCTCGACGGACAACGTCTCGGTGCGCCAGCCGCCGAGCAGCGACAATGCGCTCGGCGAACTGAAGATCCTGTTCCCGAACAGCCACGCGATCTACATGCACGACACGCCGTCGAAGAGCTTCTTCAAGCGCGACATGCGGGCGCTGAGCCACGGTTGCGTGCGCCTTGCCGATCCGCGTGCGATGGCGGCTGCCGTGCTTGGCACGACGGTTGACGATGTCGCCAAGCAGATCGCCAGTGGGCAGAACCATGCCGTACGCGTGCCGCAGAAGATCCCGGTCTACGTCTCCTACTTCACTGCCTGGCCGAACAAGGACGGCGTGGTGGAATATTTTGACGACGTCTACGGCCGCGACGCCTATGTCGACAAGGCCTTCGATGCGACGACGAAGGCGCGTGGGGCGCAGATCTGATAATCGGATTTGATAGTGATGCTGGCGGGCGGTCTTTGGACCGCCCGTTTTTTGTTTTGGCAGCGAGCGCGGAATGGGAACAAGGTGGAGAGGGCGTACCGTGTGGCACCCCAGCAGAAAGCGGGGGACGGCTCCGGCCTCAGACGGCAACCTTCTCCGCATATTCCTGTAGCAGCCTTTCTACCAGCTGCGGCGTCAGCTCATCGAAATGGGTAATGATAACATCCGGATCGAGGCTCGAAACCGGTACGTCGGAATAGCCGAACGGCACGGCAATCGAGGGCACGCCGGCATTCTTGGCAACGGCGATGTCGTTGATGCTGTCGCCAATCATTACCGTGCGGGCGATGTCGCCGCCGGCGCGTTCGATAGTGCCGGTGAGGTGGCGGGCGTCGGGCTTGCGCACGGGGAAGGTGTCGCCGCCAGTGATGGCATCGAAATATCGGACGAGGTTGAGCTTGTCGAGCAGGCCGAGTGCCAGGCTTTCCATCTTGTTGGTGCAGACTGCGAGGCGGTAACCTTCGGATCTGAGCCGGTCCATGGCGGTGACCAGGCCAGGATAGGGCTCGGTACGGCCGGGCATGTTGCCGGCATAATGGGCAACGAAACGCTCGACCAGCAGCGGCAGGGCGTCGCCTTCGAGCGGATGGCCGCGCAGCCGGCAGGCGCGCTCGATCATCACGCGCGCACCCTGGCCGACGAGATGGGTGAGGTCGTCGTAGCTGACCGGTTCGAGGTCAAGGACCGCGATCGTATGGTTCAGGCTCTCGACCAGGTCCACATGGGTATCGAGAAGGGTGCCGTCGAGATCGAAGACGACGAGCGCCGGGCGAGCGGGGGCAGGGGTCAAGGGCATGTCTCTTTGAGCGATGGTCGTCTTGCGGAGCGATGGATCGTCCTGAGGTAGGCGATCGCGCGGCGGAAAGCAACGTCCGGCGATGGCCGGGAAGGCCGCAGGCCTCTGTTTCGGCTTTTCATTTTCCGTGATGATTTTGACTTTCGTTTGCCAGGCGAGCCGTGTAAACAGCACATCCAACGCAATAATCGGAGCTGGCGGCGCATGGATGCCCGCGAAATGAAGATCAAGGCCGCCGAGGCCGCGCTCGCCCATGTCGAAAGCGGGATGCGTCTCGGAATCGGCACCGGCAGCACGGCGGAAGAATTCGTTCGCCTGCTGGCAGAGCAGGTCGCGGGCGGCTTCAGGGTCGAAGGCGTCCCGACCTCCGAAAGAACCGCGCGGCTCTGCGTCGAACTCGGCGTGCCGCTGAAGTCGCTCGACGAACTGCCGGCACTCGACCTGACCATCGATGGCGCCGACGAGGTCGATACGGGGCTTAGGCTGATCAAGGGCGGCGGCGGTGCGCTGCTGCGCGAAAAGATCGTCGCAGCCGCCTCCGAGCGAATGATCGTCATTGCCGACGAGAGCAAGCTGGTCGAAACGCTCGGCGCCTTCGCGCTGCCGATCGAGGTCAATCCATTCGGGCTCGTCTCAACGCGCATCGCGATCGAAAAGGTCGCGGCCCGGCTCGGCCTCTCGGGTGAACTCGCTCTGCGCCAGTCGGGTGACGGAGAGTTTACCACAGATGGCGGCCATCACATCATCGATGCATCTTTTGGCCGCATTCCTGATGCAGACGCGCTTTCGAGCGAGCTGAATTCCATACCCGGCGTCGTCGAACACGGGCTCTTTATCAATATGGCGGCACTTGCGATCATTGCCGGTCCTGCGGGTGTGCGCACACTGCAGGCAAACAGATAACAGGAGCGTATACTCATGATGAACATTGCAGGTCTTGGCCGTCTCGCCGCTGCGACCGTCCTTCTTTCCGGGCTTGCCTTCGGCTCCGCCGTCAACGCGCAGGAAGTCTCCGAGGAGCAGCTGAAGGCGTCTCGCGCGGCGATCGACGCCATCGGCGCCACTGCCCAGTTCGACAACATCCTGCCTGGTCTCGCCGAGCGCCTGAAGGCCGGCCTGATCCAGGATTCGCCGAACTACCAGGACATCATTTCGTCGACGGTCGACGCGCAGGCGCTGGCGTTGGCGCCGCGCCGCGGTGATCTGGAGAAGGAGGCGGCACTCACCTATGCCAAGACCTTCACCGTCGATGAGCTGAAGGCGATCGCCGACTTCTACAATTCCGACGTCGGCAAGAAGCTACTGCGTGACGGCCCGGTCGCCTCGCGCGAGACGGCGAAGGCTGCCGACATCTGGGCGCAGGGCATTTCCCGCGACCTGGAAAAGCAGAGCAACGCCGAGCTTTCCAAGGTCATCAAGGCGCCGCCGCCGGCAACCGACAGCCCGGCCGCTCCGGCTCCCGCACCGGCTGCACAGCAGTAAAGCTTGCCCATAAATTTGCGAAAGCCCGGCATCGTCCGGGCTTTTTTGCTATGATGTGGCCAATGCCGCTGGCGAGGCTTCAGGTGAATGCAGATGTCCGATCATGACAAGGCTGTCCGAGTGCGGATATCCGGCAAGGTCCAGGGTGTCGGTTTTCGCTATTGGGCGCGCGATGAGGCCGTACGGCTCGGTTTGACGGGCTGGGTTCGCAATGAAGAGGACGGGGCCGTCGTCGCTGTGATCGCAGGACCCGACATCGCCATTTCGGCGATGATCGAGCGTTTCAGGCGCGGGCCTTCGGGGGCGTCGGTTTCGCGCGTCGAGACGGAAGCAGCCCAGATTGAGAAAAACCCGACGGATTTCCGCATTACCCGATGACAGCAACAATCGCTCGGCAGATGCAATTGGCATCGCATATGCGCCGGAACCCAGTCCTTATGGGTTCGGGTTCTTTGCAAGTTGCCACACACCGTCCTCATCCGGCTCCACGCGCTTGTTGCCGCGGTAGAAGATCGGCAGTCTCGTCTTTTTGTCGATCGAGAAGCGGCTCGGGGTGTATTTTTCGTCCTCATGGCCCTGAATGGCGAGGCCGAGCGCTTCCTTGAATTTGCCAGCCCGGCACAGATTGGCGAAGAGAGTTTGATCCATCTTTTGCTCCGGCATTCTTTTCCATCCTATGGATTGCCTGCCAGCCTTCGGCGACCGGGTCAATCGCAGCCGTTTACAATGAAGATTCGGCGATGGGAACGGGATGACGCAGGAGCGGGCTTTTGTTTTCGTGATGATCGCCCCTATATCAGGAATATCCTTCCTGCGATTCCCTTCCGGAGCTCCTCATGTCTTCCTACGACTACGACCTCTTCGTCATCGGTGGCGGTTCCGGAGGCGTGCGCGGCGCACGTGTCGCCGCCTCGCTCGGCAAGAAGGTGGCGATCGCCGAGGAATACCGCTACGGCGGCACCTGCGTGATCCGCGGCTGCGTGCCGAAGAAGCTCTTCGTCTACGCCTCGCAGTTCCATGAGCATTTCGAGGATGCAGCGGGCTTCGGCTGGACGGTCGGCGAAAGCAGCTTCGACTGGAAAAAGCTGGTGGCGGCCAAGGATGCCGAAATCGCCCGGCTGGAAGGTCTCTACAAGAAAGGTCTTGCCGGCGCCAATGCCGAGATCCTGGAAACGCGCGCAGAGCTCGTCGATGCCCATACGGTGCGGCTGCTGAAGACTGGACAGACGGTGACGGCCAAGACGATCGTGATCGCCACCGGCGGACGGCCGAACCCGCATGCAGCCCTTCCCGGTCACGAACTCTGCATCTCCTCCAACGAGGCCTTTCATCTTGAAGAGCTGCCGAAATCGATCGTCATCGCCGGCGGCGGCTATATCGCCGTCGAATTCGCCAATATCTTCCATGGCCTCGGCGTCGAGACGACGCTGATCTATCGCGGCGCCGAGATCCTGTCGCGCTTCGACGAGGATCTGAGACGCGGGCTGCACGAGGCAATGGTCGCCAAGGGCATCCGCATCCTCTGCCACGACACGCTGCAGAAGGTTTCCAAGGGTGAGGACGGCCTCATTCTGGAGACGCTGAACAACGGCACGCTGCAGGCCGGCGTTGTCATGCTGGCGCTCGGGCGCGATCCGAACACCGAAGGCCTCGGCCTCGAGGCGGCCGGCGTCGCGGTCGACGAGCGCGGCGCCGTTATCGTCGATGAATATTCCCGCACCAATGTCGAAAACATCTATGCGCTCGGCGATGTCACCAACCGGGTACAGCTGACGCCGGTGGCGATTCACGAGGCGATGTGTTTCATCGAGACTGAATACAAGAACAATCCGACCCGGCCGGATTACGAGCTCATCCCGACCGCCGTCTTCTCACAGCCGGAGATCGGCACTGTCGGCCTCTCGGAAGAGGATGCGGGCAAACGTTACGGCGAGCTCGAGGTTTACCGCGCCCAGTTCCGACCGCTGAAGGCTACGCTTTCCGGCCGGGCCGAGCGGATGATCATGAAACTGATCGTCGATGCGGCGAGCCGCAAGGTGGTGGGCGCCCATATCCTCGGCCACGATGCCGGCGAGATGGCGCAGTTGCTCGGCATCACGCTGAAGGCCGGCTGCACCAAGGACGATTTCGACCGGACGATGGCGCTGCATCCGACGGCCGCCGAAGAGCTCGTCACCATGTATGCGCCGAGCTATCGGATCCGCGACGGCAAGCGGCTTTAAGCCGCGACGGGCTTTAGCTTTTTGTTTTATGCATGTCGTTGACCCGGAACCGCTGCACACTTCCGGGCGATTAGAGCGCCGTGCGTCCTTGCGGACGCACAAAGGACGCTCTAACACTTGAACTTACGCATCGTGCTTTCCGAAAGCGATTCCGATATTCGAGGCGATGCATTAGCTGGTGATGCGCGGCGCCCGGATGACCTTGAGGAAAAGCGCTTTCATCGCATCGGCGATACCTTGGGTCGGCGTCACCTCGAAATAGAGGCCGGGCGAAGCGCATGCCTGCATCTTCGTCGGAATCTCGCTCTGGAAGGGGCTGATCCATTTGTTGTACCAATCGTTGCTGGGCAACGGCAGGTAGGTGGTGTAGAGCACGGCGATCTTGACACCGCGATCCTTCAGCGGCTTGCAGAAGGAGGTGTCGATCGGTTCCTGACAGCGGCCGCCGGTCGTCTTCTTGGTGCATGTCGACGGCTTGTAGCTGTCGCCGACGCCATCGGAAACGAAGAACAGGATCTTTTCGGGGCTGATATTCGACGTGCCGTCACCGGCCGGATCGATGATGGTATTCATCTGGGTCAGGGCGCTGTCGAAGCTCGTGAGCTGGTCCTGATTGTAGTTTTGGTAGGGAATGGTCATCAGGTCGACGGCGTCGGTGTAATTCTTCACCTTCGTCAGGTCGGAGGTGGGGCTGGAGATCGTCGTCAGCTTGGCGTCTTCGGCTTTGGTGCCGAAAGTATAGACGCCCATGCGAAACTGATCGCTGCTGACGCGTTCGATCTTGGCCGTATCGGTCAACGCCTGGGTTGCCTGGCGCACGACGTCGATGCGCATGGCGACGCCGAGACTCTTGGCGATGGTGTAATTGTTGGTGCTCTGGTCCATCTGATGGCAGGCGAAAGCGCAGCCTGTTTTGGCCTGCAGTTTCGAAACATCGGTCGCGGTTGCGCCGACGCCCATGGAAGGCGTGTTGTCGAGCAGGATGTAGAAATCCATGAAAGCGGCGGTTTGATATTCGGCCGTCGCCGAGCCCGAGATCGTGATCGAGTCCCGGCCGAGGATGCGCATGAAGGTGGTGGGCACCGTCGCGCTGAAGGAAACCAGCGAATTCAGCTTGTTGGCGGTCTTGGTGACATCGATGCCGAGGTCGACATGAACGTCGGTCAGCTCCCCGGACATCTGAGACATGAAGATACTGCGGGCGTCGTCCTTGCCGAGTGAGATCGTGCCGTTGCCGCTCATGGTCATCGCGGCTGCGACTGCGCCGGATTTTTCGGCGATCGAACCGACGGCGGCGGCATCGGCAGCGGCGTAAAGCTGTGTCCTCAGGCTGAGCGCATGGGCGAGATCCACGGCCATGCCGGCCGCACCGAAGAGCGGCACCACCAGCAGTGCCGTCATGACGCCGAAATTGCCCGAGCGATCCGATATGAAACCGGACGGAAGGATCGCCATGCCATGTCCCCGATGTTGAACTCTTTGCGGTTCTACATTGAAAGTCTAAAATATGGGGAAATCGACATGGTATATGCGGATTTAATCAGAGAATGCCGGGCGGCGCCGGTGAGGCGACAACTGTCGGCGATTGGTCTTTGCAAGCCTGACCTAAAGGTCTATAAGCCGCCGCATATTGAGGCATCCTAAGGTATGGATGTGAGAACGGGTGAGTGAGATGGCAGACAATTGGACCCCGAGCAGCTGGCGGCAAAAACCGATCCTGCAGGTTCCCGAATATCCCGACGCAGCCGCTTTGGCGGCAACGGAGGCCACGCTCGCCAGCTATCCGCCGCTCGTCTTCGCGGGCGAGGCGCGCCGCCTGAAGAAGCATCTTGCCAACGTCGCCGAAGGCAACGGCTTCCTGCTGCAGGGCGGCGACTGCGCCGAGAGCTTTGCCGAACACGGCGCCGACAATATTCGCGACTTCTTCCGCGCCTTCCTGCAGATGGCGGTCGTGCTGACCTTCGGCGCTCAGCTTCCAGTCGTCAAGGTGGGCCGCATCGCCGGCCAGTTCGCCAAGCCGCGTTCGTCGAATGTCGAGAAGCAGGGCGACGTGACGCTGCCCGCCTATCGCGGCGACATCATCAACGGTATCGAATTCACCGAGGAGTCGCGCATTCCGAACCCGGAGCGCCAAGCCATGGCCTATCGCCAGTCGGCCGCGACGCTGAACCTTCTGCGCGCCTTTGCGATGGGCGGCTACGCCAATCTCGAAAACGTCCATCAGTGGATGCTCGGCTTCGTCAAGGACAGCCCGCAGGGCGAGCGCTACCGCAAGCTTGCCGACCGCATCAGCGAAACCATGGATTTCATGAAGGCGATCGGCATCACCTCGGAAAACCATCCGAGCCTGCGCGAGACCGATTTCTTCACCAGCCACGAAGCACTGCTGCTCGGCTACGAGGAGGCGCTGACCCGCGTCGATTCCACGTCGGGCGACTGGTATGCCACGTCAGGCCACATGATCTGGATCGGCGACCGCACGCGCCAGGCCGACCATGCGCATGTCGAATATTGCCGCGGCATCAAGAACCCGATCGGCCTGAAATGCGGCCCGTCGCTGCAGGCAGACGATCTGCTGCAGCTGATCGACATCCTGAATCCGGCCAATGAAGCCGGGCGCCTGACGCTGATCTGCCGCTTTGGCCATGAGAAGGTCGCCGACAACCTGCCGCGCCTCATCCGCGCCGTCGAGCGCGAGGGCCGTAAGGTCGTCTGGTCCTGCGATCCGATGCACGGCAACACGATTACGCTCAACAATTACAAGACCCGTCCCTTCGAGCGGATCCTGTCGGAAGTCGAAAGCTTCTTCCAGATCCACCGCGCCGAGGGCACGCATCCGGGCGGCATTCATGTCGAAATGACCGGCAAGGATGTGACGGAGTGCACGGGCGGCGCCCGCGCGGTTTCCGCAGACGACCTGCAGGACCGCTACCACACCCATTGCGATCCGCGCCTCAACTCCGACCAGGCGCTCGAGCTAGCCTTCCTGCTTGCCGAGCGCATGAAGGGCGGCCGCGACGAAAAGCGCATGGTCGCGAACGGCTGAGACTACAGCGCCGGGCGTCTGAAAAGACGCGTAAGGGACGCTGTAGCACTTTGGATTGCTGCATAATTTTACCCTTAAATCGATTCCGATTTGAGGAATTATGCGGTAGCCCCAATTGGATGAAGAAAAGCCCGGCGATGCCGGGCTTTTTTATGCTGCGAAGGTGGAACTGGCAGTCAGATGCTGGCCTGGACGCTGTGCAGGTTGGCGTAGACGCCGTCTTGCGCCATGAGCTCATCATGGGTGCCCTGTTCGACGATGCCATCAGCCGTCAGAACCAGGATGCGGTCGGCGTGGCGGACGGTCGACAGGCGGTGGGCGATGACCAGGGTGGTTCGGCCGTTCGCCAGGCTGAGCAGTGCCTGCTGTACCGCCCGTTCACTCTCGTTGTCGAGCGCGCTGGTCGCTTCGTCGAAGATCAGGATCTCCGGATTTTTGAGGAAGGCCCGGGCGATGGTGATGCGCTGGCGCTGGCCGCCCGATAGCTTGACGCCGCGTTGGCCGATATCGGTGTCATAGCCATGGGGCAGGGCAATGATGAAGTCGTGCGCATTGGCGGCGCGCGCGGCCGCTTCCAGCTCGGCATCGCTGGCGTCGGGCCGGCCGTAGCGCAGGTTTTCCGCCACTGTGCCGGCAAAGAGGTAGACATCCTGCTGTACCACCCCGACATGGCGCCGGAGCGAGGCCAACGTCACCTCCCGGATATCGGTGCCATCGATGCGGATCACCCCTGCTTCGATATCGTAGAAACGCGGGATCAGCGCGCAAAGCGTGCTTTTGCCGACGCCCGATGGGCCGACCAGAGCGACGAACTCACCGGGCGCGATGGTGAGCGACAGCTGCTCGAGCACCCGCGGGCCATCGGCCTCGTAGCCGAAGGCGACATCGGAAAAACTGATCTCTCCCCTAGGTGCCGGCATCGGACGCGCGACCGGTCGATCGGTGATATCGGGGGCAATCTCCAGGATCTCCATGGCCCTGATGAAGCCGGTGTAGCCCTCCTGCCAAAGGCGCACGAAATTGGCGAGCCGCTGCACCGGATCGACCAGCACAGCGACGCAGAGCAGAAAGGTCAGCATATCGGGGACGGTCAGTTCTGCCGTCAGGATGCGCAGGCCACCGATGACGATAACAATTATCGTGATGAGCTGGGCGAAGGTTTCGGTACCGACCGAAAACCAGGCTTCGCTGCGGTAGCCCTCGGCGCGGCTTTGCAGGAAGCGTCGGTTCTGCTCGGCGAAACGTTCCTTCTCCAGCGCCTCGTTGGCAAAGGACTGGACGACGCGGATGCCGGCAAGAGCATCTTCGACGCGCTCGTTGACGGCGGCGATCTGCCGTTTGCTGGCTTCGAGCGCGCGGTTCATACGCCGGTTGAAATAGAGCGCATAGGCCACCGCCACCGGGGTGAGCATCAGGATCAGGGCTGCCAAGGGCGGATCGATGAAGAACAGCACCAGCATGGCGCCGCCATATTTCAGCACCGCGATGGAAAGATCCTCGGGGCCGTGGTGAAAGAGCTCACCCAGCCACAGGCTGTCATTGGTGATGCGGCTCATCAGCTGGCCTGTGCGCTGGCGGTCATAGAAGCTGAACGAGAGCTTCTGGCAGTGCTCGAATAGTTCCTGCCGCACCGTGGCCTCGATGCGGGCGCCCATGACGTGGCCGCGGTAGTCGACGAAGAAGATGGCGATAATCTGGACGGCCAGAACGGCGAGCATGATGCTGCCCATGGCAAGGATTTGTCCGAAGGCCTGCGGCGCATCGGGTAGAGCCAGAAGCCGGCTCGTGACGACATTGGCGCAGAGCGGCAGGGCGACCGCCGTGCCAGCGACGAGGATGGCACAAAGCAGATCCGCCAGCAGCAGAGGCATATGCGGGCGATAGTAGGAGAGGAATTTGTGCATGCGCGACCAGCGCCGCCCACGGTCGGCGGAAATCGGATGATCGCGAAGGAAGTTTACGAAGGGGTTATGGCGTCGCGAGTTTTTCCTCGCACGGGAGAACCGAATGTTCATGAAGCTGAGTGTCCTTGTGGGGGATGTTTCCTTTCTGTTTGGACAGGTTCGCTCTCATGTCAGTCTCCTGAGGTTGATTGAACCCTCAGTATCGCCGACAACCGCCGCCGATTCAATGCAGCGATGGGACGAGGTTGGCGGGTGTTGTCGACAGGCAACAGATTCCCGCTGCAATTTCGACAAGGTACGGGCGATGGAAGGGGTCTTATTGCACCAGCACCGATTGCTGGCAGCGTACGTCAGTGACGCGCACGTCGGCTTCGCCGACCTTGATGCCGAGCAGCGTCAGGAGGTTGAAGAGCAGCTCGTCGAGCGGCTTGGTCAACCCCGTGAGTGTATCGGCGACGGCGCTTTGCACCACTGTTTTCGATAGGCCGATGCCGAGGCCGAGAATACTGACCTGGATATCGGTCTCCTTCACCAGCGACGCCATGGCAGAGGTCAGCGTGTCCTTGGTCGAAACGTTCTTGATGGTCTTTGCCGCGATGTCGGCCGGCTGGAAGGTCAGCTTGGTCTTGCTGAGATTGGTCAGGTTGACATGGGCGAGTCCGGAGACGCTGAGCAGCGGCGCGTTCATCATCGTGGCGCGGCTGACACGCGGCGCGCTGCCGAAATTGACGAAGGCGTTGGGATCGACGTCGCCGAGGGACAGTTCCGCGACGCCGGGCACGACATCGACGCCGACGCTGGCGTTTCTGGCGCCGCCGCCAAGACAGGAGATGCTCGCAAGCTTGGCCTCGGCATGGGCGACTTCGAGATAAAGGGGCACGCGCACCTTCAGCCCGGCAAGCGAATTGGCGCCGAGCGCCGAAACATCGAGAGCCAGGCGCACCTGTGCGGTGCGGACGGTGGCGCCGGTGGCGCCGATCCCGCTCGAAGCGGCGCCCTTCGGCATCTCGCCGATCGCAAGCGTCAGCTTGACCGTGGCAAGTCCAGGCACGGAGCTGTTGAGATTGGCTGCGACCTGCTTCTCCTGGTTTGCCGCAACGGCTGCCGCCGAAACAATATCCATCACGCTCGCCTCGGCCGAGAGGTGAGAACCGCTGCCGATGAGGCGCTCGCCGGTCGGGCCGAGGTTGAAGAGATCCTCGAGCCTGATCTTGACCTGCGATGTGCCGGGCGCCTTTTCGATCGCGTCGAGCGCCTTGGTGACGGTGAGTGTCAGGCCGCCAGTCTTGCCGAGCGTTTTCAGCAGGCGCGGATAGGAGATGTCGGTTGCCAGCAGCTCGTCATAGGTGCCGGCGGTGAGGTTGAGATCGGTCGCCAGCATATCTAGGAAGGGGAGCAGCTTGATATCGGCTGAGGTGAGCGCCTCGTAATCGGCGACCTTCAGCGAGAGACTGGTGCCGAGCAGGCTGCCGAGCAGCGTGTTCAGCACGCCGCCATTGAGGCTTGCCAGCCGCGAGCCGATCGAGAAGGCAGCGAGTTTGGAGGCCGAGGCGGTGCCGACCGCCCTGAGGTTGGGAGCGGCGGCGAAGGCGGTGGCGAAGATCAGCTCCGCCTTCTGGGTGATGCCGACCTTGACGGCGTCATAGGGCTGGATGCCGGCGGCAAAACGGCTGCCGAGCGGCACCGAGGCATCGGCGAGATAGGTGCCGGGAGTGAATTCGGCGACGGCGTCGAATTGCTTGAGATCAGCCGTTGCCGGCAGCGAGCCCGTCTTCGTCGCATAACCCGTGTTGGTGCGGACGGCGATGTCGAGGCCGTTCTGATCGAAATTGGCGACGAGGTTGTCGGCGGCGTGGCTGATGTCGGCGGCGGCGACGATGGCGCCGATATCGCTCAGCTGCTGCAGGCGGCGCTGCTGCAGCGTCATCATGCCGTAATCGACGCCCAAGCCGAGCGAATAGAGGATGAGCGGGGCTGAGATCGCTGCCATGATGGCGATATTGCCTGATGCATCGGTGGCGAAGCGACTCAGGCGGGCCCTGAACATCGGCATCTCACAGGCCCCCCATCCGGATGGTCGCGAAGCGCCGGATCATGTGGTCGGGCAGGGGAAAGGTGTAGAGGTTCCAGATCGGCAGATTGACGGTGTCATATTCCGCCGTCACGGTGAACTGGTTGGCATTGCCGGGATCGGTGGTAACGGTGACATGCAGCTTGCTCTTTTCGAGCAGCGGATGGTCGATGGTCGACTGGCTGATGAAATCATTGACCAGCTGCGATCGCTCCTGGCTGGTCATGCCAGCAACGGCGGTGCGCGCGGCATCGGCGGTCAGCTGCTGCACTGCATGGGATGCGCTCAGATAGATGCCGTAGGCGATCATCGTCAGTACCACCAGAAGGAAGAGCGGCGCGACGATGGCGAATTCGATTGCTGCGGCGCCACGTTCGTTCGAAGGGAAACGTTGGAAAATTCTCATTTTTCACCTCGCAGGCTGACCGTGCAGAGTATCGATCAACGGTTGTGACTCTAGAGCCGCGGAGGTTAATTTTGGATTATCTAATAAACGTTTTGGATGTATTAGATTATCATGAAGTGCCTTTGTTTTGTTAGAAAAATAGCATTTTATTGAGGAATTTTCCTTATTATACAACCTGCGGTGTGTTTCCGTGTTGGCTGGGGAGGTGCGCGCATAAGGAAATGCTACTTCCTGCTCCGCGCCGAAGTGTTGGCGTGATTGGCACAGGGCCGGCGGCCTTCAAGATTCCTGATGGTTCGTTCAGGGAAATGGATTTGACGCCGGAGCAGATCGGCGGCAACGTTCCCTTGGAAACAGCGGGGCGACGATGACCGAACAGCATACAGGCGGCTGCCTTTGCGGCGCCGTGCGATTTTCAAGTGCGGCAAAGCCCGGGCCTGTCGTCGGCTGCCATTGCTCGCAATGCCGCCGGCAGACGGGACTTTATTACGCTGCGGTCAACGTAGCCCGCGCGGCTCTTTCGGTGGAAGGCACTGAAGCGGTCCGCTGGTACCGGTCTAGCGAGGAGGCGCAGCGCGGCTTCTGCTCGAATTGCGGCTCCGCGCTGTTCTGGCAGGCGGACGGATCGGCGGAGATTTCGGTCATGGCTGGCGCCTTTGACACGCCGAGCGGCCTTGCCTTCGGCCACCATATCTACTGCGCCGACAAGGGCGATTTCTACGAGATATCGGACGGCTTGCCGCAATATGCGGTGAATCCGACTTAAAGGGCGTCGCATTGGATTCATGCGACGCCCTTTAGGTCTTTATGTGATGCATGTCGTTATCCCCACCGCTGCACACTTTTGGGAGACATGCATTAACCCTTGGCGGCAAGCGCGGCGCTGAGGCGGGCCACGTCCTCGCGTAGCCCCGTCAACTCGGTCAGTACATGCATGTCGATCTTCTGATGCAGGGAGAGCACTTCGAGCTCGGCCTTGAGATTGACCTCGTAATCCTTGGCGGCCTCGAAGCGGTCGCGCTCGGCCTGACGGTTCTGCGACATCATGATGATCGGCGCCTGGATGGCGGCGAGCATCGACAGGATCAGGTTCAGGAAGACGAAGGGATAGGGGTCGAAGGCGCCGCTCACCAGAATGATAGTGTTGATGACAGTCCAGGCGACGAGGAAGACAAAAAAGGCGATGATGAAGGACCAGGAGCCGCCGATGCGGGCGATGCTGTCGGCGATGCGCTCGCCGAAGGAGGCGTCGGCTGAGAAGGCGGCGTTGACGTCGGTCGAGATGACCTTGCGTTCGTGCGCTTTCGCCAGCACGCGCTTTTCGACGTCGCCGAGTTCGTCGGCCGGCTTGTCGAAATGATGGTGCACGAAGTCCGAAAGATTAGACATTGCCTGTTTCCGATGCCGGTTGTCGATACGGTCGCTTTCGGCGCCAGTATTCCGCTCCGCTAACAAATTGCAATGCGTATCGATGCCGCGCTGCGCCATGCGCGATCCGTTCATAAAAATTTGGTCGTCGCGAAGTGTCGCTTTCGACGCGAACGTGTTGCGGTCGCGAAAGGTGCAGGCTAAATAAATGACATGACACAGGAAAACGCTCTTTCTGATATCTTCCGTATCGCCATCGGCCAGCTCAACCCGACGGTCGGCGATGTCGCAGCCAATCTCGCCAAGGCGCGCGAGGCACGCGCCGATGCGAGCCGGGAGGGCGCGCATCTGCTCGTCCTGACCGAGCTTTTCATCTCCGGCTATCCGCCGGAGGACCTAGTGCTGAAGCCCGCCTTCATCCGTGCCTGCTGGAAGGCGGTCGAGAGCCTGGCTGCCGACACTGCCGATGGCGGAGCCGGCGTCATCATCGGTTTTCCCCGGCAGGACGAGACCGGGCGCTACAATTCCGTCGCCGTGCTCGACGGCGGTAAGGTGATTGCGGTGCGCGACAAGATCGACCTGCCGAATTACGGTGAGTTCGACGAGAAGCGGGTCTTCGACCAGGGTGCCATGCCGGGGCCGGTGAATTTCCGCGGCGTGCGCATCGGCATTCCGATCTGCGAGGATATCTGGGGCGATCTCGGCGTCTGCGAGACGCTGGCCGAAAGCGGGGCTGAAATCCTGCTGTCGCCGAACGGTTCGCCCTATTATCGCGGCAAGGTCGATATCCGCCATCAGGTGGTGCTGAAGCAGGTGATCGAGACCGGGCTGCCGCTGATCTATGCCGCCCAGCTCGGTGGCCAGGATGAACTCGTCTTCGACGGCGCGAGCTTCGCCTTCAATGCCGACAAGTCGCTCGCCTTCCAGATGAGCCAGTTCGAAACCGCGCTGGCGGTGACGACATGGAAGCGCGGCGACAGCGGCTGGCACTGTGCCGAAGGGCCGATGGCGCATATTCCAGAGCGCGAGGAAGCCGATTACCGCGCCTGCCTGCTGGGCTTCCGCGACTACGTCAACAAGAACGGCTTCAAAACCGTCGTGCTCGGCCTTTCCGGCGGCATCGACTCGGCGATCTGCGCCGCGATCGCCGTCGATGCACTTGGCGAAGAGCGGGTGCGCACCGTCATGCTGCCTTACCGCTACACCTCCGAGGATTCGCTGAAGGACGCGGCCGATTGCGCCAAGGCGCTCGGCTGCCGTTACGATATCGTGCCGATCGAACAGCCGGTGACGGGTTTCAGCAGCGCGCTCGCCAGCCTTTTCGAAGGCACGGACAGTGGCATTACCGAAGAGAACCTGCAAAGCCGGGCGCGGGGCGTCATCCTGATGGCAATCTCTAACAAGTTCGGCTCGATGGTGGTGACGACGGGCAACAAGTCGGAGATGTCGGTCGGCTACGCCACGCTCTACGGCGACATGAACGGCGGCTTCAACCCGATCAAGGATCTCTATAAGATGCAGGTCTATGCGCTTTCCCGCTGGCGCAACGAAAACGTACCGCCGGGTGCGCTAGGGCCGTCTGGCGAGGTGATCCCGCAGAATATCATCGACAAGGCGCCTTCGGCCGAGCTTCGTCCCGACCAGAAGGACCAGGATTCGCTGCCGCCCTATCCCGTTCTCGACGATATTCTCGAATGCCTGGTGGAGAAGGAAATGGCGGTCGAGGAGATCGTCGCGCGCGGCCATGATGTTGCGACCGTCCACCGGGTCGAGCATCTGCTCTATCTCGCCGAATACAAGCGGCGGCAATCGGCGCCGGGGGTAAAGATCACCAAGAAGAATTTCGGTCGCGACCGGCGCTATCCCATCACCAATCGGTTCCGGGACCGCTGAGACCATAGAAATATCGGGAGGAAACATGCGCAGCTCGGTCGAGATCTACAACGTCAAGACGGGCAGGGCCCGCGAGGTCTGGCAGACGGAGAAACTGGTCGAGGCGCCAAATTTCTCGCCCGATGGTTCCTACCTGCTCTTGAACGGCGACGGGTTGCTCTACCGGTTGCCGCTCGATGGCGGCGAGATGGTCAGGGTCGATACCGGCTTTGCCGTCAACTGCAACAATGATCACGGCATTTCGCCCGACGGGACGAAGATTGTCATCTCCGACAAGACCGAATTCGGCAAGTCGGCGATCTATACCTTGCCGATCGAAGGCGGCACGCCGCGGCTTATCACTCAGAACCTGCCGTCCTACTGGCATGGCTGGTCGCCGGATGGACGCCAGCTTGCCTATTGCGGCATCCGCAACGACGTCTTCGATATCTACACCATCTCCGTCGACGGCGGTGCCGAGACGCGGCTGACGCATGGCGAGGGCCGCAATGACGGGCCGGATTATTCCGCCGACGGGCAATGGATCTATTTCAATTCCAGCCGCACCGGGCTGATGCAGATCTGGCGCATCCACCCCGACGGCACCGGGCTCGAGCAGGTGACCTCCGACAATCAGGGCAACTGGTTCGCTCATCCGTCGCCTTCGAATGACAAGGTGTTGATCCTCTCCTACGACCCCTCGGTTTTCGATCATCCGCGCGATCTCGACGTGCGGCTGCGGCTGATGGACATGGGCGGCGGCAATCTGAAGACGCTGTTCGAGCTCTTCGGGGGGCAGGGCACAATCAACGTGCCCTGCTGGTCTCCTGATGGCGAAGAATTCGCCTATGTCCGCTATTTTCCAGTGGCTTAACTGCGCGTCCGACGGCGCTCCTGGGCGGATTTCGCCAGATCCTCCAGAACCGCGACCGACATATCCCAGTCGATGCAGCCATCGGTGATGGACTGGCCGTAGACCAGCGGCTTGCCGGGAACGAGATCCTGGCGGCCGGCGACGAGGTTGCTTTCGATCATCATGCCCTTGATGTCGCTGTTGCCGGCGGCAATCTGCGCGGCGACGTTCCTGACGACGAGCGGCTGGTTCATCGGATCCTTGCCGCTATTGGCATGGCTGGCATCGATGAGGATGCGCGGGGCGACGCTGAGCCTGACGGCTTCGCCGGTGACCGCTTCGACATCGGCCGCTTCATAGTTCGGCCGCTTGCCGCCGCGTAAGATTATGTGGCAGTCGTCATTGCCAGTGGTCGAGGCAATTGCTGCCTGGCCGTCCTTGGTCACCGCGGGGAAGTGATGCGGCTGTGAGGCTGCGAGGATGGCATCCAGCGCGACGCGAACGCCGCCATCGGTGCCGTTCTTGAAGCCTATCGGGCAGGAAAGGCCGGAGGCAAGCTGACGATGGACCTGGCTTTCGGTCGTGCGCGCGCCGATCGCACCCCAACTGACGAGATCGGCAATATATTGCGGCGTGATCGTGTCGAGGAATTCGACGCCGGCGGCAAGACCCATCGCGTTGATATCGAGTAGCAGGCGTCTCGCAATCCTCAACCCTTCCTCGATCCGGTAGCTGCCGTCGAGATGCGGGTCGTTCATCAGGCCCTTCCAGCCGACGGTCGTGCGAGGCTTTTCGAAATAGACGCGCATGACAATCTCGAGATCGTCGGCGAAGCGGCGTCGCTGTTCCTCCAGCCGTGCGGCATATTCCCGAGCCGCAACGGGGTCATGGATCGAGCAGGGGCCGATGACGACGATCAGGCGATCGTCTTCGCCCTGGAGGATCTTATGGATCGCATCACGGTTGCTGGTCACGGTGTCCGTGACAGTAGCATTGCGGTGAATTTCCGCGATGATATCGGCAGGTTTGGTGAGTGGGGTGATCTCGACGATACGCAGATCATCAATGGTATCAGACACGGTATGGCTCCTGTTTGGTCATACCGTGCGGAACAAAAAAGCCGCCAGGTAGACTAGCGGCTGTTCGGGTTGTCGTCGCGTCGAATTCAGTTACGCATGGACCCGCATCCGCTGAGAGCAGCGGTACCAATAAAATCCCAAGGCGTTGATTGATGTGATCGACATGGGGCGTATGTAGCGCCACGCCTGCGTGATGTCACGTAGAATTTTCTGTCTGAAAATCCAGCGCTCCGGGGGACGGCAACGGCTTCTACGGAGGGACACCCCGGCGAGGCAAGAAGCGCGTCGCACTCGATCTCGTGCATGCGACGCGCTCTAAGCTTTGTTTAAACCTGTCGCTCTAAAGATGCTCTCGGGCGACGGTCATTCGCACTGTTCTAGAAAACGCAGTTCCTGAGATCACAGGGCGTCGACGTTCACGCCGACGGTGATGGCGCCGATCGGCGTTCCCGCGTCGTCTGATATCGTGACGCTTGCCTGCGACTGGAGCGTCTGGGTCGATTCATCCTTTTCGATCTCATCGACGAAGACGGCGTCCTTGCCGGCTCCGAAGGACTTCTGGAACTTGCCCTCATCGCCCTGCCAGTAATCGGATGTAGTGTCGCTTTGACCGACATTCAGCCCCTTTGCGTCCATGACGAAGATCTCGGTGATCTTGCCGCCAGAAGCTTCCTTCTTGCCCTGAAGGAATTTCGACAGCGCATTGTTGAGCACGCCGTCGATCATGGCGTGGTCGGAGCCATCGACTTCGGCACGCCACTTCTTGTCGAGGGCGTCGATATCGGCAGCGCTGAGATTGGCGTTGGCAGCATTCTGCGCCTTGACGGCCTCGATGATGGCAGGGTCGTTCAGCCAGGGCTTTACGTCGCTCGTCACGTAGTCGGAGATCGGGGCAAGCTTGGCGTCCTGTGCCAGGGATACGCCCATCGGCGTGGCAAATGCGGTGCAGGCCAAAAGAAATGCGGGCACGAGTTTCTTCATAACTGTTTCCTTCCTGATTATAGGTTGTTGAGAACTAAGGCTTATCGGGCGAAGACGACGTCAGAACTCCTCCCAGGCCCCGGGAGCAGCGGCAACGGCGGCATTTCCTGCATGCCGCTGCACGAAGGCTCTCGGCTCGGGACGAGATTGGCGGGTGGGTTGAACGGCTTTGGGCTGGCTTGCCGCAGACGCGCCGACGATGAACCTGCCGGCCGAGTCCTGCAGCAGGCGTCCTTGCGACAGCAGTTCGTGGCAGGCTGCGTTGGTTTCCTCGACCATTGCCGCGTTCTGCTGTGTCGTCTGATCCATCTGGTTGATCGCGCTGTTGATTTCCTGCAGGCCCGTCGCCTGTTCGCGATAGGATTGGACGATGGAAGCGATGCTGTCGCTGATGCGGTTGATCTGCTCCTCAATCTTCAGGAGGGCATCGCCGGTCTGGTTCACCAGCCCGACGCCCGCAGCAACTTCGTCGCCCGACACATTGATCAGGTTCTTGATTTCCTTGGCTGCATTTGCAGACCGCTGGGCGAGCTCACGCACTTCCTGCGCGACAACCGCAAAACCCTTGCCGGCTTCGCCGGCGCGCGCCGCCTCGACGCCGGCGTTCAGCGCAAGCAGGTTCGTCTGGAAGGCGATTTCGTCGATGACGCCAATAATGCGGCCGATCTGACTCGACGAGGTTTGAATCCGGTCCATCGCCCCGATCGCATCACGCACCACCGTCGCAGAGACATGGGCGCTCCGCTTTGTCTCCTCGACCAACTGCCCGGCATTTTCAGCCCGTTGCGACGATGTTCTGACCGTCGTGGTCACCTCATCCAGTGCGGCGGCGGTCTGTTCCAATGCTGCTGCCTGTTGCTCGGTCCGCCTGGCGAGTTGATCTGCGGAGGTCGCCAGCTCGCTCGAGCCGGTTTCAACCGCCACGGAAGCGGTCTTGATCTCTGTCAGAGCGGCCGCGACCGCATCGACCATGTTGTTGAAATCCTGCCGCAATTTATCGAATTCGGGACCGACATCGGCCAGGTGTATCGAGAAGTCGCCGGCGGCGAGCCCTTCCAATGCATTCGCGAGAGCGTTCATGACCAGCCGTTGCGTGTTGCTGGCCTCTTCGGTCAACAATGCGTTGCGCGCCCGTTCGGCGTCGAGCGAAGCACTCTGCTCGGCAGCGGCTTGCTCTCTCTCGACCTTCGCAATCGCCTCGTGACGGAAAACTTCCAATGCACGCGCCAGAAAGCCGATCTCGTCGCCATTTTCCCTGTAGGTGACGGGAGAGACCAGATCGCCTTTCTGCAACGCGCTAATTCGTTCGCTGATCACCCTGATGGGCCGGCCGACCAGGCTGCGCATAGCGAGAAGGAAGGCAACGACGGCCATGGCGGTGATCGCGGACTGCGTGAGCAGCGAAATGAGAACTTTCTGCCTGACTTCGGAAGCGATTTTTTCGACAGACCAGTTCGTGACGATGTAGCCGGTGGCCTTGCCTGCCTTATCCAGCGGAAGCGGCGCGATGATCGTGACCACGCCGGCGGAGGTTCCGCTATCATCGACAGTCGTCTTTTCCGGTTTCGCGCTGAGACGCTTCGCCAGATCGGCGGGTGCAGGCAAACCGTTGATGCCGTCGCGTGTCCACGTATCGACGGAGGCCGGTTCCGCGTTGAATGCGGCAAACTGTACAAGATCGAGCGAGGGGTCGTCGCGGTAGAGCGAATAAGCCTCGCGAACGGCGTTCGCCTTCCCCCATTTCACGCCGCCGGCGGCCAGAGATGCAAACTGCTCCGCATCCTTGGACCAGTTCGCCTTGGCGCCATCGATCAACGCCCGGGTTTCGTACATCCAGGTATAGGTGGCGAAAGCGGAAATGCCGCAGAGGTTTACGGCAACGATAATCGCCGCCAGCTTGGCTGTCAGAGGCATCGTTTTCAAAAATTGGAACATTCCGCGGCGGCCTAGAATTGCGGCTCAGTCGGACATGTTCCCGACTGGCGTATCAATACGGGCATCGACGCTGACGGTCGCATCACGAGCGCTCATGCCCATGTCCAGATAGCAACCCAAAACGCGCAAACGCAGTGTGTATTTGATGTGTGAATAAATCATAAAGTAGAAAGGAATGCTGAGCACACGCGTGCCATTCGCGCCTGCTGCCGCCGGCGCGGAGCCTTGCGAACCGGTGGGTGCAGGAATGCTTCCGTGGCGTCAGGGAGATCAGCTATTTTCAGCCACGGCCTCTTCGGGTTCGGCGTGCCGGCGCTTGCGGCCGCGCGCCGTCAGTTCAGCGCCGGCATCTTGGGGCAGGCGCAGGAAGGTGATGCAGGCCAGCGCCGAAATCGCCGAGACGCTGAAGAAGGCGATGTGGAAATCCGAGACCAGCAGCCTGCCGTCGTGGAAGCTGCTGGAAATTTCGAGGATGCCGCCGGCGATCGCCACACCCATCGCCATGGAGATACGTTGGGCAACGGCATTGATTGCGGTTGCCTGGCTGCTGTCGGCATCATCGACGTCGCCGAAGGCCATGGCGTTGACGCCCGAGAAAGCCATGGAGCGGAACAGGCCGCCGATCAGCAGGCAGGCCATGATCAGGAACAGTGGCGTTTCGGCGGTGAAAAGGCCGTTGATGCCGAGGAAGATCGCCGCCAGCAAGGTGGTGAGGGAGATCACCGTGCGGAAGCCGAAGGCGTTGAAGGTGCGCGAGGCGGCGAATTTCGAACCCATGGAGCCGAGCGCGCTGACGAAGGTGACCGAGCCCGATTGCAGCGGTGTCAGGCCAAAGCCGAGCTGGAGCATCAGCGGCATCAGGAAAGGCAGGGCGCCAAGTCCCATGCGGAAATTCGAGGCGCCGAGGATCGCCGCCCGAAACATCGGGTAACGGAACATCTTCGGATCGAGAAGCGGATAAGGCACGCGGCGGGCATGCAGGAGGTAGAGGAGGCCGGCAAGGATGCCGATCGCAACCGTGACATAACCGTAGATAACGGGCACGGCCGGCAGGCTGATCACCGACAGGCCGAAGACGAAGCCGGAGAAGCCTAGGCCGCAAAGGAAGAAGCCGGGGAAGTCCATCGGCCGCAGAGTGCGCGGCTCGACCGCCGGCAGGAAACGGGTGACGAGGATGATGCCGAGCACGCCGATCGGGACGTTGATCCAGAAGATCCAGTGCCAGGTGAGGTAGGTTGTGAGGAAGCCGCCGATCGGCGGACCCATGATCGGACCGATCAACGCTGGAATGGTGAGCCAGGCCATGGCATCGACGAGTTCGTGACGCGGCGTTCCCCGGACCAGCAGCAGGCGGCTGACCGGCGTCATCATCGAGCCGCCGGCGCCCTGGATCAGGCGTGAGATCACGAAGGCCGTGATCGAATTGGAAAAGGCGCAGGCGATCGAGCCGATCATGAAAACGAAGATCGCCATGCGGAAGATGTTGCGCGCGCCGAAACGATCGGACATCCAGCCGCTGATCGGGATGAAGATCGCCAGCGCCACGAGATAGCTGGTAACGGCGAGCTTCAGCGCGATCGGCGAGGTGCCGATATCGGCTGCGATCGCCGGTAGGCTGGTGGCGATCACGGTCGAATCCATCTGTTCCATGAACAGGGCGACCGCAAGGATCATGGGCGTGAGGCGGGGCACGGGCAACCAAAGTGCAAAGAGAAAAAGTGCGGCGCCATGGGCGTCGGTCAGGATGGGTTTGTTTCTAAGGCAGCGATGCGCCTCTGTCCATGAAGTCGATGTCGCATGCAACGTGTCGGCGGTATGAGGGCCGGCTTGCCGCCGCCGCGCTTTCCTGAAATAGATGCGCCGTCAGGTGCCCGCCGTCCAGGCGGGAGAATCGGGAATCCGGTGCAAAGCCGGAACGTGCCCAACGCTGTAAGGCCGACGCTTGCCGCTTCATCACGCCACTGGCTTCTCGCCGGGAAGGCTGCGGCAGGCGGATGACGCCGAGTCAGAAGACCGGCCTGGCTAGATAGACCGATCCGCGCGGACGGCGGGGCGGTTGCGTTGTTGGGGATTTGACGATGCGACCCTTTGATGAGGATGCCCTTTCGGCGGCGTCCGGTTTTTCCTTGGCCGAACGCGAGGCCGTCTATCATGCGATCATGACGCGGCGCGACGTTCGCAGCGAGTTCCTGCCCGATCCCTTGCCGGATGACGTTGTGCAGCGGCTGCTGACGGCTGCCCATCATGCACCCTCCGTCGGCTTTATGCAGCCGTGGAATTTCATTCTGGTGAAAAGCGCAACCGTGCGGGCGCGCGTCCGGGATGCTTTTGCGAGGGCCAACGAGGAGGCGGCGCTGATGTTCGAAGGTGAACGACGGCAGGCCTACCGCTCGCTCAAGCTCGAAGGCATTGTCGAGGCGCCGCTCGGCATATGCGTGACCTGCGATCCTACCCGCAGCGGCAGCGTCGTGCTGGGGCGCACGCACAATCCCAGGATGGATAGCTATTCCACAGTTTGCGCCATCCAGAATCTCTGGCTTGCGGCGCGGGCGGAAGGGGTTGGGATCGGCTGGGTCAGCATCTTTCATGAAGGCGAGCTGAAGAGCATTCTCGGCATACCCCAGCATATCGAGGTGGTCGCCTGGCTCTGTGCCGGTTTCGTCGACCGGCTCTATGACGAGCCGGAACTGTCCGTCAAAGGCTGGCGGCAGCGGCTGCCGCTCGAGGAACTCGTCTTCCATGATGGATGGGGACTGAACACCTAGAGGTCGTCTTCTTCGGCACCGACAAAGGCGAGGTCACGATTCGCGACATCAAGATGCAACAGAACTTCGCTCGCAGCATGTCGCTCGCAGACGCGATGAACCCCGACAATCTGCTCTGCTACGAAATGAACGGAGCGACCCTGCCTGCCCCCAACGGTTTCCCGCTGCGGCTGATAACTCTGGGCTGGTACGGGATCGCCAACGTCAAGTGGCTGAAGGGCATCGAGGTTCGCGACACCCGCTTCATGAGCCTGCTGATGGGCCGCGACTATGTCACCATCCGGGAGGAAGAGCACAAAGGCGAGACCGTGCGGGCCGAGACCTCGGTCGGCCGGGCCTTGCTGAAATCCGCGCCCGCCAAGGTCACGCGCAACGACTCGGGTCACCGGGTCGTCGGCGCAGCCTGGGGTGCACCGATCGACCGGGTCGAACTGAAAATTGATCAAGGGCCCTGGATGCCGGCAGTCATCGATCACAGCGAGGAGGCCGAATACGCCTGGAAGATTTGGTCACTGGATTGGCCAAATCCCTCGCCTGGAGAACACACGGTGACCTCGCGCGCGATCAGTACCGCAGGGCAAATTCAACCGGCGATGGACGATCCCTTGATCGCCAAAAAGCACACATACTGGGAAAGCAATGGCCAGGTGACGCGCCGCATCCGCATCGTTTGAGAAACGTTGCTGCCTCGCACGTCGGCTGCTGAGTGAACGGAACGTTCCACCGAGAACCCTTTGCTTAGGATTGCGACATTTCGGGAGAAAGGCGCTAGCGGCCCTTCCGCTAGTCTGCCCCGTCTTTTTTTGCCCGCTCGATGAATTTCCCGGCGACTGCTTTGCCAAGTGCGGCACCGGCCCGGTTGTCCATTTCATAGTGGATGCCGGCCCAGATGCGGGAATCGCCCGCTTCCTTGCCGACCGTTCGGATGAACTCCGCCTGGTCGGGGAACAGATAGGCAAGCACCTCGCATCGGGCAGTCGACAACGTGGAGTGATTCGACGGATAACTGGGATGGGCCGGCACTGCGAACAGGGGAGTGATGCTCGGGTCAAGCATGTTGGGCCGCAGGTACCAATAAGCGTATTTCCCGTCGTTGCTTGCAATGTAGGCGTCGTAGTAGACCGTTGCGAGCATCGCGTAAGCCCGTGCGGCGCGCGGCGGGTTCGAATCCGTCTTGTCCTCGAACATCCACTTGCTGGCATAGTCATACCAGTCTGTGAACAGGCCGGATGGACTTTGCCAGTAGAACGCCTTGTAGCTGTTGGGGAATTTTCGCTCAAACTGGCGGACTGCATCCGTCTCGGCCTTCACGGCCGCAGACTTGCAGTCGGGCGGAGTCGGTGGCCTGAATTCATCGGCTGTCTCGAGCAGGATCGGCTTCCAGTTTGGCATGGTTGCATTGGCGGGTTTGTCTCCGACCCACATGCACGGCCCGGTCGGCACGGTGCCGGTCCAGACGGCATCGGAGCCGTCGGCCTTTGCCCGCGCAATCACTTGCTCTGCCACGCGTCGCCCCAGTTCCAGGCCGGCGGATGAATCGCTTGGGAACTGGACACCGGCAAGGACACGCGACTGTGCGGCTTCTTCGGCCATCGCCTGGAACGACGACGCCTCGTCGGGAAAGAAATAGGCAAGAACGGTCGCGGCGGCGGCGGCGGCGGCCGCGTGTTCGGATGGATAAGCGGGACTCCGAGGCGTAGGCAGCGCAGTCGGCAGTGTCGTATCCACCTCGCTCGGGCGGGGGCGATTGTAGAAGTATTTCGACTCCCAAGCCGCGATGGTGGCGTCGTAGACCGCCATCGTCAAATAGGTGTAGACGCGATGCGCATTGGGGATCGTCTGGTTTGCGAGAAGACGGTTGTTGACCAGGTCGATCCATCGATAGCCGGGCGAACCGGCGTCCCAGAATGTGATCTTGGCGGCGACCTGCGCATCGTTCTTTGCGACAAGTTCGCGAACCTGCTCCAACTCGGTTGCGGAAGTATCCGGTGGGGGCGGGACTCGGAAGTCTTTGCCCGACGTGATTACCCACGTCTTCCACATTCCAGCGTTTGGCTCTATCTGATCCGATTGGGCGAAAGCGAAGTTCCCTGACAAAAGGATTAGCGCGCAGGCCCTGCTAAAGCCGCTAAGCATTTTCGACCCCCATAGTTGATCCCCGGCCCAAAGACGGAAGGTTTTCTGTTTTGACGGCCGTCCCATTTTCTATTTTAGCCCGCTCTAATTATACCGCGAAGCGCTGCCAAGTGAAAGGATCAATGAGAGCAGGATCAAGGAGGCCGCTCTAGCCAAGATCGATCCGTATAATGGACAATCGCCTGGCCGGTTCAGGGCTGGCGACAAGCTATTGGCGTTTTTAGACAAACTCTGATCCCTGCCGGAGCTAGGGACATCGCGGTGAGGGCCGCGACGTCCATGCCGACCCCACCAATTATCGAGGAACTTTCAGTAGGCAGGAAAGCGCCAATTGCAGTCATCGGCCTCAGGTCGATGACTGTCTTAGAGGATAGCTTTTCCGTTTATGCAGGTAACGACATTGCCGCCAACCCAAATATCTTCAGATTCGAGCCGGACATGTACCCGCCCTGACCTGCCCAAGACCGTCCCTTGCGCAGCTATGTATGAAGGCGGCGCGAGATTTGCGGAAATGAGCCATTTTGCCAAACCCGCATTTAGGCTACCAGTGACTGGGTCTTCGTAACCAGCGGCGGTGAAGGCGCGGACCTCGAAATCCACACCATCGACGTCCCCCAAACATGGTGCAATCAGGCCTACCCTTAGTCCGGAAATACTCTGGTAGTTCGGACGGACGCGTAGGACATCCTCTCTGCTTTTCAGGAGCAAGGCCATCCAACCGGGACCGTTGTCTACCCAACTCGCATCGACTATCATCTCAGGTGACAGACTTAGACCGCTCATAACTCGTTTCATTAGATCGTTATCGATATGTCCAGTCCTGATCAAATCTGGAGCCAGAAATGAGAGGATATCGCCGTCTCTTCTGATCCGGATCAAACCCGCCTGACATTCCTGGATGACAACTGGCTGCTTTGGCTTTCCGCCCAAGGTCAGCCATGCGTGGCAGCTACCCAAAGTCGGGTGTCCGGCAAAGGGTAGCTCCTGATGCGGCGTGAAAATTCTGACGCGATAATCAGCATCCGGGACCGTCGGCTTTAGGAGGAAGGTCGTCTCGCTTAGATTGGTCCAGTTGGCAAACTTGGCCATCGTTGATGTATCAAGATCGTCCGCATCCACTACCACCGCAAGTGGATTTCCACCCATTCGCTCCGAGGAAAAAACATCAACCTGTTGAAACGATAGCTCTTTAAGATTGCTGTTCATAGCATCTCCTACTGTTCGAATAGCGTGCGCCAATGTCTATACACAAGGGGGCTGCAGAATGCCTTTCGGAGTAACGGATGCAGACAAAGATTTCCGCTTCGGGCATACCCGGTCTTCCAAAGCGTTCAAATTATGCCGAGCTTTTAATCCTTGATTACCGGAAATCTCGGGCTTTAGGGAATGGGCTCGGCATAGTTTCGGACTCGGGATAAATTCCTGACCTTCATATCGATACGCTGAAGGCGAAATCCCGGAATTTCCAATAGATATTCGGCTATCGGTGGCTCACTCGGAGGATAACGGCCCAATGAACATGATCGACTTGAAGGAACGGATCATCGTGATCACAGGCGGTGCGCGCGGCATCGGCTACGCTATCGCAGAGCGCGTCATCCAGTCCGGTGGCAAGGTGGCCATCTGGGACCTGAACGAAAACATGGCGAAGGACAGCGCTTCCGCTCTCGGATCTGGCACGGTCGCTTTCGGCGTCAACGTCGCAGATCCCGTATCAGTGAAAAATGCGGCGGCGGCGACCGAGGAGATTTTTGGCCGTATCGACGGCCTCGTCAATTCCGCCGGGATTACCGGTCCGGTCAAGCCCACGATCGAATACGATTTCGGTGAATGGAAAGACGTCGTCGATGTCTGCCTCACGGGAACCTTCAATTGTTGCCGGCACGTCGTTCCGGTCATGTTAAAGCGCGACTACGGGCGGATTGTGAACATCTCTTCGGTTGCGGGCAAGGAAGGAAATCCGAACATCGCCGCCTACAGCGCAGCGAAAGCTGGTGTGCTGGGCTTCACCAAGTCTCTTGGCAAGGAACTCGCAAAGACAGGAATCGCCGTGAACGCGGTAACGCCAACCACAGCAAAGACACCTATATTGGACGGGCTGACATCCGAGTTTATCGAATATATGCGCGTCCGCATTCCGCGCGACCGTTTTGTTGAACTTCACGAGATCGCTTCGATGGTCGTCTGGCTGCTCTCCGAGGAGAACTCCTTCACGACCGCATCGACGTTCGACCTGAGCGGCGGTCGTACGACCTACTGACCATGCTCAAGCGACCCGCATTCACATCCCGCCGCACGTTCACGTGACATCGCCGTCATCTCATGCGGCCTGGCACAACGCCGCTATTGCTCCGCCACCGCAGTTCCAGCTGTTCAATCACTGCTGCTGTTGTGGCTGCGGGCCTGGCGTTGCCGGATTGGCGAGGTCGATCGAGCCCTGATCGCCGGCCAGAAACTGCGGGCCGACCTGACGGACGCGGTTCTGTGTGGGATCGTAGGGGCGCTCGGGAACGGATGGTTGCGGCGCGGCGGCTGCGGCATCCTTCGCCGGGGGATTGGTGCGGATGGTGGTGATCGAGCCCTGCTGCGGCGGTTCGCTCACCGCCTGCTTGCCGCGCATCTCCTCATAATAGGCTGTGAGATTGCAGGCGCAGGAGGACTTTTCCCCGGGCGTGCGGTTCTTGTAGGCAAAGGCATTTTTCATGGCGCTGTAGGGCGTGCCCGTTGCGACCGAGATCATATTCGAGGCTTCGGTGCTCGTCACGTCACGATAGAACAGTTCAGTCTCGATGCCCGGGCACATCTTGGCGCAGGTCTGAGCATCGCGGCCGAAATCGACCGACGTGGCGTTCGAGCTGATCGGGAAGAAGCCGCCGTCGCAGCTGCGCACGCACATGGTGCTGACCGGCGAGAGCATCTCGGCCCGGGGCAGGCCGTAACGCGGATCGACCTCTTCGCCGCCGCCGAGCGGAATGAAGGTATCGGTGCGTAGCGCCTGTTCCTCGACGCTTGGCGCGGGGTCGGCGGCGCTGCGATCGCTCGGGGCATAGAAGTTTTCGCTGTTGCAGCCATTGCGGTCGAGAGCCGCGACCAGTTCGCGGCGCGCGTCGTCATCGGCGCTGTTCTGGTCGGCCAGTTCGTTGCGGCGGTCCTGGAGATAGTGGATATTGTCGATCATGCGCGCTTCGGACTGCGAAAGTTCGGCGCAATAATCGTCATTCTCGCCGCCGATCACCACCATGCTGCCCGAGGTGCAGCCATTGCTGCGCAGCTCGTTGCGAACCTTGCGCAGCTCGAGGTTCTGCTCGGCCATGGCGCTGGAATATTGGCGGGCTTCCGGGCCGTTGCCATTGCCGATCGATCGCGGCAAGTCGGCAAGGCGACCGTGCAGGTCCTCACAGACGGCGCTGTTTTGCGCGGCGGCAGGCGCCGCAAAGGCAAGGAGAAGGGCAAGAGACAGGTTTCGGCGTTTCACGGCGTCGTCCCGGAATGAGCAAAGAATCGATCGGTCGATTGCGGCCTCGATCGCCGCGCGTTGTCTCTTAACGTGTTTCTCTTAATAAGCTTGGAGAAAATCCTAGCGCATTTTCGCGATCTTATCCAGCAAATGCGGGCGACCCATCTGTTGGGGGGAATTTGTTGTGCCGCCAAAAGCGGGACTTTCTTCTTTCAGTTTTCCGGGACTCGATTCTTCTTCTCGCTCGCCAGATCAGCTTTCATAGCTACCTCCGCCACTACCCCCCAACGAGGGATGGGGAGAATTCCGGTCGCTGCAATGCCGCTTGGCGCCGGGTAGGTTTACAGACGGTGCATTCTTTATGATACCGCACTTACCACGCCTCGATCACGGCCAGTGCTTCGATGTTGACGCCGCCGCGGGAGGTGATCAAGACGTGGGATATGGGGGCAGGTCGCCGCAAGCCGCAGCGGTCTTGCGGTGGGCACGGCGAAGGCGAGAAGGACGGCGAAAATGTCAGGTATTTCCAACGAACTTCGCTCCCCTGCTGCGACAGTCGGGATACCCGAAGCCCAACACGGCCTCCACGTCTTCGTGGACGGTTGTCATGAACCCGGTTCCGGGCACGGGGGCTGGGCATTTGTCGCCTATCGTGATGCCGCAGAAATCGCCTCCGGCTTCGGTGGCGTCGAGGATTCCGCCAATAATTCGATGGAATTGACCGCCGTCCTCAGGGCGGCAATCTGGATCAACAGCGGAGCAAGCGGCGAGCCCGCGACTATCTGGTCCGATTCCGTCTATGCCGTCAAAGGCTGCAACAGCCGGCGACATATCTGGAAGAACAACGGCTGGAAGAAAAGCAATCCGAACGGGAATGCCCGAAGCCGAACGATCGCCAATGCGGAATTGTGGAAAGCGGTCGATCTTCAACTATCCCAGAATGGTCTGGTGACCATTGCCTGGTGCAAGGGCCATTCCGGCATTGGCGGCAACGAGCGCGCGGATGCGCTTGCGGATAAAGGGCGTCTGTCGTTACGAGGTGCCTGATATGGCATCAGGACATGTATCGGAGCGGCTTCAAGGGCCGCTCGCACCAGAGGATTTTATCCCAGGCCCCGGCCTGATATCTGCTGCATATCAACCGGCTGCAGATGCTCGGGACAAGCCCGAGCATGACGAAAGGGTGGCCGACTTTGTCAGCAGTCTGAGCCGGCTCAGGCCGGTTGCGATGCCTCGACGACGGCGAGTGCCGCCATGTTGACGACGCCGCGGGAGGTGACCGAGGGGGCGAGGATATGGGCGGGCAGGGCGGTGCCGAGCAGGATCGGGCCGACATGCAGGCCGTCCGTCATCGACTTCACCACACCGAGCGTGATGTTGGCGGCATCGAGGTTCGGGAATACCAGGAGGTTCGCCTCGTCGTGCAGCGTCGTGTCCGGCATGACGCGCTTGCGCAACGCTTCAGTGATGGCGCTTTCGCCGTGCATCTCACCGTCGACCTCGAGGTCGGGTGCGGCTTCGCGCACGAGCTGCAGGGCGTTGCGCATCTTCGTGGCGCTTTCGGATTCACGCGAGCCGAAGTTGGAATGCGAGACCAGAGCGGCGCGCGGGGTGATGCCGAAACGGCGGATTTCCTCGGCCGCGAGCACCGTCGCCTCGGCGATCTCTTCGGCGTTCGGATTAAAGGTGACGTAGGTGTCGGTGAAGAAAGTGGCGCCGCGCTGCGAGATCATCAGGCTGAGGGCTGAGAAGTCGCGGACATCCTTGCGTTTGCCGATGATCAGGCGGACGTCGCGCAGATGCTTCTCGTAACGGCCTTCCAGGCCGCAGATCAGCGCATCGGCCTCACCGCGTCTCAGCGCCAGCGCGCCGATGACGGTGGTGTTGGTGCGTACGATGGTGCGGGCGGCTTCCGGGATGACGCCGCGGCGGCCGACGAGGGAGAAATAGAGATCGACATATTCGCGGAAGCGCGGATCGTCTTCCGGGTTGATGACCTCGAAATCCTGCAGCGGCCGGATGCGCAGGCCGTAGCGCTTCAGGCGTGTCTCGATCACTTGCGGGCGGCCGATCAGGATCGGTTCGGCAAGGCCTTCCTCGAGCAGCACCTGGGCGGCGCGCAATACGCGTTCGTCCTCGCCTTCGGAGAAGATGACGCGCTTGCGCTCGGCGGCCTTGGCGGCGGTGAAGATCGGTTTCATGACGAAGCCGGAGCGGAAGACGAAGCGGTTCAGCTGGTCGAGATAGGCGTCGAAATCCTGGATCGGGCGGCGCGCGACGCCGCTCTGTTCGGCGGCCTTGGCGACCGCAGGCGCGATGCGCAGGATCAGGCGCGGATCGAAGGGCGAGGGGATCAGATAATCGGGGCCGAAAACCGGGGTCTCGCCGGAATAGGCGCGGGCGGCGACATCCGACGGCTCTTCGCGGGCAAGGGCGGCGATGGCGCGCACGGCCGCCATCTTCATTTCCTCATTGATCGTCTCGGCGCCGCAATCGAGCGCGCCGCGGAAGATATAGGGGAAGCAGAGGACGTTGTTGACCTGATTGGCGAAATCCGAGCGGCCGGTGCAGATCATCGCATCGGGGCGGGCAGCACGGGCGAGATCCGGCATGATCTCCGGCGTCGGATTGGCAAGCGCCATGATCAACGGCTTGTCGGCCATCTGCGCCAGCAATTCCGGCTTCAGCACGCCGGCCGCCGACAGGCCGAGGAAGACGTCGGCGCCGCCGATATTTTCCGCCAGCGTACGCGTGTCGCTCTTCTGGGCATAGATGGATTTCCATTCGTCCATCAGCTCGATGCGGCCCTCATAGACGAGGCCTTCGAGATCGTGGACCCAGATGTTTTCGCGTTTTGCCCCGAGAATGACAAGCAGGTTGAGGCAGGCAAGGGCGGCGGCACCCGCGCCGGAGGCGACGATCTTGATGTCGGCGATGTTCTTACCGGCGAGTTCCAGCCCGTTCAGGATCGCGGCGGCGACGATGATCGCCGTACCGTGCTGATCGTCGTGGAAAACGGGGATCTTCATCTTCTCGCGCAGGCGCCGCTCGACCTCGAAACATTCCGGCGCCTTGATGTCCTCGAGGTTGATGCCGCCGAAGGTCGGCTCCAGCGAGGCGATGGTCGAAACCATCTGGTCGACGCCTGCCGCGTCGATCTCGATATCGAAGACGTCGATGCCGGCGAATTTCTTGAAGAGCACCGCCTTGCCCTCCATAACAGGCTTGGAGGCAAGCGGGCCGATATTGCCGAGGCCAAGCACGGCGGTGCCGTTGGAGATGACGGCAACGAGATTGGCGCGCGAGGTATATTCGGCCGCCATTTCGGGATTGTCGCGGATGGCAAGGCAAGGGGCGGCAACGCCGGGCGAATAGGCAAGCGCCAGGTCGCGCTGGTTGCCGAGCGGCTTTGTCGCCTGGATCTCCAGCTTGCCGGGGCGGGGATAGCGGTGGAAGAAAAGCGCCTGTTCGTCGAGATCGCCGCTCGTCAGATTCTTTTCCGTCTTCGATTTTTCCGGGTGATCCATCGCCGCCTCCGTGCACGTCTTTTGGGGAGTTCCCTCCATACATCAATCGGATACGGGCGACAGTATGGAAATGAGGGATGGGAGAAGTTTTCGTGAGATGGGCGGGGGACCCGCGGGACGACCATTCGACCCTGATGCCAATGGCTAATCCTTTTGGAAAACTTGTTTGACGACCTCAACAGGCGCAGGATGCCGGACGCGACGGTGCGGGGCGCCGGTCGCATGGAGGAAATCATGGACAATTTGAACCTCACGACCCTGCAAAGGGGGCAGACGATGGTCAATGACGTGGCCATCGATGCTTTTGCCGCCGGATTTCGCGGCAGTCTCCTGACCAGTAAAGACATGGATTACAACGAAGCGCGGACGATCTGGAATGCGATGATCGACCGCCGGCCCGGGCTTATCGCGCGCTGCGCCGGTGCTGCCGATGTGGTGCGGGCGGTGCGGTTTGCACGCGACAATAATCTGCTCGTTTCGGTGCGTGGCGGCGGCCACGGCATCGCCGGCAATGCTGTCTGCGAGGGCGGTATCGTCATCGACCTGTCGGCGATGAAATCGGTGCGGGTCGATCCGCAGACGCAGCGTGCCAGGATCGAGCCGGGCGCGACACTCGCCGACGTCGACAAGGAAACGCTGGCCTTCGGGCTGGTGCTGCCGACCGGCATCAATTCCACCACCGGCATCGCCGGCCTGACACTCGGCGGCGGTTTCGGCTGGCTGACCCGCAAATTCGGGCTGACGCTCGATAATCTGCTTTCGGTTGATGTGGTGACGGCCGATGGCGAGCTGGTCAAGGCGAGCGAAAAAGAAATGCCGGATCTCTTCTGGGCGCTGCGTGGCGGCGGCGGCAATTTCGGCGTCGTGACTTCTTTCGAATTCCAGCTCAACCCACTCAACACAGAGGTTCTCGCTGGGCTCGTCGTGCATCCCTTCGCCGATGCTGAAAAGGTGCTCAAGGAGTACCGGCAGGCGCTGGAGGCGGCCCCTGACGAACTGACCTGTTGGGTGGTGATGCGTCAGGCGCCGCCGCTGCCGTTCCTTCCGGCCGAATGGCACGGCAAGGAGATCGTGGTGCTGGCCATGTGCTATTGCGGAGACATTGCGGCGGGCGAAAAGGCAACGGCCAGATTGCGCGCGATCGGAAATCCGATTGCCGACGTCGTCGGCCCAGTGCCGTTCACCGGCTGGCAACAGGCATTCGACCCGCTGCTCACGCCCGGTGCGCGCAATTATTGGAAGAGCCAGGATTTCGCCTCTCTCTCGGATGCGGCGATCGACGTCCTGCTCAACGCCGTGCGCAAGCTGCCCGGACCGGAGTGCGAGATCTTCATCGGCCATGTCGGTGGTGCCGCTGGCCGCGTACCCACCGAGGCGACTGCATTTCCGCAACGAAGCTCGCATTTCGTCATGAATGTGCATGCGCGCTGGCGGGAAGCCGGGATGGATGGAAGCTGTATCGGTTGGGCGCGGGAGCTCTTCGAGGCAACCAAGCCGCATTCGGTCGGCACCGCCTACATCAACTTCATGCCGGAGGACGAGGTCGATCGGGTCGAAAGCGCTTACGGCGCCAACTACGGTCGCCTTGCCGAAATCAAGCGGCGTTACGATCCGAACAATCTGTTCCGGATGAATCAGAACGTGAAACCGATGGCGGCGGTGCGAGCTGCCTGACGGGACTGGCGTGGAATCAAGGCGTTGGAGCCTCCGCCGCGCGTTTGCTTAACGCGCGGCGGACCTGCCCAAGGCGAGCCGCAACCGCGCGGTGATGTCGCTCCAATGCATTGAGGCGATCCTCATGATAGAGTCGGTTTGTGGCCAACGTCCTCGCCATCAAGGGGCTCTAGTTTCGGGGCAAGGCCACATGACGCATTGATGTTCGCTGCGCTTGAGGATTGGGCCGAATACGGCGCTGGCAATTTGGTGAGCGTGACCCGCCACTGGTTCTGTAGCGGCGCTCTGCAAGGCGTCGCTAACCGCCGGGCATCGGCGTAAGCGTCACGTCTGCGCCATAGGCATCGCGCAGTTCGCCTTCCTGTCCCGGCTGCCGGTCGGCGGCCTGATGCAGCAGGATCGACTCGTATCCTTGCGAGCGCGTCCCCTCGATCAGCGTGATATCGGCGTTTCCAGGATTGTCGGAGCGCTCGAACCACTCGACAGGGCGGTGCAGGAAATTCATTTCGACCGCCCGGTTGGTGACGCCATGACCGACGATCACAACGTCGCGGTCGCTATTTTCGGCATCGTGCATAACGGTCTGCAGGAACAGGCGCACCCGCTGGGCCACATCCGCCCGGCTTTCGCCATCCGGCGGCCGCGCGTAGAACTTGCCGCTGTTGCTGCGCAGCCTCGCCCATTTTTCGAACTCCTCGGGAAACTTCTGCTTCTGTTCGGCGTGGTCATAGATTTCGGTGAAGAGACCGAAATCCTGCTCGCGCAGCAGATAATCTTCCCTGATATCGCCGACGACGCTTTCCGGCAGGGCTTCGAGCAGCGCATCCTTGCTCTGCCGCGTCCTCAGAAAGGGCGAGTACCAGATCTGCAGCTTGCCGAAACCCGCGCTCGGCAATGCGTTGAGATAGGAGGCGATCACGCCGCCTGCCTCGAGTGCCTGCCGATGGCCCCACTGCGTCAGCGGCACGTTGTGATCGCCGAATTGGCGGTAGGCCTGTTCGTTGATGTTGCCGAGGGATTCGCCGTGGCGAACGAGAAAAAGACGCATCAGCCATCCCGCATTGTCGGATATGAATCGCCGCCATCATGAACGCCCTGAATGCGCAGGGCAACATGGTAGGCCTGGCGGCGACGGGCATCCTGCCCGCGCGGCGACAGGCATCCTGCCCGCGCGGCGACAGGCATCCTGCCCGCGCGGCGACAGGCATCCTGCCCGCGCGGCGACAGGCATCCTGCCCGCGCGGAATGATCGGGTTTGCAGCGCTTTTCCCGGTCTTGTCATCTTCCTGAAACACGAGTCTGTTTTTGGAAGGCTAGATGAAAGATGGGACATGAGCGGCAGCTCGTGAAAGACATGATGGAACCCAGACATTTCCGCACGCTCTTCATTTCCGATGTCCATCTCGGCTCGAAGGCCGCGAAGGCCGACTTCCTGCTGGATTTCCTGCGCCACCACGAGGCCGATACGATCGTGCTGGTCGGCGACATCGTCGACGGCTGGCGCCTGAAGCGCAGCTGGTACTGGCCGCAGGTCTGCAACGATGTCGTCCAGAAGCTGTTGCGCAAGGCGCGCAAGGGCACGCGCGTCGTCTATATTCCCGGCAATCACGACGAATTCCTTCGGGCCTTCCCGGGCATGCATTTCGGCGGCATCGAGGTCGTCGAGCGCATGATGCATGACGGCGCCGACGGCAGAAAATATCTGATCCTGCACGGCGACGAGTTCGACGTCGTCGTCCGCAATGCCCGACTGCTCGCCTATCTCGGCGACTGGGCCTATGACACGGCGATCCGTATCAATATCATCCTAGCGGCGGTGCGCCGTCGCCTTGGCATGCCCTACTGGTCGTTCTCGGCCTGGGCGAAGCTGCAGGTCAAGCATGCCGTCAATTTCATCGGTGAATTCGAGCGTGTCGTGGCAGAGGAAGCCCGCAAAAATGGCGCCGATGGGGTGATCTGCGGACATATCCATCATGCCATCATCCAGGATATGGACGGTATCCGTTACATCAACACCGGTGATTGGGTGGAAAGTTGCACGGCGGTCGCTGAGCACGAGGATGGTACGTTCGAACTGATCACCTGGCGGGCGCTCGCCAGCAGTGTAACAGCACTTGCCGCCGTCGAGCGGGAAGACGCAGAACTGGCTCCACAAGCCGCCTGATTTTGGCGCCGGCGCATCCGCGCCTGCGCTCCCTCGAATTTAGCCGTTACCGTTAGGCGACAGGCCCTATTTATTTTCTAAAACGTTTCAGGACGGCTATTTCTCGCAATAGTCGCCTCCAGGGTGGTGTGTTAGGACAACGTCCAGTTTCCTTCAGGTCCACCCATGATTCCCGCTCAAAATTCCCCGACGGGTGAGGGAGCGCCGCCGCGCTTCCGGATGCTTAGCGCGCTTTCCTATTGCGCGCCGCTGCTCGTCAACGGCATCGTCCTGCCGTTTTTTCCCGTGTGGCTCGCAACCCACAGCTTCAGCGACCACGAGATCGGCATCATCCTTGCCATACCGATGGTGGTTCGCGTGTTGGTGGCGCCTGTCGTCGCCATGATCGCCGATCGATTGAAGGAGCGCGCCGACGTGCTGCTCTGGTCGGGTTGCCTGTCGCTGCTGACGGCGATCGCGCTGTTCTGGACGACGACCTTCTGGCCCGTGACGATCGTCTATGCGCTGCAGGGCGCCACTTTCGCGCCCTATGTGCCCGTCGTTGAATCGATCGTCATCTCGGGCGTGCGCCGCTGGGGGCTCGATTACGGATCGATGCGCGTGTGGGGCTCGATCGCGTTCATCGTCTCGACGCTGGTCGGGGGCCAGTTGATCAGCCGGTGGGGCGGCGAAATGGTGCTGCCGGTCATGGTGTTCGGCTTTATCATGACCGTTGTCATGGCGATCTTCTGTCCGCGCATCGGACCGACGCGACGGCGCGGCCAGCCGATCAACATTCCGGCAGCCACCGGCAGCGGTCTGCGCGAGCCGCACCTTCTGCTGCTTCTGATCGGCGTCGCCATCCAGCAGTCGAGCCATGCGGTGCTGAACGCCTTTTCCTCGATCTACTGGCATCATCTCGGCTTCTCCGGCACGCAGGTCGGCCTGCTCTGGAGCGCCGGCGTCGCTTCGGAAGTGACTGTGTTCTTCCTGTCGAAGCGTCTCAACCGTCGCTTCGACGCCTGGACGCTGATCCGCTTCGGTTGCGCCATCAGCGTCTGCCGCTGGATACTGTTTCCGATGAATACAGGCTTTGCCGGTTTCTTCCTGCTGCAATGTTTCCATGGCTTTACCTACGCCTTCGTGCATACCGGCGTGCAGCGGCGGATCGTGGCGACCGTGCAGGAAACGCAGGAATCCTCGGCGCAGGGCGCCTATTTCTTCTATGTCGGCATGGCGATGGCGCTGATGACCCTGGCGTCGGGTTATCTCTATGCCTGGCTCGGCGTCGTCAGCTATTACGTCATGGCCGTGGTCGCGTTCTCCGGCCTCGGCCTCGTCATCTCAGCCTATTATCTTCAGCCCCAGAGGGTGGTTTCGGGCGGAAAGACCAGGGAAGCGGCGTAACGAAGACCGGGTTCGCGGTCGCGGGCAAGCAGCAGCGGACCGTCGAGATCGACAAAATCGGCATTCTGAGCAAGCAGAACGGCGGGCGCCATGGCAAGCGAGGTGCCGACCATGCAGCCAATCATGATGCTGAATCCAAGCCGTTCGGCCTCGGCCTTCATCGACAGCGCCTCCGTCAGGCCGCCCGTCTTGTCGAGCTTGATGTTGATCGCGTCGTAGCGGTCGGCAAGGCTTGCGAGATCGCCGGTGTGGTGGACGCTCTCGTCGGCGCAGACGAGGAGCGGGCGGCGGATTTCAGCAAGCAGCCCATCGCGGCCGGCCGGCAGCGGCTGCTCGACGAGGGCCACACCCGCTTGCGCCGCGATATTGAGGTGACGTTCCAACACCGCTTCCGGCCAGCCTTCATTGGCGTCGAGGATGATTTCGGCATCGGGCGCGGCGGCGCGGACGGCGCGGATGCGGCTTTCATCGTCGCCGGTGCCGACCTTGACCTTGAGCAGGGCGCGGCCGGCATGCTCGCGCGCCTGGGCGGCCATCACCTCCGGTTCGCCGAGCGAGATGGTGTATGCGGTGGTGAGCGGCTGCGGAGCGGAAAGGCCGAGGCGGGCGGCGACGCTGTCTCCTGTCTGCTTCGCCTCGAGGTCCCAGAGGGCGCAATCGACGGCGTTGCGGGCCGCACCCGGCGGCATGGCGGACAGCAGGTCGCTGCGTGAGATGCCGGCCTCGATCAGCGGTCGAGCCGCCTCGATTTGGGCGAAAACGCTCTCCATCGTCTCGCCGTAGCGGCGATAGGGCACGCATTCGCCGAGCCCCTGCGCTCCCTCTTCGACAAGCGTGCAGGTGATGACCTCGGCTTCGGTCTTTGCCCCGCGCGAGATGGTGAAGGTCCCGGCAATCGGAAAGGAATTCATCTGGATATCGAGGGTGCGCGGCATTATTGCTCTCCTGCAAGCATGGAAATTGCACGGTGCTTCTGTATATTGACGCGCCGGGCGAACGATCTGCTTCGCGATTCGCGCAATGTCGCTGTAAGCCTTGAAAGACACAAGTATCTTGAACGCCGAGAATCGCAACGCCGCCTCACTGCAAGTGGACGACCAGGCTGATGGCTCGGGACAGCGTGTGCGTCTTCAGGGAAATTGGCGCAGCGCCTACATCCATCTGGTGCTGCGCGATTTCGAAAAGCTCCTGCAGAAGAAGACCGGCGACCTGACGGTAGACCTCTCGGACATTGCGGAGATCGACACAGCCGGCATCTGGCTGCTGTGCCGGCTGAAGAAACAAGAAGAGGCTGGCGGGCGTACGGTTCGCTTCGAAGGCACCAACCCGCATATCGACGAAATGCTGGAGATGTTTTCCGAGGAGCCGGCCAAGCCCGAGCCGGAGCAGACTGAAAAAGTATCGCTTGCCGCGCGCATCTTCGCGCCGATCGGCAAGATGACCTACGACCTCTGGGACAATTTCGCCGCCTCCATGTATATCCTCGGCTCGGCGGTGCGCGGCGCGCAGATGAAGTTCGGCCGCGGCAGCGGCGTTTCGCCAGCCTCCATCGTCAACCAGATCGACCATATGGGCGTTCGCGCCGTTCCGATCATCTTGCTGATGTCTTTCCTGATCGGGGCCATCATCGCCCAGCAGGGCGCCTTCCAGCTGCGTTACTTCGGCGCTGAGGTCTTCGTCGTCGATCTCGTCGGCATCCTGCAATTGCGCGAAATCGGCGTGCTTCTGACGTCGATCATGATCGCCGGCCGTTCGGGCAGCGCCATCACCGCCGAAATCGGCTCGATGAAGATGCGCGAGGAGATCGACGCGCTGAAGGTGATGGGGCTGAACCCGATCGGCGTGCTGATTTTCCCGCGGCTGGTGGCGCTGACCATCGCGCTGCCGCTCTTGACGGTGCTCGCAAATTTCGCTTCGCTGGGCGGGGCTGCCGCTGTCGCCTGGGGCTATTCCGGCATCACCTTCGCCAATTTCCTCTCGCGCCTGCATGAGGCGGTGACCCTGTCGACGGTGCTCTCAGGCATGATCAAGGCGCCGTTCATGGCGCTGGTGATCGGCATCGTCGCCGCCGTCGAGGGGCTGAAGGTTGGTGGCAGCGCGGAATCGCTCGGCCAGCATGTGACGGCCGCGGTGGTGAAGGCGATTTTCGTCGTCATCCTGATGGACGGGCTTTTTGCGATGTTCTATGCAGCGATCGATTTCTAGGATGGCGGACCGCGTGGACGAAAAACCGATCGATACGGAAGACAAGGACGAAAGGGACATCGTGCTGTCGGCGCGCGACGTCACCGTCGGCTTCGGCTCCAAGGTCGTGCTCGACAATCTGAACCTCAATATCTACCGCGGCGAGATCCTGGGCTTCGTCGGCGCGTCCGGCACAGGCAAATCGGTGCTGATGCGCACCGTGCTCCGGCTGCTGCCGCGCCGCTCCGGCACGATCAAGATCCTCGGCCAGGATTTCGACGAACTCGACGAGCCGCAGCGCAACGCGCTCGACATGCGGCTCGGCGTGCTGTTCCAGCAGGGGGCGCTGTTCTCGTCGCTGACAGTCAAGGAAAACATTCAGGTGCCGATGCGCGAGTATCTCGACCTGCCGACCTCGCTGATGGACGAGCTGGCGCATCTGAAGATCCGTATGGTCGGGCTTGCAGCCGATGCCGCCGACAAATATCCATCCGAACTGTCCGGCGGCATGATCAAGCGCGCAGCCCTTGCGCGCGCGCTGTCACTCGATCCGGAACTCGTCTTCCTGGACGAGCCGACCTCCGGCCTCGACCCGATCGGCGCGGCCGAATTCGACGAACTGATCGCCAACCTGCGCGATAGTCTGGGATTGACCGTGTATATGGTCACGCACGACCTCGACAGCCTGTTTTCGGTCTGCGACCGTATTGCCGTGCTCGGAAAGAAGCGAGTAATGGTGGAAGGCACGATCGACGACATGCTGGCCTATGACGATCCGTGGGTGCAGGCCTATTTCAAGGGCAAACGCGCGCGGTCGATCGTGCCGCAGAACGCTGCTGCCGCGCGGCACGACAGCAGCGGAAAGTGACCGGATAAGATGGAAACCAAAGCCAATTACACGATTGTCGGTTTTTTCACGGTGCTGGTGATCGCAGCCGCCTTCGGCTTCGTCTACTGGATGGCCGAATATGGCCGCGGCGGCCCGATGACGGAACTGATCGTTCGTATTCCGGGCTCGGCCAACGGCCTCAGCGTCGGCTCGCCGGTGCGCTTCAACGGCATCCAGATCGGCTCGGTGCAAACGCTGTCGATCGATGCCGACGATCCGCAATATTCGCTGGCCTTCACCCAGGTGCGCACCGATGCGCCGATCTACCCCTCCACCAAGGCCGCCCTGGAAATCCAGGGTTTGACCGGGGCTGCCTATATCGAACTGTCAGGCGGCCGCAAGGGCGAGGAAAGCATCCTCCAGCATGCGATCGACAACGGCAAACGCGCCGTCATCGTCGCCGACCAGTCGAGCGTCACCAATCTTCTGGCGACGGCCGACAAGATCCTCGATCGCGCCAACGACGCCGTCGGTGAACTTCAAGGTTTCATCGAGGATTCGCGCGGGCCGCTGACCGAGACGTTCAAGAATGCCGAAACGTTCTCGGATGCACTGGCCAAGAATTCCGGCAATATCGACGCCTTCCTGCAGAGCGTCGGCCAGCTCTCGGAGACGGTGAAGGCGGTTTCCGGCCGAGTCGATTCGACGCTTCAAGCCGTCGAATCGCTGGTCAAGGCGGTCGATGCGCAGAAGATCGACAACATCGTTTCCAATGCCGAGAAGATTACCGCCAATGTCGCCGATGCCTCGGGCGACCTCAAGGGCGCGATCCAGAAGTTCGACCAAACGGCCACCACCTTCAATGATTTCGGCAAGCAGGCGCAGGCGACACTCGACCGCGTCGATACGCTCGTTGCCCAGATCGATCCGGCGAAGGTGAAGGGCTCCGTCGACGATATCTCGCAGGCGACCAAGGATGCGCGCGCCGCCGTCGCCTCGATCCGCGATGTCGCCAACACGGTTTCGGCGCGTCAGAAAGATATCGACCAGACGATCCAGGACGTGTCGCAGCTTTCCAACAAGCTGAATTCGGCCTCGACCCGCATCGACGGCATTCTCATCAAGGTCGATGCGCTGCTCGGCACCGACAATACGCAATCGCTGTTCGCTGAAGCGCGCGATACGCTGGAATCCTTCAAGAAGGTCGCCGACAACCTGAATTCGCGCATTGGGCCGATTGCCGACAATCTGCAGAAATTCTCGAGCGGCGGCTTGCGCGACGTGCAGACTCTCGTCAACGACATGCGCGGAACCGTGAGCAATCTGAACGATACGATCACCAACTTCGACCGCAATCCGCAGCGCCTGATCTTCGGCGGGGACACGGTGAAGCAATATGACGGCCGGACGCGGCGTTAACTGGGAAATCAAGGGTAGCCTAATATGGTCGCATCGCATCTGTTGTCGCACCGTTCTTGGATCAGGGGAACGGTGATCGCGCTGCCGCTGACGGCGATGATTCTTTCGGGGTGCGGCACCGCGGCCAAGAACGACACCTATGACCTGCCCGCCGCCGTCGACGGCAGCGGACCCGCGGCCAAATCCCGCCAGATCCTGATCGCCAGCCCCACAGCGCTAAGGTCGCTCGACAGCGAGCAGATCGTCATCCGTGTTTCGCCTTCGGAAATCCAGTATCTCTCAAAGGCGCAGTGGGGCGACAAGCTGCCGCGCATCGTGCAGTCGAAGCTGGTGGAAGCCTTCGAGAACTCGGGCAAGCTCGGCGGCGTCGGCATGCCGGGGCAGGGGCTGGCGATCGACTACCAGATCGTCACCGATATCCGCTCCTTCGAGATCGATGCTTCGAACGGCAACCAGGCGGTGGTCGAGATCTCCGCCAAGATCCTCAACGATCGCAATGGCTCGGTGCGCACTCAGAAGGTTTTCCGGGCCATGGCGCCGGCCGGCGGCGACAATGACGGCTTCGTCAAAGGCCTCGATCGCGCCTTCTCCACGGTTGCCTCCGAGATCGTCAGTTGGACCCTGCGCTCAATCTGAACTGGAATTCCGCGGCCACCCCGTGAATATCGGGGGTTGTCGATTGTGAAAATTATTTGATCCCATGGCATAGGGGTCGTCATCGTATTCAATTTCTTCATGAATTTGTGGAACGCATCATGTTATCGCTGTCAGGAGGCATGCTGCATGGTGGCTGCACGAGTATTCGGGAAATCGTCATTGGAGGCGATCCAACGCGAAAATGATCGCCTGGCTGCGCTGCAGCAGCTCGATCTCCTCGACACTCCGAGGGACGAGGGCTTCGAGCGCATCGTACGCCTGATAAAGGAAATCTTTTCCATCGACATCGGCATTGTGTCGCTGATCGATGCGCATCGGCAATGGTACAAGGCTTGCTCCGGCCTTTCGGCCGACGAAGTGTCGCGCGAAGACACGTTCTGCCGCTACGTCGTGGACTGTGAAAGGCCTGTTGTCGTGCAGGACGCCACCAAGGACTCGCGGTTTTCACAGCATCCTTCGGTGACGGGCGACGACAATATTCGTTTTTACGCCGGCGTGCCGTTGAGAACAAAAGCCGGGCACATGATCGGAACGGTATGCGCGATCGACCGCAGGCCACGATCGTTCGGCAACAGAGATCTCGGCATTCTCGAGGAACTGGCCGGGGCTGCGATGGACCGCATCGAGCTCATGCAGTCGGCCGCGATTGACAGCCTTACCGAGGCGATGACGCGGCGGGCCTTCAAGCAGGAGGCCGATCAGCTCATTTCGCTCGCTCTTCGGCACAAGCACGACCTCTCATGCATCGTCTTCGATATCGACCATTTCAAGAAGGTGAACGATACGCATGGACATGCCGCCGGAGACGAGGTCCTCAAGGTGGTGGCATCGACCTGCAAGGCGACCCTTCGAGCCGGTGATCTGTTCGGCCGTCTTGGCGGCGAGGAATTTGCCGTCATCCTGCCGCATGTCGATCGGGAAGGTGCCGTCGCAGTCGCCGAGAAACTCAGAGCCGCCATCGCCTCTGAGATCATTCGCGGCGATCATGGCGCTCTGACTGTTACAGCCAGCTTCGGAACTTCGGCACTCTCGATCGTCAGCAAAGAGATCGAAACCCTGCTGGCTCAGGCGGATGCGGCGATGTATCAGGCCAAGCATGGCGGACGGAATCGTTGCGTGTCGTGGAGTTCCATCCACGCCGATCACGCCATTGGCGCTCGACGGCGGGTGCTGAAGGCGGGTTCGATCCTGTTCAACGATCGACGCTCGACCATCGACTGCACAGTCAAATCCATTGGATCGGAGAGCGCCGGCATTTCGGTCTCCAATACATCAGGCATTCCTTCGGAATTCATTCTGGCCATCAAAGGCGAAGGATTCGAAACGAATTGCAGGGTGATCGCGCAAGACCGGCAGCATCTGGAAGTGGCTTTCAGTTAACCCGTTAGAGCGCCGTGCGTCCTTTCGGACGCATTAAGGACGCTCTAACTCTTTCAATCCTCGTATCGTGCTTTCCGAAAATCGATTCCGATTTTCGGGCCGATGCGCTAGCAAAAACCTGCCGGCAGGTGTCTGCTCATCGGGCCTATTTGGTCGGCTGCGAATCCGTCATCGTCGCTCCCGGCTGGCTGCCCGGTGTCGTGGAAGCTGTGGCGGTCGATGACGGCGAGAGAGTGCTGTCCAGCAGGCTTGCCATCTTGTCGTCGCGTATGCTCGCGGTCTTTTCGCCCATGACGACGCCGACCACGCGGCGGCCATCCTTCAGCGCCGACGTCACCACATTGTAGCCTGATGCGTCGGTGTAGCCGGTCTTGATGCCGTCGACGCCGTTATAGCGATACATGAGGTTGTTATGTCCGCGCAGCTTCATGCCGCGGAACTGGAATCCGCGCATCGAGAAGAGCTTGAACTCCTCTGGAAAGTCGCGCATCAGCGAAACGCCGAGTGTCGCCATATCACGCGCGGTGGTGACCTGCTCAGGATCGGGAAGGCCCGATGGATTCTTGAAGACCGTATCCTTCATGCCGAGCTGACGTGCCTTGTCGGTCATCGCCTTGGCGAAAGCCGGTTCGGAGCCGCCAAGCTGCTCGGCGATCGCCACGGCCGCATCGTTGGCGGACAGCACGACAATCCCTTCGACCGCTTCGCGCAGCGTCACCTTGCGGCCGGCGCCGACGGCGAGCTTGAAAGGCTCCTTGCTCTCGGCATTTTCCGACATGGTGAGCTTCTGATCCCAGTTGAGGCGTCCGTCATGCAGGGCCTCGAAGGCGAGATAGAGCGTCATCATTTTGGTCAGCGACGCCGGATAGTTCAGATCGTCCTGATTGGAGCCTTCAAGGACCTGACCGGACTGCACATCAACGACGAAGCTTGCCTGGCCTGCCTGAGCCAGAGTGAAAGCGCCCATCAGGAAAACGGAAGAGAGCGCGGTGGCAAGGAGCCGGGATGTCGTCTTGGTCATCAATGTTGCTGTCTCTATCGTTTGGATGGTGGAGTGAGCCATTCGCTTTAATGTGAGCGGATCAGAAAAGTTTGTGACGGAATGAAGGACAGGGGGCAATAAAAAAGGGTCATCCACAACTGATTCCTTTTGTCTCACCCTCTTCGGTTTTGACAATGATGCGCTCGGCTCGTAGAAAACTCGCCATGAGCATGAAGCGCGCGCCTTTCTCCCGTCATATCAGCACCTGCCTGCAGGTCGCGATCGCGCGCGCTTTTGGCGGACGAGGTCTTCGCGTCCTGCTGTGACGTTGGGGCGCTCAGGCGTCCGGCGCGCTGCTGGACGTAAAGCCCCTCACCACGTCAATCAAGGCTGCCAGGGAGACAGGCACCGTGCTCAATATTTATCATGTCAATTCGCTCGTCCATTGGGAGGAGCGCGAGATCAATCTGCGCGATCATATGGTCGGCTTCCTCTCGCAAGAGGTCCGCAGTTTTCTTAGATCCGTCAATCCGGCCTGGGATGTCAGGAGGGTCGAGGCGCCGGCCCTGATGCCGCGGTCGCTGGTTTCAAGCGCCTATTCGAACGCCGATATCTGGGTTCAGGAACAGCTCTCCGCCAGCGATACTATGCTGGTGCTGAGACCGGAGACGACGCCGTCGACCTACATCTACATGCAGCATATTCTCGGCAATCACTCGAAAACACGGCTGCCCCTCTGCGTCTGGCAGGCCGGCAGATCCTATCGTCGCGAGCAGGAGCAGCCGACCAAGCAAATGCGGCTGAAGGAATTCTGGCAGCTCGAATTCCAGTGCGCCTTCACGGCCGACAGCGGCAACGACTATCACGCCGCCTGCCTCGAGCCGGTCCGCCGCATGATCGCATCGCTGATCCATCTGCCGACGCGGATCGTACCCTCCGATCGGCTGCCGGCCTATTCCGAGGTGACGATGGATATCGAGGTCGACAATGGCGACAAGTGGATGGAGGTCTGCTCGATCTCGCGACGCACGGATTTTCCCCAGCGTTACCGGTCGCAGCCGAAGAAGGGAGCGGCCGTCGACCACGACGTGCTGGTGCTTGAGATCGCCATCGGCCTCGATCGGTGCATTTATAACTGGAGCGTAGCCGCCGATCGATGAGATATCGGGAACCGGGACCGCCAAACGGTCCCGGTTCCCGGTGGTCTGAAAATTTATGAAAAGTCGATCTCGGCGGCGAGGCGGATTTCTACCGTCGCCTTGCCCGCATCGAAACCATCGAGTGTTTCATTGTGGTAGGCAATGATCTCGGAGAAGGTGAAGGTCGCCGTGTCGCCTGTCGTGTGGCCATCGGCAATCAACGTCACATCATATCCGAGCGACACGGCTCGCCTGACTGTCGTGTCGACGCAGAATTGCGACATGCATCCACCGACGACGAGGTGTGTGACCGATCGTTCGCCCAGGCGTTCTGCAAGATCGGTCTCGAAGAAGGAGTCGGCGCTTTTCTTGCGCACAACGACGTCGGCCTGCCTCGGCGCGATCTCGTCGCGCAGCGCCCAACCCGGCGTGCCGGTGGCCAGTCGATGGCCGCTGTCGCCGTCATGCTGAACGAGCACGATCGGCGCGCCCGCCTGCCGAGCTTTTTCCTGCAGCACGGCCAGCCGTGCGACGGTCTCGTCGAGTGCGGCATCAATATCAGGTTGCCGCTCCGGCGAGGCTTTGCCGGAGAGGATGGCATTCTGGACGTCGATGATCAGAAGGGCCTTGGTCATTTCGGGCGAGGTTTCCGCGGCTGGATGGCGAATGGACAACACTCGCGCTTCAAAGAGCGAAAGCCGCCCGACACGTGGTCAAGCGGCTTTCCAATTGCGGGCACCAGTCAGGCTCAGCCGAGCCTGCCTGCGGCGTGGGCGAGCATGGTGTAGACCTTGCCCGTATCCGAGGTGAGGTAGGACTGCGTCACCGTCCGGTTCGGGTCGGTGCGGGCGACGTCGGCGAGCAGCTTTTCGAAATCACCAATGTAGCGGTCGACGGCGGTGCGGAACTCCGGTTCGCGGTCGTATTTGCGCTTGATCTCGTCGAAGGTCTGTTGGCCCTTCAGCGTGTAGAGGCGGCGGGTGAAGACGTCGCGCTCGCCGCGCTGGTAACGGCGCCAGAGATCGACCGAGGCGTCATGGTCGATGGCGCGGGCGATATCGACCGAGAGCGAGTTCAGCGATTCGACGACGTGACGTGGATTGCGGCTGTCGTTGCTGCGCGCGACCGGTGCGGCAGTTTCCGCCGGGCGGGCCGGAACGCGGGCAGCCGCCTCGTCGGCGGCCTCCTCACGCGATGCGCCACGCAGGAGGTCGCTGATCCAGCCGCCGCTTTCCGGACGCGCCGGCTCCTGACGGCCTGTTTCCTGGCGAGTGGGGACAGGCTGCGGGGCGGCGCGCTGGGGAGCGGCAGCCGGCGCAGATGGTGCGATCGTTCCGCGCAGACCTGCCGCTTCGATCGGCGGGGGTGCTGCCGGCTGCGGCGGCTGGGCTGCGACCGGCTGGGCGGGACGCGGGGCAGGCTGCACCTGAGCGAGCGTACGGGCGACAGGCTCGGAGATCTCGAGCTGCTGGCTGGAGCGGCCGACGAGCTGGGAGATATCCTGCAGCGCCTTGATCTGCTCGGCGACGGCCCGGCGCATGGCCGAGGCGCTTTCCTTGGCTTCCTCGGGAAGATCGAAGGCGCCACGCTTCAGCTCGGCGCGAGTGGCGTCGAGCTCGTTACGGATGTCGGCGGCGGAGCGGCGGATATCCTCGGTGGCGCCGGAGAAGCGGCCGACGGCATCATCGATCGCTTCGCGCAGCGCTTCCCGCATGTTCTGGGCGGCACCGTCGGAGGCACGGCCGGCTTCCCCGAGCATACGCTCGACTTCCGACAGCGAGGCCGTGAGACCGCCGCGAATGCGATTGGAGAGATCGCCGGAACGGCGTTCGACATTGGCGAAGGTGCCGTCGATCGTCGTATTGGCCTCGTCGCCGGCGCGGGTGATCGCCTCGCGCATCGTCTCTGCCGCTTCCTGGGCACGCTTCTCGGTTTCGGTGAGAATGCGGCCGATATCGGCGAAGGAGGATTGCACACCTTGGCGCAGATTGCCGGTGACCTGGTTGGAGCGTTGCTCTGCCCGCTCGAACACAGTCTCGATCATGCTGCCGAGGCCTTGCATGGTCTTTTCGATCTCGGCGGAGCGCTGGACGAGGCCGACGGAGAGTGTCTGCAGCGCGCTCTCGCGCTCTTCGAGCGTCGAGGCGAGGTTGGACTGGGCGGCGCCGAGAAGCTGCGAGGCCTGAGTCAGGACCTTGGAGTGTTCGTCGAAGCGGCCGATGATCCCGCCGACCTGCGCCAGCGTCTGGCCCGAGATGTCGGAGAGGCGGTCGATCTTGCCTTCGAGGAGCCTGGTCGAGGCGGAGACCATTTCAGCGGCCTTGGTGGCGGAGTCGGCAAAGCGCGTGGTGGTGTCGCCGAGAAGGCCGTCGACGCTGGCCAGTTGTTCGGCGGAGCGGTTCATCATCATCGCCATCGCCGCACTGCTTTCCGACATGCGCTGGACGAGGCCGTTGACGTTGCCGACCAGGCTGTTTTCGATGGCGCTGACGGCATTGGCGACATTCTCGGTGCGGGCGGCAACGGCGCTGGCGAGTGCTTCGTTTTCGGCGCGCAGACGGTCGGCGCTGAGATTGGCCGCGGCGGTGATGCGGGCGGCGGCCTGCTCGCCGGCATCGGTATAGCGGTCGATGATCGGGCGGGCCGTTTCGTCGAGGATGCGCGTCAATTCGACCGAACGGCCTGATAGCATCGAGTTGAGGTCGCGGGTGCGCTCTTCGAGCGTCGAGCGGATCGAGTTGCCGCGCGTTTCCAGTGCCCGGTCGATGTCGGAGAACGTCGTATCGATCTCGCGGGCACGCTCCTCGAGATTGGTGCGAATGGCGCTGCTGCGCGCTTCGAGCGCCCGGTCGACATCCGCCATGGTGGCGGAAATCTCGCTGCCGGCGCCCGACAGTGTCGAGCGGATGGCATTGCCGCGTGTCTCCAGAGACTGGCCGGCATCCGACAACACCTTGGAGATGGCATTGACCTGCGTGCCGACGATGGTCTCGGCCTCGGCGACCTTGTTGACGATGGCGTTACCGGCTTCCGAGAAGGTCTGGGCGACGGCAGCGGCCTGGCTTGCCAGCCGGTTCTGAGCTTCAGCGACACGGGTGACGATCTGCGACGAGCGCTCATCCATGGTGCGGGTGAATTCGTCGCTTTTCGCATTGAGATCCTCGGCGAATTGCTGGCCGGTCTTGCCAAGCAGTTCGGTGGTTCTCGTCGCTTCGCCTTCCATTCCCTGGGCCGCGTCGGCAACCGCGCTGCGCAGCGTCGAGGCGAGACCGGCGGCCTTGCCTTCGATGGTGCGGTTGACGGCCTCGAGACCGACGGTCAACGCACGGTCCATGGTGGAGAGGCGTTCCTCAATGCGTTCATTGCCGCGGTCGAGCGTTTCGCCGAGGCTCGCGGTGCGGCCCTCGATGGCGCCCGTCAGGCTGGTGGTGCGGCTGTCCAGCGTCTCGGCCAGATTGGCGGTGCGGCTGTCGATCGCCTGGGTGAGGTTTGCGGCACTGCCTTCGAGCGTCGCCGAGATGCGCCGAGTGGTATCGTCGCTGAGCGCGCCGAGACGGGAGACGCCGTCGGCAAGCACGCCGGACAGCTGGCCGGTGGCCGCTTCGACCTTTTCGGCAACGCCGCCGACGCCGTCGCGGATGCGGGTCTCGATCGCTGCGAGACCGGTTTCCACACGTGATCCGGTTTCTTCAAAACGGCCCGTCAGGCTTTCGACCGACCGATCGAGATGGGCGGAGAAATTCTGGGTGGAGCTCGAAATCGCATGTGCCGCCTCCTGGAAGCGGCTGGCGATCTGGCCGGCGCCGGCATGCATGCGATCTTCCAATGTCTGGGCGCCGGCATCGATCGCCTGGCGGATCGCGGCTTCACGGTGCTCCAGCGACAATTCGAGCATGCCGACACTCGTCGCCACCGATGTGCCGATGCTGGTAGCCTGTTCGGCCAGCGTATCGCTGATCAGCGCATGGGCCTGGTTCAGCGATAGGTCGATGGCGTTGGCGCGGTCTTCGAGCGTCGTGCGGATGCGCTCATGGGCAGAGGCGAGCCCACCCTCGATGCGCGCTGCGGCCTCGTCGGCGAGGCCTCCGAGCCGTGTATGTGCATCGGTCAGACGGCCTTCGATGCGGCCGGTCAAACCGCCGACGAGATCCTCGAAGCGGGCGCCGCCCGTATCGAGAACGCCCGAGAGGGCGGCGCTATGTTCGGAAAGCGCATTTTCGAGCCGCTGCTGATTGTCGGTATAGGCGGTGCGGATCGCATCGGTCTTGTCGGAGAAGGCGCCGGCGACTCGTGCCTCGGCACCGGAGACGGCCTCCATAATGGCGTTGCTGCGGGCTTCGAGCACACTGTCGAAGCGGCTCTGGTTATCGTCGAGCGAAATGGCGAGCGCCATGGTCTTTTCATCGAGCGTATCGGTGAGCCGGTCGTGGGTTGCCGTCACGGCGCCGATGATCGCGGCGGTGCGGTGCCCCAAGGCTTCCTCGAGGCGGGCCTGGCCTTCATTCAGCGAGGCGGCAAGGGCGGCGGCCTTCTGGTCGAGCACACCGTTCAGGCCTTCGTGCGTGCCGGAGACCGCATTGGTGATCGCTTCGGCGCCTGTTGTCAGCGTCTCCTCGAGACGGCTCTGGCTCTCGTTCAGCGAGATGGCAAGCGCCATCGCCCGATCGTCGAGTGTCTCGGACAGGCGGTCGTGGGTGGCGGAGACCGCATTGAGGAAGGATTCCGAGCGGCTCTCCAGCGTGTCCTGCAGGCGGCTCTGGCCCTGGTTCAGGGAGGCGGCGAGCGCCGTCGCTTTTTCGTCGAGCGTGTCCTCGATACGCGTCTGAGTTTCGTTGAGCGAAATGGCGAGCGTCATCGCCTTTTCGTCCAGCGTCTCGGAGAGGCGATCATGGGTGCTGGAGACGGCATTCAGCAGAGCTGCGGAGCGGGTTTCGAGCGTATTCTCGATACGGGCCTGGCCTTCGCTCAGCGAGGTGGCAAAAGCTGCCGCCTTGCCGTCCAGAGTCTCCGAGAGACGGTCATGAGTGCCGGAGACGGCGTTCAGCAGGGCCGCGGAACGGGTTTCGAGCGTGTCCTCGATGCGGGCCTGGCTCTCGTTCAAGGTAATGGCCAGCGCCATGGCCTTCTCGTCGAGCGTCTCGGCAAGGCGATCGCGCGTGCCGGACACGGTGTTCAGCAGCGCCTCGGCGCGCGCTCCAAGCGCATCCTCGATGCGGGCATGGCGCTGGTCGAGCGAGGTCGTAAGGGCGGCCGCCTTGCTGTCCAGCGTTTCTGACAGGCGATCATGCGTGCTTGATACGGCGTTGAGGAAGGCCTCGGAGCGGGTCTCGAGCGTATCCTCGATACGAGCCTGGTTTTCGTTGAGCGAAATGGCGAGAGCCATCGCCTTTTCGTCGAGCGTCTCGGAGAGGCGGTCATGTGTGCTTGATACCGCATGCAGCAGCGCTTCGGAGCGGGTCTCGAGCGTGTCCTCGATGCGGGCCTGGCTCTCGTTCAGAGAGATAGCGAGGGTCATCGCCTTTTCGTCGAGCGTCTCGGCAAGACGGTCATGGGTACCGGAGACGGCATTGATGATGGCGTCGGAGCGGGTCGCCAAGGCTTCCTCGAAGCGGCCGTGATGGGTGGTCAGCGCCTCGACGAGCGCGCCACCGCGCTCTGCCATGACGCTGTCGATACGGCCGTGGGCCGTGCCGAGCGCTTCGCTGATTTCGGCCGCACGGGCAGTAAGCACGCCGCTTAGCTCCTCGGCGCGACCGCCGAAGGCAGCGGTCACCTGCTCGGTGCCGGCGGCAACGGCAGTCGTCAGATCGGTGGTGGTGGTGCGCAGAGTGTCGCGGAATTCGGCCGAGCGTGTCTGAAGGTTGTTCTGCAGCTCGGAGGTACCGGTCGCAAGCGTCAGCGCGATGTCAGACGTAGCGCTCTGCAGCGCCGAGGTCAGTTCGCCGGTGCGGCTGGTGAGTACTGTGGTGATTTCGTCCGCGCGGCTGCCGAGGGTGCTTTCCAGCACTTCGTGGCCGGTGGCGAGCGTGGTGGCGAGCGCCAGCGACTGGTCGGTCATCGACGAACCAAGGCGGTCGATGCCGGAATTCAGGATGCCGTCGATCGAATCCGAGCCGCCGGTCAGCGTCTCGTTGATACGGGCGAGGCTCTCCATCAGCTTGGTGTCGAGCGAGCCTGTGCGTTTGTCGAAGGCGCTGGTGAATTCGGCGACGCGTTCGTCGAAGGCGGTCGACAACTGGGCGACAGTCGTCTGCAGCCGCTCCTCGAAGAAGCCGGAGCGCACGTCGAGATCCATGACGGCGTCGTCGGCGGTGGTTTGCAGGCTCTGGCGGAAGCTTGCACCCTTTTCGTCGAGCGCGCTGTTCAACTTCGACAGCACGTCGTCAAGCGTGCCGCCGATCGTGCGTTCGCCTGACGTCAGGCTCTCGTTGATCTCGCGGGTGCGGGCGATCAGGATCTCATTGAGCTGGTGCGTACGCTCGTTCAGCGCCGCATTCAGCTTTTCCGTGCTGCTGTCCATGGTCGAGGCGCGCGTCTCGAACTGGCTGAGCAGCCTTTCGCCATGATCGTTGAGATTGACGGAGAGGGCTTCGAGGCGGTTGTCGAATTCGGTAGCCAGCGCAAAACCCGATGCGTTCAGTGTCTGCAACAGGGTATCGGTCTTGGCTGCGAGCAGGCTGCCCATCGACTGCAGAGCGCTGTCCGACTTTTCCAGGATCGTCGCGGCGCGTGTATCGATGAGCGAGGCGAAGGCTTCGCCCGATGTGGCAAGCCGTACCGCGATCTCTTCGGTCGCAAGCGAGAGCTCTTCCTTCAACTGATCGTGTACGCTGCCGATCGAGGTGCGGATACGGTCGGCATGGTTGACGATCGCTTCGCGCTCGGAGCCGAGTTCGTGGACGAGACCGCGCACGCGCAACTCGTTGTCGGCATAGGAACGTTCAAGGGCATTGACTTCGGAATGGACGAGCGTTTCCAGCTCGGAGGCACGAGCGATGGTGCGTTCGATGCCCTCATTCATGGCCGAGACCTCACGGCGCACGGCCTGGCCGACCGTCATGATGCGCTCGGAGGCGATGGTTTCCGGCTCTGCCAGGCGCAATGCCACTTCTGCCATGGAGCGGGCGGCGTTGCGCATGTCCTGGGCGCGGGAGATCATAATGGCGAAGGCATAGAACATCATCACGGGAATGACGATGCCGACGAGGCCGGCGATGACGCCGGGCAGGGCGACGAGATCGGCGAGCGAACGGATCTGCCAGATCTGCGGAGAATAAAGCAGCGACATCAGACCGAGGCCGGCCATGACCCAAAGCACGGAAAACAGGGTGGCGGTACGCACCGCCGAGCGGCTGGAGGCGCCGTCAAAGGATTTCAGGATCGAGGCGGGCGTATTGCGGCTGGCATCGTTGGCGGGCGCGAAGGTCGGGCCCCTAGAAGCCTGCTCGCCGGCGGCACCGCGGCGGCTACGGCGCTGCGCTTCTTCCTGGGCCTGCTGATTGCGCGCATTCACTGGATCAGACACATTAGCCTCCGGGGCCTGGGGCGCGTCGCCGCGGCGAGACGGTACGTTATCCTTGCTGAAGTCGATCTGGAGCGCCTCGTCCAATGCCTTGAACGCCTTGTCCTCAATTGACTCGTTATATTTGTTGTTCGCCATTCGGGTATGCCTCGTTACTGTCAGCCGGCCCAACCGCGCATCCGGGGCTTCCGCCTCACCCGGGAACAACTTTGCCGTTCCAGCCTCCCATCCCAACGAAGGACGGATAAGCATGTCATTTCAGAGTAGATAGCCGCTTTTTCAAACGGAAGGTATCAAAACACTACCATTATCCACTCGCTCGGCAAAGGCGCGTACCATAAACCCGCTCCACCAGTATCGTAGTGACACATCTGTGCTCTTCACACAATTAATGAAGGCTTGAGATTCACGGCCCGTTAACCCGTTGTTAACATCTTTGAATCCTAGACACCGCTTAAAAACCAATAATTTAGGGATGTTTAACGGACGTTAACCATATGGCGAGATTTCCACCCTGAGTGTGCCGGAATTTAACGTGATAGCCACCCTCCTGACGCAGAACTGTTGCAACTGCGGACGACAGAGACGGGAGAATTGGCAATGGCAGCCCAGATGGCAGCATTGAACATCGTATTCGAGGCGCCGGATAATGCAAAGGGACCGTGTCCCTCGAAGGTCCGGCCGATCGATCTGGTCCATCTCGCAAAGCAGACGATGGGCGACAAGACGCTGGAAATCGAAGTCCTTCAGATGTTTGCGCGCCAGGCCCGTGCATGTCTACAGGATATTGCGAGCGGTGAAACCATCCGTATCGGGGCAGCCGCGCATCGGCTGAAGGGCGCGGCAAGCTCAGTCGGCGCGTTCCGCGTGTCGCAGACGGCGGAAGCGGTCGAGGAAACCGGTGGCGATGCCGGCGCGACGGCAGCGCTGGGTGCCGCCGTCATCGACGCCGAGAATTTCATCTTGAAGCTCTGCCGCGGCTGATCTCTAAGTCTTTATTTAATGCATGTCATTGTCCCAAAACCGCTGCACACAGTTGGACGACGTGCAGGAGATAGTGTTTTAACGAGGCCCGTTGTTCCATTGCGGAACCGCGGGTCTTTTTGCGACGTCCCGTATGACGCTTTGAAGACGGCGGGCGAAGGCCCGATCTGCGAGGCTATGGCGGATTTCGCCAATATTGACTGACGCGTCGAATTGTCGGAAGAAAATCCGCCCACCCACCTGAAGACCGGAAATAGTCCTGATGCCCAAACTTACCATCGTCGCCTTCGACGGCACGCGCTTCGACCTCGACGTCGACCAAGGCTCCACCGTGATGGAGAATGCCGTGCGCAATTCGGTGCCCGGCATCGAGGCCGAATGCGGCGGCGCCTGCGCGTGCGCGACCTGTCATGTCTATGTCGATGAGGAGTGGACGGAAAAGGTCGGCCAGCCGGAAGCGATGGAAGAGGACATGCTCGACTTCGCCTTCGATGTACGCCCGACTTCGCGGCTGTCCTGTCAGATCCGGATGAAGGCTGTCTATGACGGGCTCGTGGTCCACGTGCCGGAACGCCAGGCCTGAAGCACGTTACGCTTCAAACGTCGCCGAAACATTCGATATCAAAAAAGACGCCTCGCGCGCTTGAGCGAGCGAGGCGAGGCGGGCGCATTACCTACGGATGAGGGAGGAACATCCGCGGCTTCGGAACGCGCCAGGAGAACCCAGCGATGAAAGTGCAGATGCCGTAGCTGAACTTTCGAATGTGTTCATATTAACGCGTTCCGGTTGAGTCTGCCAGGATGAAAAATGACCATTCAATCGCTGGGGAGGGTGCAAGTTTCGCACAAGTTTCGTTGTGCAGCTAAGGTTTTCCGCTCGCAACCAGATTGAAAAAGCCTTATTTTTCGCCGGCTCGACCGTTGATTCGATTATTTAGCAACCTCAACATTCGCTTCTGAAAATTGACGGCCTCGACCCGATCGAATCGCGCCTGCTGCCGGTCGTGCTCCTCTATACCGCGAGCTGATTCGTTGGAGACGAGTTCCTGCATGGCTTCGCAGCTGCGCTGCTGGCGCAGCGCGCGAATGGCGCGCTCCATGGCGCGGGCCTGGTCGCGGGCGATCTCGGCATGGCGCTCCTCGTGGCGCTTGATATCGCTCGACAGCGCGTCCCAGATCATCGACAGCTCCTTGCTGGCGCCCTTGCGGCTGCTCCAGCGCGGCAGGATGATCTGGGTGTGGACCGTGACCTTGACGTTGCCGACGCGGCAGCGCCCGTTATCCTGGATATAGGTTGCCTCGCCGCCGAAGCGGATCTTCGTGGCGCCGGGATGGCGGGCAGAGGAACCGCTCGCCGTCGGGCCCCGCCGGCTGAGTTCGCGGTCGAGCTCATCCGCTGTTTTGCCGCGAATGTCGAAATAGGAATAGCTTTTCGATGCGATCACTTCGGCTGCCACGGGGCTGCAAAGGGAAAGAGCAATGGAAAAGGCGATAGGAAGGACCATATAACGCACTGCAAGCGGCATTCTGAACGCAACCCGTGTTGAAATCGACAGGAGCTTGGGGCATAGCCACCGCAAGCGCAATATCGGATGGCGCTTTTTTCGTCCTCAATGGGATAAGTCTGGTGACAGGGCTCGAAGGCAGTATATGGCGTGTCGGCCATGGCCGGGAGATCGAACTCGGCCGTCGTTCGACGATCATGGCGATCATCAACGTGACGCCGGACTCCTTTTCAGACGGCGGTCGCTTTGAAACCGTCGATGCGGCGGTCGAACAGGCGCTGCGAGCGGTGAGCGAGGGCGCCGGCATTGTCGATATCGGCGGCGAATCGACCCGGCCGAACGCAGCAACCGTCAGCCCTTCGGAGGAACAGGCGCGCGTGCTGCCCGTCATCGAGGCACTGCGCGGGCGCACCCAGGCGCTGATTTCCATCGACACCTATCGCGCCGAGACGGCACGGCTTGCGATCGGAGCTGGCGCCCATATCGTCAATGACGTCTTCGGGCTGCAGAAGGAGCCCGATATCGCCAATATCGCCGCGGTGACCGGAGCCGGGCTCTGCATCATGCACACCGGCCGCGATAGGGTAAAACTCGTCGATGTGATTGCCGATCAGGTACATTTTCTCGAACGGTCGCTTGCGATCGCCGCTGCATCAGGCGTCAACCGCGACCGCATCGTACTCGATCCGGGCTTCGGCTTCGCCAAGGAGACGGCGGAGGAGAACCTGGAGCTGATGGCGCGGTTTTCCGAACTTTCCCGTTTCGGCTTGCCGCTGCTCGCCGGCACGTCGCGCAAACGCTTCCTCGGCGCGGTGACGGGCCGTGAGGCACAGGACAGGGATGCGGCGACGGCTGTGACCAGCGCGTTGCTGAGACTTCAAGGGGCTGCGGTTTTTCGGGTGCACAATGTCGCAATCAACAGGGATGCGCTCGATATCGTCGATGCTATGCTCAATGCGCGCCAGGAATTCGAGAGGAAGCGGCCGACATGACCACCTACACGATCACGCTGCAGAACTGCGCCTTCTTTGCGCGCCACGGCGTGCATGACGAGGAGGAATTCCTCGGTCAGCGCTTCTTCGTCGATGCCGAACTCGATGTCGTCGCCGGCGAGGCACTAGAAAGCGATTCGATCAACGATACCGTCAATTACGGCATCGCCTTCACCGTGATCGAGCAGATCGTCACCGGCAAGCGGCGCTACCTGATCGAGTCCCTGGCGCTCGATATCGCCAAGGGGCTTTGCGAGACATTCCCGCAGATCCGGCGTGCGAAGATCACGGTGCGCAAGCCGAACGCACCGGTGCCCGGCGTGCTCGATTTCGTGCAGGTGAGCGTTGAGCACTTTGCCTGAGGCCGCATTGCAATCCGCCACACTCGGTCTCGGCGGCAATATCGGCGACCCCGTCAAGGCGATGGCGGCGGCGCTGCAGAGGCTGGACGGGCGGGACGACTGCCGGGTTACGGCGGTGTCGCGGCTCTATCGCACGCCCCCCTGGGGAAAGACCGACCAATCCTTCTTCTTCAACGCTTGCGCCGCCGTCAAGACCAGCCTGGAGCCCGAGGCTTTACTCGATGTCTGCCTGTCGATCGAACGTGAGATGAAACGCGAACGCATCGAGCGTTGGGGGCCACGGACGCTGGATATTGATGTGCTGACCTATGGCGACGTGATCCAGGACGCGCCGCGGCTGGAACTGCCGCATCCGCGGATGACCGATCGCGGTTTCGTGCTGATGCCGCTTGCCGATATCGCGCCGGGTCTTCTCGTCAGGGGCAGGGCGGTGAGTGACTGGCTTGATGATGCCGAGGTGACCGGCATCGAGGTTGCCGACAACAATCGAGACTGGTGGCGGAGCGCCTGAAGCAGGGAAGCTGAAACGGAAAACGGCGGGAAACCCGCCGCTTCAGGAAAATCCGCTGTGCGGTTTGTCTACTGGATAGAACCGACGGCCATCTCGTCGACCTGGCGGGTCAGCGTCAGGCCGATCACCGGGATCATCTGGCTTTCGACCTTGACCGAAACGGTGACGTTCATCGTCTTGTCGTCGCGCACGCGGGCGATCATCGCACCGTTCAGCTTGGCGCGGTTGATGCCAACGACGACAGTGTCCTCGGAGACGGCGCCGGAGACGACGTCAAGGCCCTTGCCGGCGGCGCCGTCGAGGAACTTGCCCTTGTAGCTCGAGCCCGACTGCGAGATGACGGCGGTCATCGGCTGCTTGAAGACGCCGACGCGGCAGGTGCCGTCGAGCTTGATGCCGGCGCTGCTGTCGCCGGTGGGCTCACCGATCAGGTTGCAGGTGAATTTCGTGCCCTTGTACTTGCCGGCGACGATTTCGCCGGGACCCTTCCAGGAGCCGGCGACGGAATCGAAGAAGGCCTTGTCACGGGTTGCAGCGGTGGCTGCCGGAGCGACATCTGCAACGGGAGACAATGCCGCGGCGGCCAGGCCGCATACGATGAGAAACTTGCGCGAATACATGGATTTTCCTTGGCAAACACCACTCACGAACTGGCTGCAAGTTTTGCCGAAGAATGGTTAATCCTTCCTTTCGATTGTGCCGAAATGCAAGGCAATACAGGGTTTTTGCGCGGTGATTATTTTAAAATACCGTCCCTAGAGCATTGAATCTGCTCAAATTTCTCTGGCATTACCCTAGGGGAGGCGAAAGCTACGGAATCGCTGCTTCGTTCAAGGATTGTTGCCGCGAGGCGACATGGAGGGGGTGAGATCGCCGATGAAATCACCGATTCCCGGCCGCTTCAGGGCGTGGAAGGCAAGCGGGCGGCAGAGATCCATCGCCGCGATTCCGATGCGGGCGGTCATCAGGCCGTTGATGACACCTTCGCCGAGTCGGGCAGAGAGCTTCGAGGCAAGCCCATGGCCGAGCACCTGCTGGACTAGGCTGTCGCCGACGGCGATCGAGCCGGTGACGGCCAGGTGCGCCAGCACGTCACGCAGCAGGCGGAACATGCCGAGCGTGCCGGGACGGCCGCCGTACAGCTCGGCCATGGCGCGGATGAGGCGTACCGCCTCGTAGAGCACATAGAGCAGATCAACGACGGCGCGCGGGCTGACGGCGGTGACGATCGAGACACGCTTGGAGGCGTTGACGATGAGCGCCCTGGCCTTGCGATCGAGGGGAGCGAGCAGTTCGCGTTCGGCTAGTGCAATCAGATGCGGGGGATCAATGACCTCGCCTTCGGTCGCCTTCAGCGTCGCGCGGCCCTTCGATGTCTCAGGATTTGCCGACAGCAGCGTGGTCAGCTGGGCGACGACGGCGCGCGCCTTGGCCGGCCGAGTCTCGAGTATCGCCGCCTCGGCTTCGGCCTTGATCTTCTGGACGGCGGCAAGGCGCATCATGCCGACGGTTTCGCGGATGACGAGGGCCAGCACGGCAAGGATGCCGATTGCCAGCACGGCAAGGGCCGCATAACCCAGCCAGTCGGCGCGGGTGAAGAGATCGCGGATCAGGCTATCGGTCCAGAGGCCAATGGCGAGAGACAGCAGAATGCCGAAGGCACCGGCGGCGATCTTGCCGAAGGAGGTCCGACGTCTCAGCGGCGTTGTAACGGGAACCGCGCTCAGATCCTTCTCGGGATTGAGGAAGGGATCGTCCTCGTCAGGTGTGACAACGATATTTTCGGAGAAGCTTTCCGGCTTGCGCCGCCGCTCACCTTGCCGGCCGTTGTCGCGCAGCTCGGCAGCCTCGTCCTCATAGGTGAAGGCAGCGGGTGCGCGGCGCGGCGGATCGGACGGGGGCTTGCTCATGCGAGACGGTCTCCGAACAGGAACTGCATGGCGCGGTCGAGGCGGATATGCGGCACCGACAGCTTGATGCCGCCGCCGGTTTCCTCGAGTTGCGGCGGGCGGAATCTGACGACGTTGACATCGGGCAGTTGCAGACCGGTGTCGCCCGCGGCGAGGCGATCGAACAGGCTTTCCGGATCCTCAGGCAGGTCGCCGGGGAAGATCGCGGTCTTTCTCTGGCCGTCAAAGCGCTCGCCGGCGATGGTTTCGCCCTCCATCGGCGTGCCGACGATGACCGGCAGTTCATGGCCATCACGTTTGACGGTCGCTTCGCGGGTGGCGCGCACGGAGGCAAGCGCCATGACGTCGATTCCGGCGCCTGCCATGCCGATGCGGTCGATGGCGCGATCCACCAGGCGGCGGGTCAGGGCATCGAGCCGGTCGTGGCTTTCATGGTGGAGATGGTCAGCCTTGGTGGCGGCGACCAGCACGCGGTCGATGCGGCGCCCGAGTAGGGAGGAAAGCAGCGAATTGGTGCCAGGGCGGAAACAGGCGAGCACATCGGTCAGCGCGCGTTCCAGATCCTGCACGGCTTCGGGGCCGCGGTTCATCGCCTGCAGTGCATCGACCAGGACGATCTGGCGGTCGAGCCGGGCGAAATGTTCGCGGAAGAAAGGTTTGACGACGACCGATTTGTAGGCCTCGTAGCGCCGCTCCATCATCGTCCAGAGCGAGCCGCGGCCGGGACGTCCGTCCGGCGGCAGCGCTAGCGGCGCGAAGGTCAATGCCGGCGACCCGTCGAGATCGCCGGGCAGAAGCAGGCGGCCGGGCGGCAGGGTGGAGAGCGAGCGTTCGTCGGCCTTGCAGGCCTTGAGATAATCGGCGAAGGCGGTGGCGAGATCGCGGGCGACCATCTCGTCGGCGCCGGCATGGATATCGGCGGTGCGCGTCAGCGCCAGCCATTGGCGTGACAGCTCGGAGCGGACGCCGGTTTCGGCAAGCGCAATCGTCTCCTCGCTGAAGGCACGATAATCCTTGCCGAGCAGTGGCAGGTCGAGCAGCCATTCGCCGGGATAATCGACGATATCGATCGACAGGCGGCCGGGCGAAAAAAGCCGGTTCCAGCCGCTGGCGCTCTGATAATCCAGCGTGATGCGCAGTTCGGATATGGCCCGGGTCGAATCCGGCCAGATACGGTCCTTCACCAGTGCGCGGATATGGTCCTCGTATTGAAAGCGCGGCACGGCATCGTCCGGCTGCGGCTCCAGCCGCACCGCTGAGACGCGACCGGATTGCACCGGCTCGAACAGCGGCAGGCGGCCGCCATTCAACAGATTGTGGACCAGCGAGGAGATGAAGACCGTCTTGCCGGAGCGGGAGAGGCCGGTGACGCCGAGCCGCACGGTCGGATTGACGAGGCCGCTCGCCCGATCGGCGAGATTGTCGAAGGCGATGCGGGCGTCATCGGCAAAAGATGTCAGGCGTGGCGGCAAGGCGCGATTCCGGTTGGTGACTGCCTCGCAATATAGGGAGGGCGCGCCGCCCGCAAAAGAAGCGGCGCGAAAGTCTTCAGACGACCACGAAATCGGTGAGGCGCCAGACGGCGGCGGAAGCATCGTAATCGACGACGGCAAGGCCTGCCGTCGGGAAGCCGCCGGGAAGGGCGCTTACCATCGCCTCGTGACCGATCAGCGCCTCCAGCGCCTGCTCCATGGTCGGATTGTGGCCGACCAGCATGACGGCAGATTCGTCCTGCGCATCGATGATCTCGAGATAGTTGTCGACCGTGGCATTATAGAGCGCGTCAACATAACGAACCTCGAGCGTGAGGCCCATCGCCCGGTACACCGCATCGGCGGTATCGCGGCAGCGCAGCGCGGTCGAACTGATCAGAAGATCGGGACGATAGCCCTTGTCGGCGGCCTTGTCGGCGATGATTTCGGCATCGCCAAAGCCCTTTTCGTTCAGCGGCCGGTCGAAATCGCGCTGCCCGGGTTCGGCCCAGGCGGCCTCGGCATGGCGCAGGAGATAGATGCGGTTGGGCGGAGGCAGGGGTACGGTCATGGGCAAATCCAGGATCCAGCGGGCTTTTTCAGTAGCGGTTGCAATCGGCCGGCGTCAACCGTCAGCGATGCTCCAACTGCCCAAAACGCGGCTGATAACACGGCGTTTTGAAGGCGAAGCAAAAAACGCAAGCCGGAATAATGATGAGAAAATAGTCTGTTAGCCGAAAACTGTGACAGATTTAAAAATCTGTTTACCTGTCGTATTTGGCTTGAATCGCGACTAGCGCTTGGGATATACACCCGGCCAGATGAGATGTTCTTCAGGAGAATCGCGTTGAGTGAGAAGATCGATCTTAGCAATTACGTTCCCTCGGAAGAGGAAGAATTCATGAACGTAAACCAGCGTGCCTACTTCAGGGCGAAGCTGGTTGCATGGAGAAATGATATCCTTAGAGAAGCGCGCGAGACACTCGACCATCTGGCCGAGGAAAGCGCAAACCATCCCGACCTCGCCGACCGGGCGTCGTCGGAAACAGACCGGGCGATCGAACTTCGCGCCCGTGACCGGCAGAGAAAGCTGATTTCGAAGATCGACGCGGCACTGCAGCGCATCGAAGACGGCACCTACGGATATTGCGAGGAAACTGGCGAGCCGATCGGCCTCAAGCGCCTCGACGCCCGCCCGATCGCGACACTATCGATCGAGGCGCAGGAGCGTCACGAACGCCGCGAAAAGGTCTATCGCGACGAATGAGAGTTTTCATGCAGGCATGAGAGCAGAATAAGCGCCGCGATCAGATCGCGGCGCTTTTTTGTTATCCATTGTCCTCGCGTGTTGGGGAACAAGCCACAAAGGCCCGGGATCGAGCCGTTGTCGCCGCAGATTCCGTGATTACAGCCGATCTCCTGATGCCAGAGGTTTCCACGATTGCTCTCGATCGGCCTGCATGGCGAGGTCGATCACGATAAGGGTGCCATTCCTGATGCGTCGCCGCATGACGTCTGATCGGTCAGGATCTGTGCGAACCATGCCTTCATCATGAAGAGCCTGCAGCCGGGAGCGCGAAACTTTCAACTCGGACGCGAGCAGACGGTCAAGCCGTATGCTGGTTGGAAACGGGACTATTAGTTCGATTGCCAAACTCGTCCAATGTGCAGTTTCGCGCTGGATTTCTTTCGCGATTTCAAATTCAGCAAACTCGTCCACACGTTGCGACTTGTGCCGGAGAGCATCCAGGTTGAAGGTTTCCGCCCGGATCCAGTCCGGATCGTTGGATTGTAACGCGTCAAGGATTGCAGGGTCGATGTCGCGAACATTGCGGCGCTCGATGATTGGCCGGTTCCATGTCCTTTCACAGGTCAGGCATTTGTAGATAAGCCAAGCATCAAGCTTGCGACCGTTGGCGTTGAGCCGGATCTTGCCGCTGGATTGGAAGGCTCTCAGGCTTCCGCATCCACTGCATGCAATCCAAGGCTGGGGAGCTGTCTTGGGAATAATGGTCCATCGGACCTGAAGCGTATTGCACATACCGTCTTGGTCTTCCGTTCGGAAGTCCACCAAGATGGTGCATGAGAAAACCCCTTGCGGGCGCGGTGTGGCGATGTTGTGGGCGGCTGAAGAGCTGAGACAGCGGAGCTGCACATGGCACATTGTAACAATGCCAAACCGGTCTCTCGCCACCACCCGATGAACATGTTCGCATGCCGCCAGCGTGTCGCTCTGCGGCAGTACGGGTGAAACTGGAGTGAGACCGGTATTTACTTAGGCAAAGTGCAACCTCGAATGCGCCAACGCTCTTCAACCCTAGAGATAACAAATGATTGGCATGAAAGGCAGCCCCCAAGCCGCTCGTGTGCTGAAAGCCAGGGCAATGCGGCTTTTATGCAACGTGATGATGAAGGAAGGGGGGCTCTGGCAATCCGATGTCAGGCAGGCGCGTTTGCCTTCACTTGTCGCGATTGACACTCATTTCGCCGAAGATGCGGGCGACTTCCTTCTGCAGCTCGGTATCGGCGCCGGTGATCGGGGCAAGCTCGGGATCACGGCGTGGCAGGTTGCCCGGCTGCGGCACCGCTTGGCGAGGCGCCTGGTTTGCCGGCGCCGGCACGATGCGTTCGGCCGTCAGATTGTTCGACATTTCCTCTTCCAGCACCCGCTGGAATTCATGACGGATCGCCGCTGCCGGCTGCGCAGCCGGCTCGTCTTCGGCCGTTGCAGGTGCGGCGCGCGCGGCCGCCGGCATGTCCTGGACAGACGGGGCTGAGACCTCGGGGTCGATTCGCTGTTGCGGCAGCACGCGCTGGCGGGCGGCATCGAGGATCTCGGCGGCACTTGAGGCATCGTGAAATGGTGCTGGCTGCGCGGCTGGGGGAGCGGCGGGACGCTCCGGCGGGCGCGGCTGGGGCGGGACGGCACGCAGAGGATTGTCGCGTTCGGCCGACAGCGGAGCTGTCACAGGCTCTGCCGGAAGAGGGCTCGTGACCACCGGCGGTGCCACGGCAGGCGGGGCCGGTGGTTGGGCCGACGGCTCTGGGCGCGGACGCGGCTCCGGCGAAACCGGCGCAGAGAAAGTGGGTTCGGCGGCCGGCTCGACACGGGCTGCGACCGGCGGGCGTGGTGGCGAGACCGGCGGCGTTTCCGGCCGCGCGACGGATATCGGACGCTGCTCGACGGGCTGCGGGCGGCTGGCACTGTCCGGCTGTTCGGCCGCTGCGGGGAGGATACGGCTCTCGATGACGATATCGCTCGGGCCGCCGATCATGATCAGGTGCTCGACATCGTCGCGGCGCACCAGCACCAGCCGGCGACGGGCATCGACGGCTGCGGCATCCAGCACCTGCAGCCGGGGCTGCCGGTTGCGGCCGCCGCGCACGAAGGGCGAGGGCGCCCGGCTGCGGATCACCCAGAGCACGATGATGAGCAGGAGAAGCGCCAGACCGACGCCACCGGCGGCAAGCAGGAAACGGCTGCCATAAGCTCCGACAACATCATCCAACATAGTCACTCACTCCATTTCGCATTCGGCACATATTGACGACTTTTCCGTTCCTTAGGCAAGGCCCGCCGATCCTGTCCAGTCACGGGAGAACGCGATTTCGTGTTCCGCTGCTTGGCACTCGACGACCTTGCGCACGGGCAGCAGCTGGGCTTCTGGGGCAGATGGCGCTGTTGCCTGTGAATTCAAGCAGTCTTGCCGACTAGCGGTGTTTTTGCCGACGCAGCAAATTGCTAAGAAGGAAAGAGTGCCTGATTCCTGCTTCGTGTTCGTGCTACGAAGCGGGAGGGCTTATGTGAGGAATACATGACGAAACCGCGTCAGGCCGACGACTATAACGCACCGCTTGTGGATCGTGGGGGGCGTTCTGGCACGGTCTTGCGCATTCTTCTGCTGGCGCTCGTGCTGATCGCTGCCGCCGGCGCCTTCGTCTTCTTCAAAAAGTCGCTCGACAACGAGGTCGTGCTTGGCGGTCTCGGCGTGCTCGCCATGGTCGGCATCTTCTTCCTGGTATCCTCGGTCATCGGCTTCATCGAGGTGATGCCGCAGCGCCAGTCCGACAGCCTGGCGCGCGCCTTCCTCAACAGCCATCCCGACGGAACGCTGATCACCGACGAAAAGGGCCGGATCATCTATGCCAATGCCGCCTATGGTGCGCTGACCGGCGCTCGCAAGGCGACCGAGGTGCAGACGCTGGAAACGCTGCTGTCGCGTCATCGCGAATCCAACGAGGCGCTCTACAGGCTGGTCAACGGGCTGCGCGAGGGCAAGGAAGGCCGCGAGGAATTCCGCCTGCTGCGTGCCGTCGGCCCCGGCAGCAACAGTTCCGGCGCCCATTGGTACCGGCTGAAGGCACGGCTGCTGCAGCCGGAGGAGAACGGCGGCAAGCCGCTGCAGATCTGGCAGATTACCGACATCACCACGGAGCGCGACGACCAGGAGCGCTTCTTCAAGGAATTGCAGAACGCGATCGACTATCTCGACCATGCGCCGGCTGGCTTCTTTTCCGCCGGCAGGAAGGGCGAGATCTTCTACCTGAATGCGACGCTTGCCGAGTGGCTGGGCCTCGACCTCACCAAATTCGTGCCGGGCTCGATGACGATCGGCGACGTGGTGGCGGGCGAGGGGCTCGCGTTGATTCAATCGGTGCAGGCCGAACCCGGCCTGAAGAAGACCGTGACGCTCGATCTCGACCTGCGCAAGAGCAATGGCCAGAGCCTGCCGGTGCAGATCATCCACAGCGTTACCTCGATGCGCGACGGCGCACCCGGCGAAAGCCGGACGATCGTGCTGGCGCGTGAAAAGAGCGATGCCGGCGGCCAGTCCGCTTCGGCCGCTGCCATGCGCTTCACCCGCTTCTTCAACAACACACCGATGGCAATCGCCTCGGTTGACGGCGACGGGCGTATCCTGCGCACCAATGCACCATTCCTGAAGATGTTCTCTGGTGTCGTCTCGCGCGATGACCTCGAAAAGGCGCCGCATCTTGAAACCATCGTGCAGGAGAGCGATCGGCCACAGCTCGCCGCGGCGCTGGCGGCGGCCAAGGACCGGCAGGGCGACATTGCGCCGCTCGACACCCGCACACCGACCGACGAGGCGCGCTATTTCCGCTTCTATGTCAATGCCGTCATCGACCAGAGCGACGAGGCGCCCGAGGAGGCGGCGATCGTCTACGCTGTCGAGGTGACCGAGCAGAAGGCGCTGGAAGCACAGATGGCGCAGACGCAGAAGATGAATGCTGTGGGAACGCTCGCCGGCGGCATCGCGCATGATTTCAACAACGTGCTGACGGCGATCCTGCTTTCCTCCGACCATCTGCTGCTGCAGGCGCGGCCCGCCGATGCCAGCTTCGCCGACCTGATAGAGATCAAGCGCAACGCCAACCGTGCCGCCGTGCTGGTGCGCCAGCTGCTCGCCTTTTCGCGCAAGCAGACGATGCGGCCCTCGGTGCTGAACCTGACCGATGTCGTCGGCGACCTGCGCATGCTGGTCGACCGGCTGCTTTCCGGCACCAATGTCAAACTCGACGTGCAATATGGCCGCGACCTCTGGCCTGTCAAAACAGACCTTTCGCAGTTCGAGCAGGTGCTGATCAATCTCTGCGTCAATGCGCGCGACGCGATGCCCGAGGGTGGCACGCTGACACTGCGCACCCGCAATCTGACCGCCGCCGAGGTCTCCGCCTTCAACTACTCCTACATGCCGGCCGAGGACATGGTGCTGGTCGAAGTCGCGGATAACGGCACCGGTATCGCTCCCGAGATCATGGACAAGATCTTCGAGCCGTTCTTCACCACCAAGGATGTCGGCAAGGGCACCGGGCTTGGCCTCGCCATGGTCTACGGCATCGTCAAACAGTCGGGCGGCTACATCCAGCCGGAATCCGAAGTCGGCAAGGGCACAACCTTCCGCGTCTTCCTGCCGCGGCACATTCCGGACCCGGCGGTGGCCGCCGAAGCGGGCTCGATCGACGGCGCCATCGCCGGGGCCGAAGTGGTGCCGCTGCCGGTATCGCCGCAGCAGCCGGAGGACCTGACGGGATCGGCCGTCATCCTTCTCGTCGAGGACGAGGAGGCTGTGCGCCGCGGCGGCAAGCGCATGCTGGAAACGCGGGGCTACACCGTGCACGAGGCGGGCTCGGGCGTCGAGGCACTCAGCATCTTGGAAGAACTCGACGGCAAGGTCGACATCGTCGTCTCCGACGTCGTGATGCCCGAAATGGACGGTCCGACGCTGTTGCGCGAGCTGCGCAAGACCTATCCCGACATGAAGTTCATCTTCGTCTCAGGTTATGCCGAAGATGCTTTTGCCCGCAACCTGCCGCCGGAGGCGAAATTCGGCTTCCTACCGAAGCCCTTCTCGCTGAAGCAGCTCGCTGTTGTGGTGAAGGAGACGCTGGATGGGTGAGTGAGGTGCTGTCGGAGGGCACGCTGTGCCGTGCCGCATCCCCCTCTGCCCTGCCGGCATCTCCCCCACAAGGAGGGAGATCGGCTGGGTGCACTGGCTCCCTAACCAAATATCCATGCAGCTCGGCGAAACGTTGATGCGATGCGAAGGTTTTGCCGCTTGTAATCTCCCCACCTGTGGGGGAGATGCCCGGCAGGGCAGAGGGGGGCTGGAACGGCACCACCTCTCTGCTAAAAATTGATACCTGCCAGCCCGTCAACCTTCATTCACTCAACGCAACCGCAATCTCAGCCGCAAGCCGCGCATTATTCTCAACCAACGCGATATTGGTCTTGAGGCTCTGGCCGTCCGTCAGGTCGAAGATGGTCGACAGAAGATAGGGCGTTACCGCCTTGCCGGTCACTTCGTCGCGCTCGGCGCTGTCGAGTGCCCGCTCGATATAGATTTCCATCTCCTCGCGCGCGATCTCGTCGGCCTCAGGCACCGGATTGGCGACGAGCATGCCGCCGTCGACGCCGAGCTGCTCGCGCACCGTCTGGAAATTGGCGATGGCGGCCGGGCTGTTCAGCGACAGCGGGCTACGGATGCCCGAGGAGCGCGACCAGAAGGCGGGGAATTCCTCGCTCTCATAGGTGACGACAGGCACGCCGCGGGTTTCCAGCACTTCCAGCGTCTTTGGAATATCGAGGATCGCCTTGGCGCCGGCGCAGACGACGATGACGCCGGTGCGCGCCAGTTCCTCGAGATCGGCTGATATATCGAAGCTTTCCTCGGCGCCGCGATGCACGCCGCCGATGCCGCCTGTGGCAAAAACGCGGATGCCGGCGCGCGCCGCCGCGATCATCGTCGCCGCGACCGTGGTGGCGCCGGTGCGGCGCTCGGCGATGGCGAAGGCGAGATCGGCGCGCGACACCTTCATCACTTCGGTCGCCTTGGCGAGTTGCTCCAGTTCCGCGGCTTCAAGACCGATATGCAGCGTGCCGTGAATGACGGCGATCGTTGCCGGCACTGCACCCTGTTCGCGGATGATCGCCTCGACGCTGCGGGCCATCTCGATATTGCCGGGATAGGGCATGCCGTGGGTGATGATGGTCGATTCCAGCGCCACCACAGGCGCGCCGCGCTGCTTGGCGCTGGCGACTTCCTTCGAATAGGCGATCGGCAAAAGAGGGGAGATGGGCTTGGTCATGGTCTTGTCCTGTGATCGACAGAGCATGATGCCGAAAAGTGTGAGCGGTTTTCGGCATCATGTTCAATTATTTAATTGGCTGCTTCAATGCAGAATTCTGATCTGGGGAACAAGGGCAAGCGCCTCATTCAACAGCTCGGGCGTCAGATTTTCGTTGACGGCGTGCCGCGACTGCACGGTCAGTGTGGCGACCGCGGTGCCGTGGCGGATGGCTTCTTCGAGCGGCAAGCCTGATATCAAGGCGGCGAGTGTGCCGGCCGCAAGAGAATCGCCAGCACCCGTGACATCGGCAACGGTGTCGGCGATCGGCGGCTGCAACGTCACGGCGCGGCCATCGCAAAGCGCGACGAGCTCGCGCCGGCCGCGGGTGACGACGGCGTTCCTGATGCCGATCTCATTCAGCAACGGCGGCCAGCCGGCAGCCTCTTCCGGCCGCTCACCGGCAAGGGCGGCAGCTTCAGCCTCATTCAGGAACAGGTAATCAATATCCCCGATGCAGGGTTTCAGCCTGACGACCTTGGCCGGCGAGATGGCGATTGCCGCAACGGGCTTCGCGAGCGAATGCGCCTTTGCGACGATCGCCGCGATCGTCTCTTCCGGCAGGTTGGCGTCAAAGAGGATGAAATCATGGGCGGCGAAGGCCTCCCGCACCCAGCGGATGGAGAGACGCCGCGGCACGAAGAAGCGGTAGAGATCCATGTCGGCAAGGGCGATCACCAGATTGCCGTCCTTCTCGATGATCGCCGTGTAGCTCGGCGTCTTGCGGTCGAGGAAGACGAAAGGCCGGTCGTCGATGCCTGCGAAATCGGCAGCTTCTCCAACCGTCTCGCCCATCGGATCGCCGCCGCGCGGCGAGATCATCGTCACCTGAAAACCGAGCCTTGCGAGGTTGCGCGCCGCATTGAAGCCGCCGCCGCCCGGCTCCTCGAACCAGGTGCCGGGATTGCTGGCGCCAGGCGCCGTCTCGCCCGAGATTCGGCCACGCCGGTCGATATGCGCACCGCCGAGAACAAGAATCTTTTTCTTCATCCGATCCGCTCTCCCGATGCCCGAAGGACGAATCGATACGGTGCGCCCTGCCGCGGCCGAGTCGGCACTTTTGGCCTAAGCCGTTGCTTTTCATTGATAAAACAAATGCAGAACACGTGTCGTTTTACCTTTTTCTTTCAACTATTTGATCGCCTATTGCGAGAATGGAACAAATAGGGTACAAACTCGACATTGCTTGAGCGGCTTCAATAACCTAAAGGTGGATCGGATGTCTCAGAATTCATTGCGGCTGGTAGAGGACAAATCGGTGGACAAAAGCAAGGCGCTTGAAGCGGCACTCTCACAGATAGAGCGGTCGTTCGGCAAGGGCTCGATCATGAAACTCGGCTCCAACGAGAATGTTGTCGAGATCGAGACGATCTCGACCGGCTCGCTTGGCCTCGATATTGCACTCGGCGTTGGTGGCCTGCCGAGGGGCCGCATCATCGAGATCTACGGGCCGGAAAGCTCCGGTAAGACGACGCTTGCACTGCAGACGATTGCCGAAGCGCAGAAGAAGGGCGGCATCTGCGCCTTCGTCGATGCCGAACATGCGCTCGATCCCGTCTATGCCCGCAAGCTTGGCGTCGACCTGCAGAACCTTCTGATCTCGCAGCCCGATACCGGCGAGCAGGCGCTCGAAATCACCGATACGCTGGTGCGCTCCGGCGCCGTTGACGTTCTCGTCGTCGACTCGGTCGCCGCACTGACGCCGCGCGCCGAAATCGAAGGCGAAATGGGCGACAGCCTTCCCGGCCTGCAGGCACGACTGATGAGCCAGGCGCTGCGCAAGCTCACCGCTTCGATCTCCAAATCGAACACCATGGTTATCTTCATCAACCAGATCCGCATGAAGATCGGCGTCATGTTCGGTTCGCCGGAAACGACGACGGGCGGCAATGCGCTGAAGTTCTATGCTTCCGTGCGCCTCGACATCCGCCGCATCGGGGCGGTCAAGGAGCGCGAAGAGGTGATCGGCAACCAGACCCGCGTCAAGGTCGTCAAGAACAAGATGGCGCCGCCCTTCAAGCAGGTCGAGTTCGATATCATGTATGGCGAGGGTGTCTCCAAGACCGGCGAACTGGTCGATCTCGGCGTCAAGGCCGGCATCGTCGAAAAGTCGGGTGCCTGGTTCTCCTATAACAGCCAGCGTCTCGGCCAGGGCCGTGAAAACGCCAAGACTTTCCTGCGCGACAATCCGGATCTCGCCCGCGAGATCGAACTGTCGCTGCGCCAGAATGCCGGCCTGATCGCCGACCGTTTCCTGCAGAATGGCGGACCGGACCCGGATGACGGCGATGGCGATGCCACTGCGGAAATGTAATTTTCGCGCTTAAACTCATCGGACAGTTCCAACCGGCCGCATTCCTGATGAGAATGCGGCCGGTTTTGTTTGTCTGCTGGACAGTGGCGGGGGCGAACGTTAAAAGCCGATGAATTTAAATTTACCTGCCTCCGGCAGCATTGAAGGGCATAGCATGAGCGGTGTGAACGATATCCGGTCGACCTTCCTCGACTATTTCAAGAAGAACGGCCATGAGATCGTTCCGTCGAGCCCGCTCGTGCCGCGCAACGACCCGACGCTGATGTTCACCAATGCCGGCATGGTGCAATTCAAGAACGTCTTCACCGGCCTCGAAAAGCGTCCCTATTCGACGGCGACGACTTCGCAGAAATGCGTGCGGGCCGGCGGCAAGCACAACGACCTCGACAATGTCGGCTATACTGCACGCCACCTGACCTTCTTCGAGATGCTCGGCAACTTCTCCTTCGGCGACTATTTCAAGGAGAATGCGATCGAGCTTGCCTGGAAGCTCGTCACCGAAGGCTTCGACCTTCCGAAAAACCGCCTGCTGGTGACCGTCTATTCCGAGGATGAAGAAGCTGCGACGCTGTGGAAGAAGATCGCCGGCTTTTCCGACGGCAAGATCATCCGCATCCCGACCTCTGACAATTTCTGGCAGATGGGCGATACCGGCCCCTGCGGCCCGTGCTCGGAAATCTTCATCGACCAGGGTGAGAATGTTTGGGGCGGCCCTCCGGGCTCACCGGAGGAAGATGGCGACCGGTTCCTTGAATTCTGGAACCTCGTCTTCATGCAGTTCGAGCAGACCGAACCCGGCGTTCGCAACCCGCTGCCCCGCCCGTCGATCGATACCGGCATGGGGCTGGAGCGCATGGCCTGCATTCTGCAGGGCGTTCAGAGCGTGTTCGACACCGATCTCTTCCGCACGCTGATCGGCACCATCGAGGACACGATGGGCGTCAAGGCGGAAGGCAGCGCCAGCCACCGCGTCATCGCCGACCACCTGCGCTCCTCGGCCTTCCTGATCGCCGACGGCGTGCTTCCGTCGAATGAGGGCCGCGGTTATGTGCTGCGCCGCATCATGCGCCGCGCCATGCGCCATGCACAGCTGCTCGGCGCCAAGGAACCGCTGGTCTACAAGCTGCTGCCGACGCTGGTGCAGCAGATGGGCCGCGCCTATCCGGAACTGGTGCGCGCCGAAGCGCTGATCTCGGAAACGCTGAAGCTGGAGGAAAACCGCTTCCGCAAGACGCTGGAACGCGGCCTGTCGCTTCTGTCGGACGCGACGACGGATCTTTCCAAGGGCGATATGCTGGATGGTGAGACCGCCTTCAAGCTCTACGACACCTACGGCTTCCCGCTCGATCTGACACAGGATGCACTGCGTGCCCGTGAGATCGGCGTGGACATCTCCGGCTTCACCGATGCGATGCAGCGCCAGAAGGCCGAAGCCCGCTCGCACTGGGCCGGTTCCGGCGAGAAGGCGACGGAAACCGTCTGGTTCGAGCTTAGGGAAAAACACGGTGCGACCGAATTCCTGGGCTACGACACCGAAACGGCCGAAGGCGTCGTGCAGGCGATCGTCAAAGAGGGCGCGGTTTCGACCGAGGCCAAGGCCGGCGACAAGGTGCAGATCGTCGTCAGCCAGACGCCGTTCTACGGCGAATCCGGCGGCCAGATGGGCGATACCGGCGTGATCTCGTCCGACCACGCCAAGATCGAGATTTCAGATACGCAGAAGAGAGGCGAAGGCCTGTTCGTGCATCAGGGTATTGTCATCGACGGCGTGGTCAAGGACGGCGATGCGGTCGTGCTGACGGTCGATCATGCCCGCCGTTCGCGGCTGCGCGCCAACCACTCTGCGACCCACCTGTTGCACGAGGCTTTGCGCGAGGTGCTCGGCACCCATGTGGCGCAGAAGGGTTCGCTGGTCGCGCCCGAGCGCCTGCGTTTCGACGTCTCGCATCCGAAGCCGATGTCGGCCGAGGAGCTGAAGATCGTCGAGGATATGGCGAACGAGATCGTGCTGCAGAATTCGCCGGTTACCACGAGGCTGATGAGCGTCGACGATGCGATCGCTGAAGGCGCGATGGCGCTGTTCGGCGAGAAATACGGCGATGAAGTCCGCGTCGTGGCGATGGGCGAGGGCGTGCGTGGCGCCAAGGCCGGCAAGCCTTATTCGATCGAACTCTGCGGCGGCACGCATGTCGGGGCCACTGGCCAGATCGGGCTGATCCGCGTTCTCGGCGAAAGCGCCGTCGGCGCAGGCGTTCGCCGTATCGAGGCCGTCACCGGCGAATCGGCGCGCGAATATCTGGCCGAACAGGACGAGCGCGTGAAGACGCTTGCCGCCTCGCTGAAGGTGCAGCCGGGCGAAGTGCTGTCGCGTGTCGAAGCGCTGATGGACGAGCGCCGCAAGCTCGAAAAGGAATTGGCTGACGCCAAGCGCAAACTCGCCATGGGCGGCGGGCAGGGCGGCTCGGTCGATGCCGTGCGCGAAGTGGCCGGCGTCAAGTTCCTCGGCAAGGCGATTTCGGGCGTCGATCCCAAGGATTTGAAGGGGCTTGCCGATGATGGCAAGACCAGCATCGGTTCCGGCGTCGTTGCCCTGGTCGGCGTGTCCGACGACGGCAAGGCAAGTGCTGTCGTGGCGGTGACACCGGATCTCGTGCAGCGTTACAGCGCCGTCGACCTCGTCCGCATCGCATCTGCCGCCCTCGGCGGCAAGGGCGGCGGCGGCCGCCCCGACATGGCGCAGGCCGGCGGCCCCGACGGATCGAAAGCCGATGAAGCGATCGAGGCGGTTGCCGTGGCACTTGCCGGCTGAACTGCCGCCTGACATCAGTTTGAAATTCAAACCGGCTGCGAGATCATGGATTTCGCAGCCGGTTTTGTTTTCAACGACGGTGGTCCCTCGATGTTCAGTTGCGCGGCTGCAACGCAAGGCGACAGGCGAGCCCGGTGAAGACCGTTGCCAGGATATATTGCGGCAACCTCGGGAAACGGCTCGCCGATTGAAGTCTCGAACGGATCGTGCTTCCGAGGAAAATCACGGCGCCATTCACGACGAGGCCGATCCCGTTCAGGACGCTTGCAAGTATCAGCATCTGCATCGTCAGCGATCCGGCTGACGCATTCACGAATTGCGGAAAGAGCGCCATGACGAAGAGCGCCATCTTCGGATTGAGCAGATTGGTGGCAAGGCCCGCAAAGAAGATGCGCCGGCCCGACAGCCGCTTCAGCGTCGATGCCGGCTGAAAGGCGGCGCCTTCCGAGCGGACCGTCTTGTAGGCGAGATAGAGAAGATAGCAACAGCCTGCCCAGCGCACTGTTTCATAGGCGGCCGGCACGGTCATGAAGAGCTGTGACAGCCCGAATGCCGCGGCAAGGGCGTGGCAATAGGTGCCGAGCGCGATGCCGGCATAGGTCAGGAAACCGGCAGCGCGTCCCTGGCCGATACTGCGGGAGGCGATCAGCAGCATGTCGGGGCCGGGCGTGGCTGTCAGCACCAGCGCTGCGGCGGCAAAGAGCATTAATGTTGAAAAATCCGGCATCTATCATTCCTTTTGGGTTCGAGCCGGAATTCCGGTCTACGCAGGATTCGCCGAAGGTTCAAGTCCGCAGGATTTGTCAAATCGGGTTATGGTTCTCTCGAGCCGATCGATTTGCACGAGGTTTTGACATGAATGGCGAAACGGCATGGGCACTTTATGAAAACCGTCTGAGACGGGTTTCGGCCTATATTCACGACCACTTGGACGAGGAGCTGGATATGGAGCGCCTTGCCGAGATCGCCTGCATGTCGAGCTATCACTGGCACAGGATCTACCGGGCGATTTACGGCGAGACGCTGGCGGCCACCGTTAAGCGGCTCAGGCTGCATCACGCGGCGGGCGAGATCGTCCGCACGGAACTTGCCGTCAGTGAAATTGCAAAGCGATCCGGCTATCCCAATCTCCAATCCTTCAATCGTATTTTCAAGTCGGTCTACGGCATGCCGCCGGCCCGCTACCGGAAAGAGGGAAGCCACACAGCCTATGAGCCCTCACCTAACGGAAAGACCAAAGTCATGTTAGACGTTACCATACGCGAGATCGCGCCGATCGAGCTGATCGGCGTTGGCCATACCGGCTCCTACATGCAGATCGACAAGGCCTTCGAGATGCTGTTCGGCACGCTTTACGCCCGCGGCCTCGCCAAGCCCGACATGCGGATGATTGGCGTCTATCTCGACGATCCCGATCTTGTGCCGGAGGAAAAGCTGCGCTCGATCGCCTGCGTCACCGGCGCTTCCGACGTGCCGGCCGATGCGCCGTTCGAGCGGCGCGTGATCGACGGTGGCGATTATGCGGTGCTACGCCATAAGGGTCCCTATGCCAATATGCCCAAGTCCTATCAGTGGCTGTTTGCCGAATGGCTGCCGAAATCCGGCCGGCAGTTGAAGGACAGGGTCATGTTCGAGGAGTATCTCAACAATCCCCGCGACGTGCCGCCGAACGAGCTTCTGACGGATATTCACATGCCGCTCGTCTAAGGCCGTGGGGGACCCGGCGGATCAGCCGCGCCCCCAAGATGCTCAAGACCACGCTCAGGCGGCCTGCATGGTCTTGATGGCTTCGTCATCAAGGGCGTTGGCCCGCTTGTAGGCCTCACGCTCGCTGATGCGGCCGACATAGTCGAGGAAGGCCTGGCGTCTTTCGATGCCGCCGAATCCGAGGCCCCAGCCGATATGGGAGCCGACATATACGTCGGCGGCGGTGAAGCGCTCGCCGGCGACATAGGTCGAAGCGGAGACGGCTTTCTCGAGTGTGTTCATGACGTCGCCGAAACCGCCGCAGCCGGCCATGCGCAGGCGTTCCTTCGGAATTTCGAAGCCGAGAGCCTTCATCGTCACCGCCGATTCGAGAGGACCGGCGGCAAAGAACATCCAGCGATAATAGCGGGCGCGCTCGTCCGGCCTCGGCGCCAGCGCCTTCTCAGGAAAGGTTTCGGCGAGATAGGCGCAGATCGCCGCGCATTCGGTGACGATGGTATCGCCGTGGCGGATCGCCGGCACCTTGCCCATCGGATTGACTGCGAGATATTCGGGCGCCTTCATGGTTTCGCCGAAGGTCAGGTATTCGGTGCGGTAGGGTTGGCCGATCTCCTCCAGCATCCAGCGCGCGATGCGGCCGCGCGACATGGGGTTCGTATAGAATACCAGTTCTTCAGTCATGACATCCTCCTCGTGTTCCCGTTATTCTACGGCCTTGCCGTTCCCCGGAATCAATAGTGCGGCAGGGCCTTTGTGCAACCCCAGACCGTTAGAGCGCCTTGCGGTACTGGATGAAACCCGAGCGCTCGGCGATCCGGTCGTAGAGCCGCCGCGCCGTTGCATTCGTTTCGTGCGTCATCCAATAGAGCCTGCCTGCGCCGTTTGCGCGGGCGAGGTCGGCGACGGCCTCGATCAAAGCGGCACCGGTGCCGAGCCCGCGCTGACTGTTGTCAACATAGAGATCCTGCAGATAGCAGGTCCATTGCGGCAGCCAGCAGGAACGGTGAAAGATGGCATGGACGATACCGACGAGACGGCCATCGTCGTCAAAGGCACCGAGCGCGTGCATCGGTTCTTCAGGATCGTGGAAGCGAGTCCAGGTGAGGTCCGTGGTTTCAGGCGGGATGACCACTTCGTAGAAGCGCTGATAGGCCTCCCACAGGGGCTCCCAAGCGGCGCGGTCCGAGGCTTCAAGCGGCCGCAGGATGACCGTCATCGGTTCATTCTCCTAAAATGAAAACGGCGGGGAAATCCCCGCCGCTTCGATGTTATCTTGGAAAGGCCGGCTTACGCCATGGCCTTCTGCAGGTTCTGGTCGATCTTGTCGAGGAAGGCGGTGGTCGAGAGCCACGGCTGGTCGGGGCCGATCAGCAGCGCCAGGTCCTTGGTCATGAAACCGGATTCGACAGTGTCGACGCAGACTTTTTCGAGCGTCGAGGCGAAGCGGGCGAGCTCGGCATTGTCGTCGAGCTTGGCGCGGTGCGCCAGGCCGCGGGTCCAGGCGAAGATCGAGGCGATCGAGTTCGTCGAGGTTTCCTGGCCCTTCTGATGCTGGCGGTAGTGACGGGTGACCGTGCCGTGAGCGGCTTCGGCTTCGACCGTCTTGCCGTCGGGCGTCAGCAGAACCGAGGTCATCAGGCCGAGCGAGCCGAAGCCTTGGGCGACCGTGTCGGACTGGACGTCGCCGTCGTAGTTCTTGCAGGCCCAGACGTACCCGCCGGACCACTTGAGCGCCGAAGCAACCATGTCGTCGATCAGGCGGTGTTCGTAGGTGATGCCGGCTTCCTTGAACTGATCCTTGAATTCGGTCTCGTAGACTTCCTCGAAGATGTCCTTGAAGCGGCCGTCATAGGCCTTGAGGATGGTGTTCTTGGTCGACAGATAGACCGGCCACTTGCGCATCAGGCCGTACATCATCGAGGCGCGGGCGAATTCGCGGATCGATTCGTCGAGGTTGTACATGGCCATGGCGACGCCGGCGCCCGGTGCGTTGAAGACTTCCTTCTCGATGACGGTGCCGTCCTCGCCGACGAACTTGATCGTCAGCTTGCCCTTGCCGGGGAACTTGAAATCGGTGGCGCGGTACTGGTCGCCGAAGGCGTGGCGGCCGACGACGATCGGCTTGGTCCAGCCGGGAACCAGGCGCGGCACGTTCTTGCAGATGATCGGCTCGCGAAAGATGACGCCGCCGAGAATGTTGCGGATCGTGCCGTTCGGGCTCTTCCACATTTCCTTGAGGTTGAATTCCTTGACGCGGGCTTCATCCGGCGTGATCGTCGCGCACTTGATGCCGACGCCATACTTCTTGATGGCGTTGGCGGCATCGACGGTGACCTGGTCGTTGGTGGCGTCGCGGTTTTCGACGGAGAGGTCGAAATAGTCGATGTCGAGGTCGAGATACGGATGGATCAGCTTATCCTTGATGAGCTGCCAGATGATGCGCGTCATTTCATCGCCGTCGAGATCGGCGACGGGATTGGCGACCTTGATCTTGTTCATGTATCTGCCTCGTTCGAGCTTGAATGGGGACGGGGTCCCGGGTGGGTGATATGATCCGGAGCGCTATAGCATTGTGAACCGGGAACGCAAAGCTGCAAGGGGTTCGACAATGCGTTTTTGCCGCCATTGCCACGCGCTGAAATTTAGCTAGTGTCCGCCGCGATCTGCCGCTCCGGACATTCGACCATGAAGACAATCGCCGTTGTTATCGCAAGCCTTATCGCCTTTTCAGGCATCAGTCACGCTGCCGGCGGCATCGGTGATGCCGCCGACATTACCGCTCCTGTGAAGGAGATCATGGAGGCGACAAGGAGCAACTGGGCCGACAACAACAGCGACTGGACCGACATCTTCGATGCGAGCCGGCTCGAGCATCTCTACAGCCGCGATTTCGTCGCGAGATACCAGGCGGCGGCGCAGTTTCCCGCCATCGATGACGACGGCATATCGCCCTTCGACTACGACGTCATCGTCAACGGCCAGGATGCGTGCCCGCTGGAGGATCTGACGATGGCGGCAGCGCCAGTGATCGACGGCGTGGCCGAGGTGACGGTGCGCTTCAGGAAATCCGCCTGCTCGGATGCGCCCGATGCCAAGGACTATACGACCGTTCGTTTCGAAGTGGTCGAGGAAGGTGGTAAGCCCGTCATCGACGATATCGTCACAGAGAATATCGAAACGCAGGCGCGCGATTCCCTGAAGACGACCATGGCGCTGATTGCCAAGGGCCAATAGGCGCGCGACATTCGAGAGCATCGAGATTCGATCTCGGGCAGTTTGATTTCCGCTGTTGCGGCGGTATCTGTTGATCCCTGGGCGGCATGAGGGGCTCTCGCATTTGTTTTCCAGTTTTCAGTTCCGCGACTGGCTGCTTGCCAACGATCCGGCGCTTTCGCGTCTGCGCATGGCCTCGCGTGTAACGCTGACGATCGTTTTCTCGTTTTTAGTCCTTCTCGCCATCCAGATGTTCATTCTGCCGTTGCCGACGGCCGCCTTCGGTCTTGGCATCGTGCTGTCGATCGAGGGCGGGGTGGCGGTTCGCGACAAGGGCAATACGCGCCAACTGGTGACGCGGCTCTTCGGTTGCGTCGCAAGCCTTGGCGTCGTCGCGATCGCGGCGGGCCTCGAAGATCAGCGTTTTCTCTCCGATCTCGTCTTCTTGGTGGTGATCGCGCTCGCATCGGCGGGCCGCGTGTTCGGGCCGCGCGGCTTTGCGATCGGCATGTTCGCCTTCACCTCTTATTTCATGGGCTCTTATTTCCGGCCTTCCCTTGCCGAGCTGCCTGATGTGGCGATCGGCCCCGTCGTCTCGGTGCTCGTCGGCCATCTGGTGAGAGCAGTGCTGCTGCCGGACGACTGGCGACGGGACCTGCTGCGCTCGCTCGAAAGCGTGCGCGGCCGGATCAACCAGATTCTCTTCAAGCTCGCCGCCCTTGCCGGCGGCGCTGAGATCGGCGAAGCCGACCGGCAGGAGCTGCGCCAGCTGGAAGACCGGCTGAAGGAAGTGGTGCTGATGGCGGAGACCTTTATTCCGCGCCCGCCCGGCGGGGTTTTCGATGGCACCGCTGATCCCGCCGCCGAGCTGGCGATCCGGCTCTTCGATGCGCATCTTGCTGCCGAGAGCGCGATCGTGCTGAGCTTCCAGAGTCCGCCGCCCTTTGCGCTCGTGCATGCCGTGATCGAGGCGGATGCGGTGGAACTTGGAAGATATGAGGAAATGGCCGAAACCATCAAGGACCAGCCGCAGGGCGAGACCGTGCGTGCGCTTCTCTGGCTCGGTAAGGCCCGGCAGGAATTGACGCAGGCGATCGGCGAGGGGCAGGCCTCCGGTTTCTCCGGCATTGACGCCGTCATGGATACGGCGCAACCTCAGCCGATCGACTTTTCGTTCGCCAATCCGCTGCTGCGCTTGGCGCTACAGATCACGCTCGCCTCGGCGATCGCCATGTGTTTCGGTCTGCTGCTGTCGCGCGAGCGCTGGTTCTGGGCAGTGCTCGCCTCCTTCCTCGTCTTCACCAATACCAATTCGCGCGGCGATACGGCGATGAGGGCCCTATCGCGCTCACTCGGCACGGTATTCGGCATCGCCATCGGCCTCGTGCTGGCAACGATGATTTCGGGCGAGCCTGATATCGCCATTCCGGTCGCCGCCATCTGCATCTTCCTCGCCTTCTATTTCCTGCAAGTTTCCTATGCGACGATGACCTTCTTCATCTCGATCGTGCTCTGCCTGGTCTACGGGATGACCGGCGTGCTGACGCTCGATCTGTTGAAGCTGCGCATCGGGGAGACCATGATCGGGGCGGCGGCCGGAACGGCGGTCGCCTTCGTCGTTTTCCCCACGCGCACGCGCGGCGCGCTCGATACTGCACTCGCGCACTGGTTCCAGGCGCTGCGCGACCTGCTTGCCGGGATCGGCGAGGGCAAAAGCGGTTTCGAGTTGATGGCGCTGTCGCAGACGATCGATGCCTGCTACCGCGACGTAACGGTGGCGGCGCGCCCGCTTGGCTCGTCCTGGTCGGTGGTGACGCGCCCAGGCCAGATCCGCCAGACGCTGGCGATCTTCCTCTCTTGCACCTATTGGGCGCGTATCCTGGCGAAGAGTTACGACGCGCCGGCCGCCGACGACAATCTGAAGACGCTGATCGCGGCGGATCTGGCGCTGATCGACAATGCGGCGCCGCGCGGCTCGACCTGTTTCCTCATTCAGCGCAAGGCATCGCGGACAACAGGCCGGCACCTGCCGCTGTCGCGCGAGGGTGCGAGACTCGGGCTCGAAATGATCGGTTCGGCGCTGGAAAGGCTTTATCCTGACGCAGACGTCTTGCCGTTTGCAGCAGGCGAGGCTATTGCGCGCTCGAAACAGGGATAGGACCATGGCAGGCACGAACAGCGAGCGTCAACTTCTGGCCGAAGGCCCGGCCATCATTCTGGTCGAGCCGCAGATGGGCGAGAATATCGGCATGGTGGCGCGCGCCATGGCGAATTTCGGCCTTGCTGAACTGCGCCTCGTCAATCCGCGCGACGGCTGGCCGAACGAGAAAGCCCTGGCGACTGCCTCCAAGGCCGATCACGTCATCGAGGCGACCAAGGTCTACGACACGCTGGAACAGGCGGTCGCCGATCTTAATTTTGTCTATGCGACGACCGCGCGCGAGCGCGACGGCTATAAGCCGGTGCGCTCTCCCGTCATCGCCGCCGAGACGCTCCGGGCGAGGTTCCGCGCCGGTGAGGGCACCGGCATCCTCTTCGGGCGTGAGCGTTGGGGGCTGACCAACGAGGAGGTGGCGCTTGCCGACGAGATCGTCACCTTTCCGGTCAATCCGGCCTTTGCGTCGCTGAACATCGCCCAGGCGGTGCTGCTGATGTCCTATGAATGGATGAAATCCGGCATGGAGGATCTCGGCGCCGTGCCTTTTCAGGCGATGGGGCAGACGCCTTCGACCAAGGACCAGCTGTTCGGCCTGTTCGATCAGCTGGAAGAGGCGCTCGATGCGCGCGGTTATTTCCATCCTGCCGGGAAAAAGCCGAAAATGGTCGACAATCTGCGCGCTGTTCTATCCCGCCGGGCCTTCACGGAGCAGGAAATCAGCGTGTTGCGCGGCGTCATCTCCTCTCTCGACCGCTTCTCGCGCAAGAGCCCGCGCGGCGGCAGGTTCCCGACCGCGACCAAGGAAACACCGCCAGATGACAGCGCCGACGCATGAGCTGAAACCCGTCCTCGTCTTCGATTCCGGCATCGGCGGGCTGACCGTCTTGCGCGAAGCGCGCGTGCTGATGCCGGAACGTGGCTTCATCTATGTCGCCGACGACGCCGGCTTTCCCTATGGCGGCTGGGAGGAGCAGGCGCTGAAGGAACGGATCATCGGGCTTTTCGGCCGGCTGCTCGAACAACACGATCCCGAGGTGTGCATCATCGCCTGCAACACCGCCTTCACGCTGGTTGGCGCCGATCTCCGCGCCGCCTTTCCTCAGATGACCTTCGTCGGCACCGTGCCGGCGATCAAGCCGGCGGCGGAGCGCACGCGCTCCGGCCTGGTCTCGGTGCTCGCGACGCCGGGTACGGTCAAGCGGGCCTATACACGCGATCTCATCCAGTCCTTCGCCCAGCAATGCCATGTCCGCCTCGTCGGCTCGGAGAACCTTGCGCGCATGGCAGAGGCCTATATACGCGGTGACGCCGTCTCCGACGACGCCGTGCTTGCCGAAATCCACCAATGCTTCGTCGAGAAGGACAGTCAGAGGACCGATATCGTCGTGCTTGCCTGCACGCACTATCCCTTCATGGCCAATCTATTCCGCAGACTGGCGCCTTGGCCGGTGGACTGGCTGGATCCGGCAGAAGCCATTGCCCGGCGGGCGCGCACACTCGTTCCGCAGATCGCCGATGCCGTTCACCCCGATAATTTCGACTTTGCCGCCTTTACATCCGGCAATCCCGACTTTGCGACGCGCCGACTGATGCAGGGTTTTGGTCTCAGCACGCGATAAGGCACTGCACGCTTTATTTCACTGATCTCATCGCGCAAGATCTCCGCGGGGAATCGCGGGCGGGTGTTTACCGCTCAAGACTTAAAAGGGATGCGCCGTGCCGCTGCAAAGACTTGTCATGCTGATCTTTTTTCTGCAGCCGATAGCCTTTGGCGCCTGGTTACCGCGCATTCCTGATATCCAGGCGAAGCTTGAACTCGGCACCGCCGATCTCGCCGTCGCACTTCTGGGATTGCCGATCGGCACGCTGATCACCCTGCCGTTTGCCGGCCGCCTCGTCTCGCGCATCGGCGGGCGCATGGCGATCATCTATGGTTTCATCTTCTTTCTTGCCGTGGTTTCGCTTCCAGCCTTCGCGCCCAGCGCCATGCTTCTATTCTTCGCCTTGATTGTCGTTGGGGTCGCGCTTTCGACGGTGGAACTCGGTATGAATGTCGAGGCCGATGTGACGGAGAAGGCGACGGGGCTGATCATCATGAGCCGCTGCCACGGCTTCTGGAGCTTTGGCATCATGGCCGGCAGCCTGATCGGCGTTGGTGCCATAGCCATCGGGCTTTCGCCGCACTGGTCGATTCTGATCACGGCGCTCGTCATCCTGCCGGCTGCGCTGATTGCCAGCCTGCGCCTGCCGAAATTGCCGGAAAGTCACCATGCGGAGAATTCGCAGGCAATGACCGGCTTCAAGCTGCCCAGTCTCGCTCTGCTCGGGATCTGCGCCTTCGTCTTCGGCGTGACGATGACGGAAGGTGCGATGGCCGATTGGTCGGCGGTCTACCTCCGCGATGTCATGAATGCAGAAGGCGCGCAAACCGGCCTCGGTTATTCGGTTTTCGCTTTCATGGTTGCGGCTGGGCGCTTCAGCGGTGATTACATGAAAGGCCGTTTCGGCGCGATTGCCATTGCCCGTGGTTGCGGCATCGCCTCGCTTGCCGGCATGCTCGTCGTTCTCCTTGCACCGGCGACGCCGCTTGCGCTACTCGGCTTTGCCGCAGTTGGTGTCGGTGTCTCGGTCGGGTTTCCGCTTGCGGTGACGGCCGTTGCTTCGCTGACTGACCGCCCGCCCGCTTCAAGCGTTGCGACGCTCTCCTTCGCAGCCCTGACCGGTTTTCTCATCGGGCCGCCGATCATCGGCTTTCTCGGCGAACTCCTGGGCTTGCGCGCGGGGCTTGCGGTCTTGCTGGTACCGCTTTTCGTCAGCCTGCTCTGCACACGTTTGCTGATTCCGACGCAGAAGGACATGGCGGGCGACCTCGTCGAGCGCGAGGCGGTGTGAAGCCTTATGTCCCTAGAGCGCAGAGCCGATGCTATAGGGCTGGGTTTCCCTGTGGGTTCTTGAAGGTTTGACGACAACAGTGCCTGCGAATCTGCTACAGACGGGCCGGGAATTTGTAAGGGGAATGGGACGTGCAGGTTGGCATCGATATGGGATTGGCGTCCGGCAGCCCGGCGACGCTCGATATCGAGGAGCTGCTGGCGACCCGTCTGCTCGTGCAGGGCAATTCCGGATCGGGCAAGTCGCATCTGTTGCGCCGCCTGCTCGAGCAATCGGCACAATGGGTACAGCAGGTCATCATCGATCCCGAGGGTGATTTCGTCACGCTCAGCGACAGGTTTGGCCACGTCGTCGTCGACGGTGAGCGCACAGAGGCGGAGTTGGCCGGCATTGCCAACCGCATCCGCCAGCATCGCGTTTCCTGCGTGCTGACGCTCGAAGGCCTCGATCTCGAAGATCAGATGCGTGCTGCCGCCGCTTTCCTCAACGGCATGTTCGATGCCGATCGCGAATACTGGTATCCGGTTCTCGTCGTGGTCGACGAGGCGCAGATGTTTGCGCCGTCGGTTGGCGGCGATGTCTCGGAGGATGCGCGCAAGATGTCGCTCGGCGCGATGACCAACCTGATGTGCCGCGGCCGCAAGCGCGGCCTTGCCGGTGTGATCGCGACACAGCGGCTTGCCAAGCTCGCCAAGAACGTCGCCGCCGAGGCCTCGAACTTCCTGATGGGCCGTACCTTTCTCGATATCGACATGGCGCGCGCTGCCGACCTGCTCGGCATGGACCGGCGCCAGGCCGAGATGTTCCGCGATCTCAAGCGCGGCAATTTCGTCGCTCTCGGACCGGCGCTGTCACGCCGGCCGCTGCCGATCCAGATCGGCGCCGTGGAGACCTCGGCGCGCTCTTCCAGCCCGAAGCTGATGCCGCTGCCGGATGCGCCTCAAGATGTCGAGGACCTGATCTTCACGCCCGATCCGGAGGAATTCCAGCGCCCGCCCGTGCGGCGCGCCCCGCCGGCGCCGCGGCCGACGACCGACATTCTCGCCGAGCTCTCGCGCTCGACGCCGGCGGCATCGGCAGCACCTGCCGAGGCGAGGGCGAGCCAGGTGGAAGTCTCCGCCGAGGAGCGGGAGGAGCGCCTAGCCGGCGTTCTTGCCGAAATACTCGACGATCCCACCTCCGCCTTCCGCACCGATTCGGTGCTCTACCAGGATTTTCTCGTGCGGCTGCGCATGCGCCGCGTGCCAGGACCGCCGATCGCGCTGCCGGATTTCCGTCGGCGGGTGGCGATCTCGCGTTCCGGCGTCGATGCGACGACAGCTGCGACTGTTGCCTGGGCGACGGCACTGTCGCTGTCATCGGGTGTCACCGACGACCTGCAGGGCGTCTTCCTGATGCTCGCCAAGGCCGCCGTCTGCGGCGAGCCGTGCCCGTCGGATGCGCGGATCGCCCGCGCCTACGGCACCCATTCCGCCCGCCGCGCCCGCCGCCTGCTCGGTTATTTCGAGGAGCAGGGCATCATCGTCGTGCACGCCGATTTTTCCGGCAAGCGTATCGTCGCTATCCCGGATATGGACTGCCAGACGGCGCCGGGCGATGCCAACGCCCCCGACACGGGCGACCAGCCGCTGGCGGCGGAATAGTGGCGCTTTCGGGGTTTGCCGCTGTTGACATTTTCATGACGGCCCTCTAAAGACCGCCGCAAGCACCGGGCAGCAATGTCCGGTGTTTCATTTGACATGTCCCGTGGATCGTTCCTGTTCGCTAACCGGAACATCCTGTCAGATCTCGGCAGAGATCAGAGGAGGGCGTGTTTCCTTCGTGCGGTTTGGCAACAAACCGTCATAAACCTTTGAAAGGAAATACGATGAGCAAGCGCGAATCGTCCAAGTACAAAATTGACCGCCGTATGGGCGAAAACATCTGGGGCCGTCCGAAGTCCCCGGTGAACCGCCGCGAATACGGCCCGGGCCAGCATGGCCAGCGCCGCAAGGGCAAGCTTTCGGATTTCGGTGTGCAGCTGCGCGCCAAGCAGAAGCTCAAGGGTTACTACGGTGACCTGCGCGAGAAGCAGTTCCGCGCGATCTTCGCCGAAGCCGACCGCCGCAAGGGCGACACCTCTGAAAACCTGATCGGCCTGCTGGAATCGCGCCTCGACGCAATCGTCTATCGCGCCAAGTTCGTTCCGACGGTCTTTGCTGCCCGTCAGTTCGTCAACCATGGCCACGTCACCGTCAACGGTGTGCGCGTCAACATCGGTTCCTACCGTTGCAAGGCCGGCGACGTCATCGAAGTTCGCGAAAAGTCGAAGCAGTTGGTGACCGTTCTGGAAGCCGTCAGCCTCGCAGAGCGCGACGTTCCCGACTATATCGAAGTCGATCACAACAAGATGGTCGCAACCTTCGGCCGCGTTCCGACGCTCAGCGACGTTCCGTTCCCGGTCGTCATGGAACCGCACCTGGTCGTCGAATTCTATTCGCGTTAATGCATTCGTCTCGCAGTCGAAACCGATTGCGAGACAACAGCATGCGTCGATATACGGAAAGCCGCTCTTTCGAGCGGCTTTTTTGCGATCTGGAGAGAAGCGATGGCAGATTTGCAGGCGATCCTCGATAGCATCTACGCCGATATCCAGCCGCGGATCGGCGAGGGCAAGGTCGCGGACTATATTCCCGAGCTCGCCAAGGTCGACCCGAAGCAGTTCGGCATGGCGATCGTCACCGTCGACGGCAAAGTCTATCGCGTCGGCGATGCCGACACTGCCTTCTCGATCCAGAGCATATCGAAGGTCTTCATGCTGACGCTGGCGCTCGGCAAGGTCGGCGAGGGGCTGTGGAAGCGGGTCGGGCGCGAACCCTCCGGATCGGCTTTCAACTCGATCGTCCAGCTCGAGCATGAGAGCGGCATCCCCCGCAACCCCTTCATCAATGCCGGCGCGATCGCCGTCAGCGACGTCGTCATGGCCGGCCATGCGCCGCGCGAGGCAATCGGGGAGCTGCTGCGCTTCGTGCGTTATCTGGCCGATGACGAGTCGATTACCATCGATGACAAGGTGGCGCGCTCGGAAACGCAGACGGGATACCGCAATTTCGCGCTTGCCAATTTCATGCGCGCCTACCGCAATCTCGACCATCCCGTCGACCACGTGCTCGGCGTTTATTTCCATCAATGCGCCTTGTCGATGAGCTGCGAGCAGCTCGCCCGCGCCGGGCTGTTCCTGGCGGCGCGCGGGAGCAATCCGACGACCGGCCATTCGGTGGTTTCACCGAAGCGGGCGCGGCGTATCAATGCGCTGATGCTGACCTGCGGCCATTACGACGGCTCGGGCGACTTCGCCTATCATGTCGGCCTGCCCGGCAAGAGCGGCGTCGGCGGCGGCATCTTCGCAGTGGCGCCCGGTATTGCCTCGATCGCGGTGTGGTCGCCGGGGCTGAACAAGGTCGGCAATTCGCAGCTCGGCGCCGCGGCGCTGGAAATGCTCGCAGCGCGCACCGGCTGGTCGGTTTTCGGCGATTGATGCTGTGTTGCGAGGCGCGTTTCTGCTAGAGCAAATGTGGAATTTCTGTAGGACGAAGCAATGAATATCGCAGCCAATATCGCCGACGAGTTGGAGAGTGGCGAGGCCGACACCAGCGGCCATGCGCTGTTTGCCGATGCGCCGCGTTCCGTCTCCTTCAACAAGCTGCGCAAGCGGCTGCTGCGGCAGGTGCGCCAGGCCTTCGACGATTTCGACATGCTGAAGGGCCAGAAGCGCTGGCTGGTCGGCCTTTCCGGCGGCAAGGATTCCTACGGGCTGCTGGCGCTGCTGCTCGATCTCAAATGGCGCGGCCTGTTGCCGGTCGAACTCATCGCCTGCAATCTCGACCAGGGCCAGCCGAACTTCCCCAAGCACGTGCTGCCGGATTATCTCACCAAGATCGGCGTTCAGCACCGGATCGAGTATCGGGATACCTATTCGATCGTGAAGGAGAAGGTGCCTGAAGGCGCTACCTATTGCTCGCTCTGTTCGCGGCTGCGCCGCGGCAATCTCTACCGTGTCGCGCGGGAAGAGGGTTGCGATGCGCTGGTGCTTGGCCACCACCGCGAGGACATTCTCGAAACCTTCTTCATGAATTTCTTCCATGGTGGCCGGCTCGCCTCGATGCCGGCGAAACTTCTGAACGACGAGGGCGATCTGATGGTGCTCCGGCCGCTCGCCTATGCCGCTGAGGACGATCTCGCGAAATTCGCCGCCGCCATGCAGTTTCCGATCATCCCCTGCGATCTCTGCGGATCGCAGGACGGGCTGCAACGCAATGCGATGAAGGACATGCTCGCCGATATCGAGCGGCGGATGCCGGGCCGTAAGGAAACAATGCTGCGGGCGCTTTCGCATGTGAACCCGTCGCATCTGCTCGACCCAAAACTCTTCAACTTTTCCACCCTTGGTGTCACCGATCCTTCATGAAACGCCGGCTATGGAGGCTGGCTATTGAATGAAGGCAGGATTTCGCATGACTATTTCAGACCAGGATATTCTCTTTCTCGGCGATTGCGTCAGGGAGGCCGCGCGAGCCGAGATCATGCCGCGTTTCCGCAATCTCGGCGCTGCCGATGTTTCGGAAAAGACTTCGGCAATTGATCTGGTGACGCAGGCGGACGTGCTTGCCGAACACCGGATCACCGCGGCGCTAAGAGAGCGCTTTCCCGCAGCACTCGTCGTCGGCGAGGAGGCTTATGATGCCGACCGGTCGGTCGTGCCGGCCCTTGCCGATGCGGAGCTCGCCTTCGTCATCGACCCTGTCGACGGGACGTTCAATTTCGCCGCCGGGCTTCCCGTTTTCGGGACGATGCTGGCGGTGACGATCAAGGGCGAGACGGTCGCCGGCATCATTCACGATCCCGTTCTCGGCGATACAGTGACCGCGATCAGGGGCGCAGGCGCCTTTCTGACGCGTCGGGACGGGCAGTCGACAAAGCTGAAGGTCGCTGAGCCTGCTAGCCTGAACCAGATGGTCGGTGGCCTGTCATGGAGCCACATGGACGAACCGGATCGCGCGCGTATCTGCGCCAACATGGCAAAGATCCGGATGACCTTCGCCTTCAACTGCTCGGCCTACGAATACTGGATGGTCGCCTCCGGCAAGATGCATTTCATCGGCCATGCGAAGCTGATGCCCTGGGATCACCTGGCCGGCGTGCTCGCGCATCAGGAGGCCGGTGGCCATACGGCGAAATTCGACGGTACGCCCTATCGCCCCGGCGAGACGACGGGTGGCATCATCTCTGCGCCCGACCGGGAGAGCTGGCAGCTCATCCGGCGCGAGATCGTCGGCATCTGATTCAAGGTTCTCCGAAGAGACCTAAGCGTGAGGATTTGACATGACTTCGACTGTTGACGTGAGCGTTCTGGCCGATCTGCTGCGCCGCGCGGCGAAGGCAGAGATCCTGCCACGCTTCCGCCGGCTCGGTCAGGACGATGTGCGGGCCAAGAGCGAGGCGACCGATCTCGTCACCGAGGCCGATGAGCAGGCCGAGCGGATGATCAAGGCGGAAGCTCAGCGGCTCTGGCCGGGCGCGCTGTTCCTTGGCGAAGAATCGGTCGCGGCCGATCCTGATTTGCTCGGCAGCCTCGAACATGCCGATCTTGTGATCGTCGTCGATCCGGTCGACGGCACGTTCAATTTTGCCGCCGGTATCCCGGCCTTCGGCGTCATGGCGTCCGTCATCTCCGGCGGCGAGACGGTTGCCGGTATCATCTACGATCCGATGGGCGACGACTGGGTGATGGCGGAAAAGGGCGGCGGCGCCTGGCTGCGGCGGCCGGAAGGCGGCGCCGAGCGGCTCTCGGTCGCAGCGCCCGTGGGACTGGAGCATATGGTCGGCATGGCCTCGACCGGCTACCTGCCGAAGGAGAAACGCGCCGAAGTGCTCGGCAATCTCGCAAAGGTGCGCTTCCTCACCAATTACCGCTGTGCGGCCCACGAATACCGCACCTTTGCCGGCGGCCATGTGCATTACCTCATGTACAACAAGCTGATGCCCTGGGATCACCTTGCCGGCACGCTGATCTCGCAGGAGGCAGGCGCCTATGCGGCGCGCTTCGACGGCTCGCCCTATCTGCCGCATCATCTCGATGGCGGGTTGCTGATTACCCCCGACAAGGCCTCGTGGGAGGTGCTGCGGCGCGAGGTTTTCACGGTCTGAACAATCGCTCGACCTGCCGCATATTACTGGTAGAGCTTTTCCATGAGAAAGTTTTCCAGGCCTTGCCCACGCTTCTCGACGATTTGCTTCGTTATGACGCGGAACCCTTTGCGCTCAAAAAACGGTCGGGCCGTTCGGCTGGCTTCGATATAGATTCGGCTAAACCCCAGCTTCAGGGCTTCGTCTTCGACCCTGCTCAATAGCCGGCTTGCTATTCCAAGCCCCTGAAACTCGGGGTGCACAAACATCATGTCCAGGCATCCGTCGCCGGTCAGGTCGGAAAACCCGGCAGGCTGTCCGTCAAATTCTGCGATCCAGGCAGGCCTGCTTGTCCTTCGCTCTGCCCATAGTCCGCGATCTTCCACCTTTGCCCAAGCCTGGATCTGAGCGGGTGAGTAGTCTTTCGACGCGACCTCTCGTATGGCGCTCAGAAAAATTTCAATCGTCGCGTCCACGTCGCCTGGCGCGTAAGGCCTGATCAGAATTCGGTCGTCCATCGAGAGCGCCTTTCGCGCAATGCTGCGCCAATCCGATGGATTGAACCATCGATCAAATCGCTGCAGCGCTCACGCTACAGCATCTCAAGAATATGTTCCCATGCGGGTCGTCCCAATTTGGCGTCGGCCTCGTCACTTCCACCATGAGCGCGCAGCGATGATCGGGGGGTGGTTTCGCCCGGCAGCAGAATGCGATGGCCCGCATCTTCTCCCAACACAAGCTGGGTGAGTAAGCCCGAAGCTGCGCGCCGCCGAACAAGTGACGCGGCAAATTTGTCTGATGGCCAGAGCGCGTCATCGCATCCTGCTACGAGCAGAATTTCGGCATTCGTTCTCTCCAAAGGGATAGCCGCTGCTTCGATCTCAGACTCGTGCACCTGAAGGCATCTTTCGAACAGGCCTCGATAGGAGACCAGCTCGTCTCTGTATTCTCGCACCCATTCTGGGTCCGACGAAACAAAGGGAAGCGGTGTGCCTCGCAATGTCCACGACGAGCGTTCCGGCCAGCTAATGCCATCAAGCCCTGGACCAATATTTCCCCACACGACTGACGAAGGGCTCATCGCGACGACCGCGCTGATGCGCGGATCGTATACCGCCGTGAGCAGCGCAGCTTCGGCGCCTTTCGATGTCCCCACCAGGACGATGCGTTTGCAACCGAGTTCGATCAAATAATCAGTAGCAGCGAAGAAGGTTTCCAGCGGCACCTCGCAAATGCTTGGCGCCTGGCCTTCGCCGCCGAACCAGCGAAGCGCGATGACCGTTGCCCCTTGGCTGGCAAACAGCCTGGCACGTGCCACATCCACCCGGCCACTGGAGCCGCCGAGCACCACCACGCCGGTGCCAGTATCTGGTTTGACTTGAAATATCTCGCCCTGCAATGGCGGGGGGAGACGTTGATATCCTGCATCCAAAACTAGGCTCCTTCTTCCAGGGGCATCCAGATTTAGGAACGTGCCGAGTTGCCAACTAATGCAATGCCGCCGGCGATCAATCGCTCCGGCATATTTCCTATTTCAGAAGTGGGCAGCACCCGGATCGAGCTGCGGGCTGTCTCCCGGATGGGTGAAGAGCTTACCGTTCTCAGCCCAGAGGGTTGCTGCGATGGTGACCGCACCGAAGAGGGCGAAGCCGCCAAAGAGCGGCTGCACCGTGCCGTTGAACATCTGGCCAACCAAGCCACCGAGAATGGCGCCGGCCGTCGTCGAGACGAAGCCGGTGATGGCGGTCGCCGTGCCGGCGAGATTGCCCATCGGCTCGAGGCTGATGGCGGTGAAATTGGTGGCGATCACGGCAAACATCATCAGCACGATGGTGAAGATGCCGTAGGCGACGGCGAAATCCGGCTTGCCGGCCAGTGAGAGGAAAAAGCCGGCGGCTGACAGGGCCGTGAAGATCAGCAGGGCGGCGTGCGAGATGCGGCGCATGCCGAATTTGCGCACGAAGAAGCCGTTGGCGAAATTGGCGACGGCGATGCCGCCTGCGGTGGCCGCAAAGGCGATCGGCAGCCAGTCGCCAAGGCCATAGACCTCGCCGAAGACCTGCTGCACCGAGATCACATAGGCGCTGATGACGCCGGTGAACATGGTGAGGCCGATCATGTAACCGCAGGTGATGCGGTTGGTGAGCACGGTCTTGAAGCCCTCCAAGACAGAGCTGACCGACAGCGGCAGCCGCTCTTCCGGTGGCAGCGATTCCTTCAGCCGCAGAAGAGCCCAGACGAACAGGATGGTGGCGATGATACCGAGCAGGATGAAGATCCAATGCCAGTTGGCATAGAGGATGATGAGTTGGCCAACGGAAGGGGCAACGATCGGCACGATCATGAAGACGATCATGACATAGGACATCACGCGGGCCATTTCACGGCCGCCGAAGCAGTCGCGGACGATGGCCATGGTGGTGATGCGCACCGCCGCTCCGCCCACGCCCTGAACGAAGCGCATGACCAGCAGCATTTCGAAGCTGCCGGTTGCTGCTGCGGCAAACATTCCGACAATGTAGCAACCCAAGCCGCCGAGCAGGATGTTGCGGCGGCCGAACGTATCCGAAAGGCTGCCGAAGAAGATCTGCGAGACACCGAAGCCTAAGAAGAACACGCCGATGATGAGCTGGGCGTCGTTGGTATTGGTGACGCCGAGGGAATGGCCGATATTGGGCAATGCCGGCAGCATGCTGTCGATCGCCATGGCGATGCTGGCGGTCATGATGGCGATGGTGACGATGAATTCGCCAAAGCCCATGCCGATGCGGCGAGAGCCCTGGTTTTCCTGGTGCGGTTTATGCGGCGGCGTCATGTGATTGGAAATCCCGGATGCGGAGGAGGGCGGCCGTTCAGACGGCGGGGTTCTGCGATTGGAAGAGGCGACCCTTCTCGGCGATCAGCACGAAGACGAGCCCGATGATCGACACGGTGAAATAACCGGCAACCATCGGCAGCGCCGTGCCGTCGAAGGCCTGGCCGATGCCGGCGCCGATGATGGCGCCGCCGACCGTGCTCATGAAGCCGAGGACGGAAGAGGCGGTGCCGGCGACGTGGCCAAGGGGCTCCATGGCGAGCGAATTGAAGTTCGAGCCGATCCAACCGAACTGGAACATGGCAAGGCCGAAGAAGGAGATGAACAGAGCGAAGGGCATCGGCTCGGTGCTGGCCATCTGGACGATCAGCCAGATGGTGTTGATGGCGATGAAGCCGATGAGCGAGCCGTGCGACAGGCGGCGCATGCCGAGCTTACCGACGAAGCGCGAATTGAAGAAGGACGACAGCGACATGAAGATCGCCACACCGGCGAATGCGAAGGGGAAATAGACGCCGAGATCGTAGATGCCGACATAGACCTGCTGGGCCGAATTGATGAAGCCGAACAGCGCGCCGAAGATAAAGGTGCTGGCAATGGTGTAACAGAGCGCGACGCGATTGGTCAGCACCAGCTTGAAGGCGCCGAAGATCGAGCGGGCGGTAAATGGGCGGACATTCTGCGGATGCAGGGTTTCCGGCAGACGGAGATAGGCCCAGACGGTGATGCCAGTCGCCATGGTGGCGATGAAAAGGAAGATCAGGTGCCAGTTGCCGAAAAACATGACGATCTGGCCAGTGCCGGGCGCAATGACCGGCACGATCATGAAGACCATCATGATCAGCGACATGACCTCGGCCATCTGCCGGCCGCCATAGATATCGCGAACGATGGACACAGTGATGACGCGGGTTGCGGCTGAGCCGACACCCTGGATGAAACGCAGCATCAGCAAGCCGGCGAAGGTGGGGACGAAGACGATGCCGATGGCGGAAACGATATAGATGACGAGACCGACCAGAAGCGGCGTGCGGCGGCCGAAGCGATCGGAGAGCGGGCCGTAGAACAGCTGGGCGCAGCCAAAGCCGAGCAGATAGGTGGAGACGACGAACTGCCGGTGATTCTCACTCTCGACGCCGAGGCTCGCGCCGATCTGCTGCAGGGCCGGAAGCATGATGTCGATCGCCAGCGAGTTGACGGCCATCAGGAAGGCTGCGAGCGCGATGAATTCACGCTTGCCCATGGGCAGGCGGCCCGCGGACACGGCTTGTGATGAATCTGTCACAATGAAATTCCCATAAACAGGTCAAGGCGCTGCTGGCCGCAGCGCCTCGAACTCAAGAAACAGATTTGGAAACCGGGCGGACGTCCGGTGACCGGTCAGGCGGCGCCGCGAACGGTGATGCCATTTTCCTGAAGATGCTGCTGCAGCTCACCAGCCTGGAACATTTCCCGGACGATGTCACAGCCGCCGACGAACTCGCCTTTTATGTAAAGCTGCGGGATTGTCGGCCAGTTGGAATATTCCTTGATGCCCTGGCGGATTTCCGAATCGGCGAGCACGTTGACGCTCTTGTAGTCGACACCGATGTAATCAAGAATCTGCACGACCTGACCGGAGAAACCGCACTGCGGAAACTGCGGCGTGCCCTTCATGAAGAGGACGACGTCGTTGGTCTTGATTTCGTTGCCGATGAATTCGTGAATGCCGCTCATGGGATCTACTCCTTTCAACAGGCGGGTTAAAGGCCCACCGTTTCAATCGTTGCCTTTAGATAGCATGCGACGGCAGGAATTCCAGCCGCCCGAACCAAAAAAAGACCAGTTCGCGCAGGCCGTTGCCGGGGTTGTTGCCGTCGCGTTACGGTCGAATGGCGAGATAGGTCTGAATCTGTTCGATTTCGACATCGGTGAAATGGCTGAAATCCCATTGGGAAACCTGTGTCATCACGCCGAGATCCCGGCCGCCGACGCCCTTGCCGGTGCGCAGCAGCGTCTTGAAATCGGCAGCTGAATAGGATTGCGCCAGGGGCTTAAGCGCCGGCGCCAGGAAGGCTTCCGACTGCTTTGCCGTATCGAGATTATGACAGTGGCTGCAATCGGTCCTGAAGGCGTATTCGCCGATATCGGTCGGACGCGTCGCGGCAGGGGAGACGACGGCAGGCACCAGATCGGCCTCGAAGGGGATCTTGTCGAGCGCCAGGCCGATTCGCCCGAGCGGTCCCCATTGCGTCGTTCCGGCCACAGCATCGGGAAGCTGCTTCAAACTGCGCATCCACGCAATGATCGCCGCCATATCGTCATCGGTGATATTGGCGAAGTTGCTTGCCGGCATGATGAAGGCGCCGGTACCGTCCTTCTTGACGCCATGGCGGATGAGGCGCACGAGTTCAGCATCGCTGTACATGGGCACGAAGCGGGTCAGGTTCGGCGCGACGATGCGGCCGATGCCCGGCTCGTCGATGAGCACGTTGCCGGCATCGTGATGACAGCCGCCGCACATCAGCGTGCGGGCACGACGTTCGGCTTCCTCGGCAGGCAGCGTCGTCTTGACGGTGAAATCGGCAACCGCAACGTCATAGGTCCTGGAAAGGCGCATCTCCGACAGGGCGTAGACGCCGGCGACGGCGATGAGACAGATCGCGACGACGGCCGCGAGAGTGATTTTCAGAATGCGTTTCATCGGTTCAGTCCCCCAGTGTCCCGAAGATGCAGCTTTTGCTCGAAAGATATCAGCTGCGTCGCTGACGGCTGCGGCCAGCGGCGGTGCGGCGCTTGCTGACCTGTTTGCGGGCGGGCTTAGGCTTGGCCGAGGTCGTCTTGCGCGCAACCTTCGTCGTCGCGGCGGGGCGTGTCTTACGCCTCCTGCGCTTCGTCGTGGCGCGGCCGGTGGTTTTTTTCAGGATCTCCTTCAGCACGCTGTCGACGACGCCTGATATCAATTCTTTGACTAGGTCGACCACAAACCCCCTCCGTTCGTGATGGAAACGACATGGATGCTATTGAATTCCGGAAGAGTTCGGTTAGCAAGACGGCTTCGAGACCATAGCTGCTTTTTTGCCCCTATCAGCGGCGCAGCAGCCGGATCGCAGCAACATGCCGGCCATTTGCCCGGCCGGAAGAGTGGAATGAAACTGATCGAGAAGCGGGTCGTCCTGCATTTCACGGGCTTCGAGCCGCTCGACGGCGTTGCCCACAGGGCGCGCTACGAGCGTTCGGCCAGGCAGAGTGCCGCCGTCTGGGGCTATTCGCTTGAAACGGGCGCGCCGGAGGCGGGAAGTGATCCCCTCAGTTTCGTGGTCACGACGGGCGAACGGGCAGCCAAAGCGGCGCCCGCGGCAGCGCCGGTGGCAGCCGACAAGGCGGCGACCGGGGAAGGGACCGGTTCCCACGGCTGGCAGACGAAGAGCCGGATCCACATGGTCGATCACGATACGCTGGTAATCAGGCTGCGCGGCGGAAACACGCTGAGCCAGATCATGGCAGGCTTCCGGAGCTGCGCCGAGATCATGCTCGAAGGCGGCATGCGCGGATATTTCCGCCACGCCTGGCGCTTCGGCCTGTTCTTCCTCTTCCCGTTCCTGCTGACGGCGCTGGCGATCGCACTGACGGCGCAGATTGCCATCCTGCCCTATGGTCTCGGCTTTTCGCCGTGGCACATGCTCTGGAGCGGACCGCTGGCGCTTTGTTTCTTCATCTTCGCCTTCCTGCCGTTTTCCGAACGCTTCCATACGCTGCATCTGTTCGCCGATTGGGCAATGGCCGTGGCGCTCGGCCGCATGGACCGGACAGATTTCAACGACTGGCTGGAAGGCCGGGCCACTGCCGTGCGCAAGGCGCTTGACGAACAGGCGGACGAATATGTGATCTCCTCGCACAGCATGGGATCGAGCGTCGCCGCCCATGTCATCGGCATATTGCTGGAAAGGGAGCCGGAGATCTTCAAGGGCAAGCGTGTGGTGTTTGCCACACTCGGCAGCGCCATCCTGCAATGCGCGCTCATGTCATCGGCAACACTGCTTCGCGCCCGCGTCGGGCTGATCGCCCGCTGTCCCGACATTTCCTGGCTCGATGTGCAGTGCCTGACGGATTCGATCAATTTCTACAAGGTACCGGTCGTTGCCGTCTCCGGCCATACGGATGCGCCTCAGGCGAAAATGATCCTGATCCGCGTCAAGCAGATGCTGACGCGCGAGCACTACCGCAAGATCCGCAAGGACCAGCTACGCGTCCACCGGCAATATGTGCTTGGGCCTGATCTGCAGGCACCCTTCGACTTCACGCTGCTGACATCTGGGCCGATGCCGGCCTCGGTCTTTGCCAATCCCGACGAAAAGAGAATGCCCGGCTGAGGGCCGGGCATCGTCATCGGGATCGCGTCGGGCTCTATTCCGGCGCGGAGGTCTGCAACGCCAGCGCGTGCAGTATGCCGCCCATATTGCCCTTCAGCGCCTCGTAGACCATCTGGTGCTGTTGCACGCGGCTCTTGCCGCGGAAGGCTTCGGCGACGACTTCGGCGGCGTAGTGATCGCCGTCGCCCGCCAGATCGCGGATCGTCACCTTGGCACCGGGAATCCCAGCCTTGATCATGTCTTCGATATCGCCGGGTTTCATGGCCATGATCGTTACTCCTTGCGCATCATTCCGCAGCAAGTTCGCCGCGGCCTTCCATGAAATCAGGGAACCACGATTCATGGGCATCGCGCAATTGCTGAATCGGCAGCGAGATGAGATCGCCGACGATGAGCGCCGTTCCCCCGACCGTGCCGAGACGGCGGAAGGGAACGCCGCCACCTTCTGCATTGACGCAGACGAAATCGGCGACATCGGCAGGCAACGTCAGGACGTAGCGCGCCTGATCCTCGCCGAAGAGCAGCGCATGCGGCGCACCCTTGCCTTCGCTCAGATCAATCGTCAGGCCTTTGCCCGAGGCCATCGCCATTTCGGCGAGCGCCACGGCAAGTCCGCCCGAGGAGATGTCGTGGCAGGCGGTCGCCTGACCGTTGCGGATCACGGAGCGAACGAAATCGCCGTTGCGGCGCTCGGCAAACAGATCCACCTCCGGCGCCGGACCCTCGCGGCTGGAAAGCACATCGCGGAGATAGACGGACTGGCCGAGATGGCTGCCGTCGACGCCGATCATGATGACCTTATCGCCGTCGTTGGCAGCGCCGATGCGAGCCATTTTGCGCCAGTCCGGCAGCAGGCCGACGCCTGCGATCGTCGGGGTCGGCAGGATGGCGACGCCGTTGGTCTCGTTGTAGAGCGAGACGTTGCCGGAGACGATCGGGAAGTCGAGCGCGCGGCAGGCCTCGCCGATGCCCTTCACCGCCTGAACGAACTGGCCCATGATCTCGGGCTTTTCGGGATTGCCGAAATTGAGGTTGTCGGTGGCGGCGAGCGGTTCGGCGCCTGTCGCGGTGATGTTGCGCCAGCATTCGGCGACCGCCTGCTTGCCGCCTTCGAAGGGGTCTGCCTCGACATAACGCGGGGTGACGTCGGAAGAGAAGGCGAGCGCCTTGGAGGGATGGCCGTCGACGCGCACGACGCCGGCATCGCCGCCCGGAAGCTGCAGCGAATTGCCCTGGATCAGCGTATCGTATTGCTCATAGACCCAGCGGCGGCTCGACTGGTTGGCGGAACCGACGAGCTGAAGCAGCGCCTGGCCATAATCCTCGGGTGCGGCGACGAGATTTGCCGGCAGGGGGCCATGCTTGCCGGATTCGCGCCAGGGGCGGTCATATTCCGGCGCCTGGTCGCCGAGATCCTTGATCGGCAGGTTGGCGACTTCCTCGCCCTGATGCATGACGCGGAAGCGCAGATCGTCGGTCGTCTTGCCGACGATGGCGAAATCGAGGCCCCACTTGACGAAGATCGCCTTGGCTTCCTCTTCCTTTTCCGGCTGCAGCACCATGAGCATGCGCTCCTGGCTTTCCGACAGCATCATTTCGTAGGCCGTCATTCTCTCTTCGCGCACCGGCACCTTGTCGAGCTCGAGCAGGATGCCGAGATCGCCCTTGGCGCCCATTTCGACGGCCGAGCAGGTGAGGCCGGCTGCACCCATATCCTGGATGGCGATGACGGCGCCGGTCTTCATCAGCTCGAGGCAGGCTTCCAGCAGGCACTTCTCGGTGAAGGGGTCGCCGACCTGAACGGTCGGGCGCTTCTCCTCGATCGATTCGTCGAATTCGGCCGATGCCATCGTCGCGCCACCGACGCCGTCGCGCCCGGTCTTGGCGCCGAGATAGACGACTGGAAGACCAACGCCCTTGGCTTCGGACAGGAAGATGGCGTTGGACTTCGCAATACCGGCAGCAAAGGCGTTGACGAGGATGTTGCCGTTGTAGCGGGCGTCGAATTCGACTTCGCCGCCGACCGTCGGCACGCCGAAGGAATTACCGTAGCCGCCGACGCCGGAGACGACGCCGGAGACGAGATGGCGGGTCTTCGGATGATCCGGCTCGCCGAAGCGCAGGGCGTTCATCGCGGCAATCGGGCGCGCACCCATGGTGAAGACGTCGCGCAGGATGCCACCGACGCCGGTCGCAGCACCTTGATAAGGCTCGATATAGGAGGGGTGGTTGTGGCTCTCCATCTTGAAGACGACGCAATCGCCGTCATCGATGTCGACCACGCCGGCATTTTCACCCGGGCCCTGGATGACGCGCGGCCCCTTGGTCGGCAGCGTGCGCAACCATTTCTTCGAGGATTTGTAGGAGCAGTGCTCGTTCCACATGGCCGAGAAGATGCCGAGCTCGGTGAAGGTCGGTTCGCGGCCGATCAGATCCAGAATACGCTGGTATTCGTCGGGCTTCAGGCCATGACCCGCGATGAGTTCCGGCGTGATCGGGATGGTGTTTGGAATGGTCATGAGCTCTCGAAAGTCCCTGCCGTTGCGCGTTTTCCGCTCTTTAGCCTATGTAGGGACGGCGCGCGACAGGAAAATGCCCGCCGTCAACAGCGGGCGGTCAACTTCTTCCTGACGATGAAATGCGGTCACTGCCTAGAATTTGTAGCCGATCTGCAGACCGGCGCGTGTCATGCCGTCGTTCGGCCCATCGCAGAGATTGGCATGCGAGGAGTGGGCGATCTGGGCCATGATGTTCCAGTGGGCGTTGAAACGATAGCCGGCGCCCAGATATTCGTGGAAGTGGACGCGACAGCCGAGTTCCGGGCAGTCACCATCGCCCTCGAGATCGCCGGTATGAATGACGCCGCCGAAGCCGGCTTCGGCAAAAAAAGCTTCTCGTTCAAATCGACCGTCCAGGTGAAGCCGGTGAAGAACTGGCTGGCCTCGCCTGACGTGCCGATCGAGGTGCCGAGATGCACACGAGGTGCCATACCCAAAAAACGCAACGGGATCTTTCCGAAGTCGACCTCATTTGCTGTCCTTTGATTCGCGTCAGACGGGAACAACAAGGAGGTAATATGGAGGTTGAGTCGGTGAAGCGCTCCGAATAGGCTCCGGCGTTTTTTCCAAATTATGACGTGTAATTGCAACACGTCATATTTCGCCGTCATAGGCGGAGCCGCCATTTTCCAGCAGCCGGCGCAGGATCATCAAGCCCGAGATCAGTTCCTGCCCCGTCTTCGGCGAGGAAAAACCGATGCGAACGCGATGATAGGGTCTCTCTCCGCGCGCCGACTTGAACTCGTCCTCATCGTCGACGAGCACGCCGTCGCGGAAGGCGGCATTTTTGAATGTGCCGGACATCCAGGGCTCCGGCAGTTTCAGCCAGAGGAAGGGCGCGTGTACGTGCGATTCGAAATCGAAGCCCTGCAGCTGCTCGCGGGCGAGACGGACGCGCCGTGAAAGTTCCTCAACACTTGCCTTGCGGATCTCGTGCGCCATGCCGCTTTCGACGAGGCGCGCGCAAGTCTCGGCCAGGATGAAGGGCAGGCCGCCGGTAATCATCCTATGCGTCACCTTGATGCGCTGGGCAAAATGCGGCGGGCAGGCGACCCAGCCGCCGCGCACGCCGGCGGCGACCGATTTCGACAGGCCGTTGACGAGGAAGGTGCGATCGGGCGCAATCGAGGCGAGCAGCGGCGTATCGTCGTCGGCCATGCCGCCGTAGAGGTCGTCCTCGATCAGCCAGACACTGTGTTTCCTGGCGATTGCGGCGATATCAGCGCGCCGCTCATAGGGCATGATCGCCAGCGTCGGATTGTGGACGGTCGGCATCAGGAAGGCGATCTTCGGATGCTGCTGCTGGCAGAGCCGCTCGAAATCCTCGGGGATCACGCCGAGCTCATCGGAATCGACCGTGAGTGTGCGGCGGCCGAGCAGGCGGGCGCTGCGGCTGACCTGCGTGTAGGTGAGATCTTCGAAGACGATCTTGTCGCCCGGCGCAGAAACGGCGGCGATAACTGATATCGCCGCCGCATGGGCGCCGAGCGTCGGCACGATGGTTTCGACCTCCGGCGTCCAGCCGCTGCGGGCAAGCCAGAGGCGACCGGCCTCGAACCAGTTGCGCGGGAAACTGCGGGAATAAGAGGAGATTTCAGAAAGATGCTGTTCGCCGATCTCGGCGAGAATGCCTGCTATGATCTTGCCCTGGCCGAGATCGGGCGCGGCTGTCGTGTCGAAGCGGATCTTGTTCGCCGGCGCATCCTGGACGCGGGTACCGCCGAGCGAGACGGTCAGCGGATCGATCTGTTCGCCGGGCGCCGTCTCCGAGCGGTTCAGCACATAGGTGCCGCGCCCCACTTCGCCGGCGACCAGACCCCGCTCATGCACCAGCGCATAGGCGCGGCCGATCGTGCCGATCGTCACGCCGATATCATAGGCGAGGTTGCGCTGCGGCGGCAGTTTGCTGCCAGCGGGCAGGGCGCCGCTTGATATGGCGGATTCGATGCTGTCGGCAAGCCGGAGATAGACCGGCCCGGAACCGCGGGAAATATCGGGAAGCCAATTTGTCATGGTGACAATTGTATATATTGGCACATTGTATCGGTCAAGCGTATGAGTCAATTCCAACGGCACGCCGAGAGGATTCCTGGAATGTCTGCCTTGCCTGAGATCAAAATGCCGATTGTACCGATTGTCTCTTATGAAGACAGGAGACAGATTGTCCTTCCCGTCGCGCCCGCCGAGGCGACGACGCGTTTGGGCCGAATCTGGGCTGCCATTCTTCTCTGGCATCAGAAGCGGGAAGGCCGGCGCGCTCTGAGGGGCCTGACGGCGACCGAGCTCAAGGATATCGGAGTGTCACAGTCCGAAGCCGCGCGCGAAGTCGGCAAGTCGTTTTTCTGGGACTGATCTTGCTTTCGAGCAGATCATTCTTTCAGGGCCGATTGGGCGATCAGCTGCAGGCCTTGTTGCCCGCCGACCAGCGATTGACGTCGGTGGTGATGCGGCCGGCGACCGGCTCCTGCATCATCGGCCCGAAGGCCTGCAGGCGCGACGGGCTTCCCTCGGCCTGAACGACCAGTAGCGGCCGGCTTTCCGGGCTGCCCTTGTGGACAAGCAGGATGCGTGGACGGCCGGAGAAGGAGTTGAGCTCCGGCGCCAGCTTATAAGCAGCAAAAGCCGGATCGCCCGATTTGAACCAGCAGGCATTGGCGCCGAGCGCCACGCGTTCCATCGTCGGCAGTGCGGCGCGGTTCGGGCCTGTCGTCGGCGCCGGCGTCTGGCAGGCTGTCACCATGGCTGCGAGAGCGGTCAACAGGGCGGCGTTTGCGAGGCGAGGGCGCATTAATCTTGCTCCAGATCCGGACGGAAGGATTTTCGGGTGCATGCCGTTGCCCAAGACCGCTGCGCGGTTTTTGGGCGACGTGCAGGGCTCAGGCGGCGATGACGTCGAGCGCCGAGGCAAAGAGGCCGCGGCCGTCCGAACCGCCATGGGCGGCCTCGATCAGGTTCTCGGGATGCGGCATCATGCCGAGCACGTTGCCCTTTTCATTCATAACGGCGGCGATATCGTTGATCGAGCCATTCGGATTGGTGCCCTCGGCATAACGGAAGACCACCTGGCCATTGCCTTCGATCGCAGCCAGCGTCGCTTCGTCAGCGAAATAATTGCCGTCATGATGGGCGACCGGGCAGCGGATGACCTGACCCTGCGCATAGGCGCGGGTGAAATCCGTCTCGGCATTGACGATTTCCAGCTTGATCTCGCGGCAGACGAATTTCAGCGAGGAATTGCGCATCAGCGCGCCGGGCAGCAGGCCGGCCTCGACGAGGATCTGGAAGCCATTGCAGACGCCGAGCACCTTCACACCCTTCGCAGCCTTGTCGATGATTGCCTGCATGACCGGCATGCGGGCGGCGATCGCACCGCAGCGCAGATAATCGCCATAGGAAAAGCCGCCGGGAATGACGATCAGATCGACATCGGGGATCTCGGTTTCCGTCTGCCAGATCGTCACCGGTGGCTGGCCGGAGATCTTGGTCAAGGCGGCGATCATGTCGCGGTCGCGGTTGAGGCCCGGAAGTTGAACGACGGCTGATTTCATGGGGTCCCTGCGTTTCGCGAAAGATATTGAACTGGAACGCTTTCGGCGAGCCATACTCCATTGTCGGAGACAAAGAAAGAATGACCCTCTGAAAACATGCGGGCCGCGTCTACGCATAGGATGAGATGTTCACCCTTGCGGCGCATTGCGACGATTTTCGCCGTTTCGACATCTGCTGACAGATGAACGTGGTGCCGTTGCATCTTCTTCAAGCCTTCGCGCTCGATCGACTGCCAGTTCGTCAGAGACGTGCCGTGAAAAAGAGCGGCAGGCGGCTCGAGCTGGTTCAATGCGAGATCGACGTCGACACTATGACCTTGGTTTGCGCGAATTCTATTATCGGCGAGCGAGAAGCGCTTCCTTGGATTGTTTTCGACAATCTCGATGATCTCGGCGCGGGAAACGTCGTATTTCGACGACAACGCTTTTTCGAGTTCGTCGAACGCCACCCAACCCTCGCTATCAAGCGTCAAGCCCGAAGATTCCGGCGCATGACGCAAAACATAGCTCATATATTTCGAGACTTCCGTCTCCAGCTTTGCTTTCATCATGACGCCAAATCCTCAAAGTCCGCCAGACGACGGGTCTGTGATCATCAGTCGATCGCGATTGCGTAGTTCTCGATCACCGTGTTGGCGAGCAGTTTTTCGCACATGGCCTTGAGGTCGGCCTCGGCCTTGCCCTTGTCGGCGCCTTCCAGCTCCAGGTCGAAGACCTTGCCCTGTCTTATATGGCCGACGCCCGAGAAGCCGAGGGCGCCAAGCGCACCCTCGATAGCCTTGCCCTGCGGATCGAGAACGCCGTTTTTCAGCGTGACGGTGACACGAGCCTTGATCACTTTGTCTTTCCTGCCTTACTTGACGAGAACCGGGCCGGTGCCGCGCACGGGCTCGTTTTCATTGATGATGCCGAGACGGCGCGCAACTTCGGAATAGGCTTCGAGCAACCCGCCGAGGTCACGGCGGAAGCGGTCCTTGTCCATCTTCTCGTGGGTTTCGATATCCCAGAGCCGGCAGCTGTCCGGCGAGATTTCGTCTGCAAGGATGATGCGCATCATATCGCCTTCGAAGAGGCGGCCGCATTCGATCTTGAAATCGACGAGCTGGATTCCGACGCCGAGGAAGAGGCCGGTCATGAAGTCGTTGACGCGGATGGCAAGCGCCATGATGTCATCGAGTTCGGCGGGATTTGCCCAGCCGAAGGCAGTGATGTGCTCTTCGGAGACCATCGGATCGTCGAGCGCGTCGGACTTGTAATAGAATTCGATGATCGAGCGCGGCAGCACGACGCCCTCGTCGATGCCGAGGCGCTTGGCGAGAGAACCGGCCGCGACATTGCGCACGACGATCTCAAGCGGGATCATCTCTACTTCCTTGATCAACTGCTCGCGCATGTTGAGCCGGCGGATGAAATGAGTGGGGATGCCGATCTTGTTCAGATGGCTGAAGATATACTCGGAAATGCGGTTGTTGAGGACGCCCTTGCCATCGATGACTTCGTGTTTCTTCTTGTTGAAGGCAGTGGCATCGTCCTTGAAGAACTGGATCAAAGTGCCCGGTTCCGGGCCTTCATACAGAATCTTTGCCTTGCCCTCGTAAATACGGCGGCGACGGTTCATCGTGGTCATTCTCTGTTGTTGGCGCTCTTGGGATAGCGCGAGTGGATCGATCTCGTGGCGTCCCCTTAAAGGAAAAGAGAGGGTTTCACAATCCGCCTGTCGCTCCTTCCCTGGTTTCCGGATTTCGCGGCCCTGGTTTCCAATTTTACGGAATACCGCAAAGAGAATCGAATGAATTCGCAAGACAAGTGTAGCGCCTTTTCCTCTACGGTGGAATGAAGGCAAAATGGCGGGCCGCTTATGCAGGTTTTTATTTGGCGGCTCTGCTTCGCAGCGCGCGACGAAGTTGCGTCTGCAGGGCGCGAGCGGCGATTTGCCCGTGGCGCCAGCTTCCGGCGCGGATGAAGGAGGGGATCTGCATGGCCGGCATCGGCCGGGCGAGCGCGTAGCCCTGCAGTGTGTCACAGTCGAGTTCTTCGAGAATGCGGATATGATCCACCGTCTCGACGCCCTCGGCGATGACGAGGATGTTCAGCGAACGGCCGATATCGATGATCGAGCCGACCAGTTTGCGCTGCTCGGACGATTGCGGCAGCATGCGGATCAGTTCGCGGTCGATCTTCAGCGTCTTCGGGCTCAGGCGCAGCAGGCTGACGATCGAGGCATGGCCGGTGCCGAAATCGTCGATCTGGATGTCGATGCCGAGCTTGCGCAGCTTTTTCAGGTTGGCGGCCACCGCCTCGTCGCAATCGTCGAGCGAGATCGATTCCAGCAGCTCGAAGGAGATGGTGCCGGGCTCGATCTTCAGGGCGCGAAGCTTCTTGCCGAGATCGGGGTCGGCGAGCCGCCTGGCGGAGACGTTGACCGATATCTTCGGGATCGGCAGCCCGTCCTTGATCCAGACGCTGCGGTCGGCCAGCGCTCGCTCCAGGATCAGGGCGTCGATGGTCGAGACGACGTCGAGATCCTCGGCGATATCGAGGAAGCGGTCGGGCGTCAGCAGCCCGTGCACCGGGTGCTGCCAGCGGGCAAGCGTTTCAATGCCTGCGACATCGAGTGTGCGGGCATCGAACTGCAGCTGATAGAAGGGCACGAATTCATTGCGCTCGAGGCCGATCAGGATCTCGTCGGCGAGGTGCTTGGCGGAGATGATGTCGCGGCGGGCAGAGGCCGAGAAGAATTCGAAGCGGTTGCGGCCCAGGCCCTTGGCCCGATAAAGCGCGATATCGGCGTCGAGCAGCATCTGCTTGGCGTCGAGCGTCGATCCGCTATCGATGGCGATGCCGATGCTGGCGCCGAAACGGCAATCGTGACCCTCATATCTGACGGGTTTGCGCAATTCGCGGATAACACGTTCGGCAAGGCCGGCGATCTTCTTCGACGCGGGATCGACGGCGCAGAGGATGACGAATTCATCGCCGCCAATGCGGGCGACGAAATCGGTGGCGCGGACGGAATTTCTCAGCACGCTTGCGGCATGCTGGAGCATGGCGTCGCCAGCCCGGTGGCCAAGCGTGTCGTTGATCTGCTTGAAGCGGTCGAGATCGATATGCAGGATCGCCAGCGCCAGGCCCTTTGCCCGGCATTCGGCCGAACGCTCGCCCAGCATCTTGTCGAGATAGCGGCGGTTCGGCAGGCCGGTGAGATAATCGTGCAGCGCCAGGTGCTCGATGCTCTCCTTGGCGGCTTCGAGCTCGCGGTTGCGCGCCTCGGCCAGATCCTTGGCGCGCTGCAGCTCGTTGCGGAGCGCGACTTCCTCGGTGACGTCCCAGTTGGCGCCGATAAGCTTGCGGTGGCCGTTGCCGTCGATGAAGAAGGCCGAGCGGGCACGGATGACGCGTTCGACGCCGTCGCCGCGAATGATGCGGTATTCCTGCTGGAAATCACTGCCGCTTTCGACGCTACGGTCGGACAAGCCAAGCACGCGCTCGCGGTCGTCGGGATGCAGGCTTTTCGCCCAGGCGTCGCTGCCGATCTGCCGCGAGGCGCCCTGCAGGCCGTAAATGGCAATGAGGCGCTCGTCCCATTCGACGACATCATGCTCGATATCCGCCTCGAAGACGCCGATGCGGGAAATCTCCAGCGCCAGATCGAGCCGGCGCGACAAACGCGACAGCGTCTCCTCGGCCTGCTTGCGGGCGGTGATATCCGTATCCGTGCCGACGATGCGCGTCGGCACGCCACTCTCGTCCCATTCCACGCAGGCGCCGCGACACTCGATCCAGACCCAGTGGCCATCCTTATGGCGCTCGCGATACTCGAAGATCTGATAATTGGGATCGCCGGCATTCTGCCGGTCGATGGCATGGACGACGAAATCGCGATCATCGGGATGGACCAGTTGCAGCCAGGCATCGTAATCGCCGGCGGCTTCCTCGTCGGGCGCCATGCCGCGGATAGTTTTCCACGTCTGCGAGTAATATTTTCGGTCGAGACGGTAGTTGTGATCCCATACGCCAAGGCCCGAGCCGACGAGCGCATGGTTCCAGCGGCTTTCCCGCTCTGCCAGGTCGCAATCGTCGGTCGCCCCATTGCCGATACCTGCCTCAGCCGCTGCGGCATCGCCATGCGGATCACCGGCCTCTGAATGGGCTTTCTTCACGGGCATTCTCGCTTATCTCACCTCGGCGCAGTCTGCGGTCATTCCATTAAGAAAGACTTAGAAAGCACTTGCTCAACAAGCGGGATAGCGCCTTTTCCTCGATCAGGTGGAGAGCCGGCCGAGGAACTGGGCAAAGACCATGGTGCCTTCCGGCCAGGGACCGTGACCGGAATCGGCATTGATATGACCGGACTCGCCGGCATCGACGAGGAAGGAGCCCCAACTGCTGGCAATCTCGTCGGCATGCTCGTAGCTGCCGAACGGATCGTTGCGGCTGGCGACCGTGATCGACGGGAAGGGCAGCGGATCACGCGGATAGGGACCGAAAGTCATCAGGTGCTTTGGGCGGATGTCGGGATTGGCCACATCGGGCGGGGCGACCAAGAAAGCGCCCGCCACGCGGTTGCGGAAATGCGGGATGGCGTGGATCACCGAGGGCACGCCCAGCGAATGGGCGACCAGGACGACCGGACGGGTCGAGGCGTTCACCTCCTCGGCGATGCGGGCGATCCAATCCTCGCGAACCGGCTTCGTCCATTCGGCCTGTTCGACGCGCCGCGCCGTGCTGAGCTTTGCCTCCCAGCGGCTTTGCCAGTGGCTCGGGCCGGAATTGGTGTAACCGGGGATGATGAGGATATCTGCGTCTGAGGCTTTCATAGTGCCGCCGATGTGAGAAAGCTGGTCCAAGATGTCAAGAGGGGGTGCCAAGGGAGAGAGCGACACGGGCGTTGAAAGTTGCTATATTGCTCCAGTGCCGGTTGCGGATTTCGTGTCGGCTTGCCCGCCGATGCTGTCCGCCGCCGATCAGGTCTCGGCTGAGGAGGAGAAAACCATGGCGGCATTTCATGTCATGACGGGTGCTAGCGAAAGCTTGGCGCGGCCCGTCGTCAATCGCATCGGTATAGCTGACGTCTTCGACGCGCTGAAGCGCGGATACGAGGATTTCATGGAGAAACCGTCCCACTATGTGTTCCTGTGCCTGATGTATCCGATCGCCGGCGTCTTCCTGACGCTGTGGACCTCGGGCGCCAACCTTTTGCCGATGGTCTTCCCGCTTATGGCGGGTTTCGTGCTGATCGGCCCGATCGCTGCGATTGGCCTCTATGAAATCAGCCGCCGGCGCGAGGCCGGCCTCGACGCGTCCTGGACGCATGCGCTCGATGTGCGCCATTCGCCGGCACTGCCGTCGATTGTGGCGGTCGGGCTGATGCTCTGCGGCCTCTTCGTCGTCTGGCTGGTGACCGCACAGACGCTCTACAGCAATCTGCTCGGCGAGGTCTTTCCGCGCAGCATGGCGGATTTCTTCCGCCAGGTCTTCGGCACGTCAGAGGGCATGCAGCTGATCATCTGGGGCAATCTCATCGGCTTCGTCTTTGCGCTCGTGGTGCTGGCGATGACCGTCATCACCTTTCCGCTGCTGCTCGACCGCGATGTCGGGGCGGTAGCCGCCGTCACGGCGTCAATCCGCGCGACGATTCTCAATCCGGTGCCGGTGCTGCTCTGGGGCCTGATCGTCGCAGCACTCCTCGTCATCGGCACCATCCCGGTCTTTGCCGGGCTTGCGCTGGTTATCCCGATCCTCGGCCATGCGACCTGGCATCTCTATCGCAAGCTGATTGCGCGGGAAACCACAGCGTAACCACAGCCCTTTCAGCAGGGAATCTCGGATCCCTGGGGAACCTCGAACCTGCCTCGGAGTTTGTTTAGCCAGAGCATGATGTCGTCGACATCATGCTCTGGAGACTTCGAGGGATGTGACGATGAAGCATCTGTTTGCCCACTTCGCAACAAAGGTATCGGAATGGGCGGGCAAACCCGTCATCTTCATCCTGGCACTGATCGCCGTCGTCATCTGGGCGGCACTCGGCCCCTTCTTCGATTATTCGGAAACCTGGCAGCTGGTCATCAATACCGGCACGACGATCATCACCTTCCTGATGGTTTTCGTGCTGCAGAACGCCCAGACACGCGACACGCGGGCGATCCAGGCCAAGCTCAATGAAATCATCCTGACCAGCCATGCCGAGAACCGTTTCATCGGTATCGAGAATCTCGACGAGGAAGAGCTGAAACGTCTCGACGAGCTGGTCGCCAAGGCCGCCAAAGGCAGGGGCGAGACGGAGGCTTGCCGGACAGCGGAGACAGTGAAAGCGGCGCCGTTGAAAAAGGCGGAGGCACGCAAGCGTCCTGTGGCTGCCAAAGCACCGAAGCAAAAACAACGGCCGCTTGAGAAAAGCTAGACATAAAAACGGCGCCTGCAAGGGCGCCGCCATATCGTTGATCTCGAACCGCTCACGCGTTGCCAAACACCCGTCGGAAAATCGTGTCGACATGTTTGGTGTGATAGCCGAGGTCGAATTTTTCGCGGATGTCCTCTTCCGACAGAGCAGCGCGGACTTCGGCGTCGGCAAGCAGTTCTTCCAGGAAGTCCTTGCCCTGTTCCCACACTTTCATGGCGTTGCGCTGGACGAGGCGGTAGGCATCCTCGCGGGAGGTGCCGGCCTGGGTCAGCGCCAGTAGGACGCGCTGCGAATGGACGAGGCCGCGGAATTTGTTGAGGTTCTTCTCCATATTCTCAGGGTAGACGAGCAGCTTTTCGATGACGCCGGCAAGCCGCGACAGGGCGAAATCGAGCGTCACGGTGGCATCTGGGCCAATCATGCGCTCGACCGAGGAATGCGAGATATCGCGCTCGTGCCAGAGGGCGACGTTTTCCATCGCTGGCATTGCGTAAGAGCGGACCATGCGGGCAAGGCCGGTCAGGTTTTCGGTCAGAACCGGGTTGCGCTTGTGCGGCATGGCCGAGGAGCCCTTCTGGCCAGGCGAGAAATATTCCTCGGCTTCCAGCACCTCGGTGCGCTGCAGGTGGCGGATCTCGGTCGCTAACCGCTCGATCGACGAGGCAACGACGCCAAGCGTGGCGAAATACATGGCGTGGCGGTCACGCGGGATGACTTGCGTCGAGACCGGCTCGGCCTTCAGGCCAAGCGCCTCGGCGACATGTTCCTCAACGCGCGGATCGATATTGGCGAAGGTGCCGACGGCGCCTGATATGGCGCAAGTCGCGACTTCCTCGCGGGCGGCGACGAGGCGCTGGCGGCAGCGTTCGAATTCGGCATAGGCGAGCGCCAGCTTGACGCCGAAGGTGGTGGGCTCGGCATGGATGCCATGCGATCGGCCGATAGTGACGGTGTCCTTGTGTTCGAAGGCGCGGTTTTTCAGCGCTTCGAGCAGCCGGTCGATATCGGCAATCAGGATGTCGGTGGCGCGCACCAGCTGGACGTTGAAGCAGGTGTCGAGCACGTCGGACGAGGTCATGCCCTGGTGGACGAAGCGCGCATCCGGGCCGACGATCTCGGCGAGATGGGTGAGGAAGGCGATGACGTCATGTTTGGTCACGGCCTCGATCTCATCGATGCGGTCGACGTCGAAGGTGGCGGCGCCGCCTTTCTCCCAGATCGTCTTTGCCGCCGATTTTGGGATGACGCCGAGTTCGGCCAGCGCGTCGCAAGCATGCGCCTCGATCTCGAACCAGATGCGGAACTTGGTTTCGGGAGACCAGATGGCGACCATTTCGGGCCGGGAATAACGCGGGATCATGGGCGGCTGCCTTCACTTCAAGGGGTTTGCTTTATTGAGGTTAGCGCCCCTGTAGCAAAGACGGGCGGCAATCTCAACGCATGCGTTTGGCAAGATGATAGCTGCTTGCGACAAGGCAGACGAGGCCAAGCGGCAGAAAGAGGCGCAGGCCGATCACCAGAAACTGGTAGACGGCGCTGGCACCGGTGAAGACGAACTGGAAAGCCCAGACGACGCTGCCGAAGGGCGCATGCCAGCGCGAATAGAAGACCCGGTATTCCATGGCGAAGAGGAAGGCGGTCATCAGGATCGTTGCTGCTGTCAGCGTCACGAAAAAAGCGGCAAAACGCGCTTCCGGCGGCCTGCCATAAGCAAAGAAACGGGCGACCGGCAGGGCAAATGGCCAAGCGAACAGACCGCCGGCGAAATAGAGTGCTGCGACCTCGGCAAGGCGGCTCGTCTGCAGGCCGTTGCGCAAGTAAAGGCCGAGCATGGCGGCGGCAAGCATCTGCATGCCCCAAAGCAAAGCGCCGGCGATCAGATCGGGGTAGGGTGGCCGTGCAGCTCTTAGACGATCCATCCTGGGGCGATCCGTCCTCGGGTGATCCGTGCTCAGGGATGAACCGGAACGGCGATCCAGCGGCCGTTCCGTTCGGCATCGAAGGCCAGGACGAGGGCGATATGGACCTGGTTTCCGGTTTCGGGCTGGTAGACCAGAGCGCCGCCGATCCGGTATTCGACGGAACATGCGCGCTCGGCCGGAACCGCCGTCGCCTGGCGCGCCGCCTGCCGGTTCGGAGCGCCTTCCTTTTCGATCATTTGCAGGCTGAAGCCGATGACCCGCTTGTTGACCGCAGCGCAATCCTTCGGCGTCGGTACCGGCATCTCGCCGAGCGAGAGCGTATAGGGCGATTTCGGCGGACCGTCGGTCGCAAGTGTCGTGTAGCGGATCGTCTTCGAAGGGGAGCCGAGTTCGGTCGGCGGATTGAAGGCGGCGATCAGGCCGGGATTGGTCAGAAGATCGTATTTGTCCATCTGGCTGCGCGCCGCCGTCAGGTTCTGCCGCCGCGCCTTGGAAAGATTGGCGTCCTTATCGGTCAGCTCCGTGTGGAAGGGCGTGCCCTCCAGATATTGGCCGCTGTCGGTATCGACAAAGTAAGTGTTGGAGTAGGGGACGCCGCCGCTCTGCTCGATGCCGAACTCCTGGAATCCGAAAACCTTGCCGTCGGCGGAAAAGCCGATCGGCTGGATATTGGCGATGTCGCCGGCAAGTGACAGGCCGGGCAGGCCGGCAAATGCGACGGCAAGCATGCCGCCGATGATCAGACGTTTTTTCATGCTCGTGCCCCTTCGGCTGCCTGACGCAGATCGGCGACAGTCCGGCGATAATCCTCGACCGTATCGCCCTTGAAAATTGCCGAGCCGGCGACGAGAACGTTGCCGCCTGCCCGGGCGATATCAGGCGCCGTTTCCACTGTGACGCCGCCGTCGACCTGGAGTTCGATCGGCCGGTCACCAATCAGTGACTTCGCCGCGGCAATCTTTGCCGCCATCGCAGGAATGAACTTCTGTCCACCGAAACCGGGATTGACCGACATGATCAGGATGAGGTCGACATCGTCGAGCACGTTCTCGATGGCGCTGAGCGATGTCGCCGGATTGATCGTCACGCCGACCTTCTTGCCGAGATTGCGGACGGTCTGCAGCGAGCGGTGCAGATGCGGTCCGGCTTCGGCATGGACGGTAATGCGGTCGCAGCCGGCCTTGGCGAAGGCTTCGAGATAGTCGTCGACCGGCGAGATCATCAGGTGGCAGTCGAAGGTGGCTGATGTATAGGAGCGCAGCGACTTGATGACATCGGGGCCGAAGGAGATGTTCGGCACGAAATGCCCGTCCATGACGTCGAGATGGATCCAGTCGGCGCCAGCGGCCGTCACGTCGCGCACCTCCTCGCCAAGCCTGGCGAAATCCGCTGCGAGGATCGAGGGGGCAATGCGAATGGGCAGCGTCATCGAATCTTACTCCGTATGGGCCGCCATTTGACCGCGGCGCCCGAATTCAAGGCTGGCGCGCCGCTCATTGTGTCGGTGCGCCAGGTGGAAAAAAGCCGTTGCCCCGCCATTCGAGCAGGCGGTAGGGGTTTTGCGAAAGCTCATGCGCATCGGTGAAGGCGATGGCGCCGACCGGCGTCTGGAATGTCGTGCCGAGAAGCGTCTCCTGCAGGGGCTTGCCCGCCGCAGCGGCGGCTTGCCCCGCCTGGCCGGCAATGAGTGCCGCGGCCAGCGACGGCAGGACATAGCCTTCCGGCTCGATGCCTTTGGCGCGCAGCGCGTCGGCCGCAGCCGTGCCTTCCGGTAGAACGGCGTATTCGGGCAGGGCGACAGCGCGCACGCCTTCATTCAGCGGCAGCGGCTGGTCGGCAGCGCGCATGGCATCGCCGCCGAGGATGGACAGCGGGATATTCTCAGCCTTGGCATCGCGGGCGATGACGGCGACGTCGTTGCGGTCGCCGCCGATGAAGACCCTGGTGGCACCGGCCCGTTTCAGGCGGCGGACAAGGGCAATCTGCTGCTCCTGTCCTGGCCGGTAGGTATCGGTAAAGACCGGCTTCAGGCCGTTCTGCTCCAGCGCATTGCGCACCGCTTCCGTCAGTTCGCGGCCATGAATGGTGCCGTCCTCGATCAGGGCGATCGGATCGGCGGCCCAGTCCTTCAGGATCGCCTCGATGATCTTTGCCGCCTCGGCACCGTCGGCGGGTGCTGCCCGGAAGAGCGGCCAGCCGTTCTTCAACGCATCCTCCATGAGGATGCGGGAGCGCACCGAGACGGTGATCGCGGGAATGCTGGCGTCCTTCAGCTTCGGCAGCGCGCCTTCGAGCGTTTCGCTACAGAGAAAGCCGATCGCGACCTGCACCTTGGCATTGACAAGCGCATCGGCGACCGCAGCACCGCTATTGTCCTCGCAGGTCTCGTTGATGGCGACGAGGGTATTTTCTGACTGCTGAATCTCGAAGCCGGCACCGGCGGTAATCTGGGCGCCGAGCAGGGCGAGCGGGCCGTTCTGGGGGGCGACGACGCCGATTGTCACGCCGGCCGCATGGCCTTGCGCCGCCGCTCCCAGCAGCGCCAGAAAAGCTGCTATGCCACGCAGGTTGATCATGAAAGGCGGAGATCCCTAGCCATCGTCCATGCCCTTTTATCCGCAAGGCCGCGATCGTCAAAGAAAAACAAGCGCAACACAGCGCTTTTCACCGGTCCTATTGTAGAAAAGGTAACCGATGCTCGCCATATTGGCGCGATAGCAAGTCGAACTACAGCGCCGCGCGTCTTTTCAGGCGCGCAAACGACGCTGTAGCACTTTGAATGGCTGCATAATTTTGTCCTTAAATCGATTCCGATTTAAGGATTTATGCAGTAGGCAGAATAAGCGCGTACGGGAGAAGCAGGTGTTGAACAGGCAGCATATCGACCCTGGCCTTTATCGCGATGCCATGAGCCGTTATGCCGGCCATGTACAGCTCGTGACGACGGCGATGGGCGAGCTGCGCCGCGGCGTCACCATCACGGCCGCCTGCTCGGTTTCGGACAATCCGGCCTCGGTGCTGGTCTGCCTCAACAACACCAATCCGAAGAACGAGATCTTCTTTCGCAGCGGCATTTTCGCGCTGAACACGCTCGGCGCCCATCATCAGGGCGTTGCTGATGCCTTTTCCGGGCGCACGTCGCTTGCCAATGACGACCGTTTCGCCAGCGCCCGTTTCGAGATGCTTGCCACCGGTGCGCCCGTGCTCGCCGACGCGCTTGCCGCCTTCGATTGCCGGGTGATCGATATCAAGGAACTGCCGACGCACAACGTCATCTTCGGCGAGGTCGCGGCTGTCCGTTTCAGCGAAAAACACCCGGCGCTCATCTATCTGAACCGGGATTATCACGCGCTGTGATTGGAGTGGCCGGGATTTCGAAGGAATAGCGAATGGACAATGCCGGGATCGAGGAAATGTTTCAGGGGCTTGGCCCCGTTACGGTCAAGCGCATGTTCGGCGGCAAGGGCATCTATCATCTCGGGCGCATCATCGCGCTCGAAGTGCGTGACGAGATGCTGCTGAAGGCCGATGAGACGAGCGCCCCGGAATTTGCCGCGGCCGGCGCCACCCAATGGACTTATGAAGGAAAGAACGGCAAGCCTGTGAAGATGCCCTATTGGTCGATCCCCGACGAGGCCTACGATGATCCCGATCTGATGGCGAAATGGGTGCGGCTTGCCTATGAGGCGTCGCTTCGCGCCGAATGACTAGCCGCGTTCGGCGGTCGGCAAGGCTGCTATGGCAGCCTTGGTGAAGGCCGACAGCGGCTCGGGCAGATCCGTCAGGGGAAACCAACCGAAATCCGAAAGCTTGTCCGGTTCGGTCAGTTGCGGCTCGCCGTCGACGTCACGGGCGAGATAGAGGATCGAAATCCAGTGCTGGCGATCGGCCTCGATGATCTGCTCGCTCATGCAGAGGCGCTCGATGCGGCCGATCGTCAGGCCGGTTTCCTCTTCGGCCTCGCGGCGCGCAGCTTCCTCAGCCGGCTCCATGTGATCCACCTTGCCGCCGACGATATTCCAATAGCCGGCTTCAGGTGGACGCATGCGTTTGTAGAGAAGGATCCTGGCGTCGCGCAGAATCACCAAGCCGACGCCGAGACCCGGAAAATCAATACCGGGCCTGCCCATCGGAAGTTCAGACCTTGGCGCTGCCGGCGATCAGCATGAAGGCGGGGATATCGTCTCCGAAGCCGATCGGGGTCGGGCCGTCGTCGTGATCGCGATGACGGCGGCGGTCGCGGCTGTCATCATTTGCCGGGTAAGGCCGATTGTTACGCGCATTGTTCTGCGGCTTCTGCTCTGCTTTGCGCTCGTTCTTCACGATGTCGGCCTTTACTGGTGCTGCTTCGATCACGTCTACGCCATTATCCTGGATGTCGTTGTCAGATTTATGACTCGCAGCGCTGCGACTGCCGCGTCCGCGGCCACGATCCCTGTCGCCATTCTCTCTCGGCGCGCGATCTCGGGCTGCGCCATCTCTGGCACCACGCTCGCGGCTGTTGCGCCGCGGGCGTTCAGTTTCCCGGCTTTCTTCTGCCGGTGGCAGGGAATTCAGGTCGCCGCTCAGCCATTCGACCTTTTCGCCGATCAGCTTCTCGATGGCGTCGACAAATTTGGTATCGCGCTTGGTGACCAAGGTGAAGGCGGCACCCGAGCGGCCGGCACGGCCGGTGCGGCCGATGCGGTGGACGTAATCCTCGGAATGGATCGGCACGTCGAAATTGAAGACGTGGCTGACATCGGGAATGTCGAGGCCGCGGGCGGCGACGTCGGAGGCAACCAGAAGCTGCAGGTTGCCGTCGCGGAAGCTTTGCAGCGTCATCGTGCGGGAACGCTGGTCCATATCGCCATGCAGGGCGCCGACGGAGAAGCCGTGGCGTTCAAGCGACCGGAAGAGATCGGCGACATCCTTCTTGCGGTTGCAGAAGACGATAGCGTTCTTGAGCTCGGTCTGGGCGCGGACGAGTTCGCGCAGAACCGCTCGCTTCTCGTAATCCTTGCCGTGCGAAGCGACGAAGCGCTGCGTCACGGTCGCAGCAGCGGAAGCCGGCTTTGCGACCTCGATGCGCTCTGGATTCTGCAGGAAGCGGTCCGCGAGCTTCTGAATCTCCGACGGCATAGTTGCCGAGAAGAACAGCGTCTGGCGGGTGAACGGGATCATCTTGGCGATGCGTTCGATATCGGGGATGAAACCCATGTCGAGCATGCGGTCGGCCTCGTCGATGACGAGGATCTCGACGCCGCTCATCAGCAGCTTGCCGCGCTCGAAATGGTCGAGCAGGCGGCCGGGCGTGCAGATCAGCACATCGGCGCCGCGCTCGAGCTTGCGGTCCTGGTCCTCGAAGGAAACGCCGCCGATCAGAAGGGCGACGTTAAGGCGGTGGTTCTTGCCGTATTTCTCGAAATTCTCGGCGACCTGAGCGGCGAGTTCGCGCGTCGGTTCGAGAATCAGCGTGCGGGGCATGCGCGCACGCGCACGGCCCTTCTCCAGAAGCGACAGCATCGGCAGAACAAAGGATGCCGTCTTGCCAGTGCCGGTCTGCGCGATGCCGCAAATATCGCGGCGCTCGAGCGCAAACGGGATGGCGCCCGCCTGAATAGGCGTTGGGATCGTGTAGCCCGCGTCCGTAACAGCGGATAGCACTTTTTGGCTTAAGCCAAGGTCAGCAAATGTCGTCAAAGGGAAAACTGTTTCCATTCCGTTCGGCCGAGCTCTGAACGAGTCGGCGGGATTGCATGCCGCAATGCAGCGCGACATAGCCCCGAATGGCCGGCAAGTCAAGAAATAGAGACGCCGCACCCATTGCAGAGTGAAGCGTTGGTTACCGGGCAGGAGTTACTTGATATAGGTGGCGAGTTTAAGGCCGGCATTCATGAAATATACTGGATCGACCGCGTGGCCGTCCTGGCGCACTTCATAATGCAGGTGCGTGCCCGTCGAGCGGCCGGTGCTGCCGGCAAGGCCAATGACGTCATCGCGATCGACCGTGTCGCCGACCTTGACCAGGACCTGGGACATATGCCCGTAGCGCGTCGAGATGCCGTTGCCGTGATCGATCTCGACCATGTTGCCGTAGCCGCCGGTCCAACCGGCCGAAATCACCTTGCCGGGGGCCGTCGGGCGGATCCTTTCGCCCGGCGAAAAGCGGAAGTCGATGCCGGAATGGAGCGCGAGGCGGCCGAGGAAAGGGTCGCGTCGATTGCCGAACGGGCTCGTCACGTCCTTGCCGATAGCGGGATTGCGGAAAGGCAGGGATTCGGCGGTGCTGCGCACCTCTTCGAGACGGGTCAACGCGCCGTCGAGCGCGACCAGAGAATTGTTGAAGTCGTCGTTGCTTTCGGGCTCGACATAGGGGCCGCCGACGGCATCGTCATCGTCTTTCTTGGCGGCGGTCTCGGGCATCGGAATCTTGAAGCGGGTCAGCACGGTCTCGATGGCGTTGGCGGCATTGCCGGCATCGCTCGTCAGCTGTTCGACACGGCTGCGCTGGTCCTGTTCGACATCTTTCAGCGATAGCGTCACCTTGGAGAAGATGCGGTCGGCACGGTCGCCGACCGTGTCGGTCGCCGGCACATAGGCAAGCGTCGAATTGTCGGGCGTCGCATCGGCGGGCGCGCCGCTTGCCAGCTGTTTCTCGATCGCCTCGATGCCGCCGCCGGTGAGTGAAGCACGCTTGTCCTTGATATCAGGCGCATAGGACTGAACGGGCGAGGACGGCGCAGGCAGGGCGCCATCTTTTTCCGTCAGGCCGGAGCTTTCGGCCCGGTCGAGCAGATTGTCGAGTTTGCCATGGCGCGAGGTGAGCGCCATCTGCTGCTCCATCAGCTTGTCGACCTTGTCTTCGACCACCTGCTGGTCGAGAAGCTGGCGGGAGGTGATGCGGTCGACCTGCGCGCGGAGGGCAGCGATGCGGTCTTCATAGTCGTGCTGCATGCGGGCCTGGCGGGCCATGGTGGCGCCGATCAGGTCGTCGCGCAGCACGAGATAGGACGTGGCCAAGAGGTAGCCGATCGAGAAGACGCCGAGGAAGCAGAAGGCCACCGCAGCCATCCAGGGCCGGACCGTCATATGGCGAACCTTGTCACCGCTTGCCAGGATGAGGATATGTTCCTGTGCCCGCCTGCCGAATACCCGGTGCTGATGTCCGCTGTTCACGCAGGCTCTCCCGATTGATGCTCTACGCCTCTTTCGGAAAATTAGACACTGTTATGGTTAATGAATGCTTTCATTGTCGCCGTGGCATCATAAATTTCAGTGACTTCAAGCGTGGCTGATCGATGCCAACGATCTGTAGAAGGACGGCGTCAGCCCGGCTTCGGCGCGGGCAAGGTCGTTGAAGGGCGGCTTCAGCGGTCCGCGGAAATTGGCCCGTACCAGCTCCTGGAAGGCTTTTGCCGGGTCGCGTTTCTCGCGGGCGCAGAGGAAGCGGAACCATTTGGCGCCGACGGCGACATGGCCTTTCTCGTCGTTATAGATGACGTCGAGGACATCGGCACTTTCGAGATCGCCGGTCTGGCGCATCTTTGTCTGCAACGACGGCGTAACGTCGAGGCCACGGGCTTCCAGAATCAGCGGCACGACGGCCAGCCTTGCCGTCAGGTCGTTGCGCGTCGAATGGGCGGCCTGCCAGAGCCCGTCATGCGCGGGTAGGTCACCGTAATCAGCACCGAGATCGTTTAGCCTGGCGCGCACCATGCGGAAATGCTTCGCCTCCTCGAAGGCGACCTGCATCCAGCCGTCGAAAAAGGAATTCGGCACCTGCTCGGTCGCGAATCGCGCAACGATATCGAGCGCCAGATCGACGGCGTTAAGCTCGATATGAGCGATGGCGTGGAGCAGAGCGATCCGTCCTTTGAGCGTATGCAGCGAGCGCTTCTCCACCTGGGTCGGCGGCGTCAGCACCGGTTTGTCGGGCCGGCCGGGCCTGTCGGGCAGGGCCGCATCGAGCGGCGAGCGCAGCGACACCCGGCGAGCGAACCAGCGGGTGGCGCTTTCCTGCGCAAGTGCCGTCTTGCGGTCGAGATCGGCCGAGCTGATCGCATCGATGGCGCCGCCGCGCAGCGAGCTTATCGCCAGATGCCCGGTCACGCCGCCAGATTCCTCACGGCCTCGAGTACGGTTTCGGCATGGCCCTGCACCTTCACCTTCTGCCAGATGGTGGCGATCGTGCCGTCCTGGCGGATCAGGAAGGTGGTACGCTCGACGCCCATGAAATTGCGGCCGTACATGCTCTTTTCCTTCCAGACGCCATAGGCCTGCAGCGTCGTCTTTTCCTCGTCCGAGGCAAGCGCCACCGAAAGACGGTGCTTCTTGATGAACCTGTCATGGCAGGCGGCCGAATCGGGCGACATGCCGATGACGGCAGCACCGGCCGCTTCGAACTCGCTTGCTAACGCGGTGAAAGCCAATGATTCTGCGGTGCAGCCCGTCGTGTCGTCCTTGGGATAAAAGAACAATACGAGCGGCTTGCCGTGGAATTCGGCCAGCGTGACGCGGCCGCCGCCGTCGCGGGGAAGGTTGAAATCAGGGGCCGAGACGCCGATGCCGGGAACCGCCATTGGGAAAACCTTTCTTTTGCCGGGTTTGTGGATGACACTTTCTCTCCCCGAATTATATAGTGGACGGATACCCGTCCAGCATGGCCGGGTTCAATTCTTCACTTAAAGGGAGAGCCCGAGGGCGCATGTCAGCCATCCGCGGCGAAAAGGTCACGTTTCGCAAGAAGGATATCGTTGCGCTGGACCGCTTGCCGTCCGCCCAGGCCGAGGATCCGATCATCGTCCATTGCCCGCCGCCGCGTTCGCCGATGCGCCGCACGGCGAAGCTGACCTCAGGATTTCTGGGACTGATTCTCCTTATTCTCGCTGGCATCGTTTTCACCGTCGAGAGCGGCATGTTCGACAAGCCGCTGTCGCAGCAGGCTCAGGCGGCGCTGAATGGTGTGGCCGGACCGCGCTACCGCGCCGAGGTCGGCTCCACCGTCATCCGCTTCACTTCGGATTTTCGGCTGGCACTTGAAGCGCGCAACGTCAACATGATCGACCAGGAGAGCGGCCAGCACCTGTCGACGACGGGTTCGGTGCGGCTGGGGCTCGATCCGCTGCAGCTTTTCCGCGGCCGCATCGCCGTCGCGGACATCGAAGCGGAGGATATCGCGCTCGATACCGCGCTTCTGCCCTCCGGCAATCCCGTCAAGCTCGACGATCTGCGCATCGACGCCGTGCCGGCTGCGATGGAGAGGATCTTCTCGCAGTTCGACATGTTCGACAGCATCGTGACGCGCGGCTCGACGAATTCGGTGCGCATCTCCGGCATCGACATCAAGCTTGCCGATACCGCCAACGGTCCGCTGTCGCTTGTCATCGACAATCTCGTCTTTGCCCATGCCGGCCCGTCCTCGTTGCAATTGACCGGCGAAGTCGCGCTCAACGGCGAGGTGGCGGAGCTCGACGTGCTGGCCGAGAAGGAAGACGGCCACGTGTCGAAGGTCGTGGCGACGCTCAAGCATGCGGACCTCACGCCCTTTGCGCTGAAACGCAACGATCAGGGCGTGATACGGCAGGGGCTCAGCGCCTTTGTCGACCTGACGGTGTCGGCCACCAGAGCGCGCGATGCGGTGCCGCCGGCGCTTGCGGCGACGATCGACATCGATCCTGGCCAGATCTATGCGGATGGCGATCCGCAGGAGCTGTCGGGCGGCCAAATCAATCTCGTCTATGATTTCTCCAAGCAGACGCTCGAGATCGCCCGGTCGAACGCCCGATTCGGCGCGACCACGCTTCCCATCAACGGCGCCCTGATCGATCTCGACAAGCTCGACCCGCAGGCCGGCAAAGGCTTCGGCATCGACCTGCTCGTCAGCGGCGGCACGGCAGCCCCCGGCGGCTCCGGCGAGCCGCCGCTCTCCTTCGACATCCAGGCGACGGGGCGCTACATGGTCGCCGGCCGCGAATTCCAGTTTCCCAACATGACGGTTTCCAGCCCGCTTGGGGCGCTCTACGGATCACTTGATGTCAAGCTCGGCGAAAAATCACCGGAGATCAGCTTCGCCGGCCAGTCGTCACAGTTGCAGACGATAGCGATCAAGCAGCTCTGGCCGTTCTGGATGGCGCCCAAGGTGCGCAACTGGGTGCACGGCAATCTCTTCGGCGGCACCGTCACCGATGCCGCCATTTCCGTCTTCATTCCCTTTGGCAGGCTGGACGAGGCAGCCGGCGGCAAGGGATTGAAGCTCGACGCCAACCAGATCCGCATCGGCTTCGACATCACGGGTGCGCGGATGAACGTCGCCGGAGACATTCCGCCGATCCGCGACACGTCAGCACATTTCGACCTGACCGGCCCGGTTGCGACGATCGCGATCAAGAGCGGCACGTCTTATTTCCCCTCCGGCCGGTCCGTCGGTCTCGGGCAGGGGACGTTCATCTTGCCTGCCACCTACGATAAACCACTGATGGCCGATATCGATCTTGCGGTCTCCGGAGCGGCGGACGCCGTTGGCGAGCTTCTGACCTACAGGCCGATCCGGGTGCTGCAGCGCGCCGGCTTTACGCCCGACGATCTCAAGGGCCGGATCGAGGCGAATGTGAAGGCGCATTTCGGCCTGCTCTCCTCGCAAAACCCGCCGCCGGCCGAATGGACGGCGGCAATGAAGCTCACCGATATCGATCTTGCCAAGCCGTTTTCCGGCCGCACGATCAGCAATCTCGACGGCACGCTGAACGGCAATCCGAAACGGATCACGCTCGACGCCAAGGCCCAGATCGACGGTGTCCCGGCCGATATCGATCTTACCGAACCGGTCGAGGCATCCGACACAGCGGTGCGGCAGCGGGTGATCACCGCGACGCTTTCAGAAGACCAGCGCAACAAGCTGATACCCGGCCTTTCCGGCATCGTCGGCGGCAGCGTGAAGATGGTGCTGACGCGGATCGATGACGACCGGCAGGACGTCCAGCTCGACCTCACCAAGTCGCTGCTCGAACTGCCTTGGATAGGCTGGTCGAAGGGCAGCGGCATTGCCGCCACGGCCGAATTCGAAACGTCCGGCCCGGCCGACAATACCCAGATCAAGAATTTTCGACTGAAGGGCGATGGTTTCGGCGCCAACGGATCGCTGAACATTGGCAAAGGCGGGCTGATCTCGGCTGATTTCGACAGCGTCAAGCTGTCCTCGCTCGACGATTTCGCCCTGTCGGTGAAACGTAGCAAGGGCAATTTCGACGTCTCGGTCTCCGGCGACAGCGCCGATGCGCGGCCGGTCATCGCGCGGTTGAAATCGGGCTCGGACGGCGATGATGATGGGGATGCCGGCGACACCGGCGTATCGGTGCGTGCCAGGCTGAAAAATGTCATCGGCTTCAATGACGAGAAGGTCGGCAATTTCCAGGCGCAAATATCACTGCGCGGCGACAAGCTGCAGGCGCTCAATTTCTCCGCCGTTACCGACAGCGGCGAGGCCGTGGTCAGCCAGATGAAGGACGGCGGCGTCATCAACATCACCAGTGGCGATGCCGGCGCGGTGTCACGTTTCGCCGATCTCTATCAGCACATGCAGGGCGGCCTGCTTAATCTGGCGATCCGGCTGGGGGCAGAGGGCGGCTGGGATGGCTCGCTCGACGTGCGCCGCTTCGCGATCGTCAACGAACAACGCCTGCGGTCGATCGTTTCGACACCTGTGGGAAATGAGCAGCGCAGCCTCAACGAAGCCGTCAAACGCGATATCGATACCTCGTCGCAGCGCTTCCAGCGCGGCTTTGCCCGTGTCGTCTCGCGCAATGGCATGGTCGGCATCGAGAACGGCGTGCTGCGCGGCGACCAGATCGGCGCAACCTTCCAAGGCATCGTGCGCGATCGCAAGGGCAACATGGACATGACCGGCACCTTCATGCCGGCCTACGGCCTCAACCGGCTCTTTGCCGAATTGCCGCTGATCGGCGTCATTCTCGGCAATGGCAGCGACCGCGGCCTGATCGGCATCACCTTCAAGCTGACAGGCAAGTTCGACCAGCCGAACCTGCAGATCAACCCGCTGTCGATCATCGCGCCTGGCGTTTTCCGGCAGATCTTTGAGTTCCAGTGAGGCGGGTGAAGCCGGGAGGTCGCAAATCCCGGCAGGTGCAAAAGGTTCCGACAAAGCGTCCGGTGTGTGACTTGTTGCCGGATCGCAGCAGAGGAATGCGCGGGTTCGTTCTCGGCAAGGCCAATTCCGACCTATCCTGACAAGTCCGACATTGATGCTTTGCCTATTTTAGGAAAATCTGATGTACTATATTGTCCCGGCCAGGAAGCAACGGTCGGTGCAATGTCGGAGGATGCGATGCAGTGCGCCCGGACAGTTTCTTTCGCATCGGCCGCCATGATGGCTGTGACAATTGCCGACACTTCGCTTGCCGCGGAAAAGGTCGTGCGGCTGAAGTCGCAAGAGGCGGTCATCCGTTCCGACCACGTCCTCATGGTTCCCCTCGACGCGATGATGACGCCGCCGATCTTCTCGATCAGTTGGTGGTCGCGAGTGAAGCCCGATTCAAGCGTCGATCCGCCGGCTATCTTCTCCGGGAGACCAAACGAGATGACGCGGAATGCCGACGGGGAGCTGAATGATCTTGCTCGCCGACCCGAATAGTGAGGCACAGAAAAAGCCGGCGCGGGCGCCGGCTTTGGTATCTGTTCGGTAAAGCCGCTTACGCCGCGCGGCGGATCAGGATGTGTTTCTTCTTACCGAGCGAGAGCTTGATGATGCCGTCGGCGGTGATTTCGCCGCTGCCGATCATCTTGCGTTCGTCGCTGACCGCCTCGTCGTTGATGCGGACCGCACCGCCCTGGACGTGACGGCGCGCTTCGCCGTTCGAACCGGCAAGGCCGGCACGTACGATCAGCGACAGAAGGCCGATGCCAGCGTCGAGCTCGGAGGCGGGCACGTCGACCGACGGAAGATTTTCCGAGAGGCCACCTTCCTCGAAGGTCTTGCGTGCCGTTTCGGCGGCCTGTTCAGCGGCCTGGCGGCCGTGCAGGATTGCCGTCACCTCGGTCGCAAGGATCTTCTTGACCTCGTTGATCTCCGAGCCGCCGAGTGCGGAGAGACGGGCGATTTCATCCATCGGCAGCGTGGTGTAGAGCTTCAGGAAGCGCGAGACGTCGGCATCCTCGGTGTTGCGCCAGTACTGCCAGAAATCATAGGCCGAGAGCATGTCGGCGTTCAGCCAGACAGCGCCTGTTGCCGACTTGCCCATCTTGGCGCCGGATGACGTCGTCAGCAGCGGCGATGTCAGCGCATAGAGCTGCTGTGTCCCCATGCGGTGACCGAGATCGATACCGTTGACGATATTGCCCCACTGGTCCGAACCACCCATCTGCAGGCGGCAATCGTAGCGCTTGGCAAGCTCGACGAAGTCATAGGCCTGGAGGATCATGTAGTTGAATTCCAGGAAGGACAGGGACTGTTCGCGGTCGAGACGCGTCTTGACGCTGTCGAAGGACAGCATGCGGTTGACCGAGAAGTGCTTGCCGACATCGCGCAGGAATTCGAGGTAGTTCAGCGAGCGCAGCCATTCGGCATTGTTGATCATCAGCGCGTCCTTCGGACCGTCGCCGTAGTTCAGGTAATTGGAGAAGACGCGCTTGATCGAGGCGATATTGCCTTCGATCGTATCTACGGTCATGAGCTGGCGCGCTTCTTCCTTGAAGGAGGGATCGCCGACCATACCGGTGCCGCCGCCCATCAGCGAGATGGCGCGATGACCGGTCTTCTGCATCCAGTGCAGCATCATGATCTGGATCAGCGAGCCGGCGTGCAGGCTGGGCGCCGTCGGATCGAAGCCGATATAGGCCGTCACGGTTTCCTTGGCGAACAGGTCATCGAGGCCGCTTTCATCGGAGACCTGATGAATGAAGCCGCGCTCTTTCAGCGTGCGGAGGAAATCGGACTTGAACTCGGACATAGGTTTCGTCTCTTGGTGTCTGCGCTTACCCGAGTGGGCCTCACGCAAGTTCGTTGTTGTTGATCTGTCGCGGCGCGTTTAGCACTGTTTTTATAAAAGTGCATCCGGGAATCGCATGGGAGGCAAGCCTCATGGATATCATCAGGACCGCGATCGGTCTGATGAGCGGCACGTCGATGGACGGAATCGACGTCGCGCTGATCAGGACCGACGGCCGCGGCTTCATCGAGCGCGGACCATTCATGGGCGTGCCCTATGATGCCGATTTTCGCGGGCAGCTCAAACGGGCGCTGGAAATCGCACGTCCACTGAGCGACAGGAACGAACGGCCCGCTGAGCTTCGTGCCATCGAGTTGGAACTGACCTTACGGCATGCAATTGCCGTTACGGCATTCATGGAGCGTTTCGAGCTCTTAGCCGATGGCGTCGATGTTCTCGGCTTCCATGGCCAGACGGTGCTTCATCGCCCTGATGAGGGATTGACGATCCAGATCGGCGACGGTCCGGAACTGGCGCGCCGAACCGGCATACCGGTGGTCTACGACATGCGCGCCAACGACATGGTCCATGGCGGGCAGGGTGCGCCGCTGGTGCCGGCCTATCACGCAGCACTTGCGGGAAAATTCCAACAGCAGGGACAGGCGGTGTGCTTCGTCAATATCGGCGGCATCTCCAATCTCACCTCTATCGGCACGGACGGCCGGATATCGGCCTTCGACAGCGGGCCGGGCAATACGCTGATCGACCAGTGGGTGGAGACGCAGATCGGCAGAACCTATGATCCCGGCGGCGAGATCGGCGGGCGCGGCAAGGTCGTTGCCAGCCTGGCGGAGCGTTATCTGCAAAGCCCGTTCTTTCGCGGCAATGTTCGTCGTTCCCTCGACCGCGGCGATTTCGCCCCGCTTCGGCCCGAGGAAGCAAGCCTTGAAGACGGCGCCCGGACGCTGGCGCATGTGGCCGCCGCCTCGATCATCAAATCCGCCAGCTTCCTGCCCGAGACCCCAGCGGTCTATATCGTCTGCGGCGGCGGGCGGCTGAACGCCACTCTGATGGCGGAATTTTCGGTCATGGCCGAAAGGTTCGGCTCGAAGGTACTGAGCGCCGAGGAGGCAGGCTTCGATGGCGACGCGATGGAAGCCGAGGCCTGGGCCTACCTCGCCGTCCGGTCGCTGGACGGGCTGCCGTTGACATTTCCTGGCACAACGGGAGTGGGCGTCCCAGTCAGCGGCGGGGTGGTGGCAACGCCATGAGAGAGCAGAGGGTCATACTGAAGACACCGCGGCTGAGCTTCGTCATGTGGGACAAAGGCGATGCGGCCCTGGTACAGCAGCTGCATTCGACGATGGCGACGACCCGCTATCTGTCCGGTAACGCGCCGTGGAGCATCGAGAAGGCTGAGCAGCGGCTGAGGGGCTGGTTCGAGGAGCAGGCGCGCGACGGCACGACCAAATACAAGCTCCTCGCCGAAGACGGCAACTTCATCGGCCGCGCGGGCATTTCGAAGTTCAGGAGCGAGCAATTTGAACTCGGTTATTCCCTGCGCGAGGAGGCGTGGGGCAAGGGCCTGGCAACCGAGGCGGCAGGCGTGTTGGCCGACTGGTTTTTCGGAAGGCAGTTTGCGCAAGGCTTCATCGCCTTCACGCATCCCGAAAACATCGCCTCGCAACGCGTCCTCAGAAAGATCGGCATGCGCGAACGCGCGCCGATCCCGATCGACGGAGTGCTTGGCACGACTTTCGAACTCACCGCCGACATGCGGCCGCCAATGCCCTAGCTTTTTACCGCGACCGGCCGGACATTTGATTCGCGACCAGCCCGGTTGCTATCCTCGACGCCCCTGACCTGAGCGATGAACGAGAACTTCTTGCGAAGGCCAAGGATCGGCTTCTCGATGAAATGCCAGGACAGCACCGCGACGGCGAGAGCCGATGGCAGACCGACGAGATAGAGCGCGAGCGCACCATATTTCGGGTAGAGAAACACCGACGGGAACGAGCTGATCCAGATCTGCAAAAACGGGTCGTGATAGAGATAGACGCCGTAGGAATAGTCGCCCTTCCTGAAAAAGGCCGGAATGGGCACCTCGGACAGGCCGACGAAGACGGTGATGTAAACGAGAGAAGTGATCACCAGTGGCCGGTTCATCACCGACTCCGTCGCCCGGCTGTCCAGGGTCAGAATGGCGACGATGCAAATCAGGCAGGCGGCGGCGAACAGCCAGCGGGAATGCGGAATGACCGCTTTGAACTGAAAGGCGACGATGCCCATCATGAAGGCGGTTATCAGCTGGGAGCCTCGGCTCATGAACAGGAAGCGAGCGATCGGCTTGATTGTATCAGGTAACAGATAGGGCATCTTCTGCACGATAAGGCCGATGGCGATGTAGGCGATCGTCACCGCGAGCAGCTTGTAGCGCGTCTTGACGATGGCGGTGATCATCAGGAACGACATGATGATGTAGCAGAAGATCTCCCAGGGAACCGTCCAGAGAGCGCCATTGACGCGCTGGCTTGGATTATTCTCGAACACGCCCGGAAGCTCGTAATGGATCCAGCCGACGATATTCAGGAAGTATTTGAAAAACCGCTGATCGGTAAAATATTCGGAATGATAAACGACCGTTATGATCGGCCCGATAATCAACGAACAGACGACGATATCGACCGCAAGGGCCGGGACGATGCGCAAGCCTCGGTTGATCAGGAAATTCCGGAGGCTCAGTCGCTGGGCGCTGCCGGCGATGAGAAATCCGCTCAAAGCGAAGAACATCGGAACAAGAGCGTATTCAGTAAACCAGAATACCGACCCCCTGATGAAGTCATTGTTCTCGGTTAACAAAAAGGAATGGGTCAATACGATGGAAAAGGCGAGCCCTATTCGAAGAAAATCGAACCCCGGACCAATTCCCCTATACTTATCCAGGACTTCCCCGAACGACTTGGTCATTGCGGACCTCGCTTTTGTTAGGATCGCGAGGACCCTACCGCACTGCAACATACATTGCAACACGGTAGGTGATCTGTTCTGACACATCCGGCCCGGTGGTGTTCCGGACCGTCACGGCATCGATGAGGCCGAGATTTTGTGGTGTCAGCGAATCCGCTTGGCGGCCGGTTCCGGCACCAGTTCGCCGTTGAGGCGACGGTCGAGGTAATCCTCGCATTCGCCCATCAGCGTTTCCACCTGGCCATTGAAGAAGTGGTTGGCGTTGGCAACGGTGCGGTGGGTGATGAGGATGCCCTTCTGGGTCTTCAGCTTCTCGACCAAGCCGTTGACATCCTTTTCTGGCGCCACCTTGTCGGCTTCGCCGTTGATGATCAGGCCAGAAGAGGGGCAGGGCGCCAGGAAGGAAAAGTCGTAGGTGTTCGGCTGCGGCGCGATCGACATGAAGCCTTCGATCTCCGGCCGGCGCATCAGGAGCTGCATGCCGATCCAGGAGCCGAAGGAATAACCGGCGACCCAACAGGTCTTGGAATCGGGATGCAGGCTCTGCACCCAGTCGAGCGCCGAGGCGGCATCCGAGAGTTCGCCGGCGCCATGGTCGAATTCACCCTGGCTGCGGCCAATGCCCCGGAAGTTGAAGCGCAGCGTCGTGAACCCGCGCTTCTGGAACATGTAGAAGAGCTGATAGACGATCTGATTGTTCATCGTGCCGCCGAACTGCGGATGCGGATGCAGAATCAGGGCGATGGGCGCGCTTTTTTCCTTGGAGGGCTGGTAGCGGCCTTCAAGACGGCCGGCTGGGCCGTTGAAAATAACTTCGGGCATTGGTACTCCGGGTTTTATTTCGCGTTCGCGCTGCGCTGGATGACAACATGACTTGACTAGTGTTGTCAGCTTTTCTAAAACGCAGTTTAGAACAATTCGAAACTTGCATGGCGATCCACGCATCGTGGAACGTGTCATAAGGCAAGCCCGGCGGAAATTTCAAGAAAAATGAACCGCGGCCGCTGAAGCAAGCTCGTCAAGCGCAGGACTGAAGATCATGGCGCCGCCACGCCTTTATCTCGACTGGAATGCCACAGCGCCGCTGCACCCCGCAGCACGCGCGGCGATCATGCGCGCCATCGATGTGTTTGGCAATCCGAACAGCGTGCACGGAGAGGGCCGCGCCGCGCGCGCCGCCATCGAAGGCGCACGGCGCAAGGTGGCGGCACTTGCCGGCACCGGTCCTGGCAATGTGGTCTTTACCAGCGGTGCGACCGAAGCCGCTAACCTGGTGCTGACACCGGATTTCCGCATGGGCCGCACGCCGCTTCGGCTCGGCCATCTTTATTTTTCGGCGATCGAGCATCCGGCTGTGCGCGAAGGCGGCCGCTTCGCCAGGGAGAGTATGACGGAGATCCCGGTGACGGAAGCCGGTATCGTCGATCTCGATGCGCTCGGCCTCCGGCTTGATGCGCATGACAAGGCCGCCGGCCTGCCGATGGTCGCTATCATGCTCGTCAACAACGAGACGGGCATCGTGCAGCCGGTTGAGGCGGCGGCAAAGATCGTCCACGCCCATGGCGGGCTCTTCGTCGTCGACGCCGTTCAGGCGGCAGGCCGCATCGCGCTCGATATCGAGAAGATCGGCGCCGATTTCATGATCGTCTCCTCGCACAAGATCGGTGGGCCGAAGGGGGCCGGCGCGCTCATCGCACGCGGCGAGGCGCTGATGCCCAGGCCGCTGATCCAGGGCGGCGGGCAGGAGCGGGGTCACCGCTCAGGGACACAGAATTCTCTGGCGCTGATCGGCTTCGGCGCGGCGGCAGAAGCTGCGTCCGACGAACTCGAGGCGCGCAATGCGACGATCGGCGCGCTGCGCGAGCGGCTGGAAGCCGGCATGCGTGAGGCGGCATCCGATGTGATGATCCACGGCGAGGGCGGCGAGCGCGTCGCCAATACGATCTTCTTCACCCTGCCGGGGCTGAAGGCTGAGACCGGGCAGATCGCCTTCGATCTCGAAGGCGTTGCCCTTTCTGCAGGTTCGGCCTGCTCATCCGGTCGGCTCGGGGAAAGCCACGTGCTGACGGCAATGGGACGTGACGCCAAGCTCGGAGCGCTACGTATCTCGCTCGGCTTTTCGACGACGGAAGACGATGTCGACAGGGCGATTGCGGCTTTCGCGAAGATTGCCTGTCGGCGGAGGTCGGCGGGCGAGGCGGCTTGACCCGTCAAAACTTGCGGAAACGCAAATTTCTGCTTGCCAATCGGGCTGAAAAGTCCCTTTTGGCCTCTTACATAAAGGGCAGGACAATTGCCCAAACGCTACAAGCTGCCGGACCTTGTATCCGGCGAGATTGGAGAATGAGATGGCTGCCGTGCAGGAAACAATCGACCAGGTCCGCCTGATCGATGTGGACCAGTACAAATACGGTTTCGAGACCGTCATCGAGATGGATAAGGCGCCAAAAGGCCTGTCCGAGGACATCATTCGTTTCATTTCGGCGAAGAAGCAGGAGCCGGAGTGGATGCTGGAATGGCGTCTCGAGGCCTATCGTCGCTGGCTGACGCTGGAAGAGCCGACCTGGGCGCGCGTCAACTATCCGAAGATCGATTTCAACGACATCTATTATTACGCCGCGCCGAAAAGCACGCCGGGTCCGAAGTCGCTCGACGAGGTCGATCCGGAGCTGTTGAAGGTCTATGAGAAGCTCGGCATTCCGCTGCGTGAACAGGAGATTCTTGCCGGCGTCGAGAAGCCGAAGATCGCCGTCGACGCCGTTTTCGACAGCGTCTCGGTCGTCACCACCTTCAAGGCAGAGCTGAAGAAGGCCGGCGTGATCTTCATGTCGATCTCGGAAGCCATCCGCGAATATCCCGATCTCGTCCGGAAATATCTCGGCTCGGTCGTGCCGACCTCGGACAATTATTACGCGACGCTGAATTCGGCGGTCTTTACCGACGGCTCCTTCGTCTTCGTGCCGAAGGGCGTTCGTTGCCCGATGGAGCTGTCCACCTATTTCCGCATCAATGAGAAGGGCACCGGCCAGTTCGAGCGCACGCTGATCATTGCGGAAGAGGGCGCCTACGTCTCCTATCTCGAAGGCTGCACGGCGCCGCAGCGCGATGAAAACCAATTGCATGCCGCCGTGGTCGAGCTGGTTGCGCTCGATGACGCCGAGATCAAATATTCGACGGTGCAGAACTGGTATCCGGGCGACAAGAACGGCAAGGGCGGCATCTACAATTTCGTCACCAAGCGCGGCGATTGCCGCGGCGACCGTTCGAAGATCTCCTGGACGCAGGTCGAAACCGGCTCGGCGATCACCTGGAAGTATCCGTCCTGCATCCTGCGCGGCGACGACAGCCGCGGCGAATTCTACTCGATCGCCGTTTCGAATGGCCATCAGCAGATCGACAGCGGCACCAAGATGATCCATCTCGGCAAGAACACGTCGAGCCGCATCGTCTCCAAGGGTATCGCCGCCGGCGTTTCCAACAACACCTATCGCGGCCAGGTCTCGGCTCACCGCAAGGCGTCGAATGCGCGCAACTTCACCCAGTGCGATTCGCTTTTGATCGGTGACAAGTGCGGCGCCCACACCGTGCCCTACATCGAGGCGAAGAATTCGACGGCGCAGTTCGAGCATGAAGCGACGACTTCGAAGATCTCCGAGGACCAGCTGTTCTACTGCCTGCAGCGCGGCATCCCGACCGAAGCCGCGATCGCACTGATCGTCAACGGCTTCGTCAAGGAAGTCCTGCAGGAACTGCCGATGGAATTCGCCGTCGAGGCACAGAAGCTGATCAGCATCTCGCTCGAGGGTTCGGTGGGGTAAACACGGTTTCCGTCATCCTCGGGCTTGTCCCGAGGATCTGCAGCGGCCAGAGAACAAAGGATGAGTGGTTTCGTCTACATGATGTCCGACAAACCGCGAGGCGTGATCTACACCGGCGTTACGAGTGATTTGCACGGACGCATTGGGAACACCGCAACGAGATCCAGAAGGGCTTTACGCAGAAATACAGAGCAAAGAATCTTGTCTGGTTTGAGAACCACCCGAACATCGTGTTGGCGATCCGACGAGAGAAGTCTTTAACGCTACCTGCGTGAATGGAAAATCAAGCTTATAGAGGGCATCAATCCGACCTGGATCGACCTCTACGAGCGGATCGATGAAATCGAGAATATCTATCGACCGCATCCGAATACGCGGGAGTGGAGCGATTACAATTGAAGGCTTAGATCCTCGGGACAAGCCCGAGGATGACGATCGAGACCGATGAGCACGGTCAATCAGGCGGCACTTGGACCCGCCTTATGGACAGGAAGAACGAAATGCTTGAAATCAGAAACCTCCATGCCCGCATCGCCGAAGACGGCACCGAGATCATCCGTGGTCTGAACCTGACGGTGAAGGCCGGCGAAGTTGCTGCCATCATGGGGCCGAACGGCTCCGGCAAGTCGACGCTCTCCTATGTGCTCTCCGGCCGCAGCGATTACGAAGTCACCGAGGGCGACATTCTCTATAATGGCGAGAGCATCCTCGAGCTCGATCCGGCCGAGCGCGCGGCCAAGGGCATCTTCCTGGCCTTCCAGTATCCGGTCGAAATTCCGGGTGTTGCCACTATGCAGTTCCTGAAGGTGGCGATGAACGAGCAGCGCAAGGCGCGCGGCGAGGACGAGTTGACGACGCCGGATTTCATGCGCCGGGTCAAGGATGCCGCCGGCAAGCTGCAGATCAATACCGAGATGCTGAAGCGGCCGCTGAATGTCGGCTTTTCCGGCGGCGAGAAGAAGCGCGCCGAAATCCTGCAGATGGCGCTGCTCGAACCGAAGCTCTGCGTGCTTGACGAAACCGATTCCGGCCTCGACATCGATGCGCTGAAGATCGTCGCCGACGGCGTCAATGCGTTGCGTTCGCCGGACCGCGCGGTTGTGGTCATCACCCATTACCAGCGCCTGCTCGACTATATCGTGCCGGATACCGTCCACGTGCTCTACAAGGGCCAGGTGATCAAGTCGGGTGACAAGACGCTGGCGCATGAGCTGGAAGCCAACGGCTATGCCGACATCATCGGCACGGCAGCCTGAGTTCGGGTGGAAAGGACGACGTCCATGAACATGCAGACGACGAGCCGCCTGACTGCGGCCGAGACAGCGTTGATCGAGGCCTTCAACCAGCAGATCGGCGAACTGCCGGGCAATGGTGCGGTGACGGCCCTGCGCGACCGGCTTCTCGACGACCTGAAGAAGGCCGGCCTGCCGACGCGCCGCGTCGAGGCTTGGCATTATACCGACCTCAAGAATCTGCTGCGCACCGTTCCGCCGCAGGCGGGCGATGCCGGCTCGGAGGCTTTGGAGCCGCTCGTTGCTGATGCCACGGTGCTGGCGGTGATCCAGGGCCATTCCAACCAGAAGGCTACGGCCGACGGTCTTGGCGTTTCGGCCTATTTTGAACGTCTGCTTGACGGCTCTGCCGCAGGCGGGCTCGATGCGCTCGGCAGCGACGACGCCGTCGGCCGCATCAATGGCAGCTTCGTGCGCGACGGCTATGTCATCGACGTGCCTGCCGATGCCGAGCTTGAAAACCCTCTTGAAATCCAGTTCATCCATGCGGGTGGGCAGGCACATACGCGCCTTCCCGTGGCCTTCGGCGCCGGTGTCAAGGCGACCGTCATCGAGCGTCACCTCACGGTGACCGGTGATGCGGCTCTCGTGTCCCACGTCAGCGACATCACGGTGGGCGAAGGCACGGAACTGACCTGGATCATCCTGCAGCAGCAGGGGGCCGACGATACGCATCTCGGGCAGATCCGCATCGATCTCGGCGCTGACGCCAAGCTCCGGCTTTTCGTCATCAATGCCGGCGGCAGGCTGGTGCGCCAGGAGCTTAACATCAAGGTGACGGGCGAGGGCGCCGATCTGACGTTGCGCGGCATCAACCTGCTCGGGGGCGACAGCCATACCGACGTGACGATGGTGCTCGGCCACGACGTGCCGAACACCGGCTCGACCGAAGTGATCCGCAACGTCGTCTTCGACCGCGCCAAGGGCGTCTTCCAGGGCATGATCCGGGTCGCGCCCGATGCGCAGAAGACCGATGCCAAGATGGCCTGCAACACGCTGTTGATGTCCGACGATGCCGAATTCTCGGTCAAGCCCGAGCTTGAAATCTTCGCCGACGACGTGCAGTGCGGCCACGGCGCGACGGTGACCGATATCGACGCCAATCACCTCTATTACATGATGGCGCGCGGCATTCCGGAGAACAAGGCGCGGGCGATGCTCGTCAACGCCTTCGTCGCCGAGATCGTCGAGGAACTGGAAGACGAGGCCCTGGTCGAGGCGCTGGAAGGCGTGATTTCGGCCTGGCTCGAAAAGCACGCCTGATCGGATATATCAATGGACAAGATAGTGCCGGCCACCCAATACGACGTCGAAGCCATCCGTCGGGATTTTCCGATCCTGGCGGAGAAGGTGCACGGCAAGCCGCTGGTCTATCTCGACAACGGTGCCTCGGCGCAGAAGCCGCAGGTGGTGATCGACGCCATCTCGCATGCCTATAGCCATGAATATGCCAATGTGCATCGCGGCCTGCACTATCTTTCGAATGCGGCCACGGACGCCTATGAGGCAGCGCGCGAGAAGGTGCGCCGCTTCCTTAATGCACCTTCGGTCAACGACATCGTTTTCACCAAGAATTCGACGGAAGCGATCAACACCGTCGCCTATGGCTGGGGCATGCCTAGGATTGGCGAAGGCGACGAGATCGTCCTGACGATCATGGAGCACCATTCCAACATCGTGCCCTGGCACTTCATCCGCGAGCGGCAGGGCGCCAAGCTTGTCTGGGTGCCCGTCGACGACGAGGGCGCCTTCCATATCGAAGATTTCGAGAAAAGCCTGACGGAGCGCACCAAGCTCGTCGCCATCACCCATATGTCGAATGCGCTCGGCACTATCGTTCCCGTCAAGGAGGTCTGCCGGATCGCGCATGAGCGCGGCATCCCGGTGCTGATCGACGGCAGCCAGGGCGCCGTGCATCTGCCGGTCGATGTGCAGGATATCGATTGCGACTGGTACGTCATGACCGGTCACAAGCTCTACGGCCCGTCCGGCATCGGCGTGCTCTACGGCAAAAAGGAGCGGCTTTTCGAGATGCGGCCGTTCCAGGGCGGCGGCGAGATGATCTTCGAAGTTGCCGAGGATATGGTGACCTATAACGACCCGCCGCATCGTTTTGAGGCCGGCACGCCGCCGATCGTGCAGGCGATCGGGCTCGGTTATGCACTCGACTATATGGAGAAGGTCGGACGCGAGGCGATTTCGCGCCACGAGGCCGATCTTTCTGCCTATGCGGTCGAGCGGCTGAAATCGGTCAATTCGCTGCGGGTCTTCGGGACGGCGCCCGACAAGGGGAGTATCTTCTCCTTCGAGCTTGCCGGCATTCATGCCCATGACGTCTCGATGGTGATCGACCGGCAGGGTGTTGCGGTCAGGGCCGGCACGCATTGCGCCATGCCGCTCTTGAAACGCTTCGGCGTCACATCCACATGCCGTGCATCCTTCGGCATGTACAATACCCGCGCCGATGTCGATGCCCTGGCCGATGCGCTTGAATATGCGCGCAAGTTCTTTGCTTGAGGAGTGTCCGTGATGAGCCTGGACGAAAGCGAACAGAAGATCGACGTGCGCGAAGGCATCGTGCATTCCAGCATTCCGGCCGATGAGCTGGCGCGGCTGAGCGACGACGTCATCAGCGCGCTGAAGACCGTCTACGATCCGGAAATTCCAGCCGACATCTTCGAACTTGGTCTGATCTACAAGATCGACATCGAGGACGACCGGATGGTGAAGATCATGATGACGCTGACCGCCCCGGGCTGCCCGGTTGCCGGCGAGATGCCAGGCTGGGTCGAAAACGCCGTCGGCGCCGTCGAAGGCGTATCAGGCGTCGAGGTGGCCATGACCTTCGATCCGCCGTGGACGCCGGATCGAATGTCCGAAGAGGCGCAAGTCGCCGTCGGCTGGTACTGAGATCCCGCGGTATTGATCCGTTTACCTCAGGGTACTACATTTGAGTCACGATGCGCCGGATCTTGACCCCGGTTGCGGAAGGAGAATGAGCCGATGGGCTTTGCAATCATGAGCATGACGGACGGGGCTGCGGCCCGCGTCAAAGCGATCGTCGACAATTCTGGGCCTGATGCCAAGGGCGTGCGCGTCGGCATCAAGAAGGGCGGCTGCGCCGGGATGGAATATACCATCGACCTGGTGACCGAGCCCAATGCCAAGGACGATCTGATTGAGCGCGATGGTGCCAAAGTCTGGGTCGAGCCGTCGGCAGCCCTCTATCTGCTCGGTACCGAAATGGGCTTTGAGACGACGAAGTTGCGCTCCGGCTTCACCTTCACCAATCCGAACCAGACGTCGGCCTGCGGCTGCGGCGAATCCGTCGAGCTGAAGCCTGCCGATCTCGCTGCCCTTGCTGCCCAGCGCCAGGGTGAGCCGGCGCATTCCTGATAGCCGCGACTTTCAGGCTGGCGGGAAATTCTCAGCCAGCCAATTCTCGATGAAATTAGGGCGTGCTCAATCGCGCTTGATGCTCATCAGCATTTCCCACATGTCGGCGCCGGTCTCGAAGACCACGGCGTTCGCCTTGTAGCTCTGCTCGGCTTCGATCAGATCGGTCAGTTCGGTGGTCGGATCGACATCGGATGCGGTCGGGTCGACGAGGGCCTGGACGCCGCCTGATACAACGGAGGTGAGGCTGGTATTCAGCCTGGCATAGTCCGGCGTGCTACTGTTTGCGATGTTGTTGGCAATTGCGCCGACACGTGTGGTCTGCGCCCGCATTCCCGAAAGAGCAATGCTCGTAATACCCGATATGCTCATCAGCCGTTTCCCCAGAACTGGATGGTAACCTTCTAGCTGTGAGGGTTTAGGAAATGCTGAAGGCTTTGCGTTAGCAAAAGCCTTAGGTCAGGGCCTTGTGCCGTCGCCTCTGTGCAGGATCGGCACGGGACTATATCCAGGATAGGCGGCAGTGGAGCGCCTTTGCGACGATTTTCAAGTTCGATATGGTCCATGGCTATTCTCCTTGGCTGGAATGAACGGATTTCGGAATGGGGCGATCTGGTTGCGCGGCTGTCAGTTTTGCGTTCCTGTTCGCTGGCCTTGAAAGAACCGTCGAGCAGGTTTGAAATGCAGGACATTCAATGCTGGTGTAGCTCGGCCTATACTTCTGTCCAGGTTTCAGCGGGGCCGACGAGATTGGGATGCGATGACCGGATCAACAAGATCATCCCCAATACCTATGTATAGTTTCGTTACCTGCTATCGGGACGGTAAGGTCTGGGTGTCTCTCGGAAGTGACTTCCATGTGGAGACCGGCACCGCGAATGTGCCGATAGACATCGGCATGTCCCCTCCCGCGCCGAAGTCTCGTGGATCCGACGATCCGCCAGGACCGCTCCGCCGCCCCTTGGAGCGGTCCGATCTTTTTTAAGTGGATGTCCGCGCCATCTATCGCATGGCATCCCTTTGCATTGATAATGGGCTGACCCTCGGCGGATTTGTGGAGCAGGTGATGACCAAGAAGCGGCCGAAAGGCATTGAGAAATACACGGCCCCCGCCGGCGGCTGGGGTGCACTCAAAGCCGTTGCCGAAACCCTTGCGCGCCAGCAGGTCATTGCGCAGGGGGCTGCGACGCTGCTGAAAGCCAATCAGCCCGAGGGCTTCGATTGTCCGGGCTGCGCTTGGCCCGATCCCAAACATACGAGTTCGTTCGAGTTCTGTGAAAATGGCGCCAAGGCGATCACCTGGGAATCCACGGCGAAACGTGCCGGGCCTGACTTTTTCGCGGCGCATACGGTCGCCGAGCTGTGGCAATGGAACGACCATCAGTTGGAAGACCAGGGCCGCCTGACGCACCCGCTGGTCTATGATCACGCCAGCGACCGTTACCTGCCGATCGGCTGGGAGGAAGCCTTCGCGCTGATCGGCGCGGAACTGCGCAAACTGCCCGATCCTGACATGGCTGAATTCTACACATCGGGACGCGCCTCGAACGAGGCGGCATTCCTGTTCCAGCTTTTCGTCAGGGCCTACGGCACCAACAATTTTCCCGACTGCTCGAACATGTGCCATGAGGCAACCAGCGTCGGCCTGCCACACTCGATCGGGGTCGGGAAGGGCACGGTGACCCTCGAAGATTTCGATCATGCCGATGCGATCTTCAGCTTCGGCCACAATCCTGGCACCAACCACCCGCGGATGATGACCACCCTGCATGATGCCGCGAGGCGCGGCGTCCCGGTCGTGGTCTTCAATCCCCTGAAAGAACGCGCGCTCGAGAAATTTGCGGCACCGCAGAACCCGGTGGAAATGGCGACGATGTCTTCGACGCCGATCGCATCGGCTTATCATCAGCTGCGCACCGGCGGGGATCTCGCTGCCCTCAAGGGCCTGATGAAGCGGATATTCGAGCGCGACGATGCCGATATCGCGGCAGGCGGCAAAGGCTTTCTCGACCGTGAATTCATCGAAGCCCACACGATCGGACTGGAGGCTCTCAAGGCCGATATTGCAAAGACGGAGTGGGTGTCGATCCTGAAGAGATCAGGACTGACGCTCGAAGCGCTCGACAGCGCCGTTGATGTCTATCTCAACGCCCGCAATGTCATCCTCTGCTATGGCATGGGCATCACCCAGCACAGCCACGGCACCGCCAATGTCCAGCAGCTTGCCAACTTCCTGATGTTGCGGGGAAATATCGGCCGCCAGGGTGCTGGTATCTGCCCGCTGCGGGGGCATTCGAACGTTCAAGGTGACCGGACCGTCGGGATCACCGAGATCCCCAACAAGGCGCTTCTCGATGGTATGGAGAAGGCCTTCAGTTTCCGCCCGCCCGAGGAGAAAGGCCATAATGCCATCGAGGCCATCGAGGCGATCATCGAAGGCCGGTCGAAGGCGCTTGTCTGTCTCGGCGGCAATCTCGCCGTCGCCATATCCGATCCGGAAGCGACGTTCGAAGGTATGCGCAAGCTCGACCTTGCGGTCCATCTCGCGACAAAACCCAATCGCTCGCATCTGCTGATCGCCCGAAACTCCATCATCCTTCCTGTCCTCGGTCGTACCGATCAAGACATTCAGAAGACGGGACCACAATCGGTGACCGTCGAGGATTCCATGTCGATGGTGCACGCCTCACGCGGCTTTCTGAAGCCGCCCGGCGACGAACTAAGGTCCGAACCGGCCATTATCGCCGGCATCGCCAAGGCAACGCTCGGCGCCAAATACGATATCGATTGGGACGGGATGGTCGCTGACTACAACCGCATTCGCGAAAAGATCGAGGTGGTCTTTCCCGATTTCCATGATTTCAACACAAGGGTCAGGAAACCCGGCGGCTTCCGGCTCACGGTGGCCGCCTCCGATCGGCAATGGCGCACGCCCTCAGGAAAAGCGCAGTTCCTCATCGCGCCTGGACTGGAGGAAGATCCGCGCCTTGCAGACGCAGACACACTGGTTCTGACAACGCTGCGCAGTCACGACCAGTACAACACGACAATCTACAGCCTTGACGACCGCTATCGAGGTGTCTTCGGCCGCCGTGACGTGATCTTCATGAACAGCGGGGATCTCTCCGCACGCGGCCTCGCCGACGGCGACAAGGTCGATATCGAGTCGGTCGCTGAAACCGGCAGCAGGGCGGTCAAAGGCTTCACCGCAGTGGCCTACGACATCCCTGTTGGCTCCATCGCCGGATATTATCCCGAGATGAACAGGGTCATCGCGCTTGGTGATTACGACCGGAGATCGGGAACGCCTGCCTACAAGGGCGTGCCGGTCAAGGTGCAGAAGTCCGCGTGAGGTCAGGCAAGCGGACTGACCTGGCGGGCTCGGCTACCGCGACGCCACCCAGTCGTGCCAGTCGCTTTCGTTGCCGTTGAACACGTTGAGATCGATCTTGCCGTCGACGCCATCGGAAAGGCCGGAGCCGGAATACTGCCAGAAGAGCCACTTGCGGCCCGGATAAACCTTGGAGGGATGAGCGGCGACCGAGCGCAGCCAGAAGGGATAGTCGAGCAGTTGACCCTTCAAATTGTCGCGGTAGAAGTCCGGCGCCGTGTAGATGATCGGGCGTTGGCCGTAATAGCGCTCCAGCTTGTCCATGAAAACCTGCATCTTTTCCCGGACACGTGCAGGCGAGATGCGCCTCTTGCAGCTCGATTCGCCGTTCCATTCAACGTCGATGACGGGTGGAAGAGCGTTGGCTTCCCTCGGCACGTTGCGGATGAACCAGTCGGCCTGTTCGCCGGCTGTCCGGCACCAGTAGAAGAAGTGATATGCGCCGTGTTTCAGGCCGGCTTCCTTGGCCCGGCGCCAGTTTTTCTTGAACATCGGATCGAGGTGATCGCCGCCGTCGGTGGCCTTGATGTAGACGAAGTTCGCGCCTTGCCGCCGCAAGGTCTCCCAGTCGATCTCGCCCTGCCAGCGCGACACGTCGACACCGTGGACGGCTAGCTTTCTGGGCGAGGTGGAGCCGAAGTTGATCGGCTTGGCATCGCGGAACCGGTGGCCGTAAATTTGCCCGCGGGTCGGCGACCTCGTGCCGAGATCGGGCATTGTATTGCCGGCGGGATTGGTCGGCATCAGCAGGGCGACCGGCTTTTCCATCGGCATCGGCATGCCGACCGGCCTGTCTGCGGGCACGAGCGCCTGCGGCTCTGGAACCTCTCCTGTCCAGCTCAACGCCTGCGGCGGCGGGCTTGCCTGGGGCGCAGGATCGCCCACGGCGGCAGCCGGTATCGGGCCGCTCGGCTGGGTGATGGCGTTGGTCGTTTCCCGCGACGGTACGGGGGTGAGCACATCTTCGGCGCCAGAACTTGCGGCGCATCCCGACAGGATCAAGGCGGCGAGGAGGATTGCTAGCACAGCCGATGGACGCATAAGAACCTGCACGCAAAACAAGGGACCGACGATGATCCATGTTGATGGAAGCCGCCTTTATGAATTGCTAACAGAGACTTGCTAAGAAAGGTTAAATTTGATCCTTGAGCGCCAAAAGCATAAAGCCCCTCCCAACCCGTGGGAGGAGCTTTGGCTAACGCTGCTATTCGGCCGCCTCGACGTAGATTTCCACCAGCGGGCAGCTGCAGATGAGGTTGCGGTCGTCGTAGACGTTGTCGACGCGGAAGCCGCCGGGCGAGAAGCAGGCCTGTTCGCGGCTATGGGGGCGATCCCAATCGCCGACGAGGTTCTTCCAGCTTCGCGGAGATCCTCCATGTCGATGTTGCCATTCTTGCGCAACTCCATCTGAGACGGCCGTGCCGGATGGTACGACAGCCTCAGCGACTGGCTTTCATGCCCGCTATCAGAATATCGATGAGTTGCCTTGCCGCATCCCGCCAGGCGGGGCCACAGCTGATGCTCGCGCCGCCCGCCAGGGCGCGCAGGATATCGAGTGGGTCCATCGCCAGACGGATTTCACCGGTGGCGACTGCGCGATCCACCAGCAGATTGACGGCACCTATGATCAAATCGGCAGAATCGGCATAGAGCTCGGAGGTGCCGCCGACCAAAGAATCCAGCACCTCGGACATGCCGTGTTTCGTCACGACATAATCCACGAACTGCACCAGCCACAGGCGAAGCGCTTCGACAGGCGGATGTGTATCGGCAAGACTTTTGGCGGCAGCGGCAAGCTGCGTCGTCTCGTTGCGGTAGATGGCGGAAACCAGTGCATCGCGCGTCGGGAAATGGCGATAGAGTGTGCCGATGCCGACGCCCGCGATGCGGGCGATTTCCTCCAGGCTGGCGCTGGAACCCTTGTCGGCAAAGACGGTCTTTGCCGTTTCCATCAGCAGAAGACGATTGCGTTCGGCATCCGCACGCGGCTTTCGGACGGTGGGTCCGTCACTTTTTTCAGCCATTTCCGAGAAGTCCCCTTGATAACCGGAGGCACCCTCCATATTTATCTGGAGGCATCCTCCTTTTATTTCATTTGAGGCCGGCGGGCAATGGTCCACCAGCCCGGAGCGGTGCGTCCATAATCAAGGAGATAATCATGAGTGGACTTTTTGGCGCGACATCAACCACCGATGAGGTGCTCGCCGGCGTCGATCTCAAGGGCAAGCGAGTTCTGGTGACGGGTGTTTCGGCCGGCCTCGGCGTGGAAACCGCGCGCGTGTTGGCAGCCCATGGAGCGCAGGTGGTGGGTACGGCACGTGACCTTGCAAAGGCGAGGGCGGCAACGGAAGTCGTGCGCGCCGGTGCGGCCAATGGCGGCAGCCTGGATATCGTCGAGCTTGATCTTGCCTCTCTGGCAAGCGTGCGCGCCTGCGCCGATGCGCTCATTGGGGATGGCCGGCCCTTCGATGTCGTCATTGCCAATGCCGGCGTGATGGCGGCTCCTTTCGGCCGCACCGCCGATGGCTTCGAAACGCAGTTCGGCACCAACCATCTCGGTCATTTCGTGCTGGTCAACCGCATCGCGCCGCTGATCAAATCGGGCGGCCGAGTGGTGATCGTCGCATCCTCGGCCCATCGCATGGCGCCCTTTAGCCTCGACGACCTCAATTTCGAGAGCAAGACCTATGAGCCCTGGGCGGCCTATGCCCAGTCGAAAACCGCAAATATCCTGTTCGCAGTGGAACTCGACCGGCGCCTCAAGGAGCGCGGCATCCGTGCAACGGCACTGCATCCCGGCGGCATCCAGACCGAACTCGACCGTCATCTCGACCCTAATATGATTGAAGGCATGATAACGCAGATCAACGCAGCACTCGCCGCCGAGGGCAAGCCGTCCTTCCAGTGGAAGACGATTCCTCAGGGTGCGGCTACCTCCGTCTGGGCAGGTTTCGTCGCCCCGGCAGACGCGGTCGGCGGCAAATATTGCGAGAATTGCCACATCTCCGAAGTGACGGATGCGGAGATCAGCCCGATTTCCGAAGGCGTGCGCACCTACGCGCTCGATCCCGAGACGGCCAGGGCATTGTGGGCCAAAAGCGAGGATATGGTCGGCGAGCGCTTCTAGGCCGTAAACCGGCACGCTTCGAGCTGATAGAGAGCAGGGGAACTGGGAAACTGGTGCCCCTGCCGAGGAGTTGAACCTGGATCAGCGGCTAACCAGACAGCTGCTCTGACGTTGAGCTACGCAGGGCGTAGCATGTTATGCCAGAGATGACGTTCGCAGGCGAACGGAGCTTCGAGAGACGGTTAGAGGCTAAGGTTAACCGCGCATCTCTATCAGAATTAGAAAAGCCCCTCCCATGATGGAAGGGGCTCGGATTGTTCGGCCCTTCGCTACAGCATCGGCCTCGACCGCTATTCCGCTGCCTCTGCGTAACTTTCCACCGGCGGGCAGGTGCAGATCAAGTTGCGGTCGCCATAGACGTTGTCGACGCGGTTGACCGGTGACCAGTATTTGTCGACGCGGAAGGCGCCGGGCGGGAAGCAGGCCTGTTCTCGGCTGTAAGGACGATCCCATTCGCCGACGAGGTCTTCCACCGTGTGCGGGGCGTTCTTCAGCGGGTTGTTCACCTTGTCCATGCGGCCATCCTCGATGGCGCGGGCTTCCTCGCGGATCGCCAGCATCGCCTCGCAGAAGCGGTCGAGTTCGGCCTTGGTCTCGCTTTCCGTCGGCTCGATCATCAGCGTGCCGGCGACCGGCCAGCTCATGGTCGGCGCGTGGAAGCCGCAGTCGATCAGGCGCTTGGCGACGTCGTCGACCGTAACGCCCGAGCTGTCGACCAGCGGACGGGTGTCGATGATGCATTCATGCGCGACGCGGCCGGCAGCCGACTTGTAGAGCACGTCATAGGCGCCCTTCAGCCGGGTGGCGATATAGTTGGCGTTGAGGATCGCCACCTTGGTCGCCTGCGTCAGGCCTTCGCCGCCCATCATCAGGCAATAGCTCCAGGAGATCGGCAGGATCGAGGCGGAGCCGAAGGCGGCGGCCGAGACCGCACCCGAACGGCCGTCGGTTTCCGGATGGCCAGGCAGGTAGGGAGCCAGATGCGCCTTGACACCGATCGGGCCCATGCCGGGTCCGCCGCCACCATGCGGGATGCAGAAGGTCTTGTGCAGGTTGAGATGCGAAACGTCGGAGCCGATGTCACCGGGGCGGGACAGGCCGACCATGGCATTCATGTTGGCGCCGTCGAGATAGACCTGGCCGCCGTGCTCGTGCACCAGATCGCAGATCTCCTTGACGGTCTCCTCGAAGACGCCATGCGTCGAAGGGTAGGTGATCATGCAGCAGGAGAGGTTTGCCGCATGCTGCTCCGCCTTGGCGCGGAAATCGTCAAGATCGATATCGCCATTTTCGCGCACCTTGACGACGACGACCTTCATGCCGACCATCTGGGCCGAGGCCGGGTTGGTGCCATGCGCAGAGGTCGGGATCAGGCAGACGTCACGATGGCCGTCGCCATTGGCGATATGATAGTTGCGGATCGTCAGCAGGCCGGCATATTCGCCCTGCGCGCCGGAATTCGGCTGCATGGAGAAGGCGTCGTAGCCGGTGACGGCGCAGAGCTTTTCGATCAGGTCGTCGATCATCTCGCGGTAGCCGAGCGCCTGGTCGGCCGGCACGAAGGGATGGATGTCGGAAAACTCCGGCCAGGTGATCGGCAGCATTTCCGCCGTCGCATTGAGCTTCATCGTGCAGGAGCCGAGCGGGATCATCGAGCGGTCGAGCGCCAGATCCCGATCGGACAGCCGGCGGATGTAACGCGTCATCTCGCTTTCGGCACGGTTCATGTGGAAGATCGGATGGGTGAGGTAATCGCTGGTTCTGAGCAGGCCCTTCGGCAGGCGGTAGGAGGGCTCGAAATCGGCGATAGTGAAATTGCCACCAAAGGCGCGCCAAACGGCTTCGAGCGTCGCCGGCCGGGTGCGTTCGTCGAGGCTCATGCCGATCCCGGTTTCGCCGACCTTGCGCAGATTGACGCCTTCGGCGACGGCGGCACGCAGGATGAGGCCTTGCATGTGGCCGACATCGACGGTGATCGTGTCGAAAAAGGTGTCGGGTTCGACCTTATAACCGAGCTTTTCCAGGCCCTTGGCCATCAGCACGGCTTTCTGGTGCACTTGCTGGGCGATCGCCTTGATGCCCTTCGGGCCGTGGAAGACAGCGTACATCGAGGCCATGACGGCAAGCAACACCTGGGCGGTGCAGATGTTCGACGTCGCCTTCTCACGGCGGATATGCTGTTCGCGGGTCTGCAGCGACAGGCGATAGGCGCGGTTGCCGCGGGCATCGACGGAGACGCCGACGAGGCGGCCGGGCATGGAGCGCTTGATGGCATCCTTGACCGACATGTAGGCTGCATGCGGGCCGCCGTAGCCGACCGGGACACCGAAGCGCTGCGAGGAGCCGACGGCGATATCGGCACCCATTTCGCCGGGCGATTTCAACAGCGTCAGCGCCAGGATATCGGCGGCGACGATTGATATGGCGCCCGCCTGGTGCAGGCGCGCGATCAGGCCGGTAAAATCATGCACGTGACCGTGCGTGCCGGGATACTGGAAGATCGCGCCGAAGACATCGACAGGATCGAGATCGGTGAAGGGATTGCCGACGATGACGCTCCAGCCGAGCGGCTCGGCGCGGGTGCGGATGAGGGCGATGGTCTGCGGATGGCAGTCGGCATCGACGAAGAAGGCCTTTGCCTTCGACTTGGCGACACGTTCGGCGATCGCCATGCCTTCGGCGGCGGCGGTTGCCTCGTCGAGCAGCGAGGCGTTGGCGACGTCGAGGCCGGTGAGGTCGCAGATCATCGTCTGGTAGTTCAGGAGCGCTTCCAGGCGGCCCTGGCTGATCTCCGGCTGGTAAGGCGTATAGGCGGTGTACCAGGCCGGGTTTTCCAGGATGTTGCGCTGGATGACCGGCGGTGTGATCGTGCCGTAATAACCCTGGCCGATCAGCGAGACCAGCACCTTGTTCTTGTTGGCGGTCTCGCGCAGCTTGTCGAGCGCCTCGCGCTCGGTCATCGGCGCGCCCCAGACGAGCGGCGCCTTCTGGCGGATCGAGGGCGGCAGCGTCGCGTCGATCAGGCCGTCGAGGCTGTTGTAGCCGATCACCTTCAGCATGTCGGTCATCTCGGCCGGCGAGGGGCCGATATGACGGCGATTGGCGAAATCGTAGGGCTGATAGTCGGTGAACTGGAATTCTGTCGGCGTCGTCATTACGCAGTGAGCTCCTTGTAGGCCGCTTCGTCGAGCAGACCATCGGCGTCGGCAGCATTTGCAAGCTTCAGCTTGAAGAACCAGCCGGCGCCCTGAGGATCGGAATTGACCAGCGACGGATCTGCAACGATGGCCGGATTGACCTCGGTGATCTCGCCATCAAGTGGACAATAGACGTCGGAAGCAGCCTTGACCGATTCAACGGTCGCGGCATTGCCGTTCTTGGAGAAGGTTGCGCCGACTTCCGGGAGTTCGACGAAAACCAGGTCGCCGAGCTGATCGACGGCATAAGTGGTGATGCCGACCGTCGCAACGCCGCCTTCGATCTTCAGCCATTCGTGTTCTTCGGTAAATTTCAGCATTGTTCGTCCTCTCTGGAAAAGGTTTAGCGTTTGTAGGTCGGTGTGACGAAGGGCAGGGCGCTGACGGTGGTCGGCAGATATTTGCCGCGCACCTCGGCATAGACCAATGTGCCTACGGCAGCATGGGAGACCGGCACGTAGCCCATGGCGACGGGGCCTTCGACGCTGGGGCCGAAGCCGCCCGAGGTGACCTCGCCGATTTCGATCTTGCCTTCGGCATCGGCATAGAGCTTGGCATGGCCGCGCACCGGCGCCTTGCCTTCCGGCTTCAGGCCGACGCGGCGGCGCGCAGCACCGTTTTCGAGTTCGGACAGGATGCGGCCAGAGCCCGGGAAGCCGCCGGCGCGCGCGCCGTTGCCGCGCCTTGCCTTCTGCATGGCCCATTCCAGCGCCGCCTCGACCGGCGAGGTGGTCGTGTCGATATCGTTGCCGTAGAGGCAGAGGCCGGCTTCGAGGCGCAGCGAATCGCGGGCGCCGAGGCCGATCGCCTGAACGTCCGGATGTTCGAGCAACCGCATGGTGACATCCTCGGCCTTGTCGACGGGGATCGAAATCTCGAAGCCGTCCTCGCCGCTATAGCCGGAGCGCGAGACCAGACAGGAAACATCGTGCAGGCGGCAATGGCGCACGTCCATGAATTTCATCGCCGCGACGTCGGCCCAGAGCTCGGCGAGAACTTCGACCGCGCGCGGTCCCTGTAACGCGATCAAAGCGCGATTGAGGAGCGTGATGTCGCACCGGTCGCCGATATGGGCCTGCAGATGAGCGAGATCGGCCTCCTTGCAGGAAGCGTTGACGACGATGAAAAGGTGATCGTCGAGATGGGTGATCATCAGATCGTCGAGAATGCAGCCGGTATCATCGGTGAAGAACCCATAACGCTGGCGGCCTTCGGCAAGGCCGAGGATATCGACCGGCACCAGGCTTTCGAGCGCCAGCGCCGCATCCTCGTAGCTGCCAGATTTCGCCTTCACGATGACCTGGCCCATGTGGGAGACATCGAAGAGGCCGGCTTCGGCGCGGGTATGAAGATGCTCCTTCATCACGCCTGCGGGGTATTGCACCGGCATGTCGTAACCCGCGAACGGCACCATGCGGGCGCCGAGCGAAAGATGCAGGGCATGCAGCGGGGTTTTCTTCAGGGCAGCAGTATCGTCCAAAAGACGCCTCCGGGGTTTGCGCCTTCTCACGAAGGCGCGGGCTCAAATCTGAAGGCGCGGCTGCGCACTTCTCTCCTGAGCCCCCTCTGTCCCTTTGCCTGAGATTGTTATCCCTTCGGCGAGCGTTTCGAGAACGCTTCTCTCCAGAGTTCCGTCTGCCCCTTGCTGGTCCTTTTGCCTGAGAGTTTCCGGGGCGGTTGCTCCTTCGGCACCGGTGGCGAAAGCACCGGCTTCTCCCAACAAGGTTGGCGCAATTATCCGGCGGGTGTAGCGCTTGGCAAGGCCAAATGTCGTGACCGGACAATTTTTTGTCGCCATATCCATGCCAAGCCCTGATCTGCGGCAAATCTGCTTTTGCATTCCGTGGGGAAACCGGCTATCGCGACATGCTGTTGAAGGGGATCTCATGCGGCAGACCGGACTGAAAGCGACGCTCTTCCTGCGCATGCTTTGCGCATTGAGCCTGCTTTTGCTTGGCCTCGCCCATCAGGCACATCAGGCTGTCGCCTCCGAAGGCTACGATGCAGCGACCTATGTGCTGCCTGACGGTACCTTCGCCTCGCTCTGCGTCACCGTGAAGGACACCGACGGCAAGACCGTCGCCTTCAAGCCGAATTGCGAAGCCTGCCGGCTGTCGTCCTCCGTCATCCTGCCGGCGCCGGATGCGGGCTCCTGGCTCGAGCGCAAGCTCGCCGCGCTGATCAACGCGCCGATCGAAACTTCAGCCGTTGCCAGCGTAAGCGCCGTCAGCCGGCCGAATTCCCGCGCACCTCCCGTCCTCGCCTGATCTGCTTCCGCAACCCATGATGCAGCATGCCGGTCCGCCCGAGAGAGGTCCGTGGCCGGCGAGGAGATATCCGATGAAAACTATCAAGACATTTGGCAAGACATTCGGGCTTGCCGCCGTTCTTTCCGCGACCGCCTTTGCCGGCGCCGAGGCGCATGTGACCTTCCTCGACAGAGAGGCGAAGCAGGACAGCACCATTCTTGCCACGCTGCAGGTGCCGCACGGCTGCGACGGCAAGGCGACCACGGAAGTGCGGGTCAAGCTGCCGGAAGGCTTCGTCTTCGCCAAGCCGCAGCCGAAGGCAGGCTGGGAGCTCGAGGTGATTAAAGGCGACTACCAGAAGACCTACGACAATCACGGCGACAAGGTGAAGACGGGCGCGATCGAAGTGCGCTGGAAGAACGGCAATCTCTCCGACGATTTCTACGATACTTTCGTCATCCAGGGTAAAGTGTCAGGAGTCGAGGCCGGCACCTCGCTCGCCTTTCCGGTGACGCAGATGTGCGGCGATACGGTCACGGCCTGGGATCAGGTGGCAAAGGAAGGTGGCGACGCGCATGGACTGAAAAGCCCGGCGCCGCTGTTGAAGGTCGTCGCCGGCGAAGACCATGGTCACGACCATGACGATATGACCGGCATGGACATGTCCGGCATGGCTGGCATGGCCGCTGCCGCACCGGCTGGCGAAACGGTCAAGGCCGGCGATCTCGAGATTTCCGGCGGCTTCGCCAAGGCAATGCTGCCCGGCCAGCCGGTCGGCGGCGGCTTTTTCACGGTGAAAAACAACGGCAAGACGGACGATCGCTTGCTGTCCGTGACCTCGCCTGTATCAGGCGAAGTTCAGATCCACGAGATGGAGACCAAGGACAACGTCATGCGGATGCGCCAGCTGAAGGACGGCATCGCCATCGCCGCTGGCGAGACGGTCAAGCTTGAGCCCGGCAACCTGCACCTGATGTTCCAGAAGGTGAAGACGCCGTTCAAGCAGGGAGACACGGTGCCGGTGACGCTGACCTTCGAAAGGGCCGGCAAGGTCGATCTGGTCCTGCAGGTGCTCTCCGCTCAAGGCAAGTGAGAGCAGCGATTCAAAGTGCTACAGCGTCCTTTGCGCGTCTGGAAAGACGCGCGGCGCTGTAGTTAAAAAAGCCCGCGACAGCAATCGCAGTCGCGGGCTTTCGTTTGGAAGGCGATCGCCTCAGAAGTCTTCGTAGGATCGCAGCGCCTGTTTCAGGCCGGACTGCGGCTGGCGGTTGCCTTTCGCCATCAAGTCGAGTGCAACTTCGGTCGACTGGATGATGCTGGAGGGCTCGTCTATTTCCTCAGTGCCTTCGGCCTTCAACTGCCGGTCGGCAACCCGCCGTGCGTCGCGCGCCGCAGTGCTCGTCGCGACACGCTGCGGGATTCGGAGCGACTCGAAAGCAACAGCGGCGGTGTTGGCCGATATGGACAGGAGCTGGGTCATGCCAGTCACCGTATCGGCATGATCTTGGCGCCATCATAAGAAAATCATTGGCATTTTACAAAATGGTAAGAATTCATATGAGCTCGATTGGAATCACTTTCGCAACGCGGTAAATCCGGCTCATGATCCAGGCTCTCCTTGTCGCCTTCGGCGGCGCTATCGGTTCCGTTCTCAGATATTACGTCGGTCAGTGGACGCTACGTCTCATGGGGCCGGCCTTTCCCTGGGGAACGCTTGCCGTCAATGTTGTCGGCTGCTTCGTCATTGGCGTCTTCGCCGAGCTGATCGCGCGGAAGTTTAACGCCTCGACGGAACTGCGCCTTTTGCTGATCACCGGCTTCCTCGGTGGCTTCACCACTTTTTCGGCCTTCTCGCTGGATGCCATCTCGCTATTCGAACGCGGCGAGGCTGTTGCCGGCGGCATTTATATCGCTGCGAGCGTCGGACTATCGATGGCGGCCGTCATCGCAGGCCTTGCTGTCATGCGCGCTTTGGCCTGATCTCTTTTCCGGTTTCCGTTTTGCGTGAAAATGCTCTAAAGGCTGCGGCAAGAACGCCGGCTTGGCCCGCGCAGCAATTTCCGAAAGATTTTTTATGGCTGGCATTGAACATATCAAGGTTGAACCCGACGAAGCCGGCATGCGGCTCGATCGCTGGTTCAAGGTACACTTTCCGGGGCTCGGTTTCGGCCCGCTGCAGAAGCTGCTGCGCTCCGGCCAGGTGCGCGTCGACGGCGGACGTGTCAAATCGGATGCGCGCGTGCAGCCCGGCCAGACGGTGCGCGTGCCGCCGCTGGATGTCGATGCCAAGCTGAAGTCAGGACCGATCGCCGGCAAGGATCTCAAGCATTCGACGGATTTCGAACTGCTGTCGCGCATGGTGCTGCATGAGGACGAAAAGGTGATCGTGCTCAACAAGCCACCCGGTCTTGCCGTGCAGGGCGGCTCCGGCGTCGCCAGGCATATCGACCAGATGCTCGAAGCCTGGACCAGCCCGAAGGGCGAGAAGCCGCGGCTCGTCCACCGTCTCGACCGCGATACTTCTGGTGTTCTCGTCATCGCCCGCACCCGCGGTGCCGCGCAGAAGCTGACGGCGGCCTTCCGCGAGCGCGATACCAAGAAGACCTACTGGGCGCTGGTCAAGGGCGTGCCACGCAAACACGAGGACAAGATCTCGACCTGGCTCGTCAAGGAGCCGACGGCTGACGGCGACCGCATGCGTATCGCCAAGCACGGCGAGGATGGAGCAGATCACGCCGTTTCCTTCTATCGTGTGCTCGAAACCGCCGCCCAGAACCTCGCCTGGCTGGAGATGGAACCCTATACCGGCCGTACCCATCAGCTGCGTGTGCACGCGCTGCATATCGGCCATCCGATCATCGGCGATCCGAAATATTTCGACGACGATCCGAATTGGGATTTTCCAGGCGGCGTCCAGAAGAAGCTGCATCTGCACGCACGTCACATCGACATCCCGCACCCCTCCGGCGGGCGCCTGCGCATCAGTGCGCCGCTGCCGTCGCATATGGTGCAGACCTGGAATCTTCTCGGCCTCGATCTCGCCAGTGCCGAAAGGGACGCCGAATGAAACTGGCGCTTTTCGATTGCGATGGCACACTGGTCGATAGCGCCGGTCTGATCCACGAAACTATGCGCAGGACCTTCGATAAGTTCGGCAGGCCGGAACCGCGCTTTGAAGACACCAAGGCCATTATCGGCCTGTCCCTCGATATTGCGATTGCCCGCATGCAGGGCAGGCAGCATGTGGAGCAGGAAGACATCGACATGACGGCGCATTACAAATCGCTGTTCTCGATCGTGCGGCAGGACCTCGATTACAGGGAGCCGCTGTTTCCCGGCATCCGCGAGATGATCGACGCGATCAGCGGGCGCGATGACCTGCTGATCGGCGCGGTGACGGGCAAATCCCGCCGCGGGCTCAAGCTCGTGATGGAGACACATGGTTTCGACGCGCATTTCATCGTCGCACGCACCGCCGACGATTGCCCCTCCAAGCCGCATCCAGCCATGGTGACGGAATGCTGCGATGAAACCGGCATGAATGCTGCCGACACCATTGTCATCGGCGATGCGGTTTACGATATGCAGATGGCAAAGGCTGCCGGCGCCAAGGCGATCGGTGTTGCCTGGGGCTATGCCAGCGTGGATGAGCTGATCGCCAACGGCGCTGATGCGATCGCCTACCATCCGAACGAGATATTGCGTCATTTTTCTTGAGGTGAGCCCATGCGCGATCTGCTGAACGACCTTTCCGAAGGCCTGAGCCATCCCGATCCCATCCGCCGCGCGCAGATTCAGATGAAGAAGCCGCTGCCCAAGCGCTTCTATACCGACGTCTCCATTGCCGAACACGAGGGCGGTTTTGCGATCACGCTCGACGGCAAGATGGTGCGCACGCCGGCACGGCAGGTTCTGGCCGTTCCGACCGAGGCGCTCGCGCAGCTTGTCGCTGCCGAATGGCAGGCGCAGGGCGAGGAGATCAATCCCGTGAGCATGCCGGTAACGCGGCTCGTCAACACCGCACTCGACGGCGTTGCCGCCAACGCGCAGGCGATCTTCGAGGATATCCTGCGCTTTTCCTCCAGCGACCTCATCTGCTACCGAGCGGGGGAGCCGGAACTTCTGGTCGAACGCCAGGCCGAGCACTGGGATCCCGTGATCGACTGGGCGGCGAATGATCTCGGCGCCCGGTTCATCCTCGTCGAAGGGGTGATGCCTCAGGAGCAGCCGCGCGAGGCGACTGCCGCCTTCGCTGTCACGCTCGCGAGATATGATAGCCCGATGGCGCTTGCCGCGCTCCACACGGTCACCACGCTGACCGGCTCGGCGATCCTGGCGCTCGCCTTCGCCGAGGGCCGGGTAACGACTGAGGAGGCCTGGTCGCTTGCCCATCTCGACGAGGATTGGACGATCGAGCATTGGGGCAGCGACGAGGAAGCCGAGGAGCGGCGGGCCAAGCGCTTTGCCGAGTTCAAAGCCGCAGCGGATGTTTTTTTCGCCCTAAGCGCCTGAAACATATTGCCTTCCAATGCATTATGACGAAGTCTGCGACTCCAACGGGGTGGTGCGGGATTTTGCAATGAATTGGCTGAGGTCGTGTTTTTGCCGGGCCGCACTTGTCTGTATCGCGCTTACGGCCTGCGTCGGCCTCTCGGCCACCAAGCCGGAGGCACCGGTCTATGATGTGCGCAGCGCCGTCGTTCTCTCCGGTCCGAACATGCCGGCCGAGCTGCTTTCCGGCGTCAACGACCGCGTCAACGCAGCGATCAACGCCACCGTGCGCGACACTGTGCTGCCGCGGGTGGTGCTGACAATCCGCGTGGTTTCCATCCAAAAAGGCCTCGGCTTCCAGAAGGACCGCAACGTCGCCAAGATCAGCATCGACGCGGCCTCGGTCGAGGACGGCTCGGTCATCGCCATCAGCGCCTTCGACGTGACCAGCATTGCTGCCGATCCCAAGCTTGCCGACGAGATCCTGGCCGAGGACGTCGCGGCAAGGATACGCTCGGTTTTCTCACTCAGCGGGCGCGGGCGCTAAATAGTTAGAACATGATGTTGTCCGAAAACCGCGCTCACTTTTCGGCATCATGCTCTAGCGCATAATCCAACCGCCGGATTGCCGCCCGCAGCGGCGAGGGAGATCGCATGAAGGAAATTCTCGAGGAACTGGAACGGCGCCGCGGCATTGCCCGCCTTGGCGGCGGCGAAGCACGCATCGACGCCCAACACAAACGCGGCAAGCTGACGGCGCGCGAGCGTATCGACCTCTTCCTCGATGAGGGCTCCTTCGAGGAATTCGACATGTTTGTCGAACATCGCTCCACCGATTTCGGCATGGATAAGAGCCGGATTGCCGGCGACGGCGTCGTCACCGGCTGGGGCACGGTCAATGGCCGCACGGTGTTCGTCTTCGCCAAGGACTTCACCGTCTTCGGCGGCTCGCTATCGGAAGCGCATGCCGAGAAGATCATGAAGGTGCAGGACATGGCGCTGAAGAACCGCGCGCCGATTGTCGGTATCTATGATGCGGGCGGCGCCCGTATCCAGGAGGGCGTGGCGGCTCTCGGCGGTTATGCCGAGGTATTCCAGCGCAATGTGCTCGCCTCCGGCGTCATTCCGCAGATCTCGGTGATCATGGGTCCCTGCGCCGGCGGCGACGTTTATTCGCCTGCGATGACAGATTTCATTTTCATGGTGCGTGATACCTCCTACATGTTCGTCACCGGTCCCGATGTGGTGAAAACCGTGACCAACGAGACGGTGACGGCCGAAGAACTCGGCGGCGCCGTGGTGCATACGGTGCGCTCGTCGATTGCCGATGGCGCCTATGACAATGATGTCGAAACGCTCTTGCAGGTACGCCGGCTGATCGATTTCCTGCCGCTTTCAAATACCGCGCCGCTGCCCGAGATCGAATGTTACCAGTCGGTGACAGAGGTCGACACCTCGCTTGACACGCTGGTGCCGGCGAGTTCCAACAAGCCTTACGACATCAAGGAACTGATCCGGAAGGTGGCGGACGAGGGGGATTTCTTCGAGATCCAGGCAAGTTTTGCCGGAAATATCGTCTGCGGCTTCGGCCGCGTCGAAGGCTCCACCGTCGGTTTCGTCGCCAACCAGCCGATGGTGCTGGCCGGCGTGCTCGACAGTGACGCATCGCGCAAGGCGGCCCGTTTCGTGCGCTTCTGCGACTGCTTCAACATTCCGATCGTCACCTTCGTCGACGTGCCGGGTTTCCTGCCGGGTACGGCGCAGGAATATGGCGGCCTCATCAAACACGGCGCCAAGCTGCTCTTTGCCTACGCCGAGGCGACGGTGCCGAAGCTCACCGTCATCACCCGCAAGGCTTTCGGCGGCGCCTATGACGTGATGGCGTCGAAGCATCTGCGCGGTGATCTCAACTATGCCTGGCCGACGGCGCAGATCGCCGTGATGGGCGCCAAGGGCGCCGTCGAGATCATCTTCCGCAAGGATATCGCCGATCCCGAAAAGATCGCCGCCCATACGAAAATGTATGAGGACCGGTTCCTCTCGCCCTTCGTTGCCGCCGAGCGTGGTTATGTCGACGAGGTGATCATGCCGCATTCCACCCGGCGGCGGCTGGCGCGCGGGCTGAAGATGCTGCGCAACAAGGATCTCGCCAATCCCTGGAAGAAACACGACAACATCCCGCTTTGACGTTTTCCGCCGAACAAAGCTGCGCGATCGGGTGTTTACCCGCTGTCGAAAAAGTGAACGGCCGTCAGCGATCCGTGTGTTCAATCCTTGCGAGGGACAGGCTAACGCTCGGCTCTTATTGTTTTAATGGAGAGGTTTAATGTCAACTTTCGAGCGTCTTTCTGCCTATCGCCCCTATGGGCTGGCCGCTCTCAGAATCATCACCGCGCTGCTGTTCATCGAACACGGCACGATGAAGCTTTTCGCTTTCCCGGCTGCGCAGATGGCCGGCCCGCTGCCGCCGCTGATGCTTTTCGCCGCCCTTCTTGAGCTTATCGGCGGTATCCTCATTCTCGTCGGCCTGCTGACGCGCCCTGTCGCCTTCCTCCTCGCCGGTGAAATGGCCGTCGCCTATTTCATGGCGCATGCTCCGAACAGCTTCTTCCCGGCCGTCAACCAGGGCGACGCCGCGATCCTGTTCTGCTTCGTCTTCCTCTACCTGTTCTTCTCCGGTCCCGGCGCTTTTGCCGTCGATAACCGCAAGACAGCCTGAACGATAGACTGAGGGGCGTCGCGACGCCCCTCAACCTTCACATCAGGCAGTAAGCTTGAGACCGGCGATGCCCGCGACGATTAGCGTGATGCAGGCAAGACGGGAGACACTTGCCTCATCGCCGAGCAGCCAGATGCCGAGAAATACGGTGCCGACCGTGCCGATGCCGGTCCAGACCGCATAGGCGGTGCCGATCGGCAGGTGCTTCACCGCCAGGCCGAGCAGCACGATGCTCACCACCATGGATATGACGGTCAGCGCCGTCGGCAGCGGCCGCGTGAAACCATCGGTATATTTAAGGCCGATTGCCCAGCCACATTCAAAAAGACCGGCGAGAAAAAGCAGAAACCAGGCCATGCGACTCTCCTTGTTCAAGAGCGAGGCCGTCCCCGCGACAGTTGCATCCTGGAGGATGCCGCAGTCGTCTGCGATAACGCCTATATGCGTGAGGCGGCGGCGGTGTTCAAGGTCGGAATCGGCACGGCTGCCATGCCACCCGTTTCTCGCGGGCTTGGGAGCCGGATCAGGATTGCCCGCCAGCCTCGGCGGAAAGGCTCTTGGCGCGGCGGCAGAGGCGATCGAAGGTTTCGAGGAAGCGTGAACGGTCTTTCGGGCTGAAGGCGGCGTTGTAGCCCTTGCTCTCGCCGGTTTCACGCAAGTGCGCGCCGAGATCGCGCATGGCGCTCGCCATGCCGATATTGGTCTCGTCGAAGACGCGCCCTGTGGGTCCGCTGACGAAGGCGCTAGCGGCGACACAGCGTACGGCAAGCGGCACATCGGCGGTGACGACAACATCGCCCGCACCGGCTCGTTCGGCGATCCAGTTGTCGGCGGCGTCAAAGGCGTTGGAGACGATGACGTTGTGGATCATCGGATCGCGCGAGGGGCGCAGGCCGGAATTGGCAACGAAGGTGACTTCGAGGCCGAGACGTTCGGCCACCTTCAGGATTTCCGGCTTCACCGGGCAGGCATCGGCGTCGACATAGATCAAAGGCTGTTTACCTCATTCAATGCCGACGCCTGATACGCGCGGATTACTCGCGAGTCCAGATTTCGCTCGCAACCTTTTCTGAGCCGCCATAGGTCCAGACACCCTGCCAGCTGCCGTCCGGCTGCTCGAAATACATGGCGATGCCGAAATTCTCCTTGGAGACGTAGCCGACGGAGATCGCCGTATCCTCGTCGCTTGCCGGACCCATTTCGAAACGATCGCCGCTGAATTTTGCGCCGAGGCCGGTGCCGATCGACTCGTTCTTGCCGATCATCCAGTCGACGATATAGGTCTCGCCGTTGCGAAGCACCTTGACGGTGCCCTGATATTTGCTGCCGTCCTCGCTGGTGCCAGCGACCTTGTAGGAACCTGTGGGGTCCGCAAATGCAATGGCGGGCAGTAACACAAATGCACAGGCCGAAATAATAGTCCGAAAAATCATAGGGCCTCCCTTTTGGCGAAGCACGATTGCCAAGCACCGAAGCGGTAACATGAAAGGGCTTCACACTTGGTGAAGCCCTCTGCAGATCAGGCCCGTTATTTTTGGGGTATCGAGCGGTTTTACTTCAAGCCCGCAGTCTTTGTGTCATGCATTAGTACACCACTACGCCGCGGATGCTTTTGCCTGAATGCATCAGCTCGAAGCCCTTGTTGATCTCCTCGAGCGGCATGGTGTGGGTGATCATCGGATCGATCTGGATCTTGCCCTGCATGTACCATTCGACGATCTTCGGCACGTCGGTGCGGCCGCGCGCGCCGCCGAAAGCGGTGCCCATCCAGTTGCGGCCGGTGACCAGCTGGAACGGACGGGTGGAGATTTCCTGGCCGGCACCGGCAACGCCGATGATAACCGACTTGCCCCAGCCGCGGTGGCTGGCTTCCAGGGCCTGGCGCATCACCTTGGTGTTGCCGGTGCAGTCGAAGGTGTAGTCGGCGCCACCGATCAGGTCGCCGTTGCGTTTGGTCAGGTTGACGAGGTAGGGCACGATGTCGTCGCCGACCTCCTTCGGATTGACGAAGTGGGTCATGCCGAACTTTTCGCCCCAGGCCTTGCGGTCAGGGTTGATATCGACGCCGATGATCATGTCGGCACCGGCAAGACGCAGGCCCTGAAGCACGTTGAGACCGATGCCGCCGAGACCGAAGACGATCGCCGTGGCGCCGATCTCCACCTTGGCGGTATTGATGACCGCACCGATGCCGGTGGTGACGCCGCAGCCGATGTAGCAGATCTTGTCGAACGGCGCGTCGGGATTGACCTTGGCAAGGGCGATCTCCGGCAGCACGGTGAAGTTCGAAAAAGTCGAGCACCCCATATAGTGGTGGATCTTGTCCTTGCCGATCGAGAAGCGGCTCGTTCCATCCGGCATCAGCCCCTGGCCCTGGGTAGCGCGGATCGAGGTGCAGAGATTGGTCTTGCGGGAAAGGCAGGAATAGCATTCGCGGCATTCCGGGGTGTAGAGCGGAATAACGTGGTCGCCCTTCTTGACCGAGGTGACGCCGGGACCGACATCGACGACGATGCCGGCGCCCTCATGGCCGAGGATGGCCGGAAACAGGCCTTCCGGATCGGCGCCCGACAGGGTGAAATCGTCGGTGTGGCAAATGCCCGTCGCCTTGACCTCGACCAGCACTTCGCCGGCCCGCGGTCCTTCCAGCTGCACGGTCATCACTTCCAGCGGTTTTCCTGCCTGAACGGCAACGGCGGCGCGAACGTCCATCTTGATATCTCCCTGTCGATTTTTGTTGGTTCCCAGCTGATTTATTGGGCTGAGCTTGGCATGGTCGGCGAACTCGGCTCAAGCGACGGTCTTTTCCTCTCAGGCGAATTCCATGATGACGGCATCGACGGCCAGGCTTTCGCCGGCCGCGGCATTGATCTTCGAGATGACGAGATCGCGGTCGGCGCGCAGCACGTTTTCCATCTTCATAGCTTCGACGATCGCAAGCGTCTCACCGGCCTTGACCTCCTGGCCCTCGGCAACCGCGATGGCGACGACGAGGCCAGGCATCGGGCAGAGCAGGAGCTTGGAGGTATCGGGCGGCAGTTTCACCGGCATCAGCCTGTCGAGCTCGGCATGACGCGGCGAAAAGACCTTGGTAATCACTGAAAGCCCCTGCCAGTCGATACGCAACCCGTTCAGAACGGGGCGAATCTGCGCGGTGATGTCGCGACCGCCGACCTTGCCGCTCCAGACGGGATCCCCCGGTCTCCAATCGGTGACAACACTCTTGCTCTGGCCCTCTATCGCCCCCTCGATCGCGATGTCCATATCGAAGGGGATGGTGACGAGCCCATCGAGCAATCTTGCAGCGACGTGGTTGTCGCCGATCTTGACCACCCATTCCTCGCGCAGCGCGCCCGATGCGGCGCGCAGACGATCGGCGAAACGTTCGCGGCGGTTTGTCTCGATCAGCGAGGCGGAGAGGGCGATGCCGGCAAGCACGGCTTCTTCCGCCGGGTCCGGTTTCATCGGCGCAAAACCATCGGGATATTCCTCGGCAATGAAGCCTGTGGACAGCCGGCCCTCGCGCCAGCGCGGATGTTTCATCAGCGCCGACAGGAAAGGCACATTGTGCTCGATGCCATCGACGACGAAGCCGTCGAGCGCCCGGCCCATGGCGTCGATCGCCTCGGGCCGGGTCGGCGCCCAGGTGCAGAGCTTGGCGATCATCGGATCGTAGTACATCGAAATCTCGGCACCCTCGAAGACGCCGGTATCGTTGCGGATAACGACATTGCCGGTCCTGCCTTCCGCCGGCGGGCGGTAGCGCATCAGGCGGCCGATCGAGGGCAGAAAGTTGCGGTAGGGATCTTCGGCATAGAGCCGGCTCTCGATCGCCCAGCCGTCGAGCCTGATGTCCTCCTGAGCAAAGGGAAGGGGCTCTCCGGCTGCCACCCGGATCATCTGCTCAACGAGATCGATGCCGGTGATGAGTTCGGTCACCGGATGCTCGACCTGCAGGCGGGTGTTCATTTCAAGGAAATAGAAATTGCGGTCGCGGTCGACGATGAACTCGACGGTGCCGGCGCTCTGGTAATCGACGGCCTTCGCCAACGCCACCGACTGTTCGCCCATGGCCTTGCGGGTGGCTTCATCGAGGAAGGGCGAGGGCGCCTCTTCCGCGACCTTCTGGTTCCGCCGCTGGATCGAGCATTCGCGCTCGCCGAGATAGACGACGTTGCCATGCGCGTCGGCCAGCACCTGGATCTCGATATGGCGCGGCTCGACGACGAACTTCTCGATGAAGACGCGGTCGTCGCCGAAGGAGCTTTTTGCCTCCGAGCGGGCGCGCTCGAAGCCGTCGCCCACATCACCCTTGTTCCAGGCGATGCGCATGCCCTTGCCGCCGCCACCGGCCGACGCCTTGATCATGACGGGATAGCCGATCTCGCCAGCGATCACTACCGCATGGGCGGCATCTTCGATGATGCCGAGATGGCCGGGCACGGTGGAGACACCGGCGGCATTGGCGAATTTCTTCGATTCGATCTTATCGCCCATCGCCATGATGGCCTTCGGCTTCGGACCGATGAAGATGATGCCCTGTTTTTCCAATTCAGCGCAGAAGGAGGCGCGTTCGGAGAGGAAGCCGTAACCGGGGTGGACGGCCTCGGCCCCCGTCGCCTTGCAGGCGGCGATGATCTTTTCGGCGACGAGATAACTCTCCGACGCCGCGGCCGGGCCGATATGCACAGCCTCGTCGGCCATTTCGACATGCAGCGCGTCCCGATCCGCATCCGAATAGACCGCGACGGTCAGAATCCCCATGCGGCGCGCAGTCTTGATCACGCGGCAGGCGATTTCGCCGCGATTCGCGATCAGGATTTTCTTGAACATGGAGACTCCACCCAGAAATGCATCCCGGAGTTTTACGCACAAAACACCGGAACGCACAATCAGGCTTGCGGAGCGTCAGGCGACGGCAGCTTCGGAGACAGGTTCCTCGTCGACGATGCGCAGCCAGCGGCTGCGACGCGGCTCGGCATAATCGCGCAGCTCGACGGCAGCCATGATCCCCGCCCAGTGCGGATGATTGGCGCCGGACAGCGTTGCCTGCTCGATCTGCTGGAGAACGCCGTATTCGACCGACGAGACGGGGATGATGCCGCCTTCGGCGACGCTTCTGAAGATGCGCATTGCGTAGTCGACGTCCTGGCGCGTGATGCCCCGGCGATCGATGGCGCGCGACAGCTTGTAGCCACCGATATTGTCGGTGATCGCCAGACGAAGCTGATCGAGGGCAAGCGCTCTCAACTCAACTGGGACATCGGTCGAAATCTCCATAACGTGGAGAATGAGCTCGAGCTCGAGCGCCGAGTTGACGACACCATCGGTCGTGAACATGCGCATGATCCAGGCGACGTTGATTTCATCCAGCGAGCCCTGCGGATAGGTGTAATGGACGATGAAACCGGCGAGCTGCTCCACGAAGAAAGCGTTCCAGTCGGCACATTTTTCAGGGCAGGAATTGTTGAGCGCCAACATCGCCACGACGTCGTCGGATGTCCGGATACCCTCCGGAAAACTATGTTTGCGCAGCAGTACTATATCTTCGGCCGTCAGCCGATGCTTGCCGGCCACGACACAGGCCGGAAAAGCGAGACGAAATTCGCTCATGTTTTAACTCCAGGCTTCATCATGAAACCGGAGACAGTTTTAGCGCCTGCGAATTGACGATCCCTCAAGAAGAGGAGTTAATCTGATATTCCCGAGGTCAGGAAGATTTTAACGTTTGCGCCTGCAGCCGCTCGCGCCAGATGATGAAAAGGCCTGATGCAACGATGATGAAGATGCCGATCCATTTGGAAAAGCTGGGGAAATCGTTGAACAACGCATAGCCGAGAACGGTCGCCGAGATAATCTCGAAGTACTGGAACGGCGCAAGCAGCGACAGCGGAGCGAGGCGGAAAGCCCGGACCACGAGCATATGCGCATATCCCGAGATCGAGCCGAGGGCGAGAAGCAGGATAAGGCCGAGACCGGAGGAGGGCAGAGAGACGGCAAAATCGGCATTGCCGAAACTGTTTCCGACGAAAAGCGCAGCCGCCATGAAGATCGTTCCGCCGATGCCGGCCATCGTCTGCATGGTCAGCGGCGAATCGGCCTCGCCAATGGCGCGGTTGAGGAAGAGATAGAGCGAGAACAGAAAGGCGCAGGCGACCGGGAGCAGCGCCTTCAGCCCAAAGATCTCGTAGCTTGGCTGAATGACGATCATTGCGCCGCCGAAGCCGACGATGATCGCCATCCAGCGCCGCCAGCCGACCTTGTCGCCGAGAAACAATGCCGACATCGCGGTCAGCATGAAGGGCTCGACGAAATAGATGGCGAAGACATCGGCGAGCGGCATGTATTTGACGGCGACGAAGAAAAGCAGGCTCGCAGCGCCATGCAGCACGCCGCGCAGCAGATTCATCCATGGCCGTTTGGCCGAAAGCGCCTTAAGCCCGAAGAGGGCGAAAAGAATCGGCAGGGTACAGGCGATCTGAAAGAAGAATCGGTAGAAGGTCACCTGGCCCGGCGACATCGCCTCGAAGGTCGCCATGTATTTGGCGATCGCATCCATGGTCGGCAGGATGAGCATGGCGCCGGACATGATGGCCATGCCCTGCAGGGAATTTTGATGGGGCTCTGACATGGCTGCTGATTCTTGCGACGATGACGCCATCAATCACGGGAAAGCCAGGCAATCAAGCCAAGCAACCGCAAATAGCTTCGAGGTGAAATCGAAATCATCGCTTAGAGAGCGTTTCCCTGAAGGGAAATGGTGCGGTCGAGAAGACTCGAACTTCCACGGGTTGCCCCACAGCGACCTCAACGCTGCGCGTCTACCAATTCCGCCACGACCGCATCGTGGTAGGTGCCGATTTGCGTCGGCGGGGCAGCATGTAGCAAAAGCATCTGGGGTGCACAAGGGCGATATGACAGTTTTTTTGAAAACCGCTCACAGCATTTGAATTGGCCCCGAAACAGGTCCATATAGCTGTCCTGCCGCCCCTTTTTCGCAGGCATTTCGGGGAGAGCGGCAAGGAATGACCATGCTTCGCACCGATCTCGAATTCTCTATGCTTCCCCGACTCGGAACCCGGCCGGTACGCTGGCGCATCGCCGATGGCCTCGTTCCCTATGAGGAGGCGGTGGAGACGATGGAGCGCGAGGTGGCGGTGATATCAGATGGCGGCGATGAACTCGTCTGGCTCGTCGAACATCCGCCGCTCTATACTGCCGGCACCAGCGCCAATGCGAGGGACCTCGTCCAGCCGAACCGGTTTCCGGTCTTTGCGACAGGGCGTGGCGGTGAATATACCTATCATGGACCCGGCCAGCGCGTCGCCTATGTCATGCTTGATCTGAAAAGGCGGCGCCAGGACGTGCGCGCCTTTGTCGCCGCCCTTGAAGATGTCGTCATCCGCACGCTCGACATGATGAATGTCCGCGGTGAGCGACGTGAAGATCGCGTCGGCGTCTGGGTGCGCCGGCCGGAAAAGCCGTTGCTGGCCGATGGGACGATGGCCGAGGACAAGATCGCCGCTCTCGGCATAAGGCTGCGGAAATGGGTGACCTTCCACGGACTGTCGCTCAACGTCGATCCGGATCTTGATCATTTCGGCGGCATCGTGCCCTGCGGGATATCAGCCTATGGCGTGACCAGCCTCGTCGATCTTGGCCTGCCTGTGATGATGGCTGATGTCGATATCCGGCTGCGCACCGCCTTTGAGGCGGTTTTCGGCGAAACGACCGGCGAAACCTGACTGATCATGGCGACCGGGGCAATTTGTATCAGAAAGAAGGGCTGGTTTCGGTCTTTTCTTAAGTGAAACAATGCTTCGTGGCAGATTTGGCGGTCGCGCAGCGTTGAGGTCGCTGTGGAAGAATCCGCGGAAGTTCGAGTCTTCTCGACCCACCATTTTCCTTCGGCGAAACGCTCGCCGGGCGCATTCTGCCGTCAGACTCGGCAATCGCTTCACTGTCAGATCTGAGCCAACGTTTTAACCTATAATTAGCGATTGAAAATATATACGAGATCACAGCTGTGTGAATATGGAAGTCCGAGGACAATGAGAAAAAAAGCAGCGGCAAGCTGGTCATTCCTCGATGTGTATTTCGCTCTCGATATTATCGAGAAGGTTCTCATCGGCTATTTCTTCGTCGGGATTGTCATGCGTGTCCTGCCGCAGATGCAGGACAATCGGGCGATCATCGATTGCCTGCTGATCGTTTCGGAGGGAGCTGCCGCCTTCCTCATCCTGACCCGCCGGACGACGAGAAATGCGTCGCTGCGCCTCTCTGATTGGGCGGTCACCGCCATCGGGACGATCTTCCCGCTGCTTGCCGCGCCCTCCGCGACACAGCCGCTAGCGCCGCTCGCGTTCTGCGGGACGGCGATGGCACTCGGTTTTGTCCTGCAGATATCGGCAAAGCTGACATTGCTGCGAAGCTTCGGCCTGGTGCCGGCCAATCGCGGCGTCAAGATCGGCGGGCCTTACAAATTTGTCCGCCATCCGATGTATGCGGGTTATCTGATGACACACATCGGCTTCTTCCTGGTCCATCCGAGCCTTTGGAATTTTGCCATCTATGCGACGGCCCTGACCGCCCAATGTTTCCGCTTGTTGGCGGAGGAGCGTCTGCTCAAGCAGGATCCTGCCTACGAGGCCTTCATGGCCACGACCCGTTACCGGCTCGTTCCATTCGTATTCTAAGACGACATAAAGATGGATTGAAAAAGAGAAGGGCCGGTTTCCGGCCCTTTCTTTTATCGGATCAATGGGTTGCGCGGCATGCTTCAGTGCGGGAAGCGCCGCTGTCGGCACCCTTGGTATGGGAGCCCTTCGGGCCGATCATGCTATGGCATGGGGGCAGCGGCGTGATGCTGGCCGTTGCGGTCTTGTCGACGGCAGGGGCTGCCATGGCGCTCGGTGCGAAGCCGTCGCTGTCATTGGTGTAGTCGCTGGAATAGGACGGAGCCTTGCGGCTGCTGTAGTGCACTGGGGCCGGCTTCGAGGTGGGGCTCGGCGCGAAGCCGTCGCTGTCGTTGGTGTAGTCGTCGGAATAGGTCGGCTGGGCGAAGGCAGCGCCTGCAAGGCTGACGGCGAACAGGGACGCGGCAAGGGCAAATTTGATGCGCATGGGTTTATCTCCTCAATCTGCTGTTGAATTCCACAACATAAACTAACCCTCGGCACACACGAGTTCGCGCCCCAATTCAGGCAATTTTGTGATAATATGGCGACGCACCCGCGACCTTTTGTCCAAATGAAATCACAGTGTTGTCAACGAAATTGACCTTCGCGTGACAGAAGCCGCCTAACAAAAATAGGCGATTGGTGTCACGAATAAGACAGCTGGTGCTGCAATCTTAAATTGTTAACTTTTGGTAATATTGGGAAAGATCACCAACGGCAGACGGCAGCCCGCCTTCGGTTGGTGATCTGCGCCTTGGGCGTGAACTCAGTCCTCGTTCGGGATATGCGCATCGACACCGGTCAGCTGCAGTTTGTTGCGGACGTGACGGACGCCATCGACCGAAAGCGCGCCGAGTTCGACCTTGCGAGCGATGCCGATTGTCTCCACCGACCCTTCCAGGGTGACGACGTGACCATCTGCATGAACCTCGATGCTGTCGATGTCGACCTCAGGAATGTTTTCGAGATTGTCGTTCACCCGCGCTTCGAGATCGTCGCTTTCATCGCGGTCGATCGTATCGGCGCGCAGGGAATCCTTCAGGCGATTCTCGTTGCCGTCCTCATCCGTGCCATCGACCCGGAAGCCCTTGTTGGGATCGCTGTCGAAATTGGCTGCGGTCTCGCCATAAGGGCGGTTGGCGGGGTCGGCGCCGCTGCCGTCGGCATAGGGCCAGCCGTCGTCGAGATTGCGCTCTTCGAGGTCGCGATAATCTTCCTCCCGGGAAAGCTCAGGCTTTTCCCGGGAAATCGGGGGCTTGTCACCGATTCTTGCCATTGCAGTCGCTCCTTGTTTCTTTGCTGGAAACGCCGGCAACGGCGAATGGTTCGGCATGGACGGCGATTTGTCGGCCGTGATTGTCAGCCCTGGGCCTTCTCCCATTTTTTCACGAGACGGTCGCGTTTCAGCCGTGAGAGGCGCTGTAGCCAGAAAATGCCGTCGAGCTGGTCGACCTCGTGCTGAATGCAGATGGCAAGGAAATCTTCGGCACCGTCCTCGTGCATGGCGCCCTCGGCATCCTGATAGCGGAAGCGGATCGCCCGCGGGCGCGTGACCTCATCGGTCGCACCGGGCATGGAGACGCTGCCTTCGGTATGGGTCAACGTCTCCTTCGAAAACCAGGTGATATGAGGATTGACGTAGAGGCGCACGCCGTCGGCCTTGTCGAGTTCCAGCACCGTGACACGGTTGAAGACACCGATATGGGCGGCGGTGATGCCGACGCCAGGGGCAGCGCGCATCGTCACCAGCAGGTCGTCGGCAAGCGCGGCGAGCGAGGAATCAAAGGCCGTCACCGGTGCGCAGACAGTCTTCAGGCCCGGATGTGGATAGCGCAAAATTGGACGGATGGGCATGGGGCAGGCTTCCTCTGCTTGGACGGGTGAGGAAACTATCGCCGGCCACGAGCATTGTCATCACGAAGCGCGGTTTGCCGCTTTACGACACGGGTGCTTTGGGCTAGCAGGGGCCAAGAATTCCGGCTGCGGGAGCCTCGCGCGGGATTCGCTTATCCGCTTGTTGATAATGTGTTTTCAGCCGACATTTGCGAATGCGGCGCGGCAGTCGTTGAAATTCGAACCAGATGCGAGGGCGGCAGATGACGACGACCGATGAGGAAGACCGCATCCGCAGGCGTCCCGATGACGAGGACGCTGATATCTACGACGAGGACGGCAATGTCCGCAGCGATTTCCTGGCGCTCGTCGGTGCTGCGATCGCCGATCGCGACACGCTGTTCCTGCGTCAGAACGTTGCTCGCCTGCATGAATCGGAAATAGGCGACCTGTTGGAATCGATCCAGCCGGATCAGCGCCTGGCGCTGGTGCGCCTGCTCGGCGACGATTTCGATATGACGGCGCTGACCGAGGTCGACGAGGCGATCCGCCGCGAGATCGTCGACCAGATGCCGAACGCGCAGATCGCCGCGGCGATCGGCGAACTCGATTCGGACGACGCCGTCTACATTCTCGAGGACCTCGACAAGGAGGACCGGGAGGAAATCCTTGCCCAGCTGCCGTTTACCGAACGGGTGCGGCTGCGCCGGGCTCTCGACTATCCCGAAAGCTCGGCCGGGCGCCGCATGCAGACGGAATTCGTCGCCGTGCCGCCGTTCTGGACAGTCGGCCAGACGATCGACTACATGCGCGACGAGGAGGATCTGCCCTATTCCTTCTCGCAGATCTTCGTCATCGATCCGACCTTCAAGCTGCTCGGCGCCGTCGATCTCGACCAGATCCTGCGCACCAAGCGGCAGACGAAGATCGAGCAGATCATGCGTGAGACCAACCATCCGGTCCCGGCCGAGATGGACCAGGAGGAGGCGGCCCAGCTCTTCGAGCAGTACGACCTTCTCTCGGCTGCCGTCGTCGACGAAAACGGCCGGCTGGTCGGCGTGCTGACCATCGACGATGTCGTCGACGTCATCCATGAGGAGGCGGACGAGGACATCAAGCGCCTCGGCGGCGTCGGCGACGAAGAGCTGTCGGACAATGTGCTGTCGACGGTGCGTTCGCGCTTCCTGTGGCTTTTGATCAACCTCGGCACGGCGATGCTGTCGGCAAGCGTCATTGGCCTGTTCGACGCCTCGATCGAGAAGATGATCGCGCTTGCGGTGCTGATGCCGATCGTCGCCTCGATGGGCGGCAATGCCGGCACGCAGACGATGACGGTGACGGTGCGCGCGCTCGCCACTCGCGATCTCGACATCTACAATGCCGGCCGCATCATCCGCAGGGAGGCGGGTGTCGGCATCTTGAACGGCATCGTCTTTGCGACGATCATGGGCGCGATCGCCGGTACCTGGTTCCACGACTACCAGCTCGGCGGGGTGATTGCGGCGGCGATGATCATCAATCTGATAGCGGCAGCCCTTGCCGGCATCCTGCTGCCGCTGCTGCTCGACAAGATGGGGGCCGACCCGGCGATCGCCTCTTCCGTCTTCGTCACGACGGTGACGGACTGTACCGGCTTCTTCGCCTTTCTCGGCATCGCCACATGGTGGTTCGGCATCTGAACCGCCAAAAATTGACTATTACGTAAAAGTCAATATTATCGTCTGTCCGACGACGGGGAACACATGCCGGTGAACAAGTTTTATAGCATAACGGAGCTGACGCGCGAATTCGGGGTCTCGACGCGCACGCTCCGCTTCTACGAGGACGAGGGATTGATCCATCCGGAGCGGCGCGGGCGCACCCGTCTGTTCCGGCAAGCCGACCGGCGGCTCATCGCCGAAATCCTCCGCGGCCGGCGCATCGGTTTCACCATCGCCGAAATCCGTGAGATCATCCAGGTCTACAAGGAGCCGCCGGGCGAACTCGGCCAGCTGAAGCTCCTGATGAAGCGCGTCGACGAGAAGCGCGACGACCTGCGCCAGAAGCGCAAGGATATCGACGACACGCTGGCGGAACTCGACGCTATCGAAGAGACCTGCCTCGGCCGCCTCGCCGAAATCGGCGTCACCACCTGATCAAGCGCCGTATTGTCGGCGAATTCATTCTGCCTCGGCGCTGCATTCGGCGGCAATGGTCTGGACCCGCTCGTCGTTCTGTATATCGATCGTGCCCGCCTGAAGCGGCGTGAACAGGGCTTGCGCCTGCAATTTCTCCAGCGTGCACCGGCAGAAGCTGCGGCAGAGCGCTTCGCCTTGCTGCATGACGCAAGAGGCGTTGCATTGCCTTAGGTAAGTCGCAACCGGATCCGGCGCCTGCGGTGGGACGACGAGGGACAGCCCGTAGGCGATAGCGATCAACACCGGCTGGTGGATGAGGTAAAAGGCAAGGCTGTGGCGGCCAAGCCTCGCCGGCCACCAGGAGCCGGTGCCGATGGCCGCAAGCCGGTGCAGCAACCGGGTTCTGATGGCGATCGAGGCGATGCTCAATCCAGCGAAGAAGGGCGTTGCCCAGGGAAACAGCGGCACGTAGTCGTTGGACCGTTCCGGCATCACCGCAAGGCCGATCCAGGCGAGATATCGGGGATCGAAGAAGGATGAGCGCAGCAGGCCGGGCGGGCCGAAATTGTCGGTGATCCAGGCGGCAAAGAGCGCGAGCGTGGCGATGAGGGTGAGGGCCAGCGGCAGTCTCAAGAAGACGATGCCGATGAGCGAGAGCACCGCGATACAATGCAGGATGCCGAAATAGATCCACTCGTCCGGCATCGCGATGCGCGTGGCGATCGAGATCACCGCGGCTGCCGCGGCAATCATGCCGAAGCGCTTCCAGAAGGAGGGCCAGCGAATCTCGGGCTTGCTCGACAGCACCAGGCTGATGCCGACGATGAAGAGAAAGGTCGTGGCGATCGCCCGGGCATAGATCTTCAGCCAGCCGGTCTCGGCCGTGCCCGGCGCGAGATAGCCCATAAATTCCATATCCCAGCTGAAATGGTAGCTCGCCATGGCGATCAGCGCGACGCCGCGCGCCGTATCCAATAGACCGATGCGCGGTGGCCTTGCCGCCGCATCGGTTTCCGTTGCCGGCAATGTCATCAAAGTCCCTCGGGCAAATCACGTCCGTCGCTCGACGGCATATCGCGGCGAATAGCAGAAAGGTGGAGATTTGATGGCGGGCCGGCATCCATGATCGCCAGTCGCGCCTCCGAGAAGAATTGCCGCCGCGCCAGCACGAAGATGACGATCGCCGTCGTCATCATGAAGACATAAGGGTTGATGAACCAGCCGAGATAACCAATCGACAGGAAGATCGCCCTGAGGCCCTCGTTGAAATTGCTGCCGGCAATGACATTCATGCGGATGACGCGTTCGGCGGCCCGCTCGGCGGCGATGATGTCGCGCTCGCTGTCGCGCATCATCGGGATCGAGCCGAAGAGAATAGTGCAATAGTTGAACAGCCGGTAGGACCAGCCGAACTTGAAGAAGGCATAGCCGAAAAGCGCTGCCAGCCCGCCGACCTTCATCTCGAAAACGGCATGGCCGCCATGGAAGACGAAGGGCAGGTCGGCGAAGACGGCGTCGACTTTCTCCGTCGCGCCGAGCAAAGCAAAGCAGCTGCCGATCGCGAAGATCGAGGTCGAAGCGAAGAAGGCGGTGCCGTTCTGCAGGCCGGCCATGATCTGCGTGTCGATCATCTTCAGGTCGCGGCGCAGCGAATTATAGATCCACTCCCGCCGCCGCTCGGTCATCGCATGGGTGAGGCTGGTGCGCCCGAAGAAGGTACGGCCACGCAGCAGCCAGGAATAGCCCATCCAGACCCAGGCAAAGAAGGCCAGAGCGATATAGTCCGCCGTCGTCATCAGTGATCCAGTCTCCGCATGAATGCGGCCAGTATGCCGCAAGTTGAATTTTGCCGCATGGCCGAGTTGGGCGGCTTGACGCGGGCTTTTGGCCATGCGGCAGTTCGGCATAATCGAGTCGTCGGGAAACGACGAGGCTTGGTGGATAGCCGACCGGCATCTTCTGGACCTAAATGTAGCAATGCGGTGATCCGTCAGCTTGGAGATTCGGGGCGGGACCCAAAGAAGAAGAAGAAAAGGACGGCGCTACCCCTCCAGCGCCTCAATCATCTCCACCCGCGTTGCATGCCGGCCGCCTTCGAACTGGGCGGTCAGGAACGCATCCACGATATCGAGCGCCAGCCCTTCGCCCACCACGCGGACGCCAATCGATAGCATGTTGGCATCGTTGTGTTGGCGGATCATGCGGGCCGAGAATGTGTCGACGCAGACGCCGCAACGGATGCCCTTGACCTTGTTCGCCGCCATCATGATGCCCTGGCCGGTGCCGCATAGAATGATGCCAAACCGGCAATCGCCGGAGGCGACGAGCCGCGCCGCCGCTTCACCCTGCTTAGGATAGTGTGTGCTCTCCGGCGTCGTCGGTCCGATATCGACTGCTATCCAGCCTTGCGCCGCGATATGACCGGCAATGGCCTGCCGGAGCTGAATGGCGGCGTGGTCGCTGGAGAGGGCAATGCGGTTGGTGGCTGTCATGGAGAAGCGGTTCCGTTTTCCAAAGCAATTTGCCGTCTTGGAGATGCACCCTAGCGCATCGGCCCGAAAATCGGAATCGATTATCGGAAAGCACGATGCGAGAGTTAGAGCGTCGCGATCTTTCAGATCCGCTTCTCGTGCTTGAGGCCTTTGTTTTACGCATGTCGCTGTCGGAAAACCGCTGCACAGTTTTGCGCGACATGCTTTAGCGTAACGCCAGTCTAGAGGTGCACGGGCAGGGCACCGCGTTAACCGCTTGTAAAGTCGTGATAGCCAATGTTCAGGACTGAAAACCTGATTCAAAAGTGACCCATGAGCCGGCCGGATTACATTCCCAGTCTCGATGGCCTGCGCGGTGTCGCTGCGCTCCTGGTCGTTGAAGCCCATATTGGCTTTATCTTTCCAATCACAGCGCCGCATCTCGTGACGGTGGGCGACGAAGCTGTCGGTTTGTTTTTTGCTCTCAGTGGCTTCCTGATGGCTCATCTCTATGGTTCACGGCCGGTGACGAGAGAAAACGTCTTGGATTTTCTTGTGAGCCGCTTTGCTCGCATCTATCCGGTTTACCTGGCGGCCGTCGTTTTCGTGGCGATGCTGTCGATCATGCAAAATCTGCATTTTGTTCAGCCTATCGTTGGCGTCACAGATTTTGTGCGTCATGTCTTTCTTCTCGGCTCGAGCGGTGTTTTCTGGTCGATACCACCCGAGATCCAATTCTATCTGCTCTTTCCTGTCCTGTGGCTTTGCCTGGCCCGACCGCACCGCTATAGCGGCGTGATTGTCGGCCTCACGGTGGTCGTCATCGTGGATGGCCTGGTTGAATTGCCAGGCCCGGGAATAGTGCTCGTCTCCAAGCTTCCTTACTTTCTTTTCGGCGCAATTGCCGGGATGATGCATTCCCATTGGAATAGATGGAATCCATCTGCCCTCACAGGAATTTTAACGCTTTTCCTTCTGGCGGTGTTCTTCACTTACAGGCATGTCTCGTCGGGCTTTTCCCCTGAATTTTGGAGCCTGCAAAGTGCGGTGGCCGCGGCCGTCATTGTCGGGCTCGTCGCTCGACAACCGCCCATCGCTGCACATGCCCTGGCAGCTGCACCAGTACGGTTTCTAGGGAAGATCAGCTTTTCACTTTACCTTTTTCATGTCCCCATAATGTTCCTGACGCGTCTGACCTTTGATGCCTTGATGCCAGAACCGGCGCTCATCGTGGTGACGCTTTTCGTTGCGGCAATCGGGGCATGGTTCATCCACGAGACGATCGAGGTTCCCGGTCGGCGGCGGCTGGTCCAGCTATGGCAGGATAATCGCTTGCGGATGGTTCCGCGCGAAACTCCGGCTGATCAAATGGACAGCGCGATCCTCAACCTGCAAGAGATCGAAAAGCGCCTGCTGCACGGCGCAACTTCAACCATGGCCGATCAACGACAAATCTCGACGACGCCCGAACCCGATGCCGCCGACGGCACGGTCATTCAGGATAATCGCAACGGGAAGCTTCGCGCATAGCGCTCAGCTGAGTTCTTGGGCGAGTCCGATGAGAAGCCCTTCTGGCCCGCGGATGTAGCAGAGCCGATATGTGTCTTGATAATCCACTATGTCGCCTACGAGCTGCGCGCCGCGCTTGCGGAGCCTTTCAAGCGTCTCATTGATGTCGTCTACGGTGAACATGACGCGGAGGTAGCCTAGAGCGTTCACCGGGGCATTGCGGTGATCCTCGACGACAGGCGGCGTGAGAAAGCGGGAGAGCTCGAGCCGGCTGTGGCCATCAGGTGTGCGCATCATGGCAATCTCGACATGCTGATCGCCCAGTCCAGTGACACGTCCGGCCCATTCTCCTTCGATCGTGGCCCGCCCTTCGAGCTCGAGGCCGAGTTCGCGAAAGAAATCAATCGTCACTCCGAGGTCTTCGACGACGATTCCGATGTTGTCCATCCGTTTGAGCGCCATAAGTCCAATCTCCCAATCTGCAAGGTGTCGTCTCGTCTAAGAACGGACAGGTTTCTCAACCTTGCCCGACCCCCATCCGGGGAGCCCGCATCAACGAAGGAGTTCAACTTGCCGGGCGCTGTCCAGGCCGGCCTCCGTCAGTCCTGTTGCATCGACGTCTGTAGGACATTGGGAGCCGGTGCAGACTGTCAAGATAAGGCAACCAGTTCTTCCGCCGCATAGTCTTCATCACCCCAGCGCTTACGGCCAGATCGCGATTCCGAAAATCGGATTCGATTTTCGGAAAGGATTATGCGCAAGCTCAAAGTGCTAGCGCGTCCTATTGGAGTCGCGGCGCTCTAGTCTGCAGTCCGAATGTCGCACCGGCTCCATGCGATGTCGGTGCGCCGCACGGATTCGAAACCGGCCTCGCTTAAGCTTGCATCCTCATATTCAGAAGGCGCACCCATGTTTCTCTCGGTATTCGATGTCTTCAAGATCGGTGTCGGGCCGTCGAGCTCGCACACGATGGGTCCGATGTCGGCGGCCAACCGGTTTCTCGAGCTGATCCTGTCGAACGAATGGCCGCGCCCGTCATCGGGTGCACAGGTCACAGCGATCAAGGTCAGCCTGCACGGCTCGCTCGCCCATACCGGTATCGGCCACGGCACGGGCAGGGCTGTCATTCTCGGGCTGATGGGCGAGGCGCCCGACAGCGTCGATCCCGACAAAATGGACGGCATCGTCGACACGGTAGAGCGCACCGGCCGCATCATACCGGAGGGCCATCCCGGCTATCAGTTCCAGCCGAAAACCGACCTGATCTTCGACAAGAAACAGCCGCTGCCGGGGCATGCCAACGGCATGGTCTTTTCCGCCTATGACAGGGACGGCCGGCTGCTCGTCAAGCGCATCTATTATTCGGTCGGCGGCGGCTTCGTCGTCACTGACACCGAGCTGGAGCAGATGCGGGCGAAGAAAAACGCGGCTGGTGGGACGCGCGTGCCCTATCCCTTCTCCACCGCCAAGCAGATGCTCGAGATGGCGGCGCGCTCCGGGCTGTCGATCGCGCAGATGAAGCGGGCGAATGAGGAGAGCCAGCGCAGCCAAGAGGAGCTCGATCAGGGGCTCGACCGCATCTGGGAGGCGATGCGCTCCTGCATCGAGCGCGGCCTCAAGGTCGAGGGCATCATGCCCGGCGGCCTCAACGTCAAGCGGCGCGCCCGCAGGATTCACGACAAGCTGGAAGAGGAATGGCGCAGCAACCGCATCAACCCGCTGCTCGCCAATGACTGGCTGAGCGTCTATGCGATGGCGGTCAACGAGGAGAATGCAGCCGGCGGGCGCGTCGTCACGGCGCCGACCAACGGCGCGGCCGGCGTCATCCCGGCGACGATCCGCTACTACGAGCATTTCCATGAGGACTGGGACCAGAACGGCATCCGCGACTATCTGCTGACGGCCGCTGCGATCGGCGGCATCATCAAGCACAATGCCTCGATCTCCGGCGCCGAGGTCGGCTGTCAGGGCGAGGTGGGCTCGGCAGCGGCAATGGCTGCCGCGGGCCTTGCCGCGGTCATGGGCGGAACGCCGGAGCAGATCGAGAACGCCGCCGAAATCGCGCTCGAACATCATCTCGGCATGACCTGCGATCCGATCGCGGGCCTGGTGCAGGTACCCTGCATCGAGCGCAACGCGCTCGGCGCCGTCAAGGCCGTCACGGCAGCCTCGCTCGCCATCAAGGGCGACGGCCAACATTTCGTGCCGCTCGACGCCTGCATCGAAACAATGCGCCAGACCGGGCATGACATGAGCGAGAAATATAAGGAAACCTCGACCGGGGGGCTCGCCGTCAACGTCGTCGAATGCTGAGTTTGTGGATGCTTGATGCTTGAAGCTTGACGCTCGCTGCCAAAAGGATTTCAACGGCAGCATGGCATTGCATCTCATCAAACTCTGTGTCGGCGCCGACTCGATAGACGATCTGCGCGAATGGGTGGCGGAACGCTCACTGCGCGCCATCGCCGCCGGACTCGAGCCGCATTCGGTGCATACGACGCGCATGGCGCCGAAACGTGTGGAGGAGCTGCTTGACGGCGGCTCGCTCTACTGGGTGATTAAGGGGCAGGTGCAGGCGAGGCAGAAGCTGCTCGACATCGAGACCTTCACCGACGGCGAGGGGATTTCGCGCTGCCGCCTGATGCTCGGCCCGGAGGTCATCGAGACGGTCGTGCAGCCGAAGCGTCCGTTCCAGGGCTGGCGTTATTATACTGAGGATGACGTGCCGCGCGACCTGACAAGCCTTGGCGCCGGCATTGCCGAAATGCCCGCTGATCTTCGACGCGAACTTACGGACCTTGGTCTGCTCTAATCCCGGAAAACCGGAGCCGATTTCCGGAAAGGTTTATGCGTGGATTGAACGTCTTCCGCGCGTCCTTTCGGACGCGCGGCGCTCTGCAGTTCAGCGCAGGCGCAACTGCACCGGCGCGCTGCCGTCCGGCGAGGTCACATGCAGATGGATGCGGGCTTCGGGCTGGGAGTAACGCCAGGCGCGGGCGCCATGGCACAGCAGCAGATTGATGAGATCCCGGGTCTTCGGAGACTTCGCCTTCGGCCGCTGCAGGCCGATCTCGGCAAGGCGTAAGGCCGCCTCGTGCAGCGGATGGAGGGATGAGCGCCCTTTAGCCGCCATGCGGCGGTCGGCTGGCACTCCTGGAAAATTCTCATTGATCGCCATTGTTTTCCCCGTACGCAATACTGATCGAGTTCAAGAAAGGTGGCCGGAAACGCAAACACCGATTCCGGCCGTCACCGATGCCGCCGGCCATCTTGCAGGCAGCATCGAATAGCTCATTGGGCAGCCGCCCAGCACTTGATGCCGGCCTTCTTCAAGGCCTTGCAGGCATTGACGGCGTCGCGCTGGTCACCGAAGCCGCCGAAGCGGGCGCGATAAAGCTGGTCACCGCCAGCGGCATAGACGACCGCGAAGGGCTTTGCCGAGGCCAGCGCCTTGCCGCCCTTGCTCTTGGCGCTTTCCAGAAGATCCATGGCCATCTGCCGGCTCGGCGAGACGCCGACCTGCACCACCCAGCCGGCCGGACCGTTGCTGGTTGAAGCAGCACGAGTCGGGGAGGGAGTGGTCGAGGCGGTGGTGACCTCATCGACCGAGGTATCGCCCTGTTCCGGCGGCATATAGGCGGGTGCCGGCGTCGGCACAGCGACCGATGCCTGCTGCTTGAAGGTCATGGTCTTGACTTTGGTCGGCGCCGGCATCGGCGCCACCAGCGGATTGTCGGATTTCGACTGAGCGGTCTCGGCATAGGCGACTTCGGTTTCGGCAACCTGATAGCGCGCATCCGGCAGCGGGCCTTTGTGCGGCAGGCTGAGATCGGCAGCCGCTGCTGAAATCGGCGGCTGCGCTGCGGTGATCGTCTTTGCGACCTGCTGTTGGGCCATTTGCGGCTGAGCTTTCTGCTGGGCCTTCTTCGGCAGGACCGGAGCGGGCGTCTCGATCATCGCCGGGGCAGGGGCTGCCTGGGCGATCAGCGCCGACGATCCGCCGCGGCTCGATGCCTTCGGCAGGTAACTGGCGATCAGATTGCGCATCTGGGCATCGCGGGCAGGCGTCGAGGCGCCACCGAGAACGACGCCGACGATCGACTTGCCGTCGACCTGCACCGAGCTCACCAGATTGAAACCGGCAGCGCGCGTGTAACCGGTCTTGATGCCGTCGACGCCGCGCACCGAACCGACCAGGCGGTTGTGGCTGCGGATCGTGCGGCTGCCGAACTTGAAGGCGCGGGTGGAGAAATAGCCGTAATATTGCGGGAAATGCTGGCGAAGGGCGATGCCAAGGCGGGCCTGGTCGCGCGCCGTCGTCATCTGCGCCGTATTGGGCAGGCCGTTGGCGTTGCGATAGGTGGTGCGCGTCATGCCGAGCGCATGCGCCTTGGCGGTCATCAGCTGGGCGAAGCGATCTTCGCTGCCACCGCCCAGCATTTCGCCGAGCGCAGTTGCGGCATCATTGGCCGACAGGGTGACGAGACCGAGAATGCCCTGCTCGACGGTGATCGTGCCACCGGCGCGCACGCCGAGTTTGGTCGGCGCCTGGGCTGCCGCATGGGCGGAGAAGGGGACCGGCGTATCGAGGCGGATGCGACCCTGCTCCAACGCCTCGAAGGTCATGTAGAGGGTCATCATCTTGGTCAGGGAGGCGGGGTATTGCAGCCGGTCGGCATTCTCACTGTAGAGAACGTTGCCGGTCTTGGCGTCGACGACGATGCCTGCATATTTCGGATTTGCCGCTTCCGCGTCGGCATTCACCGAATCGACCAGGACGATCGTGACGGCCACCGAAAGGATCGCCAGCAGCTTTGCGAAAAAACTGCCGGATCGGGACGATGATACGGAGGAGACTGACCTTGACACTATTCCACTCTTCGCTTGCATTTCAGATATTTGGCACTTCACATTTCGGCAGGAACCGCACACCTCCCGCCGCACAGCTCGTCTTCTAAAATTACCGGTTGGGCGTTACCAATCCGTTTATGATGAATCGTTTATTTCGCTGTCCGGAGAGCATTTTAGGGACTTGTCGCAGAACGGTTCACAAGACGCGCGTCCACAAAGGTGCGGATAGCGGCATCAATATGTTCCCAGTCGTCGAGATGGCTGCTTGAGAAACGGTAGAGAACGCTGAGATCCCTGCCGACCTTGATATCGCGCTGACAATCTCCGCCCGCAGCCTTATCTGGGGCTGAAGGCAATATGCAGCGCACGACGTAATCCTGCCCACCCTTGATGGGCGCCGTCAGCAGCACCTCATCGCCGTAACCCGCATCGGCGCGAAGACGGTGCAGCGTCAGCCCGTCCCGGAAGGACTCGGCCGGGCCTTCAAGCAGATGCGAATAGATCGGTTCCAGCCGCCCGGACATGTCGCGCGACATGGTGCTCTGGGTGATCTGCAGGAAGATCAGCCCGGAGGATTGAGCGATATCGTCGAATCGAAGGTGGTTTTCCTTGCCGTAACCCTGCATTTCAGGCCAGGCGAGGTAGAGATCGACGCGCTCGGCCGCGCCTTCGTGTCTTTGACTCGGGAAGCGGATGGCATTCTCGGGGAATTTCACGGTGTCGCGGCCGATGGCCAGCTTGATTTCAGCCGTGCTGTCGGTGTTGCCGGCAAGCGAGATATGCCGGCCGAACCAACGGCCGCCAATGCTGATGGCAACAGTCAGGACCGCCAGAACGGCGATCACCGCCATCGTGCGGAGGAGAAACCCCATGGAAAGAAGCGGCTGCTCGTCGGGTGCGCTGTGCGCGGCATGGCTCATGGCGGTTCTTCGGGTTTCGGTCCGCCGCAGGAAGAACATGAGCCGCCGGTGCCGATGATGAATCTCATCGTCATGATCGGACCAGCAGGGTTAATAATTCGCTAATGCGCTGATGGCGTAAGGCTCAAAAAGGAGCGAGCCGTTCCCGGGACAGCGGGAACGGCTCTTGGGCACCGGTCGGGGACGGGATGCGGGGACTGACCGGGCCGCAGGCAGCAGCCGGCATTGGCCGGCAGGCTGTTCTTACTTGACGCTACCGACCGCGACAGCGCGGCCGTCCTGAAGCTTCGACCAGCGGGCCGGATCGTCGGCGGACTGGCGCTTCAGATAGGTGTATTCGGTATCCGACCACAGCAGCACCTTGTTGCGCATGTTGTCGAGGATGAAGTCGCCGTGATCGGTGCGGACCGTCAGCACGGCATGGCCTTCGCCATTCGGCTGCAGCACGACGGTGATCAGCGTGTCGGACGGCGAGAAACCGTCGTCGATCAACATCTTGCGCTTCAGCAGGGCGTAATCCTCGCAGTCGCCGACGGTGCGCGGATAGGCCCAGCGCTCTTCGACCCCGTAGATCTGCTCATCCGTCATCGGCTGGATCGTCGAATTGACGGTGTAGTTGACCTTGAGAATTTCCTTCCAGCGATCCTCGTTGAGGATGGCCGGTCCGGCATCGCCGCCAACTTCGACACATTCCGTCGGATTCGCCTTGCAGAATTCATAGTGTCCGATCGGCGGGCTGGCATTGCCTGCCAGTACCATGCTGGCGGGCATTGCCTGTCCCGAACCCGCCATTGCCATCATGATGGCACCGGCCAGAAGGCCGCCTTTCAGGATATTCGCAGTTGTCATTGCCGTCTCCCCGTAAGTTGAGGTGACAATGGCACAGACGTTTTTATCTCACGCAAAATTACGCAATAGAATTAAAGGCTTAGTTGATTCAAATGCCGATAAAACTTGGCTAAAAACAGATTCGAATGCGCATAAAATTTGACGCGGATTTGTTGCGAAATCGATTAAAATTGTAATCAACGCAACAAGGCTTTCGCCCGCGAAGGGGTTGCGTTGCCGCCCGCATGTTAAGGATTTTCGTTGAGCCGGGTAAATCTCAGCTGCCGGCTGGCGATCTGCGGCAACGCGCAGCCGGCCGGCGATGCCGCTGGAATGGGCCGATTCGGCCGGTTCAAAAGCAGAATGTCGCTCAGATCCTCGATTCCGGCAGGAAATTATTTTTGCTAGTTATCGCGAAATCGATCGGTGGCACCGACGATCGCCGCGCTCATATCGGGATTTGCGGTGGAATGGGCCGCATGCGCAAGGATGCTGAGCTCGCTTTTCGGCCAGGCGCGGGCCAGTTCCCAGGCCGTGACGAGCGGCGCCTCGATGTCGAACCGTCCCTGCAGCAGGATACCGGGGATGCCGGTGAGCCGCGCGGCGTTCTTCAAAAGCTGGGCGTCCTCCAGCCAGGCGCCATTGCTGAAGTAGTGGGTGATGATGCGGGCCCGTGTTAGCAAATAGGCCGGATCGGCCCAGCGGCGCGGCAGGCCTTGGGGATCGGCGAGGAGAATCGAGGCCGCCTCCCAATCATGCCAGTCGCGCGCCGCCTTGAGGCGCGTCTCCGGGTCCGGATCGTTGAGGAGACGATGATAGGCGGCAACCATGTCCTCATCTCGTCCCTGGCTGCCTGGGGAAACCGCCTGGCGGAAACGGTGCCATTCTTCAGGAAAGAGCGGCGCCATGCCGCGATAAAGCCAGTCGATTTCCGAGCGCCGGGTGGTGGTCACGCCTGACAGGACGACCGCGGAGACACGCTCCGGATGGGTTTCGGCATAGGCCAGCGCCAGCGTCGAACCCCAGGAATTGCCGAAAAGGAGCCAGGCCTCGATGCCGAGACAGGCCCGCAGCCGCTCGATATCGGCAACGAGATGCCAGGTGGTGTTGAGGGAGAGATCGGTTTCGGGATCGGCAGCGCTCGGCAGGCTGCGGCCACAATTGCGCTGATCGAACAGAATGATTCGGTAGGCATCGGGATCGAAATAGCGGCGCGCCGTGGGCGAACAGCCGGAGCCAGGGCCGCCATGCAACACCAGCGCCGGGCGGCCCGCCGGATTGCCGCAGGCCTCCCAGTAGATCTGGTTGCCATCGTCGGTATCGAGCAGACCATGATCATAGGGTTCGATTTCGGGATAGAGAGCTGACATCGGTGCGCCTGCGGTCGAAGCGGACCTTATCCATCATCTCGCTGACAAAGGGAAGACGGGTGAGGGCGGAGCGCTCTGGGACGCAAAATCACCGCACAATTTTGGGCGACCTCGTTGGGTGCCGATCGGTGTCGCAGCTTGTTCCACACATAATATAATCTACCGCCTGGGTGGAACGACTTGCGACAGGAATTCACGCTGCGTTCCAAAGCCAGATTTGTAGCCGCTTGCAAAGTCGTCGCGGTGAAGTGCAGGCTTTTCAACACGACCTGACCGGGTGCGCACCGGACCTGGCAATCGCGTTCGATGGAAGTCTGTCGAGAATTGGCACCCGCCACGGAATCCGTGGCATCGCCCATTTTCAGCAGCTCTTAAAGGAATTCCCGCAGCGTCTCGCGGGACTGGATCGACAGGAATTCGATCGCCACGCCTTCGACGAAGTGGCGCACGACGCGACCACGCATGTTGCCGAGGCGCACGGCCGTTCCGATCGAAGGGCGCATCTCGACGTCGACGGCAGCGCCCGACAGCGAAAGGTCCATGATGCGGCAGGAATAACGCGTGCCGTCCTCGAGCGTCAGCTCGGTCTTCGTGTCGCGTGGCGTCAGACGGTCGTGGCGGCGATCCTCGGGCAGGCCGAGTTCGTGCTTGTTGGCAAGCCAGGTGAGCTGGGCCGCGAGTTTCTCGCGTTTCCGGTCGGTGGCGTTGATCGACATGGTGAAGCCACGGCCATCGATCGTCTGGACATAACCTTCGACGCGGCCGAGATGGTCGATATAGGCGACGACGCGTTCGTTGGCGCGCGGCCGGCCGGGGCAGGTGACGTACATGTCGCCAGGCGACATGTCGATCACCATGCATTCGAATTCCTCGTAGTTCGCAAGCATCAGCCGGCCCTGCATATTGATGGGCACGCGCTGGAAAACGCCCTGTTCAGGGCGCGGCGCAGGTCGTTGCGTCTGAGCTGGCTGGAACGAGTGCATCAAAGGGCTTCTTCATCAAAATCGCAGAGACCGATCTTTACCCACAATCCATTAACAGAAGGTTGTTTCGCCCAGTCCCGACATAGCGGAAAACGAGTATATCAGATGTCCTAAAATGGGACCGTCAGCGAACCTCCACGCTCAGCAGCTGCGACACCATGCGGCGCATGACCTGCCCGAAATGGATGCTTTTGCCGGCGACGATCCTGTTGGTGGGGCGCAGTTTGGCCGGCGCTGGCTTGTCGAATTTACCTGGCAGCAGGCGGCTGCGGTCGAGCGCCAGGAATTCGAGCGGTACGATCTCCAGCCAGCTCGCGGCCACGGCCGGCGCGATCGCGCCGAGCAGCCGGTCGCAGGCGCCGTCCGGCGAACGCAGCGGCATCATGATAATCTCGAAGGAGGCCTGATGACCGACGGTGCTGTAGCCGGTGGCGTTGAACAGGGCCGGCATGGCATGGTCCATGACGCCCATCGCCGTGCGTTCGATGTCCGCGAGCTGACTATTTGCCCAGAGAGACGAAAAACGTTCGCCGCGCAGGTCACGCCCAAAGAGATCACAGATGCGGGTGCCGGCGAGCCGGAAACCGATATCTCCGCCCTCGCGCCTCTCAAGAATAAACAGACTCTGGAGCAGGTGGGGGACGGCGGAGGGTTCGACCTGTGATTTCAGCGGCGCATCGGCAGCGCCGCGGATACGGTTCCAGTAGTCAAAAATTTCGATGGTCGTTTGCACACGCATTTCACACCAACCTGTCCCATTCCGGATCATTTTCGGGCAGTCATTGCCCGTACAGGCTCTACTATGCGGATTTCATGCCAGATCGCGGCGGTTAAGGTTAAGAAAGGGTTTCGGTTGAGATGCGGTGCCCGTCGTGACACTGTTCCGCATCGCTTCGACTTTCGAAGTTCAGCACAACCTACGGGCCGAGGTCTTTCCTGGAGCTCCCGGTACGCCGTCCGGCACTTCGGACGGCTTTTTTTTTGACAGTCGCTCCTGTATGGCTGTGGCCTCAACGAGGCGAAACACAGATGAATGAGCAGACGGCCGAGCCGCATAGGGCGCCCGAACCTCCCGAGGTCCAGCCGCCGGCACGGCCACCGCGCGAACCGGTCTTCAACCTTCCTCCGGCGCTGTTCTTCAGCCTTTGCCTGCTTGGGGTCATCTATGCGGTGCAGGAACTCCTGCTCTCCGACGATGCGCTGAACTGGCTGTTCTTCACCTTCGGCTTCGTTCCCGCCCGTTATGTGATTCCGCTGTCGCAGCAAGGGCTGGAGCTGTTCTGGACGCCCGTCACCTATTCGCTGCTGCACGGCAGCGTCCAGCATATCCTCTTTAACGCCTTCTGGCTGATGGCCTTCGGCGCGCCGGTCGTGCGCCGCATCGGGACGCTGCGTTTCGTGCTCTTCTGGGTTTTTTCCGCCGTCGCCTCCGCCGCCCTGCACGCGGTGCTGAACTGGGGGGATGTGTCACTGTTGATCGGCGCGTCGGGCGTCATCTCCGGGCTGATGGGCGCTGCCTGCCGATTCGCCTTTCCGGCCGAACGGCGGCCGATGGCGCCGGCGCATCTGAATCCCCGGCTTTCCATCGTCGGGGCGCTGAAGAGCCGCACCGTCATCATCTTCATGCTGCTCTGGCTGGTCGGCAACGCGCTGATCGCCGTCGGCATCCCGCTCGTCGGCGACAGCGATCAGGCGATTGCCTGGGACGCGCATATCGGCGGATTCGTCTTCGGCTTCTTGCTGTTTTCACTGTTCGACCGGGCGCCGCGCCCGCCGGTGATGGAACCTGACGGAACCGAGAAGGATATGTTGCAATCCTGAGCCGGGCAGTGCACCATCAACCTATCTGCGATGGGGGGAGAAACCGCCGCGGATGCCTGTGACAAGTGTTTCACGGACATAGGAGGTTCGAATGACCAGTTCAGTCAAAGCAATCCTCGACCTGAAGGGCAGAGACGTCATCACTGCCGGGCCGAGCACCACCGTCGCCGAGGCGGCCGCCATCCTCAGCAAGAAAAAGATCGGCGCCATCGTCGTCGTCGGCATGGAGAACCGGATTTCGGGCATGTTCACCGAGCGCGATCTCGTGCATGCGATCGCCAAACACGGCAAGGAAGGCCTCGACCAGTCGCTGGCCCAGGTCATGACCGCGAAGGTCTACCGCTGCCATGAGGAGACGACCGTCAACGAGCTTATGGAGCTGATGACCAGCCGCCGTTTCCGTCACGTGCCGGTGGAAAGCAATGGCAAGCTTGCAGGCATCATTTCGATCGGCGACGTGGTGAAATCGCGCATCGCCGAAGTCGAGCGTGAGGCCGAGGAAATCAAGGCCTATATCGCCGGCTGAGTATTAGCCGGCCGTGCTTGCCCGATGTCGTTGCCGCAAACCCGCTGCAGACTTTTAGACGGCCTGCATCAGGGGTGGCTCGCGTAGACTTCCTGCATGCGCTTGATCTCGGGGAGCCGGGCCCTGGCTTCCTCGTATCCGCGTTCGATCGCCTCGCCAGCCCGGTGGAATTCTGAAAGGCCGATATAGCTGAGACGCGGCTGCAGCGAAATATCCGGCGGGTCGCCGGCAAGGCGGGCGCGGGCGATCCTATCCTGGATAATGTTGAAGGCCTGCACCATGACGCCGGTCATACCGAGGCGCGCATAGGGCGCCTCTTCCTGCTTCTGCACTTCCTGCGGAGAGAGGCTGGCATTGTGCCGGACGACGGCCGAGCGGCCGTAGAGATCGTAATTGAGATTGACGGCGACGACGAGCGGCTGCTCGTAGGCGCGGCAGACGGAGACGGGGACGGGATTGACAAGCGCCCCGTCGACCAGCGTGCGATGATTGCTGCGCACCGGCTCGAAAATGCCGGGCAGGGCATAGGAGGCGCGCAGCGCCGTAATCAGCGAACCGTTGGCAATCCAGACCTCATGGCCGGTATTGACCTCGGCCGCGACCGCGACGAACGGCCGGTCGAGATCCTCGACGTTCAGGCCCTCGAGATGTTCCTGCATGCGCTTGGTCAGCCGCATGCCGCCGAACAGACCGCTGCCGCCGATGGTGAGGTCGAGGAGACTTGCGATACGGCGCATCGTCAGCGAGCGCGCGAAGCTTTCGAGTTCATCGAGTTTGCCGGCGAGATAGCAGCCGCCGACCAGCGCGCCGATAGAGGTGCCGGCAATCATGCCGATCTCGACCTTAGCCTCGTCGAGTGCGCGCAGCACACCGATATGGGCCCAGCCGCGGGCAGCGCCGCCGCCGAGCGCGAGCGCAATCTTGATTTTCTTTTGGGGCGCCGGAGGCGGGAGCATATCGAGCGTGGTCGACATGCCGGAACCAGAACCCTCGCCTTCAGAGCTTTGACGATGCAGACTCCAGCTCAACATGGCGCTCTCCCCTCCCAGCAGAACACGTGATTTCCGATAGTGTGCCCGATCAGTTTCCAAATGGTATATAGAAGCGGTTTCTGGCGCAATAAGGAGCAAGTACCGGGAAATTCGGGCTATTTTCCGTAGACATCCTGCGGATCGAATTGAAGCTCGTCGTCAACGATATCAAGCATCGGCTTTCCGTCCTGAAGCGTGATCGTCCGGTAGAAACAGGAGCGGCGGCCGGTGTGACAGGTGGCGTCGTGGCCGGCGACCTCGACCTTCAGCCAGATGGCGTCCTGATCGCAATCGGTGCGGATTTCCTTCACCGTCTGGAGATTGCCGGAGGTCTCGCCCTTCTTCCAGAGCTTGCCGCGCGAACGGCTGAAATAATGCGCCGTGCCGGTCTGGATGGTCAGCGCCAATGCCTGGGCATTCATATGCGCCACCATCAGCAACTCGCCATCGCCAGCATCGGTAACGATCGCGGTGATCAGGCCGCGGTCGTCGAAACGCGGCGTGAAATCGCCGGCGTCTTCCAACGCCGACTTGTCCTCGGATGGTTGATTGAAGATCAGTTGACTCATCGCGGCCCTCCTGAGGGAGCCGGTATCAGCGGCTCCGCACCATAGTCATGAAACGGGCCTGATCGGCCGGCTCGGTCTTGAACGTTCCCGTAAACGTCGTCGTCAACGTGGTCGAGCCCTGCTTCTGAACGCCGCGCATCGCCATGCACATATGTTCGGCCTCGATCAACACGGCGACACCCCGCGGATGCAGCGTATCGTCGATTGCCCGGGCGATCTGCGCGGTCATCGTTTCCTGCGTCTGCAGGCGGCGGCCATAGATCTCAACGACACGGGCAATCTTCGACAGGCCGAGCACACGCCCGTCCGGCATGTAGGCGACGTGAGCCTTGCCGATGATCGGCACCATGTGGTGTTCGCAATGCGAGTAAAACGGAATGTCCTTGACGAGGACCATGTCGTCGTAACCGGCGACCTCCTCGAAGGTGCGGCCGAGCACGTCTTCCGCCGCCATGTCGTAACCGGAAAAGAGTTCGCGGTAGGATTTGACGACGCGGGCCGGCGTTTCGAGCAGGCCTTCACGCGTCGGGTCATCACCGGCCCAGCGCAGCAGAACGCGAACGGCTTCCTCCGCCTCCTGCTGGGAGGGGCGATCCGAGTCGCGGTTCGTCTGCGGAAAATTCTTTACGATGGCGTCCATGAACAATGGTCTCCTGGTCCGCACCGCGGACCCATCTGTCGGAATCGCCACTGGTCAATCCCATGCGGGAATTCATGCACCTTTGGCAGGCTCCGGGGCTTTCAGGGCAAGTTCAGCCCGTCCGGCACGGTTTCCCAATCAAACTTACACGAGGCCATTGCATTTTCATGGCCTTCGAACGACATACATATAGGAAGACGGCCATCGTATGTAAGTATCCTCAGACGACACGGTGTGTTTTTTGTTTTGATGACAATAACGCCCGCATAGAGGCCGATCCGCAGTGATTTTGGAGCGGAAATCCAGCATGGACGATATCTACAACAGCAAAATCCTCGAATTCGCCGGCAATATTCCGTTGACCGGCACGCTTGATGATGCGGATGCGACCGCCCAGGCCTATTCCAAGCTCTGCGGCTCGAAGGTGCGGATCTGGCTGAAGATGGATGGCGATGCGGTGACCGGTTTTGCCCATGAGGTGAAGGCCTGCGCGCTCGGCCAGGCCTCGTCCTCGATCATGGCCCGCCATGTGGTCGGCGCCACATCGGGCGAATTGCGCCAGGCACGCCAGGACATGCTCGCCATGTTGAAGGCGGATGGAGCGGGGCCACAGGGACGGTTCGAAGACATGCGTTATCTCCAGCCGGTGCGGGACTACAAGGCCCGCCATGCTTCGACGATGCTGACCTTCGATGCGGTCGTTGACGCGATCGGGCAGATCGAGGCGAAACGGGCGGAAGTTGTCGAGGCGTAACTGACATGTGCGAGTTCTGCGCCCAGCAGGCTGACGATGAGGACGACGGTGGCGCCCCCGGATCGGACAAGCCGCGCGAAAAGGCCGCACGCACTTCCCGCAATTTCACCGGTCCTTTCCGCAAGACTCCCGACCGCCTGCTCGGCATGGGTCTCATCCGCCTCTACCAGCTGACGCTGTCCGGCTTTGTCGGCAATTCCTGCCGCCATATCCCGACCTGCTCGGAATATGGCTACGAGTCGATCGCCCGCCACGGTCTCTGGGCCGGCGGCTGGATGACGCTGTTTCGCGTCGGCCGCTGTGGCCCGGGCGGCACCAGCGGCCTCGACCAGGTGCCGGAGATACTCGGCGACGGCTTCCGCTGGTGGACCCCGTGGCGTTATTTCAACCTCGGACGCAAGAGAGGGCGAGCGCCATGAGCACCTTCATCGCCCTTCTGCACAGCATTGTCCTGACGCCCGATCGCCGCGTCATCATGCAGGATTTGCGCGCACTTGCCGAGGAGCTCGGTTATCGCGAGCCGCGCACATTGGTTTCCACAGGCAATCTCGTCTTCGAGGCCGACGATATGCGGCCGCACGAACTCGAAGTAGCCCTGGAAGAGGGCTTTGAAGAAAAGTTCGGCAAACATGTCGATATCATCGTGCGCAGCGACTGCACCTGGATGGCGCTTTGCAGCACCAATCCCTTCAAGGACGGCAACGGCGACCAGGTGATCGTCCGGGTGATGCGCCTGCCGGTCGACCCGAAGAAGGTGGAGGCGCTGAAGCCACTGATGACGGAGGGACAGCGCATCGCCGTCGTCGGCGGCGATCTCTGGATCGATTTCGCCGGCAAGCCGAGCCAGTCCAAGCTGCTTTCGGCGCTGACGACCAAGCAGCTTGGCGTCGGTACGATGCGCAACTGGAACACCGTGCGCGGCCTCACCGAAATGATCATGTAGGCCGGCTTCGTCTTTACTCACGCAGCAAATCTGGCTATCAGGCGGCGGCGCATTCAGCTCCGCGGAGGCGCTTTCGTTTCAACCACCCGCATTCGTTGGCGGGACTGGACAAGGAGAATTTCGATGTCCCAAGCTATTTCCCTGACATTTCCCGATGGTTCCGTGCGCAGCTACGATGCTGGCGCAACCGGCCGGGATGTCGCCGAATCCATTTCCAAGTCGCTCGCCAAGAAGGCAGTCGCCGTTGCAATCGACGGCACCGTGCGCGACCTTTCCGATCCCGTGGCGACCGGCCGGATCGAAATCATCACCCGCAATGACGACCGCGCGCTCGAACTCATCCGCCACGACGCAGCGCATGTCATGGCCGAAGCGGTGCAGGAGCTCTGGCCCGGCACCCAGGTGACGATCGGTCCGGTCATCGAAAACGGCTTCTATTACGACTTCGCCAAGAACGAGCCCTTCACACTCGACGATCTGCCGAAAATCGAAAAGAAGATGAAGGAAATCATCGCCCGCAACGCCGCCTTCACCAAGCAGGTCTGGTCGCGCGAGAAGGCGAAACAGGTCTTCGCCGACAAGGGCGAGCAGTACAAGGTCGAACTCGTCGACGCGATCCCGGAAGGGCAGGATCTCAAGATCTATTATCAGGGCGACTGGTTCGACCTTTGCCGCGGCCCGCACATGGCCTCGACCGGCCAGATCGGCTCAGCCTTCAAGCTCTTGAAGGTGGCCGGTGCCTATTGGCGCGGCGACAGCAACAATCCGATGCTGAGCCGCATCTACGGCACGGCCTTCGCCGAGCAGTCGGAACTCGACAACTACCTGCATATGCTTGCCGAAGCTGAAAAGCGCGATCACCGCCGCCTCGGCCGCGAGATGGATCTCTTCCATTTCCAGGAAGAGGGTCCTGGCGTCGTCTTCTGGCACGGCAAGGGCTGGCGCGTATTCCAGACGCTGGTCGCTTATATGCGCCGCCGGCTTGCCGGCGACTATCAGGAAGTCAATGCGCCGCAGGTGCTCGACAAATCGCTGTGGGAAACCTCCGGTCACTGGGGCTGGTACCGCGATAACATGTTCAAGGTGACGGTTGCCGGCGACGACACCGACGACGACCGCGTCTTTGCGCTGAAGCCGATGAACTGCCCCGGCCATATCCAGATCTTCAAGCACGGGCTGAAATCCTACCGCGAGCTGCCGATCCGGCTTGCCGAATTCGGCAATGTCCATCGCTACGAACCGTCGGGCGCGCTGCACGGGCTGATGCGCGTGCGCGGTTTCACGCAGGACGATGCGCATATCTTCTGCACCGACGAGCAGATGGCCGCCGAATGCCTGAAGATCAACGACCTGATCCTTTCGGTCTATAAGGATTTCGGCTTCGACGAAGTCACCATCAAACTTTCGACCCGGCCGGACAAGCGCGTCGGTTCGGACGAACTCTGGGACCGCGCGGAAAACGTGATGATGGGCGTGCTGGAGACGATCCAGCAGCAGTCGAATGACATCAAGACCGGCATTCTGCCGGGCGAGGGCGCCTTCTACGGGCCGAAGTTCGAATATACGCTGAAGGATGCGATCGGCCGCGAATGGCAGTGCGGCACGACGCAGGTCGACTTCAACCTGCCGGAACGCTTCGGCGCCTTCTATATCGACAGCAACTCCGAAAAGACGCAGCCGGTGATGATCCACCGCGCCATCTGCGGCTCGATGGAGCGCTTTCTCGGCATCCTGATCGAGAACTTCGCCGGCCATATGCCGCTTTGGGTATCGCCGCTTCAGGTGGTGGTCGCAACGATCACCTCGGAAGCCGACGCCTACGGGCTTGAAGTGGCCGAGGCGCTGCGCGAGGCCGGTCTCAACGTCGAAACCGACTTCCGCAACGAGAAGATCAACTACAAGGTCCGCGAACATTCGGTCACCAAGGTTCCTGTCATCATCGTCTGCGGCAGGAAGGAGGCCGAGGAGCGCACGGTCAATATCCGCCGCCTCGGCAGCCAGGAACAGATTTCGATGGGGCTAGACGCCGCCGTCGAGAGCCTTGCCCTCGAAGCGACACCGCCCGACATTCGTCGCAAGGCCGAAGCAAAAAAAGCCAAGGCGGCCTGAATAGCAGGGATCCGACAGCGCCAGGCTCGGCGCTGTCGGAAATCCGGTCTGCGCGTCGCCCGAGGCCGAGCGGCGCTTCAACGAATCTCCCCATACCAATGATGAAACCTGCTGATTTGTGCGGCCGGGGGCTTCTAAGTCGCGATAACGAGGCCGTCCTCACGATGGCGCCGCAGAAGCGCGCCTTCCAAACGTCTCGGCTGAGCCGAAACCGCGCGCGGTAAAATCAATCGAGGCTGGTGTCGTCGCCGCCCTGCGGCACGAGCTGTTCGTAAGAGGGCAGCGGCTCCACCGGAGCCGGCTGGACGCCCGGCGGTGCCGGTGTGCCCACAGGCACCTGCTGCACCGTGCGGGCAGCATCCGTCGGAGGCTGCGGCTGCTGGTCCTTCATCAGGACCTCGACATCGGTGTTCCTGCCGGCGACGACGGTGAAATCGCGCTGGTAGATCTTGTCCTTGTTGCGGGCGACGGCGGAATATCCGCCTTCGGCGAGAACCATGGTGGGGAAGGCGCTGACGCTTTCGCCGACGCTGTCGCCGGCCGCCGTCAGGATCGACCATGCCGTATCGGCGATCGCCTCGCCGCCGGAGTCTGAGACCAGCTTGAAGGTGATCTGCGCGGCGCGATGCTGGATCGTCGCTTCGGTCAGCTTGCCGGCCTCGACCTGGATGTCGGCGCGGATCACGGCGTTGACGCTGCCATATTCGGAAACGATGTGGTAGGTGCCGGCATTGAGGCGGACAACGGTATTCGGCGAGACATCGGCCATGACGAGGCCGCGCTCGCCATCGTCGCGCACTTCCGAGGAATAGATCGAGAAGCTCAACTGGTCGGGGCGGATGCGGGCATCGGTGCCGGAGACGGCATTGAGCAGCAGGCCGCCGGCATCGAGCACCATCACCTGTTTGTCGACCTCGCCTTCAGCGGGCACGGTGAGTTTTTTGGTGACGCCGGCGCGGCCGAAGGAGACGTTGACGAAATAATCGCCCGGAGCGAGCTGGAAGGCGGCGGGCCCGCCCTTGGCGCTGGCGATCAGCGGCAGCTTGCCGTCGGATCCGGCGATCGGGCTGAAGACGTACCAGGAGAGGCCTTCCTCAACCGGCGTGCCGTCCGCCGTCAGCTTGGCCTCCATCGGGACGTCGCGCAGCTTGACCCCTTCGGGCGCAGCACCAGGCGCGATGAAGGCATCGAGCTTCGGCATCTTCGGCGTCGATTCAAGCTGTTTGAATCCCTTGAAGGCATCCTGAGCGCTGGCGCCGAAGGGCGTCAGTATGATCAGGGCAATGGCAAGGCCGATGCGTGCAAAAGGCAAAATGCCAAACATCTGTTTCGTGAACCGATTGACTTCTGAAATCGCAAAGGCCACTTCAAGACCAACGCGATGGCAAATTCAAGACCCACCCTTTGCAGCAGCATAAATAATGAGAGCCTCTCCCGCATGAAATCCGATATCAAGCTGATCGACTACCTCGCCGTGCGCCGCTCCATCCCCGCTTTCCAGATGTGCGAACCGGGCCCCGAGAAGGCCGAGATCGAGGAGATCCTGCGTCTCGCCTCGCGTGTTCCCGATCACGGCAAGATCGCCCCCTGGCGGTTCATCGTCTATCGCGGAGAGCAGCGCGTGCGTCTCGGCGAGGAGCTTCTGACGCTGGCACTTCAGACAAAGCCCGAACTTTCCGAAGAGATGATCCAGGTCGAGCGCAGCCGTTTCACCCGCGCGCCCGTGGTCGTCGCCGTCGTCAGCAAGGCAGGACCGCATATCAAGATCCCGGAATGGGAGCAGTTGATGTCGGCCGGCGCGCTTTGCTTCAACGTCATTCTCGCCGCCAACGCCAATGGTTATGTCGCCAACTGGCTGACGGAGTGGTTCGCCTACGACGAGCGCGCCTATCCGCTGCTCGGCGTCGGTCCGGATGAAAAGGTGGCGGGCTTTATCCATATCGGCTCGACCACGTTTCCGGCAATCGAGCGGCCGCGGCCGGAGCTTGCCGATACGGTAACCTGGGTCGGCGGAGACGACTGATGTTCTACACCACCGACAGCAACCGGCACGGGCTCGCGCATGACCCGTTCAAGGCGATCGTGTCGCCGCGACCGATCGGCTGGATCGGCAGCAAGGGCAGGGATGGTTCGATCAATCTGGCGCCCTATTCCTTCTTCAATGCCGTTGCCGACCGCCCGAAGCTGGTGATGTTTTCTTCGGCCGGACGCAAGCACAGCCAGCGCAACGCGGCCGAGACCGGCGTCTTCACCTGCAATTTCGTCAGCCGCGATCTCGCCGAGAAGATGAACCTCTCCTCGGCGGCACTGCCCTACGGCGACAGCGAATTCGACTTCGCCGGCCTAACGCCGAAGCCGGCCGAACTGATCGACGCGCCTTATGTCGGCGAGGCTTTCGCGGTGCTAGAATGCAGGGTGACCGAGATCATCGAGCCGAAGACGCTGTCGGGCGAACCGTCCGAAAACGTCCTCGTCTTCGGCGAAGTGGTCGGTATCCGCATCGACGAAGCGATCGTCAGGGACGGCCGCCTCGACATGTCGATCGCCCGACCTTTGGCCCGCATGGGCTACATGGATTACAGCGAAGGCAGCGATGTTTTCGAGATGATCCGGCCGAAGCCACAGCAAGGCTGAGCCGAACCGGCAAGGTGTCCAAAGCCTTAAGAAATATGGTGAACCAATCTTAAACCTTTTGCCGCTACGGTCGCAGCATTGAATGGAGCGCGAGGGAATCGCGTTCAAGTGCTGGGGCGTCGCGTGATCGTAGAAGCTTTCCTTCGTTGGATCGAAACGGCCAAGACCGGTGACCGGGCCCGGGCCGCAAACGCACTCGGGCGCGCCTATCTGCAGTCCGAAATGTCCGCGGACGAGCGGGCGGCGGCCGAAATGGCGATGACCTTTCTTCTCGACGATCCGTCGCCACGCGTGCGGCTTGCGCTTGCCGAGGCGATCGCCTGGTCGCCCGACGCGCCGCGCAGCCTGATCCTTTCGCTTGCCGAAGACCAGCCCGAGGTTGCCTGCCATGCGGTGACCTGTTCGCCGCTTTTGAGCGACGCCGATCTGGTCGACCTTGCCGCGCGCGGCAACGGCGCCACCCGCATGCTGATCGCGGCGAGGGCGCATGTGACGCGCCCGGTCTCCGCCGCGCTTGCGGAGGTCGGCGACGAGGAAGAACTGCTCTGCCTGCTCGAGAATGACGGCGCGGTGATCTCCAGCCTGTCGTTGAAGCGCATCGCCGAACGGCTCGGCGATTGCTGCGATGTCCGCAACCTGCTTCTCGACCGAAGCGACCTTCCGGCCGATGCCCGCCAGTTGCTCACCCAGCATGTCAGCAATGCGCTGATCGGGCTGCCGCTGGCGCAGGCGGCGATCGGCCTGCAGCGGCTCCAGCGCATCAGCCGCGAGGCGACCGAGGCGGCCATCGTCTCGATCGCCGGCGATATTGCCCCGCGCGAAATCCCCGACCTCGTCCAGCATCTGCGCCTCAACGGCCGGCTGACGCCATCCTTCCTGATGCATGCGCTCTGCGCCGGCAAGGTGGACTTCTTCGCCGGCGCGATCGTCGATCTGACCGCGTGCAGCGAGCGCCGGGTGCGTTCGATCCTGGCAACCGGGCGCATGCATGCCGTGCGTGCGCTCTACGAGTCCGCCGGCCTGCCGAGGGATATCAGCGTGATCTTCGTCGAGGCGACGATGCTGTGGCGCGACGCCGCCAGAAAAGCGCCGGGCAGCGTGCTCGGCAATGTCTGCGGCCGTCTTCTCGAAAAATTCCGCCATCATGACGCGCATGGCGCGATCGGCGAACTGCTCGACCTGGTGGAAAAGCTGCACGTTAACGAGCAGCGACAATCGGCCCGCGTCTACGCAGCGCTTGCGGCCGCCTAATCAGCGAGCCGCGTCACCACCCAGGAATAGCTGGCGGAGACGAAATGCACCGGTTTGGTGAGTGTATCCCTGACGCTTCTGCCCGAGGGCAGATGGGCGCGGACCTGGCCGGCGATGCCTTCAGCAAAACCGGCGATCCTTCCTGCGGGTTCCTCGGGCGCTGCGACAGCGGCCTCGGGCGCAGCGGCAGGCACGGGCGCCGGCTTCGGCGGCTCGGCGGCGGCGATGGCTTTCGGCGCCTCGCACACCGCGATCACCGAGGGATAGTTGACATTGACATAGGTCTTCAGCCGTCGTTCGGCTTCCGCATCGCAGGCGGCAACGGTTTCCCAGCCTTTATCGACCGTCGCGACATAATTGCACTGGCTGATCGAATCGTCGCAGCCGAGAATGGTCATCGCGATCAGCACCGCTTGCATATTCTGCTTCCTTGATTATTGAGCACCTCATCGTCTTAGAGGGTGCAATTCCAACCGAATGAAGGCAACGGCATTAACTCTTCGTCATGTCGGAAAAAATTGTGCCCCGCGCCAGCAGAGGAAGTCAGCATGTCCGTGACCATCGCCCTGGAGCAACCGCGCCAGGAGGGCGTCATTCGCCTTCTCGATCTTTCCGATGCCTATGCACAATCGCTCTATCCGGCGGAAAGCAACCATCTGGTCGACCTGTCCGTGCTGGAGAAACCTTCGGTGAGCTTCCTCGTCGCGCGCAGCGACGATGCGATCGTCGGCTGCTGCGCGCTGGTCGAGGCCGGTGACGGCACGGCGGAGATCAAGCGCATGTTCGTCGATCCCGAGGCAAGGGGGCTGAGGATCGCCAGCGGCCTGATGAATGGGCTCGAAGCAATCGCAGAGAAAAAGGGGCTGACGGCGATCCGGCTCGAAACCGGCATCTACCAACCCGAGGCGATCGCGCTCTATCGCAAATACGGATATCGGGAAATCGAGCCTTTCGGCGCCTACCTGCCGGACCCGCTCAGCCTGTTCATGGAAAAGCGGCTGGGGTAGCCCGTCTGCGAAGGTATGTTCAGCCTTCGGCGACTCGCGGTACCGGCGGTGGGGCCGGTTCGTCGATGATGATCTGCGGCCCCGTTTCGCTCTTGTCGGCGCTGCGGGCCTCGTGGATCCATTCACGCCAGATGGCGACGATCAGCGCCATCAGCACAGGGCCGATGAAGAGCCCGAGGAAACCCATCGTTTTGACACCGCCGACGAGGCCGAAGAAGGTCGGCAGGAAGGGCAGCTTGATCGGACCGCCGACGAGTTTCGGCCGCAGCGTCTTGTCGACGATGAAGAGCTCGACCGTCCCCCAGACGAAGAGACCGATGCCGGCGACATGCGAGCCGCTCGCCAGCAGATAGATGGAGACCAGCGTGAAGGAGAGCGGCGCACCGCCCGGTATCAGCGCCATCACGCCCGTCAAAACGCCGAGCGTCACCGGCGAGGGCACGCCGGCAATCCAGTAGGCAAGGCCGAGCACAATGCCTTCGCCGATCGCGATCAACGTCATGCCCATGACGGTGGAGCTGATCGTCGCCGGCACGACGCGGGAAATGCGCTCCCAGCGGTTCGGCAGGATACGCTCGCCCAGCATGTCGATTTGCTTGGAGAAGGAGAAACCGTCGCGATAGACGAAGAATAGCGCGATCAGCATGAAGAGCAGCGTCAGCAGCAGGTGGAAGGCGCCGCCGCCGGCCGCAAGCACGGCACGATAGATGTTGCCGATATTGGCGCCGCTGACTGCCTGGATGACTTCGCCCAAGGCGCCGGGACTGCCGATATATTTTGTCCAGACTTCATCGAGGTAGGCGCCGGCCCAAGGCAGCGCGACGATCCAGTCGGGTGTCGGGGCGCCGGCGCGGTTGGCGTGGATTGCCCAGGTGACCCAGGTGCGTACTTCGCCGGTCGTATAGGTCACAGCAAGCCCGATCGGGATGACCAGGAAAGTGATGATCATGATGATGGCGATGGTCGCGGCGATCGTCGTATTGCCGCCGACGCGGGCAAGAAGCTTGCGGTAGAGCGGCCAGCTGGCAAAGCCGATGACGAGGGCTGCGAGCACCGGCACGAGGAAGCCGTAGAAGAAATAGACGCCGGCAGCGACGACCAGGACCAGCAGCCAGCGCGCCGCCGAAATGGAGGGAATCAGCGGCGTGCGCGTCTGCGCCGATGATCCGAGCCATCGCGGCTCATGATTGCTTTTCTGACGGTCGAACACACCCACGCGCGCCTCTTCTTTTTCTTGTACTCTGGTTATGGGCCATCAACCCGGCGGTTTCAAGGTCCGCACCATGAAAGCGTATACAAAGCGTCGCTATTCGACGCTCAGACCCGGGCGTCTTACTGCTGCGGGCGGCGCAGAATCTTGAAGGCGTAGAATTGCGTCTTCTGGCTGGTCGAGAAATTGTTGTCGGAGCCGAGAATGAGGACGTCGGTGCCGTCCTTGGCCTTCCCCAGCGACATGGCCTCGATATTGTCGGGAACATGGCCGATCGCCCTCAAATCAAGGACCTGGCTCTTCCGGGCGGGAACGACACGCTGGTCGTTTTTGGCGAGGGACGCGATGGCGGATACATCGGTGGCATCAGTCAGATCCATCATCATGATCTTGATGCTGTTGCCGAAGCCCTGGGCATAACTCCGCTCGACGGCGAGCAGGCGGTGATCGTCGAGGGCAAGCATCTCCGACATGCCGTTGTCGTTGCCACCGTTGGCCTTGGTGGCGGCCTGCGGGATCGGCGAGACCGGATAGACGTACTCGGCCTTCGGCTCGCCGGTAGCGCCGTCGTAGCGGATAATGCGCGACAGGCTGCCTGACGTCAGCGAGGGGTTCGGGCCGTCCTGATAGAGGGCGGCTTCGACACCGACGAAAACATCACCGGAGGGCGCGACGGCGAGATCTTCGAAGGCGAGGTTGTCGCGAATGCCGGTCGACTTGTCTGCCGTCGGGGCAAAGCCCTCCGGGAGCTTGAATTCGCGGATGAAGAAACCTTCCGGCGCAGCGACACGGACGAAGGGCGGGAGCAGCGCCTTGCCGTCGCCTTCGCTGCCCCAGTAGATGCCGTCCTTGCCGAGGCGGATCGATTCCGGATCGACGGTCCGGGCAGCGAAGGGCTCGCCGTTCTTGTCCTTCAGCGTCACCTGCTTGACGACCGAAACGCCCTTGAGACCGGACGCGTCGAGATCGACGTCGAGTTCGTAGAAGCGGGCCGGGCCTCTTTCCGAGCGATCGTCGCTGATGGCGAGATAGTGGCCGGTGGCGGCATCGAAATCGAGGCCGGAAATGCCGCCGAATTCGACGCCGTTTTCCATGTGGCCGGTGGGGATGACGAATTCACCGAGATAGGAGAGCGAAATGCCGGCGGCGCAATCGCCGAAGGGGCAGGCGGTCTCAAAGGTGGCGCCGATATCGGTGGCGCGGACGGTGCTGGACAGGAGAACGAATGCGGCAGCCGCAAGAAAACGCTTGGTCATGACAAATATCCGGCAAGGGGTTGAAAACGGTTCAAACGGGCGCAGCCCCTCCCCGAGGGGAAGGCGCGCCGACCGCTTCATGCGCCGGTTGTTTGACGGAGTTGTTACTGTTCTTCGACAGTTCCGTGAAATCGTGAATGCTAAAATGCGTGGCGACGCATTAAATATCGAGGTTCTCGGCGAAGGCCGCGCGATCTTGGATGAAGCGGAAGCGGGCTTCCGGTTTGGTGCCCATCAGATCGTCGACAGCGCTGCGGGTGCCTTCGAAATCCACCTCATCGATCAGCACCTTGAGCAGGGTGCGCTTGGACGGATCCATGGTGGTTTCCTTGAGCTGGGCGGGCATCATCTCGCCGAGACCTTTGAAGCGGCTGATCTCGACCTTGGCCTTGCCCTTGAACTCCGTCTGCATCAGCTCGGCGCGATGATTGTCGTCGCGTGCATAGGCGGATTTCGAGCCTTGGGTGATCTTGTAAAGCGGCGGCACGGCGAGGAAGAGATGACCGCCACGCACGAGTTCCGGCATTTCCTGATAGAAGAAGGTGATGAGCAGCGAGGCGATATGGGCGCCGTCGACGTCGGCATCGGTCATGACGATGATGCGTTCGTAGCGCAGGTCTTCGTCGCGGTATTTCGAGCGCGTGCCGCAGCCGAGCGCCTGGATGAGATCGGCGAGCTGCTGGTTGGCGCCGAGTTTTTCGCGGCCGGCGCTGGCAACGTTGAGGATCTTGCCGCGCAGCGGCAGAATGGCCTGGTTGGCGCGGTTGCGCGCCTGCTTGGCCGAACCACCTGCCGAATCGCCTTCGACGATGAAGAGTTCGGCGCCTTCCGCGGTGTTCTGCGAACAATCGGCAAGTTTGCCGGGCAGGCGCAATTTGCGCACCGCCGTCTTGCGGTTGACTTCCTTTTCCTTGCGGCGGCGCAAGCGCTCCTCGGCGCGCTCGATCACCCAGTCGAGCAGCTTGGCCGACTCGTTCGGATTGTCCGCAAGGTAATGGTCGAAGGGATCGCGCAGCGCGTTCTCGACGATGCGCTGGGCCTCGACGGTCGCGAGCTTGTCCTTGGTCTGGCCGACGAATTCCGGCTCGCGGATGAAGACAGACAGCATGCCGACGGCGGAGATCATCACGTCGTCGGTGGTGATCTGCGCGGCGCGCTTGTTCTGCGTCAACTCGGCATAGGCCTTCAGGCCCTTGGTCAGCGCGATGCGCAGCCCCGCCTCATGCGTGCCGCCCTCGGGGGTCGGGATGGTGTTGCAATAGGAATGGACCTGCGGATCGCCGCCATACCAGGTGATCGCCCATTCCATCGAGCCATGGCCGCTGGTCTTCTCGGTCTTGCCGGCAAAGATCTCGCGGGTGACGGTGAACTCCTTGCCCATCGTCGCCTGGAGATAGTCCTTCAGGCCGCCGGGGAAGTGGAAGACGGCCTTGTCAGGGACCTCGGAGCCTTCGGGCAGCACGCCCGCCTCGCAGCTCCAGCGGATTTCCACGCCGCCGAAGAGATAGGCTTTCGAGCGCGCCATGCGGAAGACGCGGGCGGCATCGAACTTCATGTGATCCCCAAAGATCTGGGGGTCTGGGTGGAAGCGCACCCGGGTGCCGCGGCGATTGTGGACGTCGCCCAACTCTTCGAGCCCGCCCTGCGGCAGGCCGCGGGAGAAGCGCTGGCGGTAGAGCTTGCGGTTTCGCGCCACCTCGACTTCGAGGTCGTCGGAGAGTGCGTTGACGACCGAGACGCCGACGCCGTGCAGGCCGCCCGAGGTCTCGTAGGCCTTGCCGTCGAATTTGCCGCCGGCATGCAGCTTGGTCATGATGACTTCGAGCGTCGACTTGCCCGGCACCTGCGGATGGTTCTCGACCGGGATGCCGCGGCCGTTGTCGGAGACGGTGAGATAACCCTCGAGGTCGAGATAAACCTCGATGAAATTGGCGTGCCCGGCGACCGCCTCGTCCATCGCATTGTCGATGACTTCGGCAAACAGGTGGTGCAGCGCTTTTTCATCGGTGCCGCCGATATACATGCCCGGGCGCATGCGCACCGGCTCGAGGCCTTCGAGGACGCGGATCGACGAGGCACCGTAGTCATCGGAGTTCGACGCGGCGGGCGCCGGGCGCGCGGAGGCTCCGGCAGGGGGTGCGGCGGCGGCGACGGGCGCAGCCGTCACCGGCGGCCGCTCGGCCGGAGCGGCAGGCTTCTGCGCCTCCTCGCGTTTTTCAGAGAGGGGCATTCCGGAAAAGAGGTCGTTGCTATCGTCCATGGAGCCGTTCAGATCTTCATCCTGTCTTGGGCGGGCATCCGCCGCCGACCCAAAATCACCGCATTTCATGCCACGTTTGCGAATCAGACAGATTTTGCCAGAAAGCACCTCTATACGCGACACCGCCAGTTTTAGCGGGCTTTTCCCAAATGATTTGCGTTGCCGGACGCGGAATGGCAAGCGGCGGCAGGCTTCAGGAACCATCCGAATGCGAATGTCCACAAGTCATTGCACCATCATCACCGCAATTGCGGCGTTTTTCTTGTCTGCGGCCATGCTCTCCGCTGTTGGCCCGGCACAGGCAGCCGATGTGCTAGCGCCCTTCAAGGACGATCTGTTTTCGAAGCAGACCGTGCTGCAGACAGGCGATGACGGCGCCTTCGAGGTCATCGACTATGACGAGATGCGCGATATCAACGGCCGCGACCAGATTCCGCAAAAGCGGGTGCAGCAGAAATATGTGGCGCTCGGCATCCGCAAGGCCCAGGCGGACGAGACGCTGTCTCTCGACGGCATCAAGCTCGATGTCACCAGGGTGGGACCGGCTCAGAGTGCCGCTTTCACGGTGATTTTCATCCATGGCCGCGACGGCGACCGGCGGCTCGGCGCCAACGATTACAGCTTCGGCGGCAATTTCAACCGGCTGAAGAACCTCGTTGCCGGCAATGGCGGGGTTTATTATTCGCCGACCGTCAAAAGCTTCGACAGCGGCGGCGTTGCGGCGATCGCCGGCCTGATCCGCTATGCCAGCGCGCAATCGCCCGGCCGACCGATCATCCTTTCCTGCGCCTCGATGGGCAGCCAGGTCTGCTGGGGCGTTGCGCGCGATGGTGACAGCGTCAAGCGGCTGAAGGGCATGCTGATCATGAGCGGAGTCACCGATCCCGATTTCACCAGGAGCGCGTTCTACAAGGCAAGGCTGCCGCTCTGGTTCGCCCATGGCAGCCGCGACCCGGTCTATGCCGCCTCCGACCAGCAGGCGCTGTTTGAAAGCCTGCACAAGGCAAAATATCCGGCGCGTTTCACGCTGTTTGAGACCGGCAATCACGGGACGCCGATCCGGATGATCGACTGGCGTGGGGTGCTGAACTGGATTCTTGCCGGCTAGCGTATCGGTCGGAAAATCGGAGACTATTTTTGGAAAGCACGATGCAGGAATTCAGAATGCTACCTTTGCGTGTCTTAAAAGACGCGCGGCGCTGTAGCAGTCGATATTCGGCAGAAATATGCTCCAGATCGCAGAGATTCCCCTTACGTCAAGGGCATGATGCTTTTCTTTGCTGCAGGCTTTTGATATTGCCCAAGGCATAAGCAGATTGTGGAAGGCCAGCATGACACCTGACGTGCGTCCGCTTGTGGCGGGAAACTGGAAAATGAATGGCATGCGTGCCTCCCTGGATCAGATCAAGGCGATCGCCGAGGGTGTTCGCCCGCCGCTGGCCGACAAGGTCCAAGCGCTGATCTGCCCGCCGGCGACGCTGCTATACGTGGCGACGGCGCTGTGCACCGACAGCCCGTTGGCGATCGGTGCTCAGGACTGCCATCAGAACCCGTCCGGTGCACATACCGGCGACATCTCGGCCGAGATGATTGCCGATTGTTTCGGCACCTATGTCATCGTCGGTCACTCCGAGCGGCGCACCGACCATGCCGAAACCGACCATTTGGTTCGCGCCAAGGCGGAGGCGGCCTTCGCCGCAGGGCTGACGGCGATCATCTGCATCGGCGAGACGGCGGATGAACGCCGGACGGGCCAGGCGCTCGACGTCATCAAACGCCAGCTTTCCGCCTCCGTTCCCGATGGCGCGACGGCCGAAAATACCGTTATCGCCTACGAACCGATCTGGGCGATCGGCACTGGTGTGACGCCGACATCAGGCGATGTCGAAAAGGCGCATGCCTTCATGCGGGCAGAACTTGTAGCGCGCTTCGGCGATGAGGGCCGCAAGATGCGTCTTCTCTACGGCGGCTCGGTCAAGCCGGCCAATGCCCATGAGCTGATGGGCATCGCCAATGTCGACGGCGCGCTGATCGGCGGGGCGAGCTTGAAAGCGGCCGACTTCCTCGCCATCTACCGGGCCTATGAGGCGCTGCTCGCCTGAGGCATTGTTTATTCCTGGGTTTATTCGTTTACCCCAGGGCATATTCCGGGCCGAAGGGCTTGGAATAGATGAAAGCCTCATGTAAAGAGCCGCCAGAATTCTTATTTATGCCCGTCTCCAGACGGGCAGGACTGGACCCATGCAGACAGTATTGATTGTCATCCATCTCATGATCGTGCTCGCCCTTGTTGGCGTCGTGCTCATCCAGCGCTCTGAAGGCGGCGGCCTTGGTATCGGCGGCGGTTCGGGCTTCATGTCGGCCCGCGGCACGGCCAATGCGCTGACGCGCACGACCGCGATCCTTGCGACCCTATTCTTCCTGACCTCGCTCGGCCTCGGCATACTGACGCGTTACGAGGGCCGTCCGAGCGATATTCTCGACCGCATTCCGGCAACAGGCGGCCAGGGCAACGGCATTCTCGATTCGCTCGGCGGCGCGCAGGCTCCGGCAACTGCGGCTCCGGCAACTCAGGCCCCCGCGGCCACCGCACCTGCTACGACTGCCCCGGCGACGACGGCTCCGGCAACGCCCGCAGCTCCGGCCGCGCCGGCACCGGCTCAGCCTTCCGGCGTCCCGACGGGACAGTAAGCCGGTCTTCGACATAAACCGCCGGCAGGCCCTAGGGTCTGCCGGTTTTCTTTTGTTCAGATTCCCACGCCACGCTCCGAAAGTTCCGGAAAAGAATTTTTGGGCTGGTGGAATCGTTTTTGAAAAGGTATCCGGTGAATCCCATGGCGCGATACGTATTCATCACTGGCGGCGTGGTTTCCTCTCTCGGAAAAGGAATTGCGGCCGCGGCTCTCGGAGCGTTGCTGCAGGCCCGTGGATATCGGGTTCGGCTTCGCAAGCTCGACCCCTATCTGAACGTGGACCCGGGCACGATGAGCCCGACCCAGCACGGCGAGGTCTTCGTCACCGACGACGGCGCGGAAACCGATCTCGATCTCGGTCACTATGAACGCTTCACAGGGCGTTCGGCGACCAAGACCGACAACATCACCACTGGCCGCATCTACAAGAACATCATCGACAAGGAACGGCGCGGCGACTATCTCGGCGCGACGGTGCAGGTCATTCCGCACGTCACCAACGAGATCAAGGATTTCGTTGTCGAGGGCAATGACGACTACGATTTCGTCATCTGCGAGATCGGCGGCACGGTCGGCGACATCGAGGCGATGCCATTCATGGAGGCGATCCGCCAGCTCGGCAACGACCTGCCGCGCGGCACCGCCGTCTACGTCCACCTGACGCTGATGCCCTATATTCCGGCGGCCGGTGAGCTCAAGACCAAGCCGACGCAGCATTCGGTCAAGGAACTGCAGGCACTCGGCATTCATCCCGATATCCTGCTAGTGCGCGCCGACCGCGAAATTCCGGAAGCCGAACGCCGGAAGCTCTCGCTGTTCTGCAACGTTCGCCCGTCCGCCGTTATCCAGGCGCTCGACGTCGCCAACATCTACGATGTGCCGATAGCCTACCACAAGGAAGGTCTGGACGACGAAGTCCTTGCCGCCTTCGGCATCGAGCCGGCGCCGAAGCCACGGCTCGAGCAGTGGGAAGAGGTCTGCAATCGCATCCGCACGCCGGAGGGCGAGGTGACGATCGCGATCGTCGGCAAATATACCGGCCTCAAGGACGCCTATAAGTCGCTGATCGAGGCTCTGCATCACGGCGGCATCGCCAATCGCGTCAAGGTCAACCTCGAATGGATCGAATCCGAGGTCTTCGAAAAGGAAGACCCGGCGCCCTATCTCGAAAAAGTGCATGGCATCCTCGTGCCCGGCGGCTTCGGTGAACGCGGTTCCGAAGGCAAGATCCACGCTGCCCGCTTTGCTCGCGAGCGCAAGGTGCCGTATTTCGGCATCTGCTTCGGCATGCAGATGGCGGTCATCGAGGCGGCGCGCAATCTCGCCGACGTGGCTGGTGCCTCCTCGACAGAATTCGGCGCGACGAAAGAACCCGTGGTCGGCCTGATGACCGAATGGGTCAAGGGCAACGAATTGCAGAAGCGCACGGCAGCCGGGGATCTCGGCGGCACGATGCGCCTCGGCGCCTACAAGGCGGCGCTGAAGAAGGGCACGAAGATCTCGGATATCTACGGTTCCACCGATATTTCCGAGCGTCACCGCCACCGCTACGAGGTCAATGTCGACTACAAGGATCGGCTCGAAAACTGCGGTCTCGTCTTCTCCGGCATGTCGCCGGACGGCGTGCTGCCGGAGACGATCGAATATCCCGACCATCCCTGGTTCATCGGCGTGCAGTACCACCCGGAACTGAAGAGCCGGCCTCTCGATCCGCATCCGCTGTTTGCGAGCTTCATCGAAGCGGCGACGGAACAGAGCCGTCTCGTCTGACGAATGCCACCACCAGATCGCGCGCTTTCAAGCGCGATCTGGATCACATCCGTGCTCGCGCTATCTTGCCGGCATGACCACTCCACGCAGCACGACCGTCTCACGCTTCATCGCAGTATCGCGCGAGCGCATCTACCGTGCCTTCCTCGATGCAGATGCCGTCGCCACCTGGCTTCCGCCCGGTTCGATGAAGGGCATCGTTCATGCCTTCGAGGGCAGGGAAGGCGGCGCCTTCAGCATGTCGCTCGTCTATCCCGATGACGAGACATCGCAGCCGGGCAAGACCTCCGACAAGACCGACAAGTTCGAAGGCCGCTTTGCCAAGCTCGTGCCTGACGAAAACATCGTCTGGGCTACGGTCTTCGATTCCGAGGATGAAGGTTTTTCCGGCGAGATGACGGTCAGCACGACACTGGCGTCTGCGGACGGCGGCACCGATGTGACGATGGTCTGCGACAACATCCCCTCCGGCATTCGCCTCGAAGACAATGAGGAAGGTTGCCGTTTGACGCTCGACAACCTCGCCGCCTTCGTCGGCGGTTAATGATCGGCGGCAGAAAGATGCTCTGCCGCCGAATTCAACTTTCAGGCAGCGGCCGGTAGTGGCCCGATATAGACCGAACGTGGGCGGATCAGCCGGCCGTTGAGCGCCTGTTCACGCGCGTGCGCCAGCCATCCGACGGTGCGGCCGATCGCGAAGACACCGGTGAAGGCCTCACGGGGAAAGCCGAGCGTTTCGAGCAGCAGCGCGGTATAAAATTCGACATTGACGTCAAGCGGCCGGTTCGGCTTGCGCGCCTTCAGGATCGCCAATGCGGCGGCCTCCACGGCTTCCGCCAGCGCGCCGCGGGCGCTGTTTACCTGTCCGGTTGATATCAGCGGCTTCAGCGCGCCCTTCAGCGCATCGGCGCGCGGATCGCGGACGCGATAGATGCGGTGGCCGAAGCCCATCAGCCTTTCGCCGCGGTCGAGTGCTTCCTCGATCCATCGGCCAGCATTCTCCGCCGTTGCGATCGCATCCAGCATGTCGAGCACGGGACCGGGCGCGCCGCCATGCAGCGGCCCCTTCAGGGCGCTCAGCGCCGCCAGCACCGAAGAGGTGAGGCCAGCCTGAGTCGAGGCGATGACACGCGACGCGAAGGTCGAGGCATTGAGGCCATGGTCAGATATCGTCACGAGATAGGCATCGAGTGCCGCCGTCTGCTCCCTGGTCGGCATTTTTCCGGTCAGCATGCGCAGGATATCGGCCGCCTGCGGCAGCGAGGCGTCCGGTGCGATCGCCTTTTCACCGCGTTGCAGGCGCAAAACCGCCGGCAGAAAGACCGCAGGCGCCGCCAGAAGGTTGAGCGCGGTATCGAAATCCTCGCCGTCAGGCAGCCGGGCGATCAGCGCACGCATCGCATCGACCGGAGGCAGGGCGAGCAAAGAGGCATCGGCGGCCTTGATGTGGTCGAACACCCCAGTTCGCGCCTGCGCCAGCCAGTCGCGCAATTCCACTTCATTGAAGCTTCGCTCCATCAACCCGTCCAGCAACAGGGCTGCGACGCCTTCATAGGTGCCGTCTGCGACCAGATGATCCAGCGATACGCCGCGGATGATCAGTCGTCCCGCTTCGCCATCGACATCCGAGAGCTGCGTTTCGGCGGCAATGACGTCTTCCAAGCCATTTTTCATGTTGTTTTCTCCTTTACGATCGGGATGATCCAACCTAGTCTCATTGACGTCAATCTTGACGTAATTGATCAATGTGAGGCTCCAATGTCGTGGCTGACTGCCGAGGAGGCGTTGCGAGCGCTGACGACCAAGCCGCAGACGCTCTACGCCAATGTCAGTCGCGGGCGCATCCGTGCCAAGCCTGATCCCACCGACCCGCGCCGCAGCCTCTACCAGGCTTCCGACGTACAGCGGCTTGCCGAACGCCATGCCGGCCGCCGCAAGACCGAAACGGTCGCCGCCGAGGCGATCCGCTGGGGCGATCCGGTTCTCTCCTCGGCAATTTCCACCATCATCGGCGGACGGCTTTTCTATCGCGGAAAAGATGCGGCCGATTTCGCCGAAGTCGCGACGCTGGAGCAGACGGCGGCACTGCTCTGGAACGGCGCGGAAACACTTTCCTCCGGCAGCGGGACCGGACATGCCTCTCCGTCGCTTCAGGTTGCCTTCCTGGCGCTGGCAGGGCGGGTGACCTCGGACCTGCCATCGCTCGGCCGCTCGCAGGCAGCACTCCGCCGCGAAGCAAGTGGCGTTCTCCGCACCGTCGCCGATGCGCTGGCGCCAGGTCCTTCCGACCAGCCGCTGCATTTGCGGCTTGCGGCAAGCTGGCAGCGGCCGGACGCTGCCGATTGCCTGCGTCGCGCGCTGGTGCTGCTTGCCGATCACGAACTCAACGCCTCGACCTTTGCGGCGCGGGTCACGGCATCGGCGGGTGCAGCCCTTTCGGCCGTCGTGCTGTCCGGTCTGGCGACGCTGACAGGGCCGTTGCATGGCGCCGCCTGGCAGGGCGTCGACGCCTTGATCGAGACCGCTTCCGCCCTTGGGGCGGAAAAGGCGATCCGCCGCACGCTCGCCCAGGGTAATCGCCTGTCGGCCTTCGGTCATCCGCTTTATCCCGACGGCGATGTCAGGGCTCTGGCGCTGCTTTCGCACTTTGCCTTGCCGCCACAGTTTGCCGAGATCCGGGAAACCGGCGAGGAGATGGTCGGCGAGAAGGTCAACGTCGATTTCGCGCTTGCCGCAATGGCCGCCGCCTTCGACCTCCCAAGGGAGGCGCCGATCATCATCTTCTCGCTTGCCCGTTCCGCCGGTTGGCTTGCACATGCGATGGAGCAGATCGACAGCGGCGAATTGATCCGGCCGCGGGCGCGTTATGCCGGACCCGTGCTTGAAACGGATAGTAGAACGTAAGAATTCCGCCGGCGATTGCGCCGGTTTACTTTTTTTGCCTAGGGAAATATTTGAATTCGTCTATCATCCCTCACATGGAAGAAGACGGTTGGCGGGCGCTTTCGAAAAGAGCTGTTCCGCATGGTCAAGGGGACTTTCCATGAATACGACGCTTCGCAGCCTGCTTGCCGCCGCACTCGCTCTCGGCCTCATTCCGCATGGGGCGGCCTTTGCGCAGTCTGCCGGCTGCACGGTATCGCGTGATGCCGGCGCCCGCCAGGTGCTCAGTTGTCCAGGCGGCGTCACGGTGACGGCGGAGGCCGGCGCCGCCTACAGCCTCATCGACCGCAACCGCGACGGCAGCCCTGATTCGGCATCGCTGCGGCGCAAGGCCATTCTCGTCGATGTCGACAGCAACCAGCACGCCGGTGGTTTTCAGGTCGTGACGCCGCAGGCGATCGCTGCCGTGCGCGGTACGCAATGGGCTGTCGATGTCGCAGGCGGCAAGACCTCGGTGCTGGTCGTCAGAGGCAGTGTCGCGGTCCGCCGGCCGGCCGGCGAGGCAGTGGTGTTGTCGCCGGGCGAGGGCGTCGACGTTACCGACGGAACAGAACCCCTCGTCGTGCGCCGCTGGCCGGCGCCACGCGCCGCCGCCCTTCTTGCCCGCCTCGGCCAATAGATCCCATGAACCATCGTCTACTGACCGTGATCGCGCTGCTGCTCGCCGGTCTTTGGGCGGCTGCGCTCGGCTATACCCATCTCAATGCCGGAAGCGGCCTTCTCGACCGGATGGAGGCCTCGCTTGCCGATATCCGCAGCGCCATCGTCGGCGCGAAAACACCGCCGCCCGTCGTCTCGATCGTTGCGATCGACGACCGCACCGCTAGGGCGCACGGTTATCCGCTCGATCGGGCGACACTTGCGCGCCTCGCCGAGGCGATCACCGCGTTGAAGCCGAAGGCTTTGGCGATCGACATTCTGCTCGTCGATCCGGGGCCGGAGGCGGGTGATGCTGCGCTGACTGCTGCCCTTCGCCAGGGGCCGAGCGTGATTGCGGCCGCTGCCACTTTCGCGCAAAGCAGCCAGCGGGTCACGGATGCGGCCGGCGATCCGCTTGCCGCCATCCCTGAGGCAAACCAGCTGCTCTTGCCGCTTCCGCGCTTTGCCGAGGCAGCGGCGGTCGGCATCGTCAATGTCGCAACCGACCAGACCGGCACGCCGCGCTTCATTCCGCTGATCTCGCGTTCCGCAGACCGGCTGGATCCGGCTTTTCCGCTGCGTGTCGCGTCGGTGGCGCTCGGCGTCGACCCCACCATCGAACCCGATGCCATCATGCTCGGAAAGCTGCGTATTCCCACCGATATCGGCCAGCGCCTGCCGGTGACTTTTTATGGCGGGCATGGCAGCATCGCCACCTTCAGCGCCGCCGATGCGCTGGATGGCAAGCTTTCGGCGGATGCGATCACTGGTCGCATCGTCGTCATCGGTTCGACGGTGACTGGCGGTGGCGACGTCTTTCCGACGCCGTTCGATCCCGTCATGCCGGGCGTCGAGGTGATGTCGACCGCGATCACCCATCTCGTCACCGGCGACGGCATGGTGCGCGACCGTAGGATAAGGCTGATCGATGCCGGCATTGCCGTCGGTCTGACGCTCGTGCTCGTTTCGCTGATTGCCTGGCGCCGCAGTGCGGCAGGCTACATCATCATCGTGCTGACGCTGATCGTCTGGGCGATGATCAATCTGTCGGCTTTTGCGCATGGCTACTGGTTGAGTGCGGCGCTGCCGATCGCCGCAGCGCTGCCGCCGGCGCTGATCTACGGGGCGGCCGAGCTCTGGCTCGACCGCGGCCGCGCCCGCCATTTCGCCGAGCAGAGCGCGCTCCTGCAGCGCATCGAGGCGCCCGGCCTCGGCGAGTGGCTGGCGCGCGATCCGAATTTCCTTGCTGCGCCGGTGCGCCAGGACGCCGCCGTCATCTTCATCGATCTCTCGGGTTTCACCGGCCTCAGCGAAAATGTCGGGCCAGTGGCGGTCAGCGAGATGCTGAGCGGCTTCTTCGAACTGGTCGACGAGGAGGCGCGCGCCCATGGCGGCGCCATCACCAGCTTCATGGGCGATGGGGCGATGATCCTGTTCGGCCTACCGGAGCCGGCCGATGATGATGCCGGCCGCGCCGCTGCCTGCGCGGTCAGCCTCTGCGAGCGCACACGGGCCTGGCTTCAAGCGCATGCGGGCTTTGCCCCGAAGAAGATCGGCTTCAAGGTCGGCGCCCATTGCGGCCCGATCGTCGCCTCGCGATTGGGCACCGGCGACCGGCAGCAGATCACGGCGGCGGGAGACACCATCAATGTCGGCAGCCGGCTGATGGAGGTGGCTGCCCGCCATGGTGTCGAACTGGCGCTGAGCGCCGAAATCGTCCGCGCTGCCGGCTCCGATAGTGTGCTCACGCAGTCCGGCCGCATGGAGGGACCGTTGGAAACGGCGCTGCGCGGCCGGGCAAGCCGCATCGACGTCTGGCTGTGGCGTAGCCGTACGCTTTGACAATCGCCGCGGGAGCGGCTAGGAACGGCGCAAATACCCCGCCGGCTGGCTCCGGCCATGGCGCAGCAACGCGCCTGACAGCTCCGAAAGATCGAATCCATGACAGAATTTAACGGCGTCGTCCCGGCGATCGCCAAGGCGTTGCAGAAGCGCGGTTACGCCGAACTCACCCCGGTGCAGAAGGCGATGCTCGATCCGGCGCTTGCCGCTTCCGACGCGCTGGTCTCGGCCCAGACCGGTTCCGGCAAGACCGTCGCCTTCGGCTTGGCGCTGGCGCCAACGCTGCTCGAAGGCAGGGAGCGCTTCGGCAATGCCGGCGCGCCGCTCGCCATCGTCATCGCCCCGACGCGCGAACTTGCCCTGCAGGTGAAGCGTGAGCTCGAATGGCTCTTTGAGATGACTGGCGCGGTGATCGTCAGCTGCGTCGGCGGCATGGACATCCGCAGCGAGCGCCGCTCGCTCGAACGCGGCGCCCACATCGTCGTCGGCACGCCCGGCCGGCTCTGCGACCATATCCGCCGCAGGGCGCTCGACATGTCGGAACTGAAGGCTGCCGTGCTCGACGAGGCCGACGAGATGCTCGATCTCGGCTTCCGCGAGGATCTCGAATTCATCCTGGATGCGGCACCGGACGAACGCCGGACGCTGATGTTTTCAGCAACGGTGCCGGCGGCGATCGCCAAGCTTGCCAAGAGCTACCAGCGCGATGCCGTGCGCATCAGCACCGCGGCCGAGGAAAAGCAGCATATCGACATTGAATATCGCGCGCTCATGGTGGCCCCGAGCGACCGCGAGAATGCGATCATCAACGTGCTGCGTTATTACGAGGCGACCAACGCCATCGTCTTTTGCTCGACGCGCGCTGCCGTCAATCATCTGACCGCGCGGTTCAACAACCGCAATTTCGCCGTGGTGGCGCTGTCCGGCGAGCTGACGCAGAACGAACGCAGCCATGCGCTGCAGGCGATGCGCGACGGGCGCGCCCGGGTCTGCATCGCGACCGACGTCGCCGCCCGCGGCATCGACCTGCCGGGCCTCGATCTCGTCATCCACGCCGACCTGCCGACCAATCCGGAAACGCTGCTGCACCGCAGCGGCCGTACCGGCCGGGCCGGACGCAAGGGCATCAGCGCCATGATCGTGCCGCTCAACGCACGGCGCAAGGCAGAGCGCCTGCTGGAGAATGCCGGTATTTCGGCTGCCTGGGCGCGACCGCCCTCGGCCGAGGAGGTGAGCGAACGCGACGACGAGCGGCTGCTCGCCGACCCGATCTTCAACGAAACGCCGCAGGAGGAAGAGCAGGGGCTGGTACAGCAGCTTCTTGCCAGCCACGGCGGCGAAAAGCTTGCCGCCGCCTTCCTGCGTCTTTACCGCACCAATCATTCGGCGCCGGAAGATCTCATCGAAGTTACCGTGCAGGACGAACGCAGCCGCAAGCGCCGCGACAATGCCGAGCCCTACGAGCCGGCGCAGAAGGGACCGCGCGAGGATTTCGGCGCTAGCGTCTGGTTCTCCGTCTCGGTCGGGCGCAAGCAGAATGCCGAGCCGCGCTGGCTGATCCCGATGCTCTGCCGCAACGGCAATGTAACGAAGCGCGAGATCGGCGCGATCAAGATGCAGCCTGAGGAGACCTTCGTGGAGATCGCTGCGGCGAGCGCCGAAAGCTTCCAGGCCGCGATCGGACCGAACAAGGCGCTCGAACGCGGCATCCGCGTGACCAGGCTTCCCGGCACGCCGGATTTTAGCCGGGCGCCGTCGCCGAAGCCTTATGCCGGCAGGCCATCCCGCGACGAGCGGCCGGACGATACGTTCCGCGGCGAGCGGCCGAAGAACAAGTTCGGCAAGGGTCCTGGCGGCGGATACGCCGCAGCCGACAATGCCGGCCAGGAGAGACAGGATAGCAAGCCCTGGAGCAAGAAGCCGGGCAAACCCGGCTTCGATGGCCCGAAGTCAGACAAGCCGAAATTCGACAAGCCGAAATTCGAAGGCGCCAAATATGACGGCAAAGGCGGCGCCGGGCCGAAGGGCAAGTTTTCGAAGAAGAGGCCCGGCTGATTTTGTCGCTGCAGCACCGCGCTGTAATGCTTTGAATTAATACATAATTTGTCCTTAAAATCGTTTCTTATTTGAGGAATTATGCAGCAACCCTTCGCCGGTCCTGGCGGAGGGTTTTGGGTCGTATCCCTCAGCGAGGCAAGGATGATGTTGGAAACGGCAATCCTCAGCGTTCCGGTTTTCAGTACGCTCTGCAATGAGGCCTTCCGGCTGCGACGCGCAGTTTTCGTATATGAGCAGAAGGTTCCCGAAGCCGAGGAATTCGATGCCGACGATCTCAGCGCCCATCATCTCGTCGCTGTCACGGCGGGCGAGGTTTCCGGCACGCTGAGAGCCATTTACGCCGAGGAACATGTGAAGATCGGCCGGGTTGCGGTTGCTGGCCGATGGCGCGGCCGCGGCATTGCGGCTGATATGATCGGGCGTGCAATGGAACTGCATCGCGGCGCACGCGACAACCGCTTCTATCTCACAGCGCAGGCGGACAAGCTGCCGCTCTACGAGCGTTTTGGCTTCGTTGCCTATGGCACTGAATTCCTCGACGGTGGCATGCCGCATCTTGCCATGAAGAACTATTGAGCTTCGGTGGCGGCAGGAGCAGACGACGATGAAACGCCCGGGCATGCAGCAACCCGATCCGGTCGCCTTTATCAAAGCTAATCTGCCGATCTCACCCGTTCCGTCCATTCCCGAGATCCGGCTTCATACGGCAGGCCCCGCAAGCGGGCTCTGGCGGCTTGCAGGCCGCAGAGAAGCCGATCCGGCACCTTATTGGGCCTATCCCTGGGCCGGCGGCGCCGTGCTTGCCCGCTATCTGCTCGACCGGCCGGAAATAGTCGTGGGTCGCCGTGTCCTCGATCTCGGCGCCGGCTCGGGGCTCGTCGCCATCGCGGCGGCGAAGGCCGGCGCAGCGGCGGTGACGGCGGTCGACATCGATGCCAATGCCATTGCCGCGATCGGCCTCAACGCGGCGATCAACGGCGTGGATATCGTAGCCCGGGCCGCCGATATCATCGAGGATCCGCCACCGGAGATAGACCTCCTCGTGGTCGGCGACCTGTTCTACGATCCCACGCTCGCCTTGCGGGTGATGGCCTTCCTGCGGCGTTGCCAGGCGAGCGGCATCGAGGTGCTGATCGGCGATCCCGAACGGGCCCACCTGCCGCAGGGCGAACTCAGCCGAATCGCCACCCATGCAGTTGCGGATTTTGGCGGAGGCAGCAGCGGCGGGGCGGTGCCGGCGGGCGTATTCTCGCTCTTCGGCAATAGCTGAAGGCAAGATTTAAACTCGCTTTGGCTGATGCGTTACCCTCTATAAAATGACTGCGTGCTCAATGCAGACACCATGCTTTTATTTTCGGTCGTGAACGCAGATTCCGGCAGACTCACAGGAAAAAGGATGGATGCCGAAAGTTGCTGGAAGCGTCACATCAAAACATCTGTTGTCGGGGGAGTCGTCCACGTCGATCAGCGCAAGCCATTTCTTTGTATTCCTAGTCGGATAATAGTCTTCGGTTTGATAGTAGAATCTTGAATAACATTGCCGCGGCCGTACTTCCCTGGGAAGTATTCCAATCCTTATAAGGTTCTTAAACTCATCTTGTTGGGCCGATATTCCCTTTTCGATGAAGTCACTCACAAGCGGCTGGAGTTCCGGGTAATTCGCGACACAATTGCTTACTGTCTGATCTTGCTTGCCTTTGTGTGCCGAGACGATGTAGCCGACGCTGCCGGTCGCCGACTTGTACGCCCCAAGTTTGCTTCCATCCAAGATCGTATAGCCTTTCAGCACACCTGACTTCTCAATCAGCGACCAATACCGCCTGAGATGCTCGTCCATATGATCCGAGCAGAGAATAAGAGTTTTGGGTGTCATCTCGTCTTTGCGATCAGGCATGCTCCACTCGATCGCCCAGGGGGCACCGGGATCGGACGGTGGCTCCAGCGCGGGACCTCCTTGTACCGCGGCAACGGCGGACGAATAGGCCGTGAGAAGGACGACAGCCGACATCATGTAGCTAGATAACATTGGCATCACCTACAAACACAAACGTTGCTCCTGCGCGTTCATTAGCAGCCAGAAGCGAATTACGCTCAGACGTGGAAATAAATTGCAACTATAATCAGGCTAGAAGGTCCGGCCGCAGCAGCATGACCGGGCAGGGCGCTCCGGCCGGCAGTTCCGGCGCATGCGGCGGGCGGATGACAAGGCAATCGGCTGCGGCGAAGACCTTCATCATCGAGGAATCCTGCTTGCCGAAGGGCTCGGCAAGCCAGTCGCCGGCAGCGGATTTCGAAAGCTTCGCCCTGATATAGTCCTGCCGGTGGTCATTGGCGCGCAGTGTGACGGCCGCCTCCACCGTTGCCTCGCGCCGCACCGGCGGCAGGGAGGCGAGCTTGCGGATCAGCGGCTCAAGGAAGAGCAGCGAACAGACGAGGCTAGAGACCGGATTGCCGGGCAGGCCGAGCACGTGCGTCTCACCGAAGCTGCCGACCATCAGCGGTTTGCCGGGGCGCATGGCGATGCGCCAGAAATCGAGCTGCATGCCGGCCTCGATCAGCGTGGCCTGCACCAGATCATGGTCGCCGACCGAAGCGCCGCCGAGCGTGACGATCACATCGACCTTGGCGTCCCGCGCCGTGCCGATCGCCGCGGTGATCTTGGCCTTGTCATCAGGCACGATACCGAGATCGAGCACATCGGCGCCGGCTTTGCGGGCAAGGGCTGCAATACCAAACGTATTGGATGCGATGATCTGCGAAGGGCCGGGCGTGCTTCCGGGCGGCAGCAGTTCGTCGCCGGTTGCGAGGATGGCGATCAGCGGGCGCCGCAGCACCTCGACATCAGGCCGGTTCATGCCCGCAGCGACCGTCAGCCGCGAGAAATCGAGCACGGTGCCGGCCGACAACACGGCTTCGCCTTCGGCGAAATCCTGGCCGCGAGGACGCACATGCTGGCCATGCCGCACAGGGAAATTGGTCCTGATGCCGCCCTCGATCTTCTCCACATCCTCCTGCAGCAGGACGCTATCAGCGCCTGGCGGAACAGGCGCGCCGGTGAAGATACGGACGGCCTCTCCCTGGCTGACGCTTCCCTCGAAGCCGTGGCCGGCGGAAGACATGCCGATGACCTTCAGCACGGCGCCCGGCTCCGGCGCGTCTTCACGGCGTAGCGCATAGCCATCCATGGCAGAGGCATTGAAGGGCGGCTGGGTCAGGCCGGCCGTCAGATCGACGGCCAGGACGCGGCCCTCAGCCTCGGCAAGCGACAGCGTCTCGGACGCCGCGACGGGCTTTGCGCGAGAGAGCAAGCGGTTCAGAGCCTCGGTGACCGGGAGAAGGTTCATCTTGCCTCCGGATGACGGAAATCGCCGGATTTTCCGCCGGACTTTTCTAGAAGTCTGATACCGCCGATCTCCATTGCCTTATCGGCCGCCTTGGCCATGTCGTAGATCGTCAGACAAGCGACCGAGACGGCGGTCAGCGCCTCCATCTCCACACCGGTCTTGCCGGTCAGCTTGGCGGTGGCCGTAACGCGCAGACCGGGCAGGGCGGCATCTTCCGCGATCTCGACCGTGACCTTCGTCAGCATCAGCGGATGGCAAAGCGGGATGAGATCGGCGGTGCGTTTTGCCGCCATGATGCCGGCAAGGCGCGCCGTGCCGACCACGTCGCCCTTCTTGGCATTGCCTTGCCGGATGAGAGCGAGCGTTTCCGGCGCCATCTTCACATGGCCCTCGGCAGTGGCGATGCGAACCGTCTCGACCTTATCGGAGACATCGACCATATGCGCCTCGCCGGAGGCATCGATATGAGTGAGCCCTGGCTTTTGGCCGCTCATATCATTCGGCCGCGATGGCGGCTTCGCCAAAGAGCAGCGCGCGGGTGGCGGCGGCTACGTCGTCCTTGCGCATCAGGCTCTCGCCGACAAGGAAGGTATTGATGTCGACGGCCTGCAGGCGCTTGCAATCCGCATGGGTGAAGATGCCGCTTTCGCCGACCAGCAGCCGGTCGTCCGGCACCATGGGGGCAAGCGTCTCGCTGACGCTGAGGCTGACTTCGAAGGTCCGCAGATTGCGGTTGTTGATGCCAATGAGTGGCGAGGAAAGCTTCAGCGCCCGCTCCATCTCCTCGGCTTCGTGGACCTCGACCAGCACGTCCATGCCGAGGCTGAAGGCTTCGTCCTGCAGGCGTTCGGCCTCGTCGTCAGAAAGCGAAGCCATGATCAGCAGGATGCAATCGGCACCCCAGGCGCGGGCCTCGTGCACCTGATAGGTCTCGAACATGAAATCCTTGCGCAGCGCCGGCAGCGTGCAGGCAGCGCGGGCGGCTGTCAGAAATTCCGGCGCGCCCTGGAAACTCGGCCTGTCGGTCAGCACCGAAAGGCAGGCGGCACCGCCGGCCTCATAGGCGCTCGCCAGCGACGGCGGATCGAAATCCGGGCGAATGAGACCCTTCGACGGGCTCGCCTTCTTGATCTCGGCGATCAGGCCGAAGCGGCCGGCATCACGCTTGGCAACGAGCGCCTTGTGGAAGCCGCGCGGGGCGGACTGATCAGCCTGCATCGCCTTCAAGTCGGCAAGCGACACTGTCGCCTTGGCGGCGGCGATCTCCTCGCGCTTGTAGAGTTCGATCTTCTTCAGGATATCGGTCATCGGGCAATCCTAGTCGATATCGTTGGAAACGGCGATGAGTTTGTCGAGAGCGAGCGCGGTAGAGCCGCTATCCAGCGATTGCGTGGCCAGCGTCATGCCGTCGCGGATCGTCGCGACCTTGCCCGCGATCACGAGCGAGGCGGCCGCATTGGCGAGCGAGATATCGCGATAGGCATTCTTGGCGCCGCCGAGCACCTCGCGAAGGGCTGCGGCATTGGCGACACCGTCACCACCCTTGATGTCGGCGAGCACGCAAGGGCTGACGCCGAAATCGGCGGGCGAGAGCTCGAAGGTGCGGATCTTGCCGTCTTCGAGTGCCGCGACGTGTGTGATGCCGGTCGTGGTGATCTCGTCGAGGCCATCACCATGGACCACCCAGACGCATTCGGAACCGAGATCACGCATGACTTCGGCAAGCGGCACCAGCCATTGCGGCGAGAAGACGCCGAGCAACTGGCGACGGACGCCGGCCGGGCTGGAAAGCGGCCCGAGCAGGTTGAAGATCGTGCGCGTGCCAAGCTCGACCCGGGAGGGGCCGACATGACGCATGGCGGAATGATGCAGCTGGGCGAACATGAAGCCGACGCCGGCTTCCGCGATGCAGCGGGAAATGATCTCGGGACCGACGTCGAGCTTGACGCCGAGTGCTGCCAGATTGTCGGCCGCGCCCGATTTCGAACTCAGCGCCCGGTTGCCGTGTTTGGCGACAGGAACACCGGCGCCGGCGACGATCAGCGCCGCCAGCGTCGAGATGTTGTAGGTGCCGCTGGCATCACCGCCGGTGCCGACGATGTCGATCGCATCGGCCGGGGCCTCGACGGTCAGCATCTTCGAGCGCATCGCGGTGACGGCGCCGACGATCTCATCGACGGTCTCGCCGCGCACGCGCAGCGCCATCAGGAAGCCGCCGATCTGCGAGGGCGTCGCCTGGCCCGACATCAGGATGTCGAAGGCGGCTCGGGCCTCCTCTCGCGTCAGCGGCTCGCGGCTTGCGGCCTTGGCCAGGAACGGCTTCAGATCGGTCATAGAGCCTCCTAGCGGACCGTCGCCTGTTCGGCGAGGGTCTGGTTGATCTGCGCACCGTATTGCGTCTGCAACAGGTTGACCATCTGATCGAGAATATCATCGCCGGCAGCATTGGCCATGGCTGTGATCTTGGCATCGCGGTTGTTCAGCACATCGCCGGTCGGCTGGGTGTTGACCTCGGTGACCTTCAGCAGGATCTGCGTCGAGGGATCGGCGCCGACAGCACTTGCGACCGTGTCGACGGGGCCGGAGAAGGCGGCGGTGATGCCTGCCCGGCCGAGGACCGCATCATCGGTGGAGCGGGTGACGCCGCTCTTGCTCTCGACGGCGATGCCGAGCGGCGTCGCGATATCGGCAAGTGCCGTGCCCTTGGCCGCTTCGGCCTTCAATTCACCGGCCTTCTTGGCGAGCTCGGCCTTCTGCTGCTCCGCCGTCCAGTCTTCGACGGCCTTTTCGCGCACCTCGGCCACCGGCCGCTCGCGGTCCGGCGTGATTTCGCGGACGTTGAACCAGACATAGCCGTCATTACCGATCGGCAGCGGCGGCGCATCGACGCCGACCTCGGTCTTGAAGGCTTCGCCGAGCAGCTGCTGCTTGGCGGGGAGATCCTTGACCTCCTTGCCGTCCTTGTCGGCGCCGGTCATATCGACGGCGTCGACGGCCACGGCGGTGAGCTTCAGCTGGCCGGCAATATCCTCGAGCGTGGAACCGCCCGCGCGCAGGTCCTCGATGCGATCGTGAACGTTGATCACTTCCTGAGAGGCATTGGAGAGTGCCAGCTGCTTGCGGATATCCTCCTTCACCTCGTCGAAATTCTTCGTCGTTTCAGGCTTGATGTTGGTGACGCGCAGGATGACGGGGCCGAAGGAGCCATCGACGACAGGCGTCGTGCCGCCATCGCGCGAAACCGCAAAGGCCGCATCGGCAACGGCCTGGTCGGGAACCTTGTCCTTGGTGAACTCGCCGAGCAGCACGTCGCTTGCCGTCTTGCCCTGGTCGGAAACCAGCTGGTCGAAGCCGGTGCCGCTCTTCAGCGCCGTTTCGGCGGCGACGGCGAGATCCTTGCTGGTGAAGGTCAGTTGTTCGATGGTGCGGCTTTCCGGCGTGCGATAGGTATCCCTGCTCTTGTCAAACGCTTCGTGGATCTGGTCGTCGGTGACGGTCGCCGCATCGGCGATATCGGCGGGCTGCAGCTTGAGATAAACGAGCTTGCGGTATTCCGGCGCCCGGTAGCGCTGCTTGACGCCATCGAACCATGTCGCCAGCACGTCGTCGGCAGGCGCCTTGATCGGTTCGATATTGGCGTTGGTCAGCAGCAGGTAGTCGATACTGCGGCTTTCATCGCCATAGAGTTTCAGGGCATCGACCAGCGTCTTCGGGGCCGTGAACCCGTTGGAGATGGCATCGACCACCTGGCTGCGGACAGCGACCTTGCTGCGCTCCTTGATGTAATCGTCCTGGCGGATGCCGGCATTGCGAAGACGCGAGACGAAGAGCTCGCGGTCGAACTGGCCGTTGACGGCCTTGAAAGCCGGATCGTCGGCAATCAGCTGGGCGAGGCGATCCTGCGACAGGCCGAGGTTCATGTCTTCGGCGAGCTGGTCGAGCGAGGCACCGGCGACGAGCTGGGCGAGCACCTGCTGCTCGATGCCGAAGGCGCGGGCCTGCTCGGGGGTGAGGCGCGTGCCGAACTGCTGGCTGACGCTTGCCACCTGGCGCTGATAGGCGAGGTGGAATTCGTTGACGTCCACATGCTGATCGCCGACGGTCACGACCGTGGTGCTATTGCTGCCCGTTATCAGCGACCGGGAGACGCCCCAGATGCCGAAGGACGCGACCAGCAGAAGCATCAGCAGCTTGGCGACCCAGGTCTGAGCGGCCCTTCTCAGGATATGGAACATAGAAACGCAAACCTCGCAGTATCATTGACCCGCGCGCGGGCAGACATTCGACGTTCCTTAAAACAAACCCGACAGGAAATGAAGGGTTTGTCACGCGAAAAGCTGCGCGGACCGACGGCAGCGCGGCAGCAGCTTTGCGGCGAACAAAAGATCGGCTCCAACGGAACCTTTTTGGCCGCCATTTCGTTGAAGCGGCATCCCATGAAACAGGAGCAGACCATGGCAGAATTGAAAACCGCTTCCGCCGAATCCACCGCTGCGCGCGTCAAGGCTGACATAGCAGCAGACGATCTGTCGGCGCAGGTCGCAGCCCTTCGCAACGATCTTTCCCGGCTGACGGAAAGCGTGGTGGCGCTGGGGCAGGGGGCGAAGTCGGCGGTTACCGACGAGGCTTCGCTGATGACGGAGCAACTGCGCGACAAGGTGCGCGAAGAACCGCTCATGGCACTCGCGGTGACGGCAGGCATTGCCTACGTGTTCGGCCTGCTCAGCCGCCGTTGAACGGGAATATAGGGTGAAGAAAGGCCGGACGTCATGAACGCCCGGCTTTCAATATTTCCGATGACGGCAAAAGCTACCGTCAACGGCGGATGACGCGCCCGATCGCGATCAAGATGCAGGCACCGACGAAACCGGTGATCAGATAACCCAGCCAACCGGCGAGCGGCTGGATGTGCAACAAACCCAGGATCCAGTTGGCGACAATCGCGCCGATGATGCCGAGCAATATGTTCATGAGCAGGCTCATGCTGCTGCGCATGGCCTTTTCCGCCAGCCATCCGGCGACACCGCCGATAATGATGGCTGCAATCCAACCCACGCCTGCGTCTTCCATGGTTATCTCCCTCCTGGCAAAACGAGTCACAGAATGCACGAAACGAAAGGAAGTTCCACTCCCAGTTACTGAGATTGCTTGCAGGTTCAGCAACTTATGTGACTCACGGCTGCAGCAAGGTGACCGGAGAGTTCAGCGCGTGGGCGGCAATCTGGAAGAGCAGGCCGGCAATGGCGAGCATTGCGAATCCGAAAGGCATGATCAGGCTTTTGCTAAACATCTTTCCTCTCCCCTTTTGCGTAAAGCATAAGCGGAAGCGGAAGGAGCGCAACTATATTGTTAACAGATAGTTAAGCCTCACAATTGATTAAACTTTAACACATTTTTTATTGTCATAATACTTTCGGATGTCGAAACACTTCTTCTTCACGCTTCCTGTGTTTGTTGACGGATCTTCGGCGATCTATGCTCGCCAGACCTTCCGGTCTACGCCGCCTAATCAACGCCGACTGCAGACGCAATAGCACTTGGTGCTGCCATCTCTCCGGATCGCAAAGTGGGTCGGCGATGGTCAAGTGATCGAGCGCCTCAAGCCCAATCCGCCGCCGGCTGGCAATCAGGTCCGGTGGACGATCAACATGAAGAAGAGGAAGGATGCTGTTGCGACCGTCGCAGCGAAGGCAATCTGGTAATCCATGTCGTTAACCCCGGTTGGATAGCTCCCGTTAACGCCGATCCGCGTCATGGAGTTCCATACCGCCAGTTCGCGCTTATCTCCTGCGGATTGATTTTGGCGAGGAGTGCATCATTTTCTCTAGAATAGGATGATTTAGGCTCAGTCGGCCTAAAATCTGAATCCTGTTCTAAATTAAGAGTTAGAGCATGATGTCGTCCGAAAACCGCTCACACTTTTCGGCATCATGCTCTGAAACGCCATTCAATCCGGGGGAAAACACTTGATGCCAAAAGCTGCAATCGCCATCGCCTGCATCTGCTTGCTGACACTTTCCGGCTGCGGCAATACCGCATACGGGCTGAAGAAGGATGGACAGGAAGCGAGCCACGCCATGGACAACGCGACCCACCGGGTGCTTTCCGCCGGCGCAAAGAGGTGACGCAGGCGACAGAATAAAAAAGCCCGCCTGGGGTGAGGCGGGCTTAGAATAACAGGGAGAATGGACGGATAGACTCCGTCTCAGCTAATAAAGCACTTTCTTAAACGTGTGGCTTTACGTCATTCGACGTAACCGCGACCGGCAACGATCCGATGCGCACCATGATTCAAAATTGAATCAGAGATATCCGGATCGCATCAATGATATTGGGATCAGGTCAGAAGTTGCCCCAGTTTTGAGCGCGGGCACGGGCGCGAATAATCCGGTATTCGCGACCGCCATAGAGCGAGCCGATTGTCAGCAGAAGCGTCAGAACGTCCCAGATGATATGCATGTTATCCTCTTAGGTTGGACGGCCCTGCCGTCGATCGGTTGAAGATACAATAGCAATCTTTCGAATGTGCTTATATGACAAGAAATCGGGATGAGCGGGAAAGCGGGCTAGGCGCTTCCGCAGAGGAGGGGCGGCATCGCCGTCTTGGAGCAGCAAAGTGAACAGATTACCGGACGGCGGCTCATGACGATTTTCTCCGTCCGCCACATCACGTCCTATCGCTACGTCAGGGAGGTCGAATTCGGCGAGCACCGCTTGATGTTCCGACCGCGCGACAGTTTCGACCAGCGGCTGATCGAAGCGTCGTTGACGATCTGTCCTGAGGAAAGTCATGTGCGCTGGATCCACGATGTTTTCGGCAATTGCGTGGCGCTCATCAATATTTCGAGGCCGGCGTCCGAGCTTCGTTTCGAAACCTGGATCACGCTCGATCATACGCCGCAGGTCGCCCTGGATCTTAAGGTCGACGACGAGGCCCTGACCTATCCATTCTCCTACGACAAGGATGAGATTGCCGATCTGACGCCGGCGATGCAGCGCCATTATGCCGATCCGAACGACGAGGTCGGACGCTGGGCGCGCCAGTTCGTGCGCGTTGGACGTCCGACGGAGACCGGGCACCTGCTGATGACGCTCTGTTATGCCATTCGGGAAAGCTTCGTCTATGCGCGGCGCCAGGAACATGGGACTCAGACGCCGGTGCAGACCTTGCAGCTTCGTTCCGGCACCTGCCGGGATTTTGCGCTGCTGATGATGGAGGCGGCACGCGTCCTCGGCCTCGCGGCGCGGTTCGTCACGGGTTATGTCTATGTTCCCGACCGGGACGGCTCCACCGTGCTCGGCGGCGGCTCGACGCATGCATGGTGCCAGATCTATCTTCCCGGCGCCGGCTGGACGGAGTTCGATCCGACCAACGGTATTGTCGGCAACCGCGATCTCATTCGTGTCGCGGTTGCCCGCGATCCGCGCCAGGCAGTCCCGTTGAGCGGCAGTTACGACGGGGATGGGAAGGATTTCGATAGCATGACGGTGCAGGTGAACGTCACCACAAGGCAATCTGGCTAGCCAGGCGGTGACAGTCCCGGTCTTGCGGGAACCGGGTAGCGCGATCAGCGTTCCCTACTCACCTCTGCCAATGCGGAGACGCGACAAGGAAGCCACCATGAAGATACGCGCCGGGTTTCATCTGGGCTACGAATGCATGCAGCCAACGCCAATGCTGCTCGTCCTCAATATCCACCCATCCCGTCGTGCCGATCTTCTCAGCGATCAGATCCTGACATTCGACCAGCCGATCGAGGCCTGGAGCTATACTGATGTGTTCGGCAATGCCTGCAGCCGGATCGTCGCCCCGCCGGGCCTGACGACGATCTCGACGGAGTTCGAGATCTACGACAGCGGTCAGCCCGACATCGTTCCCGACGATGCCGTCCAGCACGCGATCAATGACCTGCCAGATGATGTGCTGGTCTTCCTGCTTGGCAGCCGCTATTGCGACACCGACAGGCTTGCCGATTTTGCCTGGGCCACATTCTCATCGACGCCGCTCGGCTGGGCGCGCGTCCAGGCGATCTGCGATTTCGTCCATGACCACATCACCTTCGATTACCTGAAGGCGGACGTTCTCCGGACCGCGCATGGCGGCTTCACCGACAAGGCGGGCGTCTGCCGCGACTTTGCCCATCTCGCCATCGCGCTTTGCCGATGCATGAATATCCCAGCCAGATATTGCACGGGCTATCTCGGTGATATCGGCGTTCCGATCGATCCCAATCCAATGGATTTCAGCGCCTGGTTCGAGGTGTTTCTCGGGGGGCACTGGCATACGGTCGATGCCCGCCACAACACGCCGCGCATCGGCCGGATCCTGATGGCGACCGGGCGTGACGCTACCGACGTCGCCATGTCGACGGCCTTCGGCCCGGCAACGCTTTCCCGCTTCGAGGTGATCACCGAGGAACTGCCGCAGGAGGCACTCAAGGACGATTGATGATGGGCAAGGGAGATCCTATGCCTTCTTCAAAAACTCGGTTTTCAGTACGAGGCCTTTGACCTGCTTGGTGTTACACTCGATCTCACCAGGATTGTCGGTCAGGCGAATGCCCTTGACCAGGGTTCCGCGCTTCAGCGTCTCCGAAGTTCCCTTGACCTTGAGGTCCTTGATCAGCGTCACGGAATCGCCGTCTTGAAGCTGAGTCCCGTTGCTGTCCTTTACAATGATGTCGGCCATGATGTCCCCGCAGTAATTCAAAGTGCTGCAGCGTCCTTTGCGCGTCTGAAAAGACGCACAGCGCTGTCGTGATCCGGACGGGAAATCATGTTGGCATGGGATAGTCAATGCGAAGGGGCCGGCCAGGCTGATCTTCAGTCCTACCCGACCCTTCTTCAATCAACTGATGCGCAGGCCTCCCGAACGCCGGCGATCCCTTACCGGCTGCGCTCAGTGCGCGGGGATAAATGAGCCCGGCGCTCATCCGCCGCAGCAAGCTCAGACCAAGGTCCGACCTGTCTCGGACTTCATGCCCATACTAACGCTTCGGCCGCTGCCATAGATTTTGCGCCGGGGCGGAGTTTGCGGAGTTTTTGCTGTGACTAAAATTATTGTCGCCGGGATGATACTGGCACCGCTTATCTTCTGGGGTTCTATTGGCGTCCTCATATACTCGTATTTTTCGTGAATATTTATCAGGCGCCCCGAATTCCGAAAACCGGAAAGCTTCTATTCAGTTGTCATGGTTCTAGTTCGCGAGCAACGATCGGCCGGGATCAAGGGGACCGACGACGGCGAAAATTCGACGGTGGGATCAGTTCGATTGGCCGCGGAAGATTGCAACGGCCGCAGCGACCAATGCGGCGTTGTCACTCGCAATCGTTCCATCCGGGAGGTGCTTGCCATCTTCCAGGCCGATGCGGGTGGAATAGTGCCGCTCACGCGCCGATCTGACGAAGGGCCAGACAGTCCCGTCGAAACCGTGCAGAAGGATCGGCCGATTGACGCGGCTGCGCTCGAGTACCTCGATGATGCCATCCCTGATAGCGCATGCGCGCTGCAGATCCTGTTCGTCGTCAAGCTCGATCAACAGTCGAAAGACCCGCTCATGATCTTCGAGGCTGGTGTAGCGCTCCGCATCGGCGACCGATGCCAGCCCGACTTCAATCCCGACGCCCTTCTGCCGGAGTAGCTGTATGACACCAGGCGCATCGTCTTCCGACAGGTTCACCGACGCATAATCCGGCAGAACGCGCCAGCAGCGGATGCCTGCCCGCGTTTTCTCCCGATCGCCTTCGATCCAGGCGCCTGTGGACACACCGATCAGCGTTCCCGGACAGGCGCGGCGGATCGCGCCAAGCGTGTCGTCTACGGCGGTAAGGCTCTCCTTGCCGTCGACTCCGCGCGGATGAATGTGGAGCTCCGCGGCACCCGCCGCGACCGAAGCGGCGGCATCGCGCACCATGGCATCGATCGTCAGCGGAATGAGCGGATGGAAATCCCTCGGCCGTGCGCCGTTGATGCAAGCTTGAACGATCATAAGGGAGCCTCGCGCTTGTTGGGCCGCTTAAGACACTGGGTATACCAAAATCTGGAAAATTCGAAGAACCTTGGCGCCGCCGCTATCACGGCTGTTTCCCCTGCTATCGTTGCAGCCCCAGTGATATCAAATCAGCCGAGATAGGCGGCTGCTGGTTCTGGCCCAGGATCAAGCTGCGCGAACGCCGAGAACCTAAAGCGGCGCAAGGTTGCCGTGTCATGTCAGGACGTCTTTACGACTCCGGCTCAGAGGACGGCCACGTGATCTCGTGGCAGCGACGTGACGTCAATCTGCCGCCCGACCCCATTCTTGAGTTAATGGCAGTCGCGTCCTGCCGCAGCCTGTACATCATCTCATCATCGACGCAAAGGTCGCCGGTCGGTCTTGGTCTTCTCGCGTTGCTCCAGCCGCAATGCGGACGTTATTTCCCAGCCTCGCCGTTCACGGAGAACTCGATCTCACGCCACCAATGACAATGGTGTGGCGTTTGTAGCGGTGCTGGCGATAGCCGGCGTCTGGTTGGCGGCTCGACCTGCATAGAGACAGGTCGAGCTCCTGAAGATCCAAACTGCCGGGCTAACAAGGGAGCGCCTGGCGGAGCGCTACAGGATGATTAGAGACGCAATCAAAGCATTGGAATGGGACCAGTGGGTACAGGAGCATCGATTGCATCCCGGCACGCCGGTAGACAAAGATGCTTTCGTGGAGGAGATGCTGGATACTTTTCGTAATCGAAAGAAAAGGCTTCACTTTGGTTTGTGAAAGAGGTGGCTAGACGCGGCGTTACAAGCCGCCGCGATGGCTAGATCAAGGCAGCGCCCATCCGTTCATCCTAGGTTAATGCTTATTAACCCAGGCTAGACGCCTGAAAGGATGCGCCGATGATGAAGAAACTTTTTCCCGCACTTGCAGCCGTAGTCCTGGCTGCATCTTTCGCCCTGCCGCTAAACGCCACACCGATCGTCGTGCCGAAAGCAGTGCCAATGCACGCCGCCGACATCGAGCAGGTCAAACACCGCAGCCATGGCAAAAAGCATGCGAATGGCCACTGGAAGCACCGGCGATACGCTTACCGAGACTGTCGGTATTACGGCTCATGCTACCGTCCGCGGAACTATGGCTATCCCCGAAATTATGAATACCCCCACTACGGCTATCGCGACTATTACCCCTACCAACGTAGGTCAGGTGTGAGCCTGTATTTTAATTTCTAGCCGTCCGCGCAGGACGACGAGAAGTACGACACGGGCATCAGAGGTCGTTATTTCGGTGCCGATCCGTCCAGTCGATCATCGGGGCGACAGCAAAACGGAAGCCCTCCCTTAGCGCTGTCAGCCTCACCCTCGGGCGGGGCTTTTTTTGCTGTCGGCGCCAGCAAAGAAAAAGGTCGGGGCGAGTGCTCGCGCCGACCCTTCTTTGATTGCATCAGCACGGTGCCAGTACATCCGTGGTCACCAGCAAAAGCTATCTGATGGACTTAATCTATTCGCCTTGTAAATTTTTGCAAGGATTAGGGGGTGCCGATTTAGGGCTAGGTGAGGGAGGCCCAATACCCACGGTACGACGAGAAGTACGACTTAACACGAAGTCACCTTGTTTCTGGGCCGATCCGTCCAGTCGATCATCGGGGCGACAGCAAAACGGAAGCCCGACCACTGCGCGCCGGTTCCGCTTAGATGGCATCCTATCGTTATGATAAGCGTACAACTTTTGGGCAGAAAGCGGAAATTATGCAGCAAATTCAATGTTGCATGGCGGAAGAGGTGGGATTCGAACCCACGGTACGGTTTCCCGCACGCCGGTTTTCAAGATTACCGGCAGCATTTGCGCCGTTTTGCAGCTTGTTGCAAAAATTGGCGTAACTTGCCGAATTCCTTAGGCTTTTCTTCGCATCGTTTTTCGAACGTCGCGTCGATTTTTATCGCATGGCGGGGCATTACACACCGAATGGGCGCAGATTTGGCGCAGATTTTCACGGTCTTTTTTCCGCTCTTTCGAGGCCGGAAATAGCCTTGAATTGCGCGCCCATAGTATCAGCCGCAATCTGATCCCGTCCTGGCGATTTATGGACATAGCGCGATAGCGTGAATGCCACCGTTCCGTGGCCCAACCTATCGGCCACCGCTCGAACATCGAGCCCGCTTGCGACCAAAGCGGTGGCCATTCCGTGCCGGTACCCGTGCGTCGGCATCACCCCGGTTACTTTCGCAAGCCGCTGAAACTCGCGCATGCGCGTCGTCAGCGTTCCCGGCTTCAACGGACCGCCACCAAACGTAGTGAATAGCAACAGCGGTTCCCTTGAATATCCCTTGCCCCATTCCAGCGCCATTGCGCCGATCGTGGCTTTATGGCGTTTCAACATTGGCAGGAGCTCGGCGGGAAGCCGCACGGTTCGCAATGAGCCTTTGGTCTTCGCCTTGTTCTCACGCATGATTGGTGCGCCGTCTTTCGCCGCGACAACGGTGCGTCTGATGGCCATGTCCCCGGTTTCCATGTCCACGGCGTCGAACGCCAATCCCAACACTTCGCTACGTCGCAATCCGCATGTCAGAAGGATGGCAACCAACAGGTCATAGCCCGGCCACTTGCCGCTATCAGACGCCTTAACCGCCTCAGCAAAGACTCGCCTGGCTTCCTCTTCGCTCATGACAGAAATCGGCCGGCGATCGGGCGAGGGGGCGTCAACCATTGTGAACGGGTTTTCAGTGACGAGGCCCCACCTGTGCGCCTGTTTGAAGGCGGCCGAACCGCAGCGATGAAGATGCAGCAAGGTTTGCTCTGAAAGCGGTCGCGTTCCCTTGTCCTTGCTATTCCTTGGACCTTTGCGCGACACCCCGCCGGAAACCCGCAATGTGGCAAATGCTTTATCGATGTGCCAAGGCGTTATGCGATCCATTCGCAAGCTGCCCAGTTCACGGGAGAGCGTATTTAAGTTGCGCTCATATGCGACAATCGTGGTGGATGCCAGCTTCGGCTTGCTTCGCCAGTGCTCCATAATACGCTCACGAAATTCATCGAATGTTAGTTTCGTTGGATCGCTGACCGCCCGCTTTTCGTTCTGCAGTTCCATCTTTGCAGCATATTCGCGCGCCGCCGATTGTTTTGAGAACGCTTTCGTCTTTCGATGGCGCTTGCCTTTGGAGTCGTAGACGCTCCAGTCCGCCTGGTAAAAAACCTTGCCGGTCGATGGTTCGACCCGGCGCCTGACACTAGCCATGGTTGTTCCTTCCTTTCTTCGCTTCGGTTGATGCAGCTGCTCGGCAAGACGGGCTGCAATACATGCTGCCCCGCCGCTTGAGTTCGAACCAATCTCCGCAGTGCTGGCAGATGGCCATTGCGACTTGGTCCTCAAGGTGAAGGACAGCGCTCGCAACCATGTAGGCGCCCAGGTCTTTGGGGATGATATGCACGTTCAGGCCACGGCGCACACTCGCGCCGATTCTGATCTCGGCGACATGCGGAACGAAGGTAACGTCGAACATCGGCGAGGCGAGCAACGCCTCAATGATGTGGCCGTTGTCAAAGTTGGTGCAGAGGCTGGTTGGCGGTATGATCGTCGTCCAGCAAGAAGCGGCAAGTTTCAGCAAGCCGGAGAGGTATTTCCAACCGCCGGTGTCTCCCTGCGTCGTCGGCGACAACAGGCCGAACGGGTCACCGCGACGACGTGTGAAGTCGAGGATTGCACTGGGATCATCGAGATTTAGGTCGGAAAAATTGCGCCACCAAGCGGCTGGACCGACAAGTTCCAGCGGCCGACCCTTGCCGCCGGTCCTGAAGGCAAAGGTTTCGCCGGTCTGGCCGACGATTTCCGCAGCAGGCCATGCGCGACCTTTCCAAATTAACTCCCCGGCAAATTGCATCCCTGATCCTCGCTCCGCGTTATTGCGCATCTTGTCGCAGTATATAACGCAGAATTTAAGCGAAGAAAATATAGGTATTGCGGATATCGGAGGCTTTTGGCATATTTCACTTCGTTAAAGGACACTATGCGGCGAGGCGGGCTCGACCGGCTAAAAAGGAGGAACCAGATGATCAAGAGCCAGCAGAAGCAACTCAAAAGGCACGGTCCGGGATATTCGATTGCGGCGTTCGCCAGGGCGAGCGGCCTTCCATATCGGCGCGTCGAGCGAGCCGTTGCGGCGGGGGAAATCAATTGCGTAGAATTGGGCGGCGTTAAGCGAATTCCGGAAACTGAGCTGCCCCGCGTGCTCCGCGCTTACGGCATCGAAACGGTACCCGCAGAATAGAAAACGGCCCCGCCGCGCTGGTGACGCGAAAGGGCTCGATCAGACGCTAGAAGGTTCTCTTGGACGAGTTCGAAATTCTAGGCTGACCCTTGCCCTGCGTCAATTTGGCGGCGGTTTCCCAGGTGGAGACCGTCCATGATGAACCGACCCCCCGGCATTTCGAGGGTCAGCAGTTGCCGGCCCGAAGCTGGGGTGGCGAAGGTGATCGCCGACAAGTCCGAGCACCAACTCGACCGTGCCCGCCGCCACAAATGGCTGCTCGCGCACATCCGCTCATCGCGCGCCGATTTCACACGCGAATTTGAATCGCGACGCCGGCTGTTGGCAACGCTTAAACCGCTGGCGCCCTCCGATCCATTCGTTGCTGATATCGAAGCGGCGTGGCAGCGTCTTTCGGCCGATTACCACAAATTCCGGAACGTGAACCACTCTCCTGCGAGGAAGTGGCGCCATGGCAGATGAATTCTGGCCGGAGTTCCCGGACGATCTTGCGTCTAGCCCCGAGGTCGGGTCGCGAGAGCGGTACCGGCGGCGAGACGACGGCGGCGACAGCAACGCCAAGTCAAAGCCCGATGATCGAAGCGGAAACCAGCAGCCGCCGCAAGAGGAAGACCAGCCGCTTGAACCGCTCGAAACCTTCTCGATCGCCGACTTCGCCGGAAAGCCTGTTCCCGAACAGGAATTCCTCGATCGGCGGCAGATGTTCCCTGCCCGTAACGTCACGCTGTTACAAGGCGACGGTGGCACCGGCAAGTCGCTGCTCGCCATGCAGCTTTGCATGGCTGTCGTAGGCCGCAGCACATGGCTCGGAATCAGCGTCCGCCACGGCGCGGCGCTCTATGTGTCCGCCGAGGACGACAAGACGCAAAACCATATCCGCGCGGTCGGGATTGCCGCTGCCGAAGACCTCGATCTCGCCGCCATGTCAGGACTGCGGATCGCCGGCCTCGCGGGAGAGGACGCGACGCTGGCGATCGAGGACCGCAAGGGCCGGCTCTCCGTTACCTCGCTTTTTAAGCGCCTCGAACTAACGCTCGCGAACGTCAAACCGCAGATCGTCGTGCTCGACAACCTCGCCGACGTTTTCGGCGGCAACGAGATTTCGCGCTCGCAGGCAAAACAGTTCATCGGCATGTTGCGCGGTCTCGCGATCCGCTTCGATTGCTGCATCCTGCTTCTCGGGCATCCCTCACTCACCGGGCTGAATAGCGGTTCGGGGACATCTGGCTCGACCGGCTGGTCGAATTCCGTTCGGTCACGGCTCTATCTGTACAAACCGACCGACGAGGATGCGGATGAGAAAGGGCGTGTGCTTGAAATCATGAAGGCGAACTACGCTTCGCGCGGCAATCCGATTAACCTGAAGTGGGACATGGGCCGCTTCATCTGCACCGACAAGCCGGAACGGGCGGGGTCGGACATCGGTAAGGCGGATCGCGCACAGCGCGTGTTCATGCGGTTGATGCGCGCCGGTCTTGAACATGCGCAGACGTTTTCGCCATCCATCAGCGCCCGCACCTATCCGCCGACGCAGTTCGCCGGCAGCAATGAAAGAGAGGGCGTAAACAAGCGCGAATTCGAGCGCGCCATGCACGTTTTGCAGGACAGGGGCGACATCAAAACTGTCGTTCGTCATCCCGGAACAAGCCGGGAAAAGACCCTACTGGTGATTGCAGATGAGAACGGCTGATTTTCTACCTCAGGTAAGCCGCGCACACTGCTATGTCGCTGTGTGCTGCACCCCCACCTATCCGTTTGTTTTTATTGCGCAATCGCCGTGTGGTGCACACCCACCCTATTACTACGTAATACCCCCGCCTCGCGGGCGGGGTTCATTTACGTAGGAGACGGCAATGCCGGAGCCGCGATCCGGCGAAAGAGGAGAATGAAAATGACACCAGCTGAAGCCTTACAGATCGTTTCGACCCGCCTCGGTAAACCGATGGTCGATCGTACCGACGCTCTCGTCACCAAAATCCAGCAGCTTCAAATGAGGAGCCCGCACAGTAGCGTGATAGCCATGCTGCCCAACTTGTTGGAGGCGTTCGACGACTTAACGCTGGCGGAGTTTGCCGGGGCGGCGCGCGCTTACGGGAGGCGAATGCTCAACGAAGCCGATGCGATGGACGAAATCGTCCGCAGACTGAATTAGTCAAAGTGAAGAGTTGGCCGCCCCGGTCTTTAAGGGTCTGGGCGGCAATCCCCCAAGGAGGAGGCGATCATGACGGGCGACGATGCGCTTGCCTTAATCGACAGTGCTATCGCGGCCTTGCGGCGCTTGCGAGAGCGGGTGGCGGAAGCGGCGGAACCGGCGCCGGCCCCGGCAAGCGATCTCGATGACATCCGCCAGGCCGCAGCCGACATGGGTATTTCAGTGTTCTCAGGCACAGTCTCCGAACCTGACGCGGCGAGACTTCTCGGTCGATCTTACTTAACGTTGCGAAACCGTCGCTTGACCGATCAGCCTATCCCGTTCGAGCGCGTTGGTCGCAGCGTCCGATACAGGCTCGAAGTGCTCGCCAAGCATCGTGGAACCGGTACGTAACGAACCGGAAAATCGGTACGAATCGAACTTTCGCGACCACGTCAAAGCGCCGATCCTTGAGCAAATCATTCGAATGCAGGATCGCCACCATGGTTTCCGTTGAAATTCTTCCAAAGGGCATGACCTTCACCCGCATGGCGCTCGCCAAGGCGCTCGGTGACGGTGACGATTTCAATGCGGCTGGGATAGCGGAGGCGCGATGGGGCGCTTCGAGCGCACCGGCACGAATCCTTCGAGCGGTCGGCGCCGGCACCTATGCAGATATGGGCGGTGAGTTTAGAGCTGCCGTAACCGAATTTTTCTCCGTCGTCGGGCAACTGTCAGTTCTCGGGCGCCTAGCCGGGATTCGCCGCGTTCCGCTGCGGACGCGCATGCTGACCGCCACCTCGGGGGTATCCAGCTACTGGGTTGAAGAGGGCAGACCGAAGCCGGTGAGCAAGATGGCGTTCACGTCCGACTCGCTCGCCTCGCTCAAGGTCGCCAGTCTTGCTGTCATCACGGAAGAGCTTGCAACGTCCTCTGATCCGGCGGCCGAAATCGTCATCCGCCGGGACATGATGCGCTCCATGGCCGAAGCTATCGACGCGGCACTGCTCGACCCGGCAAATGCCGGTTCTGCCGCGTCGCCTGCATCGATCACAAACGGCGTTACGCCGATTTCCGCTGGCACCGACCCCGCCGCCGATCTCCGACTTCTGATTGAGAACTTCGCGGGCGATCTGGAGTCTGCAATCTTCATCATGATGCCGAGCGTGGCGGTTTCACTCGCTTCCGCCGACCGGCCGGGCATTGGCCTTCGTGGCGGCGAACTGCTCGGTGCCCCTGCTGTCACCTCTCGTTCGGCACCTGCTGGCGCTATCATCCTTGCGGACGTGTCGGCCCTCGCTCTTGGTGAAGGAGCGAGCGAGATTCGCACGAGCCGTGCGGCCACGATTGAAATGCTCGACGCCGATCTTGTCCAAGACGCCACAACCGGCACCGGCACATCGACGGTCAGCCTCTGGCAGTGCAACGCGCTCGGTATCCTTTCCGAGCGGGAAATGAACTGGGAGGTTCAGCGAGCTGGTGCGGTCTCGATGATCGCTGGCGCCGACTACGCGCCGGTCGTCAGCTAATCGGAGGTCATGCAGATGGGCACGTTCAACGGACAAGAATTCGGCAAGGAAGTCGTCGCTATCGTGACGGATTATCTCGAACGGACCTTGGCACCCATGGCGGCTCGGATCGAGCAGTTGGAAAGCCGCCTGCTTCTTGTCGAAGGTCAGGTCGGTGCGACCAAGGCCAAGCCGACTATCCGCATCGCGGCGGGCTCGGGACCGGCAACATGATGACGGTCTATGACGTCCAGCAGATCGATCCTGAGCTTGTCGAGGGCGGCAGAAGCGTTTGCTTTTACGCTTGGTCGGCCGACGACGATCTTACGCTTGTCTGGTCGATCACGTTGCCGATGATGGTCCAGGAGGACGCCTTCGAGGACTTGTTGGTGGAATGGCGCCGACTAGGATGGTTGCTGCTCAAGCGGCAGAGTGATTGAGCGCGGAGCCGGCAAATGTCGCACATGTGCGACGTCTCGCAGCCGTCAGTGAAGATCACCGGGGGGGGGTGGGGCCAACGCCAAAATAGCCGCCGTCAGAAGGCCCGCGCGCATTCCCACGGCCGGATTTTTTTCTCGCGCCAGAAAAACATCGCCCAAGGATAAGAGACTTTTTCCCGTGTGTGGATATGAAAAACTCCAGACCTACCCTTGGCCGACCTAGGCACAACCGTACGCCTGTGAATTGCCGTGTCGTCCGTGTTCTTGCCGAACACGGTATCCCGCAATTCCAAATCGCCCGTGTCCTCGATATCGACGAAAAAACACTGCGATTGCACTACCGGCGAGAGCTTGATGTCGGCGCCGCTCGCCTTGAGGCGGCCCTCGCGTTGCGTCTCTATGCGATTGCCGGCGGCAAGGGCGCGATCGCTCTCCGGGCTGCGATCTTCATACTGAAGGCGCGTTTCGGATGGTCGCCGTATTTGCCGCCGCCTCGCTGACTTAAAGTGCGCCCAGCGACATCCCCTTATTGCTCGTCTTGCCCTTGGCCGTTGATCCGGCCGGGTCTGAGCAGAAATTGACGGCCCACCCTTGGTTGTGAGAGGTTCGCAGCAATGGAGGCTTGCAATGGCTGCTTATGATGAAGCGTACGAACGCTCCCGCAATGCACTGGACAATGCGCTTCTGGTCATGGGTCGCACAGTGCCGAGGCCATCTATCGTTCGAACGGCAATGGGAGAGGCGTATCGCTACAAGGAGCAGTCTCCACAGCAAGCGCTGGTCCTCAAGTGTGTACGGATGCTTAGTGCCCTTAAGGCGCTAAGAGCACTCCTGGCGCGGGGGTTAGTATTGGACGCCGGATCAATGATGAGGATATCCGACGAGGTCGGCTCCGACATCATGTTCATTGCAGGTCCGATATTGTTTAATCATCCACCGGAGGCTCGTCACACGCAGTTCCTTCAGGAGCTATTCCAGGAGGAGCTCGGGCCAAGAAATCCCTTACCGTCACGGATTAAGAGGGACCGCGTTAGCCGCAGACACATGAGGGCATACATCGCCAGAACATTTTCGGCAGCTGACGGCGATACCAGCACGGTGGTGGCTGTAACTGAGCTTATCGACGGGGTGTTCTCCGGCTTCATCCACGGGGCAGGCGCTCATATAATGGATTCGTTCGATGGCGTAGACTTCCACACAGAATTGAGCCAGAGCAGCCATCCCCTCGCTGACATGAAGGACCAATTCAGCCACTATATCCAGAGGACCATTATGGGCTTCTGCTTCAGCGCGAAGGCGATGGGGCGAGAAGACGTGTTTCAAGCCTTATATACGCTCAACAGCGAGCTATTCGACGAGTATGGCGAGCTTATACGCCAAACGGCTGCCCAAAGCCCCCTTCGCTCTTGATCCCTTCCGCCGCTTATCCATGACGTTGGGTTTATGGCCGCGCTTTGCCGCCTGTGGGGACGGCCAGTGCGAGGTCGGGCTTTGGCCGGGGAAAAGATAGCAGGAGGGAAAACAGCTTTTGTAAATGGCCTTAAGAAAAGAATACGTTCGCCTGAAGAATCTAGCGAGGTGAGTCGTAGTGGACGAGGCGGCAGTCGAGCGTGTGAGATCGCTATACCGGGCTTTTGAAGCCGCCTTCGACGAACTGCATGCGGCCGTCCTGGAGAAGATTGAAAACCCAGACCAATATTTCAGCCCGCATCACGACTATCCAATCTTGTCTCCCGTGGATAGCGGATTCCCAATTTTCCATGAGCATGGCTTCTATTCGGATAATGCGCCGAGAAACTACGTCGGAGTGTTTCGGCCGTTGTCAATCCTCGGCGCACTTACGCACCGCCATCCCAAGAAGGAATTCCCCGAAGGCGCAAAGCTCATCTCGCTGCTCAAAGGAAGTGAGTTTGGTAAGCGGCTCCAGCTAGACGAGCCGTTCTCGGGGCATGATGTCGATCGGATGGTCGCTACAGCGGTCGAGCGGTACCTGCACGTCTATGGCACGGGTCCACTCAATCCTGATAATCGCCGAAAAGTGCTTCGCCCTATCTTCATGGGCGTAATCCGCGACGATTACCCCGTGACCGTGATGGTGCCGATCGCGCTAACCCACTTCGCGGCAGACCGGTTTCCGCTCAGCGGAAACGCCTATGTCGCCCGCATCCCCCGTGGCCTGCAGTTGGCTCGTTCTCGCATCGACCGTCGTGGCTCCGGAGCGGTGGCTGGCGTCGTCAGCGCGGCGACCCATGCATACGTTTCGACTGACTGGAGCCTGCCGGCGTCAACCATTCGAGGAGTGCGAGATGGACTCAATGATCCATCCCAAAACGTCCTAGAAGAAATCGACGTTTTTTTCGCGGCCCTTCGCGCCGCAACCGGTGCAATTACGGGTTACGCTCAGGTCTGCATGGTGCCGAGGCGGTGGTCCGTCGGTTACTTCGTAGATCTTCCGCCGGTCTTTGGCGCGACCTACCGCCGCTATCCAAATAGCTTCGACAATTATGGCTGGGCTGGCGTCGGTCAGAGTGTGGTTACAGCACGGGAATTGGAAGACGTTAGGAGGCTCTACAACCTCATCCTTGGACGGCGGGAAGAGAGGGTCGCGATAGCTCTCAAGCGACTGAACAGTTGCATGACGCGAGACGACGCCGTGGACGCGATTCTTGACGCGACGATAGGCCTTGAAGTGCTCCTCGGTGACCAGGAGAATCAAGCGCTCTCTTACAAGCTCCGCTTACGTGCGGGAGCGCTAGCAAGACACAGTGGAACGCGAAAACCATCAGACGTCGTTGCGAGCGTAAAAAAAATCTATGAAGTCCGGTCAGCGATAGTCCACGGGCTGAAAACCAAGAAACCGAAAAAACGCCTCCTGGAACCCCAGGCGGAACCATATGTTGCTGAGCGTGCGATGGCGGCGGACATGTTGCGATTCGTCATCGACATCTTGCTTGAGCATCCAGTCTACTTGGATCCGCTAAAGATTGACGCGGACCTGCTAATCGAGCCAGCATTGCCCGAGGGGCAGGGGCTGCGCTAAGGTCGAGCCGCGGCGCGGCCGGCATTCCTCTAGCGGCAAAGCGGGACATCAACGCCGGGTGGACAGGTTCCAGAATTCACAGAGCAGATCGAGGTATTCGCGGAGGTCGCGGGCGGCTTTCAGCTTGGCCCGCTTGCTGGCACCTGGGCCGACGATTTCACCGAGGGAATAGCCCTCGCCACATATCCGGGATACCAACCAGTAGCCCTTCTCGCAAAGCAGAGGTCGGATGCGCCGAAGCTCCTCGGCCGCGTGCATCTGGCGGTGACCGATCGGGTCCGCCTGACCGCCGCCGTCTACCGGCTCGCGGCCGTAATCGATCCCCCGCGTGCTCCGGCACACGGCTTCCCATAAGGCGCGGAACCTCGTCGCGGCTGCGAGCTGAGCGGCGTCGATCCGGCCGCGTGAGGCCAGCATCGTGATAGCGCTTTCCTTGAGGTTGACGATCGCCGGAACCGTTCGCGGGTTACTCGCCTCACCGTCATGCGCCGGGGAGTAGTACGGATTCGTGATCGTCACCGCCCGCAGGGAGCGATGCGGATCGGAGGACGGCGTTCTTTTCGAGGAGACGGGCATGTCGCCGAGAATGACATAGCTGGGCCGAACCGTCACCCTGCTGCGTTCGGATTGGCGGATGGAGTGGGATTCGAACCCACGGAACCTTTCGGTTCGCTGGTTTTCAAGACCAGTGCCTTAAACCACTCGGCCATCCATCCGCATTGCGATTCTGCGCCAGATTGCAAAACTGGCGCAGATTGGGCGCAGATTTTTTCTGAATGCCCTTGAAAACAAACGATAAAACCGAAATTTTATCTAATTTTCAAGACCGGTTCCTTAAACCACTCGGACACTCTTCCATCTGCTTGAAAAGGTGGTGAAATCGACATTCTGTTGATTTCTGCGAACCGGCTATTGCGACCGATTTGCTACCCAATCACTCGATGGCTGGCTTTTTAGCAGCTTTGATAGCAGCGTCAACTTGCTCTGCAGCATTTGCCAGCACTCCCGGCCTCACTTGCGAATATAGGTCGAGCGTGGCTCGGCACCAAGCTGGGTCGAAGAGGGAGCCAACCCACGTCTGCCGCACTGTGGAGGCGCGCTTTGACCTCAACCAGACGGCGAGAAGACGCTCCGTTGCTGACTAAGAGCTCCTGCTTAGTTGCCTGCTCTCGTATTGAAATCATTGACGGCCTGGCTGTGATCAGAACTGAGCCTTTCAACTTCATTCTTGGCCTTGCTCGCAACGTCTTGTGCCTCAGTGGCCTTGCTCCTAGCTTCCTCCGCAGCTTGCTCCGCCTCATCGTCAGCTTCATTGATTTCTCGTAGCTTGCAGTCAACGAAGCTCTCAATCTCCGATTTGAAGTTCTCGACATTGCGTTGGCAATTGTCGAAGTCGTATTGGTCATCAAATCTGCCGGACCCGTTCACGCATGATGGTGCGGTCGGCTCAATATGCCCAAGCTCGGTCTGCAACTGACACGCCGATCAGCATGGCCAATGCTACAATCTCAAACTTCATGATCCCCCATCGTTAACGCCGCCGTTGTAGCACCGGATCTGAAATAAAGCGCTGAGGCTGCAAAAGGTACCGGACGCATCCAATCCCCGCTCATTAAGTCGGTGTCTTCTGCATCTTGAATGGAGATCTAGGACTGGCAGGAAAGCTTTTTGTCGATAACCACCCGATCGCGCATACAATCAATTCGTCATTTGCCCCGCAATTCTGGATTGACTGGAATTCGTACTTCAGCAACTCTTCCTTTTATAACTGCTGGGGGAATCATGAGCACGATAGAAGAAAGTCTGCGCGCGATATCTGAACGCGTGAAATCGCATTCAAGCACCATGGCTACGGAAGAAGCCGTAAAGACAGCCGTCGTGCTGCCTTTCCTTCGGTCCTTGGGCTACGATGTCTTCGATCCAACTGAGGTGGTGCCGGAGTTCACCGCCGATGCCGTCGGGAAAAAGGGCGAGAAGGTCGACTATGCGATCAAGATCGATAACGAGATCCGCATCCTGATCGAATGCAAGCCGATCTCAGTGTCACTCGACAAGAAGCACCTCGATCAGCTTTACCGATATTTCAGCGTAACCAACGCGAAATTCGCAATCCTAACTAATGGACGGACATTCAATTTTTACACCGACCTCGACGCTCCCAATAAACTCGACACTAGGCCATTTTTTGTTTTTGACGTGACAGACTTCAGTGCTGGCATAGTCACCGAACTACGAAAATTCGAGAAGTCCGCATTTGATGTTGCGGCGATCCTGGCGACGGCCGAGCGCCTGAAATACACCTCCGGTATAAAGCAGGTAATCTCCAAGCTGATCGAAGAGCCGACCGATGATTTTGTGCGCACCGTTTCTGGCGGCGTCTACGAGGGCCGAATGACCGCACAGGTCAAAGAAATGCTGACCGGCGTTGTTAGGACAGCCTTTCGTGAAGTCATTATGGACACCGTGAAGAGTAGGCTTTCCAGTGCCCTCGCTGACACCGAGGAGGTAATTGAGAAGATCGATACGCCCGTCGAGGAGGAGCCTGATGTCGTAACGACAGAAGAAGAACGCGAGGGCTATATGATCGTGAAGGCAATTGTCCGCGACACCATCTCTTCGAAGCGCGTAATCATGCGAGACCAAAAGTCCTATTGCGGTATCTTGATCGACAACAATAACCGCAAACCGCTCGCTCGACTTTGGTTCAATCGATCGGTCAAATACATCGGTCTATTCGACGGCGAGAGTGAGGAGCGGCTAATCGTGGATAGTCTTGACCAGATCTATGACTACAGCGACCGGCTTCGGGTTACGGCCAAGAAATACGCAGATTCGTGATGGGATGGGTTTTCTGGCCATCCGGTAGGCGTCTACTACCGCTTTTCCCGTAGTTATTACGTCCTCAATGAATGCAAGGCGACATCCCGTCCCTCATTCGCGCGACACGTTCGCTCAGTCTCTGCCTCTTTGCGAAACGAAACAGGCAGGGCGGCCTGTTCCGTACATTGGAAATGACTCGCGTTCGCCCCGGCTTGAGCGTTTACTGTGTTGTTCTGGCGGAGGAAACGAACCATGGCCATGTATCTCACGCGCTTCAGCTACACGCCCGAGACGTGGGCGCGAATGATCGAAAACCCCGAGGATCGCCGAGAGGCGGCACGCAGTTACATCGAGTCTGTGGGCGGAAAGCTCCATGGATTCTGGTACGCCTTCGGCGAGCGTGATGGTTGGAATCTGTGGGAGGCGCCTGACAACGTATCGATGGCGGCAGTCGCGCTTGCTATCGGTGCAGGAGGCGCGCTCAGCTCCATGGAGACCACTGTCCTCCTCAGCGTCGAGGATACGATCGAAGCCTTGGAAAAGGCGAAGTCTATTCGGTATCGTCCACCGGCAGCGTAGGTGGCGGTCCACCGATGTGGAAGAAGTGTTTCGCGCGTATCACGCGTTCCCCGGCGCAAGCTCTCCGTGAATTGCGCCGGAGACATGAGAGAGCTAGCCCCCGTCGGATCCGAGGCCCTTCGGACCGTTGAGCTGGTTCATATCCTCGCAGAGAGAGCGAACCGCATCCATCGTCACGGCGAGTGCCGACATCAGGATTGCGATGTCGTTGTCTTTATCTGGTTGGGAAAGCGCGAGAGATCGGGCATGCAATTGTTGGCTGACCGTGTCGAGCTGCGTCAGGGTTTCATCGTTCATGGTGATCCTCCAAAGGTCTAAACCTTCAAAGCCTGCGGCGGCCATTTCGTTCCCATACAGCCACGAAGAGTCAAATACGCGATCCGCGTTGCATCATAGCCAGTCGGCGGGGTGACCTACCCATTCGGCTTGCGCAGGGGTGGAAGCCGCAGGTAGGGATTTTGGGGATCGTAGGGTCCCTTCGGTTCACCCTTGCCGGCCTTTACCAGATTGGGCACCAGCTTTCCCTTCGGCCCGAAAATATAGTCGATGCCGGCGCAGAGATGGGCGAGGGAGCGGTAGTTGAAATATTTGAACCAGTCGTCGGCAAGGAAGGCGGCTTCGTCCCACGTCTTTCCGCGGATGCGGTCATAGCCGGCCCGCTGCAGATAGGCTTCGCCTGTTCTCCTATCGACGGCGGCACCGAGGCATAGGTTGCCGGCGATCAGCGACAGCCTGAGCACCTTGAGGGTTTCGGCATCCTTGTTCGGCAAGGGTTTCAAGGTCTCCGCAAGATAAAAATTCGTCGAGGGATCATTGGTCATCGTCTTGCGCCAATAGGCGGGGAAACTCTCCGTGGCGGCGCCGACCGCCGATGAGGCTGACATCACCACCAACAAGATCAAGCTTTTGAAAATTCGGCCCATTCTCATGCCCCCAACCCGCGATGAGCGTGCATAGCGTCATATCGCCGGGATAGGCAAGGAGTGCCGGACTGCCGCTCGCGAAATACGCGCAGACCGTGTTTCAATATGGAGCTTTTGGGGCATGCGGAAGCGCCCAGATGTTCACCATATGCCCCGCATCGGCACGATGATTTCGGGCCTCATTGCGGCGGCGGAAGGGTAGGCGGAAAGGGCTCGCGTTAGTGATTTATAAACCATAATCATTAGAATTGTCGCTATCGCTGCGAAATCGTTCGTAAATTTGCCATGAACTTAACAAGATTAAAGCCTCGTTAGGCGGGTGGGGATAAGGCGTTATTGGCCCAGGATGGGGCAAGGTTCCTTAACCATAACGATCTTTGAGCGGCGTGGGACATATGAAACTGGAATACGGGGCGGCGTCTTTCGCAACGACAGCACGGTGGCTGGCGATCTCGGCGATGTGTGCAACGGTTGCGGCGTGTGGCACGACGCAGGCAGTGCCGAAGAAAAAATCCCACGGCAAAGAATATTTCTCCGAATCCGAATATGGCGTGAAGGCGAGCCCGCGGGTCGCCACCGGCAACAATATCCCCAAGGGCGGCGGCCGCTACATCGTCGGCAACCCCTACGAGGTGAAGGGCAGGTGGTACTACCCGAAGGAAGACTTCGCCTATAACAAGGTCGGCGTCGCCTCCTGGTATGGTTCGGCCTTTCACGGGCGTCTAACGGCGAACGGCGAAGTCTACGACCAGATGCATCTTTCCGCCGCGCATCCGACCTTCCCGCTGCCGAGCTATGCGCGCGTCACCAATCTCGAAAGTGGCTCCTCCGTCATCGTGCGCGTCAACGATCGCGGCCCCTATCACGAAGGCCGTATCATCGACCTTTCCAACAAGACGGCCGATATGCTCGATCTGCAGCACAGCGGCACCGGCAAGGTGCGCGTGCAATATGTTGGCCGCGCCCGTATGGACGGCCACGATATGCCCTATCTGATGGCTTCCTACGTGCCGAAGGGCAGCCGTATTCCCGGCGTCAATCCGGAAGGCCAGATCGCAACCGGCGTGATGGTCGCCTCCAACAGCCGCAAGATCACCCGCGACCAGCTGCAGAGTTCGGAAGATTACGAGACGCCGGCCAACGTGCCGGTGCCGATGTCGGCAACCTCCTATGCCGGCTCGACGCCGAGCGCACGCTACAACGCAGCACCCGCTCTGGCACCGGCTGCCCATGTTCTGGTCGCGCCATCGCCGCCGTCCTTCAACAATGGCGCGCAGGCCATGGATCAGATGGTCGTACTGCCCGAGATCGGTCCGATGCCTTATGAGCGGCCTCATAATTCGCTGGCGCTCGGCTACCAGGACGAAGAGGTGAAGACGGTGACAGTCGATCTCGCTTTCGATGCGGTGATGGTGCGCAATGACGGGCTGACGCAGGATTCGATCCTTGCGGCAGCCAAGCGTCATCAGGCCAAATCCGTCGCGCGCTGAGCATGGCATTGCATCGGATTCTCGCTGGCTCTAACCTCTCGACATACGCCGCTCCATAAATGGAAATTGCGATGCTGAAGCCTGCGCTTCGCCTGCTTGCATGCCTGATGCCGTTTGCCACCGGCGCGTTTGCAGCCGATGGCGGTGCCGCCGGTTTCGCTACCAAGGCGGCGCAGGCCTATATGATCGAGGCTGCCACCGGCACTGTGCTTCTCGCCAAGAACGAGGACCAGGGCTTTTCGCCGGCTTCGCTCGCCAAGCTGATGACGATGGATCTCGTCTTCGAGGCGGTGACGAAGGGCCAGATCACGCTCGATACCGAATATCCCGTTTCCGAATATGCCTGGCGGACGGGCGGCGCGCCGTCGCGGACGGCAACGATGTTTGCCAGCCTCAAATCGCACGTGCGCGTCGAGGACCTGATCAAGGGCGTCGCCATCCAGGGCGCCAATGACAGCTGCATCATCCTCGCCGAAGGCATGGCCGGTAGCGAGCAGCAATTTGCCGTGTCGATGACGCGCCGGGCCCACGAGCTCGGCATGGAGAAAGCTGAGTTCGGCAATTCCACCGGCCTTCCCGACGGCAAGAGCAAGGTGACGGCGCGCGAAATGGTCACGCTTGCCGCGACCCTGCAGCAGACCTATCCGAACCTCTATCCCTATTTCGCCCAGCCGGATTTCGAGTGGAACAAGATTTTCCAGCGCAACCGCAACCCGCTGCTCGGGCTCGATCTCGGCGCCGATGGGCTGGCGACCGGCTTTACCGAGGGCGAGGGGTATTCGATCGTCGCGTCGGTTGAGCGCGACGGCCGGCGGCTGTTTCTGGCGCTTGCCGGCATCGATTCCGACAAGGAGCGGACGGAGGAGGCCAAGCGGGTGCTCGAATGGGGGCTGACGGCCTTCGAAAACCGGCAGATCTTCGCCGAGAAGGAAGTGATCGGTGCCGCCAGCGTCTATGGCGGCACGGCACGCACCGTCGATCTCGTCGCCAAGGCGCCGGTCAGCGTCTATATTCCGATCAGCAATCCCGACCGGCTGTCGGCGCGCATCATCTATCGCTGGCCGCTGACGGCGCCGGTCAAGCCGGATACCCAGGCAGGCACGCTGAGGATTTTTGCCGGCAGCCGGCTGCTCAGGGAAGTGCCGCTCTATACCGTGCAGGCGGTCGGCGAAGGCTCGCTCAGCAGCCGGGCGGTCGACGCCGTGTTGGAACTCGGCGAATCGCTGTTCTTCTCCTGGCTCTGGGATAAGTCCGCGCCCGGCTAAAAGCCCGGTCCTTTCATGCAATTTGCCGGGAAAGGTGAATATGTCGCCGCGGCAAAAGGTTTTCCTACCTGATATCTTCGGATAGATAGAAGGAGCAGGGCGCGTGCGGCGCCTGGAATGCGGGAAGTTGTCATTGTCATCCGGTACGGGATTGTTCGTTACGTTTGAAGGCGGGGAAGGCGCTGGGAAATCCACGCAGATCCGCCGCCTCGCCGAGGCGCTGAAGGGCGAAGGTCACGACGTGCTGGTGACGCGCGAACCAGGCGGATCGCCGGGCGCCGAAGCGGTGCGCCATGTGCTGTTGTCGGGGGCTGCCGAAGCCTTCGGCACGCGAATGGAGGCGATCCTCTTTGCCGCGGCCCGCAACGACCATGTCGAAGAGGTGATCCGGCCGGCCCTTGCATCAGGCAAGGTCGTGCTCTGCGACCGCTTCATGGATTCCTCCCGGGTCTACCAGGGCGTCACCGGCAATCTCGAGCCCGATTTCATCGAGACGCTGCAGCGCATCGCCATCAATGGCGTCATGCCGGATTGCACCGTGATTCTCGACATCCCCGCCAAGGTCGGGCTGGAGCGGGCGCAAAAGCGTGCTGCGGCCGATGCTCCCGATCGCTTCGAGAAGGAGCGGCTGGAAACGCACGAGAAACGGCGCGAGGCCTTTCTCGATATCGCCGCCCGCGAGCCGGAGCGCTGCCACGTGGTCAACGCCATGCAGGCGGAAGAGACGATCGGCGCCGAGATCCTGGCGATCGTCAAACAGTTGCTATCGCCCGCAGGCCGTGCCCGAATGCCGGAAGCCGCACATCATGAGTGAGGCCCGGTATGAGTGAGGAAAGGCCCGGACTGCTCGACGGCGCCATCTGGCCGGGAGAAAATACCAGGCTGTTCGGCCATAAGGATGCGGAAGCCTTCCTTGCGCAGTCCTACCGGTCCGGCAAGGGCCATCACGCCATCCTGATCGAGGGGCCGGAAGGCATCGGCAAGGCGACGCTCGCCTTCCGCTTCGCCAATCACGTGCTCTCGCATCCCGATCCCGAGACAGCGCCGGAGACGATCGGCGATCCGGATCCTGCCTCTCCCGTCAGCCGGCAGATCGCGTCGGGCGCCTCGCACAATCTCCTGCACCTTGCCCGGCCGGTGGACGAAAAGACAGGCAAGGTGAAATCAGCGATAACAGTCGACGAGGTGCGCCGCGCCGGCAAATTCTTCTCGCAGACCTCCGGTACCGGCAACTGGCGGATCGTCATTATCGATCCGGCCGACGACATGAACCGCAATGCGGCCAACGCCATCCTGAAGATCCTGGAAGAACCGCCGAAGCGGGCGCTTTTCCTGGTGCTCTCGCATGCGCCGGGACGGCTGCTACCGACGATCCGCTCGCGCTGCCTGCCGCTGAAGCTGGCGCCGCTCGCCGACGATGAACTCGTCGCGGCCCTTGCCCATCTCGGCATATCAGGCGAAGGCGGGGCGGTGCTTTCGGCCGCCAAGGGCAGCGTCGGTGAGGCGCTGAAACTCTTGAACTACGGCGGCGGCGAGATCATCGCCGCCTATGACGAGATGCTATCCGCCGAGGGACCGACAGCACGCAAGGCAATGCATCGGCTGGCCGACGCGCTTTCGGGGAGGGAAAGCGACACGATTTTCGATTTCTTCGTCAGCCACGTCGGCGACGACATCATGAACCGGGCTCGCGTGGCAGCGGGCGAAGGGCAGATCACTGCTGCGGAGCGGCTGGCGCGGCTCTATTCCGAGATCACCGAACGGCTCACCGTTTCCGATGCCTACAACCTCGACCGCAAGCAGACGATCATCAGCATTCTCGCCGATATCAAGCAGCCAGGCCTCTAAAGCGCGTCACCGCTGATACTTTTCGGCACCATGCTCTGATCAGCCGGTCAACAGCTTCAATGCGACGACAGCAAGCGTGGCGGCAAGGACGATGCGGATGGTGCGTTCGTGCAGCTTCGGCGCCAGAAGGCTTCCAATGATGATGCCGGGGATAGAGCCGATCAGCAGGGCAAGCAGCATCGGCCAGTCGATCTCGCCGATCAGCCAATAGCCCGTGCCGCCGATCAAGGTCAGCGGTACCGCATGGACGATATCGGAACCGACGATCTCGCGCACATCGAGCCGGGGATAGAGGACCAGCAGGATCGTCACACCCAGCGCGCCGGCCCCGACCGAGGTCAAGGTGACGAGTACGCCGAGAACGAACCCGAGAATGACAGTGAGGGCGAGGATGGTCGTCGGCTTTGGCGGCGTTCGATCACCGATGGCGCGGCGCGCCAATTCGAGGATCGGGCCACGGAAGACCAGCATGATCGCGGTCATGACGAGAAGCCAGCCGAGCGCGGTGGTGATGGTATTGGTCACGCCGATGCTTTTGCGATCGACGCCTGCCAGCAGCCACAGCATCAGCAGGGCGGCCGGCAGGCTGCCGGCTGCGAGGCTGCCGACGATCTTCCAGTTGACCCGCCCATGCATGCCGTGAACGGCTGTGCCCGCCGTCTTGGTGATCGCCGCATAGAGAAGATCGGTGCCGACGGCAGTGGCCGGATGAACGCCGAAGAGCAACACCAGCAGGGGCGTCATCAGCGAACCGCCGCCAACGCCGGTGATACCGACGAGGGCGCCGACACACAGACCGGAAAGCGAATAGAGCGGCTCGAATGTCAAACAAGCGCCCCTGGCTGCGCGGGGCCGCGACAAATCCGGTAGATGAAAACTGGCACTTCGTTCTTGTCCCGCCCTCTTTCCCAAGACGGGTAGATTGGGCGAGAAGCCGAGTCAAGTTCACCACGCCAGCGTCTGGGAAATCATCGACAGCTGGAAAGTTGAGGTTTCGCTCGGCGGTGACATGCGCTAAGAGCGGCTGACCATTTTTATAGAGTTAGCCGGACATTGGCCGCCATGACAGACAAGACACCCTTCTACATCACCACCGCGATTTCCTACCCTAACGGTAAGCCGCATATCGGCCATGCCTATGAGCTGATCGCGACCGATGCGATGGCGCGTTATCAGCGCCTGGATGGCAAGGATGTCTTCTTCCTGACCGGCACCGACGAACACGGCCAGAAGATGCAACAGACGGCGCGCGCCGAAGGGATCACCGCGCAGGCGCTCGCCGACCGCAACTCCGGCGAATTCCAGGCGATGGCGACGCTGCTCAACGCCTCGAATGATGATTTCATCCGCACCACGCAGGAGCGTCATCACGAAACGTCGCGGAACATCTGGAAGCTGATTGCCGACAATGGCGACATCTACAAGGACAGCTATGCCGGCTGGTATTCGGTGCGCGACGAGGCCTATTACCAGGAAAACGAGACGGAGCTGCGCGCTGACGGCGTGCGCTACGGGCCGCAGGGCACGCCTGTCGAGTGGGTGGAAGAGGCAAGCTATTTCTTCAAGCTCTCCGAATACCAGGAAAAGCTGCTTGCGCATTATGAGGCGAACCCCGACTTCATCGGTCCGGCCGAGCGCCGCAACGAGGTGATCTCCTTCGTCAAGTCGGGCCTCAAGGATCTCTCGGTCTCGCGCACGACCTTCGACTGGGGCATCAAGGTGCCGAACGATCCGGCCCACGTCATGTATGTCTGGGTCGACGCACTGACCAACTACATCACCGCAACAGGCTATATCGAGGACAGGAACGGCCCGCGGGCGAAATACTGGCCGGCCGACGTGCACATCATCGGCAAGGACATCATTCGCTTCCATGCCGTCTACTGGCCAGCCTTCCTGATGTCGGCGAAGCTGCCGCTGCCGAAGCGGGTCTTTGCCCACGGCTTTCTGCTCAACAAGGGCGAGAAGATGTCGAAGTCGCTCGGCAACGTCGTCGATCCGGTCAATCTGGTGAACCATTTCGGCCTCGACCAGGTGCGCTACTTCTTCCTGCGCGAAGTGTCATTCGGCCAGGACGGCAGCTATAGCGAAGAGGCAATCGGAACCCGCATCAACTCCGACCTCGCCAACGGCATCGGCAATCTCGCCAGCCGCTCGCTGTCGATGATCGTCAAGAATTGCGACGGCAAGATCCCGGAATGCGGGGTCCTCAGCGACGAAGACAAGGCGATGCTGGCACAGGTCGATGCGCTGCATGCCTCGACCCGCGAAGATATGGGCAAGCAGCAGATCCATCGGGCGCTCGCCTCGATCATTTCGGTCGTCTCCGAGACCGACCGCTATTTCGCCGGCCAGGCGCCGTGGGCACTGAAGAAGACCGATCCGGAGCGGATGGGCACGGTGCTCTACGTGACCGCCGAAGTCGTGCGCCAGATTGCCATCCTGCTGCAGCCCTTCATGCCGGAATCATCCGGCAAGCTGCTCGATCTTGTCGCAGCACCTGCAGACAAGCGCGATTTTGCTGCCCTCGGCGAAGCCGGCCGTCTGGTTGCCGGAACGGCGCTCGAAGCGCCGACGCCGGTCTTCCCGCGCTACGTGGCTCCGGAGGCTTGAGGCCGTGTTGATCGACACGCATTGCCATCTTGATTTCGCCGACTTCGAGGCGGAGCGGGACGAGATCGTCGCGCGCGCCCATTCGGCCGGTGTTGCGCAGATGGTGACGATCTCGACGCGGGTGCGCAAGCTCGAGACGCTGCTTGCCATCACCGAGAAATATCCCTCGGTGTTCTGCTCGGTCGGCACGCATCCGAACAATGCCGACGAAGAGCTGGATATCCAGACGGAAGAGCTGGTGCGTCTCGCCAATGCCCATGAGAAGGTGGTGGCGATCGGCGAGGCCGGTCTCGATTATTTCTACGACACGCAGAAGCCTGAGGATCAGCAGACCGGCTTTCGTCGGCATATTGCGGCGGCGCGCGAGACCCGGCTGCCGCTCGTCATCCACAGCCGCAGCGCCGACGAGGACATGGCTGACATACTGACAGAGGAAAGCGGGAAGGGGGCCTTCCCCTTTATTCTCCACTGCTTCTCCGCCGGCCCGGAGCTTGCCAAGACCGGTGTCGCACTCGGCGGCTATATTTCCTTCTCGGGCATCCTGACCTTCCCGAAGTCGGAAGAGCTGCGCGAGATCGCCAGGACGATCCCGCATGAGCGGCTGCTTGTGGAAACAGACGCGCCCTATCTCGCGCCGAAGCGCTGGCGCGGCAAGCGCAACGAGCCGTCCTACGTCGTCAACACGGCAGAGGTGCTCGCCGATACGATCGGCCTGTCCTACGAAGAGGTCGCGCGGATCACGACGGAGAACGCTTTCCGGCTGTTCTCGAAGATGCCGAGGATCTAGCGGCGTGCTCTACCGGCGGCGTTTCACCATTCTCGGCTGTTCGTCGTCACCGGGCGTGCCGCGCATCACTGGCGACTGGGGCGCCTGCAATCCCGACAATCCGAAGAACCGGCGCACGCGCGCAGCCTTCATGGTGCAGCAATTCGCACCCGATGGTGGGGTGACCACCGTCGTCATCGACACCGGGCCGGATTTCCGCGAGCAGATGATCAGGGCAGGGGCCGACCATGTCGACGCCGTACTCTACAGCCATCCGCATGCCGATCATATTCACGGCATCGACGATCTGCGCGGCTATTTTCACAATACCCGCCGCCGGGTCCCGATCTTTGCCGACCAATTTACGATGGACAGGTTGCGGGAAGCCTTCGGCTATTGCCTGGAAACGCCGCCGGGCAGCAATTATCCGCCGATCGTGCTGCCGATTGTCATCGAAAATCTCGACGAACCTCTGGAAATCCGCGGCCCGGGAGGCACGATCGCCTTCCATCCGCATATCCAGCAGCACGGCGACATCCACTCGCTCGGCTTCCGCATCGGCGATGTCGCTTATTGCAGCGATATCAGCGACTTCCCGCCGCAGACAGTCGAGAAGCTTCAAAATCTCGACATGCTGATCATCGACGCGCTGCAATATACCTACCATCCGAGCCATCTGTCGCTGGAACAATCGCTCGACTGGATAGGTCGGCTGAAGCCGAAACAGGCGATCCTCACGCATATGCACACGCCGCTCGACTACGACGTGGTGATGGCTGAGACGCCGGACCATGTGGTGCCGGCGTATGACCAGATGAGCTTCGAGACCGAGGTCAGGATCGAGACCTGAGCCGCGTTACTGCATGCCCGGTCCCAGCATGCAGGGTCACTACATGTAGGGCAGAACCTCGACGGCGCCGCGGTGGATCATGTCGAGCGAGACATAGAGGATGATCAGCAGACCGACATAGGCGATCCAGCGATGGTTGGTGAGCAACCGGGCGATCAGGTTTGCGGCAATACCCATCAGCGCGATCGACAGGCCGAGACCGATGACCAGCACGCTCGGATGTTCGCGCGCCGCACCGGCAACAGCCAGAACGTTGTCGAGCGACATCGAAACGTCGGCGATGACGATCTGGGTCGCCGCCTGGAAGAAGGTCTTTTTCGGCGCGCCTACGGCACCTGCGGCTTCGTGGTTCTCGCCATGGCCGGCGCGAAGCTCACGCCACATCTTCCAGCAGACCCAGAGCAGCAGCAAGCCGCCGGCCAGCAGCAGGCCGACGATTGCCAGCAGATAGACTGCGACGCTGGCAAAGAGAATACGCAGAACGGTCGCGGCCAGAATGCCGACGATGATCGCCTTGCGGCGTTGCGTGGCCTCGAGGCCGGCTGCGGCAAGACCGATAACTACGGCGTTGTCGCCGGCGAGAACGAGGTCGATAGCGATGACCTGCAGCAAAGCCGTCAGACCGGCTGCCGTAAACATGTCCATATGAATTATCCCCAATGCGTCAAAGCCGTGCTAGCGTCTCGACGGTTTGACGTCAACCGCTGAGGGATTTCGCGAGCGGCGCAATTTGCGACTTTGCGTATCTGATGGCAGGCGGCAACGTTATGGAACGCGCGCGACATGCGGAGTCATTCCCATGCCATTCCCTTGGAACATTCAACTCAGCCGCCGGTTCTTCAAGTCAGGACACCAGACTTCGCCAAACTTCGGATTGGCGGCTGGGCCAGACATCGAGAGGAGAGTCCCATGGGCAGCATTTACAACGATACCAACCCGGCTTTTTCAGGACCGACAGGCGGCAGCAGCCTTACGGCATTCTTCGACAGCCGGTCGGCGGCCGAATCCGCCGTCTCCCGTCTTGAAGATGCGGGCGTGCCGGTTGCGAGAATAAGGCTGATGCCTGGATATGAGGCGGACGGAAAAAATGCCGGCGCGATGAGCGACGACCGCAGCGGCTTCTTCGACGCGCTGGCAGACTTCTTTTTCCCCGACGAGGATCGTGCGGTCTACGCAGAAGGGCTGCGGCGCGGCGGCTTCCTCGTCCAGGTCAATGATATCGATGACGCGCTTTATGAGACCGTCCACGATATTCTGGACGACGAGGGCAGCATCGACATGGATGAGCGGGCAGATCTCTGGTCGTTGGAGGACAGACAGCAAGGCGCATCCAATACCGGCTTTGCCGGCCAACCCTCTGGCGGCAAATCGTCGGAAGATCTCGCTGTGTCCGAGAGCGCGTTCGACGATGCGCGCCCGGTTGCAATGCGCGACACCACGCATGGAAGCGCCAAGGTGCGTGCCTATACCTTGCCCAACCCCGACACCCCGTCATCGGACGAAACCAATCGCCAATCGCAGACCCAATCGCAAGGCGGATCTCACCAGAGCCAGGGTTTCCGGCGCGACCACTGATATTATGAGGCCCGGCCGCAATGCCGGGCCTTATTGCCTCTCGCTCACCTATTCGAGGATACGTCCATGCAATCATCCATCAACCGCCACGGCCTTCCGCCAGATCCCGACGAACTGATCGCGGAAGGCGATCCGCCCTTTGCCGATGCCGCTGAGCAAACCGCGCGTGAAAAGGCCGACGAGAGCCTGAACGCTCTGCAGCATGAGGTCAGGCTGCTGAATGCCCGCATAGGCATGCTGCGCGAGGATGCGGAAGCGGCGCTGAAAGCCAAGGCCACATCGGTCGATGCAAGCGCCCATGTCCAGCTCGGCGACTATCCCTGGCTGAAACTTGCCGCGGCGATCGGCGCAACCTTCATTGCGGCCAGACTGGTTCGACGTCTTCCGCTCGGCGTGCTGCTTGCGGGATTTGCCGGTCATCTTTCTGAGGCGAGACCGCGGTGACGATCGTTGATGGTGTCCCCAGGCACCGACTGGTTGGACGAACGTCATTGGAGCCGGTGATCGAAATGCGAACAAGCGCTCATGTCAAAACCAAGCCGGCAATTCCGGCCAAGGTCGCGACACCACCTGCGATCGCAAAACGAACCGCATAGGCGATGCTCCCCATACTTGCTGCAAGAACGGCTTTCGCCAGAAGATTGGCGAAAGCGGCGACCGCGATGGCTCGAGCGGCCGCATCTGCAGGCACCTGGATGGATGACAGTTTCGCAACGGCTAGCGTTATCGCATCGAGGTCGCCCAGTCCTGTGATGAATGAAAGGGCGATCAGCGACTGAGTTCCAAAGACGATCAAGGTCATTCGCGTCAGGACTGTCACGACGGCGAGAACGAGTGCGAAGCGCAGCACGACCATCACCTCGAGCGGGTTTCGGGGTGAAAAATCGGTGCTGTCATCCGGGCGTTGCAGCAATGCGGCGAAGCCGCCTGCTATGGCGAGGGTGGCAGCAGCCGGAGCGAGTAATGGAGCAAGCTCCCCGAAAACAGCTGGTGCAATGACGCCGCAAATTAAAAGCACGCGGGCGAGAGAAACGGCTCCCGCCAGCATTGCTCCGGCAGAAAGGAGTGGCGAGAGGGCAGGCATCTCTTTCGACTGACGGGCGAAGGAAAGCGTCAAGGCCGTCGAGGAAACGATGCCACCGCTGGTCCCGGTCAGCAGTATTCCGGCGCGGGCGCCGCTCAGCCTGATGAGGATATAACCGGCAAAGGAAACGGCTCCCACCAGGATTGTCATCATCCAAAGCTCGAAAGGATTGATTGTCAGCCAAGGATCAATCGGTTCGTTGGGAAGGATAGGGAGGATGACGATGGTCATCGTCAGCAGGATGAGAGCGGCCCTGAGTTCAAGCCAGGTCAATCGGCGAAGAAATCCATGCAACGGCTCCCGCGCTGCAAGAAGGGCCGTTATTGCCACAGCGCTTGCGGCCGTTACCGTCATATCCGCCACGACCGCACCAAAGCCGAGCGCAAAGACCGCCAGGGCGGCGATGGTGCCGGTGGCGCTGTAATCCTCTTCTTGTGCCGCCTGCATGCGGCTGAAGAGGAGTACCGTGATGCAAAAGAATATAAAGATAGCTGTCGGCAGAATCGGCCCTGTCACCGGCTGCAGGAAACCGCAGAAGCCGCCGAGGAAACTTGACAGGCCATAGGTGCGGATACCGGCAACTCTTTTACCTGGCGCAGCCTCACGATCCTGCCAGCCGCGCTCAATGCCGACAAGAATGCCGATTGCAAGCGCCAGACTGAGGCGCTGGAATGCTTCTGTCGTCACCAATGATGTCATCATCCGATGGGTCCAGGTGCGCCGGCCGATTCATCGAAGGCAGCTGCGCCGTATATGCCATTGCTGTTCATCCACAAGCTGCTCTGCGAAGTGCTGATATTCAATCGTGCATCGCACTTCATCGCTTAGCATAGATCTTTGCCGTTTCGCCCAACGAATTCCGCTTCCTTCCGGTTGAGGACGTTCATTATCACGCTCGCGCTTTCGCGGTTTCGCGACCTTGATCTTCGTCAAAGCGCGAGAGACCCCCCATATGTAATGATACCTGCAAGCATTCGGAGGACTTCAGCCATGAAAGCGCAATTCCATTTACCGCTGGCCACCTATCCAGACGCAAGCTCCTTCTCGCTTCTTCAGAATGCTGTCGATTTTTGCCTTCACCAAAAGGCCGGTTTGACGGCAAGTATACCGCTGGTCAGGATCGAACCCGTTCAGCCGCGATTTCCATCACTCCTTGACGTCGCCAACATGCGTGCGGAGGCGGAGCGCTTGAGTAAAGACAATGGAACCGTTCTCGGGCAGACGCTCCGTGATTATGCGAAAAAAGCCGAGGTCGAGGTCGAGATCCAGCCATTAGATGTGAGGCAGCCGTTTGTCGCACAAACGCTTGCCGAGCTGTCGCGCGCATATGATCTTTCTATTTTGGAAGCATCTGAGCTGATGAAGCCGCTGATCGAGAGCGTGCTGTTTGAAAGCGGTAGACCGCTCCTGCTTTTTCCCCCGGATAATTTCTCCGGCCGGATCGATGCTGTTGCCGTCGCCTGGGATGGAGGAGCCACTGTCGCGCGGACACTGGCGGGTGCCAGGTTCTTGCTGGAACGGGTTTCGCGTATCGTCCTGATTTCCATCACCGATGATAAGCAGATTGACGAGGGCGGCCGAGATCACCTTGCGACGGCGCTCCGCAAGGCTGGTCTTGCCGTCGATGTCGCCGCCGTGCAAGCGAAGGGAGACTCGCCAGCTAACGTCATTCAAGGCGCAGCCCTGGAACGCAAGGCAGATTTGCTCGTCGCCGGCGCATACGGCCATTCGAGGCTACGCGAGTTCATCTTGGGAGGGGTTACACGGTCCCTGTTGACCCGCCTCGAAATGCCCACTGTCCTTTGCCACTGACTGCGGTGCGCGCGGCGCGTTGCTGATGACCGAAACATCGATCACTGCCCGGAGAAGAGCGTCCTCTGCGGGTGTCAAGTATCAAAGGCTCGCACAGACCATCGCAATCGCCAAAAATCTGATGCGACAACTAGCACTTGGGAAGGAATCAATGAACCTGCGCGACGTCTGAAGGCATCGGCTTGGCAAGCTCTTTGAGAATCGCTTCAAGCGCATCGGCCGTCGCCTGCAGGCCGGATGACCGCGCGATTTTCAGTGCCGCACTGCAGTGAGCAGACAATTCGTCCTGCTGGACGTGATCATTCGTCGGAAATACGATGCCCGCATATTGCGACGGGTTTCCGTCTTCATCCCTGAAGCAGCGACCTAAGGCAGCCACGGCTACTATTTGCCCGCTTCGATCAAACACCCGATAGTCACAGCGATACGGATTTCCTGTGATCACCGATTCGGAAATCGCCTTGGCCACAGATGGCTTGTCGTCAGGATGAATTCGGTCGAGGTATCGTATGACCGGCAGCCCTGTGAGGGTCTGTTCCGGATCAAGCCCAAAGAGGTTTGCCAGCGCCGAATCCGCATAAACCTTGTCGGTCGCCAACTCCCAGGTGAAAATCCCAGGCTCTTCGGCATCCGAAAATTCGGACGCTCCGAAAGCTCTGTCGACAAGGTTCATTCCGCATCCCCAGTCTGCGCGCCAATGCTGCCGGTCGATCACGTCACCCCGGCTCTTCAGAGAATACGACGTGCTCGACCATTTCGCCGCCGATCTTACTGCATAATTCCTCAAATCGGAATCGATTTAAGGATTCCTCGCTTGGCAGGAACCTACGCTTGATGGGTTCGATCTGTGCCGAATGAGTGGTAAGCTTGCCACCGAAGCTCCGCGCGAAAGTCGGCCCGTGACCGCCACACAAGCTCGCCACGCGCAGCCAGCAGCGTCGTTTTCTTGACGCGTACGGCGAAGGTGTGCTCCACCTCGGCTTCGACGTTCCAGAATGCGACGAAGCTGACAAGACCGGCGCGAAGGGTTGAGGGAAATCATGACGAAAATCGATCTCAATTCTGATCTCGGGGAGGCGTTTGGACCTTGGCGCATGGGCGACGACAAGGCGATCCTTGACGTCGTCACCAGTGCGAACATCGCATGTGGCGGCCATGCCGGAGATCCGGCGACCATGGTGGAGACGCTGGCGCTCGCAAGCCAACGGGGCGTCGTCGCCGGGGCCCACCCGGGCTTTGCAGATCGCGAGGGCTTCGGACGACGCCTGATCCCCTTGAGCGTCCGGGAAGTGGAGCAGCTTGTGGCGACGCAGACAGGGGCGCTGATGGGCGCTGCGGCTCTGGCGGGCGCCCGCATCCGTTACATCAAACCGCACGGCGCACTCGCTAATTGGGCGGCCGACGAACGGCCGGTCGCTGACGCGATCATCCGTGCAACCCGGGCGGTTTCGCCGGAACTTGCCGTACTGGCGATCTCCGGGACGGAGCTGGAACATGCGGCCCGCGATGCTGGCATGACCGTCTTCAGCGAGATTTTTGCCGACCGCGGCTACCTCTCCACGGGTCGGCTCGTTCCGCGCAACTTGCCAGGAGCGATGATCGATGATCCAGCACAGGCGGCATCGAGATTGATCGGGTACCTCTCCAGCGGCCTCATGCCGACGGTCGACGGCGTTCCGATCCCTCTCGATGCGCACTCGATCTGCGTTCACGGGGACAGCCCAGGAGCGCTCGCCATGGCCGTCCACGTGCGAAGGGAATTGCAAAAGGCAGGCATCGAGGTGGCTCCATTCCTCCAACCGACACAGGAAAACAGGTGATGGCCAAAGGCTATCTTATTGCCCGGGTTACCGAGCCGGATGCCTACGGGACCTGCGCGCGAGCCGCGGATGCGGATTTCATTCTGATCGAAGGCGCCGACTGACGTGTCACAGACCCCGTTCGCAGCGTCCGGCACCGGTCCGAACTACCGTCCGGTGGGCGGCCACGCGGTGCTCGTCGAATTCGGCGCGACCATCGATAAACGGATCCACGATCGGGTCGTCAAGTTGGATGCCGCCTTGAAGGCGGCACCCTTTCAAGGATTCGTCGAAGCTGTACCGGCCTATGCCAGCATTCTCGTATGCTTCGATCCGCTCGTGGCCGATCACCGCACGACGGAGGCGGCCATTGCCGAGCGTCTGGGAGCTGAGGTTCCAGCGACGATTGGAGCGATGCGCGAAGTCGAAGTCTGCTACGATCCTGATCTTGCGCCCGACCTTGCCGCCGTCGCCGAGGCAAGCGGATTATCGCCGGAAGACGTTATATCCGCCCATCTCTCGGGCGACTACAGCGTCTTCTTGTACGGCTTCGCTCCGGGATATGCATATCTTGCAGGCGTGCCCGAAGCCATTCAACAGCCGAGGAAGCCGGCGCCCATTCGCGGCATAGCTGCCGGAAGCGTGCTGATCGCGGGGCCGCAGTGCCTGGTGAGCACGCTCACCATGCCGACCGGCTGGTGGATCATCGGCCGCTCGCCGACGAAGATCCTCGACGCCGCGTCCGACGACCGTCCGTTCCTTTTCGACGTCGGCGACGCGGTGCGTTTCCGCCGCATATCGAGAGCCGAATTCGACGCGAGGTGCCCCGAATGAGCGAAGCCGTCCTTGCAATCGACTTCGCGGGTCCTCACGTCGCGGTCCAGGACGGAGGACGTCACGGATTGATGCGGTATGGCGTTCCGGCCTCCGGTCCGATGGACAGAACCTCGTTTGCAGCCGCCAACGCCGCCGTCGGCAATCCTGCTGGTCAGCCGGCAATCGAAGTCTCCATGGGCGGCCTGGTTCTCGACTGCCTGTCGGGAGAGGTTACATTCGCCGTCGCGGGAGGAGGCTTCATCATAGAGCATGCCGGCGACAAGCGCGGCGCGTGGATGGTCGCCACCTTGAAGGCCGGGGAACGGCTGGCAATCCGTCCGGGACACTGGGGAAGCTGGACCTATCTGGCCTTCGCCGGTCATATCGAGGCGAAGACCTGGCTGGGCAGCATGTCGACTCACAGTCTCTCCGGCCTCGGCGGCGGGCGCCTTGCAGCCGGTCAAACGCTCACTCTCGCCGATCCGGAAGTGCGAGATGATCGAAACGGTCCGATCACATGTCCCGTCATAGCAAGACCGCGATCCGAGTTGCGTGTGGTGGTTGGTCCACAGGATAGGTTCTTCTCGAAGGAAACCTTGTCGAATTTCCTATCGTCGCCCTTCCGCCTGAGCGACGCCTATGATCGCATGGGAGTACGCCTCCAAGGTCCGTCGCTTGCGCCAAGCGTCGCGTTGGACATGCCATCGGAAGCGATCGTCCGGGGCTCGGTGCAGGTGGCCGGAGATGGCGTCGCCACCATTCTGCTGGCCGATCACCAGACGACCGGAGGCTATCCCAAGATCGCAACGGTGGTGGATTCGGATCTGGACGCTTTCGTCCAGCTCCGCCCACGCGACCATGTCGGTTTCCTGGCCGTGACACCCCAACAGGCGGTCGAGCACATTCGACTTCGGGCTGCGACGATGTCCCGTTACCTCGCGGCAGTCCGCGACGGACCATGCAACGCCATTATATAGGCGTGTCGATCTGAAGGGCAGGGCGGCGATAGACGCTTGGAGCTGCCGTTAGCTCGAAGTAGTGTTCAGAAAATCCAGATTCAGTTCGGGGGCACCATGGATTTTCTGAATGTCGCGGCGATCGTTTTCTTCATTCTCGTCTGGGTGGCGGTCGAGCCTTTGATGGCAGCAGGGTGGCCGAGGAGGAACGATAGCCTTTCCGTTGATATGGTGCGCGTTCGAGCGGCCTGGATGCGGGAGGTCCTGACGCGAGACAACAACTTCATCGGCGACGCCGCGATCCTGGGACACACGATCAATTCAGCATCCTTCTTCGGATCCGCCAATCTCATCGTCATCGTCGGGCTGAGCGGCGCGTTGTTCATGGAGCCGAACTATGGATCGGGTGGCCTGATTGCGATGTTTGCGGCTCAGGACCCCGCGTGGTTTTTCCAGTGCAAGGTCTTGTTGGTCATGGCCACACTGCTGCGGGGACTATCCGATTTCATCTGGGCGGTCCGGCAGATCAACTACTGCCTGGCGGCGATCGGGGCGAGCCCGTCCCGCGATGAAGACAGGGACATCGCCAGCTGGACGAACGCCCTGACCCTGGTTTTGAATCCTGCTCTTCGATCCTTCAGCGTCGGTGTCCGATCTTACTACTTCACCGTTGCAGCCGCCTTCTGGTTCATCGGGCCAATCCCCTTCGCTGTGGCGACCATCCTCAGCGTCGGCGTGTTGATTTGGCGTCAATCCTGGTCGGACGCTGCAAAAGGGATCATGGCCATACGGAAGCTGCTTGACTAGAGCATGATGCCGAAAAGTGTGAGCGGTTTTCGGACGACATCATGCTCTAACTATATAATGTAGAACAGGATTCAGATTTTAGGCCGACCCGGCTTAAAATCATCTTGTTCTAAAGCCAAGCCTTAAGCTGGGCTGAACAGAAGCGATATCTTACTGGCGGTGTCCGATGGATCGTCTAGAAGCGATGCGCATATTGCTGGCCGTCGTCGATGCCGGAAGCATCTCTGCCGGCAGCAGGAAGCTGAACGCGCCCTTACCCAGCGTCAGTCGCAAGGTGGCGGACCTTGAACGACATCTTGGGGCGAACCTGATCGTCCGCACCAGCCGCAATCTTCAGCTCACCGATGCCGGGCGTGACTATGTCGACGCCGCCCGAAAGATCATGGCGGATCTGGAGGAGGCCGAACGAAGGGCGTCCGGGGAATACCAGACGCCCAGAGGCGTGCTGACGATCACGATGCCGATCGAATACGGGAGCCGCTACGTGCTGCCCGTTGCTCTGAGCTTCATGGACAAATATCCCGAGGTATCGCTGAACCTGCTGTCGCTCGACCGCACGGTCGATCTCGTGTCCGAGCAGGTGGATATCGCGATCCGTCTCGGCAACCTCGCCGACAGTTCGCTCCATGCCGCCAAGGTCGGGGAATTCCGCTTGATGACCTGTGCGAGTCCTGCCTATCTCGAGCGGCATGGCATGCCGGAGCGTCCCGGCGATCTCATCGATCGCGACGGGATCATCTTCAACAAGCGGACATTCTTCTGGACCTTCGACGTCGACGGCACGCCGCTTGAGGCGGTGCCCCGCAACCGGCTGGAGGTGAATACGGCGGCGAACTGTGTTGCGGCGGCCGTCGGCGGGGCGGGGATCGCGCGGCTGTTCGATTATCAGGTTCCCGACGAGCTGGCGTCTGGCGCGCTCGTTCCCATCCTCCGCAATTTCGACGGCGCGCCGCAGCCTATTCATATCGTCTACGCCCGCCAGGGGCTTCTCGCCTTGAAGGTACGGGCTTTCGTCGACTGGGCATTGCCTCACTTGCGCGCTATCTAAAAACGAAAATAATCAAACATTATCTGAATGATGTGTTGATCTCTTCAACCGTTTGTTTCGAGTTCTGAAGATGCGGAAAGTGGCCGATACCTGAGAGGATATCGACTTTTGCACCGATTTTGCCGGCGAACTCGATGCCCATCTCCCTTGCGATGTAGATGTCCTTCTCGCCCCAGATCACCTTCACGGGCGTCTTCAGCCGGGTGAGGTTGGCCTCGAGATAATGCTGATCGCCGGTGAAATTCGCGTAGTAGTGGGCGAAGGCATCCGCTGAAGTCATCCCGTCAAGGCTCCACGAACGGGTCATGTCCCGCTGGACGTCAGCCGGCAGATCGAATTGTTCAGCGGGAGATAGGCCGCGCCTGTGCACGTTCTGGAGGATCTCGTCGCTCGTCTTGTTCATGTAGGCACGGGTCGGCGAGGCGGTCGGCTCGGCTTTAAGGTTCTGCAGGTTCTCCCACATGTAGTGCGGCCGGTCGAACGGCGCGAAGTCTCCGACGATGATCTGCCTGGCGATCGTCGGCTCGTCGAGAGCAAGCAGCAGGACGGGGAGGGCACCGATGTCAGTGGCGTAGATCACGAGCTTCGACCGATCGATGCCTGCCCGTTCGATATAGGCCTTCAACACCTGGGCGTACGCCATCGGCGCATAGGAAAACCGTTCCGAAGCCGGGCGCGACGACTGCCCGTAGCCCGGCCAATCGAAGGCATGGACGTCGTAGTCGTGAGCAAGGGTTGTCGCGATGTCGTTCCACACCGTCAGCGTTTCCGGAAACCCATGCAGCAAAAGCACCGTGCCTTTTGGCGCGGGGGCGCGGACAATCATCCTCCTCAGCGTGAGGACCTCATCGATCTCGATGAAGTCGACGGCGTCTTGCGCGGCCTCTCTGGACGCGGAAGTGAAGGCTCCAGCCGCCTGGGAAGAGAGAGTTGCTGCGGCCGATGCAGCATTTACGGTTTTGTCCTTAGACATAGGATGTCCTTTCTGAACGGCGGTCAGCCAAAGCCCAAAAGCCGGCTGTCGCCACAAATAATTGAGCACGGCGTCAGCCCGCGGTAGCCGGAGAAAGTGAGAGGAACCCTCTCGACGGCGGCACGCTGAAACCCGGCAGCCCAAGGCTGACATCTGAACGAGAGGGTGCCTCTCACTTTGGCGAGGTGCCGGCCGGCCATCGACCCGCCCAAATATCCACCAGCCGCCGATTTGAGACAGCTCGTTGGCGTTTGCGTGCGGAAGGCAGAGCGTCGGCCGCGACAATATAAGGAAGAACTGATATGAACGACATTTCCCAAAGCAGACAAGTTGCGGCCGCCCCCAACAAGGTCCGCAGCCTCCCGGGCCACGCCACTGTCGGCACGAATGATCTGGATGCCGCGTCGGTATTCTACGACAAGCTTCTGGCCGTGTTCGGGATCGGACGAGTCCTCGTCCAGCCCAACCGAGCCATCTACTACGGTCATCGCACGCTCGAATTCGGCATCATCAAGCCGTTCGATGGCCGCCCTGCCACCGTCGGCAACGGTGGAATGATTGCTTTCGAAGCTCCGTCCCGTTCAAAGGTCGACGAAGCCCATGCAACGGCATTGGCGGCGGGTGGCTCGGACGAAGGAGCGCCTGGCCCACGTGGCGAGAATGGCACGGGTCCTTACTGCGCATATTTTCGCGATCCGGAAGGCAACAAGTTTCTGATCTTTCGTTCCGGAGCTGACGAGACCTGACGTTTTCGGCATTGAAGCGGGGCAGGGCCATCGTTTCCCCTCCCGCCCCAGGAAGACCCTCGATGTCATGAAAGGACACGTGCCATGGCACTGCCGAACTCTTTGAAACACAGGGATATATCGCGACGCTCGCTGTTGTTGGGGGTTGCCGCGGCCGGCATATCCGCCGCTCTCCTCCCACGCACGTCCGCCGCTGCAGATGTCGTCGTCGCCGCATCCGGAGAGATCCGACCGTTCAAGGTTGAGGTCTCCGAGGCGGCGCTTACAGACCTCAGGCGGCGTCTCACCGAGACCCGCTGGCCCGACGGCGAAACCGTGATGGATCGTTCGCAGGGCGTCCAGCCGGACAGGCTGAAGGAACTGGTGCGTTACTGGCAGTCGTCCTATGACTGGCGGAAGGCAGAGAGCAGGCTGAACAGTTTTCCACAGCTTCTCACCAATATCGATGGACTGGACATTCATTTCATCCATGTCCGCTCCCGCCATGAAAACGCGCTGCCGCTGATCATGACCCACGGCTGGCCGGGTTCGGTCTTCGAACTGCTTGACGTCATCGGGCCGCTGACGGATCCGACGGCGCATGGCGGCAGGGCTGATGATGCCTTCCACCTGGTGATCCCGTCGATTCCAGGATTCGGTTTCTCCGGGAAACCACCAGCAACAGGTTGGAACCCCCAGCGGATAGCGGCTGCCTGGGACGTGCTGATGAAGCGGCTTGGCTATGACCGCTATGTCTCGCAAGGCGGCGACTGGGGCGCGATCATCAGCGACGCCCTGGGTCGCCAGGCGCCCGATGGGCTACTCGCGATCCACGTCAACAGGGTCGAGCGTGCGACGACTTTCCCAGCGGACGCAGCGCAGGCTCTTAAAAATGGAGGGCCGGCTCCCGATAGCCTGTCTCAGGATGAGAAGGTCGTCTTCGACGAGGCCCGGGACTTCCTCAACAACGGCTTCGGCTACGCAGCGATCATGAGCACACGGCCGGAGACGGTCGGCTACGGGATTGCGGATTCTCCAGTCGGCCTCGCCGCCTGGCTTTACGACAAGATCGCCGACTGGGTGTATACACGCGGCGATCCCGAACAGGTTCTTGGCAAGGATGCAATCCTTGACAACATCACACTGTATTGGCTGACGAACACCGGCCCTTCAAGTGGTCGGATCTATTGGGAAAACGTCATGTCGGGCGCCAAGCTCACGGCCGTCAAAGTACCGGTCGCCGTCACGGTGTTCCCCGGCGAGGTCTACAAGCCGCCAAGGCATTGGCTGTCGAAGGCTTATCCGAAGCTCATCTACTACAATCGCGCCTCCAAGGGCGGTCACTTTGCTGCCTGGGAGGAGCCGGAACTCCTCAGTCAGGAGATCAGGGAGGCCTTCAGAAGCTTGCGGTCTTAACGCCGCCTGGCCTTTGGTTCGCAGTCAGCGTCCCCGAGACCGGTTCGTCGATTGACGTTGGTCGTGCAACGCTTCACAAAGTCCGAAGTTTCGACCAATCCGGCAAAAGCGACGACACCATCGCGGGGACCACGGCCACATGCGCATCATCGACGACCGTCATCCCCTCCGCAGAGTGCGTGCATTCGTGGCGGTGGTATTTTCAACGCTTCTGCTGGCGAGCGCAAACCCCGCCTCGGCGGCTGAGCCGACCAATTCCTCGGCGCCGATCCGGGTTATTATCGAATTGCCGAATGATGATTCCGGACGAGCGCTGGTCGGCCGGATCGTTCCGGGCAATCAGGAACCGGCGCAGCCGGTGGCAGTCTCGCAAGAGGCGGCACCGACTTCGATTGCCACGTCACTACAGGATTTGCGCCAGAGGTTGCTGACACTCGTCGATGCCGTTCCGACCCTTCCCGGGCAGATCCAGTCGGCGATCCGGGTCTTCCAAACGGATGATCGTATCGAACCTGTCGGCCTGATCTTGGCGGTCATACTCTTCGTCGCAGGCGGGTTCGTTGCGCAGCGCCTTGCCTGGTGGTCAGGGCGAGGGCTGCTCCATTTTGTGCTGAACGCGCCTGCCGACACCGTTCGGCAACGGATCAAGCTCCACGCCGCCCGGCTTTCAATGGGTCTTCTCGCGTTGGTCGGTTACCTGATCGGAAGTCTCGGCGCGTTTATCCTCTTTCCATGGCCTGCCGTGTTTCGCGATATTGCGCTCATCCTGCTATCAGCCGCGCTCATGGTGCGCCTTGGCGTGCTTGTGGGCCGTATTGTCATCGCGCCAGGCGCCCGTCTGCCGCATATGCGGCTTCTGACGCTTGTCACCTCGCTTGCCTGGTTCTGGTACTACTGGCTCCTCGGAATCGTCACAGTGCTGGCGGCTGGCTGGGCCACCATTGAAGTGATGGGGACGATCGGGGCTTCACCTATCTTGGCCGACCTCTTTACCGCAGCATGGCTTGGTGTCGTTTCAATCGCTTTTATCGTTATGATCTGGCTGCGGCACTTTCGTTCTGATGGGCCGCCTGTGAGCCGGCTGGTCTGTGTCGCCTTCAGCGCGAGCATCCTGCTATCGTGGCTGTTATGGGTATCCGGGCTCCGCGCTGCATTCTGGACGGTGATCATCATTACGCTTCTGCCGCTTACCGTTTCGGTGGCTCATGATATCATTCGTCGCATTATTCAATCCGGGGAGGGGCAGGCGGTCGAGGATCCGGCCATCGTCGGATGGTCCGTTGTCATCATGCAAACGCTGCGGAACGGTCTCATTGTGGTCGCCGCTCTCCTCATTGCCCGCGCGTGGAATGTCAATCTCAGTGACCTCGCCGCAGCCGAAACCGTGACCACGCGTTTGATCCGCGCCGGAATCCGCATCGTTATCGTGTTGCTGGTGACCGACGTTATCTGGAAGCTCGCAAGCACGTTGATCGACAGTCAGATGGCGGTGGCGTCGCGAAGCGTGCAGGAAGGGCATCAGGAAGGACCCGATGTACGCCGGCGTCAACGGTTGAATACCCTCCTGCCCATTCTTCGCAATGTACTGTTCCTGGCGATCGGAGCCGTCGGCTTCCTGATGATCCTGGATGCCGTCGGCATTCAGATCGGACCGCTGCTGGCAGGTGCTGGCGTCGTCGGCATAGCCGTCGGCTTCGGCGCCCAAACACTCGTCAAGGACATCATCTCCGGCGTCTTTTATCTGTTCGACGATGCCTTTCGCATCGGCGAATACATTCAGGCGGCGAAATATAAAGGGACGGTCGAAGGTTTCTCGCTGCGATCGATCCGCTTGCGCCACCATCGCGGTCCGGTCACCATCGTTCCCTTCGGCGAACTGGGCGCGGTGCAAAACCTCAGTCGCGACTGGGTCATCGACATCATTACGCTCACCCTGAACTATGACAGCGATCTTGAGGAGGTCCGCAAGACCATCAAGCGCATCGGCGTTGAGCTTCTGGAGGACGCCGAACTCGGGCCCAACATCATCGAGCCTTTGAAAATGCAGGGGATCGAGCAGATGGCGGACTACGGCGTGCAGATTCGGCTGAAGTTCATGACAAAACCCGGCGAACAGTTCGGCGTTCGCCGAAAGGCTCTCGCCATGCTCAAGAAGACATTCGCGGAAAAAGGCATCCAGTTTGCAACGCCGACTGTTCATGTTTCCGGCGGTCCCGCCGATGCCGCGGCTTCTGCTGCCGCAACGGAGCTGCAAAGACCATCGAAAGTCATCTCGACACTTGAGGAATAGCAACGGCGGGCGGACAGGCGCGCTTTTCGTCGAATCCCGTCAAAGCAACTCTCTGACCCGGACGTTGCGGCCAAGCGCGTCGTCCGAGACACGGGTTTCGAAAGAGTTTGTTGGCTGGGATCAGTTGTTCCATGAGGGTACTTTCGCCGGTGAACTCGTCGATGTGCTGGATCGTCAAGACGCAAATTCGAGCAGGCCGATTTTAAAAGAGTGGACCTGTGAGATGGATGACGAAGGTATGCCATTGTAATCAAATGGCATCTTTCTGTTCCATAATCTATCTTATGCGATATATGTGTGTAGCCGGGTACATTCTATTTCCAAGCGCGACTTGCGAAAGATGCCAATGGGTTATCGCTCGCAAGGAAAGCGCAATGAGACACACCTACTCCCATATCGACCTGGATGAACGCCGCAAGATCGCTCGCTGGTCACGATACGCGTGGCCGCTCCCATCCACTGACCTAGTCCTGATTGGCAACCACTGGCAAACTGCCTTCGTTGGAATGACGGGTATCGGTCTGCCGGGCGGCAGAGACAAGGCGGCGCTTTGCGCGGATCGCGTGCCATTGTTGGTCGATCAGAACGCCGATGAGGATCACGCCACCCATGACAGCGAAATTCAACGACGAAGGGATACCAAGTAGATTCACGAGATTCTGCAACTCTTGGAGCAGGACCGTCCCCAGCACGACGCCGACGATCGATCCCTCGCCGCCGCGGAGCGAAAAGCCGCCTAGTACGGCAGCGGCAATCGCGTAGAGTTCGTAGAACTGGCCATGGCTCGCCGGCGAGATCGAGCGTGTGTACATGGCGAAATAAATTGCCGAAAGCGCCGTTAGCAGCCCGCAGATGACATAGGCCGACATGACCATGCGGCCGGTACGGATACCAGAATAGCGGGCCGCCTCCTCGTTCTTGCCGATTGCGTAAAGATAACGCCCGAAGACAGAGCGATGCAGCATGACCCACATGACCACGGCAATGATGACGAGTGCGATGAAAGTGTTGGGAACGCCGTAAAACCGCCCAGCGGTGAGGAATTCGAGGTCTGGGAAATTCTGGCCGAAAGCAAAGCCCGCCGTTCCGTCGGCCGTATAGAAGCGCGCTGCCCCACGATAAATCAGGAGGCCGCAGAGGGTGACGACGAAGGGCTGCAGGTTGAGCCGGGTGATCAGCCAGCCGTGGACGGCGCCTATGACCGCGCCAAGCACGAGAATGAGCGGCAGCGCCAGCATCCAGGACATATCCTGGACCGCGATGAAATCGACGAACAGCACGCCGAGAAGCGCGACGAGCGAGCCCACGGAAAGCTCGATACCGCCGGTAATGATGACAAAGGCTTGGCCAATCGACAGGATGCCGAACAGGCCGATCAGGTTGGCGGTGTTGGCCAGGTTGATCGGTAGCAGGAAGCGCGGATTGATGATGGCGACGACGATGCCGACGACGACGATCAAAAGCAGCAGTCCGAGATCTTTTTTGATCATTCGAGATCCATCCCCGATACTTATTTATATTGGCCGCAGCCGCTATTTTACCCGTTTGCCGACAGCAAGCAAAAGGACGCTTTCCTGGCTGATTTCGTCCTCTTCCAATATGCCGGCGATCTGGCCCTCGTGCATGACGGCGATGCGGTCAGAAACGCCGATCACCTCTTCCATGTCGCTGGAGATCATCAGGATCGCCACTCCGGCATCGGCAAGCGCTCGCATCAGGCCGTAGATCTCGTTCTTCGCGCCGATATCGATGCCGCGCGTCGGCTCGTCGAAGATCATCACCCTCGGGCTCATCGACAACCATTTGGCAAGCACTACCTTCTGCTGGTTGCCACCGGATAGAGTGCCGGTTCGCGTCGAAACGGAGGGCGCCTTGATACCGAGGCGAACGCGCTGTTTTTCGGCCGCCGCCTTCTCCTGCTCAGCGGAGAGCATGAAACGGCTGGAGAGCTTGGGGAGATCGGCAAGGGTTATGTTCTGGGCGATCGGGAAATCAAGAAGAATGCCGTTGCGCTTGCGATCCTCCGGCACCAGGAAAATGCCCCGAGCGACGGCGTCCCGGGCAGACCCGATCGCAATTTGCCGCCCGTCCTGAAGAATGGCTCCGCCGTAGCTCCGGTCGATGCCGAAGAGTACTTTTGCAAGCTCGGTGCGGCCCGACCCAACGAGCCCTGCAAGCCCCATGATTTCTCCATACTGGATTTCCAGATCAACGGGACGCCCGGGATAGGCCTCGGTGCGCACGCCGCTTGCCTTCAGCGCCACCGAGCCGGGCGAGCGCTGCGGTTTTGCGGTCCGGGCCGCAAGCACCCGGCCGATCATCAGCTTGACCATCTGGTCGTGGCCGATGTCTTTCTTGGCGAGCGTGCCGACGAGCGTGCCGTCGCGCAGGACTACGACGCGGTCTGCGACGCGCTCAACCTCGTGGAGGCGATGCGAGATGAAAATTACGCTGATGCCATCCGCTTTCAGCGATTTGATAATGCTCAGGAGCCGCTCGGTCTCGGCCAGCGGCAGGCTGGACGTGGGTTCGTCGAAGATGACGAGCCTGGCGTTGATGGACAGCGCCTTGGCGATTTCCACCATCTGCTGCTCGGCAAGGGAAAGCGATGCCACGGGTGTATCGGCGGAAAAATGAGCCCCTACCCGCTTCAAGAGCGGCTTCACCATGTCTCGCAGTCGATCGCGATCGACGAGCTTGAAAGGTCCCGCCTTCAGCGGTTCGCGGCCCAGGAAGATATTGGCGGCAACGTCGAGATTCTCAAAGAGATTGAGTTCTTGGTGCACGAAGGCAATGCCGGATGCGATGCTCGATTCTACAGTGAGGAAACGAAGCTCCGTGCCGTCGAGCAGGATCGTGCCTCGGTCGGGGGCGATCACGCCGCCGAGAATCTTCATCAGCGTCGATTTTCCAGCCCCGTTCTCGCCGACGAGGCCGATGACCTCTCCTGGCATGATGTCGATCGACAGGCCCTCAAGCGCAACGACGCCCGGATAGGTCTTGCCAACGCCGGAAAGCGACAGGAATGGCGTTGCAAGCGCGTCCGGTGACGGGATGTCGGAGCTGTGGTTCATCGCCTGTCCATGGCTGCCAATGGCTGTGTCGGCATGAGACGTCTTTCGCGGCAGCGGCAAGTGCCACCGCCGCGAAGGAGGATTATTTTCCAGACATGGCCTTCAGGCTAGCGGCATACTTGTCGACGTCATCCTTGCCGATGATCACCGTCGGGATGATGATCAAGCCGTTGCTGGGAACGCCTGATTTGTCGCCCTTGAGGTAGGCCGCCATCAGCTTCATGCCCTGATAGGCCCACTCGAACGGCTGCTGCACGACGGTCGCTGCGATCGTGCCTTCCTTGACGCCGCCGAGCGTGATCGGATCGTCATCGAAGCCGACGACGGTGATCTGGCCGAGTTTGCCGGCGTCGCGCAGCGCCTCATAGATGCGCGGCGTATTGTAGGAGTAGAAGCCGACCATGCAGGTGACGTCGGGGCTGGCCACCAGCGCGTCCTCGACGTTCTTCTTTGCGCGCGTCTGGTCGATATCGTCGCCGCGTACATCTGTCAGCTCGATCTTCGTGCCCTTCAAGCCGTCCTTCATGCCCTGGATGCGTTCTTTGGCATTGTCGGCGCCGAGCAGGCCGACGAAGCCGATGCACTTGCCGCCGTCCGGCATCGCCTTCTTGGCGATTTCGGCCGCTTGCAAGCCGGCGTCGATATTGGACGAGCCGATATAGGCAACGCGGTTGGTCTGCGGCGCGTCACTATCGGTCGTGAAGAGAGCAGTCTGCGAGCCGATCTTGTTCAAGCCATCCGTCTGGGTCTTGGGATCGACCGCGGAGACCATGACCCCCTTGACGCCGGCACTGACCAAGTCTTCCATAAGTCGTTGCTGAACGGCGACAGATGCCTGCTCAGGGTACTTCAGCTCCATCTGGTAGTCAGGCATCTCGCCCTGCGCCTTCTTCACGCCCGCTTCTGCGGCTTTCCAGAAGTCGGATGCGCCGTTGACGACGAATGCAAGTGTCGGTTTGTCGGCAGCATGCGATACGGCAATCGGCGCCGCGCTCAGCATCAACCCGGCGAAGAACAAGGCTGCATTGCGTTTCAGCTGTTTCATAATACACCTCCCGAGGGGCCGCAGTTGCACGGGCCCGTTTCCGATTTACGGCCGGCCGGATGCGCGCCCCCTCCTAGGGCCGTCGCCAAGCGACGAGTGGCATAGGTTCCGATCGCTCCCTGACGGTATACAAGAAATTTAATTAGTAAATAGTATTATCAATGCAGATCAAAACATTTCATCACGCAGTGGCCAGGATGGCTATTTTGTACTGGCAATGGCCAATAACTGATAGTGTTGCAACAATTCATGCAATTGCCAGCGCTTTCAGATAGATGCTAATATTAATTAGCCGAAACGACGATCAATCCACCCGACCCTATTATCCCGAGAGAGACAGTTTCCACGAATGCGAAAACCCAAGACCCAAAATAAGCCTGCGCGCGTGACGATGATGGACATCGCCGCGGCGGCTGGCTGCTCGCAGGCGGCCGTCTCCTTCGTCCTCAACGACACGCCCGGCACCCGTATCTCACAGCAGACGCGCGACCGCGTATGGGAGGCGGCGCGCGCGCTCGGCTACATGGAGAAGACCTACACGACGAAGGCCTCCTATTCGGGACTGGACAACGTCATCGGTTTCGCCGTGGATCAGCTCGCCACCAGCCCGGAAGCGATCGTTGCGATCGAAGGCGCGCGGCAAGCCTCCTGGAACGCCGGCAATGTCCTTTTGGTAACCCAGACGCTCAGTGATCCCGTCATGGAGCCGAAAGCAATCGAGGCGTTGACGAGCGGAGGCATATCGGCGCTCATATATATGACAATCTATACCCGCCAGGTGGAGCTTCCTTCCTATGTCCGCAAGCTTAACATCCCGACGGTCCTGCTGAACTGTTATACGGCGGACCATGCTTTTCCCGCCGTGGTGCCGAGCGAGATCGCGGGAGGGCAGAGCTCCACGCGACATCTGATCATGCATGGACACCATCGTATCGCGACGATCACCGGCGAAATCTGGATGCAGGCTGCGCAGGACCGGCTGACGGGATATCGCCGCGCGCTGGCGACCGCCGATATACCCTTCGATCCGGAATTGGTCATTGAAGGCGACTGGTCGGCCAGTGCCGGCTATGCCTCCACGATGAAACTGCTTGCTTTGAAAGAGCCGCCCACTGCGATCTTCTGCCAGAACGACCGCACCGCCATCGGGTGCTACGAAGCGCTCAAGGATGCAGGGCTTCGCATTCCCCAGGACATGTCGGTGGTGGGTTATGACGACGAAGAAATTTCACGACATCTCGTACCCCCGCTGACGACTTCGGTCCTTCCACATCTTGCCATGGGGCAATGGGCGATCGAACATCTCAACCCGGAAAGTACGCCCGGCAAGCGCTATCCGATTGCGAAGCTCGAATGCTCGCTGGTTAATCGTCACTCCGTAGCCGCGCCGCGGGCCGAGGCGCGGCAAATCCTCGATGGCGCATATACCTCGCCATAGGATTTGGGTTCGCGCCGGGACCGAACGCCGCCGGCTGGCACGGAACCCCTGACCGGCGCGCATTGGAGGAAGTGGTCGAAGTCGCTTCGCGGACGATAGAACGGGAGAGTTTGCCTTTGGTCGATAGGTTGCGAACGGGTTGCCCCCTGCCCTTGCTTTGTCACTGACCGAACCACTGATCTCAAACATTCTCAACCACAGACACACTCTGCGCAGAGACGACGTTGACGACGTGTAGATTTGGAGCTAGCTCTATCGCCCATGAAAATCGCAATGGTTCTCGTAGTGGTGATATCGCGCATGGGCAGGACGGTCTGATCGTCCGGCAATAGCCACCCATGCGCCGAAAACAGGTCCCTGACGGGGCCTTTTTTTATGCCCCGTCGCACCTATCACCTCACTCACGACGGAACCCAGATATGACCGGCGAGAAAGCCAACTCTTCCCTCAATACCCCTTCTGATCGTCTCATGAACGGTGGCGAGATCGTTATGCAAGCGCTGCGCGACAACGGTGTCGAACACATTTTCGGTTACCCCGGCGCAGCGGTGCTGCCGATCTATGACGAAATCTTCCAACAGGAGGATATTAAACATTTCCTGGTGCGCCATGAGCAAGGCGCCGGACACGCAGCCGAAGGCTATGCCCGCTCGACGGGAAAGGTCGGCGTCATGCTGGTGACATCGGGACCAGGGGTCACAAATTCGGTTACGGCGCTGCAGGATGCGCTTATGGATTCCATTCCGATCGTCTGCCTCTCCGGTCAGGTGCCGACAAGCCTGATCGGCACGGACGCCTTTCAGGAATGCGATACGGTCGGCATCACCCGTCCCTGCACAAAGCACAATTTCCTGGTCCAACACATCGACGATCTGGCCAAAACGATCCATCTGGCTTTCCGGATCGCGGCGGCCGGTCGACCCGGCCCTGTTCTCGTCGACATGCCGAAGGACGTGCTCTTCGCCAGCGGGACCTACGTCTCACCTGACAAGGTATCTCCCCTGCCCAGCTACCAGCCCGCAATGCAAGGCGATCAGAACGCGATCCGGGCGGCTGTCGCATTGATGGCCGAAGCGCGACGACCTATCATCTATGCCGGCGGCGGCGTCATCAACTCGGGGCCGGAGGCGTCACGATTGTTGCGTGAGCTCGTCGACCTCACCGGCTTTCCCATAACGTCCACCATCTTGGGGCTTGGAGCCTATCCCGCCACCGGGCCGAACTGGCTGCGCGTCGCCGGACAGGGCGGCTCGCATGAAGCCAATATGGCAATCGGCGATTGCGACCTGTTGATCGCCATCGGCGCGCGCTTTGACGACCTTGCGACCTCGCGCATCCATGAGTTTTCGCCTCACTCGAAGAAAATCCACATCGATATCGATGCCTCGTCGATCAACAAACGCGTTCCCGTCGATATCGGCATTCAAGGCGACGCCGCGCACGTGCTGGCGGATATGCTCCATGCCTGGCGGTCACTTTCCTCTGTCCCCGACCAGAAGCGGCTGCGGGCGTGGTGGACACAGATCGACCATTGGCGACCCCGCCATTCGTTTTCCTACGAGCGGCTGGACCATACAATCATGCCGCAACACGCCCTTGAGCGTCTGCATGCGCTGACAAAGCCACACGACCCCATCATCGCCACGGAGATCGGTCAGCAGATGTGGGTGGCGCAGTTCTTCGGGTTCGACAAACCCAATCGCTGGATTACCTCAGGGGGATTGGGGACTATGGGCTTCGGTCTTCCTGCCGCCCTGGGGGCGCAGCTCGCAAATCCCGGCCGCCTTGTCATCGACATTGCGGGCGACGCGTCGGTGCAAACGACGATGAAAGAGCTGTCGACGGCGATACAGCATCAAGCGCCGATCAAGATCTTCATCTTGAGCGACGAGCATCCGGGCATGGCGCGACAATGGGGTCAAGTGCCGGATGGCAATGGTCGATCGCGCGCTTATTCGGCCTCGCTGCCCGATTTCACCAAGCTCGCCGAAGCCTATGGTGCCATCGGCCTTCGTTGCGAGAGCCCTCGCGAACTCGATGCCAGGATTGAGGAGATGATCAACGTGGACCGGCCGGTGCTCTTTGACTGCCGGGTTGCAAGGCTCGCCGACGCCCATCCGCAGTGACGGCGGATGATCGACACCCCAAAAGCAAGCCGTGCGATCCAGCAGCCGCCGCACGGTAAGTCCATTCGTTCGTGAACGCTCATGACGCCAAGATCGCCGTTCTCGAGCTGCCGAAGCTGTCCCCAGATCCGCCGCTCGTTTAGTGCTTGCGGGCCTGGGGCAGCAGGTTCATGCTTGTCCCCTGTCTGAGGCCTGCTGGTTGCGGCTGAAATAGCCGTACATCGGGGTTTCGTGAGATGCGTCCGATGGAGTGCAGCGGCTGCGGGTTCGATATTCAGAGCGGTTTTGCTTTCTGTCCGCGATGCGGCGCAAAGCAACCACTCTCCTGTGCTGCCTGCGGCCATCCTTGTCAGCCCGATTTTGCCTTCTGCCCCCGATGTGGTGCGTCGATACCAGGCACAGCGCAGTCCGCATCGAAGCCGAAGATCGAGGCGGTCCTGTCTAAATCGGAGGGTGACGCCGACCGGCGGCCGGTGACCGTGCTCTTTGCCGATCTCTGCGGCTTCACGACGCTGAGCGAGCAGATCGACCCTGAAGTCATGCGGGTGCTGCAGAACGAATTGTTCGAAGAGATGACCCAGGCAGTCGAAGCCTATGGCGGCTTCGTCGACAAGTTCGTCGGCGATGCGTTGCTGGCGCTGTTCGGCGCGCCGGTCGCTCATGAGGATGATCCCGTCCGGGCGCTCGGTGCCGCACTTGACATGATCGGTCGAGCGACGCAGGTCGGCGAGCGCTGGCATGCACGCGCCGGTGTGCCGCTGCGTCTGCATATCGGCATCAATAGCGGCCCTGTCGTCACCGGTGGCTTCGGTGCGGTCAGTACAAAATCCTATTCCGTGACCGGCGACACGGTGAATACCGCCCAACGCCTGCAGTCCATGGCCGGCGAAAACGATATCCTCGTCGGGCCGCTGACCTATCGCCTCACCCGCCACGCCTTTGCCTTCGAGAGTCTCGGCGCGCAGGCGTTGCGCGGCAAAAGCGGAAACGTCCTTGTCCATCGGCTGACCGGGCTGTCGGAAGCGCCGCATACGGCGCGCGGGCTCGAGAGTCTCGGCCTTCAGGCACCGATGATCGGACGGGATACGGAAATGTCGCGGTTGCTGACATGCCTCGACCTTGCCTGCGGCGGCGCGGCGCAGCTTGTCCGGCTGATCGGCGAAGCGGGCATCGGCAAGTCGCGGCTGGTCAACGAATTCGTCGCGATTGCCGGCAGTGCTGCCCGTTTCCAGGGCCTCGCCATCCGCAAAGCGACCTGCTCTCCGCTCGGCGAACAATCCTATGGCACGCTCGGCGCGGTCGTGCGCAGCGCCTACGGCATCGGCGAGCGGGATGATCTCGACAGGGCGCGGCAATTGCTGGCAACGGGGTTCCGCGCGCTCGATCTGACCCAGGATGAGGTCGAGGGACTTTTGCCGCTGTTTCTACATGTCCTCGGCCTCGGCGATCCCGATGGCGCGTTGCGGTACATCGAGCCGGAGCAGTTGCGGCGGCAGATCTTCTATGCCGTCCGCACGGTCTTCGAGCGGCGGCTGGCGCAAGGTCCCCTGCTGCTTGTCATCGAGGATCTGCACTGGGCGGACGCCACCTCTCTGGAAGTGCTTCGCTTCATGATGGACCGGCTGGAGCGCAGCCGGTTGATGCTACTTGCGGTCTACCGGCCGACATCGCAGACCGACCCTCTGGACTCCAATCGTGTCAGCGTCACCGTGCAGCGTCTTGCCCCACTCTTTGTGGCCGACGGGCAGAAGCTGCTTGCTGCGTTTTTTGGCGTGGATCATGGCAAGTTGCCGGCCACGATGCGCAAGCGCATCCTCGACCGCGCCGGCGGCAATCCGCTTTTCATCGAAGAAATCCTTCGGGCGTTGATCGACATGGGCACGTTGCACAATGACGGCCAGCGCTGGCATGTCGCAGCGGAAGACACGGATGTCGATATCCCGGTGAACCTGCAAGCCCTGTTGCTTGCCCGCGTCGATCGTCTGCCACAGGAGATCAGACGGCTGGCGCAAGAGGCGGCAGTGGTCGGCCCGAAGTTCGATACCGCCCTGCTCCGCACCGTCGCCACAGAGCCGGCCGCCATCGATGCTGCATTGGATCATCTCTGCGATGCCAATATCATCGAAGAATTGCGCGGGCCCGATGCGGGGCAATCGCCGGGCTATCGCTTCAGCCAGACGCTGATGCACGACGTCATCTATCACAATCTCCTGCTGCAACGGCGCATGGAACTTCATCGACGGATCGGCCAGGTTCTGGAACGTCAATATGGCGCAGCACCCGACCGGCCCGAGCACCTGGCGCAGCTCGGCCATCACTTCAGCCTGACCACAGAAAGGGCCAAGGGGGCCAGCTATCTGATGGCGGCGGGCGATCTGGCGCGCAAAACCTACGCCAATGACGATGCGATGCGCCTCTATCGTCAGGCCCTTGCCGCCCTCGCAAACGAGGTGGAGGTTACACCAGAGCAACTCGCGCTGCTGGAGCGTCTTGCCGATCTCTGCGGTCCCGCCGGTCTCCGCGACGCTGCCTTGAACCACTATCAGCGAGCGCTTGCGATCCACCGCAACAACAACCCTATCGCCGCAGCGCGGATATTGCGCAAGGTCGGCCGTTTGCATCTCGATGCAGGACGCCGCGATCAAGCGGAGACACATTTGGCCGAAGCCGAAGCAATAATCGCAACAATCGATGCGCCGGTCGAACGTGCACATGTCCTGCAGGAGCGCGGCCATCTGGCCTTCCGCATGGGGGATCAGGCCGCTGCCGCCGAGTGGGCGACGCTGGCACTGCAATCCCTGCAAACGCTGCCAATCGACGGGACAACCGAGGCCGGACGGGAGACGGCACGAGCGATGGCGGAGGCGCTGAACACCAAGGGTGCGGCCTTTGCGCGGCTCGGACGTCGCCGCGAGGCCGTGCAGGAAGTGGAGCGCAGCCTCTCGGTCGCCGAAAAGGCCGATCTGCAAAGTGCTGCCTGTCGCGCCTATTCCAATCTCGGCGTTCTCTACACGATTGTCGATCCGGCCAACGCCATCAAGATCTGCCGGCGCGGACTGGAGCTTGCGACCCGTATCGGCGATCTCGGCTTCCAGGCGCGGCTTCTCGCCAACCTCGCAGTTGCCTGCTGCACCTTCACCGATCGCTGCGCTGCCGAGGGTGTACCGGCTGCGGAAAAGGCCGTCGAAATCGACCGGGCACTCGATCAGCGCGACCATCTCTCCGTACCGCTGATCGTGCTGGGCCAAATTCATCAGTGCCACGGGCAGCCGAAGCTAGCTCGTAAGTATTACGAGGAAGCCCTTGAGGTTGCGAAGGAAATTGATGAACCGCAACTGCTCTTCCCGTGCTATGATGGCTTAGCGACACTCAGCCTTGAGCATGACGACATGGACGAGGCGGAACGGTATTTCACCCTGGCACAGGATGTGTGCATCCGCCACAACCTCGATCCTGGCACGCTCGTCGTCCTGCCGTTTCTCGACTGACTTGCCCTCGTTTCAGTGATCGCCGGAGATCGATTAGGCAAATCGATTCAACAATATAAAGGGAGGAACGAAACATGCATGAGAACCACGCCGGAAGACCGCTAAAGCCGGGAGATCGCGCGCCGAACGTGGTGCTGGACGCAATCACCCGCCAGGGCAAGGTCGCCATCGACGATTTTCGCGGCCAGAAACCGGTGCTCGTCGGCTTGTTCCGCGGACTGCATTGCCCGTTCTGTCGCCGGCAGATTGCCGCCATGGCCGAACTCACCGATGCCTTGCAGGAGAAAGGCATCGACAGCCTGACCGTTGTCAACACGCCGATCGACCGCGCTCGCCTCTATTTCCGCTACCATCCGCTTCCCAATCTGCTGGCGGCCTCGGATCCGGAACGGGTATCGCACAAGGCCTTCGGCCTGCCGAACCTTGAGTTTACCGAAGACGAGAATGACTGGCCGCACAAAATCAGCATGAGTGCGGTGACGTCGATGCGCATCGACATGCCGGACGAGCTTCCAGCGCCCATGGACCTGATGGCGGCGGTGGACTACCTCGACAAGGCGGACGGCTATGAATTCACCGAGGACGACAAGCAGATGATCGCCACCGGCCACGGCCAACTTGTCGGCGAATTCCTGCTCGATCGGGATGGAATCGTGCGCTGGTGTTTCACGGAAGTGGAGGAGGATGGTCGCCATATGTTCGGCGGTCCCGCCCCTCGGGAAGTGATGTCGGCAGCGTCGAATATGGCTGTTTGAAGCGAATGATCTGGGACGGCGCGGCGTGCCCGCGCCCATTCCACTTATCTTGAGGAACAAAACTCGCATGTCGATGTTGTCCTTGCGATGGCATGGCCATGGGAGGTACTCATGCGGAAATCACTTCAGTTCATACTCATCGGCTCGGCGGCCTTAACCGGGTTGACGATCTCGCCGACGATCGCGGCGGCGCAAGATTTGGAGTTGCGTGTCGGCCCCGGTGGCCTCGGCGTTTACGAACGTGATCGCGACCCTGATCGATATGACCGATATGGCCGGCGCGGACCACGGGGCTGCGATCCTGACGACGCTCTCGACATCGCACGCAGCGAAGGGTTTCGCAGGGCACAGATCGTACGCATGTCTTCCCGCACTATCGTTGTGCAAGGGATGACGCGCCGTGGACCGGAACGAATGACCTTTGCAAACAGGCGAGGTTGCCCGGAAATCTGACCGTTGCGTGAGCAACGAGGTGGACGGCCGGGCCTTCGAGGCCTCATACCAATGCGGACGGCGCGGCCTTGTTTCCAAACCGGCGCGGAACCTTTGAGCACTCAGGACATTGCGTCCTTGCGGCGCGCCGCGCTGCAGGAGCACCATAGGAGGATTCATCATGATGAGCGGTCAATTGAAGGCGCTTCTCGCCGTCCTTGCCGTTGCCGGCTACCAAAACAGAGACAAGATCGGGGAGCTCCTGCGGGGCATCCAGAACCCTCAGCAGGCGGGCGCAGGAAACCAGCAGCCCGGCGGACTTGGGGGCCTTCTTGGCGGACTGGGCGGCTCGGGTGGTCTCGGCGGCCTTCTCGGTGGGCTGACATCAGGCGGTATCGTCAGCGGTGGTCTCGGCGACCTGCTGAAGACGTTTCAGCAGAATGGTCAGGGTGACAAGGTGGAGTCGTGGATACAGCCCGGTCCGAATGCCGACATCGATGACGGCCAGCTCGCGGAAGCACTAGGTCCGGACGTTCTCAACGAGATCGCTGCCAATACCGGCCTTTCGCATCAAGAGATTCTTGGGCGACTGAAGCGCGATCTTCCCAAGGCTGTCGACGACCTGACCCCGAACGGAAAACTGCCCACCGCCGAAGAGGACTTTTTGTCTTCCGCGAGCCAATCAACTGCGCGGCCCGGCACCGTCTAGATCGGAGCCGTCTTCGAGGCACGCCGGCGTCACCCCGGAAGCCCCGCCTTGCGGTAGCCGTCAACGAAATGCTCAAGCGTCCGAGCGTCGCGGAAGGGTTCCGTCGCCGCCCAGTGGCGGGTTGAAAAATGCGGGTTGGCGACGAGGAACAGTTCGGCCTCGGCGCGAGCCTCGTCGAGCCGGCCCAGTTGGGCAAGACTTGCCGCCAGGAAACGGCGTGAGCTTGTCCGATAGGTCTCGTCCCTGCGCAGCGTCTCGACGGCGGCTTCGTACTGGCCGGCGGCATATTGCGCCTGGCCGAGCGCCAGATAATACCAGCTTGCCGGAAATGGGTTCAGCCGGAAGGCCTTGGCGATATGCTCAAGGCCCTCTCCGACCCGCCCGGCCAAGACCGCAATGTCGGATAGTGCCGCAAAGGTGTCGGCCTCGTTCGGGTCAAGCTCGATGGCCTTCGCGAATTCCGCATCCGCCTCGGCAAAGCTGCGCTCATAGGCAAGCAAGTATGCCAGGATCCAGCGGCAGCCGGCATCATTGGGATCGATCATTACCGCTTTGCGCGCCAGCTCCAATGCAAGGCTACGGGTGGGGTGCGTTGGTCCGCTGGAATGCACCTCTCCCATCCAGTGGTTCATGGCAAGCCAGCGATAGGCCTCGGCATAGTTGGGATCGAGGGAAATCGCGCGCGTCAGCATCAGATGCGCTTCCCGCGCCGCCTGCGGCGTATCATCCATAAGCCTGCGCGCCCGCACGCAGAGATCGTAAGCCTCGAGACTTGTGGGCCGATTGCGCGATGGCGGTGCGCGCAGCCGCCCGAGCAGCGCTTCGACGATCTTGCCAGTCACCTCGTCCTGAACGGCAAAGATATCTTCGAGGCTGCGATCGAAGCGTTCCGCCCATAGATGATCGCCACTTGCCGCATCGACCAGCTTAGCATTGACGCGCACGTGCCCTGCTACGCGTCTTGCGCTTCCCTCCAGCAGGTAGCGCACGCCGAGCTCCTCGGCGATCTCGCCTACGTCCCTCGCCTTTCCCTTATAGGCGAAGGCCGAGTTGCGGGCGATGACGAACAGGCCCGGTATCCTGGACAGGTCGGTGATCAGGTCTTCGGTCAGCCCATCCGTGAAGGATTCCTGTTCGGGATCGTTGCTGATATTCACGAAGGGCAGCACCGCGATCGATGGTTTGTCAGGCAGCGGCAAAGGTTTTCGCTTCACGCCGCCAAGTTGATTGATGGCGCCTATGAAGCGGTAGCCGACGCGCGGCACCGTGGAGATCCATTCGCCGCCGTCACCGGTCGGACCGAGCAACTTGCGCAGCTGCGCGATCTGAACGGTGAGGTTGCCTTCCTCGACCGCCCTGCCCGGCCACGCCGCATCCATCAACTCAGCCTTGCCAAGGATTTCGCCGGGCCGCCCGACAAGTGCGGCAAGCAGCATTACCCCGCGGTGGCCAACGGCAACGGGATCATCGTTCCGAAGAAGCGTTCCCGCGGCCGGATCAAGCACGAATGGTCCAAAGGCATAACGCGATCCCTGCATGAGGCGCATCCTAGAGTCTTTAAAGCTTGGATGGAACTGTTCGTCCGCTTAGGCCGCGTGGCATCGAGGACGCGAGCAGTGTAAATCATGTTCCAATGGCTGATGGCGGTGACGACCAAATGATGACGGCCTGAAAATAGAGCGTCGAGGTGACTCCCATGGTTTTCTGGATAGCGGGTGCGGTTGGATTTGCGATCGCTTATCTCCTCGGCTCCACACCCTCGGGCTATCTAGCGGGCAAACTGCTCAAGGGCATCGATATCCGGGAGCATGGCTCCAAATCCACCGGAGCAACGAACGTATTGCGAACGCTCGGCAAATGGCCTGCATTGGTGGTGCTTCTGGTCGATGTCCTGAAAGGTGTGGGAGCAGTCGTCTTTGCCCGCTGGTTTTACCCTTGGTTCTCGACAGTCTCATCGGGCACGCCACCGACAGCGTTTGATCCGCAAATCTTAGAGCCTTGGGCTGTTTGCCTGGCGGGACTTGCCGTGTTGTTAGGGCATGGCCGTTCGGTCTGGCTCAACTTTACCGGAGGCAAGTCGGTTGCCACGGGGCTCGGCGTGTTGCTGGCGATGTCATGGCCCGTAGGTTTAGGTGCTGCGATGGTTTTTGGCGTTGCGCTGGCGGGCTTCCGGATTGTTTCCCTGAGTTCGATGCTGGCGGCGTTGACGGCCATCGCTCTCATCTGCGGCTTGGAACAACCGCTGCCCTATCGGCTGCTGGTGATCGCAGGCGGCATTTACGTGATTGCCCGCCATCGCACCAACATTCGGCGGCTACTGGCCGGGACGGAGCCTCGTCTGGGCAAGGTCGCCTAGAAGCGAAAACGCACCGCACCATGCACTGCTTGCTCGCTCGCAGAGGAAGCAGTGTCTCAATCTTGCCGAACGATGGCGCCGAACGCATTGACAAGGAGGCGCGCGGCGGTCAGGGCCGACAGGCCGTCAATGTCGGCAGGAGGATAGAGCTCGACAAGGTCGAATCCTGCGATTCTGGCCCGCCTGCCGAGGCCCGCGATCAGGTCGATCACCTCAGTGTAGGTGAGGCCGCCGGGCGTACGCGCCGCCACACCCGGCATGATGCTGGGATCGAGGCTGTCGCAGTCCAAGGTGACGACGACCCGCGCTCCTTTCGGAATATGCCGGAGAGCGGCTTCGGCCCCCTCGGCATGAATCTCTCGGGCAGTTACGAAGCGGCTGCCGTAGGCCCGCGCCGCTTCGATGTCGGCGAGGCGTGCGCTGCCGACGCTGCGGAGGCCGACCTGGACCATGCCGACGACATGCGGCATCTCGCTCGCCCGACGCATCGGGCTCGAATAGCCGTGGCGCTCGCCATGCACCTCGTCGCGCCAGTCGATATGGGCGTCGATCTGCAGGACCCAGACCGGCCCGTGATCCGCAAAGCCGGCGAGGAAGGGAATGGTCACGGAACAATCGCCGCCGACTAGGATCGGCACGGCGGGCATTGACAGGACATTACGCGTCTTCGCTTCGATCCGGGCTCGGTTGCCGGCATTGTCATGCAGGGTGGTTGGGATGTCGCCGGCGTCGATGCAGGAGACCGGCCTGCCACCAAACAGCGAGCCGCCGAGATCGAAATCCCAGTGTTCGACGAGCCCGGCATCTTCCTGGCTCGCAACGCGGATGGCATCAGCGGCCAGGGCGTAGCCGCTACTGTCCTTGCCGGGATAGGTGCTGCCGTGAGCGGCTGCGAAGATCACCACGCGGGGCAAACGCCCATCGGGGAGGCGATCGGGAAGGCCGAGAAAGGAAAGTGAGGCGGTCATTTCCTGTAGTCCTGATGATGTCCGGCTGAAATTGCGGTGGTGAGGGCTTGCGGTCGGGGCAAAATGCGATGCTGACCTGTTTAGTCCCTTTGGACGTTTTTGAGAACTTTTTGGGAAAGCTTAAGTACGGCACTCCCGGCCTCCTGCAGAATTCATCCTCTTTGACGTTGGGGCTCCCCGGCCCCTCACACCATACGGTCTGACGAGGACATCTGCATGACTGCTGAAAGCATCACATCAGCGCGCACGGATCGGATCCCATGGGCCGCCATGGCGGGCATCATCGCTACCGTCACGGTATTCGCCGTGGCACAGGGGCTGACCTATCCGCTGCTCAGCTTCATCCTGGAGCGGCAGGGAACGACATCGGGCCTGATCGGCCTGTCGGCGGCAATGACGCCGTTGGGTTTTATCCTATCCGCGCCCTTCATTCCGGCGCTGTCGCAGTGCCTGGGCGGGGCGCGGCTGGCGATCCTGTGTTCGATCCTGGCTGCCCTCACCCTGATTACGATTGCCTGGATGCAGGACATCTGGGCCTGGATGCCGCTGCGCTTCCTGCTCGGCTTCTTCGCCAATCCGCTTTACGTGATCAGCGAGACCTGGCTGATCTCGATCACGCCGGCGCCGTGCCGGGGCCGGATCATGGGCCTCTATTCATCGATCGTTTCGGGTGGCTTCGCCACCGGGCCACTGTCGCTCGGCCTCACTGGCACCGAGGGATGGCCGCCCTTCATGATCGGCATTACGGCCTTTCTTCTCTGCGGCCTGATCGTGCTTGCCGTCGCCGCGCGCCTGCCCGAGATGCCTAACGAAGGCGAAACAACCTCGGTCGGAGGCTTCTTCGTACTGGCGCCGCTGCTGCTGTTTGCGGTTTTCACGGCTGCCGCCTTCGAGCAGATCCTGCTTTCCCTGTTTGCGGTCTATGGCGCAGCACTCGGCATTGCCGAGGGACGCATCGCGTCGCTCATCACCTGTTTCATCGCAGGCAATGCCGCGCTGCAGATTTTGCTCGGGCGGGTCGCCGAACGGTTTGGCTCGACGCGGATGATGTTATTCTGCGTCCTGGTTTGCCTGGCCGGCTGCCTGCTGCTGCCGTCGGTCTTCACCACGTGGCTTATCTGGCCGCTGGTGTTCGTCTGGGGCGGGGTCTCGTTCGGGATCTACACCCTGTCGCTGATTCAGCTCGGCGAGCGTTTCGCCGGTCAGGCCCTGATCGCCGGTAACGCGGCCTTCGCCTTGGTATGGGGCATCGGCGGCATCGTCGGCTCGCCCGCGACAGGACTGGCGATGCAACTGATCGGACATCAGGGTCTGCCATTGTCGCTTGGCCTGCTCAGCTGCGTGCTGGCGGTGTTTCTGATGACCAGGAAATGGCGGGGCTGATAGAGGCACTTGCTCGTGCTACCCTTCCCCTGGTCTCATCTGCCGACCACCTTCGAAGAATTGCAATTTAATTCATAACATGTTATATAACATCCAATGCAAATGGAGAGTCGGCATGGTCGAGGATGTGGTCCGGACGCTGGGGTTTCTCTGCATGGGCAGCCGGCTGCGGCGCATCGGAGAAAGGCTGCAGGCCGATACGCAGCAGGTCATCGACGAGGCCGGTCTCAGCATCCAGGCGGGCCAGTATCCGTTCCTTGCAGCGATCGACCGGGCCGGACCGCTGACGATCGGAGAGCTTGCGCAGGCGGTGGGCATCACCCAGCCCGGCGCAACGCGGACCACCGGCCAGCTTCTCGAACTCGGTTACGTCGACATGCAACCGGCGCCGGACGATCAGCGTCGCAGGCTGGTCTCGCTGACCGACAAGGGACAGGAGCTCGTCGATCATTCGAAGAAGGTGATCTGGCCGCGCATCGCCGCCGCCGTTGCCGATCTCTGCGGCGATTTCGACGGGCCGATCCTCGAACAGCTGGCCGCCATCGAGGACGGGCTTGCGGTGGCGCCGCTTGCGCGCCGCAGCCCTGTCAAGGAGGAAGGATGATGAAACATATTCTCGACCGGCCGATCTGGAGCGCACTGGAGACCGCGCATGCCGACCTTGCCGAAGGCAATGAGAAGGCACGGCGATACCCGCCGTCAATCGTCCCCTTCGCGGCGTCCGCCAACGATGCGCCGGAAAGCCTCGACGCCCTGGAGGAACTGCCGGCGCCGGAGGAGAGCATGATCCTCGTCGAAGCCGGGCCGATCGCCATTCCACCGAGCCTGGCTATCGTCACAGAGGCATCGGTGGTCCAGATGGTGGCCGAGCGGCCCCATGAGAGGATTTCAGATCCCCGCATCGAGCCCCTGACGGAGACCGATGCCGCCGACATGCTGGCGCTGGCGACACTGACCAAACCCGGGCCGTTCACCCTGCGAGCCCAGAGCCTCGGCAGCTTCTGGGGGATCAGAAGCGAGGGCCGCCTGGTGGCGATGGCCGGGCAGCGGATGCGGCAGACTGGCTTTACCGAGCTTAGCGGACTTTGCACCCATCCCGATTTCCAGGGGCGCGGCCTCGGCACCCTGCTCTTCCGTTTCGTCGCCGGCGAAATCGCGTCCACCGGCGACACGGCCTATCTACATGCCTATGCGGCGAATACCTCGGCCATTTCCCTCTACGAAACCCAGGGCTTCGCTCTTCGCTCGGAAATGAACATGCGCGTGGTCAAACGCCGTTCGTGAGCGGTGCTCACCCTATCGTACCGCCGCCGGCAGCACCTCGAATTTCCAGAATTTTTCAGGGCTGAAATAGGCCGTGGCAAACGCGCGGATATCCCCGGCAGTGACCTTGCCGTAGCCACTGAGACTATCGCGTATCCGGTCTAAACGACGCGAATCCGTCTGAGCGTGGTGCAGGTATGCGATCCAATATTCGTTGCTCTGCTGCTGATGCTTCAATGTCTCGAAGATGGGTTCCCGGGCGCGCGCGAGCTCGTCTTCGGAGACGTCATGCGACCGCAGATCATTGGCGGTCTCGTCGACAAGTGCATAGAAGCGCGCAACCTTTGCCGGGTCGGTCTCGACGTAGAAATATGCGTAGCCGTAGCCCGGGATTTCCCTTGACAGGTCAACGTCGCCCTGCACGGCATAGCTTGAGCCTTCTGCAATGCGAAACTGGTCGATCAGCCTGTTTTGGATAATCTGGGTGGCAATATTGGCGGTGAAGGACCGGGGCAGATCGGAGAGCAAATCGCCGATGGAAGCTCCTACCGCGGCGGCGGCGTTATCCGCCCTGCCGTTATGGGTCTGCAAAACGGGCTTCTCGGTCGTCGCCGGAAAGCGCACGTCGTCCCGATCGTTGCTCAAGGCCGTCTCCGGGCGCGGCGGCAATGCGCCAAAGGTTTCAGCCGTCAGGCGGATTGAGTCGTCCACTGTTACGTCGCCGACGATGGTGATGTCGATCGGGCCATTGGAAACCATAGGCCGGAACAGTGTCTCGAATTCGTCTGGCTTGGCGGCGGACAACTGCGCGCGGTCGGGGAAGGTCCAGCGCGGGTCGCCGGAATGCACGAGACCTGCGAAATCGCGGCTGAAAACGCCGCCGGGCGACGCGTCATACTGATCGAGGCCGCTCAAATAGGCCTGCTGCACACGCTTGAACGCCTCGGGGCGATAGGCGGGATCGGAGGTGTATGCGCTCATCAGCTGCAGCTGCGTCGCAAGATCTTCAGTCCGTGTACGACCGTCGAACCTGAAGGAACTGTCGCCGACCGAGAAGTCGACGCCGACAATGTTGGCCGTCAGCGCTTTCTGTATATCCTGGTAATCCATGGCCTTTACGCCAGACAGCACGACAGCCGGAGATGCCCAGATCGCGGCGGAGCGGTCGTGCGGCAGGTCCAACCGACCGCGGCCGATATCTTCGCGCACCAGCACTTCGTTGGCACGCAGCTTGGTTGGCTTGACTGTAAGCCGTACGCCGTTGGAAAAGCGCACCATGGTCACGCCGAGATCTTCAACCGCACGACGTTCGACCACAGCGCCCGGTTCGCCGAAATGGGTGTAGGGCCAGGCAACGTCAGTTGTACCGGATGGTGCCGAGACGGCAATGGCCTTTGAAGCGTCATAGACCTGCCGAACCGTGTCGGCTCCGCCCTCAGGTGGTTGGTCCGCCTGCAGCACGACCTGCGGACCGTTGCCGGAGAAAGCAAGCTGCAAGGCCCGATTGACCTCATCCGCCGTGACGCCGTTCGTCATCGTCTCGAACATCGAGAGGTCTTCGGCGGGTGAGGTGAAGACTTGATCGTCATCGACGCTGCGAGCCAGCATGGAAGCAATGTCGGTGGTCATCCGCGTCGCGGCTCCGGCCGCAGCAGCTTGCAGGGCGGAGCGATATTCGCGGATTTCGCGATCGATCTCTGCCTGCGCAACGCCGAACTCCTGGATCCGGCGCTGTTCCTGGTCAATGGCCGTGAGCGCCGCCTGCCATTTGTCCGGCTCCGAATTCGCCGCGATCAGGACGACATGGGCGGAATCGAGGAGATCCTGGGAGCCGACGTCCGCACTGATGAAAGGGGCATCCGCCTTGCTGGCGATGGCGCTCACCCGACGTTTGAGCACCAGGAAACCGAGATCCTCAATAAGCCCAGCGCGGCGCTTGGCGAAGGTGTCAGGCGCGGCGTCATAGGGACGCGTCCAGGCGATCTGTATGCTGGTCATGCCGCCGGGAACGACGATGACCTCGGCGCTTTCGCTTTTCGTCACAAGCGCGCCAAGATCCGCTTTTGTCGGCGCCGGACCCACGGCCTTCCAGTCGCCGAAGCGCTGCCGGATTTCGACTTCCATGGCGGCGGGGTCGATATCGCCCACCACTATCAGCGTTGCCCGATCGGGTCGGTAATTGGCCCGGTAATAATCACGGACGAGGTCCACGGGCGCATTGCTGATGATGTCGGCTTTGCCGATCGGCGCGCGCATGGTCGCGCGCTGGCCGGCGAGCAGCGAGTTCATGATTCCGAGTGATGCGCGATACTGCGGCGTGTCGCGTAACCGCTCCTCCGACAGGATGACGCCGCGTTCGCGATCAAAGGCGCTGGCATCGAGGGTCAGCTCGCTCGCCGTGTCGCGCATCAGCATCAGGCCCGTCGAAATTGTGTCTGCATCGACCTCGGGCAGATCGAGCGCATAGACGGTCTCGTCATAAGAGGTATGGGCGTTGGTGTCCGGCCCAAAGGCCAAGCCCTTGCGCTGCAAGATACGGACCATCTCCCCTTCGGCGACATGAGTCGAACCCTTGAAGGCCATGTGCTCGAGAACATGCGCCAGGCCCTGCTGGTCGTCGTTTTCGTCGAGCGAACCGGAGCCAATGCGAAAGCGGATAGCTGCCTGTCCGGGCGGCGTGACATTGCGCATGATCGCAAACCGCATACCGTTGGCGAGCGTGCCAAAATGCACATCGGACTCGGCTCGGATGTCGCTTTGCGTTTGCGGCCAGGGCACGGACGGGGTGTCCGCATGGGCTGGCAATGCGAAGGTTGCGACAAGGGAGACCGTCGCAAAAAACCGCCACGCCGTGGAGCATTCCATTTTTTTGTAAGACATTCTTGTCCAGATGATGAGAATGAAGTGGGTAGATGGCGTCAACTTGACTATTCCACAGGTTGCATTCCCCAGCAACTTCGATGTGTGTGAATAAATAAGAAGTCGATAATTCTGCCTAGAACAGGATGATTTTAGGCCCGGTCGGCCTAAAATCTGAATCCTGTTCTCAATTAAAGAGTTAGAGCATGATGTCGTCCGAAAACCGCTCACACTTTTCGGCATCATGCTCTGGGTGTCAGATCATTGTCATCGAACTGAGCCTCCTCCTCGTCATCCTCATGACCGAGAAGCAATGAGTTCAACCCGATGAACCGCCAGCCGGCCGCATCCTCCAGCCAGCGGTCGTCGCCGGCAAGGCTGCGCCAGCGGGAGAGCCGCTCGGCATTGACGGGCTGGTCCGATCCCTTGAGGTGGCCGCATGTGATTGCCGGGGACGATCAGCATCGGGATCGACACCCGGCGCATCAGATCCATCGAAAAGGTGATGTCTGCGTCTTTGTCGGCGCCGTCGACGGTGAGATCGCCGGTATGGACGATCAGGTCAGCGCCGGTCTCTTCGATCCAGGTCAGAAGCGGCGCCCAGTTGCCGTTGAAATGCGGCTTGTCGGGGCTGAAATGGGTGTCGGTGATCTGGATGATTTTCATGGGCGCGTCTCCGAGACGTCGGCAGCGCGTCACCCGCGCCCCCTTCTCGTGCCCTCTCTAGAAGGCTCCCATGTCAATCACACACCTGATGTTTTCAGCTGTTTCTCAGTTTTGACATCAATCTGTCATGTAAGAAGAAGGCTGCCCGCGGAAACCGGGGCAGCCTTCGCCTGCATTTGGAATTGAGATCGCGGCGAAATCAATGCCGTGGCGCGTTGGCGGGAATGGACGACACCGTTGCCGAGACCGGGTCGCTTGCAGGAAAGCTGTCCTCGAGGCCCTCGTTGAGCTCCTCCTCCAGCGTTTGCCTGTCGCCGGCCGAACGCGCACTCGGCTGGCCGATCAAACCCTTGCTGCCTTCGTCGAAATTGCCGTTGCTCAAGGCATCGTACCGGTTGATGCTGCCATCTGCTTCACGGTCGGCAAAAGAGGTCAGCTGAACCATCATGACCTTGGCGTGATCGACCGCCGTCTTATCGTCGAGCTCGCCGTGAGAATTATCAATTTTGACCGAAATCGATTCTCCTCCCTCGCCTAAAAATTCTACGGTGAAAATGTCGCCGGCCTGTGTCACTCGCGTATCGATCAACTGCATGGAAACCTCCTGTGTTCATGCCTCTCAACGGCAAGCAAGCTCCGGAGTTCCATTTCAAAGCAAGCGATCGGCTCTCGGGATAATGGGCCAGCTCGGAACAAAAAGCGGCTATTCGAGTTCACACGCAGTTCAACAGGTCGCATCCATGCCGAAATTGCCGCTGTCGCCTTCCGAGAAACGCTCGTTCTCCAATATTCCCGCAGACCAGAAACTCGCTTTGATATCGAGCTATTCGGAGGCGCTGCGTAAGCTCGCCAGATCGACCGAAGCGGTCGGACGAGCCGACATGCTACCCAAGCTGATCCAGGTGGCGGACGGGCTGGACAGTATGGCAACCACGATTGCCGAGACGGAGGCCGGAGCCGACGTGATGGCGCGCGCAGCGCGGCTGATCCGCGCGACCGAAGGGATGTTGGCATCGATGTCCTCGTCACCAATCGTCCACTAGCGTCACTTGCGAGAATGACGGGATCGATGCGGCGATACCTTTGCCCTTAAGCTTTATGGTTAATTTATTAATAATTCCGGGTTTATAAACGGAACCAGACGGCCTTTCCGAGTGTTGATGGTGCGCCGTGGAGGAACCCAATGATCCTGAAAATTCTTGCCCCCAAGCTCGATGCCGATTGCCATGACACCGGCACCTGGCCCGATGGGATCTTCGCCGAAAACCGCATCGATCTGTCCGCTCGCGGCGACGGCCGCCGCCGCTCGCCGCATGAGCGCGACTACGGCAAAGACAGGAAGGTCGAAAATCTACCGTTCGGCTTCGTCTGACCGTTCCGGGCGTTGCGCGTCACAGCCTGCGAAAGACCAGAACGCCTGATGCCGGCAGCACGGCATCGAGCACTCCTGCTGTGGCTCTAATTCTTCCGCCGCCGTTGCCGACGTTCCAGCCGCCATATTTGTGAGCATCGGTATTGAAGATCTCCTCCCAGAGATCATCCCCCAGACGTTCGCTGTGCAGCCGGTAGCCGTGTTCGAAGGGAGCGTCGTTCAGCGACCCCACGACAAGGAAATCCTCGCCATCGTCCCATCGATGAAATGCGATCACGCGATTTTCGTCGTGAACCAGGGGAATGGCGATATTGCGTGAGCGAATGGCGTCCTGGTGGATGCTGAGCGCGATCAGATCGCGATAACAGCTGATCATCCCTGCCCCGTCACCATCCGCTTCGCCGAGAATATTCTCCCGGTTCTCGAGGAAATCATTGTAGCGATAGGGCTTCTGGGCGCCGATTTCCTCGCCCATGAAAAACATCGGCGTCCCAGGTGACAGCAGCGTCATCGCCGCTGCGAACCTCGATCTCGCCTCCGCCCATGCCCGGGTCTCGCCGACAACAGGCGCGAAATTGACCGCAATAACCGCGGTTCGTGCCGATCCTTCACGATTACCGCAATCGTCATGCGACTGGTTGTAGACCACCTTGGATCGCGCGCTCGTCTGCAATGCGCCGGCAAAAGACGACATGGTCAAAGCCCGCTTGTCTCCGAAACCGGCATTCTTCAATAGCTGCGCCTGTGCGCCGCCGTGATATTCGACGAGGTTGTGATGAAAATCGCCGTACAGGTCGCATCGAAGCCGAGTCCGTCGCCGGTCAGGCTTGGTTCCGTCATCGCCGACCAATCCGAATAGTCTTCAGCCGTCAGGAAAAGCTGTGGCTTGATCAGCCGCATCGTGCGGGTCCACTGCTTCAGGAATTTGGCCCCGAAGGCGGCAGCCCGATCGGCGCGCCGGCCGTCGGCATGCAGGACCGGATATTGATGGATCGAACTCGTCTGATCCAGCCGGAAACCATCGATGTGGCAGACGGAGACGAGAAATGCCGCGCTCGAAATGAAAAGCTGGCGGACGGCTTCCTCATCAAAGCGAGGCGCCCACCCCGTGGAGATATTGTCGATGTAGCCGCCTCTGGGATCGGCGTAGTCGCCGGGATTTCCCTCATACCAATAGTAGATATTGCGGGTGTGATCGTTGGAATCATAGGCCCATTGCGCCCGCTCGCCATCCGGATCGAAATGGTTGTAACAGACATCAAGGATGACAACGATGCCGCGCTGGTGGCAGACCTTGACGAACATCTTCAGCCGGTCGGTGCCGCCAGCCCCCTGGTCGGCAGCAAAGAAATGCGACGTGCCGTAGCCCCAGTTGGCCCGGGTCTCGAATTCCGCGATCGGCAGCAATTCCACGGCGTTGACGCCGAGCGCTGAGAAATGCTCGACGAAGGCGATGGCATCATCAAGCGTGCCGGGCGCGGCCTTGCCGAAACCGAGGGCGCCGACGTGCAGTTCATAGATCACCAGATCCTCGAGCCGATCCGGAAGCTTTCGACCTCCGGCGAATTCGTCAGCCCAGAACGCCTCGGCGGCAAGCTCCTGCCCGGACGGGAGCACCACCCGCTTCGGGTCGCAGACGACCGAACAGCTTTGCGGTCCGTCCAATGCCGCCGGCGATCCGTGATAGGTTGCTCCATCGGGATCGAAGTCTCCGTCGCCAATCTGCATGAGGGACCAGATATCGGTGCGGTAGGCGAGCGATCCATCATCCTTGGTAACGCGGTACATGTACGGCGTGCCGACCATGCTGTCGAAATCTAAAAGGCCATCATCGTCGCCGGTTTCGGCGATCCAGAATCCGTCGACGGTTCTTCGCATTTTGATGGTTGCGACCGCTCCGGTGCCGTCATCGGCGATATAGCCGATGGCCGGATCGGCCAGGACCAGCAAGACATCCCGGGCGTTCGGCGCCCAGACCGAAAAGCGGATGCCATCGGCAGCGTCGCGCTTTTCAACCCGGTTCGCTCCCAGGCGGCCGATCCATGTCAGATAATAGATCTGCGGCCCGATCCCCTGCTGGAGATCGAACGAGCGTTCGCGACGCGACGAGGCCTCGTCGTCCAATTCGCCGGCGATCGCCCACAGGCTTGAAGCGCCGGGTCGACCCAGTTCGATCCCCCATCGAAAATGCGTGCCGATCTCGTCATCGGGAAAGGGAACCCTGATGACAAAGACATCATAGCCATCCTCGTCACGAGAGCGCTGCATAGGAACAGACGTCCAATCATTCGAGGGGTGACCTTGCTCGTCCCAACTTCCGCGGAGACGGACATTGTCGAACGCCAATAATGGCAGGCCGCTGCGAAACCGGAATTGAACATTGACAGTCATCGGATCCTCCAAAACCATGTCGGATTTCGCCAGACTCTGCCTATGGGCCGTCCCACTCGCGCATGATCATCCGGCCGAACGAAAAAATGCAAGCGCAGATTACATAATAAATACAATTCGAATTGAGCCACATTCGCAACAATATATCATGGATAACGAGTCATCGCCGCACGACCCTCCTCGTGTATTAAATCGAATTGGCGCCAACAGATGGGGATTAATTCCCATTGCCACTTCCCTCGTAAACCGGGAGAAAAGCTTATGGCTCAAGCCGTTAGAATAAACGATATTGTTCGTTCCTTTGGAATTGATACGCATATCGACTACACCGACGGAAAATATTCCAATGTCGGAGAAGTTGTTAAGGCTCTCGATTATCTTGGCCTTGATACGGTTCGCGATCACGCCCCCAACTCCGCTTCCGACCCCAACGGCCAAACGCATCTCGGCGATGCGGCAGAGGCCGGCGTGCAATTCGTCTTCAGCGCCCAGCGGGAAGTCGACCCCGCCACTGTCGCCCAGCGGCTGCATGATTTCGTGCAGGCCCATCCCGGGTCGGTCGTCGGCATCGAAGGCCCGAACGAAGTCAACAACTGGCCGGTCAGCTATCACGGCCTGAGCGGGCAGGCAGCAGCGGTCGCCTATCAGAAGGACCTCTCAGCCGCCGTCAACGCCGATCCCTTGTTGAAAAATATCCCGGTCCTCGGCTTTACCGGATATACCGTCGCTTCCGCCTCGGACTACACGACGATCCATACCTATGCGAAGGATGGCGACCAGCCGTACTCGTGGCTTTCCCGAGAAGCCGGCGTTCAGCGCGCTGCCGATCCGGGCAAGCCCCTGGCAATCACCGAGACCGGTTACCACACCTCGCTGACTGCCGACACCAATGGCGGCTGGGAAGGCGTCAGTGAAGCGACGCAGGCAAAGCTCCTGCTCAACACGCTGATGGACGGCGCCGCACTCGGATCGAAAAATACATTCATCTACGAGCTGCTGGATGCCTATTCCGATCCGCAAGGCACCAATCAGGAAAAGCATTTCGGCCTTTTTCATCTCGACTATTCGGCCAAGCCGGCTGCGATGGCGATCCATAATCTAACGGAAATCCTTGCGGACGACGGCGCTCAGAAGGCAAGTTTCAGCGCGGGGACCCTCAATTATTCGATCGACGGCATGCCGTCCTCGGCCCGCAGCCTGCTGACGGAGAAATCGGACGGAAGCTATCAGATCATCATCTGGAACGAGCCCGATATCTGGAACCAGTCCACCGACACGGCGATTCAGGCCGCGACGACAGGCTTCAAGGTCGATCTCGGCGCATCCTTCGGCTCCGTGAAGGTCTTCGACCCTCTGACCGGAACGACGGCGATCAAAAGCCTCAGCAACGTCTCGTCCCTGACGCTTGACGTCGTCGACCATCCCCTCATCATCGACATCGGAGGCGGCAGTGCCAGCACGCCGCCGGCAACCAACCATATCTATGGCGGCACCGGCAACGACATATTCACCGTGAGCAACCCCGCGCAAATCGTCGACGAAAGCCGGGGTGGCGGGACGGATACCGTCATGTCGTCGATCAGCTTCAGCCTCAAGGATACGACGCACACGATCGGAAACGTCGAGAACCTGACGCTGACCGGCACGGCCAATCTGAACGGCACGGGAAATGGCCTAGCAAACACTCTCGTCGGTAATTCCGGCAACAATATTCTCGACGGAAGCACCGGCGCGGACCATATGTCGGGGCGCGCCGGCAACGATACCTATGTGGTCGACAATGCCGGCGATTTTGCCGATGAGACAGGCGGGGCCGGCAAGGACACCGTCAAGGCTTCGACCTCGTTCAACCTGGCCGACCAGAAGCACACCGCCGGAACGATCGAAAATCTCGCCTTGACCGGCACGGCCAATCTCAGCGCGACAGGCAACAACACGGCCAACGTTTTGACCGGCAACGACGGAAGCAACACGATCAATGGCGGCAAAGGCGCCGACCAGCTGACCGGCGGTCTCGGCAATGACAAGCTCTTCGGGAAAGCCGGTGCAGACACGCTCACCGGTGGCGGAGGAGGCGATACCTTCGTCTTCGATGTGAAGCCCGACAATGTCAGCGTCGACAAGATCCGGGATTTTTCCTCCGCGGCGGGCGACAAGCTGATGCTCGATCATTCGATTTTCGCCGCGCTCAGCCTATCCGGATTTTCGGATGAGAATTTCGTGCTGGGAACGAAAGCGCTGGAGGCTGATGACAAGCTGATCTACGATCAGGCGAGCGGCATTCTATCCTTTGACGCAGATGGAAGCGCAGCGGGCGCGGCAATCCATGTCGCGGATCTCGATAATTCCGCAGCACTTCACTTCAAAGACATCCTGCTTGTCTGACCCGGTCGGCCCGTCGCCTTTCAGGCGGCGGGCCTACAGCGTCACGGGCAGCCGCGCCTCCTCCTCTTGCCGGAGCCGAAATCCCGGCCACATTCTCCGTTGACGCCACCCGTGCAGCTCAGGAGAAGCCTTTGCCCTGGATCGCCTATATCGCCCATTTCATCGCCGCGGCATTTCTGACCAACGGCGTCCCACATTTCGTCAACGGCGTCAGTGGCAGGCCGTTCCGCATCCCATTCGTGCAAGGGGCAAAGCTTGGCTCGCCGACGGCCAATGTCATCTGGGGCTGGGCGAATTTCCTCGTCGCCTTCCTGCTGTTTGCCAATGTCGGGCCGCTCTATATCGGCACGCCGGGCGATACGACCTTCGTGGCGGTCGGCATGCTCGTCACCGGAATTCTGCTCGCCCGCATTTTCGGGGGCGACGCCAGATAGTAACTTGCATGATGATAGTCACTGCTATAATGACAGCAGCCATGCAGCGAACAAGCTTCAGCGATTTCAAATGCCCGGCGGCGCGCGCGCTCGACAGCGTCGGCGACTGGTGGAGCATGCTGATCCTGCGTGACGCCTTCCAGGGGCTTTCGCGCTTCGACGAATTCCAGCAAAGCCTCGGCGTGGCGCCGAACATCCTGACGCGGCGGCTCAAACATCTGACGGAAAAGGGGGTGTTCGAACGGCGGCTCTACCATCAGCGCCCTGCCCGCTACGAATATCTGCTGACGGACAAGGGCCGTGATTTCTTTCCTGTTCTGATGACGCTGTTTTCCTGGGGAAGCCGGCACATCCCCGCAGTGGACCTGGCCTTTCTCTTGGGCGATGCCGCTTCCGGCAGAGAGCGCGAGACTATGCTGGTCGATGCGCGGACCGGCGAACAAATGACACCCGAAAACACCAGCCTGCTTGCAGGCCCCGCCGCCGATGATGAAGTGCACGAGCGGATCGCCCGCATGCGCGCCTGGTATCTCGGCATCGACGCCTGATGCATCATTTCATCCTCAAAATCGGAAGCGATTTGCGGATGAAATGATGCATTAATTCAAAAAGTTACAGCGTCCTTTGCGCGTCTGAAAGACGCGTGGCGCTGTCGGAGGAAAATACAATGGATCGCATCGTTGTCACCGGCATGGGACTTGTCTCGCCACTCGGGACCGGCGTCGAGCCCGCCTGGAAGCGCCTTCTCGACGGCGGATCCGGGCTGAGGGTGCTGGCGGAGGATATCGTCGGCGAACTCTCGGCCAAGGTGGGTGGTATCGTTCCTAGCATCGCTGAAGATGCAGACGCTGGTTTCGATCCCGACCGTTACATCACGCCGAAGGACCAGAAGAAGATGGACCGCTTCATCCACTTCGCCATGGCGGCGACGGAAGAAGCGGTAAAGCAGGCAGGCTGGATGCCGACCGACGAAGGCGAGCGCGAACGCACAGCAACGATCATCGCGTCGGGCGTCGGCGGCTTTCCGGCGATCGCCGAAGCGGTGCGGATCGGCGAAACGCGCGGCGTGCGGCGGCTGTCGCCCTTTACGGTGCCGTCCTTCCTCGTCAACCTTGCCGCCGGCCAGGTCAGCATCCGCTACGGCTTCAAGGGGCCGCTCGGCGCTCCGGTGACGGCGTGTGCGGCCAGCGTCCAGGCGATCGGCGATGCGGCGCGGCTGATCCGCTCCGGCGAAGCGGATGTGGCGATCTGCGGCGGTGCCGAGGCCTGCATCGACAAGGTGAGCCTCGGTGGCTTTGCCGCTGCGCGTGCGCTTTCTACCGGTTTCAACGAGACGCCGAAGCTGGCGTCACGCCCCTTCGACACGGCGCGCGACGGTTTCGTCATGGGCGAAGGCGCCGGCATACTGGTCATCGAGACGCTGGAGCATGCGCTTGCCCGCGGCGCGACGCCACTCGCCGAACTCGTCGGCTACGGCACGGCGGCGGATGCCTATCACATGACCTCGGGCCCCGAAGACGGCAACGGCGCCCGCCGCGCGATGGAGGCAGCACTCAAGCAGGCGAAGATCCCGGCTTCGGAGGTCAGGCATCTGAACGCACATGCGACCTCGACACCGGTCGGTGACAGGGGCGAGATCGCGGCGATCGGCACTGTGTTCGGCCGCAATGGCGGCATTGCCGTCAGCGCGACGAAATCGGCGACCGGCCACCTGCTTGGCGCCGCCGGCGGGCTGGAAGCGATCTTCACCATCCTTGCGCTGCGCGACCAGATCGCGCCGCCGACCCGCAACCTGGAACATGCGGATCCGGCCGCCGACGGCATCGATATCGTCGGCAAGACAGCGCGGCCGCTGGCGATGGACTACGCGATAACCAACGGTTTCGGCTTCGGCGGGGTGAATGCCAGCGCCCTCTTCCGGCGCTGGTCGTAAAGTCCGCTTTTCTTGCGCCAGAAATCGCCTACACTTCTGCCCGTCGGGGGATCGTTTCCCTGACGGAGCCGGAGATCAATCCATGCGCGCCTTCTTCGCAGTTCTCATCCTGTGTGCCGCATCCGCCCTCTTCCCCGTATCGGCCCGCGCCGAAGATCCGATCGACACGACGCGGACGATGATCGAGGAACAGATCAAGGCCTTCCTCAAGGACGATGCCGAGACCGCCTATTCCTTCGCCGCCCCCGGCATCAAGGCGATGTATCCCGACAAGAACCTGTTCTTCGCCATGGTGAAGAAGAGCTACGAGCCGGTCTATCATCCCGGCAACTACGCCTTCGGGCGCAGCCGCTCGATCGACGACGGCGCGCTGATCTACCACGAGGTGCTGATCTCAGGCCGCGACGGCAAGGACTGGACGGCGATCTACCAGATCATGCGCCAGCCGGACGGCAGCTACAGGATCAACGGCGTGCAGATCGTGCCGGACGCGGACAGCAAGGGCATCTAAACGGGTTCGAGATCACCCCTCGCCCATTCCTCCTGTGTTTCCGCCATGAAATCGGCGAAGCGGCTTTCGGCGATCGCTTTACGGATGCCCTGCATCAGTTCCTGGTAATAAGCGAGATTGTGCCAGGAGAGCAGCATGCCGCCGAGCGCTTCGTTGGAGCGGACGAGATGGTGCAGATAGGCACGCGAATAGTCGCGTGAGGCCGGGCAGTTCGACTGTTCGTCGAGCGGGCGCATATCTTCGGCATGGCGGGCATTGCGGATATTGACCTTGCCGCGGCGGGTGAAGGCCAGGCCATGGCGGCCGGAGCGGGTCGGCATGACGCAGTCGAACATGTCGATGCCACGCGCAACCGATTTCAGGATATCGTCAGGCGTACCGACGCCCATGAGGTAACGCGGCTTTTCGCTGGGGAGTACCGGCAGTGTCGTCTCCAGCATCTGCAGCATGACGTCCTGCGGCTCGCCGACGGCAAGGCCGCCGATCGCATATCCCTTGAGATCGAGCTGGCTCAACGCCTCGGCCGAACGGATGCGCAGTGCCGGGATATCGCCGCCCTGGACGATGCCGAACATCGCCTTCCCTGGCTGGTCGCCGAAGGCGACCCTGCAGCGTTCGGCCCAGCGCAGCGACATTTCCATGGCGCGCTCGATCTCTTTCGGCTCGGCCGGCAGCGCCACGCATTCATCGAGCTGCATCTGGATATCGGAACCGAGCAACCCCTGAATTTCTATGGAGCGCTCCGGCGACATGTGATGCAGGCTGCCGTCGACATGCGACTTGAAGGTGACGCCCTGTTCGTCGAGCTTGCGCAGGCCCGACAGCGACATGACCTGGAAACCGCCAGAGTCCGTCAGGATCGGATGTTCCCAGCGGATCAGCTTATGCAGGCCGCCAAGGCGGGCGACGCGCTCGGCCGTCGGGCGCAGCATCAGGTGATAGGTGTTGCCGAGGATGATGTCGGCGCCGGTCTCGCGCACCTGGTCGAGATACATGGCCTTAACAGTGCCGACGGTGCCGACCGGCATGAAGGCCGGCGTGCGGATCTCGCCACGCGGCATGGAAATCTGGCCGAGGCGGGCGCCGGCGTCGGTCTTGTCAAGGGTGAATTGGAAGGTCTCGGTCATCTAGTCTTTCCGGAAGAGAAGGCTGGCATCGCCATAGGAATAGAAGCGGTAGCCCGTCTGGATGGCGTGGTCATAGGCGGCGCGCATGGTATCGAGGCCTGAAAAGGCCGAGACCAGCATGAAGAGCGTCGAGCGCGGCAGGTGGAAATTGGTCATCAGCATGTCGACGGCCTTGAAGCGGTAGCCCGGCGTGATGAAGATGCCGGTGGCGCCACTCCAGGCGCGGATTTCGCCGCTCTCTTCCGCTGCACTTTCGATGAGACGCAGCGAGGTCGTGCCGACGCAGACGATGCGCCCGCCGTTCGCCTTGACGGCGTTCAGCCGTGCAGCCGTCGCAGCGCTGACGGTACCGCTTTCCAGATGCATCCGGTGATCGGCGGTATCATCAGCCTTGACGGGCAGGAAGGTGCCGGCGCCGACATGCAGCGTGACGAAATGGCGTTCGATGCCGGCCCTATCAAGCGCCTCGAACAGGCCAGGCGTGAAGTGCAGGCCGGCGGTGGGTGCAGCAACGGCGCCCTCCTCGCGGGCATAGATCGTCTGATAGTCCGCGCGGTCACGCTCGTCCTCGGGGCGCTTGGCGGCGATATAAGGCGGCAGCGGGATATGGCCGACGGCGGCGATCGCCTCGTCGAGCGCCGGGCCGGAGAGATCGAACAGCAGCGTCACTTCGCCGGCCTCGCCCTTCTCCTCGACGGTGGCATCGAGCGAGCCGAGGAAGCAGCTTTCGCCGGAATGGCCGAAGGAGATGCGGTCGTCCTGTTTGATGCGCTTGCCCGGCTTGGCGAAGGCCTTCCAGCGGTTGGGGCCGATGCGCATGTGCAGCGTGGCAGACACCTGCTGGCCACCGGCGCCGTCGCGATGGCGGATACCCTCGAGCTGGGCGGGAATGACCTTGGTGTCGTTGAAAACCAGCGCGTCGCCAGCCTGCAGGAAGGACGTGAGATCGCCGACGCGATGATCCGACAGCTGGTTTTTCGCATTCGGATCGACGACGAGCAGGCGCGCGCTGTCGCGTGGCTCGGCGGGCCTCAACGCAATGCGTTCATCGGGCAGATCGAAATCGAAAAGGTCTACGCGCATCAGGGCACTTTCAGGCAAAGCGAAACCCGCCCCCGCGCGGTTGACGCGCAAGGGCGGGTTTCAGCAGAAATCACAATCAGACGTCGGCGGCAACCCGCATGGAGACGATCGAATCCGGATCGGAAACCGGCTCGCCGCGCTTGATCTTGTCGACGTTGTCCATGCCTTCGATGACCTGGCCCCAGACGGAATACTGCTTGTTCAGCCAGGGCGCGTCGGTGAAGCAGATGAAGAACTGCGAATTGGCCGAGTTCGGGTTCTGCGAACGGGCCATCGAGCAGGTGCCGCGCGTATGCGTGGTCGCGGAGAATTCGGCCTTCAGATCCGGCTTCGACGAGCCGCCCATGCCCGCGCGGCCGGGATTGAAGGTTTCCGAGCCCTTCTTGCCGAATTCGACGTCGCCCGTCTGGGCCATGAAATCCTGGATGACGCGGTGGAACACGACGCCGTCATAGGCCTTCTCGCGGGCCAGTTCCTTGATGCGGGCGACATGCTCCGGGGCGACCTGCGGCAAAAGCTGAATGACAACCTTGCCCTTGGTGGTTTCCAGAATGACGGTGTTTTCGGGATCCTTGATCTCGGCCATTATCTTCTCCTCTAGTTTTCTCTCTTAACTTACTTCTTGCCCAGGGTGACCTTGATCATCCGGTCTGGGCTTTTGACTTCGCCGTTCTGGCCTTCGCCGCGCTTGATCTTGTCGACGTTCTCCATGCCGGAGACGACTTTGCCGACGACAGTGTACTGGCCGTTCAGGAAAGAGCCGTCGGCGAACATAATGAAGAACTGCGAATTGGCGGAATTCGGATCCTGCGAGCGAGCCATGCCGACCGTGCCGCGCACGAACGGGGTCTTGGAGAATTCAGCCGGAATATCCGGCATATCCGAGGAGCCGGTGCCGGCGAGGCTCGCATCGAAGCCTTTTTCCATATTGCCGTATTTGACGTCGCCGGTCTGGGCCATAAAGCCGTCGATGACGCGGTGGAAGGCGACGTTGTCGTATTCGCCCTTCTTGGCCAGCGCCTCGATCTGGGCGACATGCTTCGGCGCCACCTCAGGCATGAGCTGGATGACGACAGGGCCGTTCTTCAGCTGGATGGTGAGATAATGATCGGCCGACTGGGCGAAGGCATCCCCCGCGAAGGAGGCGAGGTACAACACGCCGGCAAATGCGAGATAGAAGAGTTTCATATGAGCTCCATTGCGGCGGGTTCCGCCTGGTCTTTGCGCTGGTTAGTCTTTGTTCTTACTAGTTTGGGCGCTTGGATGTGAGGGCTTGCAAAACGGCGGCCGGCACGAAAGCGCTGACATCGCCGCCCATGGCGGCGATCTGGCGGACCAATGTGGCGGTAATGGGCCGCGAGGCCGTACCCGCCGGCAAAAAGATCGTCTGGAGATCGGGCGCCATCGTCCGGTTCATGCCGGCCATCTGCATTTCGTAATCGAGATCGGTGCCGTCGCGAAGACCGCGGATCAACAGCGTGGCGCCATGGGTGCGGGCGGCATCCACGACCAGATTGTCGAAGGCGACGACGGTGATATCGCCGGTCTTGCCAGGCAGCGCTTGCGCCAGAGACCGGCGGATCAGCTCGGCTCTCTCTTCGAAGGAGAAGAGCGGCGCCTTGCCGGGATGGATGCCGATCGCGACGATCACCTTTTCGACGACGTTCAGCGCCTGGACCAGAACATCCACATGCCCATTGGTGATCGGGTCGAAGGACCCCGGATAAAAAGCTGTCGTCATGTGGTCCGGCCGTTGGTTTGACGCCTTTTGTCACGGATGACGCCTTCTCGCAAGTGATTTGCCCAGCTCCGACTAGCGCGCCGCGCGTCTTTTCACACACGGAAAGGACGTTATGCGTCGGGCGGTTAAACGGCGGATGAATGGCCCGTTCAAGGCCGTTTCAGATGCGATCTGCTTAATTCTCGTCATTCACGCAGCCGATGCCATTCCGGCATCAGGCGCTCCCCGAAAGACCAGGTCCATGCTGATCGTGCTCGTTGCAGTTGCCGTCGTTTTCTCCCTCGCCGCCGAGATGGCCTATGGTTATTTCGCCGATCGTTACGAGATGAGCTGGGTGCGGTCAGAGCTTGCCGAACATGCGGCGATCGTACGCGCCCAAGGCCGGCTGCGCGAAAACGGACTTCGAATCTGAACGCCAGATGAACGAGACATTCAAGGAGGCTTCAGATCGCCATTGGTAAACACCCCTCAACATCCGGCGGAACCATTTTCAAACGGATGCGTTCATTCAACCGACCCCATAGATGCGATTAGCGCGGCAGGAAGGACTAAAGATGCCCGGTAAGATTACGATGATTAACGTGCTCTGGATGGTAATGGTCACGGGCATGCTGACCGCAACTGTCGCTCTCTATGATCAGAAGGTCGATACGTCCAAGGTTTATGGTCCCTATGCTTCGGCCCGGACGGCCGTGCTGGGCCAGTACTGAGGGGCGAGAACGCAACTCCCCAGGAAAGGAATGCCTATGTTCACGATCTTGACAGTGCTCACCGCCCTCATCAGCGTCATGTTCATCGTGTCTGTGGCCTCGACGATTTCAGCGCTTCGGCGCGAAGGCGAAGAGGTGAAAGCTCTGAACGAAAAACATAGAGCGTTCTGACGTTCCTTCTCTCCACTTCCCACCCTTGAGCGGCACCCTTCCGTCGCCAGGGCCATTCAAAGCCGGATGCACCCAGCGTCCGGCTTTTTTCTTTGGGCGCGATCTCGAACCTTCCTCGGACTTCAGAAGAAAAAGGGCGGCCTGAAAAGAAAAGGGCGGCTCGAAGCCGCCCCGTTCATCTGATCATTCCTCGGCTGGCCCGGCCGGATCGCCATCGGCAATCGGCGCCTCGTCGCCGCCACCTTCGTCGGCAGCACCTTCCTCGATAGCAGCAGTACCTTCGGCGACCTCGACAGTCTCTTCCGTCTCATCCTCCTCCGGCTCGCTGATGCGTTCGACCGAGACGACCTTTTCGTCCTTGGCCGTCGAGAAGATGGTGACGCCCTTAGTGGCGCGGCTGGCGATGCGGATACCGCCGACCGGCACGCGGATCAGCTGGCCGCCATCGGAGACCAGCATGATCTGGTCGCCGTCATCGACCGGGAAAGCCGCCACCAGTTCGCCGATCTCGCCTGTTTTCGACGTATCGGTGGCGCGGATACCCTTGCCGCCGCGGCCGGAGATGCGGAAGTCGTAGGAGGACGAACGCTTGCCGAAGCCCTTTTCGGAGACGGTCAGGACGAACTGCTCCAGCTGCTTCAGCTCTTCGTAACGCTCGTCGCTCAGCTGCCCCTCCTCGGTGACTTCCTCGCCCACCAGCGCGATCTCCTCGGCCTCGCCCGTTGTCAAGCGCCTGTCGTTGGCGGCGCGCTTCAGATAGGCAGCACGCTCCCACGGTTCGGCGTTGACATGGCGCACGATGGTCATCGAGATGATCCGGTCGCCTCCGGCAAGCGTGATGCCGCGCACGCCGATCGAGTTGCGGCCGGCAAAGACGCGGACGTCGTCGACGGAGAAGCGGATGCACTGGCCGAGCGCCGTCGTCAGCAACACGTCGTCATCTTCGGTGCAGGTCTCGACAGAGAGGATTTCGTCGCCCTCCTCCTCGAGCTTCATGGCGATCTTGCCGTTGCGGTTGACCTGGACGAAGTCCGACAGCTTGTTGCGGCGAACCGTGCCGCGCGTCGTCGAGAACATGACGTCGAGATTGTCCCAGCTCGTCTCGTCCTCGGGCAATGGCAGGATCGTGGTGATGCGCTCGCCGGGTGCGAGCGGCAGCATGTTGATCAGCGCCTTGCCGCGCGAGGTCGGCGTGCCGATCGGCAGGCGCCAGACCTTCTCCTTGTAGACGATTCCGCGCGAGGAGAAGAACAGAACCGGCGTATGAGTATTGACGACGAATAGCCGGCTAACAAAATCCTCGTCGCGGGTGGTCATGCCGGAGCGACCTTTGCCGCCACGGCGCTGGGCGCGATAAGTGGTGAGCGGCACGCGCTTGATATAGCCGAGATGCGAGACGGTGACGACCATGTCCTCGCGAGCGATCAGGTCCTCGTCGTCCATTTCGAGGCCGCCATCGACGATCTCGGTGCGACGCGGCGTGCCGAACTCGTCCCGGACGGCGAGAAGTTCGTCCTTGACGATGGTCTGGATGCGGACGCGTGAGGAGAGAATATCGAGGTAGTCCTTGATTTCCTCGCCGATCTTGTTGAGTTCATCGCCGATTTCGTCGCGACCAAGGGCCGTCAGGCGGGCCAGGCGCAGTTCGAGGATGGCGCGCGCCTGCTCTTCCGACAGATTGTAGGTCAGGTCGTCATTGATGCGATGGCGCGGATCGTCGATCAGGCGGATCAGGCTTTCGACATCTGCCGCCGGCCAGCGGCGGGTCATCAGCTCTTCGCGGGCCGACTGCGGATCGGGCGCCTGGCGGATGACGCGGATGACCTCGTCGATATTGGCGACGGCAATGGCGAGACCGACCAACACGTGGGCGCGATCACGCGCCTTGCGCAGCAGGAATTTGGTTCTCCGGCTAACAACTTCTTCGCGGAACGAGACGAAAGCGCGCAGCATGTCGAGCAGGGTCAGCTGTTCGGGCTTGCCGCCGTTCAGCGCCACCATGTTGCAGCCGAAGGACGTCTGCAGCGGCGTATAACGATAAAGCTGGTTGAGGATGACTTCGGCATTGGCATCGCGCTTCAGCTCGACGACGACGCGATAACCCTGGCGGTCGGATTCATCGCGCAGGTCGGAGATGCCCTCGATGCGCTTGTCGCGCACCAGCTCGGCCATCTTCTCGATCATCGTCGCCTTGTTCACCTGGTAGGGAATCTCGGTGATGATGATCTGCTCACGGTCACCGCGCATCGGCTCGATGGCAGCGACGCCGCGCATGATGACGGAGCCGCGGCCGGTCTCATAAGCCGAGCGGATGCCGGCACGGCCGAGGATCTTCGCGCCCGTCGGGAAATCGGGGCCGGGAATGATCTGGATCAGTTCCGGCAGCTCGATTGCCGGATCGTCGATCAGCGCGATGCAGCCGTCGATGACTTCGGAGAGATTGTGCGGCGGGATATTGGTCGCCATGCCGACGGCGATGCCGCCGGCGCCGTTGACGAGCAGGTTCGGGAACTTGGCGGGCACCACGACCGGCTCGGAGAGAGTGCCGTCGTAGTTGTCGCGGAAATCGACGGTTTCCTTGTCGAGATCGTCGAGCAGCGAGTGGGCAGCCTTTTCGAGGCGGCATTCGGTGTAACGTTCGGCCGCCGGCGGATCACCATCGACCGAGCCGAAATTGCCCTGACCATCGATCAACGGCAGCCGCAGCGACCAGGGCTGCGCCATGCGGGCGAGCGCATCATAGATCGCAGAATTGCCATGCGGATGGAATTTACCCATCACGTCACCGGTGACGCGGGCGCATTTGACGTATTTCTTGTTCCAGTCGATGCCGAGCTCGGACATGCCGTAGAGGATGCGCCGGTGCACGGGCTTGAGGCCGTCGCGCACGTCGGGCAGCGCGCGGCTGACGATGACGCTCATGGCGTAATCGAGATACGACCGCTGCATTTCCTCCATGATGGAGATGGGCTCGATGCCTGGCGGGAGCTTCCCGCCGCCGGGGGGTGTTTGCTCAGTCAAAACAGATCACGATCTCTTCTAGAATCACTTGAAGATTTATAGCGGAAAGCCTGTTCCCGCGCCAATTTCACAGCGCGTTTTGAACAGGCTTTTGCGGCTTAAAGACGGTAAAACATGCAAGTTGCGCGGCCGGACCGGACAAATCCGCCGCGGGCCGCTGCGGGATATTTGCCAAATCGGAATCCCCGCTTCACAATCATAAAAACCACGCACTCATATGGGGTTCCGGAGAGCCGATGGCAAGCGCCGACCAATTGATCAACGCCTTCACGACGCTTCTCGTCACCATCGATCCGCCGGGGCTCGCACCGATCTTTCTGGGGCTGACGACAGGCATGAGCCGCAGTGAGCGCACGCAGGTGGCGCTGCGTGGCTCGACCATCGCCTTCATCATCCTCGCCGTCTTCGCTCTGTTCGGCGCCGGCGTGCTCAGCGTGCTCGGGATTTCGATCGGCGCCTTCCGCATCGCCGGTGGTCTGCTGCTGTTCTGGATCGCCTTCGAGATGGTGTTCGAAAAGCGCCAGGACCGCAAGGAGAAGGCGACCGAGGTGGCGATCACCAAGGATCACATCGAGAATATCGCCGTCTTTCCCCTCGCCTTGCCGCTGATCGCCGGCCCGGGCGCGATCTCGGCGACGATCCTGCTTGCCGGCACGCTGGCGACATCCGTCGGAAAGGCGCAGCTGATCGGCGTCCTTGCCGCCAATCTATTGCTGACCTTCCTCATGCTGCTCGTCGCCGAAAGGCTGGACCGTTTCCTCGGCGTCACCGGCCGGGCCATCCTGACACGCCTTCTCGGCGTCATCCTCGCCGCCCTCGCCGCACAATTCGTCGTCGACGGGGCAAAATCGGCGCTCAACCTCATCAGCGCGACACCGCACTGAAAATCGCGGCATCTGCCGCGAAATCAAAGAAAAAGAGCATGACGCCATCCAAGGCATCATGCTCTCTCACCTCTTTCACAAAGCCAGCAAAGGCTATCGATCAGAACGGGATATCGTCGTCGAGATCCCGCGAGAAGTTGCCACCGCCGCCACCGCCGCGGCTCGGCGATGAGGAGGGAGCCGGGGCGCCGTAATCGTCGCCGTAATCGTTGCCGCCAGCGGCACTGCCACGGCCGCCGCTCGCGCCGCCGCCTTCACCGCGGCCGTCGAGCATCGTCAGCGTCGAACCAAACCCCTGCAGCACCACTTCCGTGCTGTAACGATCCTGGCCCTGCTGGTCCTGCCACTTGCGGGTCTGCAGCTGGCCTTCGATATAGAGCTTGGCGCCCTTCTTTACATATTGCTCGACGACCTTGCAGAGGCCCTCGTTGAAGACGACGACAGTGTGCCATTCGGTCTTCTCACGGCGCTCGCCGGAATTGCGATCGCGCCAGGTCTCCGAGGTCGCGATACGAAGATTGGCGATCGGCCGGCCATCCTGAGTGCGGCGGATTTCGGGGTCTGCACCGACGTTTCCAACCAGAATTACCTTATTCACGCTACCAGCCATACTTCTCACCCTGCCTGCCGCCCTGACCGGCGGCGTTTAATCGATCGGCGCACCTTAAACCATCACGGACCGCCGATGCGCATGGGCGGCATTTAATCCACATGTTTATCCATCAGACAGCCGCATGCATTCATCAGGAATTTTGTTCTTTATTTGTTCTAGTTTATCCGTATGATCCTGTCAACAGAATCGAAAACCTTGAGCCCTTGCGGATATTCAGCCTCGACTCGCCCGTCGGCATCACTAAATAAGGGCTGTCATCCAGAAAACCAAAGCAGAGACGATGAGCGAACTGAAGACGATCTCCATCCGCGGTGCGCGCGAGCATAATCTCAAGAGCATCGATCTCGATCTGCCGCGTAACAAGCTGATCGTCATGACCGGGCTGTCGGGTTCCGGCAAATCCTCGCTCGCCTTCGACACGATCTATGCCGAGGGCCAGCGGCGCTATGTCGAGAGCCTGTCGGCCTATGCCCGCCAGTTCCTCGAAATGATGCAGAAGCCGGATGTCGACCAGATCGACGGGCTGTCGCCGGCGATCTCGATCGAGCAGAAGACCACCTCGCGCAACCCGCGCTCGACGGTTGGCACCGTCACTGAGATCTACGACTACATGCGCCTGCTCTTTGCCCGCGTCGGTGTTCCCTATTCGCCGGCGACCGGCCTGCCGATCGAGAGCCAGACCGTCAGCCAGATGGTCGACCGCATCCTCGATTTCGGCGAGGGCACCCGTCTTTATATTCTCGCGCCGCTCGTGCGCGGGCGCAAGGGCGAATACAAGAAGGAACTGGCAGAGCTGATGAAGAAGGGCTTCCAGCGCGTCAAGGTCGACGGCCAGTTCTACGAGATCGCCGAGGCGCCGGTGCTCGACAAGAAATACAAGCATGACATCGACGTGGTGGTCGACCGCATCGTCGTGCGCTCGGATGTCTCAGCGCGCCTGGCGGACAGTCTCGAAACGTGCCTGAAGCTCGCCGACGGGCTGGCGGTCGCCGAATTCGCCGACAAGCCGTTGCCGCCGGAAGAGACGTCAGCCGGCGGCTCGGCCAACAAGTCGCTGAACGAGACGCATGAACGCGTGCTGTTTTCGGAGAAGTTCGCCTGCCCAGTCTCTGGCTTCACCATTCCCGAGATCGAACCCAGGCTGTTCTCCTTCAACAACCCGTTCGGCGCCTGCCCGACCTGCGACGGCCTCGGCGCCCAGCAGAAGATCGATCCGGATCTGATCGTGCCCGAGCCCGAGCGGACGCTGCGCGACGGGGCGATCGCACCCTGGGCCAAGTCGACCTCGCCCTATTACAATCAGACGCTGGAAGCACTCGGCAAACATTACGGCTTCAAGCTCGGCACTCGCTGGAACGATCTTTCCGATGAGGCCAAGGACGTCATCCTCAACGGCACCAACGACAAGATCGAATTCCACTACGCCGACGGCGCCCGCTCCTATACGACCCAGAAGAATTTCGAGGGCATCATCACCAATCTCGAGCGCCGCTGGAAAGAGACCGATTCCGCCTGGGCGCGCGAAGACATCGAGCGCTTCATGTCGGCGGCCCCCTGCCCGGCCTGCAACGGCTTCCGCCTGAAGCCGGAGGCCCTGGCGGTGAAGATCGACACGCTGCATATCGGCGAAGTGACGGGTATGTCGATCCGCGTCGCCCGCGACTGGTTCGAGACACTGCCGGCAAGCTTCAATGCCAAGCAGAACGAGATCGCCGTGCGCATCCTCAAGGAGATCCGCGACCGGCTGCGCTTCCTCAACGATGTCGGACTGGAATATCTCAGCCTTTCGCGCAATTCCGGCACGCTGTCGGGCGGCGAGAGCCAGCGTATCCGGCTCGCCTCGCAGATCGGCTCCGGGCTGACGGGCGTGCTTTACGTGCTCGACGAACCGTCGATCGGCCTGCATCAGCGCGACAATGCCCGGCTGCTCGACACGCTGAAGCACCTGCGCGACATCGGCAACACCGTCATTGTCGTCGAACATGACGAGGATGCGATCTTGTCGGCCGACGACGTCGTCGATATCGGCCCGGCGGCCGGCATTCACGGCGGTCAGGTCATCGCCCATGGTACGCCGCAGGATATCATGGACAGTCCGAATTCGCTGACCGGCAAATATCTCTCCGGCGAACTCGGCGTTCCCGTTCCCGACGAGCGCCGCAAGCCGAAGAAGGGCCGCGAGATCAAGGTGGTCGGGGCGCGAGGCAACAATCTGAAGAACGTTACGGCGTCGATCCCGCTCGGTGTCTTCACGGCGGTGACCGGCGTTTCCGGCGGCGGCAAATCCACCTTCCTGATCGAGACGCTCTATAAATCGGCGGCACGCCGCGTCATGGGCGCGCGTGAAAATCCGGCCGATCACGACCGCATCGACGGCTTCGAGCATATCGACAAGGTGATCGATATCGACCAGTCGCCGATCGGCCGCACGCCGCGCTCGAACCCGGCGACCTATACTGGCGCCTTCACGCCGATCCGAGACTGGTTCGCCGGTCTGCCGGAGGCCAAGGCACGCGGCTACCAGCCGGGCCGTTTCTCCTTCAACGTCAAGGGCGGACGCTGCGAGGCCTGCCAGGGCGACGGCGTCATCAAGATCGAGATGCACTTCCTGCCCGATGTCTACGTCACCTGCGACGTCTGCCATGGCAAGCGCTATAACAGAGAGACGCTCGATGTTACCTTCAAGCAGAAGTCGATCGCCGAGGTGCTCGACATGACGGTGGAGGAAGGCGTCGATTTCTTCGCGGCAGTGCCTGCGGTGCGCGACAAGCTGCAATCGCTGAAGGATGTCGGCCTCGGTTACATCAAGGTCGGCCAACAGGCGAATACGCTCTCCGGCGGGGAAGCGCAGCGTGTCAAGCTTGCCAAGGAGCTGTCAAAACGCTCGACGGGGCGCACGCTCTACATTCTCGATGAACCGACGACCGGCCTGCATTTCCACGACGTCGCCAAATTGCTCGAAATGCTGCACGAACTGGTCAACCAGGGTAACTCGGTGGTGGTGATCGAGCACAATCTCGAAGTCATCAAGACGGCCGACTGGGTGCTCGATTTCGGCCCCGAAGGCGGCGACGGCGGCGGTGAGATCGTCGCGACCGGAACGCCGGAGGCGATCGTCAAGGAGAAGCGGTCCTATACCGGGCACTTCCTGAAGGAATTGCTGGAGCGACGGCCGGTGAAGAAGGCGGTTGCGGCGGAATGACGATGAGGCCAGCGTCGCCCGATGATCTGGAAACGATCGCGATGCTGACAACCGCCGCCTATCGGCCCTATACCGAGTTGTTCGGCGCTCCGCCGATCCCGGTGAGGGAGGATTACGCGCCGCGGATCCAACGCGGCGAGGTCTGGCTGCGCGAGATCGGCGGGCAAACGGCCGGCCTGGTGGTCGTCGAGCGGCATGCCGATCACCTGATGCTGTTCAGCATCGCGGTCTCGCCGGCCTTTCAGGGTGCCGGGCATGGAGTGGCGATGCTGCGCTGGCTGGAGGGCAAGGCGCGGGAATGGGCCGTGCCGGAGATCCGGCTCTACACCAATGCGCGGATGGAGCGGAACATCGCTCTCTACAGCGCCTTCGGGTTTCAGGAAACGGGTCGCCGGCCGAGCCCATATCGGCCAGGATGGACGCTCGTCGATATGACCAAAGAGATCGATGCGGCCTGAGCGGCTGCGAATGGGGAGGACAACATGACGAAATCCGGCACTATCCGCACCGGCATCGGCGGCTGGACCTTCGAGCCCTGGCGCGGGCATTTCTTTCCCGATGACCTGAAACAGAAGGACGAGCTGAATTACGCCAGCCGCCAGCTGAAGGTCATCGAGGTCAACGGCACCTATTACAGCACGCAAAAGCCTGCGGTCTTTGCCAAATGGGCGGCGGACGTGCCCGACGGGTTCATCTTTTCGCTGAAGGCGACACGTTTCGTCACCAATCGGCGGGTGCTTGCCGAAGCCGGTGAATCGATGGAGCGATTTCTGTCATCGGGCATCAGCGAACTCGGCGATCATCTCGGGCCGCTGCTCTGGCAGTTCGCGCCGACGAAGAGGTTCGATGCAGACGATTTCGAAGCCTTCCTGAAGCTGCTGCCGGCAAAACAGCACGGGCTGACGCTCCGCCACGTGGTCGAGGTACGGCACGATTCCTTCAAGGTGTCGGAGTTCGTGGCGCTGCTTTCGAAATACGGCGTGGCGCCGGTTTGCGCCGAACATTTCGAATATCCGATGATCGCCGACGTGACCGCCGATTTCGTCTATGCGCGGCTGCAGAAGGGCTCGGACGATATTGCGACCTGCTATCCGGAAAAGGACCTGAAGGCCTGGGCAGACCGGCTCAAGACCTGGGCCGAGGGCAAGGTTCCTGATGACCTGCCGCTGATCGATGGCGATCGCAAAGTGAAGACCGAGCCGCGCGACGTCTTCGCCTTCATGATCCATGAGGGCAAGGTCAATGCGCCGCATGGGGCAATCGCCCTGCAGCAGGCGCTAGCGAAATAGGCGAGGCTGGATAGTCACAACAGGGATCGTGACATTGTGGGTATCACATCGTCGGTCACGCATTCCATGAGGCTGGATATGACGCCTTGCTCGTCGACGGACTCTGGCTTTATTTTTTCCCGTCCGCCAGCGCCTCTTTTCGCCGGCGCGGCAGGAGCGATTTGAGGTACCGCCATATCGGCGAGACGGCGTAGCCTGTGACCGGAATTGCGATCAAGCCGACGACGATACCGACGATGCCCGCGCCTGCGGCCTCGACGATCCAGCGCAGCACTGATGCCAGAACGGGAACTGCATGCGCCGTCGCCTCGCCGGCATCATGGATCAGATGCGCAAGTCCGCTGATGCCATAGGCTTCGAGGCCATGAACGATGATGCCGCCGCCGACCCAGATCATGGCCGCCGTTCCGACGATGCCGAGCACTTTCAGAAAATAAGGCATGCCCGTGACAAGCCCCTTCCCGATCGAACGCAAGAAGGCGCCCATTGGAGATGCCGTCTGCAGACGCGCCAGCATCAGACCCAGATCATCGGCCTTCACGATAAGCGCCACGCCGCCATAGACCATGATCGTGATCCCCAGTCCAACGACGGCAAGGATGAGGGCCTGCGTGAACATGCTGCCTGACGGCACCGCAGCGAGCGTAATCGCCATGATTTCGGCCGACAGGATGAAATCCGTCTTGATTGCGCCGGCAACCTTCTCGTCTTCTAGCGATTTGGCATCGAGGCTTGTCGTCTCGAGTGCCGATTCATGGGCATGGGCTGCATGCGGCATCACCAGTTCGTAGACTTTTTCCACACCCTCGTAGCAGAGATAAAGCCCGCCGATCATCAGCAGCGGCGTGATCGCCTGCGGTGCGACAAGGCTCAGGATCAGTGCTGCCGGAAGCAGGATCAGAAGCTTGTTCTTCAGCGAGCCGAGCGTGATCTTGCCGATGATCGGCAATTCGCGTGCTGCCGAAAATCCGGTGACGTAGCGGGGTGTGACTGCCGCATCATCAATGACGACACCAGCCGCTTTCGCGCCTGCCTTGGCAGCCTGGCCGGCAATATCGTCGAGCGACGCCGCAGCCACCTTGGCCAATGCCGCGATATCATCAAGAAGGGCGATCAGGCCAATACTCATTCGAGCCTCCGTCGAGAAGACAGACTTACGCAGTAAAAAACGGAAAGCCCGTCAACGAGAGGTGGAATCCTCCGCCGGGAAGATGCCACGCAAGGAGCGCGACGACAATGGCCGTTATTCAGCCGACATAGGGCTCAACCCGCCCTCGTCCAACGAAGGACGGACCTGCCCATTCCCGTTTCTGCGAAATCCGCGACAGAACACCCTGGCCGCATTTGCAATTGTAAAACAACCCAGCCTGCGCCCGGCCACACAGGTCGGGTGACGATGCGGATTGCTTCCGCGTTCGAGGTGCCGGAAGCCCGCAGCGCGCAGATCCGCCAGATGGCCGGATCCGCGGCGTCCGCGCTCCTAATCCTGGCCCATGCGGAGGCGCACGCGCATCGGCCCGAAAATCGGAATCGATTGCCGGAAAGCACGATGCGAGGATTAAAAGAGTTAGAGCGTCCTTTGCGCGTCCGAAAGGACGCACGGTGCTCTAAAGCGGCAATACACGGGCTGCAAGCTCCTCCGCCGTCAGCCCCTTGCCGGCGCGTTGACCTGCCTCGCCATGCAGCCAGACGCCGGCAGCCGCTGCCTCGAAGGCCGGCAGGCCCTGGGCGAGCAATCCGCCGATGATGCCGGCAAGCACGTCGCCGGAACCGGCGGTGGCAAGCCAGACGGGAGCGTTGGTATTGATAAGCGCCCGTCCATCAGGCGCGGCGATGACGGTATCGGCGCCTTTGTAAATTATCGCAGCATTGGCGCGGCGGGCGGCGGCCAAGGCCTTGTCCACCTTGCCGAGCCCCTCGTCGCCGCCGATATCGGGAAAGAGCCGCGCGAATTCGCCTTCGTGCGGCGTCAGCACCAGACGCGGCTCACCCCGGAAAAGATCAAACAGCTGTTGCGGATCGTCCTTGAACGAGGAGATGCCGTCGGCATCGAGCACCAGATGGCGATCGGCAAGGGCCGAGACGAAGCCGCGCGCCCTGGCGCCGATGCCGAAACCGGGGCCGAGGACGAAGGTTTGCAGCCGCTTGTCGGAGAGCCAGTCGCCGAGGTCGGCCTCGTCGTCGATGGCATGCAGCATGACGGCGGTCAGATGTGCGGCATTGGCGGCCATGGCCGCGCGGGGGGCGGCGATCGTCACCAGGCCGGCGCCGGCCTTCAGGCCCGAGATTGCCGACATGCGCGCGGCACCCGTCTTGTCGGCCGCGCCTGAGAAGACGACCAGATGACCGCGCTTGTATTTGTGGGTTTCCAGCTGCTCGGCCGGCAGCGCACGCTTCCAGGCGTCCGGCGTGTTCTCGGCGATGACACCGCCCGCCTCAGCGCGGATGATGCGGGCGGGAATGCCGATATCGAAGACCTCCAATTCACCGCAAAGCTCCCTGCCCGGCATCAGGAGATGGCCGGGCTTGCGGGTCATGAAGGTGATGGTATTGCAGGCCCGGAAGGCAGCCCCCAGCACCTTGCCGGTGCGGCCGTCGAGGCCGGAGGGCAGATCGATGGCCAGCACGGGAATAGCGGTCTCGGTGACGCGGCCGATCAGCGCGCGCACATCGGCCGGCACCTCGCGGCCAAGCCCCGCCCCGAACAGGCCATCGATGACGACGTCGCCGGTTTCGGGCCGATAGAGGTCGAGGTTTTGCCCCTGGAGCACGCAACCGGCTTGGGCACGGGCGGCATCGCCCTTCAGCCTGGAGGGATCGCCGAGGTGGAAGAGCGCCACCCTCGCCCCGCTCTCATGCAGATGACGTGCTGCGACATAGGCGTCGCCGCCATTGTTGCCGGGTCCGCAGAGTACGACGAAGCGCAACGCTCCGGGATGAAGGCGCAGAGCAGCGGCCGCGACCGCGGCGCCTGCCCTCTCCATCAGGCCGAAGGAGTCGATGCCGGATGCGGCAGCGGCCGCATCGACGGCGGCCATTTCGGCAGGCGTGAGAAGAAGGTCGGACAGATGTTTGATCATCACCCTATTCAATCAAAAAACGCCTAAAAAACAACCGCCTGAAACACCAAAGAGAAGGACGCAATTTAAGCATTTGCCTATATTTTCATCTCCTCGAGATGTGTATTCGCAGTTGCGAAAATACCTGACTTTTTCCGTTTCGGATGTGATTTTGATCGGAGACAATGTTTTTCCACCTATTCCGGCACCAAAACGACATGGAATTCCCCGCAAACGCGCCGGTTTTGGCAGAATCGACGACTTTTTTCGATAAGATGGATTTCAAACTGGCACGATATCTGCATCATATCCGGCGAGCGGGAAAATTCCTGCCATAACAAGAGAAGCGGAGAGACATTTTCTCATGAAAAAGATCGAAGCGATCATTAAGCCTTTCAAGCTGGACGAAGTGAAGGAAGCCCTTCAGGAAGTTGGCCTGCAGGGTATCACGGTCACGGAAGCCAAGGGTTTCGGCCGTCAGAAGGGCCACACGGAACTCTACCGCGGAGCTGAATACGTCGTCGATTTCCTGCCGAAGGTCAAAGTCGAGGTCGTACTGGCCGACGAGAACGCGGAGGCCGTCATCGATGCGATCCGCAAGGCGGCGCAGACCGGCCGCATCGGCGACGGAAAGATCTTCGTCTCCAATATCGAAGAGGTTATCCGCATCCGCACCGGCGAGACCGGCATTGATGCCATCTGACCACTTTGCCAATCGCGCAAAGTCCGTTACCGTCATCGCCGACCTAGACCGTCATCGCAAATCGGAGGAAACTCATTAATGGCGACCGCAAGCGAAATTCTGAAGCAGATCAAGGAGAACGACGTAAAGTTCGTCGATCTGCGTTTCACCGACCCGAAGGGCAAGCTGCAGCATGTGACGATGGACGTTGTCTGCGTCGATGAAGACATGTTCGCTGACGGCGTGATGTTCGATGGCTCCTCGATCGGCGGCTGGAAAGCCATCAACGAGTCCGACATGGTGCTGATGCCCGACACCGAAACGGTGCATATGGACCCGTTCTTCGCCCAGTCGACCATGGTCATCGTCTGCGACATCCTCGATCCGGTCTCCGGCGAGGCCTATAACCGCGATCCGCGCGGCACCGCCAAGAAGGCCGAAGCCTATCTCAAGGCATCCGGCATCGGCGATACGGTCTTCGTCGGCCCGGAAGCCGAATTCTTCGTCTTCGACGACGTCAAGTATAAGGCCGATCCTTATAACACCGGCTTCAAGCTCGATTCGACCGAACTGCCGTCGAATGACGACACCGATTACGAGACCGGCAACCTCGGCCATCGCCCGCGCGTCAAGGGCGGGTATTTCCCGGTTCCCCCTGTCGACAGCGCCCAGGACATGCGTTCGGAAATGCTGACGGTGCTCTCCGAGATGGGCGTCGTCGTCGAAAAGCATCACCATGAAGTCGCTGCCGCCCAGCACGAACTCGGCATCAAGTTCGATACGCTGGTGCGCAACGCCGACAAGATGCAGATCTACAAATATGTCGTGCACCAGGTAGCCAACGCCTATGGCAAGACGGCGACCTTCATGCCGAAGCCGATCTTCGGCGACAACGGCTCGGGCATGCATGTGCACCAGTCGATCTGGAAGGGCGGCAAGCCGACCTTTGCCGGCGACGAATATGCTGGCCTCTCCGAGAGCTGCCTGTTCTATATCGGCGGCATCATCAAGCATGCCAAGGCGATCAACGCCTTCACCAATCCGTCGACGAACTCCTACAAGCGTCTTGTCCCGGGTTACGAAGCACCTGTGCTGCTCGCCTATTCGGCCCGCAACCGTTCGGCCTCCTGCCGCATTCCGTTCGGCTCCAACCCGAAGGCCAAGCGCGTCGAAGTCCGCTTCCCGGATCCGACTGCCAACCCCTATCTCGCCTTCGCCGCCATGCTGATGGCCGGCCTCGACGGCATCAAGAACAAGATCCATCCCGGCAAGGCCATGGATAAGGATCTCTACGACCTGCCGCCGAAGGAATTGAAGAAGATCCCGACCGTCTGCGGCTCGTTGCGCGAAGCGCTCGAAAGCCTCGACAAGGACCGCAAGTTCCTGACAGCCGGCGGCGTCTTCGACGACGATCAGATCGATGCCTTCATCGAGCTGAAGATGGCCGAGGTGATGCGTTTCGAAATGACGCCGCATCCGGTCGAATACGACATGTATTATTCGGCCTGATCGGGCTCTGAACACAGAAAGTCCCGGCTCGCCGGGGCTTTCGCCTCCCAGGTCATGGACGCCACTAGGAGGATATGACGTTCATGTGACGAACTCGCGCAAAAATCTTGATTTGCGCGACACCAATCACCAGATTTGGTGATGAAAGGAAGTCGTACCATGAAAGAAAGAATAGCAAAGTTCAGTATTGGCGAAGTGGTTCGGCACAAGGTATTTCCGTTTCGCGGCGTCATCTTTGACGTTGATCCGGAGTTCGCGAATACGGAGGAGTGGTGGAATTCCATTCCGGCCGAGGTGCGCCCGAGCAGGGACCAGCCCTTCTATCACCTGCTCGCTGAAAATGACGAAAGCGAATATGTCGCCTACGTCTCCGAGCAGAACCTGATGAACGACGAAAGCGGCATGCCGCTTCGCAACCCACAGATCTACCAGATTTTCGATCAGGCCCCGTCAGGGCAGTTCAAACCCAAGATGAGCTTCGCCCACTAACTCAGTCGTGCCGATCGTTGAATCAAGGCCTCGCTTCTCCCGGCGAGGCCTTTTCTTTGCGCAACAAAAAACCCGGCGCAAAGCCGGGTTTCTGTTTAGTGATGGCGGCAGGATTACTGCGCCTTGGCTGCCTTCTGGGCGTCTTCCAGTTTCTTGCGGGCTTCCTCGGCCTTCTTCTGCATGCTGTCCTGCAGGCTGCGCTGGCTTTCGGCAAGCTTGGATTCGGAAACTGGTTCGCCGTCATACGCGCCAGTGAAGCCTTCAAGCGAAATCTTGATCGGGTTCGGAGCGCGGCGGAAGTTGATCGAGGTGAAGATCACGTCGCTGCCCTTCTTGAGGCTGGCGATCATCGCGTCGGTCAGCGGAATTTCGGCGGTGCACTTGTCTGGCAGGCAGACAGCGTAGTCGAGCTTCTGGCCCTTGCCGCCGTCGATCTGCATGATGACGCCGGGAGGAACGAGGCGTGCCGTGGGAACCGAGACCTGCAGGAGCTTGCGGTTGATCTTGCCGGAAACCGAGATCAGGCCGACGGCCGTAACGAGCTGGCCGCCATTGGCGAGGATCAGGTTCTGGACAACACAGATGTCGTTGTCTTCCTGCTTGCTGCAGGTCTTGTACCAGCCGAGCTTCGGCGCTCCTGCGGCCTGTGCCGGGGCATCGGCCGGAGCCTGCGCCGCCGCATCCTGTGCGAAGGAGGAGACCGGAGCCGAAGCGCCGAACACCACCGCCAGAACGGACAGTGCTGCCCGCATTTTCTTTTCAGACTTGAACATCATAACGAATTCCGTCTCCTGATATCCGTTCGGGGCAGCGTCTTGCCGCCCCAACCATCGGGTCGTTCGGCACTCCACCTCTTAAAAAAATAAGGCAAATGCATGACCCCGAAACTTCGGGTTCACCTGTTACATCGCAGCGTTCAAGATATCCAGCATTTCTTTGGCAATTTGAGGTGCATTTCGTCGCGATGCCAAAGAAATCGCCGCTCCGTGTTGGAATCGGTCGACCCCATGATAATCTCCGCGGTGAATCATGCCCGTTTTCACGGATCAAGGATTGCCGAATGCTCCGGATCGTCGTCCCCCTCGTCCTCTCGCTGCTGTGCGGCACTGTCGCCGCCGAGCCGCTGCATGGCATTGCGATGCATGGCGAGCCGGCTTTGCCGGCCGATTACAAGCACTTCCCTTACGTCAATCCCGACGTCAAAAAGGGCGGCAAGATCACCTATGGCGTGGTCGGCACCTTCGACAGCCTCAATCCGTTCATCCTGAAGAGCATGCGCACGACGGCGCGCGGCATGTGGGATCCGGACTACGGCAATCTCGTCTACGAATCGCTGATGCAGCGCTCCAGGGACGAGCCCTTCACGCTCTACGGCCTGCTCGCCGAAACGGTCGAATGGGACGACAACCGGAGCTTCATTCAGTTCAACCTCAATCCAAAGGCGAAATGGGCCGACGGCCAGCCGGTGACGCCCGAGGATGTGATGTTCACCTTCGAGCTGATGCGCGACAAGGGCCGCGTGCCCTTCGCCAACCGCCTCAACGTCGTCGCCAAGATGGAAAAAGTCGGCGAGCGCAGCGTGCGCTTCACCTTCAACGAGAAGGCCGACCGGGAGACGCCGCTGATCTTCGGCCTGTTCCCGGTGCTGCCGAAACATGCGATCGACCCAGAGACCTTCGACCGTTCATCGCTGGCGCCGCCGGTCGGCTCCGGCCCCTACAAGGTGAAGACGGTGAAGCCCGGCGAGAGCATCACCTATGAGCGCGATCCGAACTACTGGGGCAAGGACATTCCCGCCAAGGTCGGCACCGACAATTACGACCAGATCACCGTCCAGTATTTCCTGCAGGATACGACCCTGTTCGAGGCCTTCAAGAAGGGCGATGTCGACATTTATCCCGACGGCAATCCCGGTCATTGGGCCAATGCCTATAATTTCCCCGCCGTCACCTCGGGGGCTGTGGTCAAGGACGTGTTCACGCCGAAACTGCCGAGCGGCATGCTCGGCTTCGTGTTCAACACGCGCCGACCGATCTTTGCCGATCCCAAGGTGCGCGAAGGCCTGTCGCTGGTGTTCGATTTCGAATGGGCCAACAAGAACCTCTATTCCGGCGCCTACAAACGCACCCAGAGCTTCTGGCAGAATTCCGAGCTGTCAAGTTTCGGGGTTCCCGCCAATGCGGCCGAGCTTGCCCTGCTCGGGCCGATCAAGGACAAAATTGCGCCGGAGATTCTCGACGGCACCTACAAGCTGCCGGTCACCGACGGCTCCGGCCGCGACCGCAATGTGCTGAAACAGGCCGTCGAGCAGCTGAAACAGGGCGGCTATACGATCCAGGGCGGAAAGATGCTCGATGCCTCCGGCCGCCAGCTCGCCTTCGAGATCATGACGCAGAATGCCGACCAGGAGAAGCTCGCTGTCGCCTATCAGCGTTCGCTGCAGACGATCGGCATCGCCGCTTCGATCCGCACTGTCGACGATTCGCAGTATCAGAGCCGGACGAACAGCTTCGACTTCGACATGATCATGAAGTCCTACACGTCCTCGCTATCACCTGGAAACGAACAGCTCGGCCGCTGGTCTTCGGCCGCGAAGACCCGCGAGGGCAGCGACAGCTTCGCCGGCGCTGCGGATCCCGATCTCGATGCGTTGATCGATCACCTGCTCCGGGCGCGCTCGGCCGAGGATTTCACCGCGGCGGTGCGCTCCTACGACCGGCTGCTGCTGTCCAGCCATTACGTGCTGCCGCTCTATCATATGGGGCAGCAATGGGTGGCGCGCAGCAAACGCATCGGCCATCCCGATACGGTGCCGCTCTACGGCTACCAACTGCCGCTCTGGTGGGATACGAGCGCCCAATAAGAAGCAGCCGGACCGCTCCGGCTTGAATGTCTCCCTTGGGAGACGCACAGAATAAGGAAAATCATCATGGAGCGTATCACCATCGACGTCGTCTCGGATGTCGTCTGCCCCTGGTGCTATCTCGGCAAGGCGCGGCTGGAGCTCGCCATCGCCGAGGTGCAAGACCAAATCGGCGTCGACATCAACTGGCGGCCGTACCGGCTCAATCCCGACTATCCCAAGGAAGGCGTCGACCAGAAGAAGGCGCTGGCTGAGAAGCTCGGCGGCGAGGAGCGCGTGGCGCAGGCGCACAAGATGCTCTCCGATTACGGCCGCGAGGTCGGCATCGCCTTCGATTTCGAGGCGATCAAGATCGGCCCTAACACGCTCGATGCGCATCGGCTAATCCACTGGGCGATGATCGAAGGCCGTGAGAAGCAGGACAAGGTCGTTGCCGCGCTGTTCAAGGCGAATTTCGAGGAAGGCCGCAATGTCGGCGACCATGCGGTGCTGCTCGATATCGCCGAGAAGGCCGGCCTCAACCGTTCGGTCATCGCCTCGCTGCTTGCTTCCGAAGCCGATCGCGATCTGATCGTCGCCGAGATCAAGGCAGCGCAGGAGATGGGCGTCAACGGCGTGCCATTCTTCATCTTCGACCAGCAATATGCCGTCAGCGGTGCACAGACGCCTGACGTCCTGGCGAACGCGCTGCGCGATATCGCCAAGGCGAAAGCCGAGGCACGATCAGGCCTCAACTGACGTCGACGGCCCCAGCTCTAGCCCAGAACCGGAACGCAGCGCACCTCGGTCTTCACCGAATTAGCGATGAAACATTCGTCGTGGGCGCGATGGTGCAAGCTTTCCAACTCGCTGAGCGAGGGCTGCTTTTCGCCGCTGAAGACGACATGCGGACGGAGGGTCACGACGGTCATGGCAAGACGGCCTTCGGCATTCTTCTCCATGATGCCCTCGGCAGCATCGGTATAGCTGTCGACGCAAAATCGCTGTTTGGCGGCGATCGATAGGAACCAGAGCATGTGGCAGCTGGAGAGCGAGGCGACGAAGGCCTCTTCCGGATCGACGGCATCCTCAGCCGAATAGGGCAGCGGAACGACATGCGAGGACGAGGATGCCTTCACCTCGATGCCGCCGTCGAAGGTCCAGCGGTGGGCACGGCTGTAGCGGTTGTCGGTGAAGGTTTCGCCGTTCCGCTGCCAGGCGATCGTTGCGCCGTATGTTCCCATCTCTATCTCCCTTTTTCACGCAATTCCTGGCAAAATCGCTTCGCGCTTTGCCCAGCAAAACCGCGGCACAGTTTTGCTGGAATTGCTCTATTTCGCCAGTTCCGCCAGTTGCGTCATGATAACAGCTGCGCCCTGCAGGCGTTTTTCCGGCGTCGGCAGGTCGCGGGTCAAGAACAGGCTGTGATCGGGGCGGATCTTCGCCATCGTGCCCTGCTTGCCGATATAACCTACGAGGTTTGCCGGGTTGGGGAATTCCTTGTTGCGGAACTGCACGACGACGCCCTTCGGGCCGGCATCGAGCTTTTCGACATTGGCGGTGCGGCAGAGCGATTTGATGTAGACGATCTTCAACAGATGCTGGACTTCGATCGGCATCGGGCCGAATCGGTCGATCATCTCGGCGCCGAAGCCATCGATCTCCTTGAGCTCGGTGATTTCGCCGAGACGGCGATAGAGCGCCATGCGCAGGTGCAGGTCGGGCACGTAGCCTTCCGGGATCATCACCGTCGTGCCGACCGAGATCTGCGGCGACCAGCCGGTGTCGTGGATCTCGTCGACACCCTTGACCTCGGCAACCGCCTCTTCCAGCATCTGCTGGTAGAGCTCGAAACCGACCTCCTTGATGTGGCCGGACTGCTCCTCGCCGAGCAGATTGCCGGCGCCGCGGATATCGAGATCGTGGCTTGCCAGCTGGAAACCGGCGCCGAGCGTATCTAGCGACTGCAGCACCTTGAGGCGGCGTTCGGCGGTGGCCGTCAGCACCTTGTTGACCGGCAGGGTGAAGAGGGCGAAAGCGCGTACCTTCGAGCGGCCGACGCGGCCGCGCAGCTGATAGAGCTGGGCAAGGCCGAACATGTCGGCGCGGTGGACGATCAGCGTATTGGCCGTGGGCACATCGAGGCCGGATTCGACGATGGTGGTGGACAACAGCACGTCGTAACGGCCTTCATAAAAGGCGTTCATGATGTCTTCGAGTTCGCCGGCCGGCATCTGGCCATGGGCGATGGCAACCTTCAACTCCGGCACGTCCGATTGCAGGAAGGCATGCACGTCCTCGAGGTCGGCAAGCCTAGGGCAGACATAGAAGCTTTGGCCGCCTCGATAATGCTCGCGCATCAACGTCTCGCGGATGACCAGGCTGTCGAAGGGCGAGATGAAGGTGCGCACCGCCATGCGGTCGACCGGCGGCGTGGTGATCAGCGACAGTTCGCGCACGCCGGTCATGGCAAGCTGCAGCGTGCGCGGGATCGGCGTTGCCGACAGCGTCAACACATGCACGTCGCTCTTCAGCTCCTTCAGCCGCTCCTTGTGCTTGACGCCGAAATGCTGCTCCTCATCGATGACGAGCAGACCGAGATTGGCGAATTTGATGCCAGCGCCGAGCAGCGCATGGGTGCCGACGACGATATCGGTCTTCCCCTCAGCCACTTCCTTCTTGGTCAACGCCAGCTCCTTGGCGCCCACAAGGCGCGAGGCCTGCTGGATGCGCACCGGCAGACCGCGGAAACGCTCGGAAAAGGTCTTGAAATGCTGGCGGGAAAGCAGCGTCGTCGGCACGACGACGGCGACCTGGGCACCGTTCATCGCCGCGACGAAGGCGGCGCGCAGCGCCACTTCGGTCTTGCCGAAACCGACGTCACCGCAGACCAGACGGTCCATCGGCCGGCCGGCGCCGAGATCGGAGCGCACCGCCTCGATGGCGTTATCCTGGTCCTCGGTCTCGTCATAGGGGAAGCGGGCGGCGAATTCGTCGTAAAGGCCTTCAGGCGTCGTCAGCATCGGCGCATGGCGCGTCAGGCGCTCGGCGGCGATTCGGATCAGCGCATCGGCCATGTCGAGCAGGCGTTTCTTGAGCTTGGCCTTGCGCATCTGCCAGGCGCCGCCACCGAGCTTGTCGAGTTGGGCTTCGGTGCCCTCGCCGCCATAGCGCGAGAGAAGATCGATGTTTTCGACCGGCAGGAAAAGCTTGGCCTCGTCGGCATATTGCAGTTCGAGGCAGGCATGCGGAGCACCAGCGGCCTCGATGGTCCTCAGCCCTATAAAGCGGCCGATGCCATGTTCGGCGTGGACGACGATCGAGCCCTCGTCGAGGCCCGCGACTTCCGAGATGAAATCGGCTGCGCGCTTGCGGCGCTTGGAGCGGCGCACCATGCGGTCGCCGAGGATGTCCTGCTCGCCGATGACGACGAGGTCGCCGGCCTCGAAGCCGGCTTCGAGACTGAGCACGGCAGCGGCCGCCTCGCCTCTCGCCAGCGAACCGACATCCTTCAGCGCCTCGATCGGCTTGACCTTTTCCAGGCCGTGCTCGTTCAGCACCTGCAGCAGCCGCTCCAGCGAGCCTTCGGTCCAGGCGGTGACCAGCACTTTCGCGCCGGCGGCACGGCGATCGGCAATATGCTTGACGACGACGTCGAAGATGTTGATGCGTTCGGCATCGCCGCCGCCTTCGGCGTTCGAACGCGCCCAGCGCTGGCCCTGGCGGGCGTCGACATTGACGACCCGCCGCGCCTCACCCTCATGTTCATTGAAGGGGCTGATACGGATCGCGCCGAGCGCGTCCAGGGTTTTGACGAAAAGCTTGCTGTCGAGATAGAGCTGGCCCGGCGTCACCGGCTTGTAAGGCGTGCCCTGCGTCATCTGGCCCTTGGTCGGCTGGCCGGAATTCAGGCGGGCGTCGTAATAATCGAAAACGAGCTTGGAGCGCTCTTCTGCTGCCTCACGCACCGTATGGTCGATGACGATCCGGAAGCCGCTGAGATAGTCGAAGACGGTATCGAGCTTCTCGTAGAAAAGCGGCAGCCAATGCTCCATGCCGGGGTAACGGCGGCCTTCGGAGACGGCGAGATAGAGCGCGTCGTCGCGTGTGGTCGCACCGAAGGCGGAGAGGTAATTCTTGCGGAAGCGGCTGATCGTATCCGGCGTCAGCGTCACTTCGCTCATCGGGTTGAGATCGAGGGATCGCACCTGCCCGGTCGTACGCTGGCTGGCCGGATCGAAGCTGCGGATGCTTTCCAGCGTATCGCCAAAGAAATCGAGGCGGACCGGCTCTTCGGAACCCGGCACGAAGACGTCGAGAATGCCACCGCGCACGGCATATTCACCGACCTCGCGAACGGTCGCGACCCGCTCGAAGCCATTGCGCTCCAGGCGACCGGCGAGATCGTCCATGCGCAGCTGGTTGCCGGGACGAGCCGAAAAAGTCAGGCTTTCGATGACATCCTGCGGCGCCACCTTCTGCAGCATGGCATTGGCGGTGACGAGCACGATTGCCGCGTGCGGCTTCTTGCGATGGGCGATGAGGCCGCCGAGTGCGGCAAGCCGGCGGGCCGAGGTGTCGGCACTCGGCGAGACGCGGTCATAGGGCAGACAGTCCCAGGCCGGCAGGGTGAGAACCGGAATGTCGGGGGCGACAAAGCCCAGCATCTGTTCCAGATCGGCCATGCGGTGGCCGTCGGACATGACATAGGCGACCGGCTCTCCCGTTCGGGCGAGCTCGGCGAGCAGCAGCGTCTCCAGACCTGCCGGCACATTGCCGATCGTCAGCGGCTCGGCAATGGCCGCAAGCTTCTTCGCATCGAAACCAGGGATCATTCCGGCGTCCTGAGGGGCTTGTCGAAATCGGGCTTGTAGGCGGCGATGCGGGCAAACATCGGTGTCTGGAAACGCTCAGGCACCGGCCATGTTCCCATGATCCAGCGGACGAGATCATTGTCCTCTTCCGCCATGATCGTCTCGAACTCGTCGAGCTCGGCTTCCGACAGATTCGCGACCTCGGCTTCGGCGAACTGGCCGAAGACCAGATCCATCTCGCGAATGCCGCGATGCCAGCAGCGGAAAAGGATTCTGCGGCGGCGCGGGTCAAGACCGGCACTCGTGAGCGTGACACCTGTCATGGCATTACCTTCCTGTTGATGCGCCTCTATAGACCCTGGAAAGCGGCTTGTCAGCCTTGCCAAGGCCGCATTGTTCATCGCATTTTGGCCACATGCGCCCCGCCATTCTCGATCCTCTGTTTTCCCCCATTTCGGGCCTTCCGGGCGTCGGCCCGAAGATCGCCGACCTGCTGGTCAAGCTGCTCGGGCGCGAGACGCTGGAAGATTGCCGGGTCATCGACCTGCTCTTCCACGCGCCCTTTTCGCTGATCGACCGGCGCAACCAGCCTGGAATCGCGCGCGCGCCGCAGGGCGCGATCGTGACGATCACGGCGCGCGTCGACCGGCACCAGCTGCCGCCGCGCGGCAAAAGCAACATTCCCTATCGCGTCTTCCTGCATGACGAGACCGGCGAGCTGACGCTGGTCTTCTTCCGCGGACAGGCGGCGTGGCTGGAAAAACAGCTGCCTGTTGACGCGGAGGTGACGGTCAGCGGCAAGATCGACTGGTTCAACGGCCGCGCCTCGATGGTGCATCCCGATTATATCGTCAGGGCGGACGAGACGGAGAGCCTGCCGCTGGTCGAGCCGATCTATTCGCTGACGGCGGGGCTCTCGCCGAAGACGCTGCGCAAGATCATCGACGCCGGCCTGCCGCGTTTTCCCGAGCTGCCGGAATGGATCGACCTGGCCTTGACTGAGAAACAGGGCCTGCCGTCGATCCGCGACAGTTTCCACATGCTGCACGAGCCGCGCGACCCTACCGATATCGACCCGCAGGCCCCTGCCCGGCGGCGGCTTGCCTATGACGAGTTCCTCGCCGGACAGCTGTCACTGAGCCTGGTGCGGCAGAGGCTGCGCAAGGTGGCGGGCCAGCCGGTGCATGCGACCGGCGCCATCAGCAGCAAGATCCTGAAGGCCTTGCCCTTCTCGCTCACGTCAAGCCAGAACGAGGCGATCGCCGAGGTTTTGAAGGATATGGCCGGCAACGAGCGCATGCTGCGGCTGCTGCAGGGCGATGTCGGTTCCGGCAAGACGCTGGTGGCGCTGATGGCGATGGCGGCGGTGATCGAGAGCGGCGGCCAGGCCGTGCTGATGGCGCCGACCGAAATCCTGGCGCGGCAGCACCACGCGACGATCTCGAAATTCGCCGCCGCCGCCGGACTCAGCATCGAGGTGCTGACCGGGCGCACCAAGGGACGCGAGCGGGAGGAAATCCTGGAGCGCATCGCCTCGGGTGCTGCCCAGATCATCATCGGCACGCATGCGCTGTTCCAGGACAGCGTCGCCTACGCCAATCTGATGCTTGCCGTCGTCGACGAGCAGCACCGTTTCGGCGTGCATCAGCGCCTGCGGCTGACCGCCAAGGGCCTCTCGCCGCATATGCTTGTCATGACGGCGACGCCGATCCCGCGCACGCTGGTGCTCGCCGCCTTCGGCGATATGGACGTCTCCAAACTCACCGAAAAACCGGCCGGCCGCAAACCGATCCAGACGATCACCGTGCCGATGGAACGGACCGGCGAAATCGTCGGCCGACTGCAAAGCGCGATTGCCGAGGGCAAGAAGGCCTACTGGATCTGCCCGCTGGTCGAGGAGTCCGAGGAGCTCGACCTGATGTCGGCCGAGGAACGGCACGCGACGCTGGTCTCGGCACTCGGCCCGGATGTCGGCCTCATCCACGGCCGCATGAGCGGGCCGGAGAAGGACGCGGCGATGATGGCGTTCAAGAACGGCGAGACCCGGCTGCTCGTCGCCACCACCGTCGTCGAGGTCGGTGTCGACGTGCCGGATGCGACGATCATGGTGATCGAACATGCCGAACGCTTCGGCCTGGCGCAATTGCATCAGCTGCGCGGCCGCGTCGGGCGCGGCGACGAGGCCTCGACCTGCATCCTGCTCTACAAGGGACCACTCGGCGAGACCGGCCATGCCAGGCTTTCGATCATGCGGGAGACGGAAGACGGTTTCCGCATCGCCGAGGAGGACCTGAAGCTGCGCGGTGAAGGCGAATTGCTCGGCACGAGGCAATCGGGCACGCCGGGTTTCCGCATCGCCAGTCTCGAGGCGCATGCCGACCTGTTGGAGATCGCCCGCAAGGATGCCGCCTACCTCATCGAGCGCGATCCGGAGCTGACCACGGAGAGAGGAACGGCGATCCGCACCCTGCTCTATCTTTTCCGCCGCGACGAGGCGATCCGTTTTCTCAGGGCTGGATAAAGCGCGCCGCGGCGCGCTTTAAGTCTTTGTTCTATGCATGTCGTTAACTCAAAACCGCTGAACACTTTTGGGCGACATGCATCAATCCGCTTTGGAAACCGCCACCGGCTTCGGCCGCGGCAAATGCTTCTGCTTGGGATCGGCCGGCTTGTGTTCGGGCGCCACAAGCCCGCCTGAAATCAGGTACTTGGCGGCGTCTTCCGGCGACATATCGAGCATGACGATCTTCTCGCGCGGCACGAAGATGAGGAAGCCGGCTGTCGGCACCGGCGTCGGCGGCAGGAAGACGGCGACCATATCCTGGCCCATGGCATTGAACTTCGAAGCGATTTCGCCCTTGGCGTCGGTGGCGATGAAGATCAGTGCCCAGAGGCCGGGACCCGGATACTCGATGAGGCCGACCTTCTTGAAGGAGTTCGCCTGTTCCTTCAGCACGGTTTCGAAAATCTGCTTCACGCTTCTGTAGATCGTGCGCACCAGCGGCATGCGTTGAACGATCGATTCGCCGAACCGGACGATGCTCTGGCCGATGAGGTTCTTGCCGAGGAAGCCGACGACGGTGATCAGGATAACGGCGGTCAGCAGACCGAAACCGGGAATGGCGAAATTGAGATAGCTTTCCGGATTCCAGCGCGCCGGAATATAAGGCCGGACCCAGCTGTCCGACCAATGGATGAAGGTCCAGGTCAGCCAGATGGTGATCGCGATCGGCGCGCAGATGATCAGCCCTGCGAGAAAATTATTCCTCAGCCGGGTCGCGACCGGCATTCTGGGGGTGTTGTCGGTCATCGTTTCCTGATGATCTCCATCTCAGTCGTGGACAGGCCGGTACGCCGGCCCTTCCCCCTTGTCCGTAGACCAAAACTGCCAGAATTCGGCGCGCCGCACAATATGTTTCGGCGCGACGGTCCCGGCCCTACAGGCTTATTCCACGGTCACGGATTTCGCCAGGTTGCGCGGCTGGTCGACATCCGTGCCCATGAAGACGGCAGTGTGATAGGCGAGCAGCTGGATCGGCAGCGAGAAGATCATCGGCGCGATAATTTCGTCGACCACAGGCAGGGTGATCGTCGCCATGGTCGGCAGTTTCGAGGCGGCCGCGCCGGCCTCGTCGGTGATGAAGATGATGCGGCCGCCGCGGGCTGCGACCTCCTGCATGTTCGAGACGGTCTTTTCGAAGAAACGGTCGTAAGGGGCGATGACGATGACAGGCATGTTCTCGTCGATCAGCGCGATCGGTCCGTGCTTCAATTCGCCGGCAGCATAACCCTCGGCATGGATATAGGAGATTTCCTTGAGCTTCAGGGCGCCTTCCATGGCGAGCGGGAAGCTGGTGCCGCGGCCGAGATAGAGCACGTCCTTGCACTTCGACAGCTCGCGCGACAGGCTTTCCATCTGCGGCTGGATAAGGTTCAGCACCCGGCTCATGATGCGCGGCATTTCGGCGAGATGGCGCACCAGCGCCCTCTCCTCGTCAGCACTCACCGTGCCGCGCGCCTTGCCGGCGCCGATTGCCAGCGCTGCCAGCACGGCAAGCTGGCAGGTGAAGGCCTTGGTCGAGGCAACGCCGATTTCGGGGCCGGCCATGATCGGGAAGACGGCGTCGGATTCGCGCGCGATCGTCGATTCGCGGACATTGACGACCGCGCCGATCTTCAACCCGTTATCGCGGCAATAGCGCAGCGATGCCAGCGTATCGGCGGTCTCGCCGGACTGCGAGATGAAGAGTGCTGCCTGCGACGGCGACAGCGGCATTTCGCGGTAGCGAAACTCGGAGGCGACGTCGATCTCAACAGGCAGGCGGGCATAACGCTCGAACCAGTATTTGCCGACGAGGCCGGCGAGATAGGCCGTGCCGCAGGCCGAGATCGCAAGTCCGGTTGACGCGTTGAAGTCGATCGCGGCGGCATTGGCGCCGATCGTGTTCTCGGCGAAATCGACATAGTGGCTGAGCGCATGGGAGATGACCTCCGGCTGCTCGTAGATTTCCTTTTCCATGAAATGGCGGTGGTTGCCCTTGTCGACGACATAGGCGGTCGCTTGCGAGATCTGGCGGGCGCGCTTGACCGGCTTGCCGGCGAAATCGAGCACTGCGACACCGTCCCGGGTGAGAACGGCGAAATCGCCGTCGACGAGATAGGTGATCTCGTTGGTGAAGGGCGAGAGCGCGATCGCGTCCGAGCCGAGGAACATCTCGCCGCGGCCATAGCCGACGGCAAGCGGCGGTCCGGAACGGGCGGCCATGATCGTGCCGGGATGAGCCTTGAGCATAACAGCCAGCGCATAGGCGCCGGTCACCCGGTTCAGCATCTTCAGCATGGCGTCGCGCGGCTCGAGGCCTTCGCGCAAATATTTCGCCAGCAGATGGGCGACCACCTCGGTGTCGGTCTGGGTTTGGAAGACCGAACCCTCCTCGGTCAATTCGTCGCGAAGCTCGGAGAAGTTCTCGATGATGCCGTTATGGACGACGGCGACGCCTTCGACGAAATGCGGATGGGCATTGGTCTCGTTGGGAACACCGTGGGTCGCCCAGCGCGTGTGGGCGATGCCGACGATGCCGGGCAGCGGTTCGCTGTCGAGGCGCTTTTCCAGATTGAACAGCTTGCCCTCGGCGCGGCGGCGATCCATCACGCCGTCATGAATGGTGGCGACACCGGCGGAATCGTAACCACGATATTCGAGACGCTTCAGCGCATCGACCAGGCGCCCAGCAACAGGCGCAGTTCCGACGATCCCCACAATGCCGCACATATAGTATCCCCATGAAGGCTTCGATGACGAGGCCAGTCCTAACGATTCCTGCTTATTTCTCAATCACCTCGGCGGTCACTTTGAATTTCCGCCGGTTACGCAAGGCCGGTCAGGCTTTCGCCTTCTTCGCCGCCTTGATGGCGAGCGCGCGTTCGCGCAGCGGCGTCGCGCGGCCGGGCTTGATCTCCTGTCGGGCTCGGCCGAGGGCCAGCGCGTCGGCCGGCACATTGACGGTGATGACACTGCCGGAGCCGATATAGGCGCCGTCGCCGATCGTCACCGGCGCGACCAGCGAGGAGTTGGAACCGATGAAGGCGTTTTCGCCGATCACCGTCTCGCTCTTGTTGACGCCGTCATAGTTGCAGGTGATCGTGCCGGCGCCAATATTGCTGCCGGCGCCGATGACGGCATCGCCGATGTAAGTCAGGTGGTTGACCTTGGCGCCCTCGCCCAGCCGGCCGTTCTTGACCTCGCAGAAATTGCCGACCTTCGCGCCGTTGGCGAGATCGGCACCTGGCCGCAGCCGGGCGAAGGGGCCGACGGTCGCACCTTGGCTGACATGGGCGCCTTCGATATGCGAGAAAGCATGAATGACGGCGCCGCTGTCGATCACCGCGCCGGGACCGAAGACGACGTTCGGCTCGATCAGCGCATCCTGGCCGATGACGGTATCGTAGGACAGAACAACCGTTTCCGGCGCGATCATGGTGACGCCGGCCAGCATCATCTCGTGGCGGCGGCGCTCCTGCCAGAAACGCTCGATGACGGCGAGTTCGGCACGGGTGTTGCAGCCGGTCATCTCGATCTCGGGAGCATCGACCGCGGTGACGCGTCCGCCGAGCGAACGAGCGATCTCGACGAGATCGGTCAGATAAAATTCACCCTTGGCATTGGCATTGCCGATACGCGCGAGAAGATCGAGCGCCTTTCTGCCGTTGATCGCCATCAGCCCGCTGTTGCACCAGGTGACGGTGCGCTCGGCATCGGTCGCGTCCTTCTCCTCGCGGATGGCGATGAGTTCGCCGTCCTTGACGAGCAGGCGGCCGTAGCCGGTCGGGCGGTCGGTGTGGAAGCCGATGACGACGACATCGCTGCCATCGGCAAGGCCCTGGCGGGCGGCTTTGAGCGGCCCGTCGGTCTGGAGCGGCACGTCGCCATAGGTGACGAGGATATCGTCGTAACCCTTGGCGATCGCTTCGCGCGCCGCCAGCACCGCGTGGCCGGTGCCGAGGCGTTCCTTCTGCAGATAGGATTCGATGCCGACGCCGTCGATGCTTGCCGCCTTCGCCACGTCCTCGGCGTCGCGGCCGACGACAAGGGCGACGGACGAGATGCCGGCGGAGGCGACCGCCTCGACCACATGGGCGATCATTGGCCGTCCGGCGACCGGATGCAGCACCTTCGATTTCGAGGATTTCATCCGCGTGCTGTCACCGGCGGCAAGGATGACGGCAAGACAAGTGCGTTCCATGATTTGCTCCGCGAATCCGCGCCATGAGGCGGCTTTATCGCCTCATACTGCAAAATTCCCTAAATCGGAATCGATTTAAGGATAAATTATGCAGCCATTCAAAGTGCTGCAGCGTCCTTTGCGGCTCTCGAAAAGACGCGCGGCGCTATCGATAAGCAAAGCCTTCACAAAGGTGAAATTGCGGCCGAAATCGGCCCTGTGACGGCGTCGGAACCGCGGGCCACGAAGGCCTCGTGCACATGAACGCGGCCATCCAGGATGACGTCCTCCATCGCGCGGCGCGCGGCGGCGTTATCGCCGGAAACGATCGCATCGACGATGCGCATATGGGTGTCGGCGATATTGGCGAAGCCGTTTTCGGTTGGCGGCGTGCTTATGCGGAACATGCCGACGAGAGCCGCTTCGATGAGGCTGCCGAGCGTCCGCATGAAGGGATTGTGCGAGGCTTCGGCGATCGCCAGGTGAAAACGAAGGTCGGCGAGTGCGAGGCTGTCGGCTGTATGACCGGCCGCGGCCATCTCGAGCGCCAGCCCGCGCAGCATCTCGATATCCTCGGCATTCGCCCGCTCGGCGACGAGACCGGCGGCGAAGGGTTCGAAGGCGAGGCGAATATCGTAGAGCTGCAGCAGAAACTCCTCCGTCACGCCGTTGTCGAAGTGCCAGGCGATGATCTCGCTGTCGAACATGTTCCAGAGGTTCTTCTCGGTCACACGCGTGCCGACCCGCGCCTTGGCGACGACCATGCCCTTGGCGGCAAGCGTCTTCATCGTCTCACGCAAGACGGTGCGGGACACTTTGAAACGCTGCGCCAGTTCCGTATCGCCAGGCAGGATCGAGCCAACGGGATAGGTGCCGGCGACGATCGCCTTGCCAAGTTCGTCGACGACCTGGGCGTGGCTCGTCCGGGTTCTGCGCCCCGTCTTGCGTGTCTCGTCCAATTTGTAGCGCAAGCGATCCGTCTCCCCCTCAGGCGTACCTCTTGTTCAGACTGGAAACGAACAGGATGGCTTTCTGCATCAGGATGAATGCAAATAGCAGAAGGCCAATCAGGATCTTGGTCCACCAGCTCGACAGCGTACCGTCGAAGGTGATGTAGGTCTGAATGAGCCCCTGGATCAGGATACCGATCAAGGTTCCCGCCACGAATCCCGCTCCTCCGGTCAGCAGCGTCCCTCCAATGACCACCGCCGCGATGGCATCGAGTTCGACGCCGACTGCTGCAAGAGAATATCCGGCAGAGGTGTACAGCGAAAAAACGATCCCGGATAGGCCTGCAAGAAAGCCCGACAGCGCATAGATCTGGATTGTCGTGCGTCCGACCGGCACGCCCATCAGCCGCGCCGTCTGCGTGCCGCCGCCGAGTGCATAGACGTTGGTGCCGAAGCGGGTGCGCTGGGCGATGAAGATGCCGACCGCAAAGACCAGAAGCATGATGCCGCCGATCAGCGTCAGCCGCCCGCCGCCGGGGAGACGGTAATAGAGGCTCGTCAGCGTCGAATAATATTCGTGATCGATCGGAATGCTGTCGATCGAGAGCACGAAGGCCATGCCGCGTGCCAGGAACATGCCGGCAAGCGTGACGATGAAGGCCGGCATTTCCAGATAGTGGATGATCGCGCCCATGATACCGCCAAAGGCAGTCGTGATGACGAGCACGATCGCAAAGGCGAGCAGCGGATGGATCGCGGTTTTCTGCAGGATCACCGCGAGCAACACGCCGGTAAAGGCAATGACCGAGCCGATCGACAGATCGATGCCGCCCGAAATGATGACGAAGGTCATGCCGACGGCGGCGATGCCGAGAAAGGCGTTGTCGGTCAAAAGATTGCCGATGACGCGCGTCGACAGAATGTTCGGATATTGCAGCGCGCATCCAGCATAGGCGAGCACGAAGATGACGATGGTCGCAAGCAGCGGCAGGTATTTGGAGTTCATTTCGGCTGCTCCCTTCCGCCCTGCCGGCGGCTGGCGAAGATGGCGAGCGATTGCACCGCAGGCGACTGGATGACGAGGATGACGATAATGATGACGGCCTTGATGATCAGGTTGAATTCAGGCGGGAAGCCGGCGGACAGGATGCCGGTATTCACCGCCTGGATGATCATCGCGCCGATCAGCGATCCGAGAATGCTGAAGCGACCGCCGAGCAGCGAATTGCCGCCGACGACGACGGCCAGGATCGCGTCGAGTTCCAGCCATAGGCCGGCATTGTTGGCATCCGCGCCCTTGATGTCGGCTGCGACGATGATGCCCGCAATCGAGGCACAGATCCCGCTCAGCATATAGACCGCCATCAGCAGCACCGGCGTTTGAATGCCGGAGAGCGTGCTGGCGCGGCGATTGATGCCAACGGCCTCGATCAGCATGCCGAGCGCCGTGCGGCGGACAAGCAGGATGACGAGCAGGCCGACGAGAAGCCAGATGACGACAGGCATCGGTAGAAGCAGCAGCGAACCGCTGCCGAAGAAGGTCAGCCCGTCATCGTTGAAGGTCAGGATGGCGCCTTCGGTGATCAGCTGGGCGATGCCGCGGCCGGCCACCATTAGCACCAGCGTGGCGATGATCGGCTGGATATTGAGGACTGCCACCAGGAACCCGTTCCAGACGCCGCAGGCAAGCCCAATCGCAAGTGTCAGGATAATGGTGTAGGCAACTGAATTTCCTGAAACAATCGACGATGCGGCGACGGCGCCGCAGATCGCGATGACCGCACCGACGGACAGGTCGATGCCCTTGGTGGCAATGACCAGCGTCATGCCGATCGCCAGCAGCGCCACCGGCGCGCCGCGGTTCAGCACATCGATCAGGCTGCCATAGAGCCGGCCATTCTGAACAACGACATTAAAAAACTGCGGTGACGTGATGAAATTCAACAAAAGAATGACAACGAGCGCAATCAATTGCGGCGCCAGGCGATATGCCAGCGCTTTCACGGAGGACCTCATGCATCCTCCATCTTGTGTTCGGCGGCGGCAATGGCTTCGACGATGCCGGCAGCGGTGATACGCTCGCCTGTCAGTTCAGCGATATGCTGTCTGTCGCGAAGTACGATGACACGTGAACTATAGGCGACAAGCTCTTCAAGTTCCGAGGAAATCACGATCAGCGACATGCCGCCGGCACAGAGCTCTTCGATGAGCCGGATGATCTCGGCATGGGCGCCGACATCGATGCCGCGGGTCGGCTCGTCGAGGATCAGAAACTTGGGATTGGTCGCCAGCCAGCGGGCGAGGATCGCCTTCTGCTGATTGCCGCCGGAGAGCAGCCGGATAGGCTTCTCGCGATCGGTGGTGCGGATATCGAGCGCCTTGATGTAGCGGTCGGCAAGCGTATTCTGTTCGGCGCGCGAGAGCGGCCGCGTCCAGCCGCGGCGAGCCTGCAGCGCAAGTGCGATGTTCTCCCTGATCGACAGGTCGCCGATGATGCCATCGGTTTTGCGGTCCTCGGGGCAGAAGCCGAAACCCTTTGCGATCGCGGCGCGCGGACTCGAAAGCGTGACCGGCTGGCCGTCGATCGTGGCGCTGCCGCTGTCGGCATGCTCGATGCCGAAAAGCAGTTCGGCGGTTTCGGTGCGGCCGGAGCCGAGCAAGCCGGCAACACCGACCACCTCTCCGGCGCGCACCTCAAGGTCGAATGGTTTGACCTTGCCGCGTTTGCCGTAGCCTGCGAAACGATATCGGACCTCGCCTGCCGCGAGGCTGTGTTGCTTGACCGTCTCCTCGACATGCGCCAGTTCGCGACCGAGCATCATGGCGATCAGGCCCTGGCGCGGCAGATCGGCGACCTCGCGGGTGCCGACGAGCTTGCCGTTGCGCAGCACGGTAATGCGGTCGCTGATCGCATAGACCTGCTCGAGAAAATGGGTGATGAAGACGATGCCCAGGCCGCGCTTCTTGAGGTCTTCGATGATGCGGAAGAGCAGCGCCACCTCCTGATTGTCGAGACTTGCAGTGGGCTCATCGAGGATCAGCACCTTGCCTGAAAGATCAACGGCACGGGCGATGGCAACCACCTGCTGGACGGCGACGGAGAAACGGCCAAGTTCGGCGGTGACGTCGATTTCGACGCCATAGCCGGCGAGCAGATCGCGTGCCTTGCGGTTCATCGAACGCACGTCGGTCATGCCGAACCGCCTTGGCTGGCGTCCGAGAAAGAGGTTTTCAGCGACGCTCAGATTGGAAAGGAGATTGACCTCCTGATAGACCGTGCCGATACCGAGCTTCTGGGCGGCGAGCGTATTGGCCGGATTGATTTCCTGGCCGTCCAGCGTCAGGCTGCCCTCGTCGCGATGATAGGCGCCGGTGATGCACTTGATCAGCGTCGACTTGCCGGCACCGTTTTCGCCCAGCAATGCGTGCACCTCGCCTCTGCGGAGCGTGAAATCGACCTTATCCAGCGCCACTGCGCCGGGAAAGAATTTCGATATTCCGGAGGCCGCGAGAACGTTCTCGAAATCGTGAATCATAAGGGTCTGTTTTCCTGATATTGACGGCAAAAGCCGCGCCGCGGCCGGACATGACGTCCCAAGGCGGCAAAGGCAGTTCCGCACCGGTCCATGACGGGCCGGTGCGGTTCTACAGCGCCGCCTGTGTCTTTCGAGACGCATAAGGACGCTGTAGCGCTTTGAATTGCTGCATGATTTTATCCCGAAATCGAGTTCCGATTTAAGGAATTATGCAGCGGTGTCACATCAGATCAGTAGCCCTGACCCTTCTTCTCTTCGTAGACCTTCATCGGTTCGTCGGCAGGCGTGTAGAGCTTCGACTCAGTCTGGATCCACTTGGCCGGAGCCTTCTTGTCCTTCAGATAGGCTTCGAGCGCATCGAAGGCCGGACCTGCCATATTCGGTGTCAGCTCGACCGTGGCATTGGCCTCGCCTTCGGACATCGCCTTGAAGATATCGGGCACGGCGTCGATGGAGACGACGAGGATATCCTTGCCGGGCTTCAGGCCGGCTTCCTTGATCGCCTGGATGGCGCCGACGGCCATGTCGTCGTTATGGGCGTAGAGAGCGCAGATATCCTTGCCGCCATTCTCGGCCTTCAGGAAGCTTTCCATGACTTCCTTGCCCTTGGTGCGGGTGAAGTCACCGGTCTGGCTGCGAACGATCTTGAGGTTGTCGTGGCCGGCAAGCGCCTCTTCGAAGCCCTTCTTGCGGGCGATGGCCGGCGACGAGCCGGTGGTGCCCTGAAGTTCGACGACATTGCACTTCTTGTCGCCGACGGTCTTGACCAAGAAGTCGCCTGCGACTTTGCCTTCATGGACCAGGTCTGACGTCACCGCCGTCAGGTAGAGATCGTCGGGAGCCTTGATGGTACGGTCGAGAAGGATGACCGGAATCTTGGCTTCCTTGGCTTCCTTGAGAACGTCGTCCCAGCCGGTTTCGACGACCGGAGCAATGAGAATGGCATCGACGCCCTGAGCAATGAAGGAGCGCAAAGCCTTGATCTGGTTTTCCTGCTTCTGCTGCGCATCGGCAAACTTCAGATCGATGCCGCGCTTCTTGGCCTGCTCCTTGGTCACAGTCGTTTCAGCCGCACGCCAGCCCGATTCCGAGCCGATCTGCGAGAAGCCGACAGTGAGGCCGGCGGCCGAAGCAGAACCGAACATGCAGGCAGCCAGAATCGTGGCACTCAAAAGTGCAGTCTTCAATTTCATGATTTCCTCCCAATGCCGCATCTCGCGGCACAGGGTCAAAAAATCATATAGTATTACTTTTGTAAATCGGAATCTTGGGATGCATTGCAGCAAAAAAAAGAGCGCCCACAGGGGCGCTCTTCGCATCTGCGAGACAGCTTGCGGGATTATTTGCCCGGCAGCTTGTCGTCGACGCCTTCGATGTAGAAGTTCATGCCGAGCAAAGTGCCGTCATCGGCCTTCTCGCCGGCCTTCAGCCAGGGCGTGCCGTCCTGCTTGTTGATCGGGCCGGTAAAGGGATGCAGCTCGCCTGATTTGATCTTGGCTTCGGTTTCCGAGGCGAGTTTCTTCACATCGTCGGGCATGTTGGTATAAGGCGCCATCGTCAAGATGCCGTCCTTCAGGCCGTCCCAGCTCTGCTCGGACTTCCAGGTGCCGTCGAGAAGCGCCTTGACGCGCTTGGAGTAGTAATTGCCCCAGGTGTCGATGATCGCAGTCAACTGGACGTTCGGGCCGGCCTTGATCATGTCCGAAGCTTGGCCGAATGCCTTGACGCCGCGTTGTTCGGCGACCTGCATCGGAGCCGTGGTGTCGGTGTGCTGGGCGAGGATATCGACGCCCTGGTCGATCAGCGCCTTGGCGGCGTCAGCTTCCTTGCCCGGATCGAACCAGGTATTGACCCAGATGACCTTCATCTTGAAGTTCGGGTTGACCGACTTGGCACCGGCTTCGAAGGCATTGATGCCCATCACCACCTCAGGGATCGGGAAGGTGGCGATATAGCCTGCCGTACCGGTTTTCGAGAGCTTGCCGGCGATGATGCCGCTGATATAGCGACCTTCATAGAAGCGCGAATTGTAAGTCGCGACGTTGTCGGCGGCCTTGAAGCCGGTCGCATGCTCGAACTTCACCTTCGGGAACTTCTTGGCGACGGCAACGGTGGCGTCCATGTAGCCGAAAGACGTGGTGAAGATCAGCGAGCAGCCGGAGCGGGCCATGCGCTCAATGGCGCGTTCAGCATCCGGGCCTTCCGGGACGCTTTCGAGGTAGGGCGTCTCGATCTTGTCACCGAATTCCTTCTCGACCTGGAGGCGGCCGTTCTCATGGGCCTGCGTCCAGCCGCCGTCGGTGCGGGTGCCGACATAGACGAAGCAGACCTTGGTCTTGTCGGCGGCCTCGGCGGCCGAGCCGATGCTCAGGACGAGGGCAGCGGTTGCTGCGAGAGCAAGTGCTAGTTTTTTCATTTTGATCCCTGTTGGTTGGAAGTTTCGAAACCCGTCTTTTTGTTGTTGCTCACCGGTCGGGCACAAAGGCCTTGCCGAGCGATGCCGGCGTATTGATCAACGTCGTGCGTCGATTATGCGAGATGATGATGAGGACCACAACCGTCGCCGCGTAGGGCAGCATCGATAGGAACTGCGAGGGAATGCCGATACCGAAGGCTTGCGCATGCAACTGAAGGATCGTCACCGCGCCGAAGAGATAACCACCAGCCAGCAGACGCCACGGCCGCCAGGAGGCGAAGACCACAAGCGCGAGTGCGATCCAGCCGCGCCCGCCCGACATGTTCTCGGTCCATTGCGGCGTATAGATCAGCGATAGCTGCGCGCCGGCAAGGCCCGAGCAGGCGCCGCCGAACATCACGGCGAGGTAGCGCATGCGGATGACATTGATGCCGAGCGCATGTGCGGAGGCGTGATTATCGCCGATGGCGCGGATCTTCAGGCCGGTGCGGCTCCTGAACAGGAACCAGTTGACGGCGATGACGAGCAGGATCGACAGGTAGAAGATCAGATCCTGCTTGAAGAGGACCGTCCCGATATAGGGAATGGCTGAAAGTACCGGGATTTCGATCGGCAGCAGCCGGATGCCGGGGGCGCCGACGAAGGCTTCGCCGAGCATGCCGGAAGCGCCGAGACCGAGGATCGTCAGCGCAAGGCCTGTTGCCACCTGATTGGCGACGAGCGTCAACGTCAGGAAGGCGAAGAGCCAGGAAAACAGCGCACCGCTGACGATGCCCCCGACAATGCCGATATAGGCCGAACCGGTGAGCTGTGCCGCAGCAAAGGCGCCGACCGCACCCATGATCATCATGCCTTCGACACCGAGATTGAGAACGCCGGAGCGCTCGGTCACCAGTTCACCGAGTGCTGCGATGACGAGCGGTGTGGAGGCGGTGATGACTGTCAGCAGAATGGCTTCGAAGATGCTCATGCCGCCCTGCCCCTTAGCCGCGACCAGACAATGCGGATTTTGTAATAGATCAGCGTATCACAGGAGAGCACGAAGAAGAGCAGCAGCCCCTGGAAGACGCGGGTGACCTTGTCGGAAACGCCGAGCGAAAGCTGTGCTGCCTCGCCGCCGAGATAGGTCAACGCCAGCACCAGGCCTGATGCGATGATGCCGAGCGGATTGAGGCGGCCGAGGAAGGCAACGATGATGGCGGTGAAGCCGTAGCCCGGCGAGATCGCCGGCTGCAAATGGCCGATCGAGCCCGAGACCTCGGCTATCCCGGCAAGCCCGGCAAGAGCGCCCGAAAAGAGAAAGCTGAACCAGATCATCTTCTTGGAGGAGAAACCGGCAAAGCGCCCTGCCCGCTCCGATTGGCCGAGCACGACGATTTCGAAGCCTTTCAGCGTATAGCGCAGCATGAACCAAACGCCGATTGCGGCGACAATGGCGAAGATGAAGGCCCAATGGGCCCGGCCCGACTCTTCCCAGATCGCCGGCAGCACCGCTTCCGGTGCGAAATCGCGCGAGACTGGAAAGTTGAAGCCCTTCGGATCGCGCCAAGCGCCGCGGATCAGCCAGTCAAGGAAGAGCTGGGCGATATAGACCAGCATCAGTGACGTCAGGATCTCGTTGGTATTGAAATGCGCCTTCAGCAGCGCCGGAATGGCGGCGAAAAGCGCACCGCCGAGCGCACCAAGGATCAGCATCAGCGGCAGCACGAGCGGCGAATGCCAGTCGTAAAAGACGATCGGCAGATAGGAGCCGGTGATGGCGCCGATGGTGAATTGGCCTTCGGCGCCGATATTCCAGTTGTTCGAGCGATAACAGACGGCCAGGCCGACGGCGATCAGGATCAGGGGCGCGGCTTTGATCGCCAGCTCGTGCAGCGACCAGATCTCGAGCAGCGGCTCGATGAAGAAGGCGTCGAGTGCCTCGACCGGGTCCTTGCCGAGCATGGCGAACATGATGGCGCCGAACACCAGCGTCAGGACAAGGGCAAGCAGCGGCGAGGCGAAGGCAAAGAGCTTCGAGACGTCGGCCCGTTTTTCAAGTTCAATGCGCATGGGGCGCCTCCGGGGCGGAGCTGCTCTCGTGCAGTCCGCCCATCAGCAGTCCGATCCTTTCCCGCGTCAGTTCGCCTGCCGGAAACGGGCGGGAAAGACGGCCTTCGCAGATGACGGCAATATCGGTCGCCACTTCGAAGATCTCATCGAGATCCTGGCTGATGACGACGACGGCCGAACCGCTTCTTGCGAGATCCACGAGCGCCTGGCGGATGCGGCTTGCAGCCCCGGCATCAACGCCCCAGGTCGGCTGGTTGACCACGAGTACTGCCGGCTGGCGGTCAAGCTCGCGGCCGACGATGAACTTCTGCAGGTTGCCGCCCGATAAGGAGCCGGCGGCCGGATCATCGCCGCTCTTGCGGACATCCATCGCCTCGGAAATGCGCCTTGCGGCAGATTTCACTGCCGCGTGGCGGATGATGCCGAGCAGGCCCAGGAACGCCTTGCGGTCCGACTGGCTGCGGGCAAGGACGAGATTGTCCGACAATTTCATGGCGGAGACGGCGGCATGGCCGTGGCGCTCCTCCGGCACGAAGCCGGCGCCGAGAAGACGGCGAGCGGTAATGCCCTGATTGCCCACGTGCTTTTTGCGGATGACGATCGCCTCGGCCGAAGCAACCGGATATTCGCCAGACAGAGCGTCGAAGAGTTCACTCTGCCCATTGCCCGCGACACCGGCGATGGCGAGGATCTCGCCCGAGCGCACCGCCATCGACACATCGCGCAGCGGCATGGCAAAGGGGGTGCGGGCTGCGACGGAAAGGTTGGCAACGGCAAGCTGCACCTCGCCCTTGTCGCTACGCTCCGGATGCGTCACGGTCGCCACCTCGCTGCCGACCATCATGCGGGCGAGCGAGGCCGGCGTTTCATGCTTGGGATCGCAGGCGCCGGTCACACGGCCATGGCGCAGAACGGTGGCGCGATCGCAGATGCGCTGCACTTCCTCCAGACGGTGGCTGATATAAAGAACCGAACGCCCCTCGGCGCGCAGCTTGAACAGCGTCTCGAACAGCTTGTCGGCCTCCTGCGGCGTCAGCACCGAGGTCGGCTCGTCGAGGATGATGAGTTTCGGGTTCTGCAGCAGTGCGCGGACGATCTCGATGCGCTGGCGTTCGCCGACCGAGAGATCGGCGACATGGGCATGCGGATCGAGCGGCAGGCCGTAGGCGACCGACAGCGCCCTCGCCTCCTCGGCGATTTTGTCGATTGGGATAGCGTCGTCGAGCGACAGGGCGATGTTTTCGGCCACCGTCAGCGCCTCGAACAGCGAGAAATGCTGGAAGACCATGCCGATGCCGAGCTTGCGGGCCTCCCCCGGCGAGGCGATCGCAACCGGCTGGCCCTGCCAGAGGATATGCCCGCCCGTCGGCTCGAGAACACCGAATAGCATCTTCACCAGGGTGGATTTGCCTGCACCGTTTTCGCCGAGAAGCGCATGAATTTCGCCCGGCGCTATATCGAGATCGATTTCATTGCAGGCTGCAAAGCTTCCGAAGAACTTCGTCAGCTTCTGAACCGATAATAACGCACCGGAATCCGGCACATTCAATGGCGACACGTTCCCCTCATTTCTTCTGCCAACCGGTCCGTTCGGATCTCATGGAATCAGCAGCGTCGTTCCTGTTGTTTTTCTTGTTTCCAGATCCGCGTGAGCCTGCCCAACCTCACGTAACGGATAGGTTTGATTGATATTGATACGCACTTTGTTGCTTTGCACAATATCAAATAGCGCTTTCGCACTGTCGATCAGTTCCTGGCGCGCGGCGATGTAGGTGAAGAGCGTCGGCCGCGTCGCAAAGAGCGAGCCCTTCTGCGCCAGTGCCGCAAGGGTGAAATTCTCGATCGGCCCGGAGGATTGACCGAAGGAGGCAAAAAGGCCGCGCGGCTTCAGGCAATCGAGCGACTGTGGAAAAGTATCGCGGCCGATCGAATCGTAGACGACATCGGCGCCCTTGCCGCCGGTGATTTCGCGGACACGGCCGACGAAATCTTCGCTCTTGTAGTTGATCACATGGTCGTAGCCATGGGCGAGCGCCAGCTCGATCTTGTCTTCGGAGCCCGCCGTGCCGATGACGGTGGCGCCGAGCGCCTTTGCCCATTGGCCGGCGATTAGGCCGACGCCGCCGGCAGCGGCGTGGAACAGTAGGACCGTCTGCGGGCCGACCTTGAAGGTGCGGTTCAAGAGATATTCGGCGGTCATGCCCTTCAGCATCATCGCCGCTGCCGTTTCGAGTTCTATGCCGTCAGGCACAAGCACCAGATGCCGCGTCTCGATATTGCGTTCGGCGCTATAGGCGCCGTCGGCGCCGGCATAGGCGACGCGGTCGCCGACCTTGAAATCCTCGACGCCGGGGCCAACCGATGTCACGGTGCCGGCGCCCTCCTTGCCGGTGACGAAGGGCAAATGCGGGGTCTTGTAGGTGCCGTTGCGGAAATAGACGTCGATGAAATTGAGCCCGACCGCCGCCTGCCTGATCTGCACTTCGCCCGCCGAGGGTGGCGGAAGATCGATCTCGACATAGTCGAAAACCTCCGGCCCGCCCGTCCTCGAAAATGAAACCGCCTGCGTTTTGGTCATCTGCCTACCCTAAGCTTCGCGTCCAAGAGCGGGGAAGAATTGCAGCACCGCGCCGATGACGTAAAGATAGATTCCGGTCACGATAAAGAGAATGAGCGCCCATTCGGGCGTGTCGAAATGCATCAACAACGAAAAAATCCCCAGCGCCGACCACAGGAAAAAGACGCCGAGGTTGAGCGGGCGCAGCCTTTTGACCCGGACCGGGTGGAGGAAATTGATCGGCAGGAAGGTCAGCACCACCGAGACGATGACAACGGTGAGCGCCGTCGTGGCGCTGGCATCGATGACGAACAGCGTGAAGACGATCATGTTCCAGACGACGGGGAAGCCGGAGAAGAAATACTCGTCCGTCTTCATGCCCATATCGGCATAGTAGATGGCGCTGGAGACGACGATCATGCCGGCGGCGACGAAGGACCAGGGCTCGCCGATCATGCCACTCTGATAGAGCGCGAAGGCCGGCAGAAGCACATAGGTGACGTAATCGATGATATTGTCGAGCGTATCGCCCGACCAGTTCGGCAGCACTTCCTTGACGCGCACCTTGCGGGCGATCGGCCCGTCTATGCCGTCGACCAGAAGGGCGAGGCCCAGCCACCAGAACATGTCGATGAAGCGGTGTTCGGCGGCGGCAACGACGCCGAGAAAGGCAAGGAAGGAGCCGGATGCCGTCAGGATATGGACGGAAAAGGCGCGCATCTCCGCATAAGGAACACGCTTGTAGTTGAAAATCTTCATATTCCCCCGACCGCCCTATCGCGCTCGCCCCGGCAAGCATCTTTTTTTCGCCACCATCGCCGAACCCTGTTGCTGAATCGGGTTCGACGCCGTAGGTCTTTGTTGTCGCACCGTTTTTGCCGAAAACCGGCATCCGTTTCCGGCGTGCTGCTCTAATATGCATCCTTTGCCGGGCTTCGCCAGCGGGAAATACGACATTCCCCGCCAGCCATTGAATCCTGACAATGACATGCATATTTCCCTTTAGAAGCGTCGCGTGGAATGGAATGCCTTTAATTCCGGCCCGATTTGTAATATCTCGCTCGCATCCGACTGTTCATCCGACGAAACGGGATCCGCTACCGAAATGAACGCGCCTGCAAAGACCGAAGACTTCGCCTTGTCCATCCCCGCCGGCGTCTATGCCGAGACGGTGCTCGATGTCACGCACTATACCGACCGGCTCTTCCGCTTCACGATGACCCGGCCGCAGGGCTTCCGTTTCCGTTCCGGCGAATTCGCGATGATCGGCCTGATGGTCGAGGGCAAACCGGTCTTCCGCGCCTATTCGATTGCCAGCCCCGCCTGGGCCGAGGAGCTTGAATTCTTCTCGATCAAGGTGCCGGACGGTCCGCTCACCTCACATCTGCAGGCGATCAAGCCGGGCGACCAGGTGCTGATGCGCAAGAAGCCGACGGGCACGCTGGTGCTCGACGCGCTGACGCCGGGCCGTCGTCTCTACATGTTCTCGACGGGAACGGGCATTGCGCCTTTCGCCAGCCTGATCCGCGATCCCGAGACCTATGAGAAGTTCGAGGAAGTCATCCTCACCCATACGACACGTGATGTCGCCGAGCTGAAATACGGCTTCGACCTCGTGCACGAGATCCAGAATGACGAGCTGCTGAAGGAAGTCGTCGGCGACAAGTTGCGCCACTATCCCACAGTCACGCGCGAGGATTTCGAATATCGCGGCCGCATCACCGACTTGATCTCCTCCGGCAAGCTGTTCACCGATCTCGGCGTGCCGCCGCTCGATCCGGAAATCGACCGCGGCATGATCTGCGGTTCCTCGGCCATGCTGAAGGATACCAAGGAACTGCTCGAAAAGGCCGGCCTCGATGAAGGCGCCAACAGCAAGCCCGCCGAATTCGTCATCGAGCGCGCTTTCGTCGGCTAAAGCATTTGTGACAATCAGACCTGTGGCGGCTCCGGAAACGGAGCCGTTTCTATGTCTGGCTGAGGTAATCGATCAGCACCGCCATGGCGGCGCGCGCCTCATCCGGCCTGCCCTGATGGATGGCGCGGATGACGGCGACGTGCAGCGCGATGGCGCGATCCGTGCGCTCCGGGCTTGCCTTGGAGTACCAGAGGCGACGTGAATGCGTCTGCACCGGGCCGAGCGCCGCGGTGATGAAGCCGTTCGGGCAGGCATCCTCAAGGATTTCGTCGAAAGCCTTGTCGGCGGCGAAGAAGCCGGCGAGATCGCCGGTGACGGCACATTCCTCCATCGCGCGGGCGCAGTCGTTGAGACGCGCGCGCTGATCGTCGCTGGCATGTTCAGCGACCAGGCTTGCCGCGATCGGCTCCAACTCACGGCGCACTTGCATGACGTTGCCGTGATCGTCCGGTGCGATTTCGGCCACCTGCAGCCCGACGCGCGGCTTGACCAGGATCAACCCCTGCCAGGCGAGCTTCTGGATCGCCTCGCGCACCGGCGTACGCCCGTGGCCGGCCATATCGATCAACTGCTTTTCGGTGACAAGTGCGCCGGGCTTCAACGCCAGCGTCACGATCAGATGCTCCAGCGCGAGATAGGCAAGATGGCTTTGTGAAGTCTGCAATACGGAGCTCCGTCGCCAAATCTGATATATCACATTGTCGCACGGTCGAAAACCGAAGACAAGGCGGCACTGAATATCAGAATAGAGACAGATAGATAACAAAGGCGAGGCTGCTGAAAACCGGCGAGGCATTGACGTCTGCGCCGTGAAGGCTGTTGCCACCCGCCCCGATCTACAGAGGCATTTCGCGTCGGCTGCTTCATCAGGCCGGCAGATCACCCCTTGCAGAACGCCCGGCTGGAAACCGAGATCGAATTTTGACACGGGTCTTTTGCATTGGCGAACAGATAGCCATCGGCTTTATGGATGGCACCGAACTCCAGGCCATTCTCCGCGCATCGCCTGCAAAAGGCCTCGACATCCTCTACGTCGAAGACCAGCTTGACGATGGATTGACCGCTCCGCTGCCCCTTGGCGGCCTGGTGCAGCATGATATTCGCACCGCCGTCCTGAGCGATGAGTTCAACGATCCTATCGCCAGGCAGGCTGGTCGCCTTGAAACCGAAGTTCTTCTCGTAGAACCGCGCCGTTTCCTCGACATTCCCAGCGTAGATTACCAGTCTGTTGAGCGGCATGATGCCAGCCTCCGATAGCGCTTGCGTTCGATTAACAGGAATAGAGGGACATCACGCGTTTTGCCACGGCGCAATTATTCGTGTCGCAGCGCCTCGATGGGGTTCAACTGCGCTGCCCTTCTCGCCGGGAAATAGCCGAAGATCATGCCGATCGCCGCGGAGAAGAGGAAGGCGACGGCGACCATCAGCGGGCTGAAAACGAAGGGGACTTTCAGCAGCGTCACGGCGCCGAAGCCGAGGCTCAAGCCAAGTACGATGCCGGTGATGCCGCCGAACAGCGACAGTGCCACCGCTTCGACCAGGAACTGGGTGAGCACCTGGCTTTCCAGCGCGCCGATCGCCAGGCGGATGCCGATCTCGCGGGTGCGCTCGGTGACGGAGACCAGCATTATGTTCATGATGCCGATGCCGCCGACGAGCAGGCTGATCGCAGCGACGGCGCCGAGCAGGCCGGTCAGCAGCGTCGTCGTGCCGGTCATCGCTTCGGCGATCTGGGTCATGTCGTTGACGTTGAAATCGTCCTGGCGGCCGGGCACGATCTTGCGGCGCTCGCGCAGGAGATTTTCGACATCGGACTGCACCTTGGCTGTGGAGACGCCGTCGCGCGCCGAGATGATGATCTGCGGCACGTTGCTGTTGCCGCTGATGCGCCGCTGAAACACCTTGACCGGCATGATGACGACATCGTCCTGGTCGTTGCCCATGCCGGACTGACCACGCTTGGCAAGCACGCCGATGACAGGGCATGAGACCTTGCCGACGCGGATCTGCTGGCCTGTGGGGTCGGCGCTGCCGAAGAGCTGCGAGCGCACCGTCTCGCCGATGATGCAGCGCGCCTGGCCGCGTTCCTCGGCGGGCAGGAAATTGCGGCCGAGCGCCAGATTCCAGTCCTGTGCGATGAAATAGTCATTCGTGGTGCCGGAGACGCTGGTCGAATGATTCTGGCCGCCGAAAATGACGGTCGCTGTGGACTGGTTGAGCGGCGCCACGGCCCTGAGGCCGCCGATCTGGTCGCGGATAGCCGCGACGTCCTTGACGCTGAAGCGCTTGGCCTCGGAGCTCGCCCGGCCGGGGCCGAACTGGCCGGGGCGGACGAACAGCATGTTGGTGCCGAGCCGCGACAGCTCGGTCGAGACCTGTGCAGTCGTGCCGTTGCCGATCGTCACCAGCGCGATGACGGCGGCAACGCCGATGACGACACCAAGCACGGTCAGGAACGAGCGCAGCATGTTGCGGCTGATGGCCCGCAGCGCCAGCTTCAGCGTCTCAAAGAACATGATCCGCCCTCCTCCGGTGCTCGACCTCAGTCTCCAGCTTGCCGTCGACGAAACGCAGCAGCCGCTGGGCATAGGCGGCGATATCGGGCTCATGGGTGACCATGACGATGGTGATGCCCTGCTCGCGGTTCAGCCGCGTCATCAGATCCATGATCTCGACGCTGGTCCTGGTGTCGAGATTGCCTGTGGGCTCATCGGCGAGGAGCAGCGCCGGCTCGGTAACGATGGCGCGAGCGATAGCGACTCGCTGCTGCTGGCCGCCTGACAGTTCCTGTGTCTTGTGATGTTCGCGCCCGGTGAGACCGACCAGCGCCAGGGCTTCGCGGGCCCGCTCGCGCCGCTCGCGCACCGCCATGCCGCGATAGATCAACGGCAGCTCGACATTTTCGACGGCCGAGGTGCGCGACAGGAGGTTGAAGCCCTGGAAGACGAAGCCGAGCATGTGGCGGCGCAGCAGCGTCAGCTGGCTGCGGTCGAAGCCGCTGGTCGGAATGCCTTCGAAGATGTAGTCGCCGGCGCTCGGCACGTCGAGGCAGCCGAGAATATTCATCGCCGTCGACTTGCCGGAGCCAGACGGCCCCATGATCGCGACGAATTCATGGGCGTTGATCGCAAGGTCGACGTGGTCGAGCGCGCGGATCGCCGCCTCGCCCTCGCCGTAGATTTTCGAGACCTGTCTGAAATCGATGAGCGGCGGGCTTGCCATCCGTCTCTCCGCCTAGTTCGCACGCGTCGTGGCGTCGGTCACCAGTGCGTCGTTTTCCTTGATGTCGCCGGAGACGACCTGGGTGAACTGGCCGTCGGATGAGCCGACCTGGATGACAACAGGCGCCGGGCGACCGTTGCGCAGCACCCAGACACGGCGCTCAGCGCCCTTCAGCGCCGGGCCGGCATTGTTGTTGCGCTGGCGTGGCGGGCCGAAGATGCCGAAAATGCCGCGGCCGCGCCTTTCGGCCTGCGCCGGGGCGTAACGCAGCGCGGCGTTCGGCACCATCAGCGTATCCTTGACGGCCTCGACGGTGACGTCGGCCGTCGCCGTCATGCCGGGGCGCAGCAGCAGATCGGCATTGTCCACGGATAGAACTGCCTTATAGGTCACGACATTGTTGACCACTTCGGAGGCGAAGCGGATCTGCTCGATCTCGGCGGGAAAGCTCCGGTCGGGATAGGCGTCGACTGTGAATTTCGCCTTCTGGCCGACAGCGATCTGGCCGACATCGGCCTCGTCGACATCGACCTGCAACTCCATCTTCTTCAGGTCGCCGGCAATGGTGAAAAGGATCGGCGCCGAAAGCGAGGCTGCGACCGTGGCGCCCGGATTGACGGAGCGGGTGAGGATGACGCCGTCGATCGGCGAGATGATCTTCGCCTTGGCGAGATTGACTTCGGCAAGCTGCAGGTCGGCCTCCGAGGCAAGGACCTCGGCCTCATTGATCTGTTTGGCGGCGACGGCGGAATCATATTTGTAGCTGGCGTCGTCGAGGCTCTGCTGGGTGGAGACGTTGCTCCTGACCAGGCTCTTCAACCGCTCGAGCGAGGTGCCTGCCGATTGCATATCGGCATTGGCCTTGACGACGTTCGCCTTGGCCGAATTGAGCTTGGCGCGCGAACTCTTCACATCCGCCTCGAGCTTATTGGTATCGAGGAGAGCGAGCACTTCGCCTGATTTGACCGTGCTGTTGTAATCGACGTTGACGTCGCGAACCGTGCCGGAAAGCTCGCTCGATATATCCACCTGCTCGGTCGGCTGGACGGAGCCGGTGGCAGTGACCAGCACCGTCAGGTCGCCGCGTTTTGCTGGCTGGGTGTCATAGCTCAATTCGCTTTGCCCACGACCCATGTAGAAATAAACGGCGACTGCGGCAGCAGCGATGAGGATCAGCAGGATGATCAGGCGTCCGCGCCAGCGGCTGCGCTTGCCCTGCCGTCCCGATGCCGCAAGGACTGCGGCGAGATCGGACGCTGCGCCTGTCTTTGCTCCGGTTTCGCTGCCGCTTACGATTTTGTTCATGTCGTCCTCAATCAGTCAGTGGCCGCTTGCGGCCTCTGCGGCAAAATAATCACAACGCAGATGAACCGGCGATTAGCACTGCCGCCGAACTGGCACGGAATTGCAGATGGGTGAAATGAAATATTGGTAAGGAAAGTCAAGTTTCGGTGCGACTGAGCATGTCGCGCAAAACTGTGCAGCGGTTTTGCGATCACGACATGCGGAAAATCAAAGATCTAAAGCGTGGCAAGCGATCTCGATCGCGACGCGCTTTAGCGCCGGTCAGTTCGCATCCTCGGCAAATTGGGCCGCGCCGGGCAACGGATGCAACCACGGTTCACGCCGCTTGATCCAGACCTCATAGCTAGGCGCAAGGTCGGTCGGTGGAGTGTCTAGGGACCCCAGACGGAGTTCCGCCTCATCTTCCCTGAGGCAGAAAAGCCTGCCGCCGCAGACGGGGCAGAAGCTGCGACCAGCGAAGGTGGCGATCTCGCCGCTGTGGGAAAAAGCCTGGCGCGGCCAGACCGCAAAGAAGACGAAGGCGGAGCCGCTCGATTTGCGGCAATCGGCGCAGTGGCAGAGGCCGGTGCGAAGCGGCTCGCCTTCCACCCTGTAGGCGACCGCCCCGCAAAGGCAGCTTCCGGTTCGGATCCCCATGGCGCGCGTCAGGCGTCGAGATTAGTCGGCAGGCCCGGTGGGCGCCGCTTTGCCGCCATCAACAGGTCGAGTTCGGTGGCGGACGGGCCGAACTTCTCGTAGAGGCGCTTTGCCTCCTTGTCGTCGAGCCGATATTTCCTGGCAAATTCGCCGATGCTGTAGGGGCGGCCACGCAACACTCTCCGCGCCGGGGTCGCCGTATTCGGTGCGTCGGTCATGGTTTTCTCCTTTTCGTCAGGTACCCTTTAAGCTAGAGCGACCCGTCGATTTGGAAAGAGCCCGCAAGCCGCATTGAGGCTTCCGGCATGGATGGATGCGGTTGTTTTCCTGGAACCTTTTCGTCGACATGCGCATTTTTTTGATCGAGGTTGCGGGCCGCGCCAAGCGGACGCGGCGGTGCTGGAGAACATCGGGATTTTTCCGCTTTCTCCCGGTGGCCAACGCAATGGCAGGCCGAGCTCCCTACCCGCCCGGTTCGCTTCCTTATCCGGTTCTTTTCGAGCGGAGATCACGAAATATTAAAATGCGGAACGCATGCGCCGGAGCGAGGTTTTCCCATCGAGGTCGACGTGGCCTCGTTCAACAACCAAGGAGAACCGAATGGCAAACCAAGGTGGATCCCATGAACAGCACGTCAAGGTTGGGCAGCAGAGTCACAAGAACGACTCGAATGCCCGCAACGCCTCAGCCGGCCGCGACGCGCAGTCCAGCGGAACCCGCGGCGGCAGCCAAGAACAGCATGTAAAGGCTGGTCAACAAAGCCACAAGAACAGCCACTAAAGCTGCTCTGATATGAATTAGGCTCGCGCTTCGGCGCGGGCTTTTCTTTGTCGAGTCGCTACGACTAGGGATCGACCGCTGCCGGGAAGCCGATCTGTCCTCAATCAGTATTCGGGCGTGTTGCGCGTAGACGCGTCCCGCGAGTGGCCGCCGTCATTCCATCCTGAACCGGGTGTGGCAGGTCGCGCAGGTCTGCAGCATGAGGTGGAACGCGTGTTCCGCCGGCATCGCCGACAGCTCGTGCTCGTTGCGGACGTGAGTGCCGAAAGGACCGCCGCCCATGGCCTCTCCGGGCTTCATGCGCATGCTGGCGGTCATCGGCCCAGGGTTCTTCTGCGCGGCGGCATCCAGCGCGACGGCGTAGTCGCGCAGGTCGTTGGCGATGCGGTCGAACCGGTCGCGCTCATTAAGAATGTTCGGTCCGGCCTTCGACTGCCGACTATCGGTCGCGGACGCGAAATGTGCAGAGAGAACGCCTCCAGACTTGTCGCGGATGGTGTCGGCCGCCCATTGAAACTCGCTGGCCTTGTAGGTCGTCGAATCCTTGAACATGCCGGAGATCGTCTTTGCCGCTGCGGCCATAGCTTTCATGTCCGCTTGCCGAATGGCGACGATGTCCTCCTCGGCGGAAACCATGGCCGCCGTCATCAGGACCGCCGCCATGAAGGCAAACAGTCCGAGTTTGCTGATGTCAGCTGTTAATCTCATCGACGAAGCCGTCTGGATTTGGTGACCATGATGCTGCACGGATATCCGATGCCGTGACCGGATATCCGTCTTTATCTGGGCAGCAAGAGGGCGGATGCGCGCCCGTCAGGCGGCGGGCGCATTCCCAGCTTCCAATCGGCGATTTTGCAACCGAGCGATGAGAAAGCATTAACTGCTGCCGGTTAGTCTGCGCCTCTCGCTCGGAGAGGATTGATCGATGAAGAGTGGCTACTCGCTCGCCCAGATAGGACTCCACTGGCTCGTCGCCTTCATGGTGCCGGTTCAGTATCTGACCGGCGGCAGCATCGAGAGAACCCACCACGCCGTCCACATGGGTCTCACACCGTCCTATTGGGACGTCGTCCAGCACCAGCTTCACAACTATGCGGGAATGGTGATCGGCCTGCTGATGGGCGTGCGGCTAGTTCTTCGTCTCCTTCAACCGCCCGAAACCAACGGGCCGAATTCATGGGCCGAGCGAGCCGCGAAGGCGCTTCACTACGGCTTCTACGCCGCAATCATCGGACAGGCCTGCATGGGGTTCGTCGCGAGCTATCTCTCGTTCGCCATCGCGCCGTATCACGTGATCGGGTCGAAGATTATCTTGGCGATGGTCGCGCTGCACTTCGCCGCGGCGGCCTTGCACACGCTGGTCGCCCGCGACGAGACGGTCGACCGCATGGTGTTCTCGCGCCGGAAGCGGTCAGCCGAGAATTTCTAGGGTGGCCAGCGTCAGCACAACATAGCGGCCGGTCTTGGCGGCGAACACAGGGATCGTGAACGGGATGATGTTCGTGCCACATAAAGGACTCGAACATTGACGACAGGTGAGTTGCAATTGAAATCGAGCTGCTTTGCATGTAGTTCGAGGGGCATGGGCAAGATGTACCGAATCGCAATGAGCAGGCTGCTCGTGATGATGCGGCTGGTGATGATCATATCACTGGCGGGGTACTCGCTGTCGAACGCCAGCGCCGCCATGCATGGCTCCTCGTTCCCCGAAATGGCAGCGGCCGTGTCAGAAACCGATGCCATGCAGCATCACGATGGCCATGACATGACGAAGATGGCTGTCCATGATCACTCCCAAGGCGAGGCCAGCGGTGACGCCGATGGCGTATCGAAGCCCGTCAAGCAAGAGTGCTGCAAGGATTTCTGTGGCGGGCTCGGCATTATTTGTGAAGGCCAGGACGTCGGCGGACCTGTCGTAACCTCGATCCGGCAGTTCATCGACGACCGGACGACCCTTGGCGAACTGCCGACCCTCAACCGTCCCCCGAATATCTGAATAGAGACGCACCCGCTTGATCGGGTCTAGTCGGACGCTTGCCTGTTTCTGGGCGAGCGCGCCGTAGGCTATCTCCTATTCGGATATTTCAAAATGAAACCCTCGCTTTTCGTGGTGGGGCTGCCGCTTGTTGCCGGTGGCTGCGCATCCACGCTTCCTCCCGACGTGGTGGCATTTCCCACCGCGGTCATTCAGCCGTCCGCGCTTCCGCCGGCATACAGGTCGCCGATCACAGGTTACGTCGCCCGCCAGCCGGTCGATCCCAAACCCTGGCGCAGACAGAACGATCTGCAGTCTCCCATGAATGGAGACGGCTCATGATCGGCACCACAAGACTGATCGCGGCGCTGGCATTCCCGCTCGCCTTGAGCGGCTGCGTTACAGGTACCGACTATTCCCGCAAGGAGGCGGGCTTCACCTCCGTTGCCAACAAAACCGCTACTGTCACGGCGAAAGAGACCGTCTGGATCCAAAACCAGAACCAGGCCCGATCGGCGGCCGCGCAGGTCAAAGGCCTGCTTGCTCGAACGAAGCCTCTCGACGTCGAGACGGCCGTCCAGATCGCGCTGCTCAACAACAAGGGCCTCCAGGCCGCCTATGCCGATCTCGGCGACAGCGCCGCCGACGCCTGGCAGTCGACGATGTTCATCAATCCGACCGTCTCCATCGGCACGACAGGCATGGGGACGCCGGAGCTGGGGGCGTTCAAAACGATCGAAGGAATGATCACGACGAACATCCTGGCGCTCGCCACGAGGAACCGGGACGTGGCGATCGCCGACACCCGCTTCCGGCAGGCGCAGTTGACCGCTGCAGTGAAGACACTCCAGGTCGCTGCTGACACCCGGCGCGCCTGGATCGGCGCGGTCGCGTCATGGGAAAACGTCGGGCAGCTCCAGCACGCCCAGGCGACTGCCGACGCAGCCTCGGAACTCGCCGAAAAGCTGGGCGAGACAGGCGCGATGGCCAAGGGCGCCCAGGCCCGTGAACATGTCTTCGTCGCCGAGCTCGCCGGAGAAACGGCAAAGGCCCGGCTGGCGGCCCGTCTCGCCAAGGAGGATCTAACGCGGCTGATGGGCCTCTGGGGCTCCGATCTGGACTACCAGGTCCCGAACAGCCTGCCCCCGCTCCCCAAATCCGTCGTCAGACGCGATACCATCGAGGCCGAAGCCCTCAGGAACCGTATCGACCTGCAGATCGCTAAGCTCGACCTTGAGGCCACGGCCAAGTCCTACGGCCTCACCGAGGCGACACGCTATGTGACCGACCTCGAAATCCTGACCGGTTTCGAAACGGAACGCGAAATCGAGGACGACGAGACGAAAACGAGGACCACTGCGCAGGTCGAGCTTGAGTTCGCCATCCCGATCTTCGACACCGGCAAGGCCCGGATGCGCAAGTCCGAGCTGACCTACATGCGGGCGGCGAACCTGCTGGCCGAAAAAGCCGTCAACGTCCGCTCGGAAGCACGCTCCGCCTACGAGGCTTACCGCTCGCACTACGATATCGCGCGGCACTACCGCAACAACGTCGTGCCGCTGCGCACCAAGGTCGAGGAGGAATCCCTGCTGACCTACAACGGCATGATCTCGAACACCTTCGAGCTGCTGACGGACACCCGCGACAAGATCAACTCCACCCTGCTTTCCGTCAACGCGAAGCGAGATTTCTGGCTGGCCGAAGCCGATCTGGCGCCTGCGATCTACGGCGGCGGCGCGACGAAGGCGGCGGCAGAGACCGAGGTCGCCGCTGCTTCCGAAAGCAGCGCTGGCGGCGGTCATTGAGAAAGGACACACCATGTTCAACAGACGACAACTTTTTGGAGCCAGCGCTGCCCTGCTCACCACAGCCGCCTGGACGAAGACCTCGGCGATGGGTCTGCCCGAGGCCCCGACGATGGAATCGGCCGACATGCAGCCGCCACTCCGCCCTAGCTCCGGTCCTGACTATCAGCCCGTGGTCACCCTCAACGGCTGGACCCTGCCGCACAGGATGAACAATGGCGTCAAGGAGTTCCACCTCGTCGCCGAACCGGTCGAACGCGAGATGGCGGACGGCATGACCGCCTATCTGTGGGGCTACAACGGGCAGTCACCGGGACCGACGATCGAGGCTGTCGAAGGCGATCGCGTCCGCATCTTCGTCACCAACAAGCTGCCGGAGCACACGACGATCCACTGGCACGGCATGATCCTGCCGTCGGGCATGGACGGCGTGGGCGGCCTGACGCAGCCGCACATTCCAGTCGGCAAGACCTATGTCTACGAGTTCGACCTCGTGAAATCCGGTACCTTCATGTACCACCCGCATTCCGACGAGATGGTGCAGATGGCCATGGGCATGATGGGTTTCTTCGTGATCCATCCGAAAGATCCCAAGTTCATGCGCGTCGACCGAGACTTCGTCTTCCTGCTCAACGCCTACGACATCGACCCCGGCTCCTACGTGCCGCGGATCATGGAGATGACCGACTTCAACATGTGGTGCTGGAACAGCCGCGTGTTCCCGGACATCAGTCCTCTCGTCGTGTCCAGGAATGACCGGGTGCGCGTCCGGGTCGGCAACCTGACGATGACCAACCATCCGGTCCACATGCACGGCTACGATTTCGAAGTGACCTGCACCGACGGCGGCTGGGTGCGGCCGGAAGCGCGGTGGCCGGAGGTGAGCATCGACATCCCCGTCGGCGCGATGCGTGCCTACGAGTTCGACGCCAAGTATCTCGGCGACTGGGCGATCCACTGCCACAAATCGCACCACACGATGAACGCCATGGGTCACGACATTCCAACCTTCATCGGCGCGGACAAATCGAAGGTCGCCGAGAAGATCAGGAAGCTGCAGCCGGAATACATGCCCATGGGCACCAAGGGCATGGCAGATATGGGCGAAATGGAAATGCCCATCCCCGAGAACACCGTCCCGATGATGACCGGCTGGGGACCGCATGGTCCGATCGAAATGGGCGGCATGTTCTCGGTCGTCAAGGTCCGCGAGGGCATCTCGGCAGACGATTACTCAGATCCCGGCTGGTACGAAAACCCGCCCGGAACGCAGGCCTGGGAGTGGACCGGAGAACTTCCGGACGCGACCAAGGCCAAAGACGCGGAAACGCAAATCACGCCGAAGCCGACAAACGGCTGAGGTCCAATCTCAACATCGAAAAGGAATTACGGATGAAGAATTATCTCATGGCACTGGCCTTCGCAGCAATCGCGTCGCCAGCACTTGCCTCAGGCAACCACGCCGGCGGCCATGGCGAGAAGATGGCCATCGGAGAACCCGGCGACAAGGCAAAGGCGACGCAGACGATCCGCGTCACGATGAAGGAAACCGACGACGGGAAAATGTTGTTCACCCCCGCCGTCTTCAACGTCCGCAAAGGGCAGACGGTCAAGATCGCGATCAAGAATGCCGGAACCGTCGACCACGAATTCGTGCTCGATCAGGAAGACAAGATCCTGGAGCACAAGAAGGTCATGGAGAAGTTCCCGGAAATGGAACATGCCGACGCCAACTCCATCCGTCTTCCGGCCGGCCAATCCGGCGAGATCGTCTGGAAGTTCACCACCGACGGCGAGTTCAAGTTCGCCTGCCTGATCCCCGGCCACTACGAAGCCGGCATGCACGGCGACGTCACCGTCGCCGGCAAGTAATCTGCAACAAAGGAGCTACACGCATGAAAACTGCAATGATCAAAATCGGCCTCGCCACCCTGCTCTGCACCAGCGCAGCCTTCGGCGCATTCGCCGAGGAATTCACCAAGGGTGTCGTCAACAAGGTCGACACAAAGGCAAAGAAGGTCACCATCAAGCATGAGGACCTGAAGAACCTCGACATGCCCGCGATGACGATGGTCTTTCGCGTCGAAGACCCGGCTCTGCTCGAAAGACTGAAGGAAGGTTCGAACATCGAGTTCGTTGCCGAACGCGTGAATGGCAAGTTGACCGTCACCGAAGTAAAATAGCCACCTCCCGCCGCCCGGACGGGTCCGGGCGGCGGGACATCGAGGAGTGGAGACGATGCACAGGAGAAGCTTCATCGCGTTGGCGGCATCAGCCTTGGCTTTCCTTGGCGCAGGAGCCCGCGCCGCCCCGGCGAAGATGACCGTCTACAAGGATCCGAACTGCGGCTGCTGTCATGAATGGTCGAAGGCGATGGCCGCGGCAGGATTTTCCGTCGACGCCCGCGACACCGACGACCTTGCCGCGGTCAAGGCACGGCTGGGCGTACCTGCCGACTTGGAGGGGTGCCACACCGCTGTCGTCGAGGAATACTACCTTGAGGGACATGTTCCGCTCGAGGCCGTGCAGCGCCTGCTCCGAGAGCGGCCGCCGGTCCGAGGACTGGCCGTGCCGGGGATGCCGTCTGGCTCACTGGGAATGGGTGTCGATCCGGCCGCGGTCTATGACGTCTATGCGATCCCCTCGGGAACCGGCGCGCCATACGTGTTCATGGAGGTCCGCCCCCGGAAAAGCTGACGCTCGATCGATCAAGCCACGCTGAGCTGCCGCTCAGGAAACCGGAGCGGTGCAGAGCGCCGCCCAGAGATCGTGCTTCCAGTCCGTTCCCGGCCGCGTCGACAGGTCGATCACATAGTCGGCGGAATTGATCCGCACCATGGCGGGCGCAATGCAGCGCACGCTCGCCTGGTGTCTTCCCCCGTCCCGATAGAGCACTGTCCCGTCACCGTCGAATTCCGACAACGTGATGACTACATCGAAATCAAAGGCGCGATCGCGGGCGGGACCGCCCTCTGCCAGACTGAGGCTGACCGACCGGCTGCCGCCGAACGAAGCGGTGTGGAAAATGGCGAGCTCGGACGCCGCCGCCGTCGATGCGGATTGCGCGCAAAGGATCAGACACAGAAGGACTCGGCGCATTTACCCCTCCCGTGGTCAATGCATTGCGATCCTATCATATCCTCGGCGGCTCCGCGACTATTCGCAGAGCCGAGGCTGGATCCCAGGCCCCGCTACGGCCGCATGAATGCCTGCAATTCGTCGGTCGTGACCTTGCCGTCGTTGTTCGCGTCCACGCCGTCGAATATCCGCTTGTGGATCGCCGTCACCTCCTCGAAGGACAGCGCGCCGTCTCCGTCGGCGTCGGCGACCGCGAACATGATTTTCATCATGTGTCCGCGCATCGACATCATCGGCATGCCGTCCATCATGCCGGACGGTATCATCATGCTCCGCCCCATCATTCCGTCGGGCATCATGCCGGATCCGCCGGGCATGGATCCCTGACCTGGCCCCATCGTCCCGTCGTCAGCGTCGGACGGCTGGCTTGCCTGCGCCGATGTCGCAGGATGATGGGGGGTCGGCGTCGTTTGTCTGCGCGAGCGCGAGACCAGCTCTCGCAGCCCATCAGGACAGGCGCCCCCCGTCCTCGCCGAAGAGGTGCAGCACATGGGGATCGAGATGCAGCGGCAGGCTGTCGCCCGATTTCATCCGCTGCTGGCCGGCAAAGACCGCAATCAGCTTCTTCCCGCCTGCGTCGGCGTGGACGACGGTCTCCGAGCCCAGTTCCTCGACAAGGGTGACGCGGGTGTCCAGTCTGCTCGCTGAGGCCGCATCGGCCAGGGTGATGTGTTGCGGGCGGATGCCGATGCTGACCCTTTCGCCCGTCGGGCGTGCCTCCTTGGCAATCACCGAGAGACGATGGCCACCAACGGTTTCGACCTCAGCGAAACCGCCCTGGTGACCGACAATCGCACCTTCGAGGAAATTCATGTGCGGCGCGCCGATGAAGCCGGCGACGAAACGATTGGCCGGGTTGTTATAGAGTTCCAGCGGCGTTCCCACCTGCTCGACCCTGCCGCTTCTCAAGACGACGATGCGGTCGGCCAGCGTCATCGCCTCGACCTGATCGTGGGTGACATAGATCATCGTCGCCTTCAGGCGGGCGTGAAGGGCCGCCAGTTCGGCCCGCATGCTGACCCTGAGTTCGGCGTCGAGATTGGACAGCGGCTCATCGAGCAGGAAGGCATCCGGCCGCCGCACGATGGCGCGGCCGATGGCGACGCGCTGGCGCTGGCCGCCGGAGAGCTGGCCCGGACGGCGCTGCAGGAAGGGCTCGATCTCCAGCATGCGGGCGGCGTCCGTGATGCGCGCTTCGATCTCGGCTTTCGCCACTTTGGTGTTCTCGAGACCGAAGGCGAGGTTTTCCTTGACACTCATATGCGGATAGAGCGCATAGGACTGGAAGACCATGGCCAGGCCGCGATCGGCGGCGCTGATAGCGGTGACATCCTTGCCGTCGATGGCGATGCTGCCGCGGGTGGGCTTATCGAGGCCGGCGATGAGGCGCAGCAGCGTCGATTTCCCGCAGCCGGAAGGGCCGACGAAAGCGACGAACTCGCCGTCATTGACATGCAGCGAGACATCGCGAATGACCTCGACGGCGCCGAAATTCTTGACGATGTTCCTGAGCTCGAGCCCGCTCATGCACTCTCCTGTTCAAATTATAGCTGGCCTATTTGAGCCCCGAGCCGGCGATGCCCGTGGTGATGAAGCGCTGCAGGAAGACGAAGATCAGCACGACCGGGATCATCGAGACGACGGTCATCGCGAGTATGTAGTGCCATTGCACATTGAGTTCGCCGGCATAGACGTTGAGGCCGACCTGCAGCGTATAGAGTTCCTTGCGCGAGAGCACGATCAGCGGCCAGAGGAAGTCGTTCCAGCGCCAGACGACCGAGAAGATCGCCAGCACCGCCAGTGCCGGCGCCGACAGCGGCAGGATGATGCGCCAGTAGATCTGCCATTCGCTGGCCTTGTCCATGCGCGCGGCGTCGAGCAATTCGTCGGGGATCGTCAGCATGTATTGCCTGAGCAGGAAGACGCCCGTCGGGGTGGCGACCGTCGGCAGGATGACGCCCCAGAGGCTGTCGAAGAGGTTCAGCGTGCCGATGACGGAATAGAGCGGCACGACGATGACCGAAAGCGGCACCATCAGTGTTGCCAGGATCATCAGCATGACGGCGGTGCGGCCGGGGAACTGGTATTTCGACAGCGCGAAAGCGGCCATGGAATTGACGAGCAGCGTGATGGCCGTCGCGACGACGGTGACGAAGACGGAGTTGCGCAGGAACAGGAAGAAATCGAAGCGCTGGAAAGGTTCGGTGTAGTTGCCGCCGGCAAATTCGACCTGGCGCACCGGCGTGCGGTCCTTGATATTCGCCTTGACGATTTCGCCCGGCTGTTTCGGATCGACCATCTGGCCGATGATGCCGATGCGGCGCACTTCGGCGAGCACACGGGTGCTGCCATCCGGCATTGCGACATTATAGAGCGGCAACGGCTTGTCGTAGCCCGGCACCACTGCCTGTTCGGTGACATAGGGCAGGAAGGACGGCGGAAACTCGGCAAGGGCGGCCGGCGTCTTGAACGATGAGAAGACCAGCCAGACGGCCGGGCCGAACATCAGGATTACGCCTGAGATCAGCCAGATCCAGGTGACGACATCCGTCCAGTGCCAGCCTCGGCCGCGGCGGCGGAGCAGGAAGGCAGAGACAGCGCTCATTGGCGTGCTCCCTTCTTCTCGTTGCGGCTACTGACGCCGAGCTGGACCAGCGTCAGGATGACGAGCACGAAACCCATCAGGATCGAGGCAGCGGAAGCCAGCCCCGGATTGCGCAGCGAACTCGCAAAGCCGGTCTCATAGATATACTGGGTGATGTACATGGTGCTGGTGCCCGGCCCGCCGCCGGTCAAAACGAAGACCTCGTCGAAGATCTGCACGGCGCGGATCAGCGCCAAGACCAGCACGACGATGAGGTTCGGCATTAGAAGCGGCAGGGTGATCCGCCGGAAAATGCGGGTTGGACGGGCGCTGTCCATCGCCGCCGCCTCGTAGAGATCCCGCGGGATCGCCTGCAGGCCGGCGAGCAGGATCAGCGCATAAAAGCCCATATGCGCCCAGACCGAGACGAAGACGGCGAAGAAGAAGGCCCAGAAACGATCGCTGAGCCAGGAGAACGGCTCGAAGCCGAAGGGGCTCAGCGCATAGTTCAACAGGCCCTCCCGCTGCAGTATCCATTTCCAGATCAGGCCGACGACGACGGGCGACAGCAGCACCGGAAAGAAGAAGACGGCGCGCCAGAAGCCGCGATTGGAAAGCTCACGGTTGAGGATCAGCGCCGTTGCGAGCGCTGCGACCAGCATCACAGTCACCTGGAAGACGACGAAGACGGCGGTGTTGCGCACGGCCGCCCAGAAGGTGTCGGCAGCGCAAGTCGAAGGGTCGAGATAGCTGCCGCAATCGAAGAGGATACGGTACTGGTCGGCGCCGACATAGGTCCTGTTCTGCAGGAAGATGGCGCTGCCGCTCGTCGTCGAATAGATGAAGTTGATGACCAGCGGCAGCAGCACGAAGACGGTGAAGATCAGCATGTTGGGCGCCAGGAAGACGCCCGCCATGCCGTTCAGCCCGGTCAGCTTCTGCCAGCCGCGCATGGGAATATCGACGAGCCCCATGGCAAGCCGGACAGGCGCCAAGAGCGCCTGCCGCAGACCGGTTTTGACAGGTGGTTCAGAAGAAACCGTCTTCGCCGTCATCTGTTCTTCCGTCAGTTGCCGGCAACCTTGGCCTTGATGTCCTCGTCGATGCGGGCATAGGCGTCGTCGAGCTTCATTTCGCCGGCGATCACCTGGCTGATGCGGGCGACGATGGCGCTGTAATAGGCGTCCGACCACTTCCAGCCCGGCAGCTTCATGGCCGGTGCCGCCGTCTGGCCGGCCGCTTCGACGAAGGCCTTCAGCGCCGCCTGCACATGCGGATTGTCGGTCTTGAAGTCCATCTGGCCGGCGGCAACGCCCTTATGCGCCGGAATGAACAGGCTGCGTTCGGCAAATTCCTTCTGCACGTCGGCACCTGCCAGGTAGTCCATCACCTTGGCGACGTCCTTCGGGTTCTTGGTGTATTTGACGGCAACCAGACCGGCGCCGCCCTGCATGCCGGAGCATGCGACCGAACCGCAGGGGCTGCCCGCCATCACCCAGTCGAAATTGTCGCCAATCTTCTGGGCAAAACCCGAAACCTGCCAGCTGCCCGAATAAAGATAGGCAAGGCCGCCATTGATGAAGTCCTCGGCGGCGGAGCGGTAGGTGGTGCCGGCAGCACTGACCCAGACATCCTTGTTGATGGTGCCGTCCTCATTCCACTTGACGAAGCGGCTGAGGAAGTCCTTGGCGCCCTGATCGATCGGCGCCGGCTTGCCGTCGGCGGCGATATAGTTGGCGCCGTAGGAGATGTTCGGGCCGGAGACGCGATGGCCGGAGCGGTCGATCGCCATGGCGAAGACCTTCTGGCTGTCGGCGACCTTCTTGGCGGCCGCCGCCCAGTCGTCCCAGGTGGCTTTCGGGCCGGGGATCTCGACGCCGGCCTGCTCGAACAGCGTCTTGTTGACGAAGCCGCCGGTCAGCGTCAGCTGCGTCATGAAGCCGGTGATGGCATTCGAGCCGTCCGGACGCATCCAGTCGGCCTGGGCGCCGAAATTGTCGTCCCAGTATTTCGCATCGGCAAGGAGTGGGCGAAGATCAAGCCAGTGCTGCGCCGGCGCCTTCAGATTAGTGACACGGGCGATATCCGGCCCCTGCCCGGCTTCGAGCTGCACCGGCAGCTGTTCCTTGACGACGTCGTAGGAGACCTCGTCGAGGATGACGTTGACGTCGGGATTGGCCTTGGAGAAGCGCGAGAGCAGGTCCTTGATCACCTCGCCTTCGCCGCCGTCAGAATACCACATGATGCGCACGTCACCGGCATGGGCGGCAACGGAACTCAAGAGAACCGCAGCAAAAGCCGCGCCGATCGATTTCATTCTGGTCATTTTCTCCTCCTCTTGACCGATCAATTCCTGCGTCCGGCCGGTCCTCCACCTGCCGGACACGTCGTCTACGAGGCCGCGCGCCGAGGCTGCCTGCCCGGTATCTTCAGATGTACCGCGTCTCCCCGCACCGACCAGTCCGTCGGGCGAAGAATACGGCCTTCGGCGCGCACGGTGCCGTCTTCTTCGAAGACGACCCGGCCATAATCCGGATCGACGACGATCAAGGCGCCCTCGTCGTCGCGGCGGGCCGAAAGCGTGGCGAAACGCGCCTGCATGCCGTCAAGGCTACCCTCGCGCCCGACATCGGAGAGACGGACGATCCAGCGGCCCTTGCGGCCAGCCAGCCGCAGCTCGATATCCGTCGTCGGACCTTGCTTCACCGGCTCAAGCGCGCCGTTGCCGATCAGCATCGCAATCCCGTTGCCTGAGCGGGCGAGCGCCAGATTGCCGTCGACCACCGTGTCGTCGAAGGCCTCGAGCGGGAACCAGGCATGGGTGAAATCCGGCTGGCCCTCGTGGATCTCGAAATCGAGGATCGCCAGATCGCGATACTGATGCACGCGCGGCAGCGTTCCGCAGCCGCCCCAGAAGCTCGGCCGGCCGTAGCCGAACTGGATGGTTTCGCCGGGATGATTGATCCAGATCTGCGCTTCCGGCCCGTCGCCCAAGCGCAGATGCAGCACCGTCTCCTGGTAGCCCCAGGCGCCGGGACGATAATGGGCGATGGTGCCAAGCGCGGTGTCGCGGGTCTTATAGTGGTAGAGCGCGGCGAAACGGTTCTCGCCCTGGGAAAAGGTCCATTCCTGTGCGTCGTCGGACTGGTGCGCCGCAATCGCCGCAAGCGCTTCTGGAAAACGCAGGCCATGATCGCGAATGCAGACGGCAAGCTGCGGCAAAGCGTGGACACGCCGGCCGTACCAGCCGCGGCCCCAGAGCAGCCGGGCGATGGCGGAGAGTTCGACCGATCGGCCGGGGCGCAGCGTATGTTCGTAAGAGCGGCCCTGGCTGCCGGTCAGCATGCCGTGATGGGCGGAGCGGGCGACGATCTCCATCAGGCGGACGATGCTGGCACTCGCCCGGTTGCGGATCGTCTCATCCGGCGCACAGGCGGCCAGCGCCGTCAGCCCCTTGAAATCGATCGGGAAATAGGGAACAGAATTCCACTCGGCCATTTCCCAGCGCTCGAAATGATCGAGCCAGGCGCGAACACGCTCTTCGCCGATCTTCATCTGCTCAGCACCGGTGCGGCCCGAACGGACGAAGAGGGCATCGGGGAAAAGTCTGCCGCCGAGATAGGCGGCCGTATGAAAGAGAAGCGCGTGGTTTTCCGAAAAATACCACTGAACGTCGTTGCCCGGTTCGTCCATCCAATAGCGGTAGTGGAGAACGGCCTGCTCGATCCTGTCGCGCAGCTCCGATGACAGCAGATCGCTCCAGCGCGTATAGGCAAAGAGCAGCGGCACCAGCACGAAATCGGCGCAGTCGTGGCAATCCTCGATGACCGGCAGCATGGCCGAGATCATCGCCTCGGTTTCCTCGCCGCCCTGCCCCTGCGCAAGACGCGCGAAAGCACAGACCGTATCGGGTTCGGAATGGGCGGCGACCTCGGCCAGCGCCTCGGCGACGCGGTCCTCCAGAGCGGCGGGCGCTTCCCCCTGGCGTTGGGGATGACAGATCTCGACGCCGAGCGTTCGGCCGAGCGAGAGCTCGCCTGTTTTGAAGGTGATGCGGAAATGGCGGAAATCGGCGGGCATATCCGCCGATGTTCCGAGTTCCAGCTTGGTTGCTCCCGCTTCCAGCTCGAAATCATAGTCGAAGCGTTCGATCGACATGAAGTCGCCTTCGATCTCGACATGGCAGCTTAACGCCAGCGGCAGCGGCACGGGGAAGAGGACCGTCACGTCTTCGCCGAGATAGGCGGTGCGGTCGAAGCGCATGCCCTCGAGGATGACCTCCAGCGCATCCGCGTCGCCGGCGGCGATGGGAACGGGCACGGCGGCTTCAACTTCCGGTCCTTCGACATAATCCAGCTGGAAATAGAAACGCGCGTCGCGCTCGGCGAGATCGTCGAAATAGACGCGGATCTCGTTGAGGCCAGCCGCCAGTTCGACCTCGAACAACTGCTCGGCCTCGAGATTGCGCTGGTACGGCGCCATGAAGCCCTGCTCGCGGCCATTGACGAAGAGGATCGCACCGCCGCAGGTCGACAGGCGAAGCGTCGCGGGTCCCACTGAGCGGGCATCGAGGAAGGTGCGCGCCCAGCAGCCGATGCGCGTCGGGCGAAACCAGAAGCCGGAGAGATCGACACGCGGGGAGGCAAAGGGAAGCCACCAGCGGACAGCGTCGAACTCGGCAGCCGGCTGCGGCCGCCGGCCGGAGAAGGATTTCTTGAATTGGGTGCGGCAGGGATATTCATGCGGGATGAAATTCTTCGTCTTGGTGACGAAGAAAAACGGATCCATGTTGCCGTCCATCGGACGGTCGGCGACGTCATAGCGCTCCTGCCACAGGTTGGCGAGCTGCCAGTAGACGATCGGGCTATCCTTCGCCGTTGCGCGGCGGAGATGGGATTGCTGCTCAGTGGTCATATTTCAGCCCGCTCAAGCCTTGTGACGCCGGGTAAAACCCTGGCGCATGGACTGGCCGCCTAGCCACATTTCAAAGCCTCCCTGCTCTGCCGCTTGTCGCGGACTCCTCAGGCAACAATTGTGCATAGGCATTCCATTTGCGCAATCTGAAAGATTTTTGCATAATAGTCGGGAGCGAGGAGAGGACATGGCGGCGGAAGAGAAAAAAGGTAGGCGCACGCGCCTCGACGACATTGCCGCCAGATGCGGCGTCTCGATCAGCACGGTGTCGCGTGCGCTGGCTGGCGAAAAGGGCGTCAGGCCGGAGATTCGCAAGCTGGTGCTGGAAACGGCGAGTGCGGTCAGCTACGCCCTGCCGGCGAGCGTTGCCGGCAAGAAGGTCATGCTCGTCGCCTCCGGCGCGGCGATGATCGACTATGTCCGCAACCAGTTCACGCTCTATGTGCTCGAAGGATTGAATGCGCGCGCAGCCGCTCTCGGCATCGAACTGGCGATGCGCCCTATCGCCGACAAGGGGGATGAAGCCCGCGTCGTCGCCGAGATGCGTGACGATCCGAGTTTTGGCGGCATGCTGATCCTGACCGTCGACGAGGAGGAGATGCTGGCGGCGGCCGCCGATCTCGGAAAGCCCGTCGTGCTCGTCAACAGCGACGATCCCTATATGCGGCTTTCGAGTGTTACGCCCTGTAACCGATCGGCCGCCTTCATCGCCGCCGAGCGGCTGATCAAGGCGGGACATCAACGTATCCTGTTCATGCTGAGGCCGGGTCGGCGGACGATCGAGCGGCGCCTGGAGGGCTGGCGCGACGCCCTGCAGCATCATGGGCTGACGGCCGATGCCGATCTGGTGCTCGAGGTCGACGACTGGCTGCCGGAACTCGGCGCCGAGGCGGTCACCCGTCTTGTCCGCGAGAAAGGCCTCACCTTCACCGCCATCCTGACGGCGGGCGACAGTCTTGCCAATGGTGCCGTGCGCGGATTGCAGGCCATGGGTTATGCCGTCCCGCAGGACATCTCGGTGATGGGCATAGACGACCTGCCGCAGTCGGCCTTTCTCAATCCGCCGCTGTCGACGGTGCATATTCCGATGCGCGAACTCGGCGCCACCGCGCTCGATCTGCTGCGCGACATGATGCTCGGCCTTGCTGCCCCACGACGGCGGGTCGAGCTTGCCTGCCATCTCGTCGAAAGGGGTAGCGTCGCAGCGGTCAACCGCGTCCATGTCGCAACAGTGGATCGCTGAACCCCACCACGTTCGAGGATATCAAGCCTCGATAAAGCTCGCTTCGAACAGTTCTCGCGCATAGGCATCATGCGTGGTGCCGGCCTGCAGATCCGCTTTGGTGAGTTCATCAACGAAACAACCGTTCTTCATGATCAATACCCGGTCGCACATATGGCCGATAACCGCGAGGTCGTGACTGACAAGCAGATAGGTCAGGCCCTTTTCCTCTCGCTGATCGGCAAGCAGGTTGAGGATTTCGGCCTGGACCGAGACATCGAGCGCCGATGTCGGCTCGTCGAGCAACAGGATGGGCGGCGACAGGATCAGGGCCCGGGCGATTGCCACCCGCTGCCGCTGGCCGCCGGAAAGCTCATGCGGAAAACGGTTTGCGAAACTCGCTGGCAAACCCACCTGGATCAACGCCCTCTCGACCTTCGACCAGATATCGGAATGGCGCATGGCGCGCAGCGGCTCGGCCAAGGCGGTGCCGATACGATGGCGCGGATGCAGGGATCCGTATGGGTCCTGAAACACCATCTGGGCAAATTTCAGCTCCTCGCGGGAGCGTTTCTTGCCGATCGGTTTGCCGCCAAGCTCGATGTGACCGGTCCAACCGGCCTCCATGCCAGCGAGGCACCGCAGCACCGTCGATTTGCCGCATCCGGATTCACCGACAATGCCAAGGGTCTCCCCCTGGTTGACCTGAAAACTGATGCCCCTGACGACATGGTTGCTTGATTTGCCGGAGGCAAAGACGACATCGAGGTCACGCACATTGATCATTGCGCCGTCTCCAGATCGAGTTTCGTCCTGTCGAGAACCGCAAGGCGGCGAACCGGGTTCCTGGGGTCGGGCAGCGCCGCTATCAGCCCGCGGGTATAGGGATGGCGGGCGTCTTCGAGACGAGTCAGGGTCTCGACGATCCGGCCGGCATACATGACGATGATACGCTCGCAAAAGGCTGCCACCATGCGAATGTCGTGGCTGATCAGGAGCAGTCCGGAATTGTTCTCGCGCACCAGCTCATCGAGCAACAGCAGCACGTCCTTGCGGACGCTGACGTCAAGCGCCGAGGTCGGCTCGTCGGCGATGACAAGCTTCGGGCGCGCCAGCAGCATCATGGCGATCATCACGCGCTGGCCCATGCCGCCCGATATCTGATGCGGATAAAGCGCCATGACCCGCTCCGGATCGCTGATGCGCACGCGCTCCAGCATGGCGCGGGCAGCCTCATGCGCCTGTTTCTTGTGAAGACCGAGGTGAAGGCGGGCGGCTTCGGCGATCTGTTTGCCGATCGAAAGCACCGGGTTCAGCGAATAGCGCGGATCCTGCATGATCAGCGCGATGTCCTTGCCGCGCAGCGCGCCCATCTGACGTTCGGTCTTCGACAGCAACGAACTGCCGGCGAGATCCAGGCGTTCGGCCGAGACCACCGCGGCCGGCGGCAGAAGACGCATGATGGCGCGACCGGTCGTCGATTTGCCGGAACCGGATTCTCCGACGATCCCGACGCGTTCGCGCCCGACGTCGAAACTGACATTGGAGACGGCAGGCACGGCGCCTCGGCCGAAACGGACACTCAATCCTTCGACGGATAGAACGGGCTGCAGATCACGATCTTGCATGGCGAGGATCCAGAATGTCGCGCAGAGCATCTCCGGCGATGTTGAAGGCAAGGCTGGTGAGGAGGATGGCGATACCCGGCATCACGGCAACCCACCAATAATCCAGCATGAACTTGCGGCCGCTGGAGATCATCGCGCCCCATTCCGGCGCCGGCGGCTGGGCGCCAAGGCCGAGGAAGCCAAGTGACGCTGCCGTCAGAATGATACCCGCCATGTTGAGCGTCAGACGAACGATGACCGACGGGACGCACATCGGCGCGATATAGAGGAGAAGAATGCGGATCGGCGAGGCGCCATAAAGACGGGCGGCGACCACATAGTCGGCGTTTCTGACGACAAGCGCCTCGGCGCGCGCGAGCCGGGCAATCGGCGGCCATGCGGTCAGCGAGATCGCGATGATTGCCGTGGTCAAGCCGGCGCCAAGTGCTGCAGCAAAAGCCAGAGCCAGGATCAGCGACGGGAAAGACAGAACGATATCGGTGGCGCGCATCAGAAGCGCATCGATGCGTCCGCCGAAGAAGCCGGCGACAACGCCGATCAACAGGCCGATCGGGCCGACGATCAAGGAGATCGAAAGCACGGTCTGGAGGGTGATGCGCGTGCCGAAGATGAGGCGGCTTAAGATATCCCGGCCGAATTCGTCCGTGCCTGCCAGATGCGCGAGGCTCGGCGGCTGCAAGGCATCGCCAAGCGCCTGTATCGCCGGATCGTAGGGCGCCAGGAGCGGCGCGAAAATCGCGATCAGGCAAAGCAGACCGAGGATGACGAACCCTCCAAGACCAAGCGGCTCGGCCGCCAATTTGCGGCCGGCGCGCGCAAACGACGCCGCGACACGGGTCGACACGCTTGGGGGGCGGATCTGAATCTCGCTGCGGATGACATCGCTCATCGGGCCGCCTCCCGCATGCGCGGATCAAAGACGGCGTAAGCGACGTCGGCCAGGAAGTTCAACAACATGAAAATGAATCCCACAATGATGGTGCCGGCGACGATGGCGTTCATGTCGCCGATCATCAGCGCGTTCGTCATGTACTGGCCAATGCCCGGCCAGGAGAAAACGATCTCGGTCACGACAGCGCCCTCGAGCAGACCGCCATAGGAAATGGCAAGGATGGTGATCAGCTGCACCGCAATGTTCGGCAGGACGTGGTGCCAGATCGTGCCGAGGGGGCTCACACCCTTGGCTCGGGCCGCAATGACATAATCCTGGCTCAACTGCTCCAGGGTGAAGCTGCGGGTCATGCGCGTGATGTAGGCCATCGCCGCATAGGCGAGGATGACGGCCGGCAGAATGATATGGCCGAGCGCATTCCAGAAGATTTCGGTCTCGCCCTGCAGCAGGCTGTCGACCAACAACAGACCGGTGCGCGGTGTGACGAGGCCTTCGTAAAACACATCGATCCTGCCCGGCCCGCCGACCCAGTTGAGGCCGGCATAGAAGATGACGAGGCCGACGATGCCGAACCAGAAAACCGGGATCGAATGACCGACGAGCGCGACGACCCGGGCCGTCTTGTCGATGAAGCTGTCGCGAAACAGCGCCGCGACCAGCCCGAGCGGGACACCGACGAAGGTCGAAATGATCACCGCCAGCGTCGCAAGTTCGAACGTCGCCGGAAACGCCTGGGCGAGGTCCGAAGAGACGGGATTGCCGGTGAGGACGGCCGTGCCGAAATCACCATGCGCCAGGCCGTTCAGATAGAGGAAAAACTGCTGGTAGATCGGCAGATCGAGCCCCAGGCGCGCCCGCATCGCCGCATAGGCGGCGGGATCGGCGAGCTCGCCGACAATCGCGCCGACCGGATCGGTGGGCAAGACGCGGCCGATCACGAAGGTCACACATAAGAGGATGAACAGGCTGACCAGCAAATGCGCCAGGCGTCGGCCAAATTCGGCTACGGAGAGTTCCTTCATGATCGGCTGTCCTGGGAAGTATTACTGGGTTTCGACCTTCGTCACGTTCTCGAGACGCGTTAACTGAGACGGATGCCCCACATATCCCTCGACCTTGCTGGACAGGACGATCGGCTCAAAGCGCTCGAAGAGCGGAAGCACCGCCGGCTTCTGTTCGACAAACATCTTCTGCATCTGAACGTAGAGTTCGCCGCGCTTCTTGGCGTCCGGTTCCATCGATGCTTTCGCCGTCAGCGCGGTAAGTTCCGGGATGTCCCAGGCCGAGCGCCAGACGAAATTGCCGGCATTGTTGGCTTCCTTCGAGTTGTCGGGATTGGAGGAAAACTGCTCCATCGAGCCGAGAACGTTCGGCATGTAGGCGCTGGTCTGCGGGATCAGCAGATCAAAATCCCTGGCGCGATGGGCGGCGATGATTTCCGAGCCGTTGCCCTGCTGGATGTCGATCTTGATGCCGACCTGAGCAAGCGATGCCTGGATGGCGGTGGCAAGATCGATGCGCGGCGTTTGCGCGATGGTCTTCAGCGAAAGCGAGAAGCCGTCCTTGAAGCCTGCCTCGCTCAGCAGCTGCTTGGACTTTTCAACGTCGAGATGCCAATCGGGATTGGGGATGGCATATTCGAAATTCTCCGGAACGGGAACGTTTCTGGCCCGGCCGTAAGGACCCATAATGGTCTTTTCGATGCCCTTATAGTCGATGCCGTAGGCAATGGCTTCGCGAACCTTCGGGTTGGCGAGGTATTTGTTGCCGGCATTCATCGACAGCACATAGAAACCGCCCGTCGGAATGCGCTGGATGGCAAAGCCCTTCTTGCTCTGGAACGTCGCGAGATCCGAGGCGGTCAGGGCGCTGGCAATATCGATGTCGCCGCGTTCGAGCATCAGCCGCTCGACCTGGCTTTCAGGCACATGCCGGACGATGACGCGACGCATCTTCGGCGCCCCGGCCATATAGTCCTTGTTGGCATCGAGAATCACCAGTTCGTTCGGAGACCAGCGATTGAGGGTGAACGGACCGGAGCCGGCCGAATGGGTTCGCATCCAGGCGTTTCCGTAGTCATTATCAACGGCGTGGCTCTCGACCTCGACGCTGTCGACCACGCTGGTGGTGGTCGTCGTCAGCCGGTAGAGCAGAAGCTCTGCCGTCACCTGGTCGGAGAGATCGATCCGCACCGTCTGGTCGTCGACGGCCTTGACGAGCTTTTCGACATTGTCCTTGTCGTAACCGACGCGCTTGAGGTTGGCGGCGGCGGCCTGATCCATCTTCAGGAGCCGCGCCAGCGAGTAGACGACATCCTTGGAGGTGACCGGGTTACCGGAGGCGAAATTGGCCTTGCGCAGCGTAAACGTGATGCCCTTGTCGTCAACCTTCCAGCTTTCCGCCAGCTGCGGAAGAATTTTGCCGTCCGCTGTGCTGGCGACCAGCCGATCGTAAAGGTTCGACATGATCTCGACCGCTTTGCCTTCGGTCGCCTGCTGCGGATCCAGCGACAAAACCTGCGCCAGCGAGGTGCCGACCACTAGCTGGTCCTGTGGGGTGGCAGCCTGCAACTGCGGTGCAGCGATCGTCAGGGCGCCGATGACGGCGCCGACGAACAAGCCCTTAGAAAAATGCTTCATTGTAAGTCCTCCCTAGACTACTATAAAAGACATATTATGTCGCCCGTATGTCGTATTATGATTTATCGAAGTCTGATATGATTTGCAAGACCCGAGCGGGAGACTTGATGCAAAGGGATTGGGGGAACGGACAATGACAACATTCGGCGGTGGCCGGCAAAGACTGGCGCAACAGGTCATCGATCAGCTGCGGGCGCAAATTGAGACGGGGACGCTGCGTGTCGGCGATCAACTGCCGACCGAGCCGCAGCTTGAAGCGACATTCGGCGTCAGCCGCACCGTGGTGCGCGAGGCGATAGCCGATCTGAGGTCGGCAGGCTTCGTCAAGCCGATCCAGGGCAAAGGCGTTTTTGTCGCGGATCCGAAGGCGCATTCGGTCCTGCCGCTGACGCCGGTGGAAATCAAAAGCATTCCGGAAACCCTGGAGTTGCTGGAGTTTCGCATGGCGGCCGAGGGTGAAGCGGCGGCAATTGCCGCCTATCGCCGCACCGCCGAGCAGGAGGCGGCAATCCGTGAGGCCAACCGCAGAATGGCGCACCTGATTGAAACCGGACAGCAAACCGTGGAAGCGGATTACGCCTTCCACATGGCGATTGCCGCCGCCACGAACAACCGATTCTATGTCGATGTCCTGCGCCATTTCGGCCCCAGAGCCATCCCCCGCGGCCAGTTTCCGACACTCCCCGAGGCCAATGACCGCAGCTATCTTCAGAAGGTTTATGCCGAACATGTCGAAATCCTGTCGGCAATCGCCGATCAGGATCCCGAACGCGCCCGCCAGGCAATGCGCGCACATATGCTGGCCAGCCAACGCCGCTACCGCATGCTCGCCGAGCAGCAATAGGGCTCGACACTCTTCAAAATTCATATTATGTCATATGACATTATGTAATTTCGAAAGAGACTCAAATGTATCTGGGAACACAGGTCGCCGCGCGGGATGACGACGATTATCGTATCTTCGCGCAACTGGGTGTGAAGCATATCAATGCCGACCCGCCGGGAAAGCCGAGCAGCTGGACGCTGTCCGACCTCGAGCGCCATCGCGACAAGGTCGAAAGCTTCGGCCTGATCCTCGACATGATTCAATTGCCGCTGCCCTCGCAGCCGATCGAGAAGGCTTCCTATCCCGATATCCTGCTTGCCGGCCCCGAGCGCGACAGACAGATCGACGCCGTCTGCAAGTTGATCGAGAATGTTGCGGCGGCCGGCATTCCTTCGGTGAAGTACAATCTCAACCTGATCGGCATTCCCCGCACGCCGGATGAACCGGGACGCGGCGGGTCGCTGAATGCCAGCTTCCGCTGGGACAAGACGGATCAGCAGGCCGAGCCCGGTCTTGCCGGCGTGCTTTCCGAGGACGAAAACTGGGAGCGGATCGATTATTTCCTGGAACGCGTCGTTCCTGTCGCTGCAAGCAACCGCGTCCGGCTCGCCTGCCATCCGCACGATCCCTATACGCCGCCGGGCTATCGCGGCGTCACGCGGGTGCTGGGCACGGTGGAAGGCCTGAAGAAGTTCGTGCTGATGCGCGAAAACCCCTATCACGGCCTCAATTTCTGCCAGGGCTCGATCGGCGAGATGCTGGAAAATCCCGGCAATGAAATCGACGATGTCATTCGCTGGTTCGGCCAGCGCGGCAAGATCTTCAATGTTCACTTCCGCAATATTCGCGGCGGCAAGCTGTCCTTCATGGAGACCTTCCCTGAGGAAGGCGACATGGACATGGTCCGTTCGGCCAGGATCTACAAGGAGGTGGGCTTCAAATACATGCTGATGCCCGACCATGTACCGACCGTCAGCGGCAAGGACCCAACCGCCACCGCATTTGCCTTCTGCTACGGCTATATCGCTGCACTTCTGCAAGTGCTCGACAGCGAGTGACCCGGTTTTCAACACCTAAGAAATAGGACTTCATGATGAACCCGATTGAATTGAAGAAGGCCGTCGGTAGTGGTCTCCTGTCGTTTCCGGTGACCCATTTCGACGATCAACTCAAATTTGACGAAGCCAAGTACCGCCGTCATGTCGAGTGGCTTTCCGGTTATGACGCTGCTGCGCTGTTTGCCGCCGGCGGCACCGGGGAGTTCTTCTCTCTCAATCCGGCCGAGATTCCGCAGGTTGTCCGGGCCGCCAAGGCGTCGGCCGGCAAGACGCCGATCATTTCGGGAACCGGCTATGGTACGTCACTCGCCATCGAGATCGCCGTCGCGGCCGAGAAGGCCGGCGCCGACGGACTGCTGCTGTTGCCCCCCTATCTGATGTTTGCCGAACAGGCGGGTCTCATCGCCCATGTCAAGGCAGTCTGCCAATCGGTCGGCATCGGCGTCATCGTCTATAACCGCGACAACGCCATTCTTTCAGCCGACAGCATCGCGCGCCTGGCGGAGGAATGCCCGAACCTGATCGGCTTCAAGGACGGCGTCGGCGATGTCGACAAGGTGATCGAGATTACCACCCTGCTTGGTGACCGTCTCGTCTATGTCGGCGGCATGCCGACCCATGAGGTTTATGCGCAGGCCTATTTTGCCGCAGGCGTGACGACCTATTCATCGGCCGTTTTCAACTTCGTACCCGCCCTCGCCCAGCGCTTTTACGGCGCCTTGCGCACCGGCGATCAGGCGACGGTCGACGAGATCCTGAAAGGCTTCTTCTTTCCCTTCGTCGCCTTGCGCAACCGCAAGAAGGGATACGCCGTCTCGATCATCAAGGCCGGCCTTCGCGTCCTCGGGCAGAACCCCGGCCCCGTGCGCCCGCCTCTGACGGATCTTTCCCAGGAAGAGGTCGCGCTGCTGGAAAAGATCGTCCAGGCCAACGGCGTCACACGGATCGCGGCGGAATAATATATCGCTGTAGTTGGTCGCCGGGGTGGCCCGGCGGCTGTCCGGTTCGCACCAACAACAGACCAGCGCCGCACTGGCAACCGCCGGAATAGGACTCAGCCATCACGCCCCCTCACCGCCCATGAGGTGGTATCGTGATCGGGGTGCTGGTTGCTGCTCTCCTTGATCGCCGCGGCCCAGTCGGCGCCGTTGTCTTCGGTCGCACCGGTATTTTCTATGCCCGTGATCGTATCGAACCAAGCCACCATGTTCTCGGTGCAGGTATTGGCAAGCGGCAAGAAGGCATGCGGATCGTCAAGCGAACCGATCATCAGGTTGGTGCGGCCGTTTTCGAGGTGGTGGAAGAACAATGGCGTGCCGCAATTGGCGCAAAAGCCGCGCTCGACAAGCTCCGAGCTCTTCCAGACGCTTGGCTTGCCGCGTGTCCAGCTGAGCGCATCATCGGGCGCGGCGACGAGCGCGGCAAAGATGTTGCCCGAGGCTTTCTGGCACATGCGGCAATGGCAGAGATGCGAATTGTCAAGCATAGCGGTTGCGTGGTAGCGCACGGCACCGCACTGGCAGCCGCCGCTCACCTCCATCTCGATGCGTTTCATTTTTCTCCTCCTTCAAGAGGCGGGTTTGGGCTTAATCTCTTTTAGGTTTTCGTCGCTTTCCCGCTGCCCGAAGCTGTCATGCGGCCTTAGTGGTACGTCACGACGGGATTGAACACCCTTTGCAGGAAGGGCCTGAGAGCTCCCTGCATGTCGTTCCTTGGAATTTGATGTCCACACCCGCTCATCCGTCCGTTTCGATCTTTTGAACAAGCAGGGGCTGGTTATCCGCCCTATTCATTGGCCACCGAGTAGGCAGCAGCAAATTCCTTGGCCAAGGCTTCAAGTGCTTCCGGGTAAGCTACATCAACACACTGAAGTTTGGCGTCTCGCGCTGCCTCTAACATTTCCCTCTTGTCGCGGATCGAACGCTCTACAAATTTCTCGATGATCAAAGCTGCCGACTGAGCGGCGTCCTTGTAGCCGGCTTCTTCCATCATGCGGGCACGTAAGAAGTCGTCTTCTGCGTACAGAAATACGGTTCTGACGAGGTTTGGGTCGAGATTCGTCATATATTCTGGCCGCAGTGCTGACCCTTCAAGTACGAAAGGCTTCAAAAGCCGCCTGTGATTTTCGATGATCTGACATATGTACGGCCACATATTCTCGTGATGAACCTTCAAAAACCAATGCACTGTATCGTCGGAGAGACGTGAATAATATTCAGCTACCTGGGGACGGAGCGTCGGCCACGGTCTACCGGGGTGGCGGCCCAATTTGTCGGTGGAAATGAGTTCCCTACCAAGCGAGACAGCCAAGCGCTTTGCCAGTGTGGATTTTCCAACATGCGAACTGCCACCAATCAAAATCCCCAAGTGGTGTTGCTGCATCCTCTGACCTCCAGTATCGCGATCAATTGGTCACTAATATTCGCAGTTGATGACTGCTTTTGGCGAATTGCCAGCGCTCCACGGCCGGTGGCGTTTGCCATGCATTTGCAGAGCCATTTCCAGAAGGAAATCCTCAGATAGAGCGCAGCTGGTGGTTTAAAAGTGCCGGAAGCTGGCTAGACCAGCGGCATCAGTCCATAGCCGATGGGTGCCAATCGCTCGGTCACGTTAAGGACGGTCCACATTGCGGCCGATTCCGCCCAGACGGCCATATCGGCATTACCTGTATGCGCGAACCATCGGACTTGCTCATCTCAGAAATGGTCGCGATCACCCACGGCAAAGGTGGCAGCAAACCGGGGCTGGTTTCGGCGATCTCCCGGGCCGAGGATTCCCATGCCCCATTCTTGCGTCTACAGCGCCACACCGGTGCCGCGGTCGAAGACGTGCACCTGATCGCTGGTGATGCTTGCCTCGAACACGGCGCCGTAACGGGCGGGATATTCGCCATCGACGATGGCGGTCACCTGCTGTCCGGCAAGATCGAAGACCACGTGGGTCTGGGCGCCTGTCGGTTCCACCAGCATCGTCCGGCCGGCGAGCGGCGTGCCGGCGGCAACACCGGGAACGAGATGTTCGGGGCGCAGGCCGATGGTGATGGCCTGGCCGGGCTTGACCTTGCGGTCGGGCGCGATGCGGATCGCCGTGCCGTCACCGAGGCGGGCGGCCGGCTCACCGTTTTCGCCGTCGACGGTGCCGTCCAGCATGTTCATCGCCGGCGATCCGATGAAGGCGGCGACGAAGAGATTGGCCGGTTTCCTGTAGAGTTCGAGCGGCGTGCCCTGCTGCTCCACCCTGCCCTGATTGAGCACGACGATGCGGTCGGCAAGCGTCATTGCTTCGATCTGGTCGTGGGTGACATAGATCGACGTCGTCCTGACCTTCTGGTGCAGCGTCTTGATTTCAGAGCGCATCTGCACGCGCAGCTTGGCATCGAGATTGGACAGCGGTTCGTCGAACAGGAAGACGGCCGGATTGCGCACGACAGCGCGACCCATGGCGACACGCTGGCGCTGGCCGCCGGAAAGCTGGGCCGGCTTGCGGTCGAGGAGCTCGGCGAGATCCAGCATACGGGCAGCCTCTGCCACCCGGAGCTCGATCTGGGGTTTGGCAACGCCGGCGAGCTTCAGATTGAAGCCCATGTTTTCAGCCACGGTCATGTGCGGATAGAGCGCGTAGGATTGGAAGACCATGGCAATGTTGCGTTCGCGCGGCGTCATGGCGTTGACGACCTTGCCGCCGATGGCGATTTCGCCGTCGGTGATCTCCTCGAGGCCGGCGATCATCCGCAGCAGCGTCGATTTTCCGCAACCGGACGGGCCGACGAGCGCGACGAATTCCCCATCCTCAATATGAAGCGAAATGCCGTGGATGACGTCGACGGCGCCATAGGTCTTGCTGATTTCGGTGAGTTCAACGGATGCCATGATTGCACTCCAACGGTTCGGGCTCAGGACTTCACGGCGCCGGCGGTCAGACCGGCGATGATGTGTCTCTGGGCGACGAAAAAGACGATGATGGTGGGAAGGATGGTCAGCGTGATGAAGGCCAGCACCAGCTGCCACTCTGTGCCGTACTCGCCGCGATAGACCATGATGCCGAGCGGCCAGGGATATTTCGATTCCGAATTCAGCATGATCAGCGGCAGGATGTAGCTGTTCCAACTGCCGACGAAGGAAATGATGCTGACAGTGGCGACGATCGGGCGCGAAAGCGGCAGCGAGATGTGCCAGAAGAATCTGAGATAGCCGCAACCGTCGACGAAGGCCGCCTGAAACAATTCTTCCGGAAGGTTGCGGAAATAGTTTCGAAACAGCAGGATGCTCATGCCAAGGCCAAAAGCCACCTGCGGCAGCACCACACCCCAATAGGTATCGAGCAGGCCGAGATCGCGGATGCGGATGAAGAGCGGCAGGATCGCGGTCGCCGCCGGAAACATCAGGCCGAGCAGGAAATAATTGAGCAGGAACGACGATCCGAAAAACCGGACATGGGCAAAGGCGAAAGCCGCCATCGACGAGACAATCAGCGTCAGGAGGACGGTGAGCGACGCGATCACCAGGGAATTGCCGATCTGCAGCCAGTAGCGCTCACCGAAAAGAATGTCGGTATAGTTCGCCCATTGCCACTCCGTCGGCAGGCCGAAGGGATTGGTGCGCAGGTCGCCCAGCGTCTTGAAGCCGCCGAGTGCGGTCGTCAGCAGCGGCACAAGCACGATTGCGGCAATGAGGCTCAGCGACGCGTAGAGATAGACGCGTGTCGACGTGCTCATGCGGATGGAAGAGCTCATATCAGTCATGGCGCATGAATATCCTTTTGTAACCGAAGGCGAGCGTCACGCAGATGATGAAGAGCACGACGCCGACGGCGCTGCCGAGGCCGACCTGCATGCGCATGACGCCATAGGTGTAGAGGAAGGTGACCATCGTCTGTGTGGAGTTGGACGGCCCGCCGCCTGTCAGCGGCATGATCATGTCGAAGAGCTGCAGCGAGCCGACGACGGCAAAGAAGATGGAAAGACGCAAGGTCGAGCCGAGCAGCGGCAGCGTGACGTAACGGAACTTCTGCCAGCCGGTGGCGCCGTCGATTTCGGCTGCCTCCAGCACGCTCTTGTCGACGGATTGCAGGCCGGCGATGAACAGCATCATGTGAAAGCCGAAATATTTCCAGACGATGACCCCAAGCACGGCATAGATCGCCACGTCCTTGTCGGCGAGCACGTAAGGGTTGGCGAAGCCGAAGAAGTTGGAAACGGCGGCAAACAGGCCATAGTCGCCATCATAGACGAAGCGCCAGATGAGGCCCGCGGCAACGTCGGCCAGCACATAGGGCAGGAAGAAGATCAGGCGGTAGCCGACGACACCCGGAATGCGGTGCGCCAGCATGGTGGCGAGCCAGATGGCGAGCGGCACCTGGATGCAGATCGAGATCACGATGATCAGGCCATTATTGACCAGCGCCTGGGTAAAGGCCGCATTTCGAAACAGAACCTGGAAATTGCGCAACGCGATGAACTCGGTCGGCGTGCCGTAGCCATTCCACTTGTAGAGGCTGTACCAGGCCGCCTCGCCCATCGGCATGATGACGAAGAGCGTGAAAAGCAGCAGCGCCGGCGGCAGGAAGATCAACAGCACCGCCAGCCGGTCATGGGCGACCGAGCTCTTGCTGTTTGCGGCTCTTTTTGCCGGCCTTGCGGCAGTGGTTATCGACGGGACTGAAATATTGGCCATGGATCCTGCTTTCGGCATGTCGGCAGCAATGCCGGCGCTCCGTTCTTGGCTGGGAGCGCCGGGAATGGTCTGCAGGCGCTGGCTATTGTTCCAGCTCGAAAGCGTCCTGGATCATCTGGGCGCCGTCCTTGGAATTCATCTGACCGGAGACGATTTCCACCGACACGTCGTTGACGACACGGCCGACCGCCGCACCCAGATCCTGGTCGAAATAGTTCTGATGCCAGGTCGATGCGGCCAGCTGTTTTGCCGATTCGGCAAGCAGAGGGTTGGTAACGCCGTCACCGGCGCCGACGGCTACAGGCAGAAGCATGCCTGATTTGGCCATCGCCCGCTCGTTCTCCGCGCTCGTCAGGAAAGCGAGGAAATCGATCGCTTCCTTGGATGCCTTCTTGGTAACGGCCCAGCCGTTCAGACCGCCAAGCGTATCCGTCGGCTTGCCGGCGCCGCCATCGACTGCCGGGAAGGCGAAACGGCCGATATTGTCGGGTGCGAGACCCTTGCCGTCGCCGGCATTCTTGCGCTGGTTGGCCTCGGTATTTTCAAAGCCGAGGATGATCGCAGCCTTGCCGTCACCGAAGACGCCGAGCGCCTGCGGCCAGGTCGAGCCGAGATAGCCGGGCTGGAAAGGTTCGAGCTTTCCGAGTTCGGCGAGGTCGTCGCCGGCCTTGATGATTGCGGGATCGAGGAAACCTTCGCCCTGGCCGGTCTTTGCCGCTTCGAAGACCTTCTGTCCGCCTTCGCGCATGACGAGATAGCTCCAGTAGAAGTGGATCGGCCACTTCTCGCCGCCGCCGCCGGCGATCGGCACGATGCCGGCTGCCTTGATCTTCTTCACCGTGGCGAGAAAATCAGCCCAGTTCTTGATGTCCTCGGCCTTGACGCCGGCCTTGGCAAACAGCGCCTTGTTGTAGAAAAAGCTGACCAGACCGACCTTATAGGGAATAGCCCAGGTCTTGCCTTCGAATGTCAGGCCGCTGACCGAAGCCGGGCTATAGGCGCTGCGCAGTTTGCCGCCATCGGCGTCGAGGGCCGGCGTCACATCCTGGAGCGCACCGGTCTCGGACTGCTGCTTCAAGACGCCGCCGCCCCAGCTGAAAAAGAAATCCGGCACGTCGTCGGACTGCAGCAAGGTCGGAAGCTTGGCCTTGAAGGCCTCGTTTTCGAGAAACTGCATCTGGATATCGACGTCAGGGTGCTGGGCTTCGTATTTCTTGACGATGTCTTCCCAGGCCGCGACATATTTCGGGTCGAGCTCGAGATGCAGCCACTTGACCACCGTCGTCGCCGAGGCTGCACCTGCCCCGGCCAGCAACATGCCGGCAGCCGCGGCCATGGATGCGATGCGCCTGCCGCGAAGACCGGCGCTCTTCAACATAAAATTCATGATTTTTCCTCCCAGGGGCTGTCCTCACAATTTTTCCCCTATGCGGATTAATTCAACGGAGCTTTGACCCAATGTCAACCCAATGCCTCTATTTTTATCAAATGCGCTTGACATGACCGCAGAATTGCCCGCTATTTATTTCGTAACCCGTTAAAAATATTTGGGTTCCGCCCCAACGAAACGATCGCCTGGCTAATTTCAATGAAGACCGCAGATCCAGAATTAATGCGCGCGATCAATCGCTTGAACGTGCTCGATACCGTCCGGCGCCATGGTCCGATCTCGCGGATAGAGATCAGCGAACGTACCGAACTTTCCACCACGACCGTTTCGGCCATCACCGCCTCGCTGCTCGACGACGGGCTGATCCTCCCGCGTCACGAAGGCGATATCCGCAATGAGGCTGTGCGCGGACGGCCGCGGGTGATGCTGGAGCTCAATCCCGATGCGGCCCGCGTGGTGGGCGCCAAGATCGCCGCCAACAGGATGGTTTTCGTCGTCACCAATTTCCGCGGCGACGTGCTGTCGAAGCTCGCCTTGCCGATCCGGATCGACCGGCAGCCGATCGGCGTCATCGCCGATCTGGTCGAGGATGGGGTCAGGCGCTGTGTCGTCGATGCCGGGCTGTCGCTGGAGGATGTCGACAGCGTCTGCCTCGGCTTTCCCGGCGTCATCGAGCACCGCACCGGCTATATAAGAAGCAGCCCGATCTTTCGCGACACCAATGTCGATTTCGCCGCCGAGATGTCGACGCGGCTGGCGACGCCGACCATTGTCGAAAGCGACGCCCACGCCATCACGCTTGGCCATCACTGGTTCGGAAAGGCCCGCGATCTCGAGGATATGGTGCTGATTTCGCTGGAGCAGACGCTGGGGCTGGGCGTCCTGCACGGCAACAGCCTGTTTCGCGGCGCCGGCGGCCTCAGCCACAATCTCGGCGACCTCGTGCTCGGCATGGGACCGAATGGCGTCGTCCGGCTTTTCAGCCAGGCCGGCGAAAGCGCGATCCTCGGCGAACAGCAGGCCGACGGGCGTTTTGCCGAAGCGATCCGTCTCGGCCGCGGCATGAACCATGCCCAGGCGCTGATCAAGGCCGATGACGACCGGCTGATCAGCGCCGCCATCCGCGCCGGCGAGGCGGTCGGATTGACCATTGCCAATATCGTCACGCTGTTTGCGCCGCCGCGGGTCATTCTTGTGGGGTCGAGCCTGGCGCTCGGCGAACCCTTTCTCAACAGCCTGCGCGATGCCTATACACTCGCCATTCCGCCGTCGCTGCGCGGCGTGAGCGAACTCGTCTTCGACGATTCGACCGATGATTTCTGGGCGCAGGGTGCGGCTGCGGTGGCGCTCTACGAACTCTACGAATCGCCCTGGAGCACGACGGGGCCGGCGCTCTGACGGGCGCCCCAATCACCATCAATGGCACGATCAATGGAGGAATTCATGGACAAGGTCGGTATCGGCATCATCGGATGCGGCAATATTTCGGGCGCCTATCTCACGGCGATGGCATCCTTTCCCATTCTCGACATCCGCGGCGTCGCCGATCTCAACCGGGAGCTGGCCGATGCAAAGGCTGCGGAATTCAATGTTGCCGTCAAGACGGTCGAGGAGCTTTTCGCCGATCCCAAGGTCGAGATCATCGTCAATCTGACAATCCCGAAGGCCCATGTTGCCGTAGCATTGCAAGCTCTTGATGCCGGCAAGCACACCTATTCGGAAAAGCCGCTCGGGATTAATTTCGCGGAAGGGAAAAAATTGGCGGAAGCCGCCAAAGCGAGGAATCTTCGCATCGGCGCTGCCCCCGACACTTTCCTCGGCGGCGGCCACCAGACGGCCCGCAGCCTGATCGACAAGGGCGTCATCGGCCAGCCGGTCGGCGGCTCGGCAACCTTCATGTGCCCGGGCCATGAGCGCTGGCATCCGAACCCGGCCTTCTTTTACGAAGTCGGCGGCGGGCCGATGCTCGATATGGGTCCCTATTACATCACCGATCTCGTCAATCTTCTCGGACCGGTTTCCCAGGTGGCGGGTTTTGCGACGACGCCGCGATCGGAACGGCTGATCACCAGCGAACCGCGGAATGGCGAGCGTATTCCCGTGCAGGTGCCGACTCATGTCAACGGTATGATGGCCTTTGCCAATGGCGCCGTCGTCCAGATCGCCATGAGCTTCGATGTCGCCGGCCACAAGCATGTGCCGCTGGAAATCTACGGAACCGAGGGCACGCTTGTTGTGCCCGATCCGAACAAGTTCGCCGGCCCTGTGGAATATCTGAAGAAGGGCGGTGCGTTCGAGGACCAGCCGGTCACAGCACCCTATGCCGATGGCAACTACCGCTCGCTCGGCGTCGCCGACATGGCGCATGCGATCCGCTCCAACCGGCCGCATCGCGCCAATGGCGATCTGGCGCTGCATGTGCTCGAAGTCATGGAAGCGTTCCACACCGCTGCCGCGACCGGCCGAACGGTCACGATCACCACGGCAACGGAGCGCCCTGCCCCCTTGTCCGATTCCATCGTCGACGGACGGCTGGCGAAATAAGTTTCAGGAGGAAAGACTATGCGTGAAGCACTGATCGTCTGGGGCGGCTGGAGCGGGCATGAGCCGCAGGAGTGCGCCGAAATCATCAAGACCATGCTCGAGGAAGACGGCTTCAAGGTCTATCTCGAACACGGCACCGAGGCGCTTGCCGACCCTTCCGTCCATGATCTTAGCCTCGTTGTGCCGATCATGACGATGTCGAAGATCGAGAAGGAGGAGGTCAAGAACCTCGCCACGGCGATCGAAAGCGGCGTCGGCATTGCCGGCTATCACGGCGGCGCGGGCGATGCCTTCCGCGACTCCGTCGATTACCAGTTCATCATCGGTGGCCAGTGGGTGGCTCACCCCGGCAACATCATCGACTATACCGTCAACATTACCCGGCCTGACGATCCCCTCATGGAGGGCATTGCCGATTTCCCCTATACGTCAGAGCAATATTACATGCATGTCGACCCCTCGAACGAGGTTCTGGCGACGACGAAGTTCACCGGCGAGCACGCCTACTGGATCGACGGCGTCGTCATGCCTGTCGTCTGGAAGCGGAAATACGGCAAGGGCCGCGTCTTCTATTCCTCGCTCGGCCATCAGGCCAAGGAGTTCGACGTTCCCCAAATGAAGACCATCTTCCGCCGCGGCGCCAACTGGGCGGCGCGGTGAGGTTGTCCGATTTGGACCCGGGACGCGGCCCCTCACCCTAACTCAATCCAGTTCGTGCGGATGGCTGCCCCTCACCCTAACCCTCTCCCCGTAAACGGGGCGAGGGGACGTGCCCTGCGAGAGGCCAGTGGGGAACGGAGAGGTCGCAACATGTCCCCTTCTCCCCGCCTGCGGGGAGAAGGGGGCGGCAGCCGGATGAGGGGCAGGCGGCGATCTCATGAGCGAAGCCGACCGACCCCAGGATCAGCCAATGATCAACGCCGTGCCGTAGAGCCCCAATGCAAACACCGTATGAGCCAGCAGATTGAAGCACCGGACCTTGTTCGGGGTCGGATGTTTGGAGGCGGCCCAGCCGATGCCGAGGCCCGGTTGCAGCAGGAACCACCCTGCCCCGACGGTGACGATGCCGAAGATCCAGGCGGGAAGAAATGTCGGGGCCGCCAGCCAGGCAGAGCCCATGATGATGGCAAAGATCACCCCATAGAGAAGGCCGACGGCGTAGTGGCTGATCCAGCCGAGCGCCAACTCATGAGCATAGGGTTCGGCGTCGGCGATGCTGTCGTGAAAGACCTTGCCGCGGCGGAGATGCCAGAACCAGCGTCCCACAGGTGCCCAGTTGGGCGCCGCCTGACCGAACTGGGTGAGCAGGATCGCCCAGAGGTCCATGAGGATGGTTGCGCCGGCGCCGATCACCAGGCCGCGCCACAGAATATCGAACATTGGGAATCACCGGAAAGCGTTGCGATTGCAGGACGCTACAAAATCATTGCAGACGCGCCGGCGCAATGGCTGCGGTGAATTCACCTGCCACATCAAGGAAGGATTCCGAGGCTAATCCGCTTGCGGTCCGCCCTCGCCCTCAGTTTCTCCCGCGCCATTGCCGATATCGCCGCTGATATCCTGCGCAAACTTCCGCATCAGCCGCACGAGTTCATTGAAGTCATGTTCCTCCCAGCTCTCGAAGATGGCGCGGCCCATCCGCTCGCGGGCGACGTCGATGCGATCGGTCATTGCCTTGCCCTTCGGGCTGATGACCGCCTCGCGCACGCGGCGATCGGCGGCATTTCCGCGGCGCTCCACCAGATCGAGGCTTTCGAGCTTGGCGACCTGACGGCTGACGGTGGTGTAGTCGCGGCCGGCGCGGTCGGCGAGCTCGACCACCCCGATGGGGCCGAGCCGCTCTATCGTGACGAGCAGCGGAAACAGGGCGCGATCGAGCGAAATGCCCGCCTCGCGGACCATCTGCTCGTCGCGCTGCGGGCGGTTCATGACGCTGACGATCTCGATCAAAGCTCCATGCAGTTCGCGCAGTTTTTCGCTGATATGTGTATTTTGCACATTCTTTGTTGACGTCATGCCGATTCTCCTATTATGTGCATAATACACACATGGAGAGATCAATGACAGAAAATTCCACAGTCGACGTGCTGATATCAGGCGCTGGTGCGGCCGGCCTGACGCTGGCGATCGAGCTGGCGCGGCGCGGCGTATCCTTCCGCCTGATTGAAAAATTGAACGACCCATTCCGCGGCTCCCGCGGCAAGGGTATTCAACCGCGAAGCCAGGAGGTGTTCGAAGATCTCGGCATTCTCGACCGGATCGTCGCGCTCGGCGGCATCTATCCCCGGCAGCGGGAATATCGCGACGACGGCAACTTCAGCGAATCCGACGCCGTGGTTGGTGGGGAGCCGACGCCGGCCGAGCCCTATCATCTTCCCCTGATGGTGCCGCAGTTCCTGACCGAAGGGGTGATGCGCGAGCGCCTGCTCGAGCTAGGGCACCGGCCCGAATTCGCCAGTGAACTCATCGGCTTCGAGCAGGACGAGACGGGCGTGACTGCGCGGCTTAAGGGCATATCCGGTGAAGAGACCATCCGCGTGCGCTGGCTCGTCGGCGCCGATGGCGGCCGCAGCTTCGTGCGCCATGCGCTGGATATCGGCTTTCCCGGCAAGACGCTCGGCGTGCGCGCCATCGTCGCCGATGTGATTCTGACGGGATTGGATCGCGACGTATGGCATCGCTTCGGCGATGGCGACATGCAGCGACAGGTCGCGATTTGCCCGCTGGCGGGGACGGATCTGTTCCAGATCCAGGGACCCATCCCGCTCGAAGGCGAGGTCGACCTCTCCGCGGCGGGCTTGACCGCCCTGGTCAAGGAGCGCACCGGCCGCGACGACATCGAGGTCCACTCGGTCTCCTGGGCGTCGGCCTTCCACATGAACGCCCGGCTTGCCGATCGTTACCGGCTCGGCCGCGTGTTCCTGGTCGGCGATGCCGCCCATACGCATCCGCCGACCGGCGGACAGGGTCTGAATACCAGCGTTCAGGACGCCTATAATCTCGGATGGAAACTGGCGGCGGCTGCGGCAGGCGCCCCCGACGCGCTGCTCGACAGCTATGAGGAGGAGCGCCGCCCGGTCGCCGCCGCCATGCTTGGTCTGGCGACCAATCTTCTCGACGCCCTGAAGCGAGGCGAGATGCGGCGCGGCCGCGAGGTCCATCAACTCGATATCGGCTACCCCTCCTCCTCTTTTGCGGTGGAAAAGCCGGAACGACGCGGCGGCCTGCTTGCCGGCGACCGTGCCCCCGATGCACCGCTCAGAGGTGTGGGCGGCCAGACGACGCGGCTGTTCGAACTGTTCAAGGGCGCGCACTGGACGCTGCTGGGCTATGAGGTCGAGCAAGCCGCCATGCCGCCGCGCCCAGGCCTGCACATCCACAGGATCGGCCGGCGCGGAGACGTCATCGACGAAGGCGGGCACTTCCATGATGCCTACGGTCTGGCATCGGGCGACTGGGTGCTCGTGCGTCCGGATGGCTATGTCGGCGCCATCATTGCCTCCGCGCACGCCTGGGCGCTGGAAGCCTATCTCGCAAATGTCGGCCTTGCTGCATAAGCGGCAACTCAAAACGCCACGGCGCTGTTGGCGCGTCTGAAAGACGGGCGCCGTAGCCAACCGCCACCACGAGTAGCGCGCTTTCGTTGTTAGCCGCCGCACAAGGCCCAAGAGAGCAGGCCAAAAGCCGGAGCCTCGAAGGACGAGGCGGGTGTTCGGCACCAGATGTGAGGTGGCAGGAAGCAGCGCTGCGGCAGATCCTTCGAGGCTCCGCCCGATGGGCTCCGCACCTCGCGATGAGGAGCATCGGAGGATGCCGTACCATAGACCAGGCGGCATCGATCTTTCAGAGGGCGTCCCGCTCGTATCGCGGCGCCCAGCCGCGGCCATCCCGCGGCTCATCACGCTTTCCGCCAGCGCCAGTTGCTGGCGGAGATGTTTGCAGTCATCGAGCAGCGAGCGTATCGCCGCCTTGGCATTGTCGTCATGCCAGGCAAGCACGGCTTCGACTTCCCAGGCTTGATCGGGCCAAGTTTGATCGGTCCAGGCTTGATCGGCCCCAGCATGTTCGGCGCGTGCCTGACCGGGTTCCAAGATCCTTGCCGGCCGCATCAGTTCAGCGCCAACGGCAATTGAACCGGACGCGGCAATGGCGGCAGCGGCCGGCTGAGTTCGACCTTTCTCTGCCAGGCGGCACGTCGCTGTTGATCTCGCTCGCGGGCTGCGCGGGACGCCTCGACAAGCGCAAGGGCGTTGGCGATCACCTGTTCCGTATGCGTCATGATCATCTCCAATGTTCCTGTTTTGTTCTAAGTTAGAACTTTGGCAGGAAAAGTCAAGCGCCGGAACGATCTGGCTGAGGTAGGTGTTGCAAGCCGGGACTGGCGTCGAAGCGCGGCCGATAGTCAGTCCGCCGCCTCTATGACCGCGATGCCGGCCTCCTGCGCAGCCCTGATGAAGGCCGCCCGCACGTGTTCCGGTGGGAGATCGCCGATAATCGCATCCAGGCACGACTTGACGGCCTCGAAATACTCTTCGCCGTCATCTACCGGCCAGTCGCGCAAGAGCGTGCGCGCGGCGTCCCACACAGAGTTAATAACGGCATAATGGCCGAGCCCCATTGAGGCCAAGCCAACCGGTCGAAAATGTGCCGTCTGTCTCACTTTGCTACAGCTTTTCCCAATTTCGGTGGCGCTCATGGGTACGATGCAATTTGCGTGCCGTCGGCGGGCCGCGTCACCAGCCGAAGCACGGCCCTACGAGACTTGATTTTCGGCGAGGCTCGCAGTGTAGACGTTCCTCTTCGTCGCCTCCAGATCCCCTGCAGCCGGTGCTTTTGAGAACATGGAGCTTGAAGTGGAGTCCTGCGATCAGTCATTAAGCGACTGATTATGGTAAATATCGGGCTTCCCATCCCACGCCTGCTGATTAAAACTCAGTCTTTCCTTTTATACTCTATAAGGATTACAGCAACTCATATGCATTGCTGGACGCAAGAACCTTCATAACCATTCATGGATTGTGCCAGAGGTGGACGGAGTTTCATCCGGGTCGTACAATGCGATCTATCCTGCACGCGGCGGATCTCGGAGGAGCGCGCGATGCCTATCTTCATGGACCGGCACTTTCTTGAAGGAACGTCAGCGGCTGACGTTGCTCAGGCACATCGCATGGATCTCGACATTCAGGACAAGTACGGCGTCAAGTTCCTGACCTATTGGTTCGATCAGCGGCGCGGGACCGCCTTCTGCCTCGTGGATGCGCCGGATGCGGAAACTGCGCAATGTGTGCATCGCGAAGCGCACGGCTTCGTCGCCGGCGAGATCGTCGAGGTCGCCCTGTCAGCGGTCGAGGCTTTTCTTGGCCGAATCCATGACCCTGAGCCGGCGCCCGGCCAATCCTCCGCTCAGGTGGATCCCGGCCACCGGGCAATCCTCTTTACCGATATCGTCGGATCGACAGCGATGACATCGCGCCTCGGCGACCGGATTGCGACCGAAATGGTCCGCGCCCATGACTCTATCGTGCGCCGATGCCTCAGCCAGAATTCAGGCCGGGAGGTTAAACACACCGGCGACGGCATCATGGCGGCCTTCGCCGCGACAACGGCAGCCGTCGAATGCGCCATGGCGATCCAGCGGGAATTCGAGCGTTACAACGGCGGAAACACCGAGCCAATCCATATCCGCATCGGACTGGATTGCGGCGAGCCGGTCGAGGACAGCAACGACCTGTTCGGCTCGACGGTGCAACTTGCCGCACGACTATGCGCGGCAGCCTCCAGCGACCAGATCCTCGTCTCGGAGAATATTTTTCGGGAATACGGCGCCGCCGATCTCTTCGCTCACGCAACGCGCCGACGGTTCAAGGGGTTTTCGAAGCCCATGCTGGTGTTCCGATGCGAGTGGGCGGATGCCGGCGTAAATTAAGATCGGCTGAGATCCGACACCCGCGTGGCGAGTTGGCTCCAGGCAGGGCTTGCTGCGGCGTTTTTGTGGCCAAGAAATAGGCGATCATCAAAGCATGGCGCGCAAACTGTGCCGCGGTTTTGCGACAACGACCTGCGGCCTTGCGGAATTGGCCACCGCGCTCACGACCTTTGATCGGAAGCGGCATTGGCGATTTGCACCCGGCAATCAAAATAGTTCAAGACCGATGTCGGCTTCCAGCAGGCTCATGCGTCGTCACGATAGGAAGCCAAAGAAATTCGCCCAAGCAAGGAAACGATGCCATGACAATCACGATCACAGCATTTGAACGATCGCCCGATGGCGGCAAGGGACTGGCGCGCGATACGCGCGTTCGCTGGGCGCTCGAAGAAGTGGGGCAGCCTTATGAGGTTCGCCTCCTTTCCTTCGCGGAGATGAAGACGCCTGACCATCTGGCCATCCATCCCTTCGGCCAGATCCCCACCTATGAGGAAGGTTCTCTCTCGCTGTTCGAGACCGGCTCGATCGTCTTTCATCTTGCTGAGCAGCATGCGGGCCTGCTGCCCAGGGATCGCGATGCCAGAGCGCGCGCGATCACCTGGATGTTTGCCGCACTTAACACCGTCGAGCCGCCGATCCTCGAATTGACGACGGCAAGAATATTCGAAGCAGACAAGCCTTGGAGCGAGGAGCGCTTGCCGTTGGTCAAGGACCGTGTCCGCGCTCGGCTGGACAGGCTCTCGGCTTACTTAGGCGGCGCCGACTGGCTCGACGATGCGTTCAGCGCGGGTGATCTGTTGATGGTTTCAGTGCTGCTGCGACTAAGAATGTCAGGCATTTTGGACGAATATCAAAACCTGGCTGCCTATGTCGCGCGCGGGGAATCTCGGCCCGCTTATGCCAGGGCTTTCGCCGCGCAATTTGCGATCAACGCCCCATCGTCCAGCTCAATCATGAGCTCATAAAGCCGAGCCGAAAGCGGGTTCAAAAACAGGATGCCGCCGAGCAGTTGACCAATGCTCGGCGGCATCCCGCTCACCCCCGCTTAACTTCGCCGTGATCAAACGGCCGCGAGGCCACCCCCACGCTATGGTCCAACTCACCTCAATCCGGCTATGGCTGCGCGCTTATGCGTCGACGACCTAAAGCACGTCGCGATCTTTCAGATTCGCTCCTCGCGCTTTAGCTCTTTGTTTTTGCGCATGTCGTTATCGCAAAACCGCTGCACACTCTTGCGCGACATGCTCTAAGCATTGCCCATATGTTCGTTCATCAGCCGCTCGAATTTGGGGCCGCCCTCGACCTTCGCCAACACGCCCGACATTTTCAGGAAACGCCGGAAATTCTCGCGTGCAGCGCTCAGCGGGAAACGCCCGTTGGCCGTATCTCTGCACGCCTTCAACAGCGTGTCATATGCCAAACCCCGTTTGTCCTCCGGCCACCCGTCCAGAACATCGAAGATTTCATCGAGGCACGTGACCTCATCGATGAAATGTTGGCGATGAAGCAGAATCGGATCAAACCGAGTTGACGACATAGTATCCTCCCATTTATATTACTTTTTTATGCTGTAATTTTACTGAAAAACCGTGACTTATTCAAGTCAAAATCGTGTCCATTTGGCTATTGACGCCATGCAACTACTTCCATAACGACAGAATAACCCTATCAGATTAGACTTAAGCGTATTTGATCATCGGCCGAGGGTCGACGCATCACAAATATAGATTGATTGATCAATCGCGCGAATGTTGCGGGTCAAGCGAGCGTGATCAAATGCACCGGAAGTTTCGTATAGTCTCGTGTTGGCATGGTATATTGCGACCATGACAACCTTGCGAGGAGACGTTCAGATGAACCGATTTTTTACATTGGTAGCGGGCGTGCTGATCGGTGTGTCCGCGATCACGTCTTCCTGCACATCGCCGGCAAGGCAGGATCACCAGGATTTTCAATATCAGCGGGATAGCTCAACAAACCCGGCATGCGCGGATGGGTTCAGACCCAGCAATGCCCGCTCGTGCAGTTATTGAAGGCATAGAGCCGGAATTGGTTTTGCGCCGGAGGTGGCAGGCGACAGCAATGGGACCGGTCGGGAACTCCTAACCCTGCTTCACCGTTATGTGATCGGGCCACAGTTGGCCCGATGCTAAACAGGAGAACGGTTCCCCATGAACAATTTGATCTGGCTTGTCGGCGCTGTCGTTATCGTGCTCGCGATTTTGAGTTTCTTCGGCTTCCGCTGATTGTAGAAGCATGCTGATGGAAATGTCGTGGCCCAACCACGTCTTCCCTTCCCGGCGATCGGATGGACGATGAATCCTCCGCGCCGGTGGATCTATAAGGATTAAGAGCGCCTTGTCCTTCTTGGCCGCTTAGCCGGGCTGCGGCCGATATCTGCACGTCGAGCGACGTCCCGCCGAGTGTAGCTGTATTGTCTCTAGCCCACTTCCTGAAAGCGTCAGGGTCTAATCGAGACTACCGCCGTTTCTTCGAAAATCCGCCGATTGACGTGTGATCAGCGCGAAAAGTGGATGATCACCCCCTCGGTCTTCCTTTACAATCAGTCGTTTCGGCCTCTCAAGGCAGATCGTAAGGGAAGATCGATGGCTTGCCTTGTTGGCGCAGATGAAGCGACGCAATCGGAGAAGCCGGCTGTAAAAGCGGATCGGCCGGATGGCCTGGCGCGGGATGTTTCGGCCATCAAGGTCGGCGACTGTCTGCTGGGTTACAAGGCCGTCCAGCGCCGCATGCGGGCCAGCCGTTGGAACCATTTCCGCGGCCGGATGCGCGAGATCGAGAAATTGATCCGGCATCGTCATGGAGACATCGTGCCCGAGGCCGACGACGCATTGATCTATGTCGAGGTGATCGCCAGCCTCGCCCTGGTCGAATTCAAGGAAGAGTTCGTCGATGTGGTTCTAAACTGGGCGACGCGATGGCTGCCATGGGCTGGGAAAGCCGAGATAGAGGACGTCATCTACGAGCGGACAAAGCTGCGCTTTTCTCCCTTGTCCGCCGACGCGCTCGGCCACGCTCTGCACTTAAGCTACGCGGAACGGAGCGCCCTCAATATTCGCACCATCGGTGCCTTCGACGTGCCGAAGCGGAAAAGAGCAAAACTGCAAAAGGAAAAGCGGCGCCAGCGCGACCGAGCGCGAAAAGAGGAGCAACGCCGTGCCGCCGGCGTGCTTTCCAGAGCCGACTATCTCGCCAATTCTTTCAGCCAAGCGCGCCCCTGGGAGGCTTTCGGCATCAGCCGCCGGACCTGGGAACGCCGTGGCAAGCCGATGCCGGATCCCGAGACGATATCGGACTGTGGTTCGATCTCGCTCGCCGCTTAGGTCAGAACTTTTCGGCTTTTAGCCGGATGGTCCGAACCAGCTATTCACAGCCTCCTGTAGACCATCCTCAGTCCCGTCGCCCACCCAGGCCACATATCCATCGGGCCGGATCAACAGTGCGGCTGGCGCGGAGACCACACCCAGCGCAGGCAGCTCCCATGCACCGGCATATCCGGCGTCGACCAACCTGATGCGGTCCGACCACCGCGGGAGGCCGATGCTGCCGGGCGTGCCGAGGTTCAAGAACACCGGTCGCGCATCTTGCAGCAGCGTAAAGACACGCACGGGACTATCTGATGTGAGCAGGTCGAGGTCAGGCATGCGGCGGCCGAGCAGCGGATGCCCGTCGCCGAGATCGTAATGGATACCAAGTCCGGACATCTCGGCCGCGATGCGTTTGCGCGGCTCCTCCATGCCAAGCAGCTCCGTTACGATGTCACGCAAGACTTCGGTGCGATCGTCGGCGCGCTGCAATGCGACCTGCGCCATCGTCGTGCGCAATACGCGGGCCGCAACCGGATGCCGCTCGGCGTGATAAGTGTCGAGCAAGGTTTCAGGCGACGTGCCTTTCACCACCTGGGCCAATTTCCAACCGATATTGACGGCATCCTGCACGCCCGTGTTGAGGCCCTGCCCGCCGACCGGAGAATGTACATGGGCGGCATCGCCAGCGAGGAGTACCCGGCCCTTGCGGTAGGCCGTTGCCTGCCTGGACATGTCGGTGAACCTGCAAATCCAGTTGACGCGATGGAGTCCGTAATCGGTTCCGAATGCGGCGATGAGCGCGTCTTTGAGATCGCCGAGCGTCGGCTCGGTTGTCGCGCCGGCATTCTTCTCCGGCACCATCACGCCGATCGGCCCCTCTTTGGCGAAGACGATCTTGCCGTCGTGGATTTCGTACTCCTCCCTGCCGAAGGCATAGATGCCAAGGGCGGTGCGATGGATGCCCAATGGCGGCTCCTCTTCCATCTCCACCTCGGCGAGAACGTTGCTGGTCGTCGGATCCCATCCTTCAAACGCAATGCCGGCAGCCTTGCGAACCAGACTGCGGCCTCCATCGCAGCCGACGAGATAGCCTGCCCTGAGCGACGCCCCATCGGAGTTTTCAATGGTGACGCCGGTATCGTCCTGCGCGAAACCCGTTACCTCAAGGCTGCGATAGATCGGCACCGCCAGTTCCCCGACCCAGCCGGCCAGAATGCGCTCGATATGCTTCTGCCGCAGCGCCAGCCCATAATTGTGCCGGGTCGGAAAATCGCTGATATCCAGACGCGTGACCGCGAAACCCGTGACCTGGGCTATCTGCCCTTCCGCGAGGAACCGGTCGACGATGCCCCGCTGATCGAGAACCTCGAGCGTGCGTGCGCTCAGACCGCCGGCCCGCGTACCGGCAAGCTTCTGGTCAGGGCGGCGTTCGACGATGGCGACGTCGACGCCTGCCAGGGCCAGTTCGCCTGCCAGCATCAGTCCCGTCGGCCCTGCCCCGGCAACCACGACTGCATGTTCCCTCATCCGCAAACTCCCATGTTCCGGCTGTTCCAATGCGATCTCTCAGGGTCCAGACAGACCTGGCCCCTGTGCATCTCTCCGATCCAATCAATCCTGCCCAGGTGCCGATTTTCTCTGTCGCAGGTTGTTCTCCCTATAAATATAAGCTCCATACTGGTTGGAAGGACTTGCGACAGGATTTCAGGCTTGCTCTCCAAAGCCCTATTCGCTGCCACTTGCGGATCTCTTGCTGTGGAGCTCAGGCTTTTCAATACGACCTGACCGGGTGGGCGCCGGATGGTGGCAGGCGCCGTCCGGGGTCGATTCTCTCGAAGGGATCAATCAATTGCTTGGCGACCTATCTCACTGCGGAGCTGGAGCTTTTTGCGGAATCGTCTCAGCCGCTGGTCGCTCAGACGGATCGGCGGGACGGCCATAGATTGTGTAGGCGGCCCCCGCTAGCACCCCCAAGACGAGAAGAGCGAGGACGTACAGCATCATTCCGCGGATAGCCGTCTTAGGTGTCTTGTCCATCAGGATCTCCAAGATTGCTCAGCGGTCAATTCAATGCGAGCGCTTTTGGTTCCGACTCGGAGGTTGTTCAAGGGAGCAGCCATTCACGGAACGATCCGGTCCCGATCTGGTTTACCCCACACCCCGGTTGCTATGGAGGTCACCATGTGGGCAATCCTGACCGGAGCCGCTCTCATCATCGGCGGACTTCTTTTTCTCTTTACCTCGGCGCTTGGTCGAAGACCGAGTGATCCGCATCAAATGCCGCAAGGCGGCACCACGCTGGAGCCACGGCGCCAAGGCCTCAGGTTCCTCGGAATAACTAAAAACTGGCCGGCGCTGGCCCTTATCGCGATCGGTGCACTTCTCTTGGCTTTTGGTGGATACTCCTGACATCCGACAGGTCTTGGCCGCCTCAGCTCCTTCGGCAAAAACCCGGCTTTCACCGGGTTTTTGTTCAGGCACTACCAAGTCTGGCGACCGGTCCAGTCATCGATGTCGCGTCTGATACGGTCCTTTTCGATGCCATAACGCTCCTGGATCTTGCCTTCCAGCTGGTCGCGCTTGCCGGCGATCTGGTCAAGATCATCGTCGGTGAGTTTGCCCCACTGCTCCTTGATCTTGCCCTTCGCCTGCTTCCAGTTTCCTTCGATCCGATTCCAATCCATGGTCGATTTCTCCTCTGTGTTGATGAGAAGAAAACGGACCGCAGTGGAAGTTGGTTCCTGTGTCTCAGCGGATTTCCGCGAAGCTCAATTCCTGCGGCAAAGACGCCAAGCGCTGCCCATGCCAAATATCCACACCCGAATGAAGAAAAGCATAAATAATTCGTGAAGAACGAATAGATGTATAAAATATTTATTTATGTATGAAGCAAATATTCCCCTGTTCTTGTGTTATACTGTTCCACGGGGAGAAGAACAATGGCACTCGATGTATTCGTGAACCTCTACAATTTAGGGGGCCTGGACGCACTTAACGTTTCTCTGCGAAGCCTGTCCGATGACGAAAGGCTTGGCACTTTACTCTCGCTTGAAAAGATAGGGTACGAAGTGATCTGGAATGCCCAGAGAAAGCCGGCTTCTGCCTATGTGTGGAGCGGGCCGAACGAGAATTAGTTGCCAGGCGGGACAAAGACCTGTCCCGACCATGGGGGTGAGACCTCACGACCTTGTGTCTCCCTTCATGCGCTTAAAAAGCAGATGTTCCATCCTCCTATCGATCCGAGGAAGCGAGGGCGATCATGATCCGATCCCAGATAGCCGACGCACAAACCGTATTGGGCGACGAAGAAGTCGCCCTCTGCCAGAGAGTATTTGACCACGTCATCTCGGTGCGACAAATCACAACAGACACCGAGCGCGAAGATCTGGCTCAGCGGGTGATCCATTCGTACCAGCATGGAGTGAAGGATGAGGGCGCATTACTGCGACTGTTGATCTAAGATCGCGGCAGGTGTCTTGAAGACTAGAAATGGTGAGAGCGTCGGGGTTCGAACCCGAGACCTACTGATTAAAAGTCAGTTGCTCTACCGGCTGAGCTACGCTCTCCCTCTCCGCGGGTGTGACCACCCCGGCTGGAAGTGGGCGGAACATAGGCAGGCGACCCATTGCGGTCAACCGAAAAATTTGCCTTTTTCCGGCGGTCGGCACATTTCTTGCGGGCGCGAAGGCAAATGTCTTGCGCGCGCAAAAAGGTGATTGGCAATCCCGGGCCTGCAAAGCTAGGAACATCACGCAGATTGCAGCCGGAGAGAATGCGTGTCGATTGCCGATATTTCCCTGTGGAGCGCGCTGATTGCCGGAGCGCTTTCCTTTCTGTCGCCCTGCGTGCTTCCCCTCGTCCCGCCCTATCTCTGCTATATGGCCGGCATTTCAGTCGAGCAGTTCCGCGGCGGCGGTGCGGTTGTGGTGGCGCCTGACGTCAGACGCGGCGTGTTCTTCTCTGCCCTCTTCTTCACGCTCGGCTTTGCCACTGTCTTCGTGGCGCTCGGCGCCGGTGCTTCCAGCATCGGCATGGCGCTTCGCCAGCATCTCGACCTCCTGTCGAAGATCGGCGGGCTGATCATCATCGTCATGGGGCTGAACTTTCTCGGCCTCTTTCGAATCGGGGTGCTTGCCCGCGAGGCGCGCTTCCAGGGCAGCGGCAAGCCGGCGACGCTGACGGGCGCCTATATCATGGGCCTTGCCTTCGCCTTCGGCTGGACGCCCTGCATCGGCCCGGTGCTCGGCGCGATCCTCGGCGTTGCCGCCTCGCGCGAGACGGTCGGCTCCGGCGCCGGGCTGCTCGCCATCTATTCGCTCGGCCTTGCCATCCCGTTCTGGATCGCCGCCGGCTTTTCCGGCGCCTTTATGCGGTTCCTGTCGCGCTTCCGCCGCCATCTCGGCACGGTGGAAAAGGTGATGGGTCTCTTCCTCGTGCTCACCGGCCTCGCCTTCCTGTTCGGTTGGGTCAGCAATGTGGCGATCTGGTTCCAGCAGACCTTTCCGATCCTGATGCAGATCGGCTAGGCCACGGGTTGCCGATTTTCCAGGCTATGCAGCAGGCTTGCCGCGTTCGCTGATCTGATCGACTCCGCGCTCATCAGCACGCCGCCGGCAGTAAAAAGCCAGGCCTGCACCTATGCCCTGGTATGGCTTGCCCTGTCCCTCGGCCCCACCCGCCCTTATCCCTCGACCCAATCGATCGCAAATACGCCTCGATGTAGCGTCGTCGATGCCGTGTTGAAGGCGGCGGTCAGAAGGAGACGAACATGAACCTTGAGACAAAGACGAGCCGGGAAAACACCGCACACACCGGCAGACCTCGGCTCGACGAACTGGTTCCGTCGCGCTACGCGGTGCGGGTCGGCGAGATTGAGGTGCTGGTGGTCAGCGATGGAGTGTTACCGCTCCCTACCGCGATGCTGGGCCACAACATCGATCCGTCGGTCCGAGCGACCTGGCTGAAAGACATGTTCCTGCCAACGGATGCTTTCGACTGGGCGCTGAACGTGGTCGTGGTGCGCAGCGGCGACCAGACCATACTCCTCGATGCCGGGCTGGGGATCGACCCTGACTTGCACCTGCCGCGGGCCGGGCAGTTGATCAAGCGATTGGAAGCCGCCGGCATCGATCTGGCGTCGGTGACCGACGTGGTGCTGACCCACATGCACATGGACCATATTGGCGGGCTGCTCGTCGACGGGGTGAAGGACCAGCTCCGTCCGGACCTGCGGATCCATGTGGCGGCCGCCGAGGTCAAGTTCTGGGAGGCGCCCGATTTCTCCCGGGTCTCCATGCCGCCGGGGTTCCCGGACGCGCTTCGGGCGACCGCCAAGCGGTTCGCGAAGGAATATCGCAGCTATTTCCGGCTGTTCGATGACGAGTACGAGGTGGCGCCGGGCGTGGTCGTCCATCGCACCGGCGGCCACACCCCCGGGCACAGCGTGATCCGCGTGGCGTCCGGCGGCGACAGGCTGATGTTTGCCGGCGACGCCGTGTTCGCGGTCGGGTTCGAACACCCGGACTGGTACAACGGCTTCGAACACGACCCCGAGGAGGCGGCGCGCGTCCGGGTCCGTCTTCTGCGGGAACTGGCGGAGACCGGCGAGCAGCTGGTGGCCACTCACCTGCCGTTCCCGTCTGTCGGCCGGGTGGCGGCCGACGGCGACGCCTTTCGCTGGGTAGCGGCCTTCTGGGATTACTGATCGCGTGTTCGGTTGGCGGTAGAGCGTGTACTCAATGAGTCCACGCTCTACCGATTTGTTTTTACGCAATTCCGGACGCAAAACCGCTACACAGTTTCGCTGGAATTGCATAAGTCAGATCCTGACCCGCCGACCATCCCCGCGCACTGGAAGACCTCTTGGCCGATATTGTCAGCCTGCTTTTGCCGTTCTTTGGCCTGATCCTGATCGGTTACATCGCCGCCAAGGCGACCAAGCAGCCGGCCGAAGCGCTCGGCTGGCTGAACACCTTCATCATCTATGCCGCCCTTCCCGCTCTGTTCTTCAAGCTCGTCTCGCGCACGCCGATCGAAGAGCTGACGCGCGTCGATTTCATTGTCACCGATATCGCGGCGACCTATGCGGTCTTCATCCTGCTTTTCGTCATCGGCCGTGTCGTGCGCGGCAATTCGCTTGCCGATTGCACCATCCAGTCCTTTGCCGGCGCCTATGGCAATATCGGCTATATGGGGCCGGGCCTGGCGCTGTTGGCGCTCGGCGAAGGCGCAGCCGTGCCGGTGGCGCTGATCATCTGCTTCGAAAACGCGCTGCATTTCATCGTCGCGCCGGCGCTGATGGCGGCAGCCGGCGACGACAAGCGTTCAACAGGCCAGCTTGTCGCTGATATCGTCCGGAAGGTTGCGCTGCATCCCTTCATCCTGTCGACGGCGCTGGGCTTTGCGGTGGCCGCCTTTGATATCGACCAGCCGCCGGCGTTTCAGCGCCTCGTCGATTATCTCGCCCAGGCGGCGGCGCCCTGCGCGCTCTTTGCCATGGGCGTGACGCTGGCGCTCCGGCCGCTGAAACGAACCCCGGCCGAGATCTCCTATATCGTGCCGGCGAAGCTGATCCTGCATCCGATCGCGGTTTTCATTGCGCTCACCGCGGTTGGTGGTTTCGAGCCGGTCTGGATCCAGGCCGCCGTGCTGCTTGCCTGCCTGCCGACGGCGACCAACGTCTTCGTCATCGGCCAGCAATATGGCGTCTGGCAGGAGCGCGCCTCGGCAACGATCCTGATCACGACGGTGCTATCGGTGGTGAGCGTTTCGCTCTGGCTGATCGTGATCCGATCAGGCCTTCTTCCGCTTCAGCTTTTCCCTTAGCGCATCCGGAATATCGCGGAAGCCGCGGCCCGGCTCGATGCCCTCGCGCATGACGATGTTGCGCAGCGGCGGTATGGCCGAGAGGATATGCAGGCCGGCGGCGCGGAGCATCTGGACGGGCAGGAAATCCGAAAGCAGCGAGCGGTTGAGAAGATCGACACTGGCCGTGCGCGTCATGATGTCGGCGCGGCGCCTGCGGTCGAAGCTTTCACCGGCATCGGCCGGCACCGGCAATTCCGCCCGGTCGCAGAGGATCTCGGCAAGCGCCATGATATCGCGCAGGCTGAGGTTCAGCCCCTGTGCCCCGATCGGCGGGAAGACATGGGCGGCCTCGCCGATCAGCGCGATGCGTCCCTTGCCGAAACGATGCGCCATCATGCCGGAGAGCGGCCAGACCTGGACGCCCTCCTCGACATCAACCTTCCCCAGCATGGATTGCATGCGCGCCTCGACGAGGGCGCCGAGTTCGGCAAGCGGCAATTCCATGCGGCTCGCGGCTTCCGCGGGATCCTGCACCCAGACGAGGCTGGAGCGGCTTCCCGGCAGCGGCACCTGGGTGAAGGGGCCGTGTTTGGTGTGGAATTCGGTCGAGATATTCTTGTGCGGCAGCGAATGGGCGAAATTCAGCACCATGGCAGATTGCGGATAGGACCAGTTGCGAACGGTGATGCCTGAGGTCTCGCGCAGCTTCGAGCCGCGGCCATCGGCGCCGACGGCAAAATCGGCCGACAGCGTCTCGCCGCCGGTCAGCGTGATCGAGACTGAAACGGCTGATATTTCAATCGATTCGGCCATATCGGTGAAACGGGTGATATTGCCCTCGCCGGCCGCAGCTTCTTCCAAAATGCCGGTCAGCGCCTTGTTCGGGAAATTGTAGCCGAAGGCATCGAGACCGACCTCGGCCGCGCGGAAGGTGGTCGTCGGCGCGCGCAGCAGCCGATCGGTACCGTCGACGATGCGCATGCTGGTGAGAGGAGCGGCTGCGGGGCGGAGCTTTTCCCAGAGCGCCAGGCGATCGAGGAAACGGATCGACTGATCCATCAGCGCCGTGGTGCGCCGGTCCTCTTTCGGGGAAACGGGTGCCACCAGCGCCACGCTGCGACCGCCGCGCGCCAGCGCGATTGCGGCGATCATGCCGGCGAGACCGCCACCGATCACCGCCACTTCGAATGTCTTCATGCTATCATTCCGCCATTCTAAAGCATGTCGTTATCGCAAAACCGCTGCACACTTTTGCGCGACATGCACTGCAACGGCGGACCGGTCGCTTATGCGGCCGGCTTCGCCTGACGGCGCCAACTATAGCCCTTGCCGGCTTCGGCGTCACGCACCGCCGGCTGATAATGATGGGGGATGGCGGGAAGACGGTTTTCGCCCAGCCGCTTCAGCGCCGTGGCGTTGGTGACGGAAAAGCTGTCGATGCCGACGCGCAGCATCAGCGGCACCTGATCGATCAGCACGTCGCCGACGGCGCGCAGCTCGTTGGTGTAGCCGAGGCGCTGACGCAGCAGCGAGGCATGGCTGAAGGCGCGGCCGTCGTTGAAAGCCGGAAAGGCGACGGCAACGATTTCAAGGCGATAGAGATAGGGCTCCAGCCGGCGCACGTCGTCGGCCGGCTTGATCAGCACGCCGAGGCCGACATCGTTGCTTTCATCGGCCTTGGCGATCAGTTCGTCGAGACCAAGCAGCGGCTTCTGCTCCTCGGTTGCCTTCACCTCGTCGGTTTCGATCACCCAGGGATCGTTTTCGACAAAACCGGTTTCTCTCCAGATCTTCGTCATCATCCCCTCCTTATGCCGCTTCGGCGGCCGAGCCGTAGAGTGCAGTCTTGAACGGCTGCGGTCCGACACGGCGATAGGCGGCGAGGAAGTTCTCGGAATGATCGAGGCGCAGGCCGAGATAGGTGTCGACGATCGTCTCGATCGCGTCCGTCACCCGGTCCGGCTCGAAGCCGCGGCCGATGATCTCGCCGATCGAGGTATGTTCGTCGCCGGAGCCGCCGAGGGTGATCTGATAGAGTTCGGCGCCCTTCTTCTCTACACCGAGCAGGCCGATATGGCCGACATGGTGATGGCCGCAGGCATTGATGCAGCCGGAAATCTTGATCTTCAGCTCACCGATTTCTGCCTGGCGTTCGGCATCGCCGAAGCGGCGGGAGATTTCCTGCGCCAGCGGGATGGAGCGCGCATTGGCAAGCGCGCAGTAGTCCAGCCCCGGACAGGCAATGATATCGGTGATCAGGCCGGCATTGGCTTCCGCCAGATTGATGGCGACGAGACCGCGATAGACGGCTTCGAGATCGGCAAGCGCCACATGCGGCAGGATCAGGTTCTGCTCATGGCTGACGCGGATTTCGTCGAAGGCATATTCCTCGGCCAGATCGGCGATCGCATCCATCTGCGCATCCGAGGCATCGCCCGGAATGCCGCCGATCGGCTTCAGCGAGATCGTCACCATGCCGTAATCGGGGTTCTTGTGCGGCTGCACGTTCTGCTGGACCCAGCGGGAGAAACCGGAATCGGCCTTCTTCCAGCGAGCAAGGTTTTCCCAGCCTTCGGCGCGCTCGGGCAGATCAGGTGGCGCGAAATAGGCTGATATCGACTGGACGTCCTTTTCCGGCAGCTTGAGCTCGGTATCCTTCAGCGCGGCGAATTCGGCTTCCACCTGGCGCGTCAGCTCCTCGGTGCCGGTTTCGTGCACGAGGATCTTGATGCGGGCCTTGTATTTGTTGTCGCGGCGGCCGTGCAGATTGTACACACGCACGATTGCCGTGGTGTAAGAGAGCAGGTCTTCCTCGGGCAGGAAGTCGCGGATCAGCTTGGCGATCATCGGCGTACGGCCCTGGCCGCCGCCGACATAGACGGCAAAGCCGATCTCGCCCTTGTCGTTCTTCTTCACGTGCAGGCCGATATCATGGACCTGGATTGCGGCGCGGTCACTCTCGGCGCCGGTGACGGCGATCTTGAACTTGCGCGGCAGGAAGGAGAATTCCGGGTGGACCGACGACCACTGGCGCAGGATTTCGGCGTAAGGACGCGGATCGGCGATCTCATCGGCGGCGGCACCGGCGAAGTGATCGGCCGTGACGTTTCTGATGCAGTTGCCCGAGGTCTGCAGCGCATGCATCTCGACGCTGGCAAGGTCGGCGAGCGCATCTGGAATATCGGACAGCTTCGGCCAGTTGAACTGCAGGTTCTGGCGCGTGGTGAAGTGGCCATAGCCGCGGTCATAGGTGCGGGCGATATGGGCGAGCATGCGCAGTTGGCGAGAGCTCAGCGTGCCATAGGGAATGGCGATGCGCAGCATGTAGGCGTGGAGCTGCAGGTAGACGCCGTTCATCAGGCGCAGCGGCTTGAACGCGTCCTCGGCGAGCTCGCCGGAGAGGCGGCGCTGGACCTGATCGCGAAACTGCTCGACGCGCTCGGTAACAAAGGCATGGTCAAATTCGTCGTAACGGTACATCGTCTTCCTCAGACTGCAATGAATTCGGGATCGGCAGGAGCGTAGCCCGGGGCATATTCCATGGTCGGGCCTTGCGCGCGGATGCGTTCGCGCAAGCGAAGCGGCCAGAGAATGCCGTTGGTTTCCTGAACGTCGACGACGGCGACGTCAACGACCTCGTTGTCGGCATAGGATTTTTTGCCGATCGCCTCCAGCGCCGCAACGGCCTCGGCATGACGGGCAACGAGCGCCTCCTGCAGCGAGGTGGACCACTTGCCGTTCGCATCCAGCCAGACGGCAATGCCGTCCGTCAGCCGGTTGGCGGTCAGAACCTTGTCACCCATATTCAGCTCCTTGCAAGTTCCTCGAGCCGGGCGTTTGCGCGCACCAGGGGCTCGGACAGTTCGAAATTGGCGCCGGCGACCGCATCGCCGATGATGACCATGACAGGCCCGGTCAATTCGTCGCGGCGCTGCAGATCGGGCAGATCGGCGAGCGTGCCATGCAGCAGGCGGCGATCGGCACGGCTGGCATTTTCGATGACGGCGACGGTGGTCTCAGACGGAATGCCCGCTTGCATCAGCCGCTCGGCGACGGAGGCGGCAACCGTGCGGCCCATATAGACGGCGATCGTCGCGCCGGAAACGGCAAGGCTTGCCCAATCGGGCAGCACGTCGCCTGTGAGATCGTGGCCGGTGGTGAAGACCAGCGAGGAGGCGACGCCGCGCAGCGTCAGCGGCAGCTCGAAATCGGCAGCGGCTGCGAAAGCCGAGGTGATGCCAGGCACGACCTCATAGGTGATGCCGGCAGCGCGCAGTGCCGCCATCTCTTCCCCTGCCCGGCCGTAGACCAGAGGATCACCGGATTTCAGACGGACGACGCGCTTGCCCTGACGGCCGAGATCGACCAGCAGGTCGTTGATTTCTTCCTGGGACTTCGAATGGCAGCCCTTGCGCTTGCCGACGGAAAGCCGCTCGGCATCACGGCGGCCCATATCGACGATCGCCTGCGGCACGAGGGCGTCATAGACGATGACGTCAGCTTCCATCATCACGCGCTGGGCGCGCAACGTCAGCAGATCCTCGGCACCCGGACCGGCGCCGACCAGCCAGACGTGGCCGGCGACCTTGTCCATCGCGTGCAGCAGCCGGTCGGCGGCATGGCGGGCCTGCGGCAGGTTGCCATTGGCGACCGCATCGGCGACGGCGCCGGAAAAGAAACGGCGCCAGAAGACCCGGCGGGAGACGCCTCTCGGAATCAGTTGGTCGACGGCCTTGCGGTAGCTCGTTGCCAGCCCGGCAAGCCGGCCGAGCGAGGGCGAAAGAAGCTGGTCGATCTGCGCGCGGATCATCTGCGCCAGAACCGGCCCTGCCCCTTCGGTGCCGATCGCAACGGCGACGGGCGCACGGTTGACCAGCGCCGGCGTGAAGAAATCGCAGTAATCGGGCTGATCGACGGCATTGGCCGGAATTCTGGCGGCGCGCGCAGCGTCGACGATGCTGCGGTCGTCGGCTTCATTGCCAGTTGCGGCGAAGACGAGCGCCGAACCCTCGACCTGTTCGGCGGAGAAGGCAGCGCGCACGGTCTCGATGCGGTTGGCGATCAGGAACGCGTGGTAATCGGCTTCCGGCCGGTCGGCATAGGCGACAATCCGTGCCTTTGTGTTGAGCAGCAGCCGCACCTTGGCGAAAGCTTCATCGCCATTGCCGAAGACAGCCGTCTTCTGGCCTTCCACGCGAAAGAAGGCGGGAAATACCGAAAGCTGTTCAGTCTTGGGAGGCATCATCAATCCACTTCGAAGTTGCCGGAATATGCCCTCGATCGACAAGGGATTGAAGGAACAGAAATTCGAAAGCCCAAGCAAGCAGGTATTCTTTTGCTCGTGCCGTCAGTGATTTGAGAAAAGTCACCCGTGCTGCCAAAAAGCCGCATATTCCCAGCCCGCTTGCTGCAGTGCAGTATAAAGCCTGTGACAAAAGACGTCCACCGGTGCTTCACGCATTTCACTCGCGCCGCCAAGGCGATAGACTGAGGAAAACTGGAGGGCCTCATGCCTGATAAGACCATTGCCTCCCGCCTGCTTTCGGTGATGGAAGACGATATCCTGCCGCTGACGGAGCGTGGCGTTTCGCTTGGCAATAAGGTGTTCGGTGCGGCGATCCTGCGGAAATCCGATCTTTCGCTTGTCGTCGCCGAGACCAATAACGAGCTGGAAAACCCGCTCTGGCACGGCGAGGTGCATACGCTGAAGCGCTTCTACGAGCTTGGCGACAAGCCGCCGACCAAGGATCTGATCTTCCTGTCGACGCACGAACCCTGCACCATGTGCATGTCGGCGATCACCTGGGCCGGCTTCGACAATTTCTACTATTTTTTCAGCCATGAGGATTCCCGCGATGCCTTCGCCATTCCGCACGACCTGAAGATCCTCAAGGAGGTCTTCGGGCTTGAACCCGGCGGCTATCGCAGGCAAAACGCCTTCTGGAACAGCTTTGCCATCGCCGATCTCGTCGAGACCGAGGAGGCTCCGGTGAAGACCGCGCTGAAGACACAGACCGCCCGCATCAAGGCGCGCTACGACGCGCTGTCGATCAGCTACCAGTCGTCGAAGAGCGCCAACGACATTCCATTGAACTAAGCCCGCTGAACCGAGGCAACATGCAACCTTCCAAAGACATTTCGCGGCTGATCGAGATCATGGCGGCGCTGCGCCATCCCGAAACCGGCTGCCCCTGGGACATCGTGCAGAGTTTCGAGACGATCAAGCCCTATACGATCGAGGAGGCCTATGAGGTCTCCGATGCGATCGAGCGCGGCGATATGGACGATCTCTGCGACGAACTGGGCGACCTGTTGCTGCAGGTGGTCTTTCACGCCCGCATGGCCGAGGAGGCCGGCGAATTTTCCTTCGGCGACGTGGTCAACGCCATCACCGCCAAGATGATCCGCCGCCATCCGCACGTCTTTGCCCGCTCGGCGGCGGATACGCCGGACGCGGTGAAGATACAATGGGACGAGATCAAGCAGGCGGAGAAACGCGAGCGCGCCGAGCGGCGCTCACGGCGCGGCATCACCGAGGACGTCAACAGCGGATTCCTCGGCTCGGTGCAGCGCAGCTTCCCGGCCTTGACGGAAGCCCTGAAGCTGCAGGAACGCGCCGCCAAGGTCGGCTTCGATTGGTCAGCACCCGAGCCGATCCTCGACAAGATCGAAGAAGAGATCGGTGAATTGCGGGCAGCCCTTCGCGAAGGCGATCAGGCAAAGGTCAGCGACGAGCTCGGCGACCTGATCTTCGCGGTCGTCAATATCGGCCGCCACGTCAAGGCCGATCCGGAACAGGCAGTGCGCGGAACGAATACGAAATTCCGACGTCGCTTCAGTCACATCGAGCATGTTCTTGAAGCAGAAGGCGAGACTCTGGAAGACGCGACGCTGGAGCGGATGGAAGAAATCTGGCAGGCAGCGAAGGCGATCGAGCGGGCTGTGTCGTCGGGGGCGGAGTGAGCGGAACGTTGCCACGTCCCCCTTCTCCCCGGCGGGGAGAAGATGCCGGCAGGCAGATGAGGGGGTGAGCGACGACAGGAGCGAATGCGCTGAGCGCAAGCGAAGGGCAAGGAAGGGCGTGCCGCGTGGCCCCCTCATCCGACCCTTCGGGCCACCTTCTCCCCATGGGGAGAAGGGAACGCCTTACCGCTCCCAATCTTCCTTTGAAGACTTCGGGCCATTGCCGATGCGGCGCTCGAGTTCGGTTGCCTCGGTTTCGGAGAGGCGCAGATCAAGCGTGATCGTGCCGTCCTCATTATCCTCACGGCCGTCGACGATCGCATGGTCGTAAAGCCAGGGCAGCAGCGCCAGCTTGTCGACCGGAAGGCGGATCGTCGCCACGGTCATCACGCCTGACAGTCTGCGGCTGATCTCTTCCATCAGCGTGTCGACGCCCTCGCCGCTGACGGCTGAAACCGCCACCACGTTGCTGGCGCCGGCCGATTTCTGCACCATGGCATCGTGCACCTCGGGCTCCAGCCGGTCGATCTTGTTCCAGACCTCGATCAGCCGCTTTTCGGCTTCGGCCTCGTCGATGCCGAGATCGTTCAGGATGCGCATCACGTCGGAGCTCTGCGCCTGATTGTCGGCATCGGACATGTCACGGACATGCAGGATGAGATCGGCTTCCAGCACCTCTTCCAGCGTCGCCCGGAAGGCGGCGACCAGATGGGTCGGCAGGTCGGAGATGAAGCCGACGGTGTCGGACAGGATGACGGTGCGGCCGTGGGGCAGTTTCATGCGCCGAAGCGTCGGGTCGAGCGTGGCAAAGAGCATGTCTTCGGCCAGCACGCCGGCGCCGGTGATGCGGTTGAACAGCGTCGACTTGCCGGCATTGGTATAACCGACGAGCGCCACGATCGGGTGCGGCACCTTGCGGCGTTTGGCGCGGTGGAGCTGGCGGGTGCGCACGACCTGCTCCAGCTCGCGTTCGAGCTTGATGATGCGGTCCTGCAGCATCCGTCGGTCGGCTTCGATCTGGGTTTCGCCGGGGCCGCCCATGAAGCCGCCGCCGCCGCGCTGGCGTTCAAGGTGGGTCCAGCTTCGCACCAGACGGCCCTTCTGATAATTCAGATGGGCGAGATCGACCTGCAGCGTGCCTTCCTTGGTGGAGGCGCGGCGGCCGAAGATTTCGAGGATGAGGCCCGTCCGGTCGATGACCTTGGCGTTCCATTCCTTTTCGAGGTTGCGCTGCTGCACCGGCGTCAACGGATGATCGACGATGACGAGACCGGAATCGCGCTCGTCGAGCAGCGCCTTGATCTCCTCGATCTTGCCGGTGCCGAGCAATGTGGCCGGCCTCGGATCATTGACCGGGACGATCTGGCCATTGACGACATCGAGGTCGATCGCCTGGGCAAGGCCCGTCGCCTCTTCGAGCCGGCTTTCCGGCGTGCGGGTCGAGGCCGATTCGCTCTGGCCGCCGCGACTGCGCGATTTCAGAACCGGCACAACGACAGTCGCGCGCATGTCGTCCCTGTGCTTGGCGGCCTCAGGGATGATCGAATCGTTCTTGGTATCGCGTGTCGAAATGACGGCTGATCCTGTTAGGACGCTGCTTCTTCGCTCTCGAACATCTGCATGGGCTGGCCCGGCATGATCGTAGAGATCGCATGCTTATACACGAGCTGCGAATGGCCGTCACGGCGAAGAAGAACACAGAAATTGTCAAAAGACGTAACAACGCCCGTGAGTTTCACGCCGTTGATCAGAAAGATTGTCAGGGAAATCTTTTGCTTGCGAACAGTATTGAGAAATAAGTCCTGAAGATTCTGAGAACGTTCCGCCATCGCGCCGCTTCTTTCTTTATTGCCGACCTGATCTGGCCGGTAGAATATCAATCAACCTCACCATGCGAAGACCGGTGGCATCCTCATTCCACCTGTCCAGCAAATCTTGGTATCAAATCGCAATCTTTTCCGCAACGTCGAAAAAGGCTTCGCGAACTTTCTGCGAAACGCTGCCCGGATGGCCGTTGGCAATGGCCTGGCCATCGACGGAAACGACCGGAAAACAAATGCTTGTGGCTGCAGTGAGGAAGACTTCGCGGGCTGCGAGCATCTCCGAAACGGAGAAGCTCCGCTCGGCGATCTGCAACCCCAACTTGGCTGCGACATCCATCAGAGTGGTGCGGGTAATGCCGCGCAGAATGCCGTGTTCGGCCGGGCGCGTCACCAGCGTTCCGTCCGGATCGACGATCCAGACATTGGTCGCCGCCCCTTCCTTCACCATGCCGTCGCCGTCGACATAGATCGCTTCCTGGGCGCCGGCCTCCTTGGCTTGCTGGCGGGCCATGGCATTCGGCAGCAAGCCGACGGACTTGATGTCGACGCGGTCCCAGCGATTGTCGACAAGGGTGATCGCCTTGATGCCGTTGGCGTTCTTGGCGGCGATGATCTTGGCATCGGTGCTTTTGGCGGTGATCACGAGCGAGGGCGGCGTTCCCTCGGCCGGGAAGACATGATCGCGGCGGGCGACGCCGCGCGTCACCTGCATGTAGAAAAGCCCGTTGCGGACATGGTTGCGGCGCAGCGTCTCGCGAATGACCTGCGTCAGCGCCGCCCGGCTCATCGGCCAGGCGATGCGCAATTCACCGAGCGAACGGTCGAGACGGTTCAGATGGCGCGTGAGATCGACGATATAGCCGTGGCGCACTTCGCAGACCTCGTAGACGCCATCGGCAAACTGGTAGCCGCGATCCTCGATATGCACGCTGGCATCGGAATGCTTGACGTAACGGCCATTCACATAGGCAATTCTCGGCATGGGAAACCTGGTCTTCCGGGAAGCAATATATAGGGGGCGGCGCGGCCTCGGCCGCGCCGGATACAATCAGACGCCGAGCGACTTCAGCTTGCGGTGCAGCGCCGAACGCTCCATGCCGACGAATTCCGCGGTGCGAGAGATATTGCCGCCAAAGCGGTTGATCTGGGCGATCAGGTAATCCTTCTCGAACATCTCGCGGGCTTCGCGCAGCGGCAGCGTCATGATGTGATAGTCGTTCTTGGCGGACACTTTCGGCAGCATGTCGCCGAGATCGGTCGGCAGCATGTCGGCGGTGATCGGCGCATCCGGGCCATCGGTGCGGGCAAGGATCATCAGCCGCTCGATATTGTTGCGCAGCTGGCGGATGTTGCCGGGCCAGTCATGCGCCTGCAGCACCGCCATGGCGTCGTCGCCGATGCGGCGCGGACGAATGCCGGCCTGCTCTGATATCTGGCGCATCAGCTGATCGACGAGGAAGGGAATGTCCTCGCGCCGTTCGGCCAGCGCCGGCACACGCACCGGCACGACGGCAAGGCGGTGGTAGAGATCCTCGCGGAACCAACCCTCGGCGATGCGGCTCTCGAGATTGTAGGCGGTCGAGGAAATGATACGGACATCGACCTTGACGCGCTTGGAACCGCCGACGCGCTCGAACTGCTGATCGACCAGCACGCGGAGGATCTTGTTTTGCGTTTCGCGCGGCATTTCGCCCACTTCGTCGAGATAGAGGATGCCGCGATGGGCTTCCTCGAGCGCGCCGATCTTGCGCGCCTGGCCGGGCGTGCCCTCGGTGCCGAACAGCGCCACCTCCATGCGTTCGGGCGTGATGTTGGCGGCGTTGATCGCAACGAAGGGGCCGTTGGCGCGGGCCGACTTCTTGTGGATCATTCGCGCCACCAGCTCCTTGCCGGAGCCAGAGGCGCCGAGAATCATGATGCGGCTGTTGGTCGGCGACACCTTCTCGATCGTCTGGCGCAGCTGCGAAACGGCGACCGATGTGCCGATCAGCTCCAGTGCGTCGCCGGTGCGGCGCTTCAACTCGGAAACCTCGCGCTTCAGCTTGGAATTCTCCAGCGCGCGTTCGGCGATCAGGATCAGCCGGTCGGCCTTGAAAGGCTTCTCGATGAAATCGAAGGCGCCGCGCTTGATCGCCGAGACGGCGGTCTCGATGTTGCCATGGCCTGATATCATCACGACGGGCAATTCCGGATGGCGGGTCTTGATCTCGTCGAGTAGCGATAGACCATCGAGCTTGCTGCCCTGCATCCAGATATCGAGGAAGATCAGCCGCGGTACGCGATCGGAAATTGCCGCCAGCGCGCTGTCGCTGTCATGGGCGGTGCGCGTCTCGTGCCCTTCGTCGGAGAGAATGCCGGAAACGATCTCGCGAATATCATGCTCATCGTCGACGACGAGAATATCAGAAGCCATAAACGCTTTCCTTGTCATTGGCTGCGGGGGCAGCAGGCGTCGGATCCAGGCGTGGCAGATGCACGCGGATCATGGCCCCTCTTCCCCGGTCAAAATCGGCGGGCGCATCATGCAGCTCGAGCTGCCCGCCATGTTCCTCGATGATCTTCTTGACGATGGCGAGGCCGAGGCCGGTGCCCTTCTCGCGCATCGTCATATAGGGTTCCAGAATGCTGTGGCGGTTCTCCACCGGGAGGCCGCGGCCATTGTCGATCACGTCGACGGTGAAGCGGTCGCGGCCGGTATCGAGTGCGGCGCGGACGAGAATCTTGCGTTCGTCCCGCTCGTCGCTCGGCACCGCCTCGATCGATTCCACAGCATTCTTGATGAGATTTCCGAAGGCCTGGCCGAGCATGCGGCTGTCGAACAGGCCCTCCAGCGGCTGCTCCCCGAAATCCTGTTCGAAGGTGACGTGATGGTTGCCCATCTCACGCAAGAAGATCGCGTCGCGCAGGATATTGCGCAGGTCGCTCGGCTCCTTGGTCGGCTTCGGCATGCGGGCAAAGGCGGAGAATTCATCGACCATGCGGCCGATATCGCCGACCTGTCGGATGATCGTATCCGTGCACTGGTCGAAGACGGTCCGGTCGCCCGGATCGATCTGCTTGCCGTAGCGGCGCTGGATGCGCTCGGCGGAAAGCTGGATAGGCGTCAGCGGGTTCTTGATCTCATGGGCGATGCGCCTTGCCACGTCACCCCAGGCGGTCGAACGCTGGGCGATGACGAGATCGGTGATGTCGTCGAGCGTGATCACGTAGGATTCGCTCATGTCGCGCACTTCCTCGCGGGTGACCTGCACGCTCAGCGTCCTCACAGTGCCGCCGCGCACCAGCGCAATCTGCTTGCGGAAATCGCCGCGATAACGCACCGCCGCCTCGGTCAGCACCTGATCGACCTCCGGCGCGATGTCGACCAGCTGCTTTCCGAGCATTTCGTCGGCCGACAGTGACATCAGCGTCTCGGCCGAGCTGTTGACGATGGCGATGCGGCGGTCCTGCTCGACGCCGATGACGGCGGCGGTGACGCCCGATAGCACCGCTTCGATGAAACGGCGTCGGTCGTCGACCTCGTCCTTGGCCTCGAGGATCTCGTCGCGCTGGGTGCGGATTTCCGAGATCATCTTGTTGAAGGTGCGCGAGAGATTGGCGACGTCGCCGTCGACGGCATGCACCGGCACGACGATATCCATATTGCCCGATGCAACGCTGTCGGCCGCCGTGATCAGCAGGCGGATCGGCCGGACGATGCGGTCGGCGACGGCGATCGCAGTCCAGATCGCCGCCAGGAGCACGATCAGCGCGAAGCCGATGTAGAGCACGGCAAAAGCGATCTGCAGCGAGAAGCGGTTGGCCTCCATCGAGCGGTATTCGGTGGCGTTCTCCTCCATCATGCGCATGGCGCCCATGACCTTGGGATCGACGGCGCGCACCGTATAGAGAAAGGTGCTCTGGATGGCATCGAGCTTGATGATAGCGCCGACGAGATTGGTAACGCCGGGCGGGATCAGCGTCGGCTGGCCGGCGGCGGCCTTTTCCAATGCGTCCTGCGGAATGGCCGGCAGCGGCTTTTCGGTGGCGATATCGGCCTGGACGATCACCGAGCCGTCGCGCTCGACGAGGAAGGCGCCAAGCAGGCCGCGGCCCCTCGCCTGGCGGGTCATCAAGTCGGCAAAGCCCGTCCTGTCGAGGCTGTAGAGCGCGCGGTTGCGCTCCAGGTCGTTGGCCATGGAGACCGTCTGCCCCTGCAGGTAGCTGGCATTCTCCATCATGTAGGCCTGGCCGATATTGCGCGACGAGCTGACGATCGACTGGGTGCGCAGGGCAAACCAGCGGTCAAGGCCGGCATTCAGCGTGATACTGGCAAAGATGGCGACGAGGATCGCCGGCGTGATCGCGACGATCGAAAAGAGCACGACGATGCGGATATGCAGGCGGGCTGCGGCACGGCCGCGGGTGCGCGCCTTCAGCAGCCTTGCTACCTCGCGAGCGATCAAGGCGAGCAGCGTCAGCACAAAGAAGGAATTGACGATCACCGAGGTGATGACGACATGCGACGTCGGCGCGATCGGCGTCAGGCCGAGCAGCACGAAAAGCGTGGCCGTGGCGCAGAGAAGCGCGCCGCCGGCGAGCACAAGGCCAGGCACAGCAAAAAGGGCGCGGCGATCGGTCACCGTCGTCACCGTCTCGCCCGCCGCCGCCGGCGATACCCCATCCTGCGTCATTCGGCCTCTCTTCGGACGGCACCTGCCGCCCTCGCCATCAATCGAAACCAAGCAACGCCGGCTCAGAAAGCCAGCGTCGCAACGACTCGATCGGGAGCGAAATACCTAAACCCTTGCGTGACCTTTAAGCAACGCATTGTGGCGAAAATGCAACGCGTCTCGTCACGTTGTCAAGCCGTGCTTCCCTCGACGAGCCTTAATCTGACCCGTCGAGGGAAGTTGTTTCACTGAAGCGCGTCGCAATCTTTCAGATCGCTCCTCGCGCTTTAGGTCTTTGTTTGACGCATGTCGTTAGCGCAAAACCGCTGCACACTTTTGCGCGACATGCTTTAGAAGCGACGTGGTCCTTCGGGCTTGTTTCCGACGATCGTGTCGATCCGGTCCAGCACGTCAGACGTCACCTTCTCTCGGTGTGAGAGGGCCGCGAGATTGTCCTGCAACTGGCTGGCGCGCGAGGCTCCAAGAATGACGGTCGAGACGTTCCGGTTGGCAAGGCACCACAAAAGGGCGAGATGCGTGATCGATATCCCGATCTCGTCCGCGAGCTTTGCGAGTTCGCCAACTTGTTTGAGCTGGGCAAGGCCGGCATCGCTCGACCACTTTTCCTTCAGCCATTCATAGCCCGGCAGGTTCATACGACTGTCGGCCGGCACACCGTTATTGTACTTGCCGGTCAGGACGCCCGAGGCGAGCGGTGACCAGATCGTGGTGCCAAGGCCGATCAGGTCATAGAGCGGCAGATAGTCGGACTCGACCTTCTGGCGTTCGAAGATGTTGTACTGCGGCTGCTCCATGGTCGGCGGCGTGATGCGCAAGTCCCGGGCAACGGCGTAGGCTTCCGTCAGTTGCTGCGCCGACCATTCCGACGTGCCCCAATAGAGCACCTTGCCCTGGGCAACGAGATCATGCATTGCCCGGACTGTTTCCTCGATCGGCGTGTCGATATCCGGGCGGTGGCAGAAGTAAAGGTCGAGGTAGTCGACCTGAAGCCGCTTGAGCGCCGCATGGCAGGCATCGGTCACATGCTTGCGCGACAGGCCGCGCTGCGTCGGCTTCTGGCCTCCCCAGAAGACCTTGCTGGAAACGACAAAGCTGTCGCGGCTCCAGCCAAGCCTGCTGAGCGCCTCGCCCATCACGATTTCGGACTTGCCGCTCTCGTATCCTTCGGCATTGTCGAAGAAGTTCACCCCGTTGTCATAGGCAAGCTTCATGAGGTCGACGGCGTCGCCTCCATTGACCTGCTTGCCGAACGTGACCCATGAGCCGAAGGAGAACTCGCTCACCTTCAGGCCCGACTTTCCCAAACGTCGATATTCCATCATGCAACTCCCGTAAATTATGAATATGTGCCGGCCTGTCACCGGGGTCGGCGTCGCCCGATTGATCGACGACCGATTCGCGTAATCTATGGCATGCTCAACGATATGCGAGGCTCAGCCCGCCAAGTTGACCAAAACACAATGTCGCAGCTCCCGTCAGCCCGACCGTAAAGAAAAAGGGCGCTCCACGACATCAGTCGGAGCGCCCGTGGCATGCGATCGACGACGTTTGCGGCGGAGGTCGATAGCAGCGACCGCAGAATGATGAGATTCGGAACGGATAGGCAACATGCGATTGGAATCTGCGACGTTATCGCCCGCTGGTTGATCGTGTCGTCCACCGGATATCCACAGCTTATCCACAGGCATGGCGACGACGACCGCAGCAACTTCAATGACATTCGCCTGGCGCCAAATCACTCCTCACAAATGCTTATGTGACTGTTGAATGACACCGCACCTTTGTTTGTCTGCTTGGATATAAACCGCGACCTGGCTCAGATAGGCTCACCTCTCCTCCCGACCGTGGCGGCGGACGCCGGGAGGGGTGGGCGGTGGGCAAACATGAGGGCCCGCCGCCTTCTTTTTATCGCGCCCCCGAGCGAGCTCAGGCGGTGCGAGAACTCCTGTAGACCGAGACGCCAAGTTCCCTGATTTTCTTGCGCAAGGTGTTGCGGTTGAGACCGAGAAGATCGGCCGCCTTGATCTGGTTGCCGCGCGTCGCCGTCAGTGCGGCGAGGATCAGCGGATATTCCATTTCCGTCAGCACACGGTCATAGACGCCGGGCGGCGGCAGATTGTCCCCGAAGCCTGCGAAGCAGCACAGGCAGTTTGATCCAACGCAACGCTTGAATCCGGCATTCGTCGTATCTCTAAAAGCAGCTCCATCGTGATGGAGGATAATGGCTCAAAGAGGAGATGCAGAATGTCCATGCTCAGACTGCCAACTATCACTGTGCTGGCCTTGCTCGGTGGCGTCGGTGCCGTGGGCATCGCGTCCGCCCAGACGAAAAGTCCAGACTCGGCTCAGTCGGAGGTTAAGCCCGCGGCCGAAGGATCGAAAATGATGCCCGGCATGATGAGCCGCAACATGATATCATCGGACATGAATGAAGGAATGCGCATGATGGGGCCAATGCGCGGTCATATGATGAAGATCATGTTCGTCGTCGCCGATACCAATGGGGACGGCGCAATTTCTTTCGAAGAGTTGACCGCAATCCACAAACGCGTCTTCGACGCGGTCGACGCAAACAATGACGGCAAAGTCACACCTGAAGAAATGCAGGCGTTTATGCAGGACATTTGACCGGCGCCTCGGCATTTGCCACCCCATGTGAGCAGCAACCACCAACTCCAGGTGCAATGCTCCTTCGGGGCTAGCCTTACGCGGCGCCGTGCCAAGGCCAGAGAAGCCGGAGCGCCGGCAATTGCGTTACATCAATGCCGACTTGCGACGAATGGAATAGATTGCAATCGTGACAGTCCGCGAGAGATGGAGCAGGACATGACGGCACAATATTTTCTCCCGCTGGCAACATATCCCGATTCAAGTTCCGGATTGATCATTTCGAACGCTGTAGCGTTTGCGGGGTACTACGGTGCAAATCTTCACGCCTGCGCGCTACGGGTCGGGATCCCGCACATTCCCAACGCCTGGTCGTCGTTGCTGCTCGATACTCCACAGATGATCGAGCATGCCGAGACTTTGAGCCGCGATCGCGCCGCAACCCTGGTTGCCGCGGCGACCAACCTCGCAGCGAACGCCATGGTTGAATTATCTTGTCGAACGGTCAAAACCACCTTGCCTCTATTGCACGAGACGGTGGCCACGGAAGCACGGTTCTTCGATCTGGCTATTCTCGAATGTATCGCGGACGTTCCGGATACCCGTATTGTCGCCGAAGCGGTCATATTCGGATCCGGCCGGCCAGCCATCATCTTTCCCAACAAGACCCTTGCGGGCCCAATCGACCATCTGGTCATCGCCTGGGACGGAAGTCGAGCCGCCGCTCGGGCCGTCAGCGATGCAAACCCATTCATTCACAAGGCCAAGCGGGTTTCGGTCCTCTCTCTGACGGGCGAAAAGCCGCTGCCGGAGACAACCGGGGCGCATCTCGCTGAGATCTTGGTTTCGAGCGGCGTCAATGCAAGCGCAACGGTCACTCGCTTTACGTCGTCATCGACCGGTCAGAGCATTCAACAAACAGCACTGGAACTGAGCGCCGATATGCTGGTCATGGGAGGATTTGGACACTCGAGGTTGCGAGATTTCGTCCTGGGCGGAGCAACCGATGGCGTCTTGGAAAAGCCTCTGCTGCCGGTGCTGATGTCACATTGAAGGAAACTGCCCGCATGGGTCTGTGACCTTCTTCTGCCCGTTTCCGAGTCACGGCCCTGGGCGAAGCCAATGTAAAGCAGTATCCTGCAAGTTGGCTCTTCGGACAAGGAAGCCTGGACACTCGCGGACCGAAAGCTACTTCCCGTCAGGGGCGAAATTCCCCGCAAAACAAGGTGTCGGTCGCGAACATAGGCCGGCTGGAGAGCGATCATGCAGAAGCAGTCCTCCTCACAAACGAGGCAGTATATCGAAAAGCACAAGGCGATCCTTGAGCAACGCCGGCGCGAGCTAGCAACCCGCCTGCAAGCGATCGAGAATGATTTCGAAGAACCTCGGAATCCTGACGATGATGATCGTGCCACAGAGCGAAATAACGATGAAGTCCTGGAAGAACTCGGCGAAGCTGGACAAAAGGAGCTCCTCGCCGTCCAAGCGGCGTTGGACCGGATTGAAGCCGGAACTTTTGGCACATGTGTGAAATGCAGCAAGCCGATCGGCGAGAAGAGGCTTGACGCCGTCCCCCACACACCTTTCTGTCAGTCTTGCGCTCAGTCGTTTGAAGCCTGAGTTGCAAGGTCACCATGCTCATGAAGCACTATCTGATATCGGTCCAGCTCAGCCGGCGCGTGCGCTGATGAGCCATTCATGAGCGTCATCGCGACCGGGAGGATGCGCGTTCGACATCCCTCCGCAGCACCGTGCAAGCCCAACACGCTCAGGCGGTGCGGGAGCTTCTGTAGACCGAGACGCCAAGTTCCCTGATCTTCTTGCGCAAGGTGTTGCGGTTGAGACCGAGAAGATCGGCCGCCTTGATCTGGTTGCCGCGCGTCGCCGTCAGTGCGGCGAGGATCAGCGGATATTCCATTTCCGTCAACACACGGTCATAGAGGCCGGGGGGCGGCAGATTGTCCCCGAAGCCTGCGAAGTAGCTGCGCATGTTCTCTTCGACGGCTTGCGCGATCGTCATCGAGCCGCTGCGGATCGGCCCCTTGTCGATCGGGCTGTCGGGCACGTCGGAGCGGAGTTCCGCATCGATGATCTCGCGGGTGATCACATCCTGCGGATAGAGCGCCATCAGACGGCGGATGAGATTTTCCAGCTCACGGACGTTGCCCGGCCAGGCATAGGCCTTCATCAGCTCCAGGGCTTCCTGATCGAAGCGCTTGGAGCCAAGGCCCTCCTTTTCGGCCTGCTGGATGAAATGGCGCACCAGGTCGGGAATATCCTCGGCGCGGTCGCGCAGCGGCGGCAGGCGTAGCGGCACGACATTGAGGCGGTAATAGAGATCCTCGCGGAAGAGGCCCTGGTTGATCGCCTGCTTCAAGTCCTTGTTGGTGGCGGCAACGATGCGCACATCGGTGCGGATCGGCGTGCGGCCGCCGACGGTGGTGTATTCGCCCTGCTGCAGGACGCGCAGAAGCCGTGTCTGGGCGTCCATCGGCATGTCGCCGATCTCGTCGAGGAAGAGCGTGCCGCCTTCGGCCTGCTCGAAGCGGCCGGTCGAGCGGGTCTGCGCGCCGGTGAAAGCGCCCTTCTCGTGGCCGAAGAGTTCGGATTCGATCAGATCACGCGGGATCGCCGCCATGTTGATTGCGACGAACGGGCCGTTGCGGCGCTTGCCGTAGTCGTGCAGCGCGCGGGCGACGAGCTCCTTGCCGGTGCCGGATTCGCCGGTGATCATCAGCGTCAGGTCCGTCTGCATCAGGCGGGCGAGCACGCGGTAGATTTCCTGCATCGCCGCCGACCGGCCGACGAGCGGCATGCCGTCCTGCATGTCGTCTTCAAGCTTGGCAGGCTTGCGCTTCGGCTCGGCAAGCGCCCGGCCGATGATGCCGATCAGCTCGGTGAGATCGAAGGGCTTCGGCAGATAGTCGTAAGCGCCCTTTTCCGAGGCCTTGATGGCGGTCATGAAGGTGTTCTGGGCGCTCATGACGAGAACGGGCAGGTCGGGCCGCGCCTTCTTGATGCGCGGCAGCAGATCGAAGGCGTTCTCGTCGGGCATCACCACATCGGTGACGACCAGATCGCCCTCGCCTGCCGAAATCCAGCGCCAGAGGGTAGCGGCGTTGGAGGTGATGCGAACGTCATAGCCGGCGCGGCTCAAAGCCTGGTTGAGCACGGTCCGGATGGCCGCATCATCATCTGCAACGAGGATCGTGGCTGTCATCGAGAAGGTCCTGTCGAGCTTGCTATAGAGGCGTCCTCAAGCGAGGCGTCCTTCGACGCCGGCATGAGAACGCGGAATGTCGTGCGGCTGTTCTGGCTGTCGCATTCAATGATGCCGCCGTGATCGCCGATGATCTTGGCGACCAGCGCCAGGCCGAGGCCGCTGCCGTTCGGCTTGGTGGTGATGAAGGGATCGAAGAGATGCGGCACCAGATCGGCGGGAACGCCGGGACCGTTGTCATGGACGCAGAATTCCAGCGGCAGCGAGATCTTTTCGCGCGTGCCGGCGACCGAAAGACGGATGCCCGGGCGATAGGCCGTCGTCAGCATGATCTCGCCGTCCGGCCGATCGCCGACCGCTTCGGCGGCGTTCTTCACCAGATTGAGAAAGACCTGGACGAGCTGATCGCGATTGGCATAAACGGCCGGCAGCGACGGGTCATAACTTTCGGTAACTCGGATGTTGCGGGCAAAACCTGCCTTGGCGACGGCCTTCACGTGATCGAGCACGGAATGGATATTGACCGGCATGCGGTCGACGGGGCGTTCGTCGGAAAAGACTTCCATACGGTCGACCAGCGAGACAATGCGATCGGTCTCGTCGCAGATCAGCCGGGTCAGCGCCCGATCGTCATCGATCGCAGACTGCTCAAGCAGCTGGGCGGCGCCGCGTATGCCGGAGAGCGGGTTCTTGATCTCATGCGCCAGCATCGAGGCAAGACCGGTCACCGAGCGGGCGGCGGCGCGATGTGTCAGCTGCCGGTCGATCTTGTCGGCCATCGAGCGTTCCTGAAAAACGATGACGACGGCGCCGGGCTCGCTGAGCACCGGGGCGACATAGAGATCGACGAGCTTGTCCTGGCCGAGGCGGGGCGAACTCAGGTCGACGCGATATTCGTTGACCGGCGCCTTGCGCTCGCGCACCTGGTCGATCAAGGCGAGCAGCGGGCTGCCGAAGGGAATGAAGGTCGAGATACGGTAACGGGCCAGATGCGAGGCGCTAGCGCCGAAGAAGGCCTCCGCCTCCCAATTGGCGAAAACGACAAAGCCGGATTCGTCGACCATGATGACGGGGTTCTGGATGGCGTTCAGCACGGCCATGGCGACGGTCCCGCCGGCGTGATCGGACGGAGATGTCATATCCTTTGTCATGCCGCCTCCCGGCTGTCGACAATACTCGCCGCAAGCGCATCGTAGAGGCGCGCGGCCACCTCGCGCGGGTCGCGCGAGGTCATAATCTCCGCCTTTTCCGCGCCTGACAGATCAGGCGCGAAACGCTGGAGATACCAGCCAAGGTGCTTGCGGGCGTGGCGGATCGCCACCGCTTCGCCGTAGAAATCCAGCATCATGCGGTAATGCTCGACGGCGAGCTCGGCGATCTTCAGGGATTGCGGTGCAGGCACACCGGATATGGTGCCGGCATGCCACGGCCTGCCCTGGCAGCCCCTGCCGATCATCACGGCATCGGCCCCAGACCGGCGCAATATTTCCTGCGCATCGCCTGCGGTTTCGACATCGCCATTGGCGATCAGCGGAATGGAGACCACATCGCGGACGGCGCGTATCGCGTCCCAATCGGCCCGGCCTTCATAGAATTGCATACGGGTGCGCCCGTGAATGGTCACAAGCTGGATGCCGGCTGCCTCGGCGCGACGCGCGATGTCAGGCGCGTTAATCGAATTCTCGTCCCAGCCGAGGCGCATCTTCAGCGTTACCGGAATGTCGACGGCCTTGACCGTCGCCTCGATGAGGCCGAGCGCATGATCGGGATCGCGCATCAGCGCCGAGCCGGAATAACCGCCGATCACCTTCTTTGCCGGACAGCCCATGTTGATGTCGATGATATCGGCGCCATGATCGGCGGCGATCTTGGCAGCCTCGGCCATCCAGTGCGCCTCGCGCCCGGCAAGCTGCACCATATGCGGCCGGAAGCCCGCAGCCCGCAGCCGCGACCAGGACTCGGCCGTGTCGTTGACCAGTTCGCGGCTCGCCACCATTTCGGTGACGACGAGGCCGGCACCGAAGCGCCACGCAAGCTCGCGGAAGGGCATATCCGTGACGCCGGACATCGGCGCCAGCACAACGCGGTTCCGCACGGACACGGGTCCGATTCGGAAAGGCGCTGCGAGGTCCTTGGAAATCAATTGATTATCTTTCGGGCACACAATAGAACTGCATTATTTTTAGCCATTATTCCCTAGCTTGCCAAGGGGGCTGGGATGGGAATTGATATTTTTCGGGCAGATGCTGGAAAAGGCCAAAGCAAGACGTTAGAGCACTCGGGTCAATTCCGCATATTTTAGGGGATTTATGCTGCAAATGCCTTCTAAGCAACCGATATCGGCTGGAATTGTCATCGTGGCCGCCGGCCGCGGCGAGCGCGCGGGATCCTCCACGGAGGGCCCCAAGCAGTATCGCATGATCGGCGGCAAGCCGGTTATCGTGCATACGCTTGAAAACTTCATGACATGGGAAGCGGCAACGCAGATCGTCGTCGTCATTCATCCGGATGACGAGGCGCTGTTTGCAAGAGCCTTCCGCCACATCATCTCGGCAACGCCAATCGAAACGGTGCATGGTGGCGCCACCCGGCAGCAATCCGTGCTTGCCGGCCTCAGATACCTCAAGGACAAGCAAATCAGCCATGTGCTGATCCACGATGCCGTGCGGCCGTTCTTCGACCATGTGCTTCTGGACCGCATTGCCGAGAGCCTTGACGCCGGCGCACAGGCGGTCCTGCCGGCGATCCCGGTCACCGATACGCTGAAACGCGCCGACAGCGCCGGCACCGTGCTGACAACGGTTTCACGCGAGCATCTCTACGCGGCGCAGACGCCGCAATCCTTCGCCTTCGAAACGATCCTCGAGGCGCATGAGAAGGCGGCGGCGAGCGGACGAAGCGATTTCACCGACGATGCCTCGATCGCCGAATGGCTGGGCATTCCGGTGACGATCGTCGAGGGCACGCCCGACAACGTCAAGCTGACGGTCAGGAACGATATCGCCATGGCCGACGACAAGCTGTCGACTTCGCTGCTTCCAGACGTGCGCACCGGCAACGGCTACGACGTGCACCAGCTCGTAGCCGGCGATGGCGTGACACTCTGCGGCGTGTTCATTCCGCATGATCAGAAGCTGAAAGGTCACTCGGATGCCGACGTCGCGCTGCATGCGCTGACGGACGCGCTGCTCGCCACCTGCGGCGCCGGCGATATCGGCGATCATTTCCCGCCGTCCGACCCGCAATGGAAAGGGGCGGCCTCGCGGATCTTCATCGAGCATGCCGCCCGGATCGTGCGCGAGCGCGGCGGCACGATCATGAATGCCGACGTCTCGCTGATCGCCGAGGCACCGAAGGTCGGCCCGCATCGCGAGGCCATGCGAGCGAAACTGTCGGATTATCTTGGCATCGCTATCGAGCGTTGCTCGGTCAAGGCGACGACCAACGAGACGATCGGCTTCGTCGGCCGGCGCGAAGGCATCGCGGCGATCGCGACTGCCACCGTCGTCTATCGCGGAAGGAAATGATGAGCCCTTTTCCTCAGGATATAATTTCGATGGCGGAGGCGATCATCCGTGACTTCACGGCTGCAGGGCTGATGCTCTCGACCGCCGAATCCTGCACCGGCGGACTGATTGCCGGGGCGCTGACGGAGATATCGGGTTCATCAGCCGTCGTCGACCGCGGCTTCGTCACCTATACGAATACTGCAAAGATCGAGATGCTCGGCGTACAGGCGGAAACGCTGCTGCGTTTCGGGGCCGTCTCCGAGGAAACGGCACAACAGATGGTGCACGGCGCCCTCTTCCGTTCACGCGCCGAGATCGCCGTTGCTGTCACCGGTATTGCCGGCCCTGGCGGCGGATCGGCGGAAAAACCGGTCGGCCTCGTGCATCTCGCCGCCAAATCGCGCGCCGGCGCGCTCATCCATCGGAAAATGCTCTATGGCGATATCGGCCGCAGCGAGGTTCGGCTGGCGACGATCAGGACGGCGCTGGAGATGGTGCGCTCGCTCCTTGCTGCCTGACGCGGGTTCGCTCATCAAGCCGGCGTGTAGATCCTGTTTGCCCTGGTCTCGAAGGCCTCGGTGAACATGCGAAAGGCGCGGTCAAACATCGAGCCCATCAGCGCGCCGAGAATGCGGCTCTTGAACTCATAGTCGATGAAGAAATCGACGGTGCAGCCGCCAGAAGGCGTCTCGGCGAAATGCCAGCGATTGTCGAGATATTTGAACGGGCCATCGATATATTTGACCTCGATGACGTACTCGGGCCGGTTCAGCAGCACCTGCGTCGTGAAGGTCTCGCGGATCGCCTTGTAGCCGACCGTCATGTCGGCGACGAGCAGGATCTTGCCGTCGCGCTCCTTGCGGCTCCTGATGGCCAGCGCTTCGCAGAGCGGCAGGAATTCCGGATAGCGCTCGACATCGGCGACGAGGTCGAACATCTGCTCGGGCGTGTGCGGGACGGGACGGTGCGTTTCGAATTGCGGCATAGGCGGCAATTAATCGGGCCGGCCGAGAAGATCAAGAAGCTCGCGCATCTGGCGGCGGGATTTTAGCTGAAGAACCGGCACGTCAGGGCCATGTGCGGCGATGCCGGCGACGAGGCGCGGCGCAAATTTCTCCTCGAAGGTCCAGATGAAGCGGAGGAATTCCCAATCGACCTTCTCGATACAGCCCGGCGCCATTTCGGGGCGAGTGCGGCCGATCCATTTCGCCCACCGGCTGATTGCGCCCCAGATACAGAGAAGCCGCGGCATGCGGACCCAGATGACGAAATCGGAGCGCGGCAGCCGAATGTCCAGGGAGGATGGGTTCGTGCCGTCCATGATCCAACGTTCTTCGAGGATCCGGCTGGCGATGATATTTCTCTGCTCGACCCTGTCGCGCACCACCCAGCCGGGAAGCCAAAATACGTCGCGATCGAGCGAAATGTAGGAAAGCCCGAAGCGCTTGGCAATCTTCAGCGATAGCGTGGATTTGCCGCCGCCCGAGCAACCCATGACGAGGATGCGGCGGGCTGTGCGAGTATGCTCCGCAGCCTGTTTAAGATCGGTGATCTGCTGACGCGGCGGCAAGTCTACTCTCTGATCCATCATCAACTCCCTCGAGCCAAAACGTGCGTTTCGCCGGCGCGACTCAAGCGCTAAGAGCGGCGAGCCGGTTAGCTGCTTTGCGCGATCTTATGATGACGGTGGAATTGAAAAGCCCGTGATCGCGAAGTGCTGCCTCGATCAGAGGTGCGGCATGCCGTTCGAAATTCCAGATATAGGCAAGCGCGTCCAGCGAGAGGCGTTCCGGGCAGCCGGCAGGCAGTTCGGGGCGGTTACGCCCAAAGTAGCGGAATGCTCTCGATAGGGCGCCGTAGAGGCATGCATATCTGGGCAGCCGAAGCCAGATGACGGCATCCGCGCGCGGCAGGCGAAGATGGAAGGAGCTGAGGCCGGTTCCATCCATGATCCAGCGTTTTTCCGCCACCGCCTCGGCTATCCGGCGGTCGATCTCGTCGCGCGGCCTCTTTCGCCAGCCCGGTAGCCAGTAGAAATCGCGGTCCATGGAGATGTAGTTGAGGTCGAGCGCTCGCGAAAGCCGCGTTGCAAGCCTGCTCTTGCCGCCGCCGGGGCAGCCGATCACCAGGATACGGTCGGCTTCGATCAGCGGCGATTTCAATCCGGAGGTGATGTTCATCGTCGGCCTCCCAAAGAAAAACCGCGGCGAAAATCGCCGCGGTTCAATCAAAAAGCAAGTACCAGATGTTACTCGGCTGCCATCAGCAGCTTTTTTTCGCGCGCCGCTCTCAGCCGGGCAAAGTCGTCGCCGGCATGGTGGGAGGAGCGGGTTAGCGGGCTGGAGGCGACCATCAGGAAGCCCTTGCTGTAGGCGACGGTCTCATAAGACTTGAACTCGTCGGGGGTGACGAAGCTTTCGACCTTGTGGTGCTTGCGCGTCGGCTGCAGGTACTGGCCGATCGTCAGGAAGTCGACATCGGCTGTGCGCAGATCATCCATCAGCTGGAGGACTTCGTTTCGCTCTTCGCCAAGACCGACCATGATGCCCGATTTGGTGAACATGGTGGGATCGAGTTCCTTCACCCGCTGCAGCAGGCGGACAGAATGGAAGTAGCGGGCGCCGGGGCGAACCGTCAGATAGTTGCCGGGCACTGTTTCCATATTGTGGTTGAAGACGTCGGGCTTGGCGGCGACGACGCGCTCCAGCGCACCCGGCTTCTTCAGGAAGTCGGGCGTCAGGATCTCGATCGTCGTCATCGGCGAGGCCGCACGGATTGCCCAGATCACCTTTTCGAAGTGTTCGGCGCCGCCGTCCTCCAGGTCGTCACGGTCGACCGAGGTGATGACGACGTGGCTGAGGCCCATCTCCTTGACCGCCTTGGCGACATTCTCCGGCTCGGCCATGTCGAGCGCATTCGGCTTGCCGGTGGCGACGTTGCAGAAGGCGCAGGCGCGGGTACAGATCTCGCCCATGATCATGAAGGTCGCGTGCTTCTTGTCCCAGCACTCGCCGATATTCGGGCAGCCGGCCTCCTCGCAGACGGTGACGAGCTTGTGCTCCTTCACGATCGCCCGCGTTTCGGCATAACCCTTGGAGGTCGGCGCCTTGACGCGAATCCAGTCCGGCTTGCGCATGACTTCCGTATCAGGCCGATGCGCCTTCTCGGGATGCCGCACGCGCTTGGCGTCGGGATTGATCGTATCGAGGATCGTCACCATTGCAGTTTCAGCTTTCTACCGCCCCTATGCGGCAAATCGATCGGATCTAGCGCCGCACCAGCCGCGCAAGGAATATCAACAGGCAGGCTCCGAGGAAACCCGTCACGAAATAACCGAGCCGTCCGCCGACCACCTCGACATGGAATTGCGCGAGGACGGCGCTTGCGACGACCGAACCGACGATGCCGAGCACGATGTTCAGAAAAATCCCGTATCGCGCTTCCATCAGCTTGCCGGCGAGCCAGCCCGCAAGCCCACCGATGATGATTGCCGAAATCCAACCGACGCTTTCCATGCCCTGCCCTCAGTTACGCCTCAAGCGACCGCCCTTGCGATCAGAACCACGATGATGGCGCCGACGGTGGCGTGGATGATCTGCACCACCAGCGCGTTTTCAATGCCCAGCGAAATACCGAGCGCGCTGAACAGATAACCGCCGACGAAGGCGCCGATGATGCCGCTCAGCAGGCATCTTATCAGCCCGCCGCCACCGACGACCAGGCTTGCGAGGAAGCCTGCAACCAGGCCAATCAGTAAAAATACCAGCAACGCCTGCGTCTCCATAGACATGATGATTTCCTTTCGTTTTTTCCACCCTAGCGGCGTGGCTTTCCACTCCGGACATAAAGGGCAGCTTCGGAAATTCTCAAGCGTTCAGCACACGGCCGTAAGCATCTAGCACCGCTTCCTTCATCGTTTCGGACACGGTCGGATGCGGGAAGATCGTGTGCATCAGCTCTTCCTCGGTCGTTTCGAGGTTCATCGCGACGACGAAGCCCTGAATGAGCTCGGTGACTTCGGCGCCGACCATGTGGGCGCCGAGCAGCTCACCGGTCTTCTTGTCGAAGATCACCTTCACCATGCCCTGGTCTTCGCCGAGCGCGATCGCCTTGCCGTTCGCGGCGAAGGAGAAGCGGCCGACGCGGATGTCGCGGCCCAGCTCTTTGGCTTTCGCTTCGGTGATGCCGACAGAGGCGACCTGCGGATTGCAATAGGTGCAGCCCGGAACCTTGCCCTTGTCTGTGGGATGGACGTTCGGGAGGCCGGCGATCTTTTCGACGCAGACGACGCCCTCATGCTCTGCCTTGTGCGCCAGCATCGGTGGGCCGGCGACATCGCCGATCGCATAGATGCCGGCGACATTGGTCTTGCCGTAGCCGTCGATGACGACGCAGCCGCGGTCGGTCTTGACGCCGAGCGCCTCGAGGCCGAGATTCTCGATATTGCCCTGAACGCCGACGGCCGAAATCAGCCGGTCGGCAGTGATCTGCTGCACCTTGCCATCGGCCGTCTCGACATGGGCGGTAACGCTGTTCGTGGCCTTGTCGACCTTCGAGACCTTGGCGCTGGTGAAGATCTTGAGGCCGCGCTTTTCAAGCTGCTTGCGGGCGATCGCCGTTACCTCGGCATCCTCGACCGGCATGATGGTCGGCATGACTTCGACGACGGTCACATCGACGCCCATCGAGCGATAGAAGCTGGCGAATTCGATGCCGATCGCGCCTGAGCCCATGACGATCAGCGACTTCGGCAGCACATCCGGCTTCAGCGCCTCGAAATAGGTCCAGATCAGCTTGCCATCCGGCTCGATGCCAGGCAGCGCGCGCGGACGGGCGCCGGTCGCGATGATGATGTGCTTGGCGGTATAGGCGCCCTCGCCGCTCTTGACGTTCTTCGGCAGCGGATGCTGCGGCTCGACAACGGGCTTCGTCGACTTGCCGACAACGATCTCGCCGGGCTTGGTGATCTTCGCTTCGCCCCAGATGATGTCGATCTTGTTTTTCTTCATCAGGAAGCCGACGCCGGCATTCAGTCGGGCGGAGACGGCGCGCGAGCGGCCGACGACGGCCTTGGCATCCGGCTTGACCGTGCCTTCGAGAACGAGGCCGAAATCCTTGAAGTGATTGGCGTGGTCGAGCACCTCGGCCGAGCGCAGCAGCGCCTTGGTCGGGATGCAGCCCCAGTTCAGGCAGATGCCGCCCATATGCTCGCGCTCGACGATCGCGGTCTTGAGGCCGAGCTGGCTGGCACGGATAGCAGCGACATAGCCGCCGGGACCCGAGCCGATGATGATGACGTCGTAGGATTCAGCCATGTGTTTCCTGCCTTTGTTACGCTGCGCTGCGGGTCATGAGCACCCACGCGTGTCTCTTGCTGTTTTCGAAGAGCGGCACGGCATCGGCGCGCGCAGCCTCCAGGAATCCGTTTCTTCCATAAAGCGACAAAGCCGCTTCGTTGTCGCTTGCGGTGATCAGGCTGACGGGCCGCCGATCGGCCCTTTCGATCTGATCGTCGAGCAGCCTGCGTCCGATGCCGATGCCGCGCAGATGGCGATAGACGCCGAGACTGCCGATGAACCAGCTTCCCACAACCGTTTTCTGCAAGGCGAGCATCGGTGCGGTTGCCGGAATCGTCGCCTCGATATCGCCTATCCCCTCACCCAGCGCATGGCCGATCGCCACACCCGCGACCTCGCCATAGGCCTCGGCAATGACGGCATCCCGCCAGCCGCCGACGGCTTCCTCCTCGCTCATCTTCAGCCGGCCCCGCTCCAGCGGCGTATCGCTCACGCCGTTTTCCACACCGGCAAACCAGAGCCAGGAGGCAAACCCGCGCGATGCGATATCCGCCAGAATCGCCAGCTCCGAGGCATCCCGCCGTGAGGCCTGCCGGAGGGCGATGAAGGAGGCCATGGTCAGATCCCCAGCATCATCCGCACGATCGATTCCAGCCCGCGTCCGAGCGCACGCGTATTGTCCGCATCGAGGTGAATGCCATCGATCGGCGTGGTCTTGGCGACGGAATTGCCGTCGAAGAAGCCACAACCGAGTTCGTCGGCAAGATCACGATAAAGCGTTGCAAGTTTTGCCGATTCCTCGATACCGCCGGGAAAGGATGCGGCGAAAGGCACGTTGCCCGTCGCGCGGATCGCCGGCGGCGCCACGATCAGAATCTCCGGCCCATCGAATTCAAAGGGCCAGGCATGATTGCGGATCAGCCGCACGAGTCGGCTGATACCCTGGCAGGCGGCAAAGGCCGAGCCTGCCACGACCGGCTTCATATCATTGGTGCCGAGCAGAAGGATGACGAGGTCGAGCGGCGCATGGGTCTGCAGGATCGTCGGCAGGATGCGAGCACCGTTGCGGTCGCAATCGGCGAGATGGTCGTCGAAAGCGGTGGTGCGACCGTTCAAGCCTTCGGCGATAACGCGCGCCTCATGGCCGAGCGCTGCCTGAAGCACGCTCGGCCAGCGATTTTTGTAGTCATGACGGCCGATCGTCTCGGCGTCATAACCCCAGGTCAGCGAGTCACCATAGCAAAGAACGGTCTTGGTCATTTCCGCCTCCGCGCCGCTATCAGACAAGCATGCCCATCGGGTTCTCGATGTAGCCCTTGAAGGCCTGGAGCAACTCGGCGCCGAGCGCGCCGTCGACGCAGCGATGGTCGGTCGAGAGCGTGACGGACATCACGGTGGCAATCGTAATTTCGCCCTTCTTGACGACGACCCGCTGCTCGCCGGCGCCGACCGCGAGGATCGTCGCATGCGGCGGGTTGACGACGGCTGCGAAGTTCTTCACGCCCATCATGCCCATGTTCGAGACCGAACTGGTGCCGCCCTGATATTCCTCAGGCTTCAGCTTGCGATCCTTGGCCCGCTTGCCGAGATCGCGCATCTCGTTGGAGATCGTCGACAGGGTCTTTTCCTCGGCCTTGCGGATGATCGGGGTGATCAGGCCGCCGGGGATCGAGACGGCGACGCCGACATCGGCGTGCTTGTGCTTGACCATGTTGCTGTCGGTCCAGGAGACGTTGGCATCCGGAACGTCGCGCAGCGCCAGCGCCATGGCCTTGATGACCATGTCGTTGACCGAGAGCTTGTAGGCCGGAGCGTTGTCCTTGCGCGGAGCCGCATCGTTCAGCTGGGCGCGCAGCGCCAGCAACGCATCGAGCTCGCAATCGACGCTGACGTAGAAATGCGGGATCGTCTGCTTGGATTCGACCAGACGCCTGGCGATCGTCTTGCGCATGCCGTCATGCGGCACGAGCTCGTAAGAGCCCGGTTCGAAGAGCTTGAGCACGGCTTCTTCGGACGCGCCCTTCGGTGCAGCGGCGGCCGGAGCAGGCGCGGCAGCCTGCGGGGCGGCAGCGGATACGGGCGCAGCAGCAGCCTTGGCGCCACCGCCGGCAACGGCGGCTTCGATGTCGCTCTTGACGACGCGGCCGTGCGGGCCGGAGCCTGCGACTGCCGAAAGGTCGATACCGGCTTCCTTGGCCAACCTGCGGGCAAGCGGCGAAGAGAAGGTGCGGCTGCCATCCGATGAAACCGAGGCCGGCGCGGGGGCGGTTACAGGTGCCGCAGCCGGAGTGGACTGGGCCGGAGCCGGTGCAGCTTCGGCCTTCGGCGCGGCTGCACCGTCTGCCTTCGGCGCTGGGGCGGCGGAACCCGCACCGCTTGCGGCAGCGGAGACATCCTCGCCATCGGCGGCGAGAACCGCGATCAACGCATTGACTTTGACGCCTTCGGTGCCGGCGGCAACGACGAGCCTGGCGACCGTGCCTTCATCGACGGCTTCGACTTCCATCGTCGCCTTGTCGGTCTCGATCTCGGCGATCACATCGCCAGACTTGACCTTGTCGCCTTCCTTGACCAACCATTTGGAAAGATTGCCTTCCTCCATGGTCGGAGAGAGGGCGGGCATCGTGATATTGATCGGCATCGAAACACCCTCCCCTTATTTGTAGCAAACAGCCTTCACCGCATCGACCACTTCGCCGACGTTCGGAAGGGCAAGCTTTTCGAGATTGGCGGCGTAAGGCATCGGAACGTCCTTGCCTGCGATCGTCAGGATCGGCGCATCGAGATAGTCGAAGGCCTGCTGCATGACGCGGGTGGCGATTTCGGTGCCGACGGAGGACTGCGGATAACCTTCCTCGACGGTGACCAGACGGCCAGTCTTCTTCACCGATTCGATTACAGTCGGCAGGTCCATCGGGCGGATGGTGCGAAGGTCGATCAGTTCGACGTCGATGCCGATCTTCTCGAGTTCGGCGACAGCCTTGGTCGCATAACTCATGCCGATGCCGAAGGACACCACAGTGACGTCCTTGCCCGGACGATGGATGCGGGCCTTACCGATCGGCAGGACGAAATTGTCGAGCTTCGGCACGTCGAAGTGCTGGCCGTAGAGAATTTCGTTTTCGAGGAAGATGACCGGGTTCGGATCGCGGATCGCAGCCTTCAGCAAGCCCTTGGCGTCGGATGCCGTGTAGGGCATGACGACCTTCAGGCCGGGGATGGCGCTGTACCAGGCTGCATAATCCTGGCTGTGCTGGGCGCCGACGCGAGCCGCAGCACCGTTCGGGCCGCGGAAGACGATCGGAGCACCCATCTGGCCGCCGGACATATAGAGCGTCTTGGCGGCGGAGTTGATGATGTGGTCGATCGCCTGCATGGCGAAGTTGAAGGTCATGAATTCGACGATCGGGCGAAGGCCGGCCATTGCGGCACCGACGCCGACGCCGGCAAAGCCGTGCTCGGTGATCGGCGTATCGACGACGCGGCGGGGGCCGAATTCCTGCAGCAGCCCCTGCGTGACCTTGTAAGCGCCCTGGTATTCGGCGACTTCCTCGCCCATGACGAAGACGTTTTCGTCGGCGCGCATTTCTTCGGCCATGGCGTCGCGGAGCGCTTCGCGCACGGTCGTCGACACCATTTCAGTGCCGGCCGGGATTTCGGGGTCGTTCGGAACGACAGCCTTCGGCTCGGCCGGAAGCGGTGCGGAGGCGGAACCGGTGTTGGTCGGCTTCTCTTCCTGGGCAACCGCGGGCGCTGCCGCGGCGGCGGGCTTGGCGGCGGAAATGTCCGAAGCGGATTCACCGTCCTGCAGCAAAACGGCGATCTTGGTATTGACCTTGACGCCTTCAGTGCCGGCATCGACGAGCAGCTTGCCGATGATCCCTTCATCGACGGCTTCGACTTCCATCGTCGCCTTGTCGGTTTCGATTTCGGCAATCACGTCGCCGGAGGTGACCTTGTCACCTTCCTGCTTCAGCCATTTGGACAGTGTGCCTTCTTCCATGGTCGGAGAGAGGGCGGGCATGAGGATATCGATAGGCATGGGTTCCCTCCCCGATTAGAGCAGAATGTCGGTATAGAGCTCGGATGCATCCGGCTCCGGATCGGCCTGGGCGAAATCGGCACTGTCAGCGACGATATCGCGGACATCCTTGTCGATCGCCTTCAGATCGTCTTCGGAAGCCCAGCCCTTTTCGACGAGGCGAGCCTTGACCTGTTCGATCGGGTCATGCTCGGAGCGCATCTTCTGCACTTCGTCCTTGGAGCGATATTTCGCCGGGTCGGACATCGAGTGACCGCGATAACGATAGGTCAGCATTTCGAGAATGATCGGGCCCTTGCCGGAACGGCAATGTTCGAGCGCCTCGTCGGCCGCAGCCTTGACGGCGCGGACGTCCATGCCGTCGACCTGAATGCCGGGGATGCCGAAGCCGGATCCACGAAGCGAGTAGTTCGACTGCGCAGTGGCGCGCGCGGTCGACGTCCCCATGGCGTAACGGTTGTTCTCAACGATATAGACGATCGGCAGCTTCCAGAGAGCAGCCATGTTGAAGCTCTCGTAGACCTGGCCCTGGTTGGCGGCGCCGTCGCCGAAATAGGCGATGGAGACATTGTCGTTGCCGCGGTAGCGGTTTGCGAAGGCAAGACCCGTTCCGAGCGAGACCTGGGCACCGACGATGCCATGACCGCCGTAGAAATGCTTCTCTTTCGAGAACATGTGCATCGAGCCGCCCTTGCCGTGGGAATAGCCGCTGCGACGCCCGGTCAGTTCCGCCATGACGCCGCGTGCTTCCATGCCGGTTGCCAGCATATGGCCGTGATCGCGATAAGCGGTGATGACCTGGTCGCCATCCTTCTGCGCCATCTGCATGCCGACGACGACAGCTTCCTGACCGATGTAGAGGTGACAAAAGCCGCCGATGAAGCCCATGCCGTAAAGCTGGCCGGCCTTCTCCTCGAAGCGGCGGATCAACAGCATCTCGCGATAGGCCTTGAGCTCTTCATTGCGATCGAAGTCGGCTACAGGGCCTCCATTCGATGCTTTGGCTGCCGGTTTTGCTGCAGTTTTGCGGCTGGAAACGGTCGCGGTCTTTCGCGGCGCCATTCAACCCTCCCTATGGGTTTGTCGTTTCTTGGTGGGGCGTACCATAGGGAAGAAATATGACCACAGCAATGCCATAATTGCATGGCTCGTATTCGCTGCTAAATTATTGGAAAAACTATGAAAATTCAAATTAACCTGTTTTCGGTTAATTGGAATAATGGTTGAATATGACGATCTCGTCCGCGCGCGACATGTTGAGCTGATAACGCGCTTTTTCGTCCAACATATCCTTGTCGAGCGAGCCGTCACTGAGGAGCGCGACCTGATTTTCCAGATGTTCGCGCTTCGCCTTCAAGACTGCAAGCTCTTTTTCACGCGCGACACGCTGATGCTCGAACGTCTCCGTTGCGCGCAGGCCGTAATCGCCATGGATGCAATGATAACCGAAATAGGAGAGGAAGGCGACCGTCATGGCCGGAATGACGAAGCGACCGATCTTTCTCTTCTTATGATGCTTTGTCCACATACACGCATGCTCTTGAACGCATTACCAATTCGTTCAATCTAACGCGCAGAGATTAACCGTTCGTTGACTCTAAAAACCGGGCAATAAAAAACCCGCGCCGGGAAGGCGCGGGTTAAACCATTGAACATCAGATCCGATCAGCCGCGAATGATCGAGCGGCCGGCATACTGAGCCTGCGGGCCGAGGCCCTCTTCGATGCGGATCAGCTGGTTGTACTTGGCAAGACGGTCGGAACGCGACAGCGAGCCGGTCTTGATCTGACCGCAGTTGGTGGCGACCGCGAGATCGGCGATGGTCGAATCTTCGGTCTCGCCGGAGCGGTGGGACATGACGGCGGTATAGGCCGCCTTGTGCGCCGTGTTGACGGCATCGAGCGTTTCCGTCAGCGAGCCGATCTGGTTGACCTTGACGAGGATCGAGTTGGCGACGCCCATGCGGATGCCGTCGCGAAGACGGGCGGAGTTGGTAACGAAGAGATCGTCGCCGACGAGCTGGGTCTTCTTGCCGGTCAGGTCAGTCAGCGTCTTCCAGCCGTCCCAATCGTCTTCGGCCATGCCGTCCTCGATCGAGATGATCGGATACTTGGCGGCGAGCTCAGCCAGATATTCGGCCATGGCGCCCGATTCCAGCGTGCGGCCTTCCCCTTCGAGAACGTATTTGCCGTCCTTGAAGAATTCGGTCGAGGCGCAGTCGAGGCCGAGGTAGATGTCCTCGCCCGGCTTGTAGCCGGCTTTCTCGACCGACTTCATGATGAAGTCGAGAGCTTCCGAAGCACTCTTCAGACCCGGTGCGAAACCGCCTTCGTCGCCGACATTGGTGTTATGGCCCTGCGCGGCAAGTTCCTTGCGCAGCGTATGGAAGACTTCCGAACCCATGCGCACGGCTTCGGCGATCGAATCGGCGCCGACTGGCAGGATCATGAATTCCTGGAAATCGATCGGATTGTCGGCGTGGGCGCCGCCGTTGATGATGTTCATCATCGGCACCGGCAGCAGGCTGGCGGAAGCGCCGCCGACATAACGGTAGAGCGGCAGGCCGGACGCCTGGGCAGCAGCCTTGGCGACGGCGAGCGACACGCCGAGGATGGCGTTGGCGCCGAGGCGCGACTTGTTCGGCGTGCCGTCCAGCTCGATCATGATGTTGTCGATCTGGATCTGGTTTTCAGCATCGATGCCACCGATGGCATCGAAGATCTCGGTGTTGGCGGCTTCCACCGCCTTTTCGACACCCTTGCCCAGGTAGCGCTTGCCGCCGTCGCGCAGTTCGACCGCCTCATGCGCGCCCGTCGAGGCGCCCGAGGGAACGGCCGCGCGGCCCATGCTGCCATCTTCGAGATAGACATCGACTTCGACGGTGGGGTTGCCACGGCTATCGAGAATCTCACGGGCGATGATATCGGTGATTGCAGTCATGGGTTCTTCCTGCTCGGTGGGTGGTGATAAGTCGGTTCGAAACCTGTCTTAGTCGAAGGCGTGCAAATTACAATGCTGCAATTTCCAGCCTTCGAACCAGCGTTCGGATCTCGCCTAAAGCGCGTCGCGATCTTTCAGATTCGCTTGCCACGCTTTAGGTCTTTGGCTTTCCGCATGTCGTTGTCGCAAAACCGCTGCACACTTTTTCGCGACATGCCTATAGCACGATCATGTCAGGCTGTTGAACGTCAAGCCTTGGCGACCGCATCGAAGGCAAGCAGCTTTTCAAGCAGCCGCGGCATGTCCTTGAGATAGACCATGTTCGGGCCGTCCGAAGGTGCATTGTCGGGGTCCTGGTGGGTTTCGACGAAGACGCCGGCGATACCGGTGGCCACTGCTGCGCGCGCCAGTGTTTCCACGAATTCCCGCTGACCGCCGGAGGAATCGCCCTGCCCGCCCGGCTGTGCCACGGAATGGGTGGCATCGAAGATAACGGGCGCGCCCATCGCCGCCATGATCGGCAGCGAGCGCATGTCGGAAACCAGCGTATTATAGCCGAAGGAGGCGCCGCGCTCGCACAGCAGCACGTTCGGATTGCCGCTGGCGTTGAGCTTCTTCAGGACGTTCTTCATGTCCCAAGGGGCGAGGAACTGGCCCTTCTTGACATTGACGACGCGGCCGGTCTTGGCGGCGGCGATGAGAAGGTCGGTCTGTCGGCAAAGGAAGGCCGGGATCTGCAGGACGTCGACGACCTTTGCCACCTCCGCGCATTGCTCGGCGGTATGAACGTCGGTCAGGACAGGAAAGCCGAATTCCTTCTTGAGGTCGGCAAAGACCTCCATGCCCTTTTCGATCCCGATGCCGCGTTCAGCCGAAAGAGAGGTGCGGTTCGCCTTGTCGAAGGAGCTCTTGTAAACGAGGCCGATGCCGAGCTTTGCGCAAAGCTCTTTCAGCGTACCGGCAACCATGAAGGCGTGGTCGCGGCTCTCCATCTGGCAGGGACCGGCAATCAGCGACAGCCGGCCGGTATTGGAAAAGGTCACCTGGCCTTGGCCTTCGCCGATCTTGACTTCGGAATTCGTCTCAGTGCTCATCGTGTCTCCTCGAAGGCGAAGAGCGTGCCCTGCCCGGGCGCGGGCTTCACCAGAATGCGATTGTTCTTGCGCGTGTATGTCACCCCGTTAGCAGCCAAATGCGCTTCTGTCACGGCAAGATCGGCGACAATGAAGAGGATTGCCCGGCCACGCAGGCCGCGATCGGCGGATGAGCCGGCGATCTCGAAATAGGCTTCTAGCCCTTCCGGCGTCATCAGGCTGATTTTCGCGTTCGACGCAGCAACATTGACGCCAAAACCGGTTTTCTCGACTGCCGCCTGCGCCACGGCAAGGCCGACGAAGGCTCCGAAAGCGGCAGCATCAGGCGCGCAGAGCGCGATCTCGGCAATGCCGGTGACGCCATTGGCATGCGTCTCCAGCGCGCCGCGGTCGGCCGGCAGCGGATTGACGCGTTCGACGCTGAAAAGGAAGAGATCGGGCGCTCGCAGGTCGCCGGCAAAAGCCAGCTTGAAGCCGGCGATGCTCTCAGAACCGTCCGGCATCGTCATCGGCCGGGTGAACTGCAGCATCTCGCCGGCGCTCGATCCGTTGCCGACGAAGTTCTGATGATCGATGCCGGCATCCTTACTACCGAAAGCAAGCCCCGAAAGCCCCTCCTCGCCGCAGCGGAAGCGGAAGGCCCGGTTGCGGGCGGTGAAGACATTGCCTTGCCGCGCTGAGGCCTCGCTCTCCTCGACAATCGCAATCCCGAGCGGCTCCAGATAGGTCTTGTCGGCAAAAAAGACGCAGGCGTTTTCCGTTCCGAAGGGATGGCGTGCATCGGCGGCAACGGTGAAGCCGAGCTTGCCAAGCCTCTCGCGCGCCAGATCGATATTGACGACGGGCAGCACCACATGATCCAGCGGGTGCGGCTTGGCGGAACGCTCGTTCATGATATCCCTCCTGGAAACGGCAAGAGATGTGCGATGGCGCGCCCCTCAATGCAAGACATGTGTCCCAATCCGGCGAATGAAAATAAAAATCTCAACGAGTTGGCGCCAAGTTTTACGGAAATTTAGCTACTTGCGGAACACATATGGAACATATAGTGTCTGTTCTGGATTTGTTTCAATCACGAGGTCACAACGTCGATGCTCACGCGCAAACAACAGGAGCTTCTCCTTTTCATTCATGAGCGCATGAAGGAATCCGGCGTTCCGCCATCTTTCGACGAAATGAAGGATGCCCTGGACCTCGCTTCCAAGTCCGGGATTCACCGGCTGATTACGGCGCTCGAGGAACGTGGCTTCATTCGTCGCCTACCGAACCGCGCCCGTGCGCTCGAGGTTATCAAGCTTCCGGAGGCCTACAGCCCCAGCATTCAGCCCCGGCGGGGCTTTTCGCCCAGCGTCATCGAGGGCAGCCTTGGCAAGCCGCAGCCGGTCGCCACTCCTGCTCCCGCAAAACCCGTCGCCGACAACGGCAACTCGGTCTCCGTGCCGGTCATGGGCCGTATCGCCGCCGGTGTTCCGATCTCGGCGATCCAGAACAACACCCACGACATCGTCGTTCCGGCCGACATGCTCGGTTCCGGTGAACATTATGCGCTCGAGGTCAAGGGCGATTCGATGATCGACGCCGGCATCTTCGACGGCGACACCGTGATTATTCGCAACGGCAGCACCGCAAGTCCTGGCGACATCGTCGTTGCTCTCGTCGACGACGAAGAAGCGACACTCAAACGCTTCCGCCGCAAAGGCGCCTCGATCGCGCTGGAGGCGGCCAACCCGGCTTACGAGACCCGGATTTTCGGGCCGGACCGCGTCAAGGTTCAGGGCAAGCTCGTCGGCCTCATTCGCCGCTATCACTGACATCAGGCAGTCCGGATTCGGCAAAACTGTTGCTGCGCCAGTCATAGGCGCGATGCCGCATCCATGGCCGCGACAATGCATCGAATGCGGTTGCGACCTCCAGGCCGGCGTCGGCGAACCGCAACTCGACGGAGCCGGTCCTGCGCAGCGTTTCGCCGGTGAAGAGCGTCGCCCCTGAGCGGCAGCTGTTGAAGCGCAGGCGGACCGACGTCACGACGATATCGGCCGCGTCGCATGCCGGACCGAGATAGGCGGCATTGTCGATGACAGCAACGACATGACCATTGCCAAGCCTTGATGTGCACCAGGCCTTCTTGACGCAGGAAAAGCGGTTGGCTTCACCGGCCGCTGCAGCCGCCCGCATCGCCGACCTTGCTTCGTTCTGCTGATCGCGGGAAAACCTGACGCGGCGGTCTTCTCCCTCCGGCGGGATAGCAGGACCATCCAGCATCTTCGGCGGGTGATGCGTCGGCAGGACCAGCGCTCTCTGCCACTGGTCGAAGATGAAATCCGGCGGTCTTTCACGGTTGGAAGCCATGGCCCCCGCCTCGACGATTGCGACGAGACCACCATCCTCCGAAATCGCCAGATCCGGCGGCCGGGGAACCGGCAGAAGCAAGAGGACGAGCGTCGAGATCGCGATGATCGACGTGCCGATATGGCGCAGCCGGGTGCGGAGCAGCGTCAGCAGCAGAAAGCCTGCGACGGCTATCGCGAAATACCAAGCGGGCAAGCGGCCGATGCCGATGTCGCCACCCCAGCCGGACACCGTCTTTGCGATCGCGATCACCAGATCGAGGCCGAATCCGACGACCTTCCAAGGCAAAACATCCAGACCGAAAGGCATGAGCAGCATCGCCAGCAACCCGGCCGGCATGATGATGAAGGAGATGATCGGCATCGTCGCGAGGTTTGCCGGCAGGCCATAGGCAGTCACGCGATGAAAATGCTCGATCGAAAACAGCGCGGTGGAAAAGCCGCCGATCAGCGAGGTCAGGAAGACGCCGCCGAAGAAACCCGCAACCGTAACGACGGGCCGAAACACCGGCAGCTTCAGGAAAGCGTTTTCGCGGACGCGCCGGTCCTTCCACAGCTGGTAGCCAGATACCAACGCCAATGTCGCAGCAAAGGACATCTGGAAGCTCGGACCCAAGACCTCGGACGGTGAAATGGCGAGAATGACGAGCGCCGAGAGAGCGACATTGCGCAGGCTGATCGACGGCCGGTCGAAGAAGACGGCAATCAACATGATCGCCATCATGATGAAGGCGCGTTCGGCCGAGACGGCAAAGCCGGAGATCAGGAAATAGGCCGTGACGGCGAAGAGCGCGCCGGCAGCGGCGATCTTCTTGGTCGGATAGGCTTGGGCGACACCGGGAAAGAGGCTGAGCAGCATGCGGAAACCGACGAAGAAGATGCCGGCTGACAGCGCCATGTTGAGGCCGGAGATAGCGATGATATGAGCCAGACCGGACTGGCGCAGCGCCTCCGTCGTCTCATTCGAGATGGCGCGCCGCTCGTCCGTCACCAGAGCAGCGGCAAAAGCGCCGGTGTCGCCGGGCAGGATCGACCTTATGCGGTCGCCGATACCGCTGCGCAGCCGGTAGAGACCTTCGAGCAGCGCTTCCGTCGTCGATCTGGCCGCTTGCGGACCTGCCTGCAAATCGACCTTTGTCGGCGCACCGTAGAAGAAGCCGTTGGCGCCGATGCCATCGAAATAGGCACCGAAGGAGAAGTCGTTGAGCTCAGGAAGCGCTGGACCTGCTGGCGGCGTCAGCCGTGCCCTGCCGGTTATGATATCACCGATCTCGAAAGGCGCGTCCGCGCCGCGGGCGATCGCGGTTATACGCCCCGGCGGCCGCTTCACCTCCGGCGCCTCAGTGCCGGTGACGGCAAGAATATAGCGCCACCGCCCGCGACCATCGCCTTCGCGCCGCTCGCCACGGCCGGTCACCGTCGTCGTCACTGATGAATCGAGGATCACGGTCGAAGCCCGTCGGCTCTCGAGCTGCGCAGAGACCACGCCGCAGGCGACAAGTGCAAGCGCCAGCAGCGTTGCCCGCAATGCCGCCCGGCTGCGGCTGGCGATGAGAACCGCGACGGTCAGCACCAACAGGCAGAGCAGCGATGCAACGAGCGGGAAGTCCGATGCCGCTAGAAACCAGAAGGCTGAGCCGGCGCCGAGGAAGACCGGTGAGAACAGCAGCAGGCGGCCATGGTCCCGCCTCTTCGCCCAGCATGCGCATGCCACTACGCAGCGATTGCGAGGCTGCTGCCGGCAGCCGGTGGCGCCGCGGTGTCGCCGACTGCGTCGTTGGCGGCCGCGTCACCACGACAGCCGGAGAAAAACCGGCGGAGTCGGCAAGGCCGGCGCCTGCTTCCGGCCGCAATTCGACTGTCGTCAACTCCTGCATGTGCTGCCCAAGGTCACTCGCCCCGACAGGCAGAATGCAACCGCCAATCAAATCCGGCAAGAATAATCGATTGAAAAGTGAGGGAAAATTGAAAGAGCCAAAAGAGCAGTCGAATCATCGGCTTCCGATATGCATGCGGCTCATCGCTGCAGTGCCTAAAAGGTGATACTGCAATGCACAAAATGCCATCACGGTAACTTGGCATTAGCCTCGCGATCATATAGCTATCGGTGAGGACGCTTAACCCCTATGGCGCTTTTATGGCGCCACCGCCATTTCGGAGGATCAGCATGACGGATCAAAGCGCTACAATAAAAATCGGTGACAAATCAGTCGACCTTGCCGTTAAAAGCGGCACGATCGGCCCGAGCGTCATCGATATCGGTGCCCTCTACAAGAACACGGCTTCCTTCACCTACGATCCGGGCTTCACGTCGACTGCATCCTGTGAATCGAAAATCACCTACATCGACGGCGACGAAGGTGTCCTGCTGCATCGCGGCTATCCGATCGAGCAGCTCGCCGAACATGGCGACTTCCTCGAGGTCTGCTACCTCTTGCTTTACGGCGAACTGCCGACCACCGTGCAAAAGAAGGATTTCGATTATCGCGTCACGCACCACACCATGGTGCACGAGCAGATGAGCCGCTTCTTCACCGGCTTCCGCCGCGATGCGCATCCGATGGCCGTCATGTGCGGCTGCGTCGGTGCGCTGTCGGCTTTCTACCACGACTCCACAGACATCACCGATCCGCACCAGCGCATGGTCGCCAGCCTGCGCATGATCGCCAAGATGCCGACGCTTGCCGCCATGGCCTACAAGTACCATATCGGCCAGCCCTTCGTTTACCCGAAGAACGACCTCGACTACGCCTCGAACTTCCTGCGCATGTGTTTTGCCGTGCCTTGCGAGGAATATGTGGTCAATCCGGTGCTTGCCCGCGCCATGGACCGCATCTTCATCCTGCATGCCGATCATGAGCAGAACGCCTCGACCTCGACCGTCCGTCTCGCCGGTTCGTCGGGCGCCAACCCGTTCGCCTGCATCGCCGCCGGCATCGCCTGCCTCTGGGGCCCCGCGCATGGCGGCGCCAACGAAGCAGCGCTCAACATGCTGAACGAGATCGGCTCGGTCGACCACATTCCGGAATATATCGCCCGCGCCAAGGACAAGAACGATCCGTTCCGCCTGATGGGCTTCGGTCACCGCGTCTACAAGAACTACGATCCGCGCGCCAAGATCATGCAGAAGACGACGCATGAAGTGCTTGGCGAACTCGGCATCAAGGATGATCCGTTGCTCGAAGTGGCGATGGAGCTGGAGCGCATCGCGCTCACCGACGAATATTTCATCGAAAAGAAGCTCTATCCGAACATCGACTTCTATTCCGGCATCACGCTGAAGGCGCTGGGCTTCCCCACGACCATGTTCACCGTGCTCTTCGCGCTTGCCCGCACCGTCGGCTGGATCGCGCAGTGGAACGAGATGATCGAGGATCCGGAACAGCGCATCGGCCGTCCGCGCCAGCTCTATGTCGGCGAACCGAAGCGCGATTACATCCCGGTTTCGAAGCGCTGATCGCTTTAAAAGAACCGAAAAGAAAACCCGGTCAGAAACGACCGGGTTTTTTCTTTTTCAGGACGTCGAGAAGGATCTCGGCGGCGTGCTCGCCGGGCGGCTTTTCGGTCTGCATGCGTTGCCAGACGAGATCGTAACCCTCGTTCATCGCCTTCAATTGGAGCGTATCGGCCGACAGCCGCTCCATCCAGCGCGCCAGGCTGGCGCCGCGGACCACCTCGTTGAGATATTCGGGCACGACGGCATAATCGGCGATGATATTGGGCAATGCGCCCGTCCATACCTTGATGCGCTTGGTCAGCAGGCTGATGATCCAATCCGTCTTATAGACGGACACCGTCGGCACGCCGGCAAGGCCGAGTTCGAGGATGACCGTACCGGAAGCCGCCATCGCGGCATCCGCTTCGGCAAAGGCCTTCCACTTCTGCATGGATCCGACCACGACCTCCGCCGGCGTGGCCCAGCCGGCGACGAGCCCCTTCACCAGCGCTTCATTGTGCGGCACGGTGGGCAGCAAAAAGCGCATCGGGCCGTTGCGGGCGACGAGTTCCCTGGCCGCGTCCTCGAAGAACGGCAGCAGCCTGCTGATTTCGGAGGATCTTGACCCCGGAAGCATCAGGATCGTCTTGCCCGCTTCGCCGACGGCTGCGCGCCCGGCGCGCAACCGCCGCGCTTCGAGCAGCGCCGGATCGACGGTCAGGCGATGGCCGACATAGGTGGTCTCAGGCCCGCCGAGCGTGCGCATCACTGCCGGCTCGAAGGGCAGGACGGCGAGCACATGATCGACGTAGCCGAGCATGCGCGTGGCGCGATATTCCTTCCAGGCCCAAACGCTCGGACAGACGTAATTGACAACAGGCAGATCGGGCAGCGCGGTGCGGACACGCTTGGCGACGCGATGGGTGAAATCCGGGCTATCGATGATGAGAAGAATATCGGGCTTTGCGGCAATGATGGCAGCCGTCGTCTGGCGGATCAGGGTATAGAGCTTCGGCAGCCGACTCAGCACCTGGGTGATGCCCATGATCGACAGCTCGGAGAAATCGAACAGGGACCGCAAGCCTTCCGCCTGCAGCCCCTCGCCGCCGACGCCGACGAGTTCCACCGGTCCGCTATGAATCCGCTTCAGGGCGGCAATGAGATCTGCTCCAAGCAGATCCCCCGACACCTCGCCGGCAATGACGGCGATCTTCAGCGGCGCCCCGTTCATTCGAGCCCCCATGACGGCAGGCCGCGATCGATGCCGCAGACGAAAAGCCCGGCCTCGTCGGCGGCTTTGATGACGGCGGCGCGATCGAGCACCAGCGAGCGGCCGGCCTCGACGGCGACGCCGGCAAGGCCGGCTTTCCTCGCGTTCAAGACCGTGGAAACGCCGATCGCCGGCAGGTCGGCACGGATATCCTGTTGCGGCTTGCAGAGCTTGACAAGCGCGCCGCGGCGGCGCGGCGAGATGCGCCCGGCGGCTCTGAGACCCGCGACACGCTCCAGCATCTCGTCCGTGCCCTCAAGACCCTCCAGCGCGACGATACGCCCGCCGATGGCGACGGCGCCCTGGCCGACATCGAGCCGGCCGAGCATTTCGGCGGCTTCCGCCGCGCGGTTGATATCGCGCCGGTCTTCTTCGCCCGGTATCGCCGTGCCGAGCGGGCCGACGGCGGCAAGAAGGTCGGGGGCGATCTCATGGGCACCGACGACACGCCGGCCGTTTCCCTCGATCAGCCGGATCACCATCTGCAGCACCGTATCGTCGCCGCCGGACAGCAAGGTGCGGATCGCGGCCGGCATCTTCATCAGAGTGCGCAGAGTCGGGCGCACCTCGCGCCATTCCGGCCGGCGCCGCACGCTGCCGGACATGACGACACGGCCGATGCCGTAGCGGTTCAAGAGGCCCTCGAGAGCTGCAAAATCGCCGATGCCGATGACGGCATGGTCATACCCTTCCCAGCGCCGGTCGCTTTCGTCCTTCAGCGCGACGATGACGGGATTTTCACCCGCCGCTCGCGCGGCTTCGGCGACATAGGAAGGCAGAAGGCCGCCGCCGGCGATGATCGCCAGCCGGCCCGCAGCGGTGTCGCCGGATAAAGTCACGGACTAGCCCTTCTGTCCCCGGGTCGGCGAGGACAAGGCGCGGTCGCTGTCAGCGGCGATGAAATCGAGGATGTGGACCACCTGCTCGCAATCGGCATATTCTTCGCGGATGGCGGCGGCGTTTTCGCGGACCGAGCCCGTTCCTTCGAAGATCGACTTGTAGGCGCGGCGCACTCTATGAATGACGGCGCGGTCGACACCGGCGCGCGTCATGCCGACGACGTTGAGGCCGCTCAGCAGCCCGGGATTGCCGTTCAGCATGCCGTAGGGGATGACGTCGTAGCTCACTGCCGAGAGCCCGCCGACGAAGGCCTGACGGCCGACGCGGGTGAACTGGTGAACGGCCGAGCCACCACCCAGGATGACACGATCCTCGATGACGACATGACCGGCGAGCATGACGTTGTTCGACATGATCACGTGATTGCCGACCCGGCAGTCATGCGCGACATGGGAATTGGCAAGGAAGAGGTTGTTGTCGCCGACGATCGTCTGGCCGCCGAAATCGGCCGTGCCGGTGTTCATCGTCACGCCTTCGCGGATCGTGCAGTTGGCGCCGACCGTCAGCGTCGTTTCCTCGCCGCCGTGATGCACGCTCTGCGGATCGCCGCCGACGACCGCCATCGGGAAGATGCGCGTGCCCTTGCCGATCACAGTGCGGCCGGTAACGACCGCATGCGACAAAAGCTCGACATTCGCATGCAGGACGACGTGCGACCCAACATGGCAGAAGGGACCGATCTTGACGCCCTCACCGATAACAGCACCGTCTTCGACGGCGGCCATCGGATGAATGCGGGCGCTTTCGGCGATAGTGCTCATGCCTGATCCTTACGAACGATCATCGCGCCGATATCGGCTTCGGCGACAAGCGCGCCGTCGACCTTGGCATCGCAATGGAATTTCCAGATATTGCCGCGCTGCTTGTGCTTCTTGACATGGAATTCAACACGATCGCCGGGTACGACGGGCTTGCGGAAGCGCGCATTCTCGATGGTCATGAAATAAACGAGGTTGCCGGGCTGGCCATCCTTCTTGGCACAGATCGCACCCGCGGTCTGGGCCATGCCCTCGATCAAGAGAACGCCGGGCATGATCGGAGATTCCGGAAAATGGCCAGTGAAATGCGGTTCGTTCACGGTGACGTTCTTGATGCCAATCGCTGTGTTGTCGCCGTCGATCTCGATGATCTTGTCGACCATGAGAAACGGGTAGCGATGCGGCAGCAGTTTCATGATCTCGATGATGTCAGCCGAAGAAAGCGTTGTCGTGGCTTCCTCAGTCATTTTGCTCGCCTCCAGGTTTCTTCCCGCGCACTCTCGTCTTGGACATCATTTGCGCGACATCTCTCAGATAGTCATTTAGCGGACGCGCAGGTGTGCCACCATATTGTCCGCCGGCGGCAAGATCGGTCATGATACCGCTTTGGGCGGCGATCTGCACGCCGTCGCCGATCGTCACGTGCCCCTTGATGCCGACCTGGCCGCCGATCTGCACGCCATTGCCGATCTTCGCGCTACCGGCGATGCCGACCTGCGCAACGACGGCGCAATGGCGGCCGATCTGAACGTTGTGGCCAATCTGGACCTGGTTGTCGATCTTGGTGCCCTCGCCGATCACCGTATCGTCCATGGCGCCGCGGTCGATCGTGGTGTTTGCGCCGATCTCGACATTGTCCTGAATGATCACCCGGCCGATCTGGACGATCTTGATCATGCCGCGCGGACCCGGCGCGTAGCCGAAACCATCCTGGCCGATGCGGACGCCGTTGTGGATGATGACGCCATTGCCGAGCAGTGCACAGAGAATGCTCGCACCGGCCGCAATCGAACAATCCCGGCCGATCTTGACGCCCGGACCGATGATGCTCTGCGCGCCAATGCGCGTCCCCTCGCCGATCTCGGCATGCGCACCGATGACGGCCATCGGCTCGACGATCACACCTTTTTCGAGTTTGGCGCTCGGATCGATCACCGCGCTTGTCGCGATCTCGCCTTCACCTGGCGAAAAGGTGACAGGGCGCAAGGCTGCGGGATAAAGCAGTCCGCCCGCCATCGCGAAGGCCGCATGCGGATTGGACGACAGAATGACCGGGATATGCTGAGGTACGAGATCAGCAAGCGCCTTGTCGCAGATCACCACCGAGGCTTCGCATGTCGCCAGCTCATCGCGGCTGCGGCGCGACAGGATATAACAGACATCGCCTGCCCGTGCCCGGCTGATGGGGGCAACGGACCTGACAATAACACCGGCATGGTCGGAATTAACAAGCTCCGCCCCAAGAAACTCTGCCAGCTCAGCGAGCTTCAGACCTTCATGGGGCAGAAAGAAAACGTTTTGCTCCATCGGCAATGCTCCAGAACGGAATTGAGTCTTACAGTTCCGGACTGCCGATATCAGAATTGGTTGTTGATGCCAAACTTGAAGTTCTGTGTCTTGTCGAAGTCTTCCTTGAGGACCGGGATTGCGTAATCCAGGCGCAATGCACCGAAGGGAGACTGCCAGACGACACCGACACCGACGGAAGCGCGCAGGGAGGCGTCTTCGCCGTCGATGCCGTCGCCCCTCAGGTCAACGTCGTTGCCGAACAACGTGCCGGCGTCGGCGAAGACCGCGCCGCGCAGGTTGAAGTCACGCGGGAAGCCGGGCATCGGGAAGGTCGCTTCGGCCGATGCTGTGAAATAAGTCGTACCGCCCAGCGGATCGTCGTTGGTACCAGAAACGCGCGGGCCGATACCCTTGTTTTCGAAGCCACGAATGTCACCGTTGGTCAGCGTGAACTGGTCGAAGACGTTCAGATGGTCGCCAAAGCCGATGACATAACCCGCCGAAGCCGAGACCGAACCGATGATATCGGCATCGTCGGCGAGCAGACGGTAGTAACGAGCCTTGCCGTAGATCTTGTAGAACTGCGAGTCACCGCCGAGACCGGCAATTTCCTGCGTCGCCGTCGCATAGATGCCTTCGCGTGGCAGGATCGTGTCGTCAAGCGTGTTGTAGGTCAGCGTCTGCGAGACGGAAGAACGTGTCCACGGGCTGTCCTCAACCAGGTGCTGATACGGAGCAGACAGATCGGAAAGATCGCTGTTATCAGCGTCATACTTCATCTGCTTGTAGTTATAACGGAAGGTCGTCGCCAGATCCTCGGTAATCGGCGCGGTGACGCGCAGGACGACACTAGTTTCCTCGTAATCGTAGTTGTCATTGCTCGACGTTTCGCTGCGGTTGACGTCGAAGCCTGCCGCCAGACGGTAGCCAAGGAAATAAGGCTCGGTGAAGCTGACGCCGTAGGCGCGCGAGCCTTCCTGACCGCCGCCGGCCGAGATGCGGATATACTGGCCGCGGCCGAGGAAGTTCTTTTCCTCGATCGAGGCTTCGAGCAGCAGGCCGTCGCCGCCGGCAGCATAACCCGCGCCGACGCCGAACGAACCGGTCGACTGATCCTGCACATCGACAACCACCACGACACGGTCAGGGGAGCTGCCCGGCTGGGTGGAGATGTTGACCGAGGAGAAATAACCGAGCGCTTCGAGGCGACGCTTGGCCTTGGTGATCATCTGCTGATTGAAGGCGTCGCCTTCGCTCATGTCGAATTCGCGGCGGATGACGTAGTCGCGCGTGCGGCTGTTGCCGCGAATCTCGATGCGCTCGACATAGGCGCGCTCGCCCTGGTCGACCAGATATTCGACACCGATCGTGTTGTTGTTGAGGTCGCGGTTACCGCGCGGCGTGACGCGCGCAAAGGGATAACCGGCAGACGCCACCTGATCGGAGATCGCCTCGATCGACTTCTGCACTTCCTTGGCGTTGTAGACCTGGCCTTCGCGGGTGCGTACGAGCGGCTGCAACTGGTCGGAGCCGACGCCTTCGACGGTCGACTGGACGGTCACTGGTCCGAAGTCATAACGCTGGCCTTCCTCGATGTTGAAGGTGAGCGTGTACTTGTTGGTCGCGTCGTCGAAAGCGGCATCGGAAGAAACGATGCGCATGTCGGCGTAGCCGCGATTGTAATAGAACTGACGCAGCGCTTCTTCGTCTGCGTGGAGCTTGTCTTCGTTATAGACGTCCTTGCGGGTCAGGAACGACAGGAAATTCGAACGCTTGGTGTTGATGACGGCAGCCAGGCGGCCGGCGCTGTAGGCATTGTTGCCGACGAAGTTGATCGAATCGATCTTGGTGCGGTCACCTTCGTTGATGACGAAGGCGAGGTTGACGCGGCCTTCGCCGAGCGGCACCACCTGCGTCGTGACTTCAACCTCGCTACGGCCGGTGGCAGCGTAAGCTTCCTTGATCGACTGAATGTCGGATTGGATCTGGGTGTCGCTGTAGGGACCAGCAGCGTGGGTCTGGACGATCGTCGCGAGCTTGTCGTCCTTGATCTTGCGGTTGCCGTTGAAGACGACCTGATTGACGAGCTGGGCTTCCTGAACGTTGACGACGAGCGTGCTTCCGGAGACCGAGATCTTGACGTCGGAGAAGTAACCCGTCCCGTAGAGCTGCTTGACCGATGCATCGATATCGCTGTTCGAAAAACTCTTTCCGGGAGCGATGGTGAGGTTCGACCGAACGGCTTCCGCGCCGACACGGCTTGCGCCGCGCACATCGATGCGCTGGATAACCGCGGCCTCAGCGGCCGTAGCGGAAACGAACGTCAAAGCACCTGCGCCCGAAGCAACAACACTAGCAGACAGCGCAACCGCCGATACTGCGTTCAAAAACTTTGAACCAGCCTTCATTTCACCCATTACCTTTTGTTTCCCTCGTCCCCGGCTCCAGGAGAACCCGATTCCGGTCACGTGTGTCGTTTTACCCGCTTTTGACATACAAGCAAGGCAGGTCGTTAATTTCTGTTTACTTCATTTGCAAGCGTGACCCATTCGCCACTACAGCCTTGAAACATCGTAAATAAATAGTAATTACCCTCGCCTTGCTCGTTTACCCTCTCAGCGAGCCAATATCGTTCCAGGTCGTGAAAACCATCAATGTCAGTATCATCGCCAGGCCGATGCGAAAGGCAATTTCCTGGGCCGAAGAGCCCAGCGGTTTTCCCCTCACCGCTTCCACCGCATAGAACATCAGGTGGCCGCCATCAAGTACCGGAACCGGCATCAGGTTAAGCAATCCTATCGAAACAGAAAGCACCGCCGCAAGCTGCAACACCGCGCCTATCCCAAGCGACGCCATCTGGCCCGAAGCTTGCGCCACGCGGATCGGCCCACCCAATTGATCGGCGCGCATCGTTCCGCTGAAGATGTTAGCGATATATTTGAAGGTGCCGGTAACGATATCCCGGGTCTGGAGCACAGCCTCACGCAGCGCCTGCAGCGGCGTATAGGTCTGCAGGCGGAAATTGCCGGCCTGCTGGTTGGTGACAATGCCGATCTGGCCGACCTCAGCCTTGTTGCCGAACTGGTCAGTCATGTCGACGCGTTGCGGCACCATCGGCAGATCGAGCTTCTGCCCACCACGCTCGATGGTCACGACGATCTTCTGGCTCGGACGGATGCTGACATAGCGGCGCACGTCGTCGAAGGTCTCGACCTTGCCGCCATCGATGGCGACCAATAGATCGCCTGGAAGCACGCCAGCGGCAGCCGCGGCGCCATCAGGCTTGACCTCGGCAACGACAGGATCGGCGATCGTGCGGCCATAGACCGAGAAAAGAATGGTGAAGATGGCGATCGCCAGCAGAAAATTGGCGATCGGGCCAGCCGCGACGGTTGCAGCGCGTTTCCACAGCTTGGCGCCAGCAAAGGAGCGCGCCCTGTCTTCCTCGGACATGGCGGCGATCTTGTCGGTGTCGGGCTTGCTCGAGGCGTCCTCGTCACCGAAGAACCGGACGTAGCCGCCAAGCGGGATCGCCGCGATCTTCCAACGCGTTCCGTGGCGATCGGTGAAGCCGAATATCTCCGGACCGAAGCCAACGGAAAAGGCAAGGATGCGAATGCCGCTCCAACGCCCGACGAGGTAATGGCCCATCTCATGCACGAAGACGAGCAGAGACAGCACGAGGATGAAGGTAACGATATTCCCCATCAAAAATGCGTATATGCCGCTCAGCGTTTCCATGAGTGCCTTCCGTCAGACTGCCGCGTTGTCAGAGTCCGAACAATGCCGCGCCAAGCGACGTCATTCCGGTCCCCTTTATCAGGGAAAAAAGCCCTGCAAGCAAGAACGCCGAAAAACAGGCAAAAATCAGTCCGTCGACACGGTCCATGACGCCGCCATGGCCCGGAATGAGACGGCTGGAATCCTTGACGCCGAATCTCCGCTTGATGAACGATTCGAAAAGATCGCCGGACTGGCTGCAAATGGAGAGAACAAGCGTTGCGAAGGCGGCGATGATTTCAGCGCCCGGAAGGAGAAAATGGACGAGAACGACGCCGGCTGCGACCGCCGAAACGGCGCCGCCGATTGCGCCGGACCAGGTCTTTCCCGGCGAGATCGAAGGAGCAAGCTTCGGTCCTCCGAGCGCCCGGCCGACGAAATAGGCAAGGATATCGGTTGCCCAGACGACGGCAAAAACGAAGAGCATGGCGTAAAGGCCAAGCCGGTCATCGCTTCTGATCGCGGCAAGCGCCAGGCCGGTGACGCCGGCATAAAACAGGCCCACTGGCAACCAGCGGCTCGCACCATGCAGAATGACCAGGGCTATGCCGACGGCGGTGACGCCGGCCAACATGCCGGCGGCGAATTCGAAATTGCCGACAAGCACGAGGAAGGCGACCGCCGCCTCACCGATCCAGCCGACGGCATTGACGACCCAATCGCGCGCGATGCCGGTGATCTTCGACCATTCATAGTAGATCAGCAGGCCAATGGCGACCGCCAGGATACGGAAGGCAAGGCCGCCATACCAGGTGGCGGCAAGAACGATGGCCGCAAGAATCAGTCCTGAAACGATGCGGAGCTTCAGTTCCCTCTGCATCAGGTGCCGACCGCAGCCGCCTGCGACGACAGGCCGCCGAAGCGCCGGTCGCGAGAGGCGAATGTCTCGAGCGCCGAGCGGAAGATCTCAGGGCTGAAATCCGGCCAGTACTCCGGAAGGAAGATGAATTCCGAATAGGCGGCCTGCCATAGGAGGAAGTTGGAAAGCCGCTCTTCGCCGCTGGTGCGGATAATGAGATCCGGGTCGGGGATACCTGCCGTATCGAGACGGGCGTTGATCAGCGCGGGTGTAATATCCTGCGCCCTCAGGCGGCCGGCCTCCACATCCCTGGCGAGGCTCACCACGGCGCGGGCGATCTCGTCGCGCGAACCGTAGTTGAAGGCGATGACGAGCGTCAGTGACGTGTTGTCCTTGGTCGTCTCCTCCGCCTCCAGCAGCAGGCCGAGAATGTCGCTGCGCAGGCTGTGGCGGTCGCCGATCACCTTGATCCGCACGTTCTGGCGATGGAGCTCCGCGAGGTCGCGCCGGATGAAAGCCTTGAGCAGGCCAAGCAGATCGGAGACCTCGGCTTCGGGCCGGCGCCAGTTCTCCGAGGAGAAGGCAAAGAGGGTCAGATATTTTATGCCGGCCGCACCGGCGGCGCGTACTGTCTCGCGCACCGCCTCGACGCCCTTGCGATGGCCCATCGTGCGCGGCAGACCACGCTGCTTGGCCCAACGGCCATTGCCGTCCATGATGATGGCAACATGCTCTGGCACAGTCACAAATATAGATTCCGACATTTCCCGTCCGGTCTTTCCAGGCAAAGGCACAGATCCACTAGACCTGCATGATTTCCTTTTCCTTCTCGCCAAGCAAGCGGTCGATTTCGGAAATCGTCTCGTCCGTCATCTTCTGTACACGTTCCGACTGCGCGCGGCTCTCGTCCTGGCCGATGACGCCGTCCTTTTCGGCTTTCTTCAGGCCGTCCATGCCGTCGCGGCGGACATGGCGAATCGCCACCTTGCTCTTTTCGGCATAGTCGTGCGCCACCTTGACGAGCGACTTGCGGCGCTCCTCGTTCAGTTCCGGCAGCGGAATGCGCAGGTTCTGGCCGTCGACGATCGGGTTGAGGCCGAGATTGGATTCGCGGATGCCGCGCTCGACAGCACTGACCATCGATTTGTCCCAGACGGAAACCGACAGCATGCGCGGCTCGGGCACGGTGATGTTGGCGACCTGGTTCAGCGGCATGCGGGAACCATAGGCCTCGATCGTCACCGGGTCGAGGATGTTGGCCGAAGCACGGCCGGTGCGCAGCGATGCGATGTCGCTCTTAAATGCGGAAATGGCGCCGTCCATGCGGCGCTTCAGTTCCTTGATATCGATACCTTCACTCATGTCGATGCTCCCGTCTGGCGAGGGCTGCGCCGAAACCGCGGCGCAGCTTTATCAGTTGTCGGAGACGATGGTCTTGAGGCCACCGCCCGTCAAGATTTCAGCAAAACCACCCTTCTCGTGGATCGAGAAGACGATGATCGGAATGGAATTTTCCCTGGCGAGCGCCACGGCGGCAACGTCCATCACCGCAAGCCCCCTGTCCAGCACTTCCTGGTGCGTCAAGCGGTCGAGGCGAGTCGCATCGGGATATTTCTTCGGGTCGGCGGTGTAGATGCCGTCCACCTGCGTACCCTTGAAGATCGCCTCCGCGCCCATTTCGGCGGCGCGAAGTGCTGCGGCGGAATCGGTGGTGAAGAAGGGGTTGCCGGTGCCACCGGCAAAGATCACCACGCGTCCCATCGACAGATGATAAAGGGTTGCGCGCTGCGAAAAGCTCTCGCAGATCTCGGGCATGGAGATGGCCGAAAGCACCACCGTGTCGATGTTCAGCTTGCGCAGCGAGGTCGCCAGCGCCAGCGCGTTGATGATGGTGCCGAGCATGCCCATATGGTCGCCGGTGACCCGGTCGCCGCCCTTGGACGCCACCGCGACACCGCGGAAGATATTGCCGCCACCGACGACGACGCCGACTTCCACGCCCATATGCCGTGCCTCGGCTATGTCGGATGCAATGCGGTCCGCCACCGTCACATCGATCCCGAAACCCTGGCCACCCATGAGCGCTTCGCCGGAAGCCTTGAGTAGAACGCGTTTATAGACAGGCTCTAAAGACATCTTGGCTCCTCGTAAATTGCCGTGAATGCCCGATACACGAAGGGCACCGCGTTGTCACGCGATGCCCTTCGTGTTTTCCCAATTATGACTGGAAGATCAACCCTTGACGGCAGCCGCAACTTCGGCCGCGAAGTCGGTTTCTTCCTTCTCGACGCCTTCGCCGAGCAGCAGACGGGCCATGCCGGCAACTTCGATCGGCGCGCCGACGGCCTTTTCAGCTTCCTTGATGGCGGCAGCAACCGTCAGGTCCGGATTGATGACGAAAGCCTGCGAGAGAAGAGCGACTTCTTCGAAGAACTTGCGCATGCGGCCTTCGACCATCTTTTCGATGATGTTGTCAGGCTTGCCGGAAGCGCGCGACTGCTCGATGAAGACGTTGCGCTCGCGCTCGGCGACGGCGGCATCGACTTCTTCCGGGCGGATCGCCAGCGGCGCGGTCGCCGCGATGTGCATGGCGACCTGACGGCCGATGGCGTTCAGGGCTTCCTTGTCGCCGGTCGACTTCAGCGCCACGAGAACGCCGAGTTTGCCGAGGCCGTCGGAAACAGCATTGTGGATATAAGTGGCGACGACGCCGTCCTCCACCGAGAGAGCGGTCGAACGGCGCAGGTTCATGTTCTCGCCGATCGTGGCGATCGCATCCTTGATCGTGTCGGAAACGGACTTGCCGGATGCCGGGTAGGTCGCAGCGGCAACGGCGTCGACCGTGCCGTCGGTCGAGACGGCGACCTTGGCGATGCCGCGGACGAGTTCCTGGAAGGCATCGTTACGGGCGACGAAGTCGGTTTCGGAATTGACTTCGACGACGACGGCCTTGGTGCCCTGGCTCGAAACGCCGATGAGGCCTTCGGCAGCGGTGCGGCCGGACTTCTTGTCGGCCTTGGCGATGCCCTTGGCGCGCAGCCAGTCGATCGCCGCTTCCATGTCGCCACCGGTTTCAGCAAGAGCCTTCTTGCAGTCCATCATGCCTGCGCCGGTCTTTTCGCGCAGTTCCTTCACCATTGCAGCCGTAATCTCGCTCATTAGCTTCCTCTTGTCGGTTCATACGGTGGGCCGTAAAGCGCGGCTCAGCACCGGATTGAGGCACGAAATGTACCTGTATGTATGACAGCGTGATGAAGACGCGCCATAACGAAACTTCTCTGGCGAAGAGCCTGATGCCTTCGCCCTGAAACAGGCAAGGCCGCCGAACTTCGATGAGTCGCGAGCGGCCTTTCCCAGTCTCTGCAAGCCCTGTCTCTGTAAGCTTTGGCGGATCTTTCGATCCGCCCGCTTTCATCAGCCTTCGGCTGCTTCCTCGAGAGCCGGTTCGACCGGAAGTTCGGAGGATGCGCCGAGATCGCGGCCGGAAGAGCCCTGCTGACGGGCGATGCCGTCGATGGCAGCGCGGGAGATCAGCTCGCAGTAAAGAGCGATCGCGCGCGAAGCATCGTCGTTACCCGGGATCGGATAGTCGATCAGGTCCGGATCGCAGTTCGAATCGATGATGGCGACAACCGGGATGCCGAGGCGCTTGGCTTCGTCGATCGCGATCTTTTCCTTGTTGGTGTCGATGATAAACATCAGGTCAGGCGTGCCGCCCATATCGCGGATACCGCCGAGGGCCTTGTCGAGCTTTTCACGCTCGCGCTCGAGGTTCAGGCGTTCCTTCTTGGTGAAGCCCTGGGCTTCGCCGTTCAGGATCTCGTCGAGCTTGCGCAGGCGCTGGATCGAGTTGGAGATCGTCTTCCAGTTCGTCATCATGCCGCCGAGCCAGCGCGAGTTGACGTAGTACTGGGCCGAGCGCTTAGCGCTGTCGGCAATGATCTCAGACGCCTGGCGCTTGGTGCCGACGAAGAGAACGCGGCCGCCGCGGGCAACGGTGTCGCTGACGACCTGAAGGGCGCGCGACAGCATCGGAACGGTCTGGGCCAGATCGATGATGTGAATGTTGTTGCGATCGCCGAAGATGTACGGCTTCATCTTCGGGTTCCAGCGATGCGTCTGGTGGCCGAAGTGGACGCCTGCTTCAAGAAGCTGGCGCATAGAAAAATCAGGCAATGCCATGCCTTGTTACTCCTTTTCCGGTTGAACCTCCGCAAGGCGAACAGCACCCTCTTCGAGGATGCCACCGGGCGGAACAGCCCGGATTTCTCCCGGACGATCCCATGCCTTACGTGTGGAATGCCGGTGCCCATACATTCGATTTGGCACAAAAGCAAGACTTATGCCGAAAAAACCTGGCGGCTCAGCTTGCCAGCGTCGGCTGCAGCGACAGCATGACGCCTGCATCCGGCATCGGGAGGATGGCATCGACCTCGGCCGGCAGCAGGATCGCACCGACCCGAAAAGCAGGACGACAGACGGCGACTCAGTCATCGCTGATCGCCGAACCATAGTGAATTTTATGATACAGTTTTATGACGGGCGAGAGCTCGTCGCCTACTTGCAAACCTCGGCCTTGCGGTCGAGCAGCTCCAGCTTGGCGAGCTTGCCGGTCAGGACGAAATCGCCATAGTCCATCGTCAGATCGCGGGTGATGCCGTTCTCATAGAGCTTGAAGGACATGCGGTAGACCGGCAAAGCATCGGATTTCGCATTCTCGTTGAAATAGGCGATCGTCACCGGCCAGAAGGCCGTCTTCGAGAAGGCGCCGGCATTGCCGGCATCGGCTTCCTCGGCGATCGGTGTCTCCTGCTTGCCGACGATCGTCGTCGTCGCCAGCGACTTGTCGCCGTCGTCGGAACCATCGAAGACGCGCGCCTCGAAGAAGCGCTTGCCGTCCTTGGCATGCTGGATCACATCGAGCATATGTTCAGTGGGAAAACGGCTTTCAGCAAGCTGCAGTTCACGGTTCGCCGGCTGCTTGAGATCGACCTTGACACCATCCGGCTGGTCCTGCGCCGCACCGTTGACCTCCTTGTCGAGCTGCTCGTCGGTGAAGGATTTGGTGTCGAAGGTGAACTTGCCGTCCTTCAGGTTCTCGAAGGTCTTCGTCTGCTGGTCGCTGACACGCACGCTGTCGCCGGTGTCGATCTGTGTCACGAAGCGGAAATTGGTGGTGAAGCCCTGGCAATAGCTGCCGTCGAACTCATAGACCATGCGACCATACATGCCGGCGATGCCAGAGCGGTCCGAGGCGTCCTTCAGTTCCAGATCGTAGACCGCGCGATGTGCGACGAGGCCGGTCGCGATCGCAGCGCTAACCGCGGGCGCAGCCGCCCATGCATTGGCGGAAACGCTGGCGAGAAGCAGAGCGACAAGACTCGATCGGAACATTCATTAACTCCTGTTGGACTCGGTCGCGATGTTATAAGAACGCTTTCGGCCAAATCGAGGCTCGAAACTGTCATATTAAAGATTCTAGTCTTGATGCATAATTTTTGAAGAATTGACAACAAAAGCGGAGACGAAAATGTCCGATGAAATTGCAGCGCGCCTGATTGAGATGGGGATAACCCTGCCCCAAGCCGCAGCACCTGCTGCAAATTACGTTCCCTATGTGATCAGCGGCAATCTTCTCTACATCTCCGGCCAGCTGCCGCTCGAAGGCGGCAAGGTCACTGTCTCGGGCCATCTCGGCAAGACCGTCGACGTTGCAACGGGCCAGCGCGGCGCAGAACTCTGCGCCATCAACATCCTTGCCCAGGCAAAGGCGGCACTTGGCGGCGATCTCGGCCGTATCCGGCGCGTCATCAAGCTGAACGGCTTCGTCGCCTCGGCGCCCGACTTCGTCGAGCAGCATCTCGTCATCAACGGCGCTTCGAACCTGATTGCCGGCGTGCTTGGCGAAGCCGGCAAACATGCGCGTGCCGCTGTCGGCATGGCGGCCTTGCCGCTGAATGCCGCCGTCGAGATAGACGCTATCATGGAAATCGCAGAATGACCAATGTTGCCTGGATCAGGGACCTGCCGGTCGCCCATCGCGGCTATCACGATCTCAACACGCATGTCTGGGAAAACACGCTTTCCGCCTTCTCGCGCGCCGTCGAAGCGGGGTTTGCGATCGAATGCGACCTGCATTACGCCTCCGACGGCGTACCGGTCATCTTTCATGACGAGGACCTGCAGCGCCTGTGCAACCTCCACGGCGACATCCGCGAGCGCACCTCCCGGGAACTCGGACTGATCGCCATCGGCGGCACCAGCGACAAGGTGCCGACGCTGCGCCAGCTCCTCGATCTCGTCAAGGGCAAGGTGCCGCTGGTGCTAGAACTCAAGGGGCGGGAGGCCGATGACGAAGGTTTCGCCGAAGCCGTGCTCGAGGTGCTCGAAGGCTATGAGGGCAAGGTGGCGCTGATGAGTTTTGACCACTGGCTGCTGCGCGATCTGAAGGCGCTTGGCGCACCCTACCCGCTCGGGCTGACGGCCGACGGCAACACACCGGAGGCGTTCAAGACGCATGTGAAGGCGATGGAGATCGGTCTCGATTTCATCTCCTATCATTATGGCGATCTGCCGAACGCCTTTATCACCAGCGAACGCGAAAAGGGCATTCCTGTCATCACCTGGACGGTGCGTGACGAAGCGGCGCGCCGGCTTACATTCGCAAACGCAGACCAGATGACCTTCGAAGGCTTCGATCCGCGTGTGGCTGCTTGACGCTCGCTTTTTGGCCAAGATCATGCGCAGACTGAGACAGAGCCGAAACCATCCTCCCACAGGCTTCGCATTTGTCCGATGACTGACGAACTATCCATTCGCGTCGAACGCTCCTTTACCGCGATTTCCCCGGAGAGCTGGGCCAAGCTTTCCGGAGCGTCGAAGGCATGCGCTACGATTGCCTACAACCCTTTCGTTTCACACGCTTTTCTATCGTCGCTGGAGGAATCCGGCTCGGCCGACGCAGAGACGGGATGGCTCGGCCACCATCTGCTGCTCGAGACCGATCGCGGCGAGTTGATCGGCGCCCTGCCCGGCTATCTCAAGAACCACAGCCAGGGCGAATATGTCTTCGACCACGGCTGGGCCGACGCCTTCGAGCGGGCCGGCGGGCGTTATTATCCGAAACTTCAGTGCTCGATCCCGTTCACCCCGGCGACAGGCCCGCGTCTTCTTGTCGCCGAGGGGCTGCAACGGCTACCGATCCAGAGCGCGATCGCCGAAAGCCTGAAGGAGGTGGTGCGGCGGCTCGGCATCTCCTCGGCCCACATCACCTTCGTGCCGGACGAAGAGATCGGCGTCTTCGAGATGGACGGCTATCTGCATCGCACCGACCAGCAGTTCCATTTCATCAATGACGGCTATGCCAATCACGAGGAATTTCTCGAAACGCTTGCCTCGCGCAAACGTAAGGCGTTGCGCAAGGAGCGCCGCGCCGCCCTCGAAAACGGTATCAGCATCGACTGGCTGACCGGCCGCGACCTGACGGAACGCATCTGGGACCAGTTCTTCAAATTCTATATGGATACTGGCGGGCGCAAGTGGGGCCGGCCCTACCTCACCCGTAAGTTCTACTCGCTGATTGGCGAGCGCATGGCCGACGACATCCTGCTCGTCATGGCCAAGCGCGACGGGCGCTATATCGCCGGCGCGATCAACTTCATCGGCGGCGATACGCTCTACGGCCGTCACTGGGGCTGCATCGAGGACCATCCCTTCCTGCATTTCGAGGTCTGCTATCACCAGGCGATCGACTTCGCCCTTTCGAAAGGGTTGAAAAGGGTCGAGGCCGGAGCGCAAGGCGAACACAAGCTCGCCCGCGGCTATCTGCCGGTGACGACGCATTCCGCCCATTATGTCGCTCATGCCGGCCTTCGCCGGGCGATCGGCGACTATCTCGCGCGCGAGCGCGCCGATGTCGAACAGATGAGCGAATTGCTGACCGAGCACAGTCCTTTCCGCAAGGGCGAGCGTCTGCAGGACGATTGACGCCGCCGCACCGGCCGCGCTACCCGCTCAACGACGCATATTCCTTAAATCGGAATCGATTTGAGGATAAAACTATGCAGAAATTCAAAGTGCTACAGCGTCCTTTGCGCGTTTGAAAAGACGCACCGCGCTGTGAAAAACGAGGAGATTTCGTGATGACCAGCCCGGCCGCTTATGACGACAACAACATCTTCGCCAAGATCCTCCGCGGCGAAATCCCCTCGCACCGGGTTTACGAGGACGAGCATACTATCGCCTTCATGGATGTGATGCCGCAGGCGCCGGGCCATGTGCTCGTCCTTCCCAAGGCGCCGTCCCGCAATCTCCTCGATGCCGATCCAGCCACCCTCACCCATGCGATATCAGTCGTCCAGAAGATCGCCATTGCGGTCAGGGACGTCTTCGACGCCGATGGCGTGTTCATCGCCCAGTTCAACGAACCGGCGGCCGGGCAAACGGTGTTCCATCTGCATTTCCACGTCATCCCAAGGCATGAAGGCGTCGCACTCAAGCCGCATTCCGGCAAGATGGAGGACGGCGCCGTGCTTGCCGCCAATGCCGAAAAGATTAGGGCAGCGCTGGCGTAACCGGTCCCTGCCGATGCCTGAAAAACGAAAAAGGCCGCGGAGAACGCGGCCTTTTCCAATTCGGTGACGGTATCTTACTTCTTGCGTGGAACCTTCGGAACCGCGCTTCCCTTCTTCGGGGCATCGCGGACCTCAGGCTCGGCCTGCGGCACTGCTTTGGCGCGGGTCTTGCGGGCCGCCTTCGTCTTCAGCTCGCCGTCATCCCCATCATCGCCTTCGGGATGCACGACCTCGGCTTCGGGCTTCGGCTTGATCGGCGCCGTTTCCGAAATGGCTTCCAGCACGATGCCGGGTTTGCCATCTTCCTTCGGGCCGACAGTGACGTTGACGACGCCGCCCTTCTTCAGCTTGCCAAAGAGGATTTCGTTGGCGAGCGGCTTCTTGATCGTATCCTGAATGACGCGAGCAAGCGGGCGGGCGCCCATCTTCTCGTCGTAACCCTTTTCCGCCAGCCAGGCGATCGCATCCTCGTGCAGGTCGAAGGTGACGTTCCTTTCGGAAAGCTGGGCCTCCAGCTGCATGATGAACTTCTGCACGACCTTGTGGATGACGGCCGTCGGCAGCGCCGCGAAGGGAATGATCGCGTCGAGACGGTTGCGGAACTCCGGCGTGAACAGACGGGTCAGCGCCTCTTCGTCCTCGCCGGTACGCTTGGACGAGCCGAAGCCGATCGCCGCCTTGGCCATTTCGGATGCGCCCGCATTGGTCGTCATGATCAGGATGACGTTGCGGAAATCGATCTTCTTGCCGTTATGGTCGGTCAGCGTCCCGTGGTCCATGACCTGCAGCAGGATATTGTAGATGTCGGGATGCGCCTTCTCGATTTCGTCGAGCAGTACCACGCAATGCGGGTGCTGGTCGACGCCATCAGTCAGAAGACCGCCCTGGTCGAAGCCGACATAGCCGGGAGGCGCGCCGAGCAGACGCGAAACCGTGTGCCGCTCCATATATTCCGACATGTCGAAGCGCAGGAGTTCGACGCCGAGCGACGATGCCAGCTGCTTTGCCACCTCGGTCTTGCCGACGCCGGTCGGACCGGAGAAGACATAGGCGCCGATCGGCTTGTTCGGCTCGCGAAGACCAGCACGCGCCAGCTTGATCGAGGTCGAAAGGGCTTCGATCGCGATATCCTGGCCATAGACCACCGAACGCAGTTCCTGCTCGAGATTGGCGAGCACGGCCTCGTCATCCTTGGAGACGGTCTTCGGCGGGATGCGCGCCATCGTGGCGACCGTCGCCTCGATCTCCTTTTCGGTGATCAGCTTGCGGCGCTTGGACGGCGGCAGCAGCATCTGGGCCGCACCGGTTTCGTCGATCACGTCGATCGCCTTGTCGGGCAGCTTGCGGTCGGAGATGTAGCGGGCCGACAGTTCGACGGCCGACTTGATGGCGTCGTTCGAATAACGCAGGTGGTGATACTCTTCGAAATAGGGCTTCAAGCCCTTCATGATCTCGATCGCATCATCGATCGACGGCTCGCTGACGTCGATCTTCTGGAAACGACGGACCAGTGCCCGGTCCTTCTCGAAGAACTGGCGGTATTCCTTGTAGGTGGTCGAACCGATGCAGCGAATCGCGCCCGATGACAGGGCCGGCTTCAGGAGGTTCGACGCATCCATTGCGCCGCCCGAAGTGGCGCCGGCGCCGATCACCGTGTGGATCTCGTCGATGAAGAGCACAGCGCCCGGATATTCTTCCAGTTCCTTGACGACCTGCTTCAAGCGCTCCTCGAAATCGCCGCGGTAGCGCGTGCCGGCCAGAAGCGTGCCCATGTCGAGCGAGAAGATCGTCGCATCGGCGAGCGCTTCCGGGACCTTGCCTTCGACGATGCGCTTGGCAAGGCCTTCGGCGATCGCCGTCTTGCCGACGCCGGGATCACCGACATAGAGCGGATTGTTCTTCGAACGGCGGCACAGGATCTGGATCGTGCGGCTCACCTCGGCGTGACGGCCGATCAGCGGATCGATCTTACCGCCCTTGGCCTTCTCGTTGAGATTGACGCAATAGGCCTTGAGCGCATCCTGCTGCTTCTTGGGGCCGCCCTCTTCCTCGCCACCGCGCGCCGTCGGCTTGCTGCTTTCGGCTTCGTCTTCGGCGCCGCGCGGGGGACGCGCTTCGGAAACGCCCGGGCGCTTGCCGATGCCGTGGGAGATGTAGTTGACGGCATCGTAGCGGGTCATCTCCTGCTCCTGCAGGAAATAAGCGGCGTGGCTCTCGCGCTCGGCGAAGATCGCGACGAGCACGTTGGCGCCGGTCACCTCTTCGCGACCGGACGATTGCACGTGGATGACGGCACGCTGGATGACGCGCTGGAAGCCGGAGGTCGGCTTCGAATCTTCGTCATAACCGGTGATCAGGTTGGAAAGTTCGTTATCGACATATTCGACGAGCGTCTTGCGCAGCGCGTCGAGATCGACATTGCAGGCACCCATGACCGCGGCCGCATCGGCATCGTCGATCAGGGCAAGCAGCAGATGCTCGAGCGTCGCATATTCGTGGTGCCGCTCGTTGGCAAAGGTCAGTGCCTGATGGAGCGCCTTCTCTAAACTAGGCGAAAATGTTGGCACGTTCAGATCCTCACTTCTTTTCCATGACGCATTGCAGCGGATGCTGGTGCTGCCGGGCGAAGTCCATCACCTGGCTGACCTTCGTTTCCGCTACCTCGTATGTGAATATTCCGCATTCGCCGACGCCGTGGTTATGGACATGGAGCATGATGCGGGTGGCACTTTCACGATCCTTCTGAAAAAAACGCTCCAGAATATGGATGACGAATTCCATGGGAGTGTAGTCGTCATTCAAAAGCAGCACACGATAAAGATTGGGCTTCTTGGTCTTCGGCTTGGTGCGCGTGATGACCGAGGTTCGATTTGCGTTGTCCCCGTTCCTTTCGCTGTCGTTCTGCATCCGGATCGGCTTTGCGATCATTGTCATTTATTCCTCAAGCAATCCAGCGGAGCATGGGAGGGTGCTTTTCCCGCCGAATATCTGAAACACTAACTTAGTTCATAATAGGCTGATTTTAAGCCCCCTGTCAGACACTGCAATCAAGAAATGGCCGGCATGCACGGGAAAGACCAAAAAAGTCCCCGGCCGATCCCATGCGGGCGCTGCAGCGAAAGTGGAAACAAAAAGACCGGCTACAGATGCGTAGCCGGTCTTCTTTTTTCAATATGTAGCGCAGGTTGCGCCTTTTGAAATCAGTTCATGCAGCAGCAGGCGTCGCCGCCGACACCGACTTGGCGGTCTTGACGACGGCAGCGGCGATCGGCGCTTCATAGGGCTTGTAGGCTGATTTGGCGAGATCGGCATACATCTCACTGAGCTTCGTCGTCTCGGAGACGAAGCCTTCAAAATACGCCTTGACGTAGCTCGTCTGCAGCTCGAAGGCAGCCTCAAAGCTCTTGACGCCGGCCAGCGTTTCGAAATGCGTCACCGCGTCCTGAAAGGATTTCTTCGAATATTCAGTGGCTTCTGCGGCGATTGCCTGAAAGCCCTTGGTCGTGTCGGAATAGGTTTTCAGGGCCGTGTCGACGGCTTCCTTGCTCTTCTTGTTGGCGTCTTCAAAGTTGAACATGAGCCATCCTCCGTTGGGCTGTTGATGGCGGCAGGGTAGCTGCAATGCACAAATAGTCAAGTAGTCTTGTGCGCCGCAAAACATCCATGAGTTGCATTACAATTATATAACAAAGCCCGCGCGCCGGGGCACGTACGTCTTTAACTGATTTTGCTAAAATATATCAGAATGCCGCAACCGGAAGTTTTGAAAAAATTCTCGTTCCGAATCGAAAAAACGAAAAAAGGACCGAACGGATCGCGCCGTTCGGTCCTTTTGAAGCTTTCGAGCGCGATCAGAGATCGACGTCGAGGATCGCCATCGAGAAGTTGTAGGAGCGGTCGCCGTCCTCGTCATCGATATAGACGACACCCAGAAATTCTTCGCCGAGATAGACTTCCGCAGAATCATCCTTGCGTGGACGCGCCTTGACGATCATCTGCGGATTGAACATGCGCTTGAAATAGGCGTCGAGCTTCTTGATTTCTTCTGGCTTCACTCTGTCATCTCCGTAAGCGGTCTTGATTGGCCGCTTCTTGCACAGGAAATGCAGCGGTGTAAAGGCAAGGTTGCCGTTTGCTCATGGCTCTCCCCGCTCGGATCCCGCCGACTTTTCCTATCCTTGTTTCCAACGGGCGCTCAGATATCGGCGCCGATCACCTGGTCCATATTGCGCGACGGCTCAGAACAACCGGCCTCACCAACGACCTTGGCCGGCACACCCGCGACTGTCTTTTTGGGCGGCACCGCCTTCAAGACGACGGAGCCGGCGGCGACGCGCGAGCAATAGCCGATCTCGATATTGCCGAGGATCTTGGCACCGGCGCCGATCATGACGCCGGAGCCGATCTTCGGATGGCGGTCGGCGCCCTCCTTGCCGGTACCGCCGAGTGTGACGCCGTGCAGGATCGAGACGTTGTCGCCGATGACGGCCGTCTCGCCAACGACGAGGCCGGTGGCGTGGTCGAGGAAGATGCCCTTGCCGATACGGGCGGCCGGATTGATGTCGGTCTGGAAGACGCTGGAGGAGCGGCTTTGCAGATAGAGCGCAAAATCGCGCCGGCCGCGGTTCAGAAGCCAATGGGCCAGACGATGTGTCTGCAGCGCATGGAAGCCCTTGAAATAAAGCACCGCCTCCATGAAGCGCAGGCATGCGGGATCACGGTCATAGATCGCCTGGATATCGACGCGCAGGATGGAGCTCCAGTCAGGCCAGTCGAGGAGCATTTCCTCGAAGGTCTGGCGCAGCAGGTTCGCCTGCATGTCGGGGTGATCGAGACGTTCGCAGATGCGGTGGATGACGCATTCCTCGAGCGAATGGTAGTTGATCACCGTAGAATAGAGGAAGGCGGCGAGAACCGGGTCCCGTTCGGCGGCGAGCCGGGCTTCCTCACGCAGGCTGTCCCAGATGGGATCCATCACCTTCAGCGGATGGCCTGTGTCAAAAGCACGAATGTCAGTCTTTGCGACCATCGCCGCTCTCCTCGCTGCCAGCCGGAATGCCGTTTTCGGAATGCCAATATATAGAGGAAAACGCCAATAACATAAATGGGTGCCGTCGCCATGGTTTTTTAGCATGGTTTTTCGGCATCACGATGTTGTTAGCGATGGGCGACCCTTGCATAGAAGGCCAGCACCGCCTGCTTGAAAACCCTGTCGCCGACGGCGAGCATATGATCGCGGCCCGGAATATCGAGCGCTTCGGCATTCTGCATCAGCGCCGCCAATTCCTGCGGCGAGCCGGCGATATCATCCTTCGTGCCGACGCCGATCAGCGTCGGCATGTCGAGCTTGGCCATATCAGAACGGGCGACGAGATCGCGCGAACCGCGGATGCAATCGGCAAGAGCGACCCGGTCGCTCTTCGTCTGCTCGGCGAAGGCGCGGAACATGCGGCCGCGGGCATGGGTCACCGCGTCCAGCGAGGGCGCCAGTAGCGCATCGGCGATCGGGTCCCAGTCGCCGACACCGTCGGTCATGCCGATGCCGAGGCCACCAAGAACCAGCGAACGGACGCGATGCGGATTGGCAAGTGCGGCAAATACGGAAATGCGCGCGCCCATCGAATAGCCCATGACATTGGCTTCTGGGATGCCCAGATGATCCAGCAAGGCGATCGCATCGCTGGCCATGACCCATGGACGATAGGCTTCGGCATGGTGCGGCTTGTCGCTTGCCCCGTGGCCGCGATTGTCCATGGCGATCACCCGGTAGCCGGCATCGCCGAGCGTCTTCAGCCAGCCCGGATGGACCCAGTTGACGTTTGCAGTCGAGGCAAAGCCGTGGATCAACAACACCGGCACACCGGCCGGATCGCCCTCATCAAAGAAAGCGAGCTGCAATCCATCATGGGTGAAGCTTGAAAATGCGGGTGTATTCAGGTTCATCGGGCCTTCCTTTTTGGCGCGAACATAGTCGAGCGGCCTTTCATCGTGAAGCCAAAAACTGCGGCTAAAAACTGTGCCCGGCGCGGCGGTTTGGCTCTACACATTTGCGGCGAAGGCTTATAAGGTTCGCGCACATTTCAAAGCATTCGGAGAGCGACATGGCCGGCCACAACATTCCCCACTTCCAGAACGACGGCGGTCACCGCGTTATCGAAGTCGGTGTCAAGGAATTCATGTGCACCGGCGCATCGGCTCCCTTCGATCATCCGCATATCTTCATCGACATGGGCGACGACAATGAGAAGGTCTGTTCCTACTGCTCGACGCTCTATCGCTTCAATTCCACGCTCAAGCCTAGCCAGACCAATCCGGCCGGCTGCGTTTTCCACGTGAAGGCGGCGTAGTCGGTCCAGATCCGGATCGGACGGACAATGCCGGTCGAACATGCCGCCATCATCGGCGCCGGGATATCAGGGCTGACAGTTGCCCTTGCGCTTTCGCGCCGGGGCATCAGTTCGGAGATCTTCGAGCAGGCGGGCGAACTCACCGACGTCGGCGCCGGATTACAAGTTTCGCCAAACGCTTCGCGCATCCTTGCCGAACTCGGTATCCTTGAAAGACTGTCAAAGGTCTGGCTAGAGCCCGACGCAATCCGGCTGATATCGGGCGGATCGCTGCGCCAGCTCGCGGCGGTGCCGGCCGGCAAATTCGCGCGGGAACGCTGGGGCGCTCCCTATGGCGTCTTGCATCGCACCACATTGCAGAAAGTCCTTTTGGCTGCGGTTAGCGCCGATCCGCTCTGCCGGCTTCACCTCGGCGTGCGGATAAATTCGACCCTACCGTCTTTCGAGCGCGCGGCCGATGTTGTGATCGGCGCGGACGGCGTCTGGTCAAAGCTTCGGCAATCCATTCCGGGCAGCCCCTCGCCGCGCTTTTCCGGCAATATCGCCTACCGTTTTACGATTGCCGAAACTGAGGCGCCCGGCTTCCTCGACCGGGCAAGCGTTTCGGCTTTTCTCGGCGGTTCGGCGCATCTCGTCTGCTATCCGCTAAGGGAGACCGGCAGCTTCAACATGGTGGCGATCACCGCCGGCAATATTGCGCCGCAGGCCTGGCAAAGCGAGCCGACGGAAGAACAGCGGACGCAGCTGCGGGCGCGCCTTTCCGGCTGGAATGCCGCGATCGTCTCGCTGCTCGAAAAAAACCGGAAGCTGACGTTCTGGCCGCTGTTCGAAACCACGACAGGCTCCTGGCAGGATGGCCGCAAGACGGTTCTGATCGGCGACGCCGCGCATGCGATGATGCCTTTTGCCGCCCAGGGAGCGGCGATGGCGATCGAAGACGCCTATGAACTCGCTGCGTTTCTTTCGAACCGCTCCGCGGCGGAAGCGCTGGCGCTGTTCGAAAGACATCGGACGCCCCGCATCGCCAAGCTTCGCCAGCGCGGCGCCTTCAACCGGTTTGCCTATCATGCGAAAGGACCGATCCGGATCGGCCGCGATCTCGTGCTCGGCCTCAAGCCGCCGCTAAGCCTGGCGGCGGATCTCGACTGGATCTACGGCTATCGGGCTGTCGATCTGCCGTGAGGCATTGCCAGCCACGACAAACCGTGTCCGGTCAGACCGCGCTTGCGGCGGCAAACCCCCGTTCGATATCGGCCTTGAGGTCGGCCACGTCCTCGATGCCGATCTGCAGGCGAATGACCGGACCGTCCGTCGGCGCCTTGGCGACCTTGCGGTCGTTGAGATAGGCGTGCAAAGCCAGGCTTTCATAGCCGCCCCAGGAATAGCCGAGACCGAAAATCCTGAGCGCGTCGAGGAAGGCATGCGCCTTTGCTCTGGACTTTTCGGGGCCTTCAGCGGCCAGCACGAAGGAAAAGATGCCGCTGGCGCCTTTGAAATCCCGCTTCCAGAGATGGTGCGAGGGGAAACTCGGCAGGGCCGGATGCAGCACGCGGGCGACGTCCTCCCTGCCCTCCAGCCATTCTGCGATATCAAGCGCGCTTTCATAATGCCGTTCGAGGCGCAGGCCCATGGTGCGCAATCCGCGCAGGATCTGATAGGCGTCATCGGGTGCGCCGCAGATGCCGAGCACACCGTTCGATTCCTTCAGCCGCTCCCAGTGTTCGGCATTGGCCGAAACCGTTCCGAGCAGAATATCGGAATGGCCGGACGGATATTTCGTCGATGCATGGATCGAGATGTCGACGCCGTGATCGAGCGGCCTGAAATAGAGCGGCGTCGCCCAGGTATTGTCCATCATGACGACGGCGCCGTGACGGTGCGCAACCGCCGAGATCGTCGGAATATCCTGCATTTCGAAGGTATTGGAGCCGGGCGCCTCGGTGTGAACGAGTTTCGTATTCGGCCGGAACAGAGCCTCGATGCCGGCGCCGACCGCCGGGTCGTAATATTCCACCTCGACACCGAGGCGCTTCAGCATCGTATCGCAGAAATGGCGCGTCGGGCCATAGACCGAATCGACCACCAGCGCATGATCGCCGGCAGCGACGAAACCCAGAAACGGAATGGTGACGGCCGCAAGGCCCGAGGGCACGAGGATCGTGCCGGCCGAGCCTTCGAGTGCGTCGATCGCCTCGCAGAGCGCATCCGTCGTCGGTGTGCCGCGCGTTCCGTAGGTGTATTTCTGCGTGCGCGTCTCCATCGCCCGCGCATTCGGAAACAACACCGTCGAGGCATGCACGACCGGCGGATTGATGAAGCCGTGATAGTCGAAAGGGTCGTTGCCGATATGGGTCAGGCGGGTGTTGATGCCGGCATTCTGCAGCAAGCTGTCTTTGTCTTTCATGTCGGGAATAGCCTTTGGCGACGGAGACGCAAACCCGGACTTTTGGACGCCCCGCCATATCAGGTCAACCCCTAGGCGCTGATCGCCGGCGACGTGGCGAAGCGGTGGAAGCCACGATTTTCGCGCTATTTTTCCGCAATCAGGCGCCTATTTCATAGCCAAGTGCCCACGAACGCAGCGCAATCTACCAAAATGCTGAAATTTGCCGCAATTATTGACCGCGACACTTGACCATGGTGACATTTGCGACTGTGATAGAACAACTCGCGCCGGGAGGGTGTCGAGAAAATGGGGAGGCGGCAGAGTTTTTCCGCTGGAACTTCCCACAAGAAAATACAAGACAACGGAAAAGGTTGGGAAAAAATGAAGAACAAGCTTCTGTCCGCAACGATCGGCGCAGCAGTTTTCGCTCTTGGCGCTTCGGCTGCTTCGGCCACGACACTCACAGATGTCAAGGCAAAGGGTTTCGTTCAGTGCGGCGTCAATACCGGCCTTACCGGCTTTGCCGCACCTGACGCTTCCGGCAATTGGGCCGGCTTCGACGTCGACTTCTGCAAGGCCGTCGCTTCGGCCGTGTTCGGCGACCCCACCAAGGTCAAGTACACGCCGACAAACGCGAAGGAACGCTTCACCGCTCTGCAGTCCGGTGAAATCGACGTTCTCTCGCGTAACACCACCTGGACGATCAACCGCGACACCGCACTCGGCTTCAACTTCCGTCCTGTCACCTATTATGACGGTCAGGGCTTCATGGTGCGCAAGAGCTTGAACGTGAAGTCGGCTCTCGAACTCTCCGGCGCCGCAGTCTGCGTACAGTCGGGCACGACCACCGAATTGAACCTCGCTGATTACTTCAAGACGAACAATCTGCAGTACAATCCGGTCGTCTTCGAAAATCTTCCTGAGGTCAACGCGGCTTACGACGCTGGTCGTTGCGACGTTTACACGACCGACCAATCCGGTCTCTATTCGTTGCGTCTGACGCTGAAGAATCCCGACGAACACGTTATCCTTCCTGAGATCATCTCCAAGGAGCCGCTTGGCCCGGCCGTCCGTCAGGGTGATGATCAGTGGTTCGATATCGTTTCCTGGACGGCTTATGCGCTGATCAATGCCGAAGAGTTCGGCATCACCCAGGCAAATGTCGACGAGATGAAGAATTCGCCGAATCCGGACATCAAGCGCTTCCTCGGCAGCGAGACCGACACCAAGATTGGCACCGATCTCGGCCTGACCAATGATTGGGCCGCCAATGTCATCAAGGGCGTCGGCAATTATGGCGAAATCTTCGAGCGCAACATCGGCCAGGGCAGCCCGCTCAAGATCGCACGCGGCTTGAATGCTCTCTGGAGCAAGGGCGGCATCCAGTACGCACCGCCGGTTCGTTAATCGAGCTTTGGCATGAAATCCCGGGAAGGCGGCCGAGCCGCCCTCCCATCTTCCAAAAAGCAAAAAGAAAGCCCGAAAACGGGCACAAGGGGATTGGCGCGGCATGACGCATGGGGCTGTGGATACGACACCTTTGCATGGCACCGGCTGGAGTTTCCGGTCGGCAATGTACGACCCGAAATACCGGAGCATATTTTTCCAGGTTCTAACAATCGTTATTCTCGTGGGCATTGTGTGGTGGGTGGCCCACAACACGGCCGTGAACCTTGCCCGCAGCAATACGGCATCGGGTTTCGGCTTTCTTCGCGGTCGCGCCGGTTTCGAAATCGGCCAGTCGCTGATCAGCTTTTCGAGTGACTCGACTTATGCGCGCGCACTTGTCGTCGGCATTCTGAATACCTTGCTGGTGGCGGTGACCGGTATCTTCACGGCGACCATCATCGGTTTCCTGATCGGGATCGGCCGGCTATCGCACAATTGGCTGATTGCCAAGCTCTGCACGGTCTATGTCGAGGTTTTCCGCAACATTCCGCCGCTGCTCGTCATCTTTTTCTGGTATCTCGGCGTTCTCTCCGTTTTGCCGCAGCCGCGCGAGTCGGTGGGTCTGCCGCTCAGCATGTTCCTCAACAACAGAGGACTGGCCTTCCCGAAGCCGATCTTCGAGACAGGTATGATAGCGGTCGGCATCGCCCTGGTGATTGCGATTGTCGCCACCATCATCATCGCGCGCTGGGCCCACAAACGCCAAGCCGCAACCGGCCAGCCGTTCCACACGGTATGGACGTCGATCGCACTGATCGTCGGCTTGCCATTGCTGGTCTTCGTCGTCTCCGGCTTTCCGCTCACCTTCGACGTTCCGGTTGCCGGAAAATTCAACCTCACGGGCGGCTCGGTCGTCGGTCCCGAATTCATGTCGCTGTTTCTCGCTCTGTCCTTCTATACCGCCTCGTTCATCGCCGAGATCGTTCGCGGTGGCATTCGTGGCGTTCCAAAGGGACAATCCGAGGCAGCCGGCGCGCTGGGGCTGCATCCGTCGAGCGTGACGAGACTTGTCGTGGTGCCGCAGGCGCTGCGCATCATCATCCCGCCGCTGACGAGCCAGTACCTGAACCTGACCAAGAACTCCTCACTCGCCATCGCGATCGGTTTCTCGGATCTCGTTGCCGTCGGTGGCACGATCCTCAATCAGAGCGGTCAAGCGATCGAGATCGTCTGCATCTGGGGTATCGTCTATCTCAGCTTGAGCATTCTCACGTCGCTGTTCATGAATTGGTTCAATGCCAAGATGGCACTGGTGGAGAGATAAGATGTCGGTCGCCGATAAACCCTTCGTCAGAACGTCCATCCTTGCCGCCGAACCACCGCCCCCCGGCGAGAGGGGAGCCGTCGCCTGGATACGCCGCAATCTCCTGGCAACCCCGAAGGACGTGATCCTGACAATCCTGGCTCTTGCGCTCATCGCATGGGCCGTGCCGCATCTCGTCAACTGGCTGTTCATCCAGGCCGTATGGTCCGGGCCGGACCGCACATTCTGCGCGACGACGATCCAGGGCGGCGTCCAGCCTGACGGCTGGAGTGGTGCATGCTGGGCCTTCGTCAGCGCCAAGTACGATCAGTTTATATTCGGCCGCTATCCGCTGGATGAGCGTTGGAGACCGGCGATCGTCGGGATCCTGTTCATTGTTCTGCTGGTTCCGATGCTCATCCCTTCGGCGCCGCGCAAGGGCCTGAACGCCATTCTTCTGTTCGCCGTCCTGCCGGTCCTCGCCTTCTGGCTTCTTCACGGTGGCTTCGGCCTCGAAGTGGTGGACACTCCGCTCTGGGGCGGGTTGATGGTGACGCTCGTCCTGTCCTTTGTCGGTATTGCCGTCTCCTTACCCTGCGGCATTCTGCTTGCGCTGGGGCGCCGCTCGAAGATGCCCGTCATTCGGATGCTCTGCGTTACCTTCATCGAGGTCATTCGAGGCGTCCCGCTGATCACCGTTCTGTTCATGGCAAGTGTCATGCTGCCGCTCTTCCTTCCCACAGGCTGGAACGTGGACAAACTGCTTCGGGCGCTGATCGGTGTGTCGATCTTCACCTCGGCCTATATGGCGGAAGTGATCCGAGGCGGCCTTCAGGCGATCCCGAAGGGACAATTCGAAGGCGCCGATTCGCTTGGCCTCGGCTATTGGCAAAAAACCCGGCTGATCATCATGCCGCAGGCCATCAAGTTGGTCATCCCGAGCATCGTGAACACCTTCATCGGAACCTTCAAGGACACGTCGCTGGTCACCATCATCGGCATGTTCGATCTGCTTGGCATCGTCAAGCTGAACTTCTCCGATGCCAACTGGGCAAGCGCCGTCACGCCGATCACGGGTCTGATCTTCGCGGGCTTTATCTTCTGGCTGTTCTGCTTCGGCATGTCGCGCTATTCAGGCTTCATGGAACGCCATCTCGATACCGGCCACAAACGATAAGAACGCTAAAACGATAAGAATGAGGGAAAATATCATGGCTGAAGCTCCAGCGAAAAAGCTCACCGTTTCCGCGACGGAAGTGGCGGTCGAGATCGTCAACATGAACAAGTGGTACGGCGATTTCCACGTGCTGCGCGACATCAACCTGAAGGTCATGCGCGGCGAACGGATCGTCATTGCCGGCCCGTCGGGCTCGGGCAAGTCGACGATGATCCGCTGCATCAACCGCCTGGAAGAGCATCAGAAGGGTCGCATCATCGTCGACGGCACCGAGCTCACCAACGACCTGAAAAAGATCGACGAGGTGCGGCGCGAAGTCGGCATGGTGTTCCAGCACTTCAACCTCTTCCCGCATCTGACGATCCTCGAAAACTGCACGCTGGCGCCGATCTGGGTGCGCAAGATGCCGAAGAAGCAGGCCGAAGAAGTGGCCATGCATTTTCTGAAGCGGGTCAAGATTCCGGAGCAGGCCAACAAGTATCCGGGACAGCTTTCCGGCGGTCAGCAGCAGCGCGTGGCGATCGCCCGGTCGCTATGCATGAACCCGAAGATCATGCTGTTCGATGAGCCGACCTCCGCACTCGATCCCGAAATGATCAAGGAAGTGCTCGACACCATGGTGGGGCTTGCCGAGGAAGGCATGACCATGCTCTGCGTCACGCATGAAATGGGCTTTGCCCGCCAGGTCGCCAACCGGGTTATCTTCATGGACCAGGGCCAAATCGTCGAACAGAACGAACCGGCCGCCTTCTTCGATAACCCGCAGCACGAACGCACCAAGCTGTTCCTCAGCCAGATCCTACACTAAAGCGCGTCGCGATCTTTCAGATTCGCTCTTCGCGCTTTAGGTCTTTGTTTTTACGCATGTCGTTGTCGCAAAAACTGCTGCATAGTTTTGCGCGACATGCTTTAGATCGAATCATCCTTTGAAAAAGACCCGCCGAGCCGCTGGCTCGGCGGGTTTTGTATGTTCAGCGGGACGCGGTCGCCTGCAGCAGACTGCAGAGACCGGCAAGGCCGGAATCACCGCCGGAGGCGGAGATGTCGGCGCAACGGACGAGCATCTTGCGTTGGTCATTGACAGGCATGCTGCGGAAGGCCTCCAGGGTACGTGCCCGCGACGCGCTGAGCGTGCTGCCGGGCGCAGCCCTGGCATTGCTGCCGCCAGCTTCATCCACCCGGCCGATGGCGAGATTGGCATCGACCCCATTACCGGTGCCAACCGAGGCCGTGGCCTTGGCATCGATTCCGCTAGAACCGCCGACGCGTGCATTGACATCGGCATTGATGCCCCGGCCGCCGCCAGCATTGGCGGTCGCATCGGCATTGACGCCGGTCGAGCCGCCAACGGAAGCACCGGCATCGGCGCTGATGCCACTCCCGCCGCCGAGTGACGCGCCGACATCGGCGCTGACAGCATTGCCGGCATTCACCGACACGCCGACATCGAGCGCACGCGCATCGCTTGCCGGCATGACAAGGAGGGCGCAGCTGGATGCGAGCACTGCAAGGGATAGTGTCTTGTGATAACGGGTCATGTTTTCCTCCGTTTCCATTCTGCCGGACGATCTGCCCGGCAGTCGAAAATCGAGGAACGCGCGTGCCTTCGATCGATCGGACGCCTGCAACTCCAGGACGTCCATGGCAAGGCAACGTGAAGGGATGACGAATGTTTCACGAGACGGCGCGGCAAGTCGGTTCGGTAGCGTGCGATGATGTTTCACGGTTATTGAAATACGAATTATCTGACAGACTGTGCCAAAAGCGAACATATATCGCAGCGGCTAGAGAGCCGACGGAGTATTTCCTCCCCCATTGCGCCAGGAAACTTAGAGCCAGCAAGCAAATCTCAGTTCGCGATACGATTGGCGGCGAACAATCCATTTAGAGCGTTCTCGCGCAGATCGACTACACCCTTCCCCCCAATTGACTTTTCCACCTCCGATTTAGATTGCTAAAAATAACTCCCCTTCCGTCTGGATATATCAGGCGGGAAGTCCATGTTTCAGCTTGTTCTCATCTGATGGAACTGGAGGTTTAGAATGGGCATTTTCGACAAGATCAAACATGCAATTTTCGGAGAGGCGAAAGCAGCCGAACCGGTTGCTGCCGGCGCGCCGAAGACAGAGCCGGCGCAAGCGCCTACCTCACCGTCGGCAGCGCCCAGTCCTACGCCTGCGGCCCCTGCCCCGCAGAGCAAGCCGGCCCCCACGGCCACTGCTCCAGGCACAGGCACAGTCGATATCGTCCCGATCCTTGACGCGGCAGTGAAGAAGAGCGGCCAGAAGCTCGATTGGCGCCGCTCGATCGTGGACCTGATGAAAGCCGTCGGGATGGATGCAAGCCTGACCGAGCGCAAGGAACTTGCCGCTGAACTCGGCTATACGGGCGACAACAACGATTCCGCAAAGATGAATATGTGGCTGCACAAGGCGCTGATGAAGCGGCTTTCGGAAAATGGCGGCAAGGTACCTGCCGATCTCCTGGATTGATCGATGACGGATGGCTGCCGCCATGTCTGTGGCGGCAGCTATGCGATTGCTGTTCCGCCGAGGTCACGGCCGATCAGACCGGAGGCCGGGAAGTCCCCTTGCCCGCAGGCACTGGAACGAATAATGTTCCGCTCGATACTTCGATAATCGATCAGGGGGAATTAAATCCGATGAGATTGATGGTAGTCGTTGGTCTTGCACTTAGCCTCGGCTGTATATCGGCCGCAGAATCTCCTTCAAACTATCATTCCTACAGTGGCATTCGGGTCGATACTGACCCGGCGCTCCTGGCTCGATACGATAAAGCGCTTCAACGCTGCGTGCCGGAGGCAAGCTCATGGCGACGAGGCTCGCCGGACCCGCGAAGCCTGCATTACAATGCGGCTCTCAGAAGTTGCCTCTATAGGTACAGCTTCGTCGACAGAGGTGTCTACGCGTACCCTATCCCCCAGGTCTACTTCGATCATTTCCTGGATCGCTGAGAAGAGACTGGCCCTTCAGGCCCCATCAAACAAAAAACCCGCCATTTTGGCGGGGATGTCTTCAACCGAGATGCTGCGACCTCTGCATAATTCCTCAAATCGGAAAGACGCGCGGCGCTAGTCAGCGTTTGCCACCAGTTGGTGGACGACCCTTGCCTGCCGGGCGATTGCCGCTTCCGGACGAGGTCTTGGCGTCGTTGCCCTGACCGAAGTTGGTGCCGCCGAGATGGCCACCGCCGCTGGTATTGGCAACCTGGCGCTGCGCTTTGCGCAACAGTGCCTCTGCATTGGTCTTGCTCATGAAAATCTCCTCAATGGCTGGAAAACCCAGCCGGAATGCCGCCACTGACATCCGCGGTCAAAGACCGAAGGCATATGAGGCAGCGACGATGGGTGTTTGGCGGAGGCTTGCGTCGATCAAAGAATTGCCTGCGTTCATGACGATTCCCCCTCAACCGGCATGACAATCACCCTCCGGCGGCTGCCGGACGGCGCAGAAATCGATTTTGAAAGGAAAGATCAGCTGGGACGCCAAGGGCGCAAACCAAGCTCGACAAGCAATTTCGATAGAAGAATCAATAGGACGGCAATGTGTTTAAAACAAGTTCCGGCCACCTGGTTGTGTAAGCATTGCTTCGAATTGCTGCCCAATCGGACAAGAGGGCAATAGCCCTAAGCATTTTAACAATCCAGATAATCCGATCGAAAGCTGCGCCTGACAAAACAACAACTTAAGATTTCAACGGAGAAACGAGATGTCACGGCTTTTGGTAGGATCGATGGTATTGGCCTTCATCGCGGATATGGTGATGAACATCGTGTTGTGGCTTGGAGGATTGGACACCGTGGTTTCGGTGTCCTCTGGAGCAATGGAGGTATTCGCGGGGACAATGGGCGAAGTCCTGGTCTTTTGGTTCTTTGCTTTCGCGGCTGGCTTTGTGTTCCTCTGGGCGGGTCGAAAATCTCCGGTTCCCGTGTTGAGCATCGTCGCATCATTCCTTTCGGTGTTGATCATGGTAACGGCGGCCCTAATTGGAGCCTATCATCCGTCCGAGAAGCACCCCAAGATCAATTCAGATCTGCTCCGCAGCGCTTTGACGTAGATCGGCTTGATCACTCTGCGACTGCATAATTCCTTCAATTGGACTCGACCTCCCCGTTCAGTTGCCGACAGTTTTGCGAAACCATCTGCGGATGATCATGCTGCGGGCCCGGTTGGAACGCTTCTTGCAGAGTTACTAATATGTTTATGATGCAAGGACCAAATGTCATGAATCGGTACACATCGCATCAGTTTCCCGCACTGAGGATCCTCATGAGCGGCCAAGATAAATACAGCGTCGTCAGGACCCTCGGCGACGCAGCCACCATGCTCATTTCCGAATGGCCTGGGGATGATGGCGAGGAGTATGTCGTGGCAGTGAGGACATGCCTCGACGCCATCCGCGGCACCACGCCTCCAAACGCTGCGCGGGAAGCGCTGATGAGAGCGGCTGATGAAGCCGGCATCCGCTACCTCTCGGTCGTTCACTGAGATCACTGCCCGGATCCGGCAACACGCAATAGGCGCGCAGCCGACGCTGATCGCCGAAGCCGAATACACCGCTTGGACGGATGACGGAAAGCTGCAGCTTGCTGCGTATAAGGGCTGGGGGAAGTGCGGGATAGCACCGGGTTCCATGAGCCCTCCCAGATTGAGCCGCGGCAGTGAGCGGAGAGATCCCCAACCTCACCCGACTGTCGAGATTGCATGGACTTTCATGTCATCTCGAACTTCATAGAACTTATCGCCGTCGATATAGATAAAGTGGCAATTTGGCTTTTCGCCTTTACCGTTGGAACAAGCTTTATCGCCCCTGAACGTGAGTTTCGTTTTCACGTCGATCATTTTGCCGCCGACATCCGCCTTACCGGTAATGGTGCCCTTCTTCCAACTCCATACGAGATCAGCGGTCACGGGCTTTTCCAGATCGAGAATTTCCACCTTTACATGCTTGCCATCAGCAAACGCTTTGAACTCTTCCATCGTGACCTTCTTGGCCCCTGCCGGGAGATCGGCGGCATAGGAGTTCACTGCCGACAGCAAGAGTGCCGCCGAACCAACGCTCGAAAGGATGTTTCTCATGTTTAGGCCCCTAAAGATTGACGGCCAAATTACAACCCATCGGGCGAAACGACATCCCACCTATTGTGATTAGCTGCCCATACCGCAGGCTGAACTCGCCCCAGCGCGAAAGGGCAAGCGCTGGAGATGTCATGTCCGACGGGTATCGTTCTGAAATCAAGGTGCGGTCTTAGCTTCTCCGGTCGCGGGTTTTCTCTTGATGCAACGGAACCCGACATGGCTGGTGGAGGTGTCCTCCGGCTCGGCGTGACGAGCCGCCGGGCGATAACGACGGCAGTAGTTCGGAGCGCAGAGATGCGATCCGCCCTTCAGCACGCGCCGATGGATGCGTATCTCGGGCTGGCGGGGGTCGAAGCTCGCCTCGGCATCGCCGCCGCGCGGGTTGCTTGGAATGCAGCACGAATGGCTGGCAGGCTCCGGATGGCGTGTCGACCAGTAGTCGGACGTCCACTCCCAGACGTTTCCAATCATGTCGTGGAGGCCGTAGCCATTCGCTGGAAACCAGCCGACGGGTGAGGTGCGCTCATGGCCTTTCGGCTTTGTCGTCGTCGTGGGGAAGATGCCTTGCCAGGTGTTGGCCATGGCGACGCCGTCCGGCATGAATTCGTCGCCCCATGCATATTCCGTGTCGTCCGAACCGCCGCGCGCTGCGAGCTCCCACTCCGCCTCGGTCGGCAGGTCGAGGCCAGCCCAGTCGGCGTATGCCTTGGCGTCGGACCACGCGACGTGGACGACGGGATGATCGAGCTTGCCGCGAAGATCGCTCAGGCCGCCGAGAGGCCGCCGCCAGGTCGCGCCGAACTTGAACGTCCACCACTGCGAGATATCGGGACCATTCACCGACTTCGGCCGGGTGAACACCAGCGATCCCGCCCTCAGCATCTCCGGCAGCGCGCCGGGATAGTCCTTCGGATCGGGCACCGTCTCGGCGACGGTCACGTGTCCGGTCGCCTTTACGAATTCCATGAACTTGCGGTTCGTGACCGGTGTCCGCTCTATCCAGAAGCCGTCGACCTTCACCGGGTGGGCCGGCGCCTCCTCCGGATAGTGGTCGTTCGATCCCATGGTGAACGTACGGCCCTCGATCCACACCAGATCGTCGGGCACGTGTTCTGCTCCGAATGCCAAGGCCATTGCCGCCTCCATGGTATGACCGCCGAGCATCGCGCGGCGGGTACCCGCTCAGCTCAACCATATCTGCATCCCTATTTGGCCATCAAGGAAGCCGCTCCCGTAACGGTCGCCCTTCAATGACCGACCTCATCGACGCTTTAGGACGGATGACAAGCTATTGCCGTTCGTTGACAAACTCCGACTGGCTTTGAACTGATGGTGCCGCGGGAACCGCGGCATCACAATTCACCTGACGGTCTGTTCGAATAGTGCGAGAGTCGCTTGTCGACCCATCGCGACCATCCAAGTCCACCCGCTAGAAATGGATAGCGAGCCCAACGATCGGCCCTTGCTGCACGGCGTCGAAGACGAACCCGTCGTTGCTGTAGTTAACCCCCAATGCCCGGTACCCCGCGACCGCGGACACCGTCTCGTTGAATTTGTAGCCGAGGGCCAAGGCGACGTCCCAGTCGATATCCGCGCCGCCTGCCCCGACCAGTCCCCATCCGGTCATGTAGATTTCCGGCGTAAAGAAGTAATTGCCCCGGAAACCCGCGATGCCATCGACCCAGGTATCACCATCGTCGCCCTCCACGCCGTCGAGCAGCCCACCGTTGAATCCGATGGTCGTGTCGACCGACCAGACCCTGATGCCCCCGACGATATCAAGGTGGCCGGACGGACTCTCCAGCACCGAGTAGCCGACACCGAGCAGGCCGGCAAACGTCTTCGAGGTGACGTCGACACTGTCGGCCAGGATGCCGGCAGGCGTGCTCGCATCCGCCCCGAGTTTGGTATAGATGACATCGCCGAAAATGCTGAAGCGGTCGTAACGCGCCTCGCCTGCCGCCATGAAGGCAAAGTCGAGATTTGACAACAGGTCGCTGAAGTCGGCGTCCATGTGGACCTCGGGCAATCCGAACTGTGCGGTATCGCCGGAGATACCGGCCGCCCAGAAATAGGGGGCGACCGTGAAGGTCCACCCGCTTGAGCTTTCCACCTGCTTTGCATCGGGCGTCAGCGGCGTGATGTCGGCCGTCCTCACAGGTGATGCAATTGCAAGCGCGGCGCAGACGGTGGCGATATAGATGGCTTTCATGTCCTATCCCTCAATCAGCAAGCGAGTGCGAATCCCGCCTGACAGTTCCCCCAAAACAAAATATTCCAGATAACTAATAAAATTATAAATAAATTTCCATTACACAAGCGCGCATAAATTGTGTGCCGTCGGTAGCAATCACTGCTTTTGGCATTCCTGCGTCGAATGTCCCGCGGCACAGGCCGTTGCCGCCGTGCGGGCACGCTTGTCGCCACCTATCAGCGCGTTTGCCCTGTCCCCATAATTCTCTCTTGTATTCTGATCGACGACCGCGACCGGGGCGGTGAGGATCAGACCGGCGGCGTGACCTGCTGCCGCGGCCGTTCCGATCGTCGCATCGAGTATGTGGTCACCCAGCCCCACCTTGTCTTCGCTCAGCGTCTGCCCGTCGGAAATCCTGGAACCGATCAGCCGAACGATCTCGGGAGATTCTGCAAACTTCGTGTGGTGGAGACGGTCGCCCTGCTTGACCTTGGTGAGATCGATCACGCTGATCTTGTTGATCTCCAGTTCTTCCTTGTAGGGCGATTGCTCCGGATCGATCGCGCCGAGGCGCGACACATCTCCCCAAACGCGGCGCGAGACGGCAAGCGCCCGGTCGTCTCGTGATACGAACAGTGTGAACTGCGGGTGCTGCTTGCCCATATCCACGATCTGCTGGCTGAACACGTCGACATCGACGTCGGGTGCGGCGAGAATGACGTTCCTGAACTTCGCCGGCAGCCTGCCGTTGCGAATGGCCATCTGACGCAGTGACTCCAGTGTCAGCCAGTTCCCCATCGAATGGGCGAGGATGGAAACCTCCTTCACCTCTTTGTCGCGGGCCAGGTACTGAAACAGCGTTTCAAGCGCATTGCGGGTGTAGTTCGTACTTTCCCGGTCATAGCCATAGGCAAGCAGGCTGCCGCGCGATGGCCATGTGACGAGAATGGGCGCGCTGTGGACGCGGGAATCATGGACGATCTGGGCAAAGCGGTAAACGGAATCTTCGAATCGCGTGTTGAAACCGTGGATGAACACCAGGACGCTTCCATCCGGTGTCTTGCGCACGCTGGCGCTGAGCCAGGATTTTGCGGCGTCGATATCTATCTCCTTGGCCTTCAGCGTCGCGAAATCCCTGGAAGGATTCGGAGGCAACCTTCTTGGCCATGCGACACTTCCCACCTTGCGGGCACTGTCAGGTGGGATGGAGATAGTCATTTCCGCAAAGGTGGGCTTCAGCGCACGTTCGCCCGAGAACATCTCGCCGGGAACGGTCGAGCGGCTCCTGGTCGTTGCGACAAGGAGGTTCACCCGGCTCAAACCAGGTGAAGAGGTATCGGCGATCGGCGTAAGGACCCCTTTGGGATGGCCACCGCAACCAGAAAGAAAAATGAGCGAAATGCAGAGAATCACCAGGAGGTTGGTAGGCAATTCGTTGATCCCCATAGGTGCCCTTTGCTTTCAGCAGTAATAGACACCGACCGCGCATCGCCTGACGGTGCGTCGTGCAACACCTGCCACGCTGACGGGCGTGAGGGGCCGCCCGACACGCGCCTCGGCCGGCGTAAAGATTCCCGTCATTCCGGGGACCGCCAGCCGCTCGCCGAGTTCAAGACCGGACATGGCCACAACGATGGTCAGCAACAGGATTTTGATTTTTTGCAACGAGGTCATTTGCTGTCTCCCTTGGCGAAGCGATCCGGAAGCTCATCAATGTCCACGAGCTTTTCCAGCTCGACTTTCTTTGCATCCGTGGTGTTCTTGAAACTGTAGTCTTCGGCAACGACATCGGTGCCTGTTTTCCAGTCGCTGATCTGGATGCTGTATTGCGGTCCCAGATCGACCTGCGTGGCGGTGATCACGTATCGACAAGGATATGGTTTTTCGCCTTGCGCGATCCATAACTGCCAGTCGAGTTCCTTGGTTCGGAATGCAAGATGATCGCATTCAACGCCGCCAATCACGCCGCTTCCGAGATCCTTGACGTCAACAACGTCGCGCATCAGTTCGTCGTAGACATTGGGCAGCAGGAGATCGGCGCCGGGAACCGGGCGGTGAAGTTTATCCCGCATTTCATCGACGAGATGATCGATCGTGCCGGGCAGATCAGCCTGAGTATAAAGATTGAGATGTTTTCCAAGGACCGTCGCCGTCTTGCCATCAAAGGTCATCTCGACATCGGCAAAGCCACCGGTGCGAGTAACGCGGAGCTTGTCGGGTCGGCCCATCTCCACCTTTCCGGAACTTGCGAGCAGTAATTTCTGGTGCTCGGTGGTGACAATCTCAAAATTGGTGTCGTAGGCGAATGAAATCGCCTTCTGGGCCGAGAGATAGTCGGACATCGCCTTGACGAGCTTCCTGGCATCGGGCTCTTCGGCACGGGCGGCCAAAGGTGAGATCAACGTGACGGCCAGCGCAAGCGCTACGGACGATCGCCAGTTTGCCGTCAGGCAATGCTTGCAGGAGAGTTTTACCATCGACCTGTGCTCCTTGCGTCTTGGTGGCGAGCGAAGTCAAACGTGTCGGGAGAGGATGGAGATCGCGATCCAAGGATGACCGCCTCATTCGCCCCGCCCCTTTGTCCTGTTGCATCAGCTATTGTGCGGCAAAGACGAGCTCGGCGCTCGTAACATCGGGTATGCTCTGTAGTACACGCACCGTAAAGCAGATACGGACAACGCCTGAGGGTTGTGGGATCAAAGACCTGACCCGACGGCCGAAACGGTGGTTGCGGTTCGACTGCTTATGGCCAGTCCCGCCTTTCGGATTGCGGCGCTAAACCGCTCCTGATCCACGGGGCGGACGTTTCGGGACTGAAGTTCCGCCGCTAAGTTGGGCAGGAAGTCCGGGCGCATTTCAACGAACTTTGCGCCTTCGCGCCGTGCCTCAGCCTCAAATCCATTCTCGGCATAGATAACCGCGGCAACGAGGTGGAATAGCGGGAATTTCTGCAAATCGGCCTGTCTGATTTCCGCGACCGCCGTCTTGCCGTCGTTCAGCATGAACGCAGCAAGCGCTCGTGTCCCGTGATAGTAACCGCCGCCACCCGGATTGAGAACGATGGCCCGCTCAAGAAGTGCTGCCCCGCGAGCCCAATCCCCGCCCATCGCCACGCGTGTCCCGAACTCTCCAAGCAGTTCCGTGTCGTTCGGGTTGGTTGCGAGCGCCAGTTCGCCAACGCGTAAAGCCTCATCCAGCTGCTGATTGAAGAACAGTGCCATCATCAACGCCTGATGCGCGCGCGTGCTGCCGGGATCAAGCTGGATTGCGCGCCGCGCGGCGACGAGGCTACGCTCGATTGGAATGGACGATCCCCGCCGCGCATTGAAGTCGAACCGATCTTCGTCGAGGTAGACGATCGACAGCATCGCCCATGCGGTCGCGAACGACGGATAGCGAGCGACCGCACTTTCAAGGCAATCCCTGACCTGCCGATGCCGTTCCGGACTCAACTCGGTTCGATAGGTGTAGAAGCTTAAAGTGCAGGCATAGGCGCCGAGATCGTCGGGAGGTTGATTGGCGACATCTTCCTGCGCGATAACTCCATAGGGTTGAGCAATGGCCGTCGCCACCCTGTTTGCGACGTCTGCCTGGATCGCGAACAGATCGCCCGAACCCATGTTCTCGTCATAGATCTGCGACCACAGGATTTCGCCGTTGTCCGTATCAAGCAGCCGCGCGGTAACCCGCATCTTGTCCCCCGAAATACGCACTCCTCCCATCAACAGATAGCCGGCACCGAGTGCGTTCCGGACGCGAGAAGCATCGACTTCGGGCGACAACGATCTGGACGTCTCACGGCCGAAGACCTTGATCTCCTTGAAGCGTGGCAAGGCTGTGAGAAGCTCCTCGGTCAGGCCGGCCGAAAAAATCTCCGCCTTAGGATCCTCACCAAGATTCGCAAACGGGGCAACGACCAGACTTGCCGTATGCATTTCCGGCATCGCCGTAGGATTGCGGGCGAAAGACGGTGATCCGCTTTGCATCTGATACAGGAAGGTCGATATCAGAGCTGGAATCAACAGACTGGCGACAAGCCACCTTCCATACCCTTGAAACCTGCCAATACCGACTGGTCCATCTGCGGGCGCAGATGCGCCAACGGAAGACTTGGTGTCTCCAGGGCTGCTCCAGACGAACGTTGGAACATACCCCCCTTTCGGAATGTCCATTCGAACAGGATCATCCTGTCCGGCTACAAGATAGTAGCGCTCCAAGCTTTGCCGCAGCCGTCCCGCCCCGATCCGCACGACCGGGTCGTCCTGCGAGAAGCCTTGGGAGCGCTTGAACACCTCCACCGCAACGGAATAGCCCTTGATGCGCTTGGCGTTGCCTGCCAGCGTCTCCTCTGTGATGTACCGCAGGAAATCGGCGCTACGGCCAGTGTGGGGAAACTCCGGATTCGCGATGATGCGCTCAAGCTGCCTGCGAATATCATCAGGTCCGGGAGGCGGTCGCGTGGAAGGTCGTGCAGCATCGGCTGCCATCGCATTCTGCATGCCATGCTCCTCACCGCTCTTGAGGGCGCCACTACCAGAAATTTTATTAGTGTAATCTACTTCACAAAGTCATCCGCGTCCACGGAGATGTCGTGGACGCGCCTTGGCGTTGCCTGCACGGCAGATGCGGGCTTACCGTGTGTTACCGTTAGATATGTTGCTTTTTGCAGTGCCCTGGCCAGGATGCAATCGGCGGTCGACATCCCACCCGCCGCTCATCAAGGGGGAGGTATGACGGTGACACGGCAAAATCGGGATGGCGTCGTCAATAGCCGCAGACTTGCCGCATGAGCGCATCGACGATCGTCCGCAATTGTCCTCAGTTGCCTCGCACTTGCTTCGGCGGTCGGAATGATCGTGCGGCATCGGCTGCCGCATCAGGGTGAAGGCGCTGCCGCGTAGTTACTGCCGTTGTTACGGTAACATACGTTGATTGTGGATCGCGGTGAGCGATCATCGCGGACGTCCGCCCCCGTCGCGATGGGCGCGAAGCCGTCGTGCCCACCATTGGCAGCCACCATACCGGTCCGCGCCGCGACGTTATCCAGGAGGAGAAATTCCATGTGCCGTCGAAATGCGTTGCACTTTTCTCGCGGCGCGCTTGCCGCGCTGGGTTTCACAGCTTTGACCGGGTTGGGCTGTCCTGCGGCATTCGCGCAGGCGGTCACGGGAGCGCCCGGAGCGACGATCACCCTCGACGGCAAGCAACTTCCGCCTCCCCCACCGAATTTCGGCGGCGTCATCAAGGAGAAAGCCTCGGAGTCTCAACCTTGGTGGGCGCCGCGCGTCGTGCCGCCAAAGGGTGCGCCGAACGTATTGCTGATCATGACGGACGACCAGGGATTCGGTGCACCCAGCACCTTTGGCGGCGTCATTCCCACCCCTGCAATGGACCGCATTGCAAACCAGGGGTTGCGCTTCACCAATTTCCATTCGACGTCACTTTGTTCGCCGACACGGGCTGCTTTGATTACGGGGCGAAACCACCATTCGGTCGGCGCCGGGGTCGTCGGCGAAATTGCGACGGGCTATCCGGGTTATGATTCCATCATCCCGATCGAGAAAGGCACCATCGGCACGATCCTCAGGGAGAATGGCTACGCGACATCGTGGTTCGGCAAGAACCACAACACGCCTTCCTATCAATCGAGCCAGGCAGGGCCGTTCAATCAATGGCCAACGGGTATGGGCTTTGAATATTTCTACGGTTTTGTCGGCGGTGACGCCAGCCAATGGCAGCCCAACCTCTACCGCAATACGACTGCGATCTATCCCTTCGAAGGAAATCCGACCTGGAACCTGGAAACGGCGATGGCCGACGAGGCCATCCACTACGTGAAGCAATTGAAGGAGATTGCCCCCGAGAAACCTTGGCTTGTCTATTACGTCCCGGGCGCCACCCATGCACCGCATCACCCCACACCGGAATGGGTCAAGAAGATCAGCGACATGCACCTCTTCGACGAAGGATGGAACAAGCTGCGCGAGACGATCTTCGCCAACCAGAAGCGGCTCGGTATCATGCCCGAGAACGCGCAACTGACGCCGTGGCCGAGGGAACTGCCGGAATGGGATAGCTTAGGCCTGGAAGAGAAGAAACTCTTTATCAAGCAGGCAGATATCTATGGCGCTTATCTCGCCTATGCCGACAATGAAATCGGCCGGGTCATTCAGGCCGTCGACGATCTCGGCGAACTCGACAATACGCTGATCATCTATATCGGCGGCGACAATGGCGCGAGCGCTGAAGGCATGCTGAACGGCACGCCGAACGAGTTCACCACCTTCAACGGAATCCCCGTGCCGGTGAAGGACCAATTGCTTTGGTATCCGTTCTGGGGATCGGAACGAACCTTCCCGCATTTCGCCGCGGCCTGGGCATGGGCGATGGACACGCCTTTCAAGTGGGTGAAGCAGGTGCCGTCGCACTTTGGCGGAACCTCTCAAGGTGTGGCGATGTCCTGGCCTGGCCATATCGATGACGTCGGCGGCATCCGTCGCCAGTTCCACCACGTCATCGACATCGTGCCCACGATCCTCGAAGCGACCGGCATCCCGACGCCTCAGACAATCAACGGCATCGAGCAACGCCCCATCGAAGGGGTCAGCATGATGTACACATGGGATAAGGCAAATGTCGACGCTGCCACCCGGCACACGACGCAATATTTCGAGATGCTCGGCAACCGCGCCATCTACGACAATGGCTGGGTGGCTGCGACGACGCCGGCGACCCGTCCATGGGAGTTGAGCACTGCGACGCCTCCCGACGTCATCAGCGGCTACAACTGGGAACTCTACAACGTCAACGATGATCCGACCCAGTTCAACGACCTTGCCGCCAAGATGCCGGACAAGCTCAAGCAGATGCAGGATCTCTTCTATTCCGAGGCGAAGAAGTACAACGTCCTGCCATTGGACAATTCGACGCTTTCCCGCTGGAACACGCCGCGCCCGAACCTGACTGCCGGACGAACCGAGTTTGCCTACTCGGGAGAACTCAGCGGCGTGCCGCCCAGTGCAGCGCCGAGCGTCTTGAACAAGTCCTATACGATCACGGCCGAGGTCGAGATACCCGAAGGCGGCGCGGAGGGCATGATCGTCACCGAGGGCGGCCGGTTCGGCGGCTACGGCTTGTTCCTCAGCAAGGGCGACTTCGGCGTCGGGCGAGGCAGGGTCGTGTTTCTCTACAACCTTCTCGACCTGAAGCGCACCATGTGGGAAGGGCCTGAACTGGAACCCGGCAAACACGAGATCGTCTTCGCGTTCAAGTCCGATGGTCCAGGCCTGGGAAAAGGCGGCACAGGCGTGCTGTCGGTGGACGGCAAGGACGTGGCGACGAACTCGGTCGAACACACGATCCCGGTCACCTTTCCGGAGGATGAAAGCTTCGATGTCGGGCAGGATACGCGCACCGGGGTCGCCTTGGTCGAGTATCGGTACGACGCTCCGTTCAAGTTCACCGGCAAGATCAACGAGCTGACTTTCAAACTCGACCAGTAGAAGCGAACGAGGGTCTCCGACGCAAGCGCCGAGATGTTCAAGGAGCCGACATGCCTGAAACCATGCGAGCGAATTCCAAGCTCCTGCTTTCGGTGACGGGCGTGGTTGAAGCAGCCACGGGCCTGGCGTTGCTGCTGGTACCGGCTCTTCTGATTGAAGTGCTGCTCGGGGCAGCGCCAGATACCCCTGTCGACATGACCGTCGCCCGTGTCGCTGGTGCGGCAGTGCTCGCCTTGGCCGTCGCCTGCTGGCTTGGGCGGCACGAAGCGGGAGGCAAGGCCGCCAGAGGACTGGTATCGGCAATGCTTCTCTATAATGTTGCCGTCACCGCAATCCTGGCATTTTCCTGGCTCCGTCACGGCATTTCCGGCATCGCGTTTTGGCCAGTTGTCGTGGGGCACGTCGGGCTGGCCGTCTGGTGCGTGGCGTGCGGATTGGCGTCACCGCGCATCGCAGACCGTTAGCTGGCTGTCATCGATATCCTCATGTTCACCTGCCGCAATCTGCTGGCAACCTTTACCGTGTCGTTGCAAAGCAGCCTTTTTCCCGCAACGCAATTGGCCAGATTGCACCCGCTGCGGTCATTGCGCGATATCCGAGAAGTCGCTCGTCTGCATCGTCATTTGTCATACTCAGAGATGATGTGAGGCGGTAGCGAGACGATGACTGCTTTCGTGTTTCTCATGCCGTGGAGAGAGACTTCGGTCATGGAGGAACGTCTTCGATTTGTCGCCCGGCTGCTCGAGGGCAAGGGTATGAGCGATGGGTACCGAGGCATATTCGCGGCGGTGGCGCTTGAAATGCTGCGCAATGGGTTTGGTCGAATCAGCTACGGTCATGCCCCCATTACCATCTCGATCAGTACGAATTGGTAAGGCGACGCTGCCCAAAATTGCGAAAATCACAAAAAATGTCGATTCCGCCTTAGGCGAGAGGAATCCAGTCACGCCCCCCTGGATTTTTCTAATGTTTTCAATGGATGCGTTTCGCTGTAGTTGCAGAAAGAATAATTCTCGGCATGCGGGACCTTTATACTGCCGTAATTTGGGCGACTCGAATTTCCGCAAATATTTCAAAATGTAACTTCGGAGTGATCGGGATAATGTGGCAGCAATATGGCTATGTTTCTCAAGCACTTACTGTCGCGTTGCTGTTGCGCCTTCCAGAATGTCGCCCTATAACCCGCCGCCGTAACGCCTGATTAACTAAAAATAGTAACCGGCAAAGACAACGCTAAGGTTGAGGAACAAGACCATGACGACATACTATGTAGCGACGACTGGCAGCGACAGCGGTAACGGCAGTACCACTTCTCCCTTCCGCACGATCAGCGAGGCGATGTCGGCGAACCTTAGGCCCGGCGACGAGGTCGTGGTGAAAGCAGGGACCTACAACGAGAGCATCAACATCGACAAGGACGGCTCGGCGGCAGGCGACATCACGCTGCGCTCGGAAGTGCCTGGCGGGGCGCTGATCCGGCCGCCCGCGGGCTCGTGGAACGCGATCAGTGTCAACGGCAACTACGTGACAATCGACGGCTTTGACATCGGCGGCGCCAAAGGCGACGGCATCGAAGCGAACAACGTCCACCACGTCTCAGTTCTCAACAACAAGGTCCACGGCAGCGGCGAGTCCGGCATCCAGTTCAACCAGTCGGACTTCATCAAAATCGAAGGGAACGAGACCTACAATAACGCATCGACGGGCTGGTTCTCGGGCATCTCGATCTACCAGAACCGGAACATCACCGGCGATACTTCGACGGACGGCTACCGGAATATCGTACAAAACAACATCTCGCATGACAACGTCACGAAGTCGGGTGCGCACACCGATGGCAACGGCATCATCATCGACGATTTCCAGAGCACGCAGACGAGCGGTCATCCGAACTACACGTTCAAGACCCTGGTCGACAACAACCTCGTCTACGAAAACGGCGGCAAAGGCATCCAGGTTACCTGGAGCGACTCCGTCACGGTGCAGAACAACACAGCATACCACAACAATCAGGACCCGCTGAACGACGGCACCTGGCGCGGCGAGCTCAGCAACTCGGCGTCGAACAACAATACCTGGGTCAACAACATTGCTGTAGCGGACCCATCGGTGAACAAGAACAACACTGCGATCGATAACACGTCTATCGGCGGCGCCAACAACAACGTCGTCTGGGCCAACAACATCACCTACAACGGCACGGCCGGCCAGGCATCGGTCAAGACCGACGGGGGCAACGCGATGCCGAGCACGGCGAACGGCAACAAGCTCGGCATCGACCCGCATTTCGCGGGAGCAGCGAGCGACAACTTCCACCTCGGCTCGGGATCGGCAGCGATCGACGGCGGAACCGCCAAGTACGGCGTCAGCTCGGCCGATCTGGACGACCACGCTCGCGTCGTTGGAACTGTCGATATGGGTGCCTACGAATCGGGCTCCAGCCCGGTATCGGGAACACCAACCACGCCGACGCAACCGACAACCCCAACCACGCCCACGGAACCGACAACGCCGACCACGCCGACGCAACCGACAACGCCAACGGCGCCGACAAAGGAATTCATCGGCACCAACGGTGACGACATCCTGCCACACACCGGCCAGTCCAACGGCGGCAACGAAACCTTCAAGGGTCTCGGCGGTAGTGACGTGTTGAAGGGCGGCGCCGGCGCGGACGTGCTCGACGGCGGTACTGGCAATGACACGGCCAGCTATGCGGGCTCCGACGCGGTCAACGTCGACCTGGCGACTAAGGCCGCATCGGGCGGCCAGGCGACCGGTGACAAGATCGCCGGCATCGAAAACTTGACCGGCTCAAGCTACAACGACGTACTGACCGGCGGCAACGGCGGCGGCAACGTTCTCACTGGCGGGGCTGGCGCGGACAAGCTGGACGGCGGCGCCGGCAATGATGTCCTCATTGGTGGTGCCGGAAAGGACATTATGACCGGTGGCATCGGTGAGGATTCGTTTATCTTGAAGGCACCGACGGAAACCGGGTCCGGCTTGAACCGCGACGTCATCACCGACTTCCAGCACGGCGTGGATAAGATCGACATCTCGGCGATCGATGCGAATGGCTCTGCGGCGGGCAATGGTACCTTCCATTTCCAGGCACAGGAGAATGCCTTGTTCGATCACAAGGCTGGCGCGCTCGCTTGGCACTACGACGACAACGCCGGATCCGCGAGCGATCTTACCGTTATCCAGGCCGACATGAACGGCGACGGCATTCATGACTTCGAGGTTCAGCTGAAGGGCCTCGTCCACCTGGGGGCAGGCGATTTTCTCCTGTAACGATAGCGTTGTGGCGGTCGTCCGATCGCCACAACACGCTGGCCGCAAAAGTCGGCTACTTCGGCGCGCGGATGAGGGAGCCCCATCCGCGCGCTGCGATTTTTCGACAGGCGTCAGCCGGCCTTTCGGGCCGGCTTTGCGTAAACCGATAACTCGTCAGAACGCCTCACCTCCCGCCATCAGGCGTATCGACGATCGTAGCGCGAATAGAATCAACTCCGACGAATTTCAGGCTGACAGGTCGCCAAGGACCTTTAGAATATGCTCTCGGATCGCGATGGCCGTTTTTCCCGGTGATGCGGAGGTGACGTCGAGCACTAATGTGTTTGGGTGGAGTGGATCGAAAACCCCCGCCCTCCGACTGCGATCCCTCGAGGCTGCACATCCGTGGATTTCAACCTTTGGCGTCGCTCGGGGTTCGAAACCCGGCGAGCCAGCTCCTCTTCATCACAGCAATCGCACCGGCACCAAAACGGCGTCGCAGCCTTCGGCAGCACCGGCGATCTGTTGAAAGGTACGAAGGCTCCGCTCGTCACCCTCCAAGCCGGCATGCGTGAAAATGAAATTGGCGGACGGCGCGTAAGCGGTGATTGCATCAAGGACGGTTTGTCGAACTGGACCTGTAAACTCCCATATTCCCTTTGGAAGCGGGGCCGTTCCATCCTCATCCAGCAGACGCAGAATCGGGTTGTTGACCCAGTGGTTGTCGACAATTTTTGCCGAAACCATGGCGCTCAACTCTTTCGCGATGGTCAACTTCCCAACGCCCGGGAAGCCTATGAGCACGATGCGGACACCCATCTTTCGCGACACCTACATAGTTTTCGTTGATAATCATATCGCCCGAAGACATGGCCGTAAATGCATGTTCCAATCGGATAGACGGTCCACGGCCCAGAAGCTTCGTTTTACGGAAGCCGCTCTACCTGTTTGGCGAAAGGCATGCTGCATGGATGGACACTTGAAAAATGGCGACCCCTGCAGGAATCGAACCTGCGACAACCTGCTTAGAAGGTCGCTGGCAGGCGGGCGGATCGTTTCCGATGGTTTCACTACGTTTCCAAGTCGCTGATTTTGTTGACTTATTCAGAATTGCGGAGCATTGATTCCGCTTTCGGCGCAGACGGTTGCGCGATTTTCAAGCGGGCGTTGACCAGTCCGTCGCCCAGTTTGAAGAGGAGGAGTCCTTGTCCAAGCGAGCAATGACGACGGAAAAAATTGATGCGCTGCCGCGGCGGAAGGGTGAGCGTTATGAAGTGGCCGACCCCGGATGCGACCGCCTGTGGCTTCGGGTCGGCGCACGCGACATCGTCTTCGTCCTGGCGGTGCGCGTGGAGGGGAAGCGCGACCCCACCCGGCTCAAGCTCGGCGTCTATGCCGAGACGACGCCCGGTGGTGACGGGTCGGCGTCGGCGGATGCGAAGCCGGGGCCGCTAACACGGCTGACGTTGGAGCAGGCCAGGGAGAAGGCCCGTCGCTGGAACGCCTGGATCAAGGCGGGCCTCGATCCGCGCGCGGAGGACGTCCGGCTGCTTCTGGAGGCCGCGACACGGGCCGAGGCGACATTCGGCAGAGCCGTCCAGGAGTATTGCGCGTACATGCCGACGCGTGAGAAGAACAAGTCGGCGCCGGATCAGATCAAGACGTTGGAGCGCGAGCTGCTCGATCCCGAGCTCAATCCGTTCGTCGACGTCCCCATGGCCGAGATCGACGACGACGTCATCAAAAAGATCGTGATGGCGGTTCGGGACAGGCCCGCCCGGACCTCGGCCTTCAATCTGCTGAAACTCATGTCGACCTTCTTCAACTGGATCTACGCCGAGAACAGACGGCGCTACTATCTCGGCCCGCTCAATCCGATGGCCAACGTCAGCGCCAGGCTCCTCGGGATCGGGCGGCGCGACCGAGAACGCTTCCTCAGCGAGCCGGAGCGCGCGGCCTTCATGAGAGCCGCCGTTGCGACGCCATATCCCTATGGTCCCGTCTATGTACTGATGATGAAGACGGCCCAGAGAGAGAACGAGGTGGCCGGCATGCGCCGGTCGGAGCTCGACATCGTCAACCGGCTGTGGACGATTCCCAAGGAAAGGTACAAGCAGGACCGCCCTCACGCCGTGCCGTTGACCCAGTCGACGGTCGCCGTCATCCAGGCAGTGCTGGACGAGCTGCCGGAAGGACATGGAGACTGTCTGTTCAGCAACGACAACGGTCAGACTCCCATCTCGGACTTCAGCCACCCGGTGGCCGAGTTCAGGAAGGTGGTGCTCGAGGAAATGCGCAAGGTCGATCCGGGCGCCATGATGCCACCGTGGCAGCTCGAGGACACCCGCCGCACGGTACGAACCAACCTTCCGAAGCTCAAGGTACTCCACGAGCATTCGGAAGCGCTTCTCGGGCACGCCAAGGTAGGGCTGAACAAGACTTACAATCTCTACGAGTATCTGCCGGAACGAAGGGAGGCCCTCGAACGCTGGGATGCCGATATCGATCCGGACGGGCCGAAGACCGGCGCCCGGCGCTCCGGCGGGCGCCGCCGATGCTGACGCGCGAGGAGCTCCATCACCTGGTCTGGACGGCGCCGTCGACGAAACTGGCCCGCGGACTGGCGGTCTCCGACAGCTACCTGAACAAGGTCTGCCGCACCCTCGCCGTCCCCCGCCCCCCTCAGGGCCACTGGCTGAAGCCGCCGGCGGATCGCGACGCGCCGACGCCGCTTCCCCCGGCGCCGCCGGGCACGCCGGCGGGCTGGCAAAAGGGCAGGAGGCGGGCCCATCGCCATGCGTTCCGGTCGGGCGTGTCGGAAGCCGACGTCGCCACCCTCCTCGACCGCGCGGCCTGCTTCTTCGCCGCCGCCGACGTCGACGACGGCGGAACCTATCTGAGGCCACGCGATCGGTGGCTCGTCGACCTGACGACGACGCGCTCCGGCCTTCCCAAATGCGTGAACTTCGCCGGCGAACTGTTCCTGGCTCTCGCGGCACGGGGCCTGCGGGTCGGGATCGCCTCCCCGAGCGAGGTGTTCGTCCGCGTCGATGTGGAGCGACGGCAATCAGGCGCGGGACGCACCTACAACGCGCGCAACCGGACTTGGTCGCCGCTGCGCCCGACCGTGGTCAACGTCGGAGGCTTCCCGGTCGGCCTGGCGATCGTCGAGACATGCATCGACAGGCAGATGCACTACGTCGGACGTGGACGGTTCGTGTCGGAGGACGAATACGCGATGCTCGGTCCGGTGGAACGCGCCGGTCATACGTTACGACGTCGCATGCACGTCGGAACCGGCCTCCTAAGGCTGATCGCCTACTCGCCGACAATCAAGCACGACCTGAGACTGGAATGGACGGAAACGCCGAAGGCGCCGCTCCAGCGCCGCATTGAAAACATCATCGACGAGATCGAGGCCACGGCGTCACGATTTCTCGAGCCGGACGCCGGGGCGTCGCCAGACTGACCTCGCGGGCGTCAGACCGGCTTCGGCACGTCATGTTCGACGCGCGGTCGAGCGTGCGCCGTGGCGAGCAAGATGCCGTGCCGGTTCCGCTCACGACAGGCGACCGATCATGCATCGCTGCCAATCGATCACCAGGCCCATGCCCTTCGAGGACGGGCTCAAACAGGAGGAAACACCATGATCACCGAACGTTGCGACGGACTGGGCTTGTCGGACCCGGCCAGGAGGTCGGCGGCGCCCGGCCCGAGGAGCTTCGCCGAGCATGAAGTCGCCTGTTTCTGGGCGGCGTGTGGGGAGACGCCCGATCATTTCGGGACTCTTTTCAAGATTCTGCTGTTGACTGGCGTTCGCCCCATCTGCGCCACCGGCGCGCGGTGCACCGACGTCGACTTCTCGGAGCGGATCTGGAACCTCCCCGGCTGGCCCTATCCCTTGGCCATGCCGCTCACTGCAGAAGCCGAGCGCCTGCTACGGAACGTATGCCGTGATCGCGCGCGACAGGACGAGCGGTTGTTTCGGCCTGGCCGAGGCGGCGCGATCTCGGCCGCCGCGCTGGCCAGGGCCCGCTCTTCGCTCGCCGAGACGATGGACGACATCTGCCGGCGAAACTTCGCGGGACGCACCATAGCGCCCTGGGGAATCCGCGCCCTGCGTTTCACGGTAAGATCCTGGTTGAACTACGACAGGGGCCGCGACTTCGCCGAACTGGTGCTGGGACAAACGAACGATAGATCTCGAAGGCTGTCGGAGTTCTGTTGCAAAATCCCGGTCCGTCGCGACGGTCTCCAAGCATGGGAGACGGCCGTCATGGCCATGGTCGGAGGAGACGTGACGTGATGGGCCTCGACATCGTCTTCATCCGCATCTCGCGGCGCTGCCTTCGCGCACAGGCTCCCGACTCTACGAATGGGATCGGAAAGGCGGTCCATCCCGAAGTCCTTCGATCGGGGAACGGTATCTTGTCCGCCTGTAGATGGGCGCGCGATCGATTACGGCCGATGCCGGCTTGGCGATATCGATCCAATCGACGAGCGTCAGCAGACCATGCTTCGGGAGCGGTCTGCTGTAACAGATGCCGACGCTTATCTGGAATGCGCGCAACGCGACGCTGTCGTTGAGGTCGCCGTCGGCGTCGTGCGAATCCAGGATGAGGAACCGGGCACCGCTCCGCTCCAGTTCGACGATCGTAGCGTTTGCGCGCTCTGTTAACACGACGGTCGCCCCTAGCACGACGAAGAGCGGGCGGAGCTGGGCGGCCGTCTCTGGCTTGTGTTGTATGATGACCCGGTATCCGGCAAGCGGCTGCGGCGACGACAATTTCGGACCCTGTGTGGCGTGGTGGGATAAGCATGAATCCTAGCTTCAGGTTTCAGTCGCGTTAACATCGTGTCCGGGAAGAAATCGTCCGCCTGCGCTGCTAGGTCAGGCCGTCGATTGGAACTGCCTTGGCTGGGAGCCACGTATGAAGCGCGCTTCTACGGCACTTCCCAGCAGCGCGAAGTTTCGTCGGTGACGACGAGGCGCAGCACCGGCGATCGATTGCTTAGGTGGAGTGATCCTTCTCGCTCCGCTCCGCTAGATCCGCCGGCCCATTCGGATCCTTCTCCTTGGATTGTTGACAACAGCCCCTCGAATGAACATGGCGCTCACCATATGAGCATAGCGCTCATGATTCTCAATTGGAGCGGGAATACGATGGCAATTCTACGATACGGCGAACCTGACAGGAATTCTTCCTTGCGGTCCATAACGGCCCGCGCTCGCGCCTTGCGATCGCTGTCGGTCGACCTGCGAACGATCGTCATGTCCAGGGCGCTGCCGATCCTCGACGAAACGGAAGTGCCGATCGTGGAGGATTGGTTTGTCGACAAGCTGATGCTGCCGACGCTCGTCGGCCACATCCACTATCCTGGGCACTCCGATCCAAAGGCCTCGGGCGAATGGCGCTTCACGGCCCCGATCGAGCTGTTGTCGCTTTCGGGCGGGTGCGCGCTCGCCACCTCTCGATGGTATCGCCTCGGATCGCCGCTCCCTATCGCAAACGACACCCTGGCTGCCTGGAGCTTTCCCGATGAGCCGTGATCGACGTCTAGGCCGCCTTTCGCGTCGCGGGCATCTAGTCGAAACCCTGAGCAAGGGCCCGGCAATGTTTCTGGCCTATTCATGCATCTGCCGAACACTGCGATCCCAGTTTCACCTGATGAAGGGCTATCCGTCGACGGTGATCTTGCTGGCCCCCGACCTGAAGACTTTTGGCGTGCATAGAAGGGCCGCGGAGCTGCTGCTCGACGGACGCGCTCTGAAAGGCCGGACCTACGTCGAAGGCCGCGCCGTCGTGCATGCCATCGAGTCTCATAAGAACAGAGACGACGGCCGGCTCACCGAGGAACTTGCAAACTGCAACGTCGTCCTGATTCTTGCTCGTCACCTTGACGTGGTGCCGTCGGAGCTGGCCGCAACGGCAGACGCCACGCTCACTCTCGAACGGCCGGATGCACGAGTCATTCATGCGGCACGAGCGCTTCTGCGGCGCAAACCGATCAACGAGCAGGCAGCCGCCGCCTTGGCGGATTGCGACTTCCATGTCCTGGCACGTGCTCTCACGAAACATCGGTTGGGAATCCACGACGCCGCTGCGCTGAGAAAGCGATCTGGGGGAATTTCCGTTGGGGGCCCTTCCCTAGATGACATCCCCGGCTACGCGTCCTTGAAACCTTGGGCGCGTTCATTGACCGAGGACCTGGCAAAAGAACGCTCCGGCGAGATCGGGTGGCAGGACGTCGATCGCGGTCTTCTGATCTATGGCCCTCCTGGAACAGGAAAGACCTTCTTCGCCACGGCGCTTGCGCGGTCCTGCGGCCTTCCGCTGGTCACGGCGTCGGTGTCAAAATGGCAGTCGGCCGGCCATCTCGGCGATCTCCTTGCCGCGATGAAAGCGACCTTCGAAGAAGCCCGCTCTCGGCAGCCCTCGATCTTGTTCCTGGACGAGCTGGACTCGATCGGTGACCGGACCAGGTTCAGGGGGGAACACGGAGTCTACTCGACACAAGTCGTCAACTACCTGCTGGAATGTATCGACGGCGTCGAGGGACGAGACAAGATCGTCGTGGTCGCGGCGACCAATTTCCCGGAGGCGATAGACCCGGCGCTCCTTCGAAGTGGACGCATCGAACGTCACGTGCGACTCGATCTGCCGGATGCGGACGAGCGCGCCGACATCCTCCGCTTTCATCTAGGATTTGCCTGCATCTCGGACGGGCTGCGCTCGTTGGCCGCCGATCTGGACGGATGGACGCCCGCCGATCTGGAACGATTGGCGCGAGACGCGAAGCGTCATGCCCGAGCCAAGGAGCGACCGATCAAATTAGCCGACGTCATCGATGCGCTTCCTGCACTGCGAACGCTATCGGACGAAACCGTCGCGAGGGTATCGATACACGAAGCGGGCCACGCCGTCGTCACGCTGCTGCTCTGGTCGGACATGAAGGTCGCTCTATCTGTGCGGAGGAACTACAGGCCTACCGCGTCGACCGAGCGGCTTGGCCACGCACGATTCTTCCACCCCGACCCCGAAGTGCATACTCGCGAATCCTTGGAAAATTCGATCTGCGGGGCCCTCGCGGGCGCAGCGGCCGAAGAGCTGGTACTGGGGGCGCACTCCAACGGTGCCGGGGGGAGACAGGGCAGCGATATCGAATACGCAACCCGTTTGGCGACCCTGATCGTGGCGTCGTACGGAATGGGCGAAAGTCTGCTGTTCGCGCTCGAGGAAACGAAGATCGAGGCGAACACGGCGCGTCGCCTGCCCGGTCCCATGCAATCCGAAATCGGCGGTATTATGCGAAAGCAGTTCGACCGGGCGAAAGCTCTTCTCTCCCAGCACGTCACGATCCTGAAATCGCTCACGGACAATTTGCTTGAGAAAGAGACCCTCGCCGCCGACGAGGTCGCAACGCTCTTCCGGCGGGGTGCGTCGACCATTCTCAAGCGGTGAGACAGGCCGTCTCACCGATCTGGGCGTACCATGGCGACTGCCGGCCCGTGGCCGGCGTTGCCGTCGATGAAGACCACCCCTTGCCCCTCGAGGGCGTCCCTCACCTTTTCGATCGCGTCGACCAAGACGTTGGATTCGCCCTTCTCTAATCGAACAATGATCTGACGGCTGACGCCCGCCAAGGCCGCCAGCTCGTCCTGGCTAAGTCCTGCCAGGGCGCGGGCCGCCCTGAGCGCGCTCATGATTTCCGACGTCGAATCCATACCCGGAGCAGGCGACAAATAGCGGGAATTGTCAACAATTAGGATAAAGGATTCGCGCCGTTGCGCGGAGCTCTCACTTGGGTGGTCGGCGCTTCAATTTCTCCCTCGGTCGTCCCTCGTTCACCCGTTTGCGGGACAGAGGATGTCCGTGCTCCGGGCGTTGTTCAGACGGAGGTTCGCCCGCGCTCTCGTTCCCTGATGGCGGCGCCTTCGTCGGGTGCTGCAGGCCTTTCTCAAAAGGAGGCTCGTTCAAAGCGGATCTCCCACGTCCGTGCGCGCCGACATTCTACACCCCGCCCTTGATATTGGCCAGCGATCACGGTGGAGGCGCTAGACCCCGAGCATTCATGAAGGCTTGGCAAGATGGTCGCGCGAGCCCCGCCCAGCGCCACGCCACGGCTCGTTGACCACGAGGCTGTCACGCCTCTGGCAGCAATGGCAGGACCCGCTCCGCTCCCCCATCTGCGAGTACGCCTGGGCATTCGTCCGGCGGAATGGTGGGTGCGGATCAGATCGGAAATGCGGCCGCTCCGGCGCAACGCCAGCAGAACTATCGGTCCGCTTAATCCGCTTTGAGCTGTCGCGTCGCCGATGTTTACGGCCGGCTAGACGCCGCATCGCAAAGGTGCCATTTCATCTGGTACCCGTAGTCGTTCTTGTGACCATAACACCAGCCGAACGTGTCGAGCATGGCACCAATTTCTTCCCGCCGCGCACACGCCGACTGCGTCTCAGGACTGTCGGGATTGGTGCTGCCGCGGCATTCGCCGTTCTCCACATGCCACTGGCTAATGATCCGGTCCGGCGCCTGGGCGCCTCTGTCCGTCGCAAGCACCTTACTGTTTTCGGATTCGATCTGGCTCGTTGCAGGATTCCAGACGAGCGTAAACTCAGCCATCCCGGAGGAGGTCTTGCCTCTTTCACGGCTTCTTGCGAACCACTCGACGACGCCGGATACGTCACATTTCTCCGCACATACCGCCGCCTCGGATCCGGGCTTGACGCTATAGATGCGCTCCGGCCATCGCTGCGCGAACGTCGCCTTGTCCTTCATGACGGCGTCGCGGTCGACTACCTTGCCGTAGAAGGTCACCTGGTCCTCATATGCTTTGTGCATGAAGGCAAGCGCCGTCGCATTATCGCGTGACCACGCCTCATGGTATCGCCGAATAAACTCAAGCGCATTGTCGCTAGATGTGCGGGGCGCAGTCGCCGTGGCCTCGGCCTTTGGGTTCGGGCTGGAGACTGGATTATCGGCTTGCTGAAAGGATGGGGCTGTCTGTGCCGTGACAGCATCGTTGGACGTGATGATGTTCCAGTCGCGCATCTCGGCCGTCGTCAGGTACCGCATGTCCGAGCTTTCGATCGACAGGCTGAGCCTGAGCAGGTTCGGGCTCACTCCCATGTCGGACAGATAGCCGATGATCTCGCCGGTCATCGTCTGCACCGTGGCGACCGCGGTCTTGTTGTCGAGTGCTGCGTCGTCCGAGAAGGAAGCCTGATGGACGCCGATCGAACCAGCTTCGGCCGAGCGCTTCACGCCGCCAAGAAATGCGAGGGCGCATGCCGAGGCGCACTGCGTCGATCGGATCTGAACGGTGTTTGCCGACAACGCACGGATCGCTCGTCCGATTTTGATCGCAGCCACGACGCTTCCGCCATTGGAGTCAAAACTAATGACGGTCGGCTGATACTGTGAGTACACGGCGACGAGTTTCATCGGATCGTCGGAGGGTTCGAAATCGCCCCTGATGACCAGGAGCCGTCCGCCATCGTTGAGAGATAGCTGCTCATACGTGATCGCAGCGGCCGCATTCCGGGCATCGACGCCCACTAGCGCCAAGGCGATCACGAGAATGGAGAGAAGATCTGCAATTAGGCTCGTCGGGCGCGGCTGTGAGCCATCAATCACAACAGACTCTCCTAACGTAGGTGTTGCCGATGGTGACCATCGAGTCCTTCGCGATCAAGCCATGGCTCTTCAGGGCATTGGAAACATCCCTCGCCTCTTGCTCTGTATAGAGGTCGCGCAATGTGACGGCGAACCAGCCATTGGCAGCTAGGTGCACGTTCAATGGCACAGGCGACCCCTTCACGAATTCCTGGGCGTCTGGCAACGAATTGAAGCTTTTTACCTGAACATAACGTTGCTCGCCGGAGTCCTCTTCGAACTGGCTGACGTGAACCCATGAGTAGTGCATGAAGCCGATCAGCCCGACGACGGAAACCTTGTACCAATCCCCGCGGACATCGAGAATGTCGACGGATGCGCCGTTTCCAGCATCGCCGATCGCCTTGGCATCGGCGTCCGCGGAAAGCTTGACCGGAGCCCTGCCCTTGGGATGCCGGACAGTGCCATCTCTCGCGAGAGGAACCTCTAACGACGGATTGGCCTTCGCCTGGGCGCCGCGTGGTGCCGGGGCATCTCGCGCGATGTCGCGAGGTTCCGCCTTTGTCGACAGATCAGGTGACCGCGAGCCGGTCGTGACCCGATACTTCGCCATCTCGCTTCCTGAAAGGTAACGAATGTCGTTGCTGTCGTAAGAAAGTGAGAGCTGGAGAAGCGCTGGATCGACCCCCATCTCCGAAATGTAGCCAATGACCTCCGCAGTCGTCTCCTGTACGGCGGAGACGGCGTCGTTGATCTCCATACCCTGAGTGTCATTGAAAGAGGATTTGTGAACGCCGATAGAGCCCGGCTCGGCGAGACGGCTGACGCCTCCGAGGAACGCGAGGGAACAGGCCGACGCGCACTCCGCTTGTCGCACCTGAATTGTCGAGAGCCCGAGCGAGCGGATGAGGCGGCCCAGTTCAATAGCCTTGGCTACATTGCCGCCGGGACTATCAAAGCCTATGACGGCCGGGCGTTCGCGCGCGACAATCTCCCTGAAGCGTGCGAGATCGTCGGTGTACTCGAACGCGCCGCTAACGGTGACGAAAGCCCACCCGGCGTCTGTGTGATGAGCGGCATATTCCAGCCCAGCATTTGCTTGATCTACCGCGGCCCCAAGGAACATCGCTACAGCAGCGACCGGAAACTTTAACGACATCTGAGACACCCCAACTCAGGAGATCAAATGCACAGTCCACTTCAGGTCGCAAGTCAGCTTTTGGTTAGTTGTATATAAGGGTAAATGGGCGACGATGCTCATCGGCAAAAAAATCGGTTGACGACATGGTGCACCATTTTTTGGACTGATCGAACCAACAATTGGATCATCTCGTTCGCCAAGCGGCGTTCCGGTATCACTGCTGTGTTTGGAATCATCCCGGTCATTCGGCATATGGGGCGGCGAAAGAAGACGTCGGGAACGAGAAGCGGTGTCGCGAAGATCGCAAGGCCGTCGACGCGGCGAAGGTAGGACAAACACCTGTTCTTGATCCGCTGGATTTGAAGCGACCGCTTTCCCTCCGCGACGAAATCCGCCTCGACGACCGACCACCAACCGACGACGTTTCTCGCCCTGGCTTGGATACGCACGATCATCTTGCTGATATCGTCACGGCTGAGGGCCACGCGCGCACTGAGTTCTTCAACCGTAGCCGGCTTCGTCTTGTTGCCGGTGCAAGCTCCCGCAGCGGCGAGCAGAGCGGCGTAGAAAGGGCTCGAGCACGCCGCGAATTCCGGGTCGAGATTTTCCAGCATCGTCACGATTTTACCGATCACGGTCGCTCGATAGCTTTCCAGGTCGAACGGGACGCGCTCGAACGTCAGTAGATGCGCGTGGGACTTGTCGAACGCGCCGGTGAAGTCCGCTTCCAGCGACTTCATCAACGCCTCCTGGTCCGCGGAACAAAGATCGGCGACGGATAGCTCGCCGTCATGGAGGCCGACGTTCTTGGCAGCCGCCAGCGTGGCGCTCAACGGCCGGTTAGACAAGATGGACGCCCGTCGGATTTCCGGTCCGAACTGGGCGACGTTGTAATAAGCCTTGCCGACGATGGATTTTGGAAGCTCGCCCTTGGGACTCCGCCTCGCGAGCCTCTTGGCGGTCCAGGTCAGTTCGCCGCTCGACTTGATCTGATAGAAGGAAAGTTCCGGACCCTCGCCTTCCTCGACAAGAACCACGAGATCGTCATGGTGATCGAACACCGCGACGAATTCCTTACCGTGCTCGTGAAGCTCGAGAACGCGCGCCATTGAGACGTTTACTTGGAAGTCGAATGCCGCAAATGCCGGCCTGAAATGAGCTGCCCGGCAATCGATCAAGGGGAATATGTCTACGACTGGAAGAAGACGCGGTCGGATCACATGCACTGCGAATTCGTCGAGTCACCCCGATCTGATTTGGCCTGTCAATGCAATGAGCCCGAAGATGGCGCGTTTACGCGCGTGGCGGCCAGCCCGACGTAAGTGCCGATCAGAACGGTCGCCATCTCCTCTACCGAGCGGCATCCCTCGTTGTAGAGTTCGATTGCGGCATCACACAAAAACGAGGATGCTTGATCGTCCCACTCCACTTCGTAGTGCCGATACCATTCACGGACCGCCTTCGACATCAGCAGGTGGTCTTCCTGTATGCACTTGGACATGCGTTACCCCAGACATGGAGGCGGCAGGGCCTGCGTGGCTATGACTGCTTCCTACGCGACAGCGGCGTCGCCTGATCCCAGACCCAGGAAGGGCAGGACAGCCACAGCGAGTATCTTGTCCCGTGGACAGGACAACACCGCTCGGCCGCCTAACGGCGACCAATCTCGGCCTCGACCTTCTTCCGTGAGTTTCCAGCGCTCTTCACGGCCTTCTTGACGGCATCTTTCGAGACGCCTTCCTTCGTTGCTTCGTACTTGACCTCGTGATCCTGGCCGCCGGCCACGCGGGCTCGATCCTGTGCGCGGCCGCGGGATGTCGGTGTCTGTGCCATCGGGCTTCTCCTTCGAATGAACGTCCGCAATAGAAACTCACAACGATTCCGGTGGTTCCCGGAAGATAGTGGATGATGATGCTGCGCTTGAAGCGGCTGCGGAATTCCCTAAGCGAGGTGGCCGGCATGGTGCTGGAGGAAGGCGGTTGCTGTGACTCTCGAACTAAACAATCTCCAGCGCTTTCCACCACTGTCGGGCGCAATTCGACCAGCGGAGACGGCGGAATCAATTTGGGAGAGAAATTCCCTAAAGTATTGAAAAATGATTCGTTTTGAGTCGGAACGAATCACCCTGACACGTCTTTGAGTCGCGGATTAATGATTCGGAGTATTTGTCATGCCCTCAGGACAGCGTGCGCAGTGGAAAGGCTATCTGAAGTTCGGCGAGGTAAGCTGCGGCGTCGCTCTCTATACGGCAGCCTCGACTAGCGAGCGGATCACCTTCAACACCATCAACAAGGCCACGGGCAACCGCGTCAACCGCATCTTCATAGACAGCGAGACCGAGGATCCGGTGCCGAAGGAAGCCCAGACCAAGGGCTTCGAGATCGAGAACGGCCAGTACATCATCATCGATCCTGAGGAAATTTCCGCCGCGATCCCTGAGAGCAACAAGACGCTCGAGATCGAGGCGTTCATCCCGTGCTCCGACGTCGACGACGTCTACTTCGACAAGCCGTACTACCTCACGCCCGACAAGATGGGCGGAGACGCGTTCGCGGCTCTCCGCGATGCGATGAAGAAGTCGATGGTCGCGGCCATCGCCCGGACCGTCCTGTTCCGTCGTATGCGTACGGTGCTGATACGGCCGCACGGCAAGGGCCTGATCGCCAGCACGCTCAACTACGACTACGAGGTTCGTTCCTCCGAGAAGGCTTTCGAGGAGATGCCCAAGCTCAAGATCGAGGGCGAGATGCTCGATCTGGCCAAGCACATCATCAGCACCAAGAAGGGCGAGTTCGATCCGGCCACCTTCGACGACCGCTACGAAGCCGCCCTCGCGGATCTGGTGAAGGCGAAGCTGGAAGGCAAGTCGCTTCCGAAGCCGAAGAAGGTGCAGGTCTCGAAGCCCAACGATCTGCTGGCCGCGCTCCGCGAGAGCGCAGGCATGATGAAGGCCGCTGCGGACCAATCGAAACGCACTGCCGCCAACGCTAACACTGGCACTGGGAGGCAGCGCGCCGCGCGCGGGGCGGCAGCGAAGTCCGCCGCTTCAAAGGCTGCCCCGCAGCGCAAAGCCAGCTAGGGAGATAGACGATGGCTCCGAAATATTACTGGAAAGGCTATCTCAAACTCTCCCTGGTCACCTGCCCCGTGGCCATGACCCCGGCCACGAGCGAAAGCGAGAAGGTTCGCTTCCATACACTCAACATGGAGACGGGCAACCGCGTCGTCTCCCGGTACATCGATTCCGTTACGGGCAAGCCCGTCAAGGACGAGAACGAAGCCAAGGGCTACGCTCGCGGAGAGAATGACTACGTTATCCTCACCGACGATGATCTGGATTCCGTTGCGCTCGACACGGTAAAGACGATCGACATCGACAAGTTCGTTCCGGCCGACAGCATCGAGTGGATCTACCTTGAGAAGCCGCATTACCTGATGCCGGACGACGCCGTCGGCAACGAGGCATTTGCGGTGATCAGGGATGCCATGAAGGCCGACCAGGTTTTCGGCGTGTCGAAGCTCGTGATGGGACGCCGAGAGCGGGCGGTCGTCCTGGAACCGCGCGGCGAAGGCATCGTGCTCTGGACGCTGCGTTTCGGCGACGAGGTTCGACCGGAGGAGAATTACTTCGAGGAAATCGACGAGAAAGCAGATCCGGATCTCATTCCCCTTGTGCAGCAGCTTATCAAGAAGAAGACCGCGCGTTGGTCTCCGGATATGGTGAGTGATCCAATCCAGGAGAGCCTGCTCAAGATCATCGCCGAGAAGAAGAAGGCGCTGAAGCCGAAAAAGGCGGTGAAGGGGAAGGCGGCCGAAGTCGCTCCGAAGTCCAATGTGGTCAGCATCATGGACGCGCTCCGGAAGAGCGTCGAGGCAGATCTCAAAGGTAGGAAGTCAGGGTAGTCAGATGCACTTGCTGGAAACCAAGGTTGCACACGAGACATCGGGCTGGCGAATAGATTTCGTTGGCGACGACGGGGAAGCGGTGGCGATCAAGGTCGCGGACGGTTCACGCTGCAATCGAAGACGAGGCCATTGAGCGTGCGAAAGAGGTCATGGTTAGTTGACGGCATATGGAACGCGTGGTGGCGGCCGGAGGCGGAAGCTCGATTGGGGTCGCGTCATCTTCATCGCGTCGGAATCTGGCTTTAACATTCCTGTCGAGATGATCCACTACGGCGTCGGCAAGACGGCAGACATCGCGGCTGCCCGCGGCCTTGCTATCCCTCCGTGTGCATGACATCAGTGCCGTAAGACTGTACATTCCATTTGAAGCACTTGCCGTTTACTCGGGATTTGTCACAGATGTCCTCTTCGCTCACCACCAGACGACTGATGGCCATCCTGACGACGGACGTTGTCGGTTATTCGCGCATGATGGAAGCCGACGAAGAAGGAACGCTGGCAAGCGTTAGTCGCTTGCAAGAAGAGATCCTCAAGCCTCGAATCCTCAAGAGTGGCGGTCGGACAATCAAAGTTATGGGTGACGGCCTACTTTCGATATTCGAAAGCCCGGCCGTCGCCATTTCGACGGCGTTACAGGTACAGCATCTGTTGGCAAGCGAGGCTGTAGCTGCCAGCGGCACCGACACCCTTCGAATTCGGATTGGCATAAACTATGCCGAAGTCATGATCACCGAGGACGATGTATTCGGCGACGGCGTGAATGTTGCGGCGCGCCTCGAACAACATGCATTACCGGATGGCATCTGCATCTCAGAGGCAACGCACCACATCCTCCCAGAGGAATTGCAGCGGCTGTTTGTAGATGGAGGACTGCTACATCTGAAGAATATTTCCAGGCCGGTGCGTGCATGGCATTGGCCTCGCACTCCCACAATAGAGCAGTCAATTCGAACTGTCGTCGCCGTCCTTCCCTTTCAAAGCGCAGATGAAGCAGCGAACGAGTTCCTCGTCGACGGCTTTACTGAGGACATCATATCCGGTCTTGCAAGATTCAGGAGCCTGTCGGTGATTGCGGTGTCCTCAGCGTTTGCGTTCCGGGATCGCTCGGAGAGTTTAAAGGAAGTTGGGCGCAAGCTCGCTGCCAACTATCTCGTGACAGGCAACATGCGTCGGTCGGGAGACGAGGTTCGGATCACTGTGCGGATGATCCAAGCCGACAATGAGCGGTTGGTCTGGTCTGAGAAATATCAGCGGCAAGCGGCAGATATTTTCGGCATCCAGGACGAGATCGTGAAAATGATTGTCGCAAATCTCGTGGGCCAAATCGAAAGCTGCGATTATCGAGAGTCCCTCCGGCGGCGGCCGGCCAGCCTCGCTGCTTACGAGTATTATCTGCGAGGGCTCGTGCATCTCAGAGGCTACGAGCCGGATGACAACGTCAAGGCAGTGGAGATGTTCGAAGCAGCGGTTGCCGGCGACGGAGGCTTTGCACTGGCACACGCTCATCTTGCGTTGGCGAGGATAGCGGTCGCCGGCTATGCCAACGCGCCGGAGGCTGTACTTCGCGACGGGATCGCCCTTGCTCGTCATGCCGTAAAGTTAGACGAGGGAGAGGCTGGCGCCCATCGTGTACTCGGGCTCGCTCACCTTTACTTGAAGGATTTTGACAACTCCGAGAGAGAATTCCGCCTCGCATATAAGCTCAATTCCAGTGATGCCCATGCATTGGTCCAGCTCGGCGGACTTCTGGCAAGGCGAAACCGTATAGACGAAGCGCTTCCGTTGGTCGAAGAAGGGATGCGGCTCAACCCCTACCCGCCTCACTGGTATCACGCAGTTTTGGGTAATCTTCTCTATTTTAAGGGCGACTACGAGCAGGCCCTAGCGGCGCTGAAGCAGCTACCGAACCCCGGAAAATATACCAGCACCCGCATGATCGCCTGCTTGTCGATGGCGGGCCGCTCCCCGGAAGCTGCCGCACTTGCCAAAAGCGTTCGCGAAAACCATCCAGATCTGACGATCAGGGAGTTTTTGGCGCGAGGGATCGTGGTCGAAACCGCCGAACAGACTGAGAAGTTCAGACAGGGCCTGTTGGGAACGGGATTACCGGAGTGATAGGACGTCGTTGGCCACGTCCGGAGGCCGAGGAGTATGGCCATGCCATGCAAGCTAACAAGCCGCCCGTCCTCGTCTCTGGGAAAACGGAGTAAGTCCGGACGCCGGGTAGTATGGGCTCGGGCTCAGGTGGCGGATTATCGAGCGGGGGCTCTGGCGGCGGGACGATTGGTTCGAATGGAACTGACATTGACATTACTCCTCGCCGCCTGAAAAAAATGCAGGGCGTGCTGGCAGGTTCCGGTCGGTCGAAGGCCAGCATCGGGGGTCAGTGGAATCCATTTTCTGGACTGATCGAACCAATGTCTGGACCGGATGCTCAAGTTGTGGCTGGCAAACCGCGCGTCCCAATCGACAAACGCTTCGCTATCCTCCGCTGACGGAAACCGCCTTTAGTCAGGAAGTCGAACATGTAGCGAGCCCCCAGCTATACTGAGGCTAGGCCACGACTGCTTCATCTGGCATCGCTCCTGTATTGCGAGTCAGATCCCGCGGTTCCAGTATCGATTAAGTTAGTGTCGGCGGAAGACCTGAATCATTGAGATTGCTTGCATTTTACCGATCAGCTTACCGGCCAAGAAAGAACCGGTGTCGTATGCACGTCCCGAAAGGGGACACTCCACGTGGGCGACATCGAAATCAAGGCGAAGGCGCTTTCCGACGCCCGAGCACGCATCACGAAGCTGCGGAAGCAGATGACCGAACGCGTCTGCAGATGGCAGCCGAGGTCAAAAAGCTGATGGAGATCGTCCCGCCTACAGAAGCGAGGGCCTTCCTGAAGGCAAGATGCAATCTTCCGGCCTTCGAGCTGTCGCCATACGTGGGATTTCCGAAGGCGCTAAAGGGCTCCAACGACGTCCTTCGAAAGGCCCGTGCTTCCATTCCTGTCATCAAGGCACTCGTCTCGGCCGACGCCGAGGCCCGGCAGGAGATTCTCGAACGATTGAAGATCGGAGCCCTGATGGCTGCGAACGGATGGTCGGGAGCGAAAGAATTGCTACGTGCGATGCGAGCACAACCCTTCTATGATCGCTTCGGGAGCCTCATTCAAATCGGAGCGCTTTCGTCCACGCTTCGCGGGCGCACTGGTAAGGGCCGGTCCAAAGAAGGCGCCCGCCGGAGATCAAAAGGGTTCACCTAGGCTCCAATACCGAAGGCGGCGCCGACCGACGAGGACGCCGTGAACGAGGGATTTGTCCCCGGCTTGACGTTGTTCATGCGTGCTCGGCTACAGGACTTCCCTGATTGGCACTTTGTTGAGGGCTTTGAAATGGCTGCCGAGCAGATCGGTAACGCAGTTACGGTCAGAGTATCGAAGGCGTCGGCCTGACAACGGTGGCGGCACTGAAAGGCCTGGAAATGGGCTGGCAAAACTTGATCGGCCCGAGGCAGGGAACTTCGCGCTCAGTTATCGAAAGTCCACCTCTGGCTCCCGCCGACCACGCTGAAGAACAGAAAAGCGTCGCCATCACAGCTTAACAATGAACAGGGATAGGAAATCCGATGCCAAAGTTATCAGTCGCGATGATATTCCTTGTCACCCTCTGGACTGTCTCCGCTGAGAAATCATTCGCAGCAATGTGGCTGGTAAGGGGGCCAGCCAATACTAGCATGGCTGCCGACCCCGCATGTAAAGTTCGCGACAACGAGCGCAGCGCGCCTGACGACCACCATCTGTGGATTGACTGCGGGATTGGCGAAAAGCATGTCACACTTTTGATCTCTTCGGTCGCGCCTTTCGTTGCAAAGGACTTCACCTTCAAAAACGCCGTCCCGATGTTTGAGAAGATTACCGCCGGAACAGAATGGTCGGCCTTCAAGGACAAGGTTAAGTTCATAGGCGGTACATCTTTCGCAGGTTTCGAGCCTTTCGCTCAAATGAGATTGATTGGCAGGCTGTGTGACGTCGGGGAGCAATGCCCGAACCCACGGGAAAGAATCGTTGCCCTCAAGATGCTTGGAACTTCCAGGGTGACGGTTTCGCTGATTGTGATGGGAGACGTCGAGCCAAAAGACTACATTGTGCATGGGAAGCGCGTTGCAACTTACCGGTATTTCCCAGACCCCATTGCTACCATGGTTGACACATTTAACTTCGCGACGATACAAAACGCACCATACTAGACGCAGCGCCCGTTAAGGTTTCAACTCCTCAACGTCGTCTCACGGCCGCCCGGTATGGCAGGGTCTTGAAGCGGACACATTGCTTGACTATCTAAGGCTCATCGGCGTTGCTGGTGAGTGCTCCACGTGAGCGTTCGCGACTGCCGGAGTCGCTAATCTTACTTTTGACCACGGATGTACTGGCACTGGTATGAAGAGCGATGTTTGAAAGGTCGGTGCGATTTCGCCCCGGCCTTTTTTATTGCTCTCATGGCAATGCGCCAGGCCATTCGATCGACGGTTCCTCGGCCTCGGCGCCTGGACGATCTGCGGCTGGATCGGGGTCGCGCTCGTAGGCGAATCGAAGGTTGGCAATCTCCTCGACGATTACGTCGTAGACGTCCGACTGTTTCGCACCTTTCACGACGAACGAGTCGACGAAGTCCCCGAGCTGGTCACGAAGCCTCGTCTTTCCAGTTGCCGCTCATCATTCGTCCTCTCGCTGAAGGCGGATGCCTTGGCAAAGCATCTCCCAAGTTGGGCAATGGGATGACGTCCTGCTGGTGGGCGCGGCGCCCTCGTCCGGTTCAGGATCGGGATGTGGTTCTTCGCCCGGAATGCGACCTGGATCGGGTGGTGGATTGTCGAGCGGCGGCACGGATGGTGGCGGCACGATCGGTTGTTCAAAGGGAACTGACATTTGGCATTCCTCCTCGTCGTTTGAGAACGCAGGGAGTGCCGGCGAGTTCCGGGATGGCCGAGGACCTCCTTCTTCAGTGGAAGTTCCGGCTTTTCACCTTCAAGGTAACGATATGCAAGTCCGGGATTTATCCCGAGCCCGAGACTATGCCGAACCATTTTCCTAAAGCCCGCGATTTCCGGTAGGTCCAGATCGCAAGCTCGGCATAATAAACGGTCTCGGAATAAGTGGCGGGACCGTAGCCCAAGACATTGGGATACTGGAGGCGGCGCTTCAGCCACGAAGGCACGAGCTTCAGCAATCGCTCTAAGGCAGGCCTCTTCACCGCTCCAACGCCAAAAGCGTGCATGTGATTTCAGATGCTCGGCCGGCCTGTGACCTACCGTCCAACTCCGTGCGCAGACGACCATCCCGAATGCCCTGCGTTTCTAAAAAAAGAAAGCGTCTTCTTTCCAGCACCTGTCTACCTCGATCGTAACCGGATCCGGAAAGAGGCCGCGGACAGGCATACGCGGCCCCTTTTTCGCTTCTCGTTGGCCGCCCTAGGCGACGGCCGCGCTGGCTTGCACGGTGGTGAGAAGCTTGACAAGCGCCTGCGCTCCCGCGGTGGAAGATGCCGGGTTCTGGCCGGTGATCAGCCTGCCGTCGGTGATAGCGAAGCTCGCCCAGTTCGCCTTCTTCTCATAGAGACCGCCGAGCCGTTTGAGCTCGTCCTCAACGAGGAAAGGAACAACCGTCGTCAGTTGCACTTCCTCCTCCTCGCCATTGGTAAAGCCTGTTACCCGCTTCCCTTTGACGATCGGCGCGCCTTTATAGGTTACGCGGTGAAGCACGGCCGGCGCGTGGCAGACTGCCGCCACCGGCTTGCCGGAGTTGTAGAAGGACTCGATCAGCTTGATGGACTCCGGATTGTCGACGAGGTCCCACATGGGTCCATGCCCGCCCGGATAGAAGACGGCGTCGAAATCTTCGGAACGGACTTCGCTCAGCTTCCTGGTGCTCGCAAATACCTTCTGCGCAGCCTCGTCGGCCTTGAAACGCGTCATTGCGGGCGTCTGGTTTTCCGGCAGATCGCTCTTCGGATCGATCGGAGGTTGACCACCTTTGGGGGAGGCGAGCGTCAAGTCGACGCCTGCGTCACGGAAGACGTAGTACGGTGCTGCGCCTTCCTCCAGCCAGAAGCCAGTCTTGCGGCCCGTGCTTCCGAGGGTGTCATGCGAGGTGAATACCATGAGAATCTTCATGCGTAGGCTCCTTCCACTTGTCTGGATTCGCAGCCGGTCGGCTGCACGACTGGAAGCATGTCTTGGATCGGCTGGCTTTGCATGTGCACGTTAGTATCGCCGATACTTTAGTGTTGGTGACGAAGACCAGGACGTCTGTGCCTATCGGAGCTCGCCTGTCAGGAACTGAGCGTTACCCATGCCGAACGACCAGTCTTCATCCGAGTTGATATGCAACGAGACCATCACGTCGGATGGCGGCACATCGCAGCGAGCCTGGAGCGCGCGCGTGAGGTTTGAATAAAAAGCCACCTTCGCATCGCGAGATCTCGGACGGCTGGTGATTTCGAGCAGGATAAATTTCTCGGTCCGGGCGATGTCGAGCCCGGTGTCGAGCGCGCGAAAATGCGACCCCTCGTGCTCTTGAAGTATCTGGTACCGATCTCTCAGTGGAACTCCGAAAGACGCCACGACGACGTCGTGGATGGTGTCAAGCAGGACGTCGACCTCCTGTGGAGGACGACCTTTCAGGACATGGATTTTGACGAGGGGCATTGGCGTCTCCAAGATAACCGAACACGGCTCGCCGAGAACTATCCTCCTTGAAACAATCAAAGCTATTGCACGATGGTATCCCGACGCCTCACCGTCCGGGAAGCGATAGCCGAAGCTGATTGGGATCGGTCGGCGTCGAAAAGCACAGACCGCCGGTGATCACCGGCGGTCTGCATATCCTTCATAGGCGACACTCTGGGGTCAGGCGATGCCTTCGGCCTTCTTCTTCCGGTATTGAACGGTTGGAAGGCCGCCCCAGCCCCAGTTGTCCAGGTCGACTTCCTCTATCACCACGTAAGTCGATTCCAGCGGCTTGTTTAGGACGTCGAGCATGACCTGGCTGACGCCGGCGATGATTGCTGCCTTCTCCTCGGGAGTGACCGAAGTGCGATCAGGGGTCGTGCCTTCACGGGTTACTTGTACGGTGACTATGGGCATTTCCTATTCTCCTTGTTCGATAACCTCATTGATCGGCTAGGCGCCCATTGCGGCGAGGTGCTTCTCAAGTTCGTCGACGTGAGCGTACCCAGCGCCGACCTTGCGAAGAGTTTCACCCTTCTTCAAAAACAACGTCGGGAAGCTCGAAACACCCATTGCCCGCACCGTTGCGAAATCCGTCGCGGCCTCTTCGATCGTGCTCCGTTTATTCCACTCTGCCAGGAATTCCTCCGAGGCGACGGGATGACCGAGTTCGGCGAGTGCGCGAGATCCGGTCTCAGCCAGTACGGCGCCGTCCGTGGTGTCGAGCGCGTCGACGTAGAAGGCATGCTGGAATGCCCGGAAGACGCTCAGAAGATCGGCTTCCGGCCTGAGGATGCGGGCGGTCACCACTGCGCGGCACACGGGTTCCGTGTCATAGACAAAGTCTTTTCTGGCGAGAAGGCCTTCCCGGTTGAACAGCACGCCGCTGGCTTCCTCGACCTTACCCCAGTGGTGCAGTCTGAACTGCTTGCCCGCGTCGTCGAGAACGTCGGTCGCGCCCGCGCGCAGTCCACCGAGAATGATCTTCAAGGATAGGTCCGGACGTCGCTCAAGCAGCAGTCCCATTTGCTTGCCGAATCCATAGCACCAAGAGCACATCGGATCGGCGGCTAGTACAAGTTCCATTGTCTTTCCTTTCACTCGCTTGTCGGGCGCGCGGCATATCCACGCCACGTGCCCGCTTCCTGGTCGAGGCCTACCAGCGGCCGGCGTTCTGGCCACCGTCGACGTGTAGGATCTCTCCAGTGACGAAGCTTGCGCTCTCGAGGTAGATCACGGCCTCGACGATGTCGTTTATCTCGCCCATGTGGCCGACCGGATGCAGCGCGGAGAGGAATTCGTGGGTCTCTGGAGCATGCATCGGGGTCTTGATGATGCCAGGAGACACGGCATTCACCCGGACGCCCGTCTTGGCGAACTCGATCGCCAGTTCCTTCGTGACGGCGTTAAGACCGCCCTTGGTGAGCGAAGCAAGGGCCGTGGGGACGCTCGACACCGGCTGGTTTACGAGGCTGGTCGTGATGCTGACAATGTGGCCGGAGCCCTGCTTGAGCATCTCCCTCGCCGCCCGCTGCGTGATGTGAAAGAAGCCCGAAACGTTCACGCCGAAGTTCAGGTCGTAGTCTTCCTGAGTGAAGTCGACGAAAGGCTTTGCAGTGAACACGCCCGCGTTGTTGACCAACGTGTCAATCCGGCCGAAGCGTTGAATCGCCTCGCGGACGACGCGCTCTGCGGTCTCGGAATTGGAGATGTCGCCCGCCACGGCATGTACGCTGTCATCAGAACCCTGTTTGATCGAACGCGATGTGGCGACCACGCGATAGTTCCGCTCGCGATAGGCGCGGACCAGACCTTCGCCGATGCCCTGCGATGCACCGGTGATGATGGCGACCTTCTGCTGATTGCTCATGATATTACATCCTTTCAATTGCAGCGGTCCTTGTGTGGGCCGCCCTACGCCCTCGGCGTCGGTGCTACTGATTTAGATGCTCTCGCTCATCGGGAGAATTGCTAGGCAGCGGCAGTCACTGAACCGTTTTTCGGCACAATCGTTAGCGCGGTCGTCCGTCGCGGTGGACGGGGTCACTATCCCCACACCGCCTTAGTTAGTTCTTTCGTAAAAGCGGAATCCCCCTTGCGCCCCGGCAGGCGGGTCGTGATCTCCTGAACAGTCCACTCGTTTCCATCCGGGTCATGAAAAATAAAATAAGATGCGTAGCTTTTCCGCTCCGGATTCAGTCCAGCCGTGATGCCCACGCCGTTGGAATGATGAAAAATCCCGCCAACATCATGGAATGGTTCGCTCGTTTCGACGCCTCGGGATGCGAGATCGGCACGTGCTGCCGGTAGATCCGAAACAACCAGGTGCAATCCCCGCGATGAACCAGCGGGGGCCGCGGTTATGTTCTGCCCGAACATCACGGAGCATCCAGATCCAGGCGGAGTGAACTGCACGATACGGTAGTCGTCGCCTTGAAAATCGATATCGAAACGCCATCCGAGTGCTGCGTAAAAACGTTTGCTTCGGTCGACGTCGGAGACGGCGATCACCACAAGCTCGAGCGTCATCGCAACACCCGAGATGGTCTGCGGGGCTTCCTTGATGGATGGTCTCAGTTCGCTATCCATATCAGTGCTCCTTTGAGATGATCGCCGACGGATACTTAAGGTGGCGACGTGGCCCAAGCTTATAAACTCGCACTACGCCCGCCATTGCACTTAGGTATCGCCGGTCTGGGCGCGAGCAGGACGCCGTGGGTGGGATGTACGACACCATCGTACCGTAGCACCGTCGAGCGGACGAAATCATCATAAGCCTCCGTCGCGTTAGGCGCCCAAGGCTGCGGCGAAACCCATCCGTCATTCCAGAACAGGCGAGTCAAATGGCAAATACGACAACAGTAGCCGAACCTTCCGAGCCCCCGCTCAGCACCGCAGGAGAACTGCACGAACGAGGCAGGCACCTCGACCTTGCGATAGAGGCCCTTCGTACCAAGGTCAGAAACAGGGAAGCCACGGGCTGGTTTGCTTACAAGCACGAAAAAGCACGTGGGCCAGAGCGGCCCGCTTCCTAAAGTTGTTCGAGCATACACGACCGTGGCCGTGGCAGGCGAACGTCCAATACCAAAGTACACTTATGGGGGCTGCGCGGACCGATTAGCTTTACTCATCGCCCACCCCTCCTGGGCGATAAGCTCTCAAGAGCACTGCGCTCCAGCACTCCTCCCCTCTGCCGGAGCGCGCGGATCCGCCAAGGTCCGCCAAGGCCGTCTCCACCCGCCCGGAGACGGCCTTCTTTTGAAGTCACACTTCCTTAGCAGGCGTCGCGCACGTTCACGGGGATCTGGCGATCAATATCTATCCGACCATGCCACCAGCGAAGAAGGAACTATCATGAAGAGCAAACGTCCGGACGGAATCAAACGTTACGACCACCCGGCCGGCGGCTGGGACGCGCTTAAGGCCGTTGCGAAGACGCTTGCCCATCAACAGATTGTCGCGCAAGGCAGCAAAACTCTTCTCAAGGCCAACCAGCCGGAGGGATTCGACTGCCCAGGTTGTGCATGGCCCGACCCCAAGCACACGTCGTCGTTCGAATTCTGCGAAAACGGCGCCAAGGCGATTACGTGGGAGTCCACCGCGAAGCGGACCGACGCCGAGTTCTTCAAGCAGCATAGCGTGTCCGAGCTCTGGACGTGGACGGATCATGAGCTCGAAGACGCCGGCCGCCTGACTCTGCCGTTGCTGTACGACCCAGGCACCGACCACTTCGAACCGATCGCGTGGGACGCGGCATTCGCGCTGATCGCAGTCGAGTTGAACAAGCTCGACGATCCGGACCAAGCCGAGTTCTACACCTCCGGCCGTGCCTCGAACGAAGCAGCGTTCCTTTATCAGCTATTCGTCCGCGCCTATGGCACCAACAATTTCCCCGATTGTTCAAACATGTGTCACGAGGCCACCAGCGTGGGGCTTCCGAAATCCATCGGCGTTGGCAAGGGAACCGTCACGCTCGAAGACTTCGATCATGCGGACGCGATCTTCAGCTTTGGGCACAATCCGGGCACGAACCATCCGCGCATGATGTCGACATTGCATGAGGCGGCGCGCCGAGGCGTTCCAATCATCGTCTTCAACCCCCTGAAGGAGCGCGCGCTTGAGCGGTTCGCCGCACCTCAAGATCCGGTCGAGATGGTCACCATGTCCTCAACGCCGATCGCTTCGGCCTACCATCAAGTCCGTGTCGGCGGGGATCTGGCCGTTTTGAAAGGTATAATGAAGGCGGTGCTCGAACGAGACGTAGCAAGTCTCGCCGCGGGCGACGCCGGCATACTTGATCGGCCCTTCATCGATCAACACACCTCAGGATTCGACATCCTACGTGCGGATATCGATGCTACCACTTGGCAAGAGATAGTCGCTGTCAGTGGCCTAACCCGGCAGGCCATCGAGAGCGCGGCCGACGTCTACGCGAATGCGAGGAACGTAATTGTCTGTTATGGCATGGGCATCACACAGCACGCCAAGGGCACGTACAACGTCCAGCAAATCGCGAACCTCCTGATGCTGCGAGGAAACATTGGTCGAGAGGGTGCGGGAATCGCGCCCATCCGAGGCCACTCCAATGTGCAAGGAGATCGGACGGTAGGAATAACCGAAATCCCCGACAAAGCGCTTCTCGATGGCATGGAACGCACCTTTGGTTTTCGCCCGCCGAGCGACAAAGGTCACAACGCCATCGAGGCCGTGGAGGCCGCCATCGATGGCCGAGCGAAGGCGCTGATCTGTCTTGGCGGGAACCTCGCGGTCGCGATGTCCGATTCCGGGGCCACATTTTCGGGCATGCGGAGCCTTGATCTGGCCGTCCATATCGCAACGAAGCTCAACCGCTCCCATCTGCTGACCGCGAAAACCACTCTCGTTCTGCCATGTCTCGGACGGACGGACCGCGATATCCAGGCATCCGGCCGCCAAGCGGTCACTGTCGAGGATTCGATGTCCATGGTTCACGCTTCGCGAGGGTTTCTTCACCCACCTGGCGAACTTGTCCGCTCCGAGCCGGCGATCATCGGAGGGATCGCAAGAGCTACGCTTGGTGACCGATATGGCATAGACTGGGAGGGTATGGTAGCGGACTACGACCGCATCCGCGACAAGATCGAGGAGGTGTTTCCCGACTTCCACGAATTCAATACTCGTGTGCGCAAACCGGGTGGCTTTAGACTTGACGTCGCTGCTTCATTTCGCCGGTGGAACACGCCTGAGCGAAAGGCGAAGTTCCTCCCGTCTCCCGGTCTCTCCGAGGATACGCCCGCCGAGAGCGAAGGCGCCTTGATGCTGACGACTATTCGAAGTCACGATCAATATAACACCACCATCTACGGATTGGACGATCGTTATCGCGGCGTATTCGGTCGGCGCGACGTGGTTTTTATGAATGCGGAAGATCTCGCGGGTCGAGGCCTTAAGGACGGCGATCGCATCGAGGTCCGAGGGCTCATTGGTAAGCCCACGGTGAAAGCCGTCTTGCGATGACGGGCTACTGACTGGCAGTCCTAGTGGTAACGCTAGGAGTAGTCATAT
>NZ_MRDL01000017.1 GCF_002008365.1 Rhizobium leguminosarum bv. viciae USDA 2370
CGAGCCGAGGATCGTTGCCATCGGCAACAGCACCGACTGGAACGGGATGAAGCAGGCAAACAGCATCAGCCCGAACACCAGCGTGTGGCCGGGGAAGCGCCATTTGGTCAGGACATAGCCGTTCAGCGCCCCCATGATGGTGGAGATCGCGACAGCCGGCACGACCATCTTGATCGAGTTCCAGAAGTAGCCCTTGATGCCGGCGCAGNTGTGTGGCCGGGAAAGCGCCATTTGGTCAGGACATAGCCGTTCAACGCCCCCATGATGGTGGAGATCGCGACAGCCGGCACGACCATCTTGATCGAGTTCCAGAAGTAGCCCTTGATGCCGGCGCAGGTCAGGCCGACGCAGGTCTCGCCCCAGGCCTTGACCCAGGGATCGAAGGTCGGCGNGGTCAGGCCGACGCAGGTCTCGCCCCAGGCCTTGACCCAGGGATCGAAGGTCGGCGATTGCGGCAGCGCCAGCATGTTGCCGTTCTGGATCTCGTCCATGGTCTTGAACGAGGTGGTCAGCATGACGAAGAGCGGCATCAGATAGAGGACGGCAAAGATCAGCAGCAGGCCGTAGATGACGGTGCGGCCGATCCAGCGGGTGTTGTTGCTGTTCTTGCTGTCGTTCCTGTCGTCGCCACCCTGCCGCAGCGGTGCGGTCGAGGTTGCTATTGGAGAGGTCACGCTGCTCATCGCGCCTTCTCCTTCAGTTCGGAATAGAGATAGGGAACGATGATTGCCGAGATGGTCATCAGCATGATGATGGCGCTGGCCGAGCCGACGGCCATCTCGTTGCGCTTGAAGGTGTATTCATACATGAAGTTCGACGGCAGCCAGGCCGAGCCGCCGGGGCCGCCCGAGGTCAGCGCCACCACCAGGTCGTAGGACTTGATCGCCATATGGGCGAGCACGATGAAGGCGGACAGAAAGATCGGCCGCAGCAGCGGAATGACAATGCGCCGATAGAGCTGGAAGGCGGAAGCGCCATCGATCTGGGCTGCCTTCATGATCTCGCCGTCGATGCCGCGCAAGCCGGCCAGGAACATCGCCATGACGAAGCCCGACGCCTGCCAGACGCCGGCGATGACGACGGTGTAGATGACGAAGTCCTTGTTCTTGATCCAGTCGAAGTGGAAGCTCGTCCAGCCAAAATGGTGCAGCGTCTGTTCCAGCCCGAGGCCGGGATCGAGGAACCATTTCCAGGCAACGCCTGTCACAATGAAGGACAGCGCCATCGGATAGAGGAAGATCGGCCGGAGCAGCCCCTCGCCGCGGATCTTCTGGTCGAGCAGGATGGCGAGGAACAGGCCGAGCGCCAGGCAGATGCCGACATAGAGGAAGCCGAAGATCGCCATGTTGGTGATCGAGGTGTACCAGGAGGACGGCGGATCGCTCTCGAAGGTCCAGCGCCACAGCCGCTGATAGGCGCGTGGCCCCGTCAGCGCATAGGAGGGAAAGGTCTTGGAATTGGTGAACGACAGATAGGCCGTCCAGACGATGAAGCCGTAGACGAAGATGATGGTGATGACGAAGCTCGGCGCCAGGACGATCTTCGGCAGCGCATCCTGCAGCCGGCCCCTCAACGAGATCGCCGTCGATTGTCTCGGCGTCAAAACCGGATCGGTGGTCGCAACGGTGCTCATGGAATGTCATCTCCTTCCCACAATCGGCCCCGCATGATCATCCCGTATGATCGGCGCGGAGCCTGACGCCTCCCCGCGAGCAGGCGGGGAAGCATTTTAAGTCGACAGTGGTCTCAGCGGGCGTCGTCGATCGCCTGGACGAGCTGCTTGACGGCTTCGTCGGAGGTCTTGATCTGGCCGTGGACGAACTTCGAGACGACATCCTTATAGGCATTGGCGATGGCCGGCGGTGCGCCGTAGCCTTGCGCCAGCGAGCCGAACAGCGTGCCGCCTTCGTTGGCTGCCTTCAGGTCGGCGATGCCCTTCTTGCCGCAAGCGTCGAAGTCGGTATCGGGAACGTCGGTGCGAGCCGGCACCGAACCCTTGACGACGTTGAAGGCCGACTGGAAGCTCTTCGACAGCGTTGCCGTTGCCAGCGCCACCTGGGCAGCCTTGCGGTCATCAGGGACGTTGAACATGCCGAACATGTCGGAGTTGTAGACCACGCTGCCGTCGGTGCCGGGGAAGCGGTAGCAGAGGAAGTCGGTATCCGGCGTCTTCTTGGCGGCGACGAATTCGCCCTTGGCCCAGTCGCCCATCACCTGCACCAGCGCATCACCCTTGATGACCATGGCGGTCGCCAGGTTCCAGTCGCGGCCCGAGAAATTCGGGTCGACATATTTGATGATCGTCGCCAGATTGTCGAAGGACTTCTTCATCGTGTCGGACTTCAGCGATTCCTCGTCGAGGTCGTTGAAGGCCTTCTTGTAGAACTCCGGACCGCCGGTCGACAGCACGATGGAATCGAACATCGTCGCTTCCTGCCAGTTCTGGCCACCAAGGGCGAGCGGGATGACGCCGGCGGCCTTGGCCTTGTCGAGCAGTGCGATCAGCTCGTCGAAGGTCTTCGGCTGGGTGCCGCCGATCTTGTCCATCACAGCCTTGTTGATCCACAGCCAATTGACCGAGTGGACGTTGACGGGAGCTGCAACCCACTTGCCGTCATAGACCGAGAACTTCTGCAGCGCTGCCGGAACCGACTTGTCCCAGCCTTCCTTCTTCGCCGTCTCGGTCAGATCGCCCATGACGCCGGCCTGGGCATAATCGAGCACGGTATAACC